>CBDIBD010000001.1:0-21968 GCA_965276655.1 Acetobacteraceae bacterium
TGCCTTCGGCGCGTTCATGAACCAGGGCCAGATCTGCATGTCGACCGAGCGGATCGTCGTCGATTCCAGGGTCGCGGCTGAATTCGCCGAGAAGCTTTCGGCCAAGGCTACGGCGCTGGTCGCGGGCGACCCGCGCGAGACAGGAGCACCGCTCGGCTCGCTGATCGGCCCGGCCGCGGTCGAGCGGCTCGACGGGCTGATCAAGGACGCGGTGATGAAGGGCGCGCGCATTCTAGCCGGCGGTCATGTGCGCGGGACGCTGATGGACGCGACCGTGCTGAACGGCGTCACCTCGACCATGCGTGTCTACAATGAGGAAACGTTCGGTCCCATCGTGAGTCTCGTGCGGGTCGAGGGCGTGGACGAGGCGGTGCGTGTCGCCAACGATTCCGACTATGGTCTGGCGGCCTCGGTGTTCGGCCGGGACATCGCGCGCGCGCTCGGGGTCGCGCGACGGATCGAGAGCGGCATCTGCCACATCAATGGCCCAACGGTGCAGGACGAGGCGCAGATGCCCTTCGGCGGCGTCAAGGACTCCGGCTACGGGCGGTTCGGCGGCCGCGCGGCGATCGCCGAGTTCACCGAATTGCGCTGGATCACCATCGCGACCGGACCGGGCCACTACCCGATCTGAGCCGCGCACGAGCAAGAACATGGGAGCGGATGTCACATGGTCGGGGATGGGCGGAGGATAGGACGCCGGACGTTCGTCGGCGGCTCGGCGCTGCTGCTGGCAGCCGGTGGACGGGCGATGGCAGCCGATGCCGAGCGGCGGATCAGGGTGGGTTTCGTCAGTCCGCGCACAGGTGCGCTGGCGGAATTCGGGCGCACCGACCCGTACGTGCTTGATCTGGCACGCGGTGCGCTGACGCGGGGCCTCACGATCGGTGGCGCCACGTATGCGGTCACGCTGCTCGACCGCGATACGCAATCCGATCCCTCGCGTGCCAGCCAGCTCGCGAAATCGCTGATCAACAACGACCGGATCGACCTGATGCTGGTGATCTCGACGCCGGAGACGATCAACCCGGTGGCCGACGCCTGCGAGGCGGCCGGCGTCCCATGCCTGTCGACGGTGATGCCATGGGAGGCGTGGTATTTCGGCCGTGGCGGCAAGCCGGGGCAGCCGTCGCCATTCCGATGGACCTACCATTTCGGTTTCGGCGTCGACGAGTTCCACCGCACCTATGTCTCGCAATGGCGGCTGCTGCCGACGAACCGCAAGGTCGGCATTCTTTATTCGAACGATGCCGATGGCAACGCGATCCGCGCCAATCTTGCGCCCTTGCTCGCCAAGGACGGGTTCACCATCGTCGATCCGGGTCCTTACGAGGACGGCACGACCGACTACGCGGCGCAGATCGCGGTCTTCAAACGCGAGCGGTGCGAGATCTTCAACTCGTTCCCGATCCCGCGGGATTTTGCTTCGTTCTGGCGGCAGGCGACGCAGCAGGGCTACACGCGCTCGGTGAAGATATGCCAGGTGGCCAAGACGGGCCTGTTCCCGGATGGGATCGAGGCGCTCGGCGCGCTCGGGCCGAACATCGCGAGCGCTGCCTATTGGCATCGGTCGTTTCCCTACAAATCCACGCTGACCGGCGTCACCGGCGAAGCACTCGCGAGTGGCTACGAGACGAGATCCGGATTGCAGTGGACGCAGCAGCTTGGTGCGACGATGTCGCTGATCGATGCCGGGATGACGGCTTTGCAGGCCAGCAGCGATCCTCACAGCAAGGAGGCGGTGGCGACCTCGCTCGGCCGGCTGGCGACGACGACGATGATCGGCCGGATCGACTTTACCAGAGGACCGGTTCCGAACGTGTCGCCGGCGCCGATCATCGGCACGCAATGGGTCAAGGCGCGGCCGGGCAGCAAGTTCAAGCTGGATTATCCGGTGGTCGAGCATGCGACCGACCCGAACGTGCCGATCTCCGCAGGGCTGCGTCCGTATCGCGCATGACAGGATGCGGACTGTGGACGAGCCACTGCTGATCGCGAGCGGGCTGTGCAGGCGTTTCGGCGCGCTTGTCGTGCTCGACGGGATCGACCTGACGATCCGGCAGGGCGAGGCGATCGGCATCGTGGGGCCGAACGGCGCCGGCAAGACGACTTTGATGGGCGTGCTGGCCGGAGCGCATGCGCCGAGCGCCGGGACCGTGCGGTTCCGTGGGCGGGATGTCGGGCGGCTCCCGGCAGCCGAGCGCTGCCGGCTCGGCATCGTGCGCACCCATCAGATCCCGCGCCCGTTCGGCGGGATGACGGTGTTCGAGAACGTGCTCGTGGCCGCCGGTCTCGATGCGCGGCGGACGCGGCCGGAGATGTATGCGCAATGCCTCGAGGTGCTGGCGCTGTGCGGCATGTCCGCGCTCGCCAATCGTCCTGCCGGGACGCTCGGACTGCTCGACCGGAAGCGGCTGGAACTGGCACGCGCGATGGCGGTCGCACCGCATCTGCTGCTGCTCGACGAGATCGGCGGCGGATTGACCGACGCCGAGGCCGTGGCACTGGTCACGACGATCCGCGAACTGCGCGGGCGAGGGACCAGCATCGTCTGGATCGAGCACATCGTGCACGTGCTGCTTGCGGTCGCCGAGCGATTGATCTGCATGGATGCGGGCCGGATCATCGCCGATGGTGCGCCGGATGCGGTGATGGGCGACCGGCAGGTGATCGACGCCTATCTCGGCGGCGCGGCGGCATGAACCTGCTGTCGGTCGAGCGGCTCGATGCGCGGCATGGCCTGCTCGAGGCGGTGCGGAAGGTGGATCTGGTGGTGCGGGCGGGCGAGACGCTCGCGATCGTCGGCGCCAACGGGGCAGGCAAGACAACGCTGCTGCGCGCGATCGCGGGCGCGCATCGTCCGGCGGCCGGACGGATCGTGTTCGAGGGGGCCGACATCACGGCAATGCCGCCGCACCTTCGTGTGGCGAAGGGGATCGCGCTGGTGCCGGAGGGGCGCCGGCTGTTTGCGGATCTGAGCGTCGAGGACAACCTCAAGCTGGCGCGCGCGCCGGGGCGGCGCGGGCGTTGGACGCTCGACGCGGTGGTCGAGACCTTTCCCAATCTGGCGCCCCGGCTGTGTGCGCGTGCGGGAACGCTGTCGGGCGGCGAGCAGCAGGCGGTCGCGATCGGCCGCGCGCTGATGACCAACCCGGTGCTGCTGCTGCTCGACGAGGTGTCGCTCGGATTGTCGCCGCTGGCGGTCGACCGCGTCTACGGCGCGCTCGAGATGCTGGCGGCGTCGGGAGCGACGATGGTGTTGGTCGAGCAGGATCTCGGACGTGCGCTGCGGATCGCGGACCGGATGGCGTGCATGCTCGAGGGATGTATCGTGCTGGAAGGTGCGAGCCGCGAGCTGACACGCGCGCGGATCACGGAGGCCTATTTCGGTGCGCCCTCCCGCGAGAGGGCCAGCGCCTGATGATCGTGCTCAACGGCATACTGCAGGGCGTTCTGCTTGGGGGCTACTACGCGCTGATCGCCTGCGGGCTCTCGTTCATGTACGGGGTGATGCGGATCGTCAACCTGGCACACGGATCGCTCGCGATCGTGTCGGCGTTCGCGCTGTTCGTGCTCGCCGACCGGTTCGGCGTCTCACCGTTCATGGGCCTCCTGCTGGTGCTGCCGGCGATGGCTTGTCTCGGCTGGGTGCTGCACGGGACCGTGCTGGAGCGAAGCAGGCGTGGCGGCGCGTTGATGCCGATCCTGGCGACGTTCGGGCTCGCGATCGTCATCGACAATCTGCTGTTCGAGGCGTTCGGCGCCGATACACGATCGCTGGCACCCTATATCGGCTCGTTGTCGTACGATGCCTGGAGCATCGGCGCTGACGTGTATGTGGGGCAGCTCGGCGTGCTGACCCTGGTGGCCGCCGTGGTTCTGCTCGGTGGCTTGCACCTGATGCTGACGCGCACGCAACTCGGACGTGCGATCCGCGCGGTATCAGCCGATCCGGATACCGCTGGACTGGTCGGTCTCGATCCGAGGCGGATCGGCGCGGCCGCGACCGCGATCGCGCTGGTCACCGTCGGCGTCGCGGGCGCCGCGCTTGCGATGCGGACGAACTTCGACCCGTATGCTGGCGAGCAGGAGCTGATTTTCGCCTTCGAGGCGGCGGTGATCGGTGGTGCCGGCTCGCTGTGGGGAACACTGGGCGGCGGGCTGCTGCTCGGGGTGGCGCAGAACCTGGGTGCGCGGATCGATCCGCAAGGCTTTCTGCCCGCCGGGCACGCGGTGTTCCTCGCCGTGCTGCTGGCGCGCCTGTATGCCGGGCGGCTCCGGATGCCGGTTCGCGTCCGGCGGGCGGCATGAGCACGCCCCGGATCGAGCGGTCGACGAGACTGTCGGCCGGCGCGATGACAGGCGCGGTTGCCGTGCTCCTGCTCGGGATCATGGGACCGATCGTTCTCGATGCGAATGCGGTCGACAAGCTCACCACCCTGTTCATCTATGTGATCCTGGCGGTGAGCTGGAATGCGATGGCCGGTTATGCCGGACTGGTCTCGATCGGCCAGCAGGCGTTCTTCGGGCTCGGCGCCTACGTTGCGGTGCGGCTATCGGCCGCCGGCTTGGGCGTTTATCCGTCGTTGCTGGCTGCCGCCCTGATCGTGGCCGCACTGTCGGTCCCGTTGTCGATGCTGATGCTGCGGCTGCGCGCGGGCGAGCTCGCGATCGGCATGTGGGTGGTGGCAGAACTCGCGCATCTGCTGGTCAATCTCGATGGTTTGGTGCAAGGCGAAACCGGCACGTCGCTGGTCGCACTCGACCGGATCCCGGCGGCAACGCGGCATGCCGCCATCTACTGGATGGCCTTGACGGGCATGGCGTTGGTGGTGGGCGGCCTCTACGCGCTGCTGCGCAGCCGACGGGGAACGGCGATCCAGGCGATCCGAGACGACGAGGATGCGGCGTCTTCGCTCGGGGTGCGGGTGCTGGCCACCAAACGGTCGATCTTCGTGTTCGCCGCATTCGGGACGGCGCTTGCAGGCGCGCTGTGGCTGGCGACCGCGATCAGTTTCCAGCCGCGCACTTACTTCGGCGTGCAGTGGACGGCGACCATGATCTTCATGGTGCTGGTCGGCGGCATCGGGACGTTCGAGGGGCCGATTCTCGGCGCGGTGATCTTCTTTGCCATCGAGGCATGGTTCGGCGACCAGGGCGTGTGGTACCTGGTGGGCCTCGGCGGCACGGCGCTGCTGTTCTCCCTGTTCGTGCCCGGCGGCATCTGGGGACTCCTGGAGCGTCGCGGCAGCGCGCGTCTGTTCTTCATCGGCTACCATGTGAGGTCCTGAAATGTTGCTGGGCAAGACAATCCTGGTGACCGGCGTCGCGTCGGGCATCGGCGCGCGCACGGCCGAACTGGCGATGGCCTCGGGCGCGGACGTGATCGGCATCGATCGGCGTGCGCCCGCGTCGCCGGTCGGCGCGTTTCTCGAGGGCGATCTCGGCTCCGCCGATGGCGTCGCCGCATTGGCCGGTCGCTTGCCGGCCCGGATCGACGCGCTGTGCAACGTGGCCGGCGTGTCCGGCAACGGCGGGATCGTGCAGACGCTGTCGATCAATTTCTACGGCTTGCGCGCATTGACCGAGGCCATATTGCCTAAATTGCGCGAGGGCGGTGGGGTCGTGAACGTCGGCTCCATCGCCGGCTTCGGATGGCGAACCAACCTCGCGCGGGCTCGCGCGCTGGTCGATGTCGAGGGCTTCCCGGACGTCGCATCGGTCGCCGCCTCGCATGACGCGCCCGATGAGATCGGATATCCGCTGTCGAAGGAGCTGCTGCTGCTGTGGACGTTCCGCGCCGCGCATCAGGCGCGGTTCAGGCAGCGGGGCATACGCGTCAACGCGGTCAGTCCAGGTCCGGTGCAGACACCGATCCTGGCGCAATTCCGCGCGGTGCTTGGCGACGCGCGGGTGGATGCCGACATCGCGCGCGTCGGCCGCAGCGGGACGGCATCCGACATCGCGCCCGCGATCCTGTTCCTTTGCTCGGACGGTGCGCGATGGATCAATGGCGCCAACATTCCCGTCGACGGAGGCCTCGAGGCATCGATCGCCGCGGAGGCGATGGCGTTCTAGAAGTGCAACAGGTTCCGGATTTCGTGCATTCCACGAGTTTCCAGACGTAGCCATAAATGAGATGAACTCGGCCGAAGTGTCGAGACTTTGGAACCAGGAGGACGAGATGCGGACATACGGACCGGCCGCGATATGCTTTGCCGTCCTCGCGGGCGGCTATCACGCCCAGGCCGCGTCATCGGTTCCCGGTGTGGCGTCGGTGCCGGACCTGGTCACCGAGCCCGCGGTCAATCTCGGCTTCACGAGTTTCTATGACGGCTTCGCCAAGTTCACGCCGGGTCTTGCGTTCATCGACTATACGCGCTGGCAGGACCTGACCTCGCTCTCGACGTCGAAGGGAACCGAGGTTCCTGGCCTGAACGATCCGAGCATTCAGGCCTTCATCAATCTGCTGCAGTTCTTCTGGGTGGCGCCGATCCATGTGCCGGGCGGCGGGGTCGGTTTCGATGTGCTGCTGCCGCTCGTCGAGCTGTCGTCGAGCTTCACCCAGCCCGGCGGCAACCTGCGCGCCAACGGTTTTGCGACCGGCGACCTGAATTTCGGACCGTTCTATCAGTCGGCGCCGAAGAAGCTGTTCGGTCATCTGTTCTCGTGGCGAACCGAGTTCGACGTGATCGCGCCGAGCGGCGGCTTCGACCCCAGGCACGACATCAATCAGAGCTCGGGCTTCTGGTCGCTCAACCCGTATGTCGCGTTCACCTACCTGCCGACCGACAAATGGGAAATCTCCGCCCGGTTCTGGTATCTCTACAATTTCAAGACCAACCGGATCTCAAATCCGCCGTTCAACCCGCAATCCCCGATCGAGACCGGGCAGGCCGGCGACGCGGCGTGGGTGAACTTCACGACGTCGTACGCGATCACCAAACCGTTCGCGCTCGGCCTGAACGGCTACTATTTCCAGCAATTGAGCGACGACCGGATCAACAACCAGCGTCTGGCGCACACGATCAAGAACCAGCTCTATCTCGGGCCCGGCTTCCACTGGGAGGTCACCAAGACCAACATCGTCAACTTCAACCTCTATTTGCCGGTGACGACGCATGGCGTGGCCACCGGTCCGCAGCTCAATCTGCAATACATCCATCCGTTCTGAAGTCGGACCAATCAAGGAGGGGCAGATGCGAGGGCCGGGACTGGCGTCAATGATAACGATCCTGATGATGGCGTCGTGCGCGCGGCAAGTGGCCTCGCCGCCCTACATCGAGACCAACGTCGCGCAGGGCGACGTCTCGTTCATCACCTACAGCTACGACGTGATCCGCTTCGACCTCGACGAGAGCCGGCTTGCGGTGGCGCAGGCCGCCGATCCGGAGGTCAAGGAGGTCGCCACCTCCCTGATCGAGATCGCCGGCGAGTTTCGCGGCATGATCGCGCCCGCGGCGGATCGCGCCGGGATCGAGCCGCCGAACGAGCTCAACAACGACCTCGAACGGCGCCTCGACGCCATCCGCCCGCTGTCGGGGATGGCGTTCGACCGCGCCTACGTCGCCGACCAGATCGCGAGCCACCAGGATGCGTTCGCGCACGTGACGCAGATGATCGGCGCCACGGTGGATCCGGATCTCAATCGGCTGCTGCGCCGGTCGGTCGTGCAGCTCCAGGCGAGCCTGGAGCGGCTCCGCGCGCTTCAGCGCCGGCTGGGCTGATCGGCCAGGATTGCCCGCCGCCTGGCGATGATGGCGGCGAGCCGCTGGCCGACCGACGGATCGCGCCAGAGCAGCACGAGCGACCCGAACAGGCCGCCATGCAGCAGCAGGGCGCCGAGCTTGAGGTGCGCCATGTGCCAGATCAGGCCCGGGCCCATCCACAGCGCGAGCCCGGCGGTGGCGTACGCGGCGAGCCAGAACGGACCCGCGGCACTGCCGAGCCGCCAGAGAATGGCCGCCGTCGCGGCGGCCGCCATCACCATCTTGAGCAGCGCCATGCTGCGCAGCAGGCGCGTGAGTTCCGGGCCGTCCGCCAGGACCGCGTGGGCCGCCTGCACGTGGCCGGTGGCGAGGAAGCCCGCCACGCAGGCGCCGGCGATCAACGCCAGGGCGGCAGCGCGCACCCCGACCGCGGGCCAAGCACCGGCGAAAGACCCGTTCCGGATGCCGACACTGGTGCCCATGTTTCCGCCCTTTGCGACCGCCTGCGCCGTGAATATAGATCCTGTCGGTCAAACGGGCAGGTCGTCCACATGGATGTGACACGTCGGATGATGATCGAGGCCGCCGCCAGTCTTGCCGTTGTCCCGGCCTCGCTTGCCGCGGCGCCCGAGGGCCGGCTCGACGGGATCGAGCGGCTGGTGAACGCGGCACGCAGTGGAGCGTCGGACCTCGGCGACCTGCTGATGCGCCATCTGCCGGGCCTGTCGCGTGGCGGCGTGGCCGGGGTGCACCTCCCGGTCCGGGCGCCAGCCGCCGGCACGACCACGGTGCCGACGGCGGCGAGTTCGGACGTCGCTGCGGTCTGGGGCGACAATTTCCTGTTCGCCGTCCATTCCGAGCGCCCTGCCTCGATTTCGATCGACGGGCGCACGGCGCTGCCGATGACCGAGGTCGCGGGCGTGCCGGTCTGGATCCGGGTCGAGACGCTGCATCGCGGTGTCACGCACACCTACACGCTGATCGTCGACGGGCACGAGGTCGGGACCAACGGCGTCGCCGGCTACGGGCCGGACAGCACCGAGCGGCCGGGTGCCGCGCGCGGCACGATGTCGGACCCTCGCACGATCGCGAGCCGGATCTATCCCGGTGTCCGCAACGACTATTGGGTCTACGCCAATCACGGCATCGACGCCGTCCGCGGGGCGCCGGTGATGGTGTGGCAGGATGGGGCGCGCTATGTCGGTGCGGAGGACGCGATCAACTACCGGCTGCAGGTCGTGTCGGACAATCTGGTGGCGAGCGGGCTGATCCCGCCGATGGTCCATGTGCTGGTCGCCCCCGGCACCGGCGGCGAGGCGCTGCCGATGCGTTTCGAGGGCGATACGCAAGCCAACGAGGTCCGCAGCCTGCAATACGACACGGTTTCGGACCGGTATGGCCGGTTCGTCATCGAGGAGGTGCTGCCGGACGTGGCGCGCCAGGTGAAGCTGCGACACGACGCCTATTCGTGCGCGGCGGCGGGATTGTCATCGGGTGCGATCTGCGCGTTCAACATGGCGTGGTTCCATGGCGAGCGTTTCAGCCGGGTGCATTCGAACATCGGCAGCTACACGGCGCTGCAATGGCATCCGGACAAGTGTCAGGACGGCGGAAACACCACCGCGGACTGGGTGCGCCGGGTGCCACGCCGCAACATCCGGGTGTGGATGTCGGACGGGATGAACGATCTCGAGTCCGACGCCGGGGGACGCGCCGACCTGTTCCAGGCCGGGAGCTGGCCGCTGCACAACATCGCGCTCGCCAATGCGCTCAAGCTCCAAGGCTACGACTTCCATTTCCGCTTCGGCGACGGGACGCACTCGACGGCGCAGGGCGCGCTGGACCTGCCGGAGTCGCTCGCCTGGCTGTGGCGCGGCTACGACCCGGAGCGGACGTCGGAGACGTACGAGCAGGAGTCGGAAGAGCAGGCGAAACCGATCTTCCGCGTCAGGATCGCCAACCGCGACGCGCGTTGAAGGGCCTCGCCTCCTTCACGGCAGGTGGTTGCCGCCGGTGACGCCGTAGATCTCGCCGGTCACGTAGCTCGATTCCTGTGATGCGAGCAGCACGTAGATCGGGGCGCACTCGGCGGGCTGTCCTGGCCGCTTGAGCGGGACGGCGCTGCCGAGATCGGGGATCTTCTCCTGCGGCTGGCCGCCGGATGGCTGCAGCGGCGTCCAGAACGGTCCGGGTGCGACGCCGTTGACGCGGATGCCCTTGTCGGCGACCTGCTTGGCCAGCGCGTGGGTGAAGTTGGCGATCGCGGCCTTGGTGCACGCATAGTCGAGCAGCATCGGCGACGGCTGGTAGCCCTGGATCGACGTAGTGTTGACGATGGTGGCTCCCGGCGGCATCAGCGGGATCGCCATCTTGCAGAGCCAGAACATCGACAGGATGTTGGTCCGCAGGGTCGCTTCGAACTGCTCGGTGGTGAGGTCGGCGATCGCTGTGACGGCCGTCTGCTTGGCGGCGTTGTTGATCAGGATGTCGATGCCGCCGAGTTCGGCGACGGTGCGCTCGATCAGCACGCGGCAGACGCTCTCGGTGCCGATATCGCCGGGGATCGCGATCGCCTTGCGGCCCTCGGCCTGGACGAGGCGGACCACCTGGTCCATGTCGGCCTGCTCGGTCTCGAGGTAGCTCAGGACGATGTCGGCGCCTTCGCGGGCGAAGGCGATGGCGACCGCGCGGCCGATGCCGCTGTCGGCACCCGTGATCAGGGCGCGGCGGCCGGCGAGGCGGCCGAAGCCTCGATAGCTGGTCTCGCCGTGGTCGGGCTGGGGGTCCATGTCGGCAGCCAGGCCCGGTGCCGATTGGGGTTGTTCGTCGAATTTCGGCTGCGGATACTGCGTAAGAGGGTTCTGCATCGCATATTGGTTCTGGGGCTGGCCCGACATTGTCGTCTTTCCGTGGATGGTTCGGGCGTGCCAACGGCGGCCGCCGGGGCCGGTTCGGAACTTCGCGTTCACTTTTGCAGGGCTGGCGCCGGAGGCGTGACTGATGACGTTGGACGACACGCCGATGTGGCGCCGCTTCGTGGTGTTTCTCGGCCCGATGATGCTGACCAACGTCGTGCAGTCGCTGTCGGGCACGATCAACAGCGTGTTCCTGGGCCAGATGATCGGCGTGCGGGCGCTCGCCGCGGCGACCGCGTTCTTCCCGATCATGCTGGTGCTGCTGTCGGTGCTGATGGGGATGGGCGCCGGCACGTCGGTGCTGGTCGGGCGTGCGTATGGCGCGCGCGACCACGAACGGATCCGGGTGATCGCGGGCACGTCGCTCGCGGCGACGCTGCTGATGGGCATCACCGCCGCCATACCAGGGGTGCTCCTCGCTCCCTGGATGATGCGCGCGCTCGGCACGCCGGCCTCGATCCTGGCGCCGGCGACGCTCTACGCACGGGTGATCCTGGGCGCGATGCCGCTGATGTTCGCGTTCTATCTGCCGCAGTCGGTGCTGCGCGGCACCGGCGACACGCGCACGCCGTTGCGGATGACGCTGGTCTCGACCGCGGTGGGCCTGGTCGCGACGCCGTTGCTGATCCGGGCGGGACTGGGGATCACGAGCCCGGCGGTGGCGATGATCGGCTCGATGGCCGCCTCCCTGGTCTGGGTGGGCGTGCATCTGCGCGGGCGGGGCAATCCGCTGGCGCCCACGCGGGCACTGGCCGCGCGGTTGCGGATCGACCGCACGGTGCTCGGCGAGATCCTGCATCTGGGGCTGCCCAGCTCGGCGCAGATGATCGCGATGTCGGTGGCCGAGCTCGTGCTGCTCGGGCTGATCAACCGGTTCGGCGCGAACGCGACCGCGGCCTACGGCGCGGTCAACCTGCTGATGAGCTACATGCAGTTCCCGGCCTTCTCGATCTCGATCACCGCGTCGGTGCTGGCGGCGCAAGCGATCGGCGCGCGGCAGGAGCACAGGCTGGGCGAGGTGACGCGCACCGGTCTGATGCTGAACGTCATCGTCACCGGCGGCCTAATTGGGCTCGCCTACGCGCTGGCGGCCCCGATGCTGCGTCTGTTCATCACCGATCCGGCGGTGGTGGCGCTGGCGGCGCACCTGCTCGAACTGGTGGCGTGGAGCACGATCCTGTTCGGCATGGCCGGCGTCTTCTCGGGCGTGATGCGGGCGAGCGGCACGGTGCTGGCGCCGATGGCCCTGTCGATTGCCGCGATCGCGCTGGTCGAGGTGCCGCTCGCGCAATGGCTGAGCCGGACGCGTGGGCTGGACGGGATCTGGTTCGCGTATGCGGCGACGTTCACGGCGATGTTCGTGCTGCAGGGCACGTTCTACCAGTTCGTGTGGTCGGCGCGGCGCCTTGGGCGTGCGGTGGAGGCGCTGACCTGATCCTCGGGTCGTCAGCCGGTGACGAGCCGCGGCTCGACGGATGATGGGGCGTGGCGCTCGATCAGCGCCAGGCGGGAACGAAGCTTCTCGAGGTCCGGCTCTTCGAGGCGGGTGCGGCAGCCCTCGTAGACGCGGCGCGCGCGGGCGGCGAGGCAGGCATGGATTTCCACGTCGCGGGTGCTTTCGGCGATATCGCCGAGCGCGCGCAACAGGCGGGCGCTGACCGCCAAGTCGGACGCGCTGTAGTGGCGGATCTGCTCGAAGGCGGTATCGAGCAGGCCGTCGAGATCGATCGTCGGCATGACGACGCGGATGACGTGCGGCGGGTCGGCGAGCAGGACGTCCGGCATGTAGCGGGCGATCCAGCGGATCAGCACGCGGCTGAGCTGGTCGAGGCAGGTGATGGCGGTGCTGGGATCGTTCACCGCCGGCGAGATCGCCTTGAGCGCGATGTCGACGATCTGCAGCACGCCGAATTCGACATCCTGCTGCAGCGTTCGCGTCGGCCCGATATCGAAGGCGGCCAGCAGATTGACGACGACGTCGTCGCCGAGGCGGTCGGCGCGGTTGACCATCAGCAGCGGGATGCCGGCCGGCACGAACTGGCCGACCTTGCGCAGGACCCTGATCTGGAGCCCGGTCTGCTTGGCTGCCGCGACCAGTTGCCCGGTCTCGACATAGCGGATGTAGCCGGACGCCACGCTGAGGACCGGTGCCTCGAAATCATTCCAGGCTAGGTTCTGCAGGGCCGGCCGGTAGGGGTTGGTGCGCGGGAAGGGCATCGACTCGTCGATGACCTTCTCAGTTTCGCGCGCGATCCGGTCGACGATATGGTTGACGCTGATCGCCTGGCTGATGTGCTGGATGAAGAAGATAAGCCAGGCGACGCACAGCATCGCGAGCGTCATGGCGCCGAAGGTGGTCGCGATCGGGGCGAACGGGTGCGGCATCGAACGCGCGGCCGGCAGCGCGCCCATGCAGTAGGCGAAAGTGCCCAGAAACAGGCCGAGCGTCCATTGCGTGGTGTGGTCGCGGACGAAGCTGACCAGGATACGAGGCGAGAACTGCATCGAGGCGAGCGTCAGCGTCATCAGCAGGATCGCGAAGACGATGGAGACGACGGTCATGATCGAGGCGGCGATGCCGGCGAGGATGACCTGGGCGACCTGCGGATCGGCATGGCTCGGGAACAGGAAGCGCGGGACCCAGGCGTTGAGCCAGGGATAGGCCTTCTCGAGCGACGACAGGATCGCGCCAATGAGGCCGAGGACGACGGCGATGACCATCGGGCGCACCAGGAAGCCGCCCCTCAGCTCGTACAGGACGCCGCGCGCGAACACGCTGGCGCTCTTGCGAATGTGCGGAGGCTGGATGCGACGCGGGGCGATCATCAGGGCACGGGACTTGCGCGGGACAGGGGGAGGGTCAAGGCGGCTCCGCCGGGAAATTGCCGCGGAGAGGCATCGGATGGACGCTCGTGGAAGGCAAGGGCTTCGAGGCTAAACTCGATCGATCCGAACCTCGTGGGCTCAGGTTCCTGTCAGGCGGTACGGACGCTGGTGGCGAAGACCTGCAACTCGCCCGAGAGGTCCTCCGCCTGCCTGGAGAGGCTGGAGGCGGATCCGAGGATCTGGGTGGCGGCGGCCCCGGTGTCGTTGGCGGCACGGCTGACGCCCGCGATGTTCTGCGTCACTTCGCGCGTGCTGGTTGCCGTCTGTTGCACGTTGCGCGCGATCTCGGCGGTCGCCGCACCCTGCTCCTCGACCGCGGATGCGATCGTGGTCGCGACCGCGCTGACCTCCTCGATCAGTCCGACGATGCCGCGGATCGCGTCCACCGCCTCGATGGTCGAGTTCTGGATGTGGGTGATCTGCGTCGAGATCTCCTGCGTCGCCTGCGCCGTCTGCTGGGCCAGGCTCTTCACTTCCGATGCGACGACGGCGAAGCCCTTGCCGGCGTCGCCCGCGCGCGCGGCCTCGATGGTGGCGTTCAGGGCCAGCAGGTTCGTCTGCCCGGCGATGCTGGTGATCAGGCCGACGACTTCGCCGATCTTGTGGGCGGCCTGCGAGAGCGCATGGACGACCGTGTCGGTCCGGCGCGCGTCCTCGGCTGCCTTGCCGGTCATCTTTGCCGAATTGACGACCTGTCGGCTGATCTCGCCGATGGAGGAGGTGAGTTGTTCGGTGGCGACCGCGACCGTCTCGACACCGGCGCTGGTCTCGCCGGCGGCGGCGGCAACGTTCATCGCCTGCTGGTCGGTCTGGGTGGCGTTCGACGCCATCGACTGCGCGGTCGTTTCGAGCTCGGTCGAGGCGTTCGCCAGCATCCGCGCCATGCGGCCGACTTTGCCCTCGAAGCCCTGGACGAGGTCCTCGAGACGAGCGGCACGGTTTTCCCTGATGGCGTGCTCGGCTTGCCGCTCGGCGGCGAGACGGTCCGCGTCGATCGCGTTCCGTTTGAAGACCTCGACCGCTCTTGCCATGTCGCCGATCTCGTCGGTGCTCGCGCGGCTGGGGATGTCGACGGATGTGTCGCCGTCGGCGAGCTTGCCCATCGCGACCGTCATGCGCGCCAAGGGGCGGACGATGCCGCGGCCGATCAGCATGGCCAGGACCCCGCCGAGGACGAGGCCGAGTGCCGCCAGGAGTTCCTGCAGGAGCGACGTCGTGGACACGATCTTCATCGTGCTGTCCCTGGTATCGCCGAAAGCCGCCTTCAGCGAGGTCAGGGCGATCGCGAGGCGCTGCTGCATGTCGACGATCTGCGGCTGCAACCTTTCCTCGTAGATCCCGCGCGCCTTGAGATGGGCGGTCGTGTAGGCGTCGAAGGCCGCGCCGTAGTCGGACAGGGCGGACCGGACACTCCCCAGCAGGATCGTTTCGGGTGCGGTCGCGACATGGTCGAAAGCTGCCAGGGCATCGAGCGCCTTGCCCATCTTGGCATCGAACGTCCCGACACCCTTGGCATCGTCGGTCGCGAGAAAGCGCCAGTTGGCGACGCGGACGGCGAGTGCCGCGGATCCGACCCTGTCGGCGGCTCCTTGATCGGACCCCTTCGAACGGCTCGCCGCATCGATCAGCCTGTCGGTGGCCGCCGAGAGCGCGTCGCCCCCGGCGAACAGCCTGGCACGTGCGGCCAATGCCTGATCGGCGAGGGTGAGGATCCGGTCGAGATCCTGGTCGTGCGAGCGCAGCGAGGCGACGACGCCTTCCAGGATGCGGCTGCGCTGCGGCGAGATGCTGGCGCGGATCGCCTCGGGCAGCAGGGCCCGGATGTCGTCCTCGCGGCGTCTGAGCTCGGAGAGGTCGATCCGTCTTCCGTCCAGCAGGTGCGTCTCGATCCGTCGGATCGCCTCGAAATCGGCCGACGCGCCGAGCACGCGCGACGTGTTCAGACCGACCATGTTCAAGCTGCGGACGTGAGCGCCGATATGGGACAGCTGCAGGATCCCGAAGCCGGCGAGCCCCAAGCCGATCGTGATGGTGGCCGCGAAGCCGCAGGCGATCCGTGTGCTGACCTTCAGACGCTTGCCCAATTTTCCCGCCCCCGCCCCGGTCAGGGAGACGCCCCTGATGCCCCATTCTCGCATCCAGGCGTGATTGAGCGGTTAATGGCCAAAGTCTGATCAGGCTTCGTTCGAGCCGAGCGGCTCAGAGCGGCGGGATGATCCGCTCCTCGCGCAGATGATCGAAGAACAGGCGGAACATGTCCTCGGTGTCGATGCAGTCGTGGAACCCTGCCTGGCGCCCCTTGATGGTGCTGGAGATGTTGTCGAAGCCGGAATTGAAGATGAAGTCGCCAAACGGCCACGAGACGAGCGTCTTATAGGGCGTCGGCTGCAGGCCGTGCCGCTCGACCATGCGCTGCCAGAGCGGTTCCTTGTCGGCCATGTATCCGGCGAGCGGCATCGGAACCGGTGGCGCCCAGTCGATCCCGAACATGCGCGCGATCCGCGGCCAGAGGAATTCCCAGCGGAACATGTCGCCGTTGGTGATGTTGAAGATCTCGTCCCGGGCCGCGGGCGTGCGGCCGGCCCAGTCCGACGCCGAGGCGAGGATCTTGGCCGACGTGACCTGGTAGAGCGCGCGGTAGGCGGAATCGGGGCCGGGGAAGCGCAATGGCAGGCCGAGCTCCTTGCTGATCGCGGCGTAGACCGCGATGACCATCGCGAGATTCATCGGATTGCCGATCGCGTAGCCGCAGATCGCCTCGGGACGAAGCGCCGTCCAGTGCCAGGATTTGCCCGCCTGGCGCGCGCGGAGGTGGTCCTCTTGGTCATAGTAGAAGTTGGGCGGCATCAGGCGCGGATCGTCCTCGCGCGCCGGCGTCTTGAAGGGTCCGAGATCGGCGCCGTAGGCCTTGCCGCCCTGATAGAACGTGACGTGTTCGAGCGCCGGACTTTCGACGGCGTCGAGCAGATGGCGCAGGATGCCGACATTGACGGCGCTGCGCTCGCCGGCGGTGGGCTTCTCGATGTAGGCGCCGAAGACGATGTGGGTGACGCCTTCGATGCCTCCCAGCCTGTCGCGGGTGGCGGCGGGATCGAGCAGATCGACGGTGACCGGACGAACGCCCTCGACATGGCCGCCCGTGCGGCGCGACAGGGCATAGACGGTGGTATCCGGTTGTCGCACGAAATGCTGCGCCGCCGCCCGGCCGCTTACGCCGTTCGCTCCGGCGATCATGATGGTGCGCATGGGAGTCTCCTACGTTGCGGGCGCTTCCTCCTCCGCGTAGAGGCGGCGCGCGAGGCGCTCCATCGTGAGGCCCTGCACGACGATGGAGAACACCACGACCACGTAGCAGACGGTCAGGAGTTCCGGCCGGTAGGTGCCGTGGCCGGGCAGGCTGAGGGCCAGCGAGACCGAGATGCCGCCACGCAGGCCACCCCAGGTCAGAACGGCGAGCGCGCGGCCGCGGGCCGGCGAGCGCAGCGTGAGCGGGATGGTCGGGATGAAGACGCTGAGCGCGCGCACGGCGAGCAGGATCGGCACGGCAGCGGCGGCGGCCACGAGGTCGCCGCGCTTGAGCGAGAGGGCGACGACCTCGAAGCCGATCAGGAGAAACAGCAGCGAGTTCAGGATCTCGTCGATGAGCGACCAGAAGGTGCGGAGCTCGCGCCTGGTGTCGTTGTCGATCGAGGCTTGCACACGCCGGCTGCCGATGCACAGCCCCGCCATGACGACCGCGATCGGGCCCGACATGTGGACGGCGTTGGCGAGACTGAAGGTTCCGGTGGCCAGCGCCAGGGTGATGATGACCTCGAGATTGCGGGCATGCGCGCGCCGGATCAGACCGGCGGCGAGCAGCCCGGTGGCCAGGCCGAGCAGGCCGCCGCCGACCGCCTCGAACAGGAACGACAGCGCGGCATGGCCGAGACCCGCGGGGCCGGCGCTGCCGCCGACGGCGTATTCGAGTGCCGCGCCGAAGGCGACGACGCCGACCCCGTCGTTGAACAGGCTTTCACCGGCGAAGACCGCCTGCAGTCCGGCGGGCAGGCCGATCCGGCGCAGCAGCCCGACCACCGCGACCGGATCGGTCGGCGCGAGGATGGCACCGAGCACGACGCACCAGACGAACGGCACCGGCAGGCCGAGCAGGTGGAAGACGGACCACATCCCGGCGGCCGTCATCGCGACCGCGAGCAGCGTGCTCAGGATGGCGAGCGTCATGGTCAGCGTGACACGGCGCCAGAGTTCGCCGAGGTCGACTTCGAGCGCGCCCGCGAACAGCAGGAAGGAGAGCGCGCCGCCGAGGAGGGCCGCCGGCAGATCGACCGAGCCGAGCAGGCGCTCGGACACCGCGCGCAGGCTGTAGCCGGGGATGAGCGGGTCGGCGGCGAGCATGACGAGCGAGGTCGCGAGCGCGATCAACAGCACCCCGACGGTGTTGGGGAGGCGCACCGTCATCTGGTTGAGCACGCCGAAGAGAGCCGCCAGCGTCAGCAGGATCGAGAACAGGGCGAAGGCGTTCATCGTTCGGTTTCATGAGGAGCCGTGAAGCTATGGCGCCGGAGGCGGAGTCAGCCTGAGAACGGGGCTCCCCCCCGGACCCCGCCAAACACCGGGCGTTTGGATCGCCCACCTGAGTTGCGAGTCTGGGGCGGCTCGCCCCAGCTTGGTTTGGGGCGGAGCCCCATTTCTACCGGACCGCCGCCTTGCGCGGGGCCGGCGACAGGCTGGTCGAGATCTCGGCGAGGCGGAAGGCGGCCGCGATGACGCGATCGAGCGCGTTCACCCGGCCCGCGTCGTCGACCTCGCGCAGCAGGGCATGGAACTCACGCTCGAGCGACGGCACGACGTAGGCCTGTCCGAGGCTGATCTCGTCGAGCCAGTCCGGCGTGCCGCGGGTGATGTCGACCTGGTTGCCGAAGAAATAGAGCAGCCTGCCGTCCTCGTCGCGAACCGGCGAGATGAACAGCAGGTTCCAGAACATCGTCCCGTCGCGCTTGTAGTTGACGATCCACTCGATGCAGCCGCGACCGGCCTCGAGCGAGGAGCGGATGCGCGTCCGTGACGTGGGATCGGTGCGCGGCCCCTGCAGGAAGCGGCAGTTGCGGCCGATCAGCTCCGATGCGGGATAGCCGCACAAATCGAGGAAGGACTGGTTGACGGCGATGATCGGGCAATCGGGCAGGTTCGGGTCCGAGAGCGCCATCGAGGCAGGGCTGTGCGCCATGGCCGTGGTCAGGCAATCGAGAAGGTCGATCGCGAACATCGCCGTTCTCCGTTTCCGATCAGACCCTACTCACGCTCACTCCGGCTTGTCGATGCTTTCGCCGGGGTCCCGGCTCCATGCGATGCCGTCGACGAATTTCGCGATCGGGCCGTCGACCCCGGCGAGTGACGCGGGATAGCGGAAGCGGAACTCGTAGTTCCATTTCTGGTCGGCGCAGCAGAACGTCTCGATCCGCAGCAGGATCGGCTGGCGCACGCCGTCCATGCTGTCGACATAGGAGAGGAGCGCCGATCGCCCGTTCTGCATCGCGCCGAAACGGACGAGGAAGGCGCCTGCCGTGCTCATGATCTCGGCGTCCGGATAGAACCGGCGCACCTGCTTGATGGACGCGTCGAGGGACGCCTGGGATTTGCTCGTGGTGGCGGCGGGCGGGGTCGCCGCGAGCAGGTCGAGCGAACTCGCCTCGCCGGCCTTGTGGACCCGGATGGTGGCGATGATCGGCGCCGGATCGACGGTGCGCGCGTAGCCCGCCACGATGTCGGTCCCGGCCGGACGATCCTCGGTGCCGGTCCTGGTGAAGCCATCGATCGTCTTGGGCAGGTCGAGGCCGTAGCCGTTGCCGAGCGAGACGGTCTCGGTCGAGATCGCGCTGCCGGAGACGGTGACGGGGTTCGGCTTCGGGCCGCCGCCGAACATCCCGCAGCCGGAAAGAGCGACGAGGATGAAAACGGGGGGTTTCCAGAGGCCCGTGGCCGGATGGTTCATCACGCGGCCTTACCGGAGGCGCGGAGGAGCGGCAAGAACGTCACCACCGTTCGATCGTGGCCTCTCATCCCGAACTTGGCTGTATGCGATTGGACGCCAGGACCTTACGGATGATCCGCAGGACGTGGATGCGCGCGGGATTCGATGGGTCACAAGGGCAGGCCGAAGCTGAAGCGGCGCATCAAGCGCAGGGCGAGGACCGGTCGGCAATGCGCCGCCATCCCGTTCCGGCGCGATGAGGCCGGCGACGTCGAGGTGCTGCTGCTCACCTCGCGGGGAACCGGTCGCTGGGTCATCCCGAAAGGGTGGGCTTCGGCGAAGCTCACGTCCGCTGAGGCCGCGGCGCGTGAGGCTTTTGAGGAAGGTGGCGTCGTGGGCCGTGTCGTCGGGAAGGCTCCGGCGGGACGCTATCGCTACGAGAAGCGCCTCGCTCCCGATCACGCAATCTCCTGCGAGGTGGCGGTCTTTCCGCTCGAGGTCGAAAGGCAGGTCGAGATTTGGCCGGAAAGGGAGCAACGCGAGCTCCGCTGGGTGAGCCCGAGGGCGGCTGCCGCCCTGGTCGACGAAGCCGGACTGGCCGAGATCCTGCTCGGCATGGAGACGGCGACGTTCTCGCTCGAGCCTGCGCTTCGCCGGCAAAAACGGGATCGCCGGCGCGGCCCTGTCGAGACCGAAGGGAGCCAGTGACGACGCGGAAGGGTTTGCGATTTGGTCGGTCAGGGATGGTTGCAATTGGGCGAGCTGACGCTCGCCTTGGCGCTGTCCGCCCTGGTGGGGGCGGAGCGTGAGATCCGGCAGAAGAGCGCGGGCCTGCGCACGCACTGCCTCGTCGGCGTCGCGAGCGCCTTGTTCATGCTGGTATCCAAATACGGCTTCAACGACGTCCTGAGCCGGCAACTGGTCGTGCTCGATCCATCCCGGGTCGCGGCGCAGGTGGTCTCCGGGATCGGCTTCGTCGGCGGCGGCGTGATCTTCATGCGCCGCGATGTCGTCCGCGGTCTGACGACAGCCGCCTCGATCTGGTTGACGGCCGCACTGGGGATGGCGTGCGGCGCGGGCCTGGTGGTCCTCGCGGTGGCGACGACGATCGGCCATTTCGTGATCATGCTCGTCTTTCCGCGGCTGCTTGGACGGCTTCCGCGGCCACGCCGGACGGCGACGGAGCTGCGGCTCTGCTACGAGGACGGACGCGGCCTGTTGCGGACGATCTTGTTGACCTGCACGAGGCTGCAATTCGCCGTCGACCGCGTCAGGCTGGAGAAGACCGGCGAGCAGTCGGCGCGACGGGACGAGGCGAGCGATCTGGCCGACGACGAGGGAGTCGAGATCGAGCAGCCGCGCGGAAAGCAACCGGTCACGCTGGTCATGCAGGTCAAGGGCAAGCGACCGGTCTCGGACCTCATCGCCAGCCTGGGCGACATCGGCGGTATCCGGCAAGTCGGCACCGTCGAGGACGATCTTGCCCTGGAGTGATCCGGTCTGGAAGCCGAACGGGCGGCGTAATACCGCCCGTTCGGCAGCCTCAGGCGGCGCGGGCCCGGCTGCCAGCCCGGCGCGAGAGGCGCGCGCGTACCGCGTCGAGCGCCTCACCGGCCAGGACGAGCGGAGCGAAGCCAAGCGCGTCCCAGGTGAAGTAGGAGACGTCGCAGGCGGTGGCGAAGTCCGGATGCGGCACGAACACCGTGTCGGTCGGGCGCGCGAAGGTCAGGCGGTTGCCGGTGTCGAGATAGGTCTCGGCGGGCAGCCCGTTGGCCAGGACGACGTCGTGCTCATCGAGTTCGATGTGGTGGTAGGTGATCGAGGGTGGCTCGAGCAGCGTGACGGTCGTGTTGTTGACCAGGTATTTCACCGGGATGAGCACGCCGTCGACATGGACGGAGTGGTCGGGCGACAGGAGCAGGTCGCGCGCGGGCACGTTGTCGTCGAAGGCGCCGGCGGCGATCCGGACCGGCCGGACGGTCTCGGGCCGCGGATGGCGGGCGATGTCGACATGGCGCGCGCCGGTCCAGATCACCGGCCTGGCCGCGCCCGACAGGGTGGTGACGAGGTCACCGACCTTGATGGCCTCGACGGCGACGTCGCCATCGGGCGTCGTGATCATCGTGCCGGCGGCGAAGCAGGGCGGGGAGTAGGCGGTGGGATTCGTGTTGGAGAAGCTCGTGGAATAGGTCGTGGTGGCGTCGGCGGCGGTGAGGCTGGTGTCGGACAGGATCGCGTAGTTGCTGCCGTAGGGATCGGAGGGATCGGAGGCGTTATAGGGGCCGATGCCGAGCAGCACCTGGCCGCTGTTGATCGCGATGATGTCGGCTGTATAGGGTTTGCCGACCGCGGCTCCGTTCTGGAACTCCTGCATCGAGACCGTCCCTAGCCGATACGAGGTCGCCGTGCTGGTGTCGACGGACAGGACCATTGCCGAGATCGGCGGATTTCCGGTGGCGGCGGCGACGTCGGCGTTGGAGAACTCGG
>CBDIBD010000002.1:0-587500 GCA_965276655.1 Acetobacteraceae bacterium
CCTGCGGTCGACGAGAGGCATCGCAAGCACAAGACCTGAGTTGTTGATTGGGCTAGAACGGCGTTGCGATGAATTCCCTGAGCCCGCTCGACGCGGAGATTGGCTTCGACCCGAGCTGGTATCTGCAGGCCTATCCGGACGTTGCCGGCGCGGGGCTCGATCCGCTGGCGCACTATCTCGAGCACGGCCGGGCCGAGGAGCGGCTGCCCTGCGCGGAGGCGACGATCATCCGGGCCTCGCGCCTGCTCGACCTGAATTACTACATCATGAACGGCGACGACGTGCGCCGCGCCGGGCTCGACCCGTTCGAGCATTTCTGCCGTCATGGCTCGGCGGAGGCGCGCCGGCCGAACCCGTATTTCGATCCGGTCTGGTATCTGGGCCAGTATGGCAAGCCGGCCTTCATGGGGGCGGTCGCGCACTACACGCTGTCGGGCGAGGCGCGCGGGATGCGGCCGAGCCTGCTGTTCGATCCGGTGTGGTATCGCCAGGCCTACGAGCTGGCCGCCGGGGTGAACGCGCTGGCGCATTATCTCGCCCATCGCGGCACCGGCGAATTCAGCCCGCTGCCGTCGTTCGACGTGCGCTTCTATGTCGAGCGCTACCGCGACCAGATCAGGCCGGGGCGCGACCCGTTCGGCCATTATCTCGCCGTCGGCGGTCCGCGCGACTACGCGCCGTCGCCGTGGTTCGACGCGGCCGCCTACCGCAACGCGCGGATGGCCGGCGCGCACGCGGCGGACACGCCGCTGCTGCATTTCATCCGCGCGAGCCTTGGCGGGGCGCGCGCGCCGCGTCCGTCCGATCTGGCGCAGGCGCAGGCGCAGGTGCAGGCGGGGGCGCAGGCGGGGGCGCAGGCGGGGCCGCCGGTCTCGATGCGCGCGGCCGAGCCCGCGCTGTCCAAGCCCGCGCCGGCCAAGCCGGTCGCCAGGGTGCGCCGTCCGGTCGATCCGATGGAACGGCGTGCGATGGTGCGCACGCTCGCCTCCGCCTTCATCGACGAGGAGGCGTATATCGCGGCCTTGGGCGGCCCGCGCGATGACCCGGCGACGATCGAGATCTACCTCGCCCATCCGGCGCTCGAGCGGCCGTCGCTGACGCCGTTCTTCGATCCGGTGTTCTATCTCGGCCGCCACCCGGAGCTGCGCGCGCAGGAGCGCGACCCGCTGCTGCATTTCCTGCGCGCGGGGCTGGCCAAATCGTTCGATCCGCACCCGCTGATCGAGCTCGCCTTCATCCGCGAGCGCGGGGCCGAGATCGCCAACGGGCCGCATGCGGACGTGGCCCTGGCCGAGCTGCTGCAGCGGGGCCTGCTCGATCCGAGCCCCTATTTCTCCGTCCGCCACTACCTTCAGCAGGCGGGGCTCGAGCAGGCGGGTCTCGATCGGGCGGGCGAGGAGATCGCGGTGATCGGCTCGCCGCTGCGGCATTACCTGACGGTGGGGATCGAGCGCGGGCTCACCCCCAACCCGTTCCTCGACCTCGCCTGGTATCGGCAGCAGGACGAGGGACGGCCGCGGACACCGCTCGCCGTCCTCCGCCATTTCGTCCTGCTCGGCGATCCGCGCGGGGACAGCCCCGGACCCGAATTCGACAGCGACTGGTATCTCGAGCGCTACCCGGACATCCGCGACGCCAAGCTGTCGCCGCTGCGCCACTTCCTCGCCTACGGCCACGCCGAGAACCGGCAGCGGGCGCCGCTGCAGCGGCGTCCGCGGCCGAGCCGGGCGCGCCACGGCAGCGATCCCGAGGGCGACGTCGCCCGCTACCGGGCGATCGAGGCACGCTTCGAGGCACGCGCGGCGCGCCAGCGGGAGGACTTTGATCCGGTCGAGCCGGTCGCGTTCGCGGGCGAGCCGACGCTGGCCTACGCGGCCGCGCCGGTGGTGTCGGTGCTGCTGCACGGGCAGGACGGCGAGGATTTCGGGCCCTGCCTGCATGCGCTCGCATCCTCGGACCTGCCGCTCGAAGTGCTGTCCGGCCCCCTCGCCGGCGCGCTCGCCCAGTGCCGCGGCGAGCTGGTGCTGCTGCTGTCGGGATCGCTGCTGCTCGCGCCGGGCACGCTGGCACGGCTCGCGGCGTGCCTGCGGGACGATCGCATCGCCGCCGCCGGGCCGAAACTGGTCGATGCCGGCGGCAGGCTCGAGGAGGCGGGCCGCGCGATCGGCAACGACGGCGCGATCGACCGGGTCGGCGCCGGCCTGCCGCCGAGCCGGCCGGATTTCTGCCGCGGCCGCGACGTGCACGCGCTGTCGCACGAGGCGCTGCTGATCCGCCGCGGCGTGCTCGCCGACCTGCTCGCCACCTCCGACACGCCGGTTCTCGACGAGGACGGCGTGATGATCCTGTGCCTGCGCATCCATGAGCGCGGCCACCGGATCCATTGCGCGGCCGACGCGTCCGCCCTCCGCGCGCCCGGCGCGGCGGCGCGCAGCGCGGACGCGGGCGCGCGCGCCGCCTCCGCCCAGCACCTGATGGAGCAGTTCCCGCACGTGCTGCAGCGGCTGAACCGGACCCGCGTGATCGCCTTCTACCTGCCGCAGTTCCACCCGACGCCGGAGAACGACCGGTGGTGGGGCCGCGGCTTCACCGAATGGACCAACGTGACCACCGCCGAGCCGAGCTATGTCGGCCACTACCAGCCGCACGTGCCGGCCGATCTCGGCCATTACGACCTGCGGGTGACCGACATCTTCCGGCAGCAGGCGGCGCTGGCCGCGCGCTACGGCGTCGACGGGTTCTGCGTCTACGCCTACTATCTCGACGGCAAGCGGCTGCTGCACGAGCCGTTCGAGGCGATGCTGCGCGACCCGGGCATCCAGTTTCCGTTTTGCATGTGCTGGGCCAACGAGAACTGGACCCGCAGCTGGGACGGCGGCGACGGCGAGGTGCTGGCGAGCCAGCGCTACGACGCCGAGACGCTGTCGGCGGTGCTGCGCGACGCGATCCGGATGGCGCGCGATCCGCGCTACATCACGGTGGACGGCAAGCCGGTGCTGGTGATCTACCGGCCGCTGAAGCTGCCCGACGTGACCAACTTCGTCGCGCGCGCGCGCAACGCCTTCCGCCGCGCGGGCTTGCCCGGCGTGCACATGGTCTGCGTCGAGAGCGTCGAGCGGTCGGCCGACGGGATCGTGCCGGAACATCTCGGCTTCGACGCCGCGGTCGAATTCCCGCCGCAGGGCCGCAACATGCTCGCCGCCGACCGCCCGCGGGTGATCAAGGAGGGCTGGAGCGGCCTTCGCTTCGACTACGCCGAGACGGTGCTGGCCTTCACCGAGCGGACCATCCCGCCCTACCGGCGCCACCCGGCGGTGTTCCCGAGCTGGGACAACACGCCGCGGCAGCCGTCGGGCGGCATCAATTTCGACGGCGCCGACCCGGCGATCTTCCAGTTCTACGTCGAGCGCAAGCTCGACGAGATGCACCGCAGCGCCGTCGGCGACGCACGCCTGCTGTTCGTCAACGCCTGGAACGAATGGGCCGAAGGCGCCCACCTCGAGCCCGACCGCGCCTTCGGCCATCGATGGCTCGAAGCAATGCGCGCCGCACGTTTCGCAACGGGATTGCTGTGAGACAGCAACGAAGCCCAACGCGCCGCCCTGGACCCGCTGGGGGCAGGCCCCCCCAGACCCGCATCAATCAAGTCACCGTGCGCGAACGCAGAAACGTCATCGTTCTGTAACCGTTCTGTCGTCCACCGCGCTTCGGGGGCCTGTATACGGGCCTCCGATGGCATTGCCCCGGACACCGTTTCAGCGCGCACGATACGGATCGATGCCGGTCCCGCTTGCACTGGTGGCGTTCGTGGCGGCCGGCCGGGCGCTGGCCGCACCCGACCCGCCGCATTTCTCCGTCAGCGAATACCGCGTCGAGGGCAACACGGTGCTGACCGAGACCGAGATCGACCGCGCGGTCTATGATTTCCTCGGACCGGACCGGACCGCGTCCGACATCGAGCAAGCGCGCCGCTCGCTGGCGTCGCTCTACCAGACCAAGGGATTCGAGCTCGCATCCGTCGAGTTGCCGCGGCAACGCGTGACGGACGGCGTCGTCGTACTGCATGTGTCCGAGCGGCCGATCGGGCGGCTTCGGGTGGTGGGCTCGCGCTATTTCGATCTCGATCGGATCAAGAAGAGTGCGCGTTCACTGGCGCCCGGGCGCGTGTACAACACGGCATCCGTCAATCGCGACGTGCTGGCGCTCAATCAGTGGCCGGACCGGACGGTCACGCCGCAGCTCAAGCCGGGTGCTTATCCGGGGACGGTCGACATCGATCTCGACGTGCAGGACCATCTGCCGCTGCATGCCAGCCTGGAGCTCAACAACCAGCAGAGCATCGATACCACGCCGCTGCGTGTCGCGGGAAACGTCACCTACGACAATCTCTGGCAGCGCGGCGACAGTGCCACGTTCAATTTCCAGATCGCGCCCGAGCGCCCGAACGACGCGACGGTGATCTCGACATCGTATCTGTTCCGGATCCCGGATTCCGGCCTGTCGCTGTTGGGATCGTACCTGCACTCGAACAGCAACGTGGCGACCGTCGGCAGCACCAACGTGCTGGGCCGCGGCGACATCGCGGGCGTCCGATTGCTGGTGCCGCTGCCGCCCGGCGACGGGTTCGTGCAGTCGCTGTCGGCTGGCGTGGACTACAAGCATTTCCTCGAGACGATCTCGCTGACCGGCGTGCAGACCGGCGCGCCGGTGACCTACTATCCGGCGGTCGTCTCGTATCAGGCGCAGTGGGTCGGCGTCCGGTCCGAGACCGACCTGACGTCGAGCGTGCTGTGGACGTTCGCCGGTCTCGGCAGCAACGACCCGCAATTCGATAACCGCCGGTTCGCGGCGCTCTCGCGTTTCGTCGTCGCACGCGCCGACATCGAGCACACGCAGACGCTGCCCTACGGCATCCAGCTCTACAACCATGCGACAGGCGAGGTGTCGCCCGAGCCGATCGTCGACAACGAGCAGTTCTCGCTCGGCGGCCTGTACACGGTGCGCGGCTATCTCGAAAGCGAGGAGCTCGGCGACGAGGGGGCCGCGATACAGACCGAGATCCGCAGTCCGGCGCTGCCACAATCGAGGCTGCCGCGCTGGCTCGACGATCTTCGTCTTCTCGCCTTTTTCGACGTGGGCGGTGCGGCGATCCACAATCCGCAGGTCACCCAAGTCCAGTCCTACACGGCGGCGTCCACCGGCGGCGGGGTGCGGGTGCATCTGTTCAATCACCTCAATGGCGAGTTCATCGCGGCCGTCGCCCTCGACCGCGGCCTGCAGACCCGTGCCGGCGAAGCACGCGGACTATTTCGCGTCTACGGAGATTTCTGAATGGCGCGCGGACTTCTCCTGATCCTCGCGATCGTGCTGACGCAATTGCTGCCGATGCATGCGGCGCAGGCGTGGTGGAACAGCGACTGGAACTACCGGATGCGTGTGGTCGCCGACACCTCGACGAAGGGCGCCGGCATCGCGATACCGATCGGCCGCACGCGGATCCTGGTGCGTCTGCATTCCGGCAATTTCGACTTCTCGAAGGTCAAGGACGATGGCAGGGATCTGCGCATCGTGGCGGCCGACGACCGCACGCCGCTGCATTTCGATATCGAGAAGTTCGACGGGTTGATCGACCAGGTGGCGCTGATCTGGGTCGATATGCCGGTTCTCCCCCAGGATGCGCAGACACCGTTCTACATCTATTGGGGCAACAAGAACGCAGCCGAGGGCGCCGATCCGAAAAGCACCTACGGTCCGGACGAGGTGCTGGTCTATCATTTTGCCGGCGATACGGGCGCTCCGCGCGATGCGACCGCGAACGGCAACAACGCCGCGACATCCTTGCTGCGCGACAGGTCGGCGCTGATCGGCAACGGTGCGAAGTTCGACGGAAGCCACCCGGTCCTGCTGCCGAAGAACGCGACGCTCGCGATGGCCGCCAACCAGGCGGCGACCTGGTCGATGTGGATCGACATGGCGGGCGCCGCGCGCACCGCCGTGCTGTACAGCGAGGCCGACGGGGCCAACAGCTTCACGATCGGGCTCGACGGCGGCATCGCCTACGCGTCGCTCGCAGCGCCCGACGGGGTGCATCGCACGACGCCGGGTGCCGCGTTGCCGTCGACCGGCTGGCACCTGCTCTCGGTGATCTCCGGCGACCATCTGCGCGTGTTCGTCGACGGCCAGCATCAGGGCGAGGTCGCGGTGTCGCTGCCGGCGATGGCGGGGCAAGCGGTGCTCGGCGGTCTTGCACCCCCTCCGGTGCCGGCACCGGTGACGACGCCTCCGCCGGCGTCCGCAGCGCCTCTGCCGCCCGCGCCCGCCGCGCCGCCGCTCCCGAACTTCATCGGCAGCATCGATGAATTCTCAATCACCAAGGACGCCGCGACGCAGGGTGCCCTGCAGGCCGCGGTGGCCGCCGACGGGCAGAGCGCGAACCTGCTGACCTTCGACGTGGCCGAGCAGGAGTCGTTCTTCGGCGGCGGCGTCTTTGGCGTCATCCTCCGCTCGGTCGGGCCGGACAGTTGGGCGGTGATCGGCATTCTCGCCGTGATGGCGCTGTTGAGCTGGTGGGTGATGGCCGGCAAGGCCGTCTATCTGTCGCGGCTGAACAGGGCGAATATCCAGTTCCGGACCGAGTATCGCGCGATGCTCGCGCGGTCGAACGATGACAACGAGGCCGCGCTGATCGGTGTTCCCGAGAGGTTCGAGCCGAGATTCCGGGGCTCGTCGCTCTACCGGCTCTATCACATCGGCTCGGAGGAATTGTTCGTCCGGTTGAATGGCGGCCTGGTCGAGGCCGGTGGCCTGCTGCGGCCGCAATCGATTGCCGCCATTCGCGCGGCGATCGACGCGGGCCTGGTGCGCGAGACGATCCGGATGAACCGTTTGATGGTTCTGCTGACGATCTCGATCGCAGGCGGACCGTTCCTGGGTCTGCTCGGGACCGTCGTGGGCGTCATGGTCACGTTCGCGGCGATTGCACAGGCGGGCGACGTGAACGTCAACGCGATCGCGCCGGGCATTTCGGCAGCCCTGCTGGCCACCGTCGCGGGCCTCTTCGTCGCGATCCCCGCACTCTTCGGCTACAATTATCTTCTCACCCGCATACGCGATGCGTCGGCCGACATGAACGCGTTCGTCGACGAACTCGTCACACGCATGGGCGAGGGTCTGCATCCGGCGCAGCGGCGGCCGGCCACGAAACCAGCGGCGGAATGAACCATGCAAATCCAGGCCAACGACAAGCCTTACGACGACATCAACATCACCCCGATGCTCGATCTCGCCTACGTGCTGCTGATCATTTTCATCATCATGACGACCGCCTCGGTGCAGGGTGCGAAGGTCGACCTTCCCAAGGCGAGTGCCACCGTCAACCTGGCACAGCCGAAAACCGCGGTGATCGCGGTTGCCACCGATGGCGGCTTGTTCCTCAATGCGGTGCCGGTCTCGATGGCGGAGCTGGAGGCGAAGATGCGCGACATGAAGGCGGCGACGCCGGACCTTCCGGTCGTCATCAAGGGAGACCAGGCAGTCCAGTATCAGCGGGTGATGAGCGTGCTCGACATGTGTTCGCAGATCGGGATCGGATCGGTGGGCCTCGCCGCCCAGCACGCCGGCTCCTGACGATTTGCAACCGGCCGATGACGGCAGAACTCCGTGAACGAGGACGAACAGACCAACAGGTTGCGCTGGGCCGGCTGGATCGTGCTCGGCGTGCTGCTGTTCGGCGGCGCCTGCGTGCTGGCCTGGCGTCTGCTCGAGGGCGGGACCACACATGTAAGACGCGCCCCGCAGACCGTCATGAAAGTGGTCCTGCCGCCGCCACCTCCTCCGCCCCCACCCCCGCCGCCACCCAAGCCACCGCCGCCCAAGCCGCCCGAACCGCAGAAGGAAGCCCCGCCCAAGGAGGCGCCCAAGCCGCTCAACGCGCCGCCCAAGCCCGCGCAGCACGCGATCGCCAAGCCGCCCGGCAATCCACTCACCGCGCCGCTCGGCGCCGGCCCGAGCCAGTACGGCCTGCAGGCAGGCAACGGTTCGGGCGACGTGATCGGCGGTGGTGGCGGTGGCGGCGGCGGTGGCAGCGGCCTCTACGACGAGGAACTGAAATCTTGCATCCGCACCCAGCTCCAGCAGGACCGGACGACGCGCTACGGCCATTATGCCGGCGACTACCGCCTGACCATCGGTCCATCGGGCACCGTGGTGTCGGTCGTCAGGGTCAGCTTCACGGGCGAGGGGGAGATGGAAACGGCCGTGCGCGGCGTGATCGCGGCACTGCACTGCGGGCCGCCGCCCGACGGCGGCGCCTACACGCAGACGGTCAGGGTTGACGGACGATGATCCGACGGTTCCGAATGACGGCGGCGGCGGCGCGATGCTTCTTGATCGCGTGCGCGTCGATCGCGAGCGTCGTGCCGGCGCGGGCGAGCGACCAGACTACGGTCAAGCTCATCGAGCTGCTGGTCAAGAACGGCGTGCTCTCGCGCGGTCAGGCGACCGCGCTGCTGCACGAGGCGCAGTCCGAAGCGGGCGTCCCCGCGCGTCATCGGCGCACCCGCACGACCGAGGTCTCGACGACGCCGCCCGCGCCGCCGGGCGACGACAGCGCGCCTCCCGTGCACGTCACCTACGTGCCGCCGCTGGTGCGCGACCAGATCGCCGCCGAGGTCAAGCAGCAGGTGATGCAGGAGGCGCAGGACGAAGGCTGGGCCGACCAGTATGGCGCTGCCGACTGGACGAGGCGCGTGCGCGTGAGCGGAGACCTGAGGTTGCGCAGCGAGAGCGTCTATTTCCCACGCGGCAACTACAACCAGTTCCTCAACTTCAACGCGATCAACGCCACGGCGAACGGCTACGACCAGAACGCGCAGAGCCGGACCGCGCTGCCGCCCTTCCTCAACACGACCGAGAACCGCTACCTGCCTCGGATCAGGGCGCGCATCAATGTCGAAGGACAGGTCGCAGACTGGATCGATGCCGACGTCCGTCTCGCGACGGGCAATGACAACAGCCCCGTGTCGACCAACCAGACGCTCGGCCAGTTCGGAACCTTCTCGAAATACAGTCTGTGGATCGATCTGGCCTATCTGCGTGCGCGGCCGACCGACTGGCTGACGCTGCTCGCGGGACGCTCCACCAATCCGTTCTGGACCACCAACCTGCTGTTCTACGACGATCTGAGCTTCGACGGGATTTCCGCGCAGGTGAGCCACGCGGTGACGAGCGGGACGACCGGCTTCTTGACCACCGGCATCTACCCGACGTTCAACAACGCCTTCAACTTCGGCACGCTCAACGACACGGCAACGCAGTTGCCCAACACCAACGCCTATCTCGCCGCGGTCCAGGCGGGGATCGACTGGCATGTGTCGAAGGACTACCAAGCGAAGATCGCCGCCGGATACTTCGATTTCCTCAACGTGCAGGGAGCCGAGTCGGCACCCTGCGCCGACCCGCTGCAGGCCGGCGCCTGCAACACCGACGGCACCAAGCAGCCGGGCTTCGAGCAGTTCGGTAACACGCTGTTCCCGATCCGCGACATCCTCACGACGGCCGCCGACAATCAGACCTATGGGGTGGGCAAGACGCCACAGCCGGAGTTCTACGGCCTCGCGTCGCGCTTCGAAATCCTCGACGTGCACGGCCAGTTCAAGGTCGTCACCTATCATCCGGTCGACGTCACGCTGTCGGCCGACTTCGTGCACAATTTCGGCTTCAACCGTTCCGCGATCGTCGACCGGACCTCGAGCGGCAACACGGGGCCCGCGAACAATATGGCCTCCAGCCAGCCGGGCGCCCCGGAAACGTTCGCCGGCGGCAACGAGGCCTATGACGTTTCGCTCTCGGTCGGACACGACGAGCTGGACCGGTTGTGGGACTGGAACGCGTCGATCGCCTACAAATACATCCAGACCGATGCCCTGCTCGACAGCATCGCCGATCCCAATTTCCATCTCGGCGGCACCAACGCCAAGGGCTACATCGTCAACGGCAATCTTGGCCTGGCACGCAACACCTACATCTCGACGACCTGGTACAGCGCGAGCCAGGTCTCGGGCGCTCCCTATTCCGCCGACGTGCTGTTCGTCGACCTGAACGCCAGGTTCTGACGATGCGCGCGCTCCTCATGCTCGCCCTGCTGCTGCCCGGCGCGGCTCTCGCCGATGACGAGAGCGACCGTTTGCGCGATGCGCTGCGCCACGTGACGATCGATCTGCGTGCGGCACAGGACGCGCAGACGACGCTGCAGGCCTCGCTCGACGAGGCCAACAAGCAGAAGACCTTGCTCCAGCAGCAGGTCGACGCGCTGAACGCGAAGGTCGCGGCCACACCGGCAGCCGCCGCCGCGCCCGCCGTGCCGCCCGCGCAGCTCCAGGCGCTCGCCGGCCAGCTCGCCTCCGCCCGCCGCCAGAACGCGGCACTCCGCGGCGGCCTGTGGAAATGGCAGGGAGCCTACCAGCAGGCGGCCTCGGTGGCGCAACAAAAGGACCTCGAAAGCCGGACGCTCGGCGGGACGTCCGCCGCCGAAGCAAAGCAGCTCGCCACGTGCAAGGCGATGAACACGAGGTTGACAGGTGTCGCCAACGACATCCTGCATCTGTATCGAACGCAAGGGTTCCGTTCGGTGCTGCTCGGCAGCTACGAACCGCTGGTCGGGTTCGACCAGGTCAAGCTCGAGAATATCGTCCAGGACTACGAAGACAAGATCAACGCCGAGGCGTATGTAAGTGGGCACTAGGAACTATCCATGCGTAAAACGCTCTGCCTGATCGTGATCCTCGCCTGCGCCGGCGCGCGCGGCGCACCCGCGGACGTGGTGGCGCGTGCGGGCAATCTCTCGATGACCGAGGCCGACGTTTCTGCCCTCATCAGCGGCCTCGATCCCGCGACGAAAGGACGTGTGCTCGCAAGCGCCGACGGGGTCGCGCAACTCGTGCGCGCGCGGCTGACCACGGAGGCGCTGCTCGCGGAGGCAAATGCCAGGAACTGGCCCGCCAGTCCCGATATCGCGCGACAGATCCAGCAGGCGCGCGACGGCGTGATCCTGCAGACCTATCTCGCCTCCGTCAGCAAGCCCGATCCCGCCTATCCGAGCGACGCCGAGGTGCAGACCACCTATGACGCCAACAAGTCCCAGTTCGTGATCCCGCGTCAGGATCGCCTGGCGCAGCTCGTCGTCCCGATCCAGAGCAGCCAGAAGGATGGCGGCGCCAGGCTGGCGGCCGACCTGCGCCGGCGGAGCGGCTCGGATCGCGCGTTCGCCAATGCCGGCAGGCAGCCGGGCGTGACCGAAGCGGAGCTCGGCTGGGTCGCCGAGAACCGGCTGCAGCCTCCGATCCGCGACGCGGTCGGCGGCTTGCAGGTCGGTAGCCTGTCGGACCCTCTGAGGTTGCAGGACGGGTTCCATATCTTCAAGCTGGAGGCGACCAGGCCGGCCGGGACCGCGGCGCTGGCGGACGTGAAGCCGCAAATCGTTCAGGCGCTTCGCCGGCAGAAGGCCGATGCCAACGCCCGCGCCTATCTGGCGGCCTTGCAGGGGAGGCAGCATGTCGAGATCAACGAGATCGCCCTGTCGGCCGCCGTGCCGAAATAGGATTCTGCTCGCCGGGATCCTCTGCCTCGCGCCGCTCGCGACGCGGGCACAGACACCGCAAAAATCCTGCCTCGACGTCCAGGTCGGTTCGGCGCGTTCGTTCGACTGCATCAACGAGGGGCTGCGCGAGAAGGTAGGCGGCACCCGTCCGCCAGGCGATGATACGGTCGTGACGGCGACCTCCCCCTCCAACCGGACCGGCACCTTCAACCAGTCGGCGACGCGCGAATATCTCGGCAGCAGCTTCGGCCACTCCGCCGTCCCGCAGCCGCATCTGCACACCACCGGGCCGCAGGTCGTGCCGCCGATCCATCCTTGAGCCAGTCGATCGTCACCGATGCGACCGGCATCGCAGGATCAGGCGGTCGTAGTCTTCGGAGCCGCCGAACTTCCACTCGTCCAAGGTCACCAGACCGCCCGTGTCGGTCGTCGCCAGCTGGAACGTTGCCGTGGGTCCGTTTTCGCCCGACCCGTTTGCGATGTCATCTTAGACGGACGTCCCGCTGCCGCCGCCGGCACCATGGCCGCACGCTCATTCCCGCGAACCTGCCTAGCCGCGATGTCGTTTCTCGACGCAAGCACCCGGTCCGGGTCCATGAAGCGAAAGCGGCGGTGAGCGGCGGGCTCACAACGATCGCCCGTCGTCACGAGTTCCGTTACCCGCAATCGTGTTAATCGCCGTCCATGCGTGGCCGCGGTATGCGGATGGTGGCTGAGGGAGATGTGACCGGAACATGGAATGGAACTGTACAGATCCGAACGGCAAGACATGGGGGGAACGCCGCTTGCCGTGCGACGGCTCGCAGGGCGGAGGGACCGGTTGTTCCTGGTGTTACGGGGAGCATGATCGTCTGGACGGGGTTCGGCGGCTCGACCGTCTGAATGGGCGGCCGGGGTGCGAACTGATCGACCCGAAGACCGGCGGCCGGGTCGTCCTGCGCAGGCGTCGTACTTTGTTCTGGGTGCCGATGCAGTACATGTCGGGCGTGTTGCTGTACGTCGCCGTCTTCGTGTTCTTCGCCCCCGCTTGAGGCATCGAACTCTTGTGTCGACAAGCCGTCGCCGCCAGCATGGTAACGCATGGCCGAGATCACGCGACTCTTCTCCTATCGTCATCTTCGCAGCGAGGCATCCAGCCACGTCCTCACCTTCCGTCGCGGCAAGCGGGTGCGATCCGGCCGCGGGCTCGCGTTCTGGTTCCAGCCCGATCGCACCAGCATCATGGAGATCCCGGCCGACGATCGGGACACCGACTTCGTGTTCCAGGCGCGCTCGCGCGACTACCAGATCGTGACCGTGCAGGGCACGATCACCTGGCGGGCCGCGGCGCCGGAAGCGCTCGCCGCCCGGATCGACTTCACCATCGACCTCAAGACGGGCCGGCTGCGCACCGATCCGCTGGACCGCATCGCCAGCCTGCTGATCGGGCTCGCGCAGTATCAGGCGGCTCGCTATGTCGAGCACCGCGACGTCCACGATCTGCTGGGCGAGGGTGCCGCACCGGTCCAGGACGGGATCGCCGCGGCGCTCGCCGCCGATGGGCGGCTGCGGGAGATGGGGCTTGCCGTGGTCACCGTGCGGGTGGCCGGCCTCAGTCCCAGCGCGGAACTGGCCCGCGCGCTGGAAGCGCCCACCTTCGAACGCGCACAGGGCACCGCCGACGAGGCGTCGTTCACGCGCCGGGCGATGGCGGTGGAGAAGGAGCGCGCCATCGCCGAGAACGAGTTGTCCACCAAGGTCGAGCTGTCGCGGCGGCAGGCGGCCCTGATCGCGCAGGAAGACGAGAATGCGCGCAAGGTGGCCGAAGCCAAGGCGCAGGCCGGGCGGATCACCGCCGACGCCGAGGCCGTCCGCATCCGCGTCGTCGAGAACGCGCGCAACCAGGCGGAAGGCGAGCGGCTCGCGCTGCTGCAAGGCATCGAGCCGGCGGTGCTGCAGGTGCTGACGTTGCGCGCCTTCGCCGAGAAGCTGACGCGGATCGACACGCTCAACGTCACCCCCGACCTGACCGCGGCACTCGGCGGGATGTTGCGGCCGCGTGAGGCGGCGCCGTCTCCACCGAAGGGCGACGCCGCGCCGTCGTGAGCGGCTCGCTCGCACCCCGGCTCGTCCTGGTCACGCGCGAAACCGATTACGACCAGCTGCTGGCGCGGCACGCGACGCGCGGGCAGGCCGATGTCTTTCTGCGCCGGCGCGCCCAGACCCTGGAGGGACTGGATGCCCAGCGTGAACGCGTTCGGGAGATGCTCGCCGAGATCCGCGCCGCGGTGCCCAAGGGCTGGCGGATCGCCGCGGTCCGGCGCGCGGAGCTCGACCGGTTCCTGTTCGGTCCGGAGGACGTGATCGTTGCGGTCGGGCAGGACGGCCTGGTCGCCAACGTCGCCAAATACCTGTCCGGCCAGCCGGTGATCGGCGTCAATGCCGATCCGGAACGCAACCCGGGCATCCTGGTGCCGCACACCCCGGCGGCGGCGGCGTCCATGCTGCCGCTCGCGGCCGCCGGGCGGCTCCCGACCGAGGGCCGCACGATGATCCGCGCCGAGCTCGACGACGGGCAGGCGCTGCTGGCGCTGAACGAGATTTTCGTGGGCCATGCGAGCCATCAATCCGCCCGCTACAGCATCAGTTTCGCGGGGCGCGAGGAGGCGCAGTCCTCGTCCGGACTGATCGTCGCCAGCGGGACCGGTGCCACCGGGTGGGCGCTGTCGATCGGCCGCGCGACGAGGGTCTCGGTCGATGTGCGGCCCGACGAGGCGGCGGCGGTCTTCCTCGTGCGCGAGCCATGGCCGAGCCGGGCGACGGGCGCCAGCATCGCCTCCGGCCGCCTGGAGAAGGCCGACATGCTGCTGATCGTCTCGCGGATGAACGAGGGCGGGGTGGTGTTCGCGGACGGCATGGAGGGCGACCGGATGGAGTTCGCCTGGGGCCGGACCTTGCGCATCGCGGTGGCCGAGCTGCAGCTTCGGTTCGTTCCGGGTGTGCCGCGCGCCGTCCCGGCCGCGGCAACGCGGCGTGGCGCACCGGCGGTCCGCTCGCCACGTCCTCCGGCTGTGCCGGCCGTCTCCCCCGGCCCGGCGCTGATCCCCGCACCTGTCGCGAGAGCGCCCGATCGGACCCTGCGAACCGTGCGGCTCGGGTGGCGTGTCATTGTTGTCTCGATCGTCGCCATCGTCGTGGCGGTGCGCGCCTGCGCGATGCTGCAAGCGCCGCAGCGTGACGCCGCGCCGATCAAGGAACCGGCATCCCCGGGGCATGCGGACGTCCCGGGCCCTGGCGACTAGTGGACAAAATCTGACGGAAGAAACCGTCAGATTTGTCCACATCCCATTGTTTTGGTGGGCCGATTCACCTGACGCTCGGGTAGGGAGCGTCGGGATCGGACCACTAGAGCGGGGTGGAAGCGAGGCTTGGTCCACGCCGGCGCATCAGCCAGGTGCCGAGCAGGCCGGACGCGATGAACAGGGCCGCGGCGAGCACGACCTGGGCGAGATGGCCGAGCCCGATGCCGCTGCCGAGCAGCGCGAAGACGAGGGTCTGCGGCAGGGCGCCAATCGCCGTCGCGAGCGCGAAGGCACCGATGGGAGCCGCCGAGAGGCCCGAGACCAGACTGACCATCAGGCTGCTGCCGACCGGAAGCAAGCGCAAGGTCAGGATGGCGGTGAACGGGTTCTCGCCCAGGAAGCGATCGGCGGAGGCGAGGCGCGGGAAGCGGGCAAGCAGGCGCAGGCGCGCCCACTCGCGCGCGGCGAGCCTGACCCAGAGGAAATCGGCCAGGCAGCCGATCAACGTCGCCGTCAATGCCAGCGCGGTGCCCCCGGCGGCGCCGAAGGCGAGGCCGCCGGCGAAGCAGACCACCTGGCGCGGCAGGCCGATCGCGCACGCGATCGCGCCCAGCCCCACGAATTCGGCGATGCCGGCGACGCCGTTCGTCGCGACCGATCGGCCGAAGCCGCCATCCACGATGCCGGGCGCCAGCCAGCGCAGCGCGAGGCCGGCCATGGCCAAGCCGAGGGCGAGCAGCAGCGATCGTGAAAGCTGTGTCATGGTCCTGGCGCTACACCGCGACTATGGCGTCGGCAAGGCGGACGCCCAACTTCAGTCTCCGACGTCACGCTCCGTCACATGCCGCCGTGTGACGCGAAGGAGAAACTGTCCGCGCCATGCCCTTCGATCCGGTTTCCCCCTACGACAGACATGATCGCCGGCTCGCGCGGGACCGCGCGCAGGTGTCGGCGTGGCTGTTCACCATATGCTTCATGTTCCTGGTGATGATCGCGCTCGGTGGCGCCACGCGGCTGACCGGGTCGGGCCTCTCGATCATGGAGTGGGCGCCGCTGTCGGGCGCGTTGCCGCCGGTGACGCACGCGGCGTGGGCGCATCTCTACGCGCTCTATCAGCAGACCCCGCAATACCGGCTCGAGCATGCGGGGTTCGGGATCGAGGGCTTCCGGCACATCTTCTGGCTCGAATGGATCCACCGGTTCTGGGGCCGGCTGATCGGGGTGGTGTTCATCATCCCGCTGGTGGTGTTCGCGGTGCGGCGGCAGATCCCGCGCCAGCTGATCCCCCGCCTGCTGCTGCTGTTCGTGCTCGGTGGGCTGCAGGGGGCGGTCGGCTGGTTCATGGTCTCGTCGGGTTTCTTTCCCGACAGCACCGCGGTCGAGCCGGCGCGGCTGGTGGTCCATCTGAGCCTGGCGCTGGCGCTGTATGCGGCGATCCTCTGGACCGGGCTCTCAGTGAGGATGCCCTATCCGGCGCGTGTTGCGGGCGGGCGGAACGTGCTCGGGTTCGCGCAGCTCGCGACCGGGCTGACGGCGGTCACGATCGTGGCCGGCGGGTTCGTCGCGGGCACGCATGCGGGCCTGGTCTACAACACGTTTCCGCTGATGGGCGGCCATCTGGTGCCGCTCGCCTACGCCGCGCTCGATCCGTTCTGGCGCAACCTGCTGGAGAACACCGCCGCGGTGCAGTTCGACCATCGCCTGCTGGCGACACTGACCGCGATCGCTGTCGCGGCGACGGTGATCGTGGGGTTGCGGGCGCGCCTGCCCGATCTGCCGCGGCGTGCGGTGACGGTGCTTCTTGGCGCGGTCGCCGTCCAGTATGCGCTCGGCGTGACGACGCTGGTGACGCATGTCCCGGTGGCATTCGGCACGCTGCACCAGGGGATGGCGGTGTTGCTTCTGAGCGCATTGATCGTCACGCTGCATTCGCTGCGCGGAGCGCGATAGACCAGGGGCGTCTTGCCCCGTCGTGCATGAGCACGCCTCCGGCGTGACCGCCATCATTCGGACCAGGATGACTTCGATGAACGCGCTCTCGACGACGGACCGGTTGTTCTTCGAGCGCACGGCGCTCGGGCGCGACGATGCCGAACGGATCCTCGACGAGTCCCTGCGCGGCGTCGACGATGGCGAGCTGTTTCTCGAATACCGCGAAAGCGAGGTGATCGCGCTGGACGACGGCGTGATCCGGAGTGCCAATTTCGACACCTCTTCGGGGTTCGGCCTGCGTGCCGTGCTCGGCGAGGAGCAGGGCTACGCGCATTCGGGCGAGCTCTCGCGCGCGGCGCTGCGGCGGGCGGCGGATGCGGTGGCGGGAGTCAGGCGCGAACGGTCGGGCACCTGGGCGGACGCGCCGCGCGCCACCAACCGGCACCTCTACTCGGACTGCAACCCGCTGGCGGAGGGGGATTTTGCGGCGCGGGCGGCACTGCTCGGCGAGCTCGACGCCTACGCACGCGGGCACGCGGCGGTCGTTCAGGTCTCGGCCTCGCTCGCGGCGGAGTGGCAGGCGGTGCAGATCATGCGCGCGGACGGCACCCGCGTCGCCGATCTGCGGCCACTGGTGCGGCTGAACGTGTCGGTGGTGGTCGAACGGGACGGCAAGCGTGAAAGCGGCAGCCACGGCACCGGCGGACGCACCGAATATGGAAGGGTCCTGGCGCGCGATGTGTGGACGCACGCGGTCGACGAGGCGCTGCGCCAGGCCGTGGTGAAGCTCGACGCGGTGGCGGCGCCGGCGGGCGAGATGGAGGTCGTGCTCGGCAACGGATGGCCGGGGATCCTGCTGCACGAGGCGATCGGGCATGGGCTGGAAGGGGATTTCAACCGGAAGGGAACGTCGGCGTTCGCGGGCCTGCGCGGCACGCGGATCGCGTCGCCCGGCGTGACGGTGGTCGATGACGGGACCATCGCCGACCGGCGCGGCAGCCTGAGCGTGGACGACGAGGGGACGCCGACGCAGCGCAACGTGCTGATCGAGGACGGGATCCTGGTGGGCTATATGCAGGACCGGCTGAATGCGCGGCTGATGGGCGAGCCCGCGACCGGCAACGGACGGCGGCAGAGCTATGCGCATGCGCCGATGCCGCGGATGACCAATACGATCATGCTCGACGGGACGAGCACGCGCGAGGAGATGATCCGCTCGGTCAGGCGGGGGCTGTACACGGTCAATTTCGGCGGCGGACAGGTGGATATCACGTCCGGCAAGTTCGTCTTCTCGGCCAGCGAGGCCTACCTGATCGAGGACGGACGGGTGACCGCGCCGGTCAAGGGCGCGACCCTGATCGGCAACGGGCCCGACGCGCTGACCAAGATCAGCATGGTGGGTGACGACCTGGCGCTCGATCCGGGGATCGGCACCTGCGGCAAGCAGGGGCAGGGCGTGCCGGTCGGGGTCGGCCAGCCGACGCTGAAGATGACCGGGCTGACGGTGGGCGGTACCGCCTAGGCGACGGCGGCCGCAACCGCGAGGGCACCGCGCGCGGCGATGTCGGCACGCAGGCGGGTGAAAAGCGACGAGAAGGCTGCGTCGTCGGCCAGTCGCCAGTGATGGAAGACCGACAGCCGCAGCCCGTCCGCGAGGTCGGGCGACAGCGCGAGTGCACGATCGGCATCGGTCAGGTTCGGCTCGGCGGGTGTGAGGGCATGGCCGGCATCGTCGCGGCCGCGCAGGTGCTCGACATAGCAGGCGAGCAGGAAGGCGAGGCGTCGCGTGTCCGCACCCATGGCGAGCGCCGCGCGCAGCGTCGGCAGCACGAACACCGGCAGCTTGGCCGCGCCGTCCGAACAGAGGCGCGGGATCTGGTCGGCGATCGCCGGATTGGTGAAGCGCCGCATCACCGTGTCGCGATAGCCGGCGAGCGCCATTCCCGGTGGCGCCGCGAGGTGAGGCATCGCATCGTCCGTCATGAAGGCGCGCAGCAAGCGGCGCAGGCGCTCGTCTCCCATCGCCTCGTGTACCAGCCGGTAGCCGGCGAGGGCCGCCGGATAGGCCAGCATCGAATGCGACGCGTTGAGCAGGCGCAGCTTGACCTGCTCGTAGGGTGCGACGTCACCGGTGAACTGCACGCCGACATCCTCGAGCGCGGGCCGGCCGTGACGGAACCGGTCCTCGACGACCCACTGGATGAAATCCTCGCTGAACAGAGGCCAGGCATCGTCGATGCCCGACGCGCCGTTCAAGCGATGCGCGTCGTCCGGCGTGACCGCGGGGGTGATGCGGTCGACCATGCAGCTCGGAAAATCGACCTCGTTCTCGATCCAGTCCGCAAGGTCGGGGTCGAGGCCGCGTGCGAAGTGGGTGAAGGCATGCCGGGCGACGGCACCGTTGTGCTGGAGGTTGTCGCACGAGAGGATGGTGAAAGGCGGCACGCCGTCCCGCCTGCGTCTCGCGAGCGACGCGGCGACGAGGCCGAACACGCTCGTGGGCGCTTCCGGTTTGGCAAGGTCGTGCGAGACCGACGGCGTGTCGAGGCGGTAGCCGCCCTCGGTGATGGTCATCGACACGATCCGGATGCGCGGATCGGCGAGTCGGGCGATGGCGGCCGGCGGATCGTCCGGCGCGTGGCGGTAATCGACGATCGAGCCCACGACAAGCCGGTCGGGTTCGCCTTCGGGCGCGCACTGGGCCAGCGTATAGAGTCCGTCCTGGCGCGGGAACAGGGCGGCCTTGGCCCGCTCGCGCGGGTCGTCGACGATCCCGATGCCGAGGATGCCCCAATCGGCCTGGCCGCGATGCAGGCAGCGATCGAGGTAGAGCGCCATGTGGGCGCGGTGGAAATTGCCGACACCGAGATGGGCGATGCCCGGTGTGACGCCGCGCCGATCGTAGGCGGGCACGGCGACGCCTCGTGGCAAACCGGTCAGGGTGGCGTCGGACAGCGCGGGCATCGATGGTCTCGAGGAAGGCCGGGTTCCTATACCAGCTTGAAGATCACGATCATCACGAGCGTGTAGACCATCAGCGCGCCGATCAGGATCGGGATCTGCGCCATCGGGCTCTGCAGTGTCTCGGCCGCCTTTTCCTTGACCGAGCCGAGAAGCTGCGGCCAGGTGTAGGAGACGAAGTCGCCCTGGCTGAGAACGTTGATCAAGCGTCCTTCCGGATCGACGACCGGAAGATGGCGGAAGCGCTCGTTGGACATCAGGCGCAGCCAATCGACGATGTCGTCGTCGGGTTTCGCGGTCCGCACTTCCGGCGTCATGATGCTGGAGAGCGGCGTGGTCTGCTGGTCGAGCCGCTCCGCGAGCAGGCGGCGCAGGAGGTCGCGCTCGGTGACGATGCCGGCGACCCGGCGGTCGTCGTCGACGATGATGACGGAGCCGATATTCTTCTTCGACATGATCTGGATCGCGGTCGCGGCGAGCTCACCCGCGTGCATCACGAACGGCGCCGGCTTGTTCTTGAACTCGGGCCGGTCCTTGATCTTCATGACGTTCCCCTGCTTCGCGCGCCTTGTCGGCCCTGCTCGTCCTGGCAGGAGGATATCGGGGCCCAAGCCAACCTTTCCGTCAAGCACCGCCCGGAAGGAAACCCGTGCGCCGGTTCCGGCCTTTTCGTGGCGGGACATGAGGAGCGTTCAATGCCGGCGAAATCGAAGGCTCAGCAGATGGCGGCGGGTGCGGCACTCGCCGCCAAGCGCGGTGATCGAAGCAAGGGGGCGCTCCAAGGCGCATCGAAGTCGATGGTCAAGACGATGGACGAGGGCCAGTTGCAGGCGCTCGCCTCGACCAAGCGGAAAGGCAAACCCAGGCGCGTGTCGGAGTGACGTCGCCAGCAGGGTTGACGTCCGGCTTCTCGTGTACTCGACGATTTGCGAGCACGGTTCTATCCAGTCTCGAATAACGCCCCATGTCCACGCCCACTGAAATGGTGCGTGGGAGCTTTGCCGATGTCTGCCCAGTTCTGGCTCGGGTTGGATTCGTTTCTGATGCTGCTCGGTGGCATCGGCATTCTTTTCGTGGGCAGACAGCGGACCGAAGCGGAACAGGCGCACACACTCTATCACGGCATCGTGCCGATCATCGCCGCATGCGCTTATTTCGCGATGGCGGTGGGCCAAGGCTCGGTTCTGCTCCATACCGGGCACGGCGGCCGCGTATTCTACTTCGCGCGCTACATCGACTGGTCGTTCACGACGCCGTTGTTGCTGCTGCCATTGGCCTATACGGCGGTGCATTCGAACCGGCGCCGGGTCGATCTGATTGCCGGCATGCTGCTGGCCGATCTGATGATGATCGTGACTGCGTTCGCCTTCGGTGCGTCGGAGGTCGCGGTGGTGAAGTGGAGCTGGTTCGTCATCTCGTGCGTGGCATTCCTCGCCGTGTTGTGGGTGATGTGGGTTCCGCTGCGCGCGCAAAACCGGCTCGAGACCGCGAGGGTGCAGGCGTCCTACACGCGCGACGCCGGCATCCTCACCGTGCTCTGGTCCCTCTATCCGCTCATCCTGTTCGTCGATCCCGACGGGACGGGGCTCGTCGGCGGCACCACCGGCGTCGCCTTGATCGCGATCGTCGATCTGCTGTCGAAGCCGGTCTACGGATGGTTGAGCATGTCGGCGATGACGAAGATCATCGATGACGAGGTCCCGGGCGCTGCACAGGCGATTGCCGCCCGAAGAGTGGCATGATTTCGGACGGCCGCCTGGTGAGTGTCCAGGCGGCCGTCCGTTGGAGCGCGTTCGCGGGCCTGCTGGCGGTCACGGTCCTGCCGGTTGAAGTGTCCCAGCTCGCGACGCTGGGGTTCGTCGTGTTGCTTGGCGTCCCGCATGGTGCGCTCGACGGGGAGGTGGCCAGGCCGATCCTGCAGCCTCGTTTCGGATCGGGATGGTTTGTCGTCTTCGCGGTCCCTTATCTGTGCCTGGCGGCTTGCGTGTTCGCGGCTTGGAGATTGGCACCGCTGCCCACCCTGGCCGCGTTCCTCGGGGCGTCTGTCTGGCATTTCGGAACCGAGGATGCGGGGCATGTCCCGCTCGGCGCCCTGGTGGCCGGCGGACTGCCGATCGCGGTGCCTGTCCTGCTAAAGCCGGCAGCGACCGCGCATCTGTTCGGTGTCGTGGCGCAGATCCCGATGAGCGTTCCGCCCTGGTGGCTGAGCGGCGGAGCGGCTGCGTGGTGCATCGCCGCCATCGTCTGGGCTGTTCTGCAGGTTTCTCGACGTCATGCCGCATCGCTGCTCGAATCGACTGGCTTGCTGTTCGTCTTTGCCGTGCTGCCGCCGCTGACGGGGTTCGCCGTGTATTTCGTCTGCTTGCATGCGCCACGCCATATGGCGGGCCTGATCGCCGACGTTCGCGTCGAGCGGGTTGCCGACGGACGAAGTGCCGTCGCCCGATCGGTCCCGATCACAGCACTGACGTTGCTGATCGGCGTGGGCCTGTGGCGCTTCTTCCCGGGACCGGCGCCGGACCGGATGCTCTCGCTGACAATCGAGGGGCTGTCGGCGCTGACGTTGCCGCACATCCTGCTCAACGATGTGGGCGTGGCGGTCGCGGCGCGATCGGTCAGCCCGCGCGCGGTCCGGCGTCCGGTGCGGCCAGCAGGAGGCGGTTGGCGGCCTGCAGGGCGCTGAAGGTCTCCGGCCAGATCCGATCAAAGACCCGCGCGGACAGGCCAAGCGCCGCTGCCGCGGCGGCAAGTCCCGCGACATCACGCTTGCCGTCGATCAGACGAAGCAAGGCCGCGGCCTGGACCGGGAGCGGCATGGGCACCTGGAGAGGACCGAACCGCAGCGGGAGCACGCCGGCGCTGATGCGCTCCGCAAGCGCGGCCGCCGTCGTCTCGCGGCCGATCGGGACGCAGTGCAGGTCCATGGGATCGACCTGCCGGACCGGCGCCGCCTCACGGACCACATAGGCGATGTGGGTCGCCATGTTGCCGGCGAGCCGCTCGGCAAGCGAGGCTCGCTCGAGCATCGACAGTTCGGCCGTTCTCGCACGCAGGCGCGGATCGGGCAGCAGCAGGTCGGGATCGTAGCGGGCGGGCTCGATGAGCGCGTTGACGCGCAGGCCGGCGGCCTCGATCAGGGCAACGAACGACGCGACATCGAAGGCGCGATCTCGAGGATTGAGCAGCAGGTCGTAGAGGCCGGCGTCGCCACCGGTGAGGTGGTCGTCGAAGTTCCGGTTCTGGCGGAGCCAGGCGGTCGCCGGCAGGTGGCGCATGACGCGGCGCGCGATGTCGAGGCGCAGCCGAGGGGGCATGTCGAGCGGAGCCAGCGCGCGCAGCGCGTCCTGCAGCTCGTAGATCCCCGTGCGTCCGTGCGGCGCGTAGACCATCAGACCCATGCCGCCATCCGGCGCGAGGACGCGGGCGAGGATGGCGAGAGCCGCGGCAGGGTCGGGCAGGTGATGCAGCACGCCGCAGCAATCGATGTAGTCGAACGGCCCGGCTGCCAGGCCGGGCAGGTCCTGGATGGAGCCGTGGATGAAGTCGATGTTGCGCAGGCCGCGCGCTTCCGCGCGCGCGGCCGCGATGCGCGACGCGGCGCGCGAGCGGTCGAGATGGGTGAGATGACCCGGTCGGCCGGCCTGCTGGAGCTGGGCCGCGAGCATGATCGCGCCGTCGCCGGTGCCGCCGCCGGCGAATAAGGCCCGCAGCGGGATGTCCGCCGAACGTCGCGCCGCGAAGATCCAGTGGTCGATTTCGCGCAGATGGCTCGGGCTGCCGACCACGAGCCTTGTCGCCTCGTCGCGCGGATCGCGGGGCGGGTAGGGATAGGCCTCGTACTGGGCGGCGAGCGCCGTGTCGGCATCCATTCAGGCGTGCAGTGCGGCCGCGTGATGCGCGATGTGGTCGGCGATGAAGCTTTGGACGAACCAGTAGCTGTGGTCGTAGCCGAGCTGGGTGCGCAGCGCGAGCGCCTGACCCGAGCGGTCGGCCGCTTCGCGCAGGGTCCGCGGCCGGAGCTGGTCGAGATAGGGATCGGCGCTCCCCTGGTCGATCAGGATCTGGCCGGGGAGCCGGCCGCGCGCCATCAGCACGCTCGCGTCCCATTCCTGCCAGCGGGCTTCGTCGGGGCCGAGATAGCGGGCGAAGGCGTTGCGGCCCCAGGTCGAGACGGTCGGATTGGAGATCGGCGCGAAGGCCGACACCGACCGATAGGCGCCGGGGTTGCGCAGCGCCGTGACCAGCGCGCCATGGCCGCCCATCGAGAAGCCGGTGATGCCGCGGCGCGCGGGATCGGCGGGAAAATTGGCCTCGATCAATGACGGCAGCTCGGCGCCCACGTAGCGCGCCATGTCGTAGTGCGCCGACCAGGGTTCGGCCGTCGCGGTGACGTAGAAGCCCGCGCCGGTGCCGACATCCATCACCTCGTCCTCGCCCGCGACCCCGGCGCCGCGCGGGCTGGTGTCGGGGAAGACCAGGATCAGGCCGTGCTCGGTCGCGTGACGCTGCGCGCCGCCCTTCTGTGGGAAGTTCTCGTGGGTCGACGTGAGGCCCGCGAGGCAGGCCAGTGTCGGGCAGTCACCGTTCGTGGCCTGCGGCGGGATGAAGATGCCGAAGCGCATCAGGCCACCGGTCGCGGTCGAACGATGCGACCAGAACTCCATGGTGCCGCCGTGGCAGGCTGACTGGCTGAGGCGCTCGAGCTGCATGGGCGTTCTCCGGTTCGGCCGCGATCCGGGTTGCCCATACCGTCATCCCGCCGGTTTCCAAAGATCGCGTCGATGACAGCGCTACCATTTTCGGATGACAGGCCCGGCGTTTGGTGCTGAGTTGGCCGGCAACGCGTCGAGATGCACGCGACGGGGACGTCCATGGCGAACCTTCCTTGAGCGAGAGTGGCGTGGCGCCCGGCGTCGGCCGAGCGCGGCCGCCGCGGAGGTTGGTCGCGGCACTGCTGCGTATCCGCGAGCTGAACGTGCTGACCGCGCTGCTCGTCGTCGTGGCGCTGATCAGCTTTGCCACGCCCTACTTCCTCACCACCGACAATCTGATGGGCGTGTTCCGCTCGTTCTCGCTGATCGCGATCATGTCGATCGGCATGGTGATGGTGATCATCACCGGCGGCATCGACCTATCGGTCGGATCGGTGCTGGGCTTGTCGTCGCTGACGACCGCGCTCGGTTTCGCGAATGGTCTGCCGATTGCCGCGTGCATCGCGGGCGGCCTGTCGGTCGGGCTGGTGTTCGGCCTGTTCAACGGCATGCTGGTGACCGCGATCCGGCTGCCGCCCTTCATCGCCACTCTCGGCTCGCTCAGCATCGGGCGCGGACTGATGTATATCATCACCCACGGGGTGCCGCTGACGCCCGACACGCCGGACGCCTTTTCGGTGATCGGCCAGGGCTATGTCGGACCGGTGCCGGTTCCGGTGGTCATCATGGCGGTGATGACCGTGGTGTTCTCGGTGGTGATGCGCCGGACGCGGTTCGGACGGCATGTGTATGCGACCGGTGGCAACGAGCAGGCGGCGCGGTTGAGCGGCGTCAAGACGGGCCGCGTCAAGCTGCTGGTCTACATGATGTCGGGCATGGTCGCGGCGATCGCCGGCGTGATCAGCTTCTCGCGCTATCTGTCGGCCGAACCCGCCTCGGGGTTCGGTTCCGAACTCGACGTGATCGCGGCCGCCGCCATCGGCGGCGCCAGCCTGTCAGGCGGCGTCGGCAGCGTCGAGGGTGCCATCATCGGCGCGGCGCTGGCCGGCATCATCGCCAACGGCGTCGTGCTGATGAACATCAACACCTATGCGCAGCAGGCGATCACCGGTGCGGTGATCCTGATCGCGGTCAGCCTCGACGTCTGGCGCGGACGGACAAGAGGAGGTTGAGCGCGGACAGCGGTCCGTCCGGCAATCGATGATCTTCGACAATCAACAAGCAACGGGAACGTTCATCATGAAAGTCGTCAACGCGTCGCTCAAGGTCGCCCTGATCGCACTGCCGCTGTTCGCGAGCGTCAGCGCGCGCGCGGTCGATCCCAAGGATATCACCATCGCCGTGATCCCGAAGGTCGCCGTGCCGTTCTTCGATGACTGCAACAAGGGGGCTGCCGCCGCCGCGACCGCGGCCGGGGTGCATTACCAGTGGGTGGTGCCGCAGAACACCCAGGGCTCGACCCAGGTGCAGATCATCGAGGACCTGATCTCCAAGCACGTCAACGGCATCGCGATCTCCGTCAACGAGCCGAAATCGGTGGTTCCGATCATCAGGCGCGCGGTCGCGAAGGGCATCCACGTGCTGACCTATGATTCCGACTCTGCCAAGAGCGCACGGAGCATGTATATCGGAACAAGCAACACGGCGGCCGGTGCGATGATGGGCAGTGCCATGGCCAAGGCGGTCGGCGGCAAGGGCGAAGTCGCGATCGTGACCGGTCAGCTCGGCGCCTCGAACCTCAACGAGCGCATCGCCGGGATCAAGCAGTCGCTGGCCGCCGATCCCGGCATCAAGATCGTCGCGACCGAGGGCACCGAGGACGATCTGGCGCGCGCGGTGTCGGTCGACGAGGCGATCTTCCGCGGCCATCCGCACCTGGCCGGTATCTTCGGCGTGAGCCAGGTCGGCGGACCGTCGGTGGCCAAGGTGATGAACACGCGCGAGTTCGCCGACAAGAAGGGCACCGTCAAGGTGTTCGCCTTCGACGACCTGCCCGACACCATCCGCGGCGTGAAGGACGGCTTCATCCAGGGCATCATCGTCCAGCGGCCGGTGACGATGGGCAAGCTTGCCGTGGAGCATCTCATTCTCCAGATCGACGCCAAGGAGACGCATCCCGCGAACATCGACACCGGGGTGACCGTGGTCGGAGCCGGCAACCTCAATTCGTACACGAAGTGAGCGATCCGAACGAAGCAGGGGATCGGCCGGCGCACGCGATGACGCCGTTCCTCGAGATGCACCAGGTCACCAAGACGTTTCCCGGCGTGCGCGCGCTCGACCGGGTCGATCTGGTCGTTTCACGCGGCGAGGTGCATGCGCTGGCCGGCGAGAACGGTGCCGGCAAGAGCACGCTGATGAAGATCATGACCGGCGTGGTCAAGGCCGATCCCGGCGGACGCATCCTGATCGACGGCGCGCCGGTCGAGATACGTGATCCCGTGCACGCGCGCGCGCTCGGCATCAGCATCATCTATCAGGAGCTGTCCACCGTCGAGAACCTGACGGTGGCCGAGAACATCTTCCTCGCACGCGAGCCGGTCGGCCGAACCGGCCTGCTCGACACGAAGCGGATGAACGACGACGCGCGGCGCGTGCTGGCGTTGTTGCATATCGATCTCGATCCCGGCACGCGCGTCGCCGATCTGAGCGTCGGCCAGAAACAGATGATCGAGATTGCCAAGGCACTGTCCTACTCGTCGCGGATCATCGTGATGGACGAGCCGACCGCGTCGCTGAGCCACCACGAGACGATCACCCTGATCGGATTGATCCGCAAGCTGCGGCGACAGGATATCGGCATCGTCTACATCACCCACCGGCTCGACGAGATCTTCGAGATTGCCGATCGCGTCACCGTGCTGCGCGACGGCCGCACCGTGGCCTCGTTGCCGATCGCCGACGTCACGCGCGAGATCCTGGTGCGCAAGATGGTCGATCGCGACTTGAGCCAGTTCTACGGGGAGCATCGCTCCCATGCGACCGGCACCGCGGTGCTGTCGGTGAATGGCCTCGGGCTGAAGCACCCGACGCCGCACCAGGCGCGCGTGCGCGACGCGAGCTTCACGCTCCACCGTGGCGAGATCCTCGGCTTCTTCGGCCTGATCGGCGCCGGACGCACCGAGATGATGGAAATGATCTTCGGCATGCGCCCCTATGACGGCACGATCGCGGTCGACGGCAGGCCGGTCAACATCCGTGCGCCATCGGACGCGATCGCGTGCGGCATCGGGTTTGTCACCGAGGATCGCAAGACACAGGGTCTGGTGCTGGGCATGACGGTGCGGGAGAATTTCAGCCTGACGCATCTGCGCCGCTACTCGCCGCTGCAATTGATCAGCCGAGCGCGTGAAGCCGCCGCCTGCGACGCCTTCGTGCGCAGCCTCGACATCCGCACGCCCGGCATCGAGCAACGTGTGATCAACCTGAGCGGCGGCAATCAGCAGAAGGTGGTGATCGCGAAATGGGTGGCGCGCAACCCGAAGATCCTGATCGTCGATGAGCCGACGCGCGGCATCGATATCGGCGCCAAGGCCGAGGTGCACGCACTCCTCGCGCGGCTTGCGGAGCAGGGCATGGGCGTCATCGTGATCTCGTCGGATCTGCCCGAGGTGCTCGCGGTGAGCGACCGGATGGTCGTGGTCAAGGAAGGCCGCATCAGCCGCGTCTTCGAACGAGACGCCGCGTCACAGGAGCGGATCATGGCGGCGGCGACTGGATAGTGGGACCGACGGGTGGGTGGGGTTACGCGTCCAGGCTCTCGGGCTCGGCTTCGATGAACACCTGATTCCTGCCGCCGCGCTTGGCCCGATACAGAGCCGTATCGGCACGTTCCAGCAAGGTCGCGCAATTGTCGTTTTGCCGGAACTGTGCCACGCCGATCGAGACCGTCACGTGTCCGACGTCCTGTCCGGAAGATTTGTTGACCAGTCGCCGTCCGCTGAGGGCCTTGGTGATCTGCCGGGCGACCGATGCCGCCGCCACACATTCGGCGCCGATCAGTAGGACGGCGAACTCCTCGCCGCCATAGCGCGCCACCGTGTCCCGGCCCTTCACGTTGTCGGTCAGGAGACGCGCGAGCAGGCGAAGCACCAGGTCGCCCGCCTTGTGGCCGTACGTGTCGTTGAAGAACTTGAAGTGGTCGACATCCAGCAGAAGCAGGGAGAACGGCAAGCCCTGATCCGAACGCGCCTGGCCGATGGCACGCTTGAGCCTCATCGAGAAGGCGCGCCGGTTCGCGATCCCGGTCAGCGCGTCGGTCGCTGCTTCCTGCCTGACCTCGAGCAGCGATTGTCTAAGCCGCGCGATGCGGTTGGCCGAGGCCGACAATTGCTGTTCGAGCGTCCGGTTGCGCTCGCTCGCCCGGGCGGTTTCGGCCGTCAGCACGGCGACGGCCTCGATCAGGCTCTTGGTGTCCGGCGCATCGTGCAGGCGCTGTGCCGTGTGCGTGAGCATGGTGCCGTACTGCTTGAGCGCGGCCCGCTCCTCCCCGACCTGATCGGTCAGTGTCTGCGCGACCTCGTGCAGCGCGTCTGCGCCAGAATGGATGATCGCACGGTCGGCGTCCGGATGAGCGGCGAACGTGGGCCTCTCGTCGTTCATCGGCTCAGGGGCAAGGACAGCGTTCATCTCAGACATCGCAGAAGGTGACAACAATTCGACTCTACGCAGGATGAGTTTCCGGAGGCTTAACAGGCGAAGCCCCCAATAACGAGTGCCGCCGGCCCGCAACCGGTTCTTAACCTTTTCGTTGTGAACTCGTTGCATGGCGTCAATTCTCCAAGTCCTGACAAAGAAGACGCGAACTCGCCATGTCGGGGCAGCAAGCGTTTGCCTGTCGATATTGCCCGTGATCGCCATCCTCGGCTTCCTGGTCTGGCTGGGCCTGACCGGCGCGTCGCTGCGGGAGGAGATGCGGCAGGAGACCCAGCGCGCGGTGCGCCTGGCCGAATTGCGTGGGACGATTTCCTACCTGAAGGAATGGCTGACGACCTCGGCGCGCATGGCCGCGATGTCCGGCGATGCCCGATGGATCGATCGCTACAACGAGGTGGGGCCGCAACTCGACGTCGCGATCGCCGAGGCGGTCCATCTGGCGACGCCGGAGGTCAGCGCGGCGCTCAAGAGCACGACCGACGAGGCCAACCAGGACCTGGTCAAGATGGAACGCGCATCGCTCGCATTGAGCGCCGCAGGCGATCGCAAGGCGGCGCTTGCTCTGCTCGATGGTCCGGAGTTCAGCTATCTCGAATCCGCCTACGACACCGGCATGGATGCGTTCGGGCAGAGTCTGATGACGCTTGCCGCGGAGCGCACCACGCGACTGAACGACCACACCTGGATCGAAACGCTCGGCCTGGCACTGATCGCGGTCGGCGTCGTTGCCGCTTCTCTGGTCTTCGTCGGCAGGTCGAGGCTCCGGAGCGCGCTGGCTGGCACCAAGGCGGCAACGCGGACCGACTCGCTCACGGGCCTGTCCAATCGGCGGCATTTCCGCGAGGAGGTGACGGAGCTCCTTGGGAAGACAGCATGCGAGGGACGCGAGATCGCACTCGTCCTGGTCGATCTCCAGCGTTTCAAGACCATCAACGACGTTCATGGGCATCCTGCCGGCGACTTCGTGCTGCACCTCGTGGCGGCGAGGTTGCGGTCGGTCGCACGTGCCGGCGACCTGCTGGCACGTGTCGGCGGGGACGAGTTCGCACTAATGATCCTGGTTGAACCCGCGCAGACCCTGTCTCCGGCGCGCGATGTCGCGGCTTGCATCGCGCGGCGGATCATCGACGTTCTGGAGGAGAAGTTCACGCTCGACGGAAAATCCGGCGTGCAGGTCGGCATCAGGATCGGGCTCGCGCTCCGAGAGCCTGCCGACGACGCCGATAGCCTCATCAGTCATGCGGACATCGCGTTGCATGCGGCCAAGGCAGAGAGCGGATGCCAGTTCCGTTTCTTCGATCCGCAGATGGATGTCCGGGTCAAAATGCGTGCCGCGCTGGAACACGATGTGCGACAGGCGATCGCCCAACAAGACATCATGCCGTTCTTCCAGCCCCAGGTGAGGGCCGGAAGCCGCGAGCTCGTCGGCTTCGAGGTGCTCGCCCGGTGGCCGCATGCAACGCGCGGCATGGTCTCGCCGGTCGATTTCATCCCGATCGTGGAGGATATCGGCCTCATCAAGCCGATGAGCGAGAGTCTCCTGCGCCGTGCATGCCGCGTGGCCGCGAAATGGCCGCCCGGCATCTTCGTGGCTTTCAACGTCTCGCCCGTCCAGCTGCGTGACGACGATCTGCTCGGCCTCGTCCGGTCGGCCCTCGAGGACAGCGGTCTGCCGGCCCACCGGCTTGAGATCGAGATCACCGAGAGCGCGCTGGTCGCGGATTTCGATCTCGCGCGCCGGGTCCTTCTCGATCTCAAGACGCTCGGCGTACGCCTGGCCCTCGATGACTTCGGAACCGGTTATTCAAGCCTGCGGCATCTTCAACTACTGCCTTTCAACACGCTCAAGATCGACGCGAGCTTCGTCAGTGCGATCGCGCATGACGAGGAGAGCCGAAAAATCGTCGCCGCCGTCATCGGACTCGGCCAGAGCCTGGGTCTGACGATCGTGGCGGAGGGCGTGGAGGAATCGGAGACGGCGACGCTGCTCGAAAGCATGAACTGCGATGTCGGCCAAGGCTGGCTTTACGGACGTCCCGGACCGTCCGATGACGCCGATGCGCGGTGCGCGTCGGCGTTCGCCAAGACAAGCTCCGAACAATGCCTGACCGCCGCATAGCGCGCGTGTCCGTCGTCCAGGATGGGACTGAAGCCAAGAAGGCTGGGGGATCGGTGCCGATCCCCCAGCCTTCTTGCACGGAACATCCTGACGCGGGTCTGGGGCCTGGCCCCAGCGGGTCCAGGGCAGCGCCCTGGTTTTTCTAGCGCTTCAAAGCCTGCACGACATAAGGCGCGATCTTGTCGGCCATCACCCGCACGCCTCGTGCGTTGGGATGGAGGCCGTCCGGTTGATGAAGCGCGGGATCGTTCTGCACGCCGGCGAGGAAGTCGGGCTCGAGCGTGACGTTCTCGGCGGCGGCGAGGCCGGGGAAGATCGCATCGAAGTCGCTGGCGTAGTGGCCGCTGCTTCGGGGGGGCACGTTGCCGCCGAGCAGCAGGACGCGGATATGGCGGGCCTTCAGCGCGCGGATGATGCCGTCGAGGCTGCGCCTCGTCTCGTCCGGCGGGACGGACTGCAGGTAGTCGTTCGCGCCGAGCTCGACGATGCAGAGCTCGGTGTCGGGCTGCACGCTGAAGCCGACGCGTGCGAGGCCGCCCTCGGCGGTGTCGCCCGACACGCCGGCGGCCCGGATCAGGACGGTCAGGCCGAGACGGGCGACGGAGGCCTGGAGCCGGGCCGGGAGCGCATCGGCGGCGGCGAGGCCGTAGCCGGCGGTGATCGAGTCGCCGAGCATGGTCACCACCGGCGATGCGGCTTGCGTCGTGGCGGGTCCCGCGACGATGCCGGCGAGCAGGGCCGCGCCGATCAATGAACTGCCAAATCGCATCGCCGCCCCATCTATGTCCGGCCTCGAACGCCCAGGGTGCCGCCTCGGATGCCTCAACCACACGTGCTGGACATGGTCGACGTGAGCCTCAGCTTCCGGTCGGCGGCGGGACTGGTGGAGATCCTGCGGAATGCGGACCTGTCGGTTGCCGCCGGTGAGCGGGTCGCGGTCGTCGGGCCGTCCGGCTCGGGCAAATCGTCGCTGATCGCGCTCGCGGCAGGGCTGGAGCGCCCGACCGGCGGGCGGATCCGTCTGCTCGGCACCGATCTCGGGCGCGCGGACGAGGATGGGCGCGCGGCCCTTCGCCGCGGGCGTGTCGGGCTGGTGTTCCAGAATTTTCATCTCCTGCCGAACATGACGGCGCTCGAGAATGTCTCGGCGCCGCTCGAGATCGACCGGCGCGCCAACGCCGAGCGGACGGCGCGCGAGTGGCTCGGCCGGGTCGGTCTCGCCGCGCGCGGCACCCACTATCCGCATCAGCTTTCAGGCGGGGAGCAGCAGCGGGTGGCGATCGCGCGTGCGCTGGCGATCGAGCCGCGATTGCTGTTCGCCGATGAGCCGACCGGCAATCTCGATCTCGCGACCGCCGACCGGGTGGCCGGCCTGATGCTGGACCTGGTGGCCGAGAGCCGTGCTGCCCTGGTGCTGGTGACGCATGACCCGGCGCTGGCTTCGCGGCTGGACCGGCGCGTCGTCATGGTGGGTGGCCGGCTGGTCATGGAATGATGCTGGCGGCTCGATTTGCCGTCCGCGAGCTGCGCTCCGGGATACGCGGCTTTCGAATCTTTCTCGCGTGCCTCGCCCTCGGCGTGGCCGCGCTGGCGGCGTCCGGATCGACGGCGGAGGCGTTCCGGCAGGGTCTGGCTTCGCAATCGCGGGCGATCCTGGGCGGGGACATCTCCGCGTCGGTCGTCTCGCGCCGGTTCAACGCCGCCGAACGCGCCGTCTTCGTGTCGCTTGGCCGCACGACCGACGCGCTGCACGTCCGCGCGATGGCGGAGGGCGCGGGGGGCGCGCGGCGGCTGGCCGAGGTGCGCGGTGTCGACGCGTCCTTTCCCCTCGCGGGCGCGGTCAAGCTCCAGGGAGCGGCCGACCTTGCCCAGGCGCTCGCGCCATCGGGCGGGGTGCCGGGTGCCGCGGTCGATCCGACGCTGCTCGAGCGGCTGCATCTGCGGGTGGGCCAGGATTTCATGATCGGCGACATGCGCTTCGTGGTGGGTGCCGTCCTGATCTCCGAACCCGACGTGCTCAGCCGCGGTTTCGCGCTCGGCGGTGCCGTGCTGATCGCGCGCGGGGTGCTGGACCATTCGGGCCTGATCGAGACCGGGGACCTGTTCGGCGAGACGACCCGGATCGCGCTCAAGCCGGGCACGACCTTGGCGGCGGCGCTGGATCGTCTCAAGCCGGCCGCGGCGGACGGCGTTCGTCTGCGTGATCGCACGGACGCGGCCGGCGGCCTGCGGCAGATGATCGGCCAGGTGCAGTTCTTCCTGGGCTTCATCGGACTTGCCGCCTTGCTGGCGGGCGGTCTGGGCGTCTCGACCGCGGTGACCGCCTATCTGCGGACGCGCCGGAACTCGATCGCGATCCTCAAGGCGCTCGGCGCGCCGGGAACCATGGTGCGCGACATCTATCTTCTGCAGGTGGGCGTGCTCGCACTGCTCGGGGTGTCGATCGGCCTCGCCGCCGGTGCCGCGAGCCCGTTCGTGCTGGGCGCGATCGCGGGCCACCGGCTGCCGATCCCGATCCTGTTCGCGGTCTACCCCGCGCCGCTGCTGGAGGCCGGCGCCTTCGGCGTCATGGCGGCTGCGGCCTTCGGACTGGGCGCACTCGCACGGGCACGGGCAGCACCGCCGTCCGCCCTCTTCCGCCAGGACATGGCTGGCCGCGCGGCGTGCAGCGTCGAGCGCGCCGGGCAGGCGGCGGCCAGCCTCGGTCTCGTCGGGCTGACGCTGCTGGTCGCGCCCACGCAAGCGGTCGCCGCGTCGATGATCGGTGCGGTCGTGCTGGCCTTCGGGCTGCTGGCCGGCATCGGACGGCTCGCGGTGGCGGCCGCCGGCCGTGCGAGGCCCTTCGCCCGCGGCGCCGCGCGTATCGGGCTGGGAAATCTGAGCGGGCCCGCCTCGGCGGCGCGCGTGGCGACGCCCGCGATCGGGCTTGGCGTCGGTCTGCTGGCGGCCCTGCTGCTGGTGCAGGCGAGCCTGATTGCGGCGGTGCGCGATGCGGCGCCGCGGGCGGCACCGTCGCTGGTCCTAACCGGGATCGCGGCCGAGGACGCGCCCGCCTTGGACGCGCTGATGCAAGCCGCTATCGGCGGGCTGACACCGGCCAACTACCGGCGCACGCCGTTCGTGACCGGACGGATCGTCCGGCTGCGCGGCGGGGCCATCGACGTCGCGCGGATCGCGCGCGGCGAGCGCTGGGCGTTCGACCAGGATATCGGGATGACGACGCTCGCGTCCGCGCCGCCGGATGCCGACCTGGTCGCCGGGCGCTGGTGGCGCGCGGACTACGCGGGCGATCCGGAAATCGTGCTCGACCGCAACATCGCGCACGCGGCCGGCCTCGCGGTCGGCGACGCGGTGACGGTCTCGATCCTGGGCCGCGACATCGACGTCCGGATCGCGGCCTTGCGGAGGGTCGAGTTCGGCCGGTTCGGGACGAGTTTTCCACTGGTGCTCGACCCGGCGGCGCTGGCGGGGGCCAATCTGCGCGAGGTGGCGCTGGCGCGCACCACGCCGCCGGAGGACGAGACGATCCTGCGCCAGCTGGGACGTGCCCTGCCGGACGTCACCGTGATCAGCGTGCGCGAGCAGCTCGGCGCGATCGCCAAGGTGTTCGCCCAGCTCGCCTGGGCAACGCGCGGGGCGGCCGGCGTGACGGCGGTGGCGGGCCTGCTGGTGCTGATCGGCGCCATCTCGGCCACCAGCCAGGCGCGCACGCGGGAGGCGGCGATCCTCAAGGTGCTTGGCGCGAGCCGCGCGCAGATCCTCGTCGCCGGTCTGGTCGAATACGGCGCGGTCGGACTGATCGCCGCCTCGTCCGGCATCGCCGTCGGCGCGAGCTGCGCCTGGGCATTGATGACGCGCGTCCTGCACACGCCGTGGCGGCCGGAACCTTGGGCGCTCGGCCTGCTGCTCGCCGGTTGCGCCGGGCTGTGCGCCGTGGCCGGGCTCGTGGGCGGGCTTTCTGCGATCGCACGCCGGCCGGCGCCGGTCCTGCGGGGGGATTAGGCCTCGGGGATGGTGTTGAGATTTTTGGCTCAGAGCTCGATCTGGACCTTCACGACGTCGGGCCGGCCTTCGGCGGCGAACTCGAAGGCCTCCACCGACTGGTCGAAGCTGTAAGTGCGCGAGATCAGCGGCTTGAGATCGATCTTGCCCGACGCGAGCAAAGCCACCGCGCGCGGGAAGACGTTGGCGTAGCGGAACACGTGCTCGACGCGGAGCTCCTTGACCAGGGCCGCCATGACGTCGACCGTGATCGGTCCGGGGACGTTGCCGATCAGGACGACCGCGCCGCCGGGACAGGCCAGGTCGTACATGCCGTCATAGGCGCGCGGACTGCCGCTTGCCTCGAAGACGATGTCCGCACCCCAGCCGCCCGTCATGGCCATGATGCGGTCGGACGGCTTCTCCTTGCTCACGTTGACGGTCTGGATACCGTCGTAGCGGGCGGCCGCCGCGAGCTTCTCGTCCTGGACGTCGGTGATGAGGACTTGCGAGCAGCCGCCGGCGAGTGCGGCGAGCGCGGTCATGATGCCGATCGTGCCGGCGCCGAGAACGACGGCGACCTGGCCGGGCTGGATGCGCGCCTTGGTCGCGGCCTGCATGCCGACGGCGAGCGGTTCGACGAAGGCGCCCTCGGCGTAGGAAACGTTGTCGGGAAGCTTGAATGTCAGGCTGGCCGGATGGACGACCTCGGGGGTGAGACAGCCATGGTCGGGCGGAGTCGCCCAGAAGGTCAGCGACGGATCGAGGTTGTAGAGGCCCAGGCGGGACGCTTTGGACGACCAATCGGGGACCCCCGGTTCGACACAGACGCGATCGCCGATGGCGAGGCCATCGACGTGGTTGCCGACCTCGATGATCTCGCCGGAGCCCTCGTGGCCGAGCACCATCGGCGCGCGGACGACGAACGGGCCGATCTTGCCGTGCAGATAATAGTGCAGGTCGCTGCCGCAGATGCCGACGGTGCGCATCCGGATGCGCACGTCGTCCGGGCCGATCGCGGCGGGCAGGTCGATGTCGCGCAGCGCGAGTTCCTTGGTGCGTTCCAGGACGAGGGCTTTCATGGCGTTGCTCCTTCGTGATCGACGGTCATTTAGCCGACGGCGGGGCGCGCCACCAGGACCCGCCCGGCCGGCCTAACGACCGGACGGGTGGTGTTAGCCATCCTCGATGTGTCCGATCGGCTGCCGGGCGGCGACTTCGGATCTGAAATAACAAAAATGCTTGCAATTTTCCGGGAGGCTGGTCATTTTCGAGACAGGGATCATGACGATGCGCGCAGGTTCGGAAAAACTCGGCGCGCGCTGGATGATTTTTCTGTATCAAAAATTGAACGGCCGCCGCGCGCGGCGAGGAATGATCATGACTGGTCAAACTGTTGGTCTCGACCACCTGCTGGAGCGGATCGGTCCTCTGCGCCGCGACCTGGCCGGGCATCCGATCTACGAGAGCCTGACCACGCTCGACGACATCCGCCTCTTCACTGAGCGGCATGTCTATGCGGTGTGGGACTTCATGTGCCTCCTGAAGGGGTTGCAGCGTCTCATTACTTGCGTGGAACTTCCCTGGGTTCCGGTCGGCCGCGCAAGCACGCGCCGGCTGATCAACGAGATCGTGCTCGAGGAAGAGAGCGATGTCGTCGACGGCGTGGCGACGGGGCATTTCGAGCTCTACGTGCGCGCGATGGACGAGATCGGCGCCGGCACGGCATCGATCGGGCGTTTTCTCGATGCTCTTCGCGGCCGCATCGGTCTCGACCAGGCGCTGGTCGCGGCCGGCGCGCCTACCGGCGCGATCGAGTTCGTCCGGTCGACCTTCCGGTCGCTCGACAGCGGCCGCCCGCACGTCGTCGCGGCCGCGTTCACGTTCGGACGCGAGGACTCGATCCCGCTGATGTTCCGCAGCATCCTGCCGATCGTCGATCGGCACCGTGCGCACTCGGGCCTCTTCTCCGCCTATCTCGAGCGTCATCTGCTGCTCGACGAAGAGGATCACGGACCGAAAGCGGTCGAGATGGTCTGCGAATTGTGCGGCGACGATCCCGTCGCGTGGGAGGAGGCGACCCGGTCCGCCGAGGACGCACTGCGCGCGAGATTGCGGTTCTGGGACGCGATCCTGGCCGACGTGCGGCTGGCGGCCCGCGCCGGCGCGGCCGCGCCGGCCGCAACGAACGCGCTGGCGGCCTAGGGGCAGGGCCGCCGCGGAGGCCGACGGTGACCGCCCATCCCTCGGATCTGCGGCCTCGCGAGCCCGCCGCCGGTCCCGGCCGGCATTGGGGCACGCGCGCCGAAAGCATCGCCATCCACGGCGGCTATGACGGCGACTCTACCCGTGCCTGCGCGGTTCCGATCCACCAGACGGTCGCCTTCGAGTTCGACAGCGCGGCTCACGGGGCGGCGCTGTTCGACCTGGAGGTCCCCGGCAACATCTACACGCGCATCGGCAATCCGACCAACAGCGTCCTCGAACGGCGGGTCGCGGCGCTCGAGGGAGGTCTCGAGGCGCTGAGCGTCAGCGCGGGGTCGGCCGCCATCCACTACGCGATCGCCAACATCGTCGAGGCGGGCACCAACTTCGTCTCGATGAGTCAGCTCTACGGTGCCACCTACACCTTGTTCGCGCATGTCTTCCGCGGCCAAGGCGTCGAAGCGCGGTTCGCCGCGAGCGACAAGCCGGGCGACGTCGAGCGGTTGATCGATAAGAACACGCGCGCGATCTATTGTGAGAGCGTCGGCAATCCCGCCGGCAACATCGCCGATCTCGAGAGCCTGGCCGCCGTCGCGCATCGCAATGGCATCCCGTTGATCGTCGACAACACGGTGGCGAGCCCGATCCTGTGCCGGCCGATCGAGCATGGTGCCGACATCGTGGTGCATTCGCTGACGAAGTTCATCGGCGGCCACGGCACGTCGATGGGCGGCATCATCGTCGATGGCGGGCGTTTTCCCTGGCGCGCGCACGCCGAGCGGTTCCCGATGCTGACCCGTCCGGAGCCGTCCTATCACGACGTGGTCTATGTCGATCAGTTCGGACCGGCGGCCTATGTCGCGCGCTGCCGCACGGTCTGCCAGCGCAACACCGGGGCGACGCTGGCACCGCTTAACGCCTTCCTTCTGCTGCAGGGGGTGGAGACGCTGCCGCTGCGGATCGATCGCCATGTCGAGAATGCGCGCCGGGTCGCCGAATTCCTGCGCGGCCACGACCGTGTCGCGTGGGTCAACTACACGGGTTTCCCCGAGCACCCCGATCACGGACGAGCGGCCAGATATCTCGGTGGGCGCTCGCCCTCCCTGCTGACCTTCGGCGTGACCGGTGGTTTCGAGGCCGGACGCGCGTTCCTCGATGGCCTGCTGATGTTCAAGCGTCTGGTCAACATGGGGGACGCGAAGTCGCTCGCGACGCACCCCGCCTCGACGACCCACCGGCAACTGACGGGCGACGAACTGCGTCGCGCCGGTGTCACGCCGGAGACCGTGCGGCTGAGCATCGGGCTCGAGCATATCGACGACATCATCGCCGATCTCGATCAGGCGTTGTCGGCCTCGAGGCGGACCGGACGATGAGCGGGTCGTTCGCGCCGCCGCCGCTCGACATCGCGCTGGTCAACAACGCGTCGCGTCAGGCGTTCGACAGGGTGGTCGACCGGTTCCGCGCGTTCCTGGCCGGCGGCGCCGGCGACCGCCTGATCAGACTTCATGTCGCGCGCCTGCCGCATTCGTGCCAGGACGCACTCGAGGAGGTGGAGACCATCGACAGTCTGATGGCGCGCCAGCCTCTGGACGCCGCGATCGTGACCGGCGCCGAGCCTACCTGCCAATCGCTCGAGGACGAGCCGTTCTGGGCCGGACTGACCGCCTTCCTCGATCACGCCCGCATCCACCGCTTGCCGCTGGTCTTGTCGTGCCTCGCCGCCCATGCGGCGGTCCAGCATGCGACGGGCCTGCGCAGGCGCAGGCTTGCGGCGAAGTGCTTCGGCGTGTTCAGTCATCATCACATCGCCGGTCATGACCTGCTGCACGGCGTCCCGGCCTGGTTCGACATGCCGCATTCGCGCTGGAACGAGTTGCGCGCCGACGATCTCCTGGCCGCGGGCTACGACGTGTTGACCTGCTCGGAGCGTTCTGGCGTCGACATGTTCGTCGATCCCGATCGGCCGGCATGGCTTTTTCTCCAGGGCCATCCGGAGTACACGCCGCGGACGCTGATCGCCGAATTGAGACGCGACGTGGCACGCTTCCGCAGTCGCGAGACCACGTATGATCCGGTGGTCGATTTGGGACCGCTGCGGGCGACCAGGCCCTCATGGACTGCAACGGCAGGGGCGATCGCCCGCAACTGGCTCGCGATGATCGAGGAGAAGCGAGCGCCGGCGCATCCGTATATCGGGCATGCCCGATCGCTTGCCGACCGCGGCCTGGAGCTGAGCGATGCAGGATAGCGACCTCGTGAGCCGCATCTTCGAGGACGTGCTCGAGCGCCCGGTCGGTCCGGACGAGCATTTCTTCGAGACCGGCGGATCGTCGATGCTCGCGATCTCGCTCATCCTCGAGATCGAGAAAGCCACGGGCCGTGAGCTGTCGATCTCGGCGATCTACAACGCGCCCTCGATCCGCGCCATGGAGGCGTTTCTCGCCGAGGACGACGCCGCCGGCGAGGAGCCCGTCATCCTGCTGCGGCGGGGTCCAAGTCGTCCCTGTCTGTTTCTCGTCCACGGTCAGGGTGGAACCGCGATCGAACTGCTCGATCTGGCCCGCCGGATCGATGGCGACATCACCATTTACGGCATCCAGGCGGTCGGGCTCGACGGCGCGGTTCCGAACGACACGGTCGAAGCCATGGCCCGCTCCTACGTCGACATGATGATCCGGATGGAACCCGATGGCCCCTACCTTCTCGTCGGTTTCTCGCTAGGCGGCCTTATCGCGTTCGAAATGGCCAAACGGCTGCGGGAGCTGGGGGAAGAGGTCGGTTTCCTCGGCCTGATCGATGCGTTCCCGAGCGATGCTTCGTCGATCTGGCATTTTCCTGGACGCCTTGCCACGACGATCAGGAAGCGGCCGCTGATGCTGACGGTGCGCAAGTCGTGGTGGAGGATCAATGCGTGGGCCCGCAGAAGATTCCATCCGTCGACTGTCACACCCGAGAACGACGAGTCGATGTTTCCGCCCGCGTTGCGGCGCGTCAGGGCCATGGGACGGCTGGCGTGGCAACGCTATCGCCCCTCGCCTGGCCGCTGTGACCTCCATTTCTTTCAGGCAATGGATCGGCCGGAGGCATTCCCTCCTGATCCGAAAAGGATTTGGGGCCGGCTCGTCGACCGGCTGACCATCGACGAGGTGCCCGGCGACCACGTCACGATCGTACGCACCGATGTGGCGACGCTCGCCATGTCCATCGAGCGGCAGCTTCGCACGACGTGCCTGCTGTCGTGACCGTCGAGGCACGCCCTCGGCTGTTCAAGACGGCGACGGGGCAGCGGACCTGGTTGATCCACGGACCCGATCGCGTTCTGGATCACGCCGATGTGTGGGAGGCGGTCAAAGCCGCTCTGTCGATGGAGCCGCGCGCGCCGCGGATCCGATCGTCCGGCTGCACGCTGACCGGCGGCGACCTGCTGTCCGGCGTCCAATCGTTCGAGGTATTGCCGCGAGAGAGCTGGATCGGGGTCCATGTGGCGCGATCGGCCGCCATGGTGCAGGCCGTGCTTGCGGTCTGGAGCCGAGGATCGACCTACCTGCCGTTGTCGACCGATCTTCCCGCGACCCGGCTTGCCGCCATGATCGGCGGCTGCAGGCCTGATGCGATCATCACGGACACACCGGACTTCGCGCCCGAAGGCTACACGCATGTCCAATCGATGGTCGTTGCCGGCCGGACGCTTTCGGTTCTGAGGCAGATTTCCGAAGGAGACGCCGAGTCGGTCAGGGTCATCGATCGGTCCTGCTGCTATGTCACCCATACGTCCGGCAGCACCGGGGTTCCGAAAGCGGTGCGGGTTTCGCACCGTGCCCTGATCAACCGGCTGACGGCAATGCGGCGCCTCGTGCAGCCGGTGTCCAGCGACAAGGTGCTGTTCAAGACTTCGCTGTCCTTTGACGTCCATGTCTGGGAATTCGTCTTTCCCCTCGCCGCGGGCTGCCTTCTCGTCATCTACGATCAGGGACCTTTTTTTGATCTGCGAGCCATCGGCAGGCTGATCCACGACGAGGGCATCACGATCGCGGGCTTCGTGCCGAGCCTGCTCGGCGCCCTGCTCGACCGGCCTGAGTTCGGCAAGGATTCCAGGCTGCGCGTCATGTTCTGCGGCGGCGAGACCTGGACGGGCGGCCTGGCGCGCAGGTTCCACGAACGGCTCCCGGCTTGCGCGCTTCGCAACTCCTACGGGCCCGCGGAGACCACGCTTGCGGTCGCGAACTGGCTGGTGCCGCGCGATCCGATGACACGCATCCAGATCGGTGCCCCGATCGAGAACACTGTCTTCATGATCGACGAGACGAGCGTCGAGCAAGGCGTCGTCGTGGGCATGCTCAGCGTCGGCGGCGCGCCTGTCGCCGACGGCTATGTCTCGAGAGCCGCCGCTGATCCTTTCGTCGACCATGTGATCGATGGACGCGAGGTCCGGTTCTACCGGACCGGCGATCTTGTCGAACTGCATGTCGACAGCGGTGTGCTCCTGTTCAGGGGACGGGCCGACCGTCAGGTGAAGCTCAACGGTGTGAGAATCGAGCTCGGGGAAGTGGAAGCGGCGATCGAGTCGCTCGATGCGGTCGAGGCCTGCGCCGTCGTTCTGCTGACGAGTTCGAGCCATCCGTGCCTGCTGGCCACCTACAAGACGACGAGCAGCCAGTTCCTCGATCCGGCAAGCGTCCGCAAGCGCTGTGTCGCGCTGCTCCCCTCGACGCATGTTCCCAGCTATTTTCGGGAAGTCGACTCCTACGCGCTGACCCCGAACGGGAAGATCGATCGCTCGAGGATCGAGGACATCCTGGCGCGAGTCTGACGGCCATTGGCGGCCGGCGCTTGCGTGGCCTGACGCCGGATCTCGATCAGCGTGGCCGCCGATAGATGGCCCGAGCGTTGCTTACCTGCCGCGTTGTCACAAGCGAACGTGCGCTTGCCTCGTGCGCCCAGCCGGGCACTCTCTGTCGATCGGGTGGGAGATTCTGATGGAAACACGTGCCGCGATTGCCTTCGAGGCAGGCCAGGACCTTGTGGTGGACACGGTGCAGCTGGACGGCCCGCGCGCCGGCGAGGTGCTCGTCGAGCTGAAGGCGACCGGTATCTGCCACACCGACAAATATACGCTGTCCGGCGCCGATCCCGAGGGCCTGTTCCCGGCGATCCTCGGCCACGAAGGTGCGGGCGTGGTGCTCGAGGTCGGGCCAGGTGTCACGTCGCTCAGGCCGGGCGACCACGTGATCGCGCTCTATACGCCAGAATGCCGCGAGTGCGCCTACTGCCTCAACCCCAAGACCAATCTCTGCGTCAAGATCAGGAGCACGCAGGGCAAGGGCGCGATGCCTGACGGCACCTCGCGATTCTCGCACAGGGGCAAGACGCTGCTGCACTACATGGGCTGCTCGACGTTTGCCAACCACACCGTGCTGCCCGAGATCGCGCTGGCCAAGATCAGGCCGGACGCTCCGTTCGACACCGTCTGCTACATCGGCTGCGGCGTGACGACGGGCGTGGGCGCGGTGCTGTTCACCGCCAAGGTGGAGGCGGACAGCACCGTCGTGGTGTTCGGGCTCGGCGGCATCGGTCTGAACGTCATCCAGGGCGCGCGCATGGTGGGAGCGCGACAGATCGTGGGCGTCGACCGCAACCCGGCGCGCGAGGCCATCGCGCGGCAATTCGGCATGACCGATTTCGTCAATCCCGATCTGATCGGAGGCGATCTCGTGGGGCATCTCGTCGAGCTGACCGGCGGGGGCGCCGACTACACGTTCGAATGCGTGGGCAGCACGACGCTGATGCGACAGGCGCTCGAATGCGCGCATCGAGGCTGGGGAATCGCCACCATCATCGGTGTTGCCGCGTCGGGTCAGGAGATCGCGACGCGGCCGTTCCAGCTCGTGACCGGGCGGAGATGGATCGGAACCGCGTTTGGCGGTGCCCGAGGACGCACCGACGTGCCCAGGATCGTCGACATGTACATGGACGGCCGGATCAGGATCGATCCGTTGATCACGCACCGGCTGCCGCTCGATCGAATCAACGAGGGCTTCGGCCTGATGGGCAGGGGCGAAAGCATTCGCACGGTGGTCCTCTATTGACGGTTCGGGTCGGCGCGCTGATCCGCGGGTTGCGGGCAGGCGACAGTCGGCTGGCGGTCAACCGGATTGCCCTTGCGCCGACGATGAGCCTCAGGAGCGTGTTCGCCGATGGCGCGCCGATGCCAGTGCGGTTCACCGAGGACGGCGAGGGCGTGGCCCCCGGCCTCGAATGGAACGGCCTGCCCGCCGGCACGGCCGAACTCGCCCTGGTCGTTCAGGATCCCGACGCGCCGCTGCCGCGACCGATCGTCCACGCGGTGCTGGTCGGGATCGCTCCGGACGCGCGAGGGCTCGAGGAAGGGGCGTGGAAGCGTACTGGCACGTTCGGCACCAACACGTTCCGAAAGCGCTCGTTCCTGCCGCCGGCGCCGATCCCGGCGCACGGGCCGCACCGCTACGTGTTCCAGCTCGTGGCAATCGACCGGCGGATCGGGCTGTCGGCACCGAGCCTGTCGGCCCTGATGCGCGCGATCGACGGCCATGTCCTTGCCTGCGGGATGCTCACCGGGACCTATGAGCGGCCGTAGAGCGTGCCGGTCACGCCATCGCGGCCTCGGCGATCCTGACGTTCGGCTCGCCCCGCTCCAGGATCTCGACCGGATCGCCCACGCGCAGCGCACCGGTGGTTTCCGGCACCAGGTTCTGGCCGAAGATGACGCCGCCGCCTTCATCCTTGCGGTAGCGGCCGAGGGTGCGGAGCGGTTCGGTCTTGTCCGGACGCTCGCCCGTTTCGGGATCGATCGTGGTCACGATGCAGCGGTCGCACGCCTTGGCGACGAAGAAGACGATCTCGCCGATCCGTATCCGCCGCCATCGGTCCTCGTCCCAGGCGGACGCACCCTCGACGACCAGGTTCGGACGGAAGCGCCCGATCGTGACCGGCGACGGCAGCCACGTGTTCAGCGCGTCGAGCGACGCGGTGGTGCCGAGCAGCAGCGGGAAGCCGTCGGCGAAATTGACCGTGCTGCCGGCCGGCGCATGAACCGGATCGGTCGGTCGCGCCCTGGTGTCGTGCATCCAGACCAGACGGCACGGCGCGCCGATCGCCTCGCCAAGCAGGCGGTCCGCCTCCATCGAGGCGAGCCGGGCCGGCAGCGTGTCGCGCCACACCGTGACCTCGATCGTCCCGGCATTTTCGGCCGGGAACGGGATGTCGAGCGGCCTCTGTCCCGGCGCGGTCAGCCGCAGGCCGCCGTCGGTGGCGGCCGCCTCGATCAGCGCCATGCGCGCATGGGTGCGCTGGGTGATGAACCTGGCCGTAACGTCGACGACCATCCAGCGCCGATCGCCGGCGAGGCCCCAGGGCTCGACAATGGCATCGGCCAGGGACGCGCCCTTCAGTGCCTTGACAGGGTAGATCCTGATATCCGCCAGATGCACCGGGTCAGCCTTCACCCAGGGCTGGTCCCCCGAGGGCGACGTCGTTCGCCTGCTTGGGACTCGATCCCCTGCCGCGCATGGTAACCAGGACCGCGCCCGCAGCAAGATAGGCGAGGAAGAGATACGGGAAGTAACGCGCCGGCGCCGGCGGCACCGGGTAGACGCTGCCCGCCGCCGGAATGACCAGCAGCGCGAGCGAGGCCGCGCAGAGCCAGACATGCCGGCTTTCCATGCGCCCGATTGCGCGCAGATAGACGGGTGCGGCAACGCTGATCAGCACGTAGGGCACGATGAAGCCGAAAGCGGCGAGCGTGCCCACATCGTTGAACGCGTCGAGCAGCGCCACGTGGCCGACCGCCATGCCGACCGCGACGCACAGCGCCACGACGGCCATGGCGGTCACCGCCACATGCGGGGTTTCGTTGCGCGAATGGGCGCCGCCGACCGCGCCGTGCAGCAACCCGTCCCTGCCCATCGCGTACATCACGCGTGCGCCGGCATTGATGCACGACAGGCAAAGGGCGAAGAAGCTCAGCATCGCGCCGGCCGACAGCGGCGCCTGCAGTGCGGGCAAGTGGGCCAGCGTCGCCATGACGTTGAGCGGCGCGTCGATCGCGTCGAGCGTGGGCTTGCTGCCGTGCGTCGCCTGGACCATCACGGTGGTGACGAAGACGAAGAAGATGCCGGAGATCGCCAGGCTCAGGATCACCGCGCGCGGGATGTTCGTCAGCGGATTGCGCGCCTCGTCGCCGAACGCGGTCGCGCATTCGAAACCGACCAGGCTGAAGATCGCCACCACCACACCGAGCCCCAGCGACGAGAGGTGCAGGCTCGAGACCGCGTATTGCTGCGGATCGATCGCGAACCCGTGCTGGGACAGCGTCACCAAGCAGAGGAATGTGATGAGCGCCATCGAGGCCGCTTCGAGCAGCAGCATCAGGATCGCCGAGAGCTGGACGTTCTTCCAGGCGCAGAACCAGGCGACGCCGACGCAGGCCACGAACAGGATCGGCCCGGGCACGGCCAGGCCCGCCATGCCGAGCAGCTTGCCGGCGAAGATCGAGAAGCCCATGACCCCCGCGAGCGAGATGCCGAGATAGGCCCAGATCAGCGCCCAGCCGGCGATGCCGCCCGCGATCCGTCCCAGGCCGCGCCGCACATAGACGTACATCGAGCCCGAGCCCGACATCCGGCGCGCGAACTGGTTGAGGTTCAGCGCCACGAACAGCAGCATCACCGTGCCGAGCGCGTACGACAGCCAGCTCCAGTCGCCGGTGTTGGAATACATCACCGGGATGATCAAGGCGGCCGTCATGGTGGGCGAGATCAGCGCCACCGCCTGGGCGAGCAGCTCGAAGAAGCCGAGGCAGTTCCGCCTCAGTGCGATGTCAGTCATGGCGAACACTCCCTCGTCGGGGGACCGCCGCTGGCCGGGCTCGGATTTTCTCCGATCATTTCCTCGAGCCTCGATCTAGCCTCCGCCGTGGCGCCGTCGGAACATCCAGTTCCGCAAAATCGAGGAGTCCAGCCGCAATCGATGCTCAGGAATTGGGAACTCAAACTGGTTCTCGACCGGACCAGCCCTGCCTCTCTCGGCGCGCAGATCGTCCGTGTGCTGATCGACGACATCGGCGCCGGCCGCATCGCGCCGGGTACGGTGCTGCCTGGCTCACGCGTGCTGGCCGAGCGTCTCGGCGTCAGCCGCAAGACGGTGGTGCAGGCCTTCGACGAATTGGCCTCGCAGGGCTGGATCGTGTCCGAGCCGCAGCGCGGCACGTTCGTGGCCTTCGCCCTGCCGCCGCCCCGCGCCGACGCGGGCGCCGCGACGGTGCCAAGGATCGCGGCGGCCACGGCGATCGGCTTCCGCGGCACGCCGCCGGGCCTCACGCACCGCTCTCCCGCGCCCGGCACGATCATGCTCGATGACGGCCTGCCCGACGGACGGCTGTTGCCGACGCCGCTGCTCGCGCGCGCCTACGCCAAGGCGCTCGAGCGAAGTGCGGCGGCAAATGCGCTCGGCTACGGCGATCCGCGAGGCGACGCCGGCCTGCGCGACTCGATCGCGTCGATGCTGATGCTCGAGCGCGGGATCGGCTGCAGCGTCGAGCAGATCTGCCTGACCCGCGGCAGCCAGATGGCGATCCACCTCATCCTCCGCCTGTTCGCGGGACCCGGCGACACGGTCGCCCTCGAAGGGTTGAGCTATGGCCCGGTGGCCGAGATCGCGCGCGCGATCGGCGCGGACGCGGTCACGATCGGCTTCGACGACGAGGGCCTCGATCCAGACGCTCTCGAGGCGCTGTGCCGCCGGCGGCGCGTGCGCGTGGTCTATGTCACGCCGCATCACCAGTATCCGACCACGGTGCCGATGCGGCCCGAGCGGCGAATGCGGCTGCTCGTGCTCGCGGCACAATTCGGCTTCGTCGTGCTGGAGGACGACTACGACCACGAGTTCCATTTCGAGGGCAGGCCGCTGCTGCCGCTGATCGGTGCCGACCGGGAGGGACGCGTCGCCTATGTCGGCTCGTTCTCCAAGCTGCTCTCGCCGAACCTGCGCCTGGGCTACATCACCGGACCCGCCGACATGATCGACCGCGCGGCGCGCGAGATCATGATCTTCGACCGGCAAGGCGACCCGGTGATGGAGCGCGCGCTCGCGTCCCTGATGGCCGACGGCACGGTGCGAAGCCATGCGCGCCGGGCGCTGCGCGTCTATGCGCAGCGACGCGCGAGCGCCGCCCGCGCCCTGCAGGAACATTGCGGCGTGCTCGATATCGACCTGCAGGCGGGCGGCCTCGCGATCTGGGCGCGACTGAAGCCGCCGCTCCGCTATGATCGCCTGCGCGAACAGGCGCTCGCCAACGGCGTCCAGCTCCTGCCGGGACGGCAATTTGCCGCGGACGGCATCGAAGCCCCCGGCGTGCGCATCGGCTTCGCGAGTCTGACCGAACCCGAATTCGAGGAAGCCGCCCGCCGCCTCGGCCGCGCGGCAGGTGCCGCGTCGGTGCGGCAAAAGTAGAAGATTGGGGACCGAGGCCGGCCGCCAAACCTGCGGCTGGAATATCGTTGCCGAACACGACGGTAACGCTGCCCGGCTACGGGCTCACTTCATTGCGGGTTTGGGGCCGCTCGGCCCCAACGGGTCCAGGGCAGAGGCCTGGCGGATGACGCCGCTCGCGCGTCCCGCAGATCGCGCGCGAACTTGCGTTGGCGGCGCTGCATCAGCAGCCAGGACACCGAGGTCGCCACCGACGCGATGCGCGTGTGCGGCTTGAAGCCGATCGCCTTGAAGGTCATGCCGACCGCGCGCGCGATGTGCGCGCGCCGATACGAGCCCATCGCGCCCGCCATGTAGCCGGCGATGCTGCGCGCGTGATCATACGGCGTGCCCTCTGGATCGTTGGTCACATGGAAGGCGAAGGCGAGCTCGTCGTCCTCGGTCTCCGTCACCCGGCCGAGTGCGATCCGCGTGCGGCGCAGCACGCCGATGCGCTCGCGCGTCAGATAGCGGTGCATGTGGTCGTAGAACAGCTTGAAGTGCCGGTACTCGTCCGCCGCGATCTGGCGGCAGACCTGCTGCAGCACCGGCTCCTCCGTGCGCTCGGCGAGTGCGGTGTAGAAGCTCGACGTGCCGGTCTCGACCATGCAGCGGGCGATCAGCTCGCCGGTGCGTGAGCCGCGGACGGAGCGGTCGATGTCGATCGGAACCTTGTAGCCGCTCTTGTAGCGTTCGAAGGCGCCGGGATAGTCCCAAGCGGGATCGGCGAGCGTCGCCCATTGGCCGAGCGCGTCGCCGTGCTGGCACTCCTCGACCGCCCAGTTGAGCGCGGCTTGCGCGAAGTCCGGGTCGTCATGGAAGACGTTGCCGAGATAGGTCGCGTAGTCGGTGCCGTTCCGTTCGACCACCGAGGCGGCCTTGACCAACGGGATGAGTGCCGGATCGACCTTGGAGGGGTCGAAGCGTCCCCAATCCATGTCGGAGATCTGCCAGTGCTTCGCCATGCGGGTGCTCTAGCCTTCGCCCAGGGACGCGGCAAGCGAGGCGAGGTCGGACACGGCGCCGGGGCCGCGGCGCACGAGGGCGATGAAGGTGCCGGGCAGGTGGCGGGAGAGCACGGTCCGCGTCTCGGCGGGCGGAACCGGATTGACGGCACTTTCGCTCAGGACCAGGGCGGCGATCGGGATGCCGCGCGATCGCAGCGCGAGCGAGGCCGTCAGGGCGTGGCTGATCGCGCCAAGATGAGTGCCCGACACGAGGATCGCGGGATGGGCGAGGGATGCCGCCCAGTCCAGCGCGGTCAGACGCGGCCCGATCGGGGCCATCACGCCGCCGACACCCTCGATCAGCAGCAGATCGGGTGCGGCTCGCCGCGCGTCTCGGCAGAACTGCAACAGTGCGGCAAAATCGATTTCGGTGCCCGCCCGGGCGGCGGCCATGTCGGGCGAGATCGGCGCCTCGTATCGCCATGGCGCGATCGCCGCCACCGATTCGGGCGTCGCGTTGGTGCCGGCGGCCTCCAGCAGCAGGCCGGCGTCGCTGGCGCCAGGGTCGGCCGGATCGGCGCCGCTCATGATCGGCTTGAGCACGCCGACCTGACGGCGCGCCTCCCGGAAGGCGCGCGCGAGCCCGCATGTCACGAAGGTCTTGCCGATCTCGGTCCCCGACCCGGTGACGAACCAGGTCAGCATGCGAGCAGGTCCGCCAGGCGGTCGATATCGGCGTGGGCCAGGGACGCGGGAAAGCTGAGACGCAGGCGCGCCGTGCCGTCGGGCACCGTCGGCGGCCGGATCGCGGTCGCGAGGAAGCCGCGCGCCTCGAGCAACGCCTGCGCCTCCAGCGCGGCGCCGGCGGTGCCGAGCACGATCGGCACGATGTGGCTCTGCGCCTCGGGGCGGCCGGCACGCGCCGTGAAGCGGCGCGCGTGTTCGAGCGGGCGTGCGCGGAGCGCCGGGTCGGACGCGATGATGGCGAGCGCCGCCCGCGAGGCGGCCGCGACCGCAGGCGGCAGGCCGGTCGAGTAGACGAACGGCCGGGCGCGCGAATGCATCAGGTCGACGACCGCGCGCGACGCGCAGAGGAAGCCGCCATAGCTGCCGATCGCCTTCGACAGCGTGCCGACCAGCAGCGGGACGGTTTCGACGTCGAGCGCGAGGCCGATGCCGTGCGCGTCGTCGGCCAGCAGCCACGCATCGTAGGTCGCCGCCAGCGACGCGATGGAAGCGAGCGGAGCGCGATCGCCGTCCATCGAGAACACGGTCTCGGTCAGGATCAGGCAGCGCGGATGGGCCGCGCGTGTCTCCGACAGGATCGTGGCGAGGGCGTCCGCGTCGTTGTGCGGGAAGAGCCGGGTGCGGGCCCCCGATAGCCTGGCCCCCGCGATCAGGCAGGCATGCGAGAGCGCGTCGGCGAGGATGAGGTCGTCCGGGCCGGCCAGCGACGGAATGACCCCGAGATTGGCGAGGTAGCCCGAGCCGAACACGCAGGCGGCCTCGGTGCCATTCGCGTGGGCGAGCGCGTCCTCGAGGGCCACCAGCTCCGGATGGTTGCCGGTGACGAGCCGCGAGGCACCGGCGCCGGTGCCCCAGCGATGCGTAGCCTCGACCGCGGCCTCGATCACGGCGGGGTGGCGCGACAGGCCGAGCGTGTCGTTGCAGGACAGCGACAGCAGGCGACGCCCGTCGCGCTCGACCCAGGGCGGGGCCCCGCGCGCGCTTACCGCGAGACGGCGCCGCAGCCGCGCCGCATCGAGCCGATCGAGTTTGGCGGTGGCGTAGGCATCCAGGCTGCGCATGGCGCATCCTTACAGGACGCGCCCGACCTGCCGAAAGCGAGGACACCATGGCGGCCCGGTCATCGTCACCTGCGCCATCACCGGCGCGATCCACACCCCGTCGATGTCGCCGCACCTGCCGGTGACCGCCAACGAGATCGCCCGGTCGGCGCTGGGTGCCGCCGAAGCAGGGGCCGCGATCGTGCACCTGCACGCGCGCGATCCGCGGACCGGCAAGCCCGACCAGCGCCCGGAGGCGTTCGCGCCATTCCTGCGGACCATCAAGGCGGCGAGCGACGTCGTGATCAACCTGACCAGCGGCGGCGCGCCCACCATGAGGATCGAGGAGCGGATCCGGCCCGCGACCATGTTCAAGCCGGAGCTCGCGTCGCTGAACATGGGGTCGTTCAACTTCGCGCTGTTCCCGATGCTCGGCCGCGTCAAGGAGTTCACGCATGACTGGGAACGCGCGCATCTGGCCGACAGCGACGACCTGATCTTTCGCAACACGTTCCGCGACATCGCCTATGCGTTGGAGGCGTGCAAGGGCGACGGCATCCGGTTCGAGTTCGAGTGCTACGATGTCGGCCATCTGTACAACCTGGCGCACTTCGCCGAGCGCGGGCTGATCGAGCCGCCCTTCTTCATCCAGACGATCTTCGGACTTCTGGGCGGGATCGGACCGCATCCCGAGGATGTCGCGCACATGAAGCGCACCGCCGATCGCCTGTTCGGGCATGACTTCCGCTGGTCGGTGCTCGGCGCCGGGCGCCACCAGATGCCGATCGCGGCTATGGCCGCCGGGATGGGAGGGAACATCAGGGTCGGGCTCGAGGACAGCCTGTGGGCGGCGCCTGGGCGCCTGGCCACGAGCAACGCCGAGCAGGTCGTCCGCGCGCGGCGGCTGGTCGAGGCGCTGGGGCGTTCGGTCGCGACGCCCGGCGAGGCGCGCGCGATGCTCGGACTGAAGGGAAAGGATCGGGTGGAGTTCTACTCCTGATCCCTGAATGCCGCCCAGTGCGGCTCGCTGGCGAAGACGAAATCATAGTAGGCGCGCCCGGCCAGGCGCGCTCCCGCCGCCTCGTCCGCCACCACCAGGCAGCGCGGATGGAGCTGCAGCGCCGACGCAGTGACCATCGACGTGAGCGGTCCCTCGAGCGCGCGGGCCAGGATCTCGGCCTTGGACGCGCCGGCGGCGACCAGCAGGATCTCGCGCGCATCCAGGATCGTGCCGACCCCCATCGTGATCGCGCGAGCCGGCACTGCTTGCGGATCGCCGCCGAACATCGCGGCATTCTGCGCCCGCGTCCTCGGTGTCAGCGTCTTGTCGCGCGTGCGCGAGAGCAGCGCCGACATCGGCTCGTTGAAGCCGATATGGCCGGTCTCGCCGATGCCCAGCAATTGCAGCCCGATCCCCCCCGCGCCCGCGATCGCCGCCTCGTAGCGGCGCGCCTCGACGACGAGATCGGCCGCGCAGCCGTCGGGGACATGGGTCTTGGCGCGATTGATGTCGATCCGGCCGAACAGCAGCCGGTCCATGGCCGCGCGGTAGCTGTTCGGATCGTTCGGGGCCAGACCGACATACTCGTCGAGGTTGAACGTCGTGCAGCCCGCGAACGAGAGCCCGTCGCGATGCATCGCCGCGAGCCGGTCATAGACGCGCTCCATCGTCCGGCCGGTCGCGAGCCCAAGGGTGATCGCGGGATCGTCGCTGACCCGGGCGCCCACGATCCGCGCCGCGAGGTCGGCCGCGGCCTCCGCGTCGGACCGGACGACGATCTCCAAGGCGGTTCAGACCGGACGCAGCACGTAATGCCCCGGCGCCCAGACGTATCGGAAACCGTTCCAGCGCCAGTGCCCTGGACGCCACACATAGGCAGCGGCGGGCGGTGGCGGGACCCGCTCGACGATCGGCGCGGGCGGCGGCCCGTAGGCCACCACCGGTGCCGGAGGCGGCGGTGGCGGCTCATAGACGCAGCCGCCCAGCACCACGGCCGCGCATGACGCTGCCCACATGCTCCATCGCGTGCCTTTCATCTCGATCCCCCTCTGCTCGCCGCCCCCTGCGCCGCGACATCGAAGCAACGATGTCGCGCTCTTGTCCGATGGTAACACTTGCCGCTTTCGGTCACGCAGATCCCTCTTTCGATTCTAAGCTCGCACGGGAGCAAGGAGTCCGCCCATGGATCTCGGTCTATCAGGACGAAAGGCGCTCGTCAGCGGCGCCACCAAGGGATCGGGCGCGCCATCCGGCGCGGCCCTGGGCACCTGGGTCGAGGCCTCCGCGGAAGCGCTCGGCGGCATCGACATCGTCATCCCCAATGTCAGCGCGCTCGCCATCGCCGGCGACGATGCCTGGCGGCTTGGCTACGAGACCGACCTGATGGGCACAGTCCGCATGGTCGACGCGGCGCTGCCGTTCCTCCGCCGGTCGGACGCCGCCAGCATCGTGATCATCTCCAGCGTGTCGGGCCGCGAGGTGGATTTCGCCGGCGGACCCTACGGCGCGTTCAAGGTCGCCCTGATCCACTACGCGCAAGGCCTCGCCTACCAGCTCGCCGGCGTCGGCGTGCGCGCCAACACCGTCTCGCCCGGCAACACCTACTTCGCGGGCGGCGTGTGGGAAAACATCGAGCGAGACAATCCCGATCTGTTCAAGGTGGCCATGGCGCTGAACCCGACCGGCCGGATGGGCCGCCCCGAGGAGATCGCGCGCGCGGCAGCCTTTCTCGCCAGCCCGGCCGCCAGCTTCATCACCGGCACCAACCTCGCCGTCGACGGCGCGCTCACTCGCGGCGTCCAGTTCTGAGGCCGCGCATGACCCACCACGACATGCCCGCCACCGTCGCCAACACCGTCCAGGGCTATCTCGACGCCACTACGCCGCCGGTGCTCGAGATCGATTCCGGGGACACCGTCACGATCGCGTCCGTCCCCGCCGGCGGCGTGGCCTGCCTGCCGGATGATGCGTCGCGCGTGCCGGCCGAGTTCCGCGCCATTCTCGAGCGCTTCCCGGAGCCGGGGGGTCATTTCCTGACCGGTCCGGTCCATGTCCGCGGCGCGTCACCTGGCGACACGCTGCAGGTCGACATCCTGTCGGCCGAGCTCACCATGGATTGGGGGTTCGTCGCGATCGCCCCGCTCAAGGGCACGCTGCCGGACGATTTCCCGGACCACGAGATCATCCACCCGGCGATCGACCGCGCCCGCGGCGTCTACACCCTGCCCTGGGGCACCGAGCTGCCGCTCGACCCGTTCTTCGGCATCATGGGCGTCGCTCCGCCAAAGGCCTGGGGCCGATGTGGCTCGCCCGTCCCGCGCGCCTTCGGCGGCAACATGGACAACAAGGAGCTCAAGCCCGGCGCCACCCTCTACCTGCCGGTCTTCAACGAGGGCGCGCTGTTCCTTGCCGGCGACGGCCACGCCGTGCAGGGTGACGGCGAGGTCTGCATCACGGCTCTCGAGACCGGGCTGTCCGGCACCTTCCGCCTCACCGTGCGTCGCGACTTCCCGGTCGCGTTCCCGTTCGCCGAGACGCCCACCGACCTGATCTCGATCGGGCTCGACGAGGATCTCGACGACGCCGCCAAGCAGGCGGTGCGCGAGATGATCGCCCATGTCTGCCGCCGGTCGAACCTCTCGCCGAGCGAGGCCTACATGCTCTGCTCGCTCGCCGGCAATTTGCGCGTCACCCAGACCGTCGACGGCAACAAGGGCGTGCACATGATGCTGTCGAAATCGTTTCTCTGACAGCAATCTGACCGCGCACGACTGTCACAGGAGGGTCATGAGCGAGCCGCGCCGATGCCGTTATACCGGCGCGCCACCTCGCAGGAAGAATGTTCGATGCAGCGCCGTGTCAGTGCCCTCGCCCTCCTGCTCGCGGCAACGTCACTCGCCGCGCATGCGCAGACGAGGCTCGCCCAGGGCCAGTCGATCACGCCGACCGCGGCCCCGGGCTCGACCTTCCAGCCGCTCAATCCGGGCCTGGCCGCATTTCCGGACTTCCTCGCCGGCTACGCCACGGACGCCAAGCTGTCGCCGGACGGGCGCACGCTTCTCGTCATGACCGGCGGCTATAACAAGCTGCTCGACAAGTCGGACAACTACATCCAAGCCGACAGCAACGACTATGTCTTTGTCTACGACGTCTCGCGCGGCACCCCGCGCCAGACCCAGGTCGTGCAGGTCCCCAATACCTTCAACGGCATCGCTTTCGCCCCCGATGGCGAGCATTTCTATGTCACCGGCGGCGTCGACGACGACATCCACAGCTATGCGCGCACGGCCGGCACCTGGGCCGAGACGAGCACCCCGATCGCCCTCGGCCACGTCGCCGGGAACGGCCTGCTCGGCAACGGCACCGCGCCCGTCATCCCGCCCGCCTTCGCCGCTGCCACCAACCCGCGCGAGGCCGCCGGCCTCGCCATCACCGGCGATGGCACGCGCGCCGTGGTCGCCAATTTCGAGAACGATTCCGTCAGCGTCGTCACGCTCGCGACCGGTGCCAAGGCCGAGCTCGACCTGCGCCCCGGCCAGATCGACGCCGCCCGCGCCGGCGTCGCCGGCGGCGAGTTCCCGTTCGGCGTCGCGATCCACGGCAATACCGCCTACATCTCCAGCGTCCGCGACAGCGAGATCGACGTGGTGGACATCACCGCCGCTCCGGTCCTGAAGACCCGCATCAGCGTGTCCGGCGCGCCCAACAAGATCATCCTCAACCGCGCAGGCACCCGCCTGTACGTCGCCGCCGACAACAGCGACACCGTTTATGTCATCGACACCGCCAACAATGCCGTCCTGCAGCGGATCCGCGTCGCGGGTCCGCTGCTGCCGTTCCTCGGCAAGAACTATCGCGGCACCAACCCGAACAATCTCGCCCTCTCGCCCGACGAGCGGACACTCTACGTGACCGAGGGCGGCATCAACGCGCTGGCTGTCATCTCGCTGCCGCTCAACCTCGTCGTCAGCCTGATCCCGACCGGCCACTATCCGAACGCGGTCGCGGTCAGCGCCGACGGCCATCGCTTGTTCGTCGCCAACGGCAAGAGCCCGACCGGTTCCGATACTACCTACTGCACCAGCGTCGGTTCCGATTCCAACCTCGCCCCCGGCTGCGCCGGCGTCGCCAAGCGCGCCAGCAACGAGTACGTCCTGCAGCAGACCCGCGCCGGACTGCTCACCCTGCCGGTCCCCACGCTCAACTCCTTCATTCCGCTCACCGTGCAGACCGGCGTCAACGCCATCCTGCTCGACGCTCCGACGGTGGCGGACGAGACGCTGATGGCCACACTGCGCGCCCACATCCACCACGTGATCTACATCGTCCGCGAGAATCGCACCTACGACGAGGTCCTTGGCGACCTGCCGGTCGGCAATGGCGATCCCTCGATCGCCGAATTCCCGAACTCCGTCACCCCCAACCAGCATGCCATCGCCAGCCAGTTCGTCGATCTCGACAACACCTACTGCGCCGGCGACGTCAGCGCCTCGGGCTGGCCCTGGACCGTGCAGGCGCGCACCACCGACATGGACGAAAAGATCGTCCCCGAGAACTACGCGAGCCGCGGCTTTACCGACGACAGCAACGGCCTCGAGCGCGACATCAACATCGCCTTCCCCAGCACGGCCACCCGTCAGCCGACCCAGCCGCTGCTGCGCATCAACAGCAACCCGAACATCCTTCCCGGCAGCGGCAACATCTTCAACGGCGAGGGCGCCGACGGCACCGACGGCGCCGACTTCATCTGGAACGCCGTCGAGCATGCCGGGCTCAGCCTGCGCAACTACGGCTTCTTCATCGACATCTCGCTGTACCAGGACTCCGCCGCCCAATTCGGTGCCCAGACACCACTGCTCGCGGATCCCGCCGCGACCGGCACCACCGTCGCCGTCGCCACCGACCGCGCCCTGCTCGGCGTCACCGATCCCTATTTCCGCGGCTTCGACAACAAGCTCCCCGACTTCTACCGCTACCGGGAGTGGGCGCGCGAGTTCGACGGCTACGTCGCCGGCAAGAACCTGCCGGCCTTCGAGATGGTCCGCTTCATGAACGACCATATCGGCGACACCGGACCGGCGGCCCCCGGCTTCGAGCCCGCGCTCAGCAACGTCAACACCCCCGAGCTCGACGTCGCCGACAACGACTATGCGATCGGCCTGCTGCTGCAGCACCTCTCGCAGAGCCCGTACGCCAACAGCACCGTGGTCTTCGTCATCGAGGACGACAGCCAGGACGGCCCAGACCATGTCGACGCCCACCGCACGGTCGCCTTCGTCGCCGGCGCCTACGTCAAGCACAACCAGGTCGTCTCCACCCGCTACAACACCGTCAACATGCTGCGCACCATCGAGGACCTGCTGAACGTGGGCCAGCTCAACCTGCACGACGCGACCGCTCGGCCGATGTCGGACGTCTTCGACCCCGGGCAGGCCGACTGGACCTACACCGCCACCCCCTCGATGCTGCTCACCACCCAGACCACGCTCCCGATCACCGCAACCGCGAGCGCGGTCCAGCACGCCGCTCTGGAGCAGCGGATCGGTCCGGCCGGCCTGGTCCGGCCGGCCAGCTACTGGGCGCGGCACATGAAGGGCTTCACCTTCACCGACGCCGACCAGAACGACGAGAACGCGTTCAACCGCGTTGTCTGGCAGGGCCTGATGCCGAACCGTCCCTATCCGACCGTCCGCTCCGGCGCCGACCTCCGCCGCGATCGGGCGGCGATCCTTGCCAAATGGACACGTGAACAAATTGCCCACCCGGTCGTTACGCCCACATCAACCAGGGAGTAAGTGACCATGACCCGAGCCCTATCGGCCGCAATTCTTCTAGCGGCGCTCGGCCTTGCCGCGTGCAACACCATCGAAGGTGCCGGCCAGGACGTGAAGTCGGCGGGACAGGGCGTCGCCAACGGCGCCAATGCGGTCAAGAACGGCAACTGATCGGCCGCCGATCGTCTCTGGAGGCAAGGCGACCGCTGGGCTATAGGCGCTCAGCGACAAGACGGGACGGCCCATGGACCTCAAAGACCACATCCGGGCCGTCCCGGATTTCCCCAAGCCGGGGATCCTCTTCTACGACATCTCGACCCTGCTCAGGAACGCCGAGGCGTGGCAGATCGCCATCTCCCGCCTCACCCTCGTGCTCCGCCAGTGGCATCCCGATCTGATTGCGGGGGTCGAGAGCCGCGGCTTTTTGCTCGCCGCCCCGCTCGCCCTGCAGCTCGCCTGCGGCTTCACCATGATCCGCAAGCGCGGCAAGCTGCCCGGCCCCACCATCGGCCTCGACTATGCGCTCGAATACGGCGCCGATCGCGTCGAGATCCAGGCCGACGCCGTCCGCCCGGGCCAGCGCATCGTCGTCGTCGACGACCTGCTCGCCACCGGCGGCACCATGGCCGCCGGCATCACGCTCCTCCGCCACGCGGGCGCGGACATCGTCGGCGCCGCCGCCATCATGGAGCTCACCTTCCTCGGCGGGCGCGACCGCCTCGACGTCCCGTTCGAGGCCCTCGTCGCCTACGATTCCTGAGGGAACGGCGAGCGCCCCTCCTTCGATCCGGCCTCGATCGACGCCACGATCACCCGCTCCGCCGCGTCCCGATCCGCCCAGCCCGTCACCTTCACCCATTTGTCGGGTTCCAGGTCCTTGTAGCGGGTGAAGAAATGTTCGATCGACTGCCGCAGGATGTCGGGCAGCTCCTCGATCCGCTCGATCGTCTTGTAGGTCGGATGGATCTTGTCGTGCGGCACGCAGACGATTTTTTCGTCCTGGCCGCTCTCGTCCTCCATCCGCAGCATCCCGATCGGACGGCAGCGGATCACCGCGCCCGGCACCACCGGCGCCGGCGTGAGCACTAGAGCGTCCGCCGGATCGCCGTCGGCGGCCAGCGTGCCGGGGATGAAGCCGTAGGCCGCCGGATAAGCCATCGAGGTGAACAGGAAGCGGTCGACCATGATCGCCCCGCTGTCCTTGTCGATCTCGTACTTGACCGACGACCCCTGCGGGATCTCGATCACCACGTTGATGTCCGACGGCGGCTCCTTGCCGGTGCTGATCTTGCTGACGTCCACTCGTTCCTCCAACCTGGGCCCTGCCCTGGACCCGCCTTAATAGAGTTCCGACAGCGAGAGGGACACCCCGATCTCCGGCATCGCCAGCGTGTCGTCGCGCGCGAGCGCGCGCTCGACGAACCGCCCGTCCGCGCCGCGCTCCAGATCCGTCACACCGCCGTCGAGACCGAAGATCACGTCTCGCCGGATCGTCGCCACCGCTTCGTATTCACGACGCTTGATCACTCGGTCCGTCCGCTCCGAACTCGGGCTCACGATCTCGAAGACGACGAGCGGGTCAGCCACCCAATACGCGTCTCCGTCTGTCCGGGAGCGCGTCACCACTGCGTCCGGATAACGGAGGGCCTGCCCTATAGTCCGCAGCCCGGCGTCGGGCCCCAGCGCCTCGTGACCCGTCCCTTTCAGGCGCGATCGCAACGCAACCAGCAGCTCGATCATCAATTGGCTGTTGCCGATCCGGCCGCCCGTCACCTCGACCGGCTCCGACCCGTCGAACTCATAGCGCGCGTCCTGCGCTTCCGCCCATGGGAAGAACTCGGCAAGCGTCATGCCTCGCTGAACCGCTGTGTCCATCCACTCACCCTAGCACTTGCGCCGCCCCGGCGCATGCGCGATGAACCGCCAGCCCCTTGCGCCTGTAGCTCAACGGTTAGAGCGGGCCGCTCATAACGGCTTGGTTGCGGGTTCGATTCCTGCCGGGCGCAGGCGGCGCCTCTTATTCCGGGACACCTCAATGGCCGCATACCAATACGTCTACGTCATGAAAGACGTCACCAAGGCCTTCCCCGGCGGCCGAGAGGTGTTCAAGGGCATCACGCTGTCCTTTCTCCCCGGCGTGAAGATCGGCGTGCTCGGCGTCAACGGCGCCGGCAAGTCCACGCTGCTGAAGATCATGGCCGGCATCGAGACCGAGTTCGGCGGCGAGGCCTGGGCGGCCGACGGCGTCCGCGTCGGCTACCTTGCCCAGGAGCCCAAGCTCGATGCCGGCGAGACGGTGGGCGAGAACGTCGCCGCCGCCTTCGGACCGCTCAAGGCCGCCATCGACCGCTTCAACAAGATCTCCGAGCTGTTCGCCGAACCGATGACCGACGACGAGATGACCGCCCTCCTTGCCGAGCAGGCCGACCTGCAGGAAAAGATCGATGCTGAGGACGGCTGGGAACTCGACCGCCGCATCGACATCGCGCTCGACGCGCTCCGCTGTCCTCCCGCCGAAGCCCGCATCGAGAAACTCTCGGGTGGCGAGCGGCGCCGCGTGGCGCTGTGCCGACTGCTGCTCGAGCGTCCCGACATGCTGCTGCTCGACGAGCCCACCAACCATCTCGACGCAGAATCAGTGGCCTGGCTGGAGCGGACCCTCAAGCAATACACCGGCACGGTGATGATCATCACTCACGACCGCTACTTCCTCGACAACGTCACCAACTGGATCCTCGAGATCGAGCGCGGCCGCGGCTACCCGTTCGAGGGTAACTACAGCTCCTGGCTCGAGCAGAAGCGCAAGCGCCTCCAGCAGGAGGAAAAGGAGGAATCCTCCCGCCAGCGCGCGCTCGCCGCCGAGCAGGAATGGATCGGCAGCAGCCCGCGCGCCCGCCAGGCCAAGAACCAGGCCCGCATCCGCCGCTACGAGGAGATGCTCGCCGAGGGCGCCGATCGCGCGGGTGGCACCGCGGACATCGCGATCCAGCCCGGTCCCCGCCTCGGCGGCACCGTCATCACCGCCGACAAGCTGCGCAAGGGCTACGGCAATCGCCTGCTGATCGAGGATCTCGACTTCAAGCTCCCGCCCGGCGGCATCGTCGGCGTCATCGGCCCCAACGGTGCCGGCAAATCCACCCTGTTCCGGATGATCGTGGGCCAGGAGCATCCCGACGCCGGCGAACTCAGGATCGGCGAGACCGTCGAGCTCGGCTATGTCGACCAGTCCCGCGACAGCCTCGACGACAACAAGAACGTCTGGGAAGAGATCACCGGCGGCACCGACATCATCCACATGGGCAAGCGTGCCGTTCCGAGCCGCGCCTATGTCGGCGCCTTCAACTTCAAGGGCGCAGACCAGCAGAAGAAGGTCGGCATCCTGTCGGGCGGAGAGCGCAACCGCGTCCACCTCGCCAAGATGCTGCGCAAGGAGAGCAACGTCATCCTGCTCGACGAGCCCACCAACGACCTCGACGTCGACACGCTGCGCGCGCTCGAGGACGCCTTGATGCAGTTCGCCGGCTGCGCGGTCATCATCAGCCATGATCGCTGGTTCCTCGACCGGCTGGCGACCCACATCCTCAGCTTCGAGGGCGACAGCCATGTCGAGTGGTTCGAGGGCAACTTCGAGGCCTACGAGGCCGACAAGCGCCGCCGTCTCGGCGACGCCGCGGTCGAGCCGCACCGGATCAAATACCGGCCGCTCGCCCGGTGACACGCACGCGAGGCCTGGCGCGATGACGCGTCATGCCGCACTCCCCCCGCATCATCCGGACCGCGCGCCTGACGCTGCGCCCCGTCAGCTGGTCTGACCTCGCCGACGTCACCAGGCTCAAGAGCGATCCCGCCGCCTTCGCGCTGATGCTGGGGGGCGTCCGCAGCCCGGGCCAGTCCGCCGCCGAGATGGCCGACGACGTCGCCAGCTGGGGACGCGAGGGCGTGGGCATCTTCACCGTCCGCGAGCAGGGGCAGTTCCGCGGCATCACCGGCGTGCACGAGCGCCCGGACGGTCGCGGCATCGGCCTGCGCTTTGCGCTGCAGCCGAGTGCGAGAGGCCGCGGCCTGGCCCGCGAAGCCGCCGCGGCGGCCCTGCGGTTCGCCCACGACGAGGGCGTGCCCAAAATCATCGCCGTCGCCCGCGCCGACAACCGAAGTTCGCGCCTGGTGCTGGGCGGCATCGGCATGACGGTCCAGGGCGAGTTCGACCGCGATGGCGACACCATGCTCATCTACCAGAGCATTCGCCGGGCGGCGGAGTAGCCGGGGCCAGCCCTTGATCCTGCTGGCGACAACAGCCGCGGAACCGCTCACATCGGATGCACCCTTTCAGCTCCTTTATGTCAAGAAAGGCGCCTCAAGGTGAGGCAATAATGTGGGGAGAAAGCTTGGAAACAAGCTTAACGAACCACGAACAGTTAGAACTGACATTTCCCAGATTTAGGCATGCCGCGTCTGCTATCGCCTGATATCGATGGGCAGATTTGCGTAACTTCTTGATCGTTGGGGGCGGGACAACGTTCCGCCGCCTGTAATCTGATCTAGCCAGATGTAGGTCAATCTGATCTAACGACTCAGCTGACGCCTCATTTTCTAATCCCGCAACTAGCCAAGCTTCTATAGCTTCTACAGCGGGTGCTGGGATATGTCGATCGTCTTTGTCGGCCATTTCAGGCCAAAGCCACTCGTTTAGAACTTCCTCAATAAAGTTACCCCGCTCTTCTGGCGAAGACGAGGAAGTGGGGACTGATCGCGAGCCAGATTTGTCTCCTATCTGATCGCAGATATCTGCATCCATATGGATTACAATAACGTCGCACACCTTGTCAGTTAGATCGTCCGCGAAAAGTTCAGACGAGAAGAATTGGCCAATCCTGGGGCGGGGTGGATTATTGAGGCACCATTTGTAGACCATCTGCCATCCACCTTCCGGGCTTCCGCTTGTGGCATCTACTGATGGCTGGAGATTTACAAAGGTAAGTGTGACATTCGGCGCGCTCAAGCTGAAGTGTTTGTGCAAAAAGGTCTTCATCACAATCTGGTCTGTCAGGCCTTCTGTCACCAAGCCCACTCGGAAGACGCTCATTAGCCCAACGCACCCTTTATCTTGCCCTCAATCCAAAGTTCCGAAAGGCTTTTGCCTCCAGCCTGCTTTATCCAGTCTGCCCTAGTGGCGCCTTGCGGTGGTTGCAGCCGCTTAATTGTACTAGCTCCGGAACTTTCACGAGCCACGACGAAGACCCGCTGAGCTGGATCAAAAATGTCGAAAGCGTCAAGCGAAGTCGGATTGTGACTCGTTAAGAATACTTGATCTGGACCTATCTGTGCAGTCCTGAAATTTTCTTTACAAGTGCATTCGATTACGATCTCAAGAAGCTTCTTTGTTATGGCCGGGTTAAGCGCATTGTCCACGTTGTCGAGCGCAAAGATTTTTGGTGCCCGAGGATGCAGAAGCAATACTACAATAAAAAGAAGGTAAAGACTTCCTTCGCTACTGTCGTATGCAGACAAGATGTTTCTGTTGGTGTTCATAAACCGATCTACAAAATACAGACTGGATGTTCCCGTTCTGACGAGACGGGTTGTCGTGCCCGAATCGAAGCTCCTAATCCGGAACGCTTGCGACCATCCTGGTTCATGCACAACTTCAAGAGCTCTTCTCACAAGCTTTTGCTGGACAAGGTCTCGCCCCGGTCTAAAAAAGTGGGCCATCAGTGCTTGCGCAGCTTGCGCCAGACCCCCTCCTTGTAGGCCCATCGGTTCGACAGGTATTGCTTCAACCTCCGTGCCCCTCAAGAATGCTGTTTGGGGAGCGAAAATCGCGTATCGCGACATGCGTTCGAGTTCAACTTCGACCTCTGATGGTATTTCGACCGCCTCCCGAAAACGGTCCCACAACCCCCTCGCCGGATCGATGTCCTTTTTTGGAGCACTAATGCCTCGGATCCGAACCCCATTTGGGCTCCGGCCCATAAGCGACTCACCCTTAAACTTGATGTTCTCCGAAAAAAATCGCAAGCCCTCGACAGATAGGCCAGCCTTAATCAACAGATTGTATTGCACATGATTTTCAAAGGTGCCTTCAAGATCAAGTGTAGCCCGAAGTCTTGTATTACGCAGAGCCGATTTAAACAGTGTAGGGACTGACAGGCGAACGCCACGCTTCTGCAACTCGATGTCACTGATGTCCTTTAAACCTGAACTCAGGATTCCCAGGGCCTCTAGTAGATTGGACTTTCCGGCTCCATTTCCACCAATGAATAGGTTCACCCGGCCGAACTCTAACTCAGCACGGCGGATTGTCTTGAAACCAGAAACGGAAAATTTCCGTAGCATAAGACGTTCGTCTACCCTCTAGGCTCAATTGCTCTGTCGTAGGCTGTCAAGCAGCTTCTTCGACGCAAGTCCATCCCCGACGACGTTCGGATGACGGACAACCGAAATCGTCGTCGCCTCACACCAGCCAGCGTGGCCGTGCACCACCACACGAACCTCAAATTTCCGCCCGGTGCTTCGTCGGGAAAATCTCGCCGGGACCAAGTGAAAACAACAAACTGAAAGTAACTACATCCCGTCGCTCGCCGCGATGACGCTGAGCGTTGGTTTGGCTAATAAGATTGCTTGAGGCCGGCGCAAACGTAGGCAGATTGGACCGGGCGGCCTTTTGCCTTAAAATACGGACCTCTTTATTGAACAGTATAGTCGGGCGTTCGCAGACTACCGTCATGACAGTGCTGATCTTGGCCGAACGAACTCAAAACCCCAGCCGCACCGGAGCGAGACTGAAGAGCGCAATCTCCTCCTTGCTCAGCGGACGCCCGACGTAATCCGGCGTCGGCTCAAGGATGCCGGCGCTGTCGAGGATGTAGCGATCGATCTCGTCGCTCAACGCGCCGTCCAGACGGATGACCGTCTGCGGCCGGCCGCCGATCTCCTCGGTCACGCGCACCCAGCGTCCCGACCACGGCGTGTAGCGCGAGCCATGCGAGCCCGAGGAGTGGGTCAGGGTGGTGATGTCGTAGTGCCCCGCCCCATCCTGCAGCCTTCCGCGCAGTGTCAACTGCGTGATGACCGGACCGTCCTGTTCACCCTGCCATTGTCCGATCAGCGGACCATTCGGTTGCGCGGCGCTGGCCCCGTCCGGCGGACCCATCGGCTGCGCGGCGCAGGCGCCCAAGCCGAGGACGACCATCAGCGCGGCCATCGCCCGAGGCAACCGCGACGTCCGAACCGCCTGGCGGCCGACGCTGATCGTTGCTGGTGAAGATACCATGGTGGGCCTCGATCGTTCGAAACCGACCGGCTGTGCACGTCCACGCGGATCCGCCGGGCACACGACCGGACGTCGGTCCGTGGCGCCGTTCGCGTCGGACCGAATTATCTGGCAGCGACTGGGTGGAGCTCAGACGAGGCGCCCGACACCGGATTGCCTTCTCTCGAAGGTCAATCGGTGCTGGTCACTCAGATGGTGCGCCGCACAATAAAATTCCGCCTGCCTCAAGCGTGTGTGAACGGCCTCGTTGCAAATGCAGGATCGAGCCATCCAAACCGCCGGGTTATCCGCAACCCGTTGGCGGTCGGGCGATTGAGCTTTCGACGCGACCGCCGTTCAACCAGGAGCCCGCCATGGGTGACAATCTCGCCGGCCACACCGCCCTCGTCACCGGTGCGTCCAGCGGCATCGGTGCCGCCATCGCCCGCACCCTCGCCCGCCGCGGCGCCGCCGTCGTGCTCGTCGCCCGTCGCGCCGACGCGCTCGAGCGCCTCGCGGACGAGCTCCGTCAGGCCAACCAAGCGGCCGTCACCGTCCGCCCCGCCGACCTCGCCGACGAAGCCGCGCGTGCTTCCCTCGGCGCCGAACTTTCCGGCGTCGACATCCTGGTCAACAACGCGGGCCTCGGCGTCTATGGGCCCTTCGCCGACGCCTCCTGGGACCAGACCCGGCTGATGCTGGAGGTCAACGTCGTCGCTCTCACGCACCTGACCCATCTCGCCCTGCCCGCCATGCGCCGCGCGGGATGGGGCCGCATCCTGCACGTTGCGTCCACGGCCGCCTTCCAGCCGGTGCCGCTCTACGCCGCCTACGGCGCCACCAAGGCACACATCCTGTCGTTCGGCGTGGCACTCAACCACGAACTGCGCGGCAGCGGAGTGACGTGCACCACCCTCTGCCCCGGCGTCACCGACACCGAATTCTTCGGCGTCGCCGGCCAGACGATGAACAGCTTCCAACGCGCGAGCATCATGGACAGCGATACGGTGGCAAAAGTCGGGGTCGACGCGATGCTCCGGCGCCGCCCCTTCATCGTCGCCGGCCGCGTCAACGCGCTCAGCGCGCTCGGCGGCCGCATCACCCCGCCCGACCTCGCCGCCCGCCTCGCCGCGCGCATGATGCGCTGACACCCGGCCGTCGCGGCCGGCATCCGCGCCGCGCGTTCTCTAGCGAAGCTCCTCGAGACTGAGCAAGGATCGTCCGGGTCGCGGCAGGGATGGTGCGAATGTCGGCATGGTCTTGATGCTGGCGCGCTGCTCGAAGGCGTAGCCGAGCTGCAGCAGAAGCCGCTCCGACCAGGCCGGACCGATGAACGACAGGCCGACCGGCAGGCCGCCCACGTCGCCCATCGGCACGGTCAGATGCGGGTAGCCGGCGACGGCCGGCAGGGTCGAGGCGGACGGCAGGTCATGATCGCCGTCGATAAGGTCGATCGTCCATGCCGGCGCCCCCGTCGGCGCGACCAGCGCCACGATTTGATGGCTGGAGAGCATCCGATCGATACCCTCCGATCCCGCGAGACGCCTGGCCGTCGACAGGGCCGCCCGATAGGCAGGATCATCCAATCCCTTCGTGGCCTCGGCGCTCACCATCCGGTCCTGGCCGAATAAGGCGAGTTCACGGTCGCCATGCGCTTCGTTGAAGGCGATCAATTCGGCAAGCGTGCGGCTCGCGACCGCGGATGGCGTCGTCGCGAGGTATCGATCGAGCGACGACTTGAATTCGGTCAGCAGGATCGTGTTCTCGGCGTTGCCGATCGCATCGAGATCCGGCCCCTCCGGAATCTCGACCAGCACGGCCCCGGCTGCGCGCAGTACATCGAGCGCATGCGCGAACACGCGGTCGGTGCCCTCGTGACGCCCGCCGAGGAAGCGCGCGATGCCGATGCGCTGTCCTTCGAGGGCGTTCTTGTCGAGCGGGCCATCGGGCCTGTGGATGTCCGCGTCGCGGGTGGCCGGGTCGGCCGGATCGGTCCCGGTCATGATCGAGAGCAGGAGCGCCGCGTCGGCGACGGTGCGTGTCATCGGCCCCGCGGTATCCTGGGTCGTCGAGATCGGCACGACATGGGTGCGCGACACGAGGCCGACCGTCGGCTTGAACCCGACCAGGCCGTTCATCGAGGCTGGGCAGGTGATCGAGCCGTCGGTCTCGGTCCCGATGGCCGCCGGCGCGAGCGATGCCGCGACAGAAGCGGCACTGCCCGAGGACGACCCGCAAGCGGTCCGGTCGAGCGAGAACGGGTTGCGGGTCAAGCCACCGATCCCGCTCCAGCCGCTGATCGAGAACGAGGAGCGGAAATTCGCCCATTCCGAGAGATTGGTCTTGCCCAGGATCACCGCGCCCGCCGCTCGCAGCCTGGCGACCAGCGGGGCATCGCGCCCCGTCACGTTCGCGGCGAGCGCCAGTGATCCGGCCGTCGTCGGCATCGGCCCCGCGACCTCGATATTGTCCTTGATCAGCAACGGCACACCGTCGAGCGGCCCGAGCGACGCCCCCCGGCGCCGTCGCTCGTCGCTTGCCGCGGCCTCTGCCGCAGCATCCGGATTGATCTCGATGATCGCACGCAGGGCCGGACCGGCGCGATCGATCGCCGCGATGCGGGCCTCGTAGGCATGCACCAGGTCCACCGAGGTCAATCGACCGGCAGCCAGATCGCGGCCAACGGCTTCGATGCCGACGCCATCGAGGGAGATGTCATCCATCCGTTTCGCTCCTGCCGTTTCGGCGCAAGCCAGGACCAGGATCGCGCCCGCGAGTTTCCACAACCGAGGTCCCAATGCTTTGTCCTCAGCGCACCACGATCCCGATCTCGCCCAGGCCGTCGATACCGCCGGTGACGTGTTGATCCCGCTGGATGGCGCCCACGCCGGACGGCGTGCCGGTCATGATGAGGTCGCCCGGGCGAAGCTGCATCGATCGCGAGGCGATCGCGATGATGTCGCTCACGTTCCAGATCATGTCCGACAGATCCGCGTCTTGTCTGATCTCGCCGTCGACCGCGAGCCAGATCCGTCCGGACGCCGGATGCAAGGTGCTGGAGACCGGGCGTATCGGCGCGATGGGCGCCGAACGATCGAACCCCTTCGCCCAGTCCCACGGGCGCCCGAGCTCCTTGGCCGTGTCCTGGAGATCCCGCCTCGTGAGATCGAGCCCCACAGCGTAGCCGTAGACGTGATCGAGCGCACCATCGGCGTCGATGTCGGCGCCCCCGCGTCCGATCGCCACGACCAGCTCGATCTCGTGATGCAGCGCGTTGGTAAGGGGCGGATACGGGATCTCGGACCGGTCGTCGATGGCAGCGTCTGCCGGCTTGAGGAAGAAAAAGGGCGGCTCGCGATCGGGATCGCGGCCCATCTCGCGCGTGTGCGCGGCATAGTTCCGGCCGACGCAGAAGATCCTGCGCACCGGAAAGCGGGCCTCGGTCCCCTGGACCGCCAGCGTGGCCGTGGGCGGTGCTGCTATGACGAGGTCGACCATCTGGCAATCCCCACAGATCGTCCGATGGCCATATCCGTCTTCGGCCTCCGGGCCAACCTCGCTCCCGGGCAGGTCTTTACGCTCCGACAACCTTCATGCGCTCTACTGCGCCTGCCTCGGGCGGCAGGAGGAGCGGACATTGACCGGTATCGACCCGCAGGACGACCTCGGCTGGGATGCGCCGGAAGCGCAGTTCGGCGATACGCCCGTGCGCGCCATGACCCAGAACGAGATCGACGACCTGTTCGGCGGCTCTGCCCGCGATGCGGACCAGAGCGCGATGCAGCGTATCCTCGGAGCCGGCCTCGTCCTTTATGAGCGCCTGCCGATGCTCGACGTCGTGCTTGACCGCCTGACGCGGCTCGGCTCGGGCACGCTGCGCAATCTGCTCGGCGTCAATGTCGAACTGTTCATCGAAAGCGTCAGCACGGTCCGCTTCGGCAGCTACCTCGATTCCGTGCCGCTTCCCGCATTGCTCGGTGTCTTTCGCGCCCACGAATGGGACAATCAGGGACTTCTCGTCGTCGAACCAGGGCTCGTCTACTCGATCGTCGATATCTCCCTCGGTGGCCGGCGTGCGGGGCCCGTCCGTATCGAGGGACGCGCGTTCACGTCGATCGAGCGGAACCTGGTCGAGAAACTTCTCGACCGGTTGCTCGACGACTTGGCGACAAGCTTCCTGCCGCTGTGCAGCGTGACGTTCAAATGCGAGCGCCTCGAGACCAATCCGCGTGCCGCGTCCATCTCGAGCGTCAGCAGTGCTGCCGTCAATGTCCGCCTTCGCGTCGAGGCAGGCGATCGCGCCGGCTCGATCGAACTCCTGCTGCCGTATGCGACCCTGGAGCCGATCCGCGAGATACTCATCCAGCAATTCATGGGCGAGAAGTTCGGACGCGACTCGATCTGGGAAAGTCACCTTCGCGAAGAGCTGTGGGCTACCGAAGTGGAACTTGACGCGATCCTGGACGAGCGGAGCCTGAGGCTGTCGGAGGTCATGTCGCTCAAGGTCGGCGACAGATTGGAACTGAATGTCAACGTCAACGAGCCGATCAGCTTGCGATGCGCGAACGCGCGCATCTTCACGGGGAGGCTCGGGCGCAAGGGCAGCAAGATGGCGGTCAGACTGGACGCGCGTGCGAATTGAGCGGGCATCGTGTCCCGGTAACTTTTTGACAATCCGGGACGGGTATCGTTGCCGTGGATGTCCAGGAAGGAAGGACGACCGTGCCTGACCAAATGATCCATGAAGCCGACAAGCTCGCCAGATCCATTGCGCAGAACCTCGATGGAGAGGTCGACACCCTGCTGGAACTCATCCGGTCGACGATGAAGACCATGGATTGCGAGATCGACAATCTGCGCGTCTCGTTCATGCAGGAAATTCGCGCTCTGGCGGAGACGGTCTCGGCCGCGCGGACGGAGATCTCCAATCTCAAGGGCGAGAACGAATTCGGCAATCCCATTCCCGAAGCGACCGACGAACTCGATGCGATCGTGGAACACACCGCCGCCGCGACGGAAACGATCCTCGACGCTTGCGAGAATCTCGATCAGCTCGCGTCGACCTTGGGTGACGAGGGAGCAAGCTCGATCCAGAACGAAACGATCCGGATCTATGAGGCATGCAGCTTCCAGGACATCACCGGTCAGCGGATCAGCAAGGTCGTCGCGGCGCTGAAGCTGATCGAAACCCGGATCGAGGCGATCACCGGCCGCTATGGCGTCGCCAATGTCACCCGGGGCGTCGAGGATCCCAACTCACTCCTGAATGGGCCGCAATCTCCCGACGTTGCGATCAGCCAGGACGAAATCGACAAATTGCTGACGTTCTAGAAAAGGTCAACCAGCCCGACGGAGAAGATGGCGATGCTCACTGACAAGTCGATCAAGATCCTCATCGTCGATGACTACAAGACGATGCTTCGTATCATTCGCAATGTGCTGCGCCAGATCGGTCTCCTCAATGTCGAGGAAGCCAACGACGGCGCCGAGGCGTTCGCCATGCTCAAGCAGGGCGATTATGGTCTTGTGATCAGCGACTGGAACATGCAGCCGATCACGGGGCTCGACCTGCTGCAGCAGGTCAGGGCCGATGACAAGCTGTCACGGCTGCCCTTCATCATGGTCACCGCAGAGAGCAAGGTGGAAAACATCATCGCCGCCAAGCAGGCCGGCGTTTCGAACTATGTCGTCAAGCCGTTCAGCGCGGAGACGCTTCGCAACAAGATTGACACTGTCTTCGCGGCAGCGTGAGAAAGATCTCATCGCTCGGGATTGCGCAAATAGGATTCGATCAGGGCGAGGTTTCTCAGGTTCGCCTTGAAGATCATGTCGAATGCATCTCCAGCGATCGGAATAGCGCCGCCGACGGCCTCGATCCCGATGTTGGCGATCATGCGTGCCAGGACCGTCCTGGACACGCCGAGCTTGTGCGCCTGCCAGACGATCACGAGCGACAGGCCAGCCAGGACGAGGTCGCCGCCACCCGGAACCAGTCCGATCGCGCTGTTGAGGCCGAACCGGAAACGCGTGCCTGGCAGGCGGGCCGATCCATCGAGCAGCCACGCCATCCGCCGGATCATGGCCAGACGCCTGGCGGCGCCGGCGGAAGTCTCGAGATCCTGAATTGCCTAATCCTCCGGATTGGGTGATCACCCGACATCGAATGGGTCGGGCGTTTGGATCGATGGATTGACTGGGAGATCGCGCATGATCGGTATAGCGCCCCTGGGTAGGCGTGGACTCGCGGCCGTGGCGGCCGTGCTGATCCTCTCCGGCTGTGCGGACGACGAGAGCCCCTCCACGGCCGCACCTCCCCCCTCCGCGGTGGCAGCGCGGCCGGCCTTCAAGGTCCAGAGCTTTCTTCCCGACGAGCCCACTCCTCCGCCCCAGTCGGCTCAGGACGCCGCGTCGAGCGCCGCTCCGGCGCGAACCAACGATCCTTCCGCGCCAATCGACACGCCCTTGTGCGGCCAGGCGGAACGGGAGGCGAGCAATTTCGGCGCGATGATCTCTCCCGGGGTGACGAGCAGCGGCAATGCGTGCCTCGGCACCGCCTGCTTCGATCCGGCAACCGGAACGTTCGTCGGAGCCGACGGATACCGGCATGTCTGCCAATAAGCGACCGGGCTGCTCCCCGGCGGCGGGCCGCCCGGATGACACATGATACGATCAGCCCAGCGACCGGATTGCACGCACCCGTCGCAGCAAGGCGCGCCGCGCCTCGAGAGCGTCGCCCGCGAGCGCGAGCAGCGCGCCGAGCTGAGCCGGCCGGCGCGCGAGCGAACGCGCGAGGCGGCCGATCTCGATCCTGCCCCCGGGCGTCAGCACCACCAGGGCTGCCGGCGGCAGCGAACGGGACACCGGATCACAGACGGCCCTCAGCACCGCGAACGGACGCGCCTCCGCCAGGGCCGCGCGCGCGACGGCGCCGCTTTCCATGTCGAGGGCGGCACAGCGTGTCGCTTCGAACAGGCCTTGCTTGTCATGCATGGTGGCAACGATCCGCTCGCTATGGAGAAGGTCGTGCGGGGTGATGCCGCCGAGCGATCGCGAGAGAGTGCGGTCGGTGGGAAACGCGATACCGTCGATGATGACGCGACGGGGAATCACGAGCGTTCCGGGGTGGAGGTCCGGCGAGAGGCCGGCCGCGAGACCGAAGCTGACGAGACCGCCCGCACCCCTCGCGAGCAGCCGCTCGGCCGCGCGGCGCGCGCCATCCGCTGTTCCGCCGCCGACCGCGACCTCCGCGCCCGGAAGGCGGCGCGCGAGCCTCGCTTCCGCCTCGAGACCGACGACGATGCCGATCATCGGGCGGTCCGGACGGTCAGAAGCCGAATGAGACCTTGCGGCTGTTCGATCGGACCAGGTTGCGATAGCGCGAGAGCGCCAGCAACGGGAAGAACAGCCGGTATCCATGATAGCGGAGGTAGAAGACCTTCGGGAAACCGACCGCGTTGTAGGGCTGCTCCTGCCACTCGCCGTCGGTCTGCTGGGTGCGTGTGAGGTAGGCGACCCCGCGCCGGACGGCCTCGTGGTCGCAGGCACCGGCCGCCATCAGTCCGAGCAGCGCCCACGCGGTTTGTGACGGAAGACTCTCAGTGTGCTCGCCGGGCGGCGCGTCCTCGTAGCTCTCGCAACTCTCGCCCCAGCCGCCGTCCGGACGCTGCCTGGCCAGCAGCCATTCGACGCCACGGCGCATGACCGGATCATCGTGCGGCACGCCGACCGCGTTCAGGGCGCTGAGGCAGGACCAGGTGCCGTAGATGTAGTTGGTGCCCCAGCGACCGAACCAGGAGCCGTCCTCCTCCTGCTCGCGGCGGAGATAGGCAACACCGCGCGCAATCACCTCGGCGTCTTCCGCGTGGCCCATCTGGGCGAGGAATGAGAGGCAGCGCGCGCTCACGTCCGCGGTGGGCGGATCGAGCAGGGCGCCGTGATCGGCGAACGGAATGTGGTTGAGGAACTCGCGGTCATTGTCGATATCGAACGCGCCCCAGCCGCCGTCGCGGCTCTGCATGCCGATGACCCAGCAACGCGCGCGCTCGACCGCGTCGGCGTGCTCCGGGTCGCCCTGGCGATGCAGGAGCATACCGACCACCGCCGTGTCGTCGACGTCCGGATAGTGGTCGTTGTTGTACTGGAACGCCCAGCCGCCCGGCGCGAGATCGGGCGCGTTGATCGCCCAATCGCCCTTCACGTCGGTGATCTGGCGGTCGCGCAGCCAGTCGCAGGCTTGGCCAACGTCGGACTTCGGCTCGCCGCGGCGGCTGTCGTGGACGCTGTCATGGCGTTCCGCCATCGCATAGCCGGCGAGGCCCGTGTCCCAGATCGGCGAGACGCAGGGCTGGCAGTAGGCCTCGTCCTCGCCATCGACGAGCAGCCGCTGGATAGCCGCCCACGCGATGGCTGCGTTCGGCTCGGACGGATCGACGCCGAGCGCGTGATAGAGCATGACCGTGTTCGCCATCGCCGGATAGATCGCGCCCAGTCCACTGTCGCCGTTCAGCCTCTCCTCGATGAAGGCGAGTGTGCGCCGGATCGCGAGCCTGCGGATCGGACCGGGCACGAGACGCTCGGCGGGACGCAACCCGACATCGAGCGCCTTGAAGAGGTAGCCCCACCATGACCGGTAGGGTCCGCGGATCCAGTCGCGGATCCGACCGGGAGGGGTGCGGAACAGCTCGCCGATCCGGACGCCGCGCGGGTTGGCGGCGGTCGGACGGAGTGCCGCCAGGATGATCATCGGTGCGAGCACCGTCCGCGACCAGTACGAGATGCGCCACATGTTGAAGAAGAAGCGGCGCGGCAGGAGAACGATCTCGACCGGCATCACCGGTATAGCGCGCCAGGGAACGTAGCCGAACAGCGCCAACTGGAACCGCGTGAAGACGTTCGATCGCTCCGCGCCTCCGTGGGCGAGGATCGCCGCGCGGGCGCGGCGCATATGCACCGCATCGACGTCGTCGCCAATCATCTTGAGCGCGAGATAGGCCTTCACGCTCGCCGACAGGTCGAACTTGCCGCCGTGATAGAGCGGCCAGCCACCATGCGCGCCCTGGATGCGACGCAGGTAGCGGCCGATCCGGGCCTGCAGGACCGGATCGATCCGATCGAGGAAATGCTCGAGGACCACGTATTCGGCCGGGATCGTCGCGTCCGCCTCGAGCTCGAACACCCAGTGGCCGTCCGGCTTCTGGCGCCGGGCCAGGGCGGAGCTCGCCGCATGGATGGCCGCCTCGATGCCGTCGCTGGTGTCCGCTCGCGCGTCGCGTTCCGCATCGTCGATGTCAGCCGTCACGCCCTGAACCACTCAGCCGCTCCCTCATCATCCCGCTCGACCCGATGGGCCGAGCCGAAGGTGCGCGCTGATCAGGCCCGACCGAGGATCAGGTGGGCCGCCGTCCGCCCGGACCTGATCGCACCTTCGATCGTGGCCGGCAACCCGGTAGCCGTCCAGTCGCCGGCGAGTGTGACATTTGCGACGCTCGTCCTCGCGGGAGCACGACGCCGCTCCTGCGCGGGAGTTGCTTCGAAGGTGGCACGTTTCTCGCGGACCAGCCGCGCCGGCGGCATCGACGAGCCGCGGGGAAAGCCGAGAGCCGCGACGACATCGCGCCAGATCGAGGCGGTGAGCTGTTCGGGATCGAGCTGATCGAAGCGGTTGGCGGCGCTGATCGTGACCGAAACGACGCCGTCCTTGAGGAAAACCCATTCAGCCAACGAGCCGACAAGCCCGACGAACCGCGCGGTTTCGATCTCGGCAACGTTCGAGATTCTGTCGGTCCGATAATGCAAGTTGATGATCGATTCGAACGTGTCGGGCGTCACCAGGCCCGGCATCAAGCCGGCGGCGACCGGTGCCGGAACCGCAAGCACCACCTCGTCGCCCTCGCCGATCGCGACGCGACCGTCCGGTCCGGCGAGAGAGACAACCCGGGCGTCCTCGAGCTCCAGTGCGGCGACGCGCGAGTGTCGCCGGATCTCGACACGCGCCGCCGACAAGGCGGCGACCGCGGGATCGACGAAGCTCTCGGACAGGCCCTCGCGCGGAAAGGCGGGGATGCAGGCGCCGCCGCCGCGCATCAGGCTGTCGCGAAACACGGTGGCCAGCACAGCGGCGCTGCCCCGGTCGGGCATCGTGTTGAGGATGGCGATCGCGAGCGGCGTGAGCAGCCGGTCGGCGAGACGGCCGGGCATGAGGCAATCGGCGACCGTCTCGCCGGGGCCGGCCGCGAGCAGGCTCAGGAGGGCCACATGCTCCCGCAGCGAGGTTCCCGGAACACGGCGGCCCGGCGCGAGCACCCACCACGGGATCCGGCCATGCCCGAGACGGAGCGCCCAGCGTTCGCTCGTCGTAAGGTCGATGAACGGGAACAGCGCATGATCCGGGCCGCCGAGGGTCCGCTCGGTTCCGAGCCTCTTGAGGAACGCGAAGGCGTCGCGATTGCCGGACAGCAGCAGGTGATTGCCGTTGTCGAGGCGCGTCCCCAGGACCTTGTCGTCGTAGGACCGGCAACGGCCACCGAGGGCCGGACCCGCCTCGTGGAGCGTCACCGCTCGTCCGGCGTCTGCCAGCGTCAAAGCCGCCGACAGCCCGGCAAGGCCGCCGCCGACCACATGAACACGCATCGCCGGGCGCTAATTCATGCCGAGCGCATGCGCAAGCGCGGCCTTGGACATGCGCGACCGGCCCCGGATGCCGCGCGCGCGCGCCCGCTCCATCAGGGCTGCCTTGCTCGCGCCCTGATCGCCGGTCCGCCGGTGCGCCGCCGTCTTGCGGGCGATATCGTCGGGCTGGGCGCTGAACTGCCTGCCTTCGCGCGTATCAGCTCGCTTCTTGGCGGTGGTTCGCTTGTAGTCGTCGTCGCTGAGCGCGGTCCTCGCGGCCTTGGGCAGGTAGCGCTCGCCGGTCTCCTCGCTCTTGCCGCCCGACTTGGTGCCCCAATTCTCCCTGGTCCATTGCGAGAGGTGGTTGTCCCCGGTCTTGCCGCCCTCGTAGCCGCCGCCCCTGGCCTTGTATGACGCGGTGGCGAGCTGCGCCTTGCGTGCCGACCATTGGCCCGGCTTGCCGCCCTTGTCGCCTTCGGTGATCTCCCGCTTGACCCGGTCCCAGAGCGCCGGATCGGTCTTTTTCGCTGTCCCAGCCATCGCCTGTCAGCTCGTCATCATGACGCGAGCGGCGAGTGCCATTTTCTGCCAGGCCGGCAGGCGCACGCGCGCCTCGGGGCCACGCCAGGTGGCACCCTGCCAGCCGCGCCGGACCAGGCGGCGCAGGATGGCGGCGTAGGTGGCACCCATCAGGCGCGCCGGCTGCATCGCGCGGCGGTCGCATCGCGCCATCGCGTCATGCGCGGCGGCGAAATGGCGCTGCGCTTCGGCCGCCATCCGGGCCGCGACGAGTGGCAGCGACGGGTGCGACAGCGCGGCGTCGGGTTCGAGCGGCATGGCGGCCTCCTCGAGCCATTCGCGTGGCAGATATAGACGCCCACGCGCCGCGTCCTCGTCGAAATCGCGCAGGATGTTGGTCAATTGCAGCGCGCGGCCGAGATGGAACGCGACGCGGTCGGCCTCGGCCGAGCCGTCCCCGAAGGCGCGCACCGACAGGCGCCCGACGGCGGAGGCCACCCGATCGCAATAGAGGTCGAGGTCGGCGAGCGTTGGTGCGACGATGCGTTGCGCGGCGTCGGTCCGCATGCCGTCGATCACAGCCTGAAAGTCGGCCTGCCGCAGATCGTAGCGCCGGATGGCGGCCAGCAGGACCCGGGTCAGCGCGTCCTCGGCCTGTCCGGCATAGAGGTGCGCGATGCGGGTCTGCCATTGATCCAGACCCTGCAGGCGATCGACCAGCGCGCCGTCATCATCGTCGGCGATGTCGTCGACCCGGCGGCAGAACGCATAGATCGCGTGCATCGCCGTCCGCCGGTCGAGCGGCAGGATGCGCATGCCGCGGGTGAAGGACGTGCCCGCGTCGCGCACGATCCGGTCGACGGCTTGGACATCGGTGGCGGGGCAGCCGAGTGCGCCGCCAGCCGTTCCGGGCGACGCGGGGAGCCGGTCGAGGCCGGCCGCCGGACTGGCACTCACGCGCGCGGTCCGTGGCCGAGATGACGGAAAGCGGCGATTAGGCTCACGGCGATGTCCTGTCGTCGAAGCTTCACCCGGGCTGCGAGCGGGTCCGCCCGCCGGAGCCTGCGGGCAAGGCGATGCGCGAGACCGATGATGAGCGCGGCCTCGAGCCGCATCCGCCGGTCCCTGATCAAGCCCGGCAGGCGGCTCGCCTCGCGATTGAGCGCATCGACACCATCGAGCACCCGTCCGAAGACGCGTGCAAGCGCCGGTGTTGCGGCCGATGCAAGAAGTGCCGCTGGCGTGAGACCCGCCTCGGCCAGGAAGTCGTCCGGAATGTAGCAGCGGTCGAGCGAACGCAGGTCGAGGGCGCAGTCCTGCAGGTGGTTGAGGATCTGCAGGCTAGTGCAAAGCGCATCCGACGGTCCGGCGGTGTCCGGCCCTTCGCCGTGCAAGGCCATCAGGAAGCGTCCGACCGGATTGGCAGAGAAGCGGCAATAATCGAGCAGGGCGTCCCAGTCCGGGGTTCGCAGCACGTTCGCATCGCGACGGAAGGCAATCAGCAGGTCGGTGGCGAGTTCTGGCGGCAGTCCGGTCGCGGCGAGGCTCGCGCGAAGCGGTCCGGCGCTCGACGAGCGCGCGTCCCCCATCCCGCGGAGAGCCTGCTCCATGGCGTCGAGGCGGGCGATTTTGTCCGCGGGCGCGAGGTCGGGACTGTCGCTGACGTCGTCGGCCGCGCGAACGAACGCGTAGTAGGCATGGACATGAGGGCGATGGCGGGCCGCGATCAGCCGCGAGCCCACCGGGAAGTTCTCGTCCTGCCTGTCCTTGCCGGACCGGAGGTCGGCGTCCTGCACGGCCACGTCCATCATGCGGTGCTTCCATAGGCGCGGCGTTTCCAGACCACGCCCCGGCCCCGGTGATGATCGACCGCCGAGCCGATCGTGGCCGCGACATAGAACAGGGAGACTGCCGGCAGCAGCAACGCCCAAAAGGGCGGGAGGCGAAAGCGGCGGAGTGTCGGCAGGAACGACCCGAGCGACATCACGAATGCGGCCAGGCCCGCCGCGCGCGTGGCCCCGTGACCGAACAGGCTGGCCGCGAACGGCACGCACCAGACGAGCGTCATGCCGGCCACCGTCAGACCGAGCATCGCGGGCGAGAAGCGCAACTGCACATAGGCGGTGCGTGCGACCATCCGCCACACGTCGATTGCCTTCGGATAGGGCCGGACGCTGCGGGCCAGCGTCGCATGACCGAGCCAGATCCGGCCGCCGCCGCGCTTGACGGCGGTGGCCACGGCCACGTCGTCGATCAGCGCGCCACGGACGGCCTCGATCCCGCCGATGCGGGCCAGTGCGGACCGCCGGATCAGAATGACGCCACCGGCCGCCGCCGCGATACGGCTCGATCTCTCCGCGACCCGGCGGAACGGATAGAGCATCTGGAAGAAGAACACGAAGGCGGGCACCAACGCGCGCTCGGCCAGGCTTTCGCAATGAAGCTCGACCATCTCGGAGACCTGGTCGCGATCACCATCCGCGGCGCCGCGGACAAGGGTGCCGACATGGCGCGGGTCGTGGACGATGTCGGCATCGGTCAGGAGCAGGTAGCCAGCCGCCTGCCAGGCGCGCGCGGCCTCGATGCCCTGGGCGAGAGCCCACAACTTGCCGCTCCAGCCGGGCGGCCGCGGCTTGCCGTCGACCACCGTCAGGCGCCGGTCGCCGATCGCGCGTGCGATGTCGCCGGTGCCGTCGCTGCTGCCGTCGTCGACCAGCCAGACCGCGAGCGGGCCGCCATAGTCCTGGCCGAGCAACGAGCGCAGGCAGGCCTCCACGCCGGCGGCCTCGTCGCGCGCCGGCACGATGATGGCGACCGGTGGTCCGGAGGCCTTGGCCACGGCCGGCAATGATGGTCCCGCCTGCCAGAAGCGGCCGTGGCCGAATATCAGATAGAGCCAGATCGCAAGCGACGCGGCGGCGAGGGCGAGCGCGATCATGCGGCCCTTCGCTCGGGCGGGATCATGCCAGCCGCACGGAACCAGGCGACCGCGTCGGCCACCGCCTCTGCCGCCGGCCGCGGATCATAGCCGAGCGCCGCGCGCGCCTTGTCCGACGAGAAGAACATCTTCTTGCGCGACATCGCGAGCATCTCGCGGGTCACGCGCGGCTCGATCTTGAAGTTCCTGGCGAGGAGTTCGGACGCGACCGCGACCGGCCACAGGATCTGGCGCGGCAGCCTGGTGTAGGGGCCGCGGACGCCGGCAACCCTGGCGGTCAGGGCGAACAGGTCGGCGAGCGTCATGTCCTCGCCGCCGAGAATGTATTTCTCGCCCGGCTCGCCGCGCTCCATCGCCCGCACGTGCCCGTCCGCGACATCGTCGACATGGACGATATTCAGGCCCGAATCGACATAGGCCGGCATCCGTCCGGCCGCCGCGTCGCGGATCATCACGCCGGTGGGCGTCGGCTTGATGTCGCGCGGACCGACCGGGGTCGACGGATTGACTGTCACGATCGGCAACCGCAGCTCGCGTCCAAGCGCCAGCACGGCCTGCTCGGCACGGTATTTGGACAGCTTGTACACGCCGACGATCTTGCGGGGATCGACCGGCGTCGTCTCGGTCGACACCGTGCCGTCGCCCACCAGCCCGAGAGCGGCCACCGAACTGCAATAGACCACGCGCTCGACGCCCGCCCGATGCGCCGCGCGCATCAGCGCGACGCTGCCCTCGACATTGGCCCGCATCATCGCGTCAGGGTCGGGCACCCAGAGCCGGTAGTCGGCCGCGACGTGATAGAGCTGCCCGCATCCCTCGACCGCACGATCGAGGCTGCCGGGCCGCGAAAGATCGCCCTCGACGAGCTCGGCGGCCACGCCGGCCAAGTTGCGCCGGTCGCTGCCGGGGCGGACCAGGAGCCGCAGCTCGTGTCCCCGCCGGGTGAGAGCGAGAGCGACGGCGGAGCCGACGAAGCCGGTCGCGCCGGTCACGAGAACAGGTCGAGGCATGCGCGCTCTATACCCCTGGGGGCACGGCTTGGTGTAGGGGCAACCCGCGCATCGGATGCAGGAGGTCGGTCGCAGGCGCCTTCGCAAGCGCCGGGCGATCGAGTAGGACCGCGCGATGCCGCTCATGATGCGTCGCGACCTGCTCGATCTCGCCCCCTATGTCGGCGGCGCTTCGCGCATCGACGGCGCCAACCGCGTGGTCAAGCTGTCGTCCAACGAGGGCGCGTTCGGGCCGCCGCCTGCCGCCATCCGGGCGCATGCCGAGGCGGCGGCCGACCTGCATCGCTATCCGGACGGCGGCAGCGCCGGCCTGCGGGCGGCACTCGGCCGGGTCCATGCGATCGATCCGGCCCGCATCGTCTGCGACACCGGCTCCGACCCGATCTTCAGCCTGCTGGCGCTGGCCTATGGGGGGCCCGGCACCGAGCTGCTGATGAGCGCGCACGGGTTCTCGATCTACGAGACGGCAGGACGCAAGGCGGCCAGCATCGTCGTCAAGGCGCCGGAACGGGATCTGACCGCGGATGTCGACGCGTTGCTGGCACGCGTCACGCCGGCCACCCGGATCGTGATGATCGCCAACCCGAACAATCCGACGGGATCGTTGCTGCCGGCGCGCGAGGTCGAACGGCTGCGGCGGTCGCTGCCGTCCGACATCCTGCTCGTGCTCGACGCCGCCTATGCCGAATATGTCGACGACGCCGGCTATGAGCCGGGAATGCGTCTCGCCTCCGAGACCGACAACACGGTCATGACGCGCACCTTCAGCAAGGCCTACGGACTGGGCGGCGCACGTCTCGGCTGGGCGTTCGGACCTGCTGCGGTGATCGAGACGCTCAACCGGATCCGCGAACCGTTCGGAGTCAACATCGCGGTCCAAGCGGCGGGGATCGCGGCCCTGGGCGAGATCGGATGGATCGAGCGGGCGCGTACACACAATTCGCGCGAGCGGACGCGCTTGTCCGGCGCGCTCGAGGGCCTCGGCCTGCGCGTGTGGCCGAGTGCCGCGAATTTCGTGCTCGTCGATTTCGGCAGCCTCGCGCGTGCGCAGGCGGCGGACGCGCATCTGCGCACCCGCGGCCTGATCGTGCGCGCGGTCGGCGGCTATGGACTGCCGACCTGCCTGCGGATCACCATCGGCACCACCGAGGAGGTCGGGCTGGTGATCGAGGCGTTCGAGAGCTGGCCTGGCCTGGCCGATGCCTGAGCTGCTCGCCCGCCGGCTTGCGATCATCGGCGCCGGCTTGATCGGTGGCTCCCTCGCGCGGCGCGCGCGCGGTTTGTTCGCGGGCGAGGTGGTGGTGACCGACCACGATCCGGACGTCCGAGCCAGGGCGCGAGCGCTCGGGATCGGCGACCGCGTGGCGGACACCGTCGCCGAGGCCGTCGGCGGGGCCGACATCGTGGTGCTCGCCGTTCCGGTGGGCGCGTTCGGGACCGTCGCTCATGAAATGGCCCCCTTTCTCGCGGCCGGCACGATCGCCAGCGATGTCGGCTCGACCAAGCAGTCGGTGGTCGCCGACATCGCGCCCCACCTGCCGCGGGGCGTGTATCTGGTGCCGGCGCACCCGATGGCCGGCACCGAATTCTCCGGGCCCGATGCCGGCTTTGCCGCCCTGTTCGAGGGGCGCTGGTGCCTGATCGTGCCGCCCGAAGGCACTCCGGAAGCACCGATCGCGCGCATCGAGGCGATGTGGCGCGCGTGCGGTTCCAACACCGAGCGGATGACGCCGGCGCACCACGATCGGGTGGTGGCCGCCATCAGCCATCTGCCGCATCTGATCGCGTTCACCATCTGCGGGACCGCCGAGGGTCTGGCCGCCGAGACGGGCGAAGGCGTCTTGAAATTCGCCGCCTCCGGGTTCCGGGACTTCACCCGGATCGCCGCATCCGATCCGGTGATGTGGCGCGACGTCTTCCTCAACAATCGCGAAGCGCTGCTCGAGATGCTGGGCCGCTTCGAGCGGGATGCGGCCGCGATGGCGCGCGCCATCCGCGACGGTGACGGCGCATTCATCGCCGAGCGGGTCGAGCACGGAAGGGCGATCCGCCGGACGCTGATCGAGCTGGACCAGGCGTAGGGAAAGCCGGGGGTTCGGGGGTGGTCTGGGGGACCGGTCTCGGTCCCCCAGCCTTCGCTACTTCGCCGAGACCGTCGGCCGTGCGCCCAGGATACGGGCCACCGCGTAGGTGAGGTCCGGGCGGTTCATCGTGTAGAAATGGAACTCATCGATGCCGTTGGCCTGCAGGATGCGGACCTGCTCGGCGGCCACGACGGCGCCCACCATGCGGCGGGTTTCCTCCTCGTCGTCGAGGCCGTCGAACAGCGCGAGCAGCCAGGCCGGCACGCTGGCACCGCAGCTTTCGCAGAAGCGGCGGGATTTCGCGAGATTGGCGACAGGCATGATGCCCGGAACGACCGGCGCGGCGATACCGGCGGCGAGACACCGGTCGAGGAAGCGCAGGAACAGGTCGGTGTCGAAGAAGAGCTGGGTGATGGCGCGCGTGGCGCCGGCGTCGAGCTTGCGCTTGAGGTTGTCGAGGTCAGCCTCCGCGCTTGCCGCATCGGGATGCACTTCGGGGTAGGCGGCGACCGAGATCTCGAAATCGGCCACCCGACGAAGCCCCGCGACGAGTGCGGCGGCGTTGCGGTAGCCGTCCGGATGGGGCTCGAAGGCGCCGGTCCTGCCTGGCGGATCGCCGCGCAGAGCGACGATATGCCGGGCGCCCGCGTCCCAATACTGGCGGGCGACGTCGTCGACCTCGCCGCGGCTCGCGCCGACGCACGTCAGGTGGACTGCCGGCCGAAGCTGCGTCTCGGCGAGGATGCGCTTGACGGTGGCGAAGGTGCGCGCCTGGGTCGATCCCCCGGCACCGTAGGTCACCGAGACGAAGATGGGCCGGAGGACCTCGAGACGGCGGACGGCGACCCACAGCTGGGCCTCGAGCGGCTCGGATTTGGGTGGAAAGAATTCGAAGGAAAGTTTCGGACCAGGACCGCTGTCGAGGTCCGGCAGCACGGCGACGCGCGGGCCGGTGAGCCATCGCTGGAGAACAGCTTCGCTCGACGGTGACAGGTTCTGGTCCAGTGTCTTCGTCTCCGATCGGATTGTCCCGAACCTGAAGAGGTGTATCAAGCCGGCCACGCGCAAGCCACCATCGCAGCGCGCGCCGCTCCAGTTCGGGTCCGAGCCGTTGCGCCTTCGCCGTCCAATGATAGACCTTCACCGTGGCGTCCCAGTGCAGGGCCGCACCGTTGTGGGGTCACGATGCGCGCCGATCAGCCGATGCCGACAAGCCGAAACCGGGCAGCGCTTGCCCTGTTGCTGCTGACAACCACGGCATTGGTGGCGGGGTGTGCCACGAAGCCGCCGGCATCCGACCCGGAGGCCCTGGCCGACTACAAGGCGAACAATGACCCGCTGGAGCCCACCAACCGTTTCTTCTACGGGGTGTTCGTCACCGTCGACAGCTACACGCTCAAGCCGGTGGCCCAGGCCTACGTCTATGTCGTGCCGCGGCCGGTCAGGAACGGCCTGCACAACGTCCTGACCAATATCGCCGAGCCGGTCGCGTTCTTCAATTCGATCCTGGAGGCCAAGTCGCGCCGCGCGGGCGACAGCCTGGTGCGGTTCGCGGTCAATTCGACGGTCGGCGTCGGCGGCATTTTCGATGTGGCCACCGGCCTCGGCTATCCCGAGACGGACTCCGCCGGCGCGCTCACGCTCGCCTACTGGGGCGTGCCGTCGGGTCCGTATCTGTTCCTGCCCGTGCTCGGCCCGGGGACGGCGCGCAGCTTCACGGGCTTTGCGCTCGATGTCGGGTTGTCGCCCTATACCTACGTGCCGCGCGGCTACGGGCTGTTGACGTTCAACTATGCGGCGTACGGGTTGAGCATTCTCGATGCGCGATCGCGGCATCTGCACGACCTCGAGGACGTGCAGAAGACGTCGCTCGATCCCTATGCGACGATCAGGAGCGCCTATCAGCAGAATGCCGAGGGCGATCTGCAGAAGCTCCGCCAGGACGATCGCTCGACGCCGCCCGATTGGTATGCGCGTTGATCGCGTGACCGCGACGCGGTAAGTCCGGCGTCATGCTGATGACCTTCGCCCGCCGACGTTGCCTAGGCCTTGCCGCGGTAGCGACCCTGTTATCCTTGACGCTTTCAGGCGCGCACGCCCAGGGAGGCGGCGCGTCGCAGTTCGTCCACAGGCTGGGAAGCCAATTGGTGGACGTCGTGAACGCGCCTGGGCCCGCGTCGTCGAAGCGGACGCAACTGCAGCCGATCCTCGACGAGAACATCGCGACCGACCAGATCGCCATTTTCTGCCTTGGCCGCTACGTGCAGCAGGCCACGCCGTCACAGCGGGAGGAATACGTGACGCTGTTCCACAGCGTCCTGCTCAACAGCATCCTCGGCCATCTCGGCGGCTATCGTGGGGTGCGGTTCACGGTGGGCGGGACGTCGCGTCTTCCGGACGGCGAACATGTGCAGACGACGATCTACCGGCCCAACGAGGAGCCGGCATCGGTCGACTGGGTCATCGGCGAACTCGGCGGCGGTCCGAAGGTGACCGATGTCGTGGCCGAAGGAACGAGCCTGAAGACGACGCAACGCGGCGACTATCTCGGCTATCTCGACCGCCACGGCGGCAGCGTCGCGGCACTGATCGCGGCGTTGCACCGGCAGATCGCGCGCGCCAACGGAGCGTCCTAGAACATATGAGGTAGAGCAACTTACCTCAGCGTGCCAGGAACGCAGGGCGTTCCAGTCAGGCTGGGGTTGCTCTAGCGCACCAGTGGCCCTGGCGTTCAGGGGAACGCCTGGGCGACCAGGATCAGGCCGCGCAGCCGTTCGACCGTGATCCAATCCGGATTGGCGGTGCCTGGCGCCGTCACCGAGGCGGCGCCGGCGGCGATGCCCCAGGCGAACGAGTCTTCCGGTGTGCGGCCGACCGAAAGCGCCATCACCATGCCGGCGAGAAAGCTGTCGCCGGCGCCCACCGTGCCGTTGACGATCACGTCGAGTGCCGGAAGACGAAGCCCGCCCGCCTCCGAGACGAGGAGGGCCCCGTTCTCGCCCAGCGTCAGGGCCACAAGGCGGGCACGCCCGCTGCGAACGATCTCTCCTGCGGCCGCCTCCTGGGCGGCGTGATCGGGCAGTCTGCGGCCGGCGACGCTCTCGAGCTCGGTCAGGCTCGATTTGACGAGCTCGACATGGCCCCCCGACAGGCAGGCGCGTAGCGGCGGCCCGGAGGTATCGAGCACGAAGCGCGTGCCGCGCCGGTGCGAGATCTCGGCGAGGCGGGCATAGAAATCCTCCGGGACGCCCGGCGGAAGGCTGCCGCTCGCGATCAGCCAGCCGGCTTCGATCCCCGAAGCGGCATCCAGCATGGCGGTCCATTCGGCTTCGCCGACCGTGGGACCCTGCGCGATAAAACGGTATTCGTTGCCGTTGGAGGCATCGGTGACGGTGTGACTGGTCCGTGTGCGCCCCTCGATCGGGACGGTCCGGTAGCCGAGTCCGGTCTCCGTGAGAAGCTCCTCGAGAAGCCGGCCGGTGGTACCGCCGGCGAGGACGAGGGCCTGCGCGCGACCGCCGAGCGCATGAATGACCGTCGCGACATTGATGCCGCCGCCCCCCGGGTCCTGACGCTCTGCGAAGGTGCGCAGCTTGTGCGTCGGCCGGACGCTCTGGGCCTGGGCGGCGATGTCGATGGTCGGGTTCATCGTCACCGTGGCGATCAGGGGCGGCGGATCGGTCGAAGGATGCGGAGGAAGCATGGACCATCATGGCCTGTGGTGCGTCGACAGCGCCAGGGCCGCCGCTGACGGGGTTGGCTTTCGGCTTCGGGCGTGATGGGCTTCGTCTCCGGCCCCGGCGGGACGGTCTGCGTTACACAGCCTGAGAAAGGTGAGCGGCTTGTCCCTGGTGAAGTATCGGACGATCGACCCCAACCTGCTGCCGAGGCGCACCAGGATCGAGATCCCCGGCTGGGCCGGCAAGCCAGAACCGCGAGTGGACGGTTCGCACGAATATCCATGGCATTGCATCCCGTTCTCGGAGGCGGCGAGGGCCGGTATCGAGCTGCCTTATCCGTATGACACGGAGCTCCGGGTGACCGTCCGCGACGGCACGATGCATTTCGAGGGAGACATCGGCGATCCCGAGGCGACAGACATCCTAGCACCGCCATTCCGGACGTTCGGCTCCGATTACTACACCTACCAGCTCCTGCTCGACCTGAAGGTCGAGCCGGAATACGCACTAAAGGTCGAGACGCATCCGCGCTTCTATACCGATCCCACCGGCACGGTCCCGATCGCGGTACCGGCCGTGATCAGGCATTGGTGGCCGATGATCTACTTCGTGGTGTTCAAGGCACCGGCCGAAGGCCAGACACACATCTTCCGGCCCGGCGAGCCGATGCTCCTGGTCACGATCGTGGGCGCCGACGACAAGCTCGAACTGGTCGAGATGCCGCCGGAGGAAGCGGCCGAGCGTGAGCTGCAGTCGCAACGGATCTATGCGAGCAGAAGCACATTGTCGGCCGACACTCAGTGGAGGTCGCGAACCAACACCGTCTTCGACGGGACGTACCGGCGCATCCACACCGCGGCAAAAGCGGCAAAGTCCGACTGAGCTGGCCGCCTCACCCAGCGGATAGCTGATCAGTAATGATCATGGTGGTGGTGGTGGTGATGATGATGATAATGGCGCCGCCGGTGATAGTAGCGGTGGTGGTGATGGTGGTGCTGGACGACCACCAACTGAGCCTCCTCGACAGTTGCCTCGCCGGCCCGTGCCGTCGGCAGCAGATCCGCACGGGCCTCGCCGGTCTTGATCAGGGCGAGCGCGTTCGGGATCGGCTTGAGGAGGTCCGCATAGGAGCCGGCCTGCAGGGCGGCCTCGATCGACAGCGGCGCCGGGGCAGCCGCTTGCGATGCGCTCGCGGCCGAAAGAGCGGCCGCTCCGATCAGACCGGCTACAGTTCTATCCATCCTTGTTCCCCATCCTCTGCCGTGTGACCTGGGCTCACGCATCGGACACCGACCCGACGACGTCCGCAAGCAACATCATAGCCCTGTCGATCGTTCCACGCCGTTGCGGCCGATCGTCAAGCGGCGGATTCGGATGGTCGGACGTCGTCCCCGTTCGTGGCCCGATGGGAACGCGGGCCGATCGGCCCGGGCGCGTCGAGCATGTCCGCGATCACGCGCGACAAGGTGGCCAGGCGGAACGGCTTGGCCAGAAAGCGAGACCGTGTCGAACCGCCGCATGATGGATCGAGCAGATCGATCCGTCCGCTGACGAAGAGCACGGGGATGCCCGGATGGTCCAACCGCGCTCGCCGCGCAACTTCGAAGCCGTCCGCGCCCGGCATGTTGATGTCGGTCACCAGCATGTCGAGCGGCTCGCGGTCGGCGATCAACCGGATGGCCTCATCACCGGAGGCGGCGGCGGCGACGCTGAAGCCGCAATCCTTGAGCCAGTCGGCGATCGAGGTCCGGATGGCAGGCTCGTCCTCGGCCAACAACACATGCATTCCCGATCCGCCCTCGCACCGACGCTAACGGCGCTGAAACGTCGCCAGTCATCTTGAGACTGTAATAAGCGCGGAACAGGCTTCGGGCGACCGAAAAAGCCGGTCAACACGTGCACGTGAATGTTTGGTCAGCCGAAGCGGCACGCCGCCAAACGTCATGATATGCGCGCTACAGCGCGACCCGCCTGACGCCCCGAGAACAGGCAGCCGCCGAGGAACGTCCCTTCGAGCGACCTGTAGCCATGCATGCCGCCGCCCCCGAAGCCGGACGCCTCGCCGGCAGCAAACAGGCCGGGCACGATCTCGCCGTCCTGGCCGAAGACGCGTCCGTCCAGATCGGTCTCGAAACCACCGAGCGTCTTGCGGGTCAGGATGTTGAGCCGCACTGCGATCAGCGGACCGAAGCGGGGATCGAGCAGGGCGTGCGGCTTGGCGGTGCGCACCAGCCTGTCACCGAGATATCTTCGGGCACTGCGAATACCCATGATCTGGCTATCCTTGGTGAAGGGATTGGTGAGCTCACGGTCGCGCGCGTCGATCTCGCGACGGATCGCGACCGGATCGAGCAAATCCTCGCCGGTGATCGCGTTCATCCCGGCGACGAGGCTCTCGAGGTTGTCGCGGACGACGAAATCCTCCCCGTGCTTCTTGAAGGCTTCGACCGGACCGGTCGCCCGGCGGCCGAATGCCCGCCGTGCGGTCAACCGCCAGTCGCGGCCTGTCATGTCCGGGTTCTGCTCGGAACCGGATAGCGCGAACTCCTTGCGGATGATGCTCTGGGTGAGGATGAACCAGCTGTGATCCGATCCGGTGCGGCGCAGATGCTCGAGCGTGCCGAGCGTGTCGTAGCCAGGATAGAGCGGCACCGGCAGGCGGTTGCCGCGCGCATCGAGCCAGAGCGAGGATGGCCCGGGCAGGATGCGGATGCCGTGCAGCGGCCAGACCGGGTCCCAGTTCGTGACGCCTTCGACATAGTGCCACATCCGGTCCCGATTGATCAGCCGTCCGCCGGCGGCCTCCGTGATCGCGAGCATCCGGCCGTCGACATGGGCCGGAACGCCGGAGATCATCCGCGCGGGCGGCTCGCCGAGGCGGCTCGGCCAGTTCTGCCGCACCAGTTGATGGTTGCCGCCGATCCCCCCGCTGGCGACGATCACGATCGGCGCGCGGATCTCGAACTCGCCGACCGCGCGGCGCGAGGTGCTCGCCCCGCGGACGGCCTCGCTCGGCTCGAGCACCGTGCCTCGGATGCCGTCGATCCCGCCCCCGGTGCGGGTCAGCCCGTCGACCCGGTGGCGAAAACGGAACAGGATCGATCCGTCGCGTTCGGCCGCCAACGCGCGCCGCTCGAACGGTTCGAGCAGGCCCGGACCGGTGCCCCATGTGAGGTGGAATCGGGGGACGGAGTTGCCATGGCCGCGCGCGTTGCCGCCGCCGCGCTCGGCCCAGCCCACGACGGGAAAGAAGCGATGACCCATCGCGCGGAGCCAGTCTCGCTTCTCCCCCGCGGCAAAAGCCACATAGGCTTCGGCCCAACGTTTCGGCCAATGGTCGTCGTCGCGGTCGAAGCCGGCAGCGCCGAGCCAGTCCTGCCAGGCCAGCGCATGGCTGTCGCGCACACCGAACCGGCGTTGCTCGGGACTGTCGACGATGAACAGGCCGCCGAGCGACCAGAAGGCCTGGCCGCCGAGATCCTGGCGCGGCTCCTGGTCGACCACGACGACGCGTCTGCCGGCGTCAGCGAGTTCGGTCGCGGCAACGAGGCCGGCAAGGCCCGCGCCGACCACGATCGCATCCGCATCCGCCATGACAGTGGTCTCCCCGCGGCGCGGCATAGGCTGTTTCGAGGACTGAGTCTGCTACCGACAGCGACTGTCACTCGATCTCGATGGCGATCTTTCCGAAATGACGTCCGCCGGAGGCGACGTGGGCGTAGGCCTCGGCCGCGTCGTTCATCGCGAAGGTCTGGTCGATCACGGGGACGATACGGTGCGCGCCGACGGCGGCGGTGGCGCCGGCGAGTGCAGCGATCGGGCCGGTGTTGTTGCCCAGGATGGACAGCTCCTTCTCCATCACCGGGAGCACGTCGATGGTGGGCGTGCTGCCCGTCAGGAAGCCGATCACGAAGATCGTGCCAGCCATCGCTGCGGCGTTGACCGATCGGGGAAAGGTTTCGGAACCGCCGGTCTCGAGCACGAGGTCGGCGCCGTGTCCGTCGGTCAGACGGAGCAGCTCGGTGTCCCATTCCGGCGTGCTGCGGTAGTTGATCGTGAGATCGGCGCCGAGCGCGTGTGCGCGCTCCAGCTTCTCGTCCGACGACGAGGTGACGACGACGCGCGCGCCGTGCGCCTTGGCAAATTGCAGAGCGAAGACCGAGACGCCGCCGGTGCCGAGCACAAGTGCCGTCGAGTGCGGCCCGAGGCGTGCCGCGCGGACCGCGCGCCAGGCGGTGGTGGCGGCGACCGGCAGGGTCGCGGCCTGCGCGAAGGTCAGGTGCTCCGGCATGGCAACGAGAGAGACCGCAGGCACGGCCACGTACTGCGCGAGGCTGCCGGGACGGGTCACGCCGCGACGGGCGCTGAACATGGCGGGCGTCATCGTGCCGTCGCGCCAGTCCGGCATGAAATGCGGAACGACTCGATCGCCTGCGCTCCATCCGGTCACGCCCTCGCCGAGTTCGACGATTTCGCCCGCGCCGTCGGCGACCGGGATCATGGGAAAGCTCGGTCCGGGATATCGGCCGGTGGCCACCGCGATATCGAGAAAGTTCAGGGACGCGGCGCGCAGGCGGAGCAGCACGTGCCCCGGGCCGGGTCGCGGCCGCTCGTGGGAAGCCTCGCGCAGCGCATCGAGGCGCGGCGCGGTCAGTTCGATGACTTTCATCATGTGGTCTCCAATCCGGTGGGGGCGTGGTGTGGCCTCCGGTCTCATGCAGATCGGTGCTTGCGCTTGCGGAGATCATCGTTGTTGGTTTCACCGCAACGATGAAAGTGGGCTCACCGATGTCTCTCCCGGGACTGCCCGCCTTGGAGGCATTCCTCGCTGTCGCGCGCCACGGGAGCTTCCGGCGGGCGGCGGCCGAGCGGGGCGTCAGCCCGTCGGCGCTGAGCCACGTGATCCGCGGGCTGGAGGCGCAGCTCGGTGTGCGGCTGTTCAACCGCACCAGCCGCAGCCTGCGCATCACCGAGGCCGGGGCGCATCTGCGGGCAGGGATTGGGCCCGCGCTGGGCGGCATCGCCGACGCGGTCGCGCATGTGCGTGCGGTGAGCGGACGGCCGGCGGGGCTGCTGCGGCTGAACGTGCCGCGGATCGCGGCGGAACTCGTGCTCAAGCCGATGCTGGGCCGTTTCCTGGCCGCCTACCCCGACATCGTCGTCGAGGTCGCGAGCGACGACGGGCTGGTCGACATCGTGGCCGAGGGGTTCGACGCGGGGATCCGTCCCGGCCGGCGGCTGGCGCAGGACATGATCGCGGTGGCGGTGGGCGAGAAGCGGCGTTTCGCTGTGGTCGGTTCACCCGCCTATTTCGCGGATCACGACAGGCCCGTGACGCCGCAAGACCTGCACCTTCATCGGTGCGTCGGGCGGCGCTTCCCGAGCGGTGCGCATTACGCATGGGAGTTCGGGCGGGACGAGGAGACGCTGGAGATCGACGTCGCCGGGCCGCTCATCGTCGACGACAGCAGCCTGATGGTGGCGGCCGCTCTCGACGGGGTGGGGCTTGCGCATGTGTTCGAGGGCCTGGTCGCGGAGCACCTGGCGCGCGGCGCCCTGGTGCGTGTGCTCGAGGACTGGTGCCCGGAGCTGCCGCACTTCTTCCTGTATTATTCGGGGCGGCGGCAGATGCCGGCGACGTTGCGTGCGTTCATCGACATGGTCCGGGCTGAAGCGGGATAGCCCGGACCAGGCCGCTGATTGTTCAGATGTCGACCATGCCGCCGTCGACGAACAGCTCGGCGCCGGTGGTGAAGGTCGAGTCGTCGGACGCGAAGAACAGGGCGGCGGCAGCGACCTCGTTGGGCTGGCCCACCCGGCCGAGCGGGATCCTCGCGGTCATGTTCTTGACCATGGCTTCCATCTGTTCGGCAGGCACGCCGATCTTGCCGAAGATCGGCGTCTCGATCGGGCCGGGGCTGACGGTGTTGACGCGGATGCGGCGTGGCGCGAGTTCGGCGGCGAAGGTGCGGCCGAAGGAGCGCAGCGCGGCCTTGGTCGCGGCGTAGACGGTCTGGCCGCCGCCCCCCTGGACGCCGGAGACGGACGCGGTCAGCACGATCGAGCCGCCGTCCGACATGACTGTCGCCGCCTGCTTGATGAGGAAGTAGGCGCCACGAACATTGATGTCGAAAGAGAGGTCGAAGAAGGCCTCGTCGACTTCTGTGCTGGGCGCGAACTTGGCGATGCCGGCGTTGACGAAGAGCACGTCGAGGCGGCCGTGCCTGGCATGCACGTCGGCGACCAGCGTCTTGATGCCGTCGACATCGGCGGCATCGGACGCGATCACTTCGATGCCCGGCAAGTCGTGATGGGCCGCCTCGATGGTCTTGGGATTGGAACCGGTGACGATCACGGTCGCACCCTCCGCCTTGAAGAGCGAGGCGGTGGCGGCGCCGATGCCGGTGGTGCCGCCGCTGATGAGGACGACCTTGTTGGCGAGCTTGTTCATGGTTGTTCCTTGCGTTGGGAAGGGTTGGGCTGGTCCGGCCAGAGGCGCAGGGTCGTGTCGACCACGCGCTGCAGGCCTTCGCGCGGCACACCGGAATCGGCCTGGACCGCCAGGCCCTGGAGGATGGCGGTGAGGTAACGGACAAGGTCGGCCGGTTCGAGCCCGGCCGGGAGATCGCCTTCGGATCCGGCCCGCTCGAAGCGGGCGAGCATGGCCGCCTCGCCGGCCGCGCGGCGGGTGGCAACTTCAGCGCGTGCGTGCTCGGAATCGGGTCCGCAAGCGACGGAATGGATGACATAGAGGCAGCCGCGCGGATGCTCGGTGCTGGTGTGGGTGTCGATCGCACCGGTGAGGAGTCGCTCGGCGACCGCGCGCGCACGCGGCGCCCGCAAGGCCTCGTTGAAGAAGCGGGCGTTCTCGCGGTCGTAGAGATCGAGCGCCTTGCGGAACAAGGCCGCCTTGTTGCCGAAGGCGGCGTAGAGGCTCGGGCGGGTGATGCCCATCGCGCGGGTGAGCGCGGTCAGGGACGCGCCTTCAAACCCCTTGCTCCAAAACACCTCGAGCGCGGCCGAAAGAGCTGCGTCGACGCAGAACTCGCGTGGACGGCCGATCGTGCTTGACTGGCTGCCGAGTTCCATACCTCTCGATATGGAAGTCGGCGCGGCATTGTCCAGGGCGGCGTCAGGGGATCTTGCGCTGGAAGGCCTGCAGGATGGATCCGACGAGGTCGTCGGGGGTCAGGAACCCTTGGCCTGCGACCTTGAGCGCGTCGGTGGCGAACGAACCCACATACTGACCCCGAGTCGGGTAGAGCGCCCGCAGCTTGCCGGTGTCGAACGGCACGACGTGACCGGACAGGCTGCAATTGAGGCTCGCCGCTCCGGTGCTCTCGGTATAGGTCGCGACCGGAACGTCGAGCTCGGGCGCGCGGACGCCGCCGAGACCGTTGCCGTTGGAATCGAGGCGCGTGGCGAGGGCTGGGGGCGTCCCGGTGGTCTCGATCAGCTTGGCGTGCGGCGGGATGGCGCCGAAGCGGACCCAGGCTTCGAGCTGGGCGAAGGCGGCGTCGAGCAGAAAATGACCGGGAAAGGTGCTGAGCGCCGTGCCGGGCCGGCAGGTGGCAAAGTCCTCGGTCAGAGTGGTGCCGCCGGCGGCGTGGGTGTCGGTGGCGTCAGGCGCCGCGACGACCTGGTCGACCACGACATGGGCGGGACCGGCGGCTTCGTAGTAACGGTAGCGGTCATTGATCGCGTCGCTGTCGGAGCGGTAGGCCTGACGGGCGCTGCGGTAGTCGGTTTGCGACTGGGTGGCGACGATGGCGGCGTTCGCGGAATGCAGTACGGTGCGCGGATCGCCGGCAGCGGGCGCCGGGCTGCACTGATCGAGTGGCGCCTGGATGCCGAAACCGGAGCCCACGAGATAGCCGTCGAAGATCGGACGGCCGTCGATGCCTGGCGTGATCGCGTCGATGTAGGGGACGAGGTCGATGGCACTCTGCGAATAGCCGGCGGCGAACACGGCGCGGACCTGCATGCCGGCGAGCGGATTGCCGGGCGCGTGGCTGCGGACGAGGGACGAGGTCTGGCTCAGCACATCCCAGAGCAGCCCGTCCTCGGTCGCATGGTTCGCGCCGCCGACGACGCTGTAGAGGACGGGACAGGTGGCATTGGTCTCGTCCGGGTTCGGGTTGGCCCAGGAGAGGCTCGCGTAGCGTAAAGGATTGAAGCGCTTGAGGCCGGCGATGGCGACGGGCTTGCTGGTGATGCCGATCCAGATGTCGCCGCGGCGGGTGAAGTAGTCGTGATCGTACGACCAGAAGATCGGCAGATCGTAATTGTTGGTGGCGTTGAGGAGCTCGATGATCACGTTGCCGCTGAAGCGTCGCGGATCGGCCGGCCGGCGGACGAGGATGCGGTTGGTGTAGGGGCCGTGCCGGAGGATGCGGACCGATCGGTCGTTGGGATCGGCGACGTTGGTGTACTGGTAGACGTTGGCGGTGCCGCTCAGGAAGTATTCGCTCTCGACATAACCGACCGCGCCGAGATCGATCGGGACCGCCTGGTATCGGGCGGCGTTGAACGGATGGTCGGCGTCCGTGCTGCCGGCGACCGGCCCGACGACGGAAGGAACCTGCCGGGCGCCTTGTGCCTGCGCGAGCATGACGGGGGCGATGGTGAGCGAGGCGGCCGCGAGCGTTCGCAAGGCGATGACGCGTGCGGCGTGGCACCGATCCGGTGTGTCGTTCATCCTGGTGTTCTCCCTCGAGCGCCGGTCCGGCCGGTTCGCTTTTGCATCCCGAGTTCGTTTCTACGCTCGGTTGACGACAGATTGGCGCGTTCTCGTGTTCGCGTAAATGTTCGCTTCGGCCGATCCACCCGGACGATATTATTGCCGAACGGAACCAGTCGTCTTCTCGCTCGACGAGAGCAGGTCGAAGATCGTCACAAAACCAGAGTTCGACAACTTGAATACGGTCCCGGAGCCGCTCGATCCGCCGCTCGACGTCGTGCCATAGAGATTGCCAGCCAGATCTGCCACCAGCCCGGCGACGGGAATATCGCCATCCTGGCCTCCCGTGAACCGGTACAGCCTGGTCAGGGTTCGGTGATCGGCCGACAGCTTGAAGATCGAGCCGAGGTTGGCCGGCGCAAAGTCGACTCCGCCTCCGGTGGTCGTTCCGAACAAGTTACCCGCGGCGTCGATCAGGAGGCCGCTTTCGGGGGCTGCGCCGTTGGGATCGTAGAGGCCGAACGTCGCCAGCGTCGTGAACGTCTGATGGCTCGGCCCGGACAGTTCGAAGATCGTGCCGCCGGCCGCCGGACCGCCGCCTTCCGTCGTGCCGTATAGATTACCGGCCGAGTCCAGCGTCAGGCCGCCCCGTGGGCCCGACGCACTCACGCCATCGAACGCCGCCAAGGTCGTGAGCTTGGTGTGATGGGGTCCGGACAGCTCGAAGACTGTGCCGAATCCATTTGGACCGCCGCTCGTGGTTGTCCCGTACAGGTTGCCGGCGGCATCCGCGACCAGCCTCGTATCGGGTCTGCTGCCATTCGCGCCGGTGAAAGAGAGCAGGCTGGTCAATGTCTCGTGGTTGGAGCCAGACAGCTCGTACACCGTGCCGTTACCGCTTGCGCCGCCCGCATCGGTGGTTCCGAAAAGATCTCCCAGATAGTTCGGAAGACCCGGAAAGTGCAGCGTTCCGGCTGCATACAACGTGACACCGCAGAATGGATTGGCTCCGTCGTTGCCGGTGAAGCTTGCGAGCGTTGTCAGGGTCTGGTGCGAGGGGCCTGAAAGTCGGAACGCCGTGCCGGTGCCGGCCGAACCGCCGGCTCCGGTTGTTCCGTAGAGGTTGCCAAAGATGTCGAAGGTCAATCCACCCTGAGGTCCCGCGCCGTTGCTGCCATCGAAGGTCGCGAGGGTGGTCAAGATGGTGTGATCGGCCCCCGACAGCTCGAAAACCGTTCCCTGGCCGAACTCGCCGCCGCCGGCTCCGCCGAATGAGGTCGTGCCATACAGGTTTCCCGCCAGATCCGTGGTCAGCCCGTCGGCTGGCAGGCTTCCGTTGGTGCCGTCGAACGCGACCAAGGTCGTCAGGACTGGGGCCGGAGCGGCCCGGGCGCCAGCATCGAGGACGATCCAGCAAAGAGACGAGCCGAGAAACAAAGCTGCGCGCGATCCTGTTGTCATGATATCGATCCCGTGAAGTTGCAGTCTTGCCGAAGGTCAGTATTCTGGCTTCGTCTTCGAACCGGGCTGCCAGGCGCCCACGTTGACTGCCTTTGGAACAACTTGGCCTCATGTGAAGCCAGGGCTGGCGCGGGGCCGGCGTCTCCTTGTCGGTCGCGAACGAAGTCTGACTACCAAAAATCTGCCAGGCAACACTCATTCGGCGCTCAAAACTGTTACTCTGGCGCCGAAACGTAGTCACACTACCCGAAAGACGGCAAGCGCATCGGCTTTTGCAGCCGCCAACGCCGCCATGTCAGGCAACAAGAGTCGACAGGCCGTCGACGCTGCGGCGCCGGCCCACGTTCTCATGGGAGCGCGCTTTTTCGCGTGGGCCCTTCGCGTTGCGGGCCATCATGCGGCGACAAACGCGGAATGGCAGAGCCGCTCGACCTTAGCGCAGCCGAAAGCCCGCAACGTGACGCCTTCCGCCGCTTGTCCCGCCTTTATTGCAGAAGGCAGGGGGTCAAAGCGGCCACAGGATCGTCTTCGACGAGTTGACTGCGCTGAGAAAATCTGGAGCGGGCGAAGGGATTCGAACCCTCGACCCCAACCTTGGCAAGGTTGTGCTCTACCCCTGAGCTACGCCCGCGTCCGAGGAGGCGGTGCTTACGCGCGGGCATGGCTTCTGACAAGAGGCATCCAGCGGCATCGATGCGAGTCATCCTTGCCAGCCAAACGCGAGGTCCCAACTTGATCACGATTAGCGAGAGCCGATGCGCGGTGGCACCTTACGATTCCACGTTCCAGGATGACGAGCCATGGACATGATACTCGGCCAGAAGAAGACGGTCCGTCCGGCTGGTTCGGTCGATGCCGGAGCCGGCGGTTCCGCTCACTCGGGACAAGGCGCCATCATCATCGACGGCGATCAGTCCACGTTCATGCAGGATGTCATCGAGGCCTCCCGGGACGTGCCGGTTCTGGTCGATTTCTGGGCGACATGGTGCGGCCCATGCAAGCAACTGACGCCGGCGCTCGAGCGGGTCGTGCAGGCGGCCGGCGGGCGGCTTCGACTGGTGAAGATCGACGTCGATGCCAACCGAGCACTCGTCAGCCAGCTCGGTCAGCTCGGGCTTCCCATGCAGTCGATCCCGACGGTCGCCGCCTTCTGGCAGGGCCAGATCGCCGACATGTTCCAGGGCGCCCTGCCCGAAAGCGAAATCAAGCGCTTCGCGGAGACCTTGCTCAAACTGGCCGGTGGGGCGATGCCGGCCGCCGAGATGGCCAGCCAAGCCCGGTCCTGCCTCGAGGAAGGGCAGGCGGAAGAGGCCGCTTCCTTGTATGCGCAGGTGCTGGAGCAGGAGCCGGAGAACCCCGACGCTTGGGGCGGCCTGGCACGCGCACTTCTCGCTCTCGGCGAGGAGGATGAGGCGTCCGCGACATTGGATCGCGCGCCCGCCAAAATCCGCGATCATGCCGAAGTCTCCGGCGCGCGATCGGCGATCGCGCTCGCCGCCGAGGGACGTCACGCCGCGGCGGGCATGTCGGCCTTGCGGGCGCGCCTGTCCGCCGACCCGCTGGATTTCGCCGCCCGTCTCGAGCTGGCGACGGCCCTGAACGCGACCGGTGATCGCGAGGCGGCGGCCGACGAGCTTCTGGAAATCCTGAGACGCGACCGCTCGTGGAACGATGGCGCGGCGCGGCTCCAGTTGATCCGGTTGTTCGAGGCCTGGGGGAGCGACGACGCCGTCACGCTCAAGGCGCGGCGGCGGATGTCCGCCCTGTTGTTCAGTTGAACGAGCTCGAAACCAGCGACCCGATGAACAATCCGGTATTCCGCGCGGTATGGCCCGAAGACCGCCGGGACGATGCGCCGCGATCGACGATGGTGGGATCGCTTCCGCACATCTTTCCGATCTTTCCGTTGTCTCGGGCGCTTCTCCTGCCGCGTGGCCGGCTGCCGCTGAACATCTTCGAGCCGAGATATCTCAATCTCGTGGACGAAGCGCTGTCAGCCGGACGCATGTTCGGCATGATCCAGCCGCTTGCTCGCCAATCGAGCCAGGCCGCCGGTGACGGGACCGGGCTGCACAGGGTCGGATGTCTGGGCCGGATCACCTCGTTCGCCGAGACCGATGACGGATGCTACCTGATCACGCTCGTCGGCCTGGCCCGCTTCAGCCTCGTCGAGGAACGACCCCTCTACCGGGGTTTTCGATCGGTGACGGCCGATTTCGGCGGCTTCGAGCTCGATCTGGGACCGGCGCTCGCGCCATCGATCGATCGGGAGGCGTTGATCGGCTCGCTTCGGCGCTATTTCGGCCGAAGGGGACTGGATGCGAACTGGGATGCGGTGACCCAGATGGACGACGACAGTCTGGTCACGACACTTTGCATGGTCTGCCCGTTCACGGATATGGAAAAGCAGATGCTTCTCGAAGCGCCTGACGAAGTGCAACGCGCCCAGGATCTTCACGCCCTGCTGGAGATCGGAAGCCACGAGAGCGACGACGAGGCACCGGGCCGTGCCACCTGATCCGGAGCCGATCCTCGACCCTCGATTGCTGTCGATGCTGGTCTGTCCCGTGACCCGGGAGGGACTCGTCTATGATCGCCAGGCCAACGAGTTGATCAGCGAGAAGGCCGGTCTCGCCTTCCCGATACGTGGCGGCATCCCGGTCATGCTGGTCGAGGAGGCGCGGTCGCTCAGCCCAGCAGACCGCTGATGATGCGCGCCGTGTAGTCCACGACGGGGATGATCCGCCCATAGTTGAGGCGTGTCGGTCCGATCACGCCGATGGCGCCCACGATCCGGTTCGTGGCCTGACTTCGGGTCGGCGCGACCACCATCGACATCCCGGCGAGACCGAACAGCCCGCTTTCGGCGCCGATGAAGATGCGCACACCGTCGGATTGCTCGGCGAGATCGAGGAGCCGCAGCATCGTCTCCTGGGTTTCCAGCCGATCGAACAGCATCCGGATGGTCGACAGGCGTTCGACCTCGGTAACGTCGGCCAGGAGCCGGCCCTGGCCCCGGACGATCAGGGAGCCGCCACGGCCGGTGTCGGTCCAGGTGGCCAAGCCGCTCTCGACAACCGAACTGGCGAGCGCGTCGAGCGCGGTGCGATTGGCGGCCATGTCGTCGGCGACCAGCTTGCGCAGATCGGCGAGCGGGCGGCTCTTGACGTGGGAATTGAGATAGTTGGCGGCCTCGACGAGCGCCGAGGGCGGCAGACCAGGGGGCGTCTCGATGACCCGGTTCTCGACCAGCCCGTCGGCGCCGACAAGGATGACGAGGGCACGCCCGGAGCCGAGTGCGACGAACTCGATATGCTTGATCACGCCTTCGGATTTGGGCGCGAGCACCAGGCCGGCGGCGGCCGAGAGGCCGGACAACATCAAGGACGCGTCCGACAGCGTGTCCTCCATCGAGCGGCCGCGGGCTTCGAGCGAGCCGGCGATGGAGGCCTGCTCTTCCTCGGTGAGCTGCCCGAACTGAAGCAGGCCGTCGACGAACAGACGCAGCCCCTTCTCGGTGGGAAGCCGGCCCGCCGAGGTGTGCGGAGAGAACAGCAGGCCTGCCTCGGTCAGGTCGGCCATGACGTTGCGGATCGTGGCGGGAGACAGCTTCTGTGGCAGCCGGCGCGAGAGCGTGCGGCTGCCGACGGGATCGCCGGTTTCGACATACTGCTCGACGATCTCGCGGAGGATGGCTGCCGACCGCTCGTCGAGGCCGGAGACCGACGCCGGCCGCGGAGGTGGTGGTTGCTGATCCATGACTGGATAGACGTATCACGATGTGGTTTGAACGTCCGGCGCTCAATCGCACCCGATGGCCGTCTCGGAGGATCCTCGCCATGCGCCACGCCGCCCGGGCCGCCGATGCCCTGCGGCCGGTCTCGTTCGAGCCCGGCTTCGCGCGCCACGCCGAAGGGTCGTGCCTGGTGCGAATGGGCCACACGGAGGTTCTTTGCGCGGCCAGCATCGAGGCGCGGGTCCCGGGATTTCTGCGCAACTCGGGCCAGGGCTGGGTCACCGCCGAATACGGGATGCTGCCTCGCGCGACGCACACGCGAGGCGATCGCGAGGCCGCTCGCGGCAAGCAGTCAGGCCGCACGCAGGAAATCCAGCGTCTGATCGGGCGGTCGTTGCGCTCCGCGACGGACCGGGTCGCCTTGGGTGAGATCACGGTCACGATCGACTGCGACGTCCTCAACGCCGACGGGGGCACGCGTTGCGCGTCGATCACCGGCGGCTACGTGGCGCTCTGCCTGGCTCTGCGCCGGCGCATGGCGGCAGGGCTTCTGGCGACGCTGCCCTTGCGCTGCCAGGTCGCGGCGGTCTCGTGCGGCCTCCGCCAGGGCGAGGCCCTGCTGGACCTCGACTACGAGGAGGACAGCGGCGCGGACGCGGACGCGAATTTCGTGCTGACCGACGCCGGCGGCATCGTCGAAATCCAGGGCACCGCGGAAGGCGCGCCGTTCTCGGAGCATTCGTTCATGGCGATGCTTCGGCTCGCGCGCCGCGGCACGGACGAGCTGTTCGCACGGCAGCGCGAGGCGATGGGCTGACATCGTGAGACGATTCGTCGAGCGCGACGCCATCGTTCTCGCCACGCACAATCCAGGCAAGATCACCGAGCTACGTGCCGCGCTCGAGCGGCATGGCCTGACGGTGCTGGAGGCGCGGGCACTCGGCCTCGAGGCTCCGGCGGAGACGGCGGATGATTTCGCCCTCAACGCGATCATCAAGGCACGCGAGGCCGCCGAGCTGTCGGGCCTGCCGGCTCTCGCGGACGATAGCGGCTTCGCCGTCGCGTCACTCGGCGGGGCGCCCGGCGTCTTCTCGGCGCGATGGGCCGCGGGCGGTGACTATGCGTCGGCCATGACACGGATTTTCGATGCCGCGGTCGAGCTTCCGGATCGTCGCGCCTCGTTCGTCTGCGTGTTGGCGGTCGCCTGGCCCGGCGGCGAAGCCGCACCGTTCGAGGGGCGCGTCGACGGCGAGTGGGTCTGGCCGCCGCGCGGTGAGTTCGGTTTCGGGTACGATCCGATGTTCGTTCCGGGTGGCGGCATGTCGACGTTCGCCGAGATGACGAACGAGGCAAAGGCTGCGACCAGCCACCGGGCGCGGGCATTCGAGGCGTTCGCGCGGATGTGCCTGCCTTAACCGTTCCTTCGTGATGGTCTGTCAGGTTGTCGTCTCCGTTTGGGAGCCCCGACCTTGGACGACCTGCTGACAGACTTCCTGACCGAGGTGAACGAGGGCCTGCCCGAGCTCGACAACGCGGTCGTGGAACTCGAACGGCAGCCGGGCGACAAGCAAACGCTTTCGCTGATTTTCCGGCATGTCCACACCATCAAGGGGACATGCGGCTTCCTCGGCCTGCCTCGCCTCGAACGGGTCGCCCACGCGGCGGAGGATGTCCTGGGCCGTCTTCGGGACGGCAAGATGCAGGCGTCATCGGTGATCATCGATCACGTCCTGGCGGCCCTGGACCGGATCAAGATGATCGTCGGCGAGCTCGGCCGATCCGGCCACGAGCCGACCGGCGATGATCTGCCCCTGATCACGGCGCTCGAGCTGATCGCCGAAGGCCATGTTCCGCGGACCGCGCCGGCCGAGAAGGCGCGCTGCGCTTTGTCGTCGGACGCGATGAGCCGAACGCCAGCATCGGCGCCCTGTCCGGAGCCGGTCCGGCCCGCGACGGAGCGGCATGCCCCGGTCCCGAACGAGGAGGCGGCACCCGATCCGATCCCGCAATCATCGGTGGCACCTGGCGAGCAGAGCTTCGCCGCGCAGACCATTCGTGTCGGTGTCGAGACGCTCGAAACCCTCATGACGCTGGTGGGCGAACTGGTGCTGACACGCAACCAGCTTCTCCAACTCTCGCGGACGCAGAACGACAATCCGTTCGTCGTGGCACTCCAGCGTCTGTCACGGCTGACGTCGGAGCTGCAGGACAGCGTGATGAAGACGCGCATGCAGCCGATCGGCCATGCGTGGAACAAGCTGCCGCGGCTCATACGCGACTTGACGCACGAGCTGGGCAAGCAGATCGAACTCGATCTGCAAGGTGCCGACACCGAACTCGACCGCCAGGTCCTCGAGCAGATACGCGATCCGCTGACGCATATCGTGCGGAATGCGGCGGACCACGGCTTGGAGACGAGCGATCTGCGCGTCAAGGCCGGCAAGAGTGCCGTCGGGCGGATCGCGCTCAAGGCGTTCCACGAGGGCGGACACGTCATCATCGAGATCTCCGATGACGGCCGCGGCCTCGACCTTGCCCGCATCAAGGCGAAGGCGGTTGCGCAGAACCTCGCCACCGAACAGGAAGTCGCGGGGATGACCGACGCGCAAATACAGCGCTTCGTCTTCATGCCGGGGTTCTCGACAGCCGCCGCGGTCACCTCGGTCTCGGGGCGAGGCGTCGGGATGGACGTGGTCAAGACCAATATCGAGCGCATCAGCGGTGCCGTGGAGCTGAGAAGCGTTGCCGGACAGGGCACCGTGCTGACGATCCGCATTCCGCTGACACTTGCCATTGTTCCAGGCCTGATCGTTGCGGCCGGCGGTCAACGCTTCGTGGTGCCGCAGCTCGGTGTCGTCGAACTCGTACGCGTCGGCCCCGAAAGCAAAGGGACCGCTATCGAGATCGGACAGATCGGAGGCGCCGAGGTGCTTCGGTTGCGCGACCGACTTCTGCCGCTGGCGGACCTCGCCTCGCTGCTCGACCTCGACGTCGAACGGCCTTCCGATGCGGATCATATCGTCGCGGTGATGCAGGCCGGCGGTGCGATGTTCGGTCTCGTTGTCGATGAAGTCTTCGATACCGAGGAGATCGTCGTCAAACCCGTGGCACCGGTTCTCCGTCATCTGACCATCTTCGGCGGCAACACGATCCTCGGCGATGGATCGGTCACCATGATCCTCGATCCGAGCGGGATCGCACGCGCGATCGGTTTCAGCGGCAGCTCTCATGTCGCCGACATTCCGGCGGCCATCAGTGCCGGAGACCCGAGCACGCCGATGCTGCTCTTCCGGGCCGACGACGAGGTCAAGGCGGTCGCGCTCGACGCGGTTGCGAGGATGGAGCTTTTCCCGAGCAGCAGGATCGAGCGCTCCGGTGGCATCGCGGTGATCCAGTACAGGGAACAACTGATGCCTCTCGTCTCCATCACGACCGGCTCGAGCGGCATCGAGCAGCCGGTTCTCGTCTTCGAAGATGGAGAACGACGGGTCGGCCTGATGGTCGATGGCATCGTCGACATTGTCGAGAGCGCGCTGAGGATCGAACTCGGCAGCGCGCATCAGGGCGTCATCGGAACGGCGATCATCGCGGGCCGCGCGACGGAGGTGATCGATCATGCGTGGTGGCTGGCGAAGGCCAGCCATGCGGCAGGTCCGGCAGCGTCTGGCCGCCACGGCGGTTCGAGTGCTCTCAAGGCAGCCTGATCGAAGGGAGTGACATCGATGAACCTCAACGGTGAAGCCGACGCCATTCAACGAGCGACGGAGCCGCAGAGTGCGGCCAATCCATCCGCTTCAAGCGAGAAGACCGTTCTGTTCCTCCTCGACCAGCAACTCTGCGGGTTGCCGGTCACCAGCGTGCGCGACATTCTCGACCGTTTCGAGTTGAGCCTCGTTCCGCTTGCGCCAAGCGAAGTCGCGGGGAACCTCAATCTGCGCGGGCGGATCGTCACCGCGATCGATCTTCGCCGGCGTTTCTCTTCAGGCGCACGCTCGATCGATCGCCTCCACCGGCACCATGGCCGGACCGCGATCGTCGTGGAACACGGGGCGACGCTGTATGCGTTGCTTGTCGATCAGGTCAACGAGGTCGTCTCACTCCCGCGATCCAGACGCTGTCCGAAGCCGATCGGACTGCCTCAGGCGTGGGCGCATTACGCGACATGCGTCTACAAGCTCGACGAGGGTCTTCTGGCGCTTCTCGATCTCGAACCGCTTCTGGCACTCAGCAGCGCGTCGCACTGACCCGATGATGCAGAACGCGACGGTGCTCCACTGCCTGGTTGTCGATGACAGCAGGACGATACGGCGTATCACTCGGTCGACCCTCGAGAAGGTCGGCGTGCTTGTCTCGGAGGCAACGAACGGGCTGGAGGCACTGCATGCGTGCCGCGATCGGATGCCAGACTGCATCGTGCTGGATTGGAACATGCCGGTCATGAACGGAATCCAGTTCCTGGACGCGTTGCGGTCGGAATTCGGACCGGACAGGCCGACCGTGATCCTCTGCACGACGGAAAACGACATCGACTTCATCGTTCGTGCGCTGGAGAGCGGCGCCCAGGAGTATGTGATGAAGCCGTTCAACGACGACATACTGCTCGGCAAATTCTCGCAGCTTGGTCTCCTATGAGCCGCTCGTCCCTGACGCCCGCCGATCCGGCCGTGACGCGCGACCAGGGCAGGATCAGGGTGCTCGTCTGCGACGATTCGCTGGTCATCCGAGGTGCCATTGGCAGGATGTTGCGCGCGGAGGCGGATCTCGAAGTGGTGGCGAGCGTGCGTGACGGGCAGGCCGCCATCGATGCGGTCAGATCATGGCATCGCGCCATCGACGTCGTGGTTCTGGACATCGAGATGCCGATCATGGACGGGATGGCGGCGTTGCCGGTGCTTCTGGGCATCGATCCGACGCTTCGTGTGATCATGGCATCGACCTTGACGCTGCGCGGGGCGAGCGTGACGGTCGAAGCGCTAGGTCTCGGCGCCGCCGATTATGTTCCCAAGCCGACCACGACCGGAACCTTCGGAGACGAGGATTTCAGAGCCGAGCTCGTCGCCAAGGTCCGCGGCCTCGGCCGCATTCGGCGAAACGAGCAGCGGCCACCGATGGGACGGCTGCCCGTTCCTCACCGCGCGATGGCCGGTGCTGCGACCACGCGCGTGCGGCCGCCACGCCCCGTGCTCCTTGCCATCGGCTGCTCGACAGGAGGCCCGCAGGCCTTGTTCACCTTCTTTCGCGGACTCGGCTCCGGTCTCGGTATCCCCGTCATCCTGACCCAGCATATGCCGGCGAGCTTCATTCCGCTTCTCGCCGATCAGATCACGAAGATGGGCGTCATGACATGCCGCGAGGGACGCGAGGGCGAGATCCTGCGGGCCGACGAGATCGCGATCGCGCCCGGTGGCCGGCACATGACCATCCGCGCGGTTCCGAAAGGGCTCGCGGTCGCGCTCTCGGATGCACCACCCGAGAATTTCTGCCGTCCGTCGGTCGACGTCATGCTCCGAAGCGCCGCCTCCGCTTGCGGTCCCAGAACCCTCGTCGTCATGTTGACCGGCATGGGACGCGATGGGCTTGCCGGAACCCAGGCCATCGTCGATCTCGGCGGCAGTGCGCTTGCCCAGGACGAAGACAGCAGCGTCGTCTGGGGCATGCCCGGCGCCATCGCCAATGCCGGCCTCTGCCGCTCTGTCCTGCCGCTCCAGCAGCTCCCCGCGGCAGTCCGTGAGCTGGTCCGCGGATGACCGTTCCGTCAGCGTCGATCAGTCGCGTCACGTTCGAGGTCATCGCCCGCTTCCTGCACGGCCGGGCCGGCATCGTTCTGACCGACAACAAGCTCTATCTGATCGAAAGCCGTTTGCGGCCCGTGATCCAGCGGCATGGGCTCGCCAGTCTCTCCGATCTGGCCTCTCACATCGAAGGGCGAAGTGCGAAGTCGCAAGCCGTCGCCGCGAACGTGATCGAGGCCATGACCACCAACGAGACATTCTTCTTTCGCGACGACAAGCCGTTCACCCATTTCAGGACGGTCGCACTGCCCGCGCTGCATGCAGCCAGGGCGCCAGGTCAGCCGATCCGGATCTGGTCGGCGGCAAGTTCCAGTGGCCAGGAAGCCTACTCGATCGCCATGATCCTGTCCGACATGAAGGGAGCGCTCGGTGGGCGCCGGTTCGAGGTGATCGGAACCGACCTCTCACGCGAGCAGGTCGAGCGCGCCAATCGCGGCCTCTACTCCCATTTCGAAGTCCAGCGCGGTCTGCCGGTCCAGCTTCTGGTCAAGCATTTCGAGCGCGAGGACCAGTCGTGGCGGGCCAAGCCGCACCTGCGTGAGCAGGTCTCGTTCCGCGAATGGAACCTGCTCGACGATCCCGCGCGACTCGGGACGTTCGATGTCGTCTTCTGCCGGAACGTGCTGATCTATTTCGACCAAGTCACGAAATGTGGTGTCCTCGACAGGATCGGAGCCCGCATGCCGCAGGACGGGTTTCTTTATCTCGGCGGCGCGGAGACCGTGGTCGGGATGAGGACCCCGTTCATCTCGCAGCCCGGAGAGGCGGCCTTTCGTCTCGGCAGGGCGACGAGCACGGGATCGCGCTATCGGCCGGAGATGATCCTGTCGACGAGTTGACGGACGGTAGGGATGAAATTGTTCGAGTAGAACGGGTCGGTCGCAAATCGATTGGCGATCTTGCCCGCGAACATCAGGTTCCGATCGGGCGCTTGCGGATCATCGAGGTCGTGAGCCACGTCCTGCAGCGTCTTCTGGATGCAGAAGCTGCGCGGATCGGCCTTGCGACCGCTGTTGTGTCCGGCACCGCGCTCGCTCCAGTTGGAGAAGCGGCATTCCGACAGGCATCCCATGCAGGCGATCTGATCGGCCCTGATCTCCGCCGCTTTCTCCGGCGTGACGAACACCAGCGTCGTGTCCGGCGTTCGCAGGGCTTCCGTGAAACCCTCCGCCTGCCAGCCGCGAACACGATCGAGATCGGCCGGTGCGAGGAAGACTTGGCGCCCGCGTGGTCCGATCGTGAACTGGGCGATGTGCTCCCCGACCGCCTCGGACACGTAGGCGACCTGCCGCTCGGACCTGTGGACAAGATCCGATAGGAAATCATTCCTTACGGCGCTCGAGTAGAAGCCGGTCGGACTGAAGCGCTGCAGCAGCACGTCCTCGGGTGCTAACTTCATCAGCCGTTGCTTCCACGATGCCGATATCGGGCTCTCGCGCGTCAGCAGGGGGCGGGTGCCGAACTGGAAGGCGATCGGACCAAGATCGGGGTTGTCGATCCAATCCTCCCACTCCTCGAGCCACCACACCCCTCCCGCCATGATGATCGGCGTGTCACCGAGGCCGAATTCCCGCATCAGCTTGCGCAGTTCGAGCACGCGCGGATAGGGCGCTTCGGGGCGGCGCGGATCGTCGGTGTTGGAGATGCCATTGTGACCGCCGGCAAGCCACGGATCCTCGTAGACGACGCCGCCGAGCAGCCCAGCCGCCTTGTGGTAGGCGCGGCGCCAGAGCGCGTTGAACGCGCGTGCCGACGAAATGATCGGATAGTAGTGGACGCCGAAGCGCGACGCGATCTCCGACAGGCGGTAGGGCATCCCGGCGCCGCAGGTCAGGCCGTGCACCAGACCCTTCGCGCCCTCGAGGACACCGGTTATGACACGTTCGGCGGCGCCCATTTCCCACAGGATGTTGGCGTGGATGCGGCCGCTGCCGCCGTTGAGCTCGTGCGAGCGGCGGGCCTGGGCGATGCCGCCGGCGATGGCGAACTGGACCATCTCCTCATGACGATCCTGCCGTGTCCGGCCGCGATAGACCTGGGGGATCACCTGGCCGGCTTCGTCGTAGCTGTCGGCATTGACCGCGCTGAACGTGCCGACGCCGCCGGATGCCGCCCAATGGCCCGACGAGATGCCGTCCGAGACCGAGACACCTTTCCCGCCCTCGATGATCGGCAGCACGTCGACGCCGCCCATGCGAACCGTGTTGATCGCCCTCATTGGAGCCGTTTCCGCCCTTGCTGGTAGGTCTCAGATAGGCGGCGCGGTGCTCCGGGAAAGAGCGGCGCCGCCTCTCTCGTCATTCGACCGTTTCGTCGACACGCGAGCGTGCGCTGCCGCCCTTCGGTCCGACCTGGTCCGAGATGTCCGCGCCCGTCGCCTGATCGACGACGCGCATCGACAGCTTGACCTTGCCGCGATCGTCGAAGCCGAGGACCTTGACCCGGACCTGGTCGCCGGCGGCGACCACGTCGGTGGTCTTGGCGACGCGGCCCTGGGCGAGTTCACTGATGTGCACCAGGCCGTCGCGGGCGCCGAGGAAGTTGACGAAGGCGCCGAAATCGGCGGTCTTGACGACCTTCCCGACATAGATCACGCCAACTTCGGGCTCGGCGGTGATGCCGCGGATGCGGTCGATGGCGCGCTGCGCCTGCTCCTCGGACGTCGCCGCGATCTTGATCGTGCCATCGTCCTCGATGTCGATCTTGCAGCCCGTGGTCTCGACGATCTCGCGGATCACCTTGCCGCCGGTGCCGATGACCTCGCGAATCTTCTCCTTCGGCACGGTGATGGTGATGATCTTGGGAGCGTTGGTCGACACGCCGCTGCGCGCGCCGGTCAGCGCGCGGGCCATCTCGCCCAGTATGTGCAGGCGGCCGTCACGTGCCTGGTCGAGGGCGACCTTCATGATCTCGGGCGTGATCGAGGTTATCTTGATGTCCATCTGCAGCGAGGTGACGCCGGCCTCGGTGCCGGCCACCTTGAAGTCCATGTCGCCGAGATGGTCCTCGTCGCCGAGGATGTCCGACAGGACCGCGTAGCCGCGTTCCTCCTTGATCAGGCCCATGGCGATGCCCGCGACCGGACGCACGAGCGGGACGCCTGCGTCCATCAGCGACAAGGAGGTGCCGCAGACGGTCGCCATCGACGACGAGCCATTGCTCTCGAGGATCTCGGAGACGACACGCAGCGTGTAGGGGAAAGCCTCCTTGGTCGGCAGCAGCGGATGCAGCGCGCGCCAGGCGAGTTTGCCATGGCCGATCTCCCGCCTGCCGGGCGAACCCATGCGGCCGGCCTCGCCGACCGAGAAGGGCGGGAAATTATAGTGCAGCATGAAATGCTGGCGGTACTCGCCCTCGAGCGCGTCGATCACCTGCTCGTCCTGGCCGGTGCCGAGGGTCGCGACGCACAGCGCCTGGGTCTCGCCGCGGGTGAACAGCGCCGAGCCGTGCGCGAGCGGCAGCACGCCGACCTCGGCCACGATCGGGCGGACGGTGCGCGTGTCGCGCCCATCGATGCGGATGCCGTGGTCGAGGATGGCGTTGCGGACGATGTCGGCCTCGAGCTCCTTGAACAGGCCCTTGGCGGCATCGGCGTCGAGGCCCTCGTCGGCAAGCTGGGAGGCGGCCTGCTTCTTGGCGGCGGACACCTTCTCGACGCGGGCCTGCTTGACGCGCTCGCTGTAGGCTTCGGCCAGCGGGGCGCGGGCGATCGCGTCGACACGGGCCTTCAGGGTGCGTGCGGCATCGGACACCTCGGCGAGCGGCCAGGGCTCCTTGGCGGCGTGCTCGGCCAGCTCGATGATCGCCTGGATCACCGGCTGGAAACCCTGGTGGCCGAAGGTGACGGCGCCGAGCATCTCGTCTTCGGACAGCTCCTTGGCCTCGCTCTCGACCATCAGCACGCCCTGGGCGGTGCCGGCGAGCACGAGGTCGAGCGCGCTTTCCTTGATCTGCGCGTTGGTCGGGTTCAGCACATACTGGCCGCCGACATGGCCGACGCGGCAGCCGGCGACCGGCCCGAAGAACGGAATGCCGGAGAGCGTCAGGGCCGCGGAGCAGCCGATGAGTGCGACGATGGCGGGATCGTTCTCGAGGTCATGGCTCAGGACGGTGGCGACGACCTGGACCTCGTTGCGGAAGCCGTCGGGAAAGAGCGGCCGAAGCGGGCGGTCGATCAGGCGCGAATTGAGGATCTCGGCCTCCGACGGCCGACCCTCGCGTTTGAAGAAGCCGCCGGGGATCTTGCCGGCGGCGAACGCCTTTTCCTGGTAGTTGACGGTCAGCGGGAAGAAATCCTGTCCCGGCTTGACGTTGCGGGCGCCGACCGCGGTGCAGAGCACGATGGTGTCGCCGTAGCGGGCCAGCACGGCGCCGTTGGCCTGACGGGCCATCTTGCCGGTCTCGAGGACCAGCTTGCGGCCGCCCCACTCCAGTTCCTTGCGATAATAGTCGAACATGTGTCGTTCCTTGGCTGTTCGCCTGGGGACGATCGGCGTTGGCGGCGTCTCGGACGGCAGGGAGCCCGGCTCCATGTCACCTGAAACGCCGAACCGCGCCCCCTTCCGGCGTGATGCCTCCGCCTACCGGCGGAGGCCAAGACGGGTGATCAGCCCTTCATAGCGGGACTGGTCGCGGCCCTTGAGGTAGTCGAGCAGGCGGCGGCGGCGGCCGACGAGCATCAACAGGCCGCGTCGCGAGTGGAAGTCCTTGGCGTGCGTCTTGAGATGCTCGGTCAGATTGCTGATCCGCTCGCTCAGGATCGCGACCTGGACCTCCGGACTGCCGGTGTCGTTCGCGGCCCTGGCATAGTCTTCGACGAGCGCCGTGCGGCGCTCCGCTGTGATCGACATCGTCATTCTCCACTGGATACCGGTTGCAGGAGACGTTGCGGCGACAGCCATGCCTCGTCGAGGCGGCAGAGACCGACAACGCGCTCTCCCGCCATGGCGCGGACGAGACCCGTGAGGTTCGCGAGCGTGCCAGGAAGCCGTTCCTCGAATGTGGAGCGTGCCAGAGGGCGCCCGTTCGAGAGACGGTCTGCCTCCTCACCGGTCAGGGCCAGCGCCGGGATGTCGGCCAGCGCGGTCGAGATGGAAAGGAGCAGGTCCGGAGAAGCTCGCGCGTTCTCCGCCTGACTGTCGAGAAAGTCCAGGGAAATCGTATCGGCCTCGTGGAAAGGGCCGACGCGGAGGCGCCGCAATTCGGCGACATGACCCAGCGAGCCCGCGGCGCGCGCGATGTCGCGCGCGAGGCTGCGCATGTAGACCCCCTTTCCCGACTGCACCTCGAAGATCGCATGATCCGCGTCGGGCCGGCCGATCAGTTCGAAGCGGTCGATGCGCGCCGCGCGCGGCGGGAGAGCGGGTGCACGACCTTGGCGTGCCATGTCGTAGGCCCGCTCGCCCGCGACCTTGAGTGCCGAGTAGACGGGGGGGACCTGCATGATGTCCCCGGTCAGAGCGGGCAGCGCCGCCTCGAGCGCGTCATCGCTTGGCCGGACGGTGCTCGTCGCCACGATGTCGCCCTCGCGGTCGTCCGTGGTGCGGCTCTCGCCGAGGCGGAGCGTGAAGCGATAGATTTTGGTGCCGTCCATGATGAACGGAACCGTCCTGGTCGCGGCACCGAAGGCGATCGGCAGCACCCCGGTCGCGATCGGATCGAGCGTGCCGGCGTGGCCGACCTTGCGGGCGTCGAAGCCGCGCTTGAGACGCGCGACGACGCGGGCGCTGGTCATCCCGGCTTGCTTGTCGATAATGAGCCAGCCGTCGATCGGCCGCCCCTTCGGCTGCCGCACGTCTCACATGTCCGGATATTGCGTGGTCACCAGGCACTGGGCGCCGAGGCCGTCGCCGCGTCCGTACAGACCGTTCTGGAACGACGTCGCCTGCTTGACGCTGATCCGGGTCACATCGATCGACAGGAGCGACGCGAGCCGCCTGGACATGCTGTCCACGTGGGGCGCGATATCGGGCGCGGGTGCCAAGACCGTGAGGTCGACATGGATGATCCGGCCACCGCGCATGGCGACGAGCGACACGGTCTGGCGCAGGAAGAAGTCGGATGTGGCACCACGCAGGCCGGGACGCGCCGGCTGGAAGTGCGCGGCGCCCGGAATGCCGCCGATGGTGCCGAGCAGCGCATCCGTCACCGCGTTGAGCGGGATGTCGGCATTGTACTGGCGCGCGACGCCGCACGGATTGGGCACCGGAATGCCGCAGATGGCGAGATGGTCGCCGGCCGCGAACGCCTCGAAATCGAAGCCCCAGCCGACGTGATTTTCGAGGCGGCCGCGCTGGATGATCAGTTCGGCGCGGGTCAGGTCGCGCTCGGTGGTGATCTTGAAATTGTCGTCGGTGCCTTCGATCAGGGCGACCTTCATGCCGGCGCTTTCGATGACGAGCGAGTCGTCGGTCAGCTCGGCATGGGTGGGATCGCGGAAATGGACCTCCTCATGGGCACGGAGGATCTTGTCGTAGTGGAAGCCCTGCGGCGTCTGCGCGCGCCAGACGTCTGCCCGATCGACCGTCTGGTCGACCACGCCGCCGCGGCAACGCTTGAGCGTGTCCGGAACCGGAAGACCGGTGATCACCGCGGGGACGGTGTCGAGGGCCGTGATGACGTTGCTGATCGTCTCCTGCTCCACGAACGGCCGGACGGCGTCATGGATGATGACCTTGTCCGGCTTGCGCGACACCAGGCTTTCGAGGCCGAAGCGGACAGATTCCTGGCGGGTGCTGCCGCCGATGACAGGGTCGGGCATCGAGAGGCCCGAGGTGGCCTCGGTGTAGAGGGCGAGATCGGACGGGTGGATGACGGCCTGCACGTGCTCGATCCCGGGATGGCGCAGGAAGGCGAGCAGCGTGTGCCGGATGACCGGGATGCCGTCGAGGTGGCGGTACTGCTTGGGGATCGGGCCGCCCATGCGCTGGCCGCGGCCGGCGCCGACCACGATGGCAGCCGTCATGTGCGCGAACTCCGGTTTGACAGGGCGGCGGACTTGGTATGAGGAACCCGGGGGCTGCGTCAATGCGGCCCTCGGAGAGGCGTTCGGACCGTCGATGGCGGAGGCAGGGCAAGACACCGATCTCAAGACCCGCGTGTCCTGGCTCTACTACATGGAAGGGATGACCCAGGACGCGATCGCGGAGCGCCTCGGGCTGAGCCGGCTGCGGGTGCTCAAGGTGCTGGCCGCGTGCCGTCAGGATGGCACGGTGCAGATCCGGGTGATGACCAGCCTGTCCGGTTGCATCGCCAAGGAGCGGGCGCTCGAGGCGGCGTTCGGCATCGAGCGGGTGATCGTGATCCCGACACCGGAGGATGCCGAGAAGCTGCCTGCCCTGCTCGGCGCGGCGGCGGGAGCTTTTCTCGGTGACACCCTGCAGAACGGGATGCGGGTGGGGCTGGGCTGGGGCAACACGCTGCGCCACAGCCTGGTCAGCGTCGCGCGGCGAAACGTGCAGGATCTCACCGTCGTCTCGCTGCTCGGCGCGCTGACGCGGGCCGCCGGCGTGAACCCGTCCGAATTCGCCTGGCGCTTCGCCAACCTGTTCGACGCGGCCTGCTACATGATGGCGGCGCCCGTCTTCGTCGGCGACGACGCGACCTACACCGGTCTGCTCGGCCACGCGGGCATCGTCGAGGTGTTCGAGATGGCGCGGCGCGTCGACCTGGCGCTGATCAGCGTCGGCGACATCTCGCCGGGTTCGACGATCTCGCGGCTTAAGATGGTCTCCGAGGGCGAGATGGAAGAGCTGCGGCGGGCGGGGGCGGTCGCCGACGTGCTGTGCCGGTTCATCGATCGGGACGGGACGGTGATCGACCACCCGCTGAACCGGAGGGTGGTGGCGCTCGATCCGCGCGAGCTGCGCCGGGTGCCGCAGGTCGTGCTCGCGTCGGGCGGATGGAGCAAGGTCACGGCACTCCTCGCCGCGATCCGGCTGCTTCAACCCCGCGTGCTGATCACCGACGAGGCGGCGGCGGGCGGACTGCTGGCGGATGGAGTCACGGGGTCTGGGGCCTAGGCCCCAGCCGGTCGAGGGCGGAGCCCTCGCCTTGCTCGATTTCTGCGATCGCGCGCTTGGCGCGCGCGATCAGCGACGCGCTCATGCTGAGCTCGGTCACGCCCCAGGACAGGAAGGTCGGGATCAGCGCCGGATCGGCCGCGGCCTCGCCGCAGATCCCGACCCAGATCCCGCCGTCGCGCGCGCCCTGGCAGGCGAGCTCGATCATGCGCAGCACGGCCGGATGGTCGGTCCGGCTGAGCCGGGCGACGCGCGCGTTGGTCCGGTCGGCCGCCATCGTGTACTGGGTCAGGTCGTTGGTGCCGATCGAGAAGAAGTCGACATGGCCTGAGAGTTCGTGCGAGCACAGCGCGGCGGCCGGCGTCTCGATCATGATGCCGACTTCGATCGGGCCGGTCTCGACGCCGGCGGCCGACAACTCGGCGCGGCAGCGGTCGAGGCAGGCGCGCGCGGCGAGCACCTCGGAGAGGTCGCTGATCATCGGGAACATGATGCGCAGGCGCCCCCTGGTCGCGGCCCGGAGCAGGGCGCGAAGCTGGGGCTCGAACAGTGCGGGGCTGTCGAGGCACATGCGGATGCCGCGCCAGCCCAGGAACGGGTTCGGCTCCGGCTCCAGGGCAAGGCCGGGGACCTGCTTGTCGCCGCCGATGTCGAGCGTGCGGACCAGGACCGGGCGCGGGGCGAAGGCCTCCAGGACCCGGACATAGGTGCGATACTGTTCGTCTTCCGACGGTGGCGTGTTGCCGCGCATGAACAGGAATTCGGTGCGGAAGAGGCCGATGCCCATCGCGCCGTGGGCGAGGGCGGCGTCGACCTCGTCCGGGGTCCCGATGTTGGCGGCGACTTCGATCGCGATGCCGTCGACGGTGCGTGGCTCGAGATGGGTGAAGCGCTCGGTCTCGCGTCGGCTCGCGTCGGCGGCGGCGCGCCTGACTTGAAATTCGGTGGCTTCGTCGTGGGTTGGGTCGAGGATCGCCTCGCCGGTCGAGCCGTCGAGGGCGACGATGCGGGCACGGCGGAGATCGGACTCCGCGAGGCGGGCGCCGACGATCGCGGGGATGCCGAGCGAGCGGGCGATGATGGCGATGTGCGACGTGGGGCCGCCCTCCGTGGTCAGCAGGCCAGAGAGCAGACGGATGGGCAGGCGGGCGATATCCATCGCCGAGAGGTCGGCGGCGATCAGGATTGAGGGGGTCCGAAGCGAGGCGAGATCGTCGTCGGGGAGACCGAGCAGGATGGCGGCGATCCGGCGGGCGATGCCGGTGACGTCCTCGGCGCGGGTCCGGAAGTAGGCGTCGTCGATCCGGGCGAAGCGATCGGCGAGCGCGCGGCCGGCGGCCAGCACGGCGGAGGCGGCGTCCTGGCCGGTCCCGATCAGGCGCTCGACGGGCTCGATCAGTTCGAGATCGTTGGCGAGCTCCCGGAGGGCCGCGAAGATCTGGGCCTGGGTCTGGTCGGTGGACGCGGCGCGGTCGAGGAAGGCGGACAGTTCGGCGACGGCCTGGCGGAAGCGGCCGGTTTCGGCCGGAATGGCGGCGGGTTCGATCCGGCGCTCGGGCGGATCCAGGCGCCGAGGCAGGTAGACGAAGGCGGGGCCGACGACGACGCCCTCGCTGGCCGGGATGAACGCGACGGGACGGGGCCGGGGTGGTTGGCTGGGCGGCGTGGGCGGGGCGTCGGGTTCGGTGGCATGCGAGACGAGGGCGACGAGTTCGGCGACGGCCGCTTCGGCGTCGGCGCCGTCGGCGCGGATGCGGATGCGCTCGCCCTCCTTGACCGCCAGCAGCATCAGCTTGACCGTGCTCTTGGCGTTGGCGGCCGTTTCGCCCTTGAGGATCTCGATGTCGGCGCGAAAGCTCTTGGCGAGCATCGCCATGCGGGCGGCGGGGCGGGCATGCAGGCCCTCGTGCGCGCGGACGACGGCGTCGCACTCGACGCGCATCTAGGCGGTGATCTCGATCGCGGCGCCGGGTCGGAGCAGGGGACGGAGCTGTTCGGGCGGGGTTCGCGCGACGCAGATCTCGCCGGGACGCTCGCTCGTGGACGCCCCGTTGAAGGAGAAGACGACGTGGCCGATGTCGGTGGCCTTCTGCCAGGCGGTCTCGCCGACGGCGGTGATGCTGAACGGCGTGCCGTCGATGCGGAGCGTGCTGCCCGGCGTGGGTGGTGTGGACGGCGCGGTGGTGACGCGGTGGGTGATCGAGACCTCGGCGAGTTCGGGCGGGGCGCCGGCGGCGAACAGGATCAGCACGCCGCCGTCGAGCAGGTCGGGCGCGTCGGCGCCCACTTCGTCGATCGTGGTCGCGAACAGGGTGGTCATGAAGTCCCTCAATAGAGGCCGAAGCTCATCAGCCAGCCGATCACGACCGCGATCGGGCCGGTCATCTGGCGGCTGATCAGCACGGCGGGGACGCCGACCTGGACGGTGGCGGGCTTGGCCTCGCCGAGCGCGAGGCCGACGGGGACGAAGTCGCAGCCGACCTGGGTGTCGAAGGCGAACAGGGCGGGAAGCGCGAATTGCGGGGCGATGGTGCCGTTGCCGATCTGCTGGCCGATCAGCACGCCGATCACCTGCGCGATGACGGCGCCCGGACCGAGGACGGGCGACAGGAACGGCAGGCCGCAGATGGCCGACAGCACGAGCAGGCCGGGCAGGCTGCCGCCGAGCGGGGTCAGCACGGTGGCGATCAGGCCGCCGAGGCCGGTCGCGTTGATCACGCCGATCAGCATGCAGACGAAGGCCATGAACGGCAGGATGGTGCGGATCACCATGTCGATCGAGCGGCGGCCGCTCTGGTAGAGGACGCCGATCACGCCGCCCATGACGCGGCCGATATTGGCGATGAAGCCGGTGAAGCCGCCGCCCATGTCGACGGGGGCGGTCCGGCGCTCGAACGGGTGGGACGGCGCCTGGGCGGGCGCTGAAGGCGCCGAGACCGGAGCGTCGCCCTCGAGCGGATGCAGGTTCTCCACCTTCACGCCCGAGACATAGACGTCCTCGGTGATGAACTGCGCGAGCGGACCCGACTGGCCGACCGAGGTCAGGTTGATCGTCGGCAGCCGCTTGCGCGGGTAGACGCCGCAGCGGGCGGTGCCGCCGCAATCGATCACCACGGCCGCGATCTCGCTCTCGATCGGTGGCGAGCGGAATCCATCGACGGCGGTGGCACCGGTCAGCTCGGCGAGGCGCCGGGCGACGGGCGGGATGCCGCCGCCGGTGACGGCCACGATCTTGTCACGCTGTGCGGTGGGCAGGATGGTCAGCGGGCCGCCCCAGCCCTGGCCGCCGCGCTCGACCCTGACCGCCCGGAACTGGCCCGCCTGGAGTGTGCCGGTCGTCTGGTCCATCGCCGGGTCCTCCCTAAAGTGCCACGCCCTGGCGGGCGGCAAGAAAGGCGGTGACCCGCTCGGTGACGATGCCGCGGAGCAGGATGACGATCAGGCCGGCGATGAAGTAACGAACCGCGAGCGGACCGAGCGGCAGGTGCAGACGCAGCAGGCCGTTGGCGACGCCGAGCCAGACGAACAATTCGGCCGAGTTGCCGTGCGGGAACAGGCCGGTGATCGGATGACAGAAGGAGACCGCGGAGTCGTAGAAGGCGGGCTTGTGCTTCTCGTCGATGAAGACGCCGAAAGTGTAGGCCATCGGGTTGGTCAGGAAGAACATCGCGAGCAGCGGCAGGATCGTGTAGCGCGTCAGGGCATAGCGGCCGGCGAACGCGGCGGCGCGATGGACCCGCTTCTCGCCGATCAGCTCGATGAGCGCGTAGACCGCGGTAAGCAGGACCACCAGCGTGGGCACGATGCCGGTGACGAAGGCCACGAACGTCTTGCCGCCCTCGTTGAAGATGCCGATGAAGCCCTGGGCGAGATGCGATAGCGCGAGCATAGGCGTGCTCCCCGATCGGGTCAGTGTGCGTGGCTGGAGGCGGTCATGTCGATCTGCTCGACGGCGCGGCGGAAGGCGTCCGACAGGCGGCGCTCGCGTTCGCCGAAGGCGCGGCCGGAGCGGATGTCGGCGATGTCGCGCCCCTCTAGCGTCGTCATCGGCTTGAACTTCGCCCAGACCGTGCGGCCCTGCATGATGAACGCCTGACGCACCAGGCCGGCGGGCGAGACCACCAGGATGGCGATGACGCCGCGGCCGAGGCGGGCGCGCGCGTTGCCCGAGCCGATCGCGCCGTCCGACCAGCGCGCCACGAGGTCGGCGATGAAGCGGCGGTAGTGGCGCATCTGCAGGGCGGTTCCGGCGACCTGGACCGTCCACAAGATGCCGAAGGCGATCAGGAGAGTTTGCCAATCCATGTTCGTTTCCCGCCTTCGCCTCTTTGGACGACACAGCGATCCTGAACATTTATCTTAATTGACGTCAACATGTTCTCGAAAGGGGGAAATGAATTTTCGGAATCGCGGTGATATTTTGCGGTGCAACAGTGCCGGGATTAGATCCTTGGTGAACAAACCTGTTGACTGGGTAACAGATGTTCCACACAGTCCCGGCGGGTTCGACAGGACGTGCCATGAGCTTGCAGGTTGATCTCGCCCAACGCGCTGCCGACGGACGTCCGGTCCGCATCGGACTGATCGGCGCCGGCGAAATGGGAACCGACATCGTCACGCAGGTGCAGCTGATGCCGGGCCTCGCGATCGGGGTGATCGCGGAAAGCCGGATCGACCAGGCCTGGGCGGCGCTTGATGTCGCCGGCATCCCACGCGAACGCGCGCGCCTGTGCAACGACGCGCGCGGGATCGAGGCGGCGATCGCTTCGGGCCGGATCGCGCTGGCCGAGGACGCGACCTGTGCCTGCGTGGCGGGTCCGGTCGACGTGGTGATCGATGCGACGGGCAACCCCGGCGTCGGCGCCGAGCTGTCGCTGACGGCGATCCGGCACGGCAAGCATGTCGTGATGATGAATGTGGAGGCCGACGTCACTGTCGGCCCGATGCTGGCGCGGGAAGCGGCGGGTGCCGGCGTCTGCTATTCGCTCGGCGCCGGCGACGAGCCGAGTGCTGCGATGGAGCTGATCGAGTTCGTGCGCGGCCTCGGCTATCCGATCGTGGCGGCCGGCAAGGGAAAGAACAATCCGCTCCGCTTCGATGCCAAGCCCGCGGACTACGAGGAGGAGGCGCGGCGGCGGCACATGAACCCGCGCATGCTGGTCGAATTCGTCGATGGCTCGAAGACGATGATCGAGATGTGCGCGATCGCGAATGCGACCGGGCTGCTGCCGGATCGACCGGGCATGCATGGACCGGATGCCACGATCGAGCAGTTGGCGCGCGTGCTGGTGCCGCGATCGGATGGCGGCGTGCTGTCGCGATCGGGGGTGGTCGACTACAGCGTCGGCAAGGGGGTGGCACCCGGCGTGTTCGTCGTTATCAAGGCGCCGCATCCCCGCGTCCACGAGCGCCTCCGCGATCTGAAGATGGGTGACGGGCCCTATTTTACCTTTGTCCGCCCGTATCACCTCACGTCGCTGGAAGTGCCGCTGACCGCGGCGTCGCTGGTGCTGCATCGTCGTCCGCACATGGTGCCGCTGCCGGTCCCGGTGGCGGAATGCGGCTGCGTCGCCAAGGAGGCGCTCGCCCCTGGCGTGACGCTGGGCAAGATCGGCGAGGATCATTATCGCGGCTGGATCGCGACCGTCGAACAGGCGCGGGCCGCTGGCATGCTGCCGATGGGGCTCGCCGAGCGCGCGGTGGTGACGCGGCCGATCGCGGTGGGCGAAACCCTGACCTACGAGAATTGCCGGGTCGACGAGACGATGCGGATCGTCAAGCTGCGCCGGGCGCAGGATGCGTGGCTGGCGGGCGAGCAGGCCGCGTGATGGACGGGACCGAGGTTCGGAACCGGCCGCCGGTCTATGACCGGTTGTCGCGGGAGCAGGTCCGGCAATCGCTGCGCCGCATGATGCTGATCCGGCTGTTCGAGGAGGGGGCGGAGCAGGCCTACATGCGCGGGCAGATCCACGGGACGATGCATCTGTCGATCGGGCAGGAGGCGAGCGCCGTCGGGATCTGCGTCGGGCTGTCGGCACGCGACCAGATCACGTCGACGCATCGCGGACATGGGCACTGCATCGCCAAGGGTGCCGATCCCGCGCGCATGTTCGCCGAGTTCTTCGGACGCGAGAGCGGCTACTGCCATGGACGCGGCGGCTCGATGCACATCGCGGACGTGAGCCAGGGCAATCTGGGCGCCAACGGCATCGTGGGCGGCGGGCTGCCGATCGCGGTGGGTGCGGCACTCGCGATCCGTCAGGAGAAGCGCTCGGACGTCGTGGTCTGTTTCTTCGGCGACGGCGCCTCGAATCAGGGGGCGTTCCACGAGTCGCTGAACATGGCAGCGTTGTGGCGGCTGCCGGTGGTGTTCGTCTGCGAGAACAACCGCTACGGAATGTCGACCTCGACGGAGCGTTCGATGTCGGTGGCCCACGTCGCCGACCGGGCGCCGGCCTACGGCATGCCCTCGCGGATCGTCGACGGCAACCGGTTCGCCGATGTGGCCGACGCCGCCTTCGAGGCGATCGATCACGCGCGTGCCGGCGCGGGTCCGTCGTTGATCGAGAGCAAGACCTACCGGATTCGCGGGCATTCGCGCAGCGATCGGAACCGTTATCGCTCCCGCGACGAGATCGACGAGTGGCAGCGTCGCGATCCGATCGTGCAGTTCGAGACCGAGCTGGTGTCGCTCGGGATGCTCGATTGGGCCGAGGTGGACGCGGTCCGGCGGGAAGCGGAGGCGGAGATCGCATCGGGGCTCGCGTTCGCGCAGGGCTCGCCCGAGCCCGATCCGGCAGCGCTGCTGCGCGACGTGCTGGCCTCGTGAGCGAGGTCATCGAGCAGGAACGCGCGCTTTCGTTCGCCGCAGCCCTGCAGGAGGCGATGGCGCAGGCGATGGAGGCCGACGAGCGCGTGTTCCTGATGGGCGAGGACATCGGGGTCTATGGCGGCGCGTTCCAGGTGACGGGCGACCTGGTGCACCGGTTCGGCGAGGAGCGCGTGATCGACACGCCGATCGCGGAGCTCGGCGCCGCCGGCGTCGCGGTGGGGGCGGCGATGGCGGGGCGGCGGCCGGTGTTCGAGTTCCAGTTCTCGGACTTCGCGACGCTGGCGATGGAGCAGATCGTCAACCAGGCGGCGAAGATCCGCTTCATGCTGGGCGGTGCGGCGTCGGTGCCACTGGTGATGCGGTTCCCGAACGGGTCCGGCACCGGGGCGGCGGCACAGCACAGCCAGAGCCTGGAGGCGTGGCTGGCGCATGTGCCGGGATTGAAGGTGGTGCAGCCGTCGACGCCCTACGATGCCAAGGGATTGCTGCTGGCGGCGATCGACGATCCCGATCCGGTGATGATCTTCGAGCACAAGCTGCTCTACAAGACGAAGGGTCCGGTTCCGATCGAGCCGTACCGGGTTCCGATCGGAACGGCCGCGATCCGACGCCGAGGGACCGATCTGACGATCGTGGCGAGCGGGATCATGGTCGGGCGGTCGCTCGAGGCGGCGTCGATGCTGGCGGGCGACGGGATCGAGGCGGAAATGGTGGACCTGCGGTGCCTGCGGCCGCTGGACCGCGAGACCTTGATCGAGAGCGTGTCGCGGACGACCCGGCTGCTGTGCGTCTATGAGGGGGTCAAGACGCTCGGGATCGGCGCCGAGATCAGCGCGCTGATCGCCGAGTCCGAGGCGTTCGACCGGCTCGACGCGCCGATCCTGCGGCTCGGGGGCGCGGAATGCCCGATCCCGTACAGTCCGGTGCTGGAGCGCGCTTCGGTGCCGCAGGTGGCCGACATCGTGGACGCCGGGCGCCGGCTGGTGCGCGGACGGGTGTGACGTGGCGACCGAGATCATCTTTCCGCGCGTGGACATGGACATGGCGGCGGGGCGGATCGGGCGCTGGCTGGCGGCGGAAGGCAGCCAGGTGACGCGCGGCGAGCCGCTGTTCGAGATCGAGACCGACAAGGCGGCGATGGAGATCGAGGCACCGGCCTCGGGGGTGCTGCGGGGGGTGAAGGCCGCGGACGGGGCGGAGGTGAAGGTCGGGGCGGGGGTCGGGTGGATCGTCGCCGAAGGGGAGGCGTGGGAAGGCCAGGGCTCTGCCCTGGACCTGCTGGGGGCAGCGCCCCCAGACCCGCGTGACTCCAGTGATGGTTTCCAAAGGCGACCGCCTTTGGCGGGGCTTGGGGCAGAGCCCCAACCTTCGCTGCGCGCCACCCCCCTTGCCCGCCGCGAGGCCAGGCGGCGCGGGCTCGATTTGGCCTCGGTGCGAGGATCGGGGCCGAATGGGCGGATCGTGAGCGGCGACCTGGCCGTGGCGCCGGCGTCGCCTGGGGTGCATCGGCAATGGTTCGGAGTGGGGAGCGGCACGCCGGTGGTGCTGCTGCACGGCTTCGGCGCCGATCTGTCGACCTGGCGCGGCGTATGGCCGTTGCTGGAAGCGCAGCATCGGATGCTGGCGATCGATCTGCCGGGGCATGGACGATCCGAGGTGCCGGCGCAGGCGCGCCTGGAGGCGCTGGTCGATGCGGTGCAGTCGGTGCTGGACGAGGAAGGGGTGTCGCGGCTGCACCTGGTCGGGCATTCGCTTGGCGGGGCGGTGGCGCTGGCGCTCGCGGAGACGGGCACGATCGAGTTGCGCTCGCTCGTTCTGCTGGCGCCGGCGGGGCTCGGTCCGGAGATCAACGGCGATTTTTTGCGCGGCTATGCGCGCGCCGGGCAGGAGGCGAGCCTGGCGCCCTGGCTGTGCCAATTGTTCACCGACGCGAGCCTCGTGACGCCGTCGCTGGTTCGCGCCGTGCTGCGGACGCGTGCGGATCCGGCGCTGCGCGACTACCAGCTTGCGCTGATCGACGAGCTCTTCCCGGACGGGACCCAGGCGCATTCGACCCGGGGCGCGCTGGACCATGTCTCGGTGCCGACGAAGGTTGTCTGGGGTACGGGGGACCGGATCATTCCGGCGCGCCATGGTCGTGGATTGCCGGGACGGGTCGGGTTGCACGTGATCGCGTGCGGTCACCAGCCGCATGTGGAGGCGCCGGCGCTGGTCGCGTCTCTCATCGCGGAGGCGGTGACGGCGGGGAGCCGCGTGTAGCCGCGGCTCTGCCGCTGCGCGCCGACCTCGGCATGCTCATGATCAGCGGCGGGTCGGGTTGCCTCTCGAAATAGCCAGCTTGCTCTAGAGCCTGATAGCTTTAGGTTGGCGCGTATCCTGAGTTCCTCAGATAGTTTGTGCACTCCATTGGACTGAAGGCGTCGAGCACGCGGCCGATACTTTTCCAGGTGTCTTCGACGGTCCGTGCGTTGTCCTTGCGCAGCAGCGTCTTGAGTTTGGCGAAGACCTGCTCGATCGGGTTGAGGTCCGGGCTGTAGGGCGGCAGGAAGATCAACTTGGCTCCCGCAGCTCGGATGGCACGACGGACCGCCGCACCCTTGTGGCTGCCGAGGTTGTCGACGACCACGACGTCGCCGGGCCGGAGCGTCGGCACCAGGCACTGTTCGACCCAGGCGAGGAAGCTCGCGGCGTTGATCGGGCCGTCGAGCACGAACGGCGCGCAGATCCCGTCAGATCGCAATCCGGCGACGAACGTGAGTGTCTTCCAGTGCCCATGCGGCACCTTGGCCACCAGGCGTTCGCCGCGGGCAAACCACCCGCGGATCGGCGTCATGTTGGTCTTGGCCCAGGTCTCGTCGACGAAGATCAGGCGGTTTGCATCAACCCGGCCCTGATACCGCCTCCATAGCGCGCGGCGGCGGGCGACGTCCGGACGATCCTGCTCGCTGGCGTGAACGCTTTTTTTTAAAGCTCAGGCCTGAACGCCGCACGATGTGCCAGACACCGAAATAGCTGACCTTGACGCCGCGATCGCGCAGCTCGGCCAGCACTTCGCGCAAGGTGATGTCGGGCTTCTCCGCCATACGTGCCGCGATCCAGGGCAGGTCGGCGGCCAATGTGAAGGGTCGCTTGCCTCCCATCGGCAACGCGGCCGGGCTACCTGTCTCACGCTCTCGCCGCGTCCAGCGGATCGCAGAAGAGTGGCTGACTTCGAAGCGCTCGGCAGCCTCGGCGCAACTGATGCCGGAGTGGACGGCAGCCACGACCCGCTCGCGCAGGTCCAACGAATACGGACGACCCATCGATGCTGGCCTCCCGCCCAGCCAGCATCTTGAATCAGATTTCGAGCCGCAGCGGAATCCCACACCGAGTCAGGCTGAAGATATCAGGCTCTAGGAAGCCGCCCTGGTTGAGGGCGTCGATGGTGATGCGGCCGGTGTCGGGATACGTGCAAACCTCGTTCGGGCTGTTGCCGCCGATCGCAAGGTAGGCCAGGTCTTCGTCGAACGGATTGGCGATCTGATGACCAGTTCCGGTTCCCGCCGGGCAGGTGAGACAGTCGCCAGGTCCGATCTCGATGACCTCGTCGCCATAGCGGAACAGGCCACGCCCGGAGAGCACGAAGAACACCTCGTGTTCGATCTGGTGGGTGTGGCACGGGCACGCGCTGGCCCCGGAAGGAACACGACAGTGGTTGACGCCGAGACCCTCCTTCGCCATCGCCGGCGTGAGCGGCTTGTCGAAGCTGCGCCAGCTGATGCCCTCGGCGAAGGTGATCTCCTTGACCTGCGCGACGTTGACGACGTTGTTCACCTTCATCTGCTCCAACCGAGAATCCAGGGGTCAGCCCGTCGAGCCTACGCCGTCCATTGAGAGTTCGTGACTCTGTCTTGTTTCTGCGGCTTTCACGTGGCTAGGCTGTGGTTTCGGCGATCGGGCGCATGCGCGGAGGCTCGCCGGCCGGGGGCTGCGAGGGGTCGTTCGGTGCGCGCGGCAGTGGTGTGGGTGGCACGGGTGCGGGAGGTTCGGGCGGCGGGACCGGCACGGTTGGCCCGGCCCGGGGTGCGGGCGCCGCCGGCTCGATGTTGCCGGTCAGAGGCTGGCGCCTGACGCGTTCCGGCTCGCGCTCCATTCGGGCGAGGCGCGCGATGGCGCAAGAGAGAAGAGTTTGGCGGCGCGGTCGGTGTCGGCGAGCGGTGGACCGCCGTCGACGGCACCATCGGCCCAATCGAAATGTGCCAGGCGTCGGAGCTCGTCGAGATCGGTGGGGCTGATTGGCTGGGTCATGCGGCGACCGTCCGGGTGTCTTAGCGGGCCGCACCCTTGTTCGCGCGTTACGGGAAGACGGCGCGCAACGTGCCGGCAGCGGTCCGACGCTCGGCGCTCAAGGTCCGCTTCCGCAGCCCGGCCTTGGTCACGTCAAGTCGCTCGCCCGCGAACACCATCTCGGCGCAAGGTTCCTGAACCGCGGGCACCGGGTCATAGGACAGCGCGCAATTGCCGAACTGGCGGCGGTTGCCAGTGTCAAGGTAGCTTTCGGCAGGAGCGCCCTCGGCGAGCAGGATCCCGTGACGCTCCAGTTCAACGTGCCAGAACACCACCTCGTCATGGCGTTCGCGACGTATCATTTCGCCGTCGACCAGCAATCCCCGGGGACCAGCACGCCATCAAGGAAGAGGCCGTGGTCCTCCGAGACGATCAGGTCCCGGCGGGGCACGCTGGATCCCAGGGCGCCATGCCGGACCCGGATCACGTCTCCGCCATGTTGACGACGATGACCGATCCAGGCGATACAGGCGCTTCCACCGTTCAAGAGAGTAACGAGATCGCCCTGGGTGAGCTGCTCGACCGCACGCGGACCGGACGGGCCGTCGATAAGCGTGCCGGAAGCAAAACAAGGATTGACACCGGTCAGAACGCCCTGAAAGGGCGGCGAGGCGGTCCTAAAATTCAAATACACGATCGTGTCGCGATCAACGCCGTAGTTGTATGACACGCTGTCTTGCTCGAGAGGAAGATTGTAGGTCTGCCCGGTCGTCTGATCCGATAAGGTGAGGGCAGGGAAGTCCGAGTGCGGGGACTTATTGTCATCAGCAAACAACGTCAGGGATTGCCTGAAATAGGCATCTTCCATTCCCTGGAACGGTCCAGTAAACGGGTTATTGATGATGATCGAGACCTGATCGCCGGTGACAGCGATGCTCTGTGCATTGTAGCTGTCGAACGTGCCAGGGAGTTGAGGGAAACCACTCACCGTGAGGAGGTCGGCCATCGCTCTCACCTGTCATGTCTGAACATCCCTCCGCTCTAGAGGGTAAAGCCCGGGGTGTCAGATCAACAACGTGTTGCTCAAGATTGCTCGTGCACGAGCGTCATGCTGCGAGTTCCTCGCGCAGGCTCGCCATGTCGATGACGTAGCGGAAGCGGACGTCGGCCGACCGTCGAATGACCACCACGGTCGCAAAGCTCCGCAGTTCTACTAGACCAAGCGGTCGGGGCAACGAGGTCGGCTGAAGCGGGACATCGGCGGCGCGGGCGCTGCGTGCGACCTTCAGCCTGTCCGGGCGAGTTCGATGATGTTCAACGGCACGAGACCGTGGCCGTTGGTCCGCGACCGAAGAGGCATTGGCGCGCCGCGCGAGGGACGAGCAAGACGATTGTCTTCACGTCGTCCTGATAGCGGCAGACGAGATAGCGATCGGGATCCCGAGGTCCCGGTCCGAACTGCCAGCCCTCGTCGTCGGGTTCCATATCCGCACGCAACGAGGGCGGCCCATAGAACAGGCTCGCATCCGACCATGGGTGGTTTTCGAGCCGATCCGGACAAGTGATTTCGTTGGCCTTTGCCAAGTTTGCATTCATGACAAACACCGCCAGACAGAGATGTCTAGTCAGCGATAAAGTATCGATCTGCGTTGTTGACGACATAATCATGGATGTTGTTGGGAAGAGTTCATTTGTGGGCCGGCTGCGCAAGGGTGGGGGTCAAGGGAAGTTGCGCCGGGGCGGGGACGGCGTGAATGGAGGGGAGGTTCCGCCGTCCGGCCATGGCCAAACCCGTGTAAGGGGGGTCTGGGGCCGCTGGCCCCAGCGGGGTCCAGGGGCAGGCCCCCGGCCCTAAAGATCGCGGGCGACGGGGGGCGAGCGGAGCAGGCCGTCGACGTGGGTCGCGTATTCGATGGCGACGTCGGGCTGGAATGACAGGTCGGGGACCTGACGCAGGCGCAGCGACCTTGCCATCCGGCCGCGAAGGTAGGGGACCGCTCGTTTCAGATTGGGCAGGAGTTCGGTGACGTCGGCGCGGCCGAGGCGCGAGACGAAGGCGGTGGCGCGCTTGAGATCGGGACCGATGCGGACCTCGGCGATCGTGAGATGAGCGCCGGCGAGATCAGGATCGCGAAACTCCGCACGCGCGAAGATGTCGGCCAGCACGTGGCGGACTTCCTCGGCGACGCGGAGCTGGCGCTGGGTCGGGGCCTTGGCCGATCGTCCCGTCATCAGGCCGGGACGAGTTCCATCTCGTAGCACTCGACCTGGTCGCCCTCGCGCAGGTCGTTGAAGCCGGCGAAGGACAGGCCGCACTCGTAGCCGCGGGCCACTTCGCGGACGTCGTCCTTGAAGCGCTTGAGCTGGCTCAATTCGCCCTGGTGGACGACGACGCCGTCGCGCAGCAGGCGGACGCCGCAGCCGCGCTTGACGAGGCCCTCGGTGATCATGCAGCCGGCGACCTTCCCGGTCTTGGTGATGTCGAAGACCTTGCGGATTTCGGCATAGCCGAGGAAGCGCTCGCGATGCTTGGGGGCGATCTTGCCCTTCACGAGCTGCTCGATGTCGTCGGCGACCTGGTAGATGATCGAGTAGTAGCGGATGTCGATGCCGTCGCGCTGGGCCATTTCGCGGGCCTGGCTGGTGGCGCGGACGTTGAAGGCGACGATGACGGCGTCGGACGCGCGGGCGAGCTGGACGTCGCTTTCGGTGATCTGGCCGACGGTGGCGGTCAGGACACGGACCTTGACCTCCTCGTGCTCGAGCTTGAGCACGGTCGACTGGATCGCCTGGGCGCTGCCCTGGACGTCGGACTTGATCAGGAGTGCGACTTCCTTCTGGGCGCCGGCCTGGATGCGGGCGAGCATCTGGTCGAGTGTGCCCCGGGCGGCGGTGACGCCGGCGGCGTTCTTGTCGCGGGCCTTGCGCTGGCGGAACTCGGAGATCTCGCGGGCGCGGCCCTCGTTCTCGACGACGACGAACGGTTCGCCGGCATCGGGAACGCCGGAGAGGCCGAGCAGCTCGACGGGCGTGGACGGTCCCGCTTCCTTGAGCGGCTGGCCGCGGTCGTCGAGCATGGCGCGCACGCGGCCCCATTCGGCGCCGGCGACCACGATCTCGCCGGCATGCAGCGTGCCGCGCTGCACCAGCACGGTCGCGACCGGGCCGCGGCCGCGATCGAGACGGGATTCGATCACCGAGCCCTCGGCGGCGCGATCGGGATTGGCGCGCAAATCGAGGATCTCGGACTGGAGCAGGATCGCCTCGGCGAGCTTGTCGAGGCCGGTCCGCTTGGTCGCCGAGATCTCGACGTCCTGGGTCTCGCCGCCCAGTTCCTCGACGACGACCTCGTGCTGCAGCAGCTCCTGGCGGACCCGGTTGGGGTTGGCGCCGGGGAGATCGCACTTGTTGATGGCGACGACGATCGGCGCGTTGGCGGCGCGCGCGTGGCGGATTGCCTCGATGGTCTGCGGCATCACGCCGTCGTTGGCGGCGACGACGAGAACGACGAGGTCGGTGACCTGGGCGCCGCGCGAGCGCATGGCGGTGAAGGCCTCGTGGCCCGGCGTGTCGATGAAGGTGATGCGGTCGCCGGTCTCCATCGTGACCTGGTAGGCGCCGATATGCTGGGTGATGCCGCCGGCCTCGCCCGAGGCGACGTCGGCCGAGCGGAGCGCGTCGAGCAGGCTGGTCTTGCCGTGATCGACATGGCCCATGACGGTGACGACGGGCGCGCGCTGCTCGAGGTCGGTGTCAATGTCGGCGACACCCTCGATGCCGAGTTCGACGTCGCTTTCGGAGACGCGCCGGGCGCGATGGCCGAATTCCTGGACGACGAGCTCGGCGGTGTCGGCGTCGAGCGCCTGGGTGACGGTCGCCATGACGCCCATGCGCATCAGCGACTTGACGACGTCGGCGGTGCGGGTCGCCATCCGGTTGGCGAGTTCCTGGACGGTGATGATGTCGGGCAGGATAACGTCGCGCACGTGGCGTACGCCGTCGGCACGGAGCCGCTCAAGCTCGGCCTGGCGCCGCTCGCGCTCGCGCTGGCGGCGGACGGAGGCGAGGCTGCGGGTCTTCTCGTCCTCGCCCTCGATGGCGGCCTGGACGTCGATGCGTCCGCCGCGGCGCGGATCGAGGCCGATGCCTTTCTTCGGCAGCGTCACCTGCGGGCGTTTGGCCGGCAGGGCAGCGCCGCCGGGGCGGCGCAGGGCGGCGCCGGGCCGGCGGACGCCGTCATCGTCGTCGGTGCGCGCACGCAACCGCAGGGTCTCGGCGGTGGGCGGGGTCGCCGGCCGCGGCGCCGGGCGCCGGGGCTCCTCGATCGTGGCGGGCGCCGCGGCTTCGGCGGGCGAGGCTGCCTCGGCGGCGACGCGGCGCTCCTCGAGGGCGGCCATGCGTGCCTCTTCCTCGGCGGCACGGCGCGCCTCGTCGTCCCGGCGGCGCGCTTCCTCGGCGGCCGACAGGATCGAGATCTTCTCCTGTTCGCGGCGCTCGGACTCGCGTTTGGCCGCCTCGATCCGCTCCGCCTCGAGAACGCGCTGGCGGGTGGCGAGCTCGCTCGCGGTCAGCGCGCGGCTCGCACCTTGCGGCCGTCCGCCGGTCGTGCCGGCCGGACGCTGCGCCCCGCCGGACGGCGGGGCGGCGGGCGCACCAGGGGCCGGACCACGCTTCTTGCGGACCTCGACCTCGACGACCTTCGACCGTCCGTGGCTGAAGCTCTGGCGCACGGAGCCCGCGTTGACGGTGCGCCCGAGCTCCAGCCTGCCCGGCCGCAGCGACAACCGCCCTTTGCCCGTGTCCTGATCCTTGGTATCGCTCATGCACCCGCCCGCTTGAAAGTCCCGCCGGTCGCGGCGGGCTCGACGAACCCCGCCAATCGCTCCGACTCGATCGCGATCGTCCCGGCAAGTCTGCCCGGAGCGATCGCCACATGCACAATATGGTCGTGGCCGAAGGCCGCGCCCAGCGTCACCGCGTCGAGTGGTGACACAAACTTCAATCCCGCCGCTCCCGACAGCAGCCTCGCCCGCTCGTCGGCGCTGCCGTCGCGTGCGCCGACCACAAGGGCGCAACGGCCGGCTACGATCATCGCCCGCGCCTTGGTGAAGCCGCAGGCCGCCTGCCCGGCGCGGCGCGCGAACCCCAGCAGCTCGACCACCCGACGCGCCAGCGCGGTTTCGATCATCGCCGCAAGGTCGGGGGGAACGACGACCTTGCCGCGTGCGGCACGCGCGAAGGCGCCCTTCGTTCGCGCGGTTTCTAGCACATCGGCCCGCGCGCTCAACCATAATCCCCGCCCCGGCAGCTTGCGCGCGACGTCGGGGACGAGGGTGAGGCCGGGACCGACGACGAAGCGCAGCATGGTGAGCGGGTCGGCCCGCTCGCGGGTGACGATGCAGCGCCGCAGCGGGCCGCTCTCGTCGGGCTCGTCCTCGGGCTGGTCGTGCGCCCCGGCATCGGGGGGATCAGACGTTCGGAGCCTCCTCGGCCGGAACCGGTGTCTCCTCGCCGAACCAGTGCGCGCGGGCCGCCATGATGATCTCGTTGGCAAGCTGCTCGTCGATGGCGTCGGCGCCGAAGATCTCGATGAGTTCGTCGCCGGCGAGGTCGGCGAGATCGTCGAGCGACTTCACCCCCTTCTCGCCCAGCGTGACCAGCATCTGCGGCGAGAAGGCCTCGAAGGAGGCGACCTCGTCGGTCACGCCGAGCTCGCGGCGCTTCTCGTCGAGCTCCTCGTAGCGCCGGACGAGTGCGGCCTCGGCGCGGCGGATGAGCTCCTCGGCGACGCCGTCGTCGAAGCCCTCGATCTCGGCGAGTTCCTCCGGCGGCACGTCGGCGAGTTCCTCGACGGTGTTGAAGCCCTCGGTCACCAGCAGGCCCGCGATGACGTCGTCGACGTCGAGTGCCTCGACGAAGAGACCGGTGCGGCGGCGAAACTCCTCCTGGCGGCGCTCGCTCTCCTCGGCCTCGGTGAGGATGTCGATGTCCCAGCGGGTCAGCTGCGACGCGAGGCGGACATTCTGGCCGCGCCTGCCGATGGCGAGGCTGAGCTGCTCGTCGGGGACGACCACTTCGACGCGGCCGGCCTCCTCGTCCATGACGACCTTGGTGACCTCGGCGGGGGCGAGCGCGTTGACGACGAAGGTGGCTTCCTGGCTGGACCAGGGAATGATGTCGATCTTCTCGCCCTGGAGCTCCTGGACGACGGCCTGGACGCGCGAGCCGCGCATGCCGACGCAGGCGCCGACCGGGTCGATGGAGCTGTCGCGGCTGATGACGGCCATCTTGGCGCGGCTGCCGGGATCGCGGGCGACAGCCTTGATCTCGATGATGCCGTCGTAGATCTCGGGGACTTCCTGGGCGAACAGCTTGGCGAGGAATGCCGGGTGGGTGCGGGAGAGGAAGATCTGCGGACCGCGCGGCTCCTCGCGGACGTCGTAGATGTAGGCGCGGACGCGGTCGCCGTTGCGGAAGGCTTCGCGCGGGATCAGCTCGTCTCTCCGAAGAAGAGCTTCCGCGCGGCCCAGTTCGACCATCATGTTGCCGTATTCGGTTCGCTTGACGGTGCCGTTGATGATCTCGCCGACGCGGTCCTTGAACTCGTCGTACTGTTTCTTGCGCTCGTATTCGCGGACGCGCTGGACGATGACCTGCTTGGCGGTCTGGGCGGCGATGCGGTCGAAGTCGATCGGGGGCAGCGGGTCGATCAGGTGCTGGCCCAACTGGATGTCCGGCTTGAACTTGCGCGCGATGTTGAGCGGGATCTGGGTGTCCTCGTTCTCGACGGTCTCGACGGCCTCGGTCCAGCGCGACAGGCGGACGTCGCCGGAGCGGCGGTCGATGACGGCGCGGATGTCCTTCTCATGGCCGTATTTGGCGCGGCCGGCTTTCTGGATCGCCTGCTCCATCGCCTCGAGGACCTCCTCGCGGTCGATCGATTTCTCGCGCGCGACGGCGTCGGCGACGAGAAGCAGTTCGGGGCGGGAAACGGCGGTGTCCATGGTGTCCTCGTGGTGGGCGCCGGCAGTCGATGCACCAGCTAGTTGGGGACGGCGTGCGGCCTTGTCGCCTCGATCAGCGCGTCGGTGAGTAGAAGCTTGGCCCGGCGCATCTGCGCGAACGGCAACGCGACGTCCGAGCCATCGTCGAGCCGCAGCCGGGCGGCATCCTCGTCGGCGCCGAGCGCGACACCCGTATAGCGCTTGCGGCCCGCGACCGGCACCAGCATCTCGACGCGGGCCGCATGTCCCGCGAAGCGATGCCAGTCCTTGACCCGGGTGAGCGGCCGGTCGATCCCGGCGGAGCTGACCTCGAGCTGCCAGGCGCCCTGCATCGGGTCGTCGACATCGATGACGGCGCCGATCGCGCGGCTGATCATCTCGCAGTCCTCGACGCCGATCAGGCTGCCGTCGGCGCGGTCGGCCATGAGCTGAACCGTCGGCCGGTCGCGGCCGAGAACGCTGACGCGCACCAATTCGTAGCCGAGATCGGTCAGGGTCGGCGCGCAGAGCCTAGCCAGACGTCCTTCGAGCGCCCCGCCTTCCAGCGTGTGGCTCCCGGCGGACAGATCGTCCACCTCGTCGAGCTCGGACATGGTCGCTCCCGCGCTTTTTGATCGAAGGCCCGAAACGAAAAAAGGCGGCCCGAAGGCCACCTCCCTAAGTTTTCGGAAGTTTATTTTCGATGATGGATACATCAACCTGCCGGGCTTTTCAATGGGTCGTTCGTCCGTGCATGGTGACTGCCCGAACGAGGATCGATCCCACGTCCAGCTCCATCTCTCTCGACGTCACCGATTGGCTGCAGGCTCCGATCCATCTGCCTCCCGGCTCGCACGAGTTCGCCATCGGGGACGTGCATGGCCACCTGCCGCAATTCGAGCGCCTGATCGAGGCGATGGCCACCCGCTCGGGCGGAGACGGGCATCTGACGCTTCTGGGCGACCTGATCGATCGCGGGCCCGCGAGCCTCGAATGCGTCCGCCTCGCGACGCGCACGGCCGGCGAGCTCGGCTTCGCGGGCCGGACGCTCCTGCTGGGCAACCACGAGATGCTGATGCTGATGGCGCTGTCGGGCCGTCCGGACGCGGCCGACGCGCAGGACATCTGGATGGCCAACGGCGGCGACATGACGCTCGGCGAAGCGGGTCCGGCACCCAGTGCGCTGGCGCTGCGGACCGAGGCGTCGCGGGCGGCGATCGAGCGCGCGATCGGCAAGTCGGCGCTCGACGAGATCTCGGAGGCCGCCCTGTCGCGCCAGGCGGGCAATTTGCTGTTCGTGCATGCGGGGATCGATCCGGACGTGCCGCTGGAGGAGGCCCTCGGCAAGCCGCCGCTTTCGCTCACCGACGGGCGTCATCCGGCCTGGATACGCGGGCCGTTCCTGGACCATTCGGGCGGCTTCGAGGGCGGCCGGATCGTCGTGCACGGCCATACGCCCGAACCGCGCGTGCTGGCCGGCAAGGGGCGCACCCCACGGGTCGGCTGGCACCGGCTCGATGGGTCGCGGCTCGGCCTGGACGGCGGCAGCTACGGGACCGGCGTGGTGGCCGGGGCGGAGTTCCGCCGCGACGCCTATCGGGTGTTCACCGCGAACGGGCGCTGAAGCCTTTTGTCCGCGCCGGACGCACGGCGCTGGGCGGTCGGCATTCTCGTGCTGCTCCTGCTGCCGCCGCTTTCCCACTGTCTCGACTTCGCCGGATGGTTTTCGGAGGATCCGCGTTTCCTCGTCTCGGGGCTCGCGATCGCTCCGCCGACACGGACCGGCCTCCTGGCCGGCTATCCGGGGTGGGTCGACGGCAACGCCGGGGTGACGACACAGGCGCTGGGCGTCCTGTCCGCCCGCGGCTGGCTGCACGGACAGGTTCCCTGGTGGAACCCGTATTCCGGCGTGGGGATGCCGTTGGGGAGCGAGGTGCAGGCGTCCACCTTCTTCCTGCCCTTCGTACTGCTGCTGCCTCTGCCGCATGGCGTCACGCTGCTCAAGGTCGCGGTCCAGGTGCTGACGGGCCTGGGGATGCTGGCGCTGCTGCGCGAGATGGGGCTCGCGAGGCTGGCGGCCCTGACCGGCAGCCTGCTCGCCGAATTCAACGGCAGCTTCGCCTGGTACGCCGACGGGCCGATCATGCCGGTCCCGTTCCTGCCCTGGTTTCTGTTCGGCCTGGAACGCAGCGCGCGGGGCGGCAAGGGCGGGGTCGTGGTGATCGCCATTTCACTCGCCTACTCGATCGTGGCCGGCTTTCCCGAGACTGCATATCTGGATGGCTTGCTCGCGCTGGTCTGGGCGGGCGTGCTGCTCTCGCGGGCACCGGTGACGCGGGTGTTCGCCGGCCGCGTGCTGCTCGGCGGGACGATCGGCCTGTTGCTGGCCGCGCCGGTGACGCTCGCGTTCCTGCTGTCGCTGCCGATTTCTTTCATCGGCGGCCATGCGACGTCGATGGCGACGCGTCACATGGTGGCCGGCGACGCACCGATGCTGCTGTTCCCGTATGTCGACGGGCCGCTGCTGGCGCATCTGACGCAGCGGGTGGACGAGGATCCGTGGTTCCAGATCGGCGGCTACCTCGGCACGGTAACGCTGTTCCTCTCGATCCTTTCGCTGATGCGAGGCGGATCGCGACTGCGCTGGGCGCTGGCCGGCTGGATCGTTCTGGCGTCGGCGCGCGCGCTGGGCCTTCCTGCCGCGATCTTGCTGGTCAACCTGGTGCCGGGGGTGTCGTGGACGTTGTTCGACGTCTACTCGGCGCCGTCCTGCGCGATCGCGGCGATCGTGCTGGCGGCGAGCGCGCTGGACGACCGGGCACCCGGGCCCCGACCGGTGCTTGCGGCCGGCATCGTGACGGCTCTCGTCGCCGGCGTCGCGGTCGTGGCCGGGTGGGACACGATCCGGACTGTGGCCCAGACCGATGACCGTCCGCTGGTGCTGGCATCGCTCGCCTGGGGCGTAGCGGCGCTCGCGGCGATCGCGCTGGCGAGCGCCGGCGGGATGCGCCGGGGTGCGGCCTGGATCGCGGTGATCGACGCGGTCGTGCTGTTCTCGGTGCCGCTGATGTCGGGGGTTCGCACCCCGAAGCTCGACCTGGCTCCGGTCGAGCTGCTGCGCCGGACGATGGGTCTGGGCCGGTTCGCGTCCGTGGGCGCGATCGTGCCGAACTACGGCGCCCTGTATGGGCTGCCGGGCATCAACGACAATGCGCTGCCACAGCCGGCCGCCTGGGTCGAGTACGTCAAGACCGAGCTGATGCCAGGCAGCGACGGGCTCAGCTTCTTTCCCCAGGTCGGCGACGGGCTCGACTTCGTCGCCCATCAGGCAGGCTACGAGGCGGCCGGCGTGACGGACGTCGTGACGCCCGCCGGCAGCGCGCCGTTCGAGCGTGCCTTGGGGACGGTCGATGCGGGTCCGCGCGAGCCGCGGGCGCTGCAGCCCGGCGCCTCGCTCGACGTCGATGTGCCTTCGGCGCTGACGCATCCGGGCAGTATCGACGCAGTCGGGATCGTGATCGGCACCTATGTGGGAGTGTCGAACGGCACGGTCGCGGCACAGCTCTGCGCATCGGGCACCTGTGTCGACGGCGTGACCACGCTCGCCGGCGCGACCGACAACGCCCGCCTGTTGATCCGGCTCGATCGGGCGCTGCCGGTGACGGCGGGCGCGCGGCTATCGCTGCGCCTGTCCCATCCCGCCGGGACGCGCGGGGTGGCGATCTGGCGCTGGCACGGGCCCGACGGCTCGTCGATGCCGGGTTTGACGATGTTCTACGTCGCGGCGGCCGAGCATCCGGTGTTCCTGGCGCGTGCCGGACAGATGGACGTCTATCGTCTGCCGGGAGCGGCGTCGTATTTCTCGACCACGGGCGGACCATGCCGCCTGACGCCGCGATCGCGCACGGCGGTGGTGGCGGACTGCGGCGCGGCGGCGACGCTGACCCGGCTGGAGCTGGCCACCCCGGGCTGGCACGCCGCGATCAACCGACGCGCCGCCCCGCTCGGCACCACCGGCAGGATCTTCCAGTCGGTGCCGCTGCGGCCGGGACGATCGGTCGTACGGTTCACCTACGCGCCGCCCTCGATCGCGGTGGGCGACGCGTGCGGCCTGGCCGGACTGATCGGCCTGGTGCTGGTGCTGTCGCGCCGATCGTCCGGTCAGTAGGCGCCGACGAGGTTGGCGACGTTGACGCTGCCGAGGCCGCTGGTCAGGTCGTAGCCGATCGCGGCGCTGTAGGCGTCGGACTCTCTGCTGGCCGATGTCGACAGCACGCCATACGAATTGCCCGCCGAATAGCAACTGGCCGATCCGCTGGAGCAAGCCTGGTCGATGCCGCCGGTGGTGATGTCGTGGAACACGCAGCCCGCCGGCTGGCCGGTGCCGTAGGACGACGTGCAGCGGCTGCCGAACTGGTTGCCCTGCCCGACCGAGAGCGCATAGAGGCGCGGGTCCGGATTGCCTTGGGCCGCGCCCTTGCGCTGGTCGATCAGCGCCTGGATGCCGGCGAAGGCGGGTGCGGCGAACGAGGTGCCGCCGGCGCTGCTGGCCGTCACCGCGGCGCCACTGCCATAGGTGCAGGCGGACCCGCCCTCGGCGGTGTCGGACATGCAGTAGACGAGGGCGTGGCCGAACAGGCCGTTGGAGGCGAACAGCACGACGTCGGGCAGGTCGCGCGCGTGGTCGTTGGGGATGCCGTAGACGCCGGACTGGAAGGACGGCTTGGCGAACAGGGTGCTGGCGCCGCCGCCCGCGCCGCCGGGGGCGAGGAAGTTGCGGCCGGTGCTGGTGTTGCAGAAGCCGAGCGTGCCGGCGCTGCCCTCGTAGGTGGCGAGGATCGGGTTGGCGCAGGTGTCGTTCCACGGGATCTCGGGGATGGTGGATTTGGCCGAACCGTATGAGCCGGTGTTGGTCGTGTTCCAGTAGGTCGGGACGGTGTTGGTGGCGAAATCGTCGAAATCGGTGCCGCCGACCGCGACGTCGTACTGGCTGGAGGCGAGGCCGTTCACGGCGATGCCGTTGCTTGCGATGGTGGCGCCCTGGTCGCAGCCGGCCGCGCCGGAATCGCCGGTCGAGACGAAGATGGAGACGCCCTCGGCCGCCCCCTGCTGGAGAAGGGCCGCCCAAGACTGGGCGGCGGCCGATCCGAGCTGGGACTCGCATTCGCCGAAGGAGACGCTGATGACGCGCGGCGGCGCGGCGGCATCGACGAGACCCTGGAGCGAGGCTTGGATGCCGCCCGATGCGTTCGAGCAGCTCGCGAGGGTGATCGAAGCCGCCGGCGCGACCGCGGTCGCCCATTCGGCATCGAGGGCTGCCTCGCCCTCGTCGCCGTTGGATCCGGGGTCGCCGCAGCCGGGATGGGCGACCGTGAGGGTCGCGGCGTAGCTGGACAGGCCGAAGGATGCGCGAAAGGTGTTCCAGTCGGCGGTCTTGATGTCGGAATCCTCGACCACCGCGATCGTCTGGCCGCTGCCCAGGGTCGGAGCGGCGCCGGTCCGCAACGGGTTCACATTGTAGATGGTCGCGAAGTCGGCCGGGGCGACGTCCTCCTGCTGGGCACCGTTGTAGGTCGTGGTCAGGCCCGGAGCGGCACCGGACGCACCGTGCCAGCTGCCGTCCTCGGCGCGGGCGACGGGACCGACGGGGCGCACGAGCGGCTCCGGACGCGTGCCGCTCAGGCCGGTCAGGCCGCCGACGATGCCGGCGAGCTCGGAGGGGATCTGCGGATCGCTCGACAACGCCGCGAGCGGGCCGCCGCGGAGCTGGTAGCCATGCACGGCGGCGTGGAAGGCGGCGCCGACGGCACCGGCGGTGCCGCTGAACGCGATCGACATCCGGGTGGGCGACACCGCGCCGACGGTCAGGCCCTGGCCGCGAAGCCAGTCGATGACCTTCGCGACCGAGGCGGCCGGGGGACCGAACGCGGCGCCGATCTCGCTCGCGGTGAGCCAGCGATGATAGAGCGGCGACGCCGGATCCTGCTGCGCCGCCGTGAGCTGATCGAACCCGGCTTGCCCGGCGGCGGTGCGCCTGAGCAGGATGCGGGTGCCGGCGACCGGCGCGTCGTCCGTCAGTGCGCCGAGATCGGCGCCGAGGGTTGCCGATCGGGTGCCCGGGAGGGTAACGACGGGCGCCGCCGCGGCCAGCGGAGAGGCAGCGAGCGCGCAGAACAACGCGAGGATCGGGGAGCGAACGCCGTGCCGGGTCATGGTGCATCCTTGCTGGTTCGCGACGACCGTGGCACGGACGAACGGGCGCGTTAAAGCCTTCCGTTAATCATCAAAACGTTATCTCAGGCCGCACGCGCCATGCCGCGCAGGACGTAGGGAAGGATGCCGCCGTGGCGGTAGTAGTCAACCTCGTCGAGCGTATCGACGCGGCAGATCACGGGGACCCGATCGACGGCGCCGTCGGCGCGGTGGATGTGCAGATGCAGCGTCATGCGCGGCGTGAGCGCGTCGAGGCCCGGGATGTCGATCGTCTCGTCGCCCGTCAGGTTCAGGGTGTGCCGGTCGGTGCCGGCCTCGAACAGGAGCGGCAGGACGCCCATGCCGACGAGGTTGGAGCGGTGGATGCGCTCGAAGCTTTCGGCGACGACAGCGCGGATGCCGAGCAGGCGGGTGCCCTTGGCGGCCCAGTCGCGCGACGAGCCCATGCCGTATTCCTTGCCGCCGAAGACGATCAGCGGCACGCCGTCGGCGCGGTAGCGCTCGGCGGCGTCGTAGATCGGCATCTGGTCGCCCGACGGCATGTGGCGGGTAATGCCGCCCTCGATGCCGGGCGTCATCTCGTTCTTGATCCGGATGTTGGCGAAGGTGCCGCGGACCATGACCTGGTCGTTGCCGCGGCGCGAGCCGTAGGAATTGAAGTCGGATTGGCGGACCTGGTGCTCGAGCAGGTATTCGCCGGCCGGCGATGATTTCTTGATCGAGCCGGCGGGCGAGATGTGGTCGGTGGTGATGTTGTCGCCCAGCAGGGCCAGCACGCGGGCGCCCACGATGTCGGCGGGTGGGGTCGGCTCCATCGTGATGCCCTCGAAATAGGGCGGGTTCTGGACGTAGGTCGAGCCGTCATCCCAGCGGTAGGTCTCGCTGCCGGTCTCGACGCGCAGCGCCTGCCACTCGGCGGTGCCCTTGGTGACCTGGCCGTAGCGCTCGATGAACTGGTCGCGCGAGATGGCGCTCGCCATGATCGCGGCGATCTCGGCGTTGCTGGGCCAGAGGTCGCGCAGGAATACGTCGCCGGCGGCGTCCTGGCCGAGCGGGACGGTGGTGATGTCCTCGCGGATGTTGCCGAGCAGCGCGTAGGCCACGACCAGCGGCGGGCTCGCGAGATAGTTGGCGCGGACGTTGGGGCTGATCCGGCCCTCGAAATTGCGATTGCCCGACAGGACCGAGACGGCGACGAGCTGGTTGTCCTCGATCGCGTCGACGATCGCATCCGGCAGCGGTCCCGAATTGCCGATGCAGGTGGTGCAGCCGTAGCCCACGGTGTTGAAGCCGAGCGCGTCGAGGTCGGCGGACAGCTCCGCGCGGTCGAGATATTCGGTGACGACCTGGCTGCCGGGAGCGAGCGAGGTCTTGACCCAGGGCTTCGGCGTCAAGCCACGGGCGCGCGCCTTGCGGGCGACGAGGCCGGCGGCGATCAGCACGGCGGGGTTGGAGGTGTTGGTGCAGGACGTGATGGCGGCGATGACGACGTCGCCGTGGCCGATCGAATAGTTCGAGCCGGCGACATGGGCCCGCCTGCCGGCATCGTTTGCCGGGACGCCGAGCGACGCGGTCAGTGCGTCGTTGAAGGCGGTCGCGGCATCGCGCAGCGCCACGCGGTCCTGCGGACGCTTGGGGCCGGCGAGGCTGGGCTCGACCGCGCCGAGATCGAGTTCGAGCATGTCGGTGAAGACCGGCTCGGGCGAGGCGGCGTCACGGAACATGTCCTGGGCGCGCAGATAGGCTTCGGTCAGCGCGATCCGGTGCTCGTCGCGGCCGGTCTGGCGCAGATAGTCCAGCGTCAGCGCATCGACCGGGAAGAAGCCGCAGGTCGCACCGTATTCGGGCGCCATGTTGCCGATGGTGGCGCGGTCGGCGACCGGGAGATGATCCAGCGCCGGGCCGAAGAACTCGACGAACTTGCCGACGACGCCCTTCCTGCGGAGCATCTGCGTGACGGTGAGCACGAGGTCGGTGGCGGTGGCACCCTCTGGCATGCGGCCGGTGAGGCGGAAGCCGATCACGTCGGGGATGAGCATGGCGATCGGCTGGCCGAGCATGGCGGCCTCGGCCTCGATGCCGCCCACGCCCCAGCCGAGCACGCCCATGCCGTTGACCATCGTGGTGTGGCTGTCGGTGCCGTAGAGCGTGTCGGGATAGGCGAAGGTCTCGCCGGCGATGTCGGCGGTCCAGACCGCCTGGGCGATGTATTCGAGGTTGACCTGGTGGCAGATGCCGGCGCCGGGCGGGACGACGCGGAAATTCTCGAAGGCTTCCTGGCCCCAGCGGAGAAAGGCGTAGCGCTCGCCGTTGCGCTCGAACTCGACGGTGACGTTCTGCTGGAGGCTGTCGGGCGTGCCGGAATGGTCGACCATGACGGAGTGGTCGATGACGAGGTCGACCGGGACGAGCGGGTTCACCTTCTGCGGGTCGCCGTTCAGCGCCGTGATGCCGTCACGCATGGCAGCCAGGTCGACCACCGCGGGGACACCCGTGAAATCCTGCATCAGGATGCGGGCGGGCTTGAAGGGCACCTCGTGGTCCGACGTGCCGCGGCCGAGCCACGCCGCGATGCTCTCGGCGTCGGCGACCTTGTAGGAACGGCCATCCTCGAAGCGGAGGATGTTTTCCAGCAGGACCTTGAGGCTGACGGGCAAGCGGGAGACGTCGCCGAGATGGGCCTCGGATTGTGGGATGGAGAAGTAGTGGTAGGTGCGGCCGTCGACGGAGAGGGTGGCGCGCGTGCCCAGCATATCGTTGCCGACTGACTTCATGGACGCGGGCCCCTCTTGCCTGAATTCGTATGGTGGGCCTTACATACGTCTCCCCCCAGGACGCGCCAAGCTTAGGGCTTGTTCGACAATCATCGCTGCGGTTCGCTGCGCCAAACAAGCCCCAAGCCTTTGTTTGGACGGGCAGCTTTATCGGAGCGCTGGCGCACTTGTTTCCGATGCTGCCCTTACGACCGGATCACGCCATGCAGCTCGAGGCGAATGATCTGGTCGTTGTCCGCGGGGAGCAGCTCGTGCTGGACGGGGTCTCGCTGTCGGTCGGCGCGGGCGGCGCGCTGCTGCTGCGCGGGCCGAACGGCGCGGGGAAATCGACGCTGCTGCGGGTGCTGGCCGGGTTGCTGCGGCCGGCCGGCGGCCAGCTCGTGTGGGACGAGAGTGACGTGTTCGCGGACGTGTCGCTCCATGCGCGGCGGCTGGCGTTCCTCGGCCATCTCGACGCGGTCAAGCCGGGCCTGACCTGCCTGGAGAACCTGCACTTCCAGCGGCGCCTGTCGGGCGGCGATGCCGGGCGCGCGCTGGAGCGGGTCGCACTCGATGGCCTGGTGGGATTGCCAGCGCGGCTGCTGTCGTCGGGACAGAAGCGGCGGCTGGCGATCGCGCGGCTGCTGGTGGCCGCGGCGCCGCTCTGGCTGCTGGACGAGCCGACGACCGGGCTGGACGACGCCTCGGTCGGATTGCTGGCGGGACTGATCGGAGAGCATCGCGCGTCCGGGGGGGCGGTGGTCGCGTCGACGCATCTCGATCTGCCGATCGCCGATGCCTCGGTGCTGGTTCTCGGGCGGCCGATGTGACGTTCCTCGCGGTCGTCGGACGCGATCTGGCGCTGTCGGTCCGCCATGGGGCGGATACGCTGGCCGCGGTGCTGTTTTTCCTGCTGGCGGGGGCGCTGTTTCCGCTCGCCCTCGGGCCGTCGCCGGAGCTGCTGCGGCGGATGGCGCCGGGCGTGGTGTGGGTGTGCGCGCTGCTGGCCGCACTGCTGCCGCTCGACCGGATGTTCGGCGCCGAGCTCGACGACGGCTCGCTCGACCAGTTGATGCTGTGCGGATTGCCGGCGCCGGGGGTGGCGCTGGCGAAGGCGCTCGCGCACTGGCTCACCACCGGCCTGCCGCTGATGGCGGCGTCGTTGCCGCTGGCGGTGACCTACGGGCTGTCGGGACGGGCGATGCCGGCGATGCTGGCGTCGCTGGCGTTGGGGACGGCGACGCTGTCGCTTCTGGGCACAATGGGGGCCGCGATCGTGCTGGGCGCGCGGCGCGGCGGCGTGCTGCTGCCGCTGCTGGTGCTGCCGCTGGCCACACCGGTGCTGATTTTTGGGGCGGCAGCGACGGACGCGGGCGCCGCACGGCTCGCGGCCGGCCCGGAACTGCTGCTGCTCGCGGCCTTGCTCGCGCTGGCCTTGCCGCTGTGTCCGATCGCGGGCGGGGCGGCGCTGCGCGTCGCGGTCGAATGACGGGTGCCCGTCGCGATCTCGCTGTTCGTCTGACCGTCATCCTGGGGGCGGTTCCGCTGCTGGTGACGCGGCCTTGTCCGCTGCAGGACTGGCCGAACCATGTGGCGCGCGGCCACATCCTGCTGGCGCTGCTGCACGGCGATCCGTTCTGGACACGGTTCTACCAACTGACCGGGTTCCTGATCCCGAACGCGGTGCTGGATCTCGGGCTGCTGGGGTTGTCGTGGACAGGCTTGGGCGCCCAGACCGCGGCGCAACTGTTCCTGGTCGTGACGTATGGCGTGTTCATCGGCGGCTTCTGCGCGTTGGCGCATGCGCTCGGCGCGGGTGGACCGGGCAAGGCGGCCGTTGCCGTGCTGCTGTTCTACGGCAACGCGCTGTTCTGGGGCCTGGTCAGCTACATCCTTGCCGTCGGGCTGATGCTCGGCCTGCTGGCGTTGTGGATCGGGAGCGCCGGGCATCTCGGACGCCGGCTGTTGATCGCGGGCGCGGGCGCCGCGGTTCTGCTGTTCACGCATGCCGTGGTGGCGATGGTCTGGCCGCTGGTGCTCGGCGGCTTCGATGTCTGCCATCTGCGCGCGCGGCGGGGCCCCTGGGCGCGCGCGCTGCTGGAATGCTGCTCTGCCGTGCTGGCGCTGGTGGTGGCGGCCGTGCTGCTGCTGATCTTGCCGGGGGGTGCGGGGCATCAGTTCTCGATCGGTTATGCCGGTCGGGGATGGGACGGGTGGGCAGGCCACAAGCTGGCGGCATTCGACCATGTTCTCCTCGGCGGCAGCCTGGCGCAGGACGCCGCCAGTCTTGGGGCGCTGCTGGTCGCGATCGCCGTGGTCAGGCGGCCACGCCTGGATGCCGGCCCGTCGGTGGTTGTCGCCGGGCTGAGTTTGCTGACGCTGGCCGCGCCCGAGCGGCTGGGGACCGGCTCGCAACTCGACACGCGCCTGGCGCTGCTGCCGCTGCTGATGCTGGCGGCGGCGATCCGATGCGAGACCGGACAGCCGGCATTGCGGTTGCTGACGGCGGCGGTGATCGGGCGCACGCTCGTCGTCGCCGCCAGCTGGCATTCGGCGGGTCTGGTGTTCCGTGACTTCCGGCGGCAGGCGGCGCCGCTCCCGCCGGGAGGCTTGATGGTGATGGCGTATGGCACGCGGCTGCCTTCGCTGAGCTGGCGGGAGATCTGGTCACCGCCGGTCACCTCGATCGCGACCCAACTCGTGTTCCGCGACCTGTTCGTGCCTGCGATCTTCTCAAATCCGGCGGAGCAGCCGATCGCGCTGCGGACGCCCTACCGGTGGCTCGCGCAGCCTCTCAACCTGAGCGACGGGGCGCATCTGCGCGCGGCGATCGGATCGGTGGCGCCGCTGTGCGTGCCCGGGGCTTATCCGGGGGTCTACCTGACGGTGCTGTATCCGGGCGCGTTCATCGCCGCCCAGGCGGGGGCGGCGCTGTTGTCCGCGCGGGCGGACTTCCTGATCGTCGACGCGTGCCGGCTGCGGTCAGCGATGGCTGGTCGGTGAGGCTTCTCCTCGCCGCCGCTAACATTAGGTTGAGGATGTGGGTTGATGATGTCGCGGTGTGCTGGGGTCCGCGCGGGAGGACATGACGTGAGGGCTGCGATGCAAACGGCGTCCGGAGCGCCTGATCCCGGTGTGGACATGGCGGATCGACGCGCGGCGGACGAGCGAAGGCCGAGGGTCGAGCGGGCGGATCCAGAGGCGGACCGACCGTCGGCTGCGCTCGAGCAGCCTGTTCGCAACACCTGCGCCGCATGCCGGCAATCCACGCCGATCTTCCCATTCACCATGGCGTTCCAACCGATCGTGGACCTCCAGGAGAGGCGCATCGACGCCTATGAAGCTCTCGTTCGCGGCCCGGACGGGCAAGGTGCGGCGCATGTCCTCAGCCAGGTCAGCCCTGAAAATACCTATGCCTTCGATCAAGCCTGTCGCGTCAAGGCGATCGAACTGGCGGCGCGGCTGGGGATGGAGAGACGACTGAGCATCAACTTCCTCCCGAACGCCGTCTACGACCCGCGCGCCTGCATCCGAACGACCCTGGATGCCGCCCTGCGCACGGGCTTTCGTCTTGATCGCCTGACTTTCGAGATCCTGGAATCCGAAAGCATCGCCGACACGACACACCTCAAGAACATCATCGGCGAGTATCGGCGGCGAGGTTTCAAGATTGCATTGGATGATTTTGGAACGGGTTACTCTGGATTGGCGCGGCTGGCCGAGCTGAAGCCCGATGTCGTGAAGATCGACCGCGAACTGGCAAAGGATTGCGACCGGGACGTCCATCGGCTGGCGATCCTGGCGGGAATGATCCGCATCGGAGCGGAGATCGGCGTCAAGGTCATTGTCGAGGGCGTGGAGCGTGCGGAAGAGGTTGATGCTCTTCGTTCGGCGGGCGCTCGTTTTCTTCAAGGATTCTACTTCGCCAAGCCTCTGTTCGAGGCAATTGCGGTCGACGCGGACATCGCCTGGCCCGATTGATCGCCTGGCGGAACCATCAGGCGCTGTTAGGCGCGACGGAGCAGGTCGCAGGCGAGCCGGGTTTCGCTCATCTGTTGCCTCCTGATCTGGACATCCCCGCCGGTTCTGGCTGGAAGCCATCAAACGGCGCCGGTGTCGGCTCAATTCCCCTCGACGACGCGGCCGTCGTCGGCGGGAACGACGGGGAGCTGGAGGTAGCTCGCGGCCTCCGGGGTGTGGAAGACGCGGTCGGTCGCCTTGATGAAGTCGGCCGCCTTGGCGAAGAAGATGTTGGGCACGTAGGTCTGCGGGTTGCGGTCGTAGAGCGGGAACCAGCTCGACTGGATCTGCACCATGATGCGGTGGCCGGGCAGGAAGACGTGGTTCACGTTCGGGAGCGTCAGGTTGTAGGCGACGGTGCGGTTGGCCGGGATCGGGCTGGGATGAGCGGGATCGTCGCGGTAGCGGGCGCGCATGATGTCCATGCTGACGCCGAGCTCGTAGCCGCCGAGCGCGGGCGTGTCCGGCACGCTGTCGGGATAGACGTCGATCAGCTTGACCACCCAGTCGGCATCGGTGCCGGTGGTCGAGGCGAACAGGTGCGCGACCGGCGCGCCGGACAGCGCGACCGGTGCGGTGAGCGGATCGGTGCTGTAGGTGAGCACGTCGGGACGGCCGTCGGCAAAGCGCTGGTCGTCCACCAGCCAGGTGCGCCAGGTGCTGTCGCCGGCGTAGGTCGGGCGGATCGGCCGCAGGCGGTAGGGCACGGGCTTGGCCGGATCGGCGACGTATTCGTCAGCGCCGCCGTTCGGCGGCGGCGGGTCGAAAGCGAGCTTGTTGCCCGGCTGGAGATAGAGCGCGCGTCCCTTGTCGGCGCAATCGGCGCAGGATTGCGGCCAGGACTGGTAGGTGCGCCAGGTGTCGGTGCCGGTCTGGAAGGCGGTGACCGGCGCGATCGGGGCCGGCGGCACGCCGTCCTTCAGGCGCTGGTCGAGGAAGGGCAGCATGACGTGGTGGCGGAACCAGGCGCCGGTGTCGCCGTCCCAGTCGAACGGCCCGAGGGAGGCCGCGCGGATGTTGGCCTGGCCGTGGTGCCAGGGGCCGATGACGAGGAAGCGGTTGCCGCCCGCGTCCTGCGACTGGGTCGCCTCGTAGGCCGCCATCGCGCCGTAGATGTCCTCCTGGTCCCATTGGCCCTGGACGAACAGGGTGGGGACGGTCAGCGGCGCGCCGGCGAGCAGCTTGTCGACCGCCTGTCCCTGCCAGAACGCATCGTCGCTCGGATGGCTGGTCAGCCGATGCCAGAACGGCAGTTGCTCGAGGCCCATGGTCTTGCCGAACGCGCCGGCCGACACGTGATCGAGGTAGAGCGGGAAGTCGTCGTGGGCGTTCGACCACCAGTCGAGGCTCGAATCCTTGGTCGCGGTCTGGAAGTAGACATAGTCCATCATCTCCTCGCGGAACGCGCCGTGATGGAACCAGTCATCCCCGATCCAGGTGTCGACCATCGGGTTGATCGGGACAGCGGCCTTCAGCGCCGGGTGCGGATGGATCAGGCTCATCAGGACGGTGAAGCCGTCATAGCTGGTTCCGATCGTGCCGACGCGTCCGTTCGATTCGGGAACATGCTTGATCAGCCAATCGATCGTGTCGTAGGCGTCGGTGCTGTGGTCGACCTTGGTCGCGTTCAAGGGACCCACGACCGGACGGTTCATCACGTAGTCGCCGCCCGACCCGTATTTGCCGCGCACATCCTCGAAGGCCACGATGTAGCCGTGCGTCAGCAGGTCACGGAAGGTGCCGCGCATCAGCTCGGCGACGCGCGGCGTGGTGACCTTGCTGGTGTTGTCCTTGGCGCCGTAGGGCGTGCGGTCGAGCATGATCGGGCCGTGCTTGACGTCGTGGGGCACGACGATGACGGCGTGCAGCGCGACGCCGTCGCGCATCGGGATCATCACGTCGCGCTTGTCGTAGTCGAAGGCGCCGTGTTCGACATTGAAATGCGGGGGAATGTCGCCGCCCGTGGCGGGCGGGGTCTGCGCCTGTGCTCGGGCAATCAGGAGCGGCGCGGCGCTGAGGACCGCCGCCAGCGCCAGCAGGTAACGTGAGTTCAAGATCGAGCCACTCCAATTCGTGAGGCGTCAGGAGGAATGCCGCGACAGCAGCGCGCTTGCAATGTCGGTCCACTCGTCCGGCGGGGAGACGGTCGGCACGGGCCGGCCGGCCGCGCGATACCAGAAGCGGGCGTTGCCGAGATCGTCCTCCTGGCGATGCAGATACGCGTGCACGAGGTCGCAATCCGCATCGCCCTCGTGCTGCTGGACGCATTCGTGCGCCCGGTCCCAATCGTTCCTGCCGGCCCACCAGAGCGCTTGCAGTGCGGGTGTCAGGCCGGCCGGTGGCGCCGGCTCGGCAGTCAGGCCACGAAACATGTCGACGGTCATCATGGAATTCTCCTGCCTCAAGAATCACGGGCGGGGTGTGGAGCCCCACGGTTTCACCGATGGCCTCCCAGCCTCATCCCCGCGATCGCCTGCGCCCGGGAGGCCTGCCGGGCGGTCGCGTGCCGCGCCGCCTCGAGCACCGCGCGCGCGATGTCAACCGCTCGGTCGAGATGGGCGTTGACCACCAAATGGTCGAATTCCGGCCAATGCGCGCACTCGTCGCGGGCGGCGGCCATCCGGCGCGCGATCTCCGCCTCGTCGTCCTGGCCGCGGCCGCGCAGCCTCGCCTCGAGCACGTCGAGCGACGGCGGCAGCACGAACAGGCCGACCACGTCGCCGGGGAGTGCGGCCTTGAGCTGGCGATGGCCCTGCCAGTCGATGTCGAAGACCATGTCGCGCCCCTCGGCCAGCGCGCGCTCGACCGGCGCGCGCGGCGTGCCGTAGGAGCGGCCGAAGACATGGGCCCACTCGACGAGCTCGCCTGCCTCGGCCATGGCGGCGAAGGCCGCTTCGCTTCGGAAATGGTAGTGCAGTCCCTCGACCTCGCCCGGCCGCATCCGACGGGTGGTCACGCTGACCGAATGCGCCAGGTTCTTGTCGGACGCACGCAGCGCGTTGGCGATCGTGCTCTTGCCGGCGCCGGACGGTGCCGCGATCACCAGGCACACGCCACGCGGCCGCCTGACAGGATCGATCGAAATCGGGTCCACGCTCTCTCATCCGCCCACCGCGGCCGGCATCGGCCGTCGGCTGGCTCCTTCTATCAGCCTGTGCCAGTCTCGCGCGACATGAAGCAGGACAGAATTCTGATCACCGGTGCCTCGAGCGGCATCGGCGAGGCACTCGCGCGCGCCCTCGCACGACCCGGCGGCACGCTCGTCCTGACCGGCCGCGACACCATCCGCCTCGCGGCGTCCGCCGCCGCCTGCCGCGACCGCGGCGCGCGGGCCGAAACCCACGCGCTCGACGTCGCCGACCGGTCCGGGATGCAGTCCCTGGTGGAGGCGAGCGGGCCGCTCGACCTGGTGTTCGCCAACGCGGGCGTCGCCTACGGGATCGATCCCGACGGGCGCGAGCCGGACGCGCAGATCCGCGCGACGTTCTCGGTCAATGTCGACGGGGTGATGAATACCGTCCTGCCGGCGCTCGACCTGATGCTGGCCCAGGCGCCGGACGGCAACGGGGTGCGCGGCCGCATCGCGGTCATCGCCTCCGTCGCCGCCCTCATCGCCTACCCGCACACGCCCAGCTACTGCGCCTCGAAGGCGGCGATCGACGTCTGGACGGTGGCGACGGCCGCCAACATGGCGCGCCACGGCGTGAAGCTGACCAGCATCTGTCCGGGCTTCGTGCGCACGCCGATGACGGCGGACAACGACTTCCCGATGCCCGGCCTGCTGGGCGTGGACGAAGCGGCGGCGCTGATCATCGGCGGCGTCAGGCGCGGCCGCCGCCGCCTCGTCTTTCCCGCGCATATCGGCGGCGGAGCGCGCCTGGTCTCGATGCTGCCCGCGCGCGCACGCGAGGAGATCCTGCGCCGGCAGCCGTCGCGGGCACCACCGCCGATGCCGACCGTCCGGGGTGCATAGGGACCGGCTTCGTGGCATCGTTGCCTTCTGGAACCAAAGCTCCCCGATCAGAGGAGCGTCCGAGGAGAGATCGTTCATGAAGTCCTACGCCAACCCGGCCCCGCTGGGGCTGACCGGCTTCGGCCTGACGACCTGGCTGCTCAGCATGGTCAATGCAGGCTGGTATCCGCCGACAGCGGTGCCGATGGTGCTCGCGATGGCGCTTGCCTTCGGCGGCACCGCCCAGTTCGTGGCCGGAATCTGCGAACTGCCGCGCGGCAACACGTTCGGCTTCGTCGCCTTCTGCAGCTACGGCGCGTTCTGGTGGTCGTTCGCGCTGTTCGTCGAATTCTTCCATGCCACCGTGCCCGCGAGTTTCGTCGGCTGGTACCTGGCGCTCTGGGGCGTGTTCACCCTGTTCATGTGGTTCGCCACCTTCTATGCCAATCGCGCCGTCGGCGCGGTGTTCCTGCTGCTCTGGGTCACCTTCTTCCTGCTGGCCGCCGGCGATTGGACCGGGAGTGCGATGATCCACATGGCGGGCGGCTACACTGGCCTGCTGACCGCGATCGCCGCGATCTATCTCGCGGCGGCCGAGGTGCTGTCGGAGACGGCGGGCCGGGAGGTGCTGCCGATCGGCCGTCTCGGGCCGGCGCCAGGCGCGTCGCGGGTCGCCGACCTCGCGGTCGCGTCGCGCTGAGAACGGCGTCCAGCGAGGCTCTCCTCGGCTGGACCGTCGCGCTGCTCGCGTCCGGCTATGCGCTCAAATGGGCCGACGGGCAGGTGATCGCGGTTGTCCTGCCACAGGTGCGCGCCGAGTTCCGGCTGTCGGATACGGCACTCGGCCTGCTGGCGGGGCTGCCGTTCGCGATCTTCTACACCGCGGTCGGCGTGCCGATCGCGCGCCTGGCCGATCGCGGCTCGCGCCGCTCGATCATCGCAGTCTCGCTCGCGATCTTCTCCGGCTTCACCGCACTCGCCGCCGTCAGCACCTCGTTCGGGACGCTGTTCGCGACCCGGATCGGCGTCGGCGTCGGCGAGGCCGGCGCGACGCCGGCGGCGCAATCCCTGATCGCCGATCTCGCAGGGCCGCGCCGGCGCGGCCTGGCACTCGGGGTCTATGGCGCGGGCCTCAATCTCGGCGTGCTGGCGGGGTTCGCCGTCGGCGGCTGGGTCGGCGAGCGGCATGGCTGGCGCGCGGCCTGCCTGGTCTGCGGCCTGCCGGGCCTGCTGGTCGCGGTCCTGACCCGGCTGACGGCCGCCGATCCGCGGCCGAGCCCGGCGGCCCGGGTCCGGACGCGGTCTGTCGTTGCCCGGCTCGCCCGGTCGGCTTCCTTCCGTCACCTGCTCGCCGCCAACAGCGCGGCCGGGCTCGCCGGCTTCTCGGCACTCGCCTGGCTGCCGTCGTTCCTGCAGCGCGAACACGGGATGGGCGCGCGCGACGCCGGCCTGTTCCTGGGCTTGATGAGCGGCGTGGTGGGTCTGGCGGGCGTCCTGCTCACCGGGTGGCTCGCCGACCGCGCCGGACGCCGGCGCCCCGCACTCCTGGCCGCGATCTGTCTCGTGACGTGTCCGTCGCTTGCCGCCTTCTATCTCGATCCGGGCCGCGCGGTGCCGGTCTGGCTGTTCGTCCTGCCGGCGCTGTTCGGCGCCGCCTACGCCGCTCCCTCGGCGGCGATCGTGCAGGAACTCGCGCCCGCGGGGATGCGGGCGACCGCGCTCTCGGTGATGCTGTTCGTGGTCAACCTGACCGGAACGGTGCTGGGTCCGATCCTGACCGGTGTACTGAGCGATGCCGTCGGGCTGCGCGCGGCGCTGGCACTCACGGCACTGGCGCTGCCCTGGGCCGCCTGGCATTTCAGCCGGATCAGCGCGAGCCCTCGCGATACCTGACGACGTTGTGCTGGTGTTCGGGGAGGCTGGCGGCGAAGACATGGCCGCCGGCGCCGCTGGCGACGAAATAGAGCGCGTCGGTCCTGGCCGGGTGAGCGGCGGCCTGGAGCGAGGCGAGCCCGGGCGCGCAGATCGGCGCCGCCGGCAGGCCCGCGATCACGTAGGTGTTGGTGGGGCCGGGTGCCTCGAGATCCGCGCGCGTGAGCGGGCGGCCCAGCGCGCCGAGGCCGCCCGCCGCCTGGTAGGCGGCTGTCGGATCGGACTGCAGCTTCATCCCCAGCCGGAGCCGATGGAGGAAGACGGCCGCCACCGTGGCGCGCTCGGACGCGACACCCGTCTCTCGCTCGACAAGGCTCGCCAGCACCAGCAGCGAGGCCGGCGAGGCGACGCCGGCGGCCGGATCGCGGTCCTGCCACACCTCGTCGAGCGTCCTGCGCATCGCCGCCTGCATGCGGCGCAGCAGGGCCTGGCGGTCGGCGCCGCGTTCGAATTCGTAGGTCTGCGGCAGGATCGACCCCTCCGCCGGCACGGTGACAGGCCCGCTGAGCGCGTCGGCGCGAGAGACGAGGCCGGCGATCTCGGCGGCGGTCAGCCCCTCGGGGATGGTGAGCGTGTGCTCGACCGGATGGCCGGTACGCAGCACTGTCAGCACCGTGCGCAGACTGGCGTGGGCCGGGAATGCGAGCTCGGCCGCATGAACCGGCCCCTCGCCGCGGGTCACCAGGGCCGCGAGACGGAAGCCGATCGCGCTGGCGACGACGCCGTCGTCGCGGAGCGCGCTGCCGACCGCGGCCAGCGAACCGTGCGGGACCACGATGTCGGCCGCGTCGCGCATCGGGCCGGGCTGGATGAAGACGAGCCAGCCGCCGGAGACCGCGAGACCGCCGAGCAACGACGTCGCCAGAAGCCATGCGGCGCGCCGCATCGTTCGACGATTCAGTGCAGGGCCCTGAACAGGATGCTCGCGTTGGTGCCGCCGAAGCCGAAGCTGTTGGAGAGCACGGTGTCGATCGGGCGCTCCTGGGCGGTGAGGGCGACGCGGTCGATCACGCTGTCGCGGCTCGGGTTCTCGAGATTGAGCGTGGGCGGTGCGACGCCGTCACGGATCGCGAGCAGCGAGAAGATCGCCTCGATCGCGCCGGCCGCCCCGAGCAGATGGCCGGTCGCGGACTTGGTGGAGGACATCGCCAGGCCGCGTGCCGCATCGCCGAAGAAGCGCTCGACCGAGTCGAGCTCGAGATCGTCGCCGGCCGGGGTCGAGGTGCCGTGCGCGTTGACGTACTGGATGTCGGACGGGGACAGGCCGCCGCTGCGCAACGCGGCGCGCATCGCCCTGAAGGCGCCGTTGTTGCCGGGTGCTGTGATGTGGAAGGCGTCGCCCGACATGCCGTAGCCGGCGATCTCGCCATAGATCGTGGCACCACGGGCGCGCGCATGCTCGAGCTCCTCGAGCACTACGATCCCGGCCCCCTCTCCCATCACGAAGCCGTCGCGGCCGGCATCCCAGGGGCGCGACGCGCGCGCGGGCTCGTCGTTGAAGTCGGTCGAGAGCGCGCGCGCCGCACAGAATCCCTGCATGCCGAGCGCGCAGACCGCGCCCTCGGCGCCGCCGGCGATCATCACGTCGGCGTCGCCGAGCATGATCAGGCGTGACGCATCGCCGATCGCGTGAACGCCCGTGGCGCATGCGGTCACGACCGCGTGGTTCGGCCCCTGGAAGCCGTAGCGGATCGAGAGCTGGCCGGAGGCGAGGTTGATCAAGGCCGACGGGATGAAGAAAGGCGACAGGCGCCTGCCCTTGCCTTCGTGCAGCAGGATCGACGCCTCCTGGATCGTCTCGAGGCCGCCGATCCCGGAGCCGATCATCACACCGGTCCGCTCTCGGCTCTCGTCATCCTGCGGCATCCAGCCGGAGCTTTCGATCGCCTCGATGGCGGCGACCATGCCGAGATGGATGAAGCGGTCCATCTTCTTCTGGTCCTTGACCGGGACCCATTCCGAGAGCGTCAGGCCGCCTTCAGCGCGCGTGCCGGCCGGTACGGTGCCCGCGATCTTGGAGGTCAGCTCGGAGGTGTCGAAGGACTGGATCGCGCCGATGCCGGAATGGCCCTCGACGAGGCGGTCCCAGACATGTTCGATGCCGATGCCGAGCGGACTAGCGATGCCGAGCCCGGTGACCACCACCCGCCGGCCGATGCCGTCGGGTCCGAATTGTGTCCGTCCAAGATCAGACATGCGACAACCGATCGCGACCCCGCTTCAGGCCGCCTTCTGTTTCTCGATGTAGTCGATGGCGTCCTTGACGGTGCTGATCTTCTCGGCGGCGTCCTCGGGAATCTCGACGCCGAACGCCTCCTCGAACGCCATCACCAACTCGACCGTGTCGAGACTGTCCGCGCCAAGGTCATCGATGAAGGACGCCTCGGGCGTGACCTTGCTTTCTTCGACGCCCAGATGTTCCACAACGATCTTCTTGACCTTGTCGGCAATGTCGCTCATCGGCCTCGTTCCTGCTCGCGGTTGAAACGATATTCGTCCTGTGTTGTCCCGTCCCGGGGAACCTCCCGAGACGGCCTGCATCCCCGCTCCGGACGAAGCAGCGGGGCGATTAGCATGCTTCCGTTCGACCCGCCAAGCTGATGGCCCGGCGCGGGCGCGCGCCGGATGTCGGAGTCATGGCAATCGCGTGTCCTTGTGATGACAATATCGTTCACCTGGCCGGGCTTAGCCGAAAGCTCGGCAGGCCGCCATGCCGCGACGTTCGATCAGCACATCGCCATCCCGCCATTGACGTGCATGGTGGTCCCGGTGACCCAGGCGGCCTCGTCGGAGGCGAGGTAGAGGACGGCGTGGGCGACGTCCGCACTCGTGCCGAGCCGGCCGAGCGGGATGCCCGCGGTCAGGGTCGCGCGCTGGGTCTCGTTCAGCGCCGCCGTCATCGGCGTGTCGATGAAGCCCGGCGCGACCGCGTTGACGGTGATGGCGCGCGAGGCGACCTCGCGCGCCAGCGACCGTGTCATGCCGATCATGCCGGCCTTGGCGGCCGAATAGTTCGCCTGTCCCGCGTTGCCGAGCACGCCCGAGATGCTGGCGATGTTGACGATCCGGCCGGCCCGTCGCCGGACCATGCCGGCGAGTGCCGCCCGGCAGAGCCGGAACGGCGCGGTCAGGTCGACCTCCAGCACCCGGTCCCAATCCGCGTCCTTCATCCGCAGGGCGAGACCGTCCCTGGTGAGCCCGGCATTGTTGACCAGGATGTCGAGCCGGCCATGGGCGGCCTCGATCGCGCCGACCAGGCCCTGCGGTGCGGCGGGATCGCCGAGGTCGGCCGCATGGACGTGGGCGCGCTCGCCGAGCGATCCGGCGAGGGCCTCGAGTGCCGCGGTCCGCGTGCCGGACAAGGCGACCGTGGCGCCGGCCGCGTGCAGCGTGCGCGCGATCGCATCGCCGATGCCGCCCGAGGCGCCCGTCACCAGGGCGATCCGTCCCGTCAGCGCGAACATCAGAAACTCCTGGCCATCGCCTCGAGCTCGTCGGGCGTCCCCGCCGACATCGCCTCGGCGTCGGGCGCGATGCGCCGGACGAGCCCGGCGAGGACCTTGCCCGCGCCGAGCTCGATGAAGCGGTCGACACCCATCGCGGTTGCCGCGAGCACGCTTTCGCGCCAGCGCACCGTCCCCGTCACCTGGCGGACCAGGAGGGCGCGGATCTCGTCGGGTTCGACCATCTTGGCCGCCGTCACGTTGGCGATGATCGGCACTGACGGCGCCATGATCGGCGCCTCGGCGAGTGCCTCTTCCATCACGCGCGCTGCTGGCGCCATCAGCGAACAGTGGAACGGAGCCGAGACCGGCAGCAGCAGGGCACGCTTGACGCCGCGCGCCCTGGCGAGATCGGCCGCGCGTTCGACCGCCTCGCGATCGCCGGAGATGACCACCTGGCCGCCGCCATTGTCGTTGGCGACCTCGACGACCTGCTCGACTGCGGCAAGGCCGCGCTCGGCATCTTCCGGGCGCCATCGCGAGGCGGCACAGATGTCGGCCGCCTGGTCGATGTCGACCCCGATCAGGGCGGCCATCGCGCCGGCGCCGGGCGGGACGGCGGCCTGCATCGCGAGTCCGCGCCGGCGCAGCAGCCGGGCGGTCTCGGACAGGCCGAGCGAACGGGCGGCGGCCAGCGCGGTGTATTCGCCGAGCGAGTGGCCGGCGACGAGGGCGGCATGGGTCGCGATGCCGATGCCGGCCTCCGCCTCGAGCACGCGGAGTGCTGCGATGGAGGCGGCCATGAGCGCGGGCTGCGCGTTCTCGGTCAGCGTGAGCTGCTCGCCCGGGCCGGTGAACATCAGCTTGGACAGCCGCTGGCCGAGCGCATCGTCGATCTCGTCGAAGACGTCACGGGCCACGGCGAAGGCGGCGGCGAGATCACGTCCCATCCCGACGGCCTGGCTGCCCTGGCCGGGGAAGATGAAGGCGTGGACAGGCATCGGAAAGAACCTTGTTCCGGCGGAGTGCCGGCGGTTGTGCGGGCACCGCTTGCCGGGTGTCAATTGTGAGCCCCCCGGCGCGTGCCCTGATGCGCGGGGACGACCGGATCAGCCGGGCTTCTGCAGCACGATCAGCGCCTGCGGCAGTCGCACCGCGTTGTCGACGAAGTCGATCAGCCGGAACATCGAGCCCCAGCTCCTGGTCACGAAGCCACGCGGGATGATGGCCTCGCCGTAATGCGCGGCCTCGTTCGGGGCCTGGTCGGTCGAGGAGTGCAGGAACAGGCCCGCCTCGTAGCGCGAATTGGCCTGGCTCTCGTCGGGGAAGCTGTCGGCGCAGACCTCGTACCAGGGATGCTCGAGGCGGATGCCCGACGCCCGGCGGACGCGCATCTCGGCGCAGAACTGGATGAAGCGCCGGCTCTGGGTGGTCAGCATCACCAGGCCGCCGGGCTTGAGCAGGCGCGCGAACTCCTCGATCCAGCGCGTCGCGTAGAACTCGTCGAGATGGCTGAAGACCGACCACGAGATCACGTAGTCGAGGCTCTCGGGCGCCAGGATGGTCGGCGGCACCTTGTCGCACGGCAGGAAGGCGAGCGCCGGGTTGCAGCGCCTGGCGTCCATCAGGAAGCGCGGCGTGCTGTCGGCGCCGAACAGGTTTTCCGGGTGGATGTCCTTCATGAACAGCCGCAGCACCCGCCCCCAGCCGCAGCCGAAATCCAGCATCCGCCGGTGCGCGGCGACCGGGCGCCCGGCATAGGCGGCGTAGGCCTTCACCTCGCGGAAGAAGGTGTGCGCCTCGTGCAGCGACACCTCGCCGGCGTGGCCGTGGATCTCGCGCTGGAGCTGCTCGTCGGGAAAGCTCGGCATCTGCACGCCGTCGATCTCCGGCACCCGGAGCGAGGCGAGCAGGATGTCGAGCCATGCCTGATCGGAGCGATCATGGAAGATGGCGTGGAGCGCGTCGGGTCCTGTGAGCGGCGGCTGCATGGCCGTGTGTCCGGCTGGCACGCCGGGCGGGCGCGCTCATCGCGATAACGTAATGAAACTGGCGGCCTTCGTCAACCTGCCGAGGACCGGGTGGGTCAGGGGATCTTGGTGGAGCCCCGGCGCCGTTTCGGCACCGTGCGCACGCGTGCCGAGCGCTCGCGATCGGCCAGTTCCGCGAACACGGCGGCCGGCGAGATCCCGGCGCCCACCAGCAGCACGACGAGGTGGTAGAGCAGGTCCGCACTCTCCCGGATCAGGCCGTCGGGCCGTCCCGCGACCGCCTCGATGGCGCACTCGGACGCCTCCTCGGCCAGTTTCTGCGCCGGCTTGACCGGGTGGCGCGCCAGCAACGAGGCCGAATAGCTCGTGGCCGGGTCTGCGCCGCGGCGCGCCGCGATCGTCGCCCACAGGCTTGCCAGGATGTCGGCGGACTCGACCGGCCGGTGCTTTTGCAACTCGCTCATCCGGGGAGCATTAACGGCATCGGCGAGGTTCGCGTCAAAGCCCGGCATGCCGGCTCGGACGCGCGCGTCACACCCCCACGCATTCGAAAACAGGAGACATCATGCTCGACTGCATCGGCTTTTCCGCGCAGGACGCGGCCGGACCGCTCAAGCCGTTCTCCTTCACGCGCCGTGATCCCGGTCCGCGTGATGTCGAGATCGACATTCTCTATTGCGGCGTCTGCCACTCCGATCTGCACCAGGTCCGCAACGAGTGGAAGAACACCGTCTTTCCCTGCTGTCCCGGCCACGAGATCGTGGGACGCATCACCCGCGTCGGCAACGAGGTCACCGGCTTCAAGGCCGGCGGGCTCGCCGGCGTCGGCTGCATGGTCGACAGCTGCCGGCAGTGCGCCAATTGCCGCGAGGGCTTCGAGCAATATTGCGAAGTGGGCTTCGTCGGCACCTACAACGGCCGCGACGACCGCCACGGCGGCGGCATCACCATGGGCGGCTACTCGAACCGCATCGTGGTCGACGAGGCCTTCGTTCTGCGGATCCCGGAGAACCTGCCGCTCGAGGGCGTCGCACCCTTGCTGTGCGCGGGCATTACGACCTATTCGCCGCTCCGTCACTGGCGTGTCTCGGCCGGCCAGAAGGTCGGCGTCGTCGGGCTAGGCGGGCTCGGCCACATGGGCGTCAAGCTTGCGGCCGCCATGGGCGCGCATGTGGTGCTGTTCACCACGTCGCCCGGCAAGACCGAGGACGCCAAGCGCCTCGGCGCCAAGGAGGTCGTGATCTCCAAGGACCAGGCGCAGATGAAGGCGCACGCGCTGAGTTTCGACTTCATCCTCGATTGCGTGTCCGCGCAGCATCCGGTCGACGCCTATCTCGCGCTGCTCAAGCGCGACGGAACGCTCTGCCTGGTGGGCGCGCCGGAGGATCCGCTGCCGGTGGCGGCGTTCAGCGTCATCTTCAAGCGGCGCCAGTTCGCGGGCTCCCTGATCGGCGGCATCGCCGAGACGCAGGAGATGCTGGATTTCTGCGGTGAGCACGGCATCACGTCGGACGTCGAGGTGATCGCGATCCAGGATATCAACGCCGCCTACGAGCGCATGCTGAAGAGCGACGTCAAATACCGCTTCTCGATCGACATGAGCTCGCTCAAGCAGGGCTAGTGGCGGAAGAAGCCGGGGGCCGCAGCCGGCCCCCGGACCCCGGCGTTCATCAGCCATGCCGGCGACTGTTAGTGCGCCGCACAATTTGCGATCGGCATCGCCCTGTTACTGGCACAGGATTTCCTTGACTCGTCGCGCGCCGCGTTGCATCAATCTAACACGGTTATCAGGCGTCTAACGCTGCGCTCCGGCCGGATCACCGACCCGACAAACGAAACAAAGCAAGAGGGTCATCCTGTGGCGACAACATTGATATCGCTTGGCGGCTTCGGGCCGGCCCAGCAGACAGTGACGACCGGCGGGGACTACGGCGTCGACATCGCACTTCTCGCCGTCGATCCGCAGATCACGTTTTCCGGTCCGAACCTGTTCAATCTCGACAGCGTCGCCGGATTGCTGTCGGGATACACGGTGGAAGCAACGAACGGTGCGATCGTGACCATCAACGGGCTGGCGACAGTGGCCAGCAATGCCGCCCTGGTCGTCGACGGCGCCTCCACCATCGTCGTGAACAACACGGTCAGTGCGCTCAGCGCGATCGGTGCGACGTTCACCGGCGGCGGCGGCGGCACGCTCTCGTTCGAGCCCGGTCTGCTGAACCTGCTGAGCACCACGCCGACGGTCACCGGCTTCAAGGCGACCGACAACATCAATTTCGGATCGCCTTTCGCCGCGGGCGACAAGGTCGCCTATGACGGCGCCACCGGTCTGCTCAGCCTCGAGGACGCCACCGGCGCTGCGATCGGCACCGTCAGGCTCGTCGGCACCTTCGCCCAGTCCAACTTCGCCGTCGGCGAGAACGCGGCCGGCCAGGCGATCATCGATTTCGCCTGCTTCCTTCGCGGCACCTTCATCCTGACCGTCGACGGTCCTGTGCTGGTCGAGGACGTCCGGGCGGGGGACCAGGTCATGACGTCGACCGGACCGATGCCGGTCAAGGCGGTTCGCGTCAGGTCGTTCGATCTCGACCCGGCCGGCGACCGGCATGCACAACCGATCCGGATTGCCGCCGGCGCGATCGCCGATCGCAAGCCGGAGCGCGACCTGTTCGTCTCGCCCGACCACTCGATGCATCTCGACGGGGTGCTGGTCCCGGCCAGCCTCCTGCAGAACGGCCGGACCATCACCCAGGCCCGGATGACCGGCCGGATCGACTATTTCCACGTCGAAATCGAGCCGCACGGCATCTTGTTCGCCGAGGGCGCCGAGACGGAGTCCTATCTCGACATCGGCAACAGGAACCATTTCGCCGGGTCCGGCGCGGTGACGCTTTATCCCGAGATGGATCCGAAGAGTTGGGAAGATGCCTGCGCACCGCTGGTCCTGTCGGGACCCGTGCTCGAGAGGATCCGCAAGCAACTCGCCTCGCGGGCCGCGTCGCTGGAGGTGCCGGCGCTGTCGCGCGTCGCCTGATCGCTGGCGCTTCCCGCCGGCGATGATCCGGCCGCGAGCCGCTCGTGCGTCAGACCGCGGAAGATGTCGCGCATGCCGTCCTCGAACTGGCACGATCGGGACTGTTCGATCACGATTGGTACCGGACGCGTTACGGCGAGGTCGCCGGTCCGCACGGCGACCTCCTGGTCCATTTTTGCAACACCGGCTGGACGGAAGGACGCTGGCCGAACTTCCATTTCCGGACCGACGACTACCTGACGGCCAACCAGGACGTGGCACAAGCGGGGATCAACCCGCTGCTCCACTACCATCGCATCGGCGAAGTCGAGGGTCGCTGCCCCGCGCCGCATTTCGACGTCGCCTGGTATCGCGCCCATTACGGGATCGAAGCGAGCGGGGCTTGCCTGTCGCATTTCCTCGATCATCGAAGGTCGCGGCCGACGTCGCCGAACGACTGGTTCGATGCCGGCTGGTATGCGTCGGTCCACCCGGAGGTCACCGCCTCGGGGTGGGATCCGTTCGAATACTATGTCGAGGTCGGATCGGCACGACGCCACGCGCGCTCGCGTGACGAACACCTGATCGGCAGTTCGGGACTGTTCGACGGCAACTACTATCGACTGGCGACGGGCCTGGACGTGGACGACGAACACGACCTGATCCGCCACTACTGCAAAACCGGCTGGCGCGAGGGTCGGAACCCGAACCCGCTCTTCGAGACGACGACCTATCTGCGCCGCAACGACGACGTCAGCGAGGCCGGCATCAACCCGCTGCTGCATTTCATCGAGCATGGCGAGCGGGAGAACAGGGTGGTGTCCGACGCGTTCGACGCCCTGCAGTATCGCGAGGCGTACGACCCGGCCGCGCGGTCGGCCCTGGGCGTGCATCTCGAGCGGCTGGCGGCCAGGCGGCGTCTGGCCAGGCAGCTCGATGCGGGGCATCGGGCGACGCCGGTGAGCGCCGATCGCCTCTGCGCGGAGATCGCCGCGGTGATCGCGGATTCGCAGCTGTTCGACGAGAACCATTACCTGATCGGCTATCCCGACGTGCGGCTGAGCGGTCTCGATCCGCTGGTGCATTTCTGCCGCTACGGCTCCGACGAGGGGCGCCGCCCCAATCCCTACTTCGACACTGAATGGTATCGATCAACGTACATGCCTGGCGGGAAATCGGCCGGAAATCCGCTTCTGCACTACATCCTCCATGGCGAGACAGAGGGACTCCGTCCGATCGTCTATTTCGAGACCGACTGGTATCGTAGCCGATACGGCATCAATGCATCGATCTCGCCGCTGCTGCACTACCTGCGTCACCGCAGGCGCCAGGCGTTCAGCCCGCATCCGCTGTTCGATGTCGCCTTCTACGCGCGCGGCGCGGGCGCCACCGCCGGTTCGAATCGCGATCTGTTCGCGCACTATCTCAGGGTCGGTATCGCCCGGCCGATCGATCCGGGACCCGGGTTCGACGCGCGCGCCTATCGCGATCGCTGCATGGGGACGCCGCACGCGCCGTTCCGCGCGCCGCCCGGGGCGGAAGTCCACGAGCGGATCAGGCGCGAACGATTGAATCCGCTGGTCCATTACCTGCTCGGACAGTCGGGCGACGCCCGGTCACGCTCGGCGCCTGCTCACCGTGGTGAGACGGTCGATTGATGTGCGCGGACCCTGTCCGCTGCGACAGGGCGGGGGGGGGGGGAGCGCTCGATCATGACCGGGCGCCGCCAGCGCCCGGACGCGTCGCCCGAGCCTGCTTGAGGCCAGGGCTCGAGGTCGAGGCGCTGCCCCGAACGCCGCCGCGGGCCGGGGTCCTGGACCGCCCATGATGTCAATGTCTCGCGGGTCCGGGCCCGGCCGGTTCACGTCGCGATCGTCTCCTTAACCTCACTTTAACCTGACCGACGCCATTGTCCGCGACGATCATTTCGACAGGTTGCCCGGACGTTGCCCAAGTCAGACCCAAACCGTCGCGTCCGTCGCACCCTTGCGGGAGTAGCCCTGTTGCCTGCTTTGGCAGGGCTCTCGGCAAACGCCAGCCCAAACCCCGTTGCCGTGAAGCAACAGTTCAAGCGGCCAGACTCGATCCCGTTCCCCTCGGACAACGCCTATAGCGACGCCAAGGCGGCGCTCGGTGACATGCTTTTCTTCGATCCGCGCCTCTCCGGCGGCGGCACGATGTCATGCGCGACGTGCCACAACCCGGCTCTGGCCTGGCAGGACGGGCAGAAGGTCGCCTTCGGTCACGCTGAGAACCGGTTGCCGCGGGCAACGCCGACCCTGCTCGATCTCGCCTGGGGCGACGTCATGATGTGGGACGGCCGCAAGGCCGGGTTGGAAGACCAGGTCAGTGGTCCGGTATCCACCGCGGCCGAGATGGGCGGTTCCCTCGATCAGGCGGCTGCCCGGGTTGGCGAACTGCCGTTCTATGCCGACGCCTTCCGCCATGTCTTCGGCCCCGGGCCGGTCACTTTCCACCACATCGCCCAGGCCGTCGCAACCTTCGAACGCACGCTGATCAGCAACAAGTCCCCCTTCGACCAATGGACCGACGGCGACGAGCAGGCAATCGATGCCAGCGCGAAACGCGGCTTCACTCTTTTTACCGGCAAGGCGAACTGCGCCGCCTGCCACACCGGCTGGCGCTTCACCGACGATGCGTTCCACGACATCGGTCTCGACACCAACGATCCCGGTCGTGCCGGAGAGGTTCCCGATGAGCCCCTCCTCATGCATGCCTTCAAGACCCCGACGCTTCGCAACGTGGCGCTTCGGGCCCCTTACATGCACGACGGCTCGCTCGCGACCTTGCACGACGTCGTCGTCGAGTATGACACCGGCTTCATCGAACGGCCGAGCCTGTCTCCCGAGATGCATCGACTCGGCTTGTCAACCGGCGAGGTGAACGACCTCGTGGCCTTCCTCCGCACGCTTACCAGCGTCGACGACCCGATCGCCGCCCCCGTGCTCCCGGTCAAGGATCAAGAATGATGCGATATGTTGCGACGTTTGCGGCCGCGGTGATCATCGGCGCCCCGCTCATGGCACGGGCCGAACAGTCCGTCGAGCAGAAGGACAGGCAGTTCTCTCAACCGGTCGTGACGGTTACGGTCGGCGAAGCCGTCAAGTTCGCCAACGACGACGATGTCTCTCACGACGTATCAATCAGAAATCCTGATGGTTCGAAGATGATGAGCAAGCTCGAGAAGCCTGGGGATCGGACGACCATCACCTTCGACAAGCCCGGCGACTACAAGGTCCAGTGCCTCATCCACCCGAAGATGAAGATGACGGTTACCGCACAATAACGAATTTTTCCCGGACATCGGCATGCCCGTCGCTCTGAAAATCCTGTTTGCTAGCCTCGCGGTGACCCTCGTCACGGTCATGCTCGGCGTCTACGCGCTGAACGGCGAGCGTTTGCTGGGCGACACGGCACTGCAGATGTACGATAGCGCCTTCATGTCGATCAACTACGCCCGCGCCGCGCAGACCAATTTCGAGCGTGTCAAGACCATCTACGACCTCGCTGCCGCCAGGGAAGTCACTCCCGTATCGGCTCGGAGCGAGCGGCAACGTCTTCTCGACGTCGCCGCCGGCAAACCCGTTCCCGCTGTGGCCCCGGCTGGCCCGAACCCGAAGGCGGCGAAGGAAGCCATCGGCTCGGTCCTCGATGATCTAGACGTCGCCGTCGACAGGTCGATGACCGCCGACACGCGCATCGCCGCCAGGCGCCTGCGCGCCCAGGTCGCATCACTGCCAAGCGACGCCGATGCCAAGATTCTGGCCCAAATCTCGAGCTCGTTCGACGACGTGACCGAGCATTTCGCCGACGATGGCTACGCGTTCCGGAGCAGCGCCGAAGCCGCGGTCGCCTCGCACCGGCATTGGACGAAGGTCGCGATCGGTGTCTCGATCGGCTTCGGCCTGCTCTCGGCGGCCATTCTCGCACGGTCCGTCGTCCCGGCGTTGCGTCGTGCCGCCGCCATCGCGCACGCGGTCGCGAGCGGCCGTCTCGACAACGAGATCAGGCTGCCGAATCGTGTCGGGTGGAGCGAGACCGCCGCATTGCTGCGCGCCTTGGCCGGCATGCAAGCGAGCCTCTTGCAAAACGCGCATCATCTGCACGCGCGCGCCGAGGAACGAGCCGCTGAGCAAGTGGAGCGGGAACATCGCGCGGTTCAGGTCGAGGGGCTGGTCGGCGGCTTCCGGGACAGCTTCCGCTCATCGACCGACGTCATGTTCTCGGCCTCCCAGGAGCTCGAGACCACTGCGCGGGGCATGGCGATCGCGGCGGAGCAATCCAAGCAGCAGGCCATCACGGTCGCGTCCGCCATGGATCAAGCAAGCACCGCAACCCAGATCGTGGCGGCTGCCTGTGAGCAGCTCTCGGCCTCGATCCAGGACATCAAGGGCCAGGTCGCGGGTGCGGCCGACATCGCCGGGCAAGCGGTCGAGGATGTCCGCCGAACCGATCGTGTCGTGACCGCGATGTCGGAAGGCGCTCAACGGATCGGCCAGGTCGTCGAGCTGATCTCGCGTATCGCAAACCAGACCAGTCTCTTGGCACTCAATGCGACCATCGAGGCCGCCAGGGCGGGCGATACGGGCAAGGGATTCGCGGTGGTTGCCTCCGAGGTCAAGGGACTGGCGCGCGAGACTGCGAAGGCCACGGACGAGATATCGGGCCAGATCACCCACATCCAGGCGACGACACGCGAGGCCGTCGAGGCGATCCAGGGCATCACCGGCAAGATCGAGCGCGTGAGCGGGATCGCGAGCAGCATCGCGACCGCCGTCGAACAGCAGGGATCGGCGACCGCGGAGATCGCGCGCAGCGTTTCCGACACCGCGCAGGCGACGCACGCTGTTGCCGGCAACATCGACGACGTCAGTCGCGCGGCCGTCAGCACCGGAACGACGGCAGCTCAAGTTCTGGACGCGGCCGCCGCCGTGGCGCGTCAGGCCAAGCAATTGACTGGCGATGTCAGCAGCTTCGTCACCGGACTGCAGGCCGCCGCCTGACTCGGCGCGCTGTCGCTCGATCGCGCCGGAGACGCAGCCGCCGCTCGCCTCATGGCAAGGTCGCGCGTTTGATGTAAATGCTCATCACATGACGTGGCCCAACGATCGCAACCGCGCCGAGCGGCGCGGCTACCATCATGGCAATCTGCGCGAGGCGCTCATCGAGGCCACGCTCGCGCTCATCGCCAGCAAGGGAGCCGCCGGCTTCACCATCGCGGAGGCGGCACGCCAGGCGGGGGTCAGCCCGGGCGCGCCATACCGTCATTTCCGTGACGCGGACGCCCTGCTCGACGAGGTCGCGATCCGCGGTTTCGACCGGCTGGCGGGATCGCTGTCGGCGGCCTGGAACGACGGCAGGCCGGACCCGACGGCCGCGTTCGAGGCGATGGGCATCGCCTATCTGGGCTTTGCCCGGCACGAGCCCGCCTTCTACGCCGCGATGTTCGAGGCGCGCGCTGACGCAGCCCCGGATGTCGCCGCCGCGTCGGACCGCATGTTCGGCCTGCTGCGACAGGGTGCGGAGCGCCTGGCCGCCCAACTGCCCAAGGCCGACCAGCCGCCGCCGCTGATGGTGGCGCTGCATCTGTGGGCGCTTTCGCACGGCATCGCGGCGCTGTTCTGCCGCCCCGACCGGGCGCGGCGGCCACTGCCGATGGCCTCCGAGGAACTGCTCGAAGCCGGCATCCTGATCTATCTGCAGAGCCTCGGACTCGCCGGCCGCGCATGAGCGCCGATTTGGCTTGACGGGCGCGATCCCGGATCACAATGTGAATGTGTCTTACATTCACATATCGGGGCTACGCATGACGAGTTTCACCGCTGCCAGCCAGGCTTCGCCCTGGAATATCCCGTCGGGATGGCGCCCGATGTTCGGCAACAGATGGGCCGGCATCGCGATCACCATCCTCGGCTTCGCCGCCTGGTGGCCGCTCGGGCTCGCCATGCTTGTTCTGATGATCGGGAGTGGACGCATGAGCTGCAGGACTGGCCGCTTCAGGGGGCGCAATGGCGCGCGCTGGGCATCGAATATGTGGTCGGCGGTGTGCTCCGAGACGGCGCCGTCGAGCGGCAACCGCGCCTTCGACGAATATCGCGTCGAGACGCTGCGGCGGCTCGAGGAGGAGCAGCGCGAATTCACCTCGTTCCTGGAGCGGTTGCGCTTCGCCAAGGACAAGTCCGAGTTCGACGCCTTCATGACCGAGCGCCGCCAGCGCCCGGAAGCCCCGCCCGAGCCCGCATAGGATGAGCGCCGGGGGTCCGGGGGCCGGCCTCGGCCCCCGGTTCTTCACACCATGAAATACTTCGCCCTCGGATGCAGCACCACGAGCGCGCTGGTCGACTGCTCCGGGTGGAGCTGCCACTCGTCGGACAGGCTGACCCCGATCCGTTCGGCGTCCAGCAGGTGCAGGATCGGCGCCTGGTCCTCGAGGCGCGGGCAGGCCGGATAGCCGAACGAATACCGTGAACCGCGGTAGTGCTGGCTCAGCAGCCGATCCATGTCGCGGTCGTCCTCTCCGGCGTAGCCGAGTTCGGCCCTGATCCGCTTGTGGGTGTATTCGGCCATCGCCTCGGCCATCTCGACCGACAGCCCGTGCAGGTAGAGATAATCCTGGTAGCGGTCGGCCTCGAACCATTCACGCGCCTTGTCGGACGCGGCCTCGCCCACGGTGACGACCTGCAGTCCGATCACGTCGCGTTCGCCGGCGCCGATGTCGCGGACGAAGTCGGCGATGCATTCGCCGTCCTCGCGCGGCTGGCGCGGGAGGGTGAACCGGGCCACCTCGCGGTCGCGGTCGCCGGGATCGAACAGCACGAGGTCGTCGGCGTCGCCGGCGGCGGGCCAGTAGCCGTAGATCGCCTGCGGGCGGAGGATCCCCTCGGCCTCGCAGAGTGCGAGCATCCGGCGCATCACCGGCCGCAGCTCGCCCTTCGCCCACTCGAGGAAATCCTCGATGCGGCGGCCCTGTTTGCGGAAGCCCCACTGCAATTGGTAGAGGCTGCGCTCGTTGAGGAAGGGCAGGATCGCTCGCGCCTCGGCCTCGATCCGGCGCGGCCCCAGGAAGGGCGGGACGGGAACGGGCCGATCGGCCGACAATCGCCCGCGGCGGGCGCGGGCGCGGTCGGGGTCGAGGCGGGCCGGGGCCTCGTCGGCCATCCGCTTGCCGCGTTTCGGGGCGCCCGACCGCTTGGCCTTATTGGCGGCGACGTATTCCTCGAGACCGTTCCTGGCGACCCGGTCCATCAGATGAAGGCCGTCGAAGGCGTCACGCGCGTACGCGACCTGGCCGGTCGGATAGGCGGCCGCGCACTCCTCCTCGACATAGGAGCGCGTAAGCGCGGCGCCGCCCAGCAGCACCGGCACGCCGATGTTCTCGCGCGCCATCTGCTCGAGGTTCTCGCGCATGATCACGGTCGACTTGACCAGCAGGCCGGACATGCCGATCGCCTGCGCCTTGTGCTCGCGGACGGCGGCCAGCATGTCGGCGAGCGGCACCTTGATGCCGAGATTGACCACCCGGTAGCCGTTGTTGGTCAGGATGATGTCGACCAGGTTCTTGCCGATGTCGTGCACGTCGCCCTTGACGGTGGCGAGCACGATGGTGCCGCGGGTCTGACCGTCGACGCGCTCCATGTGCGGTTCGAGATAGGCGACGGCCGCCTTCATCGTCTCGGCCGACTGCAGCACGAACGGGAGCTGCATCTTGCCGGCGCCGAACAGCTCGCCGACCGTCTTCATGCCGTCGAGCAGGATGGTGTTGATGATGTCGAGCGGCGGGTGCGTCTGCATCGCGAGGGCCAGCTCGTCTTCGAGGCCCTTGCGATTGCCGTCGACGATCCGGTCGCGCAGGCGCTCCTCGACCGTCTCGGCCCGTTGCTTCTTGACCGCGTCGGCGGCCTTGCGGTCGGCGAAGAGCTCCAGCAGGCGGTGCAGCGGATCGTAGCTGTCGCGCCGCGCATCGAGCAGCAGGTCGGTCGCGACCTCGACCTCCTCGGGCGCGATCGCGTGCAGCGGCCGGATCTTGCTCGCGTGCACGATCGCGGCCGTCATGCCTTCGCGAACCGAGAGGTCGAGGAAGACCGAGTTCAGCACCGCGCGCGCAGCCTGGTTCAGGCCGAACGAGACATTGGACAGGCCGAGCACGATCTGCACGTCGGGAAAGCGGTCATGGATCGCGCGGATGCCCTGGAGCGTCCAGAGCGCCAGCTTGCGGTCGTCCTCGTTGCCGGTGGCGACCGTCAGCACCAGCGGGTCGATCATCAGGTCCGATTGCGGCAGCCCATGGGTGGTGCAGCAGAAATCCACCAGGCGCGTGGCGATGGCGAGCTTGCGCTCGGGCGTCTTGGCCATCCCTTCCTCGTCGATGGTGCCCGCCACCACCGCGGCGCCGAACTGGCGCGCGAGCCGGATCCGCTCGGCCGCGTGTTCCTCGCCGTTCTCGAAGTTCAGCGAGTTGATGATCGGCTTGCCGCCGTGCAGCTTGAGCGCCTGCTCGAGCACGGTGAGTTCGGTGCTGTCGATCATCAGCGGCGCGTTCACCGACCCGGTGAAACGGCGCATCACCTCGTTCATCTCGGCGGCCTCGTCGCGTCCGACGAAGGCGGTGCAGACGTCGATCGCGTTGCTGCCCTCGGCCGCCTGCTCGCGCCCCAGCGCCACGCAACCGTCCCAGTCGTGGGTCTCCTGCAGCTCGCGCCATTTGCGCGACCCGTTGGCGTTGCAGCGCTCGCCGATCGCGAAGAAGGCGTTCTCCTGGCGCAGCGGCACCTGTCCGTACAACGAGGCGACCGACGGGATCCAGACCGGCGCGCGGCGCGCGGGGGTGGGCCGGCGGGCGTTGCCGGCACGCGACCGCAGCATCGCGTCGAGCGCCTCGATGTGCGCGGGGTTGGTGCCGCAGCAGCCGCCGATCAGGTTGACGCCGTCCTCGTCGACGAAGCGGCCGAGCCAGTCGGCCATCTCGCGCGCGCCGAGCGGGTAGTGGGTCTGGCCGTCGACCAGTTCGGGCAGGCCGGCGTTGGGCAGGCAGGAGATCAGGCCCGGCCAGGCGCGCGAGAGGAAGGCCACGTGCTCGGCCATCTCCTGCGGGCCGGTCGCGCAGTTCAGGCCGATCAGCGGCACGTCGAGCGAATGCACGACGGTCGCCGCGGCGGCGATGTCGGGTCCGACCAGGAGGGTGCCGGTGGTCTCGACCGTCACCTGGACGAAGATCGGCGTGTCGGCGCCCCGCGCGGCGCGCGCGATCTTGGCGCCGTTGACGGCGGCCTTGATCTGCAGCGTGTCCTGGCAGGTCTCGATCAGGATCGCGTCGACACCGCCGTCGATCAGGCCGCCGCACTGGACGGCAAGAGCCGCCTCGAGCGGATCGTAGGCGATGTTGCCGAGGCTGGGCAGCTTGGTGCCGGGGCCGACGCTGCCGAGCACCCAACGATGCCGTCCATCGGCGAAGCCGTCCGCCGCCTCGCGCGCGAGCTCGGCCGCGACCTTGTTGATCTCGTGGGCGCGGTCCTGCAGTCCGAACTCCGCGAGCGTGACCGGCGAGCCGCCGAAGCTGTTGGTCTCGACCATGTCGGCGCCGGCGGCGAAGTAGCCGGCGTGGATCTCGCGCACCAGGTCCGGGCGCGACAGGTTCAGCACCTCGGTGCAGTTCTCCTGCCCCCAGTAGTCGCGCTCGAGATCGAGGGTGAGCGCCTGCACACGGCTTCCCATGCCGCCGTCGCAGAGCAGTACGGTGTCGGCGAGCGCGTCGAGGAGGTGCGGGCGAGTCATGGTCGGCCCCATGTAAGGGGCGGCCGCGCCCGCGGCCAGGGCGACCGGATGCTTCTCTGTGCGGTGACGTGATGAAAACACCCCCTGACGCCCGCGTTCCGGTCCGCCTGGTGACGTCGGCGATCGTGACGACGGACGGGCTGGTCATCGCCGACGAGGCCGTCCGTCTCGCGGCACCGGCTGGGGCGCGCCTCGTGGCGTTCCAGGCACCCTCCCATGGGGCCGGCTGCGCCTGTTGCGCGGGCCGGGCGCCGCTCGCTTCCCTGCTCGCGCGCCTGTTCGCCGAGCGCGCGCGCGGCGACATCCCGTTCTTCAGGATCGTCGTCGCGGTGTCCGATGCGTCCGGGCTGCGGGCGGCGCGCGAGATGATGCGCGCCGATCCGTTCCTGGCCGGCCGCTATCGCGAGGAGGCCAGCGGGACATGAGGGCCTACGCGGCGCTCTCCGCGCCGAGGCGCCGCTGCATGATGACGACGTCGAGGACCCGGCCGAATTTCTCCCCCGCGGCGCGGAGCACACCCGATCGGGTGAAGCCGAGGCTGGCATGCATCCCGATCGAGGCGACGTTGTCGGAGTCGCCGATGAGGGCCAGCATCTGCCGAAAGCCGGCCTCGCTTGCGCGCGCGATCAGCTCGGCGCCGAGCTCCTTGCCGACGCCCTGGCCGCGCAGATCCTCGCGCACATAGATGCTGTCCTCGACGGTGCGGCGGTAGGCGGCCCGCTCGCGGAACGCGCCGTAATAGGCGAAACCGAGCACTCCGGTCTCGTCGGCGGCGACCAGCCAGCAGTAGCCGTCGCGCAGGCCCTTGGCGAGACGGCCGCCCATCTCCTCGACCGAGGGCGGACGCTCCTCGAAAGTGCCGGTTCCATGCAGGACGTGATGGGCATAGATCGCCTGGATTTCGCTCAGATCGCTCGGTCGGGCGGCTCGGATTTCCATGCGCTGGCCCTTTGCGTCAGGCATCGTTCGGCGACCGGGATTGAGGTCCTGTTGACCGATGCAATGGTATAGGAGGTCACGATTCGAGGGAAACGGGCTCGATGCGAAAGGTTTGATTACCCGTTCGCATGGTTTGTGTGGCATGAGGGCGTATCTGGTGCCGGAAGGCGGCCAGCCGCGTCCGTGCCGTGAAGGCTGGGCCATGGAGGCGGGGCGTATTGAACAGTCGCTGCCAGTCAGCGCAGACGCCGACCACGAACGTTTTCAGTCCGCGACGGCGGACACGCAAGGGGTAGCGACGGTGGATCGACCGAACGAGCCGAACCAGGATCAGTCGGGCCATGACCAGGCGCACGGGCTGCACGAGACCGGGATCTCCGGTCCGATGCTGGCGCGGCTGAAGTCGGTCATCGCCGCCGCCCGTTATCACGGCGTCGAGATGGACGTGCGGGATTTCCGTGGCACGGTCGGTGAGGAGACTCCGTCACCGGCGACGCTGGTCGCATGGTTGCGGGATCAGGGGATGGTCGCGAAGGCGATGCGCCTGAAATGGCGCCACATCGTGCACATGGTCGAGCAGCCGCCGATGGTGCTGATGTTCCGCGACGGCTCGTCCGGCATCATGGTCGGGGCGGACGCTAACCGTAACATCGTCTGGCTGAAGGATCCGGCCCGGAACGAGGCGGAGCCGGCGGTCGCGGTCGACGAGCTGCGTCTCGCGCAGGTCTGGACCGGAGACGTCATCCTGGTAAGGCGGTCGCGCACCGCGTCGGAGGACGAGCAGCCGTTCAATATCCGCTGGCTGTTCAGGCTCTGCCTGCGGGAAAAGAGAGGTCTGCGCGACATCTCGATCGCGTCGATGACCATCAGCGTGCTGACGATCCTGCCGGCGCTCATCGTGATGCAGGTCATCAACCAGGTCCTGCAGTTCCGCTCGATGTCGACTCTCATCACCATGAGCGCGATCATCGTCATCCTGATCGCCTTCGAGACCCTGCTGGGCTGGGCGAGGCGTGAGATCACCGCCGTCGTGGCGACTCGGATCGACGTCAAGCTGCAGCTCCATATCTTCGCGCGGCTGGTCTCGCTGCCGCTCGAGTTCTTCGAGCGCAACCAGGCCGGCATGACCATCATGCGCGTCTCGTCGGTCTACCGGCTGCGCTCCTTCATGACGGGCCGGCTGCTGAGCGTCTTCCTCGACAGCTTCACCCTGGTCGTCCTGCTGCCGTTCCTGTTCTGGCTCGAGCCGACGCTCGCGTGGCTGATCCTCGCCTGCGGCGGCATGGTGGGCCTGGTCATCGTGTGCTTCATCGGGCCGTTGTCGCGCATGGCCGGCATGACCGCGTTCCGCAACAACCAGAAAGGCAGCGTGCTGTACGAGACGGTGGCCGGCATCCGCACGGTCAAGACGCTGGCGCTCGAGCCGGTGCGCAAGTCCGAGTGGGATCAATTGGTCGCCGCCGCGGCGGATGCCGGACTGAAGGAATCGCGGCTGTCCAACACCGTCAATACGCTGGTGACGCCGCTCGAGCGCTTCATGAATCTCGGCATCATCCTGGTCGGCGCCTACCTGGTGCTCGAGAACGTCTCGGGCGTCGAAGTCGGCGGCCTGGTCGCCTTCATGATGCTCGGCGGCCGGGTGGCACAGCCGATCGTGAGCTTCGCCCGGCTGCTGGAGGACCTCAACGAGGTCAAGGCGGCTCTGGGCGAGGCGGGCTCGGTGCTCAACCAGCCGACCGAGACGAAGGCGCTCACCACCGGCATGCGGCCGGAGATCAAGGGCGCGGTGTCGTTCGTCGATCTCAACTTCGCCTATCCCGGCAGCGACACGCTGGCGCTGGACCGCGTCAATTTCGAGATCCCGGCCGGCACGATGCTGGGCGTGGTCGGGCGGTCGGGCTCTGGCAAGTCGACGCTGACGCGACTGCTGCAGGGCGTGAGCCGCGGCTATACCGGCTATCTGCGACTGGACGGCGCCGATCTGCGCGAGATCAACCTCACCCATCTGCGGCGCAGCCTCGGCGTCGTGCTGCAGGACAATTTCCTCTTCCGCGGCACCGTGCGCGACAACATCACCGCCGGCCGTGCCGGCCTCTCGATCGAGGACGTCGTGCGTGCCTGCCGCTTGGCGGGGGCGGAGGAGTTCATCGAGCGTATGCCGGCCGGCTACGAGACGTGGATCGAGGAAGGATCGACGAACATCTCTGGCGGCCAGAAGCAGCGGCTCGCGATCGCGCGCGCCCTGATTTCCGATCCGAAGCTGATGATCCTCGACGAGGCGACCAGCGCGCTGGATCCGGAATCCGAAGCGCTTGTGAACGCGAACCTGCAGCGGATCGCCACGGGCCGGACCATGGTGATCGTCTCCCACCGCCTCTCCTCGCTGATCGATTGCGACCAGATCCTGGTCATGGAAAAGGGACGGGTTGCCGACATCGGCCCGCACAGCGTGCTCGTCGAGCGTTGCGCCACCTATCGCCAGCTCTGGTTGCAGCAGAACCGCCATCTCGATCCGCAGCGGAGCAGCGCCGGTCCGGCGCCCGTGCTCGCGCAGGGAGACGACTGACCCATGGCCAACGAGATCACCGCCAGCACCGGCCGCCGGGTCAAGAAGACCGCCGACGAAGACATGCCGCGCGCCCTGCTCGAATTCTACTCGCCCAGCGCGGGCATGGCCGCGACGCCGATCCGGCCGGCGGCGCGCTCGACGACCCTGATCGTGACCGGACTGCTCGCGAGCCTGATCGTGATCGCCTCTGTCGCGCCGCTCGATCGTGTGGTGACCGGTCAGGGCACGCTGGCGGCGATCGACAGCACGATCGTGGTGCAGCCGTTCGACCAGTCGATCGTGCATTCGATCAATGTCCGCGAAGGCGACATCGTCAAACCCGGACAGATCCTCGCCCGTCTCGACCCGACTTTGTCGGAGGCCGACGTCGTCAATCTTCGCCAGCAGGTCGAAAGCCTGTCGGCCGAGGTGTCCCGGCGCATGGCCGAGGCCCAGGGGGTCGACTACAAGCCCGACATGTCCAACCTGGCCTCCACCGGGCAGGAAGCCGCTTTCCTCGAGCGGCAAGCAGAATTCCGCGCGCGGATGGACAGCTACGACCAGCAGATCGCCGGAGCGCGGGCGGACGTGGCAGGCTTCGAGGCCAGCATCGCGGCCTACGGCCAGAGGCTGCACTACGCGACCGACGTGCAGACCATGCGTCAGCGGCTCGAGGCCGATCAGGTCGGCAGCCGTCTGAGCACGCTCGGCGCAATGGACAGCACCGCCGAGATCCAGCGTTCGGAAGCCGACGCCGTCGAGAGCGCCAACAGCGCGAGGGCCAAGATCGCGTCCACCGAGGCCGAGCGCAGCGCCTACAGCAAGAACTGGAAGGCGCAGGTCTATGCCGACCTGACCGAGGCGCAGCGCAAGCTCTACCAGTCGCGCGATGATCTCTCGCGCGCCGATCTCCGCCACAAACTCGTGATCTTCAAGGCGTCCAAGCCCGCCATCGTGCTGAATATCGCCAAGGTGTCCGTGGGCTCCGTCCTGCAGCCGGGCGCGGAGTTCATCACCCTGATCCCGGCCGACAGCCCGCTCGAGGTCGGCGCGCAAATCCCGGCCTCCGAGTCTGGATATGTCCGGGTGGGCGATCCGGTCACGCTGAAGTTCAAGACGCTGCCCTACCTGACCTATGGCGGGGCGACCGGAACGGTGACCAACATCAGCGCCGACAGCTTCAATTCGGACGATCGTGGGGTAACCAACAGTTCCGGGCTATCGTCCGCGGCGGGCGGGAAGCTCTATTACCGGGCTCGGATCGCGATCGAGAAATACGATCTTCGCAACACGCCGCGAGGCTTCCAGCTCACGCCAGGCATGCCGGTCTCCGCCGACATCAAGGTCGGCAAGCGCACCATCATGCAGTTCATGCTCAGCTCGGTCGTGCCGACGCTGCGGAACGGAATGCGCGAGCCCTGATCCGCCGGAGACCGTCGTGCGCTTTGCAAAGGGCGGTTTGTCAGCATCCTTCCTCCGCTCGATCTAGTCTGGCGGCACTCTCGATGACGGTTCGCGTCACATGACCATGCTTGACCGCCTCTCCTTCGTGATGTCGCCGCAAAGGCGACTGCGGCGCGCCGCACTGCTGATCGACGAGGGCAAGTCCGAGGAGGCGTTCCCGCATCTGGTCGCGGCCGCCAAGGCGGGCATACCGGAGGCATGCTACCGGATCGGCCGGGCCTATCTGCAAGGGGCCGGCGTGCCGGTCAGCCGCGCGGAAGGAGCACGCTGGATCGAGCGCGCCGCGTCCTCGGGTTGGGTCGAGGCGCAGTCGAACCTGGCGACCCTACACCTGTACGGCATGGCCGGCGCCGCCGAGGGAAGCAATCAGGACAACGTCTTCGCCGGCCGCAAGAGCGAGGAGCAGCTCGAACCCAATTTCGATGCGGCGCTGGAATGGTCACTCAAGGCGGCCGAGAATGGTTCGCCGGACGGCCAGGCGCTGGTCGGCTACGTGCTGACCTCGGGGCCGGACCATCTGCGCGACCTCGAGGCCGGTGACGAATGGTATCGGCGTGCCGCCTCGTCGGGAAGCCCGCAAGGCCATCTGGGCGTGGCGCTGGCGGTCATGCGCACGGCCAAGACGCCGGAAGAGAACGAGAGCGGTGCCGCGTCCCTGCAGCGGGCGGCCGATGCCGGCCTGCCGACGGCACTCTATCTGCTCGGCGTGATGAAGGAGCGCGGCTCTGGCGTCGCGCGTGACCGGCAGGAGGCCATCGAGCTCTATCGCCGTGCCGCCGACGCCGGCGTGCGCTCGGCCCAGGCGCGCCTCGGCCTTGCCCTGATCGAGGGCTCGGGCGCCGCGCGCAACGCGGTCGAGGGAGAAAGCTGGCTGCGGCGCGCGGCACTCGCCGGGGACATCGAGGCCGCCGCCCTGGTCGGCGACCTGTATTCACGTGGCGGGGATCTGCCGCCGAACTACGCCGAGGCCTCGATCTGGTACTCACGTGCCGCCGAGGCCGGCCACGCCGCCGCGGCGCGCGCGCTGGGCCTGCTGTTTCTGACCGGCGCCGGCGTCCAGCGTGATCCGGAGGAGGCCGCGCGCTGGTTCCGCCGCTCGGCCGAAGGCGGCGACAGCGCGGCCACCGTCGACCTCGCCAACCTGGTCATGGCCGGAAACGGGTCCGAGGAAGACCGGATCGCCACCCGCGCCGGGTTCCAGCAGGCCGCCGCGTCCGGCGATCTCGTGGCCGCCTTCAATTTCGGCGTCTGCCTTGCCGAGGGCGTCGGCATCGATCGCGACGAGCGCAAGGCCGTGCTCTGGCTCCGGCGCGCCGCGGACGGCGTCGTCAATGCCCAATACTGGTATGGCCGGATGCTGGTCGAAGGCCGCGGCCTCGAGGCCGATCACCGCGAGGGCGCGCAATGGGTGGCGCGCGCCGCCGACCGCGGCCTGACCGACGCGCAGGTGTTCTACGCCGAGATGCTGATCTCCGGCCGCGGCGGCCGCAAGGACCACGGCCTCGCCCTGCAGATGTTCGACCGGGCCGCGCGGCAAGGCCACGTCGGCGCGATCTTCTCGGTCGCGGCGATGAATGGCGGCGGCCACGAGGTCCCGGAGAATCGTCCGGCGGCGCGCGAGGGCTTTCGCCGTGCCGCGGAGCGCGGCCATGGTCTGGCCCAGCTCATGCTCGGCCGATACCTGGCACGCGGGATCGGCGGTCCAGCCGACGAGGCGGAAGCCTGCGTCTGGTTCGAGCGGGCCGAGAAGCAGGGTGTGGCCGAAGCGACGCACGAGCTCGGCCGGATGCCGCAGGCGGTGCGCGCCCGGGCCGAACGCGAGCACTCGTCACCCGCCCTCCTGCCCGACAACGCGATGCCCAGGGCACAGGCCGAGCTGCTGCCCCACTGAGCCGTGGAAGGCCATCCGTCCGATCGGGAGCGGAGGTCGGCGATCCTGACGCTTCGGCGATGACGGACGAACGGGAGGTGGAGCGCGAAGCGACGCGACGACGCGCCCGCGAGGCCTACGCGCACGGCCAGGACGCGCTGGAGACGGGGGCGCTCGAACCGGCGGCGCGCTGGTTCGAGCGCGCCCACCGGCTCGCGCGCGCGGACCAGACGATCGCCTTCGCGCTGGCCCTGCTTCGGCTTCGCCTGGCGGATGCGCGCGGCGCCGCGTCGCTGCTGCTGCCGCTGACACGCACGACCGACAGTCGCGAGGCCTGGATGTCGCTCGCGATCGCGCGGCGGATGCAGGGACTGCCGGCGGAGGCGGCCCATGTGCTGGGCGAAGCGCTGCGCCGCCATGCGATCGATGCCGGCGACGAGGCGGCGGCCCGGATCGCGTCATCGATCGCCGCCGAGTCCGGCGAAGCGGGCTGGTGCGGGGTGACCGCCGAGGGGCGCGTGATCGTGCGCACGGTCGAACGCGGGCTCGATCTCGCGGTGACGCTCGACGGCGTCCAGTGCCGGGGAGGCATCCGGACGGCGGACGGGCTGTCGAGCGGCATCGACCTGCCGGCGGAATGGGTGGCGGGCACGCGGCTCGAGGTCCAGGCGCGCGGCCACGGCGGCGCTCGGGTGTTGATCGGCGCGCCGATCGATCTCGGGGCGGTGCTCAGGATCGACGGGGTGGTCGAGGCGGATGGCGGTGGCCTCGCGGGCTGGGCGCGCACGCCGCATGCGCCCGCGCGCCGGCCGCGCCTGTCGGTGCTGAGCCTTGCCGGCCGCAAGCTGCATGCGCTGCAGCCTTCCGACGGCACGTTCGCGGTGCCTGGCGACAGCCTGCCTGCCGGGATGGTGCGCGTGGTCGACGAGCATGGACGCGACCTGCTCGGCAGCCCGCTCGATCCCGGATTGGAGCGGCGGGCGATCGACGCCTTCGTCGCCATCCAGGCGGGCACGTCCAGCCGGTCGCAATGGGCGGCCGCGACGCGATTCGTGCCGGTGCCGGCGGACCATCGGGGCGATCCCAGGCCGATGGTGCGCGGCCGGCGGCGCGGCCTCGCGATCGTGGTCCCGGCGTATCGCGGTCTCGCGCGGACGCTCGCGTGCCTCGACAGCCTGGAGCGGACGATCCCGCGCGGGACGCACATCCATGTCATCGACGACGCCTCGCCCGACCCCGACCTCGTGAGCGCGCTCGAGGCGCGGGCAGCGGCCCGTATCGTGCTGCACCGGCATCCGGGCGGCCACAACCGCGGCTTCCCCGCCAGCGCCAATCTCGGCTTCCTTGCGACCGACGGCCGCGACGTGGTCCTGCTCAACAGCGACACGCTCGTCGCCGGCGACTGGCTCGCGCGGCTGCGCGCGGCCGCGTACGCCGCTCCCGACATCGGCACCGCGACGCCGCTGACCAACGAGGGCAGCATCGTGGGCTACCCGAAGCCCCGCCATCCGAACGACATGCAGGACGAGGCCGGAACGGCACGCCTGCAGGCGCTGGCGGCGAAGGCGAACGACGGCATGACGGCCGACCTGCCGACCGCCAACGGCTTCTGCATGTTCATCCGGCGCGACTGTCTCGATGCGGTCGGGCTGCTGCGCGAGGACCTGTTCGCCCAGGGCTATGGCGAGGAGAACGATTTCTGCCTGCGCGCGAGACATCAGGGCTGGCGCCACGTCGCTGCCCTCGATGTCTATGTGGCTCACGCCGGGGGCACCTCGTTCCGGGCCGGCCGCGAGCAACTGACGCGGCGCAACCTCGCCCTGCTCAATCGCCTGCACCCCGGTTACGACGCGCTGATCGCCGGTCATATCGCCGCCGATCCGCTGGCGGACGCACGCCGGCGCCTCGATCTCGCCCGCCTCGACGAGGCGCTCCCGTCGAGTGACGGCCAGACGGTCCTGATCGTGACCCATCAGGCCGGCGGCGGCGTCGAGCGGCTGATCCGCGCGCGGCGTCGTGCGATCGCGGCCGACGGACGCCGGGCGGTCGTGCTGCGCGGCGACAGCGAGGGCGAGCGGACCGATCTCTGCCTGGTCGAGCCGGGAGCGTCCGCCGATTTCCCGAACCTGCGGTTCGTCCTCCCGGCGGAGCGCCGCGCCCTGCTCGCCCTGCTGGCACGGCTCCGGCCGCATCGTGTCGAGATCCACCACCTGCTCGGCCATCACGCCTCGATCGGCGACATCTGCCGCGACCTCGACGTGCCGATCGAGATCTGGGTGCACGACTATGCATGGTTCTGCCCGCGCATCGCCCTGCTCGGCCCGGCGCGGACCTATTGCGGGGAGCCGCCGATCGACGGTTGCCGACGCTGCGTCGCGGAAGCCGGCAGCCATCTCGGCGACGACAGGCCGGTGGACACGCTCGTGGCGTCCTCCGGCAGTCTCCTCGGAGAGGCGCGCCGGATCGTCGCTGCTTCCCGCGACTCCGCGCGCCGCATGGAGCGCCATTTTCCAGGCATCGCGGTCGAGATCGCGGAATGGGAACCGCCGGTCGAGCGACCGCTTCGTGCGGCGAGGCGGCCATTGAGCGTTGCGCAGCCGCTGGTCGCCTGCGTCGTCGGAGGCATCGGTCCCGAAAAGGGGATCGACGTTCTCATAGCCTGCGTCCGGGATGCAGCCGCGCGCGAGCTGCCGATCCGGTTCGTCGTCGTCGGACACACGTCGGAGGACGATCGCCTGCTCGCGGCGGGGCCGGCCTTCGTCGTCGGGCCCTACGAGGAGGACGAGACGACCGCGTTGATCCGCGCGCAGCGCGCCGATCTCGCGTTCCTGCCGTCGATCTGGCCCGAGACCTGGTGCTTCGCGCTCTCGGAATGCTGGCGGGCCGGTCTCGAAGTGGCGGCCTTCGACATCGGCGCGCCCGCCGAGCGCATCGGGCAGGGCGGCGGCCTGCTGTTGCCGGCCGGCTGCCCGCCCGGCGCGATCAACGATCAATTGATTGCATATATGCAACAGTCGGACGAAACGCCCGTGTCCGCTGGCGCTCCGCGCGCCTTGCGGGCGCCGCCGCCGGTCGAAGGGCTTGTCACGCCCCCCCAATCCGCGCGATCCATGCCGCGTTCGACGGCCGCCGCGAGGCGGACACGCGACACGGCGTCATGACGAGGGGCGGATAGTCCGGATGGCTCAAGCACAGGCGGCGCGCGGACAGGCGGGCTCACAGGTCAAGACCCAGCCCGGGCAGGGGCAGAAGCTCGTCCAGGAGCTGAAGGTCTCGGCCCATCTGATGACGCTCGAGCCGGGCGTGTTCTGCATCTTCAATGCGCCGGGCGACCAGCGCATCGACGAGGGGACCGGCTTTCCGGGCGTTCGGGTCTCTGTGCCGCCCGGCCGGACGGACGCCAAGGTCGACATCCTGAGCTTCGGCGAGGAGGGCTGGCTTGGCGGCAGGGACAGCGCCGTGCTGGTCCGCATCGCGGACGGCCCGTCCGAGGTCGTGATCACCATCTACCAGCGCGAGGGTGCCGCGGAGCCGGCGCCGAAGATCCAGATCCAGCAGCTCAGCGACGGCGCCGCTCCCGTCTCCGGTCCGGCGCGCGCCGTGCCGACCCAGGTCGACGTCGCCAATGCGGAAGTGGCGGCCCACATCCAGCGTCGGGGTGACGTCGTGGCCTCGCTCGGCGAGTGGATGGGAGAGAAGGGCAGCCAGCGCTGGATCGAAGGGTTCTCGCTCGCCCCGCGTGGCGAGATCGGCCGCGAGAACATCGAATACCAGGCGGTGCTCGGTCGCGGATGGCTGTCGCCCTGGTCGGAGGGCGGCCAGTATTGCGGCAGCCGCGGAATGGCGCTGCCGATCCTTGGCCTGCGCGCGCGCCTGAAGGGCGAGGCGGCGCAGCGCCATACGCTGCGCGTCAGCGCGACCTTCACCGACGGCGCCACCGCCGGCCCCGTCGACGGGAGCCGAACCTGCGAGGCCGAGAGCCTCGCACCGCTCGAGGCCTTCATGATCGAGATCGTGCCGATCGACGCCGCGCGCGGGGAACCTTCCGAGGCCGGAAGGCCGCGGACCGCGGTGCCTCGCGGCCCCGCCAGGACGGTGGCCAAGCCGCCCACGTGGTCGCCGCCGGCCAAGGGGCCCGCCAAGGCCCCGTCGCGCGGCAAGACGGACGCTCCGGGGCGGCGCAAGTAGCGACACCGCCGCGAGCCGGCAGGCCGCGTTCTTGCGCTACCTGTTCGTCCATCAGAACTTTCCCGGGCAGTTCGTCCATCTTCTGCGCCACCTGATCGCGCAGAAGCGGCACGACATCGTCTTCATCAGCGAGGACAATCCCAACCGGATGGACGGCGTGCGGCGCCTGATCTACGGCAAGCCGCCCGATCTCGGGAAATCGACCTTTCCGACGGCCGCCGAATTCGAGCTCGCGACGCTGCGCGCGCACGCCGTGTCGCTGGTGGCGCGCCAGGTCGACCGTCTCGGGTTCAAGCCCGACATCGTCATCGGCCACCATGGCTGGGGCGAGCTGCTCGACATACGCGACGTCTGGCCCGGGGTGCCGTTGCTCGGCTACCAGGAGTTCTTCTACCGGCTCGAAGGGCTGGATGTCGGCTTCGATCCGGAATTCCCGACCCCGGTCGAGAGCCTGCCGCGGATCCGCGCCAAGAACGCGGTCAATTTCCTGACGCTGACGAATGGCGGCCGTGGCCAGACGCCGACCGCGTTCCAGCGCGACAGCTATCCCGACTGGGCACGATCGTCGATCAGCATTCTTCCCGAGGGCGTCGACCTGGAAGGCTGCAGGCCGTCGCCGGAGATCAAGCGGCGGACGTTCAAGCTGGGCGACGTCGTCATTCCGCCGAGGAAGCGCTTGGTGACCTACGTCTCGCGCGACCTCGAACCCTATCGCGGCTTCCACACCATGATGCGGTCGTTGCCGCGCCTGTTCGCCGGGCGCGCCGACGTCCACGTGATCATGGTGGGCGGCGATGGGGTCAGCTACGGCGCCAAGCTCGCCGAGGGCAGCTGGCGCGAGCGCATGCTCGCCGAGATCGGCGACCGGGTCGATCGGGAGCGGCTGCATTTCGTGGGCAAGCTCGACTACGCGGACTACAAGCGGCTGCTCAAGCGCTCGGACGCGCATGTCTATCTGACCTATCCGTTCGTCCTCTCCTGGTCGTTGCGCGAGTCGCTGGCCTGCGGCTGCGCGGTGGTGGCGAGCGACACGGCGCCGGTGCGCGAGTTCATCACCCACGGCAGCAACGGCCTGCTGACGCCGTTCCTCGAGCCCGACCGCCTGGCCGAGACCATTCTCGAGGTGCTCGAGAACCGCGCCCTGGCCGGACGCCTGTCGGCCGAGGCACGCGCCTACGCCGAGAGGACGCTCCGAATGGACACGTATCTCGACGGCTATGAGGCGCTGATTGACGACGTCATCAACGCCCGGGTGTAGCCGCTCGCGGGGATACGTCGTAACACGCCGCTCCGTGCGATTCGTGACGCGCTTTACCATTCCCGGCGTTTGAAGCTAGGTGTCAGGCGAGCATCGACAGACTGGGGTCGCATATGCCGTCCGGTCCTCCGCCACCACTAACGGCATCCCTGCTGCGATGCTCGACCGGCTACGTGGTCATGTGCATCCACGACGGCACCGGCCGCTGCGTCGGGCGTCTGCCGCGCGACGACGAGACGGTCTCGCCCGTTCTCTTCTTTCGGCCCGCGCTGCATCCGCATGTCGGCTTCATGTTCTGCGCCGACGACACTGCCCGACCGATCTCCGTCGGGCAAGACCCGGACGTACAGCCGGCGATCTCGTTGATCAGCGAGCGATGCGGCCCCAACGATGCGGTTTTCCTGCGCCTGCCGACATCCGATCTCTATATTTGCGCCGTTCCGGCCGAGGTTTCCAGCGACGCGGATCTCTGCTGCAACCGTCTCGATCCGGGCGGATGGGAAATGTTCAATCTCTTATCCGTCGATATTCGATTGCTTCCCGAGAGCACCCGCGTATTGATGGAGACCATACAGGCTGCATTCGTGCCGACGATCACGGCTGCCGGCGCAAGGAAGTGGCTGGTCGAGACGCCGATCCAGCTTCTTCGCCATTGCGCGATCGCGGTGCTCAGGACCTTGCCCCCCCATGAGTTGAGGATCCTCGCCGGCTGGCTGCTCGACGACGACACTCTCTTCGAGAAGCTCCGGAACTGCCTGGCCGCGGATCTCTGGACCCGGCGCATCGTCGAGCTGCGGCACTGGAACACCCACCGGCCCGCGCTGTCACATCTCGCGCTCGACGAGAGCTGGGACCGTTGCGCGGTCGATTTCGGCTGGCATCGCAACGTGTCGTTCGGCGAGATCATGCTGGGTCTGATGCGGGAGCATGTGAGACCGACGCGGACGGTGTGCGTCATGACGACCGCCCGGAACGAAGGGCTCTATCTGCTCGAGTGGATCGCCCATCACCGCGCCCTCGGGATCGAGCATTTCTTCATCTACACCAACCAGAACAACGACGGCTCGGATCTTCTTCTCGACCATCTGGCTCGGCTCGGATTAATCACCTGGGTGACGAACTCCATCTCCGCCGGCGTCAATCCGCAGGCACGCGCCTACACGCATTGCCTGTCCCACCTGACGCAACCGCTCGACTACAAATGGACGATCCTGATTGATCTCGACGAGTTCATCACGTTCAATCCCGATCGCTACACGACCATCGGCGAGTTCCTCGACCATCAGGAGGCCAGGGGGGCCGACGCGGTCTCGATGCACTGGTCGATGCTGACGCCGAGCGGCCAGTCGCGTTGGTCGCCGGAGCCGATGCTGGCGCGTTTCACCCACAGGGAGCCGTGGGAGAACAGGCACGTGAAGTCGGCGTTCGTGACGGCACGCCATGTCGCGAGCTATCCGCACAATCCGGTTCCTTCCTACAAGCTTCCGCAGAAATTCCTCAACGCCGCCGGGCAGCCGCATCACCTGCCAGGCAGCCAGGAGGAGCCGCATCAGGGCGAACCGAATTTCGAGCACGCCTGGATCTCGCACTATTTCTACAAGTCGCTCGACGAATGGATCTGGAAGATGTCGCGCGGCTTCGATGCTCGCGACGAGCTCGCCTTCGACGTCGAGAAGCTCGAACCGTATTTGAGGTGGTTCGATCCGGCAAACTGCGAGCCCGACAGCCGTGCGCTGCATCATCTCGGCGCGCTGAAGCCGGAACTGGAGCGGCTTCGGAGCATCCCGAGCCTTGCCGATGCGGAAGCCAAGGCAAGGCGCATGTTCCTCGATCGGGTCGGCTCGCTGAAGGAGCTCGTCATCGCGCGGATCAAGAAAGATCGCGTCTTCGACACCAGGACACGCACGCGGGTGATCGCGCTGCTTCGCGGCGGCCCGGCGGCCTGGGCATCGTAGTGCTGCGTCCGGGTTGGATCCGGCGGGACGGCGGTTTAGGAGCGAGGGCATCTTGTCAGTCGATGCATTGAGCCGCCGTCAGACGGTGATCCACGTCCAGGCGATCGGCGGATTGGGCAACCGCATGTTCCAGCACATGGCGGCGCTCTATCTGTTGTCGGCGATCCCTCATTCGCGGTTGTCGGGGATCGAATTGCCGGAATGGGGCCTTCACCAGCCTGATTCGCGCGACGGCTCGGAGAGGTCGTTTACGGTGCATCGCGACACGCCGATGCGCATGCCGCTCGAGGCGATATTCGAGGCGGTCGCCAAGGGTGCAAGCGACTGCATCGATATTCGCAACTACGTCCAGCACATGGACAATCTGCTGCCGCCGTCGATGTACCGGCATGTCTATGTCGATGCGCAGCCGAAAACGTCCGCCGTCGGTGCGGATGAACTCCTGATCAATGTTCGCGGCCAGGAGATCCTGAGCGGAGTGGCGCCGGATTACGTGCTGATCCCGGTGGGCTATCTCAGACAGATCGTGGCCGAGACCGGATTGCGACCGGTCCTCATGGGGCAGTTGACGCCAAGCCCGTATCTCGATGAACTTCTCGTAGGTTTACCGGGTGCACGCCTGATCTCGTCGCAAGGAGTGATGGAAGACTTCAGCATCATCCGGAACGCCAAGCATATCGTGATCAGCATCAGCACCTTCAGTTGGCTCGCGGCGTGGCTTTCGAATGCCGAGCGTATCTTCTTTCCGGTTGCCGGCGTGTTCAGCCCATTTCAGCGCCCCGACATAAACCTGCTGCCGCTGCGTGATCCGAGATATCGCTTCGATCTCTTTCCATCCTATTTTGCCACAACGCCAGATGTGGCAGTCGAGCAGCATCGCCAGATGGAAGGACTTTGGCGTCGCCTCGCTGGAACCCATCTTGAAGCGATGCTCTCGTCCCGGCCGCGCGTGCCGCTCGACCTGATCCAGATCGAACGCTTCTTCGACGAAGACTATTATCTGCGCCAGCACTTGGACGTTGGACATGCCAAGCAGCAAGGCGCGTTGCCGTCGGGCTTCGAGCACTTTCTTCGCGTCGGTCATAAGGAACGCCGCGAACCCTTCAAGGTCGACCGCGAATGGTACTGCCGAACCTATCCCATGGCCGCTCTGGAGATCGGCCAGGGAGACTACGTGGATTGCTACCATCATTACGCCGAGGTCGGGGCCCTGCGCGGATATCGGCCTGAGCCGCCAGACCTCGCGAACGTTACGCTCTCGACAGAAACCGAGGCGAACGCGCCGCATGCAAAAAAGAGGACCGGCAAGTCACGGTCCTGACGGTCGTGCGACGCTCGTGCGGTCTTCCCGAATTTGCCTGATGAGCAGAACCGCGTCCGGCCTTCCGGCCCACACCATCATTCGTTCGAGATCCCATAAAAGCTCATGATCGTTCGGATAGGATCGCGCCGCGGCAACTGCCAGAGCCTCGGCCTCGTCGTGTCGGCGCCCCCAGATATTCATGTCGATCCGGGAAAGCGCCGAGCGTGGGGCGGGACCGGCCAGCGCCGCTCGCTCGATCTGTCGGTAGACATGCCTGACTTCGTCCAAGGTCATGTCGAGCCCGAGGTTTGAAGGATAGGTATTGGGACCGCGCCTGAAGACCATTGCGTTGCGCAGGGTCGTGATCGATGCGGTCATGCGGCCTAGGCGATACAGCTCCTCATCGTCCGTGTAATGCCCCTCGAGGCAATGCATGGCGAGGCCGAGCCTGTGGCCGAATTCGAAGATCGTATCGTGACCGGCGTTGTTGCCGCCTGTCTCCGGCCGGAACGAAAGCTGGGTGTCCTCGACAATGTAGATGCCCGCCTCCGCCATCCGTGGATAGAGATTGCGGAAGGAGACGAGGATGTGTCCGGGTTCGTGGCTGCCATCGTCGATGATCACGTCGAAGGCACCGTGACGGTCGACAAGCCGGTCGAGGACAGCCTGGTCGTCCTGCGATCCCTGCTCCAGACTGATGCGCGCAGGGAAGTCGAATTCCTTGGCATGATAATCCAGACCGACGATCGCCGCATTCGGAAAGTAGTCCGCCCACATCCGCAGACTCGAACCGCCGGCATGTTTCGCGTCGTAGCCGCCGATGCCGATCTCGAGCAGGTGAATTGGCTGATCGCGCAAATGTTGCAGGATCTCATGATAGTGCGGCGTGTAGAGATGCGCGCCGAACTTGTCAGACCCGTGTCTGACGGCCAGGCGGCTCAATGGATCAAGCTGTTCGGATTGACCAGGAAGCAAGGCAACGTCCCTCCCCCGATTGATGATGTCACGCGGGTCGGGGGCACCCGGCCCGGGCGGGGACTGGGGCAGAGCCCCAGCATCCCCTACCCGGCGGACCGCCCCGACACGAACTGCTCGAGCCAGTGGATCGTGTAGTCGCCGCGCCGGAAGGCGGGGTCGGCCAGGATCCGCTGGTGCAGCGGCGCGACCGTCTTGATGCCCACGATGGCGAGCTCGGCGAGTGCGCGCTCCATGCGCCTGATCGCGCCAATCCGCGTGTCGGCATGGACGATCAACTTGGCGATCATGCTGTCGTAGTGCGGCGGCACCACGTAGCCAGCGAAGATCCCCGCATCCACGCGCACGCCGAGCCCGCCGGGCGCGTGATACGCCTCGATCCGGCCCGGGGAGGGCACGAAATTGTCCGGGTCCTCGGCGGTGATCCGGCACTCGATGGCATGCCCGTTGAACTTGATGTCGGCTTGGCCGTAGCCCAGCCTCTCGCCCGACGCGATCCGGATCTGCTCGGCCACAAGGTCGATGCCCGTCACCATCTCGGTGACGGGATGCTCGACCTGCAGGCGCGTGTTCATCTCGATGAAGGCGAACTGGCCGTCCTGGTAGAGGAACTCCAGCGTGCCCGCGTTGCGGTAGCCGAGCGTTTTCAGCGCCGCCGTCGCGATCGCGCCGATCCGGTCGCGCTCGGCCGCCGTCAGGGCCGGCGATCCCGCTTCCTCGAGCAGCTTCTGGTGACGGCGCTGCAGCGAGCAGTCGCGCTCGCCCAGATGCACGACCTGGCCGTACTGGTCGGCGAGCACCTGCAGCTCGATATGGCGGGGCTGGTCGAGATATCGCTCGATATAGACTTCGTCGTTGCCGAACGCGGCCTTGGCCTCGGCGCGCGCGACGCGCCAGGCCTCGGACAACTCGCTCGCGTCCCGGGCGACCTTCATGCCGCGTCCGCCGCCGCCCGCGGACGCCTTGACCAGCAGCGGATAGCCGATCGCGTCGCCCACGCGGCGCGCCTCGTCGAGATCGGTCACCGCCCCGTCCGAGCCGGGCACCAGCGGCACGCCGAGCCGCGCCATGGCGGCCTTGGCCTGGATCTTGTCGCCCATCATCCGGATGTGCTCGGCGGTGGGTCCGATGAACACCAGCTCCTGCGCCTCGCACATTTCGGCGAAGCCCGCGTTCTCGGCGAGGAAGCCGTAGCCGGGATGGATCGCGTCAGCCCCGGTGATCGCGGCGGCGGTCAGGATCGCGGCCTTGTTGAGATAGGAGTCGCGGGCAGCGGCCGGCCCGATGCAGACCGCCTCGTCGGCGAGCCGGACATGCATCGCGTCCTCGTCGACGGTCGAGTGCACCGCGACCGTGCCGATGCCCAGTTCCTTGCACGCGCGCAGCACGCGCAGCGCGATCTCGCCGCGATTGGCGATCAGGATCTTGTGGAAAACCCGCGTGGGCCCGGCCGCACCCGTTGCCGAAGCGCTCAATCGATCACCGCGAGCACTTCGCCGAATTCGACCGGCGCGCCGGACGTGACCAGGATCGCCTGCAGCGTCCCGCCCTTGTGCGCCTTGATCTGGTTGAAGGTCTTCATCGCCTCGATCAGCAACAGGGTCTGCCCGGCGGCGACCATCTGGCCGGTCGTGACGAACGGCGGCGCGCCCGGCTCGGGCGTGAGGAACGCGATGCCCACCATCGGGCTCGTCACCGCGCCCGGATGCTGCGACAGGTCGAGTTCCGGCTCGGCGGCTGGGCGTAGGACGGAGGGCGCCGGTCCGGCTGCGGCCGGACCGGGTGCGAAGGCGGCCTGGGTCATTGCTGGCGCACGCACGACGCGAATGCGGCTGTCCTTCTCGGCGACCTCGATCTCGGTCAGGCCGGTCTCGGTCAGGATGTCGGCAAGTGCGCGAATCGCGTCCGCGTCCACCGGCAATCGGCTCATCGATCGTCCTCGTCCATCAGGATGTCCGCCATCGCGGTCAACGCCAAGGCGTAGCCTCGGATACCTAGGCCGCATATCACCCCCTGGGCCGCCTTGCTGACAAAGGAGTGGTGCCGGAACTCCTCACGGCGGTGGACATTGGTCAGGTGCACCTCGATCACCGGTTTCTCGACGGCGAGCAAGGCATCCAGCAAAGCCACCGAGGTGTGGGCGTAGGCGCCGGGGTTGATCACGATCCCACGCGCCCGGCCGCGGCACTCCTGCACCCACGACACCAGTTCGCCCTCGCCGTTGGTCTGGCGGAAGTCGATCGCGATCCCGATCTGCTCGGCGGCGGCGGCGCAAACCTGCTCGGCATCGTCGAGCGTCGCCGCGCCGTAGACGGCAGGCTGGCGGACGCCGAGCATGTTCAGGTTGGGGCCGTTCAGGACGGCGACGAGCGGTGGGGCCATCCGCAGGGCCCCTACCATTTTCGTGTCGACCCTCCAAGCCTCGGCCCTCCCGCGCCATATCGCCCCTGATCAAACGGGGGAGGAACCTCGCCGGATGTCGGGAGATTTCGTGGTCGCGGTGAACGGCGAGGATCGCGTGGCGGCCCGGGGCACGAACCTGGCGTCGTTCCTGGCGGCGCTCGGCCTGGATCCGCGCAAGATCGCCGTCGAACGCAACGAAGCCGTCGTCTCCCGCTCGCTCCATGCGACGACGGCGCTCGAGCCGGGTGACAGGCTGGAGATCGTGCATTTCATCGGCGGAGGCTGACTATGAATATGATCACCGGTGACACCATCACGGGCCTGACTGAAACGGGGCTCGACGTTTGGGAGGTCGCGGGCCGGCGGTTCGGCGCGCGGCTGATCGTGGGCACCGGCAAGTATCGCGACCTCGAGCAGACGGCGGCCGCCATCGAGGCGTCGGGTGCGGAGATCGTCACGGTCGCCGTCCGCCGCGTGAACCTGTCCGATCCGGGCCAGCCGATGCTGCAGGATCATGTCGATCCCAAGCGTTACACCTACCTGCCCAACACGGCCGGCTGCCACACCGCGGCCGAGGCGGTGCGCACGCTTCGCTTGGCCCGCGAGGCGGGCGGCTGGAACCTGGTCAAGCTCGAAGTGCTCGGGCCGCCCCCGCATCTGTATCCCGATATGCAGGCGACGCTGGAGGCGGCGCGCGCGCTCGTGGCCGACGGCTTCGAGGTGATGGTCTACTGCGCCGATGACCCGGTTGCCGCCAAGCGTCTCGAGGAGCTCGGCTGTGTGGCGATCATGCCGCTCGGCGCGCCGATCGGCTCGGGCCTGGGTTTACAGAATCCGGCGATGCTGTCGCTGCTGATCGAGCAGTCGCGCGTGCCGGTGCTGGTCGATGCCGGCGTGGGGACGGCGTCGGACGCGGCGATCGCGATGGAACTCGGCTGCGACGCGGTGCTGCTCAATTCGGCGATCGCGCATGCCGGGGATCCCGTGCTGATGGCGGGCGCGATGCGCGCCGCGGTCGAGGCGGGGCGCCTGGCATATCGGGCAGGCCGCATGCCCCGCCGTATGGGCGCCGATCCGTCCAGTCCGCTGGCTGGGCTCATCCGATGACAGGGCTCGTTGCGAACCCATCAAGGAAGCCTTGGCCCGCAAGCAGTCGAGATAAACGGGGATCCAAACGCCCTGCGTTTGGCGGTGTGCGGGGTGGAACCCCGTATCTTGCCCCCGCTTAGCCCAGATAGGCCTCGGTCAGGAGCGGGTCGCACGCGAGCTGCGCCGTCGGCCCCTCCGCCCCGATAGCGCCGCGCGCGAGCAGGTAGGCGCGCACGGTCAATGCCGATGCGAGCGCCACGTTCTGCTCGACCAGCAGCAGCGCGGTCCCGGTCTCGCGTGCCACCTCAAGCACGCCCCTGATCTCGGCGATCGCGACCGGCGACAGACCGCTCAACGGCTCGTCGAGCAGCAGCAGGCGCGGCGACGCCATCAGCGAGCGTCCGATCGCCACCATCTGCTGCTGCCCGCCGCTCAGCGCGCCCGCGATCCCGCGTCGGCGCTGTCCGAGCCACGGCAGGCGTTCGTACAGCCGCGACAGCCGCGCGCGGGCCTCGCGCGACGGAACACGGTGCGCGCCGAGCAGCAGATTGTCCTCGACCGACATCCCCGCGAACAGCATCCGGCCTTCCGGGCACAGCGAGAGGCCGCGGTCGATCAGCCGGCCCGTCGGCGCGCCCGCGATGCTCTCGCCCTCGAACCGCATCGCGCCTGACGCCAACGTCACGCGCCCGATGATGGCGCGCAGCAGGGTGGTCTTGCCGGCGCCGTTCACCCCGAGCACGCCGACCGCTTCGCCCTGCCCGACATGGAGCGAGACCGAGCGCAATGCGGTCACGCCGCCGAACCGCACGCCGATCGCGTCGACCTCCAGCAACTCAGGACCCGAGATAGCAGGCGACGACCGCGGGATCGGCCCTGATCTCGGCGGGGGTTCCCTCCGCGAGCCGGCGTCCGGCGTTCATCACCACGATCCGGTCGGCGAGCCCCATCATCAGATGCATGTTGTGCTCGACGATCAGCACGGCGACGCCGGCGTCGCGGAGCCGGCGGATGATCCGCGCCAGCCCGTTGGTCTCGACGGCCGACATCCCGACCGCCGGCTCGTCGAGCAGGAGCAGCTTCGGCCGGGTCGCCATCGCGACCGCGATCATCGCCAGCCGCTGTTGCGAGCCCGAGAGCGACGCGCAGCGAAGCCGCCCGCATTGGTCAAGCCCCATGAGGGAGAGCGCGTCACTGGTTCGCCCTCCGGACGCGACCGCGAGGTTTTCGTCGAGCGTCCACTCGCCGAACAGCCGCGTCGTCTGGAACGTGCGCGCGACGCCCGCACGCACCGTCCGGTGCGCCGGCAGTCCGTCGAGGCGGACGCCGTCGAGCGTCACCCGGCCGCGGTCCGGACGATAGGTTCCGCTGAGCAGGCCGAGGAACGTGGTCTTGCCGGACCCGTTCGGCCCGATCACGCCCATGATCGTCCCACGCGACACCGACAGCCGCATCGCGTCGACCGCGCGCACGCCGCCGAACGACTTGCTCACGCCGTCGACTTCAAGCAGCGCGCTCATGTGGCTTGCCGCCGGAACAAGCGCGCCAGGGCGTCGGCGCCGCTCATCAGGCCGCCCGGCACCAGCACCACGATCGCGATGAAGATCAAGCCTACCAGCAGCAACCCGATCCCGGATGGCAGGTTGAGCAGGTCGGGAATGCCGACGATGCAGGCGCTGCCCAGCAGCGGCCCCAGCACCCGTCCGCTGCCACCGATGCTGACGGCAACGAGCATCACGAAGCCGACGCTGGAGCCGAAGAGGTCGGGCGAGATCGACCCGTTGCTTTGCGCGATCAGCATGCCGGCGAGCCCCGCGGTCGCGGCCGACAGCACGAAGCCCGCCAGCTTGGTGCGCGCGGTCGGCACGCCGACATGCTCGGCCAGATCCTCGTCCGCCCTGATCGTGCGCAGGCGCCGCCCGAGCGGCGAGCGCGCGACCGCGAGCGTCAGCGCGAGGCTTCCGGCGGCGCAGAGCGCGATCATGACGTTCAGGGCCCCGTTGCTTGGCCACGCGAACGGCACGCTCAGCCCGAGCGGTCCCTTGGTCAGCGACGCCCAGTTGTTCAGCACCACTGCGGTGAGCGCGCCGAAGAACAGCGTGCCGATCGCGAAATACTGGCCGCGCGTGCGGGTGAACACCGCGCCCACCACCAGGCCCGCCAGACAGGCGGCGGCGATCGCGAGCAGTGTCGCCTGCCAGAGCGGCCGCCCGGCCGCGAGCGCGAGCGTCGAGGCGTAGGCGCCGATGCCGTAGAACGCGCCCTGCACCAGGCTCGGATAGCCGCCCAGCCCGGCGATCACGTTCAGCCCGCTTGTGGCCACCGTCCAGATCAGGATGTTGGCCAGCACGCCGCCGTAGAAGGCGTTGGCGTTCGCGAGGCCGCACCAGAACGCGACGCCGAGCAGGCCGATGGCGGCATACGGTCCCCAGCGCGTCACGCGATCCGGCGCCCGGCGGTCGCGAACAAGCCGGACGGACGCAGGGCGATCACCAGCAGCAGCACCGCGAAGCCGAGCGCCGTCTGGTATGACGCCGAGACGTAGACCGCACCCAGGCTCTCGACGATGCCGAGCAGCAGGCCGCCGCAGACCGCGCCCCAGACATTGCCCAGGCCGCCCAGGATGACGACCACGAAGGCGTCCAGGATCACGCCATCGGCCATGTAGGGGCTGACCGCGAAGGTCGGCGCGTAGGCGAACGCGGCGAGCCCGGCCAGCACGCCGGAAACGGCGAAGGCGATCGCGTATTGCCGCTCCAGCCCGATGCCGAGCAGACGGGCCGCCTCGGGATTCTGCGAGACCGCTCTGATCGCGCGCCCGATCGAGGTCCGCGCGAGCAGCGCTTGCAGCGACGCGACCGCGAGCGCGGTGGTCGCCACCATCGCGACCGCGACGCCGGGCACCACCACCGTCCCGAGCCTGAGGAGCCAGCCCGCATAGGGCGGGGTCAACGAGCGGTGGTCGCCGCCCCAGATCTCGAGCGCGCCGTTGTCGAGCACCAGCAGCAGGCCGAGGGCAACCACAGGGGCTGCGAGTGGGCGCGAGCGCACGAACCGGTAGGCGAGCCGCTCGGTCAGTACGGAGAGCACGCAGGCGGCGATGATGCCCACCGCCACCGCGCCGGCGAACGGCCAGCCCTCGGGTCCGGCGAGCCACACCATGACGTAGGCGCTGACCGTGATCACGCCGGCCTGCGCGAAGTTGGGCACGTCCATCACGCCATAGACCAGCGTCAGTCCCATGCCGAGCAGCGCGAAGAGCGCGCCCAGCACCACGCCGTTCGCGAGCGCCTGCGCCAGCACCGGCTAGTGCCTGCAAGCGTCCGCAATCACCTGCGGCTCGGTCACGTTCATGCCCTGCATGAAGTAGAGGAACGCGGGCGCGATCGTCTTGCGTCCCACGCACCAGCGCACGCCTTCCGACAGCGTCTGCGCATCGCGGTCATGGAACAGCTTGCCGCCGGCCGTGGGCACCCAGCCGCTCACCGTGCCGTTCGGGACCGGCTGGTCCAGCATCGATTTGAGGATCGCGTCGCGGTCCGTCACGCTGCCGGCGCGCTGCATCGCGGCCGCGACGACCGCGGGCGCATCGAACGCCCACATCGTCAGGTCGTCGGGATATTCGTGGTAGCGCGCCAGGAACGCCTTGTAGAAGGCGATCGTCGCCGGATCGTGCGATGTCTCGGGCAGCGAGCCCGCGAAATCATAGCTGTTCGCCATCACCGCGTCCTCGAGCGGCGCGCCGATGATCTGCTCGGCCTGCGTCGGCGTCGCGCCGGAATTATGGATCACCGGCAGGTCGCGGATGCCGAGCTGGTAGATCTGTTTGGCGACCGGCAGCACTTCCTGGGTGACGCCGCCGAGATAGAGAATGTCCGGCTTCGCCGCCATCGTGCTCTGGATGAACGGGGCGAAGTTCGTCGTGCCGGGCGGGTAGTTGACGTCCGCGACGACGCTCATGCCGTAGGCGTCGGCCGATTTCCTGACCCAGGTCTCGATCCCCGCCGAATACGGATCGGCGGCCGAGCCGATGAACCCGATCCGGCTGCGGTGCAGCACGTTCCTCGCATACCAGACCCCGCCCGGCACATAGGCGGGCGTGTCGGACCGCAGCAGGAACACGTGCGGGTTGACGTCCAGGATCGACGGATAGGTGCTGTCGAGGATGTTGAGCACGGGCAGCGGGAAGCGGCTGAACATCGAGGCGTAGAGGCGCGTGTTGTCGGCCAGCAGCAGCAGCGGCACCTGGTCGACCTGGACGAGCTGGCGGTAGTCGGCGATGCCGACGGTGGCCGCGCTCGATTCGTCGTCGAGCACCTTGACCGCCATCGTGTAGGCTGTGCCGCCGACGCTGAACCCGCCCTGGTTGACCCGCTCGACGCCCATCGCGATCGCGTCGCGCTCCGGTGGTCCGAGCGTCGAGAACAGGCCGGACAACGGGAGGATGGCGCCGATGGTCACGGTCGCGGCCATGGCTTGCGGCGCCGCCAGCGAACCGATCGCGGCCAGTGTCGAGAGGCGCATGGGCATTTCCTCAACCGGCCGAGCGGACGAAGCGGACGGAGGCGTCCTCGATCAGGCCGCGGTCATGGTCCAGCGTCGCCACGTGGTAGGAATTGTCGAGCCAGAGCCGGTCGATCCGCGTGGACGCGATCCGCCCGGCGATGATCGATCCGTTCGCCGGCGGCACCACGTGGTCCTCGCGTGACGTGATGATCAGCGCGGGGCACGTCACGCGTGGCAGCAGCGCCCTGGTGACGCCGACCAGGGCGAAGAGCTCGGCGAAGGACGGCACCGGGACCGAGGGATAGGCGAGCTCGGTCGCCGCCGGGTCCTTGATGTCCGATCCGATGCCCGGGACCGTCGGTGGCGCCGACGGATCGAACGCCAGCGCCGCCTGCGCGGCTCCGTCGAGGTCGACCACCGCGTTGATCGCGATCACCCCCGCGACCGCGTCGGGGTGGCGGCCTGCCAGATGGAGCGCCAGCGCGCCGCCCATCGACAGGCCCGCGACAAACACCCTGGTGCAGCGCGCGCGCAGGTCGGCGAACGACCGCTCGACCGTCTCGGTCCACTCGCGGGCCGTGCTGCGGGCCATCGCCTCGATGGAGAGGCCGTGTCCCGGGAGCAGCGGTCCGCGCACCGTGCATCCGGCCCGGTGCAGGGCCTCGCCGAGCGGGCGCATGCTTTGCGGCGTGCCGGTGAAGCCGTGAATGACGAGAACGCCGGTCGCGTCGCCCTCGAAATCGAACGGCTCGGCGCCGCGCATGACCGGCACATCGGACATCGCTTCCCTCGAATTCTTGTTTTGCGGGGATGCTGGCCACGATCGCCGCACGCGTCAATCGCGCGACTCGCCGGCCCCGAGGACGTTTTTTGATCGCATCAAAGTGATGAAACCGGTTGATCTTCGCGTTTGCGTGATGGCCTACTGGACCCGGGAATTGGGGGAGCGTCAGCATCGTGCCAGAACGGGCAGTCGAACCGTCCCATCATCGGCGCCCATTTTTCCTCGGCGCCGTGGCGTTGTTCGCACTGTCTTTCGCATCGATGGGCCACGCTCGCGACCTGCGCCACGATTGGTCCGAGGATGGGCAGGCCAGCTATTACGGCAACCACTGGGTCGGTCATCGGACCACCAGCGGTGCGCGCTTCGACCAGAACAAGCTCACCTGCGCCCATGCCAGCCTGCCGCTCGGCACCAGGCTCCTGGTCACCGCGGACGATACCGGTGCGAGCGTCATCGTGACCGTCAATGACCGCCAGCCCTATCACGGCGGCCGCATCATCGACCTGTCGCGCGCCGCCGCCCGGCGCCTTCACATGCTCGGCAGCGGCGTGGCCGACGTCACCATCGCGCCCGCGACCCAGACCGACATCCGGACCCACGACGCCGAACAGGATCAGGAGGTCGCGGAAGCGCCCGACGACAGCGGCCAGGATGCCGCGTCGGCCGAGCCGTCAGCGCGGGTCAGTCATGCGCGACATGGTCCGCGACATAGGCACCACGCTCGCCGATAGGCTGCGACCCGCCGGACGTGCTGTCCTCCGCCGTCTGGAGTTCCAGCTCCGCGTTCAGCTCCGCACCCACCAGCACCACGAACGCGGTCACATAGAACCACATCATCATGCCGACGATCGCGCCGAGCGGCCCGTAGGTCGCGTCATAGCTCGCGATGTGCCCGACATAGTACGAGAATAGCAGCGACGCGAGCAGCCACAGCAGCGTCGCGAGCAATGAACCCGGCGAGACCCAGCCCCAGGTCGCCGACCGCCGGGACGGGCCGAACCGGTAGAGCAGCGACAGCGCGCCCACGACGAAGGCCAGCATGACCGCGAAACTGCCGAGCCTGATCCAGCCGGTGATCTCGGTCACCACCGCCGACAGCCCGAGCTGCTGCGGCACGTAGGTCAGGATCGGCGGCAAGGCGACCAGCAGGGCGACCGCGAGCCCGGTCCCCAGGATGCCGCTCAGCGTCATCGCGAGCGCGGTGCCCTGGTAGCGCAGGAAGCTGCGCTGCTCCTTCTCCTCGTAGGCGATGTTGAGCGCCGACAGCAGCGACTTCGTGCCGGCCGACGCCGACCAGAGCGTGATCATCAAGCTGATCAGGAACGAGAAGGTCAGCGTGCCCGGCGGCTTGGTTACGAGCTGGTGCACGCGTCCGGAGATCAGCTCCAGCGCGCTCGCGGGCAGGATGTCGCGCAGCATCGACATCTGCTGCTCGACGGTATGCGGATCGAACAGCAGTCCGTACAGCGCCACCAGCATCGAGATCGCCGGGAACATCGCCAGCACCGCATAGAACGCGCAGCCGGCGGAGGCGAGCGACACCCGGTCCGAGATCACCTCCGCGCCGGTCCGCTGCAGCACGCGCTTCCAGCCGGCCCACGGGATCTGCGCCGGATGGCGGGCGCGCCTGCCGAGGCCGCGTGCGTGCGCACTCTCGAGATCGATCTGCGCGCTGGCGCCGCCGCGGCCGGGCAGCGCGTTGCCCGGGTGGCGCGGACCGGGAACAGGCAGCGCGCCGGATCGTTCCGGATCGGCAAGCTTCATCGCGCGACTCTCCCGGGGATGCTCCAGCCAGGAAATCGAACGGCGGCCGCGTTTTCCGGTTGCATTGGGGGGCGGGGGGTCATAGATGCACCCCCCACGCAGCAACGCACGTGCCTCTGGCCCCTGGGTTACGCAACGACGTCAAGCGTTCTGGCAATCGGGTTTCGTCCGGGCTTCCCGGGCGGGCCTTCTGAGGTCGCTGGTTCGTTCGACCGTTTCGCAACAATTGTCCGCAGACTGAACAGGCGGACGATCACTGGGAAAGGACGGGTGCGATGACCCCCAATATCGCCCGTTTTCTCGCGTCCGGCGTGCCTCCCACGCCGTTCCTGGTCGTCGACGTCGATCGCGTCGAGGAGAATTTTCGCGTCCTCAGCGCCGCCATCCCGGCTGCCCGCATCTACTACGCGGTCAAGGCCAATCCGGCCGCGCCCATCCTCGACCGCCTGGCGGGCCTCGGGTCGTCGTTCGATGCCGCCGGCATCGAGGAAGTCGAGATGTGCCTCGCCGCCGGCGCCGAGCCCGCCCGGATCAGCTTCGGCAATACGATCAAGAAGGCGTCGGCGATCGCACGCGCGCATGCCCTCGGGGTCGGCATGTTCGCCTTCGACAGCGACGAGGAGCTGGCCAAGATCGCGCGCTACGCGCCAGGCGCGCGCGTCTATTGCCGGCTGCTGGTCGAGAACACCGGGGCCGACTGGCCGCTGTCGCGCAAGTTCGGCACCACGCTCGACCATGCCCGCGACCTGATGATCCGCGCGGGCGAACTGGGCCTGGACGCCTACGGCCTCTCGTTCCATGTCGGCAGCCAGCAGACCGAGACGGAGTCCTATGAGATCGCGATCGCGCGCGTGGCGATGCTGTTCACCGACCTCGCCCATTCGGGCGTCGACCTGCGCATGGTCAATTGCGGCGGCGGCTTCCCCGCGCGCTATCGCGACGAGGTGCCCGAGATCGAACGCTTCACCGACGCCATCATGCGCGCCATGACCCGTCATTTCGGCAACAACCTGCCGGAGATCGTCGTCGAGCCGGGCCGCTTCATCGTGGGCGACGCCGGCATCGTCCGGTCCGAGGTCGTGCTCGTCACCCGCAAGGGCGATGATCCGGTGCGCTGGGTCTATCTCGACATCGGCCGCTTTGGCGGCCTGGCCGAGACCGAGGGCGAGGCGATCAGATACAATATCGCGACGCCGCATGACGGCGAGCGCACCGGACCGGTGACCATCGCGGGTCCGACCTGCGACGGGGCGGATATCCTGTACGAACGCAGCAACTACCGGCTGCCGCTCAGCCTGGCTATCGGCGACCTGGTCACGCTGGAAACCGCCGGCGCCTATGTCAGCACCTACGCGAGCCAGCGCTTCAACGGGTTCGCGCCGTTGACCGAGCATTACGTCTAGAAAGCGCCGCGCCGGAGAAGACAAGCCGGGGGACCGAGGCCGGTGCCCCGGACCCTCCGCACTCGTTGTGCGGCCGGACGACCTCCGCGGGGACGCCGTTCGTGCACTGGTCGCGCTCCATCTGGCGCAGGCGCACGCCAATTCGCCGCCGGGAAGCGTGTTCGCGCTCGACATGGCCGGCCTGCAAGGCTCGGACATCAGCGTCTGGTCGGCCTGGCGCGGCACCGCCATCGCCGGCGTCGCGGCCCTGAGGCGGGTCTCCGACAGCGTCGGCGAGCTGAAATCCATGCGGACCCATCCCGATCATCTTCGAACGGGTGTGGCCGGTTGTCTGCTCGAGTTCATCATCGAGCAGGCGAGAGTCCGGGGCTTCGCCCGGCTGAGCCTCGAGACGGGAAGCGGACCGGCGTTCGAGCCCGCGCTCGCGCTCTATCGCAAGCGCGGGTTCGTCGAGGGCGAGGCCTTCTCCGATTACACGAAGAGCGCGTTCAACCGGTTCTTTCATCTGACGCTGTGAGCGTTTCGTCCACGAACCCGGTCGCCGGCGGGCCGTTCCTTCGCGACAATCGAAGGACCACGACATGCCCGATCGCATGCGTTTCGCCGTCGTCGGCGGCGGCTGGATTTCGCAGGCCGCCTTCATCCCCGGCCTCGCCCAGACCAGCAACGCCGTCTTCGCCGCCCTGGTGACCGGCGATCCGGAAAAAGCCGCTTCGCTCGGCAAGACGTACGGCGTCCGCACCGCGACCTACGACACCTACGAGGCGCTGCTCGACAGCGGCGAGATCGATGCGGTCTATGTGGCGACACCCAACTGGCGCCATCGCGAGCACGCCGTCCCGGCACTCGAGCGCGGCATCCCGGTCCTGCTCGAAAAGCCGATGGCAACCTCGGTGGCCGACGCCGAAGCCATCGCCGAGGCGGCCCGCATGTCGGGTGCCGCGCTGATGATCGCCTACCGGCTGCATTGCGAACCCGGCACGCTCGACGCGATCGAGCGCGTGCGGACGGGTGAGCTCGGCGACGTGCGCCTGTTCTCGTCGGTCTTCACCCAGCACGTCTCGTCGGCCAATCATCGCGCCAGGTCCGGCTTCTGGGCCGGTCCGATCCCGGACATGGGCGCCTATCCGATCAACGCCGTCCGCAATCTGTTCGCGGCCGAGCCGGTCGAGGTCAGCGCGGCCGGTGTCCGCACCCCTGGCCGGGGGCTCGACATCGACGACATCGTCTCGGTCACGCTGCGCTTTCCGGGTGAGCGGCTGGCGCAGTTCGTCGTGGGCTTCACCGGCGCCAGCCTGGACCAGTATCGGCTTGTCGGCACCCGCGGCACGCTCGAGGTGGACCCTGCCTTCGGCTTCGGCCCCGACGTCGCGATGGCTCACCGCACGACGATCGAGGGCCGCGCCGGGACGCGGTCGTTTCCCACCACCGACCAGTTCGGCGGCCAGGCCGCGTATTTCGTCGACTGCATCCGCGATCGCGAGACGCCGGAACCGGACGGCGAGGAGGGGATCCTCGACATGATCGTCATCGCGGCGATCGAGCGTGCGCTGGCCACGGGACAGACGCAGACCTTGCCGGAACGGACCCGGGCGCGCCGGGCGACGCCGGATCAAGCCAGGACGCTTCCTCTCGCCACCACGCCCGATCTGGTCAATGCGGCGGAGCCGGGCGGATAGCGCCGCTCGACGCGCAGGCGGGCAGGCCGAGCAGGAGATCGGGGTCGATCGGCCGGCCGGCCGCGAACACCGCGAAGAACAGATGGGTGCCGTAGGTGACGCCGGTCCGTCCGATGCGTCCGATCGGCGCGCCCGCGTCGAGCGCGGTGGCACCCTCCTCGATGCGGGGCACCACCGATCCGAGATGCGAATAGAGCGTCACCAGGCCGCCGGGATGGGTGACGAAGACCTGCAGGCCGCCGATACCCTTCCGCTCGATGCGGCTGATCCGTCCGGCCGCCGCGGCCCGCACCTGCGCGCCGGCCGGTGCCGGCAGGTCGATCCCGTTATGGAAGCCCGCCGGTGCCATCGGGCCGACGCGATGGCGCCATCCGAACGGCGAGCTCACGCATCGCGCATCGACGGGGACCTGCAGCACGGACGCGTGGGCGGACGAACATGCCAGCCATCCCGCGACCTGGAGCGCTCGCCACGCAATGCCGCGTCCGGTCACTCGCCCGCGAGTTTGCGGGCAGGCTCCGGACGGCGGCCGCGCGGCGCGAACGGGGCCGAGGCGTCCGAGCCCGACGAGCCGTCGCGCCTGAAGGTCACGAACAGGGCGGCCGACGTGAAGAGCACCGCGCCGACCAGGTTGCCGAGCGTGACGGGTATCTGGTTCCAGACCAGCCAGTCGAACATCGTCACCTTGGCGCCGAGCATCATGCCGACGGGAATGGCGAACATGTTCACCACGCAGTGCTCGAAGCCCTGGCTGACGAAGATGAAGATCGGCAGCCACGCCCCGAGGATCTTGCCGACGGTCGAGGTCGACGCGAGCCCCATCACCGTGCCGAGGCTCACCATCCAGTTGCAGAGGATCGCCTTGACGAAGACGGTTAGCATGCCGGCAGCGCCCAGGCCTTCGTAGAGGGTCGTCTTCGACACCGCGAGGGCCCTGAGCTTGTCGCCGAGCAGGGCCCCGGTGGTGTGGCCGGCCTCGGTCGCCGTGATCCAGAACAGCACCGCGTAGATCAGGCTTCCGATCAGGTTGCCGATGAACACGACAACCCAGTTCCGGACCATCGCGCCGGCGCCGATCCGGCCGGCGAACAGCGACACCGGCATGACGCCGAAATTGCCTGTCAGCAGCTCGAGGCCGAGGACGATGATCAGGGCGAAGCCGGCCGGGAACAGCAGGGCGCCCACGATGAACTGGCCGGTCTGGGCCGCCACCAGGAACGCCATCGACGTGACGAAGCCGAGATAGGCGCCCGCGAGCGCGCCGCGCACCAGCAGGTCCGAGATCGAAAGCCGCGCCTTGACCGCGCCTGCTTCCGCCATGGCGGCGACCACGTCCGCCGGTTTGATATAGTCAGCCAATCGTCCAGTCTCCCGCCGATCGCCCCATCTGCCGGACGCGATGCGCGGTGATAACCTGTCCCAGCTCGATGTCCACATTCTCACAATGCGTCACTTGCCAGTTCGGCCGGCATCGCCCCTGCTGTCGACGTGCGATCGTCTGTTCCACTCGAGGAAGAGCTGCCGGACAATGCGCCCGCGTCGGTGACCCGGCGCGCGCTCGCCTGGAGCGCGCTCGGCGTCGTGCTCGCGGGCGCCGCCGTGACCCGCCTGGCCGGGATGGCGCCCGCCGGCAGCGAGTCCGTCCCGTTCGCGGTCAATCTCGCCTCGCTCACCGCCGATCAGGCGGTCGCCGCGTTGCGCGGCGCGCCCTTCGGCGCCGACGCCATTCCCGGGATGATCGCGGCGATCCGGGAGCGGCGCCTCCAGCTCGTGCAGGCGCCGTTCTTCGGCGTCGGCGGCGCGGTCGGCATGCCGATCACGATCACCTGCGGCGCCGTCGTGCGGACCATCGTGCTGACCGGGACGCCGACCCCGGTCCTGCTGCCGATCGAGCGCCTGGGCCGGATCGTGGTCGAGGCGGCGCCGATGAGCACCGACGGGCGGATCGGCCTGGTCACCGCGGTCGCCGCGCTCGACCTGCCGCCGATCGGGCCCGGCCGGTCGCTCATCCTCGACGTCATCGTGCAGTAGACGCCGATGCTGCCCGCGCTCGCCCGGCTGATGCCGCTGATGATGCTGGTGTTCCTGACGCTCGCGTCGGTGCAGCTCGCGATGCAGATGCATCTCTCGTTCGGCTGGCTGGCGCGCGCGCTGGCCCGGTGCGCGCCGTCCTTTCCGGTGCTCGCCGGCGTCTGTGCGCTGCTGGTGCTATCCGGGCTAGGCTATGAGACACGGGCGCGCCGCCTCGAGATCCGGGGCCGGCGGCGACCGCGGGGATGGATGATGGATGTCCTGGGCCGCCTGACCAACCGCCGCGCGCTCGAGGACATGCTCGAGGCGCAGCAGCGCGAGACGTTCATCGACGCGGCGCGGCTCGCGGCCGATCTGCGCGCGCGCGTGATCGGGCAGGATCAGGTCTGCGAGGATGTCGCGGTCCAGCTCCGGCGTCGCCTGGCGCTCGCGAGCCGGCGCAAGCCGGTCGGCATCTTTCTGCTGGCAGGACCCCCCGGCACCGGCAAGACCTATCTCGCGCAGGTGCTGGCGCGCGCGCTCACCCGTCCGCTGCTGCATTTCGACATGACGCAGATGTCCTCGCCGCATGCGGCGACGCAGTTGTTCGGCTCGCCCAAGGGTTATGTCGGCTCGGACACCTACGGCAAGCTGACCGGCGGCCTGAAGGAGAAGCCCGACGCGGTGGTGCTGCTCGACGAGATCGAGAAGGCGCATCCGGACGTGTTCAAGAAGTTCCTCACCGCGTGGAACGACGGCCACGTCACGGAGGCCTCGAACGGACAGCTCGTCTCGACGATGCGGGCGATCTTCGTGCTCACGTCGAACATCGCCACCGACGCGCTGACCGCGATCGCCGACGATCACGAGGGCGATCCGGACCGGATGCGCGCCGAATCGGTGGAGGCGCTGCGCCAGGCCGGCTTCGCGCCGGAGGTGCTGAACCGGCTCGACCGGATCTTCGTCTTCAGGGCGCTGCGCGGGCTCGACATCGCGCGCGTGGCCGCCCTTGAGATCGAGCAGATGATCGCGGGCTACGGCCTCGGCGTCGAAGTGGGCGGCATCGATCCTGCCCTGCTGTTCGCGGTCATGCAGCGGCAGGACCGGCTCGGCGTCGCCGCCAGCGCGCGCGATCTGACCCGCTCGATCGAGGACATGATCAGCGACAGCCTGATCGAGGCCAAGCAGGCCGGCGGCAAGCGCATCCGGATCGTGACCGGACCGGAGGGCGCGCGCGCCGAAGTCGCCGCCTGATGCCCGGCTTGCCGTGAGTGCCGCCGGGCGGCTGTGGCGCCGTGCTCCGCTCTGGCGCCTGTGCATCGGCGCCACCCTGACCTTCGGCGCCCTGACCGCGCTCTATCCCACGGCTGGGGTCGAGCGCGTCTTCTCCCTGGTCCGGGGCGCCCCCGCCACGACCTCCAGGGTCGTGGGACCGACGATGATCCCGTCGCTGCGCACCTTGATGCCGCTCGCCGGCCGCTCGCTGCCGCTGCCGGCCGGCGACTGGCACGAGGTGCTGGCGGGGCGATTCGAGCCGGGCGGTGAGGTGACGGAGATCGTGCTCGCCCGGCTCCAGCACGGCCGCGTCAGCGGCCTCCTCGACGCCGTCGCCACCACCGGTCCCTCGCCGGCATCGCCGGGGCTGCCGGTGCAGTGCGCCGATCCGACCAATTTCGCGTCCCATGTCCTGCCGGTCCGACCGAGCGGCGCGCGGTCGTGCTGGTTTGTCCGTGCCGCGCCTCCCGATCTGCCGGTCGCCGACGGCCAGCCGCGCAGCATCCTCGAGGCGGCGCGCGAGCGCCTGCGCGACGCCGGCACCGAATCGCCGGTCGCGATGACGCGATCGGTCTGGTTCCGGACCGGCGACCGGGAGTTCATGAGCGTCCAGATCGATCTGCCCTCGCCGCGGAAGGATCGCGTCGAGGCCTGGATGAAGGGCTGGACCGTCCTGCTCGACGAGGGCTTCGACGGGACGCTCAAGCCGGCCGGCGTGTCGTCCAGGCTCGCCCGCGATCCGGCGTCGTAGCCGGACGGGCTTCATGCCCATGATCCACAGCCATCCACAGGGACGGTCGGCAGACAACGCTCTAGGCTCGGTCCGGTGAACAACATCGAACGAGGCTCGTCGGAGCCCCTCTTCGGCCAGCACCGCTTGCCGCCGTCGAACCTGGCCGCCGAACAGGCCCTGCTGGGCGCGCTGCTCGCCAACAACAAGGCGTTCGAGCGGGTGTCGGACTTCCTGTCGGCCGAGCATTTCGCCGACCCGGTGCATGGGCGGATCTTCGCCTCGATCGCGCGGCGGATCGAGGCCGGGCAGCTCGCCGATGCGGTCACGCTCAAGGCCGAGCTCGAACATTCGGGGGCGCTCGACGAGGTGGGCGGGACGGCCTACCTCGCGCAGCTCGTCTCGGCGATGGTCGGCATCATCAACGCCGGCGAATACGGCCGCGCGGTGCATGACAGCTGGCTGCGGCGCGAGCTGATCGATGTCGGCGAGACGATGGTCAACCAGGCCTTCGTCGCGGGCGAGGACGGGCTCGACGGGCGCGCGCAGATCGAGGTCGCCGAGCATTCGCTGTTCCAGCTCGCCACGCGTGGCGGCGCGGAGGGCGGCCCGGAGCCGTTCGAAGGAGCGCTGGCCAAGGCGATCGAGCTGGCCGAGCAGGCGTTCCACCGCGAGGGCGGCGTGTCCGGGCTGACGACGGGCCTGCGCGATCTCGACAAGAAGACGGGCGGGCTGCATCCGTCCGACCTGCTGATCCTGGCCGGCCGGCCGGGAATGGGAAAGACCGCACTCGCGACCAAGATCGCGTTCGGCGCGGCGCAGGGACTGCTGCGCGACGCGCGGGCGCGTGGCGACGGCACCCTGCCCAAGGGGTCGGTCGCGATCTTCTCGCTCGAGATGAGCTCCGAGCAGTTGGCGACGCGCCTGCTGTCCGAGGAGTCGCGCGTGGGCAGCGAGCGGATCCGGCGCGGCGAGATCAACCAGCGCGATTTCGACCGCTTCGTGCAGGTGTCGAGAGAACTGGCGCTGCTGCCGCTGCTGATCGACGACACGCCGGCGCTGTCGCTGTCGGCGCTGCGGACGCGCTGCCGGCGGCTCGCGCGCACGCGCGGGCTTTCGCTGGTGGTGGTGGATTACCTGCAACTGATGCGGCCGGCGCTCGGCACGCGGCCGGAGAACCGGGTGCTCGAGATCAGCATGATCACGCAGGGGCTCAAGGCGATCGCCAAGGAGCTCGAGGTGCCGGTCCTGGCGCTGAGCCAGTTGTCGCGCGCGGTGGAAAGCCGGGAGGACAAGCGGCCGCAATTGTCGGATCTGCGCGAGTCGGGCTCGATCGAGCAGGACGCTGACGCGGTGATGTTCGTCTACCGCGACGAATACTACCTGCAGCAGCGTGCGCCCAAGCAGATGGCGTTCGACAACGAGGAGAAATTCCAGGCGGCGCTGGAGAAATGGGGCCGCGACATGGACCAGGTCCACAACAAGGCCGAGCTGCTGCTGGAGAAGCAGCGCCATGGCCCGACCGGCCGGATAGAATTGTTCTTCGAGGGCGAGTTCACGCGCTTCGCCGATCTCGATACGCTGCACGACGGCCGTCGCTGACGCTTGACGCTTGACGCTCGGGGCGCACGGAGGGAGCGTTCGGCGGCGCAGAAAGGCGATGCCGGCATGAAGGTGGCGTTGTTCTCCAAGGAATACCCACCCTACGTCTATGGCGGCGCCGGCGTGCATGTGGAGTATTTGAGCCGGGCGCTCGCCGCGCGAATCGATGTCGAGGTGCGCTGTTTCGGCGACCAGGTGTCGTCGGACGGCCAGCTCGCCGTGCGCGGCTATCCGCAGTGGGACGAGACCGCGAGGAACACCGATCCGCGCTTCGTGGGCGCGGTCGACGCGTTCACGCGCTCGCTGATGATGGCCAAGGACACGCTGGCTGCCGACATCGTGCATTGCCACACCTGGTATGCGGACATGGCCGGACTGCTCGCGGCCAAGCTCTGGGGCGTTCCCTACGTGCTGACGATCCATTCGCTCGAGCCGCTGCGGCCGTGGAAGGTCGAGCAGCTCGGAAACGCCTATCACCTGAGCGCCTGGATGGAGCGGACCGCGATCGAGAGTGCCGACGCGATCATCGCGGTGTCGCGCGAGACGCGCGAGGACGTGCGGCGTTTGTTCGACGTCGCACCCGAGCGGATCCATGTGATCCATAACGGGATCGATCCGGACGAGTATCGGCCCGGCGGGTCGTCCGAGGTCGTCAGCCGGCACGGGATCGATCCCGCGCGCCCGTTCGTGCTGTTCGTGGGCAGGATCACGCGGCAGAAGGGCATCATCCATCTCGTCCGCGCGATCCGCCATCTCGATCCCGGTCTGCAGGTGGTGCTTTGCGCGGGCGCGCCCGACACCCCCGAGATCGGCCGGGAGATGGCGGCGGGCGTGGACGCGGTCGGGCGGGAACGACCGGGCGTGATCTGGATCCGCGAGATGCTGCCGCGCGCGGACATCATCGCGCTGCACGGGGCGGCGAGCGTGTTCTGCTGCCCGTCGGTCTACGAGCCGTTCGGCATCATCAATCTCGAGGCGATGGCGTGCGAGACGGCGGTGGTGGCGACCACGGTCGGCGGCATCCCGGAGGTCGTGGTGCCGGAGGAGACGGGATTGCTGGTCGATCCGGGGCTCGTGGCGGGCAGTTTCGATCCGGCCGATCCGGAGGGGTTCTCCTGGCGGCTCGCGGAGGCGATCAACCGCCTGGCGCGCGACCCGGCGTTGCGCGAGCGGCTCGGCAAGGCCGGACGGCGGCGCGCGGTCGCGCATTTCTCGTGGAACGCGATCGCGGCCGCGACGCTCGATCTGTACGGGTCGTTGCTGGACGGCACGCGACAACGTTGATGCAAGGAGACTGACCGATGCCTTCATCCACCGCCGGTCCGCTGTCGCGCCAGGCGATGGCCTATGTGCTGGCGGGCGGACGCGGCAGCCGGCTGATGGAGCTCACCGACCGGCGCGCCAAGCCCGCGGTCTATTTCGGCGGCAAGTCGCGCATCATCGACTTCGCGCTGTCCAACGCGCTCAATTCCGGCATCCGGCGAATCGGGGTCGCGACGCAATACAAGGCGCACAGCCTGATCCGGCACCTGCAGAGCGGCTGGAACTTCTTCCGGCCCGAGCGCAACGAGAGCTTCGACATCCTGCCGGCGAGCCAGCGCGTGTCGGAGACGCAATGGTATGCGGGCACGGCGGATGCGGTGTTCCAGAACATCGACATCATCGAGGGCTATGCGCCGCACTACATCGTGCTCCTGGCGGGCGATCACATCTACAAGATGGATTACGAGCCCATGCTGCAGCAGCATGTGCGGCAGGGGGCGGACGTCACGGTGGGCGTGGTCGAGGTGCCGAGGTCGGAGGCGAGCGGCTTCGGCGTGCTGCATGTCGACGAGGGCAACCGCATCGTGTCGTTCCTGGAGAAACCGAAGGATCCGCCGCCGATGCCGGGCAAGCCGGCGGTGGCGCTCGCGAGCATGGGGATCTACGTCTTCGAGACGAAGTTCCTGATCGAGCAGTTGCGGCGCGACGCGGCCGATCCGAATTCGTCCCGCGATTTCGGCAAGGACATCATTCCGTACATCGTGGCGCATGGCTCGGCGGTCGCGCACCAGTTCAGCGAGTCGTGCGTCCGTTCGGCGGCCGAACCCGATTCCTACTGGCGTGACGTCGGCACGGTGGACGCGTATTGGCAGGCGAACATCGACCTGACCGATTTCGTTCCGGGCTTCGATCTGTATGATCGGGACTGGCCGATCTGGACCTTCAGTCCGATCACGCCGCCGGCGAAGTTCATCCACGACGAGGACGACCGCCGCGGCTCGGCCGTCTCGTCGCTGGTGTCGGGCGGCTGCATCGTGTCGGGTGCCAACGTGAGCAGGTCGTTGCTGTTCAGCAACGTGCGGGTGAACTCCTATGCCCGGATCGACGGCGCGGTGCTGCTGCCATACGTCGATATCGGGCGTTCGGCGCGGGTCTCGAACGTGGTGGTCGACAGCGGTGTGAAGATCCCGTCCGGGATGGTGATCGGCGAGGACCCGGCGCTTGATGCGAAGCGCTTCCGGCGGACCGACCGGGGCGTGTGCCTGGTCACCCAACCGATGCTGGATCGGCTGGCGGTGTAGCCGGAACCAGCCGTCAGTAGGGCAGCAGGCCCTGATCCCATGTCACGTCTCGTCTGACCACTTTCGCCGGGACGCCTACGGCCACGCATTGCGGCTCGATCATCCCGGTGACCACGGATCCAGCGCCGATCACGGAGCCATGGCCGACCTCCGCTCCTGGAAGAACCATCGCGCGAAATCCTATCCAGACATGATCTCCGATCAGGATCGATCGTGGCGGATTGAGCCGCCTTCCGTCATGAACATCGATGATCGAGTGCATGTCGGATGCCATGAAATGCGTCTCGTCGGCGATGAGGCAGCCATGACCGAGCGTGATGTCGGCCGCCTCGTGCATTGTGAAATTCGCCCGACCGGACACGCTCAAACGCGCGCCGATGGTCAGGCAGGCTCCATTCGAGACATAGGCCCAAAGCCTGCCGAGGACGCAGCCCTCGCCGATGACGACCTTGGAACCACCGGCCACTCGGAAGTAGGGGGTGCCCCAGGCAAGAGGCTGCCCGATGACGACGAGATTATCGTCTCCGTCGAACTCGATGACCCCGTCTCCGCTTTCCAGCGCGCCGTCCGGAACGACGACCTTGTTGTCGTGCCCCCTGTCGATGATCGTCATGGCCATGCCCGGAACGTCTCCATCCTCCCGACACCACCCGAACGTGAGATCCGGGGGCCGGAATGTGTCTCCTCAAGATAGGCGATCGGGTCCCGTTCAGCGGCCTGTCGCGTTGCTTTCCTGTCGCGTCTCGACAACAATAATGTTAGTTATCAGCATTCGGATGGAGCTTCGAGGCCATTTTCCGCCCTGTCACAACAGAGAGGCTGATTGGGTCCCGCTGGCAGTTCAGTCACAAGGACGGGCCCGTCGAGACGCCGGCAATGCAGTTTGCCGCGGACGGGACAGTTCGTAACTATGACCATCCGAACGAAAGATACTGGCTCATCGAGGACGGCGTGTTCTGTCTTCTCAACGAGGAGCGAGTCGTCACGACAAGATTCGACACTGTCGAGACACGCGACCAGCGGCTCGTCCTGACAGGTCGCCACATCCCGAGTCCGGCGATCATCCTTTGCTTGGCCGAGCAACCGCCCGGATCGATCCGCCGGCCCGGGACGAAGATCGATCTGGCCGAGCAAATACGGGATTTCGGCTGGAGCGTCGGCGATCACACCTATGGTCATCCTCGTTTCTTCGAGGCGGGCCGGGCCAACTTCACCGTTGGCAAATACACGTCGATGGCAAGCGGTCTCGTCATCGCTTTGGGCAATCATCGTGTCGACACGGTCAGTACCTACCCATTTGCGACGCTCCGAAGCTACTGGCCATCCGTACCGAACGGAGCTTCCGATCACGACACCAAAGGTGACGTCATGATCGGCAACGATGTCTGGATTGGAGCAGACGCATTCATCTGTTCGGGGGTCACCATCGGAGACGGCGCCGTCATCGGTGCAAAGTCCGTCGTCAGCCGCGACGTGCCGCCTTATGGCATCGTGGTCGGAAATCCGGGCCGTGTAGCCCGACTTCGGTTTTCCGAACAGCAGATTGCGACGCTTCTGGGAATCCGATGGTGGGATTGGCCGGATCATGTTGTCGATCAGTTCCTGCCGTTGATGATGTCGTCCGACATCGGGAAGTTCTTGCAGGCCGCGACACAATACACGCAGGGGCTCGAATCCGAAGACGGTTCGTGCAACATCACGGCCGCTGGCAGAGGGTCGCCATGGCTTGTCGGTAGGTTTCACGCCAGGTGCGATTGATCTCCCGTGTCTGCGGCCGCAGGACGACTTTGTCCAGATCATAGATCGCGGGAAGTCTCAAATCGCGAAAGACGTCGTTGAGGACATGGCCCGGTTCTTTGACGAGGCGCTCGTACGTCACGTAGGTCGGATTCAAGGCATTGTGGGAAAAAAACCGTATCCACAAGGCGTTCTGGAAAGCAATGTCATCGATTGTCATTGCGATGTCTTCGGTCGAGTATTTGAGAGAGATGCCTTCATCACGGGGGGCAGATAAACTCGTCCATTGCCTTGTCTTGAAGGCGATCTGGGTCGAGATGGCTTGAGCCAGAATGTCGTTGCGCTTTATGAACACGTAGTTCGCTCGATCTCCGAGTGTTTGCAGAAACCCCTACCTGTGAAGAAGCGCGAGTTGCGTGATCGCGATCTTGCTTACGAGGATGTTGTTCTTGGATTCCTGTATGCGAAGAAAGTCCAGATAAGCCGAAAGCGATGGCAGATGGTGCCGAACCACGATCTCCCGGATCGTGTCACCATTGAAATACTCGCCGCTCAGATTGACGATGCCGCCAGATCCCAACGCGTCCGCAAGGTAGTTCGACCCAGACCTGTTGGTGAAGCAGATGAACACATGACGAAGTCCGGTGCCGGGGTCGAAAGCATCGTCCCGGCTGAACACTCGTATGGCGGCCTCGATGTGAGGGTTCTCGATCCTGTAGACATCTGGAGGGATATACACCTCGAAGCCTCTTGCACGTGCCGTGCGTCACTGGTGCGTGAAAACGTCATTGAGATCGTCGGAACCAAGCAGCATGTCGGTATCCCAGCCAGCGACGCCTCGGATCGGACCATCTTGCTGGCAACGGACCTCTCGATAGTCGAGACCGCGAATGCCACACACGAACCAGAAGAAGGTGTCGGGCATCGAGGCCGGCGCCAGACTGGTGACCCGGGCTCCACGCGAAGCGAACGCGATATTGGTCAGCCCCGCGCCCATGACGCCCACGATGTCGGTGGCGCCCTTGAACGCGGCGACCTGTTCCGGGAACGACAGGGTCGACGGATCGATCGGCTGGTAGCCACACGCGACCGCACGAGCCCTTATGTCTTCCTCGTTCCGGAAGCGCCGTGACAAAAGGCCGTCGCGGGTCACGTAGATCTTCCTGATGCCGGAGGCCCTGACCTGCGCTGAAATCAATCCGGTGCTTTGAAAGACCAGCGGTGACATGAAGACGCCGTGGTTCGTCAGCCCTTCGACCAGCAGAAGCTCCCTGGCTCGGAAGACGTCCCCGCCCACGGGAGCAAGCTGGCCATCCTCGACGCCCAGGAGTTGCATGCTCTCGCGAATGACCTGGCGGAGTTGACCCTCGGCCGACGGCACGATGAAGCGTGGGGCCCGTCCGCGACAGAGATGAGAGAAATAGGCGTTCGGCATCATCTCGAGCAACCAGTGCCCATAGTTCTGCACCCCGCGCTTCTTGCACAGCACGAAGAGCTCTTCCGCCGGATGAAGTCCGCCAGCGATGGCCGACAGGACGTCGTCGTGGGCACGTGCTATCTCGATGTCGGAATGCTGGGTGATGCTTCCGATGTAGAGCTGACCGCGGGCGTCGAACACCAGGCCTTCGGCCGCGACGAAGACATCATTCAGAAGATGTCCCGTGACGACTTGTTCCTTGTAATCGGACCTGTTCCACGACACGGTCATGGCTCGAAGCGCGTCCTCGGGAATGAGATCGATGTTGCCGACTTTGGGCGGCCTCATCTTGAAAGGCGGGGAATAGAGCTGGAATGCTTGTTGATCCCCGGCAGGAGAGATCCGCTCGATCAATCTACTCGACCCTTATTGTTCTGGTCATCACCAAGCCTGAAGGGCTGCGCGCTTCCACGAGTTCTTGCCGACACAGACATAGACGTACTGGCTGTCCCACGCCACGCGTCCCGTGTTGCAGGGAGCCGAGGAGGTGGACGGGGTGGTCTGCACGCCGATCGTGATCGAGGCGGTCTGCACACCCCCTTCGCCATTCGATCGCAGGCAGTCATCATCGCCGTGAAGGCAGATCTTTTGTCCATCCGCGAGCTTGATGGCGGGGGCTTGATCGATCGCGGTCGCACCGCTGAGGTCGATCGCTGCATTGCTGAACGGGATCTGGATCTTGATCGGCGTCGTCATCGTGGCCGCCAAATCGTTCCGGCCAATCAACAGACCCTCTCCCACCTGGACCGGGGCGCCATGTGGATCGACTGCTGCCACCATCATCTGCAGCAGGATGCGATGACCGCTCGGGTCGGCGCCATTGGCATAGATGTCATTCTCGATGCCGACCATCGAGCCGGACAGATTGGAGGGCGCACCCGTCGAGTCGTGGTTCTCGAAATACGCCGACCAGGTTTCGGCGCGAATGCCGCGCCGGTCCGCGAGCGCGTCCGCTGGCCGGACGGCTGTTCCCGAGAGTGCGACGATGTTCGAGGGTCCGGTCGCGTAGCTGACAACGATGTTCTGGCCGCACCAGATATTGCTTGCAAGCGGGGCCGGCGCCTCGTGGATCATGCAGTTGGTCTGGAGCGCCGGCTGGACGCCCCAGCCACCGGAATGCGTCACGTTGTCGTCGAGGCGGAGCATCGGGGGCGACGTCGACGTCGTCCCGGCACGGGTCAGCCAACGGCCGCCATCGAGCACGTTTTCGACGAGGTCGTCCCCAAGACCGATCAAGGGCGCATGCCCGTTCGCTGTGGTGCCGTCGAGCGTCCAAAGAACGGGCTTGGCATCGCCGGAGGGTGATGGAGTGAAACGCAGGTCGCCGGGTGGGATCTCGATCACGCCGTTTGCCGGTGCTGCGTTGCGCGCGGCAGCGAGAGCTTTGGTGTCGTCGTGAAGACCGTCGATGTGGGCGCCGAAATCCGTCACGTCGATCGGCTGGCTTTGCCGTCCGCGAGAATTCGCCGGTGATGCTCCGATCAGTCCCGAACAGATGGTGAAACAGACGATCGAAAGGCATCGTGCGGATGCGCGCTTCTTCGCCACTACGTGATCGCCTCCTTTCGCCGTTTCGATGGCGACGTCGGCGCCGAGAGAGGCCGATCCGAGCTGCCACCAGCGCGACCGAGTATCGCCTCGCGCACCAGGGCGCCGGTGTCGGAGAGCGACGCGAACTGGGTCGGGCCGGCGCCCGACCATGCATCGAGCGTGCCGTCGGCGACATTGTCGATCAGGCGGACGATGTCGGCCGACCGGATCGGGAACGGGAAGACATGGCCGAAGCCGGTCGCACGCACCCGGTCGGCCGGCGCGCCGATGTCGGGCACGATCGGGATCAGCCCGACGCGGATCGCCTCGCTCAGCGTGTAGGAGTAGGTCTCCGGCCATGCCTGCAGGAAGAGCGCGAACCGGCCGTTCGCGGCGGCGACGAGATGCGGCAAATCCGCCTGCTGGTATGGTCCGGTGATCCGGACATTGCCGACCGCCAGAAGCTGGTCGTCGATGTCGGTGTAGCCGACGACATGGAAGACGATGCCTGGATTGGTGATGCGGGCATGGCGCGCGAGATCGAGCAGTTGCTGCGATCCCTTGTGCGGCCCGATCGCGCCGATGATGACGATGTCGGTGCTCGTTCCGGCGCGCGGCGCCACCGGAATGGACGAGAGATCCTCCGGATGGGGGATGGACGCGAGCGGGATGCCGGGGAAGGCTCGCCTGTAATAGGAACCGGCGCTCTCCGATGGAACGATCACCAGGCGGAAGGATTGGAGGAAGGTCTCGTAGCGGGCACGGTGGCCGAGGGTCGCGGCGGGATCGAGCGCCGAGGCCTCGTGGGCACCGCCCATCGCCACGCAGCGCACGCAGGTCGCCGGCGCCGCCACGTCGCAGAAACCGCCGGTGGCATCGATCATGGTGACGCGGGGACAAAGCGGATAGTAGTCGTGGCCGTAATAGATGGCGTTGCGGCCGGACGCGAACTGCGCGAGGCGATCGAGGAACGGCTCGGCGAAGCCGAGCGTCTGGTGGACCAGCAGAACCTCGACCGGCAGATCGGCCAGCATCGCGAACAGGGGCGCGATCTCGTCGCGCGCGAAGATGGCGCGAACCAGCGGCGAGGCGCAGGACAGCTCGATGACGCCGTCGATCCTGACCTTGACCGTGATCGCGCCGAACTTGTCGAGGCCGGCCGCTGCGTGCGTCTCCTCCATCGCCTTGATCGTGCCGCCGGTCACCCAGTTGATGACGGTCACCGCGTAACCGGGGCCGGCGCGGGCACGACGGAGCCGTTCGGCATCGAGCGCCCAGCGCGCGCCGCGAAGCCCGTCCTGGCGTTCGAAGCCGATGATGGTCGGCGAGTATTCGGGATAGCGCTCCTCGAGCGTCTTGAGGTTGCGCTTGAGGAGCTCGCTCTTGTCGCCGGTGAAGGAGACGCTTTCGCGATGCTCGACCAGCACGCCGCCGGCGGCGACGTGGCGGAAGCCGAGATCGGCCGCGCGCGCGCAGAAATCGTTCTCCTCGCCGTAGCCGCGGCCGAATCCTTCGTCGAGCAGGCCCACCTCGCGCAACGCCTCCTCCTTGATGAAGAGGCAGAAGCCGTGACCGGTCGGGACGTCGATCGCGAGGCCGCGATTTTCCCGCAACGCGATCCCGGCCAGATCCTCGAGCGGGATGTCGCTCCAATCATCGCCACGCAGAGCGGGGTGGGGATAGGAGAAGATCGTTGCGTTGTTCGACATTGCGGTGACGGTTCCGATCAGCGGCGAGGATCGCGCGACCTGGATCAGCTCGTCGAGCCAGCCCGTGAAGACGCGGGTGTCGGAGTTCAGAAGGACGACGTCGCCCTGGCAGGCGGCGTCGGACAGGCCGCGATTGACGCTCCGGATGAAGCCCTGGTTGGTGGCGTTGGAGCGCACGATGACGTTCGGGACCCGGGCGAATGTGTCCAGCGCGGCCGCCATCGCCGCATCGGGCGAATTGTCGTTGACGATGAGGAGGCGGTGCCTGGTTTCGTCGCGATGGCGGAGGATGCTGTCGAGGCACGCGGTGGTGACGGCGACGTCGCGGTAGACCGGGACGACGATGGTGACGGCGGGGCCGCTGGCCTTGGGACGCAGGATCCGCCGCTTGACATGCAGGCCGCCCTTCGCCGTGCGCTGCTGTGCCACGACGGACGACAGCAGCGACTGGAGCATGGCGGCGGCATCCGGACCGAGCTCGTCCGCGTGACGCCGCACGAGGCCCGCCGCGCGGCGCGCGACCGACACCAGGGCCGGCAATGTTCCCGCGACGTAGGGGCTGTCGAACAGATGATGATCGGAGCCCGCGAGCCTGATCGAGATCCCGGCGAGAGCCGACATGTCGTGGCTCGCCGGAAGATGAACGTCGAAGCCCACACGGGCGTCGCTCAGTTCGGGAAACGCCTCGAGCACGTCGTGCCGTTCGACGTCGCAGGCCGCCACGACCGGTTCCTGCTCGCCGGTCGCGACCGCGATGCGGAAGCGGCGGCGCGGCGCATCGGGCGACATCAGCCAGCCGGCGCAACGCCGCGGCGAGAGGATCTCGAGCACGCCCTCGACCCTGAGCTCGGCCGTGAGGCGCGCGAAGACGGTCTCGCCGATCGCGCATGCGAGAGCGACCTCGCTGGCGCCGAAGCAGGACTGGTCGAGTGGCGCACGGAATTTCCAGGGCGTGAACAGCGGGTCCTCGCCCGGCGTTGCCACCGAACGCGCAGTCGCAACGATGTGGCCGTCGGCCGCCCTGACGGTGACGATGGGCGGCGTGACCTCGGGCGCCCTCGCGATGATCCAGCCATCGACGCATCCGTCGACGACCCGGACGTCGCAGTCGACATGAGCGGGGCCCATGTCGAGCGGCGAGCCTGCCAGTTCCACGCCGTCGGCCATGACATGCAGCCGCTTGACGCCGAGCGGCTTGAGGATCGGGATCCGGAACGCGAAGTCGGCTGAGCTCAGGCCGAGTGCGACCAGGTCGGCGCGGAAGCGTGCGGCGCGCGCGGAGGCGAGGCGCCGTCCGTTCTCGTCGCAGATCGTGACCGTACGGTTGACGCCGTTCTCGTCCGGCGCGCTCCAGCCGACGACATAGGCGCCCTCGAGCCCGTCGACGCATCCGCGGACGTCGCTCAACGGGCGCGCGCCGTCATAGCCGCCAACCCTCCGACGGCAGGCGCCCCTCGCGGAAGCCGTCCTTCTCGAAATGCTGCTGTCCGGACGTGAAGTGGCGCTCGTTCAACGCCTTCTCGACGTCGGCGTAGGTCCAGCGATACCAGGCCTCGTCGACGGAGATGCGGCGCGGCATCCGATCCTCGAAATATCCCGACTGCCGGTAATGGTCGCGTCCGGAGCTGAATTGCCCGTCGCGGACCGCCTGTGCCACGTCCGCGTAAGTCGACAGGTACCACTCCTCGTCGACCTCGATCGCCTTGATCAGCGAGCGGAGCAGATCGTGGAATTGCGATTTGACGACTTCAACAAACGCATGTCCGCGGGCGTTCACGCCAACGAGACTGCCGTAAGGTGTCAATGCGGCCACGAACCCTCCTCTGGGCGGCTTGAATGCGGGCGGAGACTCAGATCGGATGATGTTGCAGAGCAACAAACTAACTAACAACAATATGACATGTCATCAAGCGCCTGCGTGGCGTCGGGGGCCGTGATCGGAGTGACGAGATCGCGATAGAAACGGTTGTAGGCGATCGCCATGCCGAGCGTCGTCTCGACCGGCGGCAGGGACGCCGCCAGCCTGTGCCAGAGATCCGGCTCGCGCACGGCCCGCTTGATCGACGCCGCGAGCGCCTCGGCATCGTTGGTGAGGAAGAGCAGTCCGTTCCTGTCATGGGTGACACGCTCGGCCATCGCGCCGACATCGGAGCAGATGACCGGCTTGCCGAACGACCACGCCTCGGAGATCACGAGGGCGAACGTCTCCCACCAGATCGATGGGCAGAGGCACCAGTCGAGCCGTGCCATGCGTTGCTCGATCTGCTCGATCTCGTAAGGACCGTTCTCGAAGACGATCTGCGCGCCGCGTGGACGCGCGCTCTCGTCGCGCATGAAGGTCTCGTATTCCCGGCGGAGTTCCGCCGACGCGGCCGCGAGATTGTCGCCGTTGATCTCGACCGTGAAATCCGTCAACCCTTCCGCGCGCAGCAGCCCGACCGCGCGCAGGATGAGGTGCACGCCTTTCATGTCGATCAGTTGTCCGAAGAAGCCGAAGCGGTTGCGGATCCGCTCGGCCGATGCGGTGATCGGCCTGGCCGCCGCCACACCGTTCGCGACGACGACCATCTTCTCGCGGGCAATGCCCCATTCGACATGACGCTCGAGCAGGAAGCGCGAGGGACTGACGAACAGGTCCACATTGGCGAGGTGGCGCTGGAACCACAGACGGCGCGTCTCGAAATGGTTCGGCTGCCGCTCGGGAATGCATTGATGGCATCGGACGGATGTGGCGGAGTCGCACAGCGAACCGTCGATGGTGCGGACCATGCACCCGTTGACCGGGCAGATCGCGGCGAAATCATGCAGCGTGAGCACGATCTTGGCATCGGGGAGTATCCTGCGGACGAGAGACAGGATGTCGATGCCGAAGAAGACGTAGTGATGGAAATGGACGATGTCGGGCTGGTGGAAGGAGAAGAACTCCCACAGCGCTTCGATCGCCGCCGATGAGCAGAGTTTCTGCCACACCGGGTCGTAGGCTTCCGACCGGAAGATGAACTCGCGGGCGCGGCCTTCGAAAGCCGTGATCGGAACGGCGCTCGGAAAGATGCGGGATTGCTGGTCGTCGACAGCGGCGAGAAAGACGGGATCGCCGTGCGGCGAACGTTGCAGCTCACGAAAGAGATCGTAGGCGACGCGCTGCGATCCGCCATGACGAAGCTCGGGATGGAAGGCGCTGACGATCATCACACGCTGCCTCGGCTCGCGCGACATCGGCGACTATCCGGCAACGACCGCCGGCGCGACATAGGGCACGGGCGACCGTCTCCGCTCCTGATGACCGAGCGGCAACGGACGAAGCGCCGGCGGACGCGGCAGAACCGGCCTGCGCTGCGATCCGCTGCGGTCGCGAATGACCTCCAGCCAGCGTCTGGTCAGGATCTCGCGATCGAGCAGATCGACCGATTCTTCTTCGATGGTCGCCAGCTTCTGGTGGAGCGGCAGATGGACGAAGGGGAGTTCGTGCTCCCACGCCGTCAGGCCGGCACGCTCGTAGCGCTGGCAGAGATCGACGATCGACGCGGACCGCGACGAGAAATCGTGGCCGAAACGGCCAAGTCGCTCGAATGTCCGCCGGTCGAGCGACAGGAACTGGCCCGACAATGCCGTCGCCGGCCTCGACGCGCCGATGCTCGTCGTCCAGCGCTCGCGCTGGACGATATTCAGCAGACCGACATGCCAGGTTCGCGACGGGCTGGTCGCCACGCCGTCCTCGATGACGATCTCCATCGAGATACGGCTAGACCGGTCGGCGCGGCCAGATGCCGCGCCGAAGATCAGTGTCTCCTCCGGCGGCCGGCACGCGACGATCCGGTCATGCGCGTCCAGCCAGCCGGGCTGTCCCGGAAAGATCTGGGGGTCGACGATCAAGAGGCGCTCGCCTTCGGCGCAATCTATCGCCGCGTCGAGCGACGTGCCGAAGCCCGCGCGCGAGGGCAGCGAGACGATCTTGATCGTGGCGCCATAGATGTCTGCCGAGGCGGCCGCCTCGCGCAGGACATGCTCGAGCAGATCCGGATCGTCGAGCACGAAGATCAGCTCGAAGGCGCGCGGACGTCTCGCGCGGCTCAGCAGGGCAGCCTGCAGGAAGACCGCCTCCGGACCGTGCCGCAGCCGGATGACGATCGACGTCGCGACACGACCGGCCTCGCCGAAGACGCTGCAACACGCGCCCGACGCGATCTGCGCGCCGAGTTCGAGCCCGAGATCGCACAAATGATCGCACTGGGTCCCGCCGATCTGGAAGGCGAGCTCCGGCGCGGACATGCCGCTGCGTCGTGCGGTTCCGATCAAGCCCAGAACGCGCTTGCGCAGCGCCTCGAGGGAGGCGAAGCGCGGTTCGATCGGAACCGACCTGCGATAGGAACCGGCGCCGAGCGAGACCGTCATCCGCCCGTCGTGATCACGCATGGTCTTGCAGTGGACGATCGCCCAGAAGCCGACCCGTTGCCCGGGCTCGATGTCTTCCCTCGCTTCGACGTCCGGACGCCGCATGCGGCATATCTTGAAGGCCACGGCCAGCAACCGGTCGCCGTCGAGCAGGCGCACGGCGTCGAGCGCTGACGCTTTGTCGTCGATCCAACCCTCGACGAGAACGTAGCCCGAAGCGGTGATCAGCACCTGATCGATGTGGCTGGACGGAAAGAACAGCGTGGGCGACAGGCTCAGGGCGCGCTGATAGGCGTTCTTGACGAGCCGGCGCTCCTTCACGCCGTGTTCGAGATAGTGCGCCATGGCGGACTCGCAGTGACCTGCATCGACCGCGATCGAGACGTCGGGAAATGCCGCGAGATACGCGCGCTCGTCGAATCGGGTCTCGTATTCCAGCGCGTCGGCGACAGGGATCTCGACCGCGTCGTCGTGCATGGCCGGGGGAAGCGCCGTGAAAGGGATGACGGAAACTGTGTCCTCGGACATCGCATTCCCCGATCTGGACGCCGTGTTACAACGAGTGTCGCGATCCTCCTAACAGTATTGGGCTGAACTAACGAACACGCAAGTCCGCGTGCGGGCTTCTGTCGCTTCACCGGCCCGGGGACGCGATGCCGGACTTCAGCGCGTCGCCGAGCGAACGCGCAGCCGCGGCGATCGCCTCGCGGCTGACGTCCGAGACGCCGCCCATCGTGGCGAAGCCGTGGATCAGGCCCTCATAATCGCGCAGCGTGACGACGTTGCCCGCCCGTTCGAGCGCCGCCGCGTAGGCGCGGCCATCGTCGCGAAGCGGATCGTGGCCGGCGGTCAGGATCAGCGCGGGCGGCAGGTTCGCGAGGTCCGCGCGCAGCGGCGCGGCACGCGGATCGTGGGGATCGGGTGCGTAATGCGCGAGAAACCACATCATGCCCGCTCGCTCGAGCGCGTAGCCGTGCGCGTTCTCGACATAGGACGGCGTGTCGGTGCGCGTGTCGGTGACCGGATAGATCAGCAGCTGGAAGCCGAGCGCCGGGCCGTGGGCGCGCGCGTGCTGCGCCACGACTGCGGCGAGATTGCCGCCCGCCGAATCGCCCGCGACCGCGAGACGCGAGGGATCGATGCCGAGACCGGCCGCGTGGGCGGCGACCCATTGCGCGGCGGCGATCGCGTCGAGCACGGCGGCCGGAAAGCAATGCTCGGGTGCCAGGCGGTAATCGATCGCGACGAGCCGCGCGCCACTGCCCGCGCACAGCGCGCGGCACAGCAGGTCGTGACTGTCGAGGCTGCCGGCGACCCAGCCGCCGCCATGAAAGAAGACGATCCCCGGGAGCACGGCGGCGGCGCCGCGCGGCGTGTAGATCCGGATCCTCAGCGAGGATTCGGGGCCCGCGATCGTGCGGTCCTCGACCGCGTCCATCGGTTCGGGCCGGCCCGCGAAGGCGCGGGCGGTCTTGACGAGGCGCTCCCTGACCTCGGCTGGCGTGAGGGTCTCGATCGGCCGGGCGGCCGGGTCGGCGGCGAAGAGCGCGAGGAGGGCGGCGATCTGCGGGTCGAGCGTCATGAACGCCTTCTTGCTGTGAAGGGATCGCCAGGGTAGGGCACGCGCATGCCAGAAGACAGGTCGGTGTCTGACGACGGATCCGGGCTCCGAGTGCATCCGCTCGACGTGGTCGCATCCGTCGGGCGGGGCACACTCGACGCGCTGCGGCTGGTGGGCCGGATCGCGCTGTTCGGGCTGGACGCGCTCTCGCATGTGGTGCGGCCGCCCTTCTATCCGCGCGCGTTCGGGACCGCGTTCGCCGAGTTCGCCTTCTTCAGCCTGCCCGTCGTCGCCCTGACCGCGATCTTCTCCGGCGCCGTGATCGCGCTGCAATCCTACACCGGCTTCGCCCGCTTCAACGCCCAGTCGGCGACGGCCGGGGTGGTGGTGCTGTCGGTGGTGCGCGAGCTGGGCCCGGTGCTGGCGGGGCTGATGGTGGCGGGCCGGGTGGGTGCGGCGATGGCGGCCGAGCTCGGCACGATGCGGGTGACCGACCAGATCGACGCCCTGAGCACGCTGTCGACCGATCCGATGAAGTTCCTGGTGACGCCCCGGCTGATCGCCGGCCTGCTCGCGTTGCCGCTGCTGGTCGTGGTCGCCGACATTCTCGGCGTGATGGGCGGCTTCGTCGTGTCGGTGGGGCTGCTCGGGTTCGAGCCGCGCGGCTATCTGGTGGCGACGGTGTCGTTCATGACCTCCGAAGACGTCACGGTGGGACTCGCCAAGGCCTGCGTGTTCGGCTTCATCGTGGCGCTGATGGGCTGCTACTACGGCTACCGGAGCCGAGGCGGCGCCGAGGGCGTGGGGAGTGCCACGACGTCGGCGGTGGTGTCGGCCTCGATCCTGGTGCTTGCCTTCGACTACCTGCTGACGGAGATGTTCTTCAGCAAATGACGGTGATGCCCAAGATACGGATCAGGGGCCTGCGCAAGGCCTTCGGTCCGAAGATCGTGCTGGACGGGATCGACCTCGACATCGCGCGGCAGACCTCGATGGTGGTGATCGGCGGCTCGGGCACCGGCAAATCGGTGCTGATCAAGTGCATCCTGGGGCTGATCGAGCCCGATGCCGGGACGATCGAGATCGACGGGCGCGACCTGCTGACGATGCCGGCGCGCGAGCGCCGCGCCGCTCGGGCGCGGATGGGAATGCTGTTCCAGGCGGCCGCCCTGTTCGACAGCCTGCCGGTCTGGGAGAACGTCGCCTTCGGGCTGCTGGCCGGACAGGGACGCGAGGCGAAGCCCGGCCGGCGCGAGGCGCGGCGGGAGGCGGACCGGCTGCTGGGCCTGGTCGGATTGGCGCCGTCGGTGGGCGATCTCTCGCCCTCCGAGCTGTCGGGGGGCATGCAGAAGCGTGTCGGCCTGGCGCGCGCGGTGGCGGCCAATCCGGACATCGTGCTGTTCGACGAGCCGACCACGGGGCTCGACCCGATCATGGGCGCGGTGATCGACGGGCTGATCGTCGACACCGTCCGCCACCTGGGCTCGACGGCGATCGCGATCACGCACGACATGGCGAGCGCGACGCGGATCGGGGACCGGGCGGCGATGCTGTATCGGGGGCGGATCGTGTGGGAGGGCCCGGCCTCCTCGCTGCTCGACAGCGGGGTCGACGTGGTCGACCAGTTCACGCACGGACGGCGAGACGGTCCGATCACGATGGAGTTGCGGCGCTGAACCGGCGCCTGGCCGCCTGCATGTTCGTGACGCTGGCTGCGGGCGCCCAGGGGTCGGACCGGACGCATGAGGCGGGCCGCCTGGTCGATCTGTTCAACCGCACCTGCCTGGTCCATGTGGGTGACGCGCCGGGATTGCGTCGGGCCGCCGCCGGGTGGCCCGCGATGACGGGGGATGCGGCGTCGCGTCTGCTGGCGCGGCCCGGGATCGTCTACGACGCCAGCACGGAAGGCGGCCACATGGCGCTGCTGTCGTTCGACGACGGGATGTGCGGCACGGTGGCGGACGACGTGGATGCGGCGACGTTGCTCGCCGATCTCGCCGACGGGATGAAGCGGCGGGCGATCGCGGTCTCGCCGGTCGGTTCGGCGCCGGCGGGCGAGGCGCAGCTCTACCATCTCGACGGCGGCCGGCTCGAGGGCGGCCCGGTGCACGTCTCGCTGATGGTCGACATGCGCGCGGCCCGCGCACGCACGCAGGTCTCGATGCTGGCGACGCCCGATCCGAGGCCGGGCGATGGGCTGGCAACGCCCGGTCCGCGGTCCGGCGATGGCCGCTAAGCCGTCGGCGCGGTTCGTCTGCCAGCAATGCGGCGCGGTGACGGCGAAATGGGCCGGGCATTGCGAGAGCTGCGACGCGTGGAACAGCATCGTCGAGGAGGCGGTGTCGGGTCCCGCGTTCGTCGGTAAGGCGAGGCGTTCGCGGGTGAGCTTCGTGCCGCTCGAAGGCGAGAGCGAGCCGCCGCCGCGCCTGCCGACCGGGATCGGCGAGCTCGACCGGGTGCTGGGCGGCGGCCTGGTGCCGGCGTCCGCGGTGCTGGTGGGCGGCGATCCGGGGATCGGCAAATCCACGCTGCTGCTGCAGGCGGCGGCCGGCCTCGCCCGCGACGGCGGCCGCCGGGTGCTCTACGTGTCGGGCGAGGAGGCGATCGACCAGTTGCGAATGCGCGCGACCCGGCTGGGGCTCGCGGCGCCCTCGCTGTCGCTGGCGGCCGCGATCGACGTGCGTGACATCGCGGCCGCCATCGAGGCCGAGCGGCGGACCAGCCTGGTGGTGATCGATTCGATCCAGACGATGTGGCTCGACGGTCTCGACAGCGCGCCGGGGTCGGTGGCCCAGGTGCGCGCGTCCGGCTTCGAACTGATCCGGCTCGCCAAATCGCAGGGCTTCGCGATGATCCTGGTCGGGCACGTGACCAAGGAGGGATCGCTCGCGGGACCGCGCGTGCTTGAGCACATGGTCGACGCGGTGCTTCATTTCGAAGGCGAGCGCGGGCACCAGTTCCGCATCCTGCGGGCGGCCAAGAACCGGTTCGGCGCGACCGACGAGATCGGCGTCTTCGAGATGACCGGTGAGGGGCTGGCCGAGGTGGCGAACCCGTCGGCGCTGTTCCTTGCCGAGCGGCGCGGGCATGTCTCGGGGAGTGCCGTGTTCGCCGGCATCGAGGGGACGCGGCCGGTGCTGCTGGAGGTGCAGGCGCTGCTGAGCCCCGCAGGCGGCGGCTCGCCACGGCGTGCGCTGGTGGGCGCCGATCCGGCGCGGCTCGCGATGCTGATCGCGGTGCTGGAGGCGCGGTGCGGGCTGAAGCTCGGGCAGTTCGATATCCATCTGAACATCGCGGGCGGCCTGCGGGTGACGGAGCCGGCGGCCGACCTCGCGATCGCGGCGGCGCTCGCCTCGGCGAGTGCCGACCGGCCGACCGACGCGGACGCCGTGTTCTTTGGCGAGGTCGGGCTGTCGGGGGAGGTGCGGCAGGTGGCGCAGGCCGACGCGCGGCTGAAGGAGGCCCAGAAACTCGGGTTCGGGCGTGCGGTGCTGCCGCGGCGCGTCGCGCGCGGCGGACGCCAGGCGGCAGCGCCCGACGGGCTCGCCTTGCAGGAGGTCGGGCATCTGTTCGATCTCGTCTCGCCGTTCCTCCGCGAGGAGAAGCGATGACGCCTGCCCTTTCGTCCGAGAGGCAGTGTCGCGATATAGTGGCGTGCCACCATCCTGGATTCTCCTCGTCGATGAACCCGGTCGACATCGCGGCCCTCGTGATCTTGACGCTGTCCGCGCTCTTCGGGCTGTCGCGCGGCTTCACGCGCGAGGCGTTCGGGCTCGCGGCCTGGGCCGGCGCCCTGTTCGGCGCGATCCATTTGTTCGGGCTGATCGATCCGACCATGCGGAGCCTGATCGCGAACACGCAGATCGCGGATGCCGCCTCGTACGGGTTGGGGTTCATCGTGCTGCTGATCGTCTGTTCGGTGCTGGCCGACCTGATCGGACGCGCGGTCCGGACGACGCCGTTCGGCGGGGTCGACCGGGCGCTGGGGCTGGCGTTCGGCGTGCTGCGGGGGGCCGCGATCGTGATCGTGGCCTATGTGCTGGCGGGCCTGGCGGCGCCCCCGCCCGATTGGCCGACCGTGGTCAGGCAGGCGCGCGCGACGCCGCTCGCCTATGAGGGCGCGGCCTGGGCGGCGAGCCTGGTGCCGGCGTCCGCGCGTCCACACGTGCAGGCGCCCGACGCGCCACCGGTCACGCCGGCCGGCAAGACGACGATCTGATCGAGGATGGTTCGATGGCAGTCATGAACGCGCTCGACGACGACCATCCGCACGAGGAATGTGGCGTGTTCGGGATCTGGCGAGGATCGGACGCCGCCGCGATCACGGCACTGGGCCTGCACGCGCTGCAGCATCGCGGCCAGGAGGCGACCGGCATCGTCTCGTTCGACGGCCAGCGCTTTCACCAGCACAAGGGGCTCGGGCTGGTGGGCGACAATTACGGCGACGCGCGGGTGATCGCGTCACTGCCCGGCCATGCCGCGATCGGCCACAACCGGTATGCGACCACCGGCGACACGGTGATCCGCAACGTGCAGCCGCTGTATGCGGATTTCGAGTTCGGCGGCTTCGCGGTCGCGCACAACGGCAACCTCACCAACGCGCTGACGCTGCGCCGCGCGCTGGTCAGGCGGGGCTGCCTGTTCCAGTCGAGCACCGACAGCGAGGTGTTCGTCCATCTGATCGCGATCAGTCTCTATTCGACGGTGACCGACCGGCTGATCGACGCGCTCAAGCAGGTGGTGGGCGCCTATTCGCTGGTGGCGCTGTCGTCGGACGCGCTGATCGGCGTGCGCGATCCGCTGGGCGTGCGGCCGCTCATTCTCGGCCGGATCCGCAGTCCCGGCGAGCCGGCGGGCAGCGCGGGCGCCTGGGTGCTGGCAAGCGAGACCTGCGCGCTCGACATCGTGGACGCGGAGTTCGTGCGCGACGTCGACCCGGGCGAGATCGTGATCATCGACGATCAGGGCGTTCGCAGCATCAAGCCGTTCGGCGCGCAGGCGGGGCGGTTCTGCGTGTTCGAGTACATCTATTTCGCGCGGCCCGACAGCGTGCTCGACGGACGCGGCGTGTACGATGCGCGCAAGCGGATCGGCGTCGAGCTCGCGCGCGAGAGCGCGGTCGACGCCGACGTGGTGGTGCCGGTGCCGGATTCGGGGGTGCCGTCGGCGATGGGGTTTGCCGCCGAAAGCGGGGTGCCGTTCGAGCTCGGCATCATCCGCAATCACTATGTCGGGCGGACGTTCATCGAACCCACCGAGCAGATCAGGCATCTTGGCGTCAAGGTCAAGCATTCGGCGAACCGGAGCGCGCTGCAGGGCAAACGCGTGGTGCTGGTCGACGACAGCATCGTGCGCGGCACGACGAGCCGCAAGATCGTCGAGATGGTGCGCGCGGCAGGGGCGGCGGAGGTGCATATGCGGATCTCGTCGCCGCCGACGACGCATTCCTGCTTCTACGGGATCGACACGCCCGAGCGCGGCAAGCTGCTGGCGGCGCGCCACAGCGTCGACGAGATGGGCAAGCTGATCGACGCCGACAGCCTCGCGTTCATTTCGCTCGACGGGCTGTATCGCGCGCTGGGACGCCCGGGACGGGATGCCGCCAAGCCGGGTTTCTGCGACGCGTGCTTTACCGGCGAGTACCCGATCGAGCTCCTCGACACCGCCGACAGCACCCCGCGCCGGACGCAGCAGATGGAAACGGTCCGGTAGAACCGATCACGGCCGCGACCTCGTCAGGCGCGGCGGCGCCTGACGAGGCCGAGGCCGAGCAGTGCGGTTCCGATCAGCGCGCTGGCGGTGCCGCCGCCGGCCATCGAGGCGCCCGGCGTCGTCGGCGTGATCGACGTAATGAACAACCGGCCGATCGTGAGCGCGATGCTGCCGACGCCCGTGTAGTCGGCGAGATCCGTCGGCAGGAACGAGATGTCGAACAATTGCCGCGATCCGGCGGGGCTCGAGACGAGACTGCCGGCGCCGCCCGGAACGGTGAGCGTCTGGGTTCCGCTCGACAGCGGCGCCGTCGAGTCGGAGAAGCCGGGCCCGGACAGGCTGTAGGTCGCGGCAGCGGTGCCGGTCGCCGATCCCGCGGTCGATCCGATATTGTTAGAAACGCCGGACGTCGGGAAGTGTCAGCTTTCCCGACGTCTCGGTCCCGAAATCTCCGGTGCCGACCAGGGCCGGCGGACACCGGCCCTGTCCGGGGTTACTCGAAGGCGAGCCGGGGCACGTACGGCACGCCGAGGCCGGTCACGTCGTTGTAGCCGGGTGTGACGACGTTGAAGACGTCGTCGAGACCTTCGCAGATCGTGCTGGCGCAGACCTCGAGCGGGAACGGGGCCGCGGTCACGACGAGCGGAACCGAGTTGATGGTCACCACCCTGACTTCGTTCGGGTTGTTGACGTAGCCGCGCAGCACCGCGGTCGGCGACGCGGGCGGCAGGATCTGGTTGATGCCGGCGCTGTTGGTCGTCGTGCCGGTCTTCAGACCATAGAGCCACGGATTGGCGAAGCCGACCAGCGAACGGCCGGTCAGCCCGCGCACCTGGTCGACGGTCGCGATCATCCCGGCGGTGAGCGGCGAGGCGAGGCTGGTGCCGCCCTCGGCGATCTCGCAATACTCGGTCGTTGCCGACTGCTTCGCGCAGCCGATGTCGCTGTGGCCGTCACCGGCGATGGTGTAGCTCTCGCCGTAGAGGTAGCCGGTGTAGGGATCCGCGTCGGCGGCGATATCGGGACTGACCCGTCGCGGCGTCAGCGTGACTTGGTAGCCCGCGGCCTCGTTGAGCGTGGTCGCCAGCGCGGCGGAGACGACCGAGGCCTGGTAGTCGGGCTCCGGCTCGACGAGGCTGATGCCGCCGCCGCTGCCGGAGTAGAACGCGAAGTCGGCATAGGTGAGGCCGAACCCGGTCGTGGTGGTCAGGCCGGTGGTGGTGATCGAGGTGCCGCTGTTGACGGTGGCGTTGTCGAGGAAGTCGCGGTAGGTGCCCCAGCCGAACTCGGTCTTGGCGCCCGCCGCGTTGGTCAGCAGCAGCGAGGTGCCGCCGACCCCGGTGACGTAGGGGCTGGTCGCTTCGTAGGCGCCGCTGGCGACGCCGTTGATCTGCGACAGGTCGCCGTCGTCGCCGGAGCTGAACAGGACGGTGACCCCTTCGGCGGCGGCGGCCATGAAGCCCTGGTCCTCCGTCGCGATGTCGGCGGCGGGAACGGCCTCGCCGTTGTTGCCGTAGCTGTTGGTGATGATGTCGGCGCGACGCTGGTAGATCGTGTCGAGCAATGCGGTGGTCAGCGACGTGTTGTTGTCGGTCGAGCCGACATAGACGATCGAGGCACCCGGAGCGGAGCCGTGCACGGAGGCGACGTCGAGCGATTCCTCGGTCCACCAGCCATACGCGTTGGTCACCTGGGCGGCGGGCACATCGTAGACGCCGGCCGGAATGACCTGCTTGAAATTGGTGCCGGTCAGCGCCGGCAGGTGATGCTTGGCGGCGTAGAGGTTGCCGTCGGCCATCAGCGTGGGCGAGGCGTAGGCGTCGACGATGGCGACCTTGATGCCGGCGCCGTCGAGTCCGACGTTGAAGGGATTGAGGCCGTACGCAGCCTGGATCTGCTGCGGGGTGTAGCCGCAGTTCAGCCAGGGCAGGCTCTTGGCGTAGGGCGCCGGCTGTGTGCTGAGCGTTGCCTTGAGGTCGCCGATATAGTGGTCACAGTAGGGCGACGGGACGTAGTTGGCGACCGGCGGCGGCGTGACCGCTGCCGTCGTGGCGGGTGCCAGACGGCTGGCAGGGGCCACGAGCGGGCCGGCGGTCACCGAGATGTGCTGCGGCCGCCTGAGCGAGCCGGTATCGTCCAACCCCTCGATGAACAGGACCTTGCCGGCGAGGGCTGCGGGGATGGTGGGCGCCTCCTTGTTGGCGCGCATCGTGCCGCTGCCGAAGCGATACATTCCCTGGCTAATGGCAAAGGTCTGGCGCAGCTGGGCGACGCTGGCGGTCGCGGAGACGTAGGCGCCGAGCGGACCCACGGTGACGTTGGACATCCCCGCCTTGGTCAGCATCGAACGCACGGCGGCGACGTCCGCCTCCGCCGGCGCGAACCGGGCCGCGAACTGCGCCGGGCTCAGATAGTGGCCGTATTGCGCGCTGCCGGGCCTGGAGACCGCGGCGACCAGGCTGGTCAGCCCGTCGACATCCTTCAGTGCCAGGTGAACCGCGATGGTCACCGACTGGCTGTCGGGCGCGGTGCCGACCTTGGCCGCGGTCGCGACCCAACTGGCGACGTTGCCGGTGATCGTCGCCGCGTGGCCGGCCGCGGGGACGGCAAACCCCGCGAATGCACCGACGCAGGCGTGCCTGAGCCGCTTTGTGGACGTTTTGACCAAAATCTGTCTCCGCTGGGTCCTGGGGCTGCATCCGCGGCTGGCGAGGCCGTATCCCGCGCTGTTCTGATCGAGACGGAGGGCAGCATCGTCTGGCCGTCCCCCCGCAGCGTCGTTGCGCTATGACAAACGTTAGACCGCGGGTTCATGTTGTCGCAACTCCCGCTGGATCGATTTCCGGCCATGCGCCGCAACCTTTTTGCGCCGGCCGCCTCTGTAGGCAGGGATCAGGAGGACGCGATGAACCAGGACCAGGCCACCAAGCTGTGGGAGCTGATCAAGGCGACCAAGTTCGCGATGCTCACGACCGACGACGAGGGCGAGCTTCGCAGCCGTCCGATGGTGGCGAACCAGAGCTCGTTCGACGGGACGCTGTGGTTCTTCACCCGCGCCAGCGCGCACAAGGTCGACGAGGTGCGGTCCGACCACCGGGTCGGCGTGAGCTATGCCGATCCGGACAGCCAGAACTACGTGTCGATGTCGGGACGGGCGACGCTGGTGCGCGACAAGGCGGCGATCGATGCGCACTGGGCCGAGAGCCTGCGGACCTGGTTCCCGAAGGGAAAGGACGATCCGGACGTGGCCCTGCTCAAGGTCGAGGTGACGCAGGCGGAATACTGGGACGCGCCCAACTCGACGATGCTGCATGCCTACGGCTACGTGAAGGCGCGGCTGACCGGGAAGTCGCCGGCGGGTGGGGAGAACGAGAAGATCTCGGTCTGAGCGAAGGTCAAGGCCGGGGGCCGGGGCCGGCCCCCGGACCCCCGGCTCTTATAAGAGGGCTAGTTGGCGGTCGGTCAGACCTGGGGGCCTGGGGCGGGAGAACAACGTCGTCTCCAGACGGTCGCGGTCGGTTCTCAATCCACACTTGCGGACGGCGGCGGCGAAACGCTGTGCGAGAAGATCGGCGTATGGTCCGGTGCCGCGCTGCCTGACGCCGAAGCGGCTGTCGTAGAGCGCACCGTCACGCGTTTCGCGGATGAGGTTGAGCACGTGCCTGGCACGCTGCGGGAAGTGCTGGTGCAGCCAGGTCTCGAAGATCTGCTGCAGCTCCAGCGGCAGACGCAGCAGCACGGTGCCGGCGTGGGTGGCGCCGGCGCGTGACGCGGCGTCGAGGATGCGTTCGAGCTCGGCATCGTTCAGGCCCGGGATCATCGGGGCGGCCAGCACGCCCGCCAGGATGCCGGCCTCGCGCAGGCCGGCAATGGCCGCAAGGCGGCGCTGCGGGGATGCGGCGCGCGGCTCCATGATGCGGGCGAGCGGGTTGTCGAGCGTCGTGATGGACAGCCAGACCCGGACCAGATTGCGCTCTGCCATGCGCGACAGCAGCTTGATGTCGCGCAGAACGCCCGCCGACTTGGTGACGATGCTGACCGGATGGCTGGTGTGGTCGAGCACCTCGAGCACGGCGCGGGTCAGGCCGAGCGTGCGCTCGACCGGCTGGTAGGGGTCGGTGTTGGAGCCGAGCGTGATCGGGCGCGGGATGTAGCCGGGCTTGGACAGTTCGCGCTCGAGCTGATCGGCGACGTCGGGCTTGAAGGTGAGCCGGGTCTCGAAATCGAGGCCGGGCGACAGGCCGAGCCAGGCGTGACTGGGCCGGGCATAGCAATAGACGCAGCCATGTTCGCAGCCGCGATAGGGATTGACCGCGCGGTCGAAGCCGAGATCGGGCGACTTGTTCCAGGCGATCGCGGTCCGGCTCGCGTCGCGGGTCAGGGTGGTCGCGATCGGCGGCGGAGCGAGCGTTTCTTCGGTGATGCTGTCCCAGCCATCGTCGAACGGCTGGGCTGCCGTGCGCTCGTATCGGTTGGCGACGTTGACGGAGGCGCCGCGGCCCCTCCGAGCGCGGGGGATCTCGCCGGTGGAGTCGAGCACTGCGTCCTCCCGTCATCAGGGTGTCGGGATGATGCAACGAAGGTCGCGCGAGATCAAGAACAAAAAGGGAACGCAGGCGGCGCCGTTGGCGCGGTTGCCTCGCCATTCATTCAGCGCCGTAGATGTCTTCCGCGGTGATGACGATCCCGGGCTGCGCCATCGCGATCGGGCCATTCGCGACGATGCGTGTCTGGAGGCCGTCGCCGGTCCGGTGGTGATGGATGATGGTCCGGCGGGTCGGATGGATGATCAGGTAGTGCATGATGGACGGCACGCGGAAATAGCCGGCGAGCTTGCCACCGGTGTCGGTCGACATCGTGCCGGGGGACAGGACCTCGACGACGATCACCGGGTTGGGTGCGGAGATCGCGTCGTCCGCCATCGGTTCTCCGCAATTGACCACAGCGTCGGGTTCGTAGTCGCTGTCACCGGTCTCGATGGTCGCGCCGTCGGGCAGTGCCTGGCAGGAGAGGCCGGCGTCAGTCACGGCGCGTTCCAGTGCCCGGTAGATCGCGCCCTTGATCCGGAGGTGCGCACCACGTTCAGGCGCCATGGCCACGATCCGGCCGTCAATGCGTTCATAGCGGCCCTTCGGCTGGGCCGCGTACCAGCGCCTGAACTCTGCGCGGGAGTAGTGCCGGTCGATTGCGGGCGAGGCGATATCCATCGGGAGCCTCCTGCGCTCAGTCGGTCTGCTCGGCGATAATGTGCGCTTCATAGATGGAACGGCGTGATACTCGCGCAGCCCCGAGAGACGATCGTCGCCTTGGGTGGAGTCGCCGACGAATTCGAAGACGATGAGGATCGGGCACGATGCGGCCGCGCCCTTCGAGCCTGCTGCAGGTGACGGTGGCATCCGGGTAGCGGATCCTGTTGCCGGTTGTAGCCGCGCCGCTCCCTCCGGTCCCATGGCACGTACGGACCGCGCAGACGCAGTCGAAGCTGGCTCCGCCCATGCGAAGAACTGCTCGTGCGTCACCGGTTTTCGCAGCGCGACGTTCATGGGATCGACCCTAGCATTGACTGGCATGGCGGTGACGTCCTGTCGCGCGGGACTGGCGCCTGCCCGAGATCGTCCCGGCCCCGACTTCCGGGCTGGTCTCGACGGAAGCGGCGGGCGCCGTCGTCAGCGAGGACCGCCGAGTGCTTCCCGGAGTTGCAGGAGTTCCGAAGCGTCGACACCATTCGCGCAATAGGTCAGCTTTCCCGTCACGGATGCGACAGGATGGATCGTGTCGTTCGGCGAAGACGCTGCCCCGCCGCCAGATGCCCCCGTCCATTGGCAGGGCGATGCCACCCGGGCCGCTCAGCCCACGGTTTCGTTTCAGCTGAAACCATCCCGTCGCCCGACATGACAGAGGAGAACGACTACAAGACCGGCGTCGCCTGGTCCGACACGTTCCTCCCGGCGCCCGGCGCAACCTATCGCAAGATCCTCCGGCCCGACCCCACCGGCGTCTGGGGCAAGCCCGGTCTCGAGGTCCAATACCTCCTCCAGTCGGAAAAGCCGGCGTGGCCTGATGACGTCGCCAATGAGGTCGTCGCCCCCGGCGATCATCCTTCCGTCGAGGGCAGCACCGTCCGCTTCATCGCCGACCATCGTCGCCTGTTCTTCACGCCGCTGCGGGTCGACATCCCGCCCGGCGCCACCGACGCCGAGCTCGCCACCTGGCTCACGCCCGTTTCCCAGTAGCAGCCGAGTCCTGCGGGCCGCCGATCGATCCGCTTCGCGGCTCGGGCTCTCAACTCGAACCTTCCGAAGACGGACGATGACCACCGACTGCTCGGCGAAACCGGTCGGTATCCCGATCTCGGCCGGTCACCGAATCGCAGTTGTACCGGCATGCGGACCGCGTTCGTCACAGACTCCATCGGACTGCTCGGCAACAACCTCGTCCGACTGCTCGTCGAACGAGGCGTCCGGGTGAAGGCACTCGCACGGTCTCGCGACAAGGCCAGGCAGTTCGACGAAGGCACCAGTCGCCTCCTGCACGCGGCCTAAGAAGCGGGCGTCCGGCGCGCGGTGCACACCTCGTCGGATGCCATTCCGCACGGCCCTGTCGGAGGCCTCATCGACGAAACCATGCGGCGCCTCCAGACGGAAGCAGACGAACACCAAGCCGGCGTCTCCCGCTCCCGGCGCTGCGGATGATGGCGGCCGGCTACGAGCTCTACGCCGGCATCACCAGCGACCGGTTCCGATCAGTCGGTCCCCGGTCAAGCTTCTTGAGCGGGAAGCAGGCCGATCAGGCTACGATCACGCCAAGAGTGCACGTGAGCTCGACTGCCCATTCTGACCGCCGGCGCGGAACCTGACCGACACGATCGCATGGTATCGGGCAAACCTCTATCTGCACCATCTTTCGGCATTCGCGCCCATCACGCCTGGCTCATCAGTCAATCCGACCTCTTGAAATTGAAAACACATTGATCTCGTAACAAATCCTTGGCATCGTATCGTTCCTGATCCGTCGCAACCGGTTCGTGGTCGATCGCGGAGTCTGCGGCCGAGCTCGATCTCGCGTGCCAGGGAGATGACACATGTCGGGCGTCATCGGATTGCTTGCCGCCAGCGGAGCCGTCTCCTCCCTGGTCTCACCGGCCGTCGGCCGCCTCGTCGATCTCATTCCCGATCCGGAGAAACGCGCCGAGGAGGCGGCCAACGCGGCATCCGCGCTGATGGCCGCCGACCAGGCGATCGCCTCGCAGCAGAACGCGATCAATCTCAAGGAGGCCGGCAACGAGAGCCTTTTCGTCTCCGGCTGGCGCCCGTTCATCGGCTGGTCGTGCGGTGCGGCCCTGCTCTGGCAGGTCCTCCTCGCACCGTTCGTGAAATTCAACCTCGCGGCGATCGGCTACCATCCGACCCTGCCCGAACTCGACTCCTCGTGGATCTCGGCCATCCTGATCCCGATGCTCGGCCTCGGCACCATGCGGACCGTCGAGAAGCTGCAAGGTGTCGCCGGCTCCCTGATGGGCCAGCCGAGGCTCCCATCCGCCCCGCCTCCGCCCGCGTCGCCCGCGCCCAGCGAGCCTCCGCCACCGCGGCCCGCGCTCCCCGCCGCGCCCGCGCGTGACGCCGCCACCGTCGACGTGATGGCGCGCACCCTGTGGGGCGAGGCGAGAAGCGAGGGCCGCATCGGCATGGAGGCGGTCGCCGCGGTGATCCGTCGACGCGCGCAATACCCGCGCTGGTGGGGCAGCGACATCCGCTCGGTCTGTCTGGCGCCGTATCAGTTCTCCTGCTGGCTGCCGGCTGACCCGAACCGGCCCAAGCTCCAGGCTGTGACCGGTGACGACGACGAGTTCCGGATGGCGCTGGCGATCGCCGATCAGGCGATGGCGGGTTCGCTCGACGACCCGACCAATGACGCCGACAGCTATGCCAATTTGTCGGTCGTCCATCCGCGGTGGGCCGACGCCGCCCGGCAGACCGCGGTCATCGGCCGCCATACCTTCTTCCGGCTCGAAACCTAGAGCACGTTCAGGCTGGCGTTGCTCTAGGAGGCCGATCCGAAACCAACCCCCACCACAGGCTGCCCGGCTGGTCTCGAAAGAGGGGTTTCGTGAAGACGCTGCTACGATGAAGCGCAGGGCGGAAACGGACGCACCGAACCCGACGCCGACACACCCGGCCGCAGGCGTCACCGCTTCCGCCCTGCCATCTCGACCGTGATCGGCGCTCCGCGTCTCACCCGCCCGCCGATCGCAGTCCGAGCTATCGCCGCGACCGGCGCTTTGGCCCGGCTGCTTTTCGCTGTGACGGTCGAGCCTTGGCGTGTGGAGGATGGCCATGGCGGCCCAGCCTGCCGGAGTGCAACGGCCATCCGGGTTCCGGCCCCGCTTCGCGATGATGTGGGCGATGTATACCGATGTGGCGCCCGTTGCCGACGAGACCTACCCCGACGGCGTGATCGCGAGCCTCTCCGAGGTCGGCGGCAAGATCGGCGGCACAGTCAAGAAGAACTTCGATCAGGGCATCGCCGACTGACGCGCGTCCCCATCAGGTGCCTACCCCTCGCACCCGACCGGCTTCACCAACCGGCGCCGATCACAAGAACTACATCTTCCGGGTTCGCGAGATGGAAGACTTCATCCAGCAGATCTTCGGGCCTCCGGACATCGCGAAAGGCCCGGACGCTACACGCAAAGACTTCGCCGGCAGGACCGGGATCATCGCTGTCGACGTGCCCTTCGCTGACGCCTCCGGCCACATCACCCTGTGGGATGCAACCGAAGCCCTCGATGAGGAGTATTTCGAGCCTGGGTCACGACACAATCTGCCGCTCGTCGGCGCGCGTTTGTGGATCTGCCGATGAAAAGCACCTTTGCTGCCTGCCTCGGTCTGCTCGCAATCTCATGCCAGGTCGTCGCCAGGGACGTGACGGAGAACCAGGCGCAGGACATCTTCCGCGCCGATCCCTCGACGCTCTTTCGCGAAAATTCGCCCGACGCGATCGATGGAGACACGCACCGATGCTGACAGCGTCTTGCCATTGCGGACTGGTCCGCCTCGAGGTCGACGCGCCGCCAACCTACCTCAACGAATGCCAATGCTCGATCTGCCGCCGGTACGGCGTTCGCTGGGGCTACCACCGGCCCGACGCGGTGCGTCTGCTCTGCGACGCGGCCGGCACGCACATCTATGCCTGGGGCGATCGGAACCTCGAGTTCCACCGCTGCCGTGTCTGCGGCTGCGTCACCCATTGGCTGTGCGTCACCGATGACGAGCCGCGGATGGGGGTCAATGCTCGCCTGTTCGACCCGGCGGACATGGCGGCGGTGCCGGTGCGTCGATCGGCCGGGCCGCGTGCATAGCACGATCTGCCGTCTCGCCGCGCTGCCGAAGCGACGCCGAGTGGTGCCATGACCGGACTGATCTATCTCGCACTCTCGGTGCCCGCCTTCATCATCGCGATCGCCGGGTGCCTGCCCTGGTTTCGGCCCACCCGCCCGGTCTGGCTGTTCGCCTGTCTCGGCTACATCCTTGCCGACGAGGCGGTCACTTTCGCAAGCCTCCACCTGATCCCCGGTCTCGATTGGAACTGGGTCGGCAAGGCCTTCTCGGTCGCGCTCGCCTGCCTCGTCGTCGCCATCCTCCGTCCCACCCGCACCGAACTGCCGCTCGGCCTTCCCGCCGGGCGGCGCGCATGGGCCCGGACCTTCGTTGGCATGCTCGTGGCCACACTCTTCACCGCCTCCGTCGGCTTCGCCCTCCGCGACCATACGGTTCCGACCATGGACAAGATCGCCTACGAAGCCACGATGCCGGGACTGGCCGAGGAGCTCTGCTGGCGCGGCCTGGTCTTCCTCTTCCTCGGGCGAGCCTATCGGCGCCCGGATCACACGCTCAGTCTCGTTCCGGCGGCGATCGCGTCCACGCTGATATTCGGGCTGCTCCACGGCATCAACATCGACCGCGGATCGACGAGGTTCGTCTGGATACCCTTCCTCTTCGCCTCGCTTTTCGCAGCCTGGGCGGCGATCCTCCGGCTGCGGAGCAGAAGCCTTCCCGCGCTCATCGCGACGCACAACATCGCCAACGTCTGCAGCGATCTGGTCAACGCCCTGCCATGACCAATCCCGCTCTCAACGCACCCCCAGCAGCCAGATCAACCCCAGGCTGATGCTGCACAGAACCAGCAGCGACAGCGTCACCGAAGCCGTCACGGCGCCACCCGCGCGCGCCACCACCCGGACATCGACGCCCAAACCCAGCCCCGCCATCGAGATCGTCGTCAGCAGCGCGGCCACCGTCTTGATCGGCGCGATCCACGCGTGCGGCACGACCCCCGCCGCCCGCAGCACCGCCACGGCAAGAAACCCCACGATGAACCAGGGCACCAGTTGGCCGAGCTTGAGCCGGCCCGCGCCGGCTCGCTTCTCAGAGGCCAACAGCGAAACCGCCAGCACCACCGGGCCGAGCATCAGCACCCGCACCAGCTTGACCACCGTCCCCACCTGGTTGCTCAGCGCGCCGATCGGCAACGTCGCCGCCAGCACCTGCGGCACCGCATAAACGCTCAGACCCGCCAGCACGCCGTATTGCGTCAGCGACATGTGCAGGATGGGAACCAGCAGCGGCAGCAGCAGCACCACCGCGACCCCGAGCACGGCGGTGAACGCGATCGACGACGCGATGTCGTCCGCATCCGCGCCGATCACCGGCGCCACCGCCGCGATCGCCGAGTTGCCGCAGATCGAGTTGCCGCAAGCGATCAGCAGCGACATCCGCCATTGCAGCCCGAGCACGCGGCTGATCGCATAGCTCGTCCCGATCGCGACCGCGACCACCAGCACGATGCCGCCCAGCAACGCCGGCCCAAGGGCCGTGACCGCACGCACGCTCACCGACGCGCCAAGCAGCATCACCGCGATCTCGAGCAGGATCCTGGCGCTGAACTCGATTCCGCCGCGCCAGCGCGCTCCGGGCGTCCATACCGCCCGCGTCACGACGCCAAGCAGGATCGCGAGCACCAGCGCCTCCAGATAAGGCTGCCCGGCCACACGAACCTCCAGACGCTCCAGCACGATCGCCGCCAGCGTCACGCCCATGCAAAGCCCGACACCCGGCACGACCGCGACGATGAACGAGCGTGCCTGCGGCATCATCCCGCTATCGTTCGGTCGGCACGAACGCCAGCATCCCCCGCTGATAGGTCTCCACCACCACGCTGAACGCCACCCCGGCCCGGGTCGTCAGCACTGCCCGGTGCCGCAGGATCTCCGCGGGCACCGGGATCGCGCCAGCCCGATCGGCCGGCAGCCCCGTCATCTCCCACCCCGCCGCCAGAGGCCGCCACAGCAGCGTCGCCTCCATGACATGCCGCGAGAACCCCAGCGGCAGCACCACCCGCCCGAACGGCGTGTCGGTCGTCTCCAGCGCCTGCCTCATCGAGGGCGTCAGCAGGCGCGGCACATACCAGTTGTCCGCCTCCGACAGCACCCGGCCACCACACGACAGCCGCACCCGCCGGTAACGGACCGGCTCGGCCGTCCCGACCGCCAAATCGCGCCTGACCTCGGCCGTCGCCGGGCGCTCCACGGCTGTCACGAGCTCCGCCCGTATCCTGTCGGTATCAGCCAGGTGATGCACCGCGCACCACCGTTCGAGCGTCAGCGTCGCACTGTCATGCGACAGCAGGTCCGCGTTCAGCGTCTCCAGCACCGCCGTCATTTCGAGCCGCGCGAGACCCGTGTCCGGAATCGACTGCCCGGCAGCAATGCCCGCCGATGCCAGGATGCCCGCGCCGGTCACTCCCGCCAGAAGCTCAAGGCGCCGAAGGCGTCTCGCCCGCATACTCGTCCCAGTGGCCGACGATCTCGTTCACCACCGAACTGCCGGTGAGGTACACATCCGTCAGGCTCTCGGAAAACGCCGAATAACCGGTCCCGCTCGAGTCGCTTGCCAGCAATTGCGCCGCACTCTGTCCCGGATGCGGAACCGCGAAGTCGCTCGCCGCGCGCAGGTCGAGCACCCGGTGGTAATCGATCTTCCCAACCTGCGACAGGAACGTCAGCGCCTGCATGTAGCCTGCATCCTCCTCCGACGTCATCGTGAAGGTCGCGCGGCCGTGGCTCCAGTAGTTCACCCAGTTCTCCGCCCAGGTGTTGAGCAGTCCGCCGACCCAGAACGTGCCGGCCGCCAGCGTGTCGCCCTTCAACACCTGCGGCGGCGCCTGCGTCTTCGGAAACGCCGTGTACAGCGCCCGCAAGCTCTTCAAATTCGCCGTGTCCGGCAGCGTCACGTGGGCATGACTATATTGATAAGCCCACCGCACGAAGCCCGCGTCGAGGCGGAACAGATTGACCCCGTTGACCGAGCTCGCCGGCGGCACCGGCTTTTGATACGGCGCGGTCCGCCCGAGCGGCACATAGCCCGTCGTCCAGCCGGGCGGGATTTCGCGCGCATCGATCTCGTAGGCGAGGTCGCCGTCGACGACATACTCCGCCCACGCCGCCGATCCCGCCGGCGCGACGTTCGGATCGGTGCCCGCGATCCCCGCCAGCATCCAGTAGGCGTGGCTCAGGTCGAACCGCGGATCGTTCGCGAGCGCCGTGATCGACGCCGCCATGTGCACGGGTCCTTCGCCGGTCTCGATCCCGAGCACCTGCTTGTCCGGATTGTAGCGGAGATGATGATAGCCCTGCGGGAACGGCAGCACGACCGGCAGCGGGAAGTTCACCACCCAGGTGTTGAACTCGCCCGGCGCCTTGATGTCGTCGCCGGTATCGAAGGTCGTCACCACGACGAAGCGGACCGGGATCTGCGCCGGCGCCGCACTCGGTTGCGCGTGCGCCGCTGGCGCAAGCAGCAGGCAGATCGTTGCCGCCAGCCCGACGCGCCTCCATTCGATGAAGCCTGCCATGGTCACTCTCCTCATCCACCGCCTCGGCCGGATCCGCCATCAGTCCCCAACCCGCACGGCTTGGCAACGCCCGTCACATCCCCTGCGGCAGCGACGCGAGCCTCCCGAGCAGTCCCAGGAAATCCGACGACGGAAGCGCCAGGCCTCCCTCGAACGGAAAATCCAGCATCCGCGCCAGCACCAGGATGCTTGTCGTTCCCGCCGCGAACGTCGCCGTGAACGCGACCGCGATCCACTTGCTCTCGATCGCCGACAGCGACACGAACAGCACCAGCACCGTCTCGAACACGACCAGCACCGTCCACAGCGCCGCCGGCACGCCGAGCCGTGCCTGGAAGATGCGCTCCTCCCGCTGCGCGTGCGCCTGTTGCAGGAGTTGCTGGATCTGGTCGCGGTCCCTCGTTTGCAGTCCCGCCACCGCCCGCACCAGGCGCACCAGCTCGTCCACCGTCCCGGGATCCGCCGCCCGGCGCCGCGCCATCACCGCCCATTCGGCATCCAGCACAGACTTGACATACGCCGTCTCGAGCGACAGCACCCGGCGCGCTTGCTCCTTCGGCAGCCCCGAGGCGATCATCCCGGCGCCATGCAGCGCGCTGCACTCGCCATCGATCGACTGCGCCGCGTCGTTGTAGCCGTCCCAGCACGAGTTGAAGACGAACGCGAGCAGCACCGCGAACACCACGCCGAGCTGCAGGAACACCACCGCGCCGAATTCCTGATGCGCCTTACGGTGCGCGACCCGCACCCCCGACTGCGCCAGCAGGCTCAGCGCGCCGCCCGCGGCACTCGCCGCCAGCACCAGCATGATCGCGACCGCATCGCTCACCCTGGGCCCTCCGCCATCGACGTCATTGGACCTCACCACGGCCAGCACGCAAGATCGAGACACCATGCCCGGAGCCGCCCCATGCCAGACACTCCTCTCCCTCACGCGATCGACCCTCTCGCCCTGTCGATCGCCGACATCGAGACCGCCTTCGCCGCTGGCCGCTTCACGTCCGAGCAGCTCACCCAGGCCTGCCTCGACCGGATCGCCGCTCTCAACCCGACCTTGAACGCCATCGTCTTCCCCAACCCCGCCTCACTCGCCGACGCGCGCGCGATCGATGCGCGCCGTGCCGCCGGCGAAACGCTCGGGCCGCTCGCCGGCGTCCCCGTCGTCGTCAAGGACCCGATGGACATGGCGGGCTTCCCCACCACCGCCGGCTGGTCGCGCCTCTACAGCGGCGCCGGCGGCGTCGACCTGATGCCCGCCACCGACTCCCCCGTCGTCGCCCGCATGCGTGCCTCCGGCGCCATCATCCTCGGCAAGACCAACGTCCCCGTCCTCAGTTGCTCCGGCAGCCATGCGAACGACAGTTGGGCCGGCCCGACATTGAACGCCGCCGGTCCCGAATTCCTGCCCGGCGGCAGCAGCGCCGGCACCGCGACCGCGGTCGCCTCCGGCATGGCCATCCTCGGGCTCGCCGAGGAGACCGGCGGCTCGATTCAGAACCCCGCCTCCGCGCAGGGCCTCGTCGGGATCAAGCCGACCTTCGCCCTCGTTCCCAACGCCGGTGTCATGCCGCTCTCCGCGTTACGCGACGTCGTGGGCCCCATCGCCCGCTGCGTCCGCGACGCCGCGCTCTGCCTCGACATTCTCGCGGGCTTCACCGCCGAAGACCCCAAAACCATCGCCGGCGTCGGCCGCAGACCGAAAGGCGGCTACACCGCGCATCTGCGCCCCGATGCGCTTGCCGGCAAACGCCTCGGCCTCTATGGCCCCGGCTGGCGCGACCAGACGCTGTCCGACGAGGCGACCCGCCTCTACGGCATCGCCTGCCGCAAGCTCGAAGACCGCGGCGCCACCCTCGTCGCCGATCCATTCCGCAACTCGGGTTTCGCCGCCTTGCGCATGCCCGTCTCGCCGTCCATCGAGTTCGATGCGCGCGGCATGGAGTCGCTCCCGTTCGACCTCCAGCGCTACCTCGAACGGCTCGGTCCCGATGCCGCGCTGCGCGGCTTCGCCGATTTCGCCGCCGCCACCGCGAGCGAAGATCCGTTCGCCCCCGACGGCGTGCTCGGCTTCTTGCCTCACGTGGCGAACTTCACCGCCTGTCTCGCCGACCCGGGACACCCGCCCGATCTCTCCGTCTTCATCGCCGTGCGTGAAGCCTATCTCTCGATCTTCGACGAGGTCATGGCGCGCGAGCGCCTCGACGCCCTCGTCTTCCCGCAGATGCGCAACCAGGTGCCGCCTCTCTACGGACCCGGTGCCATCGCCGAGACCACCGTCAGCGAAATCAACATCGCGGGCCTTCCCGGCGTCACCATCCCAGCCGGCGCCTACGCCTCGGGCGCGCCCTTCGGATTGATTTTTGTCGGCCGCGTCTGGAGCGAGGGCGATCTGCTCGGGTTCGCCTTCGACTTCGAGAGCGCGGCATGAGACCGGGGGGACAGGAGCCTGTCCCCCCAGACCCCCCGGCAATCATTGGCGGGCCGTTTCGGGCAGGGCCACGGCGAGCGCCAGGAGCGCCACGCATGCGGCAGCGCCTAGGCCCAGGAAGCCCGCTGCGTAGCCTAGATGGTCCACCAGCATTCCCGCCGCCAGGCCGCTCACGCTGGCGCCGATCCCCTGCATCGTGGCAACCGCTCCTTGCGCGAGGTTGAAGCGCCCCGTTCCGCTTGTCACGTCGGCGATCAGCAGCGGCGCGATCGCCCCGAAAATCCCCGCACCCACCCCGTCCAGCAACTGCACCCCGATCAGCCACCACGCATCGTCCGACAGCGTGTAGAGAACCGCCCGCACCGGCAGCACCGCGAAGCCCAGCAGCAGGATCGGTTTGCGTCCTATCCGGTCGGCCGTCCTTCCCACCGCGATCGCCACCGGCAGCATGATCATCTGCGCGGCGATGATGCACGACGACATCATCGTCGTTCCCCAATGCGGGTGCGACCGCGCGAGCTTCTGCCCCACCAGCGGCAGCAGCGGCGCGTTCGCGAAATGGAACAGCATCGTGCACACCGCAAAGATCACGAACGGACGGTTTCGCAACAGACTGCCGATCCCCGATGGCTCGCCCGTCCGTCCCGTCCCGTCCTCGAGCCCACGCGCGCGTCTCTGGTCGATCGCGTCATGCGGGATCGACAGCACCGCCATCGACGCCAGCACGGCACAGAACGGCACCAGCAGGAACACCGCGCGCTGCGAGGCGAAATGCCCGACCGCGCCTGCCGCCACCGCGATCGCGACATTGCCCGCATGGTCGAACGCCGAGTTCCGCCCCAGCCGCCGCGCCAGCAGCGCCTTCGCCGTCAGCCCGAGCGTCAGCGCCGCCACCGCCGGCCCGAACACATCGCCCACCACCGCGATCAGCGTGTTCGAGACCGTCACCGGCCAGAACTCCGGCATCGCGTAGATGCCCATGGCGCCAAGTGCCAGAAGCGCCAGTGCGGCCACCATGATCCCGCGCTTGGCCGTCGTCCGGTCGATCCCCGCCCCCGCCGGCGTCTGCGCCAGCAGCCCGACCAGACCGCTCGCCGTCGTCATCCAGCCCACGTCCGTCTGCGTCCAATGACGCTGCGTGACGAGAAACACGTTCAGGAACGGCCCGAGCGCACCGCGCACGTCGGCCAGCAGGAAATTGACCGCGTCAAGCGACGCCGGCCGGAACGCGCGCGCCATCAGAAAGCGGCGATCAGTGCCACCCCGCCCACCATCAGCGCGCCGCCGACGATCCGCCCGAGGCCGATCGCATGCGGCTGCATCCCGAACAGCCCGAACTGGTCGACCAGCATCGACATGATCAGGTTTGCGCAGATCGTCAGTCCCGCGAACGGCCCCGCACCCACCTTGTCGACGAACATCAGTCCGGCGATCACCGCGAGCGAACCCACCAGACCCCCGAGCGGCGCCCACCAGCGCATCCCCGCGATCCCGTCCGCCGTCGGCAGCGGCCGCGGCAGGCACAGCGCCACCACGCCGAGCAACGCCACGATCGGCAGGAATGACACCGTGCTCGCGATCCACGGGTTGCCCAGCGACTTGCGAAGCGCGCCGTTCATCGGCGGCCCCCACGCCTGCAACGCGCCAGCGATCAGGATGATCGGGTAAAGCCATGCCGCACTGATGTTCTGCATCGTCTCTTCTCCGGAACGGGCTCAGAACGCGAACGCGCCCGCGATCGCGAGCAACAGGGCAGGGGGCATCACCAGGACGCCGAGCTTGAGGAACGTCCAGGCACCCACGCTCAGGCCTTCGCGCTTGAGCGCCGTCAGCCACAGGATCGTCGCCAGCGATCCGGTCACCGAAAGGTTCGGTCCCACATCGACTCCGATCAGCACCGCCGACCGGACATGCGCCGGCACCTGCGCCAATTGCACGACCCGTCCCGCGACCAGTCCCGCCGGCAGGTTGTTGACCAGGTTGCAGCCGACCGCGAGCGCGGCACCCGTCGCCCACGCCGAGGTCGTGGCCGAGTGCCGCACCATTTCCTGCAGCAGCCCCGCGAGCGCGCTCGTGACACCCGTATGTTCGAGCGACGCCACCAGCACGAACAAGCCCGCCACCAGCGGCAGCACGCCCCACGAGATATTCCTGACCACATCGAGAGGTTTCGTCTCCGACGCCGCGAGCACGAGCACCGCCGTGGCACATCCAGCAAGAAAAGTCGGCAATCCGAGCTGGATGCCGAACGCCGACGCGCCCAGCAGAACCACCGCCGTCAGCCCGATCCCGACGGCCGCCATCGTCCCGCCCCGGGAGAGCGCCGGCACCGCGATGTCCGCCGACACCGCCCCACGCAGCGCCCGCGCCTGCGTGGCGCGCAGCACCGCGTAGGTCGCGATGATCGCTCCCAGCGACGGCAGCGCATATTGCGGCAGCCACCGGAGCAGCGGCGGCATGTGGCTGCCATAGATCACCAGGTTGGCCGGGTTCGAGATCGGCAGCACGAAGCTCGCCGCATTCGCGATGAACGCGCAGATCAGCAGGAAAGGCAGCGGTTCTTCGGCTTTCGCCGCCTTCACCACGGCCGCCACCGCCGGCGTCAGCACCACAGCCGTCGCATCGTTCGACAGGAACACCGTCACCACCGTTCCCACCAGGAACACCAGCGCGAACAACCGTGGCGCCGACCCGCTCGAGGCCCGCACGGTCCGCGCCGCCAGCCAGTCGAACAACCCCTCGAGCCGCGCCAGCTCCGACAGCAGCATCATGCCCACCAGGAACAGGTAGACGTCGATACCCCTAGCGACGCCGCCCAGCGCCTCGTGCATCGGCAGCAATCCCAGCGCGACCAGCAACACGGCCCCGGCCACCGCCCACACGAACTCCGGCCACGCCAGCGGCCGCAGGATCACCCCCGCTGTCGCCACGCCCGCGATCGCCCAAGTCGCATACGGCACCCAGACCGAACTCACCACGCGCGGCCGTTCCGGTTCGGCCCGAGCTGCGTTCCGAGGATCCCTTTTTCCGGCCAGGCGCCGACGCGGTCGCGGTCGCTGCCGTCCGCCGCCCGCGCGATGAACGGATCGTGACCCGGCTCGATCGCCTCCTCGTCCGTGCGTCCCGACGCGTCGCGTGCCCGCACCCGCACCACGCCGTCCGCGGCATGCGGGGCCGTCCAGACCGTCGCATCGTCCGTCGCCGCCATCGCCGCCCAGGAGTCTCCGGTGCCGATCTCCACCGAAACGATCGGCACGTCGCCGATCACCTTCGCTCGCACCACATCCCCGGCCGCACCGGTCGCCAGACGCCGGTCGGCCGGGCCGGTGATCAGGACGAACGGCCACAACGCGTCCAACGCCTTGAACCGCCAGCTCACGCGGCGTTCGTCGATCGCGGCGATCGAGACCCCGACCGGGCCTTCCTCGACCTGCCCCGTCGATCGTGTCGCCATCAGGATCGTGCCGCCATCGTTGGCGAGCTCGTTGTAGTGCGTGTGCCCCATGTCGACGCTCAGCACGTCCGGCCGCGCCAGCACCGCCCGCAGCCGCTCGCCACCCGCCCGCAGATCCGCCGGATACGTGTGCATGAACACCGCGACCCGATCGGCGGCCGCCACCTCCCGCTCGAGCCAGTCGAGCTGGTCGTCGCCGATCCGGAAATCGAGATGGCCGCCGCCCGCCGACACCGGGTCGAGAAACACGCAGCGCACGCCGGCCATCGTCACCGCATAAGGCAATTGCTCCACGCCCAGCACCGCATGGAAGGAGGCGAGGTCTCCGCGGTCGTTGTCGTGGTCGCCCGGTAGGATGTGCAAAGGCAACCGCAATGGCGCTACGAGGTCGCGCACCAGTGTGAATTGCCCGGTCGTGCCGTCCTCGGCGTTGTCTCCGGGCAGCAGCACGAAATCCAGGCTCCGCGCCGGCAGCGACATGATCGCCGCGACGATCCGCTCCAGATCGGCAACGTTCGGCTCCCCCGCCCGCGTGACGTGCAGGTCACCGATATGCAGCCAGCTCAACACAGGCGCCCCCGATCGTCATGCGCAGCCCAGAGCCGCAAAGCGCATGCCGCCGGCAAGCCGTTGATCCCTCGACGGTTCCGCCCGCTCGTCCGCTCAGCCGCGTCCCATTACGTGACGCGGACCGTCTCGTTTCACGACGGCGACGATCAATCCACCTGGCAGGCCGGACACCAGTAGAGCGTCCGGCCACCCATCGGCTCGGCCAGCACCGTCTCCCCGCAGATCCGGCAGGGCCGTCCCGCCCGGTGCGCCACATAGGTCGCGTCCTCGCGCCGCACCGGGCCGCGGCCGCGCGGCCGGTGCTCCGGCTCGGTCGTGACGATCCGCCCCGTCTTCACCCCGTCCCGGAGCAGTGCCGCGAGGTCGTCCCACATCGCCTCCCAAACCGGCGCCGTCAGCGTCCTGCCTTCCCGGCGCGGATCGAGCCGCGCCCGGAACAGCAGTTCCGCGCGGTAGATGTTGCCGATCCCGGCCACGATGTCCTGACGCATCAGCAACTGCCCGATCGCCATCCGCGACTTGTGCAGCCGCGCATACGCCCGTGCCGGATCGGCATCGCGGCGCAGCGGATCTTCCCCGAGCCGCGTCATCGACAGCGCCTTCTCCTCCGCCGACATCACCACGCACGCCGTCGGCCCGCTCAGGTCCGCCACATTCTTGGCAGTCGCCAGGCGCAACCGCACCAGCCCGCGCGGCGCAGGCGGGAACACATCCTGCGCCTCGATGCGCGACCGCCGACCCAGACCTGCGAGTCCGGGCCCGGCGAACCGCCACATCCCGTAAAGCCCCAGATGCACCCGCAGCCACAGTGCGTCCGAAAATCCGAGGAACATCTGCTTGCCGTGCGCCTCCGCTGCTTCCAGCATGCGCCCGTCCAGCAGCGCGGCCCCCTCCGTGAAGCGCCCCTGCGGACTGCTCGAATCGACCCGCTTGCCGGTGAAGCGCGCGTCGAACGCGCCGGCGAGCCGGTGCACCGTGTGCCCCTCGGGCATGGACTTTCCCCCAATTTTGCCCCACCTCCCTGCAGAACGGAGTGAAGCGCGTGCCGCAAGCCGAACCTCGGGCCTACGACGAGATCGTGGCGATCCTGTCCAAGGAAACCGGCATCGAACCCGAACGCCTCACCCAGGAGGCGACCATCCAGGATCTCGGCATCCAGTCGATCGATCTGGTGCAGGCGATCTTCGCCATTGAAACCCGCTTCGACATCGAGATCCCGGCAGGCCCCGAGCAGGACGGTGGCAGCGTGACCGTGGGCGACTTCATCCGCCACATCCTGGCCCGGATCGGCACCGACGATACCACCCGGGCGGCTGGCGCCCATTAGGAGTTCGCACCACCGTCCCCTGCGACGTGTCGCCGTCACCGGCCTCGGCGCGCTCTGCGCGATCGCCGACAGCGTGCCGTCCTACCAGGCCGCCCTCATCGCCGGCACGAGCGGCATCCGCGCGTTGACCGGCCTGCCGCTCGAGCGCCTCACCGCCCGCACCGCCGCCCAGGTCGTTGATTTCAATCCCGCCGCGCATTTCGATGCCAGGTACCTGTCGCAACTCGACCGCGTCTCGCAGTTCGCCCTCGTCGCCGGCCGCCAGGCCTGCGGATCGTTGCACACGCCCGATCCGACCCGCGCCGGCGTGATCTTCGGCGCCGCGGTCGGCGTCGAGACCTTCGATCTCGCGTCCCTTGCCCTCTACGCCGACAACGCCAGGCGCCTCCCGCCGCTGACCGTTCCGCGGATCATGCCGAACGCGCCCGCGAGCCATCTGTCGATCGCGTTCGGCCTGCGCGGTCCCGCCTTCTCGGTCGCCTCCGCCTGCGCGTCCGCCACCCACGCGATCGGCCTCGCCTTCCACATGGTCCGCGCCGGTCTGCTCGACACCGCCCTCACCGGAGGTGCCGACGCATCCCTCACACTGGGTTTCATGAAGGCCTGGGACGCGCTGCGCGTGCTGAGCCCCGACACCTGCCGCCCGTTCTCCAAGGACCGTTCCGGGCTGGTGATCGGCGAGGGCGCCGGCGCGCTGGTGCTCGAGGAATGGGAACAGGCCAGCGCCCGCGGCGCCACCATCCACGCCGAGCTGCTCGGCTTCGGCATGAGTGCCGACGCCGGCGACCTCATCGCGCCCGACCGCGACGGCGCGGCCCGGGCGATGCGCGCCGCCCTCGCCGACGCCGATCTCGACCCCGCCTCGGTCGACTACGTCAACGCCCATGGCACCGGCACCCGCCTCAACGACCTCACCGAAGCCGGCGCCCTGCACGACCTGCTCGGCGCCCGCCTCGATGCCGTCCCGGTCTCGTCCACCAAGTCGATGATCGGCCATTGCCTCAACGCCGGCGGTGCCCTGGAGCTGATTGCAACAATCCTCGCGTTGCGCGACGGCGTCATCCCGCCCACCATCAACTTCACCGGGCCCGATCCGCAGTGCCCGGTCGACTGCGTCCCGAACGAGGCCAGGCGGGCTCCCATCGAGCGCGCCCTCTCGAACTCCTTCGCGTTCGGCGGCCTGAATGCGACCCTCGCGGTGGGACGAGCCTCATGACCACGCCCTATGTCAACCGGATCGGCACCGCTGTGCCGGACCATGACATCCACGCCCAGTTCGTTGCCTTCGCCGGCAGCCTGTTCCACGACGACCGCACCCGCCTGCTGTTCGAGCGGCTGGCGGAACGCGGCGGCATCAGGCGCCGGTTCTCGGTCTTCGAGGCCGGCAACCTCGGAGCCGGCGAAATCGACGCCGGCGGCTTCTACCGGCGCGGCGACTTCCCCTCCACCGGCGCCCGCATGGCGCAGTACGAGACTCACGCGATCGAATTGGCCCTCAAGGCCGTCCGCGACCTCGATGCCGATCCTGCCTGCATCACCCACCTGATCGTCGCCTCCTGCACCGGCTTCTCCGCCCCCGGCCTCGACCTGCAGCTCGCGGCCCGCCTCGGCCTGCGTCCCGACGTCGAACGCAGCATCCTCGGCTTCATGGGCTGTTCGGCCGCCGTCCCGGCGCTGCGCGCCGCCAGCAACGCCGTCCGCGCCGATCCCGCCGCCCGCGTGCTCGTCGTCAACCTCGAGCTCTGCACCCTGCACATGCAGGAGACCGCCGACATCGAGCTCGCGTTGTCGTCGCTGCTCTTCGGCGACGGCGCCACCGCCTCCCTCGTCTCCGCCGATCCCGCCGGCATCGCACTCGACGATTTCCGCGCCGCGATCATCCCCGACAGCGCCGACCACATCACCTGGCGCGTCGGCGACCAAGGCTTCCTGATGCATCTCTCCGGCAAGGTTCCCGGCCGCATCGTGAGCGCGCTCCGCAACGAGGTCGCCCGCACCGACGAGCGCGGCCTGCTGCACGGCCAGGGCACCCAGTCGATCCGCCATTGGGCCGTCCATGCCGGCGGCCGCTCGGTCCTCGACGCCGTGGAGGTGGGTTTCTCGCTCGGCCGCGACGCGCTCGCCCACTCACGCGCCATCCTGCGCGACTTCGGCAACATGTCGTCCGCCACCATCATGTTCGTCCTGCGCCGCATGCTCGACGCCGGCGACGACGGTCCCGGCCTCGCGATGGCGTTCGGTCCCGGCATGGTCGCCGAGACCTTCCGCTTTCGCCTCGTCCCGTGATGGATCTGTCCCGCCGGGCCGACCTGCCCGAACTGATGGACGATCCGGCACTTCCCGTCACCGACTACGAGGCCGTCCTCGCCGACCTCGCGCGCGTCAACCGCGCGACGCTGACCCACCGCCCCACGCTCGCCTGGCTCCGCCGCGTCACCCGGCCCGGCACCACGATCTCCGTGCTCGATGTCGGCTATGGCCAAGGCGATCTGCTCCGCGCGATCGCCGCGTGGGCGCGCGGGCACGAAATCGCCGCCCGTCTCGAGGGGATCGACCTCAATCCCAGGAGCGCCGCCACCGCTTCCGCCCTCGGCGGCGACATCGCCTACCGCACCGGCGACGTCTTCGCCTTCAACCCCGACCCGGCACCCGACTACGTCGTGAGCTCGCAATTCGCCCATCACCTCACCGACAGCCAGCTTGTCCGCTTCATCGCCTGGCTCGAGCGCACCGCGGCCAAGGGCTGGTTCATCTCCGACCTGCGCCGCACCGCCTTCGCCTACTATGGCTTTCGCCTGCTGTGCCGCGTCGCCGGCTGGCACCGCATCGTCCGCCAGGACGGCACGATCTCGATCGCCCGGTCCTTCCGCCGCGCCGACTGGCAGCGTACGCTGGGCGCCGCGGGAGTGGCCGCCGACATCGAGCCGCACTTCCCGTCGCGCCTCTGCGTCGCCCGCCTCAAATGAGCCCGCCAATCCTCGTCGCCGGCGGCGGCCTCGCCGGCGCTGCCGCCGCCATCCGCCTCGCCCGCGCCGGCCGGCGCGTCATCCTCGTCGAGCGCACCACGGGCCCGACCCACAAGGTCTGCGGCGAATTCCTCAGCCGCGAGGCCCAGGCCGACCTTGCCGAACTCGGCGTCGATCCGCTCGCCCTCGGCGCGCATCCGATCACCCATCTCCGCGTCGTGCGCGGCGCCGCCGCCGCCCGCATCCGATTGCCGTTCCGGGGCCTCGGCCTGTCCCGCTACCGTCTCGATGAAGCCCTCCTCGACCGCGCCGCCGCATCGGGGGCCGCGATCCGCCGCGGCGAGACCTTTCGCCTCGACGGCCACGGCCGGGACACGCTCTTCCTCGCCACCGGCAAGCACGATGTCCGCGGCGTCCCGCGCCGCCATACGGCAAGCGTCGACCGGCTGGTCGGCTTCAAATCCTACTTCCGCCTCGCGCCCGGCCAGCAGCGCGCGCTCGCCGCGCACATCGAACTGCTGATGTTCCCCGACGGCTATGCCGGCCTTCAGCTCGTCGAGGACGGCCTCGCCAACCTCTGCCTGCTCGTCGATCGCGCCCGCCTCGACCACATGCGCCTCGATCATTCGGGCGGCGCCTGGCCCGCGCTCCTCGCGTCACTGCAGCAGGACAGCCCGCACCTCGCCGACCGGCTCGCCGGTGCCACCGAACAGCTCGACCGCCCGCTCGCCATCGCCCGCACCCCGTTCGGCTTCGTCCACCGCCCCGGCCGCGCCGACCCTGCCCACCTCTTCCGCCTCGGCGACCAGGCCGCCGTCATCCCGGCCCTCACCGGCGACGGCATGTCGATCGCCCTGCACAGTGCCGCACTCGCCAGCCGCATCCATCTCGCCGGCGGCGACGCCGCCCTCTACCACCGCACGCTGCATCGCGACGTCGCCGGCCAGGTCCGCCGGGCAACCGCCCTCTACACCGCCGGCACCCATCCCGCCGGACAGCGCCTGCTGATGGGAGCGGCGGCACTCCTGCCCGCCTCGATCCGGCTGCTGACCACCCTGACCCGGGTCAGGCAAGGCGCGCTTCTATCGGTGCCCAAGCCGCTCTAGGGTTCCGCAAAACAGGGGAGGGCGACGCAGTGAGCCACACGTCATACGGATCCGGCGAACATCCGTTCGGCCGCCACGCGCCGCTGCCGCTCGGCCACCTGCCCGAGACGCGCTATCCCAGCACGGCGATCGAGTCCTTCGACCGGCGCTTCCCCCGCCAGGGCAACGCCGCCATCGAGCGGATCGCCACCGGCTTCCGCTGGGCCGAGGGCCCTGCATGGTTCCCCGCCGGCCGCTACCTGCTGTGGAGCGACATCCCCAACAACCGGATCATGCGCTGGCTCGAGGAGGACGGCCATGTCAGCGTCTTTCGCCCGCACAGCCACCATTCCAACGGCAACACCCGCGACCGCGAGGGGCGCCTGGTCACCTGCGAGCATGACAGCCGTCGCGTCACCCGCACCGGCCATGACGGCCGCATCGAAATCCTGATCGACCGCTTCGAGGGCAGCGCGCTGAATGCGCCGAACGACCTGATCGTGGCCTCCGACGGTGCCGTCTGGTTTACCGATCCCGGCTACGGCATCGACGGCCCCTACGAGGGCCATGCGGCGGAGGCCGAGCTGCCGCGGCAGGTCTACCGCCTCGACCCCTCGACCGGCCGCGCCACGATCGTCGCCGACGATTTCGTCCGTCCCAACGGCCTCGCCCTCTCGCCCGACGAGCGCACCCTCTACATCGTCGAGACCGGCATCACCCACGGCGGTCCGTCCCACATTCGCGCCTTCGACGTCTCCGACGGCAAGCTCTCGAACGGCCGCATCTTCGCCGAGGATTTCGCCCCCGGCTTCACCGACGGGGTTCGCACCGACGCCGCCGGCAATGTCTGGTGCAGCATGGGCTGGGCCGACCCCGCCGAGGACGGCGCGCGGTGCTACGCCCCGAGCGGCGACCTGATCGGCAAGGTCCACCTGCCCGAGACCTGCGCCAACCTCTGCTTCGGCGGCCACAAGGGACACCGCCTGTTCATGTGCGCCAGCACGTCGGTCTACGCGCTCTACGTCGACGTCCTCGGCGCGCTGTAGCGCGCCCCGGCCACCGAAGCAGCAAGGATTGGGGCGTAGCCCCAAGCCCCACCAAAGGCGGTCGCCTTTGGAAACCATAGCGTTTTGGCTGCGGCCGTACGCGCCGGTGTGTCCGCGATGAGACCCGGTGTTCTGACTTGAACTGAAACACAAGCGGCCGCGCGTTCGTCCGCTCTTTCCGTGAGTCTAACAATTTGGAAGAGCGCAGCGAGAGCACCGAAGACGCTGCCCGCGACCAGCAGCCCCGCGAGCGCGCCCAGTCCGGCTCCAATCGGCATGCCCAGGCCGGATCGGGTCACGCCGGGCGAAGCTCCGAAAGCAGTAAATGCCAGAATAACCAGCAATGCTGCAATCGCCGTGACAAAGCGACCGGCAGAAATGAGTAAACCCAGCAGGCAGAGCGTTTCGGAGCCGATAAGACGTATCATGATCAGACACAATCTAACGGAGCCGAATAAGCCCTCATCTCAACTGCCTGGCGCCGTATCGATGGTGCCGGCCGCGTCCGCCTCACGATCACGTTTGACCGTTGCCCCTTGTCGCGATCCTCGATTGCATGTTTCATATCGGTAAGCGCAGCCGAACAACGCGCGATCAGGGCGAGGATATCCCATGGCCATCTCGCGTCGGTCGATCCTGACCGCCACCGGCGGCGCACTGCTTGCCACCCGGCTGCCGCGTCCTGCCCGCGCCGCCGACAGCTTCAACTTCCACCCCCCGGCCCCGATCACCTACGACTACTACTCGATCGCCATCGGCGGACAACGCACCTACCTCTGGTGCGGCGAATTCCATTATTTCCGGCTGCCCAGCCCGAGCCTCTGGCTCGATGTCCTGCAGAAATTCAAGGCCGCCGGCTTCAACGCGGTCTCGATCTATTTCGACTGGGGCTTCCATTCGCCCTCGCCCGGATCCTACGACTTCACCGGCGTCCGCGACGTCGACCTGCTGATGCAGATCGCCGCCTTCGTCGGCCTCTATGTCGTCGCCCGCCCCGGTCCCTATATCAGCGCCGAGGTCGACCTCGGCGGCTTCCCGGGCTGGCTGCTCAACCAGCCGGCGGTCGCGCGGACCGATGCGCCGCTCTATCTGGCGTCCGCCCGCGAATGGTATGGCCAGATCAACGCCATCCTGGCCAGGCACCAGGTCACCCAGGGCGGCGCACTGATCCTCTATCAGATCGAGAACGAGTACGCCTTCGTCAGCCACGACGGCGTGCACACCGACCCGCCCGCCGAAGCCATCGCCTACATGCAGGCGCTCGAAAGCAAGGCTCGCGCAGACGGCATCGTCGTGCCCCTCACCCACAACGACAAGGGACGCCATGACGCCTGGAAGCCGGGCAGTCCGGGCGGCGTCGACATCTACGGCTTCGACTCCTATCCGGGCAGCACCAGCAGCAGCCGGTTCAACACCGTTCCCGATTGGATCTTCGAGCGCCAGCTCGGCGCCACCTCGACCCCGCTCTACATGCCCGAATGCCAGGGCGGCTATTTCGACACCTGGGGCGGCCACGGTTACACGCAGATCCGCGCCGACCTCGCCGGCGGCTATCTTCGTTGCCTCTACAAGAACAACATCGCCGCCGGCATGACGATGCAGAGCTTCTACATGCTGTTCGGCGGCACGAGCTGGGGATGGCTGCCGTTCGACACCGGCTACACCTCCTATGACTACGGCGCCGCAATCACCGAATCACGCCAACTTACCAGCACCTATCAGGAGAACAAGCGGATCGGCTATTTCGTCCGAGCCGTCGCGCCGATCAACCAGACCAACCAGCTCGCCGACATCCCCGGCTCCAGCAGCGCGATCCGCATCCGCGCGATGGGCAACCCGGTGACCGGCACGCTGTTCCTCACCCTGATCCACGCCGACACCACCGCCGCCACCGACGACAGCACCCGGTTCGCGCTTGCGACCGCCGACGGCAACTATCCGCTCGTGCCGCAGCAGGGGGCGGTTCCGCTGAACGGCCACGACGCCAAGATCCTCGTCGCCGCCTACGATCTCGGCCACCAGCGCCTCGTCTACACGACCTCCGAGATCCTCACCCATGCGCCGATCGGCGCCCGCGACGTCGCGGTCCTTTATGGCCGGCCGGGCGAGCCCGGCGAGACCGTCTGGCGCCTGACCGGCGAACCCGTCACCACCATCGAGTCCGGGACGGCCAGCATCGTCTGGGACGCGGAACGCTCGGATCTGCGTCTCGACTACATCCATGGCGGCAACATCGTCGTCGCCATCGCGCCGCCCGGCGGCACGAAGCTGCTGCTGGTGATCACCGACGACGACGGTGCGGCCGCCTTCTGGCGTGCCGACAGTTTCGGAGTGGCCGCGATCCTCGTGCAGGGTCCGGCTCTGCTTCGTTCCGCGACCGCGCTCGGCCCCGCCCTGCTGCTCACCGGCGACACCAGCGCCGTCACGCCGATCGAGATCTTCGCCGCTCCCACCGACATCGTCTATTGGAACGAGAAACCCGTCGCCACCCTCGCCACCGCATACGGCACCCTGCGCGCGACGCTCGCCGGTCCGGTCGCCCCCGCGTTCGGCACGCTGACCGGCTGGCGCACGCGTTTCGAGACGCCCGAGCGCCTGCCGGACTTCGATGATGCACGCTGGCTGGCTGCCGCCAACACCACGACGGCCAATCCGAAGAAGCCTCCCGCCGGCCAGGACGTGCTCTATGCCGACGATTACGGCTACCATTTCGGCGACGTCTGGTATCGCGGACGCTTCACCGCCGCCGGCACCGAGACCGGCATCACCCTGACCGGCGGCAACGGCACCTATGGCGGCTTCTCGGTCTGGCTCAACGGCACCCATCTCGGCGACAGCAACACCGGCACGGCCAGCTTCGTCTTTCCCGCCGGCGTTCTGCTTGCGGGCGCGAACGTCGTCTCCGTGCTCGCCGAAAATCTCGGCCATCCCAACGACGGCGGCTCGAACGACGGCTACAAGGTTCCGCGCGGCCTGCTCGCGGCCGGGCTCGAGGGTGGCGACGCGCCGATCGCCTGGCGCATCCAGGGCGCGCTCGGCGGCGAGACTCCGGTCGACCCGGTGCGCGGCGTGTTCAACAATGGCGGCCTGTTCGGCGAGCGATCCGGCTGGCACCTGCCGGGCTTTCCCGACGGCGACTGGCAGGCGGCCTCGCTCCCGGCGGCCCAGCCCGTGCCGGGTATCGCCTGGTATCGCACCGCGTTGCGCCTGTCGCTGCCGGCGGGGCAGGACAGTTCGGTCGGCCTGCAGATCACCGACGACACGACGCGCATCTATCGGGCCCGCATCTTCGTCAATGGTTGGCACATGGGCCTCTACATCAATGAACTCGGCCCGCAGCGCGTGTTCGTCATCCCGAACGGCATCCTCGATCCGTCCGGCTCGAACACGGTGGCGATCGCGGTCTGGAGCTTCGGCGACGGCAGCGGCGGCCTCGGTCAGATCGCGCTCGTCGACCTCGGCACGGTCGCCGGCGGCGTCCCTGTCGTGCCGGTCGCCTCACCCGCCTACGACGCGTCGCGCTACTCCGGGTAGGGCCTCGGCCCGCGCCACCCGACGGCGCCCAGCAGCAACCACGATCCGATCAGCAGGCTCCCGCCCACCGGCGCCAGCCGCCCCGTATCGACCCCGCCGAGCGACAGTCCGTAGACGCCGCCGCAGAAGGCGAGCGTCCCCACGAACAGCCCGCCCACCGCCAGGATCGACCAGAGGTCCGCCCGGCGCAGCGCGGCACTCGCGCCGAGCAGTGCCAATGCATGCCACATCTGCATCTCCACTCCCTGGCGCAGGATTGCCTGCCCTCGCGCGTCGAGCAGCGCCGGCCCGAGATGGGCCGCGAGCGCCGCCATCGCGACCCCCGTCCCGCCCAGCAGGCCGGCTCCTGCCAGCGCCGCGCCCCGCAGCCTGTCCACCCGCATCGAAACCCCGATCCTGGCCGCCATCTCGCCCACGGCCGGCATTTGCGTATATTCGCGCCCATGCCCAGAGGCGACCTCTTCCCCGAGATCGGACCGTTCGAGACCGGCTATCTGCCGCTGACCGGTGGGCACGTGATGTATTGGGAGCAGGTCGGCGATCCGCAGGGCCGTCCGGTCCTGTTCCTGCACGGGGGCCCGGGTGCGGGTGCGGGCGCCGTCCATCGCCGCTTCTTCGATCCCGGCTTCTGGCGCGTCGTCATCTTCGACCAGCGCGGCGCCGGCCGCTCGCGCCCCCTCGGCGGCCTGCAGAACAACACCACCGCCGATCTCGTCGCCGACATCGAGACCTTGCGCGAACATCTCGGCATCGACCGTTTCCTGTTGTTCGGCGGCTCCTGGGGCTCGACGCTCGCACTCGCCTACGCCCAGGCCCACCCCGACCGTGTCGCCGGCCTCGTGCTGCGCGGCGTGTTCCTCGGCCGGCCGCACGAGCTCGACTGGTTCCTGCACGGTCTGGCCCGTGTCTTCCCGGACGCACACGCCGCCTTCGCGAGCTTCCTGCCGGAGGCCGAACAGCAGGACCTGCTCGGCGGCTACCTCAGGCGCCTGACCGATCCGGACCCAGTCGTCCATCTGCCGGCGGCGCGCGCCTGGTCGCAATACGAGGGTTCCTGCTCGACCTTGCTGCCAAGTCCCGACACCGTCGCCTCGTTCGCGCGCGACCGCTCCGCCCTCGGTCTTGCCCGGATCGAGGCCTTCTATTTCGCCAACGATCTGTTCCTGCCGCCCGAGGGCCTGCTTGGCAACATGCACCGCATTGCCGACCTGCATGCCGAGATCGTGCAGGGCCGCTACGACATGATCTGCCCGTCCCAGAGCGCCTTCGAGCTCGCCGCGGCCTGGCCGCAGGCCAGGCTCACCATCGTCCCCGACGCCGGCCACTCGGCGCTCGAGCCCGGCATCCGTCGCGCTCTCGTCGCGGCCGTCGAGCGGTTCCGCAACCGGCGCTGATCGGCGCTGCCCCGCATCATCCCACCATCGCCAGCGGCGGCCAGACCGCCGGCATTCCGAGCGCCTGCTGGTCGACCTCGACCTCGAGTGCGGACTCGATCATCGGCACGATACCCCTGGCGAGGTCGAGATATTGCCGCTGCGCGTTCTCCCCGGGCTTGCCGTCCGCGGGCAGGGCCGCGAGCAGGTTGCCGTCCTGTCCCGTGTCGATACCCCGCAATTTCGCTTCGGCCAGCCGCTCGTTGGCGAGCCTCAGCCGGGTCAACGCCGTGTCGAGGTCCGCGATCGTCGGCGGTTGGGCCATCACGCCGCCGAGATAGACCACCTGCGACAGGCCGAGCACGCCCAGCAGCGTCTCCGGAACCGTGAAGTCCGCGAGGTTCGTCGCCCCGTCCGCGATCAAGGCCACCGCGACCGCGACGCTGAAGATGATCGTCTGCAGCTTGTAGATGTCGAAGCTCCTGTTGGTCAGCACCAGGTCGCGCCACCGCGGTCCCGGCGGCGGCGTCGGCCGCTTGAGCACGTGCCGCTGCTCGAGCCACGCCCAGTTCTCCAGGCTCAGTCGCGCCTTCTGCTGATGCACCGCCTGTGCCGCCGCCGCACCCACGCCCGACACGCCGAGCAGCGTCAGCACCGAGGTCGAAAGGTCCGTCAACGCGCCGGTGCGCAACGCCATCGACAGCACCAGCCAGCCGACCAGGAACGAGAACATCACGAACTGCAGTTTCTGCACGCTCGCCCGCGTAAACGCGTCCGGCGCGAGGTGGATCGGGTTGGCGATGTCCCGCCACGACAGGATCCGCGTCCCGAACACCGATGGATAGCGGTCGATGATCGTGTTGCGCGACCGGCTCGACGCGATGACCGCGATCATCGCGAGCAGGTAGATCGCCACGAACAGGACCGTGCAGATCACGTCCGCCGCCTCCGGATCGCTGACCTCGGCCGTGGCGTAGGCCCATCCGGTCGTCTTGCCGCCATCGCAGGCCAGCACGAGGAAGGTGTGGCGGCTCCACATCGGCGACGTCACGCGCGCGAGATCGAGCGTCAGCAGCACGCTGCTGTTGGCGGGATAGCCGGCCACGCCGGCCGGTGCCGGCTCGAACGAGACGACCGGCAACGCCTGGTCCGGATCCAGGCCTGATGCGCCGCCTCCTGGAGGCACGTCCAGCACCAGGAAGTCCCCGCTTGCGCGCGGCGGCTGGTGGAACAGGATTTTCGCATCGCCCGAGGCGGGAAGCAGATCGGTTGCCGGCTTGGCGATGACCCGCTCGGCACCGGGCCGCGCATTGGGATCGCAGCCGGTCGAAGCCTGGCCAAGCGCCGGCGTTCCGATCGAGAGCATCGCCGTGCACGCCAACGCGAGCGGGAGCCGGGCCGGCACGATGTTGAGGGTCGCAGCCGGGCGCGTGTGCATCGGCGGTCGCCAGCGGACGGCATCCACCATCGGACACCGGCTGATATAACGTATTCGAAACCAAGCGGCGACGCAACGTTCCCCGGCCGCCGGGCGGGCGAACAATCCTAGGGCGTGCGAACATTCTGTGTCGTCGCGCGTATCACCTGCCGTTATAAGGCAACCCGCGCCCCTCCGGACGCCACGAGAAAAGGCATCACGATGAACAACGCGATTCGCTGGGGCTTCGCCCTCGGCCTCCTTCCGCTCGCCGCGTGCGCGGACAACACCCCGCCGCCCGCGCCGCCCGCGCCGCCGCCGCTCGCCGCTGCCGACGCCAACTTCGTCACCGCGGCCACCCAGGCGAGCCTCGCCGAGATCGCCGAGGCGCAGGTCGCCCAGAAGCAGAGCCACAACACCTCGATCCTGAACTTCGCCCAGCAGATGATCACCGATCACACCCAGGCGAACCAGGAACTGGCCCAGATCGCCACCAAGAAGGGCGTCACCCCGCCGGCGGCCGCGTCCGATGCCCAGACCCAGGAAGCGAACGGGCTGTCCACCGAGACCGGCCGCACCTTCAACCACGACTACATCAACGACCAGGTCGCCGGTCACAAGGCGGCGCTCGCCGTGTTTCAGGAAGAGGCCACCAGCGGCACCGATCCCGACCTGAAGTCCTTCGCGCAGAACACGCTGCCCGCGATCCAGCATCATCTCGACATGGCGGACGCGATCAGCGCCAAGATGCAGGGACATGCGCTTGGCCGCCATCATCGCCACCACGCCAGCACCTGACCGCCTCGAGGGTCGGCCCGGTGGGATGACGCGCTCGCGCGTCCTCCCGCGGCCGGCCCCCCGGGTGCCGGGCTGATGGCCGTCCAGAGCCTCCAATACGTCGTCGAGTCGTTCGTCTGGGAAGTCTTCAGCGGGCGCGACGACGAGGTCGTCATCTCGGGCTGGCTCGTCTCCGACACGCCGCCGCGACGCATGATAATCGAGGCGGGTAAGGATCTGAGTCACCGCTTCGACGTGCCGACGATCAATCTTCCGAGCCCTCATCTCGCCCACACGTTCGGCGAGAAGGCGCGCAACGCTCGCTTCCATGCCGTCATCCGGGTGGGTGACGAACGGCCGGACTTCGCGCATTCCCGCCTGCTCGTCGAGTTCGACCGCAAGCGTGTCGCCATCGACGTCGGCGCCGTCTTCGACAACGGCATCGCGGCCACCGACGAGACCATCGAGCTGCTCTCGCTGTGCGAGAGCCTCGGCGATAGCTGCGAGTTCGGCTTCGTCCAGCGCAAGCTCGGCGTCGACCAGCTCGGCCTGTTCCGCTTCACCGGCTCAGGCGATCCGTTCCGAATCGCCGACGCGATCCGCTCCGACTTCCAGGGCTTCGCCGAGGATGGCGATCTCGAGGCCGGCGAGCTTCTCGGCGAATGGATCGTCAAGAGCCGCCTCTACGAGTTCGTGCTCCACACCGGCCGCTTCCCCTACGCCATCTCCGAGGCCGACATCGTGCGCAAGGAGTCCGTCAAGCTCCGCTACCTCGCGCGCAAGTTCCTCGAGGACATCGCCGACGCCGACAAGCTCTTCGTCCGGCGGGTCGAGGGTGGCGACGAGCGCGGCATGCACGAACTCTTCGATGCGATGCGCGAGCGCGGTCCGGTCCGCATGGTCTGGGTCACGCTCGCCGACGCGGACAACCCGCCCGGCAGCGTGCGCGAGATCAGGGATGGGCTGTTCCGCGGCTATATCGGCTATCTTGCCCCGCTCGATCGGGCGCTCGAAAACCGGCCCGAGCTCTGGGTCGACCTGCTGCGCCGGATGAAACGGGAGACATGACCGATGGACGAGATGGCGCCGCCGCCCGACACGATGATCTTCGAGCGGATCGCGGGCATCATTCGCGACAGCCTTGACGAGCCCGATCTCACACTCACCCCCTCGACCGCGGCGCGCGACGTCGGCGGCTGGGACTCGATCGCCATGATCAACATCATCCTCGACGTCCAGAAGACATTCGGCGTCCGGTTCCGCAGCTCCGAGGTCGACAAGCTGTCCTGCATCGGCGATTTCGTGGCCCTCACCCGCCGCAAGATCGACGCCGGGGCCGCCCCTGAACCCGCGCCCGCGCCCGACGACGTTACTTGACCGTAACGCCGTCCTGGTCTTGTCTGCGCCTCCTCTCGAAAGCGTCGCCATGATCCCGAACGCTCGTCAGAAGCCCAGGCTGGGCATCGCGATCACCACCTACAACCGCAGCCGCACCATCACCGATCTGCTCGCCCGGCTCGAGCGCTTCACCTCGGTCGATTTCGACCTGGTCATCTCCGACGACGGCTCCACCGACGGGACCGCCGACATGCTCGCCGGTGCCCGCTTCCCGACCGTCCTCGGCCCCAACCGCGGCATCGCCTGGAACAAGAACCGCGGCCTCTACCACCTGATGAACCGGACCGCCGCCGACATCATCCTGCTGATGGACGACGACGTCCTGCCCCGCATGTTCGGCTGGGAGCAGGAATGGATGCAGGCGGCCATCCTGTTCGGCCACATCAATTTCGCACCCGCCCATCTGCGCCATCACGTGCTGACCGGCGCCTGCCGCGCCGCCGATCCGGGCATCACCCACATCATCGGCGGCCAGTGCCTCGGCTTCACCCGCGCCGCACTGCTCAATGTCGGCTTCTTCGATCCGCGCTTCGGCAAATACGGCCACGAGCATTCCGACGTCTCCTTCCGCTGCCTGCGCGCGGGTTTCGGCGGCGTGCGGCGCGACAGCGGCCCCGAGCCGTCCGCCTATTTCTACGTCATCGAGAGCGGGCTCGAACTGCGCGACGTGCCCTCGAACTCCGACATCGAATCGCTGGAACGCAACGGCGCCCTGCTCGCCGCCGTCGCCAACGACGCGATCTACCGTCTGCCCTGGCGCAACGACGCCGAGATGGCGGCCTTCCTCGCCGACTTCCCCGACCTGTCCAGCGCGCGCTGTTCCGGCATCGTGACCGCGCCTGGCTTCGACACCGAACGCTATCGCGGCCTCAATCCCGACGTCTCGAACTCGGGCCAGGATCCGTTCGCGCACTACATCGCCTACGGCAAGCGGGAAGGGCGGCAGCCCGGCTGAGCCGGCCTCGATGAAAGGGTGCAACATTACCTGCGAGGTCGAACGGTTCGTGCTGTCGGAGATCCATCTCGAGCTGGACGGCTGGATCGTGAGCGATTCTCCCATCGAATGGGTCCGGCTCGTCTCGGCGGGAATCGTCCTCCCGGTCGGGGTCAATCCGCAGGCGGACGATGCCGATCGGCGGCTGCTGCTGTCACTGCGCGAGACAGCGTCATCCGCGGACGGCTTTGTCGACGCCGTCCTGGAAATCGCCGCGTCCAACGGCGACCGGTTGTCCCTCGACGTCGGCCACCTGTTCCGCCCTCCCGGCTGGGCGCCGGCGATCGTGGACTTCGATGATCCGGACGCTGCACTCCCCATCCCGGCCGCGAGTGCGGCGGCCCTCGCCAACGCCATCGCCGACGGTCTGCGGGCCTTCGCCGACCGCGACGACTTCTTCATGCATCGCGGCGACAGCGGATGGATCGCGACCAGCCATCGCTACGGGCTCGATTTTCCCGTCCCGCTCGACGTGCCGCCGGATCGCTATGCCGCGCGCGACGAGGCCTGGCCGCTGCTCCGCGCGCGCCGAGGCGCCCTCCTCGACCTGACCGACCGCCTCGCACCGATGGTGATCCATCGCCGCACCGTCATCGACACCGACGACGACATGACGGCGCTCCTCCACGCCCTGCGGACACGCAATCCCGACATCGTCCTGCTCTGGATCGACACGCACCGGGACGCGGGCCCGGTGATCCGTCACCGCGCCGGCGCGATCGCTCCGCCCGATCCGGCACTGCTCGTCGCCAGCGCGCGCATCGACCACGAGGTGATGCTCGACGAGGCGATCGCTCTCCTGACGGCGGCCCGATGATCTACTTCCTGACCACCCACGGCACCCTTCTCACCCGCGGCGAGGACGGCATCATCGGCCACGCCGCCCTGCGCGATGTCGCGGGTCCCGGCGCGTTGTTCCGCCTCGACGTGCCGGTGGAAGGCCTGCGGCGAGATTTCCGCGCCTTCGTCGAGCGCGCCGCGCCGCCGCCCGTCTTGTTCCGCCACGACGACATCGCGGGATCGCTCGACATCGATCCCGACCGCAACCTCGTCTCGCTGCGCAGCGACGGGCGCGTTCTCACCGCCGCCCCCCAGGGCGGCGCCATCGGCTGGACCGATTCGACGCCGGACGCCTGGGAACGCCTGCTGCCGCTGACCGAGATCGACCTCGGCCAGATCGTGCAACTCGCCTCGAACACCTGGATCGTCGGGTCGACCCACGCCTTGGTCAAAGGCTGGCAGATCGAGTTCGCCCCCGGCTTCGTCCTGCGTCTCGGGCCGATCGACATCCCGCTCCCCGCCAACCTCCCGTTCGACGCCCGCACATGGCCGTTCCGGCTCGGCCTCCTCGTCGACGGCTGGCGCGTCGAGGAGCTCTGCCTCTACCGCCCGATGGTGTTCTATACGTCCTACCGCTCGCCCGCCGTGCATGCGCAGCTCTTCCTCTCGATCCGCTCGCTGCTCGAATTCGGCAAGTACGACGGCCATGTCCACGTGCTCACCGACCTCGCGCACGACGCGCTCTGCGGCAGCGTCGACGGCCTGGATCGCGACCGCGCCACCGTCCAGCCCCTCGCCCCGAACGACTGGCCCGGCTTCGTGATGTCGAAATACTGCATCCTCGAGCACGATCCGGCCTGGCAGCATCAGCCCGTCGCCTATCTCGATCCGGACATCGTCATCAACGCCGACATCCGCCCGATGCTTATCGAGATGGCGCTGTCGGACCACATCACCGCCCCCACCGAGGATGTCGGCCCGATGCGCACCTGGCCCTCCGTCGGCGCCTCCCTGATCCAGCGCGATGGCTACGATCCGCGCTACGCCCGCGGTTTCAACGCCGGCACGCTCGGCATTCCCAACCTGCACGCCCACGCCCACACGCTGCGCCAGATCCGGCGCATCATCGCCAACATCCTCGCCTCCGACGGTCGTGAGCATCTGGCCTGGGTCGACCAGGAGGTCGCGAACTACGTCTCGTTCCGGGTCGCCAATTTCGACACCACCACACTCAACCGGTTCGTCCGCTACGGCGCCCCGCACGATTCCGAAATTCCCGGCATCCTGTCCGGCCTCGTCCATTTCTGGGCCACGTCCAAGAACGAACGCCACCTGCTGATGGCGCGCTATGTCGACGTGCTCCGTTCGCACGCGGCGTCCGGACACCATCTGTCGTAAGCGAAAACGATCCAGGGGATCCCGTCGATGTATCTCGCCATGAACCGCTTCCAGGTCGCCCCCGGCGCGGAGCACGATTTCGAGCAGATGTGGCTCACCCGCGAGAGCCATCTCCGGTCGGTGCCCGGCTTCGTCGAATTCCACCTCCTGCGCGGCCCCGTCCACGACGATCATGTGCTCTACGCCTCGCACACCGTCTGGGCCGACCACGCCAGCTTCGAGGCATGGACCAACTCCGCCCAGTTCCGCGCGGCCCACGGGTCGTCCGGTAGTTCCAAGCCGCTCACCCTGGGTCACCCGCAGTTCGAGGGCTTCGAGAGCCTCCAGACGATCGCCAAGGCATGAGCGCCGGCATTCGGATCGACCGCGTCACCACCCGCGGCGGTGATCGCGGCGAGACCTCGCTCGGCGACGGCAGCCGTGTGTCGAAGACCGACGCCCGCATCGAGGCGATGGGTGCCGTCGACGAGGCCAACGCGACGCTGGGCCTGCTGCGCACCCACCTGGCCGGGCACATGATCGAGCCGATCGTCGCCGCGATCCAGAACGACCTGTTCGATCTCGGGGCCGGCCTCTGCCAGCCTGGTGCGATCACGCGCCTGCCCGCCGAGGCGCTCGACCGGCTCGAGCAGGCCACCGCCTCGCTCAACGAGGGTGTCGCCCCGCTGACCAGCTTCATCCTGCCCGGCGGCACCCCGGCCGCGTCGACCGCTCACCTCGCCAGGACCGTCGCGCGTCGCGCCGAGCGTCGCGTCTGGGCGCTGGGCGGCGACGTCGATCCGCTCGCCTGCCGTTACCTCAACCGCCTGTCGGACATCCTCTTCGTCATCGGCCGCGTGCTCAACGACGGCGGCCGGTCCGACATCGCCTGGGTGCCGACAACCAGGCGTTGAGCACCCTCCTGCTCAGGCACGGACCGCCGGTCGTGCCGCCCGGGACCTGCTACGGCCGGCTCGACATCGACGCCGAGCCGGCGGGTCCCGTCGAACCCTTGCGCCGTGCGACCGTCTGGTCGAGCCCCTCGCGGCGATGCCTGTCGCTCGCGGGCGCCATCGCGGCGCGCCACAGGCAGCGTCCGACGATCGACCACCGCCTGCTCGAACTCGACTTCGGCGCCTGGGAGGGCCGCCTCTGGTCGGACGTGCCGGTTGGCCGCCTCGAGAGCTGGGCCCACGCGCCGCTCGGCCGCGGCGCTCCGGGCGGTGAAAGCGGTGCCGGTCTCATTCGGCGGGTCCGGTCGTTCGCGTCGCTTCTGCGCGCCTGTCCCGGCCGCCACATCGTCGTCTCGCACGGCGGCCCGCTGGTGATCCTCGCCGCCCTTCTCGCCGGACGCCGCCCAGACCTGCTCGGTCCGCGGCCGCCCTTTACGACGCCACGTCCGGCTGGTGGCCGACCATGATCACCTGCCTGACGAGCTCCACCAGCTCGCGCGCCAGATAGGGCTTGCGGAGCAGGTTGTAACCGAGTTCCCGCCGCCACGACGGCTCGAAGATGTCCGGCCGGCCGGAAGCGATGATGACCGGGATCCCTGGCGAGGCGCGCCGCATCGAGGCCGCCACGTGGCCGCCGTTGGTCTGGCCCGGCATGTGGAAATCCGTCACCAGGGCAACGTAGCGGGCGCAGCCCCGCTCGATCGCCGCCACCGCCTCCTCGCCGCTCCCGAACTCATCCACCTCGAAACCGGCCTCGAGGAGGCTTTCGGCCATGATCTCCCTGATCAATGGCTCGTCTTCCACCAGCAACACGCACACGGCCCCAACCCCCAAGCCCCCAAGGCCACGTCGACGACAACCGGATCGTCCGCCCACGGTTCCGCGTAGCGACCACTGCGCCGGAACGCACTGCAACAGAGCGTGACAGGAAGGTGACACCAACCGCGCCCCTTGAGGCCCCGGCCCCGGATCGACATCTCGTGGGGCCCCAACCTGGAGGGTGCCGGTGAGCGAGCCACGTCGACTGCATCTCGGCGCCTTCATGCGTCCGGTCAGCATCCATACCGGCGCCTGGCGCTATCCCGGCGCGTATCCCGACGCCAACTTCAATTTCGCCCACCTGTCGCGCTTCGCCCGCCAGCTCGAGGACGCGAAGTTCGACGCCTTCTTCATGGCCGACCATCTCGCGGTCCTGAACATGCCGGCGGCCGCCCTCAAGCGCAGCCACACCGTCGCCTCCTTCGAGCCGTTCACGCTGCTCTCCGCACTCGCCGCCGTCACCGAGCGGATCGGCCTGGTCGCGACCGCGTCCACCACCTTCGACGAGCCCTATCATGTGGCGAGGCGCTTCGCGTCCCTCGACCACATCAGCGGCGGCCGCGCCGGCTGGAACATCGTCACCACCGCCAACCCCGACGCCGCGCTGAATTTCGGCCACCCGACCGAACCCGACCATGACGCCCGCTACGTCCGCGCCCGCGAGTTCTACGATGTCGTCACCGGCCTGTGGGACAGCTTCGCCGACGACGCGATCCTGCGCGATGTCGAGGCCGGCCTCTATTTTGATCCCGACCGGATGCACATCCTCGACCACCATGGCCCCGCCTTCGACGTGCGCGGCCCGCTCAACATTCCGCGCCCCGTCCAGGGCTGGCCCGTCGTCGTCCAGGCCGGCGGCTCGGAGGCCGGCCGCCAGCTCGCCGCCGAGACCGCCGAGGTGATCTTCGCCGCCGAGAACAGCCTCGAGGCCGGCCAGCGCTTCTATGCCGACATCAAGCGGCGCATGACCGCATGCGACCGAGACCCGGGCAGCCTCAAGATCCTGCCCGCCGCCTTCGTCGTCGTCGGCGACACCGTCGCCGAAGCCCAGGCCAAGCGCACTCAGCTCGACAGCCTCGTGCATTACGACAGCGGCATCGCGTCCCTCAACGGCATGCTCGGCCATGACGTGTCCGCCCACGATCCCGACGGCCCGCTGCCCGACATCCCCGAGACCAACGCGGGCCGGAGTGCGAGGCAGCGCATGATCGACCTGGCGCGGACCGAGAACCTGACCATCCGTCAGCTCGCCGCCCGCGCCGGCAGCTATGCTGGGCTCGCCTTCGTCGGCACCCCGCGCACCATCGCCGACGAGATGGAACGCTGGCTCATGACCGACGCCTCCGACGGTTTCAACGTCATGTTTCCCTGGCTTCCGGGCGGTCTCGACGACTTCACCCGCCGCGTGGTGCCCGAATTGCAGGACCGTTCCCTGTTCCGCCGCGACTACGACGGCGCCACGCTGCGCCACCATCTGCGGCTCGCGCGCCCCGCCAATCGCTTCTTTCCGCCATCCTCATAAAGCCGGGTGGCCTAGCCGCGGCCGATGGTTAAGAGTAACTGGCCCGAACGATTCGGCTGCGCAGAGGAAACCGATGACAAAAGCCCCCACCAAGACCACCACGGCCAAAGAGGCGCCGCCCGCGGGAACCGCCGTCAAGAAGCCGAAGGATGGCGCCAAGCCGAACGCCCTGCAGCAGCCGCTGCAGCCTTCCCCCGAACTCGGCGTGATCGTTGGCACCAAGATGCTGGCTCGCGGTGAGGTCGTCAGCAAGGTCTGGGAATACATCAAGGGGCACAAGCTGCAGAACCCCAAGGATGGCCGTGAGATCCTCGCCGACGACAACCTCAAGAAGGTCTTCGGCAAGGACCGCGTCACCATGTTCGAGATGAACAAGCTGCTCGCCCAGCACCTCAAATAGGTTCAACGATGCCGCCGGAGCGCCCCGCGCGCCTCCGGCAGCGCGCTCCCGAACCAAGCCGGACCGCCTCGGAGCGTCGTGTGCACGACCAGTCCACCCATCCCGGCCTTCGCAAGATGGCGACCCGGGTCGGCCTGACCGTTGCTGTCGCCCTCGTCGCGGTCAAGCTCGCCGCCTGGATCGCCACCGGATCGGTGGCCTTGCTGACCTCTGCCGTCGACGCCCTCGTCGACACCGGCGCCAGCCTCGTCACCTTCTTCGGCGTCCGCTACGCCGAGCGTCCCGCCGACGGCGAGCATCGCTTCGGCCACGGCAAGGGCGAGGCGGTCGCCGCCTTCACCCAGGCAACCTTCCTCGGCGGCGCCGCCCTCGTGCTCAGCTTCCAGTCGATCGAGCGGCTGGTCTTCCCCGAGCCCCTGCACGCCTACCGCGCAGGCCTTCTCGTCGTCGTCGGCAGCCTGCTGGCCGCGACCGGGCTGGTGCTGATGCAGACCGCGGTCGTGCGCCGCACCGGCTCGACCGCGATTGCCGCCGACCGCGCCCACTACCTGACCGATCTTGCCGTCAACGGCGCCGTCCTCGCGGCACTTCTCGTCACCCGGCTGACCGGCTGGCAGCGCGCCGATCCGGCCTTCGCGCTCGCCATCGCCGTCACCATGCTCTGGACCGCGCGCACGATCGCCAACACGGCCCTCGTGCAGTTGCTCGACCGCGAGATCCCCCGCCCGGACCGCCAGCGCATTCGCGACGCCGTGCTCGCCGTCGACGGCGTCCGCAACGTGCACGACCTGCGCACCCGCTTCTCCGGCGACCGCACCTTCGTCGAATACCATCTGGAGGTAGATGGCGGCCTGTCGGTCGAGCGCGGCCACGCCATCGGCGACAGCACCGAGGCCGCGATCGACGCGGTCCTCCCCGGTGCGGTGGAAGCGACCGCGCACCTGGAGCCGCTCGGCATCGACGACGACCGCCTCGACGAACGCGTCACCCGCCAGGACCCCGAGTAGCAGCAAGGCCGGGGCTCCGCCCCTGTCCCCGCCGGGGCCGGCGGCCCCGGACCCCGTTGAGCAGGGCAGTGCCCGTCGACGCGCGATTGAACTCCCACCGCCCGGGCGTATCTTGATCGACATCAAGATCGGAGCGCCATCGAGATGCAGAATATCGTGAAATCCGAGGGCATGTGCCCGTTCCGCGGCACGCGGATCGGCGGCGCGCTGGGCGACGGTCCCACTCTCGAGAGCTGGTGGCCCGACCGCCTGCGCGTCGAGCTGCTTGCCCAGCATGCCGACCGCGGCAATCCGCTGGGACGCGATTTCGATTACGCCGCCGCGTTCAAGACCATCGATCTGGCGGAACTGAAGCAGGACATCTTCGCGCTGCTGGAGACCTCGCAGCCCTGGTGGCCCGCCGATTACGGCCACTACGGGCCGCAGATGATCCGGATGGCGTGGCATTCCGCCGGAACCTACCGGATCGCCGACGGCCGCGGCGGAGCGGGCAGCGGCATGCAGCGCTTCCTGCCGATCAGCTCGTGGATCGACAACGGCAACACAGACAAATCCCGCCGCCTGCTGTGGCCGATCAAGCGGAAATACGGCAGCCGGCTGAGCTGGGCCGACCTGATGGTGCTGACCGGCAACTGCGCGCTCGAAGCGATGGGCTTCAAGACCTTCGGCTTCGGCGGCGGCCGGGTCGACGCCTGGGAGGCCGATGCCGCGATCTACTGGGGTCCGGAGCACGAGATGCTGGGCCGTAGCCGCTGGCATGGCGACTCCAAGGAGGAATATTACGACCTCGAGAATCCGCTTGGCGCCTCACAGATGTCGCTGATCTACGTCAACCCCGAAGGCCCGGGCGGCGATGCCGATCCGATCGGCTCGGCACGCGAGATCCGCGAGACGTTCGCCCGCATGGCGATGAACGACGTCGAGACCGTGGCCCTGATCGCCGGCGGCCATGCCTTCGGCAAGAGCCACGGCGCCGTCTCGAAGGATCATGTCGGACCGGCCCCCGACGGGGCCGCGATCGAGAACCAGGGCTTCGGCTGGATGAACTCCGCCGGCACCGGCAACGCCGAGTTCACCATGACGAACGGCATCGAGGGGAGCTGGACGTCCCAGCCGACCCGGTGGGACGCCGAATATCTCCACAACCTGTTCAACTTCGAGTGGGAGCTGACCGAAAGCCCGGCCGGTGCCAAGCAGTGGCGTCCCGTCGGCGGGGCGGCCGCCGACCTGGTGCCGGACGCCCATGTCGCGGGGCAGCGTCATCCGCCGATGATGATGACGTCAGACATCGCGCTGCGGCGCGACCCGGAATACGCCAGGATCTGCCGGCGCTTCATGGAGAACATGGCCGAGTTCGAGGATGAATTCGCCCGCGCGTGGTACAAGCTCACGCACCGCGACATGGGGCCCAAGGTCCGTTATCTCGGTCCCGAAGTGCCGCAGGTCACGCTGATCTGGCAGGACCCGGTTCCCCCGGTCGATCACGGACTGATCGATGCGGCGGACATCGCATCGCTGAAGGCCGCGATCCTCGCCACCGGCCTGGGCGTGTCCGCGCTCGTCTCCGCGGCCTGGGGGTCCGCCTCGACCTTCCGCAACTCCGACAAGCGGGGTGGTGCCAACGGCGCGCGAATCCGGCTCGCGCCGCAGAAGGGCTGGGAGGTCAACCGGCCCGAGCAGCTCGCCGGCGTGCTTTCGGCGCTCGAGCGCGTCCGGGCCGACTTCATTGCCGCCCAGCCCGGCGGAAAGAAGGTGTCGCTCGCCGATCTGATCGTGCTGGGCGGTTGTGCCGCCGTCGAAAAGGCCGCGTCCGACGCCGGTGTCGCCGTCGGCGTGCCGTTCACGCCGGGCCGCATGGACACCTCGCAGGAGAACACCGACATCGAGATGTTCGAGTGGCTGCACCCGGTCGCCGACGGCTTCCGCAACTTCCAGAGGCAGAAATACAATACGTCCACCGAGACTCTGCTGATCGACCGGGCCAACCTGCTCATGCTGAGCGCCCCGCAGCTCACCGCTCTCATCGGCGGCATGCGCATGCTCGACACCAACTGGGACGGCTCCAGGCACGGCGTGTTCACCAACCGGCCAGGTCTGCTCACCAACGACTTCTTCACCAACCTCTACGATATGGAGACCGTCTGGACCCCGACCGACACCACGAACATGATGTTCGAGGGGCGCGATCGTCAGTCCGGTGCCGTGAAATGGACCGGCACCCGCGCCGATCTGATCTTCGGCCACGACGCGCAACTGCGCGCCGTGGGCGAAGTCTACGCGGCCGATGACGGCCATGAGAGGTTCGTGCACGACTTCGTCGAGGCATGGAACAAGGTGATGATGCTCGATCGTTTCGACGTCGCCTGATCGGGATCAAGCCGTTCCCGTAGCGGCTCCGGCCGCTACAGGAACGGCAGGTAGCGGAACGAGAGCAGGATCGTGTTCTCGTCCGTCTTCGGCGTGACGATGCTGTCGACGGCCGACTTGCCGGTCCCGGCAACGGAAGTTCCGGCGAAGGCCGTCCGCCTCGTGTACGACCATGACGGCCCCACCTGCAGCGTGCCGAACGGTCCGTGCAGGAAGCGCCACCAACCGCCGATCGTCCCCTCCACGAGCCCGCTCGTCTGTCCGGAACACGCCGCCGCCGAGCCCTCGGTGTTGCAGCCGGTGTCGATGAAGCCGCCGTTGCCGTAGCCGAAGGCGGTGCGCGTGCCGCCGATCCGCTCGTTGAACGAGCGTTTCTGCTCCTGCTCCGTGCCCACGTAGGCATAGAGGTCGAAGGCCTTCGTGGGATGCCCGACCAGGCCCACGAACGCCTGCACCTCGGGGATCGGAACCGGCGTGCCGTTCTGGTTGATCGTCGCGTCGGGCAACTGGCCCGGCCCATATCGACCGAGCCCCTGGCCGGCCAGGATCTGTGCCTGGAACACCAGCTTGCGGCCGACGATCGGCAACAGCATCGCCGCACCGCCGCCGCCGGCCAGCACGGTCCGGTTCGCGCCCGAATTGACGGCGGGCGCCGAGAACGTGTCGCGCGCATTGATGAACCGCGCGATGCCGTAGACCTCGTAATGGCCGAAGCTCGGATCGGCGGCGAGCTTGGCGATCACGTCGGGCGCGATATTATCGGCATAGTTCGCCGTCGGGTTCAGCAGCGAGCCGCCCGGATTGGCGAAATTGTCCTGGCCGCCGATCACGCCTCCGACATTGTTCGACCCGGCCACATTCTGTGTCGTGACCGAAAATATCGTCTCCGGCTCCTCCAACGACAGCCCGGCCCACAGGCGGTGCTCGTCGAAATCCTTGACGAAGCGCAACTGCCATTGCCGCGTATACCAGAACCCGACATGCACGTTCCCGTCGGGCACCAGCGCCAGGGCCTCCTGGCGCGGCGTGATCCCGACCCGGTCGACCACCAGCATCGACCACGCCTGGCCGGCCAGGACATGAAAACCCCAGTCGCTGTTGTCATAGGTCGCGTAGGCCTGGCGGATCCGCAGCGCGTAGGAGTTGCTTTCGTTGGAGTTCGACGAGATGCCGGCAGCGCCGAAATCGGTCTCGAAATATCCGGCCACCCGGACCGTCGTCGACGGCTTGCCCTCGATCAACAGCGAGAACCGGCTCGAGCGCGAGGAGCCGCGGAACTCGGGCTCATGATAGGTGGGCGACTGCGGATAGGGATCGGACTGGAAGTTGGACGAGAAATCCGACACCTCGTTGCGTGTCCGCACGATCGCCAGCGCCTCGATGTAGCCGCCCAGCGTCACCGTCACCCCGCCGAGACGAAACGCCCCCATGGTTCCGAGCGCGGAGGCCTGCTGCTCGCCGGCGCTGTTGGCGGCGTGCGGACCCACCCCGTTGCGCGGCAGATCCTGGGCCCGGAACACGCCCGGCGCGTTCGGGTTGTTGGCCGGTCCCAGCAGGCCGCCCTGTGCGCTTCCCGAGAAGCTCTGCGTGTTTCCCATCGCGAGCGCGCGCCGGTTCGCGTCGCGTGCCTCGTCACGGGCGGCACGCGCGACGGCCTCCGCTTTGGCCGTGTCGGCCCGCCGGGCCGCTTCCTCCCGCCGGACATGCGTGAGCTCGGACTTCAGCGTGCCGATCTCGCGTTCGATCGTCGCGATCGAGGCGTCCTGTGCGAGCGCCGGCGCGATGCCCGCGAGCACAGCCACGAGCGACACGCCGGCGAGGACGGACTGGCGTCGAGCAGACACGTGAGCGGCATCCTCGCTATAGTCGGACGGCTATATCGCATTGAACGCGGGGACAGGCGGCCGCGATCTCCTTCGTTCGACAATCCGCCCGAGGTGTGTCCGCCGAGCCACCGCCCGCGGTCACCGCTGGGCCGGCTCCAGCCACGTCGCGAGTTCGCCGCGTTTGCAGGGGGATGAGCCCGCGAAGTAGAGGCTCCAGACACCCCCGAGCCCCAGCCTTCCTGGAGCGAAGGCCCGGAGCGGGCGGCGGCGTATCGGACCAGGCGACGCCGGCCTTGTCATACTCGCCGCCGATCCGCGCGATGAACGGCGCCTCCACCAGCTTCGACGGCGTGTGGTCGGCCACAGGTTTGGTCGAAGCCGTCTCGTCCCGCCGCCAAGGCCGGACACGCGCGCCTGATGAACAAACCGTAAATGAGGAATGTCTCTTTTTTTGTTAAACAGGGAATGTCCATCAACCGGGGCTGGCCAGGATGTTCGACATCACCGCCGATCGTGTCACGCTGATCGCAACACCGTCCGGCGACGTCCCGGCCGGCAGCATCCTTCCCGGCATGACGGTGACCCTGGCGCGTGGCGGCCTGGCCGCCGTGACATGGGTGGGACGGCGGCGCCGCGTCGGTGAGGCGTGCTGGATCGCGGTCGGCCCAGGCGCGCTCGGCAACGGCCTGCCGACGCGCGAGCTCCGCCTGAGCCCGGACCACGCCATCTTCGCCGGCGGGTTGATGGTGCCCGTGGGCCTGCTCGCCAACGGCCGCTCGATCGTCCGCCTCGATCCCGCGACCGCCGACTGCCTTCATATCGAGCTCGACCGCCACGACATCATTCTCGCCGAGCAGGCGCCGGTCGAGACCTATCGCGAAGCCCTCGACCGCTCCTTCTTCGCCAACGCCCGCGTCGCCGCCTTCCGTCCGCGCCTGCGCGCGGTCTCGTTCGAAGCCATGTTCGACCCGACCTGGCTCCGCCAGCTCCGGGCTCGTCTCGACGCCATCGCCGACGGCGACCGCGCCGCCAGCTGATCCATCGAGTTCCTGGCGAATCTCCTGGCCAACCCGGCACCGACGCGTTAGTGCGCGTTCGTTTAACTGACGAGGCCCGGATGTCCGACATGAGCGCCACGTATGCCCTGTCCGGCGCCGTCAGCGACGGCACGACACTCTCCGGCACCTCGACCGAGAAAGCTGCCTGCTTCGCCCGCGGCACCCTGATCGCGACACAAGCCGGCGAGGTCCCGGTCGAGACGCTGCAGCCCGGCACCAAGGTGACCCTGGCCCGTGGCGGCGAGGCCCCGGTCAGGTGGGTCGGACATCGCCGCGCCCGCCCCTCCACCGCCTGCCACCCGCTCTCCGTCCAGCCGATCGAGGTGGCCTCGGGCGCCCTGGGCGACGGCCTGCCGCACCGGACGCTCAGGCTCAGTCCCGAACACGCGGTGTTCGTCGACGGCCTGCTCGTGCCGGTCGGGCTGCTGGTCAACGACCGCTCGGTCGTCCGTCTCGACGTCGAAATGGTCGAATATTTCCACGTCGAGCTCGACCGCCACGACATCATCCTGGCCGAACGCCTGCCCGTCGAGACCTACCTCGACACCGGCAACCGCTCCATCTTCGCCAACGCGCCGCTCGTGACTACCCAGCCGGACATCATGCCGGTCGATCCCTGCGTGCCGATGATGTTCGAGGGCGAAGGGCTGCGTCTGCTTAAGGACCGCCTCGCCGCGACGGCCGACGACCTCATGCGCGATCGCGCCGCCTGACCCCGGCGGCGCTCGACCGCGACGATCCGCTCGCCCCGTTCCGGGACGAGTTCGTCCTCCCGGACGGCATCATCTATCTCGACGGCAACTCGCTCGGCCCGCTCCCGCGCGCGACCGCGCCTCGTCTCGCCGCGGTCGTCGAGCAGGAATGGGGCAGGGGCCTCATCCGTTCCTGGAACGACGCCGACTGGATCGGCCTGCCGGAGCGCATCGGCGATAAGATCGCGCGCCTGCTCGGCGCACCACCCGGCTCGGTGCTGGCCGCCGACCAGACCTCGGTCAACCTGTTCAAGCTGCTCGCGGCAGCACTCGACCTGCGTCCCGGCCGACGCGTCATCCTGACCGAGGACGGCAATTTCCCGAGCGACCTCTATATCGCGGGCGGCCTCGCCAGCCTGCTCGACCGTGGCCACACCATCCGCCAGGTCGCGCGCGCTGACCTTGCCGCGTCGATCGATGCCGACACCGCCGTCCTGATGCTGACCCATGTCGATTACCGCACCGGCGCGATGCACGACATGCGCGCGCTCACGCGGGCCGCGCACGAGGCCGGCGTCCTGATCGTCTGGGACCTGGCGCACTCCGCCGGCGCCGTCCCGATCGATCTTGCTGGCGCGGATGCCGACTTCGCCGTCGGATGCGGCTACAAGTTTCTCAACGGCGGTCCTGGCGCGCCATCCTTCCTGTACGTCGCCGAACGCCTGCATGCGAGCGTGCGTTATCCGCTGACCGGCTGGCTCGGCCACGCCGATCCGTTCGCCTTCGACCGCGAGTTCCGTCCACGTGCCGGCATCGCCGCGGCGACCGTCGGCACACCATCGATTCTCGCGATGTCCGCACTCGAGGTCGGCATCGACATCGCACTGCGCGCGCCGATCGACCTGGTGCGCGCCAAGTCCGAGCGCCTCGCCGGCATCCTGCTCGATCGCGTCTCCCTGGAGCCCGCCTTGCCGCGCCACCAGCCGCGCGGCAGCCAGGTCTCGTTCCGCCACGAAGGCGCCTACGCGATCGTCCAGGCGCTGATCGAACGGGGCGTGATCGGCGATTTCCGCGCGCCCGACCTGATCCGCCTCGGCCTCACCCCGCTCACCCTGCGCTACAGCGAGGTCGCGGACGCCGCCAGGATGCTCGACGAGGTCGCCGGATCGCCGGTGTGGCGCGAGGCCAGGTTCCAGAACCGCAACCGGGTGACCTGATCATTGCCAGGGGGTCCGGGGGACCGGCCTCGGTCCCCCGCCCTCACAGCAGATCCTCCACCCGGATCGGCGTCCTGCGCACCCGCACGCCGGTCGCGTGATACACCGCGTTCGCGATCGCCGCCGGCATGCCCACGATCCCGATCTCGCCCACCGCCTTGGCGCCGATCGCGTTCACCACCGCGTCCTCCTCGTCGATCGTCTCCACCACCACGTCGCCGATGTCGGCGTTGGTCGAGAAATGATAGCCGGCCAGATCCGCGTTGGAGAACCGTGCCTGCTTGCGGTCGACATGCGACTCCTCGAGCAGCGCGAAACTCGCGCCCCAGATCATCCCGCCCGCGAGGTTGCTGTGCGCGGTGCGCGGATTGATGATCCGACCGCACGCGAACACCCCCACCATGCGTGACACGCGCACGGTCCGCAGCAGCGGATCGATCCGGACCTCGGCGAACTGCGCCCCGAACGAATAGGACGAGTGCGTCTCGGTCGTGGGCCCGGACATCGCGATGCCGCCCTCGAGTCCCTGGCGCATCTGCTCGCTGCTCATCGTGCCCGGCTTCCATTCGACGGTCCGCTCGATGCCGGCGCCGACCGGCGCGCCCGACCGCACCGCGTCGCGCACCGCGAGCGCCGCCATGTGAACCGCCGAACCCACCGAGCCCGTGGTCACCGATCCGCCCGCGAACGGCCCCGGCGGCAGCGTGCTGTCGCCCAGATGGACGCGCACCTTCTCGTCGGGCACATCCAGCACGTCGGCCGCGATCTGTCCCAGCACCGTGTAGGCACCCGTCCCGAGATCATGCGCCGCGCACGACACGACGCAGGTGCCGTCCGCCTCGAGCCTGACGCGAGCGGCAGCCGGGCACATCGCCGACGGGTAGGTGGCGGTGGCGCATCCCCAGCCGATCAGCGTTCCATCCGGTTCGGTCATCGAGCCGACGACCGCGTTTCGCTTGTCCCAGCCGAACAATTCCGCCCCGCGCCGGTAGCACGGCACCAGCGAGCGGCTGCTCCAGGGCAGCCCGTCGACCGGGTCACGCGCCGGCTCGTTGATGATCCGCAACGCGACCGGGTCCATCCCGAGTTCGACCGCGAGCTCGTCGACCGCGCACTCGAAGCCGAAGAAGCTCGGCGCCTCCGCCGGCGCCCGTTGGAATCCCGGCGTGTTGACGTCGGTCTCGACGACGAACGCCCGGCCGCGGATGTTGGGCGACGCATACATCCGCGCCGTCGCATCGATGCCCGGGAAGGCCGCATGGTCGATCGCCGCACTCTGTCCGGTGTCGTCGTGGATGACCGCGACCAGCCGGCCATCGCGTTCGGCCGCCAGCCGGAACCGGCTGCGTGTCGCCGGCCGGAACGAGCCCACGGTGAACATCGCCTCGCGCGGCACCACCAGCTTGACCGGCCGCCCGAGCCGGCGCGCCGCCATCGCCACCAGGACCGTGTGCGGCAGGATCGTGGCCTTGCTGCCGAAGCCGCCGCCGACGAACGGGCTTTCGACATGCACGTCCTCGGGCGGCAGGCCGAAGATCTTGGCCATGCCCGCCTGGGTGCCCGACACCCACTGGCTCGGCACATTGACCAGCAGCTTGTTGTCGTGCCAGGCGGCTGTCGTCGAATAGAGCTCGATCGGATTGTGGTGCTGCGCGGGCGTCAGATAGGTCGCGTCCACCGTCACCGGCGCCGACGCGAAGGCGGCCGGCGCGTCGCCGACATCGATCGCGCTCGACTCCATCGCCGTCTCGACCCGATCGGCATCGTCCATCGACGCGGAGGCATGCACCGCGTCGACATCGACCGCGACCTTGCGCGCCGCCTCCTCGGCCGCCTCCTGCGTGTCGGCCACGATCAGGGCCACGATCTGCCCGGCATAGTGCACGGTGTCGGACGTGAGCGGCAGGAAGGAGGACTGCATATGTCCCCCCTTCATCGCGAACGTCTCCTCGCCGAGCGTCTCGTTGAGGCTCCGGTGCGTCAGGACCAGGCGAACGCCCGGGACCGCCTCGGCGTCGGTGGTGTCGATCCTGGTGATGCGCCCGCGCGCGACCCTGCTTGTGGTCAGCGCGGCGTAGGCGGCGTCCGGGTGGGGGAAATCCGCAGCGTATCGCGACACGCCTGCCGCCTTGCCGGCCGCGTCGCGGCGGACGACCGGAACGCCGATGCTTCCGTCCATGCCTCAGATCCTCCTGCTCGCGGTCAGCAGCGCACGCGCCACTGCGCGACGCCCCAGCTCGACCTTGAATCCGTTCTGGGCGAGCGGCCGCGCCCCCGCGAACGCCGCGTCCCCCGCCTCGAGCGCCACCGCCTGCGTGAGCGTCCGCCCGGCCAGTGCCGCCTCGGCCGCTTGTGCCCGCCACGGCCTGGACGCCACCCCGCCAAGCGCCACCCGCGCCGAGACGACAATGTCGCCATCCATCTCCAGCGCCGCCGCGGCGGACACCAGCGCGTAGGCATAACTCTGGCGGTCGCGCACCTTCACGTAGGTCGATTTGCGTCCAGCCGGCGTCTTCTCGACCGTGATCGCGGTCAGGATCTCGCCCGGTGCGAGCACCGTCTCCTTCGCCGGATCATCGCCGTAGGATAGGTGGAACGCGCCGAACGGCACCGTCCGGGTCCCGGCCGCCGAACGGATTTCGACCGACGTGTCGAACGCCGCCAGCACGATGCCCCAGTCGCCGGGATAGGTCGCGACGCAGCGCTCGGAGGTGCCGAACAGCGCCATCTCGCGGTCCTCGCCGCCGATCGCCGAGCATCCCGAACCCGGCGCGCGCTTGTTGCAGTCCGACACGCCGTCCCGGAAATACGAGCAGCGCGTCCGCTGCAGGATGTTGCCGCCGAGCGTGGCCGCATTGCGCAGTTGCTGCGAGGCAGCGAGCTGCAGGCCCTCCGTCAGCGCCGGATAGTCCCGCAGCAGCACGCGGTCCTCGGCCGCGTCCGCCATCCGCGCCAGCGCGCCGAACCGCAGCACCGGCCCGTCCGTCTCGATCGACGACAGGCCGGCGAGATGTCCGATATCGACCAGTCTCGAAGGCGCCGCGAGATCGCCCCGCATGAGGTCGACCATCGTCGTTCCGCCCGCAAGAATGGCAGCCCCTGGCCTGACCGAGGCGGCGAAGGCCTCATCGAGCGATGCCGCCCGCATATACGTGAAAGGCTGCATCAGTCCGCTCCCGCCGCTGCGACGTCGCGGACGGCGGCGACGATGTTCGGATAGGCGCCGCACCGGCACAAATTGCCTGACATGTATTCGCGGATCTCGTCGTCACTGGTCGCATGACCCTCCTCGATGCACGCGACAGCGGACATGATTTGTCCCGGCGTGCAGTAGCCGCACTGCAGCGCATCGTGCCGCGCGAAGGCGGCCTGCATCGGGTGCGGCGTGCCGTTCGCGTCGGCAAGCCCCTCGATCGTCGTCACCGACCGGCCCGCGGCCGCGACCGCCAGCGTCAGGCACGCGAGCTGCCGACGCCCATCGATGTGCACGGTGCAGGCGCCGCAGGTCCCGTGATTGCACCCGACCTTGGTTCCCGTCAGGCCGAGATGCTCGCGCAAGGCATCGAGCAGCGTCGTCCGCGTATCGAGCTGCATCGGCCGCTCGCGTCCGTTGACCCTGATGGCAACGCTCAAAGTCCCGCTCATCGATCCTCCGCCACGACTGTTCGGCCGTTTCGACGACAACGTCATTGATCTAGGCTTCGTTCAACATCGCACAGGAGGCGGCATGGAACTCAATATCCGCGGCAGGCGTGCCGTCGTCACCGGCGGCAGCGTGGGCATCGGTCTCGCGGTCGCCGGCGGCCTCGCCGCCGAAGGCGCGCATCTCGTGCTGGCGGCCCGCGACGCCTCGCGCCTCGCGCGCGAAGCCGGCCGCCTCGCCGCCGAACACGGCGTCACGGTCGATCATGTCGCGGCCGACGTCGCCACCGCGCAAGGCTGCCAGGCGATCATCGACGCGGTCGGGCCGGCCGGCGCGGACATGCTGATCAACAATGCCGGCGCCGGCTCCAACGAGACCATTCTCGCAGCCGACGACGCCAAGTGGCAGCATTACTGGGACCTGCACGTGATGGCGGCCGTTCGCCTCGGCCGCGGCCTCGCACCCGGCATGAAGCAGCGCGGCGGCGGCGTCATCCTGCACAACGCCTCGATCTGCGCGGTCCAGCCGCTGCACTACGAGCCGATCTACAACGTCACCAAGGCGGCGCTGATGATGTTCTCCAAGACCTTGGCCAATGAGCTCGTGGGCGACAACATCCGCGTCAATTGCGTCAATCCCGGGCTGATCCGCACGCCGGACTGGGTCAAGACCGCCAAGGAACTGGCGGGCGAGGGCTGGGAGGCGCATCTGCAGTCGGTCGCCGACGAGTACGCGCCGATCAAGCGCTTCGCGACGCCCGAGGAACTGGCGCACTTCTTCGTCTTCCTGTGTTCCGACAAGGCCAGCTACAGCATCGGATCCACCTACTTCGTCGATGGCGGCATGCAGAAAGGGCTCTGAACCCGTCATCGAGTCATGACCGCCGGGCAGGGGCGAGTTGCGGCCCGACCGTGTCGACCAGCCAGTCGACGAACACCCTCACCCGCGGCGAAAGCTGGCGGTTGCTCGGATAGAGCACAGAGATCGGCGTCGGGATCGGCGGGAAGTCGGCCAGCACCTCCACCAGGGCGCCGGAGGCGAGGTCGTCCTCGAAACGGTGCCGCGGCGCCTGGATCAGGCCCAGTCCGAAGCGCGCCGCCGCGGCGCTGGTATCGGCGCCCCCAACCAGGACGCGCGCCGGCAGCATTACCTCGATCGTCTCGCCGCCGGCGGTGAACTCCAGCGGCAGCACCTGGCCGGTGCGCGACGACACGAAGCCGATCATCACATGCCCGTCCAATCGGTCAGGCGACACCGGAACGCCACGCTCGGCGAGATAGCCTGGAGAAGCGCAAGTCATCTCTTGCATGACGCCGAGCCGCCTGATGACCATCTCGCTGTCGGCAAGCGTGCCCGCACGCACCACGCAGTCGACGCCCTCGCGTATCAGATCGACGAAACGCTCGCCCTCATTGAGATGGACGGTCAGCGCCGGGTGCAGCGCCAGGAAGGCAGGCAGCCCTTGCAGCAGCATCGTGCGCGCGAGGTTGCCCGCGACATCGACCCGCAACAGCCCGGCCACCGCCCCGCTCGCACCCCGGTCGGCATCCTCCATCTCGGCGAGGATCCCCACGCAACGTCGATAATAGGCCTCGCCCTCGACCGTCGGCTGGACGTGCCGTGTGGAGCGCTGCAGGAGCCGCGCGCCGAGCCGCCGTTCCAGCGCCTTGATCGCGGCCGTCGCGACGGGCCGCGACACGCCGAGGTCCGAGGCCGCGGCCGTGAAGCTGCCGCGGTCGACGATGCGGACGAAGAGTTCCAGCGAAGTCAGTCGGTCCATCTTCATTGTTTCGACCGGCAAAACAAGGATGTCCATTCCGGCGCGCTAATCGCTCCTGGCCTGCCACTCCAGGTAACGGCGACCAGACATCGGAGGCACCCATGCCCGAACAGCGTATCGCCCTCGTGACAGGCGGCAGCCGCGGCCTCGGCCGTTCGACCGTGCTCGCGCTGGCCGCCCGCGGCGTGCATTGCATCTTCACCTACAACAGCAACAGAGCCGCGGCGGACGAGGTGGTCGTTCTGGCGGAGAAGGCGGGGGCGGAGAAGGCGGGCGCCCGCGCGACCGCGCTCCGCCTCGACACCGGCAAGGCGGGCACCTTCGCGGACTTCGCGGCTGAGGTCCGGCGCGTGCTCGCCGGATGGGGCGCGGACCGGTTCGATTTTCTCGTCAACAATGCCGGCACCTCGCATCACGCCGGCATCGCCGATGTCACCGAGGAGGACTTCGACAGGCTCTTCGACGTCCACGTCAAGGGCGTGTTCTTCCTGACGCAGAAGCTGCTGCCGCTCCTCCGCGACGGCGGCCGCATCGTGAACATCTCGTCGGGGCTCACCCGCATCATCTATCCCGGCAGCGCCGCCTACGGTGCGATGAAGGGCGCCGTCGAGGTGCTGACGAAATACATGGCCAAGGAGCTCGGTGATCGTCGCATCGCGGTCAATGTCGTCGCACCGGGCGCCGTCGAGACCGATTTCAGTGGCGGGATGGTGCGCGACAATCCCCACATCAACAGGCGCATTGCCGATGCGACCGCGCTTGGCCGCCCCGGCCTGCCGGACGATATCGGCCCGATGATCGCCTCGTTGCTGTCCGAGGACAATCGCTGGGTCAACGCCCAGCGGATCGAGGTCTCCGGCGGGATGATGATCTGACGAGGCTGATGGGCGGCAACCCGCCCATTAGCCGCCGGAGGCGGCGCGACCGGGCAGGATCAGCAGCTTGCCGCGTGCGTGCCCACTCCGGCACCGTGCGAGCGCCGCGCGCCACTCCGCCATGCCGAACGTGTGTCCCACCGGCACGGTGAAGCGCCCTTCCGCGGCAAGCTGGGCAAAGTGGCAGAGCACATCGTAGCGTGGAACCAGGCCAGGCTCCCGGCCCGTCGTGCGGACGCCGAGCCTTCCCTCGTCGAAGTCGCTGATGCTCATCACGCGATCGGGGTCGCCGACGATCCCGACCAGGTCCGGCAGCACGTTCGGCACCAGCGCGGTGTGCAGAACCAGATCGGGCGCCCCGCCCGCGATACCGCGAACCCGCTCCGCCATCCCGTCGCCATAGGTCGTGACCTTCGCACCGAGGTCGCGCAAGCGGCCTGCGAAGGTCTCGCCCGCGGTCGCAATCACGCGCGCGCCGCGCAGGAGCGCCATCTGGACAGCGGCAAACCCGACCATCGTCCCGCCACCGTTGATCAGGATGGTCTGTCCCGCGGCCAGGCCGAGCAGATCGAGACTGCGGAACGCCGTCTCGACGGCCATCGGCAACGCAGCCGCGTCGAGGAGGTCCAGGCCATCGGGAACCGGCGCCCACGCGGCCAGGACCGCATGGTCCGACGCTCCGGCGGTGGGATAGCCCATGAAGTCGGGAACGCCGAAGACGTGGTCACCCGTCTGGATGTTCGTGACATCGTCCCCGACGGAATCGACGGTGCCGGACACATCCAGCCCGATCCCGCGCGGCAGCGCGCCGGGCATGAAACCCAGGCACAAGACCCAATCCATCGGGTTCAGCGCGCAGGCGCGCACGCGCACGCGGATCTGGCCCGGTCCTGGATTTGGAACCGGAGCGTCCTCGAGGCGCAGCACGTCGGTCCACTCACCGTGGCGATGGAAGCGAAGGGTTTGCATGCTCTCAGGTTCCGGGCGGCTCATGCCGGCTCTTCGTCGATCGCCTTGTTTCGTCAGTGACTGACATATCCTGTGTCGTCAGCCGCTGACAAGACCATGACCCGGGGTTGCTCTAGCCGGTCACCGCGGCGCGCAGGATGCCGTCGACCCAGTTGAGGGCGCCGATCCAGGCGATCGCCAACGTCGCGAAAGCGACCAGGGCGGCGGACGCTGGCACGATGATATGCCCGGACGGATGGTCCTGAGCGTTGGCAGCCAGTCCGCGAGGGTCCCGTCGGGGGAACCGGATGAGTGTCGCCTCCGCGTGACCCGCAGCACAACGGCGGGACAGCTTCGCCGCTCGGCGCCCGAAAGGCAGCACAACGGCATCCGCCTCCCAAAGAGGGCGTCGATCGTCGCTCGGTGGTGGCATCGCGTCGCCTCGCCGCATTGGACGGCGCTGCTGGCAGCATGCCGATCCGGTGAGCGCGTTGGCTGACGGAAACGCTTACGGCCGTGCGATCACGGCCTGGCACAAGTGCGGCCGCAAGCGAGGCGGTTCAAGAGACGATCGCGCTGCGCGTGCACTGGCATTCCGCGACCGAGCCTGCACGCGGCCGGCGTGCTCGATGACGTCAACCGACCGCAAGCGCCAGTCGCGCGGCCGTCCGCGGGCGGCCGATCAGCGGCAGCAGCGCGCGAAGCTCCGGGCCGTGGTCCTCGCCGGTCAGCACCAGGCGCAGCGGTTGGAACAGCGCCTTGCCGGCCTTGCCCGTCCGCGTCTTCAGTGCCGAAGTCCAGTCGTGCCAGGTCGCGTCGTTCCAGGGCTCGGCGGGCAGCAGGTCCAGCGCGGTCCTGACGATCGAGGTTTCCTCGGGCTGCAGCACCGGCGGCATCAGGTCGTCGCTGGCCACCACCTGATGCCACGCCCGGGCTTCGGTCAGCAGGTCGAGATTGGCACGGATCGCGAACCAGAACGCCTCGCTCGCGCCCTCCGGAAGCCTGGCTTTCGCATCCTCGAAGGCGAGATGGGCGATGACCTTGCGGTTCAGCGCCAGGAGCTGCCTGGTGTCGAACCTCGGCTGCGCGTGGCTGACATGGGCGAGGTCCTGCGAAGCCGCGAGCTCCTCGATGGTCAGCGGCTCGGGATCGTCGGACGTGCCGAGCCGCGCTAGATAGCTGGCCACCGCGCGCGGCTCGACGCCGTCGTGGCGGAGCTGCCTGAGCGTGAAGGCGCCGCCGGTGCGCTTGCTGAGCTTGCCGCCGTCATCCCCCGTCAGCAGCGGCAGGTGGCCGAACTGGAAATGGTCGCGCTTGGCACCCAGGGCGGCGGCGAGATCGATCTGCACGCCGGTGTTGGTGACGTGGTCCTCGCCGCGGATGATGTGGGTGATGCCGGTCTCGAGATCGTCGACGACGCTCGCGAAGGTATACAGGAACGTGCCGTCGGCACGGATCAGCACCGGATCGCTGACGGAAGTCAGCCTGACGTCGCGACGGCCGCCGACGAGATCGACCCAGAACACCGGCGCGTCGCCGAGCCGGAACCGCCAGTACGGCGTCTTGCCGTTCGACTCCGCCTGGGTCCGCTGCGCGTCGGTCATGCGCAATGACCCCCGATCATAGATCGGCGGCTTGCGGGCGCGGATCCGCGCCTCGCGCTTGGCCTTCAGCTCCGCCTCGGATTCGAAGCATGGATAGAGCCGGCCGGCGGCCTTGAGGCGCCCGGCCGCCGCCTCGTAACGGTCGAGATGCTCGGTCTGGCGGAACGATTCCTGCCAATCCAGACCCAGCCACCGCAGATCGGCCTCGATCGCCGGCTCGAACTCCGCGGCCCGCGTGCGCGCGCTGTCGGTGTCGTCGAAGCGGAGCTGGAAGATCGCGCCGTGGCGGTGGGCATAGAGCGCGTTGGCGACCGCCTGGCGGGCGTTGCCCACGTGAAGATAGCCGGTGGGGCTCGGCGCGAAGCGGAGCTTCACGCGGTGTCCTCGTCGTCGGGCGCGTCGCGTCTCGGGTCGATCGCGCGCCAGTCACGCTCGATCTCGCCCGCGGGCCGCTCGGCGAAATGGTCGAGCTCGGTCGCACTTCGCCAGGTCTGCTCCGCCGGCGCCTCGATCACGTGGGCGTCCTCGCCGTACGCGAACCAGGCGGCGATCACCTCGCGGCCGGTCATGCCGGGCTGGCGGCAGAGCTCGATGCTGTCGCGGACATAGGCGCGCGCGAACGCGTTCGCGTGCATCAAGGTTGGGAAACCGCGGACCTCCTCGACGACATCGTCGTCGCCGGCATTGCCGCCCGACAGGTCGAGGATGCGCACGCGCCAGCCGCCCTCGGGCGCGAACAGCTCGGGCAGCTCGATCTCGTCGCTCATGCGGCAGGATGTGGATCGACGGGCTCGGTCTGGAAGGTCGTGCCGTTCCGTCGCCCGTGCTCCTCCTGGCGCCCATGCTCCTCCTGACGCCGCAGCAGGAACTCGCGGCCGAGCTTGACGCGCGGGCTCCCGTCATAGGCCACGATGTCGGCGGTGGCGTAGGTCTCGGACCAGATATCGGGAATGAAGCTGCCGGTGCCGACGAGGTCGATCGGCGCGCCCGCATCGAACATGACGCGGCACTTGGCGGTGTTGAAGCCGGACGAGACCGCGATCGTGACCTTCGGGAAGCCGGCGGCGTCCAGTTCGTCGCGCAGGTGCCAGATCGCGGCGGCCGAGACGCCGGTGCCAACGAGGTGGCGCAGCTCGTCCTGGCTGCGGTAGCGGCGGATCGCGCCGGGCGCATGACGCTCGAGCACGCCGTAGCTGATGGCGGGATCGAGACCCTCGAGGAAACGGGCGCCGTGGGTGTCGAGGCGGACGCCGACCTGGCCCGCGCGGGCGAGATCGGGAAAGCGACGGCACACGTCGAGCGTGTCGCTGACCTCGCGGCCGAAATAGTCCGGCAGCACGACAAGACGCTGGTCGGGAAAGGTCTCGTGGAACATCTCGGCCGCCCGGAGCGTGGTCCCGGCATAGCCGATCAGCGCGTGCGGCATGGTGCCGTAGCCCGCTTCGGCGCCGAAGAAATGCGCGGTCGCGTCGGTCGCGTTGCCGATGAAGCCGCGCGCACCCTCGCGCTGCGCGGCCCGGCTGCCGACGCTGGCGGCGTAGGCCATCTGGATCTGCATCTCCTCGCCGGCGCAATGACGCGCGTCCATGGCGAGAAACGGCACGTCGGGCAGGGCCACGCACATCTGATAGGCATTGTGGGCGGCGACCGAGGCGGGACCGACCTTCTGCAACAGCAGGGTCTCGAGGTCGGCGAGATGGGCGAAGCTGCCGGTGATGTAGGCCAGCGGCTCGCCGGCGCCGACCCAGTCGCCCTCCTGGTGGGTCTCGTCGACGATGAAGCGCGTGTGACGCGCGGCGGCGACCGTCGCGATCCAGTCGCTCATCAGCCGGCACGCCGCGATCACCGGCCGGCGGAGGAAGACGGCGTAGGTGACGCGGGCGTCGCCGAAGCGCTCGACGACGGCGCGCGTCCGGTTGAAGTAGGTGTCGGTGCGCGCGTGGATGTCGGCATCGAGCGCGTCCTGATGCGCGCTCATTCGGCGGCCACCTTTCCTGCGGCCGAGGCGCTTCGACGCGCCTTGAGTTCCTCCGCGATCAGGAACGCCATCTCGAGCGACTGCTCGGCATTCAGCCGCGGATCGCAGAACGTCTCGTAGCGCGCCGACAGGTCGGCCTCCGTCAGCCGGTGGGCACCGCCGACGCATTCGGTGACGTCCTGGCCGGTCATCTCGACATGCACACCGCCGGGCGGGATCTGCTCGGCCGCCAGCACATCGAAGAAGGTGCGAAGCTCCGACAGGATGGCATCGAACGAGCGCGTCTTGACGCCGAGCGTCGTGCTTGTGGTGTTGCCGTGCATCGGGTCGCACAGCCAGACCGGGATGCGACCGGATCGGCGGACGGCGCGAACCAGCGGCGGAAGCGCATGGGACACCTTCTCGACGCCCATGCGGCTGATCAGCGTGGCGCGGCCGGGGACCCGGTCGGGATCGATCGTGTCGAGCAGGGCCAGCACGTCGTCCGGCTGCGTCGCGGGCCCGATCTTGATGCCGATCGGGTTGTTGATGCCGCGGCAGAACGCGACATGGGCGCCGTCGAGCTGGCGGGTGCGCTCCCCGATCCACAGGAAATGCGCCGAGCAGCCATACCAGTCGCCGGTGGTGGAATCGATCCGTGTCAGCGCCTGCTCGTAAGGCAGCAGGAGCGCCTCGTGACTGGTGTAGAACTCGGTCTCGTTGATGTGCGGCGCACCACCCATGCCGCACGCCTCCATGAAGGCGAGCGTCTCGTCGATGCGGCCGGCGAGGTCGCCGTAGCGGGCGGCGAGGGGAGAGCGGCGCACGAAACCGAGATTCCAGCGATGCACCTGATGCAGGTTGGCATAGCCGCCGGAGGCGAAGGCGCGCAGCAGGTTGAGCGTGCCGGCGGACTGGAAATAGCCGGTCTCCATCCGCGCCGGATCGGGCGTGCGGTCGGCTTCGGTGAACGCCGGCCCGTTGACGATGTCGCCACGGTAGCTGGGCAGCGTCGCACCGTCCTGCATCTCCGCGTCCGACGAGCGCGGCTTGGCGAACTGGCCGGCCATGCGGCCGACCTTGACCACCGGCAGCGTGGCCCCGAACGTCAGCACGACCGCCATCTGCAGCAGCACCCGGAAGGTGTCGCGGATGATGTCGGCGGTGAACTCGCCGAAACTCTCCGCGCAGGCGCCGCCCTGGAGCACGAAGGCGCGTCCGGCGGCGGCGTCGGCGAGATGCGCCCGGAGCCGTCGCGCTTCGCCCGCGAACACCAGCGGCGGATAGGCGCGCAGCCGCGCCTCGGTCGCTGCAAGCGCCGCCTGGTCGGGGTAGGCGGGGATCTGGCGGACCGGATGGGCGCGCCAGGTGTCCGGCGACCAGGTCGCGGTTGCATCCCTCGTGTGCGCGCTCATGATGTCGGTATCCGGTGCCTTTCCGCGTGACCGCGGGTGGTGCGCCCATTCGGCAGCCGAGGCAAGGCCGGGACGATCGACCGCCGGCGAGACAATCGGCATGATCTGCAACCGTCCCGGTCGAGGCGGCTTGAAACGTTCGTGCGGTTCGCGCTGGGGGATGACGGTGGACGCATTGTCGGTTCGGTCGAACGGTCGATCTCGCGTCGCATGGCGCCCGTGGGCGCTCCTCGTCGCGCCGATAGCGCTCGGCGGCTGCGAACCCGCGGTGCTCGCGCCGGCGGGCCCGGTGGGATTGGCGGAAAAGACGATCCTGCTCGACTCGGTCGCGATCATGCTCGTCATCGTCGTGCCGACGATCGTGGCGACCCTGGGTTTCGCCTGGTGGTATCGGGCGTCCAACAGACGCGCGCGCTACCGGCCCGACTGGGCCTATTCGGGCCGGGTCGAACTCATCACCTGGGCGATCCCGCTGCTGACCATCACCCTGCTCGGCGGCGTCACCTGGGTCGGGTCGCACCTGCTCGACCCGGGGCGCCCGATCGAGAGCGCCAAGCCGCCCCTCGATGTCGAGGTCGTGGCACTCGACTGGAAGTGGCTGTTCATCTACCCGCAGCAGCGGATCGCGAGCGTCAACGCGCTGTCGCTGCCGGTGGGCGTCCCGGTGCGCTTCACCATGACGTCCGCGAGCGTGCTCAACGCGTTCTTCATCCCGCGCCTCGGCAGCATGATCTATGTGATGAACGGCATGACGTCGCGTCTGAACCTGCTGGTCGACACGCCCGGTCAATACAGCGGCCTGTCGTCGCACTATAGCGGCGACGGCTTCTCCGACATGAACTTCACCATGCGGGCCATGGCGCCCGACCAGTTCGCGCGCTGGGTCGACGCATCCCGGCGCTCGGGCCCGACGCTGGACGAGGCGGCCTACACGGCGCTCGAGCGCCAGAGCAAGCACGTCGCCCCGATGATGTTCGCCGCCGCCGATCCGGCGCTGTTCGGCCGCATCGTCTCGCAGGAGCTGCCGCCCGCTTCAGGCCCCGAGGCGGCGCGTGCCCACAACGACGTCACCCCACGGACGGATTGACCGGATGTTCGGAAAGCTCACCCTCTCGGCGATCCCCTACGATCAGCCGATCCCGATGGCCGCGTCCAGCCTGGTCGTCGTGGGCCTCGTCGGGATCCCGATCCTGGTCCTGGTCAAGGGCTGGCTGCCTTATCTGTGGCGCGAATGGATCACCAGCGTCGACCACAAGCGGATCGGCGTGATGTACACGCTGCTCGCACTCGTGATGCTGATGCGCGGCTTCACCGACGCGATCATGATGCGCTCGCAGCAGGCGCTCGCCTTCCGCTCGCAGGGCTACCTGCCCCCCGAGCACTACGACCAGGTCTTCTCGGCGCACGGCACGCTGATGATCTTCTTCGTCGCCATGCCGTTCGTGATCGGCCTGATGAACTTCGTCGTGCCGCTGCAGTTGGGCGCGCGCGACGTGGCCTTTCCCACGCTCAATTCGGTCAGCTTCTGGCTGACCGCGACCGGCGCGCTGCTGGTCAACCTCTCGCTGGTCGTGGGCGAGTTCGCGCGCACCGGCTGGCTGCCGTATCCGCCGCTGTCGGAGCTCGCCTATTCGCCCGGCGTGGGCGTCGACTATTATCTTTGGGCGCTGCAGATTTCCGGCGTCGGCACGCTGCTGACCGGCGTGAATTTCGTCACCACCATCCTCAAGATCCATGCGCCCGGCATGACCTACATGCGCATGCCGATGTTCTGCTGGACGTCGCTGGCGTCGAACCTGCTGATCGTCGCCGCCTTCCCGATCCTGACCGCCACGCTCGCGATGCTGCTGCTCGACCGCTATCTCGGTTTTCATTTCTTCACCAACGATCATGGCGGCAACGTCATGATGTTCATGAACCTGATCTGGGCCTGGGGACATCCGGAGGTCTACATCCTGATCCTGCCCGCGTTCGGCGTGTTCTCCGAGGTGGTCTCGACCTTCTCGCAGAAGCCGCTGTTCGGCTACCGGTCGATGGTGCTGGCGACGATGGCGATCTGCGTGTTGTCGTTCATGGTCTGGCTGCACCATTTCTTCACCATGGGCGCAGGCGCCGACGTCAACGCGGTGTTCGGCATCGTGACGATGATCATCGCGGTGCCCACCGGCGTGAAGGTGTTCAACTGGCTGTTCACCATGTTCGGCGGCCGCGTCACCTTCTCCGTGCCGATGCTGTGGTCGCTCGGCTTCATGGTTACCTTCGTCATCGGCGGCATGACCGGCGTGCTGCTCGCCGTGCCGCCGGCGGACTTCGTCCTGCACAACAGCCTGTTCCTGGTGGCCCACTTCCACAACGTCATCATCGGCGGCGTGCTGTTCGGCGGGTTCGCCGGCTACAACTACTGGTTTCCGAAGGCGTTCGGCTTCCGGCTGCACGAGGGGCTCGGGAAGGCGGCGTTCTGGTGCTGGCTGAGCGGTTTCTATCTCGCCTTCATGCCGCTGTACGTGCTGGGCTTCCTCGGCATGACGCGCCGCATGCAGCACTACGACAACCCCGCCTGGCGGCCATGGCTGCTGATCGCGGCGGCAGGGGCCGCCGTGATCGCGGCCGGCATCGTGCTGATGGTCGTCCAGCTCGTGGTCAGCATACGCCGCCGCGAGCAGCTTCGCGACGAGACCGGCGATCCCTGGAACGGGCGCTCGCTCGAATGGGCGGTGCCCTCGCCGCCGCCGTCGTTCAACTTCGCCGTGCTGCCCGACGTGCGCGGCGCCGAAGCCTACTGGAGCATCAAGCAGCGCGCGCACCAGCATGCCCGGCTCGGGCCGGAACCCGACTACGAGCCGATCGAGATGCCGCGCAACAGCCCGACCGGCTTCGTCTGCGCGTTCTTCGCGACCCTGATGGGCTTCGCGCTGATTTGGCACATCTGGTGGATGGTGGCAGCCGGCGCGCTCGGCGCGTTCGTGACGTTCGTCGCCTTCGCATGGCGCGACGACGGCAAATACACGATCCCGGCCGACACTGTCGCGCGCATCGACCGCGCCAACCGGCGGATCCGGATGACCGCGCTGGCCCATGAGGAGGCGGCGCAATGAGCACGTCGCAGCCAGCCATCGCGCGGTTCGATCCGCACCGCCTCGGCCGGCGGCGCGAGGATGGGGACCGGCATCACGGCTCCGAGCACGCCGCACGCAGCCTGCCGTCGGAACGGATCATCGTCGGCTACGGATTCTGGATCTTCCTGCTCAGCGACATCATCATGTTCTCGGCCTTCTTCGCCACCTACGCGGTGCTGGCGGACAAGACCGCCGGCGGTCCCAACGGATCGAAGCTGTTCGACCTCGACAACACCGCCGCCGAGACGGCGCTGCTGCTGATCTCGAGCTTCACCAGCGGGCTCGCGAGCCTCGCCGCGCACGCCCGCAACATGCTCTGGTTCCAGATCGCGATGGCGGTGACCTTCGCGCTGGGCGCCGGCTTCATCGGCCTGGAGGTGACCGAGTTCGCGGGCCTCGTCGCGAAGGGCGACGGGCCGACGCGCAGCGCGTTCCTCTCGGCGTTCTTCGCCCTCGTCGGCTGCCATGGCCTGCACGTGACGCTCGGCCTGTTGTGGCTGCTGACGATGATGGCGCAGGCGGCGGCCAAGGGCTTCCGGCCGGAAATCATGCGGCGCCTGCTCTGCTTCAGCCTGTTCTGGCACGCGCTCGACATCATCTGGGTGGCGCTCTTCACGGTGGTCTACCTGCTGGGAGTGGCGCGATGAGCGACAATGTCCGTGGTGCGCACCTGCACCACTCCGACCGCGCGCCCGGCGACGAGCGCGAGGAGGGCGAGGATCTCGCCCACGGCGTCATCGGCTACCTCGTCGGGCTGGGCCTCGCGACGGCGCTCACCGTGATCGCGTTCCTGGTGGCCCGCACCAGCCTGGTCTGGGAGCCGAGCATTCCCATCGCCCTGCTTACGCTCGCCATCGCCCAGATGGGGGTGCACATCGTCTTCTTCCTGCGCATCACCAGCGGCCCCGACAACATCAACAACATCATGGCGCTGGCCTTCGGGGTGCTGATCGTGTCGCTGCTGATCGGCGGCTCGATCTGGATCATGGACCATCTGAACCAGAACATGCTGCCGATGGACCAGATCATGAAGATGCAGCGTTAGACCACCGCGCCTTGCGTCCTATTCGGCGGCCCGCGCCAGCCCGACGACGCGCGCCGGCTCACGCATCGTCACCATCTCCTCGGCCGATGTCGGGTGGATCCCGACCGTGTGGTCGATATCGCGTTTGGTCAGGCCCGCGGCGACCGCGACGGCAAATCCCTGGATGATCTCGGGTGCGTCGTCACCCATCATGTGCGCGCCGAGCACCACGCCGCTTGCCTGCTCGACGACCAGCTTCATCGTCGAGCGGTTCGAGACACGCGCGGTGATCGTGTGCTTGAGCGGCGTGAACCGGGAAAGATAGATCTCGACCGCGCCTTTCTCGATCGCTGCTTCTTCCGTCAGGCCGACGCTCGCCATCGGCGGCGAGAAGAAGACCGCCTTGGCCACCGTGTCCAGCGCCCAGCGTCGCGCTTCTCCCGGCCCGAACAGACGGTGCGCGAGCCGGTGGCCCTCGGCGATCGCGACGGGGGTGAGATTGAGGCGGTTGGACACATCGCCGATGGCATAGATATGCGGGATGCTGCTCTGGTTCTCGTCGTCGACGACCACGCCGCCGGCCGCGTTCGTCTTCACGCCGGCCCGCTCCAGCCCCAGTCCCTCGGTATGCGGTTTGCGGCCGACGGCGAAAAAGACCAGATCGGTCTCGACGCTGGTGCCATCGAACAAGTCGGCGGTCAGATGGCCGCCCGGATGCCTGACGACCCGGTGCAGCGTGGTCAGCGGACGCTGCTCGATCCCGCGCGCATCGATCGCCTCCGACAGCGCGTCGCGCATGTCCTGATCGAAGCCGCGCAGCGGCCTGGGCTGGCGGTAGACGAGCGTCACCTCCGATCCCAGCGCACGAAAGATGCCCGCGAACTCCACGCCGATATACCCGCCGCCCACGATCAGCACGCGGTCCGGGCGCGCGGGCAGATGGAAGGCCGCGTCCGACACGATGCCATGCTCGCTGCCCTCGATAGGCGGCTCGACGATCGGATGGCCGCCGGTCGCGACGACGATCCGTGCCGCCGTCACCCGCTTGCCGCCGACGTCGAGCGTGTGGCCGTCGATGAAGGTGGCGCGCGCGTCGAAATGCGCGACGCCCGCCCGGTCGAGCAGCGAGACATAGATCGCGTTCAGTCGGGAGATCTCCTCGTCCTTGGCAGCGATCAGGGCACGCCAGTCATGACCGTCCACGGTCGTCTCCCAGCCGAAGGCGCGGCTGTCGGCGGCGGCGGCGCCGTATTCGCCGGCCTGGACAAGAAGCTTCTTGGGCACGCAGCCGACGTTGACGCATGTCCCGCCCCAGAACCGTTCCTCGGCCACGCCCACCCGAGCACCGTAGCCCGCGGCGATGCGCGCGCAGCGAACCCCGCCTGATCCGCCACCGATGACGAAAAGGTCGAAATCAAAGGTCATGCGTATTCCTTGACGATGCCCGGCTCCCACATCGATACGGATGGCGGCGAGAAAGCGATGAGAGTGATGTCCCGGATCGGTCCGATCGGCGTGTTCGTCGTCCTGTCAGGTGCGATATCGGCACGCGCCGCGGTTCCGCCATTGGCGCCATTGCCGGACCGGCAATTGGAGACCCGCTCGGCGGCGATCCTGGGCACCGAGCTGCTCCGCCGGAACGCGACGCCGCCGGTCATCCTGCGAGTGCGTGAGCTGACCGGCAAGTATCTGTCGGGCGGATCGGACCGGGATTTCTCGCCACAGCTGCAGGTTGCGGTCACCGAGGCACCGAAGCTGATCGGGCCGGGGAGCGATTGCCGCTCGCTTCACCTGCGCCTCGACCTGGCATTTCCGTCCAACTGGCTGCCGCCGCTGGTCATCGATGGCCCGTGGTGCCTGACGCCGGCCGGCTGGCAGGCGATCACGCTGCGGGTCAGCGGGGCGATCCCCAAATCACCGGGACAGTTGCCGTTGCCGTCGGACAATCACGGGCTCGAGACCACCACGCTGGATGTCACGCCAGCCCGATCGTAGGACGCTGCTTCTCGACGCCCCTATTTCTCGACAAACGCCTTCTCGATCACGTATTCGCCCGGCTCTGCGTTGTGGCCCTCGACGAAGCCGTGCGCGACCAGCATCGCTTCGCAGTCGGCCAGCATGCGCTCGTTGCCGCAGATCATCGCGCGGTCCAGCGCGTGGTCGACCGGCGGCAGCCCGAGATCGGCGAACAGCTTGCCGCTGCCGAACAGCTCGGTAATGCGGCCGGTGGTCTCGTATTCCTCGCGCGTGACGCTCGGATAGTAGAGCAGCTTGCCGGCGATCTCCTCGCCGAGCAGTTCGTGCCGGGGCAGCTCGTCGCGGATATACAGGCGGTAGGCCAGTTCGTCGGCGGTGCGGCAGGTGTGGGTGAGCACGACATGCTCGTAGCGATCATAGACCGCCGGGTCGTGGATCAGCGCCATGAACGGGGCGAGGCCAGTGCCGGTCGCCAGCAGATAGAGGTTCCGCCCCGGCTTGAGATTGTCGACGATCAGGGTGCCGACCGGCTTGCGGCCGACCAGGATGGTGTCGCCGACCCGGACCTGGCCGAGGCGCGAGGTCAGCGGACCGTCCTCGACCTGGATGCTGAGGAACTCGAGGTAGCCCTCGTAGTTGGCGCTCGCCATGCTGTAAGCGCGCAGCAGCGGCTTTCCCTCGACCTCGATGCCGATCATGGTGAACTGACCGTTCTCGAACCGCAACGACGGATCGCGCGTGGTGCGGAAGCTGAACAGCCGGTCGGTCCAGCGCTGCACGGACAGCACGGTTTCGGCGTTGAGGTGCCCGTAGGCCTTGGTGGGCTCCGGGATGCCCCGGGCGAGGGTGGTCGACATCGGCTGGTCCAATCTCCGAACGCGTCGGCCCCATCTATTGGTGACGGCCCGGGTTTTCCAGTGCCGCGGCAAGGCGCTCGAAGGCGGCGTCACCGGGCGGCACTCCGAAACGGAGCCGGTCGGGGGCGTGCGTGAACCGTCGCACCATGATGCCGGCTCGTCCCAGGCGGCGCCACAGCGCGGCCGCCTCCGGATGGGAAGCCAGGCGGAACAGGACCGTCCCGCCGATGATGGTCAGGCCGTGATCGGCGAGAAGGCGGTCCAGCCGGCCGGCGGCCGCCGTGAGCGCGGTCCGCTGGGCGGCGCGCCAATCGAGGTCCGGCAGCGCCGCGAGCCCCGCCGCGAGCGCGGGCGCCGACACCGGCCATGCGCCGAGCGCGCTCCGCAGACGCGCCAGCAGCGGATCGGCGCCGAGCGCGAAGCCGAGCCGCACGCCGGGCAGCCCATAGGTCTTGCCGAACGAGCGCAACAGGATCAGGCCCGGGCGGGAGGCGAGGCGCGGGAGGTCGGCTTGGCAGGACTCGAGATCGGCGAACGCCTCGTCGACGATGACGAGACGGCCGGGGACGGGTGCGACGGCGGCGACGTGGCCATCGGGATTGTTGGGTCGAGTGACGACGATCGTGGGCGCGCCGGTCTCGCGGGCGGCGGCGAGGCAGGGCACGTCGTGGATCAGCGCCCCGGCGGCCGACCAGGCGCGTGCATGACCGGCATAGGTGGGGCCGACGATGGCGACGTCGCCGCCCCGGAGGAGGGCAATCAGGCTCATCAGCAGCCCGGTGCCGGGACCCGCGACGGCAATCGCGTCGGGAGGCAGGCCGTAGGCGCGCGCGGCCTGCGCCTCGAGGGCCGTGAGGTCGGCGGGCTCCGGCAGGCGGTCGAGCCGGACGGGCGGACAGGGATAGGCGGTGGGATTGATGCCGGTCGACAGATCCAGACACGGTTCCGGGGCGCCGGGAAAGCAGGCGCGTGCGTGGGCCAGATTGCCGCCGGAGATGTCCATGCGGCTGAGGATGCTGTCTGCGTCGATGCTCGTCGAGGCGGTGGCGGGCTATCCGGACTGGCTGTTCCGCCGCGCGGGGCACCCGGTGACGTGGGCCGGATCGCTGATCGGTCGGCTGGACGAGGACTGGAACCGTCCCGAGGCCACGGCTGCGGTCGCGCGTTGCCGCGGCGCCGCGGCGCTCGCCTTCGTCGTCGCCGGCGCATGGCTCACCGGCCGCGCGGTCTCGCGCCATGGCCCGGCCGCTTCGATCGCCGCGGCCTCGAGCCTGCTCGCCGCGCGCAGCCTGCACGCGCACGTGGCCGCCGTCTCGCGCGGGCTGGAGCAGGGGTTGCCCGCGGGGCGCGCGGCGCTGTCGATGATCGTGGGGCGCGACACCGCAAGGCTTGACGAGGCGGGCGTGGCGCGGGCGGCGATCGAAAGCCTGGCCGAGAATTTCTCCGACGCGGTGGTGGCACCCGCCCTTTGGTTCGCCATCGGCGGGCTGCCCGCGATGGCCGCCTACAAGGCGATCAACACCGCCGACAGCATGATCGGTCATCGGACCGAACGGCATCGCGCGTTCGGCTGGGCGTCGGCGCGGACCGACGACTGGGTCAACCTGCCGGCGTCGCGGCTTTCTGCGCTGCTGATCGCGGCGGGCTCCGGCCAGCCGCGTCCGGCGTTGCGGGCCGTCCGGCGGGGTGCCGCGCGCCACCGATCGCCGAACGCCGGCTGGCCGGAGGCAGCGATGGCGGGCGCGCTCGGCATACGGCTCGCGGGACCGAGGTCCTATGGAGGCCATCCGGTCGAGGATGCGTGGATGGGGAACGGCACGGCGGACCTCGGACGGGCCGAGATCGCGCGCGCGCTGCGCGTCTATCGGCGGGCGTGCATGCTCGCCTTCGCGCTGACCGCATGGGGAGGCGTTCGATGAGCGATCACGATGCCGAGGCGTTCGACATCCAGGCGTGCGACGCGCGGGCGGACCGGCTGGAGCCCTGGCTGCGCGCGTTCGTCCACCGGCCCACCAGGCACGCCGCCGCGGCGGCAGGACCACTGCACGGCATGCCGGTCGGGGTGAAGGACATCATCGACACCGCCGACATGCCGACCTGTTGCGGCTCGCCGCTGCTGGCGGGCCGCCGCCCGGACGCGGACGCCGCAATCGTCTCGCGGCTGCGCGCGCTCGGCGCGATCGTGTTCGCCAAGACGGTCACCACCGAGTTCGCCTGGCGCCACCCCGGAGCCACGGTCAATCCCTACCGGCGGGGCCACACGCCGGGCGGTTCGTCGAGCGGCTCTGCGGCCGCCGTCGCCGCCGGGATCGTGCCGTTGGCGCTCGGGACCCAGACCGTGGGCTCGATCATCCGGCCGGCCGCGTTCTGCGGCGTCGTCGGCTTCAAGCCGACCCACGCCACCCTGCCGACGGCGGGGGTGCACCCGTTCAGTCCCTCGCTCGACCATGTCGGGCTGTTCGCGCGGCGGGTCGAGACCGTCGCCCATGTCTTCCGCCATCTGGTGCGCGGCTCGGAGGCGGCGACGATCGAGGCGCCGCGCCTGCTGCTGGTCCGCCCGCGCGAGCACGCCGTGAGCGGACCGCAGCGTGCCGCGCGCGACGACGCGGCCCGCCTGCTTCGCGATTCGGGAGCGACGATCTGCGAGCGCGTGCTCCCGCCCACCTTCGATCGCGTCTGGGACTGGCTCGGCGTGGTGCTGGCGTTCGAGGCGGCGGCGCAATTCGGCGCGATGGTCGATCGTCATCCGGACCGGACCAGCGCGTGGCTGCAACGGATCGTCGCCGAAGGCCGGACGATCGAGCCCGCCGCCTACGACGAGGCCCGCCATGCGCAGACGCTGCTCCGCGCCGCGAGCCGTGACGCGATGGCCGGTTTCGATGCGCTGCTGATGGTGCCGGCGCCCGGGGAGGCGCCGGCGGGCCTGGACGACACCGGCGACGCCACGTTCTGCGCGCCCTGGAGTTTCGCGGGCGTTCCGGCGCTCACCGTGCCTGCCGGCTGGTCGCCGAACGGCCTCCCGCTCGGCCTGCAACTGGTCGGCGCCTGGGGCACCGACGCGCGCCTGCTCGATCTCGGCGCCTGGATCGAGACGCGCCTCGCCTGGCCGCCACGCGCACTCGACTCGCCCTGACAATCAAACCCTGAGAATCAAGTGGGGTGCTGCTTGGCGACCTTGCAAGGCCTCGCTGAACCCGTGCTCGTCGGCAAGCCAGCGGGAACGCGCCGCGCGCGATCATCGGCGTCGGTGGCACGCCATCCAGTTCACGCGCGTGCTGGCTTGCCACCAGGCGCGATGGACGAGCGGGAGATATCCCATCCCGGTCAGTGCCACCTGCCGCAATCCATGCCGGGCCAGCCGGTCGTCCACCTCGCCCGGGTTGCGGAAATCCGCCCAGCGATGGGTGCCCGGCGGCAGCACCCTGAGGATGTATTCCGCGCCGATCTTGGCGAGTGCGAGGCTCTCGGGCGTGCGGGCGATCGAGGAGACGAACAGCAATCCGCCCGGCGCGACATGGGTCGCGAGCCTTGCGAGGAAGCCGTCGAGATCCTCGACATGCTCCACGACCTCGAGGCAGCAGACGATGTCGAACCGTTCGCCCGCCAGCGCCTCGGCCAGCGTGCCCCGGCGGTAGTCGATCGAGAGCCCGGTTGCGTGCCTCAGGGCGACCGCGATGTTCTCGGCGCTGACGTCGATGCCGGTGAGGATCGCACCCTTCCTGGCCAGCGCCTCCGACAGAAGACCCGCCCCGCACCCGACATCGAGCACCCGCCTGCCGGCAAGCGGGCCGAGTTGCTCCCGCGCGCGATCCTCGATCCAGGCGGCGCGCATCGGGTTGATCACATGCAGCGCCTGCATCGGTCCCTTCGGATCCCAGAACCGTGCCGCCTGGCGGTCATAGAATTGCCGCTCGCCGCGCGCCGCACCGTCCCTCCGATCGTCATCGCTCATGCGCGAGAAATGGCGAGCAGGGCGTCGATGTCGACGTGACGCTCGAGATGGGCCGCGAACGCGTCGAGGATGCGGTCGATCCCGGCCTCATGGTCATGCCCCGCTTCCTTGCCCGACAGCAGCGCGCCGCGGAACCCGTCATTGGCGAACAGCCCGTGCAGATAGGTGCCGCCGACGAGACCATCGGCGGAGCGCGCGCCGTCCTCGCTGCCGTCATCGAGGCGCGCGAACGGACGGCCGCAATCGGGACCGGTCGTGATCCCGAGATGCATCTCGTAGCCTCTGATCCGGACGCCGTGCTCGGTGCATCCGGCGATTTTCGTCAGTCGCTTCCCGGCCGCCAGCGTGGTCGTGACGTCGAGCAACCCGAGTCCCTCTGCCTCGCCCGGCGCCCCCTCGATCCCGAGCGGGTCCGCGATCAGCCGGCCGAGCATCTGCAAGCCCCCGCAGATGCCCAGGATCCGGCCGCCCCGCCGACGATGGGCCGCGAGGTCGACCGGCCACCCCGCACTTCGCAGCGCGTCGAGATCGGCGATCGTGGCCTTGCTGCCCGGGATCACGACCAGGTCGCAATCGCCCGGCAGCGGCTGGTCGAGCGGCAGCATCATCAGCGTCACGCCCGGTTCGGCCGCCAGCGGATCGAAATCGTCGAAATTGGCGATGTGCGGCAGCAGCGGCACGGCCACCCGCATGCGTCCGTCCGGACGCCCGCCTCCTCGCCCGCCTGACGGCACCAGGTCGAGCGCGTCCTCCCGCGGCAGCCTTGCCGCGTCCTCGAAATGCGGGATCAGCCCGAGCGGCGCCCAGCCCGTCGCGGCGCCGATCGCGCGCATGCCGTCCTCGAACAGCGACAGGTCGCCGCGCATCCGGTTGACCAGGAACCCGCGGACGAGCGCGCGGTCCGCGGCATCGAGCACGGTATGGGTGCCGACCAGGCTCGCGATCACCCCGCCACGGTCGATGTCGCCCACGATCACCACCGGCACGTCCGCCGCCCGCGCGAAGCCCATGTTGGCGATGTCGTTGGCCCGCAGATTGATCTCGGAGGCGCTGCCCGCCCCCTCGACGATGACGATGTCATGGGCAGCCGCAAGGCGCGCGAAGCTGTCGAGCACGAACCCCATCAGCGTGGGCTTGATCGCCTGGTAGGCCCGCGCGTTCGCCTGTCCGTGGATGCGCCCCTGGACGATGATCTGCGAGCCGTCGCCCTGCGGCTTGAGCAGCACAGGATTCATGTCGCTGACCGGTGCCAGGCCGCAGGCGCGCGCCTGGAACGCCTGCGCACGGCCGATCTCGCCCCCGTCCTCGGTCACGGCGGCATTGTTGGACATGTTCTGCGGCTTGAACGGCGCCGGCCGCAGACCTCTTGCGCGAAGTGCCCGGCAGAGCCCCGCCACGACGAGGGATTTGCCCACCGAGGAGCCGGTGCCTTGCAGCATGAGTGCAGGCATCATTGATGAGCCCAGGGCTCTGCCCTGGACCCGCCGGGGGGAGGCGCCCCCGGACCCGCATCAAAATTCAATGCCTTCCTGCGCTTTCACGCCGGCGGCGAAATGGTGCTTGGTCGGCTCGAAGCTGGTGACGAGGTCCGCGGCTTCGACCAGCCCGGCGGGCGCGTTGCGGCCGGTCACCACGACATGCAGCATCGCCGGCCGCGCCGCGAGCCCCGCCAGCACCCCCGCGAGATCGAGATAACCGTAGCGCAACGCGATATTGAGCTCGTCCAGCACCAGCAGCCCGATGTCCGGGTCGTCGCGCAGCGCGATCGCGCGCGACCAGGCGGCCTCGCAGGCCGCGACGTCGCGCGCCCGATCCTGGGTCTCCCAGGTGAAGCCCTCGCCCATCGTGTGCCAGTCGACGCGGTCGCCGAACGCCTGCAGCGCCCGCCGCTCGGCGGTGTCCCAGCCGCCCTTGATGAACTGCACCACGCCCACGCGCCGCCCGATGCCGAGCATGCGCAGCGCCAGGCCCATCGCCGCCGTGGTCTTGCCCTTGCCGCGCCCGGTATGGACCATCAACAGGCCCTTGAGGGCGGTCTTGGACGCCACCTCGCGATCCTGGATCTCCTTGCGCCGCTCCATCCTGGCGCGGTGCCTTGCGTCGGGATCGGGATCGACATCGGTCACATGGGGCTCCTGAACGCGGGGATGGTGGGCGGGCCGGGATGTGCTAAGTTACCCATTCGGGACATATGCCCGAGCCGGCGCTTTTCGGCCCAAGATCTGCCCTACGACCCGCTTCACGCGGTTACGCATCGGTGCATCGGTTGCGGAAAAGTCAAGAAACCCCGTGACGTGCGGGATGCTGGAAGAGAAGGAGACTCCGATGTCTGTCGGAACAGTGAAGTGGTTCAACGCGACCAAGGGCTATGGCTTCATCCAGCCGGATGACGGCTCCAAGGATGTGTTCGTGCATATCTCGGCGGTCGAGCGCTCCGGCCTCGGCCAGCTCAACGAGGGCCAAAAGGTCAGCTTCGAGCTCGAGCGCGGCCAGCAGGGCAAGACGTCCGCCGTCAATCTGCAGGCGGTCTGACCGGGTCTGGCGGGGTCCGGCGGACCCCGCCTTCCCTTTTCGGTCGATCGCTGCAGGAGCGGGATGATGGCGTTCAAGCCGAACTACAACCATCAGAAGATGGAACGGGACCGGGCCAAGCAGGCCAAGAAGGAAGAAAAGCTCCGCGAGAAGCAGGAGCGACGCCGCGCCGAGCTCGAGCCGGGCGCCGAATCGGCCGAGGGCCAGCCGCCGACCGAGAACGAGCCGTGAAAAGCCGCTCTGCGAGTTCGGTCGTGATGTTCGACGTCACCTATATCGACGGCAGCGTGACCTCCCGCCGCAAGGTCGCGGGCGTCGCCCTCGGCGGCCTCGACGGCGACGAGCCTGCCAAACATATCATCGCCCAGCAGGACCGTGAGATCGGACAAGCGTCCGGCCGACCGCGTCCCGAGATCAAATCGATCACGCGCTCGAAGGTCTGACAGCCATACGGGCGCGGCCCCTCGTCCTGGCGGCGTTGATCGCGTCAGGACCCTCCGCCGGCGCGATCGAACCGGACGGCTGCGGCACCGTCGTGGTGCCCTCCGCCGTCGGATCATCCGATGTGCCGGCGCCGGCGGCCAGCCTGCATCCCGTGCTAGCGAACAGCTCCCTCGTCGAAACCCAGCTCTATGACCTGCTCTACCGGCCGGTGCTATGGATCAACCCAGAGCACCAGATCGATCCGGTCGACAGCCTCGCGTCATCGGTCAAGGCGGCCGATGGCGGTGCGACATTTCGCATCACCCTCAAACCTTATGTCTGGTCGGATGGGGCGCCGGTCACGGCGGACGACGTCCTCTACTGCTGGGAAATGATCAAGGAGGACGGCCCGTCCTTCGTCAATTATCAGACCGGCGGCATACCCCAGCTCGTCCGGAGCGTGACAGTGACCGGCGCGCACACGCTCGAAATCAGGCTGACCCGCGCGGTCAATCCCGACTGGTTCGAGATCACCGGCATCCAACTGCTGTTCGCGCTGCCCCGTCATGCCTGGGGTCACCTGACGATTAAGCAGCAGCAGAGCCTGCAAAGCACGACGTCCTTCTACGGCGTCGTCGACGGCCCCTTCCGCCTCGACCGGCTCGAAGTCGGCCGCTACGCGGCTTTTTCCCCAAATCCGCTCTATGGCGGCCACAAGGCGTCGATGCGCCGCCTGCTGGTGACTTTCCTGCAGGGAACCGATCCGCTGGCAGCACTGCAAGCCGGGCAGGTCGACATGGCGAGCCTGCCCTTCTCGGTGTGGGAGGCAGCAAGGAAACTGCCCGGTTTCGATCTCGTGTCGATCGGGCCGAGCGCGCAATTCACCACCATCGTGCCTAATCTTGCGAGCCCGAGCGCGCCGTTCCTCGCCGACCTTCGGGTCAGGCAGGCGATGGCTATGGCGGTCGATCAGCAGCGCCTCGTGGCCAGCGTGTTCCACGGCAACTCGCTCGTCGATCGCGGCTTCATCCCGACGGCACTCGACAAGTTCCTCTCTCCCGAAATTCGCGGCGGACGGACGCCCATCGCCTTTGATCCAACGCGGGCAATGCATCTGCTCGATCAGGCGGGCTGGCGCCCGGGGCCGCGGGGCATCCGCGGCAAGGACGGCCACCTTCTCAGCTTCGAGGTGTTGACCACGGCTGGCGACGCGACCGGCCTGACGATGCTGGAACTGATCAGGAGCGACCTCGCGTCTGTCGGTATCGAGCTCCGGATCAAGGAAACCGAGTTCAACCAGCTCCTGGCGCGCATGGCCGGCTCCCCCGCGGCGTGGCAGGCCGCGTTCCTGAGCTGGTCCATGACCGCCTATCCCGACGGGACGCAGCAATACCAGACCGGCAGTTTCGGCAACTACGAGCACTACAGCAGTCCCGCGATGGACCGCCTGCTCGATGCTGCGATCTACAATCCCGGGATGGACGGATTGTTCGCGCTCGAGAACTATATCCTCGAGCAGCAGCCAATGATCTTCCTGCCCACCGGCTTCTACACCGTGATGGTGCGCCCCGGCATCGACGGCGTGCGCAAATTCATCAGTCCGAGCGGAACCTGGTCGCCCGAATATCTGACGCTGCACGGGGCGATGGCTTGTCATTGATCGGGCGCCGCCTCGCCTGCCTGCTGACATTCGCCGCCCTCGGCATGCCTCCTGGGCTCGCGTCCGATTGCGGAACGGTGATCGTGCCTTCGGGCGTCGGCCTCGGCGATCCGCAGCCGGTCGACACCCTCGATCCCGTGCTCGCGACAGGCACGATCTACGAGCAGCAGACCTACCAGATGCTCTATCGGCCGGTGGTCTGGTCCAACGAGAAGCACGAGATCGACTGGAACCTGGGCCTGGCGTCCGCGATCGACGTGCAGGATGGCGGCGCGACCTTCGTCGTCACCCTCAAGCCGTATGTCTGGTCGGATGGCCATCCGGTCACCGCCGACGACGTGCTCTATTGCTGGCAGCTCATCAAGGCGCTCGGCGAAACCTACGTCTATTATGGAACCGGCGGCATTCCGCAGTTGGTCAAGGACGTGTCGGTGACCGGACCTCACACCCTGGTGGTCCGCTTGACCAAGACGGTCAATCCGCAATGGTTCCAGCAATCGGGACTCGGCCAGTTCTATGCGTTGCCGCGTCACGCCTGGGGCCGCTTCTCGATCGCTCAGCAACAAACCCTCCAGAGCACACCGTCGTTCTACGCCGTCGTCGACGGGCCCTTCCATCTCGCCGAACTCCACCTCGGCCGCTACGCCGTCTTCGAGCCGAACCCGCTCTATGGCGGGCACAAGGCCGCCATCAAGCGCCTCATCGTCAACTTCCTGCAGGGCACCGATCCGCTCGCGGCCCTGACCGCGGGCCAAGTCGACATGGCGACGCTGCCATTCACCATCTGGGACAAGGCGCGCCATCTGCCCGGGTTCCGCGCGGTCTCGATCGGGCCTACCTCCGGCTATTTCACCATCATCCCGAACATGAAGAACCCGAATGCACCGTTCCTGGCCGATGCCCGCGTCCGCCAGGCGATCTCGATGGCGATCGGCCAGGAGCGGATCATCGACACGGTGTTTCACGGCCAGTCGCTGCCGGTCCGCGGCTTCGTGCCCTCCGCGCTCACCGACTATCTCGCGCCGGACATCAAGAAGGGGCATCCGTCGCTGACCGACGACCCGGTGCGCGCACGCGCCCTGCTCGACGACGCCGGCTGGCGCACCGGCCCCGACGGCATCCGCGTCAAGGACGGCAAGCGGCTTGCTTTCGACATCCTGGTCACGGCCGGAGTGGAGGAACGTTTGGAGACGCTCGAGCTGGTGGAAGCCGATCTCGCCGCCGCCGGGATTTCTGTCCACATCAAGGAAGTCCAGTTCAACCAGCTCTTCGCGCGCATGCTCGGACCGCCGGCCGCCTGGGATTCGGTCTTCATCGGCTGGTCGATCCCGGGCTACCCGGAGGGCAACCAGTTCTTCAAGACCGGCAGCTCGTCGAACTATGAGCGCTACAGCAACCCCGGCATGGACCGGTTGCTCGAAGCGGCGGTCGACAAGCCGGGCCTGGACGAGTTGTTCCGCGTCGAGGACCTGGTGATGGCCGAGCAGCCGATGATCTTCCTCCCCGAGGGCTTCCACCAGGTGCTGGTCCGGCCCGGGATCGAGGGCGTGACCGACTTCGTCAAACCGAACGGCACCTGGTCGCCGGAATTCCTGCGTCTGAGCGGAGACATGGCGTGCCACTGATCCGCTCGCTCGGCCGGCGTCTCGGCGCGTCGCTCCTTTCCCTGTTCATCCTGGTCAGCATCTCCTTCGTGCTGGTGCACCTCACTCCCGGCGGCCCGGCCTTCTCGATCCTCGGCCTGAAGGCGACCGCGCAGTCGGTCGCCGCCGTCAACAAGGCGCTCGGCCTGACCGTCCCGCTCTGGCAGCAATACGCGATCTGGTGGTGGCACCTGCTGCACGGCGATCTCGGCTTCTCGTACCTCCTCCATCGCCCGGTCGGCGAATTGCTGCTCAGCTACGAGCGCAACACCATCGTGATGTACGGCCTCGCCATCCTGCTCAGCGCCGCGATGGCGATCGGGCTCGGCATGGCGCACGGCGTGCTCTACCGGCGGCCGGCAGGCACCCTGCTGTCGCTGCTGGAACTGACGCTCTACGCGATGCCGTCGTTCTTCCTCGGCGCGATCATGGTGCTGATCTTCGCGACGTCGCTCGGCTGGCTGCCCCCCGGCGGCCTCGTCGATCTGCGGCTCGAGACGCCCACCATCGGTTCCTATCTGCGCCACCTGATCCTGCCCGTGACCACCATCGCGCTGATCACCATGGCCGGGCAGGCGCGCTATTTCGCCCAGGCCGTGCACGAGGAGCTGGGCCGCGACTACGTGCGCACCGCGGTTTCCAAGGGAGCCACCCCGCGTCAGGTGCTGTTCGGCCACGTCTTGCGCAACGCGCTACGCCCGCTGGTGACATTGCTCGGCATCTCGTTTCCCTACGTCTTCGCCGGCGGCGTCGTCGTCGAGACGGTGTTCTCCTATCCCGGCCTCGGCTGGCTGCTGTGGCGGTCGGCACTGCTGCAGGACTATCCGGTGCTGATCGCGATCGTGCTGCTGATCGGCGTGCTCACGATCATCGGCAACCTGCTCGCCGACCTGATCAACGGGCTGCTCGATCCGAGGGCGAACTATGCCTAGGCTCGTCGTGGGGCTGGTCCTCGCCTTCCTCGTCGTGCCCGGAAGCTTTCTCGGCGCCTGGCTCTATGCCGCCGATCCGTTCGTGCTGCACACGCAATTGCCGCTCGCACCGCCCTCGCTCGCCCATCCGCTCGGCACCGACGCGCTCGGGCGCGACCTGCTCGCGCGGCTGTTCTCCGGCGGCGTCGCGACCCTGCTGGTCAGCCTGCCCGCCACCCTGCTCACGTTCCTGCTCGGCTCCGCCTACGGACTTGCCTCCGGGCTCGGGCCGGCCTGGCTCGACCAGGTGCTGATGCGCGTGCTCGACGCGATGCTGGCACTCCCGGCGTTGATCGTGCTGATCTTCTTCGCCGCCCTGGTGACGCTGAACATCCCGAGCCTGATCCTGCTGCTCGGCCTCATCTCGTGGCCCAGCCTCGCCCGGCTGGTGCGCAACGAGACCATCGCCCAGCGCGACCGGGAGTTCGTGCTCGCCGCGCGCCAGTCCGGCGGCAGCCGCTTGTATGTCGCGCGCGTGCACCTCGCCCGCGTGATGGCGCCGATCCTGGTGGTGAACGCGACGCTGCTGACCGGCGAGATGATCGTCGTGCTGTCGGCGCTGAGTTTTCTCGGCTTGGGCGTCCAGCCGCCGCAGACGAGCTGGGGCGGCCTGCTCGAGAACGGCCTGTCGCTCATCGCGCTCAAGCCGTGGTGGCTGATCCTGCCGCCCGGCCTGATGATCTTCGCGGCCCTGTTCTCGACTTCGCTGATCGGCGAAGCCCTGCTCGCGCGCCGGGTCGGCGCGCGATGAATGCGGCGCTCCGCCTCGACCGGGTGTCGGTCGCGATCGGCGGCACGCGCCTGCTCGACGAGCTCGACCTGACCGTCGAGCGCGGCGAATTTCTCGCACTCGTGGGCGAATCCGGATCGGGCAAGACCATCGCCGCGCTCTCGGTCACGCGCCAGTTGCCGCCGGGTGCCGAGCTGTTCGGCCGGGTCGTGGTCGATGGCATCGATGTGCTCACCCTCGACGGGCCGGCGCTGCGCCAGGTGCGCGGCGGCGCCGTCGGCATGGTGTTCCAGAACCCGCTGTCGGCACTCAACCCGTCGCACACGGTGGGGGTGCAGATCGCCGAAGCGGTCAGGCTGCACCGGCCGATGTCCCGGCAGGCGGCGCGCGCTCGCGCGCTCGACCTGATGCGCGAGGTCGGCATCGGCGATCCGGAGCAGCGGATCGACGATCACCCGCACCGTTTCTCGGGCGGCCAGCGCCAGCGCGTGATGATCGCCATCGCGCTCGCGGCCGAGCCGCGGCTGCTGATCGCCGACGAGCCCACCACCGGCCTCGATCCGCTGGTCGCCACGCAGATCCTGGCCCTCCTCGCCCGATTGCGCCGGACGCACGAGATGGGCGTCCTCTTCGTCACCCACGATTTCGGCGTCGTGCGCGCGCACGCCGACAGCGTGCACGTGCTCTATGCCGGGCGGACCGTGGAAACGGCACCGTCCGGTCCCTTGTTCGCGCATCCGCGCCACCCGTACACCGCCTCCCTGCTGTCGGCGGTGCCGGTCGCCGGCCGGCGCGTGCTGACCGACATCCCTGGCCAGATGCCCGAACCGGGTCACCGGCCGCCCGGTTGCCGTTTCGCGCCGCGCTGCGACCGGCGCGAGGCCGCCTGCGAGGCCGCCTATCCGCCGCTGGAAGCCGATGGCCGCACGCTTGCCGCCTGCCTGTTCCCGCTGACCGAGCCGCTCGCGCGGCCAGCCTCGGATGCGGTGCCGATCGCGATGCGCGCGAATTCGGAACCGTTCCTGGTGCTCGACCAGGTCGCCGTGCGCTATGGCAAGCGCCTCTCCGCATCGCTGCGCGACGTGTCGCTCGCGATCGGACGCGGCGAGTGCCTAGGCATCGTCGGCGAAAGCGGCTCGGGCAAGTCCACGCTCGGGCGCGCGATCCTGCAGATGGTGGCCCACGAGGGACGGATCACGCTCGACGGCAAGGCGCTCGGCTCGCTGTCCGGCGCACAGGCGCTGCAGGCGCGGCGCCGGTTGCAGGTGGTGTTCCAGGACCCGCGCGAGTCGCTCAACCCGACGATCTCGATCGGCGAGATCGTGACCGAACCGCTGCGGATCGCGGGCGTCGGCCGTGCCGAGCGGCGCCGGCGCGCCGGCGGCCTGCTCGAGCATGTCGGGCTGCCGGCGTCGCTTGCCGGGCGGGCGCCGCGCTCGATCTCCGGCGGCCAGGCGCAGCGCGTGGCGATCGCGCGCGCGCTCGCGGCCAGGCCCGACCTGATCGTCCTCGATGAACCCACCTCGAGCCTCGACGTGTCGACCCAGGCGACGCTGCTGAACCTGCTGCGCGCCCTCGGGCGAAGCGACGGGATCGCCTATGTGCTGATCAGCCACGATCTGGCGGCGGTCAGTTTCATGGCCGACCGGATCGCCGTGCTGCGCGCCGGCGCGATCGTCGAGGTGCAGGACACCGCGTCCCTGCTCGCTTCACCCAGGGATGCCTATACGGCCGCACTGGTGCAGGCGGCGCTCGGCCACGGCTGATCGTTCTCGTCACGATCCGTTAACCGGGCCGGCCCAAGATCGGTCCCCTGCCGATGCTTTTGGGGAACCGCAATGTCCGTCAGCGGGCGCCGTTCGGGCCGGTCATTGAGCGTTGCGGCCCGCATGGTGCTGATCGGCGCCATCGCGACGGGATGCGCCGTCGCGATCATCGCCTTCTTCATCATCTGGCAGGAGCGCGCGGCCCTGGTCCGCAGTGCGCGCGCCCATCTTGCCCTGGACCTCGATCTCGCTCACGAGCTGCTCCGCCAGGAAGCAGGCGACGGGCCGGTGCGGCTCCTGAACGGCCATCTCGTCGCGGGCAAGGATCATCCGCTCGAAGGCGACGTGTGGGTCGTCGACGGCATCGCCAGGTTCGGCGGCGGCGACACCGCCACCGTGTTCCGCGGCGACATGCGCGTGAGCACCAGCGTGCGCAAGGCCGACGGCACCCGCGCGGTCGGCACGCACCTGGCGCCCGGCCCCGTCCATGATGCCGTGCTGCGGGACGGCCGGACCTACCGCGGGCAGGCCAAGATCCTGGGCGTGGACTACTTCACGATCTACGAGCCGCTGAAGGACAGCCAGGGATCGGTGGTGGGCATCCTCTACGTGGGCGTCAAGCAGTCGGTCTACATGGCGGCACTCGCGAACATCGAGTTCTGGACATGGATCGGCGGCTTCGTCCTGATCGGCGTTGGCGGCCTGATCCTGTTCCTCGCCGTGCGCCGCACCCTGCGTCCGCTCGACGCCCTGCGGGATGCGATGGGCGCACTCGCGCAAGGAGAGCTCGACATCATCGTCCCTGCCCTCGATCGCGCGGACGAGATCGGGCGGATGGCCCGCGCGGTCGGCGTCTTCAAGGACAGCATGGCCAGCGCCGACCGCCTGGCCACCGAGCGGCGCGCCACGAAGGGCGAAGCCGAGGCAGCCCGGAAGGCGCTGGTCGAAGGCACTGCTTCCGCCTTCGAGGAACGCGTGGGTGGTCTCGCGGCCAGGCTGTCCGAAGCGGCCGCCGGCCTGCGCCTGACCGCCGGGACGATGTCCGAGACCGCCGACAACACCGATCGCCAGGCTTCGACGGTCGCCGCCGCGACCGAGCAGGCGCGGGCCGGCGTCGAGACGGTCGCGGCCGCCGCCGAGCAGCTCGCTGCTTCGATCAGCGAAATCAGCCGCCAGATCGCGCTCTCGTCGGAAGTCACGCAACGGGCCGTCGCGGACGCCAGGCGAACCGATGACGTCGTGACCGCGCTGGCCGCGAGCGCGCGCAGGATCGGCGAGGTCGTGAACCTGATCACCAACATCGCGAGCCAGACCAACCTGCTGGCGCTGAACGCGACCATCGAGGCCGCGCGCGCCGGGGACGCCGGCAAGGGCTTTGCCGTCGTCGCCTCCGAGGTCAAGCAACTCGCCCACCAGACCGCGGATGCCACGAAGGAGATCGAGGCGCAGATACGCGACATCCAGGGCGCGACGACCGAGGCCGTCGCCGCGATCAAGACCATCGGCGCCACGATCGAGGAGGTCAGCACCATCGGATCGGCGATCGCCGCCGCGGTCGAGGAGCAGGGTGCCGCAACCGCCGAGATCGCGCGCAACGTGCAACAAACCGCCGCGAGCACCCAGCACGTGACCGACAGCATCGGCGCGGTCAGCCGCGCCGCCAACGACACCGGACAGGCCGCGAGCGAGATGCTGAGCGCGGCCGATGGTCTTTCGCAACAGGCGGCGGAGCTGACGAGCGAAGTGGCCGCGTTCGTCGAGGGCGTTCGGGCGGCCTGAAGGCTGGGGGAACCGGAGCCGGTCCCCCAGACCCCCGGCAATCTCAAGTCCAGTCCAGTTCCTGACAGCAAGCTGACAGTAACTTTCGCGCGCGGGTCAAATCCAGTCCAGCCGGATGACGCGCGCTTCATGGTTTCATCACATTGTCATCTTGCCGGCGGGACACGGTTTAAGGCGAGCACTATACAGCCTGCGTCATCACGATGACGATGGGAACCCACGCATGAAATGTTCGACCTCACTCAGTCCGATCGGCGGCCTTCTGGCGCTCGGGCTCTCGCTGCCCGCGCTCGCCGCGCCGTCGACCGATTTCCCGACCTACACGGTCGGCCCGCAGAAGAACGGTTCGATCATTGCCTCGAACCTGCAGCGCCTCACGCCGGCCGGCCGCCAGATCGGCCTGGGCTCGCCCGTGCGCGCCAAGGCGGTGGCATTGAACCCGATCGCGAACAGCCACACCGCCGCCATTCTCGAGATGGGTGCATCCGAGGCGGTGAAGGTCATCGACACCAAGAGCGGCGTCGTGCTGCAGAGCTTCATCCCGGCGCAGGACAGCAGCGGCTCGTTCACCGGCATCACCTATTCCGCGGACGGCAAGTATCTGTTCTTCAGCCAGGACAGCTCCTACCTCGAAATCGCCAAGGTCGACGGCAAGGGCCTGCTCAGCGACTATGGCCGCGTCACGCTGCCGCCCGACACCTCGATCCCGCTCTACACGTCGAGCACGGCGAACCCCGCCGGCGTCGCGGTCTCGGCCGACGGCAAGTCCGCCTACGTCCTGCTCAATCAGAACAACACGCTCGGCGTGGTCGACCTGACCGGGTCCGCGCCGGTGCTCAAGCAGCAGATCCACGTCGGTAACGATCCGAACAGCATCGTCATCGCGAACGGCTTCGCCTATGTCACCAACACGGGCGGCCGGGTCGCGGCCTCCGGCGACTTCACCGACCTCTCATCCGGCACGCCGATCGTGGCCAACCCGGCGACCGACGCATCGAGCACCGGCACGGTCTCCGTCATTGACCTGGCGACGAACCAGGTGGTGAACACGATCGATGTCGGCCTGCAGCCGACCGGCCTGACGGTGTCGGGCTCGACGCTCTACGTCGTCAACACGAACAGCGAGAACGTCTCCGTCGTCGACCTCAAGAGCGGCCGCGTCAAGAACACGATCAGCCTCGCGATCCCCTACTACAAGACGTTCGGAACCGAGCCGTCCGGCATCGCGACCGACGGAAACTACCTCTTCATCGCCTCCTACACGACCAACTCGATCCTGGTCGTCGATCTGGCCGCGAATTACCTGATCGGCTCGATCCCGACCGCATACGGCCCGAGCACCGTCGCCTACGACGCCGCCAACCAGCAGCTCATCGTGACGAACGACAAGGGCACCGGCGCGCAGGGCTCGATCGGCAGCGCCCACGGCGTGAGCGGCTACAACACCCACCAGGACACCGGCACCGTCAGCCTGATCCATATCCCGACGCTCTCCCAGCTGCTCCAGGACAACGTCCAGGTCGCCGAGAACAACCACTGGGACCTGTTCAACAACACGCTCGGCACCTTTTCGATCAATCCGGGCGCGAAGCCGGTCGCCGTTCCGGCGCATATCGGCGAGCCGTCGCTGATCAAGCACGTCTTCCTGTTCATCAAGGAAAACCGCACCTACGACCAGATCCTCGGCGATGTCGCCAAGGGCAACGGCGACAGCTCGCTCGCGGTGTTCGGCGCGGTGACGCCGAACCAGCACGCGCTGGTCCAGCGTTTCCCGCTGCTCGACAACGTCTACGCGCCGAGCCGCCAGTCCGCGGACGGCCACCCCTGGATCGTCTCGTCGATCTCCTCTTACAGCAACGACATCCAGTCGCCCGACTGGGTCCGTTCCTATCCCGGCGGCAACAGCAACGACGTGATGACCTACACGCCGCAAGGCTTCCTGTGGCAGACGGTCAAGGCCGCCGGCCACAGCGTGAAGATGTATGGCGAGTGGAGCGACAGCCAGGTCGTCGACGGCAACTACAGCTGGTCGGACTGGTACAAAGCGTCGCAGATCATGGAGGGCAAGATCAGCGGCACTTCACCGATCACGCTCACCACCGACACCGAGTCGACCAAGGTTCCCTCGGCCGAGGCGATCCTCGACCCGCACTACCCGTCCTTCAACACCGGCATTCCCGACCAGTATCGCGTCGACGTCTGGATGCCGCAGTTCATGAACTACGAAGCCACCAACACGCTTCCCGACATGGAAATCATCTGGCTGCCCGATGACCACACGTCGGGCTTCACCACCGGCTTCCCGATCCCGACCGCGGCGCAGGCCGACAACGACCTCGCACTCGGCCGCATGGTCGACGCGATCACCCACAGCAAGGATTGGCCGACCACCGCGATCTTCGTCGAGGAGGACGACGCGCAGGACGGCGTCGACCATGTCGACGGCCATCGTCAGCCGGTCTACGTGATCAGCCCGTATGCGAAGCAGTTCGCGACCACGGCCGACCACACCTCCTACACCGCGGAAAACATCAACCGCACCATCGAGAACATCTTCGGCGCGCAACCCTTGACGCAATTCGACCTCGTCGCATCGCCGATGCGCACCGTGTTCACCAACACGCCCAACACCGCGCCCTACGACATGGTGCCGGCCACTCTCGACCCCGCCACCTTCCCGACGCCGACGGCGTCGGTGAAAGGCGCCTCCAGCAATGTCCGCAACGCGTGGCAGCTCGCGTCGGATCATCTCATGGCGGGCCACACCAACCATGCCGACTCGGTCGACGAGAACGTGTTGAACCACGTGATCTGGTATGCGAGCACCGACTTCAGCCGCCCGTATCCTGGCGAGAAGAAGGTGCTCCCGCCGACTTCGTTCCACCCGCGCGCGGTCACGCCAGAGACCGACGACTGATCAGCGGCCTCTCACGACAGGCGCCCTCTCCGGATCCGCCGGGGAGGGCGTTGCTTTTTCGGGCACGCGATGCTTTGAGCGGACGATGAGCGTGCCAGCCCTGCTCGCGCAAGCCGCCCGGTCGCTTCAGGCCGGACGCGCCGGCGACGCGATCCCGCCGCTGCGCGAAGCGGCCCGGTTGCATCCGAATGACGCGGCCATCCTGCATGATCTCGGGGTTGCCTGCCTCGAGACCGGCCTGACCCACGAGGCGATCGACCATCTCGACCGCGCCGTGCGCGCCAATCCGCGTTTCGCGAAGGCCTTCTGGCGGCTCGGCATCGCCTTCGAGGCGATCGGCCAGAACGACACCGCACTCGGCGCCTACGGCCGCGCGACCGCGCTGCTGCCGTCGCTCACCGAGGCACGATACCGCGCGGCCAGCCTGCTCGAGACAATGGGCCATCGAGACCGCGCGGCGTCGGAGTTCCAGCGCGCTGCCGCCTCCAGGACGAGCCTCGGCAGGATCTGCGGCGTCCGCGCGGCCCTGATCGAGGGCCGCGACGAACAGGCCGAGCGCACGCTTCGCCAGATCCTCGCCTTGACACCGGACAACGCGGCCGCGCTCGACCTGCTCGGGACGGTGCTCGCGAACGCCGGCCGCCTCGAAGAGGCACGCGACGCATACGCCCGGGCGATCGCGATCGCGCCCGCGCTCGCTGGCAGCTACTACGACCTGGTGCGATGCCGGCGCCTCGTGCCTGACGACCGGCATCTCGTCACACGCATGCAGGCGGCCCTGACCCGAGGCGATCTCGACACGGAGCAACGCGCGCGCCTCCATCTCGCACTCGGCAAGGCCGCCGATGATTTCGGCGATCCGGCCCAGGCGATGCGCCATTTCGACGAGGCCGATATGCTGAGGAGCACCCTGGTCGCCTTCGACGCCGACGCCTTCGAGGCCCGGATCGACCGGATGGTCGCGCGCTTCACGCCGGAACTCCTCGCATCCGCGCACCATCGCTCCGATGACCCGATGCCGGTGCTGATCGTGGGCCTGCCACGCTCCGGCACGACGCTCGTCGAGCAGATCCTGTCCAGCCACGCCGCGGTCGCGGGCGGCGGCGAGATGCCATTCTGGACCGAACAGGGTCCACGCTGGGCGGCAGCGGAGGCAAGCCTCCAGGACCTGGCCGCTGATTATCTGCGCGGCTTGCGCACCCTCGCACCCGCCAGGCGGGTAACCGACAAGATGCCGCTCAACCTGATCTGGGCAGGCCTGATCCATCTCGCCCTGCCGAACGCCACGATCATCCATTGCCGGCGGGACCCGCTCGACACGGCGCTGTCGATCCATTCGACCTATTTCAACGCGCGCCTGCCATTTCCGACCGGAGGTGCGGCACTGGTCCGCACCGTCCGCGCCACCCAACGCCTGGCCGACCATTGGCGACGCGTGCTGCCCTCAGACCGGTTCATCGAGCTCGACTACGAGCGGCTCACCGACGATCCCGGACACCAGATCCGGCGACTGGTCGCGCAATGCGGCCTCGACTGGGACCCCGCCTGCCTCCATCCGGAGCGCAATGCGCGCATCGTCAAGACACCGAGCAAATGGCAGGTGCGCCAGCCGATCACACGCAGCGTCGGAAGCTGGCGCCGCTACGAGCCGTGGCTCGGGCCGCTGCGCGCGCTCGGCGTCGCCCCCGCGCAGCCGGCCGCATAGTGCCGGCGATGGAGCAAACATGCCGATCGACTGGACCCATGCGGCGCCCTCGATGCTGGCGGCGTTCCTCGCCTCTCTCGTGGAGTTTCATCGAGGCGCTCACGATCGTGCTCGCCGTCGGCGCGGTGCGCGGCTGGCGCGGCGCGCTCGGTGGCGCGGGCCTCGCTCTCCTGGTCCTGCTGCTCCTTGTCGCCTTCCTCGGACCGGCGCTCACGCGGATCCCGCTCGACCTGATCCAGCTTGTTCTCGGCGCGCTGCTGCTGCTGTTCGGGATGCGCTGGCTGCGCAAGGCCATCCTGCGCGCGGCTGGGGTGATCCCGCTCCATGACGAGGACGCGGCCTACGCCCGGCAGACCAGCGCCCTGCGGACCACCGCGCTGGCGGAAGGCTGGGACCGGCTTGCGATCTCGACGTCCTTCAAGATCACCATGATCGAGGGCATCGAGGTGGTCTTCATCGTCGTCGCACTCGGATCCGCGGGGAAGGGACTGCTTCTGCCTGCCGGCGTCGGCGCGATCGCCGCCCTCCTCGTGGTCATCGCGCTGGGTGCGGCGCTTCACAAGCCGGTCGCGATGATCCCCGAGAATGCGCTGAAATTCATCGTGGGCGTGCTGCTCTGTTCGTTTGGAACCTTCTGGGTCGGCGAGGGCATGGGACTGGCCTGGCCGGCTGGCGACTTGTCGATACCCGCACTGAACGCCTTCTACCTGGCCGCTTCGCTGTCGGCGGTTCCGATCTGCCGAACGTCCGCCGCGTCCGCCGCGAGGTCGCGCGCATGAGCTGGCTCCGGACCGTCTGGTCCGAGTTCGTCGGACTGTTCGTCGATGACGGCAGCTTCGCGGTTTCCATCCTGGTCTGGCTTGCGGTGGCCGGATTGGGACTGCCTCGGCTCGCGTTGCCCCATTCCGTGCCTCCCGTCATCCTGTCTGCCGGCCTCGTCGCGATCCTTGTCGCGAGCGCCGCGCGGCGCTCGCGCGCGAACCGCGATCCGTGAACGCGTCAAGACCTTATCGGAGCGATAGCATGAGACCTCCGAATGCCCCGATGACGACGAGGAGCGGAGGCACGCGCCAGACGGCCAACAGCATGAACGCGCCCAGCGCGAGCGCCGCATCGGCCGGACCGGACACCGCGCCGGTCCAGACCGGATGGCCAAAGGCAGGACTCGACGACACCTACTGCGGCATTTACGGTCGTGGTGTCGAAGCGCGGTTCGACGATTTTTGCCGATCTGGATCGGCGGAGGTCCTGCTGGTCGAGGCGCCTAAAAGAAGCGCGACGATCGAGGAACAGCAATGGCGTGGACCTACAGCCAGTCGACTGGAGAGCTGCGCCACAACGGTAAGCTGGTTGCGACTGGCTACTCCGGTATCGGCGTCGGGCAGAACAATTCGGCTTTCCAGTCGTCTCATGACGTAGGCCCGGTCCCGATGGGCACCTACGCGATCGGTGCTCCCTTCCAGCATCCTCACGCGGGAAGCTACGCCATGCGTCTCACGCCCATGGCGGGAACGAACACCTTCGGACGGACCGGACTGATGATCCACGGTGACAGCATCACCCATCCGGGTCGTGCATCGACAGGCTGCATCATCGAAAACCTGCACGCGCGTCAGCAGGTATGGAATAGCGGCGACCACATAGTAGCAGTAACGCAATGAGTTGGCGCCTCCTCCTGGTGACGCTCGCGCTGCCCTTCGCCGCCTACGCGCATCCGCCTGCCTGTGCCAGCTGGCCCACGAACATGGCGATGGTCTATCTCAAGAACGCCGGTATCACTGATCCCACGAAGCTCGACGAGCGCGCCACGAAAGCAACCCTGCTCGCCGCCCAACCAATCGGGAAGGGCGTCTACAAGGAGATCTACGACATTGTCTTCCGCGAGAAGACCGGCAAGCTCGTGGAGGTCGTCACATCGAACGAGGCATCGGAGGAAGAGTGTTCCTTGACGGCGGTGGACGTCTACGTCGTGTCCCGGAGGCTCGGCGGTCGCTGAGGTCAAGGAGACCGCATGTGCCGGCGGCTCATTCAAACCATGCCGGCAAGCGCACCGAGGACGACGACGAGGAGCGGAGGCATGCGCCAGAACGTCAGCAGCATGAACGCTCCCAGAGCGAGCGCCGCATCGGCCGGACCGGACACCGCACCGGTCCAGACCGGATCATAGAGGGCCCCGGCCAGCAGCCCGACCACCGCGGCGTTGACGCCGCGCATCGCGGCCTCTGCGGCCGCAAGCGACCGGACGGCGTCCCAGAACGGCAGCACGCCGATCAGCAGCAGAATTCCCGGCAGGAAGATCGCCACGAGCGCGATCATCGCGCCCGGCAGCCCATGCGTCACCGCGCCGAGATAGGCGGCAAATGTGAACAACGGTCCCGGAACCGCCTGTGCGGCGCCGTAGCCCGCGAGGAAGGCGCTGTTCGACACCCAGCCCGGCGTCACGACGGCGTCGCGCAGCAGCGGCAGCACCACGTGGCCGCCGCCGAACACGAGCGCGCCCGACCGGTAGAAGGCGTCGAATTCCGCACCTTCCCAGCCAGCGCCGCGCGCCAGCGGAAGCAGCAGCAATCCGGCGAACAGTGCCAGGCATCCGGTCGCCACGAAGCGCGGCACGGTCACCGCAACCGATACAGGCAACCCGTCGGATGGAGCATTCGACCGGCAAAACCCGAGACCGGTGGCCGCACCCAGAACGATCGTCGCGATCTGTCCGGCCGGCCCGGGCCGCAACAGGACCAGGATCGCCGCGAGTGCGGCGATGCTCGCGCGTGGCCGGTCCGGACACAGCGACCGCGCCATGCTCCGGACCGCCTCGGCCACGATCGCGACCGCCACGAGCCTGAGCCCGTGCAATGCCCCGTGTCCGGCGATCCAGGGCGCACCATAGGCGAACAGCACCAGCAGCGCCGCCGATGGCAACGTGAAGCCGGCCCATGCCGCGAGCCCGCCGGCCAAGCCCCCGCGCAGCAGCCCGATCGCGAAACCGGTCTGGCTGGAAGCCGGCCCCGGCAGGAACTGGCACAGCGCCACGAGGTCCGCAAATTCCCGCTCGCCGAGCCATCGCCGGCGCCCCACGAACTCCGCCCGGAAATAACCGAGATGCGCGACCGGCCCCCCGAAGCTGGTCAGGCCGAGCCTCAGAAACGCGACGAACACCTCAGTCATGGTTTCCAAAGGCGCCTGCCTTTGGCGGGGTTGCAGGGGCAGCGCCCCTGCGAGGTTCAGCGTGCGATCTCCACCGGAACCGACACCAGTGCGCCGGCAGGGACCGGCGCATTGACGCCCGCCGGAAGCCGCAACTCCGACCCATCCCCGACGTCACGCCGGTAGATCTCGCCATGGTTGCCGACGGCCTGGATCGCCCGCGACAGAAAGCGATCATCGAGCCCCAGCGCGCGGCCGATCCAGACGTCCGCGCCGACCAGCCGCCGCACGATCGGGTCACGCGAGGTCCGCGCCAGATCAGCCACGTTCGCGCGTGCCACGCCATGCTCCTCGGCCTGCAGCAGCCCATTGTCCACGGCGGTCACGATCGTCATCAGGCGGCGATCGGTCTCCCGCATCGCCGGCGCGAGCGGGTCGACGGTGACGGTCCGAGCCAGGATCGCGAAGGTCTTCAAGGCCGGCAGCGAGAGGCGGAGGTTGGCGAGTTCGGTGATGTCGCCGGTGACGAGGTTGCAATGGTTGGTCGCAAGCGCGGCGAGCATCTCGCCTCGCTCCTGGAACGGGAACGGCGTGAACGCCACGCCGAGCTCGTCGAGGCGGTTGCGCACGGTGTCCATCGCCGGCGTCCCGTCGATCCAGCAGACACGCGCACCCTTGATGTCGGCCAGTCGCGTGATCCCGAGCTTGGGATCGACCAGGAAGCCCTGCCCGTCGATCAGTATCGGCGGAGCGAAGGCGAGGTGCATCGCCAGTCCGAGCGCGGGATCGGGAGTGGCCCCCAGCATGATGTCGGCGCGGTGATCGCGCACCTCCCGCAATCCGGAAATCTCGTCGCGCCCGGCGTCGATGACCGCCCGCGCCGGATCGCCGAGAATGGAGGCCGCCAGTGCACGGCAATAGTCGGTCTCGAATGCGGAGAGGTTGCCGTGTCCGTCAAACTCGGAATAATCGTCGGTGTCGATGTTGACCGCGCAGACCAGATGGCCGCGTGCTCGGATGTCATCGAGCGTGTCGGCACGCGCAGGGCGCCCGCACAGACCGAGCAGGGCGAGACAGGCGAACACGACCAGTCGCGGTCGCCGGATGTCGCACCGTCCGAGGAGGCCGGCGAATGCCGGCCCCTCCGTCGATGCGTCGAGGATCGGCAAGCCGGATCAGGGCGTCCAGGTGCCGCTGGTGGGAATGCCGGGGGTGGCGCTCGGACGCGGATTGAAGTCGGCCGGCGCCGGATCGATGACCGTCCCGTCCGGCTTGAAGTCGGTCGGCGTCACCCCGATCGCCTTGCAGCCGCCCTGTGCCGCGTAGTGAGGCAAGGAATGCACCACGGCCGGATCGATCTCGGCGAAGCTCGCCGGGATCGGGGATGAAGCCCCCGTCAGACGGGCGTTGTCGAACGCCGGGAACAGGTCACCGATATCGGGAACCCCGTCATCGGCCGGCGACAGATAAAGCTGGCCGAGCTTGAAGAAGCCTTCGAGGCGCCCGAGAAGCTCGTCGGGCAGGTCGGCAAGCGGCGCCAGCCCGTACAGCTCGTTGATGAACTTGATGACCGAGCTGTGCTCCGAATACTGCTTGACGATCACGTGCGAGCTTCCGAACGGGGAGATCACGATCGCCGGAATGCGCGGGCCGCCGTCGATCGGCTTGCCTTCCGGATCGAGGCTGCGGATCTTGAGCTGCTGGTGATCGTAGAAACCATCGGTCTCGTCGTAGGTGATGATGATCGCGCTCTGGCTCCAGTAACGGGAGTGCGCGATCGCATTGACCGTGTCGGCGACCGACGCCTCCGAGATCTGCGAGTCGGAGTAGCCGCCGTGGTCGTCGTTGCCCGCGAACGAGACGGCGAGCTTGGGGTTCGGATCGACCGGCTTGAGATGATCGAGATTGCCGTAGCCGCCCCTGACGTAATAGACGCCGCCGCTGGCCGCGAGATTGCCGTTGGCGACGTCGTCGTAGAAATGCCCCTCGCCGAACAGGTGCTTTTGCGCGACCTGCGCATTGTCGGCGACGTAGCCGAAATATTGCGGACCCTCGTGATGCACGATGTAGTCGTTGTGCGGGTTGGTCGGCGTGGTGTTGCTCGGGTCACCCGGCTCGGTGTCGAAGCCGAGCTGATACCAGGCCCAGTTGGTCGGCGGCAGGTTCTCGCCGGCGATCGCCGTGATGTCGTTCTGCACATCGGCGAGATCGACCGTGGGGTTCTGGTCGGTGGCCACGACCTGCCTGATCTTGCCGCCCATGAACGAGAGCGGCAGGCTGGCATAGGTCTGGTTGATCGCCGGTTTGGCCGGGTTCTCGTCGCCGGGATTGTAGGGCGGCTTGATGGCCGATGGATCGAGGTTCGAGCCGGCGAACGGACCGGGATCGGCGTAGATCGGCACACCGCTCGCCGCATAGGCTGTGTTGGCCGTGCTGACGTTCGGGTGCAGGGCCCACTGGGTCAGGCCCGATTGCCCGGCGATCATCGCGACCGCGTTGGGCGTCGACGGCCCGATCACCGACTGGTGGAAGGCGTCGAACATCGCGAAGCGGTCGGCGTACTGCCACAGGAACGGAATGGTGTCGCAGTCGATATGGGCCATGTCGAGCTCGGCCATCTGCTTCTGCGCAAGCAACGGCGGGGTCGACGAGGGCAAGCCGCTCGCGAGCCCGACCACCTGGCCGGCCGCGTTGGTCGTCAGCTTCTCCTCATTGAGCGCGTAGCGGTCGTTCGCCGCGAGGTTCTGCTTGTCGAAATGGAGGTCGTTCTCGTAACCCGCCTGCGAGTGATCGACGCTGGCGACGTCAGCCGGGTAGAGCGGCACCGTCTTGCCGTTCACGTCCTTGACCGCCTGCGGGATCAGGAAAGGCGTGATCGTGGCGGTCTTGTTGTCGGTGCCCTGAATCTTCTGGCTGAAACCGAGCACCTGGGAGGAGGGCTGGTCGAACAGTCCGTCCGCCTTCGGAAACGTCCCGAAATAATGATCGAACGACCGGTTCTCCTGGAAGATCACGAACACGTACTTGATCTTCTGGCGCAGCAGCGCCTGCTTCATCGCGTGCGACAGGACCGGCTCGCTGGCCGGGCTGGTCGCGTATTGCATCGCGGCCGGACTCGAGGGCGCGCCCGGCACCACGTCCGGAGCAGCCGACGCCAGCGCCGGCTGTGCAACAAGAGACGTGATCGCGATCGTCGCGCACGTCGATTTCCACCACTGCCTGGATGTCATCGATCTTCCTGCCGGTCATGCTTCGTGGTCCGGCCCGGGATCGGGCGGTCCTCACGCGGCGGACACTGCCCCGGCCGCCCACGCTGTTGTGATGAAGCTTTGATGAAAGGAGCAGCGTGCCTCCACTCAGAAAAACGCCTGGATCCCCGTTTGGGCACGGCCCAGGATCAGCGCGTGCACGTCGTGCGTGCCCTCGTAGGTGTTGACCGTCTCCAGGTTCTGCAGGTGGCGCATCACGTGATACTCCTCCTGGATGCCGTTGCCGCCGTGCATGTCCCGGCTCGCGCGCGCGATGTCGAGCGCCTTGCCGCAATTGTTGCGCTTGACGATCGAGACCATCTCCGGCGCCATCTCGCCCCGGTCGAACAACTGCCCCACGCGCAGGCTCGCCTGCAGGCCGAGTGCGATTTCGGTCTGCATGTCGGCGAGCTTCTTCTGGACCAGTTGCGTGGCCGCAAGCGGACGCCCGAACTGCTGGCGGTCGAGCGTGTACTGGCGGGCGCGGTGCCAGCAATCCTCCGCCGCCCCCATCACCCCCCAGGAGATCCCGTAGCGCGCGCGGTTGAGGCAGCCGAACGGTCCGGCGAGGCCCGACACGTTCGGCAGCAGCGCTTGCTCCACCACCTCGACCCCGTCCATCACGATCCCGCCGGTGATCGAGGCGCGCAGCGAGAGCTTGCCGCCGATCGTGGGCGTGGCGAGCCCCGCCATGCCGCGCTCCAGGATGAAGCCGCGGATCGCGCCGTCATGCGCGTCGGACTTCGCCCACACCACAAAAACGTCGGCAATCGGCGCGTTCGAGATCCACGTCTTCTCGCCCGTCAGCCGGTAGCCCTGTTGCGTGCGCACCGCGCGCGTGCGCATGCCCGACGGATCCGAGCCCGCGTCGGGCTCGGTCAGCCCGAAACAGCCGATCGCCTCGCCGCGCGCAAGGCGCGGCAGCCAGGTCCGGCGCTGGATGTCGTCGCCGTAGGCATGGATCGGATACATCACCAGCGAGGACTGCACGCTCATCATCGAGCGGTAGCCGCTGTCGATCCGCTCGATCTCGCGGGCGACCAGGCCGTAGGCGACATACGAGGCGCCGGCGCCGCCGAACTCCTCCGGGATGGTCACGCCGAGCAGGCCCGCCGAACCCATGTCGCGGAACAGCGACGCGTCCGTCGTCTCGTCGCGATAGGCCGCGATCACGCCCGGCAGCAGGCGCGCCTGGGCGAACCGGCGCGCGGTCTCCCCGATCATGCGTTCCTCATCGGAAAGCTGCGCCTCGAGCCGGAACGGGTCCGCCCAGTCGAACGCGATCCTCGCCGGCCGGCCGGCAGCCCCCTCGGTCCGTTGCGTCACGCTCATGGCGACCTCCCTTTCACGATCAGCGGCTGGCCCGCGACGATCAACACGACATGCCCCGCGAGCGCCGCCAATCGCTGATTGAGCAGCCCCGCATGATCGCGGAACCGGCGCGACAGCGCATCCCCTGGCACGATGCCGAGCCCGGTCTCGTTCGATACCAGGATGGTCGGATGCGTGCGAACGGCAACCGCGCGCTCGACCGCGCCGACATGGGCCGACACGTCGGCCTCCGCGAGCAGCAGATTGGTCAGCCACAGCGTCAGGCAATCGACCAGGACCGGTGCCGCGGCCTGAAGTGCCGCCGCCAGATCGATCGGCGCCTCGATCGTGCGCCAGTCCGCCGGCCGCCGCGCGCGATGCGCCTCGATGCGGTCGCGCATCTCGTCGTCGAACCCCTGCCCGGTCGCCACATAGACCACGCCTGCATGCGCGCCGATCAAACCTTCCGCATAGGCGCTCTTGCCCGACCGGGCGCCGCCGAGCACGAGCGTGATGCGATTGACTTCGGCGGTCATCGGCTCAAACCTTCGTCCACGACGGTGCCGCCCGCGAGGGCGGTGAAAAGGGAATGCGGTTCGATGCCGCGGCTGCCCCCGCAACTGTAGGCGAAGAGCGCGCCACCGACACGCCACTGGGTCACCCGTCACGGGCGGTCCCGGGAAGGCCGGGGTGCCGCCGGACATCACCGGCGCTTCGCGAGCCAGGAGACCTGCCGTCCGCGTTGGGACCGAGCGACCGGGCGGGGTGCCCCGGTGCGTGCTCCCGCATCGCCCGCTGGGTCCGGGGGATGCGGGCGGTCGTGCATCCGCGAGGACCGCATGAGACCCGTTCTGCATGTCTGCATCACCTGCCGGATGGGGCGGGACCTGGAGGACGAACGGCCGCCGGGCCTCGACCTGCACGACGCGATCGCATCGCGCGCCGGTGGCATCGCCGAGGTGCGCGCGGTCAGATGCCTTGCCGCCTGCAGCCGCGGCTGCACCGCCGCGATCGAAAGCCCGGGCAAATGGACGACGCTGCTGGGCGGCCTCGCGCCCGCGGTCGCGGACGATCTGATCGACTACGCGTCCGTCTACGCCGCGTCGTCGTCGGGTGCGGTGCTGCCGTCGCGGCGCGCCGAGAGCCTCCGCCATGCGATCATCGGACGGTTCCCCGGATGACCGCGCGAATTCCAGCGACCATTGTCAGCGGCTTCCTCGGCGCCGGCAAGACCAGCCTGGTGCGCCATCTGCTGGCCCACGCCGGCGGCCGCCGCCTCGCCATCATCGTCAACGAATTCGGCGCGCTGGGCATCGACGGCGCCACGCTGCGCGATTGCGGCATCCCCGGCTGTGACGACGTGGTCGAACTCGCCAACGGCTGCCTCTGCTGCACGGTGGCCGACGAGTTCCTGCCGGCGATGCTCGCCCTGCTCGACCGGCCGCACCCGCCCGACCACATCGTCATCGAGACGTCGGGCTTGGCCCTTCCCAAGCCGCTGATCAAGGCGTTCGGCTGGCCCGAGGTGCGCGCCCGGGTGACGGTCGACGGCGTGATCACGGTCGTCGACGCGCCGGCGGTGCTGGCGGGCCGGTTCGCCGATGACCCCGACGCGGTCGCGGCCGCGCGCGCGGAGGATCCTTCGCTCGACCACGACAACCCGCTCGCCGAGGTGTTCGAGGACCAGCTCGCGGCCGCCGACCTGGTGGTGCTCAACAAGGCCGACCTGCTGGCCGATCCCGCCTCGCTGTCGCGCGAGCTCGGCGCCAGGCTGCGGCCCGGCGTGCGTGTGATCGAGGCCGCCTTCGGCCAGGTTCCGCCGGCCGCCCTGCTCGGCATCGGGGCCGCCGCCGAGAACGATCTCGACGGACGGCCGTCCTGCCACGACGCGGAGGATCTGGCGCACGAGCACGACGACTTCACGTCCTTCGTGGTCGAGCTGCCGGAGATCGCCGACGCGGACGACCTGCTCGCGCGTCTCGCGCGCGCGATCGAGGCGCACGACATCCTGCGCGTCAAAGGGTTGGCGGCGGTGCGCGGCAAGCAGCGCTGGCTGGACGTCCAGGGCGTCGGCCCGCGCCTGCGCCGCGAGTTCGGGCGTCCCATCACCCCGGACGAGACGCGGTCCGGCCATCTGGTGGTGATCGGCCGCGCGTGTCTCGACCAGGCGGCGATCGCCGGCACGATCGCACCGGCGCCCGAGACGGTCTGAGATGCACCTGCTCGTCAGGGAGCGGACCTCGCTCGACGAGACGAGCCCCGCCGAGGATCTCGGCCTCCCGCCCGCCGACCTGGTGTTCCTGTCGTTCTCCGACAGCGATCTCGCCTCGGTCGGCCGGGCACCACGCCCGCCGGGATCGAGCGTACTCGCGGTCGCACTCGCCCGCCTGATCCATCCGATGTCGGTCGACCTGTTCGTCGAGCGCACGCTGCCCGGCTCCGGCGTGGTGGTGGTCCGGCTGCTCGGCGGTCTCGATTACTGGCGCTATGGCGCCGAGGAGCTGGCCGCCGCCTGCCGGCGTGCCGCGGTCCCGCTCGCGATGGTGGCCGGCGACCGGCGTGACGACGAGCGGCTCGCTTCGCTGTCGACGGTGGACGCCGCGGTGCTCGCGCGCCTCGACGCGATGCTGGGCGAGGGCGGCCCGGCGAACGCGGCGCGCGCGGTGCGGCTCGCGCTCGCGATCGGCGGCCGCCTCGCCGACGACGGCGCGGACGCCGACCCGCTTCCGACCTTCGGCGTCCACGACTTCGGTGTCGCCACGCCATCGCCCTGCGTCGGCCGCGCGGCGATCGTCCTCTACCGGTCGCACCTCCTGGCCGACGACGTCGCACCTCACGCGGCCCTCGCGCACGCGCTCGCGGCGCGCGGCCTCGAGACCCGCGCTTGGTTCGTCGACAGCCCGCGCAACCCGTCGAGCGCCGCGCTGCTTGCCGGCGCATTGCGGAACTACGCACCGCGCGCGGTGCTGAACGCGACCGCTTTCTCGGCCCGCGGGTCCGCCGGCGCGCCGCTGGAGGCGCCCGGGGTCCCGGTGCTGCAACTGGTGCTGGCCGGCAGCGACCGCGCCGGCTGGGAGGCCTCGAGCCGCGGCCTGTCGCCGCAGGACCTGGCGATGCAGGTGGTGCTGCCGGAACTCGACGGACGGCTGCTCACCACCGCGATCGGCTGCAAGACCGAACTTCACGGCGTCCGGCGCAGCGCACCCCTCGACGCGGGCGTCGCACTCGCCGCCGACCGGGCGGCCGGCTGGATTCGCCTGGCCACGACCGTCCCCGCGCGCCGGCGCATCGCGATCGTGCTGTCGGACTACCCCGGCGCGTCCGGGGCCACGCATGCCGTCGGCCATGCGGTCGGGCTCGACAGCCTCGCGAGCCTGGCCGCGATCCTCGGATGGCTCCGCCACGCGGAATACGATCTAGGCGACCTGCCCCTGCCGTCGGCCGCCGGCCTGACCAAGGCGCTGCTCGCGTCGCGCCGCCGGCTGGTCCGCTTCGGCCGCATCGTCGTCGCCGTGCAGCCCGCTCGCGGCGGCGCCTACCACGATCCGGACGCGCCGCCGTCGCGGCCCTACGCCGCCTTCCACCGATGGCTGCGCGCCAGCGCCGACGCCGTCGTGCATCTCGGCACGCACGGCACGCTCGAATGGCTGCCGGGCAAGGCGGTCGCCCTGTCCGGGACCTGCTGGCCGGTCGCGCTGCTGCGCGGCTTGCCGGTGATCTACCCGTTCATCGTCAACAACCCCGGCGAGGCGGCGGTCGCCAAACGCCGCCTCGGCGCGGTCACGATCGGGCACCTGACGCCGCCGCTGGTCGCGGCCGGATTGTCGGGCGAGGCGCGCGCGGTTGAGCTGCTGATCGACGAGTTCGCCGCCTGCGACGGGATGGACCGGCGCCGCGCCTCGATGCTGCGCGCCGACATCCTCGAGCGCGCCGCGTCCTCCGGGTTGCTGGCCGAAGCCGGGGCGACCGAGGACGCCACGCTGGACGATGATCGGCTCGCGACCCTCGACGCTTATCTCTGCGACGTGAAGGAGCTGCGGATCGCGGACGGTCTGCACGTGTTCGGCCGTCCCCCCGCCGGACGCGCCGCCCTGCTCGACGCGGTCGGCGCCGCCCACGCACCGGCTCTCGACGCCTCCGCCGGCTGCGAACGCGCCGCACTGCTCGCGGCCCTCGACGGCCGGTTCGTCGAACCCGGACCCGCGGGCGCGCCGAGCCGCGGACGCGCGGACGTGCTGCCGACGGGGCGCAACCTCACCGGCATCGATCCGCGCTCGATCCCGACGCCGAGCGCCGTGCGGCTCGCCGCGCGGACGGCGGACGCCCTGCTCGCCCGGCATCTGCAGGAGACCGGCGAGCCGCTGCAGCGGCTGGTGCTCGATCTGTGGGGCAGCGCCAGCCTGCGCACGGGCGGCGAGGATCTGGCGCTGGCGCTGGTGCTGATGGGCGCCGAGCCGGTGTGGGACGAGGCCGGCCGGCTCAGCGCCGTCGAGATCCTGCCGCCGGCGCTGCTCGACCGGCCGCGCGTCGACGTGACGCTGCGCGTCTCGGGCCTATTCCGCGACGCGTTCGCGGGCCAGATCGCGCTGTTCGACCAGACGGCACGCAGACTGGCGGGTGCGGCGCGGATCTTCGGCCCGGCCTCGGGATGTTTCGGCGCCGGACATGACTGGCTCGCCGCGTCCGGCTTCGCGTATGGCGCGACGGCCGACGGCGTCCCGGCGGCCGGCGCGCTCGCCGCGCTGACCCGGGCCGCCGACGCGTTCGTCCATCAGCAGGACCACCACGAGACCGACCTCCTCGACGGCCCCGACCACGCGGCGCACGAGGGCGGCTTCGCGCGCGCCGCCGCCTCGCTCGGCAACGCGCCGGCGCTCTACCACATCGACATCGCGGACGCGCCGCGCGTGCGGCTTGTCGCCGACGAGATCAAGCGCGTCGTGCGCGGCCGGCTCGCCAACCCGGCCTGGCTCGCCGGCATGCGCCGTCACGGCTATCGCGGTGCGTCGGAGATGGCGCGCGGTCTCGAGGCGCTGGCGGATTTTGCGCGCGCGCTGCCCGACCGGTTCGACGCGCAATTCGACCTCGCGGCGGCGGCGTTGCTCAACGACGAGGAAAATCTCGCCTTCCTGGAGTCCGCCAACGACGAAGCCCTGGCCGCGATCAAGCGCACGCTCGGCGCGATGCGTGACGAGGATCTCTGGCGATCGCGGCGCAACGATGCGGGCGCACTGACCTCATGACCGTGCGCGGCTGGTGTCCGGGCCTGCACGACCCGATGATGTCCGGCGACGGGCTGCTCGCGCGGGTCAGACCCAGGTTCGGCCGACTGACGATGGACCAGGCGACCGCGCTCGACGCGCTCTCCAAGTCGTGCGGCAACGGCATCATCGAGATCACGTCGCGCGGCAACCTGCAGGTGCGCGGTCTGCATGCGCACGCGCGCTTCGTGGACGGCGTCTGCGACGCCGGCCTCGGCGAGCGCGATCCGGTGCGCGAGCGAAGGCGAAGCGTGGTGGCGGCGCCGTTCGCCGACGAGGTTCTTGTCGGTTGGCTGGAGCAGGCGCTGATGGAGACCGCGTCACTGGACGGCCTGCCGCCGAAGTTCACGATCCGCGTCGATGGCGGTCCGGTCTCGATCGCCGACGTGCCGGCCGACGTCGCCGTTTCGCGGGTCGGCGACACGATCCGTGTGTCACGCGCGGCGCGGACGCGCGCCCCGCTCACCGGACCGATCGGCCGCGTGCCGGGCATGGACGCGGTCGCGATCGCGCCGAAGTTCGGCCAGTTCGGCGAGGGGCAACTCGCGGCACTGGCCAGGCGAGCAGGCAGGGACTTGCGGATCACCCCGTTCCGCTCGGTGATCGTGCAGGGAGCAGCGGACGGTTTCGCCGACGGCCTCGGCCTGATCACGGTTGCGGACGATCCGCGCCTGCGCATCGTCGCCTGTGTGGGCGCCCCCCGGTGCAAGTCCGGATTGGGACCGGCCCGCGACGTCGCGGAGCAGTATTTGTCGATGTTGCCCGCGTCGGGCGTCCTGCACATCAGCGGCTGCGAGAAGCGCTGTGCTTTCCAGGGAAATGCCCAGCTTATAATCCCGGGGTCTGGGGCCGCCGGCCCCAGCGGGGTCGAGGGGAGGAGCCCCTCGCCTTGACTCGAACCTGGATCCATGACGCCGACGCGATCTACGAACGCTCCTTCGCGATCATCCGTCGGGAGGCGGACCTCGCAGGCCTCGACCCGGTCGAGGAGCGGTGCGCCGTCCGCATCGTCCACGCGTGCGGCATGATCGACGTGGTGCACGACCTCCACTTCGCCGGAGGCTTCGCCGCCAGCGCCAGGGCCGCGCTGCAAGCGGGCGCGCCGATTTTGTGCGACAGCCGGATGGTGGCGGAGGGGATCACCCGCCATCGCCTGCCGGCGGGAAACGAGGTGGTGTGCACGTTGGGGACCGCGCCGGTCGCGGGCACGACCCGTTCGGCGGCCGCACTCGAGGCATGGCGGCCGATTCTGGCCGGCAGCGTGGTCGCGATCGGCAACGCGCCGACGGCGTTGTTCCGGCTGCTGGAGATGCTCGACGAGGGCGCGCCGCATCCGGCGGCGGTGATCGGAATGCCGGTGGGTTTCGTGGGTGCGGCCGAGAGCAAGGAGGCGTTGCTCGAAGCCGGGGTGCCGGCCTGCGTTGTGCGCGGCAGGCGCGGCGGCAGCGCGATGGCGGTCGCGTGCGTCAATGCGCTGGCGAGCGGCCGCGAGTGAGCGGCGTGCTGCGGATCGTGGGCGTCGGACCGGGCGATCCCGAACTGGTCACGGTCAAGGCGGCGCGGCTGATCGCGGCGGCGTCCGCGATCGCGTATTTCGCCAAGCGCGGCGGCGCAGGGCACGCGCGCTCGACCGCGGCGCACTACATGCGGCCAGGGGCCGAGGAGTTGCGCCTCGAATACCCGTTCACGACGGAGGTCGCGGTCGCCGACCCGGCCTACCGGCGCGGCATCGACGATTTTCACGACACGGTGGCCGCCGGATTAGCCGCGCGACTGTCGGCGGCCGGCGAGATCGTGCTGCTGTGCGAGGGCGATCCGTTCTTCTTCGGCTCGTCGATGCATCTGTTCGACCGATTGTCCCCGCGTTTCCCGGTCGAGGTGGTGCCGGGGATCAGTGCCATGAGCGGGGCGTGGAGCCAGGCGGCGCTGCCGATCGCGCATGGCGACGACGTGCTGTCGGTGCTGCCGGGCACCCTCGACGAGGCCTCGCTCGGAGCGCGGCTCGCGTCGAGCGACGCCGCGGTGGTGATGAAGGTGGGCCGGAACTTGCCGCGGATCCGCGCGGCGCTGACGGCGGCCGGCAAGCTGGATCGCGCGCTCTATGTCGAACGGGCGACGCAGGCGGGGACGGTGTCGGTGCCGCTCGCCGCGCGCGACGTGTCGCTCGCGGCACCCTATTTCTCGATCGTGCTGGTGCCCGGCCGCGAGCGGGCGCGGTGACCGGTTCGCTGCACGTGGTCGGATTGGGACCGAGCGGGCCCGAACACAGGACGCCGGCGGCCGAGGCGGCGCTGGCCGGCGCGGAGATGCTGCTGGGCTACGGGACCTATCTCGACCGGGTGGTTCCGCGGCCCGGACAGACGGTGCTGGCCACCGACAACCGCGAGGAGCTCGATCGCGCGCGGCATGCCCTCGACTACGCCGCCGCCGGCCGCCATGTCGCGATGGTGTCGGGCGGCGATCCCGGCGTGTTCGCGATGGGCTCGGCGGTGATGGAAGCGATCGAGCACGGGCCGCCGGCCTGGCGTTCCATCTCGGTCGAGATCGTGCCCGGGGTGACGGCGATGCTGGCCGCCGCAAGCAGGCTCGGCGCCCCGCTCGGCCATGATTTCTGCGCGATGTCGCTGTCGGACAATCTCAAACCCTGGAGCGTCGTGCTGGCGCGTCTGCGTGCGGCGGCGTCGGCGGGGTTCTCGATCGCCCTCTACAATCCCTCGTCGAAGGCCAGGCCTTGGCAGCTAGGAGAGGCGCTAGCGGCCTTGCGCGAGGTGCTGCCGGGCTCGGTGCCGGTGGCATTCGTCACTGCGGCACTGCGCGCGGACGAGCATGTGGTGCTCACCACGCTCGCCCGCGCCGATCCCGTGCGTGCGGACATGCGCACGCTGGTGGTGATCGGAACCGAAACCTCCCGAATCGTGGAGCGGCCGGGTCTGACGCCGCTGTTCTATGCGCCGCGGTCGGCCTCGTGACCGGTCTTGAGCCATTCGAAGGCGGCGGCCGCATCGGTCGCGAGCGAACATTCCGGCTCGGCCGGGCGCGCCACCATCACGACCGGCAACCCGAGCGCGCGCGCGGCGTCGAGCTTGGGGCGGGTCGCATCACCGCCGGCGTTCTTGGTCACCACGATCTCGATGCGATGCTGCCGCAGCAGGTCGCATTCGTCCTCGAACCGGTACGGGCCGCGCGCCAGGATCGTGCCCGCGCCGGGCAGCAGCCCCGGCGGCGGCGGATCGATGCTGCGCGCGAGGTAGGAATGCTGAGGACAAGCGCGAAACGGAGCGAGGTCGCCGCGGCCGACGGTCAGGAACACGCGCCGGCCGGCCGGCCCGAGCAGGAGGGCGGCGGACCTCATGTCGGGTGCGTGGCGCCAGTCATCGCCGGGGCCGGCGATCCATTCGGGACGGCGCAGGCGAAGCAACCCGATCCCCGCCCGTTGCGCGGCATGACGGGCATTCCCGGTGATGCGGGCCGCGAACGGATGGGTCGCATCCACGAGGCGGTCGATCGCATGATCGGCGAGATAGGCGGCGAGCCCGGCCGCCCCGCCGAAGCCGCCGATCCGGCGCGGGATCGGCGAGGGCGCCGGCCGCGCGGTGACGCCGGCCAACGACAGCGTGGCCGCGACGCCACCGTCCGCCGCGAGCAGGGCCGCCAGCGACGCGGCTTCGGTGGTGCCGCCGAGGATCAGGACACGCAGCAGGGCCGGCCTCCATGACGCGCTGGCTCGCGATCGTGGGGATCGGCGAGGACGGTGTCGAGGCGCTCGCCGCATCCGCCCGCGCGTTGATCGAGGGCGCGTCGCTCGTCGTCGGCGGCGCGCGCCACCTGAAGCTGGCGTCGTCCCTGATCCGCGGCGAGGTGCTGGTGTGGCGGCGGCCGATCGAGGCGACGCTCGCCGACATCCTGGCCCGCCGCTTCACGCCTGTCGTGGTGCTCGCCTCGGGCGATCCGTTCTCGTTCGGCGCCGGATCCCTCCTTGCCGCACACGTCGCGGCCGACGAGCGGGTCACCCTGCCCGCGCCCTCGGCACTGTCGCTGGCGGCGGCCGAGCTCGGCTGGGCGTTGCAGGACGCGGCCATCGTGTCGTTGTGCGGCCGCCCGCTCGCCACGCTGCTGCCGGCCTTGCAGCCGGGCGCGCATGTCATGGCGCTGTCGGAGGACGCAACGACGCCGGCGCGGATCGGCGCCCTCCTCGTCGAGCGCGGCGGTGGCGGCTCGATGATGCATGTGCTGGAGGCTTTGGGCGGCCCGCGCGCCCGCCATCGCCGGGCCCGTGCCCGCGAGTTCGCGCTGATGGGGATCGATCCGCTCAACATCGTGGCGATCGCGGTCGACCCCGACATCGCGGCGATCCCGATCGCGCCGGGGCTCGACGACGCGTTCTTCGACAGCGACGGTCAGCTCACGCGCCACGAGCTGCGCGCCTCGGCGATTGCCGCCCTGTCGCCGCACCCCGGCCAGCTGCTGTGGGACGTGGGCGCCGGCGCCGGATCGATCGCCATCGAGTGGCTGCTCCGCGCGCCGTCGATGCGCGCCGTCGCGTTCGAGCGCCGCGCGGACCGGGCGGCACGCATCGTGCGGAACGCGTCGTCCCTCGGCGTGCCGTCGCTCGGCATCGTCCAGGGCGAGGCGCCCGGATCGTTCGAGACCGTGGACGGCGAGCCCGACGCGGTGTTCGTCGGCGGCGGCGTCGCCGCGCTGGACGCGGCGTTCGCGCGCCTGCGTCCGGGCGGCCGCATGGTCGCCCATTCGGTGACGTTGGAGACCGACACCGCCCTGTTCGCGGCCGAGTCGCGATACGGTGGGACCCTGACCCGGTTCGGGATCGAGAGGCTCGACATGGTGGGCGAATTCCGCGCCTTCCGCCCGTCGATGACGGTGACGCAATGGAGCACGACCAGGCCGTGACGCTCGTCGTGGGCGTCGGCTGCTCGACCGGTGCGAACGCGCTCGAGATCGCGCGCCTCGTCGGCGCCTGCCTCGACGGACGCGCGGCGTCGATGATCGCCGTGCCGGCATCGCGCGCGTCGCTCGCCTCGATCATCGAGGCGGCATGCCTGCTCGGCCTTCCCGTCCGGGCGATCCCGGACGCCGCGATCGAGGCGGTGCAAGGTCGCTGCCTGACCAGGCCGTGCCGCGCCGCGCGCGCGGTCGCCGAGGGCGCCGCACTGGCTGCGGCCGGTGGTGCCGGAATCCTGCTCGGGCCGCGCGTCAAGGCGGCGCGCGTGACATGCGCGATCGCCCGCCCGTGACGGTCCATTTCATCGGCGCCGGCCCGGGTGCGGCCGACCTCATCACGCTGCGCGGCCGCGACCTCCTCGCCTCCTGCCCGGTCTGCCTCCATGCGGGCTCCACCGTCTCGTGCGCCCTGCTCGAACATTGCGGGCCCGGCACCCGGCTGATCGACACCGCGCCGCTGTCGCTCGATACGATCGAGACTCTCTGCGTCGAGGCCGACGCGGGCGGCCTCGACGTGGCCCGGCTGCATTCCGGCGACCTCGCGGTCTATTCGGCGGTGGGCGAGCAGATGGCGCGGCTGGCCGCGCGCGGCATCCCGGTCACGATCACGCCCGGCGTCTCCGCCCTCGGCGCCGCGTCCGCCGCGATCGAGCGTGAACTCACGCGCCCCGGCCAGACCCAGAGCGTCGTGCTGACGCGCCTGTCCGGACGCGCCACCCCGGTGCCCGAGACCGAGCGGCTCGAACTGTTCGCGGCCACCGGCGCGACGCTCGCGATCCACCTGTCGGTGCACCGTCTGGCCGAGATCGTCGCGCGCCTCTTGCCGGTGCTGGGTGCCGACTGCCCCGTCGCGGTGGTGGAGCGGGCAAGCTGGCCCGAGGAGCGCGTCTGGCGCGCGCGCCTCGACACGATCGAGTTGGCGGTCGGCGCCGACGCTCCGCCGCGCATGGCGCTCGTGCTGGTCGGCCGCGGCCTCGACGACAGCGTCGTGCGCGAGAGCGCCCTCTACGATCCCGCCCACCACCGCCGGTTCAGACCGCAATGAAGCCGGTCGTTGCGCGCAGCCGGCCGGTGCGGTCGAACAGCACCACCTCGAGCGCGCTCCCGGTGCGGGCGAGCAGCGGTGCCGCCGTGCGCCAGGCGGCCTCGGCCACATGCGCCGCCAGATCGACGCCATGCGCCTCGGCGCGCTCGAACGCCTCGGCGCCGTTGTTGACGGTCGCGAGCGCATCGAGCCCGGCCATCCTTGCCAGTGCCGCCAGGTCGAGCGCGCCGCGCTTGGAATGCAGATCGAGCCGCCCTTGCGCGAGCTTGGTCATCTTGGCGAGCCCGCCCGCGAGGCTCACCCGCGCCACCGGACGGCGCGCCAGGTACTTGAGTGTCGCGCCGGCGAAGTCCCCCATCTCGATCAGCGCGTGCTCCGGCAGCCCGTGCAGCGCCCGGACCGCGTCCTCGCTGGTGCTGCCGGTGCTGGCGGCGACATGATCCAGCCCGGTCGCGCGCGCGACATCGATCCCCCGATGAATCGTGTCGATCCAGGCGGCGCACGAGAACGGGATCACGATGCCGGTCGTCCCCAGGATCGACAGGCCGCCCACGATGCCGAGCCGGCCGTTGAGCGTCCTTGCCGCCAGCGCCGCGCCGCCCGGGACCGAGATCTCGACGATCGCGTCGGCGATGCCGCGCTCCCGCAAGGCGTCCACGATCATCTTGCGCGGCGTCGGATTGATCGCGGGCTCGCCCGGCGGCAGCGGCAGGCCGGGCCGCGTGATCGTCCCCACGCCTTCGCCCGCTCGGAAGACGATCCCGCCCGTCGGAGCCCGCACCAGGCTCACCCGGATCAGGGCGCCATGCGTGACGTCCGGATCGTCGCCGGCGTCCTTGACGATGGCCGCCTTGGCGACCGATCCAGCCAGCGCGAACTCGGCGAGCGCGAACGCGGCCGTCCCGCCGCGCGGCAGCGCGATCTCCACCGGGTCGGGGAAGACGCCATTCGTGAGCGCCGAGGCACAGGCCGCCGCCGCCGCGGTGGCGCAGGCGCCCGTCGTCCAGCCGCGTCTCAGATCCGCCATCGCACCACCATACCAGGGTTCCGCCCTGGACCCGCCAAAGGCTAGCCTTTGGAAACCATCAATAAGATCATTGGGGTCTGGGGCCCGTCGGCCCCAGTCTTTCTTCCTGGTCACGTCTGGCTCGCGGGAGCAGGGCCCGGCGATGTCGGGCACCTGACGCTGCATGCCGTCTCCGCGCTGCGGCAGGCCGACCATGTCGTCTACGATGCGCTCGTCGATCCCGGCATCCTCGCACTCGCGCCCCCTGATGCCGTCCGGGAGTTCGCCGGCAAACGGGGCGGGCGCCCGTCGCCGACGCAGGACGACATCACCGCGCGCCTGATCGAACTCGCGCGCACCGGCGTGCGCGTGCTGCGGCTCAAGGGCGGCGACCCGTTCGTGTTCGGCCGCGGCGGCGAGGAGGCGCTCGCACTGCGCGCCGCCGGCATCCCGTTCCGCATCATCCCCGGCCTGACCGCCGGCCTCGCCGGGCTCGCCTCCGCCTTCATCCCCGCCACCATGCGCGGCATCAACCGCGCCGTCGTGCTGGCAACCGGCCAGACCGCCGAAGGACCCGATATGGTCGACTGGGAGGCCGTCGCACGGCTCCGCCAGCCGGTCGTGCTCTACATGGCGGTCCGCACCATCGGCGGCATCGCCGGCCGCCTGATCGCCGGCGGCATGCCGGCCGATACGCCGGCCGCCGTGGTCTCGGAGGCCACCACCGCGCGCCAGATCGTCCTCGTCACCACGCTGTCCGGGCTCGCCGGCGAGATCGCGCGTGCCGGTCTCGCCACGCCCGCGATGATCGTGATCGGCGACATCGTGCGCATGCGCGACATCCTGGCGGGCCCATGACCGGCGGACTGATCGTGGCCGCCCCGTCCTCGGGTGCCGGCAAGACCACGATCACGCTCGGGCTGCTCGCGGCACTTCGCGCCCAAGGAACCAACGTCAGCGCGGCCAAGGCCGGCCCCGACTACATCGACCCCGCCTTCCACGCGGCCGCGACCGGACGCGCCTCGGTCAATCTCGACGGCTGGGCGATGCCCCCGGGGATGGTCACGCAACTCGCGGCCGGCATGATTGAAGGGCTCGCCTCCGGCGAGGGCCTGCTGGTGATCGAAGCGGCGATGGGCCTGTTCGACGGCGCCGGGCGGCCAGGACCGGGCGGCACCGACGGCAGCGCCGCCTCGCTCGCCGGCCTGCTCAATCTGCCGGTCCTGCTCGTACTCGACATCGCCGGGCAGGCGCAGTCGGCAGGTGCGGTGGCACTCGGCTTCGCCGCGACCGACCCGCGCGTGCGCATCGGCGGCGTCGTGCTCAACAACGTCGCGAGCGAGCGCCACCGCGCCCGCGCCGCGGCCGCCGTCCAAGCCGCCGGCATCCCCGTCCTGGGCAGCGTCGCCCGGTCCGCCGGACTAGCGCTCCCGTCGCGTCATCTCGGCCTGGTGCAGGCGAGCGAAATGGACGCACTGCCGGCGCATCTCGCGCGCCTCGGCGCCCTCGTCGGTGCGTCCGTCGACCTCGACGCGATCCGTGCGATGGCGCGACCCGTCGAAGCCATCGCCGGCACCGGCGGACGCATCGCACCGCCCGGGCAGCGGATCGCGCTCGCGCGCGACGCGGCCTTCACCTTCGTCTACCCGCACATGCTGGCCGGATGGCGCGACGCGGGCGCCGAGATCGTGCCGTTCTCGCCGCTGGCCGACGAGGCGCCCGATCCGTTTTGCGACGCGGTGTGGCTCCCGGGCGGCTATCCGGAGCTGCACGCTGGACGCCTGGCCGGAAGCTGTAATTTCATGGACGGCGTCAGGCGGGCGGCATCGCGCGCGACGGTGCACGGCGAATGCGGGGGAATGATGGTGATGGGACGTTTCCTGATCGACCAGGCCGGGGCGCGCCACGCGATGACGGGATTGCTCGACCACGCGACGAGCTTCGCCGCGCGCCGGCTGCAGCTCGGCTACCGGTCGGCGCGCTTGCTCGCCGACTGCGCGCTCGGCCCGGCCGGCGCCGTCATCGCCGGCCACGAATTCCACTACGCGACCATCGTCGAGCCCGGCGCCGCCGCACCGATGGCGACGCTCACCGACGCCGACGGCGCGCTCATCGGGCCGGCCGGCGGCATCGCCGGCCGCGTCTCGGGCAGCTTCTTCCACGCGATCGCGCGCCACTGATGGCCGCCTTCGAGACGATGGCGTCGCTGCGTGCCGCCTGCGCGTCGCCGCCCTCGCCCGACGCGCGGGCGGAGGCCGAGGCAATGGCGCGCCAGGCACGCCTGACCAAGCCCGCCGGCAGCCTCGGCCGCCTCGAGGAACTCGCCGTGTGGCTCGCCGGCGTCCAGGCGCGCGCCATCCCCCGCCTGGACGCGGTCGACATCCTGGTCTTCGCCGGCAATCACGGCGTGGTGGCCCAGGGCGTGTCGCCGTTTCCCGCCGCCGTGACCGGGCAGATGGTGGGCAACTTCGCCCGCGGCGGCGCCGCGATCTGGCAGCTCACCCGGCTCGCCGAGGCGAGGCTGCGCGTGCTGCCGCTCTCGCTCGACACGCCGACCGCCGACATCACCACGGCGCCGGCGATGGACGAGGCCGATTTCCTCCACGCCATCTCGATCGGCTACGACGCCGTCGAGGACGGCACCGACCTGGTCTGCCTGGGCGAGATGGGCATCGGCAACACCACCGCCGCCGCCGCACTCGCCGCCTCCCTGCTCGGCGGACGCGGCGCGGACTGGGCCGGACGCGGCACCGGGCTCGACGATGCCGGCATCGCCCGCAAGGCGGCCGCCATCGACCGGGCGCTTGCCCGCGCCGGCACGCTCGATCCGCTCGAGGCGGCACGCCAGCTCGGCGGCCGCGAGCTTGCTGCCCTGCTCGGCGCCGCGCTCGCCGCGTCGCACCGCCGCGTGCCGGTCCTGCTCGACGGCTTCGTCTGCACCGCATCCGCGGCACCATTGGCGCGCCTTGCAATCGACGGCCTCGCGCATTGCCGGGTCGCGCACCGGTCCGCCGAGCGCGGCCACCAGCGCCTGGTCGAAAGCCTCGGCATGCGGCCCCTGCTCGATCTCGACATGCGGCTCGGCGAGGCGTCCGGCGCTGCTGTCGCACTGCTGCTGGCACGTGCGGCGGTCGCGTGCCACGCCGGCATGGCGACCTTCGACGAGGCCGGCGTCTCGGACCGCGACGCCTGAGCTGACGTGAGGCCGCTCGCCGAGCTGGGTGGTGCCATCACGCTGCTGACGCGACTGCCCGGTGCGGCCCTGGTGCGCGGACCTTGGCCGGATCCCGGCCGATGCGTGTGGGCCTACCCGCTGATCGGGCTGCTGATCGGCGGCGTCTCCGGCCTGGTCCTCACCCTCGCCGAGCGGGAAGGCGTGCCGGCACTCGCGGCGTGCACGCTCGCGCTGGCCGCCGCCGCCTCGCTCACCGGTGGACTGCACGAGGACGCGCTCGCCGACACGTTCGACGCTCTCGGCGGCCGAACGCCCGAACGGCGGCTCGCGATCCTGCGCGACAGCCGCATCGGCGCGCATGGCGCGCTCGCCCTCATCCTGGCGACGCTGATCCGGGCCGCCTGCCTCGCCGCCATGCCCGGCGGACGCGCGTCGGTCGCCCTCGCCCTCGCGTCCGTCCTTGGGCGTGCGTCGATCCTGGTGGTGATCGCGCGCGCCCGGCCGGCGCGCACCCAGGGGGCGGCCGCTCCTCTCGGCGAAAGCCCCGCACCCCGGCTGCTCGCCGGCCTCGCCCTGTCGCTGGCGCTCGCCGTCTCGCTCGACGCGCACTGGGCATTGCCCGTGCTCGCATCGGGACTGACCGGTCTCGCCGTCGCGCGCCTCTCGCGCCGGCGCTTCGGCGGCTTCACCGGCGACCTCCTCGGGGCCGCCGAGATGCTGGCCGAATGCGCCGTGCTGCTGGCGATCACGACGCAATGACGAACCGTCCGGTCCCGGAACCGTTGCAGACCGGCGACCCGGAGGACTTCGACATGCTGCGAGCACCCGCCTTCGGCTCGCGCGGCGCGCGCCGGACGCATCGGCTGTTCCATCCGCTCTGCGGCGCCACCGCCGGCACGCTCGCAGCCGTCATGGCCAAGGGCGGCATCGCGCCGTCACGCGCCCATGTCGCCGCCATCGCCTGCGCGATGGCCGCAATCAGGCTTCCCTTCACCGTGCCGGAAGCGCTCTTCGCGCGCACACTGCCGCGAGACTACGCCGCCCCCATCTTCATCGTCGGCCACTGGCGCAGCGGCACCACCCACCTCGCCAACATCCTCAGCCGCACCGGCACCTTCGGGCTGCTCTCGCCGGTGTCGGTCGGCCTGCCCGCGGAGGCGCTCGGGCTCGGGCGGCTGATGGCGCCGCTGATCGGCCAGTTCTTTCCCCGCACCCGCCTGATCGACGGGCTCGCCCTCGCCCCCGACCTGCCGCAGGAGGACGAGCTCGCGATGGCGAACCTCACGACGCTGTCGTGCCATCACGGGATCTATTTCCCGTCCCGCCTGCGGCACGAGTTCGACCGCGGCGTCTTCGGCGACGGCGTGGCCCCGGCCGAGCATCGGCGCTGGGCGTCCCGTCTCGAGCGCTACGTCGCCAAGCTGACCTGGCGCGCCGCCGGCCGTCCGCTGCTGATCCGCAATCCCGCCAACAGCGCCCGCATCCCCATGCTGCGGGCGATCTGGCCGGACGCCCGCTTCATCCACATCCATCGGCATCCGGCATCGGTCTACCCATCGTCGGTGCGGATGTTCGCAACCCTGATCAGGGAATTGTCGCTCGGCGGCCCGGAGGCCGACGTCACCGGGCTGGTGCGCCACGTCTATCCGCGTCTGATGGACCGCCTGATCGACGACATGGCCGCACTCCCCGCGGGGTTCGGCGTCTCGCTTCGCCTCGACGACCTGAAGCGCGCGCCGCTCGACGCGATCCGGCGCCTGCATGACGGCCTCTCCCTGCCCGGTTTCGCCGACGGGCGCGCGGCCATGGCCCGCTACCTCGACGGCATCGAGCACACGCCCATGCTGCATCCTCTCTCGCCCTCGGACGCGGCCTGGCTCGAGGAACGCTGCCGGCCGATCCTGTCGCGGCTCGCCTACGGCCGCGAGGCCTGCTCCGAGGCCGCCTGAGCCTCGTTGCTTGCCCGGATGATTACGATAGCGCTGGCCACCGGCGGCCCTCCGTCCTAGCTTGTGATGACAAGAAGTTGGGAGACGTCGACATGCAAAATGACATGCAGCGGCGACTTGTCGCCGAATTCTTCGGAACCTTCTGGCTGGTGTTCGGTGGCTGCGGAAGCGCGATCGTGTCGGCCGCCTATCCGCAGCTCGGCATCGGCTTCCTCGGCGTGGCGGCCGCCTTCGGCCTGACCGTGCTGACGATGGCCTACGCCGTCGGCCACATCTCCGGCGGCCACTTCAATCCGGCCGTGACCCTGGGACTCTGGTCGGCGGGCCGCTGCGCCAACAAGCATGTCGGGCCCTACATCGCGACCCAGGTGGTCGCAGCCGTGCTCGCGTCCTTCGTGCTGTGGCTGATCGCATTGGGCAAGCCGGGCTGGGCGATGGGCGGCTTCGCCGCCAACGGCTACGGCGCGCTCAGTCCCGGCCACTACTCGACCGGCGCCTGCTTCCTCGCCGAGTTCGTGCTGACCTTCTTCTTTCTGTCGATCATCATCGGCACGACCTCCAAGGGTGCCGCGACCGGCTTCGCCGGCATCCCGATCGGGCTCGCCCTCTGCCTGATCCACCTGATCTCGATCCCGATCACCAACACGTCGGTCAACCCGGCGCGAAGCACCGGGCCGGCGCTATTCGCCGGCGGCGCCTATATCGGGCAATTATGGCTGTTCTGGATCGCCCCGATCGCCGGCGGGATGCTCGCGGGCGTCATGGGACGCATCCTCTACGAGCAGCCGTCGGCGATCCTCGAGACCACGGTGGTGGAGCAAGCCTCCAAGGCCTGAACCCCGGGCGCGTCGGCGCAGGCAAGACCGGGGGCCGAGGCCGGCCCCCGGACCCCCGGCTGCCATCCGATCCTGGCCAAGCCGACCGCGAGTATCGGAGTCCGCTCTGTCTGGAGGCTCGCCGCGGTGCTACCGCTCCCGCCGGCGGTTGGCTCCTGCTGGATGCAGGCGATGGCGCAATCGGCTATGTCCCTGTCGAAAGTGACGAAGGAAGATGCTTGATGCCGCCCCCTATGCTCGAACATCGCTGGTTGCGACAGGATGCCGTGGCCCTCCAACTCCGGGAGGCTGGTGGCAATGCCGCCTTGTTCGACTCTGTTCCCGAACCGGAACGGGCAATCAAGTGTCTCGTCGGGCTGTGCTTCTACAGATTCGATTCCCAGGTCGGACAGGAGATAAAGAAGAATCTACAGTTCTACTCATCAAAGCCGGGCCATATCGCCATCGCCGTCTGGTTCCTCGGCCTCATGAAGGCAATAGAAGATAGTCCACAGGACTTTCCGTTTTGTCTATCGGAGAAGGAGTTTACCTATTATTCCGAACAGAACTTTGGTGGCCAGATCAAAGACATCGAGGAGTTGTATCATCCCCCTTCGTATTATCAGGCTTTGCTCCAAGATATTTTTGGGTCTTTCATCATAATTGCCGTTGGCGCTGCCGCAGCCGTATCTTTTCCTGAAGCGGCTGCTGGGGCTGCCCTTACCGAGGCCGTTGCTCCCGGAGTTCTCAGAGCCGTGGTCGGAAGTGTCGCCAGCGGTATCACAGCCCGCTTTCTACCCGGCGGATCATGGGAGGCTCAGAGAAAAAGTAACTTATGGCCAAGATATCAAGCCGATGCGGAAAGACGAAGGCTATGATACCTCCGATTAGAGCGTACATATATGAAAAAAGACAAGTGATCGTACTGATATGCATCTCTTTGGTTATCTGTTACCTGCATTTTGGAAGAGATATATTTGGTTTTTTGGGTATGATTCTTGTGTTCTTAGTTTGCTGGAGCTCTTATCCGCATTTTCAGGAAAGAAGTGGTGTCTACTACACTAGCAGGATCTCGCTTCGTATTATTATGGTTATGTGTGTCATTGGAACTTTTGTTGGAATTGTACTACAGTTTATGAAGTACTCCAATTTATAAAATCATGAATAGTGACACGGACACTGGAAGGGTATTCTTGTACTCACGGGAGGTCGGCCTCAATAAGCACTAATGCTCATCTTGGAACACAATCTGGCGATCAGAGAATGGTCAGTCATACAATTGCCTTGGTTTTCTCGCCCGTGACGCCAGCATCGGCGGCGCGTCCCGCTCCAATCGGCGGCTGGCTTGGCCGTGCAACGCCCGCCATCCAATGCATTGTGACGATCGGGCTGATCACAGCCGCCGCGACGGCCGCAAAGGATGTGCTCGGTCCGCCTGCCTGCTGCTGATACGCGCCAAGCGCCGCGTCATCAACCGCCTCGGCTTCGCAGCCGAGCTCTGCTTGCTTGATCATCCCGGGTAGGCGCTCGGGACTCGGCCAGCAGACATCCACTTCATGCGAGTGCCCTGACTCTTTGCGCGATGTTAACGGCGCCACACGTGAGCTGAACGCATGCGCCTCCGTCGCACCGTCTCGGTCCGCCGCCAGCAAGCGCCGGACTCAGAAACGCGGAGGACACGCGGCCGCGGATGGTCACGCATCATTGACGTGGCCGCCAGCCCGCCGAGCACCGCGAGGCCGACATCTTCATGCCGTCCCGCTGACATCCAGATCGCCAATCGTATCGTAAGAATTGAGTGTCGCCACAGCAGACCAACAGGTCATCCTTAATGGTCAGCGTCGGCAACGCAAAGTATCCCTGAGCGCTTGAGGCACCTTCCAAACAATAAGTTCGAGTCCATTGACTTGAGTTTATTCGCAATTCTTCTTCAGCTTTGCCGTGTTCTCCTCTAACGTTATTGTTAACCTTGTTCCCGACGCATCGTTATGCTTTATGATGCGAGCGCATTGGGCGCTATCCTCAAAAAGGGACCGATCATGATCAGCCGCTCGCGACGTTTCGTTTCACAAGGTTCCGGTCTTGCGCTCACCGCGGCCATTGCCGTTTCGCTGACCGGCCACGCTCGTCACGACGTGGCGATGACACTTGGCGTGCAGTCATCCTCCGCCACGAGTGCACCGGGCAGCCTGTCGGGCCTGCGGCATGACCGGTCCGCGCATCTCGCGACCGATATCAGCTACAGTCCTGGGCTTTTTCACTCCTATCCCTGACCTCCCTCGGGGCTCCAAGCTCGCGCGTAGCCAAGTCACGCAACCGTGTCTCCGGTGTAATAACATGACCGGGGAACGGTTTGCGACCGTCGTTAGAGGATCTACGGTTCAAAATTGTGGGCTGAAGAGAGTGGTTGGCCTTTTTTCGGCGCGGTATTTGCGATAGCGCAGTGATAGGTCCAGCCTGCGGCTAACGGTCGTGCGGCGTCGATCAGTCTACAGGACGGTCCATGCGTCTCGCCCGGTGGTCACGGCCCTCATCGTCAGGAATGGTAGGAGGGGCTGCCGTCGCCTTGGCCGTATCTTGCTGGTGTGTCACGACGCCAGCCCAAGGCGCCCGTTCCACATTCCGAACCTATGGCGTCGAGCAGGGCCTCACCGATGTTGGCGTGTCCTGCCTCCGACAGGACAAAGCCGGCTTCCTGTTAATGTGTACGCAGCACGGCGTGTTCGCTTATGACGGGCGCCGCTTCAGCAATCTTGGCACCGCCAATGGCCTGCGCGATGGCGGACGCGTCTCGAATCTCGCCCTGGCCTCGGATGGCCGTGTCGCCGTGAGCTATGCGGACGATGTGTTCGTTTCGGATCGTCCGACCGATACCGACACCCCTCCGAACTCGCTGTCGTTCCGGCCAGTCATTCATCCCGGTGTTTCCTTCTTCAACAATGACAAGCCGCATCGGCTCGTCCCTTGGCGGCATGGATTCGCGTTTCTTGCCGATGATGCGACGTTGCAGATCATGCTCTCCGGCAGCGGACCGGCGCGCTTCGAGGACATGGGCTACGACCGCGCGGAACGGCAAACCTTGGCCCGGGCCAGGGGCGTGTTTTCCGTCCGCGGCCATCTTTGGGAGGCGTTCGATGACGGACGCCTCTGCTTGGCCGATCCCGGAGCCGTCAAGTGCTACGACCGCGGCGAAGGCCTGAGTGATGGACCGTGGTTCGACGTCGCCGCGGGTCCTGACGGCAAGATCCGCGCCCGATCGCTTTCGTCGGTCGGCACCTTCGATCCGGTCTCGGGCCGCTGGTCCGTCGTCGATCTCCCCGACCAGGGCGGCGAGTACATGGCATACCAGCTTCGACTCGGTCTCTTCACGACCCCTAACGGGGAGCTGGCGACGCAGGCCGATCATGGCCTCGACGTGCTCGGATCGAACGGCTGGCGGACGCTGACGGTTGCGGGGGGCGCGCCCGCGGGCATCATCCCGGCGGCAGAGGCCGACGCGACCGGCCAGTTCTGGTTGCTGATTTTTGGACGCGGGCTCGTCCGCTGGGTGGGCTACGCGCGTTGGGAAACCATCCAGAAAGCCGACGGCCTCTCGGCCGAGATCGCGTGGCAAACGGCGCGCTCCGCGGATAGGTCGATCTGGGTCGCGACCGATACCGGCATCGATCGTGTCATACGCCGCCACGGCTCTCTCCAGGTGGCGGAAATCATTGCTGGACCTTCCTTCGCGCTGGCGATTGGGCCGGCTGGCGATCTGTGGAGTTCCAGCGGGCTAGACGGCGCGCGGGTCATCAATCCGACGACAAGTTCCGTCACCAGGCTCGAGGTGCCGCCGGTCGACGTGATCGTCCCTGATCCGAGCGGCGCCATCTGGATCGGCACCGAGACCGGACTGTTCCGTGTCACCGGAGCTGCCGGACCGTCGCGACAGGTCGAACGGATGTCGGCATCGCGGACTTCGGTCCCGGACATCAAGGGCGATGGCGCCGGCGGTATCTTCTATATCGCCGGCAACCGGCTGCGGCATCGACACCGGGATGGGCACGACGTGCCGGTTTCGGGGGCGTGGCCGAGCAGCGGCTTCGAGCCGGTTGCGGTTGCCATCGATCGGGCCAACAGGGTCTGGATGGCCGGAGCCGGCGGCCTCTTCCGCTTCATTCTCGCCGGCGATCGCGTCGCCGCATACGAGACCATCCCGGTCGCGGACACGCGCTCGAACAGCATTCCCGCGTTGATGATCGACCATCGGGGATGGGTCTGGGTCGGCACGTCTCTCGGCGTGTCCGTCTTCGACGGGAGCCGCTGGGTGTCTGTCGATACCGACGGTGGGCTTGTCGACGACAACGTCGCTCAAGGCGGCATCCGGGAGGACCCCGACGGATCGGTCTGGACCGCGACGGCGCGGGGCGTCTCGCACCTGCTCGATCCGACGCTACTGTTTCAGATCCGGCCCCTCCGGGTCGTCGTCAGCGAGGCGACGATCGGTTCGCGCCCGTTGACCGATCAGCAAATTCCCTACACGCGCGGCGCGTTCTCCATCCAACTCGGCACACCGAGCTACGGCGCCGAACAGTCTGTCCGCTTCAAATACCGCCTGTCCGGCATCGACAGCGACTGGGTGACGTCTTCCTCCGGTGCTGTCCGCTACCCGTTCGTGCCGCCCGGCCGGCACACGCTGACGATCATCGGCGTCGACGACCTCACCCATCGCAGCTCGGCGCCCGCGACCCTTGCCATCGACATTGCCTATCCGTGGTGGGAGCGATGGTGGTTCGAGGCCGCCTGCGTCGCCGGTCTCCTCCTCGCGGCGGCTGCCTCGGTCCATGGCGTCATGCGGTTTCGCTTCCGGGCGGTCTATGCACGTCAGGCCGAGCTTCAGCGTCTCGTGGCCGAGCAGACGGCGCAGCTCCGGTTCGTCGCCGCGCACGACAAGCTCACCGGGCTGCTCACCCGCACCGAGATCGAGGAACGCCTGGCCGCGCGCCTTGCCGACGGCCCGGTCGACGACGAACTGGTGGTCGCACTCGTCGATGTCGACCATTTCAAGCATGTCAACGACACGCACGGACATCTCGCCGGCGACGCCGTGCTCCATACGCTCGGGCGGCTGGTCTCCCGCTGCCTCCAGGACGGCGACTATGCCGGTCGCTACGGCGGCGAGGAAATCCTCCTCGTTCTCAGCGATCGGGACGGGCGCGGCGCCGATCGCGTCCTTCATCTGCACCACGTCATCCGTGGCTCGCCCTTTCCGTCGAAGGGCGGTGCCCTGCGCATCACGTGTTCCGTCGGGATCGCCTGGGCCGTTCATGGCGACAACTGGGAATCCCTTCTCGGCAGGGCGGACGACGCCCTGTACGACGCCAAGCACGGCGGCCGCGACAAGGTCGTGGAAAGCCCTCGCGCGAGCAAGACCGCCCCCGAGCAGAACGGCCGGTCCGGCCTGTGACCTAACCCGATCCTCCGCCTGCCGCTCGCCTGGAACCCGCGCCGGGGAACCCGAAATCGATCCGCGCCTGCCGCAGCTCGGCATGCGACATGATCGCCCTGGCGAGCGCGCCGCTCGCCCCCTGCTTCTCGCCGCGTCCGAGCACGACGAACTCGGTCTCGGCCAGTGCCGGCAAGCCCGCCGACGCCGGCACCGGATCCATGTTCGCACCCGCCAGCAGCGACGTCTGCGCCGTGATCCCGAAGCCCGCGCGCACCGCCCCCACCAGGCCCGCCAGGCTGTCGCTGGTGAATGCGACATGCCATTCCCGCCCGGCCGCGTTCAGGGCGTCGATCGCCGCCGTCCGCGTGATGCTCCGCTTGGGGAACACCACCAGCGGCACCTTTTGCCCCGGATCGAGCACGGCGCCCGGGCTGCCGAGCCAGACCAGCCGCTCGCGCCACAGCGCCGTGCCGCGCGCATCGCCCTCCTGCCGCTTGGCGAACAGCAGGTCGAGCTGGCCCGCCCCGAGCTTCTCGTACAGATGGCTGCTCAGCCCCACCACCAGATCGACGTCCACCAGCGGATGCGCGCCGCGGAACGCGCGCAGGATCTCGGGCAGCAGCGACAGCACGAGATCCTCCGACACGCCGAACCGCACGCGCCCCCGCACCACGTTGCGGTCGAAATGGGCAATCGCCCGGTCGTGCGCCGCGATGATGTCGCGCGCGAGTTCGGCCATCTCCTCGCCGTCGGAGGTCAGCGAGGCGCTCTTGGTGTTGCGCATCAGCAGGGTGCGGCCGACGAGCTGTTCGAGCCGTCCGACATGCTGGCTGATGGTCGACTGGCTCAGCCCGCGGCGTCGCGCGGCCGCGGTGAACTGCAGCGTCTCCGCGACCGCGAGGAAGGATCGCAGCAGGACCGGATCGAGCGACGCATCAGCATTCATGTCGATAAGTTTAGTTGGATTCATCGCAAAAGCAAATAACTCTCGGCCAGTCAGACCCGGAGCATCCCAGTGAATCCTCTCCCACGCCGCGGCCTCATGAGCGCCCTCGGCATGATCGGCGCCGCCGGCGCCGCCCATGCGACCGGGTTCGGCAATCCCGATCTCCCGCCCGAAGGCGCCATCAACGTCCGCGGCCCCCAGGGCCCCGGCGCGCCCGGCCCGCGCAACACGACGCTCGAGGGCCAGTTCCCCTCGATGATGAACGAACCGCCGACCGATGTCGGCGGCCTGCCGCAATTCTGGTCCTCCTTCAACATCGTCCACGCCAGGATCCAGGCCGGTGGCTGGGCGAGGCAGGTCACCCAGAAGGAATTCGCGATCTCCAAGACCATCACCGGCGTCAACATGCGCCTCGACGCCGGCGGCCAGCGCGAGATGCATTGGCACCAGCAGGCCGAGTGGGGCTACGTCACCAACGGCGCCTGCCGCATCACCACCCTCGACGAGATGGGCAGGCCACAGGTGGCCGACGTCGCGCCAGGCGGCCTGTGGTATTTTCCGGCCGGCCTGCCCCACTCGCTCACCGGCCTCGGACCCGACGGCACCGAGTTCCTGATCATCTTCGACGACGGCAACGCATCCGAGAACAACACCCTGCTGGTCACCGACTGGCTCGCGCATACCCCGCCCGACGTGCTCGCCAAGAATTTCGGCGTGCCGGTCGAACAGCTCAAGACGATCCCGCTCAGCAACAAATGGATCTTCCAGGGCACCGTGCCGGGACCGCTCGCCGACGATCAGAAGGCGGCCCAGGGCACCGCCGGATCCCCGCCCCACTCGTTCGTCTTCGACACCGCCGCCATGCCGCCCGGCAAGCAGACAAGCGGCGGCAGCGTGACGATCGTCGATTCCACCAACTTCAAGGCCGCCAGGACCATCGCGATGGCCAAGGTCGCCGTCGAGCCCGGCGGCATGCGCGAGATGCACTGGCATCCGACCGCCGACGAGTGGCAATACTACATCAGCGGCAAGGCGCGCATGACCGTCTTCAACACCGGGCCCGAAGCCGTCACCAGCGACTTCACTCCGGGCGACATCGGCTACATCCCCAAGAGCCTCGGCCACTACATCGAGAACACCGGCAAGGACGAGCTCGTCTTCCTCGAGATCTTCAAGACCGACCGCTACGCCGAGGTGTCCCTCAACGACTGGCTTGCCCACACTCCGCCCGGCCTGGTCGCGCAGAACATCGACATCGACCCGTCGATTCTCAGGCGGTTCCCGCAAGGCAGGTCCGAGATCGTCCCCGCCTGACGCCCTCGTCCATGATGGAGTGAATGCATGCCCCTCACCGGCAAGACCGCCTGGATCACCGGTGGGGGCAGCGGCATCGGCGAGGCCGCCGCCCGCGCGCTCGCGGCCGCGGGCGCCACCGTCGTGCTGACCGGACGCCGTGCGCCCGAACTCGAACGCGTCGCCGCCGACATCGGCGCGACAGCCCATGTCCGCCCCGGCGACGTCACCCGTCCGGACGACATGCGCGCGATCGCGGACTGGATGGCAGGCGCGCTCGGCCGCATCGACATCCTCGTCAACAACGCGGGCGCCAACATCCGCGAACGCTCGTTCGCGGCGCTCACCGCCGAGGCCGCCGCCCAGATCATCGCCACCAACCTCACCGCCGCCTTCAACTGCGTCACCGCCGTCCTGCCGGTCATGCGCGCGCAGGGCGGCGGCCTGCTGATCCACACCGCGAGCTGGGCCGGACGTCACCCCGGCGCCGTCTCCGGCGCGTCCTACTCCGCCGCCAAGCACGGCGTCGTCACCATGAGCCACCTGCTCAACGCCGAGGAGTGCGTCCACGGCATCCGCTCCACCGCGATCTGCCCCGCCGAGGTCGCAACCCCGATCCTCGACCAGCGCCCGGTCCCGATCCCATCCGCCGAGCGCGCCCGCATGCTGCAGCCCGCCGATCTCGGCGACCTGATCCGCCATGTCGCGACCTTGCCGCCGCATGTCTGCCTCAACGAGATCGTCATCTCGCCCACCTGGAACCGGATGTTCGCCGCGGTCGCCGGCTGAGGCCAGGGCTTTGCCCTACACCCGGCAGGAGCCGGGCTCCTGGACCCCCTTTGACGACCGGACGATTTCGACCGATGCCTATCCGAACATCCGGCGGGACACGACCTGACGGCTGCCGAACCGGAATGGAATGCGTCCATGGACCAGCCAGCGCCCATCCCGACCCGCGCCTCGACCGCCATTGCCGGGCTCGACGATATCCTCGGCGGCGGCCTCACCCCGGACCGGCTCTACCTCGTCGAGGGCACGCCGGGCACCGGCAAGACCACGCTCGCGCTCCAGTTCCTGCTGCACGGCGCCGACGCGGGCGAGGTCAGCCTCTACATCACCCTGTCCGAGACCGCCCACGAGCTGCGTGCCGTCGCCGCCACCCATGGCTGGTCGCTCGACCGCCTGTCCCTGTTCGATCTCGTGGGCGAGACCGGCCTCGATCCCGACGCCGAGCAGACGATCCTGCATCCCGCCGACATCGAGCTCGGCGAGACCACCCGCGAGGTGATGCGGCGCGTCGAGGAGCTGCGCCCGACCCGCATCGTCTTCGACAGCCTGTCGGAGCTGCGCCTGCTGGCCCAGAACCCGCTGCGCTACCGGCGCCAGATCCTCGCCCTCAAGCAGTTCTTCGCCAGCCGCCACTGCACCGTCCTGATGCTCGACGACAAGACCGCCGACCCCACCGACCTGCAGCTCCACAGCATCGCCCACGGCGTCATCTCGCTGGAACAGGCGCCGCGAGACTTCGGTGCCGAACGAAGGCGCCTGCGCGTCATCAAGATGCGCGGCATCAGGTTCCGCGGCGGCTACCACGACTTCGTCCTCGACACCGGCGGCCTGACCGTCTTTCCCCGCCTGGTCGCGGCCGAGCACCGGACCTCCTTCGAGCAGCGCTATCTTTCGACCGGCAACGTCGAGCTCGACACGATGCTCGGCGGCGGTCTCGTGCCCGGCGCCAACCTGCTCCTGTGCGGCCCGTCGGGCGTCGGCAAGACCACCACCGCGATCCGCTGCATGCTCGCGGCTCTCGAGCGCGGCGAGAGGGCGACCTACTTCCTGTTCGACGAAGGCGTCGAGACCCTGCTCAGCCGGAGCACCGCCCTGCGGATGGACCTCCGCCCCTACATCCGGAGCGGCCAGCTCAGCCTGCAGCAGGTCGATCCGGCCGAGCTCTCGCCCGGCGAGTTCGCCGCCCGCGTGCGCCACGCCGCCGAGACGCACGAGGCCGGTTTCGTCGTCGTCGACAGCCTCAACGCCTATCTCCATTCGATGCCGGGCGAGCGCTTCCTGCTCCTGCAGATGCACGAGCTGCTCACCTATCTCGGCCAGCAGGGCGTCAAGACGCTGCTCATTCTCGGCCAGCACGGCCTCGTCGGCGACATGCGCAGCGACATCGACCTCAGCTACCTGAGCGACAACATTCTCCTGTTCCGCTACTTCGAGGCGCACGGCGAAATCCGCAGCGCGATCTCGGTCGTCAAGAGCCGGACCAGCGCGCACGAGCGCAGCATACGCGAGATCAAGCTCGGCGCGGGCGGCCTGCAGGTCGGCGCGGCACTGACCGATTTCGAGGGCGTTCTCGGCGGCCTTCCGGCCTATCGCGGATCGATCTCCATGCTCGGCGGCCCCGCCTAGATCCAGGAGATGTAAACCGGTGTCGGAGCTCATCCTGATCCTTGCCCCGCGCGGACGCGACGCCGAAATCATCGGACAGGTCATGGCGCGCGCCGGCATTGCCGCCGAGATCTGCGGCGGTCTCCAGCCGCTCCGCGCCCGCCTCGACGACGGGATCGGCGGCCTCGTCGTCACCGAGGAGGCGCTCGTCACACCCGACCTCGAACCGCTGCTCGTCTGGTGCGACGCCCAGCCGCCCTGGTCCGACCTGCCGGTCATCGTGCTGGCCATCAGCCAGGCCGGACGACGCAACGCGATGAACGCCGCCATCCTCGAGCGTCTCGGCAACGTCGTCCTCATCGAACGGCCCGCCAACGCCGAGACGCTCGCGAGCGCCGCCCGATCCTCGCTGCGCGCCCGCCGCCGCCAATACGAGGCCCGCGCCCTGCTGCTCGAGCGCGAGCGCGGCGCCGCCGATCTCCGCCACCTCAACGAGACCCTCGAACGCCGCGTCGAGGAGCGCGCCCGCGCGCTGGACCGGGCGCACGAGGCGCTCACCTTCGCGCTCGATTCCGCCGGCATGGCGTCGTGGGAGCTCGACCTGCTCACCGACCTCTCGACGCACAGCCCGCAGCGGGACCGCATCTTCGGCTACACCGAGCCCGTCGCCGGCTGGGGACGCGACGCCTTCCTCGCCCATGTCGTCGACGAGGACCGGACGCTGACGATCGACGCCTTCGCCCACGCCATCGCCACCGGCGCGCTCGACGTCCAGTGCCGGATCCGCCGGGCCGACGGCATCGTCCGCTGGATCGTCATCAAGGGCGAGGTCGCCTACGACCAGGACCGGCGCCCGGTCCGCATGACCGGCATCGTGATGGACACCACCGACCGCCACGCGACCGAGGACGCGCTGCACCAGGCCCAGAAGATGGAGGCCATCGGCCAGCTCACCGGCGGCGTCGCGCATGATTTCAACAACCTGCTGACCATCATCGTGGGCGGCCTCGAGCTCATCAGCCGCAAGCCGGCCCAGACCGATCGCGTGCTTCGCCTCGCCGACGCGGCGCTGACGGCGGCCAAGCGCGGCGAGCAGCTCACCCGGCAGCTTCTCTCGTTCTCCCGCCGGCAGTCGCTCGCCCCGCAGACGCTCCATCCCAACCGGGTGCTGCGCGAGTTCGAAAGCCTCGCCCGGCGTGCCGTGGGCGAGGCGGTCGTCCTGCGGCTCGATCTCGGGCGGAGCGTCTGGCCGATCCGCATCGATCCGGCGCAGTTCGAATCCGCGATCCTCAACCTCGTCGTCAACGCGCGCGACGCGATGCCGTCGGGCGGCGAGATCGTCATCGCCAGCCGCAACCTCCCCGGCGCCCGCATCCCTCGCGGCCTGCGCGGCGACACCGTCGCCGTCAGCGTCACCGACAATGGCAGCGGCATCGACGACCAGACGCTCGCGCGCGCCTACGAACCGTTCTTCACCACCAAGGAGGTCGGCAAGGGATCGGGCCTCGGCTTGAGCCAGGTCTACGGCTTCGCGCGCGGCGCCGGCGGCGACGTCGGCATCGAGACCGCGCTCGGCCGCGGGACCACCGTGACGCTCTACCTCCCGCGGTCCGACGAACCCATCACCGGCGAGGACCCGGGCGCGCTCGACCCGCCTGTGCCGCCGTCGCGCGGCGAGACCATCCTCCTCGTCGAGGACGACGAGGAGGTCCGCGCGATGGCGATCGAGAGCCTCGAGGAGCTCCGCTACCGGGTCGTCGTGGCGTCCGATGCCGGCGAGGCGCTCGCTCATGTGCGCGGCGACGGCAGGATCGACCTGATGTTCTCCGACGTGGTCATGCCCGGTGGCATGAACGGCGCCCAGCTCGCCATCGAGGCGCGGTCCAGCAGGCCCGGTCTCAAGATCCTGCTGACCAGCGGATACGCGGGCACCCCGGAGGCGGTCGCCGACCTCGACGACGCCTTCGAGCTGCTCGACAAGCCCTACGGCCGCCACGAGCTGGCGCAGCGCATCCGGACCATGCTCGGCGCCGGCTGATCCGTCGGTCCCACCAGTCGACGGGTTGACGATCATCAATCCCGACCCAGTTATCCGCCACCGGCATGAAATAGAAATCAATCAAAGTCGCGACAAAACGTCGATTTCATGACCGTTTTATTTCAAGAAAGAAAAATCATGGCTCATGACATCGTCGACACCGCGGTCGCCAACGGTTCCTTCTCCACGCTCGTGGCCGCCGTCACCGCGGCAGGTCTTGTCGACACCCTGAAGGGCAAGGGTCCGTTCACCGTCTTCGCGCCCACCGACGCCGCCTTCAAGGCACTTCCCGGCGGCACCGTCGACAGCCTTCTCAAGCCGGACGCCAAGGCCAAGTTGACCTCGATCCTGACCTACCACGTCGTGCCCGGCCTGGTGATGTCCTCCGACATCGCCGGCAAGAGCCTGTCGCCCGCGACCGTCGAGGGCAGCACGCTGCACGTCGACGCCACCGGCGCGCACGTCAAGGTCAACAACGCGACCATCGTCACCGCTGACGTCGCCTGCAGCAACGGCGTCATCCACGTCATCGACACGGTCCTGATGCCGGCCTGATCGGCCCGATCCCAGCCTCAGAATCATGTTGCGCTGAAGTCACGACTCTGGCTAAGCACGAACATCCACGCGCGGGGTGGCGGGGCATCGTGCCTCCCACGTCCGCGTGGCGGGGTTCAGCGAGCCACGACCCCGACGGCGCGAGTGCCGACGTGGCCGTCAGGAACATGACGATGCCAACTGCAAAGAAATCGGCCCCGGCAGCCAGCCTTCCGGTCAAGAAGTCCAAGCCCGCCAAGGCGGCGCCCGCCGCGCCCGTCGAGATGGTCAAGCCCAAGAAGGCTGCGCCCAAAAAGAAATAGGGCGATCCGCACGCCTCCGCCGCCCGGCCCTAACCGAGCGGCGGGTAAGTCACGTGCGTAAGCTCCTCCGACACGCGCCACAGCCGGGTCCACGCCTGGCGGTCAGTCGCCTGCGCCGACAGCGCCGCCAGCGCCGGTGTGCCGCGCACTTCCTTGAACCCGTCCGGTCCCCAATACTGTCCGCCGCGCACGTCCGGCATCGTCGAGGCGTACAGACCCGGCAGCGCCCCGGCAGCCGCGTCCTGGCACAGGATCCCGATCACCGCATTGCCGAGCGAGGCCACGACTTTCGGCAGCCCCGTCGCCGCCATGAAGCCGGTCGTGGCCACCCCCGGATGCGCCGCCACACTCAGCAGCCGTGAATTCTCGGCGCGCGCCCGCCGGTCGAGCTCGAGCGCGAACATCAGGTTGGCCAGCTTGGACTGCGCGTAGCCCTTGCCGCCGTTGAAGCCGCGCTCGGACTGCGGATCGCCGAAATCGATCCGGCCCCGGCGGTGCGCGATGCTGGCGATCGTGACCACCCGCGGCGCCGCCGCCCGCTTCAGCGCGTCGAGCAGCAGCCCCGTCAGCGCGAAATGCCCGAGATGGTTGGTGCCGAACATCCGCTCGAACCCGTCCGCGGTCACCGAACGTCTCGACTGCATCAGCCCGGCATTGTTGAGCAGCAGATCCACACGCGGCAGTTCGCCGTCCATCCGCGATGCGAACGCCCGCACGCTGGCGAGATCGGCGAGATCCAGCAGCGACACGCTCACATCCGCGCCCGGATGCAGCGCGCGGATCCGCGCCATCGTCGCCGCACCGCGCGCGGCGTCGCGCACCGCGAGCACCACCCGCGCCCCGCGTCCCGCCAGCGCCGAGGCCGCCTCCTCGCCGATGCCGCTGCTCGCTCCCGTGACCACGGCGATCCTGCCGCCCTGGTCCGGCATCCGCGCCGTCGTCCATCCTGTCATCGTGACTCCCCCGGCATGCCCTCAATGATGATGGCTTGCCCAGGCGGCACGTCCAGATCGAGCGCCAGGACGACATCGTCATGCATCCGATGTCCGACCAGGAATTGCCGCGTGCCGACCTGCACGAAGCCCGCCTTGGCGTAGAACGCTCGCGCCCGCGCGTTCCCCTCATAGACCCCGAGCAGCATCCGCCGCCGCGCCGCCGCGCGGGCCGCTTCGATCGCGTGCCGCAGCAGCGCCGTCCCGGCGCCGCTCCCGAGATAGCGGCTCAGCAGGTAGATCCGCTTGAGTTCGACATCGTCCGGGTCCGGATCCGAGACCGTCAGCGACACCCCGCCCGCCAGCGCGTAGCCGACCGGCGCCCCCTTGTCCTCGACCAGCCACGCCAGCCCGCCCCCGTCGAGCCAGGCCTCATAGACCGGCGCCCGGTGCGCGCGTGCGCAGTGGGCCAGGATGTCGCCGCCGTCCAGGATTCCCGCGAACGCGTCGAGAAACGTCGCCGCCCCCGCGAGCGCCAACGCCCCGGCATCCGCCCGCCCGGCGGCCCTGACCGTCCAGCCCATGGACCTTGTCATCGCGTCCTCCTGATCCGGGACCCTCGAACGGATCGCCGGAAGGCCGAGTTGCAGCGTGACCACGATCCGGTATGACCAACCTTGAACAGGGAGAGCGCCCATGAACGAGATGCTGCCGCCCGGCACCGGCCTCGACTCCACGCTCGACGGGCGCATCGACCGCCTCGCCGAGATCGCCGTCCGCGTCGGGCTCTCGCTCCGTCACGGCCAGGAGATCGTGATGACCGCGCCGCTCGACGCGCTCCCGCTCGCGCGGCGCATCACCGAGCACGCCTATCGCGCCGGCGCCAAGCTCGTCACCACCATCTACAGCGACGACGCGGCCCGGCTCGCCCGCTTCCGCCATGCGCCCGACGACGCCTTCGACTACGCCCCCGCCTGGCAGCAGGACGGCATCGCGCGCGCCTTCCGCGAGGGCGCGGCTCGCCTCGCCATCGCCGGCGAGGACCCCTCGCTGCTGTCGGCCGAGAATCCCGACCGCGTCTCCCGCGCCTCGCAGGCGATGTCCAGGGCCGCCAAGCCCGCGATGCAGGAAATCACCGGGTTTCGCACCAACTGGTCCATCGTCGCCGCCGCCACCCCGGGCTGGGCGCGCGCGATGTTCCCCCAACTGCCCGAGAGCGAAGCCGTCGCCCGCCTGTGGGACGCAATCTTCGCCGCCTCGCGTGTCGACGCCGCCGACCCAGTCGCCGCCTGGGAGGCCCACAACGCCCAGCTCGCCGCCCGCACATCCATGCTCAACGCCCGCAACTACCGTGCACTGCGCTATCGCGGCCCCGGCACCGATCTCGAGATCGGCCTCTCGGCGGTTCACACCTGGCTCGGCGGCAGCAAGACGGCCGCCAACGGCATCACCTGCAACCCCAACATCCCGACCGAGGAGGTCTTCACCACCCCGGACTGCCGGGCCACCGCCGGCACGGTCGCCGCCACCAAGCCGCTCTCCTACCAGGGCACCCTGATCGAGGACATCACAGTCCGTTTCGAGGGCGGCCGCATCGTCGACGCTCGCGCCCGCACCGGCGAGACCGTGCTCAAGCGCGTGCTCGAGACCGACGCGGGCGCCGCCATGCTCGGCGAGGTCGCCCTCGTGCCGCACTCCTCGCCGATCTCGGCGAGCGGCCTGCTGTTCCGCAACACGCTGTTCGACGAGAACGCCGCCTGCCACATCGCGCTCGGCCAGTCCTACAGCAACTGCCTCGCCGGCGGCGACACGATGAGCAAGGACGAGCTCGCCGCCATCGGCGCCAACGAGAGCCTGATCCATATCGACTGGATGATCGGTTCCGATCGCATCGACATCGACGGCGTCACCGCCGGCGGACAGGTCGAGCCGCTGATGCGGGGCGGTGAGTGGGTCTGACGCTCCACGACACGCGCACGCGCGCCAACGTCGCCTTCACCCCGATCGATGCCGCCCATGTGCGCCTCTACATGTGCGGCCCGACCCCCTACGACGTCGCCCATATCGGCAACATGCGGGCCTTCATCGTGCCCGACATCCTGGTCCGCCTGCTGCGCACGCTCTATCCGCGCGTCACCTATGTCCGCAACGTCACCGACGTCGAGGACAAGATCACCGCCCGCGCGGCCGCCGAAGGCACCTCGATCGGCGCCCTGACCGAGCGGATGGTCGCTGGCCTGCACGATGATCTGCGCGCCGTCGGCAACCTGCCACCCGACATCGAGCCGCGGGTCAGCCTGCATATCGGCGAGATCCAGTCGCTGATCGCGCGCATCCTCGACCAGGGCCACGGCTACGTCGCCCAAGGCAACGTCCTCTTCGCCGTCGCCTCCTATCCCGACTACGGCGCGCTGTCGGGGCGCCGCGTCGCCGATCTCGAAGCCGGCGCCCGCGTCGAGGTCGCGTCCTACAAGCGCGATCCGGCCGACTTCGTGCTGTGGAAACCCTCCGGCGACAGCGAGCCCGGCTGGGACAGTCCCTGGGGCCGCGGCCGTCCCGGCTGGCACATCGAATGCTCGGCGATGTGCCAGCGCCACCTGGGCGAGAATTTCGACATCCATCTCGGCGGGGAGGACCTCATCTTCCCGCACCACGAGAACGAGCGCGCCCAGAGCCGCAGCGCCTATCCGGGCAGCGAATTCGCCCGCGTCTGGCTGCACAACGCGATGCTCCAGGTCGACGGCCAGAAGATGTCGAAAAGCCTTGGCAATTTCACCACCGTCCGCGACGTGCTGGCACGCTGGCCGGGCGAGGCGCTGCGTCTCGCGTTGATGCGTGCCCACTACCGTTCGGTCCTGAACTTCACCGATGAAGCGGTCGCCGAAAGCAAGCGCGAGCTCGACCGCTTCTACCGCGCCCTCGACCGCGCGGGTGCGCCGGCCGCCGGCGACCTGCCCGCGCCCACCCGCGCGGCCCTGTTCGACGACCTCAACACCCCCGAAGCGATCGCGAGCCTGCACGCGCTCGCCGACCGCGCCCTGCTCGGCGACGCCGGCGCCGGCGCCGGCCTGCGCGCCGCCGGCAACATCATCGGCCTGCTCACGGACGATCCCCAGGCCTGGTTCCAGGGCGGCGCCGACACGTCATGGATCGACCGCCTGATCGGCGAGCGCCTCGAGGCTCGCCGCACGCGCGACTTCGCCCGCGCCGACGCGATCCGCCGCACGCTTGCGGCCGACGGCATCACGCTCGAGGACAACCAGGCCGGCACCACATGGCGCCGTTCCTAGAGCGCCGTCGTGAGCGAACGGTCCGCCCGATCGAGATGCGGCGTCGCATTGAACGAGGCGAGCCGCAGACCGCCCTCGTCGGACAGCAGCCGCGTGATCGACCCGTTCATCACCGAGCCCGTGAGCTGGGAGACCAGCGCCGGCGCGATCCCCACCGCGTCCCCAACGCACGCCGAGATCGGTCCCGCCGAGGTGAACACCCAGACCGATCCCTCGCCCGCCGCCAGCCGCGCCGCCCCGGCGCTCACCCGCGCGCGGAACGCGTCCCAGCTCTCCCGATAGTCGGCATGCTCGCCCGACATCCAGCGCGCGATCGCGGACGCGAACACCGCGCGAAACTCGACCGCGCGATCGAGGGCCGCGCGCAACACGGCGCCGTCGGCGAAATCCGGACTATGCCGAAGCAGGATCTCCCGATGGTCGAACTCGTCGAACGCCGCGTCGACCTCGATGTCGCGAGCGAGCCCCATCGCCTCCAGCGTCGCCGACGCGGTCTCCGACTGTCGCCGCCGGCCGCCGACCACCACCCGCCCGGGCACCCGGCCGCACTCGCGCAACCACGCCCCCAGCAATCGGGACTGCTCGAACCCGATCGGCGACAGCTTGTCGTAATCCGCGGCGCCGACGCTCGCCTGCCCATGCCGGATCAGCAGCAGTTCGGTCACGAGCGGGCAGGGGCCATCCGCGCCAGGTGCTCCGCGTGACGCTCGCGGATCCTGCTGTTCAGCATCTCGAAGATCGACCAGTAGCCGACCGGGAACAGCCGCTGGATCCGCACCGCCCGCTTCGCGTCCCGGCCGATGATCAGCCGCCGCCGGCGCTGGCCGATCGCGCCCACGATCTCGCGTGCCGCCTCGTCCGGATCCAGCGTCAGCAGCTTGGCATGCACACGGCGCTCGTCGGCGATCTGCGCCTCGGTCCACTGCCGCGAGACCACCATGTTGTTCGAGATGTTCGTCCGCACCCCGCCCGGATGCACCACCGTGACACCGACGGGCGTTCCGCGAAGCTCGTGCCGCAACGCCTCGGAAAATCCGCGGACCCCGAATTTCGCCGCCGCATAGGCGGTCTGTCCCGGCGGCGCGATCAGGCCGAACAGGCTCGACACATTGACGATGTGCGCCGCCTGCCCATCCCGCAGCGCCGGCAGGAACACATGCGTCATCCGGATCACGGCCAGGAGATTGATGTCGATCAACCGCTCGATGTCGTCGAGCGACAATTGTGCGAAATACCCGCCGAGCGAGATCCCCGCATTGTTGACCAGCAGCGTCACCCGCCCATGCGCCTCCAGCACCTGCGCCGGCAACGCCACGATCTCGTCCTTGCGCGCGACATCCAGCGGATGGACGCTCACCGCGACACCGCGCGCGCGCAACAGGTCGCCCAACTCGACCAGCGCCGCCCGATTGATGTCCACCAGTGCCAGGTCGCAGCCGAGGCCAGCGAGCCGCGCTGCGACGCATCGCCCGATGCCGCCCGCGGCACCCGTCACCACCGCAACGCCGCCATCGATCCTGAACGCCCGCATCCGCCTCTCCATGTTTTTGTCATCCGGTCTGAAACCACCGGCCCCCCGGGTCAAGCGAGCCGTCATGACCGGCCGTGACGAAGGCGCCGACCTTGCACCGGTCGAGGGCGCCCCCGCGGTCATTCTCGTCCGCCCTCAGCTCGCCGACAACATCGGCGCCACCGCGCGCGCGATGGCCAATGGCGGCCTGTTCCACCTGCGCCTGGTCGCCCCACGCGACGGCTGGCCGCAGGATCGCGCCTGGCGCATGGCGTCCGGCGCCGGCCGCATCCTCGACGCCGCCACCCTGCATCCCACCGTCGACGACGCGGTGGCCGACCTGCACCACGTCCACGCCACCTGTCCGCGTCCCCGCCACATCGTCAAGCCCGTGCTCACCGCCCGTGGCGCCGCCGCGGAGTGGCGCATCGCGGGCGAGCGTGGCCTGAGGACCGGCATCCTGTTCGGCCCCGAGCGTGCCGGCCTCGACAACGACGACATGGCGCGCGCCGACGCGCTCGTCCGCTTCCCGCTCAACCCCGCCTTCATGTCGCTGAACCTGGCGCAAGCCGTCATGATCGCCGCCTACGAATGGTGGCTGGCCGCCGACGCCACTGCCCCGCGCACGCTGATGACCAACGAGACCCGTGTGGCCACCAAGGGCGAACTCGAGAACTTCCTCGGCCATCTCACGAACGAACTCGATGCGTGCGGCTTCCTGCGCAACCTGCCCAAGCGCCCCGGCATGGTCCGCAACATCCGCCATCTGTTCGAGCGCGGCGAAATCACCGAACAGGAACTCCGCACCCTGCACGGCATCGTCACCGAACTCGCTCAAGGCCGCCGCACCCGCGGCCGCGACGAACTGTGAAGGCTGGTCGGTCTCGAAACCAGAGAAACGAAGGGGCTTTGCCTCATCAATCCGCTACGCGGCTCGATCCCATCAAAGGCGAGCCTTTGAAATCCCACATACTTCAACGTGGGCGTGATCCGCTTCCCGCAAACTGGACCTTTTTCGGGTAGAGTTTTCCGTCTCGATTTCCCCGGCTGGGAGGAGCGGAGGACGATGAAGCATCGAATTTTTCGGACGCGCAGAAGTCGTTCATTCTCAAGCAGGGGGCGGACAGGATCCCGATCGCCGACATCTGTCGCCCGGCTGCGCTCAAGCGATGGCCCGCAGCCCCTTGGCCTTCACCAGATTGAGCAGCTTGAGAGACGGCCTATCCGGTCGTTTCTCGCCGCGCCCCCATTTGCTGACGGCGTCCTTCCGGACATTGAGATCGTGCGCGAAGACGGGCTGCGAGACCTTTTCTCGCTCGCGCAGCATACGGATCTCGTCCGGCGTCAAAGGTTCGACCGGGGATAGGCATAGGGCGTCAAACTCACGCATCGTCGCCTTGTCCACGAGAGCAGCCTCATGCAGACCGGTTGCGGTCCGATGGACCGACGCGAGAATGCCATCTTCAGCTTTCTTGCGGATCGTTGCCATCGCCAACCTCCCCCAGCTCCTCGGCCGTCCTTGCTGCCCGGAGTTGCTCATCCGAGAAGCCAAGCAGCACATTCGCCAACTCCTCAACGCCTTGGCTTCCTTCGCATCAAGCAACCCGCCTTCCGGCCAAGTCGAGCAGACTCGCCACCACCCACCCCATCAGAACACCGCATGATCCCCGCGCTCTGCCACCGCCCCGCCGGCCACCACCGCCCTGTAGTAATCGAACAGCGTCTCGCGCCCCGTCGAGGGTGTCGCGTCCGCGTCGTACCGCCCCGTCGCGGGGTCCAGCACCAGCATCGATTCCGTCGCGTAATACCGGCCGATCCGCGCCAGTTCCGCCTTCGCCGCCAGCGACGGCGCGACCCGGCCCGCGACACTCAGCCCGCCGATGATCCCGTCGAGCAGCGCCACCGGCACGCGACGAAAACGCGGCGTGCGGCCCAGCAGCGCGAACAGCGCTTCGCCCTGCGCGCGCGGCGTGATCGCGGCACCCGGGCCGCCGACCGGCAGCACCCGGTTCCAAAGCCGATCGTCCACCAGGCAGTCGGCGAGATACGCCGCCACATCGCCGTCGCTGATCGGCTTGCACGCCGTCAGCGTCCCGTCCCCGAACACCAGGAACGGCCCGCCGCGCTTCACCCGCTCGACCTGCCCCGACAGCGACTTGAAGAACGCGGTCGGCCGGACGATCGAGTATCGCATCCCCGATCTCATCAACGCCGCCTCGAACGCCAACTTGGCGTGCTGGAACGCGAGCTTCGGCTTCTGCACGCAGATCGCCGACAGCAGCACGAAATGGCCCACGCCGGCCTCTCCGGCCGCGGCGAGCACATCGACATGCGCCTGGTGATCGACCGCCCACGCGTCGCGCGGCACGCCGGTGCGCGACGCCATGCACGACACCACCGCATCGAACCGCGCGCCGCGAAACGCGCCGGCCACGGCGCCCGCATCGAACATGTCGACCACGCGCACCGCGCCATCGACCGCCCGCGCGGGACCGGGTCGCACGAGACACACCACATCATGCCCGCGCCGCGCCAGCGCGCGCAGTGTCGCCCGGCCGATCGTGCCGGTCGCACCCAGAAGGCAGACCCGCGCACGGGCATCGGCCGCATCGCCGCTCATGGCGCCGGCATGATGCGTTTCATGAACCCGTCGAACAGCGGCACGGTGAACGCCGTGTCGCCGTGCGCGGGACTGTAGAGCATTCCCTTGGCGATCAGCGCGTTGCGGATCGGCGCCACCGTCGTGACCTTGCGGCCAAGCGCTTCGGCGACGTCGCCGGAACGATGCGGACCGAAGCCCAGCTCCGCCATCGCCCGCATGTATCGGTTCTCCGTCGGCGTCAGCCGATCGAAGCGCACCCGGAAGAAGCTGGCGTCGAGTTCCGCGAGCGCCTGGACCGTCGCATCGCGTGCGTCACCGGCCTCGATCGGCGATCCCTCCGCCACATTCCAGCGATGCTTCCCCCACTCCTGCAGGAAATACGGATATCCCCTGGTCTGCGCCAGAATTTCGGCAATTGCCTGCATCGTGAACGTGGCCCCTTCCTTCTCGGCCGGGACGCAAAGCGCCGCTCGCGCCGCACAATCATCCAGCCGGTCGATCGGCACGAATTCGAAAAGCCGTTCGGCGCAGCTCCTCGCGCGGCCCATCCGGCCGAGCAGTTGCGGCAGCCCGGCGGCAACCATCGTGACCGGCATCCGGCTTTGGCTGGCGTTGCGCAACGCCCCGATGAGCGAGACGAGCTGCGCTTCGGGCACGTATTGCAGCTCGTCGACGAATCCAGTACCCCGCTATCGGCCACTCCAGGTTCGGACGTCAGGTCGAGCCCGATATCGATGTCCTGGTAGGTCGGCTTCAGCGCCTTGGCGAAGCTCGCCAGGACCCCGAGGGCGCCTCACGGCAGCCTTCGCCGCCTCGCCGCGATTGAGCTTGAGCAACGCCGGCAACGACCGCTCTTCCGGCGCCTCGACCGTGGAGCATGAAGCTGCGCGCCGACCGACCCTGGCGGATGCGGTCCAGCGCGATGGCCACCCGTTCGATGATATCGTCGCGCCCGGCCAGCTCGGGCGGCGGCGTCCCGGCGCCAGGCGCATGGGGGTTGTGGCGCGGGTCCACTTCTCCCAACTTTACTCAGTCTTACCCTCAGTCGATAATTTGCCCTAAGCTTCCGATGCGTTCAACCGGCCCGGCCCGCGCCGCCCGTCGGCCCGCAGCCCGCCGCGCCGCTCGCGCGCCCCGACCGAATTTCCGACCCGGTCCGGTCGTGCTACGCCTCCCGCCGTGGACACTAAGCAGCCTGCCCAGCGCGCGATCCTCGTCGGCATCCAGCTCCCCGGCGTCGACGATTTCGCGCACGAAGCGAGCCTGAGCGAGCTCGGCCGGCTGGTCGAGACCCTCGGCTACGAGGTCGCGGGCTCGGTCTCCCAGAAGCGTGACGGCGTCGGCGGATTGACGGTCCTCGGCAGCGGCAAGCTCGCCGAGCTGGCCGCGATCACCGGTGGCGCCGGCGTGGTCGGCGCATGGACCGCCCCGCGGCAATCGAAGGCACGCGCGCGCTTCGAGGATGCCGGGTCGACGATCCCGGCATCCCCGCAGCCCGAGCCCGACGGCGCCAGCCGGCCAGGGTTCGTCATCGTCGACCACGAGATCTCGCCGAGCCAGGCGCGCAATCTCGAGAACGCCACCGGAGCCCAGGTCCTCGACCGGACCGGCGTGATCGTGGAGATCTTCCATCGCCACGCGCGCAGCCGGGAGGCCAGGCTGCAGGTGGAGATGGCGCGCTTGAAATATGTCGCACCCCGCCTGCGCGAGTCCGCCTCGGGCGGCGGACGCAAGCGCGGCGTGGGCGCCGGCGAGACCGATCTCGATCTCGATCGGCGCCACATCCGCGATCGCCTCGCCGAGCTGAAGGAGCAGTTGGAGCACGTCCAGCGCGACCACGAGCAGCGCCGCTCCGCGCGCCGGGACCAGTTGCGCGTGGCTCTCGTCGGATACACCAATGCCGGCAAGTCGTCGCTCATGCGCGCCCTGACCGGGAGCGAAGTCCTGGTCGCCGACCAGCTGTTCGCCACGCTCGATACGACCGTGCGCGCGCTCACGCCGGAATCGAAACCGCGCGTTCTCGTCTCCGACACCGTGGGCTTCATCAAGCAGCTTCCGCACGACCTCGTGGCGTCCTTCAAATCGACGCTGGACGAGGCGCTCGAGGCATCGCTGCTGCTGTTCGTCGTCGATGCCTCCGATCCGACCTGGCCGGCGCAGCTCGAGGTGAGCCGTGGCGTGCTGAACGAGATCGGCGCCGGCATCGTCCCGTCCCGCCTCCTGCTGAACAAGATCGATCGTGTCGGCGAGGAGGCCCGCGCCGCACTCCGCGCCAGTCACCCGGATGCGATCCCGCTGTCCGCGAACTCGCCCGCCGACGTGGCTGCGCTGCGCGACACCATCGTCGCGTTCTTCGAGGCGTCGATGGTCGACGACCATCTCGTGCTGCCCTACGCCAGGCAACGGCTGCTCGGCGAAGTCTACGATGCCGTCAAGGTCCTCTCCGAGGACTACGATGCGACCGGCCGCGTCCTCGCGGTGCGCGGACTGCCTGGCGTGATCGCCCGCCTGCAGCGGGATCTCGCCGGATCCTGATCCCGCGCCACCCGGCCTCCTTGGAACCGGCGGCGCCAATTCCGATCTCATTGGCGGAGAAAGCCGGGAACGCGACCATGGCGAGCGGATGGGCCCCGGACGGGGCCGTGCAGGATCAGATCGACGACACCGTGACCGACGGCGTCCTGCGGGCGCGGGCCCGCATGCCCACGGGCGAGGGAGAAACCCATTGCCTGGAGTGCGGCGACGAAATCCCCACCGCGCGCCGCCGGGCGCTTCCCGGCGTCCGGACCTGCATCGCATGTCAGTCGGCCCGTGATCGCCGGCCCGAGACGATCGGCTTCAATCGAAGGGGCAGCAAGGACAGCCAGCTCAAATAGCCCCGCCGGCATCGCGAGGTCGCGGCGCCGCGCTACACCAGGCCCCAGCCATCGAGCGCCGCCACGGCGCGTCCCACCCCGTCTTCCCGCCGCAGTTCCGCCCCGAAGGCTGCCGCGCGCGTCTGCATCGCGCTGCCACTCGCCTCGCCGATCGCGGCCGCCAGGCTCGCCCCGGTCATCCGGTCCCGGCGCAGCGGCGCCGTCGCGATCCCCGACCGATGGAGCCGGTCGGCCCAGAAGAACTGGTCGAGCAGGAACGGCACCCCGACGCTCGGGATGCCCGCCGCCGCCGCCGCCGCCGCCGTGCCCGCGCCGCAATGGTGGACCGCCAGCGACGTCTGCGGCAACAGCCAGTCGTGCGGGACGTCGCCCACGGCCAGGAGGTCCGGATCCGGCGCCACCTCGAGTTCGTTCCAGCCGCCGGCGAGGATCGCGCGTGTGCCGGAGCGAAGCACGGCCTCGCGCACGATCGCGGCAAGCCTGGCCGCATCCTTCGTCACCATGCTGCCGAACCCGATATAGACCGGGCGCGGCCCCGACCGCAGGAAGGCGGCAAGTCGCGCGTCCGGCGTGTATTCGATAGACGGACGCAGCCACCAATAGCCCGTCGTCGCGACATGATCGCCCCAGTCCCGGGAGTGCGGCACCATCGACGCGCTGAACCCGTTCAGCAGCCGCGCGCGCCCCGCGCGCGGCGACCGCCAGGGTCCGCGCGCAGGGTAGGGGGCCAGCCCGAGATCGCGCCGCACCCGTGTCATCGCCGGCCTGGCGAGATGCCACGTCAGGTTCCGTGTCGCCGCGTGCAGCGCCAGGTTGGTCCGGCCCGGCAACGACATCCGGATCGTCCCGAGCAGCATCGGCATGATCTCGCGCGCCGGTTCGATCGGCTGCAGCATCGTGCGCACGAACGGCACGTCGAGCGCCTCGGCGATCGACGCGGCCAGATAGAGTGCCACGCCCGACCCGATGATCAGTCCGGCGCCGCGTGCCGGCGGCAGTCCTTCCGCCGCCCAATGCGTCGCCATCTCGCTCAGGCAACGCAGCCCATGCAGCGCCACCAGGAACTGCGGCTTGCCGTCGAACCGCGCGCGATCGCGACGCATCATCGTCTGGAAGTCCGCCGTCAGCGGCGCGAAATCGAGGCCGGCCTCGCGCACCAGCGCCTCGAAATTCCCGCTCGTCACGATCGTCACGTCATGGCCGCGCGCGCCGATCCCCTGGCCGAGTGCCACGTTCGGTCGCACGTCGCCCATCGTCCCGGCGACGAAGATCACCACGCGCATGCGTCAGCCGTGCAGGGGCGCGCGCGCCGCCTCCCGAATGGCCAGGTTCAGCCGCCTCGAGATCTGCGGACCGATCCGTTCCAACGAGCCGACATCGAGCATCTCCTGATGCCCGCACGGCACATCCGCCCGGTCGATCGCGCCCGTCACGAACGGCCACCACGCCTCCGGCCGGTCGTCGAGATAGGCCGACGCCGCGCCATCCATCCGCTCGGTGGCACGCACGAAGAACATGTCCGCCGACACCATCCCCGGCCGATGCGTCCGCGCCAGTGCCAGATTGCTCTCCGTCACCGCGCGCAGCCGCGCCACCAGGTCGGCCGGCGAGCCGATATCGCCCGGCGTCTGCCGTCCGTTGATGTCGTAGATCTCGGTCAGATGCCCGACCAGGTCGTCCATCCCGGCGCCCTCGCCGAGCGCGTCCGCCTGCAGGCCGAGGAACCCGAGTGCCGCGCGCACGAGTTCGCCCTCCTCGTCGTGCATGATCGTCTCGCTGTCGACGCGCGCCGCCGCGCCCTCCGTCGCGAGATACGGATAGGCGTCGAGCAGTCCGAGAAAGGCGACGCTCTCGCCCTGCTGCTCCAGCAGGCGCGCGATCTCGTGCGCGACCAGGCCGCCGAACGAGAAGCCCAGGAGCTGGTACGGCCCCGACGGCTGGATGTCCTGGATCAGGCCGATGTAATGCGTGGCGAGCGCGGTCAACGTGCCGGCCCTGGCGCGACCGCCGCCCTTGGCGCCGAACGACTGCAGCCCGTAGATCGGGTGCATCGGGTCGATGTGCCGGATCAGTCCCGAATACCCCCACGCCAGGCCCGACACCGGGTGGACACAGAACAGCGGCGTGCCGCTGCCCGCGGTGCGGATCGGCAGCAGCTCGGCGAACGGGTCGTTCGCCGAGCTGCTGCCGGCCCGCGCCCTCGCCAGTTGCTCGGCCAGGCTCCCCAGCGTCGCATCCTCGAACATCGCGCCCAGCGGCAGTTCCGCGCCGCTGCGTGCCGCGAGCTCCGCGATCAGCTGCGCCGCCGTCAGGCTGTCCCCGCCGAGGGCGAAGAAATTGTCGTGCACGCCCACGCGTTCCAGGCCGAACAGGTCCGCCCAGATCGTGGCCAGCATCTCCTCGTCCGCCGTGCGCGGCGCGAGATAGCCCGCCCGGTTGGCGAACTCCGGCGCCGGCAGTGCCCGCCGGTCCAGCTTCCCGTTCGCGTTCAGCGGCATCGTGTCCAGCGTCGCCCACGCCGTCGGAATCGCCGCCTCCGGCAGCTTGCGCGCGAGGATGCGCCTGATCTCCTCGACCGGCGGCGCCCCTTCCGGCCGCACCACCAGGTAGCCGCAAAGCCGCGGCTCCGCTCCCTCCTGCCGCAGCAGCACCGCCGCCTGTGCCACGCCCGGCACGCCGAGCAGCGCCGCCTCGGTCTCGCCCGGCTCGATGCGCACGCCGCGCAGCTTGATCTGATCGTCGTTGCGGCCGAGGCAGTCGATCCGCCCGTCCGGCCGGATCGACGCCCGGTCTCCCGTCCGGTACATCCGCGCGTCGGGCTCCGCCCGGAACCGGTCCGCGACGAAGCGCTCCTCGGTCAGCGCGTCGCGATCAAGGTAGCCGGTCGCGACACCGGCGCCGCCGATGCAGAGCTCTCCCACCACCCCGATCGGCGCGAGGCCGCCGTCCGGTCCCAGCACAGTGACATGCTGGTTGGCGAGCGGCCGCCCGATCGGCGGCTGGTCCAGATCGTCGGGCCCGATCTCCTGGACCGTCGACCAGATCGTCGTCTCGGTCGGGCCGTAGAGGTTGAGCAGGCGCCCCGCCACCGGATGCAGGCGGCGCGCGAGATGGCCGGGCAGCGGCTCGCCGCCGCTCATCAGGGTCAGGCCGCGCAGCGCCTCGCCCCGGCCGGCCGCGAGCACCATCGCCCACAGCGACGGCGTCGCCTGGATCGCCGTGATCCCGTGCTCCGCGATCGAGGACGCGAGCGCCCGCGGGTCGAGCACCTGCGCCCGCGTCGCCACCACCACCGTGCCGCCGCCGAGCAGCGGCAGCAGGAGTTCCAGGATCGCGATGTCGAACCCGAGCGTGGTGACCGCGAGCAGTCTGTCCCGCGCCGTCAGCCCGGCCGCGAGCGCCATCCCCGCCAGCAGGTTGGCGAGAGCCGCCCGCGGCACCACCACCCCCTTCGGTATCCCGGTCGACCCCGACGTGTAGATCACGTACGCCGTCGCGGGCGGCAGCCGCCCGGTCGCGCCCTCCGATCCCGCCATGTCATGCAGCCCGATCCGCGCGTCCCGCGTGACGAACCCGAACCGCGCCGCCGTCGGCGCGTCGGCCAGCATCGCCGACGGCTTCGCGTCCGCCAGGATCCGTGCCGTCCGCTCGGCCGGACCATCCGGATCGAGCGGCAGGAACGCGGCTCCCGACGCCAGCACGCCGAGCAGGATCGCGACCATCTCCGCGTCGCGCCGGGGCGCGATCGCCACCAGATCGGTCTCGCCGATCCCCGCCCGCGCCAACCCGTCGGCGATCCGACGGACCTCGTCCATCAGCGCCGCATAGGTCAGCATCCTCGTCTCGCCCCGCACCGCGACCGCGTCGGGATCGAGCCGGGCATGCTCGGCCAGAACCGTGAGCGGATCCGGGCACGCGGCGAGCGCCGGGCCTCTGATCGAGCCGAGCATCTCGCGTTCGCCGGGCGCGAACAGGGCCAGGTCGCCGAGCGCCTGCCCGGGCTCGGCCGCCACGCTGTCGATCATCCGCAGCAGCCGTCCCGCGTGCCGCGCGAGTTCGTCCGCGTCGTAGAGCAGCGCATTCGCATCGAAATCGATCCGCAGCCCGCGATCGTCGTTGCGGTCGTAGACAAAAATCGTCAGGTCCTCGACCGGTCCGTTGGACAGGTTGTGCGCCGTCGTCGGATGGCCGCCGAACGACAGGTCGAAGTCGAACGGCTCGATATTGACGCCCGTCCACGAGATCTGCTGGTCGGTGTGGAACAGGCCGAGCGCACGCCGCAGATCCTCGTAGCGGAACTGCTGGTGGCGAAGAGCGGCCCGCATGTTGCGCGCGCTCTGCGACACCACGTCCGCCAGCGTCATGCCGGCCGCGAAACGGAACCGCATCACCACCGCGTTGGCGACCATCGCCGGGATCGCCCGCATCGCGTGCCCCACCCGTCCCGTCACCGGCATGCCGAGCGTCAGATCCACCGCCGACGTCACCCGATGCACGTAGATCGCGACCAGCGCGATCAGGATCTGCGGCAGCGTCCCGCCGATCTCGCGCGCCAGCGACATCAGCCGCCGGCTCAGGGCCGCGTCGATGATCGCCGTGTGCCGCAGCAACGGCCCGGTGCCGACGCGCCGGCGGCGCGCGAGCGTCACCGGATCGGGCAGCTCGGCAAGCTGCTCGAGCCAGTAGGCGCGGTCGCGCGCATGCCGATCCGACGAACGGTAGGCCGCCTCCATCTCCAGCAGGTCGGCGACCTTCCCGAACGGGGAAGGCGGCGGCGGCTCGCCCGCGAGATCCGCGTTGTAGAGCGCCGCCAGCCGCTTGGCGATCAATCCGCCGGAAAACCCGTCCATCACCACGTGGTGACAACGGTGATACCAGATGAAATGCGCCCCCCCGAGGCGGATCAGCGCCGAATGCCACAGCGCGTCGCGCCGGAAGTCGATCGGCCGCGCCAGCTCCGCCTGCATCCAGCCCATCGCCCGCTCGAACGGCGCCGGCTCGCCCGACAGATCGATCAGCGCGCAATGCCCGGTGAAGCGGTCGGCCACGAGTTGCCGCGGTCCGGACGCATCCTCGACCAGACGCGTGCGCGACGGCTCGATCTCGCTCGCGAGCTGGTGCAGCACGTCCATGAAACGGCCCGTGTCGATCCAGCCATGGATCTCGAGCGCCTCGGCGATGGTGAAGACGATGTCGGCGGGTGCCAGCTTGCTGCTGACCCAGAGCCCGCGCTGCGCCACGGACAGCGGCAGCAGCGCACCGTCGGAATGCGTCATGACCCGCAAGCCCTCGCCGGACCGACCTGTCTCATGCCAATGCCCCGGTCCTCGCTCGATCATGCGCCGGGCCGCCAATCGGTCGTCAGCAATCCATCCGCCCGGATGCGATGCAGTCCTGGTGCTTGACCATGTGAATGAAGGCGGGAACCAGCCACCAGCAGGCCAGCCCCAGGATCACGAGGCCGGCAAGAACGGCGAACGGAACAACATCGCGCCGTTTCTCCTCCAGCGTTCATCTCCCACCCAAGGATGCTGGCTCCCTACCACAAACATGACGTTAACGTCAGGCCGGGATGCGCGCCAGGATTCTACGTCGTGGTTTGACATTCGGACGCAGGCTTCGGCATAAGCCGCGCACTGCCGGGAACGCGGACCGCACGCTCGTGCGGCTCCCGTCCGATCATGCCTGGTCGAGACCTACCGGTGCAACAAGCGGGCCAGATGGGCACGACCGCGCGAGCGGCGATGCGCGCATCCGCATCATCAAGGAGTGCGAGGCTTGACCAAGCGCCTCGAAAGCAAGTTCAAGATCAATCGCCGCCTCGGCGTCAACCTGTGGGGACGCGCCAAGTCCCCGGTCAACAAGCGCGACTATGGCCCCGGGCAGCACGGCCAGCGCCGCAAGAGCAAGCCGTCCGACTTCTCGGTCCAGTTGATGGCCAAGCAGAAGCTCAAGGGCTACTACGGCAACATCGGCGAGAAGCAGTTCCGCAAATACTATGAGGAGGCGGTCCGCCGTCGCGGCGACACGTCGGAGAACCTGATCGAGTTGCTCGAGCGCCGCCTCGACGCCACGATCTATCGCCTCAAGTTCGCGATGACCCCATTCGCCGCGCGCCAGTTTGTTAGCCATGGTCACGTTCTCGTTAACGAAAAGCGCGTCAACATCCCGTCCTTCCTCCTGCGCGACGGCGACGTCATCGAGGTGCGCGAGAAGTCCAAGCAGCTCGCCGTGGTCCTCGACGCGGCCCAGAGCGGCGAGCGCGACGTCCCGGACTATCTCGAGGTCGACCACCGCGCGATGAAGGGCAAGTTCGGCCGCGCTCCCAAGCTCACCGACGTCCCATACCCGGTGACCATGGAGCCGAACCTGGTCGTCGAGTTCTACTCACGCTGATCGACCACCCGCACCGCGACGCCGCGCGCGACATCGCCGACTCCGGGATCGCGCGCGAAATCGCGCGACGCCGCACCTTCGCGATCATCTCCCACCCCGACGCCGGCAAGACCACGCTCACCGAGCGCATGCTGCGCGCCGGCGGCGCGATCCAGCTCGCCGGCCAGGTCCGCGCCAAGGGCGAGCGCCGCCGCACCCGCTCGGACTGGATGGGCATCGAGCGCGAGCGCGGCATCTCGGTCGTAACCTCGGTGATGACCTTCGAGCACGCGGGCTGCGTCTACAACCTGCTCGACACGCCCGGCCACGAGGACTTCTCCGAGGACACCTACCGCACGCTGACCGCGGTCGACTGCGCCATCATGGTCATCGACGCCGCCCGCGGCATCGAGGACCGCACCCGCAAGCTGTTCGAGATCTGCCGCCTGCGCGACATCCCGATCATCACCTTCATCAACAAGATGGACCGCGAGGCCCGCGACGCCTTCGAGCTTCTAGACGAGATCGGATCGGGCCTCGCCCTCGACGTCGCCCCCGCCACCTGGCCGATCGGCCGCGCCGCCGGCTTCGCCGGCACCTACCGCCTCGACAACCGCGACATCCGCACCGCGACCCCGCTCGACCAGTCCGACCCGCGCCTGCAATCCCTCGCCGACGAGGTCGATCTGGTCCGCGCCGCCCTCCCCGAATTCGACCGCGACAGCTTCAACGCCGGCCACCTCTCGCCCGCCTATTTCGGCAGCGCGATGCGCGAGATCGGGGTCGCCGACCTGCTCGAGGCGCTCGCCGAATTCGGCCCGCCGCCGCGCTCCCAGCAGGCCGAGACCCGCCTCGTCGAGGCCAACGAAGCCAAGCTCACCGCACTCGTCTTCAAGATCCAGGCGAACATGGATCCCAACCACCGCGACCGCATCGCTTTCGCCCGCATCTGCTCCGGGCGCTTGGTGCGCGGCATGCGCCTCAAGCAGACCCGCACCGGCAAGACCATCCCGCTCACCGCGCCGCAATTCTTCTTCGCCCGCGACCGCCAATTGGCCGAGGAGGCCTTCGCCGGCGACGTCGTCGGCATCCCCAACCACGGCGTGCTGCGCATCGGCGACACGCTCGCCGAGGACGAGGACATCCGCTTCATGGGCGTCCCGCATTTCGCCCCCGAGATCCTGCGCCGTGTTCGTCTCGATGACGCGATGAAGGCCAAGAAACTCCGCCAGGCCCTGCAGGAGCTCGCCGAGGAGGGCGTCGTCCAGCTCTTCCGCCCGCGCGACGGCAGCCCGCCGATCGTGGGCGTCGTCGGCACCCTGCAGCTCGACGTGCTGATCGCACGCCTCGCCGCCGAGTATGGCGTTGCCGCCGGCTTCGACCCGGTGCCGTTCTCCGTCGCCCGCTGGATCAGCGGCGAGCCCGCCCGCCTCGAGCTGTTCCAGGCCGCCAACCGCACCGCGATGGCCGACGACGTCGACGGCGACCCCGTCTTCCTCGCCAGCTCCGCCTTCACCATGCGCCGCGCCACCGAAGCGCAGCCCGAACTCACCTTCCGCGACATCAAGCAGATCGGCATGGCCGCTTAGCTAGATGATGGAAGACGCCGAGGCGCCTGAGCCGATCTTTGAGAACGGCTGCCTTCCACGACCTTGGAGCTCCGTAAAGGATCGCGCGAACGCCGTCACGCTGCCCTCAACCTGAAGTCCGACCTCGCATCCTGGCACCGGGACGCGATGGCCGGCGACACGCGCCGACAGCTTCGTGCCGTCCGACATCACCAGGACGACGGTCGCGTCGGGACCGTGGAAGGTGACCGCGGCAACAGTCGCAAGCCGGTCCGGCGCCTCGCCGGACTGGACCAGCCGGATCTGCTCGGGCCTGATCATGACGTCGACCGGGCCGTCCGGACCCGCGAACAGCGCGAGCACCCCGAGCCGGCAGCGCGCCACGCCGCGCTCGGCCCACCCCTCCAGCACGACGGCGTCGCCCACGAAGCGCGCCAAATCCGCATCCAGCGGTTGCCGATAGAGCATCGCGGGCGCCGCCATTTGCACCAAGCGTCCTTCGCGCAGCACCGCCACCTCCTGTCCCAACGAGAGCGCCTCGGACTGGTCGTGGGTGACCAGGATCGCGGTGGCGTGCAACGCAGATAGCGCGCGCGCCACCGCTTCGCGGGTCTCGACGCGGAGTGCGGCGTCGAGCGAGGAGAACGGCTCGTCGAGCAGCACCAGGCGAGGCCGCGGCGCCAAAGCGCGCGCCAGCGCCACCCGCTGCTGCTCTCCACCGGAGAGCTGGTGCGGCCAGCGCGTCGCGTGGCCGGACGGCAGGCCGACCAATTCGAGCAGCGCCCCCACGCCATGCCGAGCCCGGCGCTCGCCGGCGGCCAGCCCGAACGCGATATTGTCGGCCACCCTGAGATGGGGAAACAACGCACCTTCCTGAGCCACGTAGCCGATCCGCCGTCGTTCCGCCGGGAGCCGCGACAGCTGGCTCGAGACCAGCTGACCGTCGACCGCGATTTCGCCGAAGTCCGCGCGCTCGAAGCCACAGATCAGCCGCAACAACGTCGTCTTGCCGCTGCCGGAGCGGCCGAGGATCGCGACCAGGGCGCCGGACTGCACCTCGAGACTGATGTCGGCCAGCACCGGGTGGCCGTCGAACGACTTGCAGAGCTGCCTGACGGAGAGAGCGGCCAACGCAATCAGCCGATGCCAGCCAGCGTGCCGACGCCGAACCGCCGTGCCAGCAGCCAGGTGGAGCCGAGCGAGAGAGTCGCCATGAGCGCGGCGTAGGGAGCCGCCGCCGCGAAGGCGAGGGTTGAAGTGTCGGCCCAGACTTCGGTGGCGAGCGTGCGCGTCCCGATCGGCGCCAGCAGCAGCGTCGCCGTCAGCTCCGTCACCACCGAGACGAACACCAGCGCCGCCGCGGCACCGAGACCCGACCGCGCAAGCGGCAGCAGCACGCGCCAGGCGACTGCCCACCAGCCGAGGCCGAGCGAGCGCGCAGCATCCTCCAGCGCTGGCTCGGCCTGCATCAGGGCGGCGCGCACGCTGACCAGCGCGAGCGGCAGGAACAGCACCGCATAGGCGCCGGTCAGCAAGGCGGCGCTCTGATAGAGCGGCTCGGCGAGGCGCAGCGTCAGCGCGATCAATGCGAGTGCTACCACGATAGCCGGCACTCCATTGGTCAGGTAGGCCGCGCGTTCGAGCAGGGTGACCATGGCGCCGCGGTAGCGGGCAGCCATGAATGCCAGCGGCAGCGAGACCGCAACCGTGAAGGCCGCACCGGACAGGCCGAGCCGGAGGGAGGCCATCGTTGCCGAAAGGATGTGCGGCCAGGAGACCGAAGCCGGCGTGACCGCCGCCGCGCCATGCCGGGTCAGCCAATACAGGATCATGCCGAGCGGCACCCCGAGCGTGACGACGACCAAGAGCGCGAAGGCCGCCAGCGCCGGCAGTGCCGCCCATCCCAGCTCGTAGACCGCCGGGCTCCGGCGCACGCCACGCCCGATCCTGGCGTAACGGGGCGCGCCGCGAACCCGCATCTCGGCCAGCATGCAGGCAAGACACAGCACCAGCAGCACGACCGCCAGCAGCGAGGCGTCCGGCCCGCTGAAGCCGGTCCGATATTCAGCGTAGAGTTCGGTGGTGAAGGTCCGGAACCGCAGCAGCGTGAAGGCGCCAAACTCGCCGAGCATATGCAGCGCCATCAGCAGCATGCCGCCGAGCAGCGCCGGCCGCAGCTGCGGCAGCACGACGAAGACGAGGCAGCCCCAACCGCCCCGGCCGAGTGAACGGGCGGTCTCTTCCAGCGCCGGATCCATGCCGCGCAGCGCCGCCGCGACCGGCAGGTAGACCAGCGGGAAATAGGAGGTGCTGACCACCAGCAACGCGCCCGTGAAGTCCTGAAGTGACGGACTGATCGAGACCCAGGCGAAACTGCTGATGAACGGCGGCACGGCTAGCGGGACGACCGCGAGCACGCCCCAGATGCGCCGTCCCGGCAACGTCGTTCGCTCGACCAGCCACGCGAACAGCGTGCCGAGAAATGCCGCGACGCAAGTCGCCGAGACCACGATGTCGGCCGTGTTGAGCAGCAGTTCGCCGACGAGCGGCCGGAACAGCAGATCGGCGGCGTCCGCGCCCGACGTCCGTGTCGCCTGGAGGATTGTGTAGGCGAGAGGCAGGAGGACCGTGATCGTCAGTATAGCCGCAACCGCGAGCAGAAGGGGAGGCGGACGCTCCGCGCGTCGGCTCAGAGCAGCCCGGCCTGGCGGAGCAACTGTCCCGCGAGCTGGTCGTCCCCGATCTGGCTCATCCCGATCGACGGCGGGTGCAACTGGTCGAACGGCCTGAGCATCGGATTGGGTGCTGCGCCGCGCGCGAGCGGATACTCGAAATCGACGTCACCCTTGCCGAGCGCCGTCTGCACCGGTGTGCTGACCAGGAAAGCCAGGAATCGCTGGGCGGCAGCCTTGTTCGACGACGAGGCTAGCACCCCGGCGCCGGAGACGTTGATGAGGGCGCCGATGTCCTGGGCGGCGAAATGGTGGATCTGACTATGCGTGCGCGCTGCCCCCTGCTCGGTGGCGAGTCGCGCCCAGTAGTAGTTATTGATGATGCCGGTGGCGACTGCGCCGCGATCGACCGCGGCGACGACGCCCTCGTCGTCGTCGAACAGTTGGGCGTTGCGGTGCAGCCCGCGCAGCCATTCGAGCGCCCCTGCGCGTCCCTTCACGGAGGCGACGGCGCCGACCAGCGGCAGGAAATCGGCGTCGCTGGGGGCGATCGCGACCCGGCCCTTCCACTCGGGTCCGGCGAGTGCCAGCAACGAAGCCGGCAAGGCGTCTTGCGCGATCATCGACGGGTTGAACGCGAGCACGTTCTCGCGCGCCAGCACGCCGACCCAGTGCCCGTCGGCCGCGCTGTCCCGCGGAGGCACGGCGTCCAGGGTCGGCTCGTCGACCGACACCAACAGGCCTTTCTCATCGAGGAGGGTCAGCTCGGGTGAGTTCTCAGTGAAGTAGACGTCCGCCGGCGACCGCGCGCCTTCCTGGATGATCTGGCTTGCGATCTCCGGCGCCTCGCCGGTCCGGACCTTGACCGTGATGCCGGTCGCGCGCGTGAACTCCTGCGTCAGGTTGTCGACCATCTGTTCATGCTGGGCGCTGTAGAGGACCAGCGTCGCGCCCGCGGCAGGGGCCGCGGCAGGCGCCAGTGCGAGCAGGGCCACGGTGCGCAGGAGGCGGCGTGACAGAGGCATGAGAAATCCTTCGAAGTTGAAGCGAATAATCGTCCGAGAGCGGGCCTGTTCATTCCGTCCTTGACGAAATAGACGCCGTCGTCCGGCGTCATCGCGATGCCGAACAGGTCGATGCCGGGCCGCTGGTGATCACCTGTCCTCCCGGTCCCGTCCTTTGATCAGCGTTCGGTCCCTTATGTTTTCGCAAGCGTGGTTCTACGCCCCTCAAAAAGATCCTGCCCGATAAAGCCGCCGGCCTCGACGCCACCAGGTACGGCGAAGATCGCGCTGCCGACATGCGTGGCATACTGATTGAGCAGGTCCAATTTCGACATCCTGTCGTAGATCCGAATGAAGCCGTCCCTTGGATCGCGCTGGTAGGCGATGAAGAGCAGGCCCGCATCGTATTCGAGTCCCTGCCGCCAAGGCGGCCAGCGTTCGGCGGTCATGCTGAGCCCGTCATCGTAGGAATAGGCTCGACGCAGGATGCGCGCCCCGTCGGTCTGGCTTGCCGAGCCGAGTCTTACGTGCGCGTTCTCGGCGATGAGCGGGTCACCGTCCTTGCCGGTAGCGTCGAGGTCGAGCGGCGTGAACTCGTCGCCACCCGAGAGCGGACCGCCCGACACCTTGTGCCGCCCGATGACCTGTTCCTGAAAATCGACGTCCGTCCGGTCCCAGTGCTCGAGGGCCAGACGAATGCGGCGAGCGACCATGTAGCTGCCGTGGCGCATCCAGCCCGGTTCCTCGCTGCCGACCCAGACAACATCCTCGAAGCTGCCGTTGCCCAGCTGCTTTCCGGCCGCCTTCTCCGCCATGTGCGGGTCCCCGGGATTCTGGGTGCCGTCCCTGAAGCCAAGCAGGTTTCGCGGAGTGCCGGTATCGGGCGTGTCCGGCAGGAAGCCGGTCTGCAGCCAGCGCAGCGCGGCTGCTCCCTGCTTCGGCGCGTAGGCCGCGGTCGCGCCCGGCTTCTTGCCGCCGTAGCCGCGCGCCGCGTCGTCGGCGGCCGCCATGCGGGCCAGCTGCCGGACCGCGTGAAAAGCCACGAAACGATCATCGGCGCAGGCCTGGATGCAGAGATCGCCGCCGGTGTGTGCCGGGTCGAGCTGATCACCGTTGAATGGCGGCAGGTCGACGAGCGCCGAAGGACGGAAGCCCTTGAGCCCGTAGCGGTCTTGTCCGTCACGTTCGAACAGCCCGGGACCGAAGCCGAAGGTCAGCGTCAGGCGCCGCGGCTTCAATCCGATCGCCTCGCCGCTGTCGCTCGGCCAATGCGCTCGGTCGGATGCCATCTCGACGGCGGTCTGGCCGGCGGTCAGGCGCGCCGCCGCCGCGGTCCACGCTTTCAGCAGCGTCACGATCTCCGACGCGCTGCTGGCGGTGAGGTCGAAGGCAGCAAGGACCATGCATGTCTGTTGCGAGGTCGCGATGCCCGCCTGGTGCTTCGCGTAGAATGGAACGGATCCGTCCGCAGTGCTCGAGCCGCCGAGCGCGCTGGCTGCCGGGTTCGGCGTCCGGTTGGCCGCCATCAGCAGCCCTGCCGACGCGACCAGCGTACCGCCGGCGGAGCCGAGGAAAGCGCGACGCGACGGGAACGGGCAGCCCGTCATCGATGCGCGAGCATGAGTGTGTTGACGTCGTCCTCAACGTAATAGAGACCGTCGCCGCCCGGCGTCAGAGCCAGTCCGAAGAGGTCGCCGGAGCCGGGAGGACTTTGCGCCTTGTCGGTGTCGAGCCATTTGGCGCCGAGCTGTCGTCCGGACGCGGCGTCGATCTCGACGGCTTGGCCGTTCAGCCCGTTGGCGGTGATGAGGTGGCCGTCGGACGTCTCGACGAGCGCCAGCGGACGATTCAGCAGCCCATCCTTGCTCACCTCGCGTCCCTGGCCGGCGCTCGTGGTGCGGGTCAAGGCGTCAGGTATGGCGACCACACGGTTGCCGAGCGCGTCCGACGCGTAGAGCGTGCCGGCCGGATCGAGCGCCAGGCCGGTCGGGCCGATGATGAAGACGCTCTTGTCGGCCTGTTCGCCGAAGCCGTCCGCGACGACGGTCTGGCCGGTGACGCGCGGCGCCTCGCCCGGTCCGTAGGCGAGCTCGAGGCGCACGATCGTCGCATCATGCACGACGGGCGGCGCGCCGTCGGCGGAACCGACGCCGAACCCGGTCATGCTGACGAACAGCGAGGCACCGCCCGGATGTTCGTGCAGCGCCATGTTGCCCCAGGGGCCGTTGATGGCCGGTCCGACGACCGTGCCGGCGAGCCGGCCGTCGGGGTCGAGCAAGACCAGGCAGCCCACACCCTTGGTAGCGGTCGTGCCGTCGTCGCTCGGCAGCGAACCGACCAGCACGTAGCCGTCGCTGAGCATCGTCATCGCCGTCGTCAGACCGATGCCGCCGGGACAGGAGGAGCCGCCGGCGGGCAGCCGACGCGGCAGCGTCGCGAACGTCGCCAAGGCCCCGGTGGAAGGTCGATAACTGACGATCGTGGTTCCCAGTCCCTGCAGGTTCTTGCGGTCGTTGAAATTACTGACCAGAACGTCGCCGGCCCTGATTTTCCCGGCTCCGACCGGCGCGACCACGATGGCATAGGGGTTCTGGTCGCCGTTCCCGGGGATCGTGGAAGTCAGCAATGCATGACTGCGAAGCCCCAACAGGAAGTCGCCGTTGCCGTTGACGGCATTGGCCATTGTCGGCAAGCCGCAGCAAGCCAGGGCAAGCGCCACGCATCCTTTCCACATGTCTCCGCTCCATTCCGGCATACTGCGAATAATTCGCATTATCGCCTGCTGCCCGTCACCGATCAATGGTTTCCTTCGTCCCGGCGGCTCAGAAGGCGATCGTCGTGCGCAGGCCGAGGATCGCCTCGTTGCCGATGCGCGGCGTCGAGAGATCGCCCGGACAGTTCGGGGCGGGGAGGCCGCCGCCAGGTGTCCAGACATACTGGACGTCCGGCTGCACCTGCCACCACGGCGCGATCTGCGCCTGATAGGTCAGCTCGACGAAGCCCTCGCTCGATCGGATCGGATAGGCGGGGTCGGCGGTGAACACCCGCGTCTCGTGGTCGAGTTCGCTGACGCTCTGGCTGGGCTTGGCCAAGCCGTACGCGACTCCGACGGCATCGTTGGGCCGGCTGGTCAGGGGCGCCTTGATGTCGAGGCCGGCGTCGAGGCTGAAGCTGAGAAAGTTGCGGTCATCGGGTGCGCCGATGAGGCGAAGGAAAGTGCCGATCGACCGGACGCCGGCGCTGTCGGTCCAGACTTCCTGATCGAAGCTGCCGTAGACACCGAAATCGTGCCGACGAAGCGCCGGATTGCCGTCCGAGACGGGATCGGCGAGCGAGAGCCCGGCATCATCCAAGCGCTGATCGGGAACGGCGCCGGAGTCGACCCAGCCGCCGACGCGGTAGAGCCCCGGCAGGCCCGGCGCTGCCCCCGGTTCGACGTTCTGCCCCGGGACCGGCTGGTTGACGGCGAGTTGCACCTCGGCAAACACCAGCGCGCCGGTGCCGAGATTGAACTCGGCTCCGGTGCGTTCTGCGCCACGCAGCTGATCGTCGCCGTCGAACGGACCGCCCGGAGGATTGTCGTCGTAGACGCCGATCAATCCGGTCAGGGGCCCGACGGAGCCGCGCAGGCGGATACCAAGCGACGACAGCGGATAGGCGGGCCCGCCAGCATAGAGATCGTAGGAGGGAACCGCGGGCCAGCCCAGCATCGTGTTCAGGAACAAAGTCGAATAGGTGCTGGTCAGGAACTCCTGGTCGATCGATTGCTGACCGATCTTGAGGTCGCCGTCGCCGGCTGCGTTGGCCTGGTCGAACCAGAGCTCCCACAGTCGGAACGTGCGGTCGGCCTCGATGCCGCTCGCGGTCTGGATGTCGTCCAGATTGTCCGCGCTGAGGCTGCGTCCGTGGATCTCAAGCGCGCTGACGTTGAACGTCCCGCCCAGCCAGCCGAACGCCTGGTCGGTATCGAGACCGATCGAAAGCAGGGTCAGGCCGTCGTAGTCGGCGCCCTGATGCACGCCACCGGTCACGTTGCCAAGCACCTCGCTGGTCTCGTTGATGCCGTAGGTGATGCCCTTGGCGGCGAGGTAGGAGCGGACGCCGAACAAGTCGCCGAGAAGGTTGTTCCTGGAGAGCAGGTCGGCGAAGGGGTTCGACGTCGAGGCCTGGCCCGCCGAGCCGGGCGTGGCCGATTGGCCCGACGTGGCGCTGATCGGAGAGCTCTGGCCCGCGGTGGTCTGTCCGTCGGCGATGCCGGGGCGGCCCAGCGCCAGAAAGCACGCGGCAAGCGCTGTCGGTCGCAGTCGAAGATGAGGCACGTCGATCCCTCCACACGTCGCGCCACTCGACTACTGCAACTGAGAGTCATTCTCAATAGCTGCTCAACCGAAACCCTGGCCTCCGGCAGGGCCGTTACTGGACGCGCGCGATCGGGCGGCACGCCGCCCTGGTGCTTGGTGGCGGTGATGCCCTTAGCGAACCGACTTGTGCCATGGCGTCGAACCGACGGCTTGGTCGGTGTCTACGAGCAGCAAGACGTCAACATCCAACGTGATCTGGGCGCCTCATACGACGCCGCGACAGCGAAGAACCTCGATGCATCTGATTTCTATGACAAATCAGAGCGAGCCGCCTGGACTGATCATACGATCAACCTTCAACATCATTTCTTTGCCGAAATGGAAAAGAAGATGCTGCGTCCGGTCAGGTGATGACCGTCTCAACACAAGATTGCGTCGGCGAGCCGCGAGCGCCGCCCGCTCGGGCCTGAAGCGACATCTCGTTGGCATCGGCTCGAGCCGATGTCCTCGGTTCTCCTCACGCTCAGGATCTTCTATATGATATCTGCGACTTGCGGCCGCCGGCTGCGCCGGTTCGCTTGCCGTCGCCGGCGCGCGCGTCTTTCCTGTCACACTCCCCAATCGACGATCCCGAACGACGTCGATTTGCGCGCAGCGTTCGTCGCTCAGAACGGTAACGACACGATAAAGCCCCCCATCGTCGATAGGTTGGCCGTTAGCGTGGCATTGCAGAACCGACCCTCATTGTCGAAACGGCTGGGTGCCGGCTGTGGGCACGCCGAGCGCATCGAGGTCGGCCATCGCCTCCTCGTCCAGCTCCACAGACGCGGTCGTCAGGTTTTGTTCGAGATGCTCGACGCTTGTCGTCCCCGGGATCAGCAGGGTGTTGGGCGCTTATCACAGCAGCCGGGCGAGGCCGACATGCATGGGCGCAACGCCAAGCCGCGCGGCGACCTCCTGCACCTTGGGGTGGTCCACCACCTTAGGACGGTGCGGACCTCTGGTCCGCACCAGCCTCCAGACCGATCGCTTTCGACGTCAGCCCGTCTTGCCGGCTTGATGTTTGGCAGCCAGCTTGGTCAGCCGCTCGCCTTGCTTGCTGGTATACTCGTCGGCTTGATAGATGTCGGAGACGATCGACTTCAGCTTCGTCGCATCCTCTTTCATGCCCAGCGCACCCGCATAAGCCGCGGCGGTGCCGAAGCCGGTGATGCCGTAATGCGATAGCCGCTGATATTGGGCGATCAGCACCAGGTCCAGAAGATCGCCATCCTCGGGTGCCTCCTCGAGGCCGTGCTTCAATGCCTCTTTCACAAGCCCTTCCATCCCCTTGCAGTGTTCCTTCTCGACGTCCCCGCCTGCGGCTTCAAGAAGCGACCTCAGAGTTGCGGTGTGCTTCCCGATGCCCGTATGGGAGCCCTCGAACAGTTCCTTGAGCTTCTTGTCATGAACTTTTGCGGACAGGGTCTGCACCGCTTTCGTCATCTGGTCGTTCGCCGACCAGAGATCCTTGAGCTCGTCGGTGTAGACTTCCTTGAGGTCGTGGGGCGCTGACATGGTCTCGGATCCTTATGTTTCTGGCGTCCGAACGCCGTGGAACGGGGATCGTCGCAAACAGCGTCGAAAAGAGACCTGGCGGCAAATGCGGTTTTCGATGACGCGCGCTTCATCGAGGGAGTCGCCGCCACGACCGCCAGGCCAGGAGCACGGTGCCAATGCCGCCCAACAGAGTGAGGACAGCGCCCGGATGTAGCTGTGCCTCGAGCGCGAGACTGGTCTTCCGGGTGAAGGGACGCAGGCTGCTGTTCTCCGACAGGTCCTCGCGCGGCTCGTAGAGGTTGTCGCGCTGACCGAGGTCGCCGGGTCTGTTCGTCGTCATCGTCGCATGGCCGACGCGGCCGAAGATCCAGTCCATGGCGCGAGGCGCGAGCAGGTTGCCGACGACCATCGAAATCCCTCCGGCGCCTCCGATCGTGAGGTCGCGCACCGGGGTTTCGCAGGCGTGCACGATCGCGCGCGCCACCAGTCGCGGGTCGTAGGCGGGCGGAGGATTCCGCGTGCCGCGGGAGCCGATGCGGTTGCGCGCATGATCGGTGAACGGGGTGTTGATCGCCGCGGGCTTGATCAGCGTGACCGAGATCGGTTGGCGATCCGCCTCGACCTCGCGCCGGAACGCCTCGGTGAAGCCTTTGATCGCGAACTTCGAGGCGCAGTAGGCACCCTGATACGGGATCGCGATTTCGCCCAGCACGCTGCCGACGTTGATGATCGCCCCGCCGGTCTGCTTGAGACGTTCGGCCGCGATTAGAGTGCCATGAACCATCCCCCAGTAGGTGACGTCGAAGAGCCGCCGCTGGTCCTCCAGCGGCACGACGTCGAGCCGGCCGTAGATGAAGGCGCCCGCGTCGTTGATCCACGTATCGAAGCCGCCGAACGTCTCGACCGCCCGTGTGGCCGCCGCTTCGAGCTCCGATTGCGCGGCGACGTCGGCCACCGCGTAGTCGGCCTCGCCGCCCTTCGCCCGGATCTCGTCACGAACGGAGCGCAGCGCCTCCTCGTTGCGGGCGATCAGGAACAATCTCGCACCGCGTCGGGCGAGCATCCGGGCCGTCGTCAGTCCGATCCCGGACGTGCCACCCGTGAGGACGACGACCTGCCGGGCGAGCGGCTTGAGGATGATGCGAGCCATGGGCGAACTCCGGTCGGAACATCGCCAACACGCCTCCGACGGGGCCGGTTGCTTCGATTTGCAATCCGTCAAAGACAGCCCGACCCTGCCGTCATGAGCGCATCCCTTTGCTTTCCGGCCAACGACCATGTCTGGGACCTGCGCGAGCAGATCATCATCGGCCAGGAGCTCGCCGCCCGCCTGTTCGCCGCCGAGAACTGGGTCTGGGCCTACAAGGCGCTGTCGCGCATCGAGCGCATGGGCCGCCGGCTCGCCGATGACGACAACCCGCTCGCCGAATCCGGCAGGGCGCTGCTCCGCGGCGCGTCCCCGCCATCCGAGCAGACCGGGCCGGCCAAGCCGGTGCGCGAGCCGCGGCTCCAGACCGCCGAGGAGGCTCACACCCAACTCGTCGCCACCCTCGCCGAGATCAACGCCGTGCGCGCCGAGGACAATCTCTCGCCGCTCCCCTTCGAGTCGATGCTCGGCCTCTACAAAATGCGATGTGGCTCGAAGCTCGCCGCGTCGATCGCCGCGGTCGAGGCCCGCCTCAACCCGCCGCCCACCGGATAGAAGGCGGGGCCAGCCCCGGAGCCCGTCCCGTCAACCCTCACGCCTGCCAGCACCCGGACATCTGATCGGACCCCCGCGGCACCCGCCGGCGGGCCGTTACCGATTCGGCCGCCGTCGAACAATTCCACGCCCCGCGACCGTGCTTATTCTCAAATTTCGCGACACCAAAGCCGTCAGGCCAGCCCCGTGAACAGCGATGTCGACAGATAACGCTCGGCGAATGACGGGATGATCACCGCGATCATTCGGCCCCGATAGGCCGGGTCCTTCGCCAGCATCAGCCCGACATGCAGCGCGCCCCCCGACGAGATCCCGATCGGCAGTCCCTCGATCCGCGCGCAGCGCCGCGCCGCCGCGATCGCCTCGCGCTCGCTGACCGTCAGCACCCGGTCGAGCAGGTCGAGCTCCAGCACCTCGGGCTGGAAGCCCGGCCCGATCCCCTGGATCCCGTGCGGGCCTGGCTCCTCGCCGTTCAGCACCGCGCTCTCGGCCGGCTCCACCCCGATCACCTCGAGCCCCGTCTTGCGTCCCTTGAGCGCGCGCGCGACGCCGGTCGCCGTCCCCCCGGTGCCGATCCCCGCGATCACCACGTCGATCCGCCCGTCGGTGTCGCGCCAGATCTCCTCGGCCGTCGTCTCCGCATGCACCGACGGATTGGCCGGATTGTCGAATTGCCTCGGCATCCAGGCGTTCGGCGTGCTGGCCAGGATGGCCTGCGCCCGCGCGATCGCCCCCGCCATGCCGAGCTTGCCGGGCGTCAGCTCGAGCTGCACGTCCATCAGCCGCAGCATCTTGCGGCGCTCGATCGAGGCGCCCTCCGGCATCGTTACGATCAGCCGGTAGCCGCGCGATGCCGCGACGAAGGCGAGCGCGATCCCGGTGTTCCCCGACGTCGGCTCGACCAGGATCGTCTTGCCCGGCGTGATCAGGCCCGCGCGCTCGGCATCGAGCAGCATCGCCGCCCCGATCCGGTCCTTCACCGAGCCGAGCGGATTGAAGAACTCCAGCTTCAGCAGCAGGTCGGCCGAAAGCCCGTCCTCCCGCGTCAGCCGTGGCACCCGCACCAGCGGCGTGCCGCCGATCGTCGCCACCACGCTGTCGTAAATTCGCCCGCGCGGCGCCGCGAAATCACGGTTGGCATCCTGTGAGGCGCTCGCGCGCCGATCGATGATGGTCATGGCCGCCATGTGCACCCGACTCACGCGTGGATCACGTTGAAATCGTCATATAGTCTTCCCGCGAGGACAGGGAGATCGTGATGCTGCTTCGGCGGGACCGGGCGATGGTGGCGGTGCTGATCATGCTCGATGTCGCGTTCCACGCCGGCCGCGCCGGAACCGTGAGTGCCGCCGACATCGCCGACCGCGCCGGGCTCGCACGGCGCGGCATCGAGCCGCTGCTGCAGGCCCTCTCCCGCTCGTCCCTGCTCGAGAGCGTCCGCGGACCGCGCGGCGGCTACCGCCTCGGCCGCCCCAGACGCGACATCACGCTCGCCGAGATCGTCGACGTCGCCATCGCCGATGACGGCGGCACCGAGGACGGCCCGACCGGCGACCTGTTCGCGCGCGTGGTCGAACCCGCCTGGTCCCATCTCGACGGGCAGCTGCGCGACGCCCTTCGGGCACGGACCCTGGAGGATCTCGTCCGCTCGGCCGAGAAAGCCGGCCTCAACCGGCCCTTGGCGGAGCCGATCAGCTTTTCCATATAGCGGCAATCCCGTCGGGGATGCACGCCAAGCACGTCTAGCTTGCGTGGATAAATCAAACTGCTTGATCTCGTCGTGCCCTGATGCGACGCGAGTCCGTCACAGCCCCGCGGGAGACGTCCATGACCATCCAACTCGGGCAGATCGCCCCCGATTTCGAGCAGGACACCACGCGCGGACGCATCCGCTTCCACGACTGGCTCGGCGAAAGCTGGGGCGTCCTGTTCAGCCATCCGAAGGACTTCACCCCGGTCTGCACCACCGAGCTCGGCGCCGTCGCCCGCTTGGCGCCCGAGTGGGCCAGGCGCAACGTCAAGGTCATCGGCCTCTCCGTCGATCCGGCCGACAGCCACAAGGGGTGGGAAGCCGACATCGCCGAGACCCAGGGCTCGACCGTCGACTTCCCGATGATCGCCGATCCGGACCGTCGCGTCTCCAACCTCTACGGCATGGTGCATCCCGAGGCCGATCCGTCCGTCACCGTCCGGACGGTCTACGTCATCGATCCCGCCAAGAAGATCCGCCTGACCCTGACCTATCCGCCGAGCGCCGGCCGCAACTTCGACGAGGTCCTTCGCGTCATCGACAGCCTGCAGCTCACCGACCGCCACAAGGTGACGACGCCGGCCAACTGGCGGCAGGGCGACGACGTCATCATCGCGCCGAGCGTCTCCGACGAGCAGGCCAGGACCGCGTTCCCGCAGGGCTGGCGCACCCTCAAGCCCTATCTACGCATGGTCGCCCAGCCCGTCTCCGACTGATCCAGCCCATCTCCTGCATCGGGATTTCGCCGTGCCAGACACCAACGTCGTCGACGCCCCGAAGCTCTCTTCGGTCGAGCATCTCAAGCGCGAAAGCGACGGCCTGCGCGGCACCCTCGCCGACGAGCTCGCCGCCGGCGGCATCTCGGTCAGCGAGGATGCCTACCAGCTGCTGAAGTTCCACGGCAGCTACGAGCAGTTCGACCGCGACACCGCGACCGAGCGCAAGCAGGCGCGTCTCGAGAAGGAATACCAGTTCATGGCGCGCGTCCGGATCCCGGGCGGCACCCTGACGGCCAAGCAGTATCTCGCGCTCGACGCCATCGCCTCCGAGTTCGCCAACGACACCCTGCGCATCACCTCGCGTCAGGGCATCCAGTACCACGGCGTGCTCAAGGGAGACCTCAAGCCCGCCATCGCGCGCGTCAACGACGCCCTGCTCACCACGCTCTGCGCCTGCGGCGACGTCGTCCGCAACCTCATGACCTCGCCGGCCCCGAGCCAGGACGCGCGCCATCTTCGCCTGCGCGCGGACGCCCGCATGCTGTCGGCCGACCTGCTGCCGAAAAGCCGCGCCTACTACCAGATCTTCCTCGACGAGAAGCCGGTCGCCGGCGCGGACGAGGAGGAAACCCTCTACGGCCCGGTCTACCTGCCGCGGAAGTTCAAGATCGGCATCGCCCTGCCCGAGGACAACACGGTCGACGTGCTGACCCAGGATCTCGCCGTCATCGCCCGCTGGGAGGACGAGACCCTGGTCGGCTACGACATCGCGGTGGGCGGCGGCTTCGGCATGACCCACAACCGTGCCGACACCTACCCGCGCCTCGCCACCCCCCTCTGCTTCGTCCCGCCCGACCGCCTCACCGCCATCGTCGAGGCGATCATCAAGGTCCAGCGCGACCATGGCGGCCGCGCCGACCGCAAGCGCGCGCGCCTCAAATACCTCGTCGACGACCGCGGCATCGACTTCATCCGGTCCGAGGTCGAGACCCATTACGGTGCCCTCGACGCCCCCCGCCCGATGCCCAAGCTCGCCGTTCCCGATTTCCTCGGCTGGCACGAGCAGGGCGACGGGCGCCTCTGGCTCGGCGTTCCCGTCCCGTCCGGACGCATCGCCGACCATGACGGCCAGCGCCTCCGGACCGCGCTGCGGCACATCATCGGCCGCTTCGCGCTCGACCCCATCCTGACGCCCCAGCAGGACATCCTGCTGAGCGACATCGAGCCGTCCGACCGCGACACGATCGAAGACCTGCTCCGCGCCCACGGCGTCCGCCTCGCCGGCGACCTCTCCCGGCTCGAGCGTTTCACCCTGGCCTGCCCGGCGCTGCCCACCTGCGGCCTCGCGCTCACCGAAGCCGAGCGCGTCCGCGCCCCCTTCGTCACCGCCATGGACGCGGCCCTGGCCAGGCACGGCCTGTCCGACCGCGAGATCAGCTTCCGCATCACCGGCTGCCCCAACGGCTGCGTGCGCACCTACACCGGCGACATCGGCCTCGTCGGCCGCATGCCCGGCTTCTACGCGATCTATGTCGGCGGCGATTTCGCCGGCACTCGCCTCAGCTTCCGCCTGCTCGACCGCGTCCGCTACGCGGATGTGGTCCCGCATCTCGAGACCCTGTTCGCCGCCTACGCTGCCGAGGGCACGGACGGCGAAGGCTTCGGCGACTGGTGCACCCGCGCCGGCGCCGAGGCGCTGCTCGCGCTTTTGGAAAGACAAAGGCTCCGCCCTTGACCCGCCAAGGGCCGGCGGCCCTTGGATCCGGCGCTGATGGATGCGGGTCCGGGGGCGCCCGCCCCCGGCGGGTTCAGGGCAGCGCCCTGATCAGAACACCCTTCGCCCGCCCTTGAACGTCGCCACCACCCGCCCCTCCAGCGCGCGCCCGTCGAAGGGCGTGTTCTGCGCCTGGCCCGGCATCCGGCCCGCCTGCACCTGCCAGATCCGGTCCGGATGGAATACGCACAGATCCGCAGGCGCGCCCACCGTGAGCCTGCCCGCATCCCCCGCACCCAGCAGCCGGGCCGGTGCGACCGTCAGCAACGCCAGCGCGCGCGCCATCGGCAGCCCGTGCCCATGCACCTGCGTCAGCACCAGGGAGAGCAGCGTGACCAATCCGGTGCCCCCGGGCGAGGCCTGCCCGAACGGCTGACGCTTGTCGTCCGCGTCGCGCGGCATGTGGTCGGACGCCACCGCGTCGATCGTGCCGTCATGCAGGGCCGCCGCCACCGCCTCGCGGTCCTGCTCCCGCCGCAGCGGCGGCGACAGCTTCGCGTACGTCCGGAAATAGCCGATCGCCGTCTCGTTCAGATCGAAATACGGCGGCGCCGTGTCGCACGTCACCGCCGCCCCACGATCCTTGGCCTGCCTGATCAGTCCGATCGCCTCCGCGGTCGACACATGCGCGAAATGGATCCGTCCGCGTGCCAGCTCCGCCAGCCTGATATCGCGCGCGACCAGGATCGCCTCCGCCGCCGCCGGAATGCCGGGCAGGCCCAACCGCGTCGCCATCTCCCCCTCGGTCGCCGCACCGCCCGACGCCAGCGACGGATCCTCCGGATGCTGCACGATCATCGCGTCGAAGCCGCGCGCGTAGGCGAGCGCCATCCGCATCAGTCGGCTGTCGGCGATCGCGCGCGCCCCGTCGGTGAACGCGACCGCGCCCGCCTCGCGCAGCAGGCCGAGCTCGGCGAGCTCCCGCCCGTCGCAGCCGCGCGTCGCGGCGCCGTACGGCAGGATCGTCAGCCGGCCCGTCTCCTCGCCGCGCGCCCGCAGCAGCCGCACCAGCGCCGGATCGTCGATCGCCGGCCTGCTGTCCGGCAACGACGCCAGCGTCGTGATTCCCCCCGCACTCGCCGCCTCGGCGGCCGACGCCACCGTCTCGCGATACTCGAAGCCCGGCTCGCCGAGCGACGCCCGCATGTCGACCAGGCCCGGGCACACCACCACGCCCTCTTCGTCGATGATCGTCGCCCCTTCCGGCGGCGCCGGAGCATGGCCGATCGCGACATCCGCGATCCGCCCGTCGCGGATCAGCACCGCGCCCTCGCCGTCGATCCCGCCCGCGGGATCGATCACCCGGCCGCGCACGACGATCGGCTCAGGCATTGCGCCGCCGCTCGCGCTGCGCCCGCGCCAGCCGGTCCAGCACCGCCATCCGCACCGCCACCCCCATCTCGACCTGCTCGCGAATGACGCTCTGGAGCGGGTCGTCCGCCACGCTGCTGTCGATCTCGACGCCGCGGTTCATCGGGCCGGGATGCATCACCAGCGCGCCCGGCTTGGCGTAGGCGAGCTTTCTCGCATCCAGGCCGAAGAAACGGAAATACTCCCGCGCGCTCGGCACCAGCCCGCGCGTCATCCGCTCGTTCTGCAGCCGCAGCATCATCACCACGTCCGCGCCCTCGAGCCCTGCCCGCATGTCGTGGAAAACCGTCACACCCAGATGCTCGATCTCGGCCGGGATCAGCGTCGGCGGACCCACCACCCGGACATCGTTGCCCATGTTGGCGAGCAGGAAGATGTTCGACCGGGCCACCCGGCTATGCGCGATGTCGCCGCAGATCGCGACCCGCAGGCCGCGCAGGCGATGCAGCCGCCGCCGTATCGTCAGCGCGTCCAGCAGCGCCTGCGTCGGGTGCTCGTGCGTGCCGTCGCCCGCATTGATCACCGATGCGCTCACCTTGCCCGCCAGCAGCGCCGGCGCCCCTGACTGGTCGTGGCGCACCACGAGCAGGTCGCAATGCATCGCGTTCAGCGTCGTCGCCGTGTCGAGCAGCGTCTCGCCCTTGTTCACCGACGATTGGGACACCGCCATATTGATCACGTCGGCGCCGAGCCGCTTGCCCGCGAGTTCGAAGGACGTCCTGGTGCGCGTGCTGTCCTCGAAGAACAGATTGATCAGCGTCCGTCCCCGCAGCGCGTCGCGCTGCGTCTGCACCGAACGGTTCAGCAGCACATGGCTTTCGGCCTCGTCCAGCAGCTCCTCGATCGACTGCGGCGCCATGCCCTCGATCGCCAGCAGATGCCGGTCGAACTGATTGATCAACGGCGCGCCCCGGCATCGGCCAGCCTGGCCATGACCTCGTCGCGGCCGAGGGCTATCATGACCGCGTCGATCGGCGGGCTCGCGGCACTCCCGGTCAACGCCGCGCGCAGCGGCTGCGCCACCTGTCCCAGCTTGACCCCGCGCTCCTCGGCAAAGAACCGCAGCGCCGCGTCCAGCGCCGTGAGGTTGAACGGCACCTCCGCCAGCGCCCCGCCGAAGGCCGCCAGCAGCGCGAGCGCGTCCGGCGTCAGCAACGCGCGCGCCTTCGCATCCATCGCCACCGGCCTCGCCCGCGCCGCGAACGAAGCCCCGTCCGCCAACTGGTTCAGGTCGTGCGCCCGCTCCTTGAGCGCCGGCATCAGCAAGGCGATCCGCTCCTCCGTCACCGCGTCGCGCGCGATCCCGCCGCGTCCGTCCAGCCGGCCCATCACCGCCTCGACCAGGCGCGCATCGTCCGCCCGCCGCATCCACACGCCGTTCAGGTGCGCGAGCTTGGCCGGGTCGAGCCGGCTCGGCGCCCGCCCCACGCCGTCGATGTCGAACAGCCGAATCTGCTCCTCGCGCGACAGGATCTCCTCGTCGCCATGCCCCCAGCCGAGCCGGACCAGATAATTGCAGAGCGCTTCCGGCAGCACGCCCATCTCGCGGAATTCGGTCACGCTCTGCGCGCCGTGCCGCTTGGACAGTTTCGCGCCGTCCGGCCCATGGATCAGCGGCAGATGGCCGAACCGCGGCCACTCCCACCCCATCGCCACGAACAACTGCGCCTGGCGGAACGTGTTGGTCATGTGGTCGTCGCCGCGGATCACATGCGTGATGCCCATGTCGTGGTCGTCCACCACGACCGCGTGAAGATAGGTGGGCGAGCCGTCCGAACGCAGGATGATCATGTCGTCGAGCTCGGCGTTGGCGACCCGCACCTCGCCCTGGACGAGGTCGTCGACCACCGTCTCGCCGTCCTGCGCCGAGCGCAGCCGGATGCTGAACGGCGCCCCCGCCGGGGCGTCGGACGGATCGCGGTCGCGCCAGCGCCCGTCATAGCGCGGCGGCCGCCCCTCCGCGATCGCCCTCTCCCGCATCTCGCGCAGCTCGTCCGCGGTCGCATAGCAACGATAGGCGCGCCCCTGCGCCAGCAGCGCGTGCGCGATCTCGGCATGGCGAGCGGCACGCGCGGACTGCAACACGACCGCCTCGTCCGCCTCCAGATCGAGCCACGCCAACCCGTCGAGGATCACGTCGACCGCCGCCTGCGTCGAGCGGGCCCGATCCGTATCCTCGATCCGCAACAGGAAAGTCCCGCCGTGATGGCGCGCGAACAGGAAATTGAAAAGCGCGGTGCGGACACTGCCAATATGCAGCATGCCGGTCGGGCTCGGCGCGAAGCGGGTCCTGATCGTCATCGGCGTGTCCTACACCAGCACGATCGTCTTCCCAACCCGGCGGCGGCGCCGTATCATTGCGTTAATGCAATATATTTCAGCCGGCATCCGCGCAACACCCAGTCTGCGCGCGGGTGCCATCCGCCGCTTCGCCGCGGCGCTGCTCGACGCCGAGCGCGAGCGCCTGGTGCTGTTCCTTCCGGTGGCCATGGGTGCCGGCGCCGCCTGCTATTTCGGGTGGCGCACCGAACCGCCGCTCTGGGCCGCCGTTGCCGCCGCGTCGGCCTTCGCACTCCTCGCGGCAACCATCCGGCGCGCGGCCGCCGGCCGCGCCGCCGCCATCGCCTGCCTCGCCTTCACCCTCGGCCTCATCGCGCCGATGCTCCAGACGCGCCGCGTGCTGCCGCCGCTCGCGCTCCCGCGCCACGCGGTGATCGTCGAGGGCGTGGTGCGCGCCATCGACGCCCTGCCCGACGGCGGCGCGCGCCTGACCATCGACCATCCGTCGCTCGACGGCAGCGCCCCCGCCGCACGCACCATCCGGATCAGGCGGCGCGCCAACGACACAGTCCCGGTCGCGGACGGCGACACCGTCCGGATCCGGGCGCTGCTCCGGCCGCCCGCGAACCCCGCCTATCCGGGTGCCTGGGACCTGCAGCGCGACGCGTTCTTCTCCGGCCTCGCCGGATCGGGCTTCGCGCTCGGCGCGGTCCAGCAACTCGGCGCGCAGGCGCCACCCCGAGGCGTCCGCGCCTGGTGGCAAGGCCTGCGCGACCACATCGCTCAGCGCTTCGAGGCGGCGCTGCCCGGGCCGCGCGGCGCGATCGCGGCGACGCTGATGGCCGGCCGCTCGACCGCGATCCCGCCCGGCGACCGCGCCGCTTTCACCAACTCCGGCCTCGCCCATCTCCTCGCCGTCGCCGGCCTGCATATCGGCATCGTCATGGGCCTGGTCATGGGCGCGGTCCGCAACGGCTTCGCCTGCTGGCCGTATGCGGCGCTGCGCTGGCCCACCAGGCAGCTCGCCGCTGTCGCGGCGCTGGCCGCCGGCGGCCTCTATCTGCTGCTGACCGGCGCGCATCTTCCGATCATCCGCTCGTTCTGCATGGCCTCGCTCGCCACGCTCGGCATCGTCATCGGCAGGCGCGCGCTCTCGATGCGGGGCCTCGCGGTCGCCGCCGCGGTCGTGCTCGCGATCTGGCCGAACGAGATCACCGGCGTCAGCTTCCAGATGAGTTTCGCCGCCGTCGCCGCCCTGATCGCCGGCTACGAGGTGCTGCGCCCCTTCTTCGCCCATGCCGCGAACGGCGGCGCCGGCCGTCGCCTGGTCTTGCATGTCGCGGCCCTGGCACTGACCAGCGTGCTCGCCGGCACCGCCTCGGCCCCCTACGCCGCCTACCATTTCGGCCAGATCCAGCTCTATTTCGTGCTCGCCAACGTGCTCGCGGTCCCGATCACCGCGATCTGGGTCATGCCGTGCGGGCTCGCGGCCCTGGCCCTGATGCCGTTCGGCCTCGACGCGTTGGCCGAGATCCCGATGGGATGGGGCATCGGCGCGATCCTCTGGATCGGCCGCACCGTCGCCGGCCTCCCCGCCGCCACCCTTTCCGTGCCGCACATGCCGCTCGACGGCCTGCTGGCACTCAGCTTCGGCGTGGCCCTGCTGTGCCTGCTGCGCGGCCGGCTGCGCGCGGCCGGCCTCGCCTTTATCCTCGCCGGCATCGCCTCGCCGCTGGCGGCATCCCCGCCCGACATCCTCGTCTCCGACGATGCGCGCCTGATCGCGATCGACCAGGACCGCACCCTGTTCATCGCCAGGCGCCCGGGCGCCTCGAAATTCACCATCGAGGCCGACCAGCATTACTGGGCGACGCATGGCGAGCCCAGACTCCTGCCCACCCAAGCAAGGCGCGGCGCGATCGACTGCGACCTCGCCTCGTGCCGCCTGTCGCGTGCCGGCCGGATGGTCCTGCTGCCGCTCGAGGAGGGTGCGGTGGATTGCGCGGGCGCCGCCCTGATCGTGAGCGCCTTTCCGCTCCGCGACGCGTGCGACGGCACCCCCCGGATCGACCGCTTTTCGGTCTGGCGCGACGGCGCCGCGGCGGTCTGGCTCACGCCGCGCGGCGTCGACATCCTGACCGACCGCCAGTGGCGCGGCGCCCGCCCCTGGGTGCCCCCGCTTCCGGCCCCGCGCCCGAAGGCGCGCCCGACGCTCCCGGCGGCGTTGGCCGAGTGACCGTCCATCGATCCAAGCCGTGGGGCTCCGCCCCACACCCCGCCGGGGCCAGCGGCCCCGGACCCGCATGTTATTAGAATAAATGGGGATCCAAACGCCCTGCGTTTGGCGGGGTGCGGGGTGGAACCCCGCCTCTGGCTAATTGCGCCTTCGGCGCAAAACGTTTCACAGCCTCAAAGCCCGAGCGCGCCCAGTCCCGGATGGTCGGCCGGCCGCGGTCCTGGCTCCCAACGAAACAGCCGGTCACCGTCCGCGATCGCCACGTCGTTGATGCTCGCCTCGCGACGGCGCATGAACCCGGCCGCATCGAACGCCCACTGCTCGTTGCCGTGCGAGCGGAACCATTGGCCCGAGGCATCGTGGCTCTCATAGGCAAACCGCACCGCGATCCGGTTGTCGCCGAACGCCCAGAGCTCCTTGATCAGCCGGTACTCCAGCTCGACGCGCCATTTGCGCGTCAGGAACGCCACGATCGCGTCCCGTCCCGCGAGGAACTCCGACCGGTTCCGCCATCGGCTGTCGGGGGTGTAGGCGCCGGCCACCCGCACCGGATCACGCGTATTCCACGCATCCTCCGCCGCGCGCACTTTCCGGGTCGCGGTCTCGAGCGTGAAGGGCGGGACCGGCGGCCGCTGGTCCACCATTCAATACTGCCGCAGCAGACCGATCAGGCGGCCCTGCACGCGAACCCGGTTGGCGGGAAAGATCCGGATCTCGTGGCGTGGGTTCGCGGGCTCGAGCGCCACCGAATTGCCGCGCCGCCGCAGCCGCTTGAGCGTGACCTCCGCCTCGTCGACCAGCGCCACGATGATCTGCCCATTCTCGGCCTGCTCGTCGCGCCGGATGATGACCGTATCGCCGTCCAGAATGCCGGCATCGATCATCGAATCGCCCGCGACCTCGAGCGCGTAATGCTCGCCGCGTCCCAGCATGGCCATCGGCACCTCGACCTGGGCGGTGCTGTCGCGCAGCGCCTCGATCGGCAGGCCGGCCGCGATCCTGCCATACAGCGGCAGCTGGATCGCGCCCGCCTCGTGCCCGGCGGTGACGCCGGGCAGGCTGCGCGAGAAATCGCCGCGGATCACGTTCGGCGCAAAATTCGCGGCCGCCGGCGCGGGCGCCGTCTCCTCGGGCGCGTCCGGCAGACGGAGCACTTCGAGCGCGCGCGCCCGATGATGACGGCGTCCCAGGAACTGGCGTTCCTCCAGCGCCGAGATCAGCCGGTGGATGCCCGACTTCGACCGCAGGCCCAACGCCAGCTTCATCTCGTCGAAGCTCGGCGAGAACCCGGTCTGGCGAAGATGCCGATCGATGAACACCAGGAGCTCGTGCTGTTTTCGCGTGAGCATCGCACCTCGCGTTCCGGAACAAAACGGCAACATGACCTTCTAGTGAATTCCACCGTCAACGGTCAAGCTGCCATCCGGCACGACCTCAAAGACCCATCTCGCCCAGCAGCATCACGTCGACCTCCTCGCCGGCCGCGACCGCCGGCGCATGCGGCGCGCGCACGACCAGCACATCCGCGCGGCACAAGTCACGCAGCCGCGCCGAATCCTGCACCGTCATCGGAACCACGCGGTCCCCGCCCGGTCCGATCGTGGCTCGCACATGGTCGGCCCGCGCATCGTTCGCCGGCAGGGCCGCGCCCAGGATCATGCGCCGGCGCGCCGGTTCCTCGTCCGGCCGCCCGAGCAGGCGGCCGATCGCCGGCCGCAGGAACAGCGCCGCACAGATCAGCGACGACACCGGGTTGCCCGGCAGGCCGAGCACCGGCACGACATGGCTGCCGAAACGCAGATGCCCGTGCATGAGCGGCTTGCCCGGCCGCATCGCGATCCTCCACACGTCCGGCTCGAACCCGAAACGCGCCAGCGCCGGCCGGACCAGGTCATGATCGCCCACGCTGGCGCCACCGAGCGTGACCAGCATGTCGGCGCGCGAGGCGCCGGCGGCCGCGCGCCCGATGCTGTCGACGTCGTCGCGCGCCACCGGCAGGATCAACGGCGCGCCGCCCGCCGCCTCGATCAGCGCCGCCAGGGCAAACGAGTTCGAGCTCGGCAGGCCGCCCGGCGGGATCGGCTCCCCCGGCATCACCACCTCGTCGCCCGTTGCGAGCAGGGCGATCACCGGCCGCCGCCGCACCACGATCCATGGATGATCGGCACTCGCCGCAAGCCCGATCGTCCGGGCGCCCAGGCAGGTGCCCGGCTCGACGAGCATGTCGCCCACCGCGAAGTCGCCGCCGCGCCGCCTGACGTGACGGCCGGCCCGCACTGCCTCGCCGATCGTCACGATGTCCCCCTCGCGCGCGGCATCCTCCTGCAGCAGGACCGCGTCCGCACCCTCCGGCATCACGCTTCCGGTGAACAACCGCACCGCCTGCCCGCATCCGACCGGACCTGCATACGGATGGCCGGCCGGCGACGCCCCGATCACCGTCAGCCTCGCGCCGAGCCCGCCATCCTCCGAACGCAGCGCGTAACCATCCATCGCCGAGACATCGCCCGCCGGCTGGTCGAGGCGCGCGACGATGGGCGCCGCCGTCACCCGCCCCAGGGCGCGCGCGAGCGAGACGATCTCCGCGTCCGTCGGCCGCAACGAGCAGAGGATCCGCGCCCGCGCCTCCTCGATGCCGAGCATGGACGCTTGACCCCGACGGATGCGATGCGCATCTTCCCGCCCTCCAGCCGCTTCGAGATGCACCATGGCCAAGACGAACACCGTCCAGATCAAGCTCGTGTCGACAGCCGACACCGGCTATTTCTATGTGACCAAGAAGAACGCGCGCGCCCAGACCGGCAAGATGGAACTGAAGAAATACGATCCCGTCGCCCGCAAGCACGTGGCCTTCAAGGAAGCCAAGATCAAATAAGGCTCAGAACAGCTTGTCCCGCCCATAGGGCACCACGACCTCGTCGGGCTCGGCGAGGTTGAGCATCGCGCGCGATCGTTCGTCGATCGTGTCGGCGTCCAGTGCCGCATCCCGCAGCCCCTCGACCCGCTGCCGCCAAGCCTGCTGCTCCAGGACCGCCGCCGACTTCGCCGCCACCGCCCGGTCATACAGCGTGAGCTCCTGGGCATAGCTCTTCAGCCCCAGCTCGCCCTGCGTCGCGTTCCAGCCGAAGAAGGCCGTCAGGCCGAGAAAGATCATCGGCGGCACCGCTTCCTTGATCCGCCGCTTCACGGCTCGCCAGAACGGCATCGATCGCTCCCCTCGGTCAGACGCGCCGTGACCATAAAGCGACCGACGCGAAATCCAAAGATCCGAATGGCTTACACCCGCAGGATCGTGCGTCCCGCGAACCGCGCGGCCGAACCGAGCTCGCGCTCGATCCGGATGAGCTGGTTGTATTTCGCCGTTCTGTCCGAGCGCGACAGGCTGCCCGTCTTGATCTGCCCGCAATTGGTCGCGACCGCGAGGTCGGCGATCGTGCTGTCCTCGGTCTCGCCCGACCGATGGCTCATCACCGCCGCGTAGCCGGCCCGCTGCGCCATCTCGACCGCTTCCAGCGTCTCGCTGAGCGTGCCGATCTGGTTGACCTTGACCAGGATCGAGTTGGCCGTCCCGCTCTCGATGCCGCGCGCCAGCCGCTCCGGATTGGTGACGAACAGATCGTCGCCCACCAGCTGAAGCCGGCCGCCGAGCCGGTCGGTGAGCATTTTCCACCCGTCCCAGTCATCCTCGGCGCAGCCATCCTCGATCGAGACGATCGGATAGCGCGCGGCCAGGTCCGCGAGGTAGTCGACCATCCCGCCCGAATCGAGATCCCGCTCCTCGCCCTCCAGCGCATAGCGTCCGTCGCGGAAGAACTCGGTCGCCGCGCAGTCGAGCGCGAACACCACATCCTCGCCCAGCCGGTAGCCGGCCGCCTCGACCGCGCGGCTGATGAACGACAGCGCCTCGTCGGCGGATGCGAGGTTGGGCGCGAAGCCGCCCTCGTCGCCGACATTGGTGTTGTGCCCGCCATCGCGCAGGCCCTTCCTCAGCCGGGCGAAGATCTCCGAGCCGATCCGGATCGCGTCGGCGACCGTCGCCGCACCCACCGGCTGGATCATGAACTCTTGGATGTCGATCGGATTGTCCGCATGCTGGCCGCCATTGATGATGTTCATCATCGGCACCGGCAGGGTGCGCGCGAACACGCCGCCCACGTAGCGGTAGAGCGGCGTGCCGATCTCCTCGGCGGCCGCCTTCGCCACCGCCAGCGAGACCGCGAGGATCGCGTTCGCGCCGAGCCGGCTCTTGTTCGGCGTGCCGTCGAGATCGATCATCCGCTCGTCGATCGCGATCTGCTCGCTCGCCTCCATTCCCCGCAACGCGTCGGCGATCTCGCCCTCGGCATACGCGACCGCGTTCAGCACGCCCTTGCCGCCATAGCGCGACGCGTCGCCGTCGCGCAGCTCCACCGCCTCGTGCGCGCCCGTCGACGCGCCCGACGGCACCGCCGCGCGCCCTTCGGCGCCGCTCTCCAGCAGCACGTCGACCTCGACGGTCGGATTGCCGCGGCTGTCGAGGATCTCGCGGGCGAGGATATCGTCTATCTCGGTCATCATGTCGCTCCGAAGGCGTCGTTCGCGGCAGTCAAACCACGGCACAAGTGGCCAGGCAAGGCGACGACCGCCGCACTATCGCGCGGCCCGGCGCATGATCGCGCGGACAAAACCCGCGCACACGACCACGAAGCCCACCGTGCCCAGCAGGGTCGCGGCCGGCGCGAAACCGGGACCGACGAGGGCCACCGCATCCTCGCGCCCGGTCGCCCCGATGATCGCCGCCAGCAGCACGCCGACCAGGCTTTCGCCCACGATGAAGCCCGACGCGAGCAGCATTCCGTGCCGCGCCGCCCCGGCATCCGACCGCGTCGTCCGCGCGGTCAGCCACGACAGCGCCGCCCCGATCACCAGCGTCCCGCTCACGGTCCCCGGCAGATAGAGACCGATCCCGGTCGCCAGCACCGGCAGCCGCAACGCGCGCGTCCGCCGCCGCAGCGCCACATCGACCAGGATCAGGACCACGCCGAGCACGAGCCCGATCGAGATCATCGTCCAGTCCAGCGAATGGCCGAGGATGCCGTTGGCGATCGCCGACATCAGCGTCGCCTGTGGTGCCGCGAGCGCCTTGCCCGGATCCATGCCGGCACGCGGCAACGCGCCGGTGAACCCATACGCCTGATACAGCAGCGACAGGATCGGCGGGATTACCGCCGCACCCACCAGGCTGCCGGCGATCAGCGCCCATTGCTGCCGCGACGGCGTGGCCCCTACCAGGCGGCCGGTCTTGAGGTCCTGCAGATTGTCGTTCGAGATCGTCGCGATCGCGATCACCGCCGAGGTGATGAACAGCGCCAGCGGAATCGCGATCGCACTCGCCCCCGCCGGCATCGCCAGCAGGGCGAGCGACGACAGGCTCACCGCCACGATCGCGATGCCCGAGATCGGGCTCGCCGACGACCCCACGATCCCGGCCATGTAGCCGCACGCCGCCGCGACCAGGAACCCGAAGATCGCGGCGAACAGGGCGCCGAAGATCGCCAGGCCGAACGAACTGCCGCCCAGGAAATGCACGAAGATCACGAACAGCCCGAGCACCGCGACCCCGGTCAGCACGATGATCGTGCCGCCGTCGAGATCCCGCTCGGTCGTGTCCGCGCCGCTCCCGTCAGCCGGGCGCCCGAACGACGCGAACGAGCCCGCGAGCCCCCGCCCGATCGCCGGCGCCAGCGTCGCCAGCGTCCAGACCGCGGCGACCGCGATCGTGCCGGCGCCGATGAACCTCACCTGATGCGACCAGAGCGTGAGCGCGAAGGCGGCATCCGGCAGGCCGGCGGGCCGCGGCGAGATCGTGGTCAGGATCGGCACCGCGACCAGCCAGCCGGCCACGATGCCGAGCAGGATCGCCGCACCCGCCGCGATCCCCATCAGGTAGCCCGCGCCCACCAGCGCCAGCGAGAAGCCGGTCCACAGCCGGAACAAGGCGTGGCCCGCCGCCAGCGTCCCGGTCAGATTGTCCGAGAACACGGCGAAGCCCGCCGTGAGCAGGTTGAAGGCGCCCGAGACCACGCCGCCGGTGGCGAGCGCGCGGGCGCCATCGCTCGCCGTCTCCCCGCCGAGACGCAGGATCTCGGCGGCCGCCACGCCCTCCGGAAACGGCAGCGCGCTTTCCACCACCAGCGCACGCCGCAGCGGGATGGTGAACATCACGCCCAGGATGCCCCCGGCGGCGCAGATCCCCGCCGTCTCGAGGTAGGGAAAGCCGTGCCAGTGGCCGACCATGATCAGCCCTGGAATGACGAAGATGATCGACGACAGCGTCCCCGCGGCCGACGCCTGCGTTTGCACCGCGTTGTTCTCGAGCACCGTCGCCCCGCCGGCGAGCTTGAGCACGGCCATCGAGATCACCGCCGCCGGGATCGACGAGGCGAACGTGAGCCCGACCTTCAGCCCGAGATAGACGTTCGCCGCCGTGAAGACGATGGTAATGATCGCGCCCAGGACGAGGCCGCGAAGCGTGAGTTCCCTGGACGGCATCGCGATCATCGGCTCCGTGAACAAAGTCAAGGCAAGGGGCTTTGCCCCTTGACCCCATCAAAGGCAAGCCTTTGAAATCCTTCGTCTTTAGAAAAAGCGTCCAAGGCCGTTCGGATCGGCCGGGTCAACGGCATCACGCCGCACCGCTCAAGAAACGCAGCGATCCCGTCATAGATGTCCGCCAGCCGCGTCGGGTCCCGCGCGTCGCCCCGAGGCACGAAGATGATCGTGCCGTAGCGGGCACGCGTCAGCAGCACCCGGTAGGTGTTCAGGCAGTTCTCCGCCCGCTCCCGCTGTCGCACCACCTGCCATGCCGTCCCGGCGAAGCGGCGCACCACCCAGCCGGCCGGCCCGCGGATCAGGTCGCCATCCCAGGCCAGCCCGACCTGGTCGAGCTCCAGTCCCTGGATCGAGAACTGCGTCGCCACCGTCTCCAGCGCGTCGGAGGCGCGCACGTCACGATCCGTCATCCAGCTGTCGAGGAACCAGTGCGCGACGGCGTCCGCGTCCATGTGCGGCAGCTCGGCGCCCAGCCCCTCGGCGCGCAGTCGTTTCGCGCCGGCGCTCGCGACGAGGCCCGCGCGCTGCCCGTCCGCGGTCGCCGCGCGCAGGCCGGCGCGGAGCGCGTCCACGTCGCGGGTCAGCGAGAAGGGCAGGGGACCCGCCTCCGCAATGCGGAGCGCCGCGCCCGCGTCGCCGCGGAGCACCGCGTCGACCCATTCCGGCGTCGCATCGTGACGCAACGAGCGCACCGGCACGGTCAGGTGAAGTGCCGGCTCGAGATGCATGTCCGGCAACTTGGGCAGGCATGACCGCGGCCGCGGATCGGCAAGCGTCGCGGGTGACGCCGCGACCTGCCACGACCGGCGTCCCAGCGCTTCGCCCCATTCGGCAAGCCCGCCCTCGCCATCATGGATCTCCTGGCCGTTGCCGACCAGGCAGACCAGCGCTGCGAAACCGTCATGGCGGCCCATGATGTCGAGCAGGTGCGCGGGCTCCGACCGGTCGAGGCGAACCCGCCGGTCGCGCGTCTTGGCGATCGCCTGGGCCGCCGTCCACGACCGCTGCGCCTCGTCGACGACGATCACCCGCTCGGCCGGCGGCAGCCCGCTTTCGACATTGTCGTCGCGGAACCGGGGCAGCTCCTGGATGAAGCCCTCCATCCGCTGCCTCGCCGCACCCTTGCGCATGCCGCCGCGGACCGCGTCGCGCACCAGTGCCTCGCGCAGCACATGCACCAGCGTCGGATTGCCGGTCAGGAACGCGGCACCCTGCGACCGGTCGGTGTCGCGGGCGAATACGATGCCGAGCCCGCAGAGCGTCTTCCCGGCGCCCGGGATGCCGGTGACGAACACCACGATCTTGCTCGCGGACGCCCGCGCTTGGGCGAGCAGCCGATCCACGGCCCCGATCGTCAGCGTCAGGTTGGTCGCATCCGCCCGCGCGGTCGCGATCTCGGCCACGTCGTGGCGCGCGAACAAGTGGCACGCCGCATCGATGATGCCCGGCACCGGCCGGTAGGGCGCGTGTTCCCACTCATTGACGTCGATCGGACGACAAACCGCCGGCAGCGCCATCGACAGGTCGCCGATCAGCGGGCCCAGCGTCGCGGGCGTCGCATCCACGACCGGCGTGGCGCCGCCAAGCAGCAGCGGCAGCATCGGCCGGGCCGCCCTGGCCTCGCTCGCGATCAGAACCGGAACGATCGGCCGGCCGCGCGAGCCGGCATGGAAATCCTGCAGGTCGACCGCATAGGCCTCGACCTGACGCCGGGCCGCATTGTCGAACCCGCTCGCCCCGATCTTGAACTCCAGCACCAGCACGCCGCGCGCGCACACCAGGACCGCGTCGGCCCGCATGCCGAGCCGGACGATGCCGAACTCGAGCACGACCCGCCATTCGCTGTCGGGGAGTTCAGCGAGCGCATCGCGCAGGATGCCGATCGAGACCTCCCACGCCCGAAGCTGCGCGAACTCGCTGAGGCGAAACCGCCTTGCCGCCTCCGCCGCCAGGTGGCGGCGCAGCGCATCGGGCTGGCTGGCGAGAAAATCCATCGCCGAGCCCGACCACCACGCCGGCATCAGGATCTCGTGAGCGGCAAGCGAGGCGAGCGGATTGGCATGATCGATCCAACGGATGCCAGCAATCCGTTAGCGGCCTTTCCGCGCGCCGTCGATTACGTATCGATATCAGAACGTCGTTCCGGCGGCCTGCGTGACATGCCGGGCACGCTCTTCGGCGTTGCGGCGTGAGCCTGCAGCAGCGCGCGGACGAATCCCTCGAAGGCCGGCAGGAAGATGCCGTCATGGCCGTCGATGATGTCGGGCGTGGCGGATGCGACCCAGAACGGCCCGCCCGGTGTCCGGCCCGCCCGCGTCACCAGCACGTCGCCGATCGTCTCGATGGCGCCGCGCCGGCAGAGCGCCCGAAGCGAGGTCGCGGGATCGGACGCGCCGCGCCGGGATGCCACCGAAAGCGTGTGGGTGCGCAGCCACGGCAGGTGCCCCATCGTCCGCGTCAGGGCCTGCCGCTCCCGCCTGGTTCGCCAGGCTTCGGTGACCGGCCGCAGCAGGTTGCCGAGCGGATAGAGCAGTCCCGTCGCCTCGTCGTTGGCCGCCGTGACCGAGACGAACACCGGCAACTGGTCATCGATGAAGACGCCCCGCTCGATGATCGAGAACATCGGCAGATACGAGATCGCGGAGAAGGCGGGGTTGATCAGCAGCACCAGGTCGCCGAACGACGGCACCACCGGGTCGCCGGCCAGGGCGGCGTCGATCAGCGATTGCGCGATCGCGGTGTAGACGATCAGGGCGCCGAAGCTGTGGCCGACGATCAGAAGCGTCGCCCGCGGATGCTGTCCCGGCGGCGCGCGGAACATCTTCAGCCTTCCCAATATCTCGCGTGGTGTTCCGGCAGCGATCCGTCCGGCCGCCGATTGGCGCCCCCAGAACGACGAGTTTTCCCACACCCAGTTTCCCGCGCGCGTCAGGCCGCGCCACGCGAGATAGACCGCCAGGATCGGCCGGTCGGCCGGCCGCGCCGCGTCCGCGATCAGCGCACGGGTCCGGTCGAGGAACGCGTCGCCGTCGGCCGCGTCGTGCTTCCATCCATGCACGAAGACGATGATGACCGGGTTTCGCCCGGCCAGGGCGTCCAGATGCGCCTCGAGGACATCGATGCCGCGCTCGTCGAACAGCAAACCCTGGTCGTCGAACTCCAGCACGACGAACGCCGAGCCGGCGGGGCCGGGCATCGGCAGCACGATGTCGCGACGATGCGGACGGTTCCGGACGATCCGGAACGTGAGGAAGTCCCGCAGGATGTTCGGCATGGCGCGCGATGGTTAAGCTGATCGCTCACCGACACAAGAACAGGAGAAGACGATGTCCGGCACCGGCAATCCGTCGACGCAGAGCGATCCGACCAAGGAGGAGCCTTGCCTGGGCGACGAGCGACCGGGATTGGATCACGAGGACACCAACGATCCCGATGCGATCGCGCCGAACGTCATCGCGCCCGATCTCGACGCTCCGAACGGCCGACCCGGCGGAGAGGTCGGACCGTTCTGAGCGTCGAGTGGTTCGGGTCGGAAAAGCCTATCCGAACAGCTTCGAGCCGCCCGCCACGCCCGACAGGTGAAGGGTCGTGTGGTCCGACAACGTGATGTTCGTCGACCCCGCGACGACCTGCTGCGACGCCACCGTGACGCCCTGGAGCAGCAGATGGTCGGTGCCGATCTGGAACCCGTTGATCAGGTCGGTCCCGCCGCCCTTGCCGGCCACGAACCGGAATATGTCGGCATGACCGTAGCCCGCCTCGTTGATCGTCGTCTGTCCCGTCCCGAACGTCACGACACCCCCCGATGCGGCGAGCGTCACAGCGGCGACGCCGGCGCCCGCCGTGAAAACGGTGGCCGCACTCCCGCTGTTGACGACCAGGTTGCCGGCGCCGCCGGCGATCGCCATCGCGTTCCACCCGCCATCGATCGTGGCGGCTCCGGATCCGCCGATGAAGCTCAGCGACGCGTTGCCGCCATGGTAGGTCAGTGAACCGCTGCCACCGACGAGGCTGATCGTGTCGGTCGTGGCAGGGACATAGTCGTTGACCACCAGGTCGGCCGCGCCCGCGCTGATCGACGTTCGTGGGCCGCCCGCATCGATCGTGTCGCTGCCCCGCACAGCCACGATCGTGTCCGTCCCGTCGGCCTGAACGGACGCACTGCCGGACACCAAGGCGACACTTGTCGAGAAGCCGCTTTGCGTCGACACCTGCGTGCCTTGCGTCGAGCCGCCCGAGATCGACGCGGACCCGCCACGCACGGCCACGTCGTAGGCGCTTGACGAGGACGCCAGGCCGAACGCAACCGTGGCGCCGGTCTCATTCACGTTCGTCAGCAGTCCGGCCCGGGCGATGAAGGTGGCACCAGCGTCGACCGTGACGTTGTCCTGACCCCGTCCGGCGAGGTAGGCGTGGCCGACGATGGTCAGGCTGCTGGTCCCGGTGCTCCCGTTGATCAGGGCCTGGCCGTAGATCGACAACGACTGATTGGCCGATCCGGCATCGATCGTGTCGATGCCGCGGCTGATCACCGTGTCCGCGCCGGCGAGCGTCAGGGTGTCGGTGGCGCCCGCCGCGGTGCTGATCGTGTTGGCGCCCCCGCCGTCCGTCGCGTCATAGACCAGTCCGCCCGACCCGCCATCGAGCGTCTCGCGCGATCCGCCGAGCACCGTCAGGCGGCCGGCACCCCCCACCAGGGTGTTGTTGCTGAGACGCAGGTTCACCGTGCTGGCCTTGGCACCCCCCTGATAGGTGATGTCCCCGGTGTCGCCGTCGAGCGTGATGGTGCCGCCATTGCCGTAGACCGTCGCCCCCGACGCGCCACGGCCGAAGACGGCGAGCGTGCCGGGCCCGGCGTAGATGGCGGCCTTGCCTTCGACGATGACGCTGTCCGCGCCCGAGCCGGCATGGATCACGTCCGGACCGGCGCTGATGATGTTCGCGGTCCCCGCCCCGACGTCGATCGTCGAACCTTGTGCGCCGCCCGACGTGGTCACGTGCATGGCACCGCCATAGATCGTCAGCAGATCGGCGCCGCCGACGATCGAGAGCGCCTCGGCGACCCCGTTCTGGGTGATCGCGACGCTGGCGGAGCCGCCATTGTTCTGGATCTGGGTGTAGATGTCGTTGCCGGTGACCGACAGATGTCCAGCCGTCCCGACCGAATAGATCGTGTTGGAGCCTGCTTCGGACGAGGTTACCGTTCCGTTGACGGCGACCTGGTTGCCTCCCAGCCCGTCATTGATCTGCGCGGTCCCGTTGACCTGGACCGTCAAGTTCCCGTTGCCGGTATTGATGGTGTCATGACCCTGGCTGTCGATCAGGTCCTGTCCCACCAGCGTCAGGACATTGGTCGATCCGGCTGCCGTCGTGAACGAGCTGCCGCCGGTGCCGGGCGCCTCCGTCACTTGCAGACCGCCGGCCCCGCCGATGACGATGACGTGCCCGGCCCGGTCGTCGACCGTCAGGTGACCGGTGCCGAGATCCTGCACGGCCCCGTAATTGCCGTCGAGCGTAACGGCGTGGGCGGACGCGTCGCTGGCCAGGATCGTCAGCGTGTTGCCGGGAAGCACCCCCGTCGCGTTGATCGCCGGCAGCGCGCGGCCGTTGCCGTCGACATTGCCGTTCCCCGTCGCGGGACCCTGGACGATCTGGCCCGCCGCGATGTTGTCGAACATGTTGCCGTTGATCGCGGCACTGATCGCGGTCTGGTTCAGGACCGCGACCGCCTGGCCGCCGAGATCGTTGACGAACTTGTTGCCCGAGACGGAAAGGGACGATCCCGCGTAGGGAATGCCCTCGCCGCCGAAATGCACGATGGCGTCGTTCTGCGCGTGCGGCCCCTTCTCGATCAGATTGTTGGTCACCGTATCGACCCCGCCGTTGGGGAGATCGATGCTGTAGCTCGCGGTGCCGGTCGGACCGTCCTCGATGACGTTGTTGGTGATGTTGTTGATTTGCGCCCGCGACTTCACCTCGTGGCCGACGACGGCCCCCTCCGAGACGCTGTTCTCGAGCGTGAAGCCCTGGATGTCGCCGATATAGATGTTGTGCGTGTAGCCCGAGCCGGAACCGTTGTCCTGGAACAGGCAGTGGTTGGCCGTGATCGTGTTGGTCGCCAGCGACGGGATCACGGCGTTGGCGAGGATGCCGTCCTCGTTATGGCTGAACTTGTCGTTGACCAGGTTGAGCTGACCGCCTTCATAGCGGATGCCGGCGCCGTTGCCGCCGTCGGCATCCGGGATCGACGCACCGGAGAACGACACGTTCTCGATGGTCGCGCTGTTGTCGACCGTGATGATGCCCTTGAGGTTGGGCGGCGGCTCGGTCGCTACGAGGTTGACCATCCCGCCCACGCCCTCGATCGTCACGCTGCTCGTGATCGTCGAGAAATCGTTGGTGTAGGTCCCGGCATCCACCAGGATCACGGTCCCGTTGGTGGCCGCGGCGACGGCGGCCGAGATCGTGCCGTACTCCTTGCCGATGCCGACCGTCTCGACATGCGCGCCCGCCGGAACGACGGGCGCGCCGACCGGGATCAAGCCGGCGCCGAGGCCCGGTGTGGCGGCCGGCGCAAGCAACGGGACTTGAGAAGCGACTGTTGTAACGCCAGTTTGTTGTATCGTGCTTGTCAATGGACAGTCCTCGATTCTGTTCAGCAACATCACCGCACCCGATCAAGCCCGGCGACCCAGTTCTCCGGCTCTTACAATCGTGAACCGTCCTCCACAATACACATTAACGCTAAATAACGTTATTATCTATTTGGATTTGTCTGATCTTGATTGTATCGGCATCGATAGGTCGCGTGAATCAAGAATTTTGTCTCATCGAGCCGATCTGATCTTGTTCCGCGCGCGGTCGCTTTTGGTGACGATCCTCCGAAAAACTCTGTCGTTGCTCTGTCCAGAGATTGCCGGACCGGATGCAGCCTTCCGCCACTCTTAACCGTTTCGATCCTGTCGTGACTTCATCCTCCGGCTTTCGCGCACGGTGACGCATGGATCGGCAACGTCTCCCCCTTGGCTGCTCTCGTCTGTTCGCATGGATGCTGGTCGGCCCCGCGCTGTCGCCAGCCGCGCCGGCCAGGACGCTCTATGTCAGCGCGCTGACCGGCTCGAACGCGAACGCGGGCACCGACAGCGGATCGCCCCTCGCGACGCTGCAGTATGCCGAGGGCCTGACAGCGCCCGGCGACACCGTGCTGATCATGGACGGGACCTACACCAACGACACGCCGGGCGGGAACATCCTCCTGATCGACCGGTCGGGCACGGCGTCGGCGCCGATCATCTACGAGCCCTATCCCGGCCAGCATCCGGTGCTGAATTTCGGCAACGCATGGGCCGCGATCCGCATCTCGGCGAACTACATCACGATCGAGGGTCTCGAGATCGTCGGCAACGCCGCCAGCATCTCCGCCAGCTACGGGTTCGCCGAGGCGCGCGATCTGCTCAACCCGCTGACGAACGGCGACGGGATCGACGTCGCGCCGCCACCCTCCGGACAGACCCCGCACCACATCACGATCAGGAGCATGATCATCCACGACGTCCCCGGCGGCGGCATCGCGGCGGACGGCGCGGACTACGTCACGATCACGAACGACCTCGTCTTCAACACCTCGAACTGGTCACCCTACGGCGACAGCGCGATCAGTCTCTACGAACCGAACGACATCGACGGCAACAGCGGATACAAGAATGTCGTCGAGGGCAACGTCACCTACGACAATGCCGAGAACGTGCCGTGCGCGTGCCGCGACTACACACAGATCTCCGACGGCAACGGGATCATCGTCGACGACAACCGCCACACGCAGGATGGCGGCGCCCCCTACAACGGCCGCACGCTGATCGCCTACAACGTCAGTTTCGACAATGGCGGCTCCGGCATTCATGCTTTCGCCAGCCAGCATGTCGACATCCTGCGCAACACCGCCTACGGCAACAACCTGACGAACTCGATCAACGAGGGGCAGATCTTTTCCGCGAGCGGCCTGGACGTCGCCATCGTCGACAATATCCTCCAAGCTCCCGCCGGGAAGTTCGTCACCACCAGCAGCGACAACGCGGGCTCGGTGACCGAGGACTACAACATCCTGTTCAATATCGGCGGATCGCTGCTGATGCCGATCCCGTCGGGCCCGCACGACCTTGCCGCCGACCCGCGGCTGGTCGATCCGTCGAGCGGGAATTTCTCGCTCTTGCCCGGCTCGCCCGCGCTGGGTTCGGCCGAGCCGGCTCCTCTCATGGCAGCCACTGTTCCCGACGCCGTCGGCGTAATCAGTGGTTCCAATCGAGGAGCCGAATAGATCACGGCAGCAGGCGGGTCTGTGCTCCCCCATGGCGCGTGACAGGCGTGCATGAGGGCGTGACCTGGGCCGCACGCTGGTAGAGCTTGGCCGGGCTGTCCGTCTGCGCCGTGACCGAAGAGAAGCCCGCCTGGCACGAAGCGGGTGCGAAATCGGCGGTCCCATACAAGGTCGCGTTCTGCGTCACCGCGCCGGCCGGCGGCGTGACCGCGAATTGCAGCGTCAGTGCCTGCCCCGGCAGCACCTGTCGGAAGCTGCTCGACGACAACGGCACGACCTGCCAGCCGCCCGGTGCCGCGAGCGACAGATCGACCGCGGCGAGCGTCTGGTTGCCGCCGGCCGACAGCGTCACCTGCACATCCCCGGTCGCACCTGCCTTGAATGTCGAAGGTGCCGCGACCGTAACACGGCGTTTGCCGATGCCGGTGCCCATCGTGTAGCTGCGGATCAGCGGAAGGTCGGCGAGCGCGGAGGAATTGCCGACAAAGACGTTGTAGCTGCCGGTCGTCTCGTCCCACCCGTTGGCGTTCCACCACCATTCGTCGCTCGGATTGATGGTGAAGCTCACGGTGGCCGACGCTCCCGGCGACAAGCTTACGCGCTGGAAATCGACGAGCTTGCGCGGCGGCTCGCCGGCGGCAGCGGGAAATCCGAGATAGAGCTGGGCCGCGTCGCTTCCCGCGACCTTGCCGCTATTGGTGACGGTCGCGGTCACCCGGACCGGCGTCACGCCGTCGACGGTGCCGTTCTGGATCTTGAGATTGCTGTAGGTGAAGTGGGTGTAGGACAGGCCGAAGCCGAACGGAAACAGCGGCGTGATGCCCTGCGTGTCATACCAGCGATAGCCGACCAGCAGCCCCTCGGAATACTGGACGATATTGTTGGTTCCGGGAAACTGCGATGGTGTCGCGGCCGGCACGTCGGCGAGGCTGACCGGGAAGGTCACCGGAAGATGTCCGCTCGGGTTGGCGCCCCCATACAGAAGGGCCGCCAGCGCCGTGCCATCGGTCTGGCCGGAATACCAGGTGTCGAGGACCGACGAGACGCTTCCCACCCATGGCATGGTGATCGGCGCACCGGCCTGGACGACCACCACCGTGTGCGGGTTGGCGGCAGCGACGGCCGAGATCAGGGCGTCCTGCGCCGATGGCAATGAAAGGTTCGGCCTGTCGGCCGCCTCGGTTTCGGTGTCGTCGGCCACCACGACCACCGCGGCCTGCGCCGCCTTGGCCGCCTGGACCGCAGGCGCGATGAAGGTCTGCAATTGCGACGGCGTCGCCCAGACGAGATTCGAGGTCTCGCCGGTGATCGACAGCGCGTAGGTCTTGCCCTTGGTCAGCGTCACCGCCGCCGAGTAGACCGCGACCGGCGGCGTCGCCGGATTGTTGATGATTCCGACGCCATCGATCGAGACGGTGGCCTGCGTATAGCAGGTGCAGGGATTAGTGATCCCGATGATGTATGTCCCGGTCTCCGGCGCCGTCAGGGTCGCGGCGTAGGTTCCGTTGAACGGCGTGCCGCTGTAGGCGCTGGAAAGGTCGGACGCGGGAATCGCCGACAGCTCCGTGTCCGTCGGCAGGCCCTGCGCGTAGGTGATGGTGCCGGACGCCGCTGCCTGGATGCCGGCCAGCGGCGTGACCGTGGATGACGGTATGACATGCGCGCTGCCGCCGCCCCCGGTGGTCGTCTGCGCCGAGGCCGCGGGTCCGATGACGGCGATGTTGGTGCTCGGCGCGAGCGGAAGCAGCGAGCCGCGGTTCTGCAGCAGCACCGTGCCGGCTTCGGCCACGCTGGTCGAAAAGGCGACGTGAGCCGGCGTGGTCGCGACCGCGCTCGTCGAGCCGCCGGGCGGCGCGTTGAAGAAGCCGAACCGGAACATCTCGGTCAGCAACGGTTCGACCATGGAGTTGACGACCGCGCGCGCGACGGTGCCGTTCTGCACCGCCGCCTGCAGCGGCGCACCGAAATAGGTATTCTCCGGCTGTTCGAGATCGGTGCCGGCGGGTGCCGCCGCCACGTCGTGAACGGCGCCGTAATCGGACATCACCGGGCCCTGGAAATTCAGCTCGTCGCGCAGGACGCCGGTGAGCAGCGCATGGTTCTGGCAACTGTAGAAGCCGTTGACCGACGAATAGGCGCACATCAGCGTCGCCGCACCCGCATCCTCGATCGCGGCCCGGAACGCCGGCTGGTAGATCTCGTGCAGCACGCGCTCCGAGATGATCGCGTCGTCGGCCTGGGTGTTGCGATAGGTCTCCTGGTTGTAGGCGTCGAAATGCTTGACCTGCGCCATGACACGCTGGCTTTGCATGCCGAGGATCATGTTCTTGCCGATCGAAGCCGTGAGCGCCGGGTCTTCCGAGAGGCTCTCGAACGAGCGGCCCCAGCGCGGATCACGATCGATGTTGACCGTGGGTCCGAGATCGGACGCGGATCCCTTCGCGCTCTGTTCGGCGCCGATCACGATGCCGTATTGCAGCGCCAACGATTTCGAGAAGGTGGCCGCGAGGTCGACGCCCGCCGGAAGCTGGGTGACGTCGGTGAGCTGGTCGGCGACGCCGTTCGGGCCGTCCTCGAAACCGAGCGCGGGCATGCAGAGCTTCGGATTGCCAGCCACGTAGAATACGTAGGGTTCGGACGACCCGTTGCCCTGGACGATGGCGATCTCGTCGGCCAGCGTCATCTTGCGCATCAGCAGGTTGACCCGCGCCGGGACCGAAAGGCTCGGGTTCAGCCAAGGGCAGTCGGCCGGATTGCCCACCGGTCCCGTCGCTTGCGCATGACCGGCGAGAGGAGCGAGGCCGATCAACAGCGCCGGCATCGCGGGCCCCCGCCAGCGCCGCCAGCGGGCCGACGGTCCAGTCGATCGGCCGGGCGCCACCCCACCCGTCTCGCCGCCCGGCCCGCGATCGGGCTGGGCCTGCAAGTTCGCAGACAAATCCATCTTCGTTTCCTCGCCGTTATTTTGGCCGGAGACTAACCGGCAGCCAACGGCATCGGGCAAGCCCACTTTCGCGACCAGGTGGTCACGAAGGCGTGAATCATGGCGACGAGCGCTGGAGCGTGTCCGCGCTCATCACCGGTCTGGTGCTCCCTGTCGATGGCGGCTATCCCGCTCCGTGACACACAGCGAAGGCGCAGGCGCGAGATGCTCAGTCTATCCGGTTCGATGACGGGACCGCGCGCGGCGCTCCTCGGCATGACGATGCTCGGCGTCCTCGGCGGGGCCGTGCCTGCCGCGGCGGCGCCTTCGATCACCGCGCTGATGCAGCTCATGGCGGGCACGATGTCGGCCGGCGCGGCTCCCGCGACGCCGCTTCCGGCCGATCTGGGGCCGGTCGCGATCGGCAGCCCGCTCGCCGCGACCGTCTACCTGACGCCGCGCGATCCGGCGGCGCTGGCGGCGTTCATCGCATCGGTGCAGACGCCGGGCAGTCCGCAGTTCCACAAGTTCCTGACCCGGCCGCAGTTCGTCACCCGCTTCGCGCCGACACCGGCCACGATCGCCCAGGTCGAGTCCGTGCTCAGGCAGGAAGGCTTCACGATCGGCATCCTCTATGCCAACCATCTGGCACTCGAAGTGTTCGGATCCGCAGGCACCGCGGCCGCCTCGTTCGGGGTGACGCTGCGGCGTGAAACGACCGGTGGGCGCGTCGGCACCGTCTCGACCACGCAAGCCGTGATGCCGGCGTCGCTGACCGCACTGGTCCGTGGCGTCGGCGGCTTCAGCACATTGACGGCACGCCACGGCGGCCGCACCCAGGCCGCCGCCGGCATCACCAACGTGCGCGGCGCCGCGACCGGCAACCAGCCGGGCTTCTACACGCCCAGTGACTACGAGGCACGCTACGACGTGCTGCCGCTGGTGCAGGCCGGGGCGACCGGTCGTGGCACGACGATCGGGATCGTCACCCTGTCGGATTTCGACGTGGCGGACGCGGCTTCGTTCTGGAAGAACATCGGCGTCGCGGTCGGAACGAACCACCTGACCAAGATCGACGTCGATGGCGGCACCGATCCCGCGACGCCCTACAGCAACGGCGATCCGGGCGAAAGCGATCTCGACGTGCAGCAGGCCGGGGCGCTGGCACCCCAGGCGACGGTGCTCGCCTACGTCACGCCCAACATCTCGTCGTCGACATTTCTCAACGGCTTCGAGGCGGCGGCATCGGACAACCTGGCCGACGTGATCTCGTGCTCCTGGGGCGAGGCGGAGCTGAACTTCTTCGCCAACGACCTGACCGGCGGCCAGGACGAGACCTTCTACCTGCAGGCCTTCCACGACGCATTCGCCGAGATGGCCGCCCAGGGGCAGACCGTGTTCACCGACGCCGACGACAACGGCGCGTTCGAGGTCAACCGGTTCCAGTACCCGGTGTTCCCGGCGGTCGGGCAGCCGGCGGCCTATACCCCGGTCTATTCGATCCACCACCCATCGAGCGACCCGCTGGTGACGGCCGCGGGCGGCACGACGACGCCTTTCACCGCCTCCTACAAGGGCTATCCCACGGTGGCGATCGGCCAGGAGCAGGCCTGGAGCTGGAGCTATTTCCCGCTCGGCGCCCTCGCCCAGGGATTGGGACCGAACGTCATCGCAGCGCAGTTCGAGGGCAATTTTGCGGTCGGCGGCGGCGGCGGCGTCAGCATCTATTGGCCGGCACCGTCCTATCAATCGGGACTTGCCGGCGTCACAGGCACCGCGTTCGGGCAGTCGCTGTTCCAGCTCGGCAGCCCGCCGCGCAGGCTGGCCACGGAACCGGGCGGTTTCGCCGGCCGCAACATCCCCGACCTGTCGGCCGACGCCGATCCGGACACCGGATATTTCTATGTCCAGGGCGGACAGACATTCGATTTCTACGGCGGCACCAGCTTCGTCGCGCCCCAGTTCGCGGGCACGCTGGCGCTGATGGTCGAGAAGCTCGGCCACCGTGTCGGCCAGCTCGATCCGCTGCTGTACGCGCTGCAGGCCGACGGGCAGGCGCCAGCGCGCGACATCACGCAAGGCGACATCTGGGGCTATCTCGCCCAACCGGGCTATGACCTGGCGACGGGGCTCGGCGTGATAGATGCGGCGAAGCTCTACGCCGGCCTCAAAAGCTTCGACTGACCGCGCCGTCGAGCGCTCGAAGGTCCCGGGCGCCGGACGCAAGCCGGGTTCTGAGCGCGTCCAGACGCGTCCCGGCAAGCACCATCTCCGCACAGGGCTCCTGCGAGGCTGCGTTGACCGGGTCGTAGTCGATCGGACAGTTCCCGAATTTCCGCCTGTCGCCGGTGTCGAGATAGCTCTCGGCGGGGGCGCCCTCGGCCAGCAGCAGGCCGTGACGCGCGAGCTCGACATGCCAGAAGACCACCTCGTCGCGATGCTCCGACAGGATCGTCTCGTCGTTCACCAGCAGGCCGGCCTGGACCAGGAGGCCGTCGAGAAAGATGCCGTGATCGGCGGACACGACGAGGTCGCGCGACGGCGCTCGCTGGCCGAGAGCATCTCTCCTGATGCGAATGACTTCGGCGCGCTGCTGGCGCCGGTGACCGACCCAGATCGCGCGCCGGAGCGGGCCGCCCGCGAGGCGGACATAATCGCCGGCCGCGAGCGTCTCGACGGTGCGGTCGCCGTCCGCCGTCGCGATCAGGGTGCCGGTGGCGAAGCACGGATGGCGGATGGCCATGGCGTCGTTCCTGACGTCGATGACCCTAACATAAACTAACATCGCGTCAGATGTCGACCCGACGGTGTCCTCGCCGCCGGGCGTCAGAGGAAATGCGAGGCGAGGTCGTGATCCGGCGTGTTGGTCAGGTCCTTGCTGAGCGACTTGCCGAGCTTGCCGGTGGCGGCCTTGTCGAGCGCTTCGCGGATCTCGTGCAGGATCGGGGCGGGGGCGGCGAGGACGATCTCGTCGGCCTTGTGGGTCCGGACCGCCTCGTTGAGGCGGTCGGCGACCTGCCTGGCGAAGTGGGCTTTCGCTTGATCCTTCGGGTCGGCCTTCGGCGCCTTGAGCTGGCTGGTGCCGGCGCTCGGATCCACGTCGGTGCTGCCGTGGCCGCTATTGTCGAAATGCTGGACGGTGCGCATCGCGCCGTCGTCGAGGGTCAGGAAGCGTGCCTTGCCGCCGTCCGCCACCACATACCAAGTCTTGCTCGTGCTCATGGTCCGTCTCCGCGGTTGAGCCACACCGAACGCCGACGACGGCCCGTCGTTCGCCACCTGGTTGCACCCCGGCACGGCATCCTCGCGCCCTCGCCGCCGGGTTGCTATCCTCGGGACGAACAGGGAACGCGAAGGGGCCACGCCCACATGTCATCGATCGGTCGTCGGTCGGCATCATTGGCCATTCTGACCCTCATCGGGCTGCAAGCGACTGCTCGATGCCAGGATCGAGGCGAGCAAGATCGGCTTCCGGCGCCTCTCGATAGCTATACGGATCGATCGGCCGGCTTTCCCGCCCGGCTGGACCGCTTTGTGCGATCGGACGAGACGCTCCTCGTCTTCAGTCTTGGCGAGGTCGGGCACTCGCTGTCGCCGCTTCCGCCGCTGGATGCCCAGGGCGAGGTCTTGGACCGATTGCTTGGCCGGCTGGAGTCCGCCGACCCGGCGCTGCCGGCGAACCTCACGGTACGGTTTGGTGCCAGTCGCGACAGCCTGGTCGCGGTTCTCGACAGCAGGCTCATGGCGCCGGGCGCCGATTGGGACCGGCGGCTCGGACGACCGCGTCACGGACATTTCGGTGAGGTGCTGCAGTCGACGCTGGCTGGGGTCGCGCGGGATTCGCAGCTCGCGAAAGCGTTCGCCGCGCATGGTTATGTGTTGTCTCTGACCGGCATGAACCGTATCGACGTCGAACCCATCCAGGAGTTCGGCGGCGCCAGACTGCCCGCCGACGTCACCACAATGCAGTTTGAGGCGACCCGAAGACAAGGATAAGGGACAACGATGGCCATACCGCCGGAAATGACGCGCAGGCACCGACTTCCGCCGTTTGACGATCTCGTCAAGAACTATCCGACCGTCGACAGCGTGATCGCACTGAAGAAGATGATCGGCGGCGGCGCGGACGACACCGGCGAGCCGCCTGGGCCGCGGCAATGGCTCGGGGGCGCAAACGGCGATACTTGCACGCTTCGAATGAGTCGCGCGCTGAATTATTCGGGCGTGCATTTGCCGTCGCACCAGCGTGGACTTCGCACGGTGCATGGCCAGGACAAGTTCAATTATGCCTTCGCGGTCCGCGAGTTCGAGCAGTGGCTGCTGAGCCAGTTCGGCTCACCGGACATCAACGTCAAGGGTGCGCCGGTATCGCGTCAGAAGTTCGCCGGCCACAAGGGGATCATCGTGTTCGACATCAATTTCGGCCTGAACATGGACGGTCAGACGCGTGCCCTGGGCCATGCTGATCTATGGGATGGCAAGACTTTCTATGACGAGTTGAATGGCACCAGCAATCCCAACCGGGATTTCTTCAACATCGCGCTGCAGGTGTCGCTTTGGATCACCGACGGGGCAGCGATGCTGTCGTTGTCCTAGCCCACGAGTCGCCGTCCCGCCTGGCGGACTTGGTGAGACCCGAGGGGGTCCGAAACATATCCCGCGAGGCCCAAACCGCCTTCCGCTGCATCTTCGTTCACGATACGTTCGGTGTGACGCGCGGGACCCCCAAGTGACACTGAACGAGCAAATCCGATCCCTAGTGGCAAAACCGCGTGACGACCCGAATATCTTGTGTAACCTCCCCGACCGGCCCGCCCATCACGGCGTGTCGCGTGCCAAGGAAAACTGGATGTCACTCGGCGAGACCGCGCACACCGTCCACGAGACCCAGGAGGCGACGCTCCTCGACACCCCCGTGCAGATGCCCGGCCGCGGCCAGGTCCGAATCGACCGCTCGCGGGACGCCCTCATCACCGATTTCGGCCGCGCCACGCTGGACGACCGCTACCTGATGCCGGGCGAGGGCTACCAGGACCTGTTCGCCCGCGTCGCCTCCCGCTATGGCGACGACGCGGCCCACGCCCAGCGCATCTATGACTATATCAGCCGCCACTGGTTCATGCCGGCGACTCCGATCCTGTCGAACGGCGGCACCGAGCGCGGCCTGCCGATCTCCTGCTTCCTCAACGAGGCCTCCGACAGTCTCGAAGGCATCGTCGGCCTCTGGAACGAGAATGTCTGGCTGGCGTCGAAGGGCGGCGGCATCGGCTCCTACTGGGGCAATCTCCGCTCGATCGGCGAGAAGGTCGGCCAGAACGGCAAGACCTCGGGCGTCATCCCCTTCATCCGCGTCATGGACAGCCTGACGCTGGCCATCAGCCAGGGCTCGCTGCGACGCGGATCGGCCGCGGTCTACCTTCCCGTCTGGCATCCCGAGATCGAGGAGTTCATCGAGATGCGCCGCCCCACCGGCGGCGATCCGAACCGCAAGGCGCTCAACCTCCACCACGGCGTGCTGGTCAGCGACGCCTTCATGCGTGCCGTCGAGGCCGACGAGCCCTGGGCGCTCGTCTCGCCCAAGGATGGCGGCCATGTCCGAAAAGTCTCGGCGCGTCTGCTCTGGATCCGCATCCTCACCGCGCGCATGGAGCAGGGCGAGCCCTACATCGTCTTCTCCGACCACGTGAACCGTGCCATGCCCGAGCACCACAAGCTCGCCGGCCTCGAGGTGAAAACCTCCAACCTCTGCAGCGAGATCACGCTCCCTACCGGCATCGACCAGCACGGCCGCCAGCGCACCGCCGTCTGCTGCCTGTCGTCGGTCAATCTCGAGACCTGGTTCGCGTGGCGTGACCACCCGCTGTTCATCGAGGACCTCATGCGCTTCCTCGACAACGTCCTGCAGGATTTCATCGACCGCGCGCCCGACGACATGACGCGCGCCAAATACGCGGCCTCGCGCGAGCGCTCGGTGGGCCTCGGCGTGATGGGATTCCATTCATTCCTGCAGGACCAGGGCATCCCGTTCGAAAGCGTCATCGCCAAGGTCTGGAACAAGCGGATGTTCAAGCACATCCGGGCGCAGGCCGACGCCGCCTCGCGCATGCTCGCCGAGGAACGCGGCGCATGCCCCGACGCGGCCGACTACGGTGTCGCGGAGCGCTTCTCCAACAAGATCGCGATCGCGCCCACCGCCTCGATCTCCATCATCGCCGGCAGCACCAGCCCTGGCATCGAGCCGATCGCCGCCAACGTCTTCCTCCAGAAGACGCTCTCCGGCAGCTTCACCGTACGAAACCGCGCGCTGCAGACCCTGCTCAAGTCCAAGGGCCGCGACACCGACGAGGTCTGGTCCTCGATCACGCTCAGCAAGGGCTCGGTCCAGCATCTCGATTTCCTGACCCAGCAGGAGCGCGACGTCTTCAAGACCGCCTTCGAGCTCGACCAGCGCTGGATCATCGAGCACGCCGCCGACCGCACCCCCTTCGTCTGCCAGAGCCAATCGGTGAACGTTTTCCTGCCCGCCGACATCCACAAGCGCGACCTGCACCAGATCCACATGCTCGCCTGGCAGCGCGGCCTGAAGTCGCTCTACTACTGCCGCAGCCTGTCGATCCAGCGCGCCGACAACGTGAGCGACATGCTCGCCCGTCCCAACGACGTGATGTCCGTCCTGCCGCCACCCACCCCCAACGACGGCGCCACGAAATACGACGAGTGCCTCGCCTGCCAGTAGCCGATCACCGGTTGCTGCCTCGCCAAGCCGCGATCCGGACCGACACGTTCCGCACGAGGTTGCCGTAGAACAGGTTGTAGTCGAGCAGGTGCTCGCTGCCGGTCAGGATGGCGAGCATGTTGTGAAACCCGCTTGGCGCGTCCCCCCTGATCGTGACGGCGAGCGCCCCGTTCGGCAGGCAGGCGGCGCCGGTGAGGTGTGCCACCAGCACGTTCGGCTCGCGTGCCGTCATCCCGTCGAGCAGCAGCTTCATGCTCCCGACATCGGCCTCGGGCCCCGCGACCCCGTCCGTGCGCCAATCGAGCGGATTGACGCACAAGGCAGGCGCCCCGGCGGATGTTCGCCAGGCGCCGTCGCGCCAGAACGTCGCCTCGTCCAGCAGGGCCGCATCGGTATGCCCGTTCGCGGCGCTGTTCCAGGCCACGATGCACCCGGTCTGGCGAGCGCTCGCGCAGTCCGTCAGGCCCGTGCCGGCGGCCCCGCGCGGCACGAACGCGCCCGGCAGGTAGGCGACCACCAGACGGCGTGCCAAGGCGCGCCCCGCAATGCGCTCGGCGATGAGCCGCAGGGCAAGTCCCGATCCCTGACTATGTCCGGCGATGATGAAGGGGCGTTGCGGGCCGATCCGTGTCAGGAACGCCTCGAACGCCGCATCGACATCCGCATAGGCGAGATCGAGCGCCGCCGATCCCGAACCGCCCGCGCGCAACCTCGCCTGACGGTAACGCGGCGCAAACACGCGGCAGCACTCGTCGAAGACGCTCGCCTGGTTGGCGAGCGCGAATTGGTCGAGAAGCGCATGCACGCCCGCGGGCGCGTTTCCTGTCGACAGCGACAGCGTCGTTGTCGGATGCACATAGAACGTGTCCGCCTCCTTCTGGCCGGCCCGATCGTGCGGCAGTGCCAGCCAGGCGCCATCCGACCGGTAATCCGGCGCCGGCGGGACCGGCGCCGCCGCACTTGCGGCGCCAAGGCCGCTCGCGCCAATCATCATCACGGCCATCAAGCGGGCAACGCACCGGATGGTCCGGTCCGGACGGAGCGGATACCATGGACCATACACCGCCCGGGCGGTGCTAGCCTCGGTGCCCAGACGACGGAGACCCACGATGCCGAATTCCCTGACACGAACCCCGTTCGGCACGCTTGCCGACGGCACGTCGATCGAATCGGTCACACTGGCCTCCGGCGGGATCACCGCACGCATCATCACCTGGGGCGCCACCCTGCAATCCCTCCATGTCCCTGACCGCGACGGCAACGAAGCCGACGTCGTGCTCGGCTATGCCACCCTCGATGATTACATCGACAAACCCGAGTTCTTCGGCGCCACGGTCGGCCGGTATGCCAACCGCATCGCACTCGGCCGCTTCACGCTCGACGGCGCGACCCACACGCTCGCGCGCACCGAACCGCCCAACACACTCCATGGCGGCACCCGCGGCTTCGACAAGCGCGTCTGGCAGATCGTGGCGACCCGGGACGGCGACAGCCCGAGCGTCACCTTCCGCCGCGTCAGTCCGGACGGCGAGGAGGGCTTTCCGGGCACGCTGACCGTCGACGCCACCTACACGCTGCATCCCGATGCCATGCTCGAGATCGCCTATGCCGCCATCACCGACGCGCCGACCGTGCTCAACCTCACCAACCACACCTACTTCAACCTGCGCGGCGAAGCAGCCGCGCATACCGCGCACGAGCACGTGCTTCAGATCGAGGCCGATCACTTCACGCCGGTCGACATCTCCCTGATACCGACCGGAGAATTGGCAAGCGTCGACGGCACGCCGCTCGATTTCCGCCATCGCGCCGCGATCGGCGACCGCATCCGCGACGGCGCCTTCGAGCAGCTCGTGCTTGCGCGCGGCTACGACCACAACATGGTGCTGCGCGGCGGCGTCACCCCCGAACCCAAGCCTGCCGTGCGTGTCGAAGATCCGTCCTCCGGACGCGTCGTCGCCATCGCCACCACCGAACCCGGCGTTCAGTTCTACTCGGGCAATTTCCTCGACGCGACAAAGGTCGGCAAGTCCGGCCATGTCTACCGGCAGGGCGACGGAATCGCCTTCGAGACCCAGCATTTCCCGGACAGCCCCAACCATCCGCATTTCCCGTCCACCAGGCTCGACCCCGGCCACACCTTCGCCTCGACGACCGTCTGGCGCTTCTCGACCGATCGGACTTGAACAGATGGCGGATCTCAAGCGCCTCCGTTCGCGCGCCTGGTTCGATAACCCCGACAACCCCGGCATGACCGCGCTCTACCTGGAGCGCTACCTCAACTACGGCCTTTCCAAGACCGAACTCCAGTCCGACCGGCCGATCGTCGGTATCGCGCAGACCGGTTCCGATCTGTCGCCCTGCAACCGCCATCACCTGGTGCTCGCCGAACGGCTGCGCGAAGGCATCCGCGATGCCGGCGGCATCGCGATGGAATTCCCGGTCCACCCGATCCAGGAGACCGGCAAGCGTCCGACCGCGGGTCTCGACCGCAACCTCGCCTATCTCGGCCTGGTCGAGATCCTCTACGGCTATCCGCTCGACGGCGTCGTGCTCACCATCGGCTGCGACAAGACCACGCCCGCCTGCCTGATGGCCGCGGCCACCGTCGACATTCCTGCGATCGCGCTGTCCGTGGGCCCCATGCTCAATGGCTGGTTCCGCGGCGAACGCACCGGATCGGGCACCATCATCTGGCGTGCCCGCCAGCTCCTGGCGACCGGCGAGATCGACTATGACGGGTTCCTCCGCCTGGTCGCCTCGTCCTCGCCCTCGACCGGCTACTGCAACACGATGGGCACGGCGACCACGATGAACGCGCTCGCCGAGGCGCTCGGCATGCAGCTGCCCGGCTCGGCCGCCATTCCGGCTCCCTATCGCGATCGCCAGGAGGTCGCCTACGAGACCGGCCGGCGGATCGTTGCCATGGTGCGCGAAGACCTCAAGCCGTCCGACATCATGACCCGCGCGGCGTTCGAGAACGCGATTCGCGTCAACAGCGCGATCGGCGGCTCGACCAACGCGCCGATCCATCTCGCCGCTCTCGCCCGCCATCTCGGCGTCGAACTTGCCATCGAGGACTGGCAGACGCTCGGCCACCGGATCCCGCTGCTGGTCAACCTGCAACCCGCGGGCGAATATCTCGGCGAGGATTTCTATCGCGCCGGCGGCGTCCCCGCCGTGATCGGCGAACTCATCCGCCATGGCCTGATCCACACCCACGCCGTCACCGCCAACGGCCGCACGATCGGCGAGAATTGCGGCGCGGCGCGCAGCGAGGACGAGCGCGTGATCCTGCCGTTCGACCGGCCGCTCAGGCCGGATTCCGGCTTTCTTGTCCTGCGCGGCAACCTGTTCGACTCGGCGATCATGAAGACCAGCGGCATCTCGGCCGAGTTCGCCGAGCGCTACCTGAACGATCCGGACGACCCGAACGCCTTCGAAGCCCGCGCCGTCGTCTTCGACGGTCCCGAGGATTATCACCGACGCATCGACGAACCCTCGCTCGCGATCACCGAGCACGATATCCTCGTCATGCGCGGCGCCGGCCCGATCGGCTTTCCCGGCGCGGCCGAAGTCGTCAACATGCAGCCGCCGGCCTATCTCATCACGAAGGGCGTGCACGCGCTCGCCTGTCTCGGCGACGGCCGTCAATCGGGAACGTCCGGATCCCCATCGATCCTGAACGCGAGCCCCGAGGCCGCAGCGGGCGGCCCGCTCGCGGTCCTGCGCACGGGTGACCGGATCAGGGTCGACCTCGGTGCCGGGCGCGTCGACATGCTCGTCCCGGACGAGGAGATCGCCGAACGGCGGACCGCCCTGGAAGGGCAGGGGGGTTTCCGATTTCCGGCGCACCAGACCCCTTGGCAGGAGCTGCAACGCACGTTCATCGGCCAGCTCTCGACCGGCGCCGTGCTCGAACCCGCGGTCGCCTACCAGCGGCTCGCGGGCACGCACGGAGTTCCGAGGGACAATCACTGAGCGGGTCGAGACGATGCCGGCTCAGGCGGGGCTGCCATCCCGGACCGCGTTCCACGCCGACACGTAGGAAGCGGCCCTGCGCCCGACTTCGGCGGCCGTCCGCCCCGGCGCATACAGACCCGATCCGAGCCCGAAGCCCGCGGCGCCCGCCGCGACATATGGCGCGATCCTCTCCGGCACGATCCCGCCCACCGGCAACAGCAGCGTTCCCGCCGGAAACACCGCCCGCATGGAGCGCAACGCGTCCGGGCTCACGATCTCCGCCGGAAACAGCTTCAGCCCGTCCGCACCGGCCCGCAGCGCGGCGAATCCCTCCGTCGGTGTCGCGACGCCCGGCGTGCACACCATCCCGAGCGCCTTCGCGGCCTCGATCACCGCCGGATCGCCATGCGGCATCACGATCAACCGCCCTCCCGCCGCATGCACCGATCGGACCTCGTCCGGCGTCGTCACCGTCCCGGCACCGACCAGGCAGTCGGTGAACCGCGCCGCCAACCGGCGCACGCTCTCGAACGGATCGGGCGAATTGAGCGGCACCTCGATCATCGTCAGGCCCGCCGCGACCAGCGCCTCGCCCACCGATAACGCCTCCTCCGGCGTCAACCCACGCAGGATCGCGGTCAGGCCCATCCGGTCGAGATATGATCTCAGCACCGCCCCACTCCCGTCTCCGCAAGGCCGGCCGCGGTCGCGATCAGCCGCAACCCGTCGAGCGCCGTCTCGCCCAGCATCGCCGGCCGGTCATGGCCGAGCAGTTCGAACGCCGTCGCATAAGCCTCCGCGAGCGTGCCCTCGCCCACCAGCACCGGTCGGGTCGGGCCGAACCAGGCTTCCATGATCTCGCCACCGATCAGCACGCCCGACAGGTAGTCCGGGACGCGTTCCGCGCGGAGCCGACCCGTCAGCGTCAATGCACGCGCCGAGAACAGCGACGGCAAGCTGCCATGCGCCCGTGCGGCCGCCACGCCGCGCCTGAACGCGTCGGTCTGCCGTTCCGGGTCCGCCACGATCTCGGGCACGCCGCGTCCCAGGATCGAATGCGCGAGCAGCACCGCGTAGAGCTCTCCCGTCATCGCCGTCTCGAAGCCCAGCACGCTGTCGCCACGCAGCCGCACCCATTTCGAATGGGTTCCCGGCATCACCAGCAGCGTCGCCTCGCCCTGCCCCAGCCGGGCGGCCGCGCCCAGCGCCTGCGTCTCCTCGCCGCGCATCACATCCGGCCGGTCCGCGTTGCGCGCATCGAGCAGCCCCGGCACGACGTGCAGAACCCGCCCGGCACCGGCCGGCACGGCGGCGAGCCCGCCCGCCAATCCCGCGAGGCTGGCCGGCACCGGCAGATAACCGACTTCCTGCCAGCCTTGCCGGCTGCCGACCATCCCGCAGGCGATCGCCGGGACGTCCGTGCCCATGCCCTCCCATCCCGCTGTCGCCGCGTCGAACGCGGCGGCAAACCCGCCCGCCGGCAGATGCAGAATCCCCCAAGGATGCCGCCGTGCTTCCAGCACCGCGCCGTCCGGCCCCAGCCGCCACGCGCGCAGCGCGCTCGTTCCCCAATCGATTGCCACCAGTCCCGCCGAAGCCACCCTCGTCTCCTACCGACGCTCATCCAAGCATGGACGGCCGGCCCCCCGGCTGCGACAATCCGTGCCCGGGACGCCATCCGAGTCCCACCCCCATCAGGACATCCCATGGACACCCACGTCGCTTCCGTCCGTCACGACCTCCTGACCGAGAACCCGGTCTACAAGCCGTTCCGCTACCCGTGGGCCTACGAGGCCTGGCACACCCAGCAACGTGTCCACTGGCTGCCCGAGGAAGTCCCGCTCGCCGATGACGTCAAGGACTGGCACCGCAATCTCGGCGCGTCGGAGCAGCATCTGGTCACCCAGATCTTCCGCTTCTTCACCCAGTCCGACGTGGAAGTGAACAACTGCTACATGAAGCATTACAGCCAGGTGTTCAAACCCACCGAAGTGCTGATGATGCTGTCTGCCTTCTCCAACATCGAGACGATCCACATCGCCGCCTACTCCCATCTCCTCGACACGATCGGGATGCCCGAAACCGAATATTCGGCCTTCCTCAAATACAAGGAGATGAAGGACAAGTACGACTACATGCAGGGCTTCTCGGTCGCCAACAAGCACGAGATCGCCAAGACGCTCGCCGCGTTCGGCGCCTTCACCGAAGGCCTGCAGCTCTTCGCCTCGTTCGCCATCCTTCTTAACTTCCCGCGTTTCAACAAGCTCAAGGGCATGGGCCAGATCGTCTCCTGGTCGGTCCGCGACGAGACCCTGCACTGCCTGTCGATCATCCGCCTGTTCCGGGTCTTCATCCAGGAGAACCCCGAGATCTGGACCGACGGCCTGCGCGCCGAACTGACCGGCATCTGCGAGACCATCGTCCACCACGAGGACGCCTTCATCGATCTCGCCTTCGAACTCGGCCCGGTCGAGGGTCTCGATGCCGCCCAGGTCAAGCGCTACATCCGCTTTATCGCCGACCGTCGGCTGATGCAGCTCGGTCTCGACCCGCTCTACCATGTCGAGCGCAACCCGCTGCCCTGGCTCGACGACATGCTCAACGCCGTCGAGCATGCCAACTTTTTCGAGAACCGGTCCACCGAATACAGCCGCGCGTCCACCACCGGCACTTGGGAGGAAGCCTTCGCCGGCAACGTATTCGCGACCGCCCAGCCCACCGGCGAACTGATCGTGAATTGATCCGTGGCCGAGGGTGCGAATTGCGCCCTCGACCGCCCTCGACCGCCCTCGACCGCCCTCTCGCCGAACCTCGCCCGAAATAGGCTGTGCGCCGGACTGCGTCCTCGTCGTCGATTAAAGGCCGCGTCAGACGAACCGGTCGATCAAACTCTCCAGCCTCTCCTGACGTCCCGACCGCGGCTGCGGCTCCCGGCCTTCAGCGAGTGCGGCGTCCGCGATCCCGGCCAGCGTGCTTCCCTCCTTCAGGATCGCCCGGCCCTTCGCCCCCTTCCAGCCCTCGTAACGCGCCTCGAGCGCGCGATCGTAACGCCCGTCCGAGATCAGCGCGTCGGCTGCCAGCAGCGAGCGCGCGCAGGCATCCATCCCGCCCACGTGGGCCGCGAGCAGATCCTCCGGATCGAGCGATTGCCGCCTGACCTTCGCGTCGAAATTGCATCCGCCCGAGCCGAGGCCGCCCTGCCTGAGCACGTGATAGAACACCATCGTCAGATCCTGGTCGTGCCTCGGGAACTGGTCGGTATCCCAGCCCGACTGCGCGTCGCCGCGATTGACGTCGAGCGACCCCAGCAGCCCGAGCGCTGACGCCAGCGCCACCTCGTGCTGGAACGCATGTCCCGCCAGCGTCGCGTGATTCGCCTCGAGGTTCAGCTTGACCTCGCCTTCCAGCCCGTGACGCCGCAGGAAGCCGTGCACGCTCGCCACATCCCGGTCGTACTGATGCTTGGTCGGCTCCTGCGGCTTGGGTTCGATCAGGATGGTGCCGGCAAATCCGATCCGGTGCTTGTGCTCGACCACCAGCGAAAGGAACCGTCCCATCCGGTCCAGCTCGCCCGCCAGATCCGTGTTGAGCAGCGTCTCGTAGCCCTCGCGCCCGCCCCACAGCACATAATTCTCGCCATTCAGCCGGTGCGTGACGTCCATCATCGCGCGTACCTGCCCGCACGCGTAGGCGAACACGTCCGGATCAGGATTCGTCGCCGCCCCCGCCATGTAGCGCCGATGCGAGAACAGGTCGGCCGTCCCCCACAGCAGCCGCACCTTGGCGTCCGCCATCCGCGCCTCGAACAGGTCCGTGATCGCCGCCAGATTGGCATTGCTCTCGGCCAGCGTCGCACCCTCCGGCGCCACGTCCCGGTCATGGAAACAGAAGAACGGCACGTCGAGCAGCCGGAACATCTCGAAGGCGACCTCCGCCTTGGCCCGTGCCTGCGCCATCGCATCGCCCGGCTGCATCCACGCTCGGCCGAACGTCTCGCCGCCGAACGGGTCCGACCCCGGCCAGTTGAGCGAGTGCCAGTAGGCGACCGCGAACCGCAGATGCTGCTCAAGCGTGCGGCCGCCCACGGCGCGATCCTTGTCATAGAACCGGAACGCCAGCGCATCGCCGCTATCCGGACCCTTGAAGACGACCGGTTCAGTCCGGCCGAAGAACCCGCTCATGCCATCGCGTCCTTCAGTGCCGGATAGAGCGCGCGATAGCGTGCGATCCTCTCCGCGTAGGCCGACGCCAGCGCGGGATCGGGTGCCACCGTCTCCGCCCGCTCGGGCGGCAGGCAGACGAGCGCCGGGTCCTCTCCCGTCACCGCGAGCCGTGCCAGGCGCGCCGCCCCGAACGCCGCCCCCTGCTCGCCGGCCGCGAGCCGGTGCAGACGCAGCCCCAGCACGGACGTCAGGATCCTGATCCATGCGCCGCTCCGCGATCCGCCGCCGATCACGTCCGCACTCTCGATCCCGCTTCCCGCCCGCGCCAGCCCGTCGAGGCAGTCGCGCATCGAGAACGCGACGCCCTCGAGCACCGCCTGCGTCATCGCCGGCCGCCCGGTCTCCAGCGTCAGTCCCGCGAAGCAGCCTCTGATCGCGCCGTCATTGTGCGGTGTCCGCTCCCCGGCGAGATAGGGCAGAAAGATCGCCTCGCTCGGCCGCTCGATCGGCGGCAGTTCGTCGAGCAGCGCCGCCTCGTCGAGCCCGGTCACGCCGGCCCACCAAGCGAGCGACGCCGCCGCCGACAGCGTCACCCCCATCTGGTGCCAGGTGCCGGGCACCGTGTGGCAGAAGGCGTGCACCGCCTCGTCCGTGTTCGGCAGGAACCGTTCGGTCGTCACGAACATCACCCCCGACGTTCCGAGCGAGATGAACGCGCTGCCGGCCGCGATCGCCCCGAGTCCCACGGCGCCCGCCGCGTTGTCGCCCGCGCCGCCCGCCATCATTGGCGCGCCACGCATGCCGAACCGTGCCGCGATTTCCGGCATGATCGTGCCGGCCCGTGCCGATCCCTCGACCAGCGCCGGCATCCGTGCCCGCGTGAGGCCGGTCGCGGCGAGCATGGCGTCCGACCAGTCCCGCTGGCCGACATCGAGCCACAGCGTTCCCGCCGCGTCCGACATGTCTTCGATCAGGTCACCGGTCAGCATGAAACGCAGCCAGGCTTTCGGCAGCACGACATGCCCGATCGCCGAAAAGATCGCCGGCTCGTGCCGCTGCACCCACAGCAGTTTCGGCGCGGTGAAGCCCGGCATCGCCAAGTTGCCGGTGATTTCGCGCATGCGCGGTTCCGATCGCTCGAGCTCCGCGCACTCCTCGGTCGCCCGGACGTCGTTCCACAGGATCGCCGGCCGCAGCACGTTGCCCGCCTCGTCGAGCAGCACCGCCCCATGCATCTGCCCCGACAGCCCGACGCCGGCCACCCGCGCCATCGCGTCCGGCGCCGCCTCCGCGAGCGCCGTCAACGCCGTTTCCGTCGCGCGCCACCAGTCCAGCGGGTCCTGCTCGCTCCAGCCGGGCTTCGGCCGTGACACGGCAAGCGGCGCGGTATGGCTCGCGAGCACCTCCTGGGCGCCGTCCACCAGCAGCGCCTTGACGCCCGACGTGCCGAGATCGAGCCCGAGATAGGTATCGCCGTGCATCGCCGGATCGTGCCGCCGGCGGCCGGAAAAGTCGACCGCCCCGGCGGCGCCGAGAAAAGTCGATCGCCCCCGAATCAAAAGTCCAGCGCCGCCCCGTCCCGCAGCACCGCCTCCGCCTCGCCGGTGAAGGCGCCGTCTGCCGCATGCAGCGCGAGGCCCGCCAGCACCCGCCCCGGCGCCCGGCTCGCACGCACGCCGCGCACGACCACCAGCTTCGCCGCCACCCCCGCGCGTGGCCACAGCGGAAACAGCGACACGCCGCCGCATCCCGCCGCCTCGAGCGCACCCGCCGTTTCCGTCAGCAGCCCGGCCGGCACGATCATCGACAGCGTCCCGCCACGCGCCAAGACGCCGGCCAGCGCCGCCGCCCATGCCGCGATCGACCCCCGCGTCCGCTGCTTGGCCAGCCGCCGCCCCGGATCACGCGCCATCGTCCCTGACGGATCATGCCAGGGCGGGTTCGCCAACGCGTGCGCCACGTTCGCGAGGCCTGCCATCGCCGGCAGACACGCCACCTCCGCCCGGCACGACCCAAAGCCGTTGGCCGCGAAATTCCTCGCCGCGAGCGACACCAGGCCGGCATCCGCCTCCAGCCCCACGCCCTCGATCCCGGTCACGCGCGCGGCCACGCACAGCAGCCCGGCGCCCGCGCCCGTCCCGCCCTCCACCACGCGATCGCCGGCCCGCGCCGGCACCGACGCCGCCAGCAGCACCGGCTCGATCCCGGTCCGGTACCCATCCGTTCGCTGCGCGTAAGACACGCGCCCGCCGAGCAGCGTTCCCTCGGTGACCGTCTCGCTCATCCGGCCTTGCCTTGACCCATTTTCGGCCCCGCCGATATATCCGCTCGGCAGGCTGAGGCCGGTCGGGATGGGAGTGTGCATGTGGACGCCGGCCTGATGCCACGCGCAGAACCGGCCCGCCTCACCCCCTCATCGCCGGCACCGGACGCCCTCGGCGCACTCACCGCCCTCGTGCTGCCCGACCTCGAAGCCTGCAACAAGGCCATCGTCGAACGGATGGCGAGCCCCGTCTCCCTCATCCCACAGCTCGCGGCCCACATCGTCGCCGCCGGCGGCAAGCGAATCCGCCCGGTCCTGACGCTGGCCGCGTCCCGGCTGTGCGGCTACCCGGCCTATCCGCGGGGCACGCGCCATGTCGGCCTCGCCGCCTGCGTCGAGTTCATCCACACCGCCACCCTCCTCCACGACGACGTCGTCGACGCCAGCGGGCTGCGTCGCGGCCTCGCGAGCGCCAACGCCGTCTTCGGCAACAAGGCCTCCGTCCTGGTCGGCGATTTCCTGTTCGCCCGCTCGTTCCAGCTCATGACCGACGACGGGTCCTTGCGCGTGCTCGATATCCTCTCCTCGGCGTCGGCCACCATCGCGGAGGGCGAGGTCCTGCAGATGGTGACCCAGAACGATCTCTCGACCCAGGAGGATCGCTACCTCGAAGTGATCCACGGCAAGACCGCCGCCCTGTTCTCGGCCGCCTGCCGCATCGGCGCCGTCATCGCCGACCGGCCGCCGGCCGAGGAGCAAGCGCTCGACGCCTACGGCACCAATCTCGGCATGGCCTTCCAGCTCGCCGACGACGCGCTCGACTATGCCGCTGACCAGGCCGCTCTCGGCAAGGCGGTGGGCGACGATTTCCGCGAGGGCAAGATCACCCTTCCCGTGCTCGCCGCCTACGCCGCCGGCGACGAGCCGGAGCGCGAATTCTGGCGCCGCACGATCGAACGCAGCGAACAGGACGACGGCGATCTTGAGGTGGCACTCGGCCTGATCGAGCGCCGTCACGCCACCGAGGCCACTCTCGCGCGTGCCGCCCGCTTCGCCGGCCGCGCCCGCGAAGCCCTTACGATCTTTCCCGACAGCGAAACCCGCCGCGCGCTGATGGAAGCCGCCGACTACACCGTCAGCCGCGGCCACTGAGAGGAAGGCAAGGGCTCTGCCCTTGACCCGCCGGGGGCAGGCGCCCCCGGACCCGCTCATTTTCTTGGTGGACGGAGACTTCCCGACATGAATGGGGTCGTGATCGACAGTGTCTGGTGCGATCATCAACGTTGGGTGTTGCTGGCGGACGAATGGGCATGGTGATCGGCCCTGCGGCACCGCTGGACGAGGATCATCGATGACGCTGACCGTCAGGGAAGCCTCCCTCGCGGACGAGGCAGCCGTCGCGCGGCTGTGGCGGGAGTGCGGCCTGGTCGTTCCCTACAACGATCCATCGGCGGATTTTCGTTTCGGCTGCTCAGGCCCCTCGTCGGCCATCCTGGTCGGTCTCGATCAGCAGCGTATCGTCGGCAGCGTCATGGTCGGTCACGACGGACATCGTGGCTGGCTCTATTACCTTTCATGCGTGCCGGACCGGCAACGATCAGGTGTCGGCCGTGCGATGGTCGAGGCGGCCGAGGCTTGGCTTCGCGACCGAGGCGTCGCCAAGGTCCAGCTCATGGTCCGGCAGTCGAACGCGCAGGTGACCGCATTCTATGAACGTCTCGGCTTTGAATTCATGCCGCGGATCGCCATGGCGAAATGGCTCGAACCCCCACCCGAACGATAGAAGCGGTCCGGAGCGCCGATCGGTCACTCGTCGTGACCGATCCCCTCGACATATTCGAACTCAAGCCCCGCCTCGTGCCCTTCCTCGAACGCATCCTGCAGGACGCGTCGGGCGCCGGACCTGTTCTGCTCGCGCAGTTGCAATCCGAGCGACGCGAACTCCCTCTCGACCAGGTCCGATTTCGCGACCACCAGGTCGCGGCCCGAGCCTCCGCGCAACACCGCCTCGCGGGCTGTGCGCAATTGGCTCAGCTTCGAGACGATGCCGCGCGACAGGCCGATCTGGAACGAGTTCGTGGCCGTGCGCCGCGAGCCGGTCGGCATCGCCTCGTAGGTCGGCCCGGCGCGAAAATTGCTCGTCTCGGTGTCGAACGCAATCACGACAAGGTCGTACAAATACCGGGCGGCCGCCACATCCACGGGCAGGCCGAAAAAAATCCAGCGCAGACCGCCCGACACATCCTTCTCGCCCCAGTAGCGGCAATCGAAGAACGACCCGATCGCCGGCACGCACTGATCGATCGGACTGCCCCGCTTCCGGCCGGTCTCGATAGCGGCCCCTTCGCACGCTTCCCGGCGCGCATCGAGTTCGCCCAGGCCGAGACCGTGCCGATCCAGCAGCTCCGCCACCTTGGACGCCGCCGCGAGCGCTTCCTGCTCCGTGCACCCATGCGCCACCGTCTTCGACCGCAGCGCATGGATGCGGCCGATCAGCCGATCCACCGCTTCGTCGCGGCCGGCGGTCGTCCTTCCCGTCCGGCGGCGCGCCTCGTCAAAAATCGACCGGGCACGCGGAGGAAGATTGCCGTCCCTGATCTCGGCCTCGACCGAGGCGCCAACGGCGTCGAGCCGTATCGTGCCCGATCCAGCCGCCGCGCGCCGCCGCACCGTCTCCAGTTGCAGTGTCAGGATAGCCGCGTAGCCGTCCGACAGCGCACCACGACCGTCGTCACGCGTCACCGTGGCCAGCGCAAGGACCGTGAGGATCTCGTCCAGATTGCTGTGGATCCGCACGAGCTGCACATCGTCCGGATCGCGCTGGGCTCCCGGCACCGACCAAAGGCTCGCGATCCGGCCGAACTCGCCCGCCTCCCTGGGCTCCTCGTCCTCGCCGCTCCCATCGAGGCCGGGAACCCTCAGCGTGCCGTGACGCAAAACATGCCGATACACCGCCTCCGCGCATCGGAGCGGGTTGGCCGCACCCTTTCCCTCTCGGACGAAGCCGGCGGCAATGGAAAGGGAAGCCTCGTCGAGCGGGACGACGCCGCCCACGAAGACATGCCGGCCGTCATGCAGCGAGGCGAGCCAGCCCGCCACCGTGATGCCGATCGTGTCGGCCGAGAAGCCGTCATGGATCACGGCACAAGCCTCGCCTGATGCCGCGTCGCGCAAGCCCGCCACGTCGTCCTCGGACATCGTCTCCACGCGCAAAAGCCGGAACCGTGCCCGCCCCAATCTCTCGATCAATCTCGTCTCGGCGGCGGGCCGGTCCCGCCGCTGGCGCGCGAGCCGGTCGAACGCATTGGTTCCGCTCACCGACGGTGCGAACAGCGCAAGGTTCGTGGCCATGAAAAGAGCCTGGATCGGCAACTCCTGGGTCCGTCCGCCCATCGCAGCATCGGCGTGCGACAGAAACCCGCTGGTCAAGTTCGCCAACTTTGCCGGTGGCACGCACCCGGTCGCCTCGAGCAGCAACCCGCCGACCTCGGCAAGGATATCGTCCGTCATGTCCGCTCGAGTCGGTCGGCCCGTCGGCCGTGCGTTCGTCCGTGATGGCACTCCTCGAACTCCTGACGCGGCCCGTCATTTCACTGCTGTCCGTCGCGCGTCAACACCGCCCGCGACATCGCACGCAGGGCGGCCTACACGGACCACCACGCGTCATCCGCAAAGGCCTCGATGTCGCAGCGCAAACGTCTTCCGCTCACGGCGCTCGAGGCGTTCGTGGCCGTCGCCGCCCGCTCGAGCTTCCGCCGCGCCGCCGAGGACATCGGCATCTCGCAGAGCGCGCTGACGCGGCACGTCCAGAACCTTGAGCTCGACCTCGCGACGCCCCTGTTCCGCAGAAGCAACAACCGGATCACGCTCACCGATGCGGGCGCCTCGCTCGACCGCGATGTCTCCGCCGCTCTCGACCGGGTGCGCAGGGCGGTCGAAGCGGCAGCCACGAACAGGCGGATCCTCCGGGTCAGCGTTCTCCCGTCGTTCGTGTTCCATTGGCTCACGCCGCGTCTGCCACTCTTCCATGCCGCACATCCGGACATCGACATCCAGCTCGAGCCCGATCACCGCGTCGTCGATCTCGGCGCGGCCGACGCCGACATCGCGATCCGTTACGGGACCGGCAAATGGCCCGGTTGCGTGTCCGACCTCATCATGACCGAACATCTGTCACCTGTTGCCGCACCGGATTTGCTCCCCGCGATGCCCAGCCTCGAGGAGGCACTCCGACGGTCGGTCCTGCTTGATGCCGCGAAGCCGTTTGAATGGACGGCACTGCTGTCGCGACTCGACATGGCGCGCCCGACAACGAGCAAGCGCATGGCCGACTACAACCTGGTTCTCGGCGCCGCGGTGGCAGGCCAGGGCATCGCCGCTGGCCGGCGATCGATGATCGCTTCCCTCCTGGCCTCTGGCAACCTCGTCAGGCTCATTGCGCAATGGCTCGATTGCGGAACCGGGCACTACATGGTCGTCCATCCGGATCGCGCGGACGACCGCCCTGTTCGCGCCTTCCGCTCTTGGCTCGTGGCACAGGGACGCGCGCAGAACGAGGAATGGCGCGACGAACATCCGGCCGCCGATTGATGCCGCGAGGTCATCGGTCTCGTCGAACCGGCATTGGCCTTTCCCTCTCTGCTCGCCCATCGTTCGGCGGATCGATGAGGGAGAGATCGTGACGTATCCCAGATGGGCCGCTCCGGCCTTGGCCATGTTTCTGAGCGCGTGCCTGTCCACATCCGTCCCGGCGCTGGCATCTTCTGCGGTCCCGCTGACTCCGGAGGCATGGCAGATCGAAGGGAAGGGCGCGTTCGTTCCCACCGAGGGCTTCCCGCACGGACTGCTCCATCTCGATGACGCGACGGCCAAGGCCAAAGGTCTGACATTCGCCGACGGCACGATCGACTATGACGCCAAGCTGCTCGCCGACGGCTTCGCGGCGATCCGCTTCCGCACCCAGGATGATCGATCGGCCGAGATCTTCTATCTCCGGCCGGACACGGAATGTCCTGCCGCCGATGATTGCATCCAGTACGTGCCCCGGGTGCATGGTGTCTGGCCGTGGGAGATGTATCCCGAATACCAGGCGTCGGCACCCGTCGTCATCGGTGCCTGGAACCATGTCAGGCTCGTCGTCTCCGGCCGGCGGATGAACGTCTTCGTCAACGGAGCGTCGACGCCGACACTGGCGGTCGGACATCTCGAGAGCGACACCCGATCGGGCGGCCTGGAATTCGCGGGGCCCGCGGAATTTGCCAACCTGACGATCACGCCGGGGACCGGCGCGCTGCCGCCGGGTCCCGCACCTGACCCGACCGACCACGACCCCAACTTTCTCCGTCACTGGGAGGTCTCGCCGCCGATGACGCTGCCATACGGCCAGGCGCCGTCGTTGTCCGGGATGCCGGCGAGCCCGGACGTCTGGACCAGCATCGCCGTGGAGCGGCACGGGCTCGTCGATCTCAGCCGCCGCTACGGCTCTCCCACCGATCGCGCGACGGGTGCCGCGGCGTGGCTCAGGACCAGCATCACTTCCGACCGGGATCGCAACGAGCGCGTCTCGTTCGGCTTCCTCCACGAGGCCTGGGTCTTCGTGAACGGCAGGATGGTCTTCACAGGCGAGAACCTCTACTACCCCGAAGCCAAGCGCCTGGCGCCGGACGGCCGCCTGTCGCTCGACAACGCGGCCTTCGAACTTCCGCTGCGCGCGGGCCGAAATGAGATCGCCATCGCATTGAACAACATCTTGGCCGTCGGGCATCTTCATTACGGCTGGGGCCTCGAACTGCGTCTGTCCGACCTCCGCGGTCTCCTATTGCCGAAAACCTGAATTACGCCGATGATTTTGAACGGTGTGACGCGAGGGTGCCTGTCATGCGGATGTTCAATGGTCGGCTAAGGCGCGTGTTCCTGATCGGGGCGATCATCATCGCGGGGACCGGTCTTGTTCCCATCGCGCAGGCGCGGCCCCCGCTTCCACCTGGCTGGGCCGGCCCGAACTACTATTGGCATGGGCGTTACTGGCACAATCGTTATCCGGCCTACGACCGGAGGCATCGCCGCTACTGGCGCTATCGGTAACGATCGCCGACGCCCACGGCGATTATCCTTCATCGAGCAACGACACCCGTCCGGTCGCCAGATCATAGAACGCGGCCGCGACCTTCAAACGTCCGGCCCGCAACGCGCCGGCATCCGGAATGTCCGAGCTCGACGATCACCGCGGTCACGAGCGAGGCCACGCGGTATTCGAGACTGGCGATGATCTCGGGCGCGCAGATATTCCCCGCCACGCGAGCGACGACCAGACGGACGATCGTCTGGTCGAACACCAGCTCCACCGGCACCCGCGAGTCCGAGCAGGAAAGCGCGGCCGCGAACGGCTCCTGCCTGTCGACGGTGCGCGCCGTGAGGATCTCGAGATCGTGGTCGAATGATGTCAGCCTGTCGGCGACGAACCGGCGGTTGCCATCCATCAGGGCCGCGAGCCCCTCATCCGGCGCAGGCACCGTGCGCCGCCGGCACCGGACGCCCCCAGACCGGCGCTCGCGCCAGCCACGGACACGGCCGATCGTGTCAGGAACTGGCGCCGTGACACGTCGGGGCCAACAGAAAGCGAGCAGCATCTTGCGAAACGAGGCGGACGCGCGATACCAGCCGATTTCGGTCGATATGTCACAAGACCAACGCGCGGTCCGACCATGGGGGACGTCACGTCATGAAGCAGACCTTCGAGGGACGCCATGCCCTCGTCACCGGCGCCGGCAAGGGCATCGGTCGCGAGATCGTCCGCCAGCTCATCGAGGCCGGCGCGGCCGTCGTCGCCATGAGCCGCACCGCCTCCGACCTCGTCTCGCTCCAGGCCGAAACCGGCTGCGAGACCGCCACCGTCGACGTCGAGGATCTGGAGGCCGCCGCCCTTGCCGCGACAAGCGCGCTGCCGATCGACCTGCTCGTCAACAACGCCGGCGTCACGTCGCTGCAGCCGGCGCTCGAGACCACCATAGCCAGCATGCGAAGCGTCTACGCGATCAACACGATGGCCCCGCTGCGCCTGGCCCAAATCGTGGCCGCCGACCTCATCGCCAGAAACCGGCCGGGCGCCATCGTCAACGTCTCCAGCATCGCATCCACCGTCGCCTTCGCGGACCACGCCGCCTATTGCGCGTCGAAGGGTGCGCTGGACGCGCTGACCCGCGTGCTCGCCCTCGAGCTCGGCCCGCACAACATCCGCGTCAATGCCGTCAACCCGACCGTGACGCTCACGCCGATGGGCGAACTCGCTTGGTCCGATCCGCAGAAGTCCGCGCCCATGCTCAGGCGCATCGCACTCGGCCGCTTCGCCACCCCCGCCGACATCGCCGAGGTGATCCTCTACCTCCTCGGCGACCACGCCGCGATGCTCAATGGCGTCACCCTGCCCGTCGACGGCGGCTTCACCGCCTCGTAGGAAGAGGCAGAAGTCGGGGGGACCGGAGTTGGTCCCCCCGGACCCCCCGGCTCACATCGGTGCCTTGGACATCGGATCACCGTCACCCGAGCGTGCGTTCTCTAGCACCACGCGAAGTCTTTCGCGCCCGAGCGTGAAGACATCGGGAATGATGGCAATCAGCCGGTCCGCGTCGTCGCGGAGTCGAAGACCGCTCATGTTGCCGCCGCGCCCCGCGGGCTCTAAAGCCGACACGCTCGTAATCCGGGCGACACGACCCCATGAAACGTTTTGGGAGCGCAGCAGGCCTTGAAGCTCGATACCCTCCGGCCCGATCGTCAGCCTGGTCACCGCCGGATAAACCACCTGCACGTATCCGATCACCAGAACGCCGATGACTGCCAGCGCGAATTGCGGCTCGATGACGGGACGACCGACCCGCGGAGGCAGGGAATGGAGAAAGAACGCGACAACAGACGTGGCAATGCCGCCGCTTCCAAGCGCCGTCCAGAACATCAGCATCGGCCGCCACCGCGAAACGCGAAAGATCCGCCTTTCTGTCGCCCCGATCATTCGCGAACTGGGCGGCAAGAGGCCGGGAGTACTGCCCGCGTCTCGCGCAGCGCCTCTTGATAGCGCGACATGACCCGAACATCCGCGCTGTGCAGGTCGTTCCGCTGGAACGTGATCGATACGCTGTCCGGCACGGAAGAATCCTGCGTCAGAACCAGGTCGCGTGCCTGATCGGACCACGCGACGAGGTGGAGCGGGGGGGCTCGACGCCGCGTGTCGGGCGCGTAGACGCCGTCAAAGCAAGGTCGCCCAGATACGTGTTCGATGTCGCGTTGCAGGTTCGAGAGGCTGGGCTGAAGAATGGGCTGCAACAAAAGCCGCACCTTTACAACCGGCGTCAAGCCGGCGCATGTCCCGAGGGCGCTCACCGTCATCGCAAGCATCGCAGGCGCCGCGGATGGTCCGGGTCCGAAACCGACGGCGCAGGCTGGGGTGATCCGGATCGCCGCCAGGGACGCGAGATCCGCATGCAGTCTGTCGAACGTCATCACGACTTGGGGCTTGGCGAAGCTTTGTATCAAATCGACTTGCCACGGCTCCGTGTCAGCCGATATCGCGACAGCCGGGACAGCAATCATTGCGAGCGCCGCCGGCCCGAACTTGATTATCAAGATATCGGCCGCACCATGTAGCCGACGGCATCCACATCGAAGTTGACGATTGCGCTCTGGAAGGCCGTTCCAACGCCTGCTCCCACGGCATTCACCGAAGTCGGTAATAGCAAATAGATCGAGGCCTCGGCGCAGAAGAGCAGGCACGAAGCCGATCCCTGCACGCCGACGTCGGTGTGGCTTGCCGAGAGCACCCAGCACACACCCTTGAAGTCGTTCGGTTCCATGGCTTGAGGAGAGAAAGGCGATTGCCACAGCGGCGTCCCGACCCCGGGCATGAACGTGGGACTGACGCCGAAATTGACAAACGGAATGCTGATGCCGATGCCAGCGCCAAGCCCTTTTCCATCGCCTGCGAGGACGATGCTCCGGATGATCTTGCCATCCTGGACCTGTTTGAGTGGAATGATAATGTGGCCCGCGTCGATCGCGAGCTCTACCTCCGGGGTCCCAAGGCTGATGCTCTCTCCTCCGGTCGACGACAAAACCAGTTCGAGACCTTCGCGGCATGCAGGTTGAAGTGTGGCTATCGCAGGAACGCCATCACGATCTCCGTCGCTCATGTCGGACCCGCTATGACCGCCGACCACCTCGTGGGTTACGCTAACCGGGGCTACAACGGGTAACAAGGGTCTTCTGCCCGGCCGCACCCGCCGCTCGATGCTGCTCACCGCACGCCCCATCAACGGCGAAAGAATCAAGCCGACGCCAGAGCCAAGGCAATTCCATATATGGCTGAAGCAACTCGTTCCCCCGAGCCGCAAGCCGAAACTGGCAATCGTGCCGTCCGATCGCTAGATCTGTCTTCGCGTTTGACCGAAGGGCAGGTCGGATTGGACACGCACACCTTCGACTTCCCCTCGCGCGAGGTCCTGACCGCGTCTCACTGGATGTCCGCCGGCGGCGACGGCCAGATTATCGCGCCCTATGTGCGCTTCTTTCCCGACGGCCGGGTCGGCGGCGAGGCCGCGGACGCGCTGCCGTTCTGGCGGCGCACTCATGACCAGCTCGCCATTCTCGACGACAACGGCCGCACCATCCTCGTCTTCGATCGCGCGGCCGATATCGGCGGCAGGCTGTCCCTTCTGAGCGCCCCCGAATATGACGCCGTCGGCGGCTTCGTCCTGCGCCGGATCGACCCGCCGCATGTCCAGACAAGGCCGCATCGAAAGACCGACCTCGTCATCCGCCGCCCGAGAACCGGCCGGCGTCACCTCGTCGTCCTTCGCGCCAACGAGCAATCACTGCACTCGCATTGGGAACAGGACCTGCCCGACGATCAGCGCTCGTGGGATCTGTGCGTCAGCTTCTACGGCAGGGCCGCCTCCTACCCGCTCGACGATTTCAGCGAGTTCACGTCGTTCCAGACGGAGGAACGCAAGTTCCAGGCGATCCGCAGCCTGCTGCTCAGCAACCCGCTACTGCGCGACTACGACTATTTCATGTTCCCCGACGACGATCTCCAGATGTCGTGGGGCGACATCAACCGCGCTTTCCACGCGATGCATCGTTGGGGCCTCAGGATCGCGCAGCCGTCGCTGAAAAGCGGGGGCCACATCAACTATTCCGCCACATTGCAGGACCATGTCTATCGGGTGCGCTTCACCAACATGGTCGAGGTGATGATCCCGATGATGTCACGCGACGTCCTGCGCGACTGTCTCGGCACCTTCGACCTGACCAGGAGCTCGTTCGGCATCGACTATGTCTGGTCCAAGGTCGCCGACGTCCGCCTCAACCATGTCGGCATCATCGACGACGTCGCCGTTCTCCACACCAGGCCGACGGCGTCGAACTACGATATCCAGCCCGCCTACAAGGAAGGCGACGCGCTGTGCGCCCGCTACGGGAAGCGCGAATGGTTCCAGGTCAATGTGCGCGGCGGCATTCTCCAGCCGCCCGATCCTGATACCGCATGACGCCGCGCGCAGGGGCGTCGGTCCAGACCTCGACTCGTCCGAACCCGTAACGAGCGAAGGCACTTTCCAGCGCCGCCGGATCGGCGGACCTCCGCGTCGTCAGCGCGACATCCAGCCCCGGTCCCTCCGCAAGCGGCATCCCGGCGAGCAGTGACGTCGTTCGCCGCGCCACCGCCTCCGCCGGATCGAGCCACGCCACGTCCGGCCGCGCCGCGCGCAGCTCCGCCATCAGCATCCCGTAATGCGTGCAGCCGAGGCAGACCGTGTCGATTGCCTCCCCGCCGTCCTGGCCGAACAACCCGCGCAGCGCCATCTCGACCGCTTCGCCGCCCTCAGCCCGGCCGACGAACCGCGCCTCCGCGAGATCGGCGAGGCCCCGCGCGCCATACGCGACCAGCCGGCAATCGGGCGCGAACCGTTGCTGCAGGTCGCGGACATACGCGCGCCCCACCGTCGCCTCCGTCGCCAGCAATCCGATCGTTCGCGTCCGGCTGATCGACGCCGCCCACTTCACCGGCGGCACGGTGCCGACGAACGGCACCCTGAAGGCGGTGCGAAGTGCCTCGAGCGCGATCGTGCTCGCCGTGTTGCAGGCGATCACCACGACCTCCGGCGAACGCGCATCGATCGCGCGCCCGACCAGCGAGACCAGCCGCGCCGTCAATTCGCCGTCCGTCCTCTGTCCGTACGGGTAGAACCCGTGATCGGCGACATACGTGACCACCACGCCCGGGATCGCCCGCCGCAGCGCGCCCACCACCCCAAGCCCGCCGATCCCGCTGTCGATCGCCAGCACATGGCGCGGCACCAAACTACGACGCCGCCTGCGCCGCCTTGCGCTCGGCGGCCTCCGCGGCACTCGCCACACCGCCGTGCCGTCCCGACCAGCCCACCGGGTCCTCCAGGAACCGGCGCACCTCGGCACCCGCCTCCTCGCTGAAATAGGGGAACTCCGAGCAGGCCTCCAGCACATCCCACCAGGTGCACAGCGCGTGCAGCTCGATGTCCATCTCGGCGAGCGTCGAGAAGCCGCCCGGGAACACCCCGTAGAAGAACACCACGAACGCGTGGTTGATGATCACGCCCGCCTCGCGCAGCGCCCGCGCGAAATGCACCTTCGAGGCACCGTCCGTCGTCAGATCCTCGACCAGCAGCGTGCGCATGCCCTCCGGCACCGCCCCCTCGATCAGCGCGTTACGGCCGAAGCCTTTCGGCTTCTTGCGCACATACGCCATCGGCACCAGCATCCTCTCTGCCATCCAGGCTGCGAACGGGATGCCGGCGGTTTCTCCACCGACCACCGCCTCGATCGTCTCGTAGCCGACATGGCGGCCGATCTTCTCGGTCCCGAGCTCGATGATCTTGGCGCGCGCGCGAGGGAAGAAGATGATCCGCCGGCAATCGATATACACCGGCGACTTCCAGCCGGACGTCAGCGTGTAGGGTTCCTCGGGGCGAAAATTGACTGCCTTGATCTCCAGCAGAAGCTTAGCCGCCGTCATCGCGGCGTCGCGGTCCCACTCCGTCGCGCGGCTGCTCTTGCGCGTGGACGATGTCGACATCGGTAGCCTCTCTCGCGACTCAAGACAGACCTCCAGTGAGCACTCCGCCGCGTCCGCGACAAGGTGCGCGCTTGGTGGTGCCCCATGACCATGACGCTTGCCGCCGCGCCGCAGGCACCGGTCTGGGTGCTCGACGACCGTCACGGACCGGACGGCGGCCAGGCGCTCGCTCTCGCCGGCCGGCTCGGTCTGCCCTTCCTGCGTGTACCTGCGACCGCGTCCTGGCGTCCCCCCGGCCTCCCCGACACCGGCGGGTCGGACCGCGCCTGGGCGCTGGGCGAGCGTTTCGTCGGGCCCGATCTCGTCGTCTCGACCGGCCTGCGCGGCGCCGCGCGCGCACTGGGACTCAGAGCGCGCTTCGGCGCGCCCGTCGTCCATTGCAGCCGCCATGCGAGGCCGCTGATGCCGTTCGACCTGATGGTCCGTCCCGGCGTCCAGCATCTCGCCGCGGGACCGCGCATCCTCCAGTCGCTCGGCCCGCTGCATGTCGTCTCCCCCGACCTCCTCGGCGAGGCCCGCCGCCTCTGGCGCGAACGTCTCGCCCACCTGCCGCGGCCGCGCATCGCGCTCGTCGTCCGCCGTTCCGGCCGCCATGACCTGTCGCCCCAGGCCTGCGCCCGTCTCGGTACGCGCCTGACCGCGCTTGCGGCCGCCCACGGCGGCTCGGTCATGGCGAGCGTCGCACCCATCGGCCGTCCCGCCCTCGCCGCCCTCACCGAGAGCCTGGCCGCCGGCCTGCACCTGATCTACCGGACCGACGAGCCGGGCGATGACCCGACGTTGGGCTTCCTCGGCACCGCGGACGCCGTCGTCGTCGGCGGCGCCTCACCGCAGAACCTCAGCGAGGCCGCCTCGGCCGACACGCCGCTCTACGCCGACCTGCTCGGCGACGCGGACCGGCGCGGCACAATCCTGTTCGACACGCTTGCGGCCGGCGATGTCGTCCGTCCACTCGCCGACAACGTCTCGCCCTGGCCGCGCCGCCCGCTCGACGAGGCTGGCCGGATCGCCCGCGAGGTGAGGCGCCTGCTCGACCTCTGATCGGGGCCGGACAGTTGCCCAGGGATGCCCGCGTGCCATATCGTCCCTGACATTGACGCGGGGGAACGAGCGTGGTCAGGGAGACGAGCGTCATCGGGCGCCGCTGCGAGCGGGCGGTCGTCACCGCCTATCGAGAACTGCGCGGCGTCGGCACCGAGGATTTGCAGGCCTTCCATGCCTGCACCACGCTCTACCGCATTCACCATCCGGAGGCGTCCCTCAGCGAGGCCCGTCGTCTGGTCTCCGAATGGATCGACCATCACGTGGTCCGCGGATCGACCGAGCCGGCACCCGGCTGCGAATGCCCCGAGGGTTGACCGCTACCCGTTGAACGCCGCCAGTTGCGCGTGCACCTCGTAGGTGATGATCGCCAGCAGTGCCGCGAGCCCCAGATAGAGCACCGCGTATTCGGCGCGGATCGTGGTCGGCACCGTATAATAGGCCGCGTTGGCGCGCGCCGCCGGATCGTAACGCCACGCACGGATCACCTGCGGGAATGCCAGCAGCGCGATGATGAACAGGATCGGGCTCGGCCGGTAGAGCATCAGAGCCAGCAGGATCGGCACTCCCGCCAGCCAGACGCGCGGACTGAGCACCGCCGTAATCCGGCCTCCATCGAGCGGCGAGAGCGGCAGCAGGTTGAACAGGTTCAGGATAAATCCCGAATAGGCGATCGCGAGCAGCAGCGGATCGCCATTCTGCCGTGCCCAGAAATAGACCGCGAAGCTCGCAAGCGTGCCGATGAAAGGCCCCGCGAAGGCGACATATGCCTCGGTCTCGACGCTCCGCGGCTGTTCGCGCAGCGCCATCCAAGCACCCACGAACGGGATGAACGCCGGCAGCCCGACCGACAGGCCGCGCTGCCGCGCCGCCAGGTAGTGACCCATCTCGTGCAGCACCAGGAGCCCCACGAAGCCCGCCGCGAACCGCCAGCCCCAGATCGTCGCGTAGACGCCGATCGAGAGCACCATCGTGCCGCCCGAGACCAGCACCTTGGAGAATTTCAGGCCGCCCACCAGCAGCAACAGCCACCGGAACCGCCCGGGCGGCCGTCGCTTGGGCAGCTCCGCCGTCTCCGTCCAGGGGTCCCTGAATGGAGGCGGATCGCCTAGCGCAGGTCGCGCCTCGCCGCTCCCGTGTAGAGCTGGCGGGGCCGGCCGATCCTCTGCAGCGGGTCCTTGTTCATTTCCAACCAATGGCTGATCCACCCGGACGTCCTCGCCACCGCGAACAATGCGGTGAACATGCAGGTGGGGATACCCATCGCCTTGAGGATGATCCCCGAATAGAAATCGACGTTCGGGTAGAGCTTGCGCTCGTGGAAATACGGGTCCTCGAGCGCGATCCGCTCGAGCTCGATCGCCATGTCGAGCTGCATGTCGTTCTCGATCCCGAGCTCGCGCAGCACCTCGTGGCAGGTCGCCTGCATGATCTTTGCCCGCGGGTCGAAGTTCTTGTAGACCCGGTGCCCGAACCCCATCAGACGGACGTTCGCGTTCCTGTCCTTCACCTTCGCGATGAAGTCCGGGATGCGGTCCTTGTGCCCGATCCCGTCGAGCATCTTCAGCACCGCCTCGTTGGCCCCGCCATGCGCCGGCCCCCACAGCGCGGCCACGCCCGCCGCCAGCGATGCGTACGGATCCGTCCCCGTCGACCCCACCATCCGCACCGTGCTCGTCGACGCGTTCTGTTCATGGTCCGCGTGCAGGATCAGGATCCGGTCCATCGCCCGGCTCAGCACCGGATTGACCACGTAGGGCTCGGTCGGCACCGCGAACATCATGTGCAGGAAATTCTCGGCGTAGCTCAGATCCGAGCGCGGATAGACCAGCGGCTCGCCGGTGATGTGCTTGTAGGCCCAGGCCGCGATCGTCGGCATCTTCGCGATCAGCCGCACGGCCGCGAGCTTGAGCTGCCGGTCGTCATGCAGGTCGAGCCCGGCGTGATAGAAGCCGGCCAAGGCGGCAAGCCCCGCGCAGATCATCGCCATCGGATGCGCGTCGGTGCGGAACCCGTGCATGATGTGGCGCAGCTCTTCCGGCACCATCGCGTTGCGCCGCAGCTCCGAGACGAAGCCGGCATGCGCCCGCTCGTCCGGCATCTCGCCGTTCAGCAGCAGATAGGCGACCTCCGGGAACGTCGCCTGCTCGGCGAGCTGCTCGATCGGATAGCCGCAATGCAGCAGCACCCCCTCGTCGCCGTCGATATAGGTGATCGCGCTCTCGGTCGCCGCCGTGCCGCCGTAGCCCGGATCGAACGTGAACAGCCCCGTCGACGGGTAGAGCTTCCTGATATCGACCACCGACGGGCCGATCGTGCCCGCGCGCGTCGGCAGCGCCACCGAAATGTTGCTGCCGTCGAGCGTCACGTTCACCGACGCTGCTTCAATGCCGCTCATCGTACGCTCCTCGATATGGTCCGCACTTAGTCTTGCCGGGCCGTAACTTTCAACTCTCCGCCGTCCGCAGGTGCCGCCAGAACCTTCCCTGCGAGCGAAGCCCCGTCCATGTCTCCTCGAGCGGCGCCCGTGCCGCCGCTGCCTTCGCGTTCAACCAGCCGAGCACCGCGCCCGACGCGAACTCGTGGCGCCCGCCGCGTGTCAGGCCGGCCAGCAGTGCCGTCCCCGTCGCGGTGTCGTTGATCACGCCCAGTTCGTCCTGCGCGTTCGACAACCGGCGCGCCAGCTTGCGCACCGACCGGCGCGGCAGGAGCGGTGCGAAGAACTCCAGCGCATAGCGCAGCTTCTTGCCCGACTTGCGGGTGTCGTGCAGCGCGCTCGCCGGCAGCGAGGCCAGCTCGTCCGCGGCTCCCACCAGCCGCTTGAACCGACGGTCGAGGACGCGCGGCGCGAGCCCGGTGACCGGCGAGCCGAGGACCAGCGGATCGCCCTCCGCCCGCCACGGCGCCAACGACGGCAGCAGCGCCAGATGCAGCAGCAGCCGACGCGTCGCGTCCGACGCGAGCTGGCGCCGCAGCGCGTCGTAGGCCGCCTGCCGCGACCGCGCCGCATCCGCGATCAACGACGCGATCCGCGCCTCGCCCGCCATCGCGCGCTCCAGCTCGGCGACCGTTCCGTCGAGGAACACGTCCCAGTCGCGCGCCGTCCCGAGCCGCGCGGCGAGCGCCAGCAGCGGCTGTCGCAACCCGTCCAGACTGCCGCCGAGCGGCTCCTTGAACACCAGCATCGCCGAACGCACCCGCCGGATCGCGACCCGCATCTGATGCACCGCCACGGACGTCTCGCCCCGCGCCGCCGCCGGCGCCCAATACAGCAGCGACGCGGCCAGGTGTCCGATGACAGTCCGGATCGCCTCGTCCACCGTCGCGTCCGGCGCCACGATCGCCGCCGGCGGCGGGTCCGGTCGCTCGCCGCGCGATGCCGTCATTGCCTCCTCCCCGAGCGACGCCGACGCCCTCGACAAGGGCAGCGTCTCGCCGAGCGCCAGCGCCACCCGTGCGGCGGCCTCGTCCTCACCCTCGATCACCACCCGGCAGACCGCCCATTGCCGCGATACGTCGCGCATCGTGCCGTCGATCACGCTGACCAGGATGGTCTGGCCCTCGCCGGCCTCCAGGCTCACGGTCCGCCGCCTGCCGCTGAACCCGACCCGCGGCACCGGCCGATCGAACCCACCATCGAACAGGGGAGGGTCCCGCATGAGGCAAACGCCGGCGGGCAGGCCGAACGCCCGCAGCGGTCGCGCGGCGCACCAGGCGCCGTCCTCCTCGGAGAGAAGCACGCCCGCCTCGCCCTCGAACTCGTGCCACGTCACGTCGACCGGATCGGTCCTGGTCCGGCCCCGGCGAAGACCGGATACCGTCTTGTGCCGGAACACCCGTCCGGCGTGATCGCGCGCCAGGCTGAGCTCGATTGCCTTCAAAACGCCTGGCCGTCCCTTCCCGACGGCGCCGGGATCTCGAAATCCTCCGGCCGCTGGAACCGCAGCAGCTTGCCCGACCCGGGCCCGATCGCCGACCACGGCACCTCGATCGAGAACTCGGCGAGCGAGGCCGTCGGATACCCGTCGAGCAGACGTGACACCGGCGGTTCCGGCCGCGCCGCCGGATCACGCCCGACCAGCTCGATCGCGGTGTCGTACAGACCGGGATTGTGTCCGACCACCAAAACGCTGCGGGCCGTCTCCGGAACCTCGTGCAGCCGCTCCATGATCGTCGTCGCGTCGGCGAGGTAGAGCCGGTCGGAGATGTCGATCTCGATCGCCTCCGTCATCAGCCGCAGCGCATCGAAGGTCTGCCGCGTACGCACGCTCGAGCTCACCAGCGCCAGGTCCGGCGACAGGCGCAGCATCGCGAAGGCGTTCGACATCGCACGCGCCGCACGCTCCCCGCGCGGGTTCAGCGGCCGGTCATGGTCGCGCAGCGCCGGATCGTCCCACGACGATTTCGCATGTCGAAGTAGCAGCAATTGCGCCATCAGACCCTCACCAACCCGTCGCTGACACTATCCCGTTGAACGCGCCGCCTCATGATGGCGGATCACCTCACGAATGACGAAGGCGAGAAATTTTTCCGCGAAGTCGGGGTCCAGCCGCGCGGCCGCCGCAAGCTCGCGCAGCCGAGCCACCTGCTGGGCTTCCCGCTCCGGATCGGCCGGCGGCAGCCCGTGCAGCGCCTTGAGCTGCCCCACCTGCTGGGTGCAACGAAACCGCTCGGCCAGCATGTAGACGACGGCCGCATCGATATTGTCGATGCTGCCGCGCAGCCGACGCAGTTCCGCCATCGCCTCGTCGTTCGCCATCGCGCGACTCTACTCCGGGACGTCGATCCACGACAGGTGCCCGCCCTTGCCGGCACCCGTGTCGATGAACACCGCGATGCCGCCGCGGCTGCCGTGAAAGACCGCCGGCCGCCCGTCCTCGCTCCTGCGATCATGCCCGCAATAGACCGTCATGCCGGGCGGAATGCGGTCGATCCACCGCGTCAGACGCACCGGATAGCCGTCTCCCTGCACGCGCCCCGTCGTCTCGCCGAACAGCGCGCGCGACAGCAGGTGGTCCACCCGGCCGAGCCCCGGCGGCGGCGGCCCGGCCAGCATCCCGGTATGGAACCCGCCATGGACGAAGAACATCGATCCCCGGCGAACCCAGGCCGGCGCCTGCCCGATCTCGTCCAGTGCCCGCATCCGCAGCGTCTCGTCGAGCTGCTCGAGCGTCCGCTCGAGCGCCGGGTCGGGCCGCATCCGCGCACCCGAGAGCGCGCGCCCGAGCTTGCGGTCATGATTGCCGAGCAGGAACAATCCGCGCCGCTCGTCGATCAGCCTGTAGGCGAGCCTGAGCGCACCCGCGCTGTCCGGTCCGTGATCGACCAGGTCGCCCAGCTGCACCACGAACCGGTCGGTCTCGATCGCATAAGCGAACGCATCGCTGTCGCCATGCACATCCCCCACCACCCTGATCGGGATGCCCGCCGGCAGCGTCCGGATCAAGCCGCCGTCGCCCCGCTTTTGCCGCGCACATGATCGCGGAACGCCGCCAGCGCCCGCTCGCGACCCTCCTCGAGGCCCACGATCGGCGCCGGATAGTCCTGGCCGAGCGACACTCCCGCGGCCTCCAGCACTGGCGCCGGCGCCAGCCACGGGGCGTGGAGATGCTTGTCCGGCAACCTCGCGATCTCCGGCACCCAGCGCCGTACATAGGCGCCGTCAGTGTCGAACTTCAGCGCCTGCGTCAGCGGGTTGAACACCCGGAAGAACGGCTGGTTGTCCGTCCCGGTCCCCGCCACCCACTGCCAGCTCGCGGCGTTGGTCGCGAGATCGCCGTCCACCAGCGTATCCCAGAACCAGGCCTCGCCGTCCTGCCATGCGATCAGCAGATGCTTGACCAGGAACGACGCCGTGATCATCCGCACCCGGTTGTGCATCCAGCCCGTCCGCCAGAGCTGGCGCATGCCCGCATCCACGATCGGCACGCCCGTCCGCCCTTGCTGCCAGGCGCGCAGCGCCTCGGCGTCACGCCGCCAGGGCAGCGCGTCGTACTCGGGATGCATCGGCGTCTCCGGCAGCGCCGGATGGTGCCAGAGCAGGTAGGCCGCGAAATCGTGCCACAGCAGCTCGTTCTCGAACTTCTCGCGCCCGCGTCCCTTCGCCGCGTGCCACACCTGGTTCGGCGACAGCTCGCCCCAATGCAGGTGCGGCGACAGCATCGACGTGCCGTCCGTGTTGCCCGGCCGGTCGCGCTCCTCGCCGTAATCGTCGAGATGATCGGCCAGGAACGACGAGAGCCGACGTGCCGCCCCCGCTTCGCCGGGCGTCCAGGTCTCGCGCAAGCCCCCCGCCCAGTCCGGCCGCTCGGGCAGCAATCCCCAGTCGTCGAGGCGCTCGCTCCGGACGCCTTCGACACCCCGCAATCGGCGCGGCGCCGCGGACGGCGCATGCGGCGCCGCCGCCGCCCGGCATGCCCGCGAGAACGGCGTGAAGACGCCGAACACCCCGCCGCTCTTGGTCTTGATCTCGTCATAGTCGAACAGCGTCGCCGTCCGATGATGTTCGAGCTGGCATCCGTCCGGGAGTGCTGCCGCCACCCGCTCGTCGAGCGCGCGCACAGACGGCTCGTGCGCCCATCCGCACATCACTGCCGCAGCGCCCACCTCTCGCGCGAGTTCGGGCAGGACCTGTGCCGGATCGCCACGTCGCAGCACCAGCGAGGCGCCCGCCTTGTCGATCGACGTCCCGAGCGAGGCGAGGCTGCCGTGCAGCCACCACCGGTGCGCGCCGCCGAGCGCCCACGCCCCCCCGAGCTCCGGATCCAGGATGAACACCGGCAGGACCTGGCCCTTGCAGGCCAGCAGCGCCTCGTTGTCGGCAAGCCGCAGATCGTTACGGAACCACATGATCGTGGTCCTTTCCCCAGCATTCGGCCGCCCTGTCATTGCTCGTTCTCCCCGCTGCGCAACGCGCGATCGCATCACGCGATCCCGCCGCGCGTCAGTTTGGCGTCATCGAGAATCAGGCCAGGGCGGGCAGCGGAAAGCCGAACAGGCGCGCGCCGGTCAGGAACAACCGTCCCCCTTCGGGGAACAGCGCTCCGATCGCCGGGTCCGTCACGTCCAGGCCGCCCGCATAGGCGCCGAAGGCCGGCAGCATCAGCCGCTCTCCCGACGCGCACGCCACGAAACAAGGCCGCGACACCCAGCCGCCGCGCGTCGCCACCCGCGCCTTCGGGTGATGATGGCCGCACACCTCGACCATGCCTGACATCACCCCGCCCGGCCGTCCTTCATGCCGAAACAGCAGCGGCCCGGCGGCGAACGACGCGGCCGCCTCTCCTGGCATCTCCGGCATCGGATGCGGATCGTGGTTGCCCGCGACCCATACCAGCCGCCGCCCGGCCGAGATCGCCTGCAACGCGATCCTGTCGCGCCCGGCCAGCCGCGCCGCCCCATCGCGATCGTGGAAACTGTCGCCCACCGCGATCACCGTGTCCGGCCGATGGACCGCGCAGGCCCGCGCCAACCGCGCCAGCGTGATCGCGCTGTCCCACGGCGGCAGGAGAGATCCCAGCCGTGCCCCGGCGCTTCCCTTCTCGAGATGCAGGTCCGCCACCGCCAGCAGCCGCGCACGCGGCCAGACCAGCAGTCCCGCCGGGTCAAGCAGCATCGACTCCCCGCCGAGCCGCAAGGCCGTCGCGGTCATCACCGGCGCCTCGCCGCGGCCCTGTTCTGTGGCGGAAACAAGGGCGGCGGGCCGCCCCGCCCACCTCGACCCTGGCGCGTCAGCGTCCGCAGCTCCTTTGCATGCCCCGGCGCCAGCACCAGCGCGTCCGTGGTTGGCTCGACCCCGTGCAGCGCCTCGTCAAGCAGGCTTTCGGTCTCCGCCAGCAGCGCCTCCTCGTCGGCCTCGGTCCGCACATGCTCGCGCCCCAGGTCGAGCATCACCGGAACGGCCAGCGGCGAGCACCGGTCGAGCCGCACCGTCCGGATCCGTCCCTCGACCCGTGCCAGCATGTCGGCGAGGCGGCCGACATCCGTCAGTCCCGCCGCCGCCTCCGCCCGCGTCGCCCGCAGCAGCACATGGTTCGGCTGATGCCGGCGCAGCACGTCGTAGATCAGGTCGGTGTTCACCGTGACCTGACGCCGGTTTTTTGCCCGTCCAGGATGATTGCGCTCGATCAGTCCGGCCACCACCGCGATATTGCGAAAGGTCCGCCGCAACATCGAGCTTTCCGCCATCCAGTCCTCGAGATCGTCGCCCAGCATGTCCGGCGCGAACAGACCGTCGACATTTCCGGGCTCGTTCGCACACCACACCGCCAGCACATAGTCCGTCGCCACGAACCCGAGCGGCACGCATCCCGCGCGCGCCATCCGCCGCGTCAGCAGCATGCCCAGCGTCTGGTGCGCGTTGCGTCCCTCGAACGCATACGCCACCAGGAAATGGATCCCGTGCCGCGGAAAGATCTCGATCAACAACCCTTCAGGCTCCGGCAGCAGCGACAGCGATTGCTGCAGCGCGAGCCACTCCCGCACCGGCTCCGGATACGCGCCCCACGCGTCGGGATCATGCAGCATCCGCCGCACCCGCGCCGCCAGCGACGTCGTCAGCGGCAGCCGCGAGCCGACATAGGTCGGCACCACCGGCTCGCCCGTCCCGCCCTCGGCCGCCTCCAGCGCGTCCTCGCGCATCGCCACGAACCGCAGCCGCCGCCCCGCGAACAGGAAATTGTCACCCGGCGACAGCATGTTCGCGAACCCCTCCTCGATCTCGCCAAGCACGAAGCCGCGCGCTCCGCCCAGCCGCACTTTCACCACCGGCGCTTCCACGATCGTTCCCGAATTCATCCGCGCCAGTGCGGCGATCCGCGCCGAACGCACCTGCACCCAGCCGCGCGCATCCCGGAACAGCTTGTGGTAGCGCTCATAGGCCGCGAGCGCGTAGCCACCATGCTCCACGAAACCCAGCACATCATCGAAGTCGCGGCGCGACAGCACGGCATAGGGCTGCGCCCGGCACACCTCGTCATACATCGCGTCCGGATCGAACGGCCCTCCGCACGCCATCAGCAGCAGATGCTGCGCCAGCACGTCGAGTCCGCCCAACCCAGGCGCATCGCCGTCCAGGTCCGACGCCGCCACTCCCGCGATCGCCGCCTCGCATTCCAGCACCTCGAACCGGTTCGCCGGCACCAGGATCGCCCGGCTCGCCTCGTCCATCCGGTGGTTCGACCGTCCCACCCGCTGCAGCAGCCGCGACACGCCCTTCGGCGCCCCCACCTGGATCACCTGGTCGACACCGCCCCAGTCGATCCCGAGATCCAGCGATGACGTGGCAATGACCGCCCGCAAGCCCCCCTCGCTCACCGGCCGCGCCATCGCGGCCTCGATCCGTCGCCGCTGCGCGATGTCGAGGCTGCCGTGGTGCAGCCCGATCGGCAGCGTGTCCTCGTTGATCCGCCAGATCTCGTTGAACAACAGCTCGCCCTGCGCACGCGTGTTGACGAACACGATCGTCATCCCGGCCGCCTCGATCCGCCGCATCACGGCCGACGCCGCCGACAGCCCCATCCGCCCCGCCCACGGCACATGCGTTTCGGCCAGCATCATCTCCAGCCGCGGTGGCGCGCCCGCCGGCGCCTCCACCAGACGGCATGCGCCCCCGAGCCCGACATAGCAGCGGAGCGCCTCGCGATGCGCGACCGTCGCCGACAATCCCACCCGCGTCGCCGCCGGCGCCAGTGCGGCGATCCGCGCCAGCGCCAGCGCCAGTTGGTCCCCCCGCTTGGTACCCGCCAGCGCATGCACCTCGTCGATCACCACATGTCGCACGCCGCCGAACAGCGTCGGGGCGTCCTCCTGGCTCAGCATCAGCGCCAGGCTTTCCGGCGTCGTCAGCAGGATGTCCGGCGGGTTCTCCCGCTGCCGGCGCCGCCGGTCGCTCGGCGTATCCCCGGTCCGCGTCTCGATGCGGACCCCCAGCGCCATCTCGGTCGCCGGTGTGACCAGATTGCGCGCGATGTCGGTCGCCAGCGCCTTCAACGGACTGACATACAGCGTGTGCAGCCCACCCGTTCGCCCGGACGCGAGCGAAACCAGCGCCGGCAGGAATCCCGCGAGCGTCTTCCCGCCGCCGGTCGGCGCCAGCAGCAGCACGCTCTCCCCAGCGCCGCAGGCCGCCAGCACCGCCAGTTGGTGCGCGCGGACCACCCAGCCACGCCGCGCGAACCACCCCGCGAAAGGTTCCGGTAATGTTCCGCTCACCCGATCCTCAATAGACGCCCCGCGCGTGGCCGCAAAGCACCTGGATGCCGCCCGCATCCGTCTTGCAAGACGCGGCGTCCCGAGGCCATCATCGTCCGCAATGACCACGAACGAGACCGACGACACGCAGCCGGCCGCGCCACCGAGCTTTACTCATGAGCAGCTCGAGACGCTGTTCGTCGAGGCGGCCCGCACCGGCAACACCGAGATCGTCGCGGGCCTGCTCGACGCCGGCATCGCCCCCGACCTGCGCGACGGCCGCGGCTATCCCGTACTCACCATCGCCTCCTACAACGGCGAGGAACACGCCACCATGCTGCTGCTCGAGCGCGGCGCCCCCGTCGACGGTACCGACGAGAAAGGCAGCACCGCGCTGATGGGCGTCGCCTTCAAGGGCGAGACCGCGATCGCCCGCCGGCTGATCGAGGCCGGCGCCAATGTCAACGCCACCAACGGCTCCGGCCAGACCGCCTTGATGATGGCCGCCCTCTTCGGCCGCACCGAGCTCGTCGCCCTGCTCATCGAGCACGGCGCCGATCTCCGCGTCCGCGACGCCTCCGGCAAGACCGCGCGCGACCTGGTCCTCGACCAGGGCAACGCCGACATGGCCCGCCTGCTGGAGGCCGCCTGAGCGAGGTCGTCAGCCTTCGCCGCACCGGTGAAGACACGCTCTGGGCGGTGATCGCCGCCATCGGCAAATCCCAGCGCGTCGCCGAGATCTATCCCAACCGCGACGCCGCCCTCGCCGACCGCACCTGGCGCGAACAACAGGTCCGCGCCTACGCAGCCCTCCTGCGCGGCACCACCCAGCCCGCCCCTCGCTACAGCGTCGCCCCGATCCGCCGAGCCGACCTGCCCCGCGCCTGGAAGCCACTCCCCGCGCTCGGCTTTCTCCGCGGGCAGTTTTTCTAGGAAGGCGAGGGGCCAGCCCCTCGACCCCGCCGGGGCCACGCGGCCCCAGACCCGCCGACACAAGCTAACATCGCCCAAGACCACACGCACTCGTATCGTTTCGAAATCGAAGGCAACGGCGATCATCGATATCGATGATCGGTTCCATGCCACCTATCCAAGGCAAGTGGAGGCACAACCAACAGTCGATCCACAACGGCGGATCGTCAGTTTCGTGACGGGGTGCTCGCTGAGCAGTCCCGCGAGACGCTCGGCGGAGCGATCGAGTACAGATGCCCAAGGGCTCGGTGCCCAACCAGGCAGCAAAGGATGCGAGCCGTCGTCAGACGAGAAGCTCCATCGGAACCCTCAGCGTCGCTCCGATCGCCTTGATCGCCGCCGTGCTGCCAGGCTTTTTCCCCGCCTCGATCTCCGCGAGATAGCTCGGACTGACGCCAGCCGCCGCCGCGAGTGCCCGTCCGGACAAACCCGCCCGTTCGCGCCAGATCGTGATCGGCGAGACACCCATGTCGAGCATCCGATCGACCTCCGCTGCCGTGTAGGCCAGCCGCCGAATCTCGTCGGCACCCAGACGGGCCGCGCGCGCGCGGTGATCCTCGACCGCGTCACGATCGGCCAAATCCTCCACACGCCGCACCAGATCCTCGAAGTCGCGGCGCGACAACGTCACGGTCGTATCGGTGCTGGAGACGAGATCGATCGCGCTCATTCGTAGACATCCTGTCGATGGCCGACCTTGACCACGGTCAGCACGTTGCCCGTGATTCTAGAGATGGCTCGCCAGTCTCCCGTCCGAGCTGGCCAGAAGCCGCTCATCCCGGACATCTCGGTCGAGAAAGACAGCCTCTCCGGATGTCGTTCCGCCACCTGCCTGATCGCCTCGCGCAGCCGCCTTGGGTCGGTGGCCGGCATGTCTTTCAGCGCCGCCACCGCCTCCGACTCATAGAGGATCTCCACGCCATATGATCGCTAATAGCGAATGCACCGTCAAGCTCACACTGTGGCAGTGGAATGCCCACAAGGTCGAGGGACCAGCACGACCCTCATGCCGCGGCGATCGCTGGCTTCCCTTCGACCAGGATCTCGATCAGCTTTCGGTCGGCCGGTGTCGCCGGATTGTAGACGATCATGCTGAGGTCCGGCCGACCGTCGACGGCGAAGGCCGAATACTCCACGACAATCTCGCCCAGGCTCGGATGGCGCAGATGCTTCACTCCGTCGCCGTGCGTGCGCACGTCGTTGTCCCGCCACATGGTAGCGAACTCGGGGCTCGACCGGCACAATTCGTCGACAAGCGGCGCCACCTCGGCATCGGCCCCCGCGCGTGCGGCATCGATCCGGAACGCACCCACGACGAAGCGGGCCACGGCCTCCCATTCGGACTGCGCCCCGCGGACGCGAGGATCGCAGAACATCATGCGCAGGACATTGCGCTGACCAGGCGGCAGGGAGCCGTAGTCCGTGAGCACGCAGGCAGCCGCGCGATTCCAGGCGACCACGTCCCACGTCGCCGTCCTGACGATCGCCGGGCTGTGGGTCAGCGCGTCGAGCAGGCGTTGCAGTCGCGGTGTGATCGTGTCGCTGCCGCGATAGTGGGTGTCGGGCGGCCGGCCGAGGCCCACCAGGAACAGGTGCTCGCGCTCGATCTCGGTCAGGGTCAGCGCCCGCGCGATCCGGTCGAGCACGTCCGCCGACGGGCTGCCGCCGCGGCCCTGCTCGAGCCACGTATACCAAGTCGCGCTGATGTTCGCGCGCTGCGCCACCTCCTCGCGACGCAATCCCGAGGTTCGCCGCCGCCCGCCGGAGACCCCGAACGACGCCGGATCGAGCCTTGTGCGTCGATTCTTGAGGTAGGCACCGAGCGAACCGCTATTGGGCACGGCCATTCATCCTGTTGGCGGCTATACCGGGATAATATCCCTACTTCAATGGCATGGAAATCCTGCCGACTATAGCCGGACAGGCAGCTTGGAGAACGAGCACATGCAGGTATTCGTAACCGGCGCCACCGGATGGGTCGGCTCCGTCGTGGTCAATGAACTGATCGGTTCCGGTCACCAGGTGACGGGCCTCGCCCGTTCCGAGGACAAGGCGGCCGCACTCGCCGCGGCCGGCGCTGCGGTCCTCCGTGGCACCCTGGACGATCTCGAAATCCTGCGCGGCGCCGCCTCGGCGGCCGACGCGGTGATCCATACCGCGTTCAACCACGACTTCTCCCGCTTCGCAGAGAATTGCGAGCAGGATCGGCGCGCCATCGAGACGCTGGGCAGCGTCCTGGAGCGATCGGACCGCCCGCTTCTCGTCACCGGCGGCGTCGCCATGCTCGCCCCCGGCCGGGTCGCGACCGAGCAGGACGTCCCGTCGTCCAATCCGGCCTACCCCCGCAAGTCGGAGGCAGCCGCGCGCGCGCTGGCGGAACGCGGCGTGCGCGCCACGACCGTCCGGCTCTCGCCGTCGGTGCACGGCCTCGGCGATCATGGCTTCATCCCGATCCTGGTTGGCCTGGCGCGCGAGACGGGCGTGTCGGCGTATCTCGGCGAAGGCCTGAACCGCTGGCCTGGCGTGCACCGGCTGGACGCCGGACGCCTCTACCGGCTGATCCTCGAGCAGGGCACGACCGAGCCCGCATACCACGCGGTCGCGGACGAAGGCGTGCCTTTCCGACAGATCGCCGAGGTGATCGGCCGCCAGCTCGGCCTGCCGGTCGAACAGCGGGACCGTGAGCATTTCGGCTGGTTCGCCGACTTCGCGGGCGCGGACATGCCGGCCTCGAGCGCACATACCCGCACGCGACTCGGCTGGGAACCCACCGGTCCCGATCTGCTCACCGACCTCGATCAGCCTGGATACTACACGACATGATGGCGCGTCGCCCGAACAAGGATTGAGAGGAGAAAGAGCGTGACCGAGGCATCCCTGTCCCTCGACGGCGAGCGCGTGGTGGTCATCGGCGGCGGCTCGGGCATCGGCTTCGCGGTGGCGGAAGTCGCCCGCGAGGCGGGTGCCGCGGTCGTCATCGCCTCAAGCCGCGCCGCGACCATCGATGCAGCCGTCGAGCGCCTGCCCGGCACGACCGGCCGGATCGTCGATCTGCGCGACGAGGCCGGCATCGCGGGCTTCTTCTCCGATCTAGGCGCCTTCGATCACCTGGCGATCACGGCCGGCGACTGGGGCGGTGCGATGTTCGCGCCCACGAGCGACGTCGACCTCGATCAGGCGCGCGACGGCTTCGCGGTCCGTTTCTGGGGTGCCCTCGCGGCCGCCAAGCACGGTTGCCGCACGATCGCCCGGAACGGCTCGATCACGCTCACGGGCGGCATGCTGGCGCATCGGCCGGTCAAGGGCGCGCCGATCGCGACCGCCGTGGGCGGGGCGGTCGAGCACCTGGCACGCGGCCTCGCGGTCGATCTCGCGCCGGTCCGCGTCAACGCCGTCTCTCCGGGCATCATCCTCACCGAGCACGTCAAGGAGATGCCGGCGGCGAGGCTGCAATCCTACGTCTCACCCCTGCCGGTGCCGCGAGGCGGATCACCGGCGGAAGCCGCGAAAGCCTATGTCTATCTCATGCTCAACGGCTACGCGACCGGACAGATCCTGCCCGTCGACGGAGGCGGTCTCCTGGTCTGAAGCAAAATCATCGAACGGCGCGGATGTTTGACGGCGACCGGATCGCTCGACGATGACATCGATTGTTAGTTCTTGCCACGCCAGAATAACAAAACGTCAGGATTTAGAACAACTCCGCGAGGTTTCTTCGCCGATAACGGTCGAGTCGCGAGCCGGGATTTGAAACCACTAACGCGTCGCGCTTATCTTCTGGTCGGAACCAGGCATCCCGCCCGGTCAGATCCAGAGGCTATCTTCATGACCTATCGCTCAAGTCCCTTGTCTGTTCGCATGTCCGGCCTCGCGGTCGCGGCTCTCGTCGCGGTGTCGATACAAGGCATGTCCGCGAAGGCCGCCGTCAGCAGCCACGGGACACGCCCCTTCGTCAGCGCGAGCACTCCCGCCTCGGCCGACCGCCCTGGCCAGCAAACGCGCGTGATCAAGATCGCCGACACCCGCGAATGCCTTCACCACTGGTAAGCCCGGGGCGGCAGGACACCATGTCACGACCCGTTCCGATGCATGCGTGTCACGGGGGCATCGACTGCTGACGGACGGCGGCGAGTTCGTCCGAGACCTCCGTTCCTCGATCCCTCGTGAGCCGTGCTCGTCTAACGAGCACGGCTCACGTCGCCATTGCCTGACCGATATCATTCGGTTAGTATTTGCGCTCTCTGTCTGACATCTTGTGCCGAGGGCGTCGAAGAGCGTGAGGGACCGGTTCTTGGGCTTTCACCGCGAGACGCGGCATTCGATCATCCGCGCGATCATTTGGAGTGCGGCAATCCTCATACTCGCGGTCGGCTGCCTGGCTGGCGGTCCGGCTCGCGCGGACCATTCGACGTTTCGGACCTACGACGCCGATCAGGGGCTGACCAGCTTGAGTGGTGCTTGCCTGTCGCAGGACCGGGCCGGCTCCCTGCTGATCTGCACCGAGCATGGGCTGTTCGCCTATGACGGCAGGCGGTTCGTCAACTTCGGCACCGCGCAGGGTCTGCGGCAGGGCGGCGCCGTGAACGACGAAGCCGTGACCGCGGCCGGCCGCGTGGCAGTTGGCTTCGCCGATGAGGTATTCGTCTCGGACCGGCCATCGGATCCGTCGCACCCGCCTGGGTCGCTGTCGTTCAAGGCCGTGCTCCACCCCGGCCTGTCATTCTATTCCGAGAAATCACATCGTCTTGCGGCATGGCGCGACGGGCTCGTGCTTCTCGCTGGCCATGCGTTGGTGTCGGTCGCCGTTCCGCCCGCTGGATCGCCGCATGTCGAGACGATGGACTACGACCGCGAGGAGCAGCGGCTCCTCGACGATGCGTCCACCGTGTTCTCCGTTCATGGCAGGCTCTGGGAGACGTTCGCCGACGGCCGGCTTTGCGCCGCCGATCCTGGCGCCGTGACATGCTATGCGGCCGCCGAGGGCCTACGCGGCGGTCCCTGGATGGATGTCGCGGCTGGCCCCGGCGGCCGCCTCCTCGCCCGGTCGGCATCGTCGGTCGCGACGTTCGATCCCGCCTCCGGCCGTTGGTCCGTCGTCGACCTGCCGGACCAGGGCGGCCGATACGCCAACTATCCCGACTATGTCGGCCTGTTCAGGACACCCGACGGCGGTCTCGTGACCCAGGCCGATCACGGGCTCGCGGTGCTCGGGCCGGACGGCTGGCGCGTGCTCACCGTCGAGGAAGGCGCGCCGTCAGGCACGATCATGAGGGCGATGACCGACGCCACCGGCCAGCTCTGGTTCCAAATCCTCGGCCGGGGACTGGTGCGATGGGTCGGATATGGGCATTGGGAGACCCTCCAGAAGGCCGACGGCCTCTCGGACGGGCTGCCTTGGCAGACCGTCCGACCTGACGGAGGCTCGATGTGGGTGTCGACCGATACCGGTGTCGACGAGGTGGTCCGTCGCGGTTCATCCCTCCGGATCGCGAGGGTGATCCCTGGAGGCTCCTTTGCGATCGCCACCGGTCACCACGGCGAGCTTTGGAGCAGTGACGGCACGCACGGCGTCAAGATCATCGACCCGGTCACCGGCGCCGTCGCCGAGGTCGCGACACCCAATGTCAACGCCATCGTTGCCGGCGGCGAGGGCTTCGTCTGGCTCGGCACCGAGGCGGGGCTGCTCCGGGTCGAGGATCGTCCGCCGTTTCTCCGGGTCCTGGAAGCATCGCCCCGGACACCGGTGGTCGGCGCCGCAAGCGACGGTCGAGGAGGGGTGTTCTACCTGTCGGGCGGCCGGCTGAGCCACAGAACACACGACGGCATCGATGTCGCGATGCCCGGCCCATGGCCCGGAGGCGGGTTCGAACCGGTGTCGATCGCGGTCGACGGTGACCGCAGCCTGTGGATCGGCGGTCCCGGCGGTCTGTTCCATTTCATTGTCTCGGCCGACCGCGTGTCCTCCTACCAGGCCGTGACGGCGACGGAGACGCAGACCAACAGCATCGTTGCCGTGACGGTGGATCGCAGGGGCTGGGTGTGGGTCGGCACCGCGCTCGGCGTGTCCGTCTTCGACCGCATCCGCTGGGTCTCCGTCGATACCGACCGTGGACTCCTGTCCGACGATATCAGCCAGAACGGCATCCGGGAGGACCCGGACGGATCTATGTGGATCGCGACGACCCAGGGTCTTTCGCATCTCCTCGATCCCGGCTGGCTCTTCTCCAGCCATCCCATCAAGGCGGTCGTGAGCGAGGCGCTCCTCGGGTCCCGGCCCGTCGTCGGCCGCAGGATGCCCTACACCAACGACGCTTTGACGGTTCAATTCGGCACGCCCAACTACGGCGCGGAACGGTCCATCCTGTTCCGCTACCGGCTGTCCGGGGTGGACGCGCGGTGGGTCGAGACCTCGTCGGGCTCGGTGCGCTACCCGTTCGTCCCGCCAGGCCGTCACCTGATGACCGTGGTCGGCGTCGATGCGCTGACCCACCAATCCTCTCCTCCCACCGTCCTCATGGTCAGCGTCGCTTTTCCATGGTGGCGTCAATGGTGGTCCGAGACGCTCGCGGGCCTCGGCATCCTGGCGCTCGCCTATGGCGTCATGCGGCTCCGTCTTCGTGCGATGATGGCCAAGCAGGCGGAACTCACCCGCCTCGTCGCCGAAGCCACCGAAGGGATGCGCGTCACCCAGGCGCGGCTTCGCCACGAACAAGCCCAGCTCCAGCATCAGGCGGCGCATGACAGCCTGACCGGCCTCCTCAACCGACGCGAGATCGAGCGGCGGCTGGCCTCCAGGCTTTCGGCCGGCAATCCAGGCGACGAGATGGTCGTGGCACTGCTCGACGTCGACCATTTCAAACGGGTCAACGACCACCATGGCCATCTCGGCGGCGACGATGTCCTTCGTGCCTTGGGCCGCCTGGTCTCCGTCTCGATTCGCGATGGCGAGGACGCCGGTCGCTACGGCGGCGAGGAGATCCTGCTCGTTCTCGACGATACCGACGGTCGCGGCGCCGAGCGGGTCCTGGATCTGCACCATGCCGTCCGGCGCGAACCGTTCGACGCGGCCGGCACCGCGATCCGCGTCACCTGTTCGATCGGGCTGGCCTGGGCGGTCGCCGGCGACAACTGGGAGTCGTTGATCGGCAGAGCCGACGAGGCGCTCTACGACGCCAAGGAAGACGGCCGCGATCGTGTCGTCGAGAGCCGCCGGGTCGAGACCGGCGCCTCGATCATCCCCGCCGACATGCCACCGCCGGATCGGCCCACGGGATAATCGACCCGCCTCACATCGCGACTTCGCTGCCATCCTGCGGCCAGCGGATATGGAACGACCCCTTCTTGTCCGTCCGCCGATACGTGTGCGCCCCGAAATAGTCGCGCAGTCCCTGCAGCAGGTTGGCGGGCCCCCGCGCCCGGCGCAGCCCATCGTAATACGCCAATGACGAGGCGAACGCCGGCACCGCGACACCGGTCTGCACCGCCAGCACCACCACGTCCCGCCACGCCTGCTCCGCCTTCAGCACCGCGTCCCGGAAATAGTCCTGCAGCAGCAGGCTCTGTGCGTCCGGATGCTTCTCGTAGCCCTCGCGGATCCGGTCCAGGAATCGCGCCCGGATGATGCATCCGCCGCGCCAGATCGTGGCGATCCTCCCCGGGTTCAGTCCCCAATCGTAGGTCTTCGACGCGACCGCGAGTTGCTCGAAACCTTGCGCGTACGCCACGATCTTCGACGCGTAGAGTGCGTCCCTGATCTTGTCGATCTCCGCCTGGCCTGCCGTCTTCGCCGTCCCGCGCAGCCCGCGCAGCCCGCCCAGCGCCGCCTCCGCCGCTTGCCGCTGTGCCGGCCGCCCCGACAGCGCGCGTGCGAACACCGCCTCGGTGATCGCCGTGATCGGCACGCCGAGTTCCAGCGCCGACTGCGCGGTCCACCGTCCGGTTCCTTTCTGCTCGGCCTCGTCGACGATCATGTCGACAAGCGCCGCACCGCTCCCGGGATCCTGCTTGTGCAGCACGTTCGCCGTGATCTCGATCAGATACGAATCGAGGTCCCCGCTCTTCCAGCCGGCGAAGATGTCGCCGATCTCCGTCGCGCTCTTGCCATACACCGTCCGCAGTAAGTCGTACGCTTCGGTGATCAGCTGCATGTCGGCATATTCGATGCCGTTATGGACCATCTTGACATAGTGCCCGGCGCCGTCCGGCCCCATCAGCGCGCAGCACGGGATCCCGTCCACGCTCACCGCCATCCGGGTGAACATCGGCGCCACCCGATCCCAAGCCTCGCGCGTACCCCCCGGCATCATGCTCGGACCAAGCAGCGCGCCTTCCTCGCCGCCCGAGATCCCCATGCCGACGAAATGCAGCCCCAGGTCGCGCAGCCGCGCCTCACGCCTGCGCGTGTCCTCGAACAGCGAGTTGCCGCCATCGACCACGATGTCGCCGTCCTCCAGCACGCCCACCAGGTCGTCGATCACCGCATCGACCGGCTGCCCGGCCTTGACCATGATCAGAACCACCCGCGGCTTGGCCAGCGAGGCAACGAAATCCGTGATCTCCTCGGTCCGCACGAACGCGCCCTCCTCGCCATGTTCGGCGATGAGCCGGTCGGTCTTCTCCTGGGTCCGGTTGTGCACCGCGACCCGCAATCCCTTGCGCGCCGCATTGCGCGCGATGTTCATCCCCATCGTCGCCAGGCCCGTCACACCCAGATCGGCCAGTTCGGACATGATATGGTTCTCCTCCCGCTCGTCGGGCTTCGCCCGCCAGGAGCGATCATGCAGCATCGCGACATCGAAGCGAACGGCGCCCGCTTCCTCGTCGCCGGCACCGGCGACCGCCCGCCGCGAGCCGTCGACGCCGCAAGGGCGTTCGACGACGTGCTCGAACGATCCACCACCGTTTTTTTCAAGCCGGGCCAGCTTGCCGGCGGCTTCGCACATGACAGCGGTTCGGCCATTTTTCGCACCGCGCGGCCCCGACTGCGCCCCCCTCCCCAGATCGGATTGCTCCTCGCCGGCCATGCACGACCCGGCAAAACCGCCCGTTTTTCAAGTCAGGCCGCCGGCAGCAGCGCCCCCGCCCTGGCATAGGCTGTTGTCGCGATCCGGCCCAATTCCATCGCGTTCAGCGCGTCCGCCCCCGACAATCCCGCGCCGGCGTTTCCGCTCAGGGAGCCGTCCGCACTTTGGGTGAGCCCGAACCGCGCCAGGTCGGCCGCCGTGAACGCCGCCTGTCCCCCCGCCGCGCCGGCCCGCGCCGCCGGCGCATTGTCCAGCGTCGCCGGCGCCGCCGGCGCACTATCCAGCATCGCCGGCCCCGCCGGCGCATTCCCTTTGCCAATCCCGATCGACGCCAGCAGACCCTGGCCGAACTTCTCCTCGTCGAACCCGACCGCCCGTTCGACCGCGCCAATGCCGAGCGAGATGCCGATCCCGACCGGCCCGCTGGTCATCCCGCTGAACACCAGCGCGCCCACCGCGCGCACCGGCGCCGGGATCGTATCGCCCGTCACCGCCCGGTAGATCGTGCCCACCACCGGCACATATTGCAGGGGGTTCAGGCAGGACAGGAACTCGCCGAAGCTCATGCCGCCGCTCTTGCGCGGCGCCTGGGTCGCAGACGCCGCGCCGACCGCCCCCACTGCTCCCGTCACCGCGGCTCGCCTCCCCAGACGCGGACAACTTCGCAATCACTATGCCAATCTCCGGCCGCCTTCTCCTGGAAGCCAACGATGCCGAACCCCGACACTTGGCTCCGCGTCACCCCGGACGGCCTCTGGTGCGAACCGGCCGGCCTTTTCATCGACCCGATCCACCCGGTCGACCGCGCCGTCATCACCCACGCCCACGCCGATCACGCCCGGCCCGGACACGCGCATGTCCTGGCGAGCACCGAGACCATGCACCTGATGCAGGTCCGCATGGGGGCAGGGCTTCCCGTCTCTCGCCAGACCCTGGCCTATGGCGAGCGCCTCGACATCGACGGCGTCACCATCTGGCTGGAACCTGCCGGCCACGTCCTCGGCAGCGCGCAGGTCGCGCTCGATTGGCGCGGCAGCCGTGCGGTGGTCAGCGGCGACTACAAGCGCGCGTCCGATCCCACCTGCCGCCCGTTCGAGCCGATCCCGTGCGACGTCTTCGTCACCGAAGCCACCTTCGCGCTCCCGGTCTTCCGCCACCCCGTAGCCGCCGACGAGATCGCTCGCCTGCTGGCGAGCGTCCGCCTGTTCCCCACCCGCACCCATGTCGTCGGCGCCTACGCGCTCGGCAAAACCCAGCGCGTCATCGCGCTCCTGAGGGAGGCTGGCTGGGACGCCCCGATCTACATCCACGGCGCGCTCGCCGCTTTGTGCGCCGCCTACGAGACGCTCGGCGTCCCGCTGGGCGACCTGCGTCCCGCGACCGTCGCCAAGAAAGCCGAGCTTGCCGGGGCGATCGTGATCGCCCCACCCTCGGCGATCGCCGATCGCTGGGCCCGCCGCCTCGCCGAGCCGGTCACGTGCCTCGCCTCGGGCTGGATGCGCGTCCGCCAGCGAGCAAAGGTTCGAGGCGTCGAACTGCCTCTCGTCGTCAGCGATCACGCCGACTGGGACGAGCTCAACGCCACTATCGACGATGTCGCCGCACCCGAGATCTGGGTCACGCACGGTCGCGAGGAGGCGCTGATCCACGAGGTCGCCAAGCGCGGCGTCAACGGCCGCGCGCTGCGCCTGATCGGCTATGGCGACGAGGAGGACGACGCTAAAGTAGCCGAACCCGCCACCACTCAAGGAGAAGGCTCATGAGACCGGCGCACATCATTCTCGCCGTCATGGTCGCGGGCTTCGCCGCGCGCGCCCTGGCCGATCCGCGGCATGGCATTCCCAATCCGCGCTATCCGGACGGCACTGGCAACGTCGCGGTCGACCAGCTCAACAACGCCCAGCTCGACGAGAATTATCGCGGCCCGTTCTATTACCCTGGTCGGGCCGCGCCCGATCCGGCGCCGCCTCCCACCGCGCGACCGCCTGCTCGGCCCGACCCCAGGCCACCCTCCTGAGCCGGGCACCGGTCCTCGTCCGGGTCGTCGATCTCGAGACTACCGGCAGCCGGCCGCCGGACGCCGCCGTCGTCGAGATCGGCTGGCAGGATGTCGCGATCGACGGCCGATCGGCGGTCCTTGACGGTCCGATCGGCGCACTCCTGATCGATCCGGGTGTCCCGATCACGCCGCAGACCGCCGCGATCCATCACATCATCGATGACGACGTCGTGGGCAGCCCCTCCTGGCTCGACGCCGCGCCCCGCGTGCTCCGGCCGGACGCCACGCCGGTCGCAGCCTTCGCCGCCCACCGCGCCGCCTTCGAGCAGCGCTGGTGCGACCGGCTGACCGCCGGCCAGCCATGGATCTGCACCTTCAAATGCGCACTCCGCGTCTGGCCCTACGCGCCGTCCTATTCGAACCAGTCGCTGCGCTATTGGCGCAAGCCCAAGGGTCTCGATCGCAGCGCCGGCTTGCCCGCGCATCGCGCCGGGCCGGACGCCTACGTCACCGCCCACTTGCTGCGCGACATGATAGCGGTCGCCGGACTGCCGTCGCTGCTCGCCTGGTCGGCCGAACCCGCCCTGTTCGCGCGCGTCCCGCATGGTCCGGAGCGCGGCCAGCGCTTCGATGCGCTCGACGACGCGACCCTCGACCGCCTCGCCGCCAGCACCAATGCCGGTATCGCCTTCTCCGCGCGCTCGGCCAAAGTGCTACGGTCCGCCCCACCCGACACGCCCGCGCCCGTTCAAGGCGCACTGACATTCTGACCCCGGTCAGCCCGGATGCACGCCGCCATGCGGATCCGACGAGCCCTCGTCGGCCCCGGTCGGGCGCCCCATCGGATGATGATCGAAATAGACGAGCGCCTTGCCGACATCGTCGAGCAGCCGGTCGGCCATGTCGCGCGAGAACCCGTGCCGGACCAGCGCGCGCATCACCGGCATCGCCTGCAGATCGGGCGGCAGCGTATAGGCCGCGACCTGCCAGCCATCGGTGCGCAGCCGGTCCGACAGGTCGAACAGCGAGAAGCGCGCATCCGATCCATCCCGCAGCGTCCAGCACACCGCCGGGATGCCATCGCGTCTGTCACCATCGAACAGGATCTCGAACGGCCCGACGATCGCCAGCGACGCGGCCAGATGCTTGGCGACGTCGTAGCATCGCGACTGGATCGCCCTGTAGCCGTCCCGCCCAAGCCGGATCAGCAGGTAGTATTGCGCGATCACTTGGCCGCCCGGCCGCGAGAAATTCAACGCGAAGTCCGGCATGTTGCCACCCAGATAATTGACGTGGAACACCAGCTCCTCCGGCAATTCCGCCTGATCGCGCCAAATCACCCAGCCAACGCCCAGTGGCGCCAGCCCGAATTTATGGCCCGACGTGTTGATCGACTTCACGCGCGCCAGGCGAAAATCCCACGCCAGATCCGGCTCCACGAAGGGAGCCAGGAACCCGCCCGAGGCCGCGTCGACATGGATCGGCACGTCGAGCCCGCGCTCCGCCTCGACGCGGTCCAGCATGACAACGATCGCGGCCACCGGCTCGTAACGCCCGGTGAACGTCACCCCGAGGGTGGGCACCACGCCGATCGTGTTCTCGTCGACCAAGGCCTCGACCGCTTCCGGCGTCAGCCCGAGCCGCCCTGCCTGCATCGGCACCTCGCGCAGTTCGACATCGAAATAGCGCGCGAACTTGTGCCAGCAGATCTGCACCGGCCCGGTGATCAGGTTCGGCCGATCCACCGGCATGCCCGAAGCCCGTCGCCGCGCCTGCCAGCGCCGCTTCATCGCCAGCCCGCCCAGCATCGCCGCCTCGCTCGATCCCACCGTCGAGCACCCCGTGGCGCCGCCGTCCGGCGCGTTCCACAGCGAAGCGATCATGTGCACGCAGCGCCGTTCCAGCTCGGCGGTCGCCGGATACTCGTCGCGGTCGACCATGTTCTTGTCGATCGCCTGGTCCATCAGCCGATGCACCTCGTCCTCGAGCCATGTCTGGCAGAACGTCGCCAGGTTCTGTCGCGCGTTCCCGTCGAACCCGAGTTCGTCGCGCACCAGGCCGAACGCCGCGTCGGGCCTGATCCCGTGCACCGGGATCGTGAGCTTGGGGATCGGCTGGCCGGCCGCGCGCGTCGCATAGATTTCGGCGTTCCGCACGTCGGCGGCCGGGCGCTGACGATGAAGCGGCATGATCTCTCTCCCTCATGTCCCGACCACAAGTCGTCCACACCGGCGCGGTTCGCATGATCGCCTTCGCCGAACTGCTCGAACTGCTGACACTCACGCCGGGGCGCCTGGCCAAGGTCTCCCTGCTGAAGCGCTTCTTCGCGACCGAGCCCGACCCCGACCGCGGCTGGGGGCTCGCCGCACTCACCGGCGAACTCGCCTTCGATCTCGCCAAGCCGGGCATCATCCGCGCGGTCGCCGAACAGCGGTTCGACCCCGTCCTGTTCGCATGGTCCTACGATTTCGTGGGCGACCTCGCCGAGACGGTCTCGCTGATGTGGCAGCCCCGTCCGGTCAATCTGCCCACGCCGACGCTCGCCGACATCGTCGAAACCCTGGCCACCACCACCAAGGCCGACCTGCCGCGCGTCGTCGAGATCTGGATGGACGCCTCCTCGCCCGCCGTCCGCTACGCGATCCTCAAGCTCATCACCGGCGCGTTGCGTGTCGGCGCCTCCGCGCGCCTGGCCAAGACCGCACTTGCCGAGCTCGCCGACGGCCGGCTTGTGGCCGACGACATCGAGGAAGTCTGGCACGGACTGGCTCCCCCCTACCACCCGCTGTTCGCCTGGATCGAGGGACATGGCGAGCGGCCCGACCCGCGTGACGCCCCCATCTTCCGCCCGCCGATGCTGGCCCACCCGATCGAGGCCGCCGACCGCGCCTCGCTCGATGCCACCGCCATGCGCGCCGAATGGAAATGGGACGGCATCCGTGTCCAGCTCGTCTCCACGCAAGGCGGCCGCCGCGTTTTCTCGCGCGGTGCGGACGACATCAGCGCCGCCTTTCCCGAGATCATCGACGCGATGGACTTCCATGCCGTGCTCGACGGCGAACTTCTCGTCATCCGAGACGGCGTCGTGGCTCCGTTCGCCGACCTGCAGCAGCGCCTGAACCGCAAGCAGCCGAGTGCCCGCATGATGGTGACGCATCCCGTCGGCGTCCGCCTCTACGACATCCTGTTCGATGCGGCGACCGACCTGCGCGCACGCCCGTTTGATGCGCGCCGGACATCCCTCGAAGCCTGGTTCGCACGCGTCCGGCCCGCGCGCATGGATCTATCGGAACTGATCGAATTTCAATCGATCGACGAGCTCGCCGTGATCCGCGAGGGTGCGCGTGCCGCCTCGATCGAGGGTCTGATGCTCAAGCGCGCCGACAGTCCCTATGTCCCCGGCCGCCCGAAGGGACTTTGGTGGAAATGGAAGCGTGACCCGCTCACGATCGATGCGGTCATGATGTACGCGCAGCGCGGCAGCGGAAAACGCAGCTCGTTCTACTCCGACTACACGTTCGGCCTGTGGCGCGAAACCGACGAAGGCAACCGCGAGCTGGTGCCGGTCGGCAAGGCCTATTCGGGCTACACTGATGAGGAACTGATCGGTCTCGATCGCTGGATCAGAAACCATACCAAGGGACGTTTCGGCCCGGTGCGCGAGGTCGAGGCGGGCCTGGTGCTGGAGATCGCATTCGACGCGGCGCAGCGCTCCCAGCGCCACCGCTCGGGCGTGGCACTCCGCTTCCCGCGCGTCGCCCGACTGCGCCCCGACAAGACCCCCGCGGAGGCCGACGAACTCGGCACGCTCCTGGCGCTGATCCCGTAGCGGCGCTCAATGGATCGTCACCCGTGCTCCCGCCAGCGCCACTTCCGGCGCGTAGCTCGGCCAGATGTCGGCCGCCAGCGCATCGAGGGAAGGGGAGGGGAGTCCGAGCTGCGCGCCGTAGATCCACAGATAGGTGAGCGCCCGATGCACGAACCCGCGCGTCTCCTCGTTCGGGATCGCCTCCATGAACAGCAGCGGATCCGCACCCTGCGTCCAGTCGGCAACACGGTTCGGGCCCGCATTGTAGCTCGCCAACAGCTTGATCAGGTCGCCCTCGACGTTGGCGTTGCCAGCCAGGTAGTCGACATAGCGCTGGCCCAGATCGAGATTGATCGACGGGTTCTGCAGCCGCGACGGCGAGGCCGTGAACCGGTCCGGATGTCCGGCCATGAAACCCGCCGTCACCGGCATCAACTGCATCAATCCGTGCGCGCCGGCGCCCGAGACCGCGCGCGCGTCGAAGTTGCTCTCGAGCCGGGTCAGCGCATAGACGAGCGCCGGGTCGACCGCGAAGCCGCCTCGCGGATGCAGCAGCGGGACCGGAAAGCGCGCGGCGTCGTGCGGCTGGCCGTCCTCGGCTTGCAGGATGGACGCGATTTGCGACGCCAGATCCGCGAGCCCCGCCGCCTGCGCCACCAGCATGATCGACCGGCCGAGCGCGCGATCCCCCTGTGCCGCCGGCCACATCTGGCGCAGCGTCGCCTCGGCCCGCGCATCCTGACCCACCTGCAGCAGCGCGAAGACGCGCCGACCGGACGGGATCGCCAGGATCGCCTCGACGTCGGCCTCGCCCAATGTCTCCTCGCCTACGCCATCGACCGCGGGTGTCCATCCGCCAAGGCCGAGACGGCGTGCCGCCAGCAAGCCATAGAAAGTCCGCCGCGCCGCCGCCGCCCTCAGCATCCACGGCCGGTAGCCGCCGGGATCGTTCAGCGCCAGATGCGCGCGGGCCGCCCAGAACGCGGCACCCGCGCGCGTGCTGGCCGGGATCAGGCTTGCGCGCGACGCCGCCTCGAACAAGGACGCCGCTTCCGCCACCCGGCCCAGCCGCCATGCCGCGAGCCCGGCCACGTAGCTGCCCGCGCCCACCTTGCCGCCCGAACGCGCCGTCGCGTCCCGCCCTACCGCCAACGCCGCCGCGTCGTGGCCCTGCCCGAACAGGATCCGTGCGACCTCGGCGCGCAACGCCGCGCCATAGACCGCCGGGATGCCGCGCGTGGCCGCGATCAGGCGAAGCGCCGAGGTCGACTGGCCCGCCTGGGCACGCGCGATCACCGTCCGGTCGAGATCCGGCCGCCGTGCGTAGCCGGCCGAGGCCGGATCTTCCTCCTCCGGGGTCGGCCCGGACTGCTGCTCTGTCCCCAGCGCCGGCACGATCTTGATGGCGGCCAACGAGGCGCCCTTCGCCGCCGCCCGCAACGCGGCATGGATCGCCGGCGCGTCCGATTGATCGCCATAGGTCTTGAGCCAGGCGGTCAGCTGCCCGGCCGTCGGCCGCGCGCCGGCCGCCAGATAACGGTCGGCCAGGATGTCACCGAGCAGCGTCCGATCCTTGAGCGCGCCGCTCGCACGGTCGGCACTCGCGACATCGCCCTGCGACTGGTCGGCGAAAATCTGCCTGATCCGGGCGGCGTCGCCCGGCGTGAGTGGCTCCGGCAACCCGACGCCGCCCCACCGGCCGCCGGGAGGCGACACGCGCGGAATCGCGAACGCCAGCTCGTCGCCCAGCTCGCTGCCGCGGTCGGAACGCGTGGCATCGGGTCCCTGCGCACGTGCGGGCGACGCCATGGCGCTCAGGATGGCCGCTCCGGCGAACACCGCTCCGATCGCGGCCTGCCTGCAGAACCCGCCTGGTGTTATATTGAGCTGTCGCATGGGAAGGCGGCGTCTACGCGGGCACGCCTGCTCACGCAACCTTGACAGCCATCACGCAATATGATCGCCAGTCGGACGCTTGCCTGGCGTTTCCCGGCTTCACTCAGACGTGATCGGCGTGTCTAGCGCACGCCGCAGGGCGATCAGGTCCGTCCAGGCCGCTTCCTTCTGCCTCGGGTCGGACGCGACTACCTCGAGCGGCGCCATCACCAGGGCGTCCACTGCCGGTCCGTCACGCTCCACCCGCAGCCACCGGCCGCGCAACTGCCGGATCTGGCCCTCCGCTCCCGACAGAGCGCGCGCGACGGTCGCGCCGAGCAGCACGAGATGGGTCACGCCTTGCAGCAACCGGAGATGCGCCTGCAGGAACGGCTTGCACGCGGCAATCTCGATCGCCGTCGGCGGCCGCCCGCCAGGCGGCCGCCACGGCACCAGGCAGCCGATCCGGACCGAGCGGCGCGGCAGGCCGACCGATCCGAACATCGCGTCGAACAGGTTGCCCGGCCGGCCGCTCAGCGGGCGTCCCGCTTCATCGTCCTCGGCGCCGGGTGCCTCGACCACGACCAACAGCCGCGCATCCTCCGGACCGTCGGCGAACACCAGATGTCCGGCCGTGTCGCGCAGCGGACAACCATCGAACGCCTCGGCCGCCGCCCGCAGCGCGGCCATGTCCGTGCAGGCCTCAGCGATCGCCGCCGCTCTCGCGGCCACGCCGGAAGCCGGGATCACGTTGGAGGGCGCCGGCACCGTCTGCCGCCGCACCGGCCCCGAGAGCCGGTCGACGGGGTCGTTCCCGATCGCCTCGTCGGCTCCCCACTCGCGCTGCAGATCCAGCAGCATCAAGGCATCATCCATGTTGTCGATCTTGGCACGAAGCGTGGGCCCGGAGCGAACGGCCGTATCGCCGGTCCGGGACCGCTGGTAGCCTCACTCTCATGCTGTTCCGGTCGACATTGGCGCGCCCCACCCTGCTCGCCCTGGCGTTGGCGCTCACCATCGCCGACAGGCCGGCGCCATCCCGTCCCGATCCCACGCCGGCGCTCGGCGACTACCTGAGGGCGGTGGTCGCCCTGCACGCCGACGACTACCCGTTCGCCGCCGAGCACATGCTCCGTGCGCTCGCGGCCGACCCGGCCAACCATGCGCTCCGCCAGCAGGCCTTCGTCGCGGTCGCGCTGGCCGGACGTCCCGAGGCAGCCCGGATCGCATCCGGCCTGCCCAACGACGCCACCGCCTCGATGCTGCTCGGCAACGACGCCGCGATTGCCGGACGCTGGGACGCGGCTCAGCGTCAATTCGCCAACCTGCCGCATGACGGCGGACTCGCGGAAATCCTGCGTCCGGCGCTCGTCGCCTGGTCGCTGGCCGGTGCCGGGCACACCGACAGCGCGCTGCAGGCCCTGGCCCCGCTGCTCAGCGGGACGCGCCTGCCCGGCTTCTATGCGCTGCAGGCCGGCCTGATCGCCGATCTCGCCGGGCGCGCCGACGATGCCGCCGCCGACTACCATCTGGCGCAGACCGGCTCGGCCGGCCTGAACCTTTCGCTCGTCCGGGTGCTCGCGGGCTTTGCCGCGCGTCACAATCATGCCCAGGACGGGCTGGCGCTCGTGCACGCGCTGGTCGCGGCGGCATCGACGCTTGCCATCGCCGAGCCCGGCATCGACGCCTCGCTCGCCGCACACCCCATCGAGAATGCTCGCCAGGGCCTCGCGCGCACATACAGTGCCGTGGCCACCCTCATCAACGCCCAGGCCCAGGCCCAGACCCAGACCCAGGGCAGCGAAACGCCGGCGGCCGCCAACACCGGCGCGCTGCTGATGCTCCGCTTTAGCGAGACGCTCGACCCGGCATCGAGCGAGACGCGCCTGATGCTCGCGGACGCCGACGAGGCGCTTCATGTGCCGGCAGCATCCCTCGCCGCGCTCGCCACGGTCCCGCCGGGCGATCCGCTGTTTCCGCTCGTCGAGATCCGCCAGGCCGAACTCCAACGCGGCCTCGGCCACGACGATGCCGCGCGCGACCTCCTGAGCCGGCTCAGCGCCGCCTTTCCGCGTCAGCCGGTCCCGGCGCGCGAACTCGGCGAGATGTTCAGCGACGAGCACCGATATCTCGAAGCCGACACCGCCTTCGATCGCGCCATCGCCGACTTGCCGCAGCCGACCGGCGACGACTGGCAGCTCTTCTTCGACCGCGCCGTCTCGCTGGACCGCTCGCGCCAGTGGAACCGAGCCGAAGCCGATCTAAGGCGCGCGCTCTCGCTCTCGCCCGAGCAGCCTTTCGTCCTGAACTATCTCGGCTACTCCTATGCCGAGCAGGGGCGTGATCTCGACGAGGCCAGGCATATGCTCGAGCGTGCCCTCGACCAGAAGCCACATGACGGCGCCTTCCTCGATAGCCTCGGCTGGATCATCCTCAAGCAGGGCCATGTCGACCAGGCGATCGAGACCCTGCAGGAAGCCGCCGAGACGACGCCCGAGGACCCGACCGTCAACTACCATCTGGGCGTCGCCTATTGGCAGGCAGGCCGCCGGATGGAAGCCCAGGACCAGTGGCAGCGCGCGCTGATCCTCAACCCCGACCCGAGCGACCTCCCCAAGATCGAGGCCCGGTTGCACGAGGCGGCATTGGGGACCCTGCCGCAATCCTCTCCCCGGTGAGGCGGATGCGATGAGCCTGCTTCGGCAGGCGGCCCACGCGAAAATCAACCTCCATCTGCACGTCACCGGCCGCCGCCCCGACGGTTACCACCTGCTCGACAGTCTCGTGGTGTTCGCCGGCGCCGCCGACATCGTCTCGGCACGGGCTTCGGAGCGTCTGTCGCTCGAGATCACCGGTCCGTTCGCCGCTTCCCTTCTTGCCCTCGAGGCCCACGACAATCTCGTCATCCGCGCGGCCCGCGCGCTCGCTCGCGCCAATGACATCCAAGCCGGCGCCCTGATCCGCCTGGAGAAGAACCTGCCGCTGGCGTCGGGCATCGGCGGCGGCTCGGCCGACGCCGCGGCGGCCCTACGCGTCCTCCATCAGTTCTGGCGCCTCGACCAGCCGATCGCGGACTCGCTCGCGGTCAGCCTCGGTGCCGACGTGCCGGTCTGCCTCGCTGGTCGTCCGGCGCTCATGCGCGGCATCGGCGACGAACTGCTTCCGGCACCGGCACTGCCCGAGCTCGGCCTGGTCCTGGTCAACCCGCTGGTCCCGGTCCCCACGAGCGCGGTGTTTCGAGCCCGGGGCGGAGCCGCGTTCAACCCGCAGGCGGACCTCCCGCGACGCTGGCCGACCGCATCGGACGCCGCCCGCGACCTCGGGCGCCTGGGCAACGACCTGCAGGCGCCCGCGATCAATATCGCGCCGGTGATCGGCGAGGTGCTCGCGACTCTCGGCCGACAGCGCGGATGCCTTCTCGCCCGCATGAGCGGCTCGGGCGCCACCTGCTTCGGCCTGTTCGAGCCTGGCGCTGACGCCGAACGTGCCTGCCGGGCGATGCCCGATCAATGGTGGACCTGGCATGGCGGCCTCGCGACATGATGTTCTAGCCTCGCATGCCGCGGCGCAACATGGAGGGGTCGATGCCGGAAGCCCGGATGAAGGTGTCGCTTTCCACCGACCTGAAGGTGGCCAGCCTCGAACTACTGCCGGCAAGCGGGCTGCAGGGCGAAATCGCGCTCACTCTCGACCAGATCACCACCCTGATCGCGCGTCTCGGCCAGGCGCGTGCCACGATGGTCGCCAAGACCGCGCCGCCGCCTCTCGAGGGCGTCCCGTTGAACCCGGTCTTCGGCACGCGCTGGGCGGTGCAGCCGGAAGCGCTCACCGAAGGCTCGATCCTTGCCTTCCAGCATCCGGCGTACGGACCCGTCGCGTTCGTGCTGCCCCCGCCGGACGTCGAGAAGCTCGTTCGCACCCTCACCACCCATCTAGGCATGGTGCACACCGGCAGCGAGCCACGAAAGCCGAGCTGATCCGCCCGCGTCAGAGGAACTTGAGTGCCAGGATGCCCGCGACCGCCGCCGCCGCCACCACCGACGTGGCTAGCGTCAGCCGTCGCTCCACGAAAGCGCGGACCGGCTCGCCGAATTGTCGCAGCAAGCTCGCGATCAGGAAAAACCGCACGCCGCGCGTCAGCAGACTGGCGGCCATGAACAGCGCCAGGCTGAAATGCGCCGCACCCGCCGCGATGCTGACGATCTTGTAGGGGATCGGGGTCAGTCCCTTGACCAGGATCACCCAAAGCCCGTACTCGCGGAACCGCTGCGCGAAACGCAGCAGCGCATCCTGGGCGTGATAGAGATGCGCGATCGGCAATGCGACCCGCTCGAACAGCGCCGCCCCGATCAGCCAGCCGAGGGCGCCGCCGGACACGGAACAGATCGTGCAGATCAAGGCCAGTCGCCACGCTCGCGCCGGTGCGGCGATCACCATCGGGATCAGCAGGAGGTCCGGCGGCACCGGAAAGAAGCTCGCTTCGGCAAACGCCGTCAGGCCGAGCCACGAGGCGGCGTTCGGACCAGCCGCGAGCGACAGCAGCCGTTCATAGAGTCGCTTGAGCATCACGATCGCCAGTTGAGGTCGCGCGCCGGCCTATACCGGCAACACCACACGCGCACAAAGGCCGCCCGTTGCCCGGTTCGACAGCATGATGTCCCCGCCGTGCGCCCGCACGATGTCGCGCGCGATCGGCAAACCCAGGCCGGTGCCGCCGGTCTCGCGCGAGCGGCTCGCCTCGAGTCGCTGGAACGGCTCGAACACGCGCTCGAACGCATCGGGCGGAATGCCCGGCCCGTCATCCTCGATCAGGATGGTCACCTCGCCCCCGGCCGGTGTCCCGAGCGACACCCTGGCATTGCCCGCATAGGCGAGTGCGTTGCCGACAAGGTTCGCGAAGCTTCGCTTGAGCGCGATCGGCCGCCCCCTGATCGTGACGTGCCCGTCGCCGGCCTCGATGAACGCGAGTCGCTCCGACGCATCCGGACGCGCGTCCGAGGCGTCATCGACGACCGTCCGCAGCAGCGCCCCGAGATCGAGCGGCGCCTCGGGTTCGGTCCGCGCCGTGTCGCGGCCGAACGCCAGGGTCGCCGCGACCATCGCCTCGAGCTCGTCAACATCGGCCAGGAACCGCTGCCGCAGCTCGTCGTCGTCGATGAACTCGCACCTGAGCTTGAGCCGCGTGATCGGTGTGCGCAGGTCGTGGCCGATCGCGGTCAGCAGGAACGTCCGGTCCGACACGAATCGCCGGATCCGCTCGGCCATCGTGTTGAAGGCCGCCGCCGCGCGCGCGACTTCGGTCGGCCCTCCCTGGGGCAACGGAGGTGCATGGACGTCGCGTCCCAAGGCATCGGCCGCCTCGGCGAGGGTGCGGACCGGCGCCGTCAGCCGGCGCACTGCCCATACCGTCAGGAGGCCCGCGGTGACCGTCATCAGCAGCCATGCGATGGGGAAAGTCGGATCCGGAAACAAACCGGGACGCGCCGACGGGAGCGTGAGATTGACCCAGTCCGATGTATCAGGCAGCTCGAGGGCGAACGCGAACCGTCCCCCGCCCGGCGAGCCGCCGATCTCGATCTGCGCCGGACGCAGGTTTGGCGGCACCAGGACCGACGACAGATTGGCGCGCATCATGTGCCGCATCGGCGGGGGCGCCGTCGGCACGACACCGAAATCCGGTCCCGGATCCAGGCTCAGATGGACCGGGCGCAGCGTCTCCCGCAGATGCTTGATCTCGGCCTCGCGTTGAGCGGGCGCGGTTTCGGCGATGCTGCGATACGCATTCATCACCCGGATGCCCAGGAACCGATCTTCCATCAGTCGCCGGCCGAGGGCTTCGTCGCGCGTGTGGATCGCCAGCCCCGCTGCCTGCACGACGGCGAACCCGGCCAGCATCACAAGCGCCGTCCGGGTGGCGAGGCTGCGCGGCAGCAATCGACCGAACATGCCGATAGCCTCGCTCCCTCGGGCGGAACGTCAGGCGGTGCGTTCGACGTCGGCCGCCAACACGTAGCCGCCGCCGCGCACCGTCTTGATCACCTGCGCGTTCCGGCCGCCATCCTCGAGCTTGCGCCGAAGCCGGCTGATCGCGACGTCGATCGCCCGGTCGAACGGTCCCGCCTGACGTCCGCGCAGCAGGTCGAGCAGCATGTCGCGGGTCAGCACCCGGTTGGCACGATCCAGCAGCGCGATCAGCAAATCGTACTCACCACCGGTAAGCGCGACCTCGACGCCTTCGGGATTGAGCAGACGCCGTCGCGCAGGCTCCACCGTCCACCCACTGAAGCACAGCTTGCGCGTATCGAGCTCGGCCTTTTCCTCGCGGCTGCCGACCCGTCGAAGTACGGCCCTGATCCGCGCCAGCAGCTCGCGCGGGTTGAACGGCTTGGCCACGTAATCGTCCGCGCCCAGCTCCAGCCCGATGATCCGGTCGGTGTCGTCGCCCATCGCGGTCAACATCACGATCGGGATGTCGGCCTGGGCGCGCAGCCAGCGCGCGATCTCCAAACCGCCTTCGCCCGGCAGCATCAAGTCCAGCACGACAAGTGCATAATGGCCTTGCGCCCAGACCCGCCGGGTTTCGCGCCCGTCACGGGCCGTGCTGACCCGCAGCCCATTCCGCTCAAGGAACTTCGCCAGGAGATCCCTGATCTCCCGGTCGTCGTCCACGATCAGGATGTGCGGTGATTGCTCCATCGAGCTCTCATGTAGCAACGACGAAAGACGAGCGGCAGTGGTCGTTGCATTTGGTCACGATCAGTCGAGATAGATCATCTTGCGCGTCATCCCGCCATCGATGACGAATTCCGTCCCCGTGATGAAGCCGCTCTCGGAGCCAAGCAACCACGAGGCGAGCGATGCCACGTCATCGGGTCGTCCCACGCGTCCCGCCGGATGCTGCGCATGATCGCCGGCGCGCAAACTCTCCTGCCCGAGATCGATCCATCCGGGGCTGAGGACATTGACCCTGACATCCGGACCAAGGCTGATCGCGAGCGCATGGCTCAATGCCAGCAGGCCGCCTTTCGACGCGGCATAGCTTTCGGTATCGGGCTCCGACATGTGCGCGCGGGTCGATGCGATTGTCAGGACCGAGCCCTTGGCGGTGCGGAGAAGGTCCTCCGCCGCGCGCGCCAGCAGGAACGTGCTGGTCAGGTTGACGTCGAGCACGCGCCGGAACTCCTCGAGCGTCAGGTCGGCGAGCTTCCGCCGGATCATCATGCCGGCATTGCACACCAGCGCGTCCAGACGGTGGAAATGCACGCGCGTCACCTCCACGGCCTTCGTCACTGCGGCCTCGTCGGCGACATCGGCCACCAGCGGATGCGCGCCCGGTCCGATCGCCTTGCAGCTTTCGTCGAGAGCGACCTCGTTCCTGTCGAGACAAAGCACCTGCCAGCCGTCACGCACCAACCGCCCGGCGATCGCCGACCCGATGCCGCCGGCACTTCCGGTGACGAGCGCCACGCGGGGTCCGGTCGGAGGTGACGCACCTGGCGACACCATGGTTTGCGCGGCGACTTCACTCATTCTGACCAACTCCCCATCCGGGAACGTATGAGATCATCCCGGGATGCCCAAGCCGATCTTGCCGCTGGTCGACGCCATCGCCAGACTGGACCAGGCTTCGGATCCGATGAATGAACAGGCTTGAGCGATCCCTGGTTGGAAGAGGCGCCGTTCTGCTTGCCGGCTTGCTTCTTCCCGCCGCCGGCTCCAGGCCACAGCGCCCTCCCGACGTGGCGCCCTACCCGGTCCCGCTGACCGCACCCGAACCGGAGACCGGCTCACCTTCGATTGCCGCGGCGCCTCCGCCGCTCGAAAGTCCGCCTCCGCCGCAGCCCCCTGCGAACAAGCCGGTGCCGGTGCGGACCGACCGTCTGCGCCTGACCGGCCTGATGGATCGCGATGTCGTGGGGCCCGACAAGCTCGATATCGGCCACGTCATCGACGTCCTCGTCGATCCCGATGGTGAGCCCAGGGCCGTTCTCGTCGAGACCGGCGGGTTCCTCGGCATCGGCAATCGCAAGATCGCAGTCGCCTGGACCGGCATCTCGTTCCCGGAGAACAAGCTCGACGGCCCGATCCGCACCGACATGACGATGGCCCAGGTCCGATCGGCGCCCGCCTACGGGGAAGGCGGTCCGGTCACCGTTGCCGTCGGTGTCGCATTGCCCGCCCCCAAGCTGCCTCCGGCGCCCGCGGCTCCCCCTTCACCACTGCCATCCGTCGGAACCGCTGCGCACGACGCGCCGATCCCCGTCGCCGAGCCGCCGGCGCCGCTACCCAACCAGAGATCGGTTCCAAGAACGTCGGCCCCGAGAAACCTGGCCAGGACTCGCTGACGGGGTGGCATCATTGCGCAAGGGGGGCAGCGAGCGCGGGCTCGATTGGCTGAATTTCTTCGTCGCCAACCTGCAGACCGCCTTCGGTCCGTTCGTCGCGACCTTCCTCACCACGCAGCATTGGACCGAGGGACAGATCGGCGTCGCGCTGAGCATCGGCACCGCGACAGCGATGGCAAGCCAGGTGCCGGCAGGGGCGCTCGTCGACTGGATTGGCAATAAGCGGATCGCGGCCGCCGCCTCCATCCTCGCCATCATCGCATCCTGCATCATCCTCGCCTTGATGCCGGAACGTCTGCCGGTGGCAATCGCCGAGGTGCTGCACGGCTTCGCGAGCTGCATGCTCAACCCTGCTATCGCCGCGATCACGCTTACGGTTGCCGGCAGCAGGGCGGGTGCGCTTGGCGTCCGTTTCGGCAGGAACTGGCGCTGGGCGTCGATCGGTAACGGCATCGCGGCGGCCCTGATGTCGGCCACCGGCTATCTCGTCTCCGACCGCTCCGTTTTTCTCCTCGCGTCGGTCCTCGCCGCACCCGGTCTCCTCGCGTTGACCTGGATCGTGCCGCCGCCGCGCGCCGCCGACAGCCTCGACGATCCCCAGGCGCGCGTGACGCCGCATGGCTCGGTCTGGGCGCTGATCCGCGAGCCCAACCTGGCCGGCTTCATGGCCTGCGGCGCCTTCTTCCATCTCGCCAACGCGGCGATGCTGCCGCTCGCCGCGTCCGAGGTGACCAGGGTCGCCGGCGCCAGCGGCGAACTGGTCATCGGCGCCTGCGTCGTCGTCCCGCAGATCGTCGTCGCCCTGATCTCGCCCGCGCTCGGCCGTGCCGCCGAACGGCTCGGACGCCGGCCCGTCCTCCTGATCGGGTTCGCCGCCCTGCCGTTGCGCGGTCTGCTGTTGTCGGCGACGTCCAACCCTTTCCTGATCATCCCCGTCCAAGGACTCGACGGCGTCAGCAGTGCCGTCTTCGGCATCATGCTGCCCTTGATCGCGGCCGACATCTCGCGTCCCACCGGACGCTTTAACCTGTGCATGGGATTGCTCGGATTGGGCATCGGCATCGGTGCCACCCTGAGCACCACGCTCGGCGGCTACACGGCCGACCTCTCCGAGCGGTTGGCGTTCCTGGCACTCGCCGGCGCTGGACTGGTGGCGGTCATCCTCGTCTGGCTCCTGGTCAAGGAGCCGCGTGCATCGTCCGCTCCAGCGACGATCGACGCCTGATCAGACGAGCCAGCGCGGCACCGGCAATCCCTTGTCCCGGAGGAAGTCCACGTTGAAGAGCTTCGACTGGTAGCGCGCGCCGCTGTCGCACAGGATGGTGACGATCGTGTGCCCGGGCCCAAGGCGGCGCGCGGTGCGAATGGCGGCGGCGACGTTGATCCCGCTCGAGCCGCCAAGTGACAATCCCTCGTGCTCCAGCAGGTCGAATACGATCTGCAACGCTTCACTGTCGGGCACGCGCTCGGCATGATCGATCGTGACCCCGACCAGGTTTCCGGTCACGCGTGACTGCCCGATGCCCTCGGTGATCGAGCTGCCGCACAGCGTCAGGTCGTTTCGCATCACCCATCCTTCGAGGGCGGACCCTTCGGGATCGGCGAGCACGATTTCCACATGCTGTCCCGACACGTGCGCCGCGTGCGCCTTGAGCGCCTGGCTGACACCACCCAGCGTGCCGCCGGTTCCGCAGGCACAGGTGAACGCATCCACCCGGCCGTCGGTCTGCGCCCAGATCTCTTCCCCCGTCGTACGCCGATGCCCATCGCGGTTTGCCGTGTTGTCGAACTGGTTGGCCCAGAACCCGCCGATGTCGGCCGCCAGCCGTTCGGAGAGGCGGACATAATTGCCCGGGTCCCGATACGGCTTGGCCGGGACCAGTCGCAGATCGGCGCCGATCATGCGCAGGAAATCGATCTTCTCGCGGCTCTGGGTCTCCGGCATCACGATCACCGTCCGGTAGCCGCGCGCGTTGCCCACCAGCGTCAAGCCGATCCCCGTGTTGCCGGCGGTGCCTTCGACGATCGTGCCGCCAGGCGGCAACGCGCCACTGACTTCCGCCGCCTCGATGATCGCGGCGGCCGCTCGATCCTTGACCGAGCCTCCCGGGTTCATGAACTCCGCCTTGCCGAGGATCTCGCACCCCGTCTCGTCGGACGCGCGCCGCAGGCGGATCAGCGGCGTGCCGCCAATGCAGTCGAGCACGCTCCCCACGCTGCCCTGCCATCCCGGCGTGGTGTTTGCGGTCTGGTTCATCTGCAGGCACTTTCGCAATCGAGGTCGAGAATGGGGAGGTCAAGGATGGTCGGCAATGTTTCGTCGCGGCAAGCCTGGGAGGCGCTCCAGGCCGACCCAGCCGCTCAGCTCGTCGATGTCCGCACGACCGCCGAATGGTCCTATGTCGGCATTCCGGATCTGAGTGCGCTCGGTAAGCGAGCGGCACTCGTTGCGTGGCAGGAATTTCCGTCCGGCGAGATCAATCCGAATTTCGAGGCCGATCTCGCGAGCGCCAATCTTCGGCCTGACCAGCCAGTCTACTTCATCTGCCGAAGCGGAGCACGCAGCTTGGCCGCTGCCCGAAACGCGTCCGCGACCGGCTTCTCGCAAGTCTTCAACGTGGCCGACGGCTTCGAGGGGCCACCGGACGCCGACCAGCATCGCGGCCAGGTCGCGGGCTGGAAAGCCGCCGGCTTGCCGTGGCGTCAGAGCTGAGCCTCTTTCAATCTCCCGGCTCGCTGTCGGCATCGTAGATCACCTGAAGAACGGTCAGCCACGGATAGCGAGCGTCGATGACGACACCATCGGGACCCGCGAGCTTCCCGTCGGCCGCGACCGGCACATGCGTCAGCGTGACGGAGTCGTCGACATTGCCGCCGATCACGCCGATCTGCGTCGGCTCCCGCGCCACCACGATCGCGCAGTGGGCGGGAAAACCGTAGCTCGTCGGCAGCATCTCGAACCGGACGTGCGCTCCTGGTCCGCGGCCAGCGCAGACAAGGTCGCCGAGTTGCGGCGCATAAGCGCTCACCGCCTGGGCGCGCAGGATCGGCGTGGCGCCCAGAGCGGCCGCATTGATGTAGGTCGAGTGATTGGGCGAATAGGGGAAGCGCGGCCCGGCGCCGGCGGTTCGCATGATGTAGGAGATGAACGCCGCCGACCAGGCGTAATGACTGTCATGGGTGAAGTCGAACACGCTGCCGTCGGCATCGTGCTTTCCGGTCCAGGACACCTCGCGCTCGTCCGGATCCTGTCCGATCCACCAATATTCGCCGATGCGTTCCCATAAGCCCGGCCGGCGCTCCGGCTTGAACTCGGGTCCGGTCGGGATCGGCCGCGTCTCCGGCGCGTCATCATCGACCGGCATGCCGAACGCACGCCATTCCCGCATGGCGATCGCGACCGCGTCGTCGCGCACGAACGGCTCGAAACTCCGCTGGGCGAAATCGGGCACATGATCGTCGATCGACAGCGGTCCTGGACCAACCTTCGTCTGGGTCAATGGCGTCGCGATCGGGGTGGCCGTGGGCTTGGGTTCGTTGCCGCACGAGGCAAGCAACGCCGGCAACAAAAGCGTCTGCAGGATGCGTCTCATTGTCGCCCAACTTGGATGCGGGCAGCTTTCTACGACGACGAGGCCTCGATCGGAAACAGTCCCGCCAGGCCGTCCGCGCTCGCCGCGCAGCGTCCGCGCTCGGTGATCAGGCCAGTCACCAGTCGTGCGGGCGTCACGTCGAACGCGGGATTGGCGGCCATGCTGTCACTCGGTGTCACGCGAACCGTTGTCACAGCGCCGTCCAGCCCGCGACCGGTCACCGTCGTGACCTCCGCCGACGGACGCTCCTCGATCGGGATGTCGCGCAAGCCATCCGACATCCGCCAATCGATGGTCGACGACGGCAGCGCCACCCAGAATGGAACCGCATTGTCGTGCGCGGCGAGCGCCTTGAGGTAGGTGCCGATCTTGTTGGCGACGTCGCCGGTCCGGGTAACCCGGTCAGTGCCGACGATGACCAGATCGACATCACCGCGCTGCATCAAATGGCCGCCGGCATTGTCCGCGATGACCGTGTGCGGCACGCCGTGGCGCCCCAGTTCCCACGCTGTCAGGGCAGCACCCTGGTTGCGCGGGCGCGTCTCGTCCACCCACACATGAACGCCGAGGCCGCGCTCGTGCGCCTTGTAGATCGGGGCGAGCGCGGTGCCCCAATCCACTGCCGCGAGCCAGCCCGCGTTGCAATGCGTCAAGACATTCACGCGACGCTTCGTCCGCGCTGCCGAACCTTCGATCAATGGCAGGCCGTGCTCGCCGATCGACGCGTTCTGTCTCGCATCCTCGTCACAGATCGAGGCCGCCTCGTCGTAGGCCACCGCCACCCGATCCCCCTCGGCGGTATTGCGCAGGCGCGTCAGCATCCGTTCCAGCGCCCAGCGGAGATTGACCGCTGTCGGACGGGTTGCATTCAGTGAGACCGCGACCCGCTCCAGATTGTCCGTTCCGGGATCTTCACGTAACGCCAAAGCCAGCCCGTAGGCGGCCAAGGCACCGATCAGCGGCGCCCCTCGAACCTGCATGCTCCTGATCGCGTGGGCGACTTGCGAAGCGTCCGTCAGACGAAGGATGTCGAGCGACCAGGGCAGGCGCGTCTGGTCGAATATCCTGATCGACCATCCGTCCGAGGCCTCGACCCAGACACTGCGATACGGTGTTCCGTCGATCTTCATCCGCGGTCCCGAGCCTTCCCGCTATCGCTGCTGCAGCACGCAGACCAGCGTGAACAGCCTGCGTGCGGTCTCGTGGTCAACAGAGATCTTGCCCGCCAGGCGCTCCATCATCTGTGTAGCCCCCTCATTGTGCAAACCGCGCCGGCCCATGTCGATCGCTTCGAGCCGCTGGTCGCGACCCTCCTCCAGTGCCAGGGCATGACTGTCGACGAGCATCATGTAGTCCTTGATCAGGCGCCGGAACGGACCGAGTGCAAGACCGATCACCCGGAGCGGTTCGTCATCGACATTACGGATATCGAACACCAACCGGCCGTTTTGGGCGGACAGATGGACGATGAACGGCCCGTCGAGCCCGGCAGGATCGAAGCTGTTCTCGCGCGCGAGATCGGCGATGGCTTGATCGACGTCGCGTGCCAGCAATGGTGCGAGGTGTTCGAGGCCGGTCGCATCCAGCATGATCCGCGAGACCGGACCGGGAGAGTGGCTGAGCTCGGACGGCATCAGCTTGATTCCTGATCCTCTCGCTTCACATCGAGCCTGATCAGGAACGCCACCACGCCCCCCTTGACGGGCCGCAACAAGGCCAGACACAGCAGGATTGCGACCGGAAGCACGATCGCGATGGTGGCGCTCGTATCCAACGTCGTGGTTCGCCCAAGTAAAACGACGAGGCCCACCAGCACATGCAGTGCGATGAACATCGTCACCCAGGGCGGTGCATCATCGGCCGGGACCGCGCCGAGAGGCGTATCGCAGACCGTGCAACGTGCCACCACCGAGAGATAGCCTTGGAACAACCGCCCCTCTCCGCACACTGGGCAGCGGCCGGTGGCACCGCATCCCAGCGCATCGATCCATGACCGTGCGCTGGTCGTCCGCTCGAGAGTGGCGAGCACGGGCATCCTCGCGCTCTTCGCCCGATCGGGTCTCCAAACCTTGCGCTCGTCGTAAATCATGTTGGGACGATACCTCCGCAAGCCTATGTCAGGCACGCGGGCAACCGGATCAAGTCTTGGCACTCCCGGCTTGCGCGTATCGTCAGGTGCGCGCAGTGCCGTCCGCTCGCCCGCGGGATCGGAGGATTGATGTTCGTCGCACGGACTGAAGAAGAGTTGTCTAGAGCCCGCACGAAGCTCGGCCGGCCCGCGAACATCGCACTGGTTCCGACAATGGGCGCATTGCACGATGGACACCTCGCCCTGATCAAGGCGGCGTGCGACGACGCGTCCGACGTGATCGCATCGGTCTTCGTCAACCCGCTGCAATTCGATCAGCAGACCGATCTCGCCCGTTATCCTGTCGACCAGCACCGCGACCTCGCGTTGCTCGAGGAGGCAGGTTGCGCGATCGCCTGGCTGCCTTCGGCGGATGCGATGTATCCTGGCGGTCACGCGACGGTGATCAACGTGGCAGGGCCTGCCGAAGGCTTGGAGGGCGCTGTCCGTGCCGGACATTTCCGCGGCGTGGCAACCGTCGTTGCGATCCTGCTCGGCCAGACCAGGCCTCATGCGGTCTACTTCGGAGAGAAGGATTGGCAGCAGTTGCAGGTCATCCGCCGCATGGTGGCCGACCTCCGCTTTCCCGTCCGCGTTCGCTCGATCCCGACGGTTCGAGCAACGGATGGCTTGGCGCTGTCCTCGCGCAATCGCTTCCTCGGATCCAGCGAGCGCGCATTGGCGCCGCTGTTTCATGCGTCTTTGATGGACGCCATCATCCGGATCGAGGCGGGCCAGCGCGTCGCGGACAGTCTGACCGAGTGCCGGCGCGTGCTCTCCGAGTCAGGCTTCAAAGTGGAATACCTCTCTCTTACAGACGGAGAAACACTGGTCGCGATCGACCAGGCGGCGGCAGGCGCGCGATTGCTGGGTGCTGTCCGTCTCGGAAGCGTGCGATTGCTGGACAATGTCGGCATCGGCTGACACGACAACCGCGCAACCTGCGTCTACAATTTCCCTGGAACCATCGCGTAACGACTGCTTTTCATTGACATCGGCAGGTATCATGCGGGATTGCAAGTAACGCGACACCGACCGATTCGCGCTTCGGCGCACTGAGGCCGGCAAGCAGGGCACCGGTCGAGGTAGGCGAAGTCGGTGGGCGCCGCGAGGCAAATCGGATCGGGAGCACATTCTCCCGTCGCTCGTGACAGGCAGAAGGTAGACCAAATGGACAGCGACGAATCACACACAACACGGTCGTCGGCAAAGCCGATGGCGATCCGGGCCAGCGGCCGCCGCACGACCGCAGTCCGCAACGGCTCGCACGCGGGTCGTTCCGCCAGCCCTGGGACCAAGCCGGGCAAGACAGCCGGCCGCGGAAGCACCACGGCCGCGCGCGCGAAAGCTCCAGTGCGCGCGAAGTCCGCGGCGCCGATCGCGAAACGGGGCGCCAAGGCAACGAAATCGACGATTTCTGCCAAGTCGTCGCGCGCAGCGGCAGCGGTCAAGGCACTGCGCCCGACGACCGCATCGAAAACACCGCCGTCAGCGCCCGTGACGAAGGCATCACGATCGACCGCTCCCAAGACATCACGGTCGGCGGGGACTGCGAAAGCGTCGCGCCCGACGGCTGTCTCCAAACCATCGCGCCCAACAACGACGGCCAGGACGACACGCTCGTCCGTCTCTTCAAAGACCTCTCGAACCTCGAATGCGCCGAGATCGGCCAGGGTTCCGGCCGCCACCAAGTCGACGCGCGCATCAGCGCCGGCACGACCGGCACGGGTCTCGGCCGCTAAGGCATCGCGTGCGAAATCCGGCCAGTCGGCAGCGGGGTCTCGCACCAAGGTCGCCGCCGCTTCGGTTTCGTCATCAACCCGCCGCTCCTCGACGGGAAGCGCGTCGTCGCGGGCAACGAGGCTCAAATCGGCCCGCAAGACAGGCACATCTTCGAAGGCGGCTCGCGTTCCGGCCTCCAGGCGGTCGGCCGCGACACGCAGCGCCGCATCAAAGACGCTAACTCGCGCCGCCGCCGGAGCGTCGACGAGAAAATCGCCCTCTGTGTCATCAGCAGCGACAAGCCGGCCGAGCGGTCGCGCCGGCAAGTCACGCGTGACATCCATCGCCCGCGCGTCACGAACGACGACGGCCTCGTCTCCGGCCGTCAAGTCGGATGGCCGTCGACCGGTCGGACGCCCACGCAAGTCAGTCGAAACCAAACACGGCGGTTCCGCGTCGTCCAATGAAGCTCCGATGGCCAAACGTCGTGCACGTCCGGTCGCCGAACAAACTCCGGCTCAATCGCCGGAGCTGCCCGTCGACTCGGCATCGCCTCCCGCCATCGACGAGCATCAGGAATGACCGACCATCAATCCTGAAGACAATCGACATGTGAGTTCATCCAAGCGCCGCTCCGGTCGGGCAACATTGTCCGACCGGTGCTGTTTGCGGTCTTGTCAGACTTCGGCGACCAGTGCTTGCGGTCGGAGAGTGCTCGGTCCGTCCATTTCCCCGCCTCGTCCGTAGGCGTGAGCTTTCGGGGTCGCCGCGGCGGTGACGATCGCCATCAGCCGTCGTTGGACAAGCATCCCACGTTCGAGAAGGATTTTGTTGGTCTCCATCGATCCGGACAACTTGCGCATCGGTTCAGTGCGACGAAGCGCGGCTTCGTCGTTCTTCGCGCCGAAAGCGAGTTCCCGGATGGTGCTTGCCAGGCGATGCTTTTCGGCAGTCAACGCCGCAACCGCATCGACATCCATCCGCTCGAGAGCGGCATTCTCGATCTCGATGAGCGCCTCAAGTTGACTCAGGCACGCGTCGAATGTCGTCATCGCTGTTTCTCTTGAAGTTGCATCATCTTGTCGGCAATGGGCCCTGACAAGCCGAGACCGCCTCGTTGTTCCATGAGCTTGGCCATTTCGGTCACCAGAAGTGGCTGCAGAGTCTGTTCGGCTTCCCCTCCTCCGAACATCGGGTCGCTTCCGAGCGTGGCGAACATGGGCTGCAGCATCTGATCCAGCGTCATCGCCTCGAAGGCCTTCGCGGCAAGGATGGTCTTTGACGGATCCGTTCGCGATCCGGGTCGCGTGACTTGGAGATGATCCGTCACCGCCGTATTCGACAGCGAGGATGAAAGGCCCCTCATCGAACCACCAGATCGGCCTGGAGCGCGCCCGCCGCCTTTATCGACTGCAGGATACTGATCATGTCCCGGGGCCCGACGCCGAGTGCGTTCAGGCTGGAGACAAGATCACGCAACGTAGGACTTGCGTTCAGCAGGCCCAGCTTGTTTCCGGCTCCTGTATCGACCTGCACATTCGACCGCGGAACAACTGCCGTCTGGCCGTTTGAAAATGGCCCCGGCTGGGAGACCTGCGGCGTCTCGCTCACGCGTATCGTCAGATTGCCCTGCGCGATGGCGACCGTGCTGATCCGCACGTTGTCACCCATCACGATGGTGCCACTCGCCTCGTCGACAACCACGATCGCCGGCGTGTCGGGGTCGACGGTCAGGTCCTCGATGCGTGCAAGGATGTCGATTGCGTTGGCGGCGCCGAAATTGAGATCCACCGTCCTTGGATCGGTCGCGCGCGCGATGCCTGGTCCAACGGCGGCGGCGATCGCATCCTCGATCCTGCGCGCGGTCGTCAGATCAGGATTTCGCAGCGACAAATGGAGCGCGGCATGATCGGAAAGCGAGAATTTGACCTCCCGCTCGACCGTCGCGCCGTTGGCGATATGGCCGGCCGTCGGCACGTTCCGGGTGATCGACGCCGCAGCCCCGCGGGCTGCAAAGGCGTTGGTAACCAACGCGCCTTGCGATACGGCATAGACTTCTCCGTCGGCTGCGAGAAGCGGAGTGACAAGCAGCGTTCCGCCGGTCAGATCTGTCGCATCGCCTATGGCGGACACGCCGACGTCGATGCGATTGCCGCTTCTGACGAAGGCCGGCAGGTCGGCCGTCACCATGACGGCCGCGACATCCTTCGTCTCCAACTTGGCGGCTTGGTCGCGCGTGTTTACGCCGAGCCGTTCCAGCATCCCGATCAGCGACTCCCTGGTGAAGACCGAGGAGTCGAGACGATCGCCGGTCCCGTTAAGGCCGACGACGAGCCCGTATCCGACCAACTGGTTGCCTCTCACGCCCTCGATGTCCGCGATGTCCTTGATCCGGACGGCGTGCGCATGCGCGCCCGACGCTTCGATCCCCAGGGAGAAGACAATCAGCACTCCAAGGAGTGTCTTGAGACGCATCCTGTTCCTTTGTCAGTCGTCAACCTGTTTCGATTACGATATGCGCAGCCAAGTCCCAACATTTGATGAACGAGCGAAGGGATCATGATCTTGATTGTTACTCCGCCGATCTTTCCGCGAACTCCTGCCGACGCCAGCCAGACCGGTCAGGCGACGAACGGGGTTCCCTTCGATCAGGCCCTCCAGACCGCGCAGCGTGCCTCGGCGGCGCAGGCCGTCGCGTCCCCGGTCGCCATCAGTCCGGCCGTCCTCTACGAGATCGGACTTCAGGAGAAGACCCGTCGCGATCGCGAAGCCCGTCGACGCGGCGGAGCGCTCCTCGACGCCCTGACCCATCTGCAGCGCGCTTGCCTGACCGGTCGATCCGCGGCTCCCGACCTCGAGCATCTATCAAGACTGCTGATCTCGATCCCGGTGGCCGATGATCCTCGGCTCGCGGAAGTTGTTCGGGCGATCGCGGTTCGGGCGACGGTCGAATTGTGCCTATCCCAGCCGGCCTGACAGTTGTCACCCCGGAATTCCGGCTTGGCGGCTGGTCCGGGCATGGCTATAAGCCGGGCGATTTCCTCAGCGGCCCTGTGGTCGAAACAAGGGTGGATCGCGTGATGCTGACCTTGCCCCCGGATTACCGACCTGCCGAGGACGAGGATTTCATGAGTCCGCTCCAGAGCGAATACTTCCGGCAGAAGCTGCTGCGCTGGCGCACCGACCTTCTGAAGGAAGCCGACGGGACGCTTGAAAGCCTTTCACAGGGCGGCATCCATGAAGCGGATATCACCGACCGTGCGACCGTCGAGACCGACAGGGCGCTGGAGCTCAGGACGCGGGATCGAGCGCGAAAATTGATCAGCAAGATCAATCAGGCGCTCATCAGGCTCGAGAGCGGTACATACGGGTTCTGCGAGGAGACCGGCGAGCCGATCGGGCTGAAGCGCCTCGAAGCGCGGCCGATAGCAACGCTCTCCATCGAGGCGCAGGAACGTCATGAGCGTATGGAGCGCGTCCACCGCGACGACTAGCTCGTCCACCCCCCTCTCGGCCCGGAGGCATCCTGCCGGATCAGAACGGCAGTAGAATGTCCATCAGCTGCTGACCATAGCGGGGCGTCTGCAGGTCAGTCAGCTGCCCTGCTCCGCCGTAAGAAATTCTTGCCTCCGCCAGCCGGTCATGGGTGACAGTATTATCGCTCGCGATGTCCTGCGGCCTGACGACGCCGGTGACCTGCAGGATGCGCAACTCGCTGTTGACGCGAACCTCCTGTCGCGCGGCAACGACAAGATTGCTGTTCGGGAGAACTTGCGTGATCACGCCGGCCAGGCGAAGCGTGACGGTTTCGTTCCGCTTGATCACGCCGGTCGAAATGTTCCCATTGGTGCTGCTCGTGTCGACGAGCGAGGCGCCCGCGGCCTGAGCGAGAAGCTTCACCTTGCTCCCCCACCCGAACAAATTGGGGATCGACATGTTTTCGGTGCCGGTTCGGTTCGTATTGGTGCCGTTCTGGACGTTCGCCGCATCCGTGATGTTGACCAGAACGGTGATGATGTCACCCACATTGGCCGCGCGCTGATCCTTGAAAAACGCCCGGCTGCCGAGCCTCCAGAGGCTCGCGCCGTCGGCCGGAGGCGGTTCGGCAGCCGGCATCGGCATTGTCAGCGGTCGGTAGTCGACAGCCCGCGTCGGATCCTGACTTGCGGTCATCGGCGGAGGGCGTCCGATGTTGGACAACCTGTCCAGCGAGCCGCACCCTGCCAGAAGCGCTGACAACACGAGGACGAGGGCTCTCACTGCTCGCTGCCCTCTGTCGTCAAGCCACTCAACGATCCCTCGAGCGTCCTGTCGTTCATCCGGGCGAGCCGGTTGGACGCGCCGTAGCCAAATCTCGTCGGCAGATAAGGAGCGCTACCCGGCTCCAGTCGGACCTCGTTCTGTCCGGTGATCGTCGCGATCAGAATGGCATGTGAAAGCGGGTTGAGGACCCGGATCCTTTCGTCGAGAGCGCCGGATTCGAGCGCCTGGCCCTGTGCCGCGACATCGATGCCGGCGAGCGACAACCTGACCATGACGGGACCACCACGGTGGACGAGGTCCGGCCGGCGCAGGTCGGCTTTCGTCATCGGCATCCCGGGCCGGAGGGCGCGCACTGCAAGCAGACCCACGACATCGTCGATATGCTCGACGACTTCGCCGTGGATGCGATCCGCTGGCACATCCATCATCGAGAGATCCTGTTCAGCGAGGATATCGCCTTCCGCGATCGAGCGAGCAGGCACCACCGCCGGAAACAAAGTCTCGATCCGTCCGGATACAGGAAGGCGTGACGTCTCGCGGCCCTCGATCGAGGCGATCAGGGACGCGTGAAACATGTCCCGGTCCGGACCGATCGAAAGATCGATGATCGCGAGGCCGGCATCCTGATCCATCATCGCCCCATCGAACGCGAGATGGGTCACTACGAACTTTCTTGTTCCAAGCCGTTGGCGGATCGGGTCCTGCAGCATCGACATCACCATCGCATCCTCGATCGGCCGACCCGCGCGCGCGATGACGACCGTCTGATCGGCTCCGCTCGGAACCCAACTGACGGCAAATTGCGATGAGATTGCCTCAAGCTGTGGCTGCTGCAACACAAGCCGGGCGCCGGGCGCCGGGGCGTCGCCGAGTATGCAATCCTGTCCAGCGTCGAGACCGGCAAACAGATCCGACAGGTGAACCATCGGCCCTTGGATCTGCACCACGCCTCGCAGTGTCGCCGCTTGAGCGGGCGATGCGAGCGACAGGGCACCGATGATGGCAGCCCCGATCGCCGCACGCGTGACGTGCGATTTCATCGGAGATTTGTCAGGGTCTGCATCATGTCGTCGGACGCGGTAATGACCTTGCTGTTCATCTCGTAGGCTCTTTGGGCCGTGATCAGGTTGGTGATTTCCGACACGACATTGACGTTGGAGCTCTCGACGAAACCCTGCTCGACGCTGCCGAAGCCGGAAGAGCCAGGCGTGCCGGTCACCGGGCTTCCGGACGCCGCGGTCTGGACGAAGAGATTGTCGCCCTGTGCATCGAGTCCGGCGTCGTTCGGGAAAGCCGCGAGCTGGAACTGCCCGATCAATGTCGGCGTCGTTTGACCCGCGATTGTCGCTTGCACCTGTCCGGTCGCATTGACCGTAATGCTTTGCGCGTTCGGAGGGATCGTCAGACCGGGGGCGACGGCGTAGCCGTCCGCAGTGACAATGGTTCCATCAGGGGCGAGGCCGAATGTTCCGTCCCTGGTATAGGCAGTCTGACCCGATGGCAGGGCGACTTGAAAGAAGCCGTTGCCTTGGATGGCCATGTCGAGGCTGTTGCTGGTCTGCTGCAGGTTGCCTTGCTCGTCGATCCGGTAGATAGCGGCGGTCTTCACGCCAAGACCGACCTGAGCGCCGGCCGGAACGATCGTTCCTGTATCAGAACTGTTCGAGCCGACTCGTCGCAAGTTCTGGTAGATGAGGTCCTGAAATTCAGCACGCCGGCGCTTGAAGCCGGTCGTCGTCATGTTTGCGATGTTATTCGAGATGACCTCGACATTCGTTTGTTGAGCCTGCATTCCAGTGCCAGCAATGTCGAGCGAACGCATGTCGTATCCAATACTTCTGCTTGTGGTGCCTCGAAACCAGCCGGCTTCACGTGTTTGGCGTCTGGGTCATCTTGTCAATCGTCGTCTGCTGACGATCGGCTTCACTCTGCGTGAACTGACTGACGAACTGGAAGTCCCGCTCCAATTGCATCATTCGCGTCAGTTCCAGCATCGGAGAGACGTTGCTGTCCTCGATGGCGCCCTGGATGATTTTGGGCTGGGCCACCGGCGCGGTCGAGGAATCGGAACGCATCAGATGGCTTCCTTCGGTGACAAGCCGATTGACGTCCGATGGCTCGACGATGCCGATTTTGCCCAACTGGCCCTGCCGGCTACTGACCGTGCCGTCCCCCGCGACCGTCAAGCCCGTATCACCTGGTGAGATCTTCAACGGCGCGCCTGAAATATCGAGTAGCGAATTGCCGTCGTCGTCGCCGATTGTGCCGTCGGACTGGAGGCTGAAGCGGCCGGCGCGTGTCAATCGGTCGCCGCTTGGCGTCTTCACCGTGAAATATCCCTCCGATCCGATTGCAAGATCGAGCGGTTCACCGGTATGGCTCAACGTGCCAGTACTTAGATCGCGCCACGTTGCCCTGTCCTGAGTGAAATCGATCGTCCGCTCGCCGGCCGCCGCGACCTTTCTGTCGGCCGGCAAGAGCCAGTCGCTGAACAGCACGTGCTGTGATTTGAAGCCCGGCGTGTTGCTGTTGGAGACGTTGTTGGCAATGACATCCATCGTCCGTTGCTGTGCCATCAGACGCGACAGGGCAATATAGGTAGGATTCTCCACCGGGACCGTTCCTCAAGTTCCACGCCGCCGCACAGTCGCACGTTCTTCTTTCGGATCCCTTAACGGTCACTAGCGGATCGTTCCATGGCCGGCATCTCAACCGGCTGTTAACGACGCGCGTACTAGATTGGTGGCCGGCGGAACGCCGGAGCGAGGTTGCCCTATGAGCAATGAAACGGAAGCGACCTCGGAGACCAGCGAGGCCGGGTCATACACCCGGAAGTGGAAGCTCATTCTTGTCCTTGGTGCGGCTGCCGCGATGTCGCTTCTGGGCGGCGGCGTCTGGTTCAGCGGGATGTTGTCCCGGCCGCACAAGCCAAAATCAATCGACAACGCTGTCACAACACAACCGGTCTTCGTCGAGACTCCCGAGATGGTCACCAACCTTGATGCTGGGCCGCATCGATTGAGCTTCGTAAAGGTGCAGTGTAAGATCGAAGTTTCGCACCCGAGGGATGCCACTTCCCTGACCGCAGCCATGCCTCGCCTCGTCGACATGATCCAGACATATCTGCGCGAAACCCGGCCCGAGGAGTTGAGAAGCGATACGGGAACATATCGACTTCGAGAGGCTCTCTTGCTACGAGCGTCGCTGGCAACCTCCGACGCAACGATCAAGGACGTCCTGTTCGAAGAACTGATTGTGCAATGACATCCCGGACCCGCGTTGCGGAGATAAACCACCCATGAGCGACATGCAGTGGATGTTCGAGGCAGTGCTCGTCGTCCTCCTGGCCGCGACCCTGTTTCATGCCATCCGTCTCGAGAAAGCCCTTGTCGTCCTACGACGGGATCGCGCGACGTTCGATGCATTGATCGCCGGCTTCAACGACAGCACGAGACTCGCTGAGGACGGAGCGGAACGTCTCCGTTTGGCTGCAGACGGTGCCGGAAAGCAGATCTCTCGCCAGATCGACCGGGCTGGCGCCTTGAAGGAGGATCTCATCTTCCTCACCGAGCGCGGCGAAAAGATGGCCGACCTGATGGAGCGGCTCATCATCCAGGCACGTGGTCTCTCGCCTCAGTTCCAAGCACCCCGTCATCCCGTCCTCCCATCTCACGACCACGCGGCGTCCGCGACGTCGCGGACGAGCGAACCGCTTGACCCTCCGTTGCGCAGCAAGGCGGAACGCGATCTCCTCCGAGCGCTTCGTCTCGGTACCGAACGATGATGAGGCTTCCGGCTGCTAGATTGCTGCCGATGACGATCGTTGTCACCGCGATGCTACTCGGATTGAAGTCGCTTTCGCTTGGGCAGGCGGCCTTGGCAAACGATCCACGGTCCGAGGCCCCGGCCGGCCGCACCGACGAGGCCGCGACGCAGGCGAACCCGGCAGCACCCCAACGCGCACCATCCGATCCGGTCCGGACCGCTTCGTTTACGCATCCAGCTCCCAACGCGGCCGCGCCAGGGGCCGCCAAGCAGGCGATCTCGATGCCTTCCGACTGGCCACTGCTTCAGGATCTCAGAGAGCGGCGCGAGGCCCTGGAGCGGCGCGAACGGGCGCTCGATCTGCGAGACGCCGCTTTACAGGCTGCCACGCAGACGCTGCAAACCAGATTGGCGGAACTTCGCTCTCTCAAGAGCGATCTGCAGGCTCTCGAGACAGCAAGGAAACAGCGAAGCGACACGAGCTGGATCGGCATCGTCAAACTCTACGAGGCGATGCGTCCAGCCGATGCCGCCCTCATCTTCAATGCGCTTGACGTTCATCTTCTGGTCCAGATCCTGGATCGCATGAACGAGCGCAAAGCGGCCTCGATCATGGGAACCATGGAACCGGAGAGGGCCCGTCTCGCGACCCAGATGCTCGCTCTCTACCGCCAGAGGAGAGACGCCGATCCCGTCGTGACGACAGCTCCCGACACTTTGTCGAAGCTTCCCGGTGCTGGATGAGTCGATACGTTCTTGCCTTCATCGCCAGTGTGGCCATGCCGATGACGGCGAACTGTGCGTCTTTGCACGCAAGACTGTCGACGCTTGTCGGCTATAGCCGCCTGATCATCGACGAGCATGAAGGCACGGCACTCACCATCGAGCACAGCGGCGATCGGCTTGTCATTGCATCGAACTCCTCGCCGGGCCCTGCCAGGGTCAGCGGCCACTCGTCTCGCGTGACGAGAATTGTCCTCACCCCGACCGCCATCGTGTTGGACTTGGTCGCCGGTGCAACGGTCAGACAATTTAAGCAGCGCTCGGAACGGATCGTCGACATCTTCTCGTCCATTCCTGTTCCGGCCGGCGCTTCGGCGATCCCGACGGCGGTTCACCGTCCGGTGCCGCCCGACCAGGACCTCGTTCCGGGACTTCCGAAGGAGCTCACTGCGCGTATCGAGAACCTGCAGTCCCATGACGATCATGCCCCTCCGAAGCCGATGGGCGGCGACCAGCGCCAGCCTCACGCAAAGCCTTCGACGGATGGGGCTGCCTCTGACATCGTCCACGAGGCGGGCCCTCCGCCGCAGACGCCTCAGCCGACCCAGGCTCTCGCGGCTTCGCCGGTCCTATCCTCAGGATCATCGCAGGCCGTCCTCCTGCCGTTCTCGGCGGATGTCGGCGTCGCGGTCTTGCGACATGCTCATGCCGCCTTTGTCTTCTTTGACGAGGCGCGGCCTCTGGATCTCTCCTCTTTCCAGAACGATCCGGTCTTCGGCCGTGCGGCCGTGACGATGTCGAGCAATTTCACGGAGCTCATGCTGCCTGTGTCGTCAAGCCAGACCATGGTTCTGTCGCGCGAGAAGCCCGGATGGCTCGTGACGCTCGGCACGTCCCCGGCCGACCTTTCTCAGGTTCACCTCGCGCCGGTCGGGAGGGAGATCCATTTCCTGATGCAAGCGCCTGGAAAGGCTCTCAGTGCCACCGATCCCTTGACTGGGGTCGCCCTTATGATCGGAACCGACCGAGAGGCCCATGACGGCGTGCGCTCTATGCGCCGTTCCGAAACCTTCACGATCGAGCGGTCCGGACCCGGTCTGGTGGTTGAGCCGCTGAGTGACCGACTCTCTCTGCGCCCGATCCGAGGCGGATTCGCCCTCTTTCGCGATGATGGAGGCACTCTGGCGTCGCTGATGCGCGATGAGCCTGGACCAGGAACTTCGGTGTTGACTGGATTGACGCGCGATCTCGAGTTCGAGCCTCTATCGAGCGAGTCGCTGGCCAGGCAGCTTCAGGAGAGGCTGCTCGCCGCCGCACGAGCACCTCCGAGGGCGCGGCTAGTGCCGAGGCTCCTGGCCGCCCAGACCATGCTCGCGCTGGGTCTCGGGCGCGAAGCGCGCGCCTTGCTGCGGGTGGCGTTCGCCGATGACCCCGCCGCTTCCGACAACTCTCATGCACGTTTCCTCGCGTCCCTCGCCGATTTCCTGGGCGATCCCGATCAGGCCGCTCTGCTTGCTGATCCGTCACTCCCGTCCAATGACGAGACGCGTCTCTGGCAAGCATTGGCCGCGCCCTCAAACCCGTCCCTCTCGGCAGACGCCTCGGCGATCCGCGTAGGCCTCCCGATTCTGCTGTCCTATCCTGGTCACCTCCGCGATCTCGCGGCCGGCTTCGCGGCCCGTGTCCTCCTCAAGAGTGGACACCCATCCGACCTGGATGCGATCGCTCGGCTTCCGGCGGTCGACGGCACCAGGGTGGCGCAGGCGGTCGCTGCCTCCCGTGCGGGGCCCGGATCCGACGCCCTTGCGCGTCTCGACAAGCTGGCCGGAGACCGCGATCTGAAGGTCGCCAGCGACGCGCTTCTTCAAGCCGTCATTTCTCGGGTCGCGCTGAAGGAGGCGTCGCCGTCGTCGGCGGCGAATCTCTTACGCGAACACCGGCTGGACTGGCGTGCGACCGGGCAGGAGGGACCGGTCTTGATGCTTGAGGCCGACTACCACGTCAGGGCGGGCGAGCTCGCGCAAGCCTTCGAGCTTTGGCGTGAGGCCAGTCGGCATTTCCCGGATCTCGCGCCAGCCGCACAAGACCACATCGTCGACACCCTCACACGTCTGTCCCAACCAGGCGTCGCCGACCGGGTCTCGCCCGCGGATTTCGTCTTGATCGTCAGCGACTGCGCGAGCGAGTTGGCATCGCGAGGTCGGATTGCGGCCGAGATCGCGCCAATCTTGGCCGATCGGCTGGAGGCCCTGGATCTTCCCGGACGCGCAATCGATGTTCTCACGCAGGTCATTGATGCGACGGCACCCGGAGCGGCAAAGGCCGAACTCGGCGCCAAGCTCGCAAACCTTTTGACCGTGAATGGCGATCCGCAAGGCGCCCAGGCTGCGCTGGACCGGTCGGCAGCTTCGTCATTGCCGCCGGCGATCGACCTGGAGCGTCATCTCGCTCTCTCGCGCGCTCTGGAGCGGCAAGGGCGCCATGAAGAGGCTCTGTCGGCCATCGCAGGTGACCAGAGCACGCCGGCGCAGGATCAGAGAGCCGCCATCGACGCGATGGCGGGTCGGTGGCATGAGGCGAAACTGGTTCTCGACGCGATGTCTAAGCAGTCGCCGGAGCGAGGCCTTCTCGATCGAAAGCAGGCGGACGTCGCCATTCGGCTGGCCACAGCCGCGTCGCGTGACGGCGATACCGGCCTTCTTCTCAAGCTAGCTCGCAGCGTGGACGGCCGTTTTCCCGAGCCTGAGCAGCAACAGACCTTCAGCCTCATGACGGCTCCCTTGACCCAGCAGGTTCCTGCGCGGCCTGCACTCGCTGGAGCCGGCTGACGCGGATTCTCCCGGCGAACCGGCCAAGGGTCCGGTTTTACCTTGCATCACGAGACACGAAGCCATATCAAGCGCCCCCTTGGCCCAAGGGGGCGCTTCCGCCTTACAGGCTATCTACTGGTTTGGGGGTACGTGATGAACGCACTTGCTCAACTGGGGATGGTCTCGGTCGTACCGAGCGATAACCAGACTTCCGCCTTTTCTCCTGCGTCCTGCGAGGACGAGAGAAAAGATTATTTTGTTCAACGCGACGGTATGACGTTCGCCGGCACTCACCTGCTTATCGATCTCTGGGGAGCCTCCCAGCTCGACGAGCCAGCGTTCATCGACGCGACCCTCCGACGGGCGGCGACCGCCGCAGGTGCGACGATCCTCCACGGGCACTTCCATCACTTCACGCCGAACGGTGGGGTTTCCGGCGTGGTGGTCCTCGCCGAAAGCCACATCTCGATCCACACGTGGCCTGAGCGCTCCTTTGCGGCCATCGACGTCTTCATGTGTGGCGAGTGTGATCCGAGATTGTCCATCCCGGTCATCCGTGACGCATTCCTGCCACAGCGCGTCGACGTCAATGAAGAGCGCCGCGGCCGGGTGGCCTAGATTTCGGTCGCGCGTGCGGCGGCCGAGGCCGCCGCACCGGCCAAATGGACCAGGGCATGACTGAGCGATGGATCGAGGAGACCCTCTACGAGGGTTGGCGACAACGTTTCCTGGTTGAACGTGAACTTGTCCGTTTCAAAAGTCCGTTCCAGGACATCGTGATCGTCGATACAAAATCGCACGGCCGCGTCCTGTTGCTCGATGGCGTCGTGCAGGTCACCGAGGCTGACGAATTCATCTACCAGGAAATGCTCGCCCACGTGCCGCTCGTCGCACACGGCGCGGCGCGTCGGGTGCTGATCATCGGCGCCGGCGACGGCGGCGTGCTGCGGCGCGTGCTTGAACACGTAAGCGTCGAGCACGCGCTCATGGTCGAAATCGACGAGGACGTCATTCGACTGTCAAAGGAATTTCTACCAACGATTTCCGGGCAGGCTTGGCAGGATCCGCGTGCGCAGGTGATCGTGGGTGACGGCATCAAGTTCGTGGCCGGGGCAACGTCCGCGAGTTTCGACGTGATCATTGTCGACAGCACCGATCCGATCGGCGTGGGTGAAATACTGTTTACCGACGAATTTTATGCTCAAGCGGCGCGGGTCCTGAGCCGTGACGGTCTCATCGTCAACCAGTGCGGCGTGCCGTTCATGCAGGCGGCAGAACTTCGCGACACAAGCATCCGTCGGTTGCGTCATTTCAGGCAGGCGACAGCCTTCCTCGCTGCCGTCCCGACCTACATCGGCGGCTTCATGACCCTTGGCATCGCACGTAATTCGCCAACTCCTTTCAATTGCGACGCGGAATTCGCACGACATTACGCAGTCTCGAACGGCCTTGCCGGTCGTTACTGGACTCCGGACATCCACGCAGGGTGTTTCGCCCTGCCGCCGTATATCGCGTGCCAGCTTCCAGCGCCGACAGCCTTATAGCGGCGCACCGTCACTATTCCTCCGTCTTCTCCACGTTTTCTGCTCCAGCCCGCGAGCCGCCAACCTTGTCGGCGCCCTTGGTATCCGCGTTACCGGCTTGTTTGTGGTTGCCCGTGTTCTGCTGGTCGTCCGTGTGCTTGATCGACTCTTCGGTATGCTTCTGTTCCATGTATTCCTCCAGCCATTCCAACGCCGTGACCGATGGCGGTTTCAGCCCGGCGAGAAACTCTCGACCAGGCTCCCAGCCACGAGGTGCCATCCGTCAATCAGGACGAAGAAGATCAGCTTGAATGGCAAGGATATGGCGCTCGGCGGCAGCATCATCATACCGAGGCTCATCAAAACGCTGGAGACGACGATATCGATCACCAGGAAGGGCAGGTAGAGCAGAAAGCCCATCTCAAAGGCGCGTCTCAGCTCGCCCACGAGAAACGCCGGGGCCAGCGCGCGCCATGGCGTCGCATCCGGTGCGGCACCCGGCGCGAGGTGAGCGAGGTTGAGGAATAGGTGCACGTCGCCTGGCCTGGCATTGCGCGCCATGAATTGATGGAACGGTGCCGCGGCACGGGTCAGGCCGTCGATCTCCGATACCTTGTTGTCTATCATCGGCTGGATACCCGCAAGCCAAGCCTGATCGAACACCGGCTGCATGACGAAGAAGGTCAGGAACAGCGCCAGCCCGATGAGAACCGGATTCGGCGGCGTGCCCTGCGCACCGAGCGCACTCCGCAGCAGCGACAGGACGATCACGATCCGTGTGAATGCCGTCAACGTCACCAGCAAGCTCGGCGCCAACGACAAGACGGTGATCAGCGCAGTCAACTGGACAAGCCGGCTCGTCATGCCGCCCCCAGTCGAGGCGCCGGCGAGGTCGAAGCTGATCGATTGTGCCAGGGCGGCATGCGCGGGCAACAGAAGGACCGTGGCGACGGTCGACCATGCGAGGATCGATTTCAAGGCGCTTGATCCGACGGTGCGTCGAGCGAACCGACGACGAGATCCCCGTGCGGCCCGAGCAGGAGCAGGCTCTCGCGACCGTCGCAGGCGACGATCGTCAGACGACGCTTCGGATCGACCGCAATCGACGCCTTGACCGCCAACCGGCCTCCACCCCGCGCGGACGCGAGCGGAAGGCGAAGGTGGACAGCAATCCGCCCGAGAATGACGATCGACGCCAGGACAGCCGCAAGTGCTATCGCCGCGTCCATGATCGACGTCAGACCCAATGACGACATCTCCCCCAAACGAAAACGTTGCATAACATCAACGGACGCGGCATAGAAGACCATATCGTGATAGCAACGAATATCCATCGCCATCATTGGATCGACATTAACGGTTTCAAAACCTCTTCCAGTCATGTTCCTTGCGCTGAGGGAGGATCATCGGTGCTATCGTCCTCGACGTCCGATTTCTTCGCGTTGGCGGAACGGAAAATGAACTGGCTCGATGCACGCGCGCGGGTTCTTGCCAGCAATGTCGCCAACGCCGACACACCAGGCTACAGATCTCGTGATCTCGAGCCGTTTTCCCGATCCCTGACCGGCTTCGATCTACCCCTCACCCGCACCGATCCGGCCGATCTTGCCGGCGCACCCGCCAGTGATGGCTTGAGCGTCCAGATCGACGAGGAACGGGCGCCGGACGGCAATGCGGTCTCGATGGAACACCAGATGAAGCTGGTCGCCGACACCAACGCCCAGCAGCAACTGACCACGACCCTCTATCGAAAATACGTCGGACTGACGATGACGGCGCTCGGCGTCGGAAACGTGTCAAGCTGAGCTGGAGGCAGGCGATGGATCTCGGCTCCACCCTCGATGTATCCGCATCCGGAATGGACGCGCAGACGGCTCGCCTGCGTGTCATCGCCGAGAACCTCGCCAACCAGGACACGACCGGATCAAGCCCGGGCGCCGATCCCTACCGTCGCAAGACCGTGACGTTCCAGGAAGTCGTCGGAGCGGACGGATCCTCCGGAGTCGCCGTGGGCCGGGTCGATCATGATCCGACACCGTTCGAAACCAGATACGAGCCGTCTCATCCGGCAGCCGACGCGAGCGGCTACGTCAAGCTCCCCAACGTCAACAGCTTCGTCGAGATGATGGATATGAAGGAGGCGGAGCGCTCCTACAGCGCGAACCTCAACGTGATGCAGGTGACGCGCTCGATGCTCGCACGAACGCTCGAGATGCTGCGATGACGATCTCGACACTGACCGTCACACCGCAGAGTGCCGCCAACGCCTATCGCCAGGCCTCGGAACCGATCGGCTCGGGTCCGAGTTTCGGAGCCGCTCTCACCAGCGCGCTCGACAACGCCGTCTCGCTCGGCCGGCAGGCCGATGCCGGTGCCACCGACGCCGTAACCAACGGGGGCGACGTGACCCACGTCGTCACTGCCATCTCGAAAGCCCAGTTGGCGCTTCAGGAGATCGTGACGGTACGAGACAAAGTGGTGCAGGCCTATCAGGAGGTCATGCGCATGTCGATCTGATCAAGCCGGCTCGCTGTCAGGTCGAACGCATGCAGCCAGGAGGGCGCCATGCAGGAAGGAGACGTCGCCGCCGCGTTGCGCGACACGTTCATCATCATTCTCAAACTCAGTGCGCCGCCCTTGCTGTCGGTCCTGGTCATCGGGCTCGTGATCTCGCTCGTGCAAGCGGTCACTCAGATCAACGAACAGACGCTCGCCTTCGTGCCGAAGCTTCTCGGCATGATCGGTGTCCTGGCACTCTTCGGCCATTTCCTGTTCGCGTCGCTGTCGGGCTACACGCGGATCTTGTTCGACCAGTTGATCGTCGCCGGTGGTAGCTGATCGTGCCGGCGATGACGTCGGCGGCACTCGACCTGCCGGGGATCGCCTTCGGCGGCGCGCTGGTTCTCTGTCGTGTGGGCGGCGCGGTCGCCGTCCTGCCGGGTCTCGGCGAGGCCGAGCCTCCGATGATGGTTCGAGCGGGCCTGGCTCTCGGCCTGACGGTACTGATCGCACCACCCATGATCGGATCCGGATTTCATTCCGACCAACCGCCACTCGAGATGGTCCGGCTGGTCGTAGTCGAGATCGTGACCGGATATTTCATCGGCTGGATGGCCAGGCTGGTCGCACTCGCGCTCCCGATCGCCGGGCAATTCCTCTCGTTGATGACCGGCCTGACCAGCGTCATCCAGCCCGATCAGGAGCTCGGTGCCCAGGCGAGCGCGATGGCGCGTCTGTTCTCGCTCGCCGCACCCGTCATCCTGCTTTCGTCCGGCCTTTACGCGCTGCCGCTGGAGGCCTTGTCTGCCAGCTATCGGCTGATCCCGCTCGGCGCCGGCCTGCCGGCCGGGGACGCGGCACGAAGTGTGATCGCCGCGACCGGTGACGCATTCGGCATCGGTCTTCGGCTGGTCGCGCCGTTTCTCCTGATCGGCACCGTCTGGCAGATCGCCATCGGCGTGCTCGCCCGGTTCGTGCCCAGCCTGCAGGCCGGCTCAGCCCTCATGCCGGGACAGGTTCTGGGCGGCATGCTCCTGCTCGGCATTCTTGCGCGACCCGTGTTGACCGGCTGGGAAGAGACCGCACGCTCGGATCTGCTCCACCTGCTCCTCGTCATGCATGGCTGAAGGCGCCGAAGGTGGCGACCGTACCGAAGCCGCCACGCCGCGACGGCTGCAACGAGCCCGCGAGGAAGGCAACGTCCCGATTTCCCGTGAGGTCTCGGGCCTCGCCGGACTCGGCGCTGGTGCGCTGGTGCTCTGGATGTCGTTCGCGGGTGCCGGCGAGCATCTCGGCGGGATCTTGGGAAACCTGATCGCCGATTGCGGGCAGATCGACCTCTCCCAGGGAGGCGCTCGCGCGCTTGCGGCCGAACTCGCGAGGCCCATCGCAATGCTCGTCCTTCCGGTCATGGGGGCCGCGACCGCCGCCGTCGTCGCAGCCACGCTGCTCCAGAGCGGCTTCGCAATGCACCCAAAGAGCCTGATGCCCGAACTCGCTCGAGTCAGCCCGGCGCGCGGCTGGAAACGCGTCTTCGCGATGACGAACCTGGTCGAGACACTGAAATCGCTCGCCAAGCTCGCCGCGTTCGCCCTGGTGATCCGCCAGATCTTTCTCAGCCATATCCGGCCGATGGCGCGCTCCGGCCTGCTGCCTGCCGGCGTCATCGGACACGATCTCGGGCATCTCGCGCTCGTGGTCGTCTTGATGATGCTCGCCGTCCAGCTCGTCATCGCCGGTGCCGACATCGCCTGGGTCCGCTTCAATCGTGTCCGCGGACTTCGCATGAGCCGTCAGGACCTGCGCGACGAGAACAAGGAGAGTGATGGCAACCCGCAGGTCAAGGGACGCCTGCGCGCGATCAGACGCGCGCGTGCCCGTCAGCGCATGATGATCGCGGTTCCGACCGCCACCGTCGTTCTGACCAATCCCACGCACTACGCTGTCGCGCTCTCCTACCAGCAAGGCAGCAAGCAGGCGCCGAAGGTGGTCGCCAAGGGCGCGGACGACGTGGCGGCCCGGATCAGGGCGCTAGCCCGCGAGCATCGCGTGCCGTTGGTGTCGAACCCGCCGCTCGCCCGCACCCTGTTCAAGGTCCCGCTCGATCAGGAGGTGCCGCGCGAGCAGTTTCAGGCCGTCGCGGCGGTCATCGCCTATATCTGGAGGCTCGAGCAGCAGAGACGTCCGGCCGTCACCTGACCGCCAAAGACAGTCCACAAGATTGTCAAGTTCCTAATTTGATCTATCTGAACATAGTGGGAACATTTCATCAACAGCAGGGCGTCCGATCGCCATCAAATCCGGACCCGCCATGTTGCGGCCATGGACGGACTCATGGGAATGTTCGTCGCGCGCGAGTCCCGGCCGCGCGATCGCTCAACGGCCGCGCTCGCGGCATGAGGTTTTCCATGGACAAGACCAAGGCACTCGACGGCGCGCTCAGCCAGATCGAACGCGCGTTCGGCAAGGGGTCGATCATGCGCCTCGGCCAACGCAGCGACGACCAGCAGCTCGAGGTCATATCATCCGGCTCGCTGGGCCTCGACATGGCGCTTGGCATCGGCGGTCTTGCCCGTGGCCGGATCATCGAAATCTACGGACCGGAAAGCTCGGGCAAGACCACCCTCGCTCTGCACGCCATCGCCGAGGCACAGAAGCTCGGCGGTACTTGCGCGTTCATCGACGCCGAGCATGCGCTCGACCCGAGTTACGCCAAGAAGCTTGGTGTCGACGTCGACGGCCTGCTGATCAGCCAGCCCGACGCCGGCGAGCAGGCCCTCGAGATCGCCGACACCCTGGTCCGGTCCGGCGCGATCGATGTTCTGGTCATCGACAGCGTTGCCGCTCTCGTGCCGCGCGCCGAGCTCGAGGGCGACATGGGCGACAGCCATGTCGGGCTGCATGCACGCCTGATGAGCCAGGCGTTGCGCAAGCTCACCGGCTCGGTGTCGCGCTCCAAGACCATGATGATCTTCCTCAACCAGATACGATTGAAGATCGGCGTCATGTTCGGCAATCCCGAGACGACGACCGGTGGCAACGCCTTGAAGTTTTACGCCTCCGTCCGTCTCGACATCCGCCGGATCGGCCAGATCAAGGACAAGGACGAGGTCATCGGCAACCAGACCCGGGTCAAGGTGGTCAAGAACAAGCTGGCCCCGCCGTTCCGGCAGGTCGAGTTCGACATCGTCTACGGCGAAGGTATCAGCAAGGTCGGCGAACTGATCGATCTCGGCGTCAAGGCCGCCATCGTCGAGAAATCCGGTGCCTGGTTCAGCTATGACAGCCAGCGGATCGGGCAGGGGCGGGAGAACTCAAAGCAGTTCCTTCGCGATCATCCGGAGGTCGCGGCGTCCATCGAACGCCGGATCAGGGATCAGGCCAACGTCGTGGCCGACGCCCTGCTCGTCGGACCCGAGGACGAGGAGGCCGACGCCGCCGACTGAGCCGGCGGCCGGTCCGCCCGGTCCCATCCATGTTGGTCAAACACCCAGCGTCCGCCCCGACCACGGCCGATCCCCTGTCGGAGGATGATCTCGCACTGATCGAGGTGGCTCGCGCAACGCTCGCGCGTCACTACAAGCCGTTCTGGCATACGGTTGCCGCCGCGCTCCGCTCCCGCGACGGCCGCATCTGGACCGGCATTCATCTTGGAGCCACGGTCGGGCGGCTCTCGATCTGCGCCGAAGCCGTGGCACTCGGCCGCGCCATCATCGAAGGCGACGGCACAGTCGACACTGCGGTTGCCGTCCGCCATCCGAAACCGGACGAAATCGATCGCGACATCGCCGTCGTATCGCCCTGTGGCGCCTGCCGCGAGATGCTGCTCGATTTCGATCCCGGCGCCGCCATCATCGTCGGTGGCCCGCTCTCGCTCGCTCGCATGGCGATCCGGGATCTGCTTCCGACGCCCTATCGCCGCTGATCCTGCGCTCTTGCGGCTGAGCGCCGTGGATGCGATGCCTCTCCGCGCTCCGGGCGGCCATACCGGCGCCACGCGGCCGTCCACTGACTTGATAGGGACCGCCACAAATGGCCAAGATCACGGTAAAGACGCCCGTCGTCGAAATGGACGGTGACGAGATGACACGGATCATCTGGCGCTTCATTCGCGAGAAGCTGATCCTTCCTTACCTCGACATCGAGCTCGACTATTACGATCTCGGTATCGAGCATCGTGACGCGACCGACGATCAGGTGACGATCGATGCGGCCCACGCCACCAGGAAGCACGGCGTCGCGGTCAAGTGCGCCACCATCACGCCGGACGAGGCGCGCGTCGCCGAGTTCGGACTGAAGAAGATGTGGCGCAGCCCGAACGGGACCATACGCAACATCCTCGACGGCACGATCTTTCGCGAGCCGATCATCTGCCAAAACGTGCCCCGGCTGGTGCCGCATTGGAGTCAACCCATCGTCATCGGCCGTCATGCCTATGGCGACATCTACCGCGCGGCGGAGACCAAGATCCCCGGGGCCGGCCGCGTCACCCTCAATTACCAGCCTGCCGATGGTGGCAGCCCGCTCGAACTCGAGGTGCACGACTTCAAGGGACCTGGCGTCGCGCTTGGGATCCACAACACGCTGGCGTCCATCGAAGGCTTCGCGCGCGCCAGTTTCTCCTACGCCATCAGCCGCAACCTGCCGCTCTACTTGTCGACCAAGAACACCATCCTCAAAGCCTACGACGGCATGTTCAAGGACACATTCCAGGCGATCTACGAGCGCGAGTTCAAGACCGAATTCGATCGGCTCGGTCTGACCTACGAGCACCGCCTGATCGACGACATGGTCGCATCGGCGTTGAAGTGGACCGGCGGCTATGTCTGGGCTTGCAAGAACTACGACGGTGACGTCGAAAGCGACATCGTGGCCCAAGGCTTCGGCAGCCTTGGCCTGATGACGAGTGTCCTGTTGAGTCCCGATGGCCACACCGTGGAAGCAGAGGCGGCGCACGGCACCGTTACCCGCCACTTTCGCGAACATCAGAAAGGCAGGGCGACCAGCACCAACCCGATCGCATCGATCTTCGCCTGGACCCGAGGCCTGATCTATCGCGGCCGGTTCGACGACACGCCCGAACTTGTTCGCTTCGCAGAGACACTCGAGCGCGTCTGCATCGAGACCGTCGAGGCCGGGGCCATGACCAAGGACCTCGCCCTGCTGATCAGCACCCATCAGCCTTGGCTGACGACGGAATCCTTTCTGGACAAGATCGACGAAAATCTAGGCCGGGCGCTCGCCTGACACCGGAAGCTGGCGTCTCACATCCCGTGCGACGTCAGCTTCTTCTCGCTCGCCTCCTCGATCTGCACCTCGGCCAGCGCCCTGACCCAATATTCCTCGTTTCGCCCGTGCGGTCGGCCGTCCCGCTCCCACAGATGATAGGCGCGAATGCGGACCCGCTCGTCGGTCTTCTTGGCTTGCTCACTCATCGAGACGTTCTCCCGCGGTGATGGCGGTCGTTGCCGGCCGTCTCCCCCTCATTGCTCGGCTTGCCGAAATGGCGACAGTGTCGACAAGGCTTCGATCTCTCGCAGACACGCCGGCCTCTCTTCCGCCAGCGCCCCCTCGACAGCCCGCCGCAATCCTCCATGCTCGATCCAGTGTGCCGAATATGTCGGCACCGGCAGATAGCCGCGCTGGATCTTGTGCTCGCCCTGCGCCCCCGCCTCGACTCGCGACAACCCTGTCGCGATTGCGAAGTCGATCGCGCGATAGTAGCACAGCTCGAAATGTAGGAACGGCCACTCGCCGACACATCCCCAGTTGCGACCATAAAGCGCATCACGACCGGCGAGGTTCAAGGCGCCGGCGACGGGTTGCTCGCCGTGCTCCGCCATCATCAGGACAACGCGGTCGCCCAGTCGCTCGGACAGAAGTGGGAAGAACCGCTCACTCAAATAGGCGCTTCCCCATTTTCGATCGATCGTCGATAGATAAAACCGATAGAATGCCTTCCACCGCTTCGTAGTGATCTCCTCTCCCCGCAACGTCAGGAACGTCAGCCCTGACGCCTGCGCGTCACGCCGTTCGCGCTTGATCGACTTTCTCTTCCGCGCGCTCATCGCGGCCAGAAAGCCGTCGAAGTTCTCGTAACCGTCGTTCTTCCAGTGGAACTGCATGCCGATCCGCTGAAGCCAGCCATGCGATCCAAGCGCATCCCACTCGTCGGCCGCGCAGAAATTGACATGCACCGACGATAGCGAGAGCGCCTCGCAGGACTGCCGCAGCGCGTCCGCGACGACGCCGACCGGCGGTCCGATCGCGGGGTCGCGCAGCAGGCGCGGTCCTGGCACGGGACTGAACGGCGACGCAACCAGCAACTTGGGATAGTACGACCCACCGGCCCGCTCGAACGCGTGGGCCCAGGAATGGTCGAAGACATACTCTCCGTAGCTGTGCCCCTTGGCATACATCGGCGCTGCTGCGACAAGCCGACCACGCTCGTCGCGGAGCGCCGCATGCTGCGGCAGCCAGCCGGTACGCTTGCCGGTCGAGCCGCTATCCTCGACGCACGAGAGAAAAGCGTGGCTCACGAACGGATTATCGTCGCCGGCGCACCGATCCCAATCGTCCGGCGCGATCTCGTGGATAGAACGGTGCAGGGTGCATGTCAGGGGCTGCGTCATCGCTGCCCGATATGGGAGGTTGCCCCGACCCTTCCACGCGCGGCCTTCAGGTCAGGATCTCGAACATCCCCTCCACCTCCACCGGGGCTCCGAGCGGAAGCGAGGCGACGCCGACGGTGCTGCGCGCATGATGACCACGCTCGCCGAACAAGCCGACCGAAAGGTCGGACGCTCCGTTCATCACCTCGGCGTGCCGCACGAACTCGGACGTGCAGGCGATAAACCCGCCGAGCCTCAGGACGCAAACCCGCTCGAGATCGTCCGTGGCCGCATCGACCTGTGCCACCAGATTGAGGAAGCACGCACGGGCGGCCTCGATCCCCGCCTCGACCGTGATCTCGGCACCGAGCCGGCCCGAGACGAGCAATCGGCCCGCCACCAGCGGCAATTGCCCGGAGACGGTGAGGACCGCGCCGTGGCGGGCGAACGCGACGTAGTTCGCGACAGGCGTCGCGGCCTCCGGCAGGATCAGCCCGAGGGCCGCTAGGCGCGCGGCCACAGTCCCGCCGCTCATGTCAGACTGACCAGTCGCAGCGCCCGCTGCCGCATCCCGCCCGCCGTCGCGTGGTGACCTGTCGTGTCTCCCGCCAACCCGAGCGGCAGCAGCGGCGGACCCTCGCTCTCGTCGGCCGGCGGATCATCGATACGGCGTCCGAGATAGGCCTCCGCCAGCGCTCGCAGCACGTAATCGAGCGGCGAACTCGCTTCCAGGATCGCCGGATCGCCTTCGACCACTCCCGAGGCGCCGAAACGGCCATGCGCGAACGCATCGACGAAGCGTTCCAGCGGCACACCGTGCTGCAGCGCCAGGCTGATCGCAGTGGCGACGGCCTCGGCCAACCCTTTCGTTAGCGCGCCGTCCCGGCCTGCCAGCGTGATCGACACCTCGCCGAGCGAGCCGTCCGAGTATTCACCGGTGCGCAGGAACAGGCGCTGTCCGCCGATCGTGACCTTCTGCGTGAAGCCCTTGCTGCGCGCGGGAAGAGCACGGCGCACCGGGGCATCGGCGATCGACACGAGGCGCAGCGGCCGGCACGGCATTGGCGGACAGGCATCCAGATGCGGCGCCAGCGCCTCGTGCATCGCAATGTGGGCCGCCACATCACGGGGCCGTAGCGGTGCTTTCCCACCGAGCGTCATCGCCAGCGCGCGCTCGGGCGAAAGACGCATGGTAGCGAGCCGCGCCTGCGCTGCAAGCGTCAACCTCCCACCCTGATCGACCATCGAGAAGGCCGGCGCGAAGCCCGCGGTCTCGACGCCCAGCAGAGCCTCGGCATGACCCGCCGGCCCCGCCACCAGACGGACGCAATGGTTCGTCAGCGTCTGGCGCAACTGCCGGACGCTCTCGCGCGCCGCATGCCGTCCGGCATCGCTGTCGTAGTCGAGGCCAAGCCTGGCCAACATTCCGTCCAGATCGGCGATCCTGATGGTCCCGTTCCCAGCGCGCGAGGCGACGAGGGCGGCGGCGTCGGCCGCCGAGGCCAGGCAGGACCAGTCGAAGCCGGTATCGGAATCGGCGAACGCCGCGAGGTTGAGCACGAAGCCGCGGTCCGCCGCGCCGTCACCCCGCCAGATGCCGCCGTCGGGGCATCCCTGCCGGAGCAGCAGCAGGCAATGCAGCGTCTCGGCGGTCTCCCGGCTCGTCTCGGCGGACGTAACCCGGGCGATCCAGCCCTCGGCCGCGTCCGGAAGCCGAACCGGGTTCCAGCCCGATTGCAAGTCCTCGCAGCATAGACCGACGAAGCCGCGCGCCGCCTCTTCGCTCCAGTCGGCCGGAATCGCTACGCGCCGGCTGGGCGCATCGGGGTCGCATCCCGTCTCCAGAGTTCGAAGCCGTACGCCACGCCAGGCACGCAATGTTTTCATGGCCGGACATTACGGTCCTGGTCGTCGCAGGCAAAGCGCATTTTGCGGCCTCGACGTCTTTTTGCCACAGCATCTTGTGTTCGACCACCCAAGTGGACCGAACCGCCGCATCTGCGTATAGGTGGCCTATGGCAAGTTTCGGGACCCGCATCTTCACCTCCCTCCGAGGACGCCTCGTCGGCAAGGACAGTCTCGGCAACGCCTACTACGAGGATCGCAAGCCGCCCGCGGGCGCTCGACGCCAGCGGCGCTGGGTCATTTACGCCGGTGCGGACGAGGCGTCGTCGGTGCCGGCGGAATGGTTCGGCTGGCTCCACCACACCTCCGATGCGGCACTGCCGGAGACGGTGAGGAAGAGCTGGCAGAAACCGTTCGAGCCTAACCTCACCGGCACCGGGGCGAGCTACCGGCCGACCGGCCACGACTACAGCGGAGGCAAGCGCGTGCGTGCACCCGGGGATTACGAGGCATGGTCCCCGGAGGAGTGATGGCGGCGCGTGCCGGCCGCCCGTCGCGAGAGACCGTTCGCTCTCGCACCGAGATCGCCGTGGGCGCCGCCGTCCTCGCTGTTCTCGCGCTGCTTCTTGCGACCGCGCTTTCTGGTCGGCAGGCCGGCGGCACGATCCTGCGCGCGAGTTTCTCCCACATCGACGGGTTGGGCGTGGGTTCCGACGTGCGGATTGCCGGCGTCACCGTCGGACGCGTCGTGGGCGAGGAGGTCGATCCCAGATCCTTCCTCGCCACCGTCAGCTTCCGGATCCGCCCCGATATTCATCTGACCGTCGACAGCAGTGCCGCCATCCTGAGCGAAGGACTCCTCGGCGGGAAATATCTGGCGCTCACGCCGGGCGGCGACGAGCACATGCTGGCCTCGGGCGGCCTGATCACCGCCACCCAGGGTTCGATCAGCCTCGAAACTCTCCTGGGCAAGTTCATCGGCAGCGTCGAGGGGCTGATGGAAGTGGTCAAGGCGCAGAACAGTCACGCCAATCCGTCCGCGAAGCCGCAGGACGGCGCTCCGCTCGGAGGTCTGGGCCAATGACCGAGTGGCAGCAGGCGGACGGCTCTCCGATCGCCTGCCGCGAGAAGCTGCGCGTGCTCGACGAGAACCAGGCCGAACTCACCCAGGCAATGCGCGATGCGTTCGAGGACGCCGTCCTGATCGGCGTCGAACCCGCCTCGATGCGCGCCCGCCTTCACGCCCTCGTCGATGCTCTGCGCGACCCGCGACGCCGATGAAGCGCCGCCTCGCGGTGATCATCCTGCTGCCGCTCGCAGCGCAGGCCGCCGAGAACGTCCAGCCGCCCGACATTCCGCCGGCCGACGTCTGGGTCAAGACGGGAGGTGGCCAGATCCGTGTGCTCGACAAGCAGAAGGCGCAAAGCCGCCTCCTCACCCTCAAGACCGGCGAGAAAGCGAATTTCGAGACGCTGACGCTGACGATGCTGGCCTGCGTGGTCCGGGCACCTGGGCTGCCCGAGAACGCGGCCGGCTTCCTCGAAGTCAGCGACAGCCGGAACGGCGAGCCCGGCTTCCGTGGCTGGATGATCGAGCGCGAACCTGGCCTGGCAACGTTGCAGAGTCCCGTCTACGGAGTCCGCGTTGTCGCCTGCGACAAGCCGACCCCGGAGGCGATCGCCGAGGCGCTGCCGCCCAAGCCACCGCCCGCGAGCGAGCCACCGCCCGACGTGACGACGCCCGCGCCGCCGGACCCGGCCAAACCGGACGCGGATCTGGCGCCGCCGCCGGGCCAGGACCTCGGAAAGCCTCCCTGAGACTGGTCGGACGGCGGAACCGTTAAGGACACGATGGGTTGTGCCACCATGCCCGATCCAGCCGGCCCTCCTCGCCTCGATAGCCCCGATCGCGTGGCATTCCTGCTCGACTTCGACGGCACGCTCGTCGATATCGCGCCGGCCCCCGATCTGGTGATCGTGCCCGACGCGCTCCGCCAGAGCCTGTCAGCGTTGCGCGACCGGCTCGGCGATGCGCTTGCGATCGTGACCGGCCGGCCGCTGGCTCAGGTCGACCATTTTCTTCCCGCCATTCCTTACGCGGTCGCTGCCGAGCATGGCGCCGTCCTGCGCCGTCGCCCGGACGCGGCTCCCACCGAAGTCGATCTCCCGACGATCCCCGGTGCGTGGCTCGACGCCGCCGACCGTGCCGCCGCCGGCCATCAGGGCGTCCATGTGGAGCGCAAGAAGACCGGCTTCGTCCTGCATTATCGCGCGGCACCCGACGCGGGTCCGGCCCTCCGCCATCTGCTCGACGGGCTGATCGGCGACGACACGGGCCGCTATCACGTGCTGCCGGCCAAGATGGCCTGGGAGATCCGCGCCCATGGCGCCGACAAGGGCACCGCGGTCGAGGCGTTGATGGCGGACGCGCCTTTCCACGGCCGCCATCCCGTCTTCATCGGCGACGACGTGACCGACCAGCACGGCATCGATGCGGCCGTACGGCTTGGCGGCATCGGCCTGATGGTCCCCGACATCTTCGGTGAGCCGTCCGGCGTCCGCGAATGGCTCCGCCGCCTCGCGGCGGGAGACGAGTCCCTATGGGCAGGCTGATCGTCGTCTCCAATCGCGTTCCGCCGCCACGCGAGCGGAACCATCTCGCGGGAGGACTGGCGATCGGCCTGAAGGAGGCGCTCAAGGACCAGGACGCGATGTGGTTCGGCTGGTCGGGGCAGATGAATGCGCGGGAGGGCGATCAGCGCGACGTCACCAGCACGAAGGTCGGCCGCGTCACCTTCGCCACGATCGACATGACGGAGCGCGAGTTCAAGGGTTTCTACCAGGGCTTCTCGAACGGCATCCTCTGGCCGTTGCTGCACTATCGCGTCGGCCTGATGGAGTATAGGCGCGAGGATCTGCAGACCTACATCGCAGTCAACCGCCTCTTCGCCGAGCATCTTGCCCCGTTGATCGAGCCGGACGACATCGTCTGGGTGCACGACTACCACCTGTTCCTGCTCGGTGATGCGCTGCGCGACCTCGGCATCACCAACCGGATCGGCTTCTTCCTGCACATTCCGTTCCCGCCGCCCTCCCTGTTCGCGGCCCTCCCCGGCGGCGAGCGACTGGTCCGCGCGCTCGGCGCCTACGACATCGTGGGCGTGCAGACCGACCAGGACCGTGACCAGCTCAACGACGCGCTGGCGGAGCAGGACGTGAAGCGGCGCGCCGAGACCTTTCCCATCGGGATCGATCCGGTCGAGTTCGCCGACCAGGCCCGTCGCGCGTTCCGCAAGGCCGACGCCAAGCGCATGATCGAGAGTATGGGCCCGCGCACGCTGATCCTGGGCGTCGACCGGCTGGACTACTCGAAGGGCATTCCGGAGCGCTTCCGTGGCTTCGCCAAGTTGCTCGAGCGCTTTCCGCACCATCGCAACAAGGTCACGTTCCTCCAGATCGCCCCGGTCTCACGCGGCGAGGTGCCCGAATACCGTGCGCTTCGACGGTCGCTCGACGAGCTCGCCGGACGGATCAACGGCGAGCGGGCGGAATTCGACTGGATCCCGCTGCGCTACCTCACCCGGTCGATGGCGCGTCCGACACTGGCCGGCTTCCACCGCATCGCGCGTGTCGGTCTGGTCACGCCGCTTCGCGACGGCATGAACCTCGTCGCCAAGGAGTACGTCGCGGCCCAGGACGCGGATGATCCGGGCGTGCTGGTCCTGTCTCGCTTCGCCGGTAGCGCCACCAGCCTGCCGGGCGCGATCCTGGTCAACCCGCATGATCCCGACGAGATCGCCGAGGCGGTCGACGAAGCGCTCGGCCTTCCGCTCGAGGAACGCCGCGCCCGCTGGCAGGCGATGAACGAGGCGGTCTCGCGCGAGACCGCCTCGGCCTGGGCCAAGAGTTTTCTCGCGGCACTTCGTGACAAGCGTCATCTTGCAACGGCGGCGCGGACACCGGCGGACCTGGTTCATTGAACCGGAACGCTCGACGCCGCAGGCGCGCCGGCCAGGGCTGGCCGACGCTCGCCGCCGGCGCCGGGATTGCCTCGATCGCGGCACTCGCCTTCGCCAGCTACGTCCAGAACGATCTTGGGATCGTGCCATGCGAGCTGTGCCTCCTGGAGCGCTGGCCCTACGGCATCGCGATCGGTCTTGCGGCGATCGGCGTCTTCCTGCCGGGCCGCTTCGGCCGCGCGGCCGTCGGCCTGATCCTGGTCGACATGCTGGCGTCGATCGCCCTGTCGGCGTTCCATGTCGGTGTCGAGCGTCACGCCTGGCCGAGCCCGTTCCCGGCCTGCAACGCGCCCCCCTTCGCCGGCGGCAGCATCGCCGATCAGCTCGCCCGGATGCCCGAGCATCCCAGTAAACCCTGCGATGCAGCGACCTATCTCGTCCCCGGCGTTCCACTGTCGCTCGCGGCGCTGGATTTGCTCTACGCCTTGGCACTCTGCGTCCTTCTCGCCCTGTTCACGTCGCGGCGCCGCAGTTTCTAAATCTGATCGATCGAGGAGAATGCCATGACACGGCTTCTGGAAGGCCAGGTCGCCATCGTCACCGGTGCGAGTTCCGGTATTGGGCACGGCGTTGCGCGGGGCTGTGCGGCGGCCGGCGCTGCCGTGATCGTGAACTACCGCTCCAGCCCCGACCCGGCCCACCAACTCGCCGCCGAGATCGAGCAGGCCGGCGGCCGCGCACGCGCGATCAAGGCGGACGTCGCCGAGGAAAGCGAAATCCGGCGCCTGTTCGCCGAGACGATCGAGGCCTTCGGTGCCGTCGACATCCTCGTCGCCAACTCGGGCATGCAGAAGGATGCCCCCGCCGACGAGATGACGATCGAGGACTGGCGGCGCGTGATCGACGTCAACCTGACCGGCCAGTTCCTCTGCGCCCGCGAGGCGATCCGGCAGTTCAAGCGCCAGCCGGATCGAAAGGTCTCCCGGGCGCGCGGCAAGATCATCTGCATGAGCTCCGTCCATGAGATCATCCCATGGGCCGGTCACGTCAATTATGCCGCCTCCAAGGGCGGCGTCGCGATGATGATGAAAACGCTCGCACAGGAGGTCGCCGCCGCTGGCATCCGGGTGAACGCCATCGCGCCGGGGGCGATCGCGACCGCGATCAACCAGGACGCGGTGCGCGGCGAGGCCGGCGAGCGCCTCAAGAAGCTCATCCCCTACGGCCGGATCGGTGAGGCCGACGACGTTGCGAAGGCCGCCGTGTGGCTCGCGTCCGATGAGAGCGACTACGTCGTCGGCACCACGTTGTTCATCGATGGGGGCATGACGCTCTACCCGGGTTTCGAGAACAATGGCTGAAACCCGGCCGATCCAGGATCATGGCGTGATCGGCGATCGGTCCACGATCGCCCTTGTCGCCACCGATGCGACAATCGATTTCCTCTGCTGGCCGCGCTTCGACAGTCCGACCGTCTTCGCGTCCCTGCTCGACAGCGAGACCGGCGGTGCGTTCGCGCTGGCACCGGTCCTGTCCGATCCATGCCTCAAGCAGGCCTACCTGCCCGACAGCAACGTGCTCGTGACCCGGTTCCTGTCCACCGACGGGAGCGCCGAGGTGACCGATGCGATGCTTCCGGCGCACGGTCGTGACGGCGGACCCACGCGCCTGATCCGGCGCGTTCGCTCGACGCGGGGACGCATACGCTTCCGCCTCCGCTGTCTGCCCCGCTTCGATTACGCCCGCGACGCCGGCCTGCCCCGTTGCGTCGACAGCGGCATCATCTTCGAGACGGCCACGCTCCGGCTTCGCCTGCATGGCAGCGTGCCGCTCTCGATCGAGGACGGCGCCGCGGTCGCCGATTTCGAGCTCGACCAGGGTGAGACCGCGGATTTCCTGCTCGATGCGGGTGACCTGCCGGCGCTGTCGAAGTCCGGCATCGCCGAGGCACTTTCGGCCACCCTGCGCTACTGGCGCAAATGGGCCAGCCGCTCGACCTATCGCGGCCGCTGGCGCGAGACCGTCACGCGCTCGGCGCTGCTGCTCAAGCTGCTGACCTCGCGCGAGCACGGATCCATCATTGCCGCTCCAACCTTCGGGCTGCCCGAACGGCCGGGCGGCAGCCGCAACTGGGACTATCGGGCGGTCTGGATCCGGGACGCGTCATTCACCGTCTATGCGTTCATGCGCCTGGGCTATCGGCAGGAGGCGGCCGACTTCATGCACTGGATCGCGGCGCGCGCCGCGGCCAGCGACGACGGATCGATGCGGATCATGTACGGCATCGACGGCCACGGCGACCTAACCGAAACAACGCTCGATCACCTGGCAGGCTACCGGGCGTCGCGACCCATCCGTATCGGCAACGAAGCCTACGAGCAGGTGCAGCTCGACATCTACGGCGAGCTGCTCGACAGCATCTACCTCAGCAACAAATACGGCGAGGCGATCAGCCATGACGGCTGGAACAACGTGCTCACGATCATGGAGCAGGTCTGCAAGCACTGGCGCGACGCCGACGCCGGCATCTGGGAGATGCGCAACGCCCCACGCGAGTTCCTCCATTCCCGCCTGATGTGCTGGGTCGCGGTCGACCGCGCCCTACGCCTCGCCGACAAGCGCTCCCTCTCGGCGCCCTTCGAGCACTGGCGGCAGGTGCGCAACGACATTCACGCCGAGATCTGGTCCGAATTCTTCGACCACGAGGTCGGGCACTTCGTCCAGGCCAAGGGAAGCAAGGAGGTCGATGCGGCGCTGCTGCTGATGCCGCTCGTCCGGTTCGTCAGCGCCACCGATCCGCAATGGCTCGCGACGCTGGACGCCATCCGCGACCAGCTCACCGACGACGGCCTGGTCTTCCGCTACCGGGCCGCCGATGGCCTCGACGGCGAGGAGGGCGCGTTCGCCGCCTGCTCCTTCTGGTACATCGAGTGTCTCGCTCGCGCCGGCCGCGTCGAGGAGGCCCATCTCATCTTCGAGGGCGTGCTGGGGCACGCCAATCATCTCGGCCTGTTCAGCGAGCAGATCGGCCCGACCGGCGAGCTTCTTGGCAACTTCCCCCAGGCCCTGACCCATCTCGCCTTGATCAGCGCCGCCTTCTACCTCGACCGGGAGCTGTCGGGCGCCGCCGACACCACCTGGCGCCCTTGACGCGCTCGCAAAAGCCCGGGCCATCGCCTAGATTACGGCCCGGAGACGTCCGTGACGACAACCGCAGCCTCCTTCGAGATCTTCAACCATGCCCTGCCTGTCGTGGCCGTGCTGCTGTGGCTCGCGATCTATGTGATCTATTTCTGGCGCGATCCCGATGTGCGCCGCTGGATCGAGCGGCGGCTTTTCCACCTTTCCAGCCGACGCCATCGGCCTGACCGCCCGGTTGCCTCGCATCCCCTCGCAATCTTCCGGCCGCCCGCACCGCCACCGACGCGGCCGATCAGGCAGCTCCGGGCCGCCACCGGTGGTGCCGCGGGATCCGCGGCGCTTGCCATCGCCCCGCTCCGCATCGCCGAATGGCGCGTCGAGCAACTGCCGCTGCGCTACCGTCTCCTCGGCCAGGTGCGCGCGGCCGCCAACGACAATTGACGGTTTCGAACGAACTCGTGCCGCCAGGCGCCCCTTATGGCGTGCAGACCGAGACGAGGAACCGACATGCTCTCTCACCCGCGCACGCTCTACCAGCAGCCGCCCTTCGCGCCGCAGCCGCAAGACTTCCCCGGCTCGTCCGCACGGATGTCGCCCGAGCCCGACCACGGCGAGATCAGCTACGAGGGACATGGGCGCTTGTCTGGCCGGAAGGCGCTGATCACCGGGGCCGATTCGGGCATCGGCCGCGCGGTTGCCATCGCGTTTGCGCGCGAAGGTGCCGACGTCGCGGTGTCCTACCTCGATGAGCACGAGGACGCCCAGCGGACGGAGCATTGGGTGCGCGATGCCGGCCGCCGCTCATTGTCGCTTCCCGGCGATATCGCGGCGCCCGCGCACTGCCGCGACATCGTCGGCCGGACCGTCGACGCATTCGGCGGCATCGACATCCTCGTCAACAACGGCGCATTCCAACATGTGCGCGCGTCTCTCGACGAGATCTCCGACGAGGAATGGGATCGCACGTTCCAGGTCAATGTCGGTTCGATGTTCTACCTGACCAAGGCCGCCGTGCCGCGCATGCCGGCGGGGTCGAGCATCATCAACACGTCGTCCGTGAACGCCAAGCATCCGATGCCAAGCCTGCTCGCCTACTCCGCGACCAAGGCCGCGATCGCCAACTTCACGCTCGGTCTCGCGCAGATGCTGATCGACCAGGGCATCCGGTGCAATGCCGTGCTGCCAGGCCCGATCTGGACTCCGTTCATCGCGGCCGGCATGTCCCCTGAAAGCCATAAGGAATTCGGCAAATCGGTGCCCTACAAGCGTCCGGGACAGCCTGTTGAACTGGCCCCCACCTACGTCATGCTCGCCTCGACCGAAAGCAGCTACACCTCCGGCGCACTCGTCACCGTTGCCGGCGGCATGCCCATTTTCTGAGATGGGGCTCCCCCTCAACCCGTCGGATACGCGCGTCCCCGCCAAGTCGAGGGCGCGCCGCGCCAGGCGCGGAACAGGCTCGCCCACTGCACAGCCAGCAGCGCCGCGACCGAAATCGGATGGAGCAACACGCCCACGAAGCTCTGCTTGAAGCGCAGGGCGAGGATCAGCCGGATCAGCAGCCCCGCGCCATACGCGGCAAGCGTCACCCTGTCGGGCACGAGAACCACCAGCACGGCCGGCGCGATATGTCCGAGACCGAGCAGCAATGTCCAGATCGGCAGGCCCGCTGTCGTCGCCATGCCTTCCGTCGCGTTCTTCGTCAAACCTTCCCACAGGAGGGCGGCGGTCTCATACATCCGACACGAGGCGAGCCCGGTCGCATCGAACAGTCCGGTTCCGAATCCCGCCTTGCGGAAGGCGCGCGGCAGCGTGATGCCGTCATGCCGCGACGCCCTGATCGCCCCGTGACCGCCTGCCGCATGGTAGGCATCCCGCCGCGCCACGAACAGCTGGCCGCAGCCAGCACCGAGACTGGGCGCGCGCAAGAGCATGCCGAGCGGGATCGGCAGGTAGCACAGAAGCATCACATGGATCAGCGGCAGCAGCAGCCGTTCGGACCAGCCGACGGTGATCTGTCTCGGAAATCCGCTCGCCAGCGCGATCGCCGGGTGACGCTGCATGAAGCCGGCGACGCGCAGGAGCGCATCGACCGACAACCTCACGTCGGCATCGACGAACACCATCAGCGCGTGGCGGGCCTCTCTCGCGAGGGCCGCGCAGGCATGCTGTTTGCCCGACCATCCGGCGGGCAGCGTCGAGCCCTCGATCACGCGCAGACGCGGATCGTCCACGGACGCCAGGATGTCGCGCGTCCGGTCCGTCGAGTGGTCGTCGAGCACGAGCAATTCGATCTCGACGCCTTCATTGGCGAGCACGCACGCGACCGCGTCCGCGATGTTGCGTTCCTCGTTTCGTGCCGGGATCAGCACGGAGAAGGCCGCGGGCGTCGGCGACGAACGTGGTCGCCGGTAGAACGGGAGGTTGATCAGCAGCATCAGGAGCGCCAGACCCGCCATGGTCAGGCTCGCGACCGCGAGGTCCATCATCCGCCCGCTCCGTGCGCCGGATCGAACCGTCGTCCCCGCAACAGGCTCCTCGCACGACGCCAACCGTCATAGATCCGGTCGGCACCCGTCCGCCCGCGGATCAGCGTGTTGAAGCGTGCGGGATCGCGCGCCATGCCGTCGCGCGCCAGGTCGTCCATCGTCACCTCGAGCCCTCTCGTCAACCGGGCGGCGATGTCGGCGACCGATCGAGCGCCATCGAGCGCCACCGGAACGCCGAACCGCGCAAGCGCTTCCGGCCGGCTTTCATCCCAGAATTCGAAGCTCATGGCCAACGGCACCAGGACGGTTGCGGGATGCCGCCGTGCCAGATGCGCGATCCCGGGTCTGATCGAGACCGGCCTGACGCGCGTGTCGGTGAATGCCCCCTCGGCATTGATCCACATCATCCCGCCTGGCACCGACAGCGCACGTGCGCCGACCTCGAGGAAGCGCCGCGCACCGGACGGACGATTCAGCGCCACCCCGAACACACCCATCCGGCGAAAGACGCCATAGCGCTCGAAGGCCATCTGATCCATCGGCGCGAAGCCCGGACGCCCTGGATACAGAAGATGCGCCAGCACGATGCAGAAGGCGGGATCCCACCAGGATGGGTGATTGCAGTAGATGATCGCCGGACGGTTCGCTGGCAACACCGGCGCGCCTTCGGCCGCGAGCCGGACGCCATGGAACTCGCGCGACATCCGCCAGCCAAGATAGCGGGCAAACAGCGTGAACAGACGAGCCGACCTCAGCGCGACCGGGTCGCCGGCCATCTCGCGCGCCAAGGCAATCAGGCCCGCAGCAAGGTCTCTCGACCGCCGACGTTTCGACCTCGCTCGCGCATGTCCTGGTCGATCGTGTCGGCCGCGATCCATCCCGACATCAGTACCATCGGCATGCCCGGCCCGGGATGGGCCGCACCTCCCGCGAGATAGAGACCGGGCAGCTCACGCGAACGGTTGCCGGGCTTGAACGCGCCCATGAACTTGCCGTGGCTCGCCAGCCCATAGATCGCGCCGTTCAGCACCTTGTAGCGCTGGTGGATGTCGAGTGGCGTGAGCACGCGCTCCACCCTGATGCGGCTCTCGAGGTCGTGCAGGCCGGCCGTCCGCGCGAGCTTGTCGAAAATCACCTTCCGGTAGGCAGGGAACATCACGCTCCAGTCGTGGTGCGGTCGCAGATACGGCGTATGCACCAGGATGTAGAGCGACTCGCCCCCCTCCGGTGCCGATCCAGGTTCGGTGGCCGATGTCGCCGCCAGATAGCAAGTTGGATCCGGTGCCGGCTCGCCACGGTCGTAGATGAAGTCGAACTCCTCCTCCGGATCGCGCGAGAAGACGAAATTGTGATGCGCCAGATGCTCGTAGCCACGATCGAGACCGAGATAGAGCACGACCCCCGAGCAGGCCGGCTCGCGTCCGTTCCACCGCCGTCCGAACCGACGCGCCGGCACGCCGCCCACCAGCTCCCGGTATGTGCGCACCGCATCCATGTTCGACACCACGTTCGACAAGGCGACCGCCTCGCCATCGTCCGTCTCCACCCCCCAGACGCGGCCACCCGACTGCAGGATGCGGGTGACGTCGGTCCCGATCCTGAATTCCACGCCGAGCGAGCGCGCCAGCGTCTCGAGCGCTACCGGCACCGCCCGGGTGCCACCGCGCGGGAACCAGATTCCCTCGTCGGTCTGCATATGCCCGATGCTGCACAGGACGGCCGGCGAGGCATAGGGCGACGAGCCGATATATTGCACGAAATGGTCCAGCATCTGGGCGGCGCGTGCATCGGGAACGCGCTTCCTGATCTCGCGCGCGACGCTCGAACCCATGCGGAGCGAGGCCACGTCGCGCAGCGTCGCAAGGTCCATGTTGCGCCGCAGATCGATCGTGTCGGTGATGTCCTCGACCGAGCGCCAGAAGAAGAACTTCCGGCTCACCTCGTGCAGGTGCTCGCTCATTGCGATGAAGTCGCGGTAGCCCTGGTCGGTGCCCGGTGCCGCGTCGCGTTTCAGCGTGGCTGCCATCGCGTCGACATTCTCGACCAGATCCATTACGCTGCCGTCGTCGAAGAAGCAGCGCCACTGCGGATCGAGCCTGATCAGGTCGAGCGAATCCTCCATCCGCTGACCGGCCTCGGCGAAGATCCTAGCCAGCACCGAGGGCACTGTCAGGATGGTCGGTCCCATATCGAAGCGGTAGCCGTCCTGCTCGAACTGCGCCGCCTTGCCGCCAAGCCAGTCGTTCTTCTCGAACAGGATCACCTTGTAGCCGCGCGCGGCCAGCGTGCAGGCGGATGCGAGCCCGGCAAGGCCGCCGCCGATGATCCCGACCGGCAGGGTCCTCATCCGACCTCCTCGAACACCGGCTCGTGCCTGACCGGCATCACGCTGTCCTGCGACTTCAAACCGAGGTCGTCGGCGAGCAGGCGCATCGAGATCCGCGCCCCCTCGAAGATCACCGGCAACCCGCTCCCCGGATGGGTTCCGCCGCCGACGATGTAGACGCTGTCGAGTTCCTCGAACCGGTTGTGCGGGCGCCAATGCAGCATCTGCCCGATATTATGGGCAAGATTGAAGACCGCCCCTTTGTGGACATCGAAATCCTGCTCCCATTCGTCGGGCGTCACCATCCGCTCGTAGCGGATGCGTGTCTCGAGATCGGGCAAACCCGCCTTGGCGAGCCGCTGCATCGCCACCGCCCTGAACTTCGCCCGCAGCGCCTCGTCCCAGACGATACCGCCCGACTCCAGCCGGTTCCCCACCGGGATCAGCACGTAGAGCGTGGAATGGCCGGGCGGCGCCAGCGCCGCATCCGTCACGCAGGCATTTTGCATGTAGAACGAGGGCGTCCGCGGTGGCGCCTTCGCATCCTCGATCTCGAGGAAGTTGGTCCGAAAATCGTCCGAAAGGAAAATCGTGTGGTGCGCGATGCCGTCGAGCGGACCCTCGATGCCGAGATAGAGCATGAAGGCGGAACAAGAGTATTTCTTGGCCGCCAGCTTGCGGTCCGTCCAGCGCTTGCGCTTGGCGTCCGGCACGAGCTTGGTCATCGAGCGGGCGAAATCCGCGTTGATCACCACTGCGTCGGCCCGCGAGAGTCCCGCGTCGGTCCGCACGCCCACCGCCCGCCTGCCCTCGATCTCGAGCGCGCGCACCGGTTCGCCGAGCCTGAACCTGACCCCCATCATGCGCGCGACGTCGGCCATCGCGCGCATCACCGCACCCGTGCCGCCCCTCGGATGATAGATCCCGAATTCGTGCTCCATGAACGCCAGGATCGTGAACAGGCTCGGACAACGATAGGGCGACATGCCGAGATACTTGCTCTGGAACGAGAAGGCGAGGCGCACGCGCGGGTCGGCGAAGTGCCGGGCGAGGTCTCGATCGACCGTCGACAATGGCCGCAGCATCGGCAGCGCGCGCAGCATCCCGGCACTGACCAGCGATCGGGGACCGCTGAACTCCTGGCCGAGAACGACCTTGAACTTCTCGAATTTCCGCCGGTTCTCCTCGACGAAGCGGGGAACATTCGCCGCATCCCCCGGCGAGATGCGCGCGATCTCGCGTTGCAGTCCGGCAAGGTCGGACGGGATACGCAGCGAGGGACCATCCTCGAACTTGAGGTCGTAATGGGTCGCCAGCCGGATCAGCTCGACATGGTCCTCGAGCCGATAGCCGCACGTGGAAAAAATCTCCGCGAGCAGTGTCGGATACAGAAAGAAGGTTGGACCGACGTCGAAATGGAAACCGCCCGACGGCGAACGAGCGTGGATCGTGCCCGACCGGCCCCCGACCTCCGTGTGCCGTTCGAAGACCGTCACCTCGGCGCCCGCCTGCGCCGCCAGCATCGCGGCGGCCAGGCCACCCGGTCCGGCGCCGACGATCGCGACCCGTCGATTGATGCCCCGACCGCTCACGCAAGCCCTCGCGCGTCTCGCGCGACTATTGACGTCAATGGTGCGTTCCCCCTGCATCAAGACAGCTCGCGACGGCCGGGGTTGCCCCGCGCCGAATCCGGCCGGGGTAGAATTGGGCGCATGAGCGGACTTGTCACTATAGCGTCCGCGACGGACCGGCTTCGCGCCGCGTCCAGCACCTGGCACGCGCGCGGCGTGCCGGGGCGCCTTGCCGTCATCGGCCGCTTCCGCCGCCTTCTCGCAGGGCGCGCCGTCGAGGTCGCGCGCCTCGCCTGCGCTTGGCGCTCCACCGCCGACACGCTGGCCGCCGAGATCCTGCCGTTACTGGAGGCGGCCCGGTTCCTCGAGCGCCGCGCGGCCGGCCTCCTCGCCCCCGTGCGCCTCGGCTCGGCCGGGCGCCCGCTCTGGCTCCCCGGCGTCGAACAGGTCGTGATCCGCGCCCCGTTCGGCGCCGTCCTGATCCTGGGCCCCTCCAACTTTCCGCTGATGTTGCCCGGCATCCAGACCCTGCAGGCGCTGGCCGCGGGCAACGCGGTGGCGTGGAAGCCGGGGCGCGGCGGGGCCCAAGCGGCGTCCTCGATGGCGGCCCTCCTGTTCGAGGCGGGCCTGCCCACGGACCTCCTCGACATCGCGGGCGAGGACGACGCCGCCGGTAAGAGGCTCGCATCGATCGGCTTTGACCGGATCGTGCTGACCGGCTCGGCCGCTACCGGCCGCGCGGTGCTGGCGCGCGCGGCCGAAAGCCTCACCCCGTGCACGGTCGAACTGTCCGGCGCCGACCCGGTCTTCGTCCTGCCGGGTGCCGACCCGGACCTCGTGATCGCGAGCCTCGCCTATGGACTGCGGCTGAACGGCGGGGCGACCTGCATTGCTCCGCGGCGTGTCATCGTGCCGCGCCCGGCCGCCTCCCGGCTCGAGCGCGGCTTGGCAGCGTCGGTCGCCGGCCTGCCTCCCGTCGTCGTCGCACCACGCGCGCTCGGGGCGCTCCGATCATTGGCCGCCGACGCGATCGCGCGCGGCGCGCGGCCGATCGGCGCCGTCCCCGAGCCCGGGGCGCCCGCGATGGCACCGCTGCTGCTCGCGGACGCCCCGCACGATCCCGCGCTGTTGTCACGCGACATCTTTGCCCCCTGGCTCGCCCTCGTACCTGTCGAGGACATCGACGCCGCCGTCGCCGTCGAGCAGTCCAGCCGCCTGGCCCTCGGCGCCAGCATCTTCGGTCCCGTCGCCGCGGCCCGCGCGCTCGCCGACCTGCTGCCTGCCGGCAACGTCACCATCAACGACCTCATCGTGCCCACCGCCGATCCGAGACTGGGCTTCGGCGGCGCCCGCGACAGCGGCTTCGGCACGACCCGCGGGCCCGAGGGCCTGCTTGAGATGACCCGGCTGCGCACGATCAGCGTCCGCCGTCGGCGTGGCTTCCGCCCGCATCTGCAGCCGCCGCGGCCCGACGACCAGCGCCGGATGGCGGGCCTGATCGCGCTCCTCCATGCCGGCACCGGACGCAGGCGGGCGCTCGCGCGCCTGCTTGGACGGGCCGCCGACGCGGCCCATATCGATTCCGTCTGAGCGAGGAGAGGCGATGCAGTTCCGGTCGCTCTACAGGCACGGCTTTGCCCGCGTCGCCGCCTGCACGATCGAGGTCGAACTCGCCGACCCGCGAGCCAATGAAGCGGCGACGGTGCGTGAGGCGCGTGCGCTGTCAGACCGCGGCGTCGCGGTTGCTGTGTTCCCGGAACTCGGCCTCTCCGGCTACGCGATCGACGACCTTCGCCAGCAGGATGCCCTGCTCGATGCGGTCGAGCGCGCCATCGCCGGCGTCGCCGAGGCCAGCGCCGGCCTGTTGCCGCTCCTGCTCGTGGGCGCGCCGATCCGCCATCGTGACCGCCTGTTCAATTGCGCGGTCGCGATCCATCGCGGCGCGATCCTCGGCGCCGTCCCGAAAATCCACCTCCCGAACTACCGCGAGTTCTACGAGGCCCGGCACTTCGCCTCCGGCCTCGACCTCGCCGGCGGCACCGCGACCATTGCGGGCCGCGCGGTCCCGTTCGGCACCGACCTGCTGTTCGAGGCGGCCGACATCCCGGGCCTGACTATTCATGCCGAGATCTGCGAGGATGTCTGGGTCCCGATCCCGCCCTCGTCGATAGCGGCGCTCGCGGGGGCGACCGTTCTCGCCAACCTGTCGGCCAGCAACATCACCGTGGGCAAGGCCCGCGAGCGCAGCCTGCTCTGCCGCTCGCAATCCGCGCGCTGTCTCGCGGCCTATCTCTACGCCGCCGCCGGTGCCGGCGAGAGCTCTACCGACGTCGCCTGGGACGGCCAGGTCTCGATCTTCGAGAACGGCGAGCTTCTCGCCGAGACCGCGCGCTTTCCGCGCGGCAGCGCCTCCGCGGTCGCCGACATCGATCTCGACGGCATGCGCCAGGAACGCATGCGCCTGACCTCGCTCGACACCAACCGCGCCGCGCTGCGTGACCGGCCGCCCTATCGCCGTGTCGCCTTCCGGGTCGATCCGCCGGACGCCGATCTCGGCCTGGAACGGCGGGTCGCCCGCTTCCCCTTCGTCCCGTCCGATCCCGCCCTGCTCGAGCGCGACTGCTACGAGGCGTACAACATCCAGGTCTCCGCCCTCGTCCAGCGCCTGCGCGCCGCCGGGATCGAGCGCGTCGTCATCGGCGTGTCGGGGGGACTCGATTCCACCCAGGCGCTTCTCGTCGCCGCCCAGGCCTTCGACCTGCTCGAACGTCCGCGCGCCGGCATCCTCGCCTACACCATGCCCGGCTTCGGCACCTCCGATCACACCCGCGCCAACGCGCTGGCGCTGATGGACGCCCTCGGCGTGACCGCCCGCACGCTCGACATCCGCCCCGCCGCAACCCGCATGCTGACCGACATCGACCACCCTGCAGCGGCCGGCAAGCCCGTCTACGACGTCACCTACGAAAACGTGCAGGCCGGCTTGCGCACCGATTATCTGTTCCGCCTCGCAAACCAGCAGGGCGGCATCGTGCTCGGCACCGGCGATCTGTCGGAACTCGCGCTGGGCTGGTGCACCTACGGCGTGGGCGACCAGATGTCGCACTACAACGTCAACGCGGGCGTCCCCAAGACCCTCATCCAGCACCTGATCCGCTGGGTGATCGCTTCCGACCAGTTCGACCGCCGCGTCGGCGACACGCTCGCCTCGATCCTCGCCACCGAGATCACCCCAGAGCTCGTCCCTTCCGGCGAGCAGGCGGCCATCCAAAGCACCGAGCAGATCGTGGGACCCTACGCCCTGCAGGACTTCAACCTGTTCCACATCCTGCGCCATGGCGCGCGCCCGTCGCGCGTCGCCTTCCTTGCTTTCCACGCTTGGCAGGATGCGCAAGCGGGCGCCTGGCCGCCCAACTTCCCCGATCATGCAAGGGCGCAATACACGCTGGGCGACATCCGCCATTGGCTCGACATCTTCCTTCGCCGCTATTTCGGCTTCAGCCAGTTCAAGCGCTCGGCGATGCCGAACGGCCCGAAAGTGTCCGCGGGCGGCGCGCTTTCGCCTCGCGGCGACTGGCGCGCGCCGTCCGACGGCAATGCCCGGATCTGGCTCGAGGAGCTGCAGACCGTGCCCGACTGAGCAGGATCTCAACGCGGCCGGGGCTCGGCGCTGCCCAGTCGCAGCCATGCGTGGCGCTCCGTCATGAACGCGACCAGCGCCGGCTTGTTGGCGTCGGTCTCGGTCACCGCATTCGTCATCGAGCCGTCGTGCGCCCGGTACTCGGCAAGCGCGTCCGGCTGCCAGACGCCGAACTGGCCAAGCTCCGCCAGCCGGCACCACAGCCCATAATCCTCCCAGCCCCGCGCGCCCGGCCGATCATAGTAGCCACCCGCCGCCGCCCACGCCCATTTCGCGACCAGCGCCATCGCATCGATGTAGTTGCCAGGTACCAGCCGCTCCGGCGCGTAGGGTGCGGCGTTGATCGGGTGGCTCTTCTCTCCGAACCGCCGGATCGCCGGATAGGCATAGGCCGCACCCTCGCGTCGCGCGAGATCGAGCAGGCGTTCGCAGCAGGACGGCAGCAGCCGGTTGTCCGCGTCGAGCGACATGATGAACGGCGCCTCGGACGCGGCGAACGCGGCGTTGCGTGTCGGTCCCAATCCGGCGTTGGCACGCGTGCGCGCGACGCTGACCCGGGTGAACCGCCCCCGGTTCGCGCGCACCCAGGCGAGGATCGTCTCGACCGAGCCGTCCGTCGAGCAGTCGTCGACCACCACCAATTCGATCGCGTCCAGGGTCTGAGCCGCGGCCGACTCGAGCGCCTCGCCGATGAACCGCTCGTAGTTGAACGAGGTGATCGCGATCGAGACCTCGGCCTCGCGCAACGTGTCATGGACGAACAGGCTCTCGGTGTCGGCGACCGCCGGCGTCCCGAAGCCCGCAAACGCACCCCGCCTGATCCGAAGCTCGTGCGCCCGGGCGGCCTGCGCCGCGCCATCGAGCCCGCGCAGCAGGTTATCCCAGAGTGCGGCCGTCCGTTGCGGCCCGAACCGCCACAGCACATCGCAATAAGCGGCGAAGCCGAGCCGGGCGCGTGTGCCCGGCTCGTCGATCAGCCGCAGCAGTGCCTGCCTCCACGCCGCCTCGTCGCTGGCGAGCAAGCCGGTCCGGTCATGCGCGATCGCGCGCACATAGGGTCCCGTCGGGCTCGCCACGCACGGGATTCGCGCCAGCGCCGCCTCGACATACTTGATTTCGCTCTTCGCCTCGCAGAACACGTTGCCGAACTCGAGCGGGCAGATCGCGATGTCGAAACGGGCGATCTCGCCGCCGAGCGCCTCGACCGCGACCATCTCACGCCACTCGATGCGGTCCTCGAGGCCGGCCAGTGCGGGGAACTCCCCGGTGAGCAGCATGTCACCGTCCTTGTCGTTTCGGAACAGCACCAGGCGCGCCTTTGGCCGCTCGCGCAGGACGGCCGCAATCGCCCGCACGGCTTGCGCCACGTCACGCTGGTGCGACTGCGTGCCCGCCGCATAGCCGATCCGGACCAGGCCGTCGGGCGGTGCCAGCGCCCGCGCTCGCCGCTCGAGGCGCGCCAGACCGTGCGCCGCCTCGTCGAAGCTGTTCGGGATGACCAGGCAGGCCGCATGGACGAGACGCAGATGGTCAGCGAGCTCGTCGGTGGTCGCGATCCCGAAATCGGACGCCTTCAAGGTCCGGCGCAGCAACTCGAAATGCCGCGCCACGTCGTCTTCCTCGACATACAGCGTGCGGATGCCGTCGATGACCGCGGTGCGCGCCAGCGCCGGGTCGACCATCAGGTCATCGACGTCGAACGCGATCCGCGTCCCGGCGCCGCGCGCGAGGCCGATCATCGTCTCGACATGCTGCGACCAGCTCGCGCGCCACAGAACCAGCAGATCGACTCCGCGCAACGCGTCGGGTCCCACATCCTCGATCCGTATCCAGCGCGCCGCGCGCCCGGTGGCCGCAACCGCCTGGCACTGGCGGCGGGTCCGGAATTCGGCGCCGGCCGTATCCGGCTCGCCGGCCACGAACAGGACCGAGCCGGGCGCCGGTCTCGCCGGCGGTGCGATCGCCGCGGGCGCCCGATCCGCCGCTTCGGCGTCAGCGCCGCGCCAGCCACGGCGCTTGGCCGTGACTGCCAGCCTCAGCTCCAGCGCGTGACGATCCCGCTCGGCCTGCAGCAGCCGGTCCTCGAGCACGGACACGCGCCGACGGGCCTCGGCCCATTCCGCCTCGACGACGGGGAGCCGGGAGAGCTCCTGCGCCAGCCGGCGCCGGTCGCGCAGCGTCTCGACCAGCATCTGCTGACGGGCGGGTCCCGACGGATCATCGACCGCCACGTCGAGCGCGTGGCGTGCGAGCGCCTCCTGTCGCCAGCGCTCCCCGAGTGCCGCGAACCGGGCTCGCAGGCGCGCGAGCATCGGACCGCCCGAGACCGCGACACGCCATAGCGCGCGCAGGGCAGGGGAGGCGGGCTCGCCCACGAACACGACGGTCAGGCCGCTGTCATGGGGAAAGTGAACATGGGTCCGGCCGAGGGCGAGGGCTGCGGCATCGCCAGAGTCGAGGCCATGCAGCACCAGCAGCGCATCCTCCGACAGCGATGGCCGCCAGGATGCTGCGCCGGCGTGCCAGAGATCGGCGTCCGCATGCAGCAGCGCGACGCTCGCCGCCGGGACCGGCAGCGGCGCGTCGGCCCGCGCGCGCGCCGACCTCGCGAAGCCGGAGAACGGCCGCGCCAGCGCCGGGGCGATCGGATCGGCCGGCCGGCCGTCGATCTCCATCGTCACCGCCTCGCCCGGGATCGCCTCCCGGACGAGGGCCTCGCAGAGGGAGGCATGGAACATCAGCCGGGTCGTGATGCCGACGGTCAGCGATGGCTCGGACGCCGCGACCAGCCAGGCGGCCAGCGGCAGATGGCCATAGCCGTCGCCCGTCGAGGCGGCGGCGACGTCGACGACGAACGGCCGGTCCATCAGCCGGTCGAGCGAGGCCGATAGCAGGACGTCGAGGCTTTCGAGCGCTGAGCGCTCGCCAGCGGCCGCGCCGTCGTTGACCAGGTCCATCACAAGCCTCCCGTGATCTTCATGATCTTCCATTCCGCGCGAACCTGGAACTCTCGCCGGTCGAAAAATGGCAACGGACGATGCGAACGTTCCATTTTTGAGCCAGCACCGCGCACTATAACGTCGATACGAGATTGCAACGGGTCGTTATGGCCAAGTAACTTCCGCCGGCGCTGGTCACCGTTCCTGGCCGTGCATCGATCGCATTTCGGCAAAGGATGATGACATGGCTACTTCGGTCACGATCAGCGGCAGCGACGGAAGTTCACTGGTCGCCCTGACGGGCAACGACTACGTCAACTCCCACCTCAGTCTGTTCCAATCCATGACGGCCCAGTTCGCCACACAGGGCTTCAACACCTTCAACGCGAGCAGCAACCAGATCGACATCGTCAACAATTTCGGCACCGTCGCCGTGACCGGCGGGGCCTCCTCGGGGCCGGCCAACATCGTCGTCGGCGACGGCAGCAACCTGACCTATATCGGCGGCAGCAGCGACGTCCAGATCGTCGGCGGCAACGGCAACGACGTGGTCCTGGCAGGCTCCGGCAACGACACCTTGGCCCTGGGCACCGGCAGCGACCAGATCTATCTCGGCTCCGGCAATTCCCTGGTCTATGCTCAGGGCGCCGACCTCATCCAGGCGTGGACCGGCAGCGCCACGATTATGGTCACCGGCAGCGGCGCCACCATCAATGGCGGTTATGGAGCGTCCGCCGCACTGACCATCGACATGGCGAGCAGCACCAGCGCCACCATCAACGTCATCAACGGGACCACCATCAACGCGGGATCAGGCACGGCGGCAACCGTCAATGCCTACGGCGACACCACGATCAACGGCAGCGCGGGCAGCACGACCGACTACGACCAGCTCAACGGCACGCTCAAGTTCGTGGGCATCGGCGGGTCGGTCTCTGTCGCCGGCGGCGCGGCCGCCGGCAATGACACCCTCTATGGCTCCGAGGGCGCCAACATCGTCCTGACCGGCAGCGCGCACAACAATGTCTTCGTCGCCAATGATCCACGCTACGGCGACGGCGGCTCCGTGACCCTCGACGGATCGGCCGCCAGCGGCGGCAACCAGTTCTGGGCCGGGTCCGGCAATGCGAGCCTGATCGGCGGCATCGGCGGCGACACGCTCGTCGGCGGCGAGGGACACGCGACGATCGTGGGCGGCATCGGTTCGTCGGCCAATTTCTTCGATCTGTTCGCGGCTGGCTCCGGCTCCGGCACCAGCCTGACGATCGAGCATTTCGGCCAGGTGGCGAGCAACCAGCTCACCCTGTTCGGTTTCGGAGGCAGCGCGGCGGCCTCCATTATTGCCGGTGCGCAGCAATCCGAGGCTGGCGTGACGCTCAACCTCTCCAACGGCGCCAGCATACTGCTGACCAACGTCAGCAAGTCCATCCTCAACACGACCAACGTCGTCTCGACGTCGTGAGCACAGTAAACCGTCATTATAACCCAAGAACTGCGGCCGGGTCTCGCGACCCCGGCCGGTCAGCTCGGGCAGCGGATCGCTTGATCGGAGGATCACCATCGGACTTCGAGCGATGTTAGCGCACGAAAACGTGATCAAGAGGTTCCCGGGGCCGATAGAACCGGATTCCGGCACTTCTTCCCCTGCCACCCAAGCGTTTCCTAACAAATGACCAAACACCCAAACCGGTTTTCTCGCCTTTTGAGACGAATTTCTTCGCTTTCTCAAGCCTTTGTCATTTTTGGGACGGGCTTTTTATATTGCGTCGCAACGCTGACCTACTGTATCTCGACCCCGGAACGAGGCTTCGGGCTGGCGCACTTTGGCGCGCATGCGAGGACCTCGACTGAGGACGGCACATGGCACTTACTCCCGGGTCTGTCACGATACACGGCGCTTCTGGTATCAGCTCCGTTCTCGCAATCACCAATGACGCGTTCGGCCTGAGCCTCGCGTCCTCGTTCCAGTCGCTGACCGCGCAGCTTGTGTCATCCCAATCGAGCTTTCCCGGTTTCGTTCCAGGATCGAGCTTCGCTGCGTTCGAGAACAACCTCGGTAACGCCGGGCTGACTGGTCCTTCGTCTGGAGCGGTGACGGTCCTTGCAGCCAATGGCAGCAACCTGGCCTATTTCGGATCGACTACGGGTCCCGCCAACACCGGCGTATTCGTTGGCGGCGACGGCAACGACTTTGTCTCTACTGGCGCCGGTTCCGATACCGTGGCGCTCGGCGGCGGCCGCAACGGGATCGTCATCGGCGACAACGGCTCCGTCGACTCCGCGGGAACCGACACCGTGATCGCCGGTCTCGGGACGACGACCGTGACCGTCTCAGGCGCCAACTCCTATATCGGCAGCTCTGAGTATCCCGGCGCCACCTTGAATGTGGACGACTCCGCGGGCACGAACACCACCATCTACACGGTAACCGATACCACCGTCACCGGCGCATCGGTGGGCACCACGACCATCGACGGCTACGGCCCGACGACCGTCTTCGCCGGCGCGGGCGGCACCACCTACAGCGGCGGCCAGCTCGTTCTCAACGGCTCCAAGGCTGAGACCGATAACGTCACCGGCGCGGTGACGTCTGACACCCTCTATGGCGCCAGCGGCACGACGATCAACTTTACCGGCTCGACCTCCGGCAACATCTTCGTCGCCAACGACCCAGCCCATACCACCGGCGGGGCCGTCCGGTTCGACGCGAGCAGTGCCACCGGCAACAACCAGTTCTGGGCCGGCTCGGGCAACGCCACCCTGATCGGCGGCACCGGCTCCGACATCCTCGTCGGCGGCCACGGCGCTTCCACCCTCCAGGGCGGCAGCGGCGCCGCCAATTCCTTTGACCTCTTCAGCATCAATGGCGGATCCGGGACGAACGTCACCATCAACGATTTCGGCTCCGCCGCCGGCAACACGATCACCCTCTTCGGCTACGGGGCCAGCGGCGTGTCCACGGCCGTGCAGAACCAGGCCCAGAGCGGTGGCAACACCACCATCACGCTCGGCGACGGCTCGACCATCAAGCTCCTCGGCGTCACCCACATCAACGCCTCAAGCTTCCTGTCCACGGAGCCCGGCAGCAGCACCTAGATCGGCTCGACATCCACCGAGAATGGCCGGGCTCATGCCCGGCCTTTTTTTTGCCCTGTCTCCGTCCGCCCAGAAGATCGCGCACGACCCTCAGCCGATCCTCGCGCAGCACGAGCTGCAGCATCGTCTGCCGTGCGTCGAGCCCGATGCGCCCGGCCACATTCCGATCGCCTAACGCGGCCCGCAGCATCGGCACGTCAACCACGCCGAGCGACCCCAACACGCGCTCCCAATCCCCGACGCCCAGGATCCGCGACGGGTTGTCACGCAGCAGTTCCACCTTCAGGAACGGCACCAGCCCGCCCGACAGCAACGCGCGCCACCGGAAATGCATCGGATTGGTCGCAACGAGCGCCGACGGCCTGATCCTGAACCGCGCGCGATAGCGCGCCCCCACATCCAGTCCCTCGGCCTCGAAGGCAGCCGACAGGCCGAGCTCGCCATGTGTGATGATCTCCGGCTTGCTCATCGCCGCGAACGGCAGGTCGAACAGCCGTCCCACGGCGCGGCTGCGGAATGCCGCCCCCGACATCCACACGAACCACGATTGCAGATGCGGCCGTCCCTCGCGGCTCTCGACCATGCCCCACGCATCGAAACCCTCCATCGCCCGCATGATGGGCGCGAGCGGCGCGAACGGCCCGAACACGCTGTCGTTGGCAAGCAGGATCTCGTCCGCGCCGTCCGCGGCACCTTCTCGGATCAGATCCTGCCAGGCGCCGAAATCGAGCCCGCCATTTCGCCGCGTCCTTATCCTGGCGCCGATCCGTTCAAGTATCGATCGGTCCGCCGCGGCGATCTCGGACGATCCCGACAATGCGGCATGGACTTCGAACCCGGCCTCGACCAATGCAGCCATGTAACGAACGCACGGCAGCGGCAACGGACCCTCGCGATGATACTGCGCGAACAGACACACCCGCCGCCCTCCCGTGCCACCCGTCTCCGTTCCTGTCTTCTGTGTCATCAAGGCCGCGCATCCTTCGAGATCAGGCCGACAGAATCCATGAGCCTGGCCAAGACCCCTGGTAAAGCCTTCAACGACCGGTTAAATGGCGAACGTCAGCGGCGATGCCGATTCGCCTGTCACCGCCCGTCACGACCGAAATGTGCAGAGGAGAACATCACACATCATGAGCAAGGCATTCATCGCCGGCGTCCTTCAGGATTCCATCGATTGCACCGGCGTCGCCGCCAACCAGGCCGCGAGCGACCTCATCGGTGCCATCGTCAAGGAACTCAAGAAGGAGGGCGGCTTCACGCTTCCGTCGTTCGGCACCTTCACCGTTCGCAAGACCAAGGCCCGTAAGGCGCTCAACCCGCGCACCGGCGAGCCGGTCAAGGTCAAGGCAGGCAAGACGGTGCGTTTCAAGGCCAGCCCGAATCTCAAGAAGGCGGTCTGACACGCGGGGGAATGTGCCATCCGGTGCATTCCCGCCGGCTGGCTGGGGCGGGAGGATTCGAACCTCCGCATGGCGGAATCAAAATCCGCTGCCTTACCGCTTGGCTACGCCCCAATCGCCGACCTCTGATAAGTCGGCGCGATGCTCTTCCGCAAGGGTGCGGCGTTCGACATCCGGCTCGAAGCTGCAAACCTGGCCAAGGCTGTCGCGTCGGACCACGACGCGCGCGAGCTGCGGCAGCAGCGGTTTGGCGACTCCGAAAATCCACGCCGCCAGATTTTCCATCGTTCCAGGCCCCAGATCCTCGATCAGGTCGAGGAGCCGGTGATCGAGTCGTTCCCGTAACACCTTGATCGCCTCGGCCACCACGCCGAGATCGACCAGCATGCCGCTGTCGGGATCACGCGTGCCGCGCAGCACCAGTTCGGCCCGGTAGGAATGGCCATGGATGCGCGCGCTGCCTTCCGTCTCGATCGCGCGCGCAAGCGTATGGGCGGCCTCGAAGCCGAACGACTGGCTGAGCTCGATCAAGCGATCCCCACGATCTTGTGGGTCTGCACGCTCAGCCGCCAGCGCGGATGCGCGAGGCAATACGCGACCGCGGCCGCGGTCGCCGTCTCCCGGTCCGGGCCGTCCATCGGCTGCAGCAGGAAATGACGGAAGCCCAACGACTCGAACAGCGCCGGCGGCGCTTCGGCTTGCGGATAGACCAGCTTGAGTTCGTCTCCCCGCGTGATCGCGAGCCCATTGAAACCTTTCGGACTGACGCAGATCCAATCGATGCCGCTCGGCGCCGCGATTGTCCCGTTCGTCTCGACTGCGATCTCGAAGCCGCGCACATGCAGTGCCCTGATCAGGGTCTCGTCGACCTGCAGCAGCGGCTCGCCACCCGTCAGCACCACCAGGCGCTGCGCGTCGCGGCCAGGCCAGACGCCGTCGATCAGGCTCGCGAGCCCTGCCGCGTCGAAACGTCCGCCATTCTCGCCGTCCAGGCCCACGAAGTCGGTGTCGCAGAAGCGGCACGCCGCATCCGCGCGATCCTCCTCGCGCCCCGACCAGAGGTTGCAGCCCGCGAAACGACAGAAAACCGCGACGCGTCCCGCGTTGATCCCTTCGCCTTGCAGCGTCAGGAACACTTCCTTGACCGCATAGGACTTCGCGCGCGTGACCGTGCGGAACAGCGAACTCGTCGTCATCGCGGGGCTCTAGTTCGAACCTGACGGCGGCGCAAGCCGCCTCAGGCCGGCGGCTCGTCCTCAGGCACCACGACCGCGGCCAGCGCAGGATCCACCTCCGGCACCGTCTCCTCGGGCACCGGCCGCAACGCCTCCTCGTAGCGCGACGCCCGGTCGAGCGCGCGGTCGAGTGCGGCCATCGTGCCCGCCAGATCGGGGCTCTCGTCCTTCTCCCAGGCGCGCAGCGCATACAGCCAGACGGCGAGCAGGCCGTTGACCCGGAACGCGCCGCGAAGCCCGGTGGCCTCGATCCCCGCCCCCTCCAGCATCCACCGCATGCTGCGCGATGTCGCGTCCGTCAGCAGCAGCCCCGTCGGCAGATCCCCGGGCAGCGCGCGCAGCAACCCGATCACGCCGCCACGGTGCTGCTGCAGCACGTCGAACCGGCGCATCAGCATGTCGAACAGGCGCTCGCGCGGGCTCGGGGCCGGCGCGCCGGCAAATCCCTCGCCCGACGCTTCCGCCAGCGCCGCCTGATCGGCGAGCGAGCCCAGCCGCAGCAGCAGGGAAGCGGCGCCCGGAAAGCGCTCGCGCGTCCGATCGAGCGGCAGGTCCGCGGCCCGCGCCGCATCGACCAGGTTGAGGTTGCGCCACCCGCGCTCCGCGACCTGGGCGAAGGCGCTTGTCAGCAGCGCCTGGTCGAATTCGGTCGCACTCGCGTCGCCGCTCATTTCCGCCCTCCTGCCTGGCTCAGGTGACGATGGCACCCCCCGGGTCAAGAAGCGAGTTCACGCGACCGCGCCGCCGCCGCCTCCACCGCTTCGCCGATCAGGTCCGGCAGGCCGCCCTGTCGCATCAGCACCGACAGGGCCCGCTCGGTCGTCCCGGCCTTGCTCGTCACCGCCTCGCGCATCGTCCCGGCGTCCGTCTCGTTGGCGACCAGCAGCGCGCCGGCGCCCGCGACGGTCGCACGGGCCAGCGCACGCGCGACGGCGGCCGGCAGGCCCGACCGCACGGCCGCCGCCTCGAGCGCCTCGGCGAGCAGGAACACATAGGCCGGCCCTGAACCCGAGACCGCGGTCGCGGCATCGATCAGCGCCTCGTCGTCGAGCCATTCGACCTGTCCGACCGCGGCGAGCAGCCGTCCGGCCGTACGTGCCTGCGCCTGCGTGACTTCGGGCGACGCGAAGGCCGCCGTAATGCCGCGCCCGATCGAAGCCGGCAGGTTCGGCATCGCCCGGACCCAGGCCACGGCACCCGTCTCTTGTCGCATGGACGCGATCGTCCGGCCTGCCATGATCGAGACGAACAACGCGCCCGCAAATCGCGCACCCAGCGCCGGAAGCACCGCCGCCGCCATTTGCGGCTTGACCGCCACCACCACCGATGCCGGCGCGAAGGCCGCTGGCACGTCGTCCAGCCGCTGGACCGTGCGATGCGGCGCGTCCGCGTCGGCCGCCTGCGGATCAACGACGATCGACGCCGAGAGCCCGTCGCCGATCCAGCCGGCGAGTAACGCCGAGCCCATCTTGCCGCAGCCGACGAGAAGCAGCGGCGGGATCGCCACTTCCCCGGCCGCGGGCGTGCTCAAATCACGCTTCGCCGGCGCATTCCAGCATGGCCGCCTCGATCGCCTCGGCGGCGGGTTTGCCGCCCCAGAGCACGAACTGGAACGCCGGATAAAATCGCTCGCACTCGGTGATCGCGATGTCGACCATGTCCTCGAGGCTTTCGCTCGACGCGCCATGAGTGCCGCGCAACAGGATCGAGTGGCGGAACAGCGGCATGCCGTCGTCCTGGTCCATGCCGAAATGGCCGAACCACAGGCGCTCGTTGGCCAGCGCTAGCAACTCATACAATTCCCGCCGTCGCGGCGCCGGAACCTTCAGATCGAATGTGCAGGTGAAATTCATCGCGCTGATTTCGCGCGACCAGCTGAAATACAGACCGTAATCACACCATTTTCCTGGCGCCTCGGCCGCCATCTCGGAGTCGCTCCTCCGATCGAAGGCCCACTCGTTGGCTGAGACGATCTGCTCCATCAGATCGATCGGATTGGCGGCGGCGTCGCTGTGGGAAAGGCTCAGAGCGGACATGCGGGTCTCCCCAGCTGGAGGAAGGCCTTGAACCGGGCGCTCAACAGATTCGCGCAACCGGCCTTCAAAGCCTATGGGCCAACCTGCCGGACTGCAAGCCGTCCTAGCCGGGACCGGTCGCCGGCTCCTCCGGTGGAGGTCCCCCAAGGCCGCCTTCCTGATGGCCGCCCTCGTTGTGGAGCGGCGCCTCGTCCCCAACGTTCTCCCCGCCTCCCTTTTCCAGGGCCTGCACGCGCCGCTCCAGCGCCGCGATCCGCAACGCCGCGTCCTCCTGGCCCGCGCGCGCGTTCGCGGCCATCTCGAGAGCCGCGTCGAACTCGTCGCGCCTGACCAGCTTCATCCCGCGCAGGGCCTCGTCGATCCGCGCGCGCACCAACTGCTCGACCTCGTCGGTGATGCCCGACAGCGCCGACAGCGCGCCGCCCGCCACACCGGCCAGATCGTCGATGAATTTCGGCCTGCTCATCGTCCTGTCCTCCGACCCGGCCGACCGGGGCTGTCCCGCGGTCAACGCTCGCCTATAAGGTCTTCCATGATCTTGGTCACCGGCGGGGCCGGTTTCATCGGGTCCAACCTGCAGGCCCGTCTTCACGCGCGCGGTCGCGACACCGTCATCGTCGATCGTCTCGGCGCCGACGGCCGCTGGCGCAATATCGCCGCCCATCCGCCCTCGCGCCTGCTCGATCCCGGCGAACTGGCGCGCTTCCTCGCCGGCCATCCGAGGCTGGACGCCGTCATCCATCTCGGCGCGATCAGCGACACGACCGTCCGCGACGCCGATCTCGCCTGGGCGACCAACGTGGCGTTGCCGGAAATGCTGCTCGACTGGTGCGCCGACGCCGGCGCACGGCTGATCTACGCCTCGTCGGCCGCGACCTACGGCGACGGCTCGCTCGGCTTCGACGACGATCCGGCGCATCTGCCGAAACTCCGTCCGCTCAACCTCTATGGCTGGACCAAGCATGTCTTCGATCGTGCCGTCGAGAAGCGCGCGCGCACCGGATGCCGGCTGCCGCCGCAATGCGTCGGCCTGAAGTTCTTCAACGTCTATGGGCCGAACGAATATCACAAGCGAAACATGGTCTCGGTCGTGAAGCGCAAATACGACGAGATCGCGGCGGGCCTTCCGGCCCGCCTGTTCCGCAGCGATCGCCCCGACATCGCCGACGGCGGCCAGGCCCGCGACTTCGTTCATGTCGATGACGTCGTCGACATCATGCTCTGGCTGCTCGAGGCTCCGCATGTCAGCGGCCTGTTCAATGTAGGCACCGGCATCGCCCGCACCTATCTCGACCTCGCCCACGCGGTCGCCGACGCCGCCGGTGCCGAGCGCCGGGTCGAATTCATCGACATGCCGGCCGACCTGCGCGGCCAGTATCAGTACTTCACCCAGGCCACCACCGCGCGCCTGCGCGCGGCCGGCTACAAGGGCCAGTTCACCCCGCTCGAGGCCGGCATCGCGCGCTATGTGCGCGGCCATCTCGCGCACGCCGACCCCTATCTCTGACCGGACCTCGCATGCACCCGCTCATATTCCCCGATTTCAGCCCGGTGCTGGTCGCCCTCGGTCCCTTTGCCATCCGCTGGTACGCGCTTGCCTACATCGTGAGCCTGCTGCTCGGCTGGCGCCTGATGCGGACCTTGTGCCGGCGCACGCCCGCGGTCGCCGACACGCTCGAGGTCGACGACTTCCTGACCTGGGCCGTCCTCGGCGTCGTGCTCGGCGGCCGTGCCGGCTATGTCCTGTTCTACCAGCCCGGCTTCTTCTTCACGCACCCGCTCGCCATCCCGCAGGTCTGGCATGGCGGCATGAGCTTCCATGGCGGCGTGCTTGGCGTCGTCGCCGCCATCCTCCTCTACACGCGCGCCCGGCGCATCCCGACGCTGCTGTTCGCCGACCGCCTCGCCGTGGTCACCCCGATGGGCCTCGGCATCGGCCGCTGCGCCAACTTCATCAACGGCGAGCTCTGGGGCCGGCCGGCGCCTGCCTGGTGGCCCTACCCGATGATCTATCCGAGGGTCGACAACATCCCACGCTTCCCGAGCGAACTCTACGAGGCCTTTCTTGAGGGCGCTGTCCTGTCGCTCGTCATGTGGACCGCCGTCGCCCGTCCGGGCCTGCGCGCCCGCGCGGGCTTCCTCACCGGCCTGTTCCTGGCCGGCTACGCGGTCGCCCGCTTCGCCGCCGAATTCACCCGCGAACCCGACGCATTCCTCGGCACGCTGGCCCTCGGCCTGTCGATGGGGCAGCTCCTCTGCCTGCCGATGTTCGCCGCCGGCCTGCTGTTCATGCTCGCCGCCCGACCCCGCCCGGTCGCGGCGCACGCGTGAGCGCCGCCGGACCCACGATCGAGCGCCTGGACCGCTTCATGGCCCGCGCCAACGCGACCTATTATGCCGAGCGCGATCCGTTCGCCGACTTCACCACCGCACCCGAAATCAGCCAGGTGTTCGGTGAACTGCTCGGCGCCTGGGCCACGGTCGCCTGGCATTCGCTCGGCTGTCCCGATCCGGTCACGTTCGCCGAACTCGGTCCTGGCCGGGGCACGCTGATGGCGGACGCGCTGCGCCTGATCGGCCGCACCGCGCCGGACTTCGCCGCCGCCCTCCGGCTCGTCCTGGTCGAGACCTCGCCGCGCCTGCGTGCCGTCCTGCGTGCGCGCCTGCCCGCAGCCACGATCCTGTCCCATATCGACGAGATCGACCATGCGCCCGCCATCGTGCTCGCGAACGAATTCCTCGATGCCCTGCCGATCCGCCAGTTCGTCCGGCGCCGCGACGGCTGGACCGAACGTCATGTCGAGTGCGGCCGCTTCGTCGAGTGCCAGGTCCATGAGCCTCCCCTTGCAGCCGGCGGCCTGTGCGACGGCGATGTCGTCGAGCGCAACGACGATGCGTTGTCCATCGTCCGGACGCTCGCCGCGGGCGCGGCCGCTGGCCGGCTCGCCGCCCTGCTGATCGACTACGGCGACCGCGCCCCTGACGAAGCGGGCCGGGGCGACACGCTCCAGGCGCTCCGCGGCGCCCGGCCAGGGGCGCCGCTCGACGATCCGGGCACCGCCGACCTGACCGCGCACGTGGATTTCGAGGCGCTGCGCACGGCAGCCCTGGAGGCGGGCGCGCACGTGCATGGTCCGCTCCCGCAAGGGCTGTTCCTGACCCGGCTCGGCCTCTACGAACGCACCCGCCAGCTTGCCGCGTCATCCCCCGCGATGGTCGAGGCGGCCAACCGCCTCGCCCAGCCCGAACGGATGGGTGTGCTGTTCAAGGCGTTCGCCATTACCCCGCCCGCCTGGCCGGCCCCACCCGGCTTCGAGGCGCCCGCACCCGTGGCGCCTACCCCACTCGAGGCCAGATGACCCACGCCGAATACCTCGCCGCACCAGCCCTCGCCGGCATCGCGCACGGGTTCTTCACCCGGCGCGGCGGCGTCTCCTCCGGGCCCTACGCCAGCCTGAACTGCTCGCTCTCCAGCGGCGACGATGCGGCGCTGGTTGACGCCAATCGCGCGCGCGTCGCGGCCAGCCTCGATCTGCCGCCCGGCCGCCTCGTCGGTGTCAAGCAGGTGCACGGCATCGAGGTCGCGACCGTCGCCGAACCCTGGTCAGCGGGGCAGGGACCGCGGGCCGATGCCCTGGTCAGCCGCATGGCCGGTCTCGGCTTGGGCATCATCACCGCCGACTGCGCGCCGATCCTCTTCGTCGACCCCGAGGCCCGGGTCTGCGGCGCCGCCCATGCCGGGTGGCGCGGCGCCCTCGGCGGTATCATCGAGGCCACCATCGCGGTGATGGCCGCCCTCGGCGCCGATCCCGCCCGTATCCGGGCCGCCATCGGCCCCTGCATCGGCCCCGACAGCTACGAGATCGCCGACGACATGCGTGGGGCCCTCGCGGCCGATCCGCGCGCCGATACCTGCGTGCGGCCCGGTAGCCGGCCGGGCCACCACCAATTCGACCTCCCCGCCTACTGCGCCCTGCGCGCGGCCGGCGCCGGCGTCACGGCGCTGCCAATCGGCCTCGACACCGGCGCCGACGAGGAGCGCTTCTTCAGCCATCGCCGCCGCACGCGCGCCGGCGGCGGCCCGATCGGCCACCAGATCTCGGTCATCTGCCTGTGAAGCGCCGTCCGACCTCACGGTCCGCGCTCGCCGCCCTGCTGACTCTCGCCGGTTGCGGCGACCTGCCGATGCCGTTCAAGGACCGGCCCGGCGACATGGCGCTTCGTCTCGCAGCCCCCCCGCCCGCGCGCCTCGCTGTGCCGCCGCCCGCCAACGCGCTGCTCGCCAACGACGGCGCCACCCTCTGGGCACGCGATGTCGCGTCCTCCCTCGACGACCAGGAGGTCCCCGCCGAAGCGATCGTCCCGGTCCGCGGCGACTGGCGCCTGGTGCTCGCGGCCAATATCGCGGGCGACAGCGTCGTGCCGAGCTACACCGTCCTGACGCCGCGCGGCGCGGTCAAGGGCAAGGCCGCCGGCAAGCCGGTGCCGGCATCGGCCTGGGCCAACGCCGATCCGGCCACGCTGAAGAAGGTCGCCGACGACGCGGCACCCGATATCGCGGCCATGCTCACCGGCATCCAGGCCGCAATCCGCCAGTCCGATCCCAACAGCCTCATGCACCGTCCGGCCCGGATCTGGTTCACCGGCGTCACCGGCGCGCCGGCCGACGGCGACCGTGCGCTCGCGTCCGCCGTGCGCACGCAGCTCAAGAGCCTCGGCGACATCGTCATCGACAGCGAGAAGGGAGCCGACTTCACCCTGACCGGCACCGTCGGCGTCGCCAGCCCGAAGGACGGCAGGCAGATCGTCGAGCTCGACTGGCATGTTCTGGACGCGCAAGGACGCGAAGCCGGCAAGGTCAGCCAGCTCAACGCGGTGCCCGAGCACTCGCTCGACTTCGGCTGGGCCGGCGTCGCCCAGGCCGCCGGCGTCGAGGCCGCGTCCGGCGTGCACCAGGTGGTCGTCAATAATTCCGGCCGGAACGACAAGCCTTTGGCACCCCCCGCCGCCGGCGGCTAAACTGGCAGCCTGACCGCCAGGAGCTCGCGATGCGCATCATCCTCGTTCTCGCGGCTTCGCTCTGTGTCTCGGCCTGCGGCGAGAACGGCAGGATCAAGCAGGCGGCGCAGCAGGAAGCGATCGAGCTCGCCGCCTGCCGGACCACCTACCCGGTCCGCGCCGGCCTGTTCGCGTCCCGTATTCGTTGCGAGCTTGGCGCCGCCGCCAACTATGTCCAGGTCGTCGACCCGTCCGAGCTCGACCACCAGCGACGCGTCAACGCCGACCTGCAGGCTCAGGCCGACGCGGTCGACCAGGGCAGCCTGACCGCCGAGCAGTGGCAGGCCAAGCTCTCCGACACGATCAAGTCGCTCCCATCGGACGCCAAGCACGTCCAGCATGCGACCTCGGCCCTGCTGTGACACGGCGGCGGCCGTCCTGGCGTTCGGCGTCCCCGGTTGCTAAGCACCGGCGTCCCACGGAGAAGCCGGCGTGAAGATCGTCGCCTGCAACAGCAACCGGCCGCTTGCGGAGGCTGTCGCCGCCTGTCTCAATCTGCCGCTCTGCCGCGCCACTGTCAGGCGTTTCGCCGACATGGAGATCTTCGTCGAGATCCAGGAGAACGTGCGCGGCGAGGACGTCTTCGTTGTGCAGTCGACCTGCTATCCGGCCAACGACAACCTGATGGAATTGCTGATCATGCTCGACGCGCTGCGTCGCGGATCGGCGCGCCGGATCACCGCCGTGGTCCCGTATTTCGGCTATGCCCGGCAGGATCGCAAATCCGGCCCACGCACGCCGATCTCCGCCAAGCTCGTCGCCAACCTGATCACCGAGGCGGGTGCCAACCGCGTGCTCACGATGGATCTGCATGCCGGCCAGATCCAGGGCTTCTTCGACATCCCGGTCGACAATCTGTTCGCCGCTCCCCTGTTCGCCCGCGACATCAAGCAGCGCTACAACGGGCGTGACCTGATGGTCGTCTCGCCCGACGTCGGCGGCGTCATCCGTGCCCGCGAGCTTGCCAAGCGCCTCACGTCGGACCTTGCGATCATCGACAAGCGGCGCGAGCGCGCCGGCATCTCCGAAGTCATCAACGTGATCGGCGACGTCTCCAACCGCGACTGCATTCTCGTCGACGACATCATCGATTCGGGCGGCACGCTTTGCAACGCGGCGACCGCGCTGATCGGCAACGGCGCCCGGTCGGCCAGCGTCTACTGCACCCACGGCGTCCTGACCGGTGGTGCCGTGGCTCGCGTCGCCGCGTCCCCCATCGAGATGATGACCATCACCGACAGCATCCTCGCCACCGAAGCCGTCCGTCTCGCCGAGAACGTGCGCCAGATCAGCATCGCGCAATGGCTTGCCAACGCCATGCGCGCGATCTCCGACGAGAGCTCCGTCAGCTCCCTGTTCGACTGAAGCATGCGCCTTTGAACATCCCGCACCGCCGCTTTCTCTATCTCCGCCACGGCGAGACCGACTGGAATGCCGAAGGGCGCGCACAGGGCCTGTCCGACATCCCGCTCAACGATCTCGGGCGCGAACAGGCGCGGCAGGCGGCGCGCAGGCTTTCGGCTGTTCGGGTCGGGATGATCGTTGCGTCCCCGCTCGCCCGCGCTCGCGAGACCGCCACGATCGTGGCCGACGAGCTCGGGCTGCCTGTCGCGACCGACGATGCGCTGCGCGAGGTGAGCTTCGGCGCGCTGGAAGGTGCGCCAATGGCCCGGTGGTATGAGGACTGGATCGACGGTCTTTCAACCCCGCCGGGCGGCGAGAGCTTCGCCGCTCTGAGCGCGCGCGGAGCGGCGGCCCTCGCGCGCCATCTCGCATCCGACGAGGCGCCCGGCGGTCCGCTCCTGTTCGTGGCCCACGGCGCCTTGTTCCGCGGCATACGCCACGCCCTCGGCCTGCCAATTCATGTGCGCCTGGCCAACGGCGCACCGCTCGAATGCCGGCACGACGGCGAAGGCTGGCACATCGTCATGTTGCAGGACGGCAACAACGAGGCGGCTGCGTCGCTCTAACAGGCATCCGCCCATGTGAAATCGGAATCACACGTGCGATCAAAGTGTCTTGTCAGGGATGAGACGGATGCCCAGAGGCCTCACGCGCACGCTTTTGTCCGCCACCACGTTGGCGCTCGCCGTTCCTTCCGCGAACGCCGCCGGGACGGCAGACCCTGCCGCGATCGCGGGCATCGAGGCCCGGATCCGCCACCTGCAGGCTGAGCTCGAGACCGTCAAGCAGGGTCTTGCGCAGCGCCGCGCCGCGGTGGCGCGTGCCGAACAGGTCGCGGCCGAGGCACGCGCCGAGGCACGCGACGCCGACCGGCGCGCCAACGAGATCGCGACCGCCGCCGCCACCCAGCCAACCTTCGCCGCATCGCCCGGCCTCACCGGCTCGATCGGCCTCAGACCGCCCTCCGCCGCGATCAATGGCCTCGGCGGACACGGCATCGGCACCGCCGGCCAGCAGAAGGCGACGCCACTCGGCGAATACGGCCGCTTCCAGCTCGGCGGGATCAGCGTCCAGATCGGCGGCTACATCGACGCCACCGCCATCGTCCGCTCGCGCAACCTGGTGGGCGACATCAGCACAACCTGGAACTCGGTCCCCTTCGCCCAGAGCCCGCTCTACCATGAGCCCGAGTTTCGAGGCAGCCCGCGCGGCTCGCGCCTCGCGCTCCTGCTCGAGGGACAGCCATCCACCGTCGCCCGCGTCGCCGGCTATTTCGAGACGGATTTCCAATCGTCCGGCATCAGCTCGAACTCCAACGAGAGCAACAGCTACACGCTGCGCATACGCCAGGCCTACGCGACCTTCGACCGTTCGGACTGGGGGTTCCACGTCCTTGGCGGCCAGGCCTGGAGCCTCGCCACGCTCAACCGCATCGGCGTGACGCCGCGCCAGGAGCAGATCCCGCTGACCATCGATGCCGGCTACAATGTCGGCTTCGACTACACCCGCAATTGGCAGCTCCGCTTCGTCAAGGACTTCCTCGACCGGCGCCTCTGGGCCGCGCTCTCGTTCGAAAGCCCCGAAGCGCTCTACTACGTCAACAACGCCAACAGCACCGGCGTCATCGGCGGGACGGTCAACTACCAGAACCCGGGCGGATCGCTGCTGAACTCGACGGCCAACTACTCCGACGACATCGCACCCGACGTGATCGCCAAGCTCGCCTTCGATCCGTCGTTCGGCCATTACGAAGTCTACGGTCTGGCGCGCTTCCTCCACGACCGCGTCACCGCCACCATCGCCAACCGCGCCGGCACCAACAACACCGTGCTCGCGGGCGGCGGCGGCGCGGGCCTGATCCTGCCGATCATCGGCCCGAAACTCACCTTCCAGGCCTCCGGCCTCGTGGGCCAGGGCATCGGGCGCTACGGTGTCGGCCAGCTCCCCGACGCCACGATCGGCTCCAACGGCTCACCCCTGCCATTGCCCGCGGTCCACGCGCTCCTGGGTCTGGTCTATCACCCGACACGCGCATGGGACCTCTACGCCTATGCCGGCACCGAACAGGTCGCCAAGCGCTCCTACAACGAGCGCAACGGCAAGCAGCTCCTGAGCTTCGGTTACGGCAATGGTTTCTACTCGGACGCGGGCTGCAACACCGAGGGATCCGCGCTTGCCTGCGTGGCCAACACACGCGGCTTGACCTCCGGCACGCTGGGCGCCTGGTGGCGCTTCATCCACGGCCCGTTCGGCACCCTGCAGGTCGGCACCTCGTGGTCCTACACCCAGCGCACCGCCTTCAGCGGCATCGGCGCCACGCCGCGTTCGTCCGTCACCCCCAAGACCGACGAAAACGTCGTGATGTTCTCGTTCCGTTATCTGCCGTTCCTGTAGCGGATGGGGCGGGGGCAATCTTGCGTCAGCAAGCCTCTGGCGTGCTGCACAGACCCGCCCGCGATGGTCAGGTCATGGAAGACCGGTCGCGGTCACGACGATGAGAATGATCGCCGATCCCGTAAGTAACCATTGGCGCTGCCATCCGAACGCCGCAAGGCAAAGCACCTCGACCGCGAGACACGGGAAGGCGAGTGCGGCTAGGCCTTGGGTGAAGTGCTCGACGAGGAGAGAAACCACGAATGCCAAGATGAAAAGCGGCCCGACGGCATGTCGAACCCGCTCCTTTCCGATGAACGCCGACATCAAAGGGTCGCTAATTCGCTTTCGAAGGCTGGATGGGTTCGATCGAATTGTCGCCGCGCGTCATCGACCTCGAAATTCTCTTTCGTCTCCGCGTTGTCCATTCGTATGGTCCAGTTCCGAACCGCAAGCGCGGCGAAGGCCGCAGCGGTTGTGGGGATCAGAACTTCTTGTGCAACGAAGCCCAGCATCTCCGGCGCATAAGCCTGGCAATCTTCTTGAGGTAGAAACCTCCCGCAATGGCGATGGGTGTCGCCAGTCCAAGCTTGTCGCTGAATTTTTTGTAGTCTTCATTTGCCTGCTGCCACGTCAGTTCCTTCGCTCCGGAAAGACCGCTTCCGCGCAGAGCTTTGTCTCGAAGAACCGCGAACGACCTGTCATCCAGCGCCCATGGAAACGCCGAGGCATCGATCTCGCCAGTCGCCGGTGGCGCCTCGGCGTATCCGAAAGCGGAGCCCTTTCGATGCAGGACCGCACGTAGTCAAGCCTGCCGAGCGCCGGGCGTCAGGAACGCAAAATGAACGACGCCCCAGCACGCGGAGAACGCCTCGTCTGGGAAATCCTGACACGACGAGGGGCTGATTTTCAGGGTTCGCAGGTAGTTTGTAAGCCGGACTGGGCTAACCATGCTCAGACACCTATGACGTCATCGACAAGAGCAGACTGTGGCGTAATCAGAGTGTCAGGATGATCTGACGCCGGCAAGTGATCTCACCATGTGACGCTGCCCACCTCGCCAGGAGGCCGAGTTCTTGCAAACCGCAATACTGGGTCTGGGGCCAACCGGCCCTAGCGGGTCGAGGGCGGAGCCCCGGCCGAAAATCGGAGCACACGCCTTGAAGCGCCTCGCCTTGACCGCCTTGCTTATGAGCACGACAACGCTGGCCCGCGCCGACGACCAGCACGCCCTGATGCGCTACCCGACGCTGCACGGCTCGACGATCGTCTTCGTCAGCCACGGCAACCTCTGGCAGGTGGACCGGCACGGAGGGACCGCCAGGCGGCTGACCGCCGACCCCGGCCAGGACATCATGCCGCGCTACTCGCCCGACGGGCGCTGGATCGCATTCACCGCCAGCTACCAGGGCAATCAGGACGTCTACGTCATGCCGGCCGGCGGCGGCCAGGCGCGCCGCCTGACCTGGCGGTCCGACATCGTCCCGCATCCGCCGACCCGCTGGGCGCCTAATAATCTCGTGCTCACCTGGACGCCGGACTCGAAGAACGTCGTCTTCCTGACCCGAAGCAACGCCTGGAATCCGTCCGTTCAGCGCCCCTACCAGGTGCCGCTGACCGGCGGCCTCGCCACGCCGCTCGCACTCGACACCAGCGGTTTCCTCACCTTCGGTCCGAACGGCCACTCGATCGCCTACACCCGCTGGATGCGCGATTTCCGCACCTGGAAGCGCTACGACGGCGGCCTCGCCCAGACCGTCTACACCTACGATTTCGACACCAGGAACCTGGTCCGCGTCACCGACTGGCATGGCACCAACACGTCCCCGATGTGGACCGGCCACAAGATCTACTATCTCTGCGACAACGACGCCGCGCGCCGGCGCAACATCTGGGTCTACGACCAGGACACCAGGCAGTCGCGCCAGGTCACCCACTTCACCGACTACGACATCGAATTTCCCTCGCTCGGCGACACCGGCATCACCTTCCAGAAGGCGGGCACCCTCTACATCGTCGACCTGCCGTCCGAGCAGGTCCATGCGCTCGATGTCACCACGCCCGACGACGGCACCCGCACCCAGCCCCGGACCGTCAAGGTCGCCGCGATGATACGCGACCAGGACACCGCCCAGCAGACCGACTTCGCGCTTTCGCCCAACGGCGGGCGCGGCGTCTTCTCCGCCCGCGGCGACATCTTCACCGTGCCCGCCGAGCACGGCGCGATCCGCAACCTGACCGCCAGCAGCAATGCCGACGACGATCATCCCGCCTGGTCGCCCGACGGCCGCACCGTCGCCTACACCACCGACGAGAGTGGCAGCCAGCAGGTCGTGATCCGTCCCGCGTCGGGCGGTCCCGACAAGCAGCTCACCCATTTCCCGACCGGCTTCTTCTACACGCCCATCTGGTCGCCGGACGGCAAGCAGCTCGCCTTCTCCGACAACACCCACACGCTCTGGGTCGTGGGCATCGACGGCGGCGCGCCGGTCCGGATCGCCACCGACCCCATCGAGGAGATCCACGATCAGGTCTGGTCGCCCGACGGACGCTTCCTCGCCTTCAGCCTCACGCGCCCCGACCGGCAGCGATCGATCTGGCTGCACGACATGGCCGCCGGCACATCGACCGACATCACCAGCGCCATGGAGAACGACGAGGCCCCGGTCTTCACCACCGACGGCAAATACCTCGCCTTCGTCTCGTCACGGCACGAGAATCCCGTCTTCTCCGAAAGCGAGCGCGACTTCGCCACGCTCAAGACCATGGGCATCTATCTCGCGCCATTGGCCGCCGACGCGCCGTCGCCGTTCGCGCCGCAATCGGACGAAGGCGTCTGGCACGACGACAAGCCAGATCATCCGGCGCCCTACAAGCCCGGAGCCCTGCCGCCGATCAAGATCGACCTCGACGGCCTTGGCGCGCGCGCCGTTCCGCTGCCGATCCCGCCCGCGACCATCGTCTCGCTCGACGCGAGGCCGGGACTGCTGTTCTACCAGACGCAGGCCCCCGAGATGATCGGCGGCCATCTGCCCGGCGAGAAGTCGTCACTTCACCAGTTCGATCTCGCGGCCCGCAAGGATGCCGTCGTCATCCGCGATCTCGACAAATACGCGCTCTCGGCCGACGGAACCAAGGTCCTGTTCAAGCACGGTCCCGCCTATACGATCGCCGACGCCAAGCCGCAGCACGGCGCCGATGGCCAGCACCATCTCGATCTCGCCGCAATGCAGGCGCGGATCGATCCGCCACGGGAATGGTCGGAGATGTTCGAGAACGCCTGGCGCTTGGAGCGTGATTTCTTCTTCAACACCAAGATGAACGGCGTCGACTGGCAAGCCGTCCATGACAGCTACGCCAGGCTCGTCCCGCTCCTCGGCTCGCGCGACGACCTCGACGACGTCATCGGCCAGATGCAGGGCGAACTCGGCAACTCCCACACCTATGCAGGCGCCGGCGGCGACATGCAGGACCCGACGCCGCCCGCCCCCACGATGCTGCTCGGCGTCGATTTCGCGGTCGACGGCGCGAGCGGCCGCTACAAGTTCGCCACCATCTATCCCGGCGACAACAGCCGCGCCGACTACCGAAGCCCGCTCATGGCCCCCGGCCTGAATGTGCACCAGGGCGATGTGCTGCTCGCCGTCAACGGCCAGGATCTCAAGGCTCCGACCAACCCCTACAGCCTGTTCGTGGGCGTCGCCTCCCCGGTCACGCTGACCGTCGCGAGCACGCCGACGGCCAAGCCGCGCGACATCCAGGTCGATCCGATCAAGAGCGAACTACCCGTTCGCGAACTCGCCTGGATCACCCACAACCGGCAGACCGTCGATCGTCTATCGAATGGGCGCATCGGCTACGTCTACCTGTCGGACATGAGCAAGAAGGGGCTCGAGCAGTTCGTCCGCCAGTTCTATCCGCAGTCCGACAAGGAGGCGATGATCATCGACGACCGCTGGAATGGCGGCGGCTTCGTCGACCCGCTCCTGCTCGAACGCCTGCGCCGCGTCCTCGTCGGCATGGACACCGACCGCGAACGCAGCCGCGAAACCGTGCCGAGCACGGTTCTGAACGGCCCCAAGGTCTGCCTGATCAACCACTGGTCGGCCTCCGACGGCGACATCTTCCCCGCCAACTTCAAGGCCTACGGCCTGGGCAAGCTGATCGGCGAGCGCACCTGGGGCGGCGTCCGCGGCATCCGCGGCGAATGGACGCTCATGGACGGCGGCGAGATGACCATTCCCGAGGCGGCCCGCTACGGCCTCGACAGCCAATGGGTGATCGAGAACCACGGTGTCGATCCCGACATCGCCATCGACGATCTCCCGGGCGATCTGCTCGCCGGCCACGACAGGCAGCTCGAGACGGGGGTCGGCACGCTGATGGCGCAGCTCGGCCCTACGCCGCACCAGCTACCGCCGCCGCCGCCGCTGCTGCCGGCCTATCCCCCGGGCAATCAACAAAAGTAGGACCCCCGACCATCATTCGGGCAGGAGGCTTTCTAGGATCGCGACCTCTCGTGCCGCGCTCTTGACCGCCACCGTCTCCAGCCGGCGGTAGGCGCCGAGGACGGCCTCGCCCATTTCGGTCAGCGCGGCGCCACCACCCGTCTCTCCACCCGCGCTTGCCTGCACGACCGGCGCCCGGAACGCGCTGTTCATCGCGCTCACCAGGTCCCACGCGCGCTTGTAGCTCATGCCGAGCGCGCGGCCGGCTGCCGAGATCGAGCCATGCACGCGGATGGCGTCGAGAAGGTCGGCGCGCCCCGGCCCGATCACCACGCCATCTGGCAGGACGACACGGATATGCAAACCCAGACGATCGGGATGGCGGAGCTTGACCATGGACGCCCACGGTAGGCGCTGTTTTTTCGGACCGACAGACCCGCCGTCCCTCTCGCTCCAAAGCCGTCTGCGGCGGTTTCGCCACAGTGATGCGCCGATGTCATGGGGACCGCCCGTTGTCATCGTTTCGACACAGACATTGCCCGCGGCCGCTTATAAGCCGGTGCTCCGGACCGATCACCGGCGCTTGGCTACGAGGACTTGGATGACACCGACGACCTCCTTCAGGACCTGCCTTCTGACCGCGACCGCGATCGGCGGCTTCCTTGTCCACGGTGCGGCGCGTGCCGCCGACGATTCGATCGCCACCATCGAGCAGCAGATCAGGCACCTGCAGTCGCAGCTCGCCCACGTCAAAAGCGATCTCGCCGCCAGGCGCGGTGAGACCGAGCGGGCCCAGCAGGCAGCGGAGCAGGCGCGCGAGGAAGCCCGCGAAGCCAACCGGCGCGCCAACGCCATATCGCTCAACGGCGCCGGCCAGTCGTTCCAGGGCACCAACGGCGGCACCACCCTCGGCGGCTATAGCGGCAATTATCCCGGAACGTTCTCCGCACAGAACTTGCCGAGCGGCGGCCTCGGACCGCACCGCGGCGGCACCGTCGGCGAGCAGCAGGCCTCTGCCCTCGGCCAATACGGCAAGTTCCAGCTCGGCGGCGTGACCATCACCCTCGGCGGCTTCCTCGCGGCCGAGTCCGTGGTCCGCACCCGCAACATCGTCGCCGACATCGGCAGTTCCTACAACGCGATCCCCTATCCGCAATCGCCCCTCTATCACGAGCCCGAATTCCGCGGCTCGGCTCGCCAGAGCCGCCTGGCGCTGCTGATCGAGGGCGCGCCCTCGACCGTCGCGCGCGTCGCCGGATATTTCGAGACCGACTTCCTCTCGTCCGGCGTGAGCTCGAACTCCAACGAGAGCAACAGCTACACGCTACGCGTTCGCCAGGCCTACGCGACGTTCGACCGCAGCGACTGGGGCTTTCACGTCCTCGCCGGACAGGCCTGGTCGATGCTGACACTCGACCGCGTCGGCATCACGCCGCGCCAGGAGAACGTCCCGCTCACCATCGACGCGCAGTATATCGTGGGCTTCAACTGGGAGCGGCAGTGGCAGCTCCGATTCGTCAAGGATTTCAATCGCAAGGTCTGGGCCGGCATCTCGTTCGAGGAGCCGCAGACCGTCTTCAACGTCACCACCCAGAACGTCGCCGGCAGCAACAATATCGGCGGCGTCGTCGGTGGCACCGTCAACTACGCCAACCTCGGCGGATCGTTGCTCAACTCGACCGCCAACTATTCCGACGACATCGCCCCCGACATCATCGGCAAGGTCGCCTTCGACCCTGGCTTCGGCCACTACGAGATCGACGGACTGGCCAAGATCATCAACACGCGCGAGACCCTCTCGGCGCCGTTCGTGAACTCCGGCCGCAACCGGACCGTGCTCGCCGGCGGCGGCGGCGCCGGCATGCTGCTGCCGATCGTGGGCAAGCAGCTCGTCTTCCAGGCCTCTGGTCTCGTCGGCCAGGGCATCGGCCGCTATGGCTCCGGCCAGCTCGCGGACGCGACAATCAATCAAAACGGCACCCCGATCCCGATCCCCGAGGTCGAGGCGCTCGTCGGCCTCGTCTATCATCCCACCAAGGCCTTCGACCTCTACGCCTACGCCGGCACCGAGCAACAGGCAAAGCGTTCCTTCAACGAAAGGATCGGCGGCAGGAGCTACGCCTTCGGCTACGGCAACGGCGCCTTCATCGACACCGGCTGCAACACCGAGGGCTCAGCGGCTACCTGCTCCGGCCAGACCAGGGGCCTCGTCGAGGGTTCGCTCGGCGGCTGGTGGCGCTTCATGCACGGCAACTGGGGCACCCTCGAGGCCGGCACCCAGTGGGAATATATCCGCAAGACCGCTTTCCAGGGCACCAGCGTCGCCACTGTCGGCAAGGCGACGGTCAACTCGATCGTCACGCCCAAGACCGACGACAACGAGATCCTGTTCTCCTTCCGCTATCTTCCCTTCCAGTAGGAAGCCACGCGCGGCGAGGCGCTTCCTCACCGAGTCTTGCGCCGCGAAGCGCCTTCCATTACCTCGTCGAGCGCGTCGGCACCCCTGGAGGCCGGCGCGTTTTCTTTTGGAGGGTTTCCACGTGGCCGAATTTACGGTTCTCGAGGCCTCCTCGCGCGCGAATGCTGGCAAGGGGGCAGCGCGCGCGACGAGGCGGGCAGGATTGGTTCCTGCCGTCATCTATGGGTCGAAGCGAGCGCCGACGCTCGTCGCCCTCGACCCGCGCCTGATCGTGCGCGAGATGCAGCGTACCGGCTGGCGCGCCCGTCTCTACCAGGTCAAGGCCGGCAACATCACCGAGCGCGCCCTGATGCGCGAAATCCAGCTCCATCCGGTCTCCGACAAGCCGATCCATGTCGACTTCCATCGCGTCGCCGCCGGCGAGCCCGTGCGTGTCACTGTGCAGGTCCATTTCAGCGGCGAGCGCGACAGCATCGGGATCAAGCGCGGCGGCATGCTCAACGTCGACCACCACAGCGTCGATGTCACCGTCGATCCGGACGAGATCCCCGAGCGGCTCGAGGTCGACATCGCCGGCCTCGATATCGGCGACATCATCCGCTGGTCCGATCTCAAGGGCACCTCGCGCCTGACCCTGCAGCACGATGAGGCCGACATGGTGATCGCCACCATCGCCGCACCCACCGTCGAGGTCGAGCCGGAACCCGAAGCGGCCGAGGCCCCCGTCGAAGCGCCCGCCGAGGAAGCCGCCACCGAGGAGTAGTCCGTTCGTGCTGCTCTGGGTCGGGCTCGGCAATCCCGAGCCCGGGATGGCGCGTCAGCGGCACAATATCGGCTTCATGGCCATCGACGCGATCACCCGCCGCCATGGTTTCATGCCGTGGCGGCAGCGCCTCAAGGGCCTCACCGCCGACGGCACCATCGCGGGCGAGCGCATCCTGGCGCTCAAGCCGCTCACCTACATGAACGACAGCGGAAATTCGGTCCAAGCCGCTGCCGCCTTTTTCAAGCTTGCGCCTGACGCGATTACCGCGTTCCACGACGAACTCGACCTCGCGCCCGGCAAGTTGCGGGTCAAGCGGGGAGGGGGTGCGGCGGGCCATAACGGCCTGCGCAGCATGGACCGGATGCTCGGCACGCCGGACTACTGGCGCGTCCGCCTGGGCATCGGCCATCCCGGCCACAAGGACCGCGTCACCGGCCACGTGCTCGGCGACTTCGCCAAGGCCGACCAGGAATGGCTCATCCCGTTCCTCGACACGATCGCCGAGCAGGCGCCCCTGCTTGCTTCAGCGAAGCCGGAAGATTTCATGACGCAAGCGGCGAGGGGCGCCTCGTAGGCACACACGCTCGGGAGCGACCACCATGGGTTTCAACTGCGGCATCGTCGGCCTCCCCAATGTCGGCAAGTCCACGCTGTTCAATGCGCTGACCGCGACCGTCGCGGCCCAGGCCGCCAACTATCCGTTCTGCACCATCGAGCCGAATGTCGGACGCATCGCCGTTCCGGACGAACGTCTTGCCAGGCTCGCCGCGATCGGCAAGTCCCAGAAGATCGTCCCCACCAGCCTCGAATTCGTCGATATCGCCGGCCTCGTGCGCGGCGCGTCGCGCGGCGAGGGCCTCGGCAACCAGTTCCTCGGCAACATCCGCGAGGTCGACGCCATAATCCAGGTGCTGCGCTGCTTCGAGGACGACGACATCACCCATGTCGAGGGCTCGATCGACCCGGTCCGCGATGCCGAGACAATCGAGACCGAACTGATGCTGGCCGATCTCGACAGCCTGGAGAAGCGCGAGCCGGCGCTCGCTAAGCGCGCCAGGAATGACCGCGAGGCCGCTTCACAACTCGCCGTCATCACACCTCTCCTCGCGGCCCTGCGCGACGGCAGGGCAGCGCGCACCGCGATCCCTCCCGGCGAGCAAGAGGCGGTCGCCCGCCTGCAACTCCTGACCAGCAAGCCCGTGCTCTATGTCTGCAACGTCGAGGAAGCATCCGCCGCCTCGGGCAACCCGATGTCGGCGCGCGTGTCCGTTCGGGCGGCCGTCGAAGGTGCCCAGTCGGTCGTCGTCTCGGCCGCCATCGAGGCCGAAGTGAGTCAGCTCGACGCCGCGGAGCGCGCCGAATTCCTCGAAGGGCTCGGCCTCGCCAATTCCGGCCTCGACCGGGTCGTGGCCGCCGGCTACCGCCTGCTCGACCTCGTCACCTACTTCACCGTTGGGCCCAAGGAGACGCGCGCCTGGACGATCGCGCGCGGCACCAAGGCCCCGCGCGCGGCGGCCGCCATCCACAACGACTTCGAGCGCGGCTTCATCGCCTGCGAGACCATCGGCTACCAGGACTATATCGCCCACAACGGCGAGGCCGGCGCGCGCGAAGCAGGCCGGCTGCGCATCGAGGGCCGCGACTACGTCGTGGCCGATGGCGATGTGCTGCTGTTCCGTTTCAACGTGTGACGGCCCGGACCGTCGATGCAACCAAGGCGCGCGCACCGATGTTTTGTTCGCATGAGATCTGTTCGCATCGCGATCCTCCTTGCGTCGCTCGCCGCCCCGCTCTCCGCGCACGCCCAGACTTCGGCTGGAGCGACCGCGGCCGGATCGACCACAACCGGATCGACCACAACCGGCTCGACCACGACCGGATCGACCGCCTCGACCGGCGCCGGTTCGGCCGCGACCGCGCCGTCGGGCTCGTCAGGCCTGGCAAGCTCGTCGACCGCCGGCACCGCCTCCGCGGGGGGCGCCAACGCCTACGGCTCCTCCTACGGTTCGACCTACGGAACCACCGCGGGCACCGGAACCGGCACGGCCGGAGCCGGTTCCGCCGGCACCACGAGTTCCGCGTCGGGTGCGGCCAACAGCGGGTCGACCGGTGCCACCAGCTCCAACGGTTCGATCCTGTGTCCCTCCACATCGATCGCCGGCACCCTGACCGGAAGCGGTCTCTCCTGTCAGTAGCGCCGCTGTCGTCCTGACCGGGACTTCCTCCGGGCTACCGATCGGCGCACGATTGCCTCCGCAATGACCGATCCCGCCGCCATGCTCGCTGACCAGACCATCCTGGCCAGAGGGGCCACACGCATCCTCTCCCGCTCACCGGTCGACCAGCGCGACGCGTGCCTCCTGGCGATCGCGGGTGCGCTCCGCGCGCGTTCGCCCATCATTCTCCGCGCCAACCACGCCGACGCGACATCGTTCGACGGAACCGAAGCAGCGCGCGATCGCCTGGCCCTCGACACCGGTCGGATCGATGCGATCGCGGCCGGCATGGAAACCGTCGCAAGCCTCCCCGACCCGATCGGCCGGACGCTCGCCGGCTGGACCCGTCCCAACGGCCTCGCCATTCGCCGCGTTGCCGTCCCGATCGGCGTCATCGGCATGATCTATGAAAGCAGGCCCAATGTCGGCGCCGACGCCGCGGCGCTCACCATCAAGTCCGGCAATGCCGTCATCCTGCGCGGCGGCTCCGACAGCTTCCGGACTTCCAGCGCCATCGCCGGAGCCATCGCCGCCGGCCTCACCGCCGCCGGCCTCCCGCAGGCCGCCGTGCAGGGCGCGCCCACCCCCGACCGCTCCTACGTCTCGGCGATGCTCGCGGCGACCGGCCGGATCGATCTCATCATCCCGCGTGGCGGCCGCTCGCTGATCGAGCGCGTCCAGGCCGAGGCGCGCATCCCGGTCCTCAGCCACGCCGAAGGGCTGTGCCACACGTTCGTCCATCGATCGGCCGACCCCGACATGGCCGTCCGTCTCGTGCTCAACGCCAAGATGCGACGGACCGGCGTTTGCGGCGCGACCGAAACCGTTCTCATCGACGCGGCGTGCGCGGCTTCGTTGCTGCCGCCGATCGTGGCCGCCTTGCATGCGCAAGGCTGCGCGTTCCGTGCCGATCCGCGTGCGCGCGCGATCCGGCCGGACCTGCCAGCCGCCGCCGACGGCGATTTCGACACCGAGTGGCTCGACGCCGTGCTTTCGATCGCCGTCGTCGATGGGATACAGGACGCCATCGACCACATCATCCGCCATGGCAGCGGTCACACCGACGCCATCGTCGCCGAGGACGAGGCGGCCGCGCGCGCCTTCATCGACGGCGTCGACAGTGCCGTGGTGATGTGGAACGCCTCGACCCAGTTCTGCGACGGCGCCGAATTCGGCTTCGGGGCCGAGATCGGCATCTCGACCGGCCGGCTGCACGCACGCGGCCCCGTCGGCCTCGAGCAACTGACCACGTTCCGCTACGAGGTCACCGGCCAGGGCCAGGAGCGGCCCTGATCGCGGCACGCCATCAGGCCGCCCCGCCGCGCTTCGGTGATCATCGCCGGATTACGGTGGGCATCCTTGGCGGCTCGTTCAATCCGGCGCACGAAGGCCATGCGCGGCTCGCCCAGCGGGCGCTGCAGGCGCTGCGGCTCGACCAGGTCTGGCTGCTGGTCTCGCCCGGCAACCCGCTCAAGGCGAACGGTCCGATGGCGCCCGTCACCGATCGGCTCGCCTCCGCCGCGCGCCTCGCCGACGGCCGCCGCATCATCGCGACCGACATCGAGCGTCATCTGCACACGCGCTTCACCTGCGACACGCTCGCGGCCCTCAAGCGCCGCTTCCCCGCCGTCCGTTTCGTCTGGCTGATGGGTGCGGACGGCCTGCGCGACCTGCCGCACTGGCGCGGCTGGCAGCGCATCCCGCGTCAGGTCGCCTTCGCGGTCTTTCCACGTCCCTCCTACAACCGCGCGGCCCTCGCGGGCCGGGCGGCGCATCGGCTCGGACCCTGGCGGCGGCGCATGCGCGAGGCTGCCTCCCTCGCCCGATCCGAACCGCCGGCCTGGATTTATTTGACCGGGCGTGAGACGAGCATATCGGCGACCGCGCTCCGCGCGGCCGGAACGAACATTGGACCCCGGTCAGCGGGGCAAGGGGATCGGCCATAGCCAGGAAGCCTGCCGGAGAGAACGACAGGGAACGTGCACCGCGGCGCGCTGCATCCTTGCCGGCCTCCAGTCTCGCCGAGGTCGCCAAGGCGGCGGTCACGCCCCGCAAGAAGGCCGCGGCCGCCGGACCCAAGCCCGCCCGCACCGCGCGCCCGCCCGCCGAACCTACGGTGCTGGATCGTGCGATCACCATCATCACCGGCAGTCTTGCCGACGACAAGGCGGAGGACATCGTCGTCCTCGACCTCGCCGGCCGCGCTGCCTTCGCCGATTGCATGGTCATCGCGACCGGCCTCGCCGACCGCCAGATCAGCGCGATGGCCACCCATCTCGAGGACCGTATCGAGGAGGCCGGTCTCGGCCGCGTCCAGATCGAGGGCGCGGGCGGCTCGGACTGGGTGCTGATCGACGTCGGCGACGTCATCGTCCACCTCTTCAAGCCCGAGGCGCGCACCCTCTACGGTCTCGAACGGATGTGGGGCGCCGACCTCGACGAGAGCCACGCCGGCGTGGTGGCCCTGTAGCTTCCACCCTCCACGTCGTAGCGGTCGGCCGCGCCCGTGGTCCCGAACGCGAGTTGTTCGACCGCTACGCCAGGCGCCTGCGGCCGCCGCCCACGCTGACCGAAATCCCCGACGGCACCGGTTCATCGGCCGAGATCAGGCGACGCGAGGCTCGCGCGCTCCTCGCCCACGTGCCTGGGGATCGCTTCCTCGTAGCCCTCGACCAGGCCGGCCGCGCCCTCGCGAGCGACCGCCTCGCCATTGCCCTCGGCGAATGGACCGCCGCCGGACGCAGTCTCGTGTTCGCCCTCGGAGGCGCCGAAGGGCTCGACCGCTCGGTCCTCGACCGCGCTGATCTCATCCTCTCGCTCGGCCCGCAAACCTGGCCGCACCTGCTCGCCCGCGCCATGCTCGCCGAACAGCTCTACCGCGCCAGGACGATCCTCGACGGCCACCCTTACCACCGGGCGAAACGCCCATGAAGGATCAGCGCCCCCAGCGCCGGTCGTACCACTCGTAGATATTGCGCCGGAACGGGATCACCCAGATCGCCACCCACAGCACAAAGCTGACCACGATGATGATCCACTGCAGCATCGACTGTTCTCCTCGAAGCGACCCGCCTATAGCACGACCCCTGGCCTGAACGCGGCGCCGCCCTGGATGACAAGCACGTGCAACAGACGTCTCGCCCACACACGGCACTCGATGCGGACGCGGTCCGCGACGCCTACCGGCGTTGGGCCGGCATCTATGACCGCGTCTTCGGCGGCGTCTCGGCCGCGGGACGCCGGCGCGCGGTCGCCGCGGTCAATGCCGCCGAGGGCGAGCGAGTTCTCGAAGTCGGCGTCGGCACCGGCCTTGCCCTGCCGCATTACGACCGCGGCAAGCGTATCACCGGGATCGACCTGTCGGCCGACATGCTGGCCCTCGCGCGCAGGCGGGTCGCGCGCGAGCACCTGACCCACATCGAGCGCCTCGAGCTGCGCGATGCCGAGAACACCGGCCTGCCGTCGGGCAGCTTCGACATCGCGTCGGCCATGTTCGTGGCGTCCGTCGTGCCTAACCCGAGAGCCCTGCTCGCCGAGATGAAGCGTGTTGTCCGCCCCGACGGCCTGCTGCTGTTCGTCAACCACTTCATCGCCGAACGTGGCCCACGGCTACTGGTCGAGCGCGCCATGGCCGGGGCGTCCCACACCCTGGGCTGGCATCCGGACTTCGCTCTCGACGCTCTCCTTCCTCCCGAGGATCTCGCACGTGCCACGCGCGTGCCGGTGGCTCCATTCGGGCTTTTCACGCTGGTCGCGCTGCGCAACAGCACCATGTAGCCGGCGGCGCGTCGCCTTGCCGGGCTCGGTCGCGTCGGATAAGCCCTCAGCGGGTCATGAACAGGCGGCCACGCGTGTCACGAACAAGACTGACGAACATCTCCGCACGATCCGCCGCCGTCCTCGCCTTGTTCGCGATGCCGGCCGCCGCGCAGTCGCCGCGCCCCTGGCAGCTCGGCTTGCAGGCGGCGCATTCCCCTGTCCAGCAGGACGTGGTGGCACTCAACGACTTCATCCTCTACGTCATCGTCGGCATCGTGGTCTTCGTGGCCCTCCTGCTGGCCTGGGTGGTGTTCCGCTACAATCACAAGGCCAACCCGGTCCCGAGCCGCACCACCCACAACACGCTCGTCGAGGTCGCCTGGACCGTCATCCCGGTGCTGATCCTGGTCGCGATCAGCATACCGTCGCTCAAGCTGGTCTATTTCGAAGACCACACGCTAAGCCCCGACCTGACGATCAAGGTCACCGGTCACCAATGGTACTGGGAATACACGTATCCCGATCGCGGCGGCATCGACTTCACCAGCTACATGATCCCGGGCGACAAGCTCCCCGCCAACAAGAAGAACTTCCGGCAGCTCGCGGTCGACAACGCGCTCGTCGTCCCGGCCGGCAAGAACGTCCGCGTCCTGATCACCAGCGGCGACGTGCTGCATGCCTGGTTCGTGCCGTCTCTCGGCGTACAGCGCTACGCGATCCCCGGCCGCGTCGTCGAGACCTGGTTCAACATCGACAAGCCCGGCGACTATTACGGCGAGTGCAACCAGATCTGCGGCATCAACCACGACGCCATGTCGATCGACGTGCACGCCGTCACGCCGGCCGAGTTCCAGGTCTGGCTGAAGTCGGCCAAGGACAAATATAGCGCCCTGGGTGCGCCGCAGCATTTCGCCCAGCTCGACGAACCAGACATCGCCCGCTGAGCGGGCGTTCGCGGGAGACTTGACGATGTCCGCCTTCAGCCACGACGGCACCCTGCCGGGCCACGATGCGCACGATGCTCATGATGCGCACGATCCCAATGCTCATGATCATGGTCCGCCGCACGGCTTCTTCCGCCGCTGGTGCTGCTCGACCAACCACAAGGACATCGGCACCCTCTATCTTCTGTTCGCCATCTTCAACGGCATGTTCGCGGGCCTGCTGTCGATGTGGATGCGCGCCCAGCTCATGCACCCGGGCAGCCACCTGGTCTCGTCGGGCCAGGAGTGGAACGCGATCGTCACCTCGCACGGCCTGATCATGATCTTCTTCACGGTCATGCCCGCACTGATCGGAGGCTTCGGCAACTGGTTCATCCCGCTGATGATCGGCGCGCCCGACATGGCCTTCCCGCGCCTGAACAACATGAGCTTCTGGCTCGCGGTCGCCGGCATGACGTTCGCCACCCTTGGCCTCGTCACCGGCACCGGCTCGGGCGTCGGCTGGACCCTCTACCCGCCGCTGTCCAACTCCACCTACCAGAGCGGCGTCTCGACCGACTTCACCCTCTTCGCCATCCACCTGACAGGCATGTCGTCGCTGTTCGGTGCGATGAATTTTATCGTCACCATCCTCAACATGCGCGCCCCCGGCATGGGCCTGTTCAAGATGCCGCTCTTTGTCTGGGCCCAGCTCGTGACCGCCTTTCTGCTGCTGCTCGCGATCCCGGTGCTTGCCGGCGCGGTCACCATGCTGATCTGCGACCGCAATTTCGGCACCAGCTTCTTCGACCCTCAGGGCGGCGGCGATCCGGTGTTATTCCAGCATCTGTTCTGGTTCTTCGGCCATCCCGAGGTTTACATCCTGATTCTGCCCGGCTTCGGCATCATCAGCCACGTCGTCTCGACGTTCGCGAAGAAGCCGATCTTCGGCTATATCGGCATGGTCTACGCGATGATCGCCATCGGCGTGGTCGGCTTCGTCGTCTGGGCCCACCACATGTTCATCTCGGGCATTTCCGTCGACACCCGCGCCTACTTCATGGTGGCCACCCTCGTCATCGCGGTGCCGACGGGCATCAAGGTGTTCAGTTGGATCGCGACGATGTGGGGGGGCTCGATCGAGTTCAAGACACCGATGTTGTTCGCCGTCGGCTTCATCTTCCTGTTCACCGTCGGCGGTGTCACCGGCATCGTCCTCGCCAACGCCTCGATCGACCAGTATCTCCACAACACCTACTATGTCGTCGCCCACTTCCACTACGTCCTGTCGCTCGGCGCCGTCTTCGCCATTTTCTCCGGCTGGTACTACTGGATCGGCAAGATGAGCGGTCACGAATATCCCGAATGGATCGGCAAGCTCCATTTCTGGACCACCTTCATCGGCGTCAACCTGACCTTCTTCCCCCAGCACTTTCTGGGTGCTGCCGGCATGCCGCGGCGCTACCCTGATTATCCGGACGCCTTCGCCGGCTGGAACTACGTCTCCTCGATCGGCGCCTTCATCTCGGGCGCCTCGACGCTGATCTTCATTGTCGGCGTCGTCATGACCTTCGTGGGCAAGCGCAAGCTCGCCGACAATTACTGGGGTGAGGGCGCGACCACGCTCGAATGGTCGCTTCCGTCACCGCCGCCGCACCACACCTTCACCACCATCCCCCGACTGCGCTGATGTCGGGCACCGTCGGCGACGCCATCCCCGGTTCGGCTGTCTCCCAATCGGGCGACTGGCTCGCACTTCTCAAGCCACGCGTGGTCAGCCTCGTCGTCATGACGGGCTGGATCGGCCTTTTCCTGGCGCCTGGTCACCTCAATCCGGTGCTCGCCTTCACCGCCATCCTCTGCATCGCCCTCGGCGCCGGTGCGGCGGGCGCCATCAACATGTGGTATGAGCGCGACATCGATCGCCTGATGCGGCGCACCGCCTCGCGTCCGGTTGCCGCCGGCCGGATCGAGCCCGACGAGGCGCTCTGCTACGGCATCGTGCTTGCGGTGATGTCGGTCATCGTCATGGCGACCGCGATCAACCTGGCCGCCGCCGCCTGGCTCGCGGCCTCCATTGCCTACTACGTCTTCGTGTACACGATCTGGCTCAAGCGCCGCACGCCACAGAACATCGTCATCGGCGGTGCCGCCGGCGCCTTTCCGCCGATCATCGGCTGGGTCGCCATCACCGGTCACGTCGCCCTGCTGCCGATCCTGCTGTTCGCGATCGTCTTCCTCTGGACCCCGCCGCATTTCTGGTCCCTGTCGCTCTACGCCTGTGGCGACTACAGCCGCGCCGGCGTCCCGATGCTGCCCGTCGTCGCCGGACGGCGCGCCACCAGGCGCCAGATCGTGCTGTACACGCTCGTCCTCGTCCCCGTGAGCCTGGCCCCCTGGGCACTCCACCTGACCGGCCCCGTCTACGGCATCTCTGCGGTCTTCCTCGGCGCGGGCTTCCTCGGCTTCTCGCTCTGGACGCTGTTCGATCGCCAGGATCGGACCGGCCACAGCCTGACCGGCGACAAGCCCGCCCGTCTCACCTTCCGGTACTCGCTCGCCTACCTCGCGCTGATCTTCGCCGCCGTGGCGATTGACCATCTTCGGGCCTCGTGAAGGCCTCGATCCAGCTTGGCCTCTCCCATGGTCGATGAGTTCCTGCCGCGGATGCCGCCCGACGAGGCCCGCGCCTTCACCAGACGCCGGCGCGGACGCAACATCGCGATCCTCGCCGTTCTGGTGTGCCTTTGCCTGCTGTTCTACGCCATCGCCATGGTCAAGCTGGCCAAGGGATGACCGTGTCCGTCCTGTGCCAGATCGGCGCGTGATCGCCGTCTTCCTGCCGGCCGCTCGGCTGGCGGTTGGCGCCTGGTCTGCCTGCTCGGGCTTTCCCCGGTCATGCCGTTCGCTCTGACGAGCGATGCGCTCGGGCTAAGGACGCCATGATCGGCAGGCTGGCCGCTCTGCCCGCACTGCCGGGCCGCGGCCCGGCGCCCATCGCCGCTGCCCCGGACCCCGCCGACAGTCCGGCGATTCGGACCGCACCCGTCCATCTTCGAGACTGACGCGGCATGCATCCACCAGCCGCAGGCCACTCCGGCACACGATGGATCCACCCCGCAATCTGGATCCTCGCATCCCTCGCCGCCTTCGCCGCCCTGTCCGCCTATCGGTTCGCGGTCACGATCGGCGATTTTCGCAACTCCGACGATGCCGGCAATTTTCTCGCGGGCGCCGCTCTGAGCGAAGGCAATCTGCGCCTGCACGGCTGGATCATGGCACCGGAGAACTACTATCCGACGGACGTCCTCGGCGAAGCCATCCTCAAGCTGCTCTTCGGCTGGCACCCGCTCTTCATGCAGGGTCTGGAGGCGCTGCTCTGGAGCGCCATCGCCTGCGCAGGCACTGCCCTTGCCTGCGCCGGCCAGCATCCACGTCGTCTCGCCGGCATCGTCGCCACGTCGCTGGCGCTACTCGCCTTCAATCTCTTCGAGCACGGTCTGCGCGACGTGCCGTTTTCCAACGTCGGCTCCCATGGTGCCACCATCCTGCTCATGCTGCTGACCTTCGCGGTCGCCGCAACCGGCGATCGCCCGACCCAGCGCCCGAAGCTACGCGCAGCCCTCCTCGGCGTTCTGATGACGCTAGGCAGTCTCTCCGACCGCATCTACGACGTCGTCGCCTGCCTGCCCGTGCTGGCCGAGGCGGTGCTCGCCCTGCGCCGGCGGGACAACATCCCGGCCCTGGTTCGGATCGTGGTCACGATCGCAGCCTTCGTGCTCGCCCACGCGCTGCTGGCTCTCAACACGCTGACCGGCGGCTTTCGCGTGTCGTTGTACCCGGTGCCCCTGGCGACGTTCCCGGAGATCCTGGGTCAGGCCGTCTTCGCGGCTCAGAGCATCGTGCGGTTGCTCGGCGCCGATTTCTTCGGCCGCGATCTCCAGCACAGTCTCAAGACCGCCGCTGCGATCACCCTCCTGCGCGCGCCCTTCGTGCTCATGTTCCTCATCGCCTGGTGGGAGGTCGGAGCCGGTCTGCTCCGGCGGGTCCGACGCTGGCCGCTTCCCGCTTCGGCGCGACCGTATGCCGATCTCGATCACCTCCTTTGGTTGGGCTTGTCGCTGTGCATGGCGAGCACATGCATCATGCATGTCATCGGCGAGGACGCCGCTATCCGCTACTTCCTGCCGGCCGCGGTCGCCGGTTCGATCCTGGTCGCGCGGCGGTCCGGGCGGTTGATCCTGACCGGGTCGTTCGGCACGATCGCCCTGTTCGCGTCGCTGGCCGCCGGCCTCGCGCTCGGATCGTCCGATCCTCCGGGCCAAGTCGTCGCGGCCGCGACGATCACCCGCATCGTCGATGCCCTGCGGGCGGCCCATCTCCAGCACGGCTATGCCGGCTACTGGCAGGGCAACATCATCACAGTGCTCTCGCGCCGTACGATTACCAGTCTGCCGGTCGTGGAGAAAGCCGATGGGCTCCACGCCTACGCCTATTTTACCGATCTCGACTGGTATCGGACCGCCGCCCGCACTTGGCATGGGAGGACCTTCTTCATCTCGGAAGGAAACGAGGCCTCGGGCAACACGGTGCTGCACGAAGCAACCGTCATCCGGCAATTCGGGCAACCGACCCAGCGGGTCGATCTCGGCCAGTTCGTCATCGACGTCTATGATCTGGCCCCCGGCGCCCTGCACGGACTGGACCCGGACCGCTGATGCCGCACGATCAACGCGCCTTCGGCTGGTGCGACCCGGCACGCTGTTCTATGCCATGCCCATGGTGGCGCTGTCCGACGCCCGCGCCACCCAGACGTCCGGAGACCCGAATGGACATTCACGCCAACACCGCCGCGATCGCCCCGGACGAGGCCGGCTTCATCGAGCAGCCCTACCATCTGCCGGCGCCGAACGCCCTGCCGATCGCCGGCGCGTTCGGCGGTGCCACCATGCTGGCGGGGATCGTGCTGTGGGCCCATTTCGGCATCAAGGAGGTCTTCGGCCTCGGCGTGATGTCGAACATGTGCGTCATGTTCTTCTGGTGGCGCACCGTCATCCGCGAGAGCCTGGCCACGGGTGTTATCTCGCCACTGACCCGCCTGTCGCTCCGCTACGGCATGACCCTGTTCATCACGTCCGAGGTCATGCTGTTCGTCAGCTTCTTCTGGACCTTCTTCAATTTCGCGATCTTCCCCGAGAACGTCGCCGGCCAGTTGGCCCCGCTCTGGCCGCCGATCGGTGTGCACACGTTCGATCCGTTCAGCACGCCGTTCCTCAACACCATGATCCTGCTGCTGTCGGGCTGCACCGTCACCTGGGCGCACCATTCGCTGATCGAGGGCGATCGCCGCTCGCTGATCATGGGCCTCGGGCTCACGATCCTGCTCGGCATGACCTTCACCTGCCTGCAGATCATGGAATACTCGAACGCCCCCTTCCACTTCAGCGGTGGAGGCGTCTATCCCGCGATCTTCTTCATCGCGACAGGCTTTCATGGCGCGCATGTCTTCATCGGCACCAGCTTCCTGATCGTCTGCTGGTACCGCAGCCGCGCCGGCCAGTTCACGCCCACCCGCCATTTCGGCTTCGAGGCCGCCGCTTGGTACTGGCATTTCGTCGACGTGGTCTGGCTGTTCCTCTTCATCTGCATCTACTGGTGGGGCGCCGGGCCCACCTACCACGAGTAGACACGGCGGGAGGCTCACGGCGGCGCCGATCCTGGTGCCGCTCCTTCTCCTGACCCTCACGATCGGCCTCGGCGTCTGGCAGGTGCAGCGCCTCCACTGGAAGCAGGCGATCCTCGCCCGCATCGCCCTCGCCGAGCGCTCTCCGCCGGTCCCGCTCGACGATGCGCCCGTCACCCAGTTCGAGCGCGTCGGCGCCACCGGGATGCTCCGCCCTGATCTCGCCGTCTCCTACGCCACCGACGTGCGCGATCTCCGCGCCGGCCCCACGTTCGGCGTCTTCCTGCTCGAGCCGCTCATCCGCCCGCATGCGGCGCCGCTGCTCGTCGATCTCGGCTGGGTCCCCGCCGACCCGCACGGCCGTCCGATCCTGACCGTGTCGGGCACCAGGACAATCGACGGCTACGTCCGCGCCTCCGAACGGCCGAGCCTGTTCACGCCGCGTCCCGCACTCGCCCAGCGCCAGTTCTACGCGCTCGACCCGCCCGCCATCGGCCGGGCGATCGGCCTGCCCGACCTCGTCCCGTTCACCTTGGTTGCATTGGGTCCGACGAGACCCGACGCCTTTCCGCAGCCCGCCGAGACCCTCCCGCGCCCACCCAACAACCACCTCCAATACGCCGTCACCTGGTTCAGCCTCGCCGCCATCGTGCTGGTCGGCACCACGATCTGGTGGCGCGGCAGGAACCGCATGCCGGCCTGACAAAATGCCGCGCCGCCGCTTCTATCGCCGCCGAAACCAATCTACTGTCGTCCCGGGAACGGATCGGTAAAGGTCCGCAATGCAAACGGGGGGATCGGGCATGTCGTATCGTGTGGGACGCCGCACCGTCATCGCGGGCGCCGCCGCCGGCCTCCTCACCCGCCCGGCGATCGCCGCCGCCAGCAAGCCCTACAAGATCGCGCTTTCGAACTCCTTCATCGGCAACAAATGGCGCATCGAGATGGAGAACGTCTACAAGGCGGCGCTGCTGATGGAACCCTACAAGACCGACGTCCAAGGCCAGGTCTTCAACTCCGGCAACGATGTCTCCAAGCAATCCCAGCAGCTCTCCAACCTGATCGCCGAGCGCGTCGATGCGATCGTCATCGACGCGGCGTCTCCCACCGGCCTGAACGGCATCCTCCGCCAGGCGACATCGCGCGGCATCCTCGTCATCGCCTTCGACAGCGTCGTCACCGCACCCTCCGTGCTCAGCGTCAACATCTCCCAGGCCGAGCTCGGCAAGACGCTGGCTGAATTCCTCGTCCGCAAGCTCAACGGCCACGGCAACGTCATCATGGTCACGGGTGTCGCCGGCACTGAGGTCGACCAGGACCGCAACAAGGCCGCCGAGGCGGTCTGGGCCGCGAACCCCGGCATCAAGGTGGTCAACCGCTACACCGGGATGTGGGACAGCTCGACCGCCGAGCGCAACACTGCTTCGATCCTGCCCAGCCTGCCCAAGATCGACGGCATCTGGTGCCAGGGCGGCACCGACGGCGTGCTGAAGGCCTTCGTCTCCGCGGGCCGCACACCGTTGCCGTTCACCGCCGGCGAATGCGAGAACGGCTTCCGCAAATTCATGATCGGCGCCAACGGCCAGAAGGTCGACGGCATCTCGATCGGCTCGCCCCCCTTTCTCTCCGTCATCGCGCTCGAGCTCGCCCGCCGTATCCTCTCGGGCCAGTATCCGAAGCGCAGCATCCAGCTCCCGCTTGCCGTGCTGACCAGCGACCAGGTCAAGGTTGGCGAAACCGTCTTCCCCGACCAGCCGGACAGCTTCTTCGACGACTTCACCGACAGCGGCGACCACGCCACCGTCAAGCTCTGCGTCGAGGCGGCCTTGAACGGCACCGCCTGCACCGGCGGCCCGCTTGGAGTGACGCTGCCGGGCGCATGACCATCGTCGATGCCGCCATCGAGGGGACCGGCCTCAGCCGCGCCTACGGCGGCGTCAAGGCGCTCGACAACGCGACGTTCGCGGCCCGCGCGGGCGAGGTGCATGCGCTCGTGGGAGAGAACGGCGCCGGCAAATCGACGCTGATCAAAATCCTCGGCGGACGGACCCGGCCCGACAGCGGCACGGTCCTGATCAAGGGCCAGCCCGTGTCGCTCACCGGTCCCGATCATGCTCATGCGCTGGGCGCCTGGACCGTCTTCCAGGAGCTGACCCTGCTGCCGGCGCTCACGGTCGCCGAGAACCTGCTTCTCTCGCGCGAGCCACGTGCGCGGCGCACCGGCCTGATCGACCGGCGCGCGATGGAGCGGCGCGCGGGCGAGATCCTCGCCGGCCTTGGCCTGCGCCACATCGACCCGCTCGCCGCGGCCGAGAACATCTCGCTGTCGGAACGGCAACTCGTCGAGATCGTGCGCGCCATCAGCCACGAGCCCGACATCCTCTTTCTCGACGAGCCGACGTCCTCGCTCGTCGAGCGGGAGGTCGTCTGGCTGTTCGAGCAGGTCCGCCGCCTGCGCGAGCGCGGCACCTGCGTCGTCTTCACCTCGCATCGCTGGAACGAGATCACCTCGATCGCCGACCGGATCACCGTCTGCCGCAACGGCCGCGAGGTCGGCACCTTCACCGCAGGGGAACTCGGCGAGGACCAGGCCATCACCTTGATGACCGGAAGACGCGTCGAAACCCTCTATCCGCCCGTCCCGGCGCTCGCGGCCACCCCCGCCATTCTTTCCATCCGCGGCCTATCCGCGCCCCGCATGCACGACGTGTCCCTGTCGCTGCACGCGGGCGAGATCCTCGGCATCGGCGGTCTGGCCGGCCACGGCCACCGCGAGCTGTTCTTCACCCTGTTCGGCGCCGAGCGCGCGACCGCGGGCACCATCGAAGCCGCCGGCAAGCGGGTTGCGATCCGTTCGCCGCGCGACGCCATGCGGCACCGCATCGCCCTCGTCCCGGAGGACCGCAAGACCGAGGGGCTGCTTCTCCGGATGAGCGTGCGCGACAACGCGACCCTCGCCATCCTCAAGCGTCTGTCGCGTCTCGGCATGCGTCGCCGCGCGCTCGAGCGCCAGCTTTCGGACGACGTGGCCGCGCGACTGAAGGTGAGGGCGGCCGGCCCCGACGCGCCCGTCGGTTCACTGTCCGGCGGCAATCAGCAGAAGGTCCTGCTCGGCCGCTGGCTTCTCGCCGAGCCGCGCATCCTGCTGCTCTACGACGTCACCCGCGGCGTCGACATCGCGACCAAGACCGAAATCTATGCGCTCGTCCTGCGCCTCGCCGCGGAAGGCCGTGCGATCCTGTTCTACTCCAGCGACGCCGAGGAACTCGCCCACTTGACCCATCGCGTCCTGGTCATGCGTGAAGGCCGCATCGCGGCAGAGCTCGCCACACCCACCGCCGAACAGATCGTCTCAGCCTCCGTACGCGATGCCGTCGCGGCCTGAGGCGAGCGCCTCACGCTCCCGGTGGCATCACCGCCTCACGCAAGAGGCGGGACTCGCGCTGGCGATCGTCATGCTGACCGGCGCCATCATCCTCTACTGCGGCATCTACTTTGCTGCCCAGCATCGCTTCCCGGGCGGCTTCGAGTTGACCTCCTCTGTCAACTCGACCATGCCGCTCGCTTTCGCCGCCATTGCCCAGACACTGGTCGTGCTCACGCGCGGGATCGACCTGTCGGTCGGCGGCGTTGTCGACATCACCAACGCGATTGCCGCCGTCACCCTCGGCACGTCCATCGCCGGCCAGATTGGCTGGTCGATCGTCATCCTCAGCATCGGCGCGCTCTGCGGCCTCGTCAACGGCCTCCTCGTCACCATCGGCCGCCTGCAACCGATTCTTGTCACGCTGGCGACCCTGTCGATTTTCCAGGGCATCGCGATCCGCATCCTGCCACAGCCCGGCGGCCAGATCCCACAGGGCTATACGACCATCCTCGCCAACCCGGACGCGCCGACGTCACTCCTCTACCTCGTGCTGATCGGCGTCTTCTGGTGGGCCTTCCGCCGGACGCGCCTCGGCGTCGGCATCTATGCGATCGGCAACGACGAAGCGGCCAGCCAGGCCAACGGCGTTGCCGTCCGCCGCACCCGCATCCTCGCTTACGTTGTGGGCGGCATGTTCTCCGCGGGCGCCGGACTGTTCCTGGCCGCGAGTGCCACCGCCGGCGATGCCACCACCGGCAACACCTACACCCTGACCTCCATCGTCGCGGCCGTCCTTGGCGGCGTCTCCCTCTTCGGTGGCCGCGGCAGCGGCACCGGCGCCATCATCGGCGCCTTCATCTCGACGATGATCGTCAACATCCTGTTCTTCAGCCACATCGACCCGCTCTACCAATCCTTCTACGAGGGCATGTTCCTCGTCATCGCCGTCGTCCTGGTGAGCGGCGTCGGGCGTCTCGCCAGAAGGGGAGCCTGACGCTTGCAGCCCCTTCAGCACTTCCTCCGCTCGGCCGAGCGGCGCCGCATCGTCTACGCCTTCGCGGCCGCGATCGCGCTGTTCGCGATCGGGGAGGCGGTTCGTCCCGGTTTCGGCTCGCTGGCCGGCATCCGAGCCGTCCTCGTCGTCGCCTGCTTCGTGGGCCTCGTTGCGGCCGGCCAGACCTTCGTCATCCTCATCGGCGGCATCGACCTGTCGGTCCCGTGGGTCCTCAACGCCGCCGCGATCCTGATGGTCGTCGCCTCCCTCGGCCATGACGCCCGCGCCTTGCCCGCGCTGCTCCTCACGCTCGCGATGGGAACCGTTGTCGGCGCCTTCAACGGGATCGGCATCGCGATCCTGGGCGTGCCGGCCGTCGTCATGACGCTGGCGATGAACGGAATCATGGAAGGTCTCGCACTTGGTCTAAGCGGTGGTCTCACCTGCCAGGCCTGCGCCAGCTACGCGCCGCCGGTCATCCAGGCCGCGATCCACCGCTCCATCCTCGGCATCCCCGCCCTTCTCTATGTCTGGCTCGCGGTGATCGCGCTCGTCTCCGCGGTCCTGAGCCTGACCGTGTTCGGCCGCGCCACCTACGCCATCGGCAACAATGCCCGCGCCAGCTACCTCGCGGGCCTGAACGTCCGCGCGGTCACCATCGCGCTCTATGCCCTGTCAGGCCTGTTCTCGGCGCTCGCCGGCGTGGCTCTGGTCGGCTTCGGCGGCCAGGCCAGCCTCGGGATGGGCGATCCTTATTTGTTCCAATCGATCGCGGCGGTGGTCATCGGCGGCGTCTACATCCTCGGCGGCCGCGGTCACTATATCGGCTCGGTCGCCGGCAGCATCAGCCTCGTGGCGCTCGTCTCGGTCCTGCTGGCAATGAACATGCCCGAATACGGCCGCAACATCATCTACGGCGTGATCATCCTGGTGCTGTTGCTCCTCTACGGCCGCGAGCCGGGCGAAGCGTAGCAGGGCGCTGCCCTGCACCCGCCGGGGCAAGCGGCCCCGGACCCGCGCATACATTGCTTGCTCGCAATGTCGGAGCAATTGTATGACTTGCCTCCGGCCGATCGAGGCTTATCCACAACTCTGGTAGCGAGGATATGCTGGGGAAGATATGGATTTATCTTATCGAGTGTTGCTGCGTGGTCGGACTTCTCCTCCTGATCGGGGCTCGCGCTGATCCAAGGTCGATCAGGGCAAGGGTGGTCTTCAGCGGGAGCGGCATGATCTTCGGATACCGCTTAGGTTAACACGCAAAGGTTCTTTATGACGCGACGAGACCGGGGCAGACTGCGAGGCTTCTGGTATCGATTCGTTATACTTTCATCCGATCATTGTGGCATCGATTGGTCTGGTATGGCTGCTCGCGTGCGCGAGCAGCGAATCATGTTATATATTATTCCGAGCGCCCAGGTCGGAGCAGCAGCCTTCACGGCCTACATCTGGTGATGAAATCGGTCAGGTCGGTTCGAAGGGGCTGCCTATCGCTTGCTCTCGCGGCGGCGCTGTCGCTGCCTTCGGTGGCGTTCGCGGCGATGATGCCGATCACGTTGATCCTGATCAAGAGCGATGGCTCGCGTTCGACCACGCTCTACGCCCTCGGCGGCACGGTCGTCGTTGGCCGGACCAGGACTGCAAGCGCCGACGCGACGCATGACGCAAACAGCCCGTCGGACCAGGCAGACTTGGCGTTTGCCGCAGATAAGGTGGCCGAGCCCTCCCTCCTTCGCTGGCTTGCGGATGGCGATGGCGCGAAAGCCGAAATCCATGTCACACTTGTTAAAGGAATCCTGACCTACGTCCTCGGACCTGAACTCGCGTAACATGACGCTGACCCAGTCGCAGGATGGCGTGGGCCAAGCGCCCCCGGTTCTGGCCGCACGTCATGCGTCGGTGAACGGCATACCGATCAACTGATCAGAAGGCGCGCGGGCACATCGAACGTCGGCGGTCGTCCGAACCTGCTTGGATGCTCAGCCCGCGACAGCGTGTGGCGGGACATGCGGCTCGCCTGAACGGAACATGTCCGGTGCCACCATGTGCAGCATCATCAGGACCAGGAACGCGCCGACCACGATCGCGACGACGCGCGCCAAGAAGGTGAACGTCGAGACGAGCAGCAGCAGGATGAGGATCACCAGCAGCGCCGTCTGAGGCGCGCCATGCAGTCCGATCACTGTCAGGGCAGACCGCAACACACGTTCGACCTCGCTTGCCATTTGACCAACGATCCGGATCAAGCTTTCGAGCAGCGACCCGAGCGCGGCAAGATCCTGTCTCATGACGCCACATCCCACCACCCAACGCGTGTTATCACATCATCGCGAGCATCTCGTCCGATCGTGCCGATCCATCCATTGCTTGTCGCTCGATTTCTGACCTGTCGCCAAGCTCCCTCAGTAAAGAATTAGCGTCCTCGCGAGCTGGTAAGTAATTTTTCAGTTTGCAACCTCACGCCCGGACCAGGATCACCATCAGCAAACAACGTTAGGAATTTACGAGGAACGGTTAGAGAAACGACTAACAGAAGACCTGTCAAAACATTTGTTCTCCATGCTCAACCAAACATATTTAGGTCCTTTCAGGCGCCGGGCCTGACTAGCAACCAAAGGACTATATTATGACTGATCAAGCTCGCCTGCTCTTCAACCGCGCCCTCGTCGGCGCTCTCTTGGCTGTCACGACGGTCGCTTCCACGGTTGCGTTCGCAGCGGCTGACGCACGGGACAAGGCCGCTATGTTCCATACCCTCACCGGCGACTACCTTGTCGGCCTTCACGCAAAAGCCCCCGCCGAGGCGTCCGCAGCAGACCGGGTCGTCGACCATGATGGCAGCCTCACTCGGATCGCCGATCGTGATGTCGCGAGCGCGAGTCGCCGGATTGTTCATCATTACGGCTGGTAGAACGGTCAGCCGACATTCATCCGTCAGCCTTCCTCGCCTCGAGATCACCTCGTTCCGCCGCAACGGAGCGAGGTGCCTCATCTGCCGGCTGCGGGACAGCGAGCATCAATGCCTCCGACGGTCGAACATATTCGTTGGCTTCCTTGGCGGGACTATTGTTAGATGACTGAAGTCGGGTGCGTCGTCTGGATGCATCGGAAGCAGACGATGGGCCCAGACCTCCCGATGGTTTCCGAACGCAGACTTGGTCGTAGACAATCAATTCGGTTTTTCAATTACTGGTCGGCGGCTTTTGTAGTTTTCGTCAACTCGATGCTTGTCGGCCCCGCTCATGGCGAGCGCTTGGCCTTTCGGTCATACGGCGTGTCCGACGGATTGAACAGCCTGAACGGCGCATGTCTCCTTCAGGATCGGGCGGGATATATCTTGGTCTGCTCCGAGCACGGGTTGTCCGCCTATGATGGTCGCCGTTTCACTAATCTTGGCCCTGCTCAGGGGCTTCGAGACGGCGGCTTGGTCTACGATGTGATTTTGACCAACGATAATCGCATTGCTGTCAGATACGCCGACCAATTACTGATTTCCGATCCGGATGTGCCTTCAGGCCGTCCGCCGACAGACCTTTTCTTCCGGCCCGTCATGTCACCAACGGACCCCTCGTTCTATGCAGAGCGCGGCCATCAGGTAGCCGCCTATCGACATGGCCTCGCGGTGATCGTGGGCAGCAGGACCATGGCGGTCGGTGTCTCGAGACCGGGTGCTCCACCACCTCTCGTCCCGCTTGGTCTCGACGTGGGAGAGCAAAATCTTCTCGACAATCCGCATTCGATCTATTCGGTCGGCGGCACACTATGGGAAGCGTTTTCTGACGGAAGGCTTTGTTCCGCCAATCCAGGGGCGGTTCATTGTTTCGGATCTCGGCAGGGGCTGCGTGGCGGACCTTGGGACTTTGTGGCTGTCGGTACGGACGGCAACGTCATTGCCCGCTCGATGACAACGTTCGCCACGATCAATCCTCGAACCGGCACGGTCGCCGAAGAGGTCCTTCCCGACCAGGACGGCCTCTACAAGAGCTATACCTCGGTACTCAGCCTGTTCCGCACCCCGTCCGGTGAAGTCGCGACACAGTCGGCCGATGGCCTGATCGTTCGCGGGCCGAATGGCTGGAGGCGACTGACAACGCGAGACGGCATACCACCCGGTGTGATCGCCGCCGTGATCGAGGATCGGGAACACCAAATCTGGCTACAGATTACCGGCAACGGGCTGGCACGGGGCATCGGATATGGGCGCTGGGAGACGATCCAGCGCAATGAGGGCCTGTCCGAGGGCGTCGCGTGGCAGACGGTCCGACCGCCTGGTGGAGATCTCTGGGCTTCCAGCGACACGGGCGTCGACGAGATCGGACGGATCGACGGCATCCCACATGTCGACCAGGTCTTTCCCGGCGTCTCCTATGCCCTCGCCGTCGGCCCCGACGGTAACATCTGGAGTTCGGCTGGAGAGAGCGGCGTCCGCATCATCGATCCTGGACACGGCACAGTGACCCGGGTCCCGACGCCCGCTGTCGATGTCATCGTGGCCGGCCTCGACCGCCGGGTCTGGCTCGGGACCGAGGAAGGTCTCTTCCACGCTGACGTAAAACCGGATCGCCCCATCGTTCCGGTCAAGGATGGAAAGTGGCGGGGACAAATCGCCGGCATGCTGTCGGATGGCTCGGGCGGCGTCTGGTTGGTCACCGGCGGACGCCTCTGGCATCGCCGCCCCGACGGCACATGCGTCCTCGTCGACGGAGCTTGGCCGTCCGGAGGTTTCGAGCCGATCGACATGGCGATGGCGCGCGGTGGTCATCTCTGGATCGGCGGCGCCGGCGGCCTGCACGATTTTTGGATCAAGGGCGACCATATCGTCTCGGACACGGCCGTCTCCCCGTCCGACATCCGCGCCGCGACCGTCATGGCGGTCCATGTCGATCACCGGAGTTGGGTCTGGGCCGGCACGACACAAGGCGTCTCGGTCTTCAACGGTCATCGATGGGTATCTGTCGACACCGATGACGGTTTGGTCTGGGACGACATCAGCCAGGGCGGCATCCGCGAGGATCCCGACGGCTCGGTCTGGATCGCCACCGACAAGGGCCTCTCGCATCTGCTCGACCCCGCTTGGCTGTTCGCGCCTCATCCGGTCAGGATCGTCATCTCCCAGGCGTCGCTGGGCGGCAAGAACCTGCCCGTCCGCGACCTCCCCTACACCACCGCCCCGCTCTCGCTGCAATTCGGCACCTTCTCCTACGCCGCCGAGCGATCCATCGTCTTCCGCTACAGGCTGTCCGGCGTCGATGACGGCTGGGCCGAGACCGTCTCCGGCGGCGTGCGCTATCCCTCCGTCCCGCCCGGTCATCACGTGCTCACCGTCGTCGGCTACGACGCGCTCAGCCACACATCCTCCGCCCCCGTCAGCCTCGACATCGTCATGGATTATCCTTGGTGGCGGCAATGGTGGGCCGAACTGCTCTACCTGCTCGCCAGCATCGTCGCCCTCTACGGAATGAAGCGGTGGCTGGAGCGCGCGGCCGCGCTCAGGCAACGCCAGCTCGAGAGTCTGGTCGAGGAACGCACCGCCAGACTTCGCGAGACGCAGGCGGCGCTCGAGCGTCAGGCCACCCTTGATGGCCTGACCGGCCTGCTCAACCGCACCGAGGTGCAGCATCGGCTCGCCAGGACCCTCTCCGTCGCGCATGACGTCGCGGACCTCGTCGTGGCTCTCATCGATCTCGACCATTTCAAGACGATCAACGACCGCCACGGCCACCTTGCCGGAGATGACGTCCTGCGCGCCGTCGGCGTCCGCGTCTCGGCCATCTTGCGCGACCGCGAATATGCCGGCCGCTATGGCGGCGAGGAATTGCTGGTCGTCCTCGACGACGCCGACGGTCGAGGGGCTGCCCGCATCCTCGCCCTGCTCCAGTCGGTCCGCGGCGCTCCGTTCCACCTCACGCACACCGCGATCACCGTCACCTGCTCGATCGGTGTCGCCTGGGCCGGTCGCGGCGACGATTGGGAGTCGCTGATCGGCCGGGCGGACCTGGCACTCTACGAGGCCAAGACCACCGGCCGCGACAAGGTCGTCGAGAGCCGGGACGACCACGTCCTCAGTCCTTCCGCCTGGCCCCGGCCCCCCCGTGCCGGACGCGCCGGCAGCACCGATTGAAGCGGCGCGACGGTCAAAGCGCCCGGTGCTGCCAACGAAGCCGCCACAACCAGAGCGACGGCGTCACCCCGAGCTCCATCACCAGCCCGAAGATCATCGGCGCCGGCGGCCAGCCGTGCAGCACGACACCCAGGAGCCGGCCGAGCCCGCCGATCACCACGAGGACGGTCAACAGCCCGAACCGTGCCCCTTGCCGCTCGATCGCCGGGATCGTCGTCCAGAACGCGATCCCGATCGCAAGCAGAAGCCCCGACAGGTAGCGGACATGACTGTCGAGCCCGGCATCGGCATGCGCGCCGGTCATCGAGCCGCCCTGCAGCATTCCCGCGAGCCCCGCTCCCACCGGGACAAGTCCGGCGACGCCGACCGCGATCCGCAACGCGACAGCTTCGAAACCGGGCCGTCTCATGCCAGAACTCCGTTCCATGCAGCAGATCAACGGCGCCGACGGCCGCACGGATGAGGAGCCCGACCAGACCGCACCGCCGGCGCTGGGCTGCTACATCACGCCGGGCGGCCTCGACCGGTTTCGGGTCGAACGCGCGACCCTCCGCCACCAGGAGAGACCGCGCATTGTGGACATCGTTTCCTGGGCGGCCGGCAACGGCGATCGTTCGGAGAATGGCGACTACCTCTATGGCAAGCGCCGCCTGCGCGAGATCGACCACCGACTGCGTTTCCTCGACCGGCGCATCAAGCACGCGATCGTCGTCGATCCCGCCGACCGCCCGGCACACGACCGTGTCCTGTTCGGCGCGGCTGTCATCTATGCCGGCGAGGACGATCTGGAGCGGCAGGTGACGATCATCGGCGTCGACGAGGCCGAAACCGCGCGCGGCCAGATCAGCCTCGCGTCGCCTGTTGCCCGGGCCCTGCTCGGCCGGCGCGTCGGCGACGAGGTGGCGCTGCGTCTGCCGGGCGGCATCGAGGTCGCCGAGATCCGTGCCATCGCCTATCCGGATGATCTATAGCAATGGCACGAACGGGAGCCGGCCGATGATCGATCCGCAAGACGCGTTGGCGGCGATCGGGCAACTTCCCGACGGCGAGATCGACATCGCGGACGCGGCGCTCCAGCTCGCGCGCGCGCGAGCGCCACGTGCGGATTGGACGGGCGCCGCCTCCCACCTGTCCGATCTGGCGCGCGAGGCGGCCACGATCGGCCTGCTCCTCGGCGACCGTTCGCTCGAGATCAGGCTCGGCGCGCTCGCCGGCCTGATCGGCGCGCGTTACGGCTATGCCGGCGATACCGAGACCTACGAGGATCTCGCCAACGCCGACCTGATCCGCGTGACCGAGCGCAGGCGCGGGTTGCCCGTCGCCCTGGGCATTGTCTGGCTGCACTGCATTCGCGCTGCGGGCTGGCAGGCCCACGGCATCGACTTCCCGCGCCACTTCCTGATCCGGCTCGACAGCGCGCGCCACGCCGCCAGCCAGCGAGATGCGAGCTACCCGCACCTGCTCGTCGACGTCTTCGCCGGCGGCCATCCGATCGGGACCGACGCCCTGCTGTCGATGGTCCGGCGGCGCGCAACCGACGAGGCCAGGCTCGATCCGGCCCTGCTCCGGCCGATGACCAACCGCGAGGTGCTGCTGCGCCTGCAACGCAACATCGCCGAGCGGCGGCGTGCCGCGGGTGACTGGGCCGACGCGCTGTCGGTCGTCGAGACGATGGCGGCGATCGCACCACGGGACGCGTCGCTGTGGCACGACCAGGCCGCCCTGCACCAGCTTCTCGGCGGTCTGCGCGCCGCGATCGCCTGTCTCGAACGTTTCCTGGCGCTGGCGCCCGAGGGCGCGGCCGCCGACAAGGCACGCAACGGCATCGACGCGATGCGCCGCCGGCTGGCGTGAGAGGCTCGAGATGTCGCTCCGCGTCGCCGTCCAGATGGATCCGATCGAGACCGTCGATCCTGACAAGGACAGCAGCTTCGCGCTGATGCTGGAGGCGCAGGCGCGCGGCCACACACTCTGGCACTACGACGTCAGGACGCTGGCACTGACCGAGGGCAAGGGCGAGCCCGGTGCGCCGCGGATCGAACGGCTCCGCGCGACCGCGCGTCCCGTCGTCGTCGCGCGATCCCGCGGCGCGCATCACCAGTCGGGTGCCAGCGTCCGCCTCGACCTCGGACGCGACGTCGACGTGATCCTGATGCGGCAGGACCCCCCGTTCGACATGGCCTACATCACCGCGACCCACATGCTCGAGCACGTTCATCCCGCGACCCTAGTGGTCAACGATCCGCGTGCCGTGCGTGAGGCGCCGGAAAAGATCCTCGTCACTCACTTCCCCGACTTGATGCCGCCCACCCTGGTGACCTGGGACCTGCAGGCGATCCGCGATTTCCGCGCCGAACACCGCGACATCATCGTCAAACCGCTGTTCGGCAACGGCGGCGCCGGCGTTTTCCGCATCCGCCAGGACGACGAGAACCTGGCGGCTCTGCTCGAACTTCATTTCGCGCGGTCGCGCGAACCGCTGATGATCCAGCGCTACGAGCCGGCGGTGCGCCAGGGCGACAAGCGGATCATCCTCGTCGAGGGCGAGGCGGTCGGCGCGATCAACCGCGTGCCAGCACGCGGCGAGACCCGCTCGAACATGCACGTGGGAGGCCGCGCCGAACGCGTGGCGCTGACCGCGCGCGACCGCGAGATCGTGGGCGCCATCGGGCCGCGCCTCAAGGCCGACGGCCTCGTCTTCGTAGGCATCGATGTGATCGGCGACTGGCTGACCGAGATCAACGTCACCAGCCCGACCGGACTGCAGGAGGTCGACCGCTTCGACGGCGTCAATACCGCCGCCCTGATCTGGAACGCGATCGAGGCGAGACGAGCCGCCTATTGAAGATCCCGGTCCGGCGCGTCGGCAACGATCCCGGGCGTCGACAGGTCGATCCCGCGCGACGGCGCCTCTGCGACCTCCAACGTGACCGAGTGACGGCGTCCGGCGCTCCGCAACGTGCCCGGCGCGGGACCGGCGTCGATCATCGGCGCGTCCGAACGCGCCGCGACCATCGTACCGTTGTCCGGACGCGGATAGATGAAGCCATAGGTCGGATAGATGCTGCCATAGGTCTCGCCGTGCGCGAGCGCCACCCGGACCGCGCTCCAGTCGTTCTCCGGTGAGACGTCGATCACACTGATGTCGCGGGAGACGCCACGGCTGTTCCAGTGCGACTGGTCGATCCTGACCATCCGGCTATTCACGACATCGGCCACGACCGCGACGTGGCCGAGCCGCATGCGCGTATTGGCGCGGAAGTTCAGCACGCTGCCGATCTCGGGCGCGTTACCGCGAGCGTAACGACCGGCCGCATTGTCCCACCAGTTTGCGGCGTTGCCGGGCAGATCGACGCCGCTATCCTCGCGCGCGAACGCGACGCACTGGAGCACGTGGCCGCGGTTCGCCGCGATGCGGCGGTGGGAGACGTGCCGAGGGTGAGCGTGACGATGCGAATGAGCCATCGCTGTCGGTGGTGAGACGAGGCCGGTCGCCGCAAGGCAGGATACGATCAGAAAAGCCTGCCTGACGTCGATCCTGCTCATCCCGTGTCCCCCGCATCACTGCCTTGTGATGAAATGGTTTGCAACCTTCGGCCGGTCGGGGCAACCGGCAACGCGAGGCGAATGCTCCTGCTCGATCGAATTGCCTGTTATTCGTGGTGCTCACGGTTCCGAATTAGGACTTTGCACCTATCGAGCGTCACTTCGTGCTGGTCAGCATGATCTCGACGAGCAGATCGGGATCGACCAGTTCCGCTTGCACGCAGGCGCGCGCTGGCGCGAGGCCCTCTGGCAGCCAGGCCAGCCAGACCGCGTTCATCGCCTCCCGATCGGTGATCCGCTTGAGCCAGATCTGCGCCTGCAGCAGCCGTGTCCGGTCTGTCCCGTGCTCCTCCAGCAGCGCGTCGGCCTGGGCCAGCACGTCTCGGGTCTGAGCGGTGATATCGCCGCCGGGATCGCGGGCGATGATGCCGGAGGTAAAAATGAAGCCGTGATACTCGACGGCCTTGGACAGGATGGGGCTCGGGCCGGTCCTGACGATACGGCTCATGATGGTCTCCGTTGTTGACTGTTCGTCAATGCGAGCCAGGGCCGACGATGGCCCCGCCCTGCGTGCTGCTCGTCCGTCGTCCGATGCAATCGTCGACCGCGACCTCATGCGCGTATCGGTCGCTCAATCCGTCGCTCGGCTGGGCGATGTTGCCATTGCCGGAAAAGGGCGTAGTGGCCTCGTCGCCACCTTCCGACAGCAACGCCCGGTGCTGCTCGTCATACGCCTGGTTGGCCTGGGCCCGGCAGGCGTCCTCCGTCGACAGCTCGGCGCCGGACTTCGGACCGCCGAAGCTGCAGGCACTCAACGCGAGCACGGGCACCACAATGGCGGCGACTGTCACAGCCCGGTTGCCGATCGACATCAACAGAACCCTCATCCCACGCCGAGAGTGGCGCGCAGACCGGTTTCGTCGAGCAGCCCGTCCGCCGTCAACGGCAACCGGCCCGCCGCATCCAGCAATGCCGGATGAAGCTCGGCCCCGTCCGGGCGAAACGCGCAGAAGGCTTCCGTCCAGCGGGCGCGGGCGATCAGCTCCACCAGGCCCAGCAGCCGCAGACAGAGCGACAGGCCGGTCCGCGTCGTCAGGCCCTGCCGTCTGTCGACGGCGCCCGCCCATGCGCACGCATCCGGATCGGCGAGCAGCAGATCGGTGGGCGCACCGTCCGGACACCGGAACCGGAAGGCACGCACGACAGCAAGGCGTCCCCAGTCGGCGTTGGCATCGGTTGCTGCCGCGCGCGCCGCGTCCCAGGCGGCTTGCAACTCGCGCCCACGGACCGGCGGCAGCTGATCGGGCGCCACCGGCACCAGATACGTCAGACGTCCGCCCGTCTCGCCCACCTCGATCGCGTTACGCCGGCTCATCCGCACAAGGTCCGTCGAGCGCGATTGAGCGCATCCTCGGTGTCGATGTCGAACAATACACTGTCGTCGGTCTCGACGAGCACGAGATGTTCCTCCTCGGCACGCAACAGCGCGCGGCCGCCTTCATCTCCGGTCGCGTGCGCGAGCGCCGCGAGGTGCCCGCGATGCCACAGCACCGGGTTGCCGCGCCGCCCCCGATGCACCGGCGCTATGATCGGCCGCTCCCCGAGCGCCGTCTCGAAAGCCCCGACCAATCGGTTGATCGTCGCCGTGCACACCAGGGGCATATCCGCCAGACAGACGAGAACGTCGCGGTCGGGCGGCACCTGCGCGAGACCGGCGGCGAGCGTCGCCGATAAACCGTCTTCATGCGCGTGCGCCCTCACGATCCGGCATCGGGCGAAAGGCGCCGCCTCCGCGGCAACGCGCTCGGCCTCATGACCGACGACGAGCAGCAGCTTGTCGACCACGCTCGCGTCCAACTGTCCGAGCATCGTGCCGATCACCGTGCTGGCACCCAGCTTCTGGAGAAGCTTGTGCGCGGGCGCCATCCGACGCGACAGGCCGGCGGCAAGAACGACCGCGACGATCCCGTCCTTCAACGCAGCGCCGCCCTGCCAGAGCGCCGCACCGCCACGATCTCGGCCAGGATCGAGAGCGCGATCTCGCCGGTGGTGACGGCCCCGATGGCCAGGCCGACCGGGCCGCGAACGCGTGCGAGGCCTTGCTCGTCGATCCCCGCCGCGCGCAGCCGCTCGAGCCGGGCCGCATGCGACCGGCCCGAGCCGAGCGCGCCGATGTAGAATGCCTCCGACCGGAGGGCGGAGACGAGACCTGGGTCGTCCAGCTTCGGGTCGTGGCTCAGCACCACGACGGCCGTGGTCGAATCGGGTGACAGCATCGACATCGCATCGTCCGGCCAGTCGTGGCAGAGCGCGATGCCCGGGAAGCGATCGCCGTTGGCGAAACCCTGGCGCGGATCGATCACGGTGGGCTCGATTCCGAATGAAGCCGCCATTGGCGCCAGCGATTGCGCGATGTGGACACCCCCGACCAGGAGCAGCCGCGGCGGCGGCAGATGCAGGTCGAGAAAATAGGCGACACCATCGATGTCGGTCCTGACCGAGCGGCCGCCGCGTAGCGCCATGTCCGACGCGCGTGCCAGCTCCGGATCCGCCTCCGCCGAAGGCATCAGCGACTGCATGCCGTCCGTCAGGCGGGTCGCGACGACGGTCGGCGCTTTCGCCGCCCGTCGCGCCAGCAGGTCGGCGAGAAGCGCCGGCGTCATATGCGCGCTGACGACAGAGGCTCGACCATCACCTCGACCGCGCCACCACAGGCGAGCCCTACCGACCAGGCAAGCTGTTCGGCCACGTCGAACGCCGCCAGCCGCATCTGACCGGCGTCGAGCACCTCGATCGCTCGCGCCGCGATCTCGCTCTCGATGCATCCGCCGCTGACCGAGCCCGCCATCCGCCCGGAGCGCGTCATCACCATCCGGCTGCCCGGCGGACAGGGCGAACTGCCCCAGGTCCGCACGACGGTGGCGATCGCCACCTCCTCGCCCGCTGCGAGCCAGCTTGCGGCGATCGCCAGCGGATCGTCGGGCACCAGCACCTTGTCCGCAGCCAAACTCACAGGATCCCGACCACGAACATCACGACGAGGACGAAGACGGCACCGCCGATCGTCGAGTCGCGCGGCATCGCCGCCAGTTGTCGCAGGACCGCCATCAAGGGTGAATTGTCCGCGACCACCTCGGCCGATGGCGCCGCGTCCGCGACCGCGGTGACGGCGCCTGCCATTCCCTGCGCCGCGATCGGCTGCGGCGTCGCGGCGCGCTGACCGACCTGGCTCAGAACATGGTCGATCGCCGCCTCGACCCTTGGCCGCTCCTCTTCCCTGATATCGGCAGCCAGGCGCCATATCAGCCGGGTGAATATGCCGTCTTCGGCCATCGTGAGCTCGAACCGCCCCGATGGGGCATGCCCGTCACCGGGTGCCGCGAGATGCAGCACCGACTGTGCGGGACCGTTCGCCGCATCCGGCCGAGCCAGCACATGCAGCGATCCCGCGCTCCCGGCGAACGTGATGTCGACCCTGTCATCCCCGGCAACCGCGATCGTGTCGGGTGGGAGGCTCTCCATCAGCGTTGCCATGTCCGACAGCGCGTTCCACACCGTGTCGCGCGCCGCCGGCAGCCTTCGTTCACCCGACAGGTCCATCGGCCCCGAACTCCTTGCTTGGCTTTCCAGCCATTCTTAGCGAGACCAGATATGAGAGCCATCGAGCCAGAGAGGAACCCGGCACTTGGGCCAGTTGCGTGTCGAGATCGTCCCGGTAACGCCGTTGCAGCAGAATTGCACCCTGGTCTGGGACAGCGACAGCCTGCACGCGGTGGTGATCGATCCGGGCGGCGACGCGCCACTGGTCGCGGACCGGATCGCGGCACTCGGGCTGAAGGTCGAGCGGATCCTGCTCACGCATGGCCATCTCGATCATGCCGGCGGAGCGGCCGACCTGCACGATCTGCTCGGCGTTCCTGTCGAGGGGCCCGACCGTCGCGACGACTTCCTGCTCGAAACCCTCGAGGAGGACGGGCGTCGCTGGAATTTCGAGACCAGACGCGTCGTCCCGGCGCGCTTCCTTTCGGAAGGCGACGTGATCGTCCTCGGCGACCATCGGTTCGACATCCTGCACGTGCCCGGCCATACGCCCGGCCACATCGTCTTCGTCGAGAAGACCGCGCGCTTCGCGCAGCTCGGCGACACGCTGTTCGGCGGGTCGGTCGGCCGGACCGACTTCCCCTACGGCGATCATGATGCGCTGATCGCCGGCATCCGCGGCAAGTTGCTGCCTCTCGGCGACGATGTCCGCTTCGTCTGCGGACACGGCCCGAGCTCGAGCATCGGCGAGGAGCGCCGCCGCAACCCGTTCCTGCGCTAACGCATTGGGGGCTCCGAGGCTGCAAATCAATCCTCCACCATCTCGGAGCCCAGGCCCTGCTGCGAACGCAGTCGCACCATGACCGCCCTCTTTATCGAGAACGAGATTTTCCGCCGGCCGACGCACAAGGCACCGCATCCGCTGGCGATTCAGCGCGTCTCGACGGTCGTCGATCTCGCCCGCGCACTCGGATGGTTGACCGAGGCCAATACCGTGACCTCGACAACGGCGACCGAAGCGGAGGCGCTCCGCTTCCATGAGCGGGACTATCTGGCCTGTCTCGCGAGGGCCGAACGCGACGGCGCCGTGACGGAGGTGGAAGCACGCCGGTACCGCCTCGGCATCGAGGGCAACGGGATCTATCCGGACGTGTACACGAGGCCGATGACAGCGGTCGGCGGGACGTTGCTCGCCTGTCGTCTCGCGCGCGAGCGCGGCATCGTCGTGCACCATCCGGGCGGCGGGACACATCACGCGCGGACCGATCGTGCGTCCGGCTTCTGCTATCTCAATGACGCGGTGCTCGGGCTGATGTCCTGGCTTGACGCTGGCCTGGAGCGCCTGGTCTATCTCGACATCGACGCGCATCACGGCGACGGGGTCGAGATCGCTTTTCACGACGATTCCCGCGTCCTGACCATCAGCATCCACGAGCAGGACCGCTGGCCGAGAACCGGACGAGCCGACGACCGCGCCGGCGGAGCCGCACGTAACCTGCCGGTGCCGCCGGGTTTCAACGACACCGAGATGCGCTGGTTGATGGATCACGCGGTGATGAAGCTGCTCGTGCGCGCGGCGCCACAGGCGATCATGCTGCAATGTGGAGCGGACGCGCTGGACGAGGATCCGCAGTCGCGATTGTCGCTGTCTAACAACGCGCATCTCGACATCTGCCGCCGGCTGCGCGCCCTCGGCCTGCCGCTCGTCGTGCTCGGCGGCGGCGGCTACAATCCTTGGACCGTGGCACGCTGCTGGACCGGCGTCTGGGGTGAACTGAGCGGACGTCGCGCGCCGACACTCCTGCCGGACGCCGCCAGCGCGGTGCTTCGCGGCCTGCAGTGGCATCTGGCGGGCCGCCGGCCGCCTGCCGCGCACCTGCTGACGACCTTGCGCGACGATCCGCGTGAAGGTCATGTCCGCGACGAGGTCGCCAGCCTCGCCGAACGAACCCTGGAGAGACTTGCGGCATGACAAGACTGATCGGACGGCGCGGACTGCTTGGAGCCGCGTCCCTCTGCGCCTTCGGGACGGGCCGCGCGCACGCGCAGGACGGAGCGGATGATCCCACCCGAGCGCAAGGGCGGTTGCCGACACAGGCCCTGACCATCACGACTGCCGACGGACAGCGGCACCAGTTCTCGGTCGAAGTCGCCAGGACCCCACGCCAGCAGCAGATCGGCCTGATGTATCGGACCTCGATCGAAGCCGACGGCGGCATGTTGTTCGTCTGGTCGCGTCCGCAGGTCAGTCAGATGTGGATGGAACATTGCCCGGTGTCGGAGGACATGGTCTTCATCGGGACCGATCGAGTGATCAGCTCGATTGCCGAGAACACGGTGCCCCAGAGCCTTGCACTGATATCCAGTGGCGGCATTGTCGCGGCAACCCTGGAGCTGCAAGGCGGTCTGACGGAGAAGCTCGGGATCAGCGTCGGCGACAAGGTCGATTGCAAGGCGCTCAGCCTGGCGTGAGTTTCATGAGGCGGGACCGTCAGGCGACGCGAATCTCTCCCATGAACTGATCCACCTCGCCGGCAAGCTGCTTCGTGCGGTTCGACATGTCGGACGCCGCCGAAACGACTCCGATGGCGCACTGGCCGGTCTCGGTGACCGCTCGCGTCACGTGGCCGCTGTTGGCGGTCATCTCGCGCGCCGCCCGCGCGGCCTCCGACACGTTGCGCGCGATCTCGGTCGTCGCGCACCCCTGCTCCTCCACGGCCGCCGCGATCGAGGTCGAGATCGCAGCGACCTGCTCGATCGTTTCGGTGATACCCGAAATCGCACCGACGACCTGCCTGGTGGCCGCCTGGATATGCTGCACCTGCTGGTGGATCTCCTCGGTTGCCTTGGCGGTCTGGCTGGCGAGGCCCTTCACCTCGGACGCGACAACCGCGAAGCCCTTGCCCGCGTCGCCGGCGCGCGCGGCCTCGATCGTCGCGTTGAGCGCCAGCAGATTGGTCTGCCCCGCGATATTCGTGATCAGCCCGACGACATCCCCGATTTTGGTCGCCGCTTCGGCCAGCGCCGAGACGATGCCATTCGTCTGCCGCGCGTTCATCACCGCGCTCGCCGTGATGTGTGTCGATTCCTGGAGCTGGCGGCTGATCTCGTTGATCGAGGCCGCGAGCTGGCCCGAGGCGGACGCGGCACTCTGGACGCCGACACTCACGGTCTCGACCGAGCTGGCGACCGTCGTGGTCTGCTGGCTCGCCTCGCCGGCGCCGGACGACATCGATCGGGCCGCGGTCTCGAGATCGAGGGCGGCAACCGAAAGCGACTGCACCAGCGCGCCCACGCGCGCCTGGAAGCCGCCCGATATCCGTTCGATCGCCGACCGCTTGTCGAACTCCGCCTGGATGGTGGCATCGATGTCGACCAGCGAGCCGCACGCGCGTCTTGGCTTGCGATCCTTGTCGAGGACGACACCGCCCGTGGCGCGAAACCAGCGGTACGTTCCGTCGCGCACCTTCAGCCGATACTTGACGTCATACCCGACCCCGGTCGCGCAGGTGGCACCGAAGGCCGCGAACGTCGCCGCTGCATCGTCAGGATGCAGGCGCTCGGACCAGGACTGCATGACGTCGGGAAATTCGTCCTGCGTCTCGTAGCCGCACAGGCGGCGGAATTCGGCCGACCAGGTCCAGCGTGCCCTGGGATGGGGGACGCATCTCCGTCGTGCAGAACGGCGTCCCACAGCCCGACCCCGCAATGGGTGGACAGCGTGTCGAGCCACTCCGCCTTCTCTCTCATCCTCCGGCGTGCAGAAAGAAGTGCTGACATCCGATCACCGTGGCTCGATCCCGAGCTCCGACGATGCCGGATGCGGATTAAGGATTCTTGAACGGCGACCCCGCATATTGGTCCCGCCGAACAGAGGGACCCTCCTTGGCGTCAGCGTTTGCCCTTGCCGTCGCCGTCCCGCAGCGGATGGGGCGGTTCCTGCGTATGGGACTCGAGGAACCAGAGCTGCTTGTCGAGGCCGCGAGAAACTTCGGTGAAGATGTCCGCCGTGTCCGCGTCGCCAGCCTCGTCCGCCTGGTCGATGCTCTCCCGCACCGCATTGGCGGCCACCGAGAAACGGTCGATCAGCGCCGCCAGATGATCCTGAATCGCGTAGATGTCCGTCGGGTAGGCGGTGAGCTGGCTCGACTTCGTGATGTCCTGCGTGGTGCCGAACGCGGTGCCGCCGAGCTGCGCGATCCGTTCCGCCATCGTGTCGTTGAAGTCGTCCTGCTCGCCGCGGAACCCGTCCAGCATCTCATGGATGCCGATGAACTGGAGGCCCTTGAGATTCCAATGCGCCTGCTTGGTGATCAGCGCGAGGTCGAGGCCGTCCGCAAGACGTGCGTTGAGCAACTCGATGGCCACGTGACGGGCATTGGAATTGAGGTTGTTCCGCGACGGGTGACGCGTCGTCTTGGTGGTGGACATTGCTGCGGTCTCCTCGTTGGTCGCCGGTGCAACGTGCGCC
>CBDIBD010000002.1:590000-796556 GCA_965276655.1 Acetobacteraceae bacterium
GAAAGACGTCTCACGTTCAGTGGTGCGCAATCGATGTGTGTGAATGACGCGCTGTTTCATTGGCGCGGGCATCACCGTGCATTGTCCTGATCGGGTGTCCTGATGAGGTATCCTGACCGGGTCGTGTGTGGCTGGTTCCTGTGCATGGTGGAGCGATTATGTTTGAGCGCGAGAAGGGCATTCGGTGGATGCCTTGGCACCAGGAGGCGATGAAGGACGTGGCACGCTGCGAAAAGCCATGGGGAGCCGCGAGCAGGCTTTGATCCGTGGATATCCGAATGGGGCAACCCACCCAGCGATGGGTATCGTGGTCTGAATACATAGGATCACGAGGCGAACCCGGGGAACTGAAACATCTCAGTACCTGGAGGAACAGACATCAACAGAGATTCCGCTAGTAGTGGCGAGCGAACGCGGAACAGGCCAGTGGTCTTCGGTAGGCAAGCAGAACGGTGTGGAAACGCCGGCGAGACAGGGTGACAGCCCCGTATGCGTAATGGACCGAAGATCCTCGAGTAGGGCGGGACACGTGAAATCCTGTCTGAACATGGGGGGACCACCCTCCAAGCCTAAATACTCCCTGGTGACCGATAGTGTACTAGTACCGTGAGGGAAAGGTGAAAAGCACCCCGACGAGGGGAGTGAAAGAGACCTGAAACCGGATGCCTACAAGCAGTCGGAGCTGCCGAGATGCGCAAGCATGGGTGTGGTGACGGCGTACCTTTTGTATAATGGGTCAGCGAGTTTCTGTTGGCAGCGAGCTTAAGCCGTTAGGTGTAGGCGCAGCGAAAGCGAGTCTGAACAGGGCGTTCAGTTGCCGGTAGAAGACCCGAAACCGAGTGATCTAGCCATGGCCAGGCTGAAGGTGCGGTAACACGCACTGGAGGGCCGAACCCACGCCTGTTGAAAAAGTCGGGGATGAGCTGTGGCTAGGGGTGAAAGGCCAATCAAACTCGGAGATAGCTGGTTCTCCGCGAAATCTATTGAGGTAGATCGTCATGTGATTACCCTGGGGGGTAGAGCACTGGATGAGCTAGGGGGGCCCAAAGCCCTACCAAACTTAACCAAACTCCGAATACCCAGGAGTACAGCGTGGCAGACAGACGGCGGGTGCTAAGGTCCGTCGTCGAGAGGGAAACAGCCCAGACCACCAGCTAAGGCCCCCAATTCGTGGCTAAGTGGGAAAGGATGTGGGGATTCCAAAACAACCAGGAGGTTGGCTTAGAAGCAGCCATCCTTTAAAGAAAGCGTAATAGCTCACTGGTCTAATAGAAACCCTGCGCCGAAGATGTAACGGGGCTCAAGCCACGAGCCGAAGCTGTGGGTGCATCGCAAGATGCGCGGTAGCGGAGCGTTCCGTAAGCCGGTGAAGGGAGTGGGGCGACCCCTCCTGGAGGTATCGGAAGTGCGAATGCTGACATGAGTAGCGACAAACAGAGTGAGAAACTCTGTCGCCGAAAGTCCAAGGGTTCCTGCGCAAGGTTAATCCGCGCAGGGTAAGCCGGCCCCTAAGGCGAGGGCGAGAGCCGTAGCCGATGGAAACCAGGTTAACATTCCTGGGCCTGCCAGAAGTGACGAAGGCGAGTTGTTGTCGGGTCTTATCGGATTGATCCGGCTTTACGAGCCTTCCAGGAAACAGCTCTGGCGCATAGACCGTACCCGAAACCGACACAGGTGGACTGGTAGAGCATACCAAGGCGCTTGAGAGAACGATGTCGAAGGAACTAGGCAAATTGCCTCCGTAACTTCGGGATAAGGAGGACCCGTTCGTGGGCAACCATGGGCGGGTGGCACAGACCAGGGGGTAGCGACTGTTTAGTAAAAACACAGGACTCTGCGAAGTCGAGAGACGACGTATAGGGTCTGACGCCTGCCCGGTGCCGGAAGGTTAAGAGGAGGTGTGCAAGCACTGAATTGAAGCCCCGGTAAACGGCGGCCGTAACTATAACGGTCCTAAGGTAGCGAAATTCCTTGTCGGGTAAGTTCCGACCTGCACGAATGGCGTAACGACTTCCCCGCTGTCTCCGGCATCGGCTCAGCGAAATTGAATTCCCCGTGAAGATGCGGGGTACCCGCGGTCAGACGGAAAGACCCTATGAACCTTTACTGCAGCTTTGCAGTGGCATCAGGGGAGCACTGTGTAGGATAGGTGGGAGGCTTTGAAGCCAGGGCGCTAGCTCAGGTGGAGCCAACCTTGAAATACCACCCTGGGCTCTTCTGATGTCTCACCGCGGCCGGTCATCCCGGTCCGGGACCCTGCATGGCGGGCAGTTTGACTGGGGCGGTCGCCTCCCAAAGTGTAACGGAGGCGCGCGATGGTGGGCTCAGGCCGGTCGGACATCGGCTGCTGAGTGCAATGGCATAAGCCCGCCTGACTGCGAGACCGACAGGTCGAGCAGAGACGAAAGTCGGCCATAGTGATCCGGTGGTCCCGCGTGGAAGGGCCATCGCTCAACGGATAAAAGGTACTCTAGGGATAACAGGCTGATCTCCCCCAAGAGTCCACATCGACGGGGAGGTTTGGCACCTCGATGTCGGCTCATCACATCCTGGGGCTGGAGCAGGTCCCAAGGGTTCGGCTGTTCGCCGATTAAAGTGGTACGTGAGCTGGGTTTAGAACGTCGTGAGACAGTTCGGTCCCTATCTGCCGTGGGTGTTGGAGACTTGAGAGGCGCTGTCCCTAGTACGAGAGGACCGGGATGGACGCACCTCTGGTGCACCGGTTGTCGCGCCAGCGGCACAGCCGGGTAGCTACGTGCGGACGAGATAACCGCTGAAAGCATCTAAGCGGGAAACTCTCCTCAAAACCAGGTCTCCCCAAGGGCCGTGATAGACCATCACGTCGATAGGCCGCAGGTGGAAGGGCAGCAATGCCCGCAGCCGAGCGGTCCTAATCGCCCGATAGGCTCAAACAAGCCGGATCCCAGCGAACCCCGTTCGCCGGGTGGCAATCGCTCACACAACAAACACCATGCACAGCAGTCAGCCACACACCATGCACACATACGCGCCAGAACCCGTCCACAAGCCAATCCCCATGCCACAAGGCATCGGACGGGCTGCCCCGGACGACCTGGTGGCCATGGCGGGGAGGGAACCACCCGATCCCATCCCGAACTCGGCCGTGAAACCCCCCAGCGCCCATGATACTGCGGCTTAAGCCGCGGGAAAGTCGGTCGCCGCCAGGTCTTCCAGAACAGCACACGCCAACAAATCAACCAACGCGGGGTGGAGCAGCCCGGTAGCTCGTCAGGCTCATAACCTGAAGGTCACAGGTTCAAATCCTGTCCCCGCAACCAAGTTCAAAAGCCGCTGCCGCGGACTGGTCGTCCAGTTCTGAAGCGTGCATTGTCATCGGCCGACAACTCCCGCCCGGACCGCCATGACCGACTGGCAGCAGCAGCGACGCGCCCGCACCGAGCGCCTCGAGGCAGCCGCCCGGTTCGCGCACGGCAAGATGGTCCATCCCGATGACGTGACAGCTTTGCTCGAAGCGGTCATCCGCCCCGGCGACCGGCTGTGCATGGAGGGCGACAACCAGAAGCAGGCGGATTTTCTCGCCGGCGCCCTAGCCAGTGCCGACCCGAAGAAAATTCACGACCTGCACGTCGTCCAGTCCGGCATCGTCCTGCCCGAACATCTCGACCTGTTCGAGAAGGGCATCGCGAAGCGGCTCGACTACTCCTATTCGGGACCGCAGAGTGCTGCCGTCGCTCGCGCGCTCAATGCCGGCAAGATCGAGCTCGGCGCGATCCACACCTACATCGAACTGTTCGCCCGCTACTTCGTCGACCTCACGCCGCACGTGGCAATGACCGTCGCCCGTGCCGCCGACCGCGACGGCAATCTGTATATGGGGCCGAACACCGAGGACTCGCCCACCGTCATCGAGGCGACGGCCTTGAAGCAGGGCGTCGTCGTGGCGCAGGTCAATGACGTGATCGACCGGCTGCCGCGGGTGGATGTGCCTGGCGACCGCATCGATTTCATCGTGCGATCGCCGCGGCCCTTCTATGTCGAGCCGCTGTTCACCCGCGATCCCGCGCAGGTGACGGAAACGATGATCCTGACGGCGATGATGGCGATCAAGGGCATCTACGCCGAGTATGGCGTCAGGCGGCTCAACCACGGGATCGGCTACAACACGGCTGCGATCGAACTGCTGTTGCCGACCTACGCGGATCATCTGGGGCTGAAGGGCAGGATCTGCACGCATTGGGCGCTCAATCCGCATCCGACGCTGATCCCCGCCGTCGAGTCCGGCTGGGTGCATCAGATCCATAGTTTCGGGTCCGAAGTCGGCATGGACGCCTATATGCGTGCGCGGCCCGACATCTACTTCACCGGGCGCGACGGCTCGATGGGCTCGAACCGGACGCTCTGCCAGATCGCCGGACTGTACGCGACCGACATGTTCATCGGATCGACGCTGCAGATCGATCTCGCCGGCAACAGCTCGACGATCACGCAGGACCGGATCGCAGGCTTCGGCGGCGCGCCCAACATGGGGTCCGACGCCCACGGGAGGCGTCATGCGAGCGACCCCTGGGTGAAGGCGGGACGCGAGGCGGCCGACGGCCATTCGTCGCTGAGCCGCGGGCGCAAGCTGGTCGTGCAGCTCGTCGAGACGTTCGGCGACAAGATGGCGCCGACGTTCGTCGAGCGGCTCGACAGCCTCGACCTTGCCGAGAAGCTGCGTCTCGAGCTCGCCCCCATCATGATCTACAGCGATGACGTCACGCACATCGTCAGCGAGGAGGGGATCGCGAACCTGCTGCTGTGCCGCACGGCCGACGAGCGGGAGCAGGCGATTCGCGGCATCGCGGGTTTCACCGACGTGGGCCGCGGCCGTGACCGCAAGATGGTGGAAGGCTTGCGCGCGCGAAAAATCATCCGCCGGCCGGAGGATCTCGGCATCGATCCGCTCGATGCACAACGCAGCATGCTCGCGGCGCGGTCGGTCAAGGACCTCATGCACTGGTCGGGCAATCTCTACGACCCGCCAGCCAGGTTCCGCAACTGGTAGAACATCACGATGGAAAACCTGACCTTCAAGCACACGGCCAGTCGCCGCCTTGCCGGCACCAAGGACCAGGCGATCATCGGCGTGGTAGCGTCGGGCAACCTCGAAGTGATGCTCGAACGCGTGCTGCCGGACACCGTGTGCGAGGTAGAGATCGCAACCCCGGTCAAGGGCTACGACGAGATCTGGCGCGCGGTCGTCGCCGACTTCGTCGAGCGGTCTTCCCCGGGCGGTCTGCGGATCTCGATCAACGACGGTGGCGCGCGGCCCGACGCCGTCACCTTGCGCTTGATGCAGGGCGCCGCGCTGATGGTGGCCGGGTGATGGACCACGCAGCCCTCCGGCAGCAGGCCAGCTGGTTCCAGGTGACCGCCCGCCAGCGCATCGACGGCTTGCTGGATGCACGGAGCTTCACGGAGTTCCTCGGGCCGGCCGCGCGAATCCAGAGTCCGCATCTCGATCTGTTCGACCTGCCAAAGGCCTTCGATGACGGCGTCGTGGTCGGACGCGGAACCCTGGATGGCCGAACCGTCCTGATCGCCGCCCAGGAGGGTCAGTTCATGGGCGGCACCTTCGGCGAGGTCAGCGGCGCCAAGCTCGTGGGCCTGCTGCGCGCCGCTCGTGACAGTGCCGCAAAAGGCGGCGACCTGCGTACCGTTCTCCTGCTGCTCGACAGCGGCGGCGTCCGCCTGCAGGAGGCCAACGCCGGTGAGATGGCGGTGGCCGAAGTGATGCGCGCCATCGCCGAGGCGCGTCACGCCGGTGCCGCGGTGGTCGCACTGGTCGGGGGCAAGTCGGGCGCTTTCGGCGGCGCCGGCCTCACCGCCGCGACGTGCGCGCGGATAGTCATCTCCGAGCAGGGACGCACCGGCGTGTCCGGTCCCGAGGTGATCGAGACCAACAAAGGCGTCGAGGAGTTCGATGCCGCCGACAAGGCCCTGGTCTGGAGTGTCGTCGGCGGCAAGAACCGACGCCTCATCGGCGGCGCCGATGCCTTCGCCGACGACACCATGGACGGCTTCCGCGAGGCAACGATCGCGGTCCTGGCCAACATCCCCCCATTCGACCTCGAGACGCTCAAGGCCGAGCACGTGCGCTTGACCGCTCGCCACAGGCAGCTCGGATCGGCCGATGACGCGGTCGGCATGTGGAACATTCTCGGCATCGAGACACCCGAGGCGATCCGCGACATGGCACACGCCGCCTTCATCGAGATCGCGAACCATCTGAGGAATGCCGATGACGCTCGATGAAGTCCTCGGCGGCCTCTTTCCCGCCGGCCACGACGTCAAGATCAGCGAGGCCGGCCTCGTCACCGGCCACGCGAAGCGCCGTGGCGGCGAACCGATCGCGGTGATCGGCGTGGCGAACGGCATTGCGCTCGGAACCGCCGAAGTGCTGCCGTTGGCCGCGCACGTGCTGCACGTCGTGGAAAAGGGGGGCGACATCCCGATCCTGGTGCTGGTCGACACGCAGGGCCAGAAGATGGCCCGTCGCGACGAGATGATCGGCCTGAACGAATATCTGGCCCACCTCGCCAAATGCCTGTTGCTGGCAAGCCAGCACGGACATCGCACGCTCGGCCTCGAATACGGCCGGGCCGCCGCCGGCGCGTTCCTCGCGACCGCGCTCGCGACCGACCGTCTCGCGGGCCTGCCCGGGGCGGTGCCCGCGGTGATGGATCTGCCCTCCATGGCGCGGATCACCAAGCTGCCGGAAGACAGGCTCAGGGAGCTCTCGAGGACGACGTCCATCTTCGCGCCCGGCCTCGACCACCTTGCCCGGATGGGAGCGGTGGCCGAGATCTGGGATCCGAACCAGCCGCTCGACGCGCAACTCGAAGCGTCACTGTCGCGCACCGAACGGACCGATCTGCGCGACCAGCTCGGCGCCGAACGCGGCGGCAGGCCGATGGCAGCACAGGTCGCCACTCGCGTCGTCGCGGAGGCAACGGGCAAGCCCGATCATGCTGCGGCATGACCTGCTGGCGGTAGAACCGGCGGCATGGGAGGCGATGCTGCGACGCCATCCCGATCTGACCGAAGCGCCGCTTGTCACCGATTGGTCGCGCCGTGGCCGGCCGGTCATCGTCCGCCGCCGCTCCGCCGGCGAGGATGCGACCGTGCCCGTGGCCCTGCCGCTGCCGCCCTGTCACGGCAAGCTGCGGCTCGCGTTCGATCTCGTCTCCATGCAAGGCGTCCGCCGCAGGGATGCAATCCTGCTGCGAGACGCCGCAGCGGTCGCGCCCGCGGCATGGCAACGGGTGATCGCGGCCCTCGTCGACGCCGGCGGAACGGCACCGCGCGTCTTCGGCGCCCTGCTCTGGGAGCACCTGACCGGACTGCCCTATCTGACCGCCCGATCCGACCTCGACCTGCTGTGGAAGGTTGCCGACGAGCACGAGGCCCAGGCGCTGATCGAGATGTTGCCTCGATTGGAGCCGCTTGGACCCGTACGCCTCGATGGCGAGTTGGAGATGCCCGACGGAGCGGCGGTCAACTGGCGCGAATTCGCCCACGCCACGAGCCCTTCGACGCCTGTCCTGGTCAAGACGATGAGCGGCGTCGCGATGCGAGCCAGGGGCGCCTTGTTCCGGGCCGCGCGACACGCATGATCGACCTGTTCCGATCGACCGGAAGCATCCGCGAGACGCAAGTCGCGGACATGGCCGAAGCGGCGCTGCTGGCCGAACTGGAAACCTGGCCCAAACCGGGCCTCGTCAGCCATTTCGACGCGGGCAGCCACCATGACATGGATGCCGGCATGCTCCGGGTGAGCATCGCCGCCATCAAGCCGTTCTATGCGGCGCTGGCCGACGCCGGCGCTCACGGTGCCACCATGGGCCGATTGCGCCTGATCGGCCTCGACGCGGAGCAGGCCATGCTCGATGCGACCCAGGGCGTGAACACCCACAGGGGCGCGATCTTCGCTCTCGGATTGCTGTGCGCGGCGTCCGGCGCCTGCGCTGACGTGCCGAGCACCGTGCTCGGCACGATCGTGCGCGAGCGCTGGGGAACCGCAATCCTGCAAGATCCGCTCGGCCGGGACAGCAACGGCGCTTCGGCCTTGTCGCGGTTCGGCGCCGGGGGCGCACGCGCGGAGGCAGCGTCCGGCTTCCCGCATGTCTTCGGCGTCGGGCTGCCGGCGCTGCGGCTCGGACGCGAGCTCGCGCCCGGTGACACCCAAGCCGGACGCGTGCAGGCGTTCTTCGGATTGCTGGCGTCGCTCGAGGACACCAACCTGCTGCATCGTGGAGGCAGCGCCGGCCTCCGCTACGCGCGCTGCGAGGCGCACCGGTTCCTCGATGAAGGGGGCGTCGGCCACTCGAACTGGCTGGAGAAGGCGGTCTCGCTCCATCGGGCCTTCATCCGCCGTCGCCTCAGCCCCGGCGGCTGTGCGGACATGCTCGCCTGCACGTTGTTCGCCGACGGCTGGGATCGCCGGCATCCCAATTAGGACTTCGGCGCCGCGGCCCTGGTCACCATCGTAGCCCGGCGCAAATCCATCTCGCCTTGCAGCATCTCTCGGCTTGCACCGCCCATTGGGGCTGCCGCCTGCACCTTGCCGCGCGCAAGGTGTCTGTCGCCTGGTCGTCCCGGCGGCACGTCGAATCGGCAGAACAAGCCATCCGCCTCAGATCGAGACCGTACGGTCTCGATCCCGCGAACCATCCGGATCGACAACCGCGACCACGAGCGCCGTGACGTTGTCGCGCGCAACCCTGCCTCCCACCCTCGCGCTCGGCGCGAAGGATCGCGCCCATTACGAGAAGGTGGACGAGGCGGACAATTTCGTGCTGAAGTTTCGCTAGACCTGACGTCGAGTTCCATGCACGCGCCGTCATCAGTCAGTCGACGACCAATTCGTGCAGATCAGTCGTGCAATCGACGATGCCCCCGAACCCCGAGCCGACGGTGACGACGATCCCGGCATTGTTGGGCATCGGACCGGGCGTGATCGCCCCGTTCAACGTCTGGAGCGCCCAGGTCGTGTCGACGTCGGTCTCGGCGGTCGCCGCGAAATTCTGCACCGTCGCGGCCGCCCCGTTGAGCGCCCAATGACCCAGGACGTGCCAGGCCATCCGAAATCCGCCGCTGATGCAATAGAGTTCGCCCGCCGCCATCACCGACACCCCGGTCAGTGCCGGGAAGCCGCCCGATGGTGACAGGAGCGGGATCACCGAACCGCCGCCGCCCCAGCCGCCGGCCGCCTCCTGCACGACGGTGTGGCTCTTGCCTCCCGCCGAGAACAGGCCCGCGGCGGTGACCGTGCCTCCGGAAGCCAGATTGCCGCCTGCGGTCAGGCTTCCCGCGGCGTTGATCGAGCCGCCGATGGTCAGGTTCCCGGAAGCGGTGAGGTTACCCGAGCCGTCGAGCAGGAAGGTCTGCACGTTGTCCGACAACACCTTGATCGATCCGACATCGGCGAACGACCCGACCGTCAACGCCTCGGGAAGCTCGAGGCCGTTGCTGTTCTCGATCATGTCCGGATGGTTCGAGGTGTTGTCGACATAGCTGTTGTCGTCTGGCCAGTAAGGGACATTGGCAGCGCTGTCGCCGATGTAGGTCGCGCAGGACCGCAACGAGTTGTTCGACGCGTTGATCGCGGTCACGTTCTTGTCGTTGCCGATGCACACGCCGTTGAGCTGGGCCAGCACGTTTCCGGACAGCGTATTCGGAAATCCGCCGGTTCCGTCGCCCGCGTCGTTACTCAGGTAGATACCATACTCGAGGTTGGCAGCACTGCTGCCGACGCCGTTGATGTTGTTGTCGGCAATCATGTTGTTGGTGCCGTTCCTGGCCCAGATCGCGGTCCATGTCGGCAGACCGGGCGTGCTGGTGGCGGCGGGTAGGAAGTAGTTGCCGTTGATGTTCGAGCCCGCAACTCCGTTGAGATAAATCCCGTCGACGATATCAGTGAACATCGACGCCGTGATCGAGACCAGTTCGGTCACGTTGTCCGGCGTATCGGCACGCAATCCGATCACGCCGGCAACGGATTTGAGGCTCGAGACGTAGGCGCCCTGGAACCGGTAGAGGTCCAATCCCACCAGGCCGCCCGACGTGGACACATCGGAGATCACGGAGTCGATGGCGTAATCGACAGCGTTCGGATCGGAAGGCGTTGACTCGGTGCCCTGGATCAGGATGCCATCGGCAACGCCGATCCCGAGATAGGCGGCCTTGCTGCCGGCGCCCGTCGTCCCGCTGGTCGGCACCGATGCGCCATTGTTGAACGGTCCAGGAGCGGTCGGAGAAGGCAACGAAGAGATCGGAGTGGTCAGGTTGCCGGGGTTCGGTAGCTTCGGCCATCCGGGCATGTTCACGCTCACGTTCGACACCGTGGGTCCCGGCAAGTCGGTCAGATGCAACCCCACCGCCCACCCATCGGTCTGACCATTCGGGACGCCTGGATAGATCGAGAGATCGGCGACGGTCACCGAACCGACATTCTGATGGCGCGGCAGGTAAGTGTTGTATGTGGTGAGATCCGGCCCGCCGGCGGCAATCGAGACCGCCTGTCCGGTGAACGTGGAGCCGGACGGGTTGGTCCCGACCTTCTTGCTGATCGTCATATCGCTAACCGTCAGGCTGGCGCTGTTCGACACTGTGAACATCAGGCCATTCGTGGGTGCTGTCCACTGGAGGTGCGTCGCGCCGACCCCGATGCCGACGACGGACATCGACTTCGTGACCGCCACGTTGATCGGGCCGGAGATCAGGCAAAGACCCCCGGGCAGGATCACCTTCACCCCGCTGGACATGGCGTTGACCGCGCCGCCGTTGGCCTGGGCGGCCGCCATGACGCCGGTCAGGCCGGCGGTGTCGTCGCCGAAGCCGGTGCATTGCATGCCATAATCGGAACCGTACAGTATATAAGAGTAGGAGCCGCCCAGTGTCTGCGCGACGGCGCTCGGCACAGCGGCCGCGACACTGGCCGCCAGGCTCGGATCCACGATCGCGTTCGTCAGCCGGGATTTACGCTCCGTCTTGCAGGTCTGCGGCGACTTGCAAGGCACGGCCTTGCTTGTTGTCGCGATGCTTGTCACCACAAGACCGGCGAGGACCACGGCGATCAGTCTCGAAATAGCATCAGACATGTCCGCCCTCACGATGAGAATGGGCAGACTTTCCATCACGACCTTGTGATATTCAACTTTGCGTTAGCCTCACGCGCGTTCGTAATGATCCAGTCCGTATCGCACGTGTCAAAAAGTGGCGCATCGCCCGCAGTCCGAATCGTGCCCATCATTGAGAGACGCAATCACACGCATGCCCTGATCCGTGCGGCCATGGCACGGACATTGCTGTGGCCGGACGACAACGTCTCGACAGCCCAAGGCTGGCCAACGCGGAGGGAACGCTCATGGCCGTAACGATGTCGCTCAGCGAGACCCAGGCGGTCGCCGGCGATCCAGGTCTCACCAACGCCGACCTCATGCCCGTCCCGCGCGAAAAGCGCGACTGGTCGTGGGTCAACATGTCCACCGTCTGGATGGGCATGGTCCACAACGTCGTCGCCTACGAGGCCGCAGCCGGTCTGATGGCGCTCGGGCTCGATGCGATCCAGGCACTGCTCGCGGTCGCCGTCGCCTACACCCTGCTGTTCCTTGCCATGTGGTTCAACGCGCGCGCCGGCACCCGCTACGGCATTCCCTTCTGCGTCATTATCCGGTCCTCGTTCGGACCGCTCGGTGCGCAATTGCCGGTCGTCATCCGCGGTTTCTGCGCGATCTTCTGGTTCGCCGTGCAGGGCTACGCCGGAAGCCTGGCGATCGATGCCATCCTCGGCACGCTGGTCCCCGCCTGGGCAAGCCTGACCACGCCGATCCTCGGCATGGCGCTGAAGGGCTGGTTCGCGCTGGGCCTGTTCTGGGCGCTCCATGCCTGGATCGTCTCGCACGGCGTCCACCGCATCCGTAATTTCGAGCTCGTGGCCGGTCCCTTGGTCATCCTCGTCGGCATCCTCGCGACCGTGTGGGGGTATCACGCGGCGCACGGGCTCGGTCCGCTGTTCGATCAGCCGTCGCACCTGCGCGGCGTCAAGCTGGCAATGACCTTCGCTGTTGGCGTCACCGGCATGATCGGCATCTGGTCGACCTTTGCTGTCAACATTCCCGACCTGTCGCGCTTCGTCCGCTCCGAGCGCGACCAGGTGATTGGCCAGCTCGTCGGCCTGCCGATCACCGCCATCGTGTTCACCGCGATGAGCGTGATGACGACGTCGGCCACCATCCTCGTCTTCGGCCACCCGATCTGGGATCCGGTCCAGCTCCTGCTGGCCTTCCACCAGCCGCTCGTGCTGCTGCTCGGCGGCGTCACGATCATCATCGCGACCCTGTCGGTCAACGTCGCCGCCAACATCATGCCGGCCGCCTACGACCTAGTGAACCTCCTGCCCACCCGCCTGGATTTCAACCGCGCATCGATGCTGGTGCTCGGCATCGGCCTGCTGTTCGCGCCCTGGCTCTGGTTCCACGACGCCGACTCGATCTTCAAGGTTCTCGGCGGGATCGGCGGCCTCCTTGGTCCGGTGACGGGCATCATGCTCGCCGATTTCTACCTCGTCCGCGGCCAGCACCTCGCGGTGGCCGAGCTCTACTCACACACCGGCCGCTATCGCGGGCACGGCGGCTGGAATCGCACAGGCATCGTGGCCTTCCTCGCCGGTGGCGGCGCCGCCCTGATCGGCGACGTCGTCCCGGCGCTCGCCCCTCTCGCGGCCTTCTCCTGGTTCATCGGCATCGCGGTCGGCGCCGCGATCTATCGGTGGCTCGCCTCGCCGCAGCTCATGGGCGCCTTGGAGGTCGGCGAAGCCGGTGTCTAGCCGAGCCAGCCTCCGTCGACCACGAAGTCGCGCGCCGTCACCATCGCGCTGTCGTCCGCTGCGAGCCACAGCACCATCCGCGCCACGTCGTGCGCATAGAGCCGTTCCGGCAGGCATTGGCCTTCACGACGCCTGGTCTCGCCTTCCGGCGTCATCCAGAGCCCGAGCTGTCGTTCGGTCATGATCCAGCCCGGATAGACGATGTTGGCGCGGATCCGGTGCGGTCCGAGATCGCGCGCGAGCCCGCGCGTCAGCCCGATCACGCCCGACTTGGCCGCCGTGTAGGCCGGCATCCCGCCGCCGGCCAACAGGAAGCTGTTGGAACTCATGTTGATGATCGAACCGCCGCCTGCCTCGATCATCCCGTTCTTGACCGCCTGCGCGCAGAAGAACTGATGGCGCAAGTTCGTGGCGATCCGGTCGTCCCAGTATTCCGGCGTGACGTCGTCGATCGGGTGGCGGTCGTCGCGGGCGGCGTTGTTGACCAGCACGGTGAACGACCCACCGAGCTCCTCGCCCAGCACGGCGATCGCGGTCCGCAACGCCTCGATGTCGCGCAGATCGACCTTGCGGAACCGCACCATGGCCGCCGCGGGCAACGACCCCATCAGCCTCGCCGCCCCGTCCGCATCGAGATCGAGGAAGCCCACATGGCTGCCCTGAAGCGCGAAATGTTCGACAATGCTCGCGCCGATGCCCGACGCCCCGCCGGTGACGAGGACACGGCGGTCGCGCAGGCTTGGATACGTGGCGAATTGGCCCGTCATGATCTGATCTCCGCAAATCTGGCGGCAGAACACATGGGTCCCTCCGCCATGCAAGCCCGCCCCCGATGCTTTGTGGCCGCGCCACATGCCGCCATAAGCGGTCCGAATCTCGGAGGTCTACATGAATCGAGCCGGTCTGCTGCTGTCGGTCGCCGCGAGCTGCCTCGGCATGGCCTGCGCCCGGGCCGCCTCGCCATCGGCGCCGGTCAAGGCCGACGCCGTCTCGACCGACGGGACGGTGACCGTCGGCGGCGCACCAATCGCCTATAGGGCCACCGCCGGCACGATCGTGGTCCACCCGAAGGACTGGGACGATGCGGTCAAGGCTTTCCCGGCGGACGACCTGCCCAAGGACAAGGACAAGGATGACGACGCGAAGTCCTCGCCCGCCGCCTCGATGTTCTATGTCGCCTATCTCAAGAAGGGCGAGCCGGCCGAGCACCGGCCGCTGACCTTCCTGTTCAACGGCGGTCCGGGCTCGTCGAGCGTCTGGCTGCACATGGGCGCCTTCGGTCCGCGGCGCGTCGTCACGCGCGACGACAGCCATACGCCCGCCGCTCCCTACGACCTCGTCGACAACGCCCAAAGCCTCCTCGACGCCAGCGACCTGGTCTTCGTCGACGCGCCGGGCACCGGTTTCGGCCGTCTCGCCGGCAAGGACAACGTCAAGGCGTTCTGGGGCATCGACCAGGACGCGCACGCCTTCGCCGTCTTCATCACCGCGTTCCTGTCGCAGTACGGCCGCTGGAACTCGCCGCGCTACCTGTTCGGCGAGAGCTATGGCACGACCCGCGCCGCTGTGGTGGCCAACATCCTGGAATCCGAGATGGACGTCGACCTGAACGGCATCGTCATGCTGTCGCAGGCGCTGAACTTCGACCTCGGTCCGGACGGCGCATCGATGAACCCCGGCGTCGACCTGCCTTACGTGCTGACCCTGCCGACCTACGCCGCGACCGCCTGGTATCACCACAAGCTTGACGGCGTGCATCCCGATCTCCCGTCGTTTCTGCAAGAGGTCGAGCATTTCGCCTCGACCGACTACACGCTGGCGCTCGGCGAGGGCGCCTCGCTCGACGGGCAACGGCGAGACGCCATCGCTGCCAGGCTGCACGACTACACCGGTCTTCCCGTCGCCTATATCGAGCGCGCCAACCTCCGCATCGACGGCGGCGAATTCGAGCAGAACCTCCTGCTCGACGACGGAGCGACCGCCGGCCGGCTCGACAGCCGCTTCAAGGGCCCGGTCATCGACCCGCTCGCCAAGGACGCTGGCTACGATCCGCAATCTTCTGCGATCTCGTCGGCCTACGTGTCGTCGTTCAACGACTATGTCAGGCGCACACTTAAATACGGCGAGGGACGTGTCTACCGAGAGGAAGTCGAGCCGAAGGACTGGGACTTCCAGCACGAGCCGCCCGGAGCGGGCGACAAGCTGCCGCAAGCGGTGAACGTGATGCCCGACCTTGCCGCGGCCTTGATCTACGATCCCGGCCTACGCGTCCAGCTCAACACAGGTTATTTCGATATAGCAACGCCTTACTATGCTGCCCTCTACGAGATGAAGCATCTGCCGATGCCGGGACGGCTGCAGGCCAACATCGAAGTCCGGCAATACATGTCAGGCCACATGGTCTACGTTCACGACGAGTCGCGGGTGGCACTGCACGACAACGTCGCCGACTTCATCCGCCGGACGTCATCGCCGCGCCCGCCGCGGCGCTGACGTCACTCGGCGGCGTCGGCAGCCTTCCGTCCGCGCCGCCGCGGCTCCGCCGGAGCCGCGGGCTGGATCGCGGGCTTGCGGCCGAGCCCGATCTTCTTGGCCAGCGACGAGCGGTGCTCCGCATAGTTCGGAGCCACCATCGGATAGCTCGGCGGCAGGCCCCACTTTTCGCGATACTGGTCGACCGACATGTTGTAGGCCGTCTGCAGATGCCGCTTGAGCATCTTCAGCTTTTTCCCGTCCTCGAGACAGATGATGTAATCCGGAAACACCGAGCGCTTGATCGGCACGGCCGGCTCGCGCTGTTCCGGGGCGGGCGGCTCGGCGCCCAGTCCACGCAACGTCGAATAGACCTGCTGGATCAGCGCAGGCATGCCGTTGGCCGGAACCGCATTATGGCCGACATGGGCCGCGACAATCTGGGCGGTCAAACTCAGAAACGGATCCGGTAAATTCTCGTTCGACATGTCAACTCGTTACTCTTCAATTCCGCCCGACAGAATAGTTGCCGCCGGTGGAAAGTCCAGATGTGGTCGACACCGGCCAGTCAAAGCCACCATTTGACAGGTTCGGGCTCGACGCTAGTCGTCTCGCCGTTTCGCTGGTCATCCTCACGTTCCACTGTCCGGAGCTGCACCCGCTCCCTGCGAGCCTCGGCCACTGCCAGGCGTCGCGCCTGCTCCTCGGCCGCCGAGCGCTCGGTCTGCAACTGATCACGCAGCGCCCGCGCCTCGCCGAGCGCCTCGTCGCGCTCGAGCTCCGCGTGACCGAGCCGCGTCTGCAATGTCCGGATCGTCGTCTGCGCCTCCGCGAGCCGGCGCTCTGCCTGCTCGCGTCCGGCGCGTTCGGCTCCCTGCTCGTCGGCCGTCCGCGCCCCCGGCGCCGGGTTCGTGGCCGGCTGATCGCGCCTGCCGCGCACCACGCTGACCTGGACTTCGCCGTCCTGGACGAACCGGTGACGGCGGGCGCCGACCTGCATGTGTCCGCCGCCGGCCTGCCTTCGGTCCGATCCGCCATGCTCGACCGGCGCCGCGTGACCTGACCCGCGCTGGCCGAACAAGCCGAGCGCCTGGCGCATCCTCGCCTCGGCGTCGTCCTCGCTCCCCTCCGTCTCGTCCGGGCCCGCCGCGCCATTACGCCCCGGGGCCGGGGAGCGGCCTCCCGTCGGCTCGAGCCGCAACGTGTCGCGCGCGCCATCGCGCTCGGCGGTGCGTGTGCCCGCGCGCAGCGGGCCCTCATTATCGTCGAAACTGTCCAAGTAAACGCCCTCTGAGATCATCGTTTCTTGCGCCGGTCCGCGTCCACACGGATGCCCGTCCAGATCAGAACTGCCAGCAAAAGGATCATCCAGGCCCCTACCGCGGCCGAAAGGCACTGCTGCAAGAACATCTGGTCAGGTGTTATGTAGTAGCACCCGAGATATCTTCCATGCCACGTGCTGGTCTGGAGAACCGTATTGCCGGTCGAACGCGTCATCGCGTGCGGCGATGACTCGGACAACATATACTGGATTGCGCCGGAGACAAAACCCAGCATCGGACCCGCCAGCAGCACATGCTGCCAGAACTGCGTCAGACCAGGCGGATCCCCGCGCATCACCTCTCCGGGTCCGCCCGCGGCGGACCCATCAGCGCCGGCTGGAACAGGACCGCCGCCGACATCGTGCACAGCAGGGCCAAGGCCATCAATTTCCCCATGCTTGACAGCCCCGGCTCGGGTGACAGCCACAGGCTGCCGAAGGCGGTTCCCGTGGTCAGCGCGCTGAACAACACCGCCCGCGTCAACGTCGACTGCAGCAGGTCCGTCGAACCGCGACGCCACGCCATTACATAATAGATCTTGAACGCGACGCCCACGCCCAGCAGGAGCGGCAAGGCGATCACATTGGCGAAATTGAGCTGCTCGCCGATCAGCACGCACACCTCCAGCGTCAACAGCCCCGCGACAAGAAGCGGCAGCAGCGTCAGCGCGACGTCGCCAAGCCGGCGCAGTGCCACCAGCAGCACGATCCCGATCGCCACCACCGCGTAGATCGCCGCCCGCTCGAACGCGCCCAGCACCGTCCGGCGCGATCCGATCAGCGTCACCGGGCCGCCGGTCGCATTCGGTGCCACCGCGATCACGCTGCGCCCGAACCGCAGCAGCACCGCGTCGTCCCGCGCGTCCCCCTTCGGCAGCACCTCGACCCGCGCGACGCCATCCGGTGTCAGCCACTGCCGCCGTACCGCATCCGGCAGATCCGCGACCGTCACCTTCCGCGCCGCCAGCATCGAGCGCAGCCGACGCAGATCCTCCCGCAATGGATCCACCACCGCCTCGCCGACCGTTGTCCGCACCGAGGCCGGTCCGCTCGCCAGCGCTGACAGCGCGTCCGACATCCGTCCCGCGTCCGCGACCAGGCCAGGCGTGCGCGTGGTCGCCAGCAGCGCCGTCAACCCCGCCGCGGTCTCGCGCAGCGCCCGGACGTCCTCGGCGTCCGTCGGCGCCGGCTCGACCGGCGCCGACAGCGACGGCATCACGGCACGCCTCGCTTCCGCCACCAGCGGGAGCTTGCTCTCCTGGTCGTCAGGGACCAGCGACCTTACCGTGCGCACCGCATCCACCTCGGGCAAGGCCGCCAGCCGCGCCGCCACCGACGCGGCCCTCTCCTCGGACGGCTCGGCGAGATCGATCGACGCGATCCCGCTCGACGGATCGGTTGCCAGATCCCGATAGGTTCGCACCGCCGGCGCGCTCGCGACCTGCAGATGGGTCGGATCGAAATCGAACCGCAATTCCAGCAGCAGCGGCAGACCGGCGATCACCACCCCCAGCGTCCCCGCCACCACCGCGATCCGGTGCCGCCCCATGAACCGGTCCGCACCGCCGAACGCCCGGAACCCGATCCGCTCGGGCTCCGGCGGCGGCGCCAGCAGAACCAGCAGCGCCGGCAGCAGCGTCATCGTCGCCGCGAACGCCACCAGCATCCCCACACCGGCAATCAGTCCCAGCTCCGAGATGCCCAAGTAATTGGTGGGAATGAACGAGAAGAAGCCGACCGTGGTGCCGGCGCAAGCGAGCGACAGCGGCACCCCGGCCTTCGCCGCCGCCTGCCCGAGCGCCGCCCGAAGCGGCCCGCGCGGGCCTGGCCGGGCCATATCATGACGCTCGGAGCGGTAGCGGACGCTGAACTGGATCCCGAAATCCGCCCCCAGGCCTACGAACAGGACCGCGAACGCGATCGAGAGCAGGTTGAACGAGCCCACCAGCAGCAGCCCGAGCGAGCACGTGATCGCGAACCCCGCAGCCAGCGTCAGCGCGACCGCGACAATGATCCTGATCGACCGCAGCGCCAGCCACAGGATCAGCAGCACCACCAAAGCCGTCCCCACCAGGCTCGCCACCTGCCCATGCTGAAGCGTCGCGAACTGCTCGTCGTTGATCGGCACCTCGCCCGTCAGTCGGACCGTCGCCCCGAAGCGCCGCCCGAGCGCGAGCCGGCCGGCCGCCTGCCGGATCACGTCCGTCGCCGCCTGCCCCGGCACCAGTGCGTGATAGTCAAGCACCGGCTCGACGCCGATGAACCCGCGCAACCGGTTGCGCGCCGTCGGCTGGTCCGACATCGACGCGTCCCACGAGAACCGGATCTCCCGCCCGGCGCGGACCGTCTCGATCGCCCCCGTCAGGTCACGCAACAGCCGATCGAACGCTGCCGCGCCGCGCCCGGCCGCAACGCCCCGCGCATCGGCCGCCAGCATCGACGCGATGCCGCGCAGGCTCGGGTCGCGCGCGACGACGCCGATCAGCGGCGCGCTCCGCGTGACAGATTCGGTCAGCGCACGGGTCCGCGCCAGCGGCGCGAACAGCAGCAGCGAGCGGTCGAAGAACGGCCCGCTGCCGAGCGCCGTCGCGTGCCGGATCGACGGCGACCGCAGCCCCTCCGCAAGCGCCGCCGTCGCCGCCGACACGCCCTCGCTCGTCGGCGCTTCCACCACGACCAGGATGCTGTCGCGCGGGAACCTCTTCTCGTAGCCGCTCTGCACCTGCCGCCAGGGCAGGCTCGCGGGCAGCAGCCGCTTGGTGTCGGTGTCGATCGCAAAACCCAGCAGCGCGTGCACGCATGCCGCCGCGCCGACCACCGCATAGATCGCCACCACCCAGCGCGGAAAACGCGTGCACGCATCAACGAGGCGCGTGAGCGCGTCCTTCAGCATCGACTGTCCTCCTGGCGCCCATAACCATGACTGTCAGGAATTGTTGCCTCGCCCGGCGCATTGACCGGCCCAGGCCGCCGTCACATGTTCCGCCCGCAATGATCCTGCTGATCGACAACTACGACAGCTTCACCTTCAACCTCGTCCACCTTCTCGGCGGGCTCGGCGCCGCATGCGACGTCCGGCGCAACGACACCCTGTCGGCCGGCGACGCGATCGCACTGCGCCCGGACGCGATCGTCCTCTCCCCCGGCCCCTGCACGCCGAACGAAGCCGGCATCTGCCTCGCCCTCGTCGAGGCCGCGGCCATGGCGCGCATCCCTCTCTTCGGCGTCTGCCTAGGCCACCAGGCGATCGGCCAGGCCTTCGGCGGCACGATCGTGCGTGCCCCCACGCCGATGCACGGCAAGGTCGACCGCATGCACCACGACAGCGACGCGATGTTCGCGGGCCTGCCGTCGCCCTTCGACGCCACCCGCTATCACAGCCTCGTCGTCGCCCGGGACACCATCCCCGACACGCTCGCCCTGACCGCCTGGACCGAGGACGGCCTGGTGATGGGCCTGCGCCACCGCACCCTGCCGATCGCCGGCGTCCAGTTCCATCCGGAGAGCATCGCCTCTCCCTCGGGTGCCCGCATCCTGGCCAACTTCCTCCGCGCCAGCGCCGTCGCTGAAACCCCGCGCGCCGCCTGATGTCCGCCCCGATCGGCGGCACAGGCGCCCTGCGCCATCTCCTGGCTCGGCTCGCCGCCCGCGCGGAACTGACCGAAACCGAATCCCGCGACGCCTTCGCCATCGTCATGTCGGGCGCCGCCAGCGACATGGAAATCGCCGCCTTCCTCATGGCACTACGCGTCCGCGGCGAAACCGCGTCCGAACTCGCAGGCGCGGTCCAGGCGATGCGCGCGGTCATGCTCCGCATCGCCGCACCCCCCGGCACCATCGATCTCTGCGGCACCGGAGGCGACGGCCACGCCACGCTCAACATCTCCACCGCCGCTGCGATCGCCGCCGCCGCCTGTGGCGCCACCGTTGCCAAGCACGGCAACCGCGCCGTCTCGTCCGCCAGCGGTGCGACCGACGTCATCGCCGCCCTCGGCCTCGATCCCGATCCCGACCCCGCGCACCAGGAAACCACGCTCCGCCACAATGGCCTCGCCTTCCTCCACGCCCCGCGCCACCACCCCGCACTCCGCCACGCCGCCGCCGCGAGGCGTGCCATCGGCAGCCGCTCGATCCTCAATCTCGCCGGCCCCCTGTGCAATCCGGCCGGTGCACGACGCCATCTGATCGGCGTATACGACCGAAGGTGGCTCCGCCCGATGGCCGAAGCACTCGCCGCGCTGGACACCGAACGCGCTTGGCTGGTGCACGGCGACGGGCTGGATGAAATCACGCTCGCAGGAGAAACCGAGATCGTCGCCCTCGAGAACGGCCGCATCCGCCACTTCACCCTCACACCCGAAGACGCCGGCCTCCCGCGCGCGCCCATCACGGCCATCGCCGGCGGCGACCCCGCCTTCAACGCCCGAGCGCTGTCAGCCCTCTTGGCGGGCGAACCCGGCCCCTACCGCGACATCGTCGCCCTGAACGCCGGCGCCGCCCTCGTCATCGCGGGCCTGGCCACGTCGGTAGCCGAGGGCGTCCACCAGGCCGGGGAAGCCATCAAGTCCGGTGCGGCCTTCGCGAAGCTAGCAAGCGCTAGGGGCGTCGCCCCTAGGACCCCATCAAAGGCACGCCTTTGAAATCCATGAGGGATCTGGGGCCGTCACGCGACAGCGTGCTCCGCACGACGGCCCCAGCGGGTCCAGGGCAGAGCCCTGGCCTGCCTGATGCTTTGGCCCGCATCTGCGCAAGGACTCTCGACGTCGTCGCCGCACGCAAGGCCTCGAGGTCGATTGATGCGCTTCGTGCGCAGATCGCCGACCATGACTTCACGCCCCGCGGGTTTGCCGACGCGATGCCAGGGCTGATCGCCGAGCTCAAGCGGGCCTCCCCCTCGGCCGGGCTGATCCGGGAGGAGTTCGAGCCCGGTGTGCTGGCGCGGACCTACGAGCGGGCAGGGGCGGCGTGCCTTTCGATCCTGACCGAGGAGAGCGAGTTCCGCGGCAGCCTCGCCGATCTGCGGGCGGCGCGTGCGGCAACCTCGCTGCCGGTGCTGCGCAAGGATTTCATCCTCGATCCGTGGCAGCTCTACGAGAGCCGCCTGGCGGGGGCGGATTGCGTGCTGCTGATCATGGCGGCGCTGGAGCAGGGGCTGGCGGTCGAATTGGCGGGCCTCGCCGCGTCGCTCGGCCTCGATGTCCTGGTCGAGGTGCATGACGAGGACGAGCTCGAGCGGGCGCTGGCCTGCGAAACCAGGCTGATCGGCATCAACAACCGCGATCTGCGCACGCTGCGGACCGATCTCGCAACCACGGTGCGGCTCGCGGGGCTGGTGCCGCCTGGCCATATCGTGGTGTCGGAGAGCGGCATCCGGACCCACGAGGATCTGGTGCGCCTCACCGAACATGGCGTGACCTCCTTCCTAGTGGGCGAGAGCCTGCTGCGCCAGTCGGATCTGAATGCTGCAACTCGCGCGTTGCTGGGGCACATCGCATGACCGGCCTGACGCATCTCGACGCGGACGGTGCCGCAATCATGGTCGACATCGCCGGCAAGGCCGAGACGGAGCGACGCGCGACGGCGGCATGCCTGGTCGCGATGCGGCCGGAGACGCTGACGCTGATCGCGAGCGGCGAGGTGCCCAAGGGCGACGTGCTGGCGGCGGCCCGGATCGCCGGTATTATGGCGGCCAAGCGGACGTCGGACCTGATCCCGCTGTGCCATCCCTTGGCGCTCAGCAGCGTCTCGGTCGCGCTCGACGCCGTGGCGGACGGCATCGTGGTCAGGGCCGAGGTGGCGACGACGGGCAGGACGGGCGTGGAGATGGAGGCGCTGACGGCCGCCTCTGTCGCGGCACTCACGATCTACGATATGTGCAAGGCGGTCGACCGCGCCATGCGCATCGAGAATCTTCGGGTGGTCGAAAAATCGGGCGGCCGTTCGGGCGCTTTCAGTCAGGCATAGGGGTCCTCCGATGGGACGAGGCGACAAGAACGGCGCCAACGGCGCGGCGACGTCTGCGATCAAGGTGGAGGGTGCGGGGGAACTCGGCGCGGACCGTCTGCGCCGCGCCTGGGCCGACATGCTGCTGATCCGCCGCTTCGAGGAGCAGGCGGGCGCGCTCTACGGCATGGGCCTGATCGGCGGCTTCTGCCATCTCTATATCGGCCAGGAGGCGGTCGTTGTCGGCGTGCAGATGGCGCTCCAGCCGGGCGACCAGGTCGTCACCTCCTACCGTGACCACGGCCACATGCTGGCAACCGGCATGGACCCGAAGGGTGTGATGGCCGAGCTCACCGGCCGCGCCACCGGCTATTCGCGCGGCAAGGGCGGCTCGATGCACATGTTCTCGCGCGAGCAGAACTTCTTCGGCGGCCACGGCATCGTCGGCGCCCAGGTGCCGATCGGAACCGGCCTTGCCTTTGCCAACCACTATCGCGGCAACGACGCCGTCTCCGTGACATATTTCGGCGAGGGTGCCTCCAACCAGGGCCAGGTGTTCGAGGCCTTCAACATCGCAGCCCTCATGCATCTACCGTCGGTCTACATCATCGAGAACAACCGCTACGGCATGGGCACCTCGGTCGAGCGCGCCTCCGCGTCGCATGACCTGTCGAAGAACGGCGCACCCTGGGGCATCCCGGGCCTCAAGGTCGACGGCATGGACGTGCTCGCGGTCCACAAGGCCGCCGACGAGGCGATCGCGCATTGCCGCGCCGGACAGGGACCGTTCCTGATCGAGGCGCAGACCTACCGTTATCGCGGCCATTCCATGAGCGACCCGGCCAAATATCGCACCCGCGACGAGGTCGACGAGATGCGCGCCTCGCACGACGCGATCGAGAGCGCCAAGCGCCGTCTGATCGAGCTCGGCGTCGCCGAGGACGCCTTGAAGGCCGACGAGGGCGCGATCCGCAAGCGCGTGGCCGAAGCGGTCCAGTTCGCCAAGGACAGTCCCGAACCCGACGAGGCCGAGTTGTGGACCGACGTCCTGGTGGAGGCGCGCGCGTGACCGAGATCCTGATGCCCGCGCTCTCGCCCACCATGACCGAGGGCCGCATCGCCCGCTGGCTCAAGAAGGTCGGCGACGACGTCCAGCCCGGAGATGTGCTCGCCGAGATCGAGACCGACAAGGCGACGATGGAAGTCGAAGCGATCGACGAGGGTACACTGGAACAAATCCTGATCGGCGAGGGCACCGACGGCGTCGCGGTCAACACACCGATTGCGGTGCTCAAGGGCGAGGGCGAAGCGGCCGGCGCGAAGGAGACCACGGCGATGCCGAAGGTCGCCGCCCACGGCCAGGACTTCAAGGCGATCGCCGACCGCACGCTCGAGGAGCACGGCGAGAAATACGCGCCCAAGGCGGGTGCCGCCCCCGCGCCCGAGCCAGAAGCCGGCCAGACCCGCGAGATCACGGTGCGCGAGGCGTTGCGCGATGCGATGGCGACCGAAATGCGCCGTGACGCCGACGTGTTCCTGATCGGCGAGGAGGTCGCCCAGTATCAGGGCGCCTACAAGATCAGCCAGGGCATGCTCGAGGAATTCGGCGACAAGCGCGTCATCGACACGCCGATCACCGAGCACGGCTTCACAGGGCTTGCCGTCGGCGCCGCACTCGCCGGCCTCAAGCCGATCGTCGAGTTCATGACCTTCAACTTCGCGATGCAGGCGATCGACCAGATCATCAACTCGGCCGCCAAGACCCTCTACATGTCAGGCGGCCAGATGGGCTGCCCGATCGTCTTCCGCGGCCCCAACGGTGCGGCCTCGCGCGTCGCCGCCCAGCACAGCCAGGACTATGCGAGCTGGTATGCCCACATCCCCGGCCTGAAGGTGGTCGCCCCCTTCTCGTCGGCCGACGCGGTCGGCCTGCTGCGTGCCGCGATCCGCGATCCCAACCCGGTGATCGTGCTCGAGAACGAGATCCTCTACGGCCAGAGCTTCGAGGCACCCGTGTCCGACGACTATGTGGTCCCGATCGGCCGCGCGAAGGTCGAACGCGCCGGTGATCGCGTCACCATCGTCGCCTACAGCATCATGGTGGGCGTGGCCTTGCGTGCCGCCGCCGAACTGGCCGAGCAGGGCATCGAGGCCGAGGTGATCAACCTCCGCTCGCTGCGTCCGCTCGACACCGCGACCGTCGTCGAAAGTGTCAAAAAGACCAACCGCCTGGTCACCGTCGAGGAAGGCTGGCCGTATGCCGGCATCGGTTCCGAAGTCGCGATGCGTGTCATCGAGGAGGCGTTCGACTGGCTCGACGCCCCGCCGGTGCGTGTGCACGGCGCCGACGTGCCGCTGCCCTATGCCGCCAATCTCGAGAAGCTCGCCCTGCCGCAGCCGCGATGGGTGATCGACGCCGTGAGGAAGATCGTCTGATGTCGACCGAAGTGCTGATGCCGGCGTTGAGCCCGACGATGACCGAGGGCACGCTGTCGCGCTGGCTCAAGAAGGAAGGTGACATGGTCTCGCCCGGCGACGTGCTCGCCGAGATCGAGACGGACAAGGCGACGATGGAGGTGGAAGCCATCGACGAGGGCCGTCTCGGCCAGATCCTGGTCACCGAGGGCACCGGCGGCGTGGCCGTCAACACCCCGATCGCCATCCTCGTCGAGGACGGCGAAACCGTTTCCGACGCGCCCGCCGCCGGGAAGCCACCGTCCACCGCCCAGGCGCCCGCTCCCACACCCGCACCCCCACCTGCACCGCGTCACGAAGCCGCACCCGTGCCGCACGGCGACCGCATCTTCGCCTCGCCGCTCGCGCGGCGGGTCGCGCGCGAGCAGGGCATCGAGCTCGACGGCCTGCATGGCAGCGGCCCGAACGGCCGCATCATCCGCGCCGACGTCGAGGCGGCCTCGACCACCAGGGCGCCCGAACCGACCGCCATGGCCAAGCCGCCGGCACAAGCCAGGTCCGCGGCCCCGATCACCGACGCGCCGCATCACGCGGTCCCCAACTCGTCGATGCGCCGCGCCATCGCCAGGCGTCTCGCGGCGTCGGCCAACGAGAACCCGCATTTTTATGTCACCATCGACGTCGAGCTCGACGCCTTGCTGGCGCTGCGCTCCAAGCTCAACGCGAAATCCCCGCCGGGCGAGCACGCCTTCAAGATCTCGGTCAACGACATGCTGATCAAGGCGGTCGCGATGGCGCATCGCCGTGTGCCGGGCGTCGCGGTCACCTTCACCGAGGACGCGATCCTGCACTACGACCGCATCGATATCTCGGTCGCGGTCGCGATCCCCGACGGCCTGATCACGCCGATCATTCGCGACGCCGACCGCAAGGGTCTCGCCGCCATCCACCACGAAGCGCTCGACCTGTTCAAGCGTGCCAAGGACGGCAAGCTCAAGCCCGAGGAATACCAGGGCGGCGGCTTCTCGATCTCCAATCTCGGCATGTTCGGCGTGCGTGAATTCACCGCCATCATCAACCCGCCCCAGGCCGCCATCCTTGCCGTCGGTGCCGGCCAGCAACGCGCGGTCGTGCGCGACGGCCAGCTCGCCGTCGCCACCGTCATGACCTGCACCATGTCGTCCGACCACCGCGCTGTCGACGGCGCGCTCGCCGCCCGCTACCTCGCGTCGCTGAAAACCATCCTGGAAGATCCGCTGGAACTGATGCTGTGAGCGCCAATTCGGACAGCTACGACGTCGTCGTCATCGGCGGCGGCCCCGGCGGCTATGTGGCCGCCATCCGCGCCGCCCAGCTCGGCATGAGTGCCGCCGTCGTCGAACGCGAGCATCTCGGCGGCATCTGCCTCAACTGGGGCTGCATCCCGACCAAGACCCTGCTCCGCTCGTCCGAGATCAACCATCTGCTCCACCATCTCGACGAATTCGGCTTCGCCGCCGACAATATCCGTTTCGACCTCGGCAAGATCGTCAAACGCAGCCGCGCCGTCGCCGGCCAGCTCGCCGGCGGCGTCGGCCATCTGCTGAGAAAGAACGAGGTCCGCCACGTCGACGGCGCCGGCCGTCTCGACGGCCCGAATCAGGTCGCCGTCGAAAAGAACGGCCAGACCATCAAGCTCCGCGCGAAACACACCGTTCTCGCCACCGGCGCCCGCGCCCGTGCTCTGTCCGGTTTCGAGCCCGATCCCAAATTGATCTGGACCTACCGCGAAGCGATGGTCCCCGACCTCGTGCCCAAGCGTCTGCTGGTGATCGGCTCTGGCGCCATCGGCATCGAGTTCGCGAGCTTCTTCCGCAACATGGGGTCAGAGGTCACTGTCGCCGAAGTCGCCCCCCGCATCCTGCCGGTCGAGGACGAGGAAATCGCCGCCTTCGCTCGCAAGGCCTTCGAGCGCCAGGGCATGCGCATCCTCACCGGCGCCGAAGTGGGCCAGCCGGACCAAACCCCCGACGGAATCCGTGTCGCCATCAACGCCGGCGGCAAGACCATCGACACCACCTACGACCGCATCATCCTCGCCGTCGGCATTGTCGGCAATGTCGAGAACCTCGGTCTCGAAGGCACCAAAATCGAAGTCGACCGCACCCACGTCAGGATCGACCCGTTCTGCCGCACCGGCGAGCCGAACGTCTACGCGATCGGCGACCTCTGCGGCGCCCCCTGGCTCGCACACAAGGCGAGCCACGAAGCGATCGTCTGCATTGAAGCCATCGCCGGCCTCAACCCGCACCCGATCGACTGGACCAACATTCCCGGCTGCACCTACTGCCGCCCCCAGATCGCGAGCGTCGGCCTCACCGAGGCCAGCGCCAAGGAGCAGGGCCACAAGGTCCGCGTCGGCCACTTTCCGTTCATCGCCAACGGCAAGGCGATCGCGATGGGCGAGACCGAAGGCCTGGTCAAGACCGTCTTCGATGCCGACACCGGGGAAATGCTCGGCGCCCACCTGATCGGCGCCGAAGTCACCGAGATGATCCAGGGCTACGCCATCGCCCGCACGCTCGAGACCACGGAAGCCGAACTGATCGCCACCGTCTTCCCCCACCCCACGGTCAGCGAAACAATGCACGAAGCCGTCCTCGACGCCTACGGCAAAGCCCTGCACATTTAGGAAGAAGAAGGAAGGAAAGGCGAGGGGCCAACCCCATCGATCCGCTTCACGGCTCGACCCCGCTGGGGCCAGCGGCCCCGGACCCGCGGTACCGCTCTCTGGAGCAAAGGCCGTACGACGCCTTCGTCGGAATGGCCGCTGAGGTCTGACTTGCAAGCCGCTGGATGCTGGAACAGCATGCGGCTTAATTGCCGTGATGAGCTAGGAGCGCGTCCTTGTAACTGCCGATGACGGGATTTTTGCGTGGGCTGGCAACGTTGGTGCGCTCTTCTTCCTCTCATCTGGTGAGTTTGGCGAGGTTGTGAGCCATGCAGATCATCGCCCATTCGCCTCTGACCTTGTCGATGCCGCGGAGGAGGAACTGCCGGAACCCTCTGGCTTGCTTGATGTGACCGAAAACCGGCTCGACGATGTGTTTGCGCAATCGATATCGACTTCGATGGCCGCCGCGTCGGAGCCTCGTGCGCATGGTCTGAACACGAGGGCCGCCTCGCTTGCCGCCGTCAGGTCGGCTGGCACGCCCGGTGGCGACGTAGCCGCGCACGTTTCTCTTGACCAGACCTTCCAGGTTCGCCTCGGAACAGAACCCGGCGTCGGCGGAGACCTCTTCGGGCATCTCACCCGTGTTGGCCTCCGTCGCGTCGAGCAGCTCCAGCAAGCCATCCTGGTCGGAGGCGTCGCTGGTCAGGCGATGCGCCACGATGATCTGCGCGTCCGCATCGACCGCCGCCTGACTGTTGTAGCCCTGAATGAAGCCGTCACGGCCGAGCATGATCCGGCTCTCGGGATCGGTGAAGTTGCGCTGTGCCGTCGGCTTCGGTGTTCCGGGCGGATGCTTCGGCTGGCGCCCGCGTCGCGGCACCGGCGTATCATCCGGCCCTGGCGGAGGACCGGCCTTCGCGGCCTCGGCGGCGCGCGCCTCGGCCTCGAGTTCCGCCTTGGCGGCACGGATGCGGGCGAGCCTGGCCTGCTTGTCACGCATCCAATCGGGCGTCTCGTCGCCACGTCGGTCGGCACCATGACGCGCGTCATCGGCCGCATCCTCCTGCTCGGCGCGGACCAGCCACTCCGCCACCTCGCGCGACAGCTCGGCCTCGGCGGCGACCATGCGCGCATAGCTCATCGCTTTGTGCTTCGACGCATTCGCTTTCAGCTTCGTGCCATCGACGGCGACGTGCCCGAGCCCGACCAGGCCCGCCTGGCGACACAGCGTCAGCACCTGCACGAAGAGGCCAGCCAACGCGTCGAGATGACGCCGCCGGAACTCGCTGATGGTGCGGAAATCCGGCCGGTTGAGCGCCGTGACCGCCTGGAAGTCGAGACGCTCCTCGCAGGCCCTCGCCAGCCGGCGCGAAGAGTAGGTGCCGCGGCTGTAGCCGTAGAGCAGCAACGCCACCATCATCGCCGGATGGTATGGCGGGTAGCCCTTCGGCTCGGAATAGACCGTCATGATCGCGGCGAGATCGAGCTCTTCCGTGACCAGATCACGGACCAGATGCGCCGGATGCCCGGCAGGAACGAACTCGAGGATCGACGGAGGCAGCAGCCACGCCTCGTCCGTCTTCCAGGGGCGAAACACCTTGCTCATCTCGCAAGAGAATCATCCCACACACCTCATGTCGACCAGATTTCGCCGTCACCAGGACAGGCTCCTAGGGCAGAAACGTGAGAGCGTTCTCATTATGGTTGGAGAACGTCCGCAGATACAGGTCGCCGGAAAGGGACGCCTAAAGCTCATTGGGCTGTGATCGCCTTCGCGGGAAGCACAGAAATTGAGGTGACTGCGTGAAGATGGCTTCGGACAAGCGCGAGCTGGACAAGATTTACAAGCGCCGTGATCGTTATGAGATACCAGATTGGCAAAGGGAGAAAGTATGGGATGTCGCGCGAAAGCAGAGCCTCATCGATTCGATTTTGCGCGGGTGGAGGCTTCCCAAGTTCTACTTTGTGATTTCCGACACAAACCCACCAACCTACGAAGTTGTCGACGGACAACAACGGCTTGCGGCCATCTTCGAGTTCTTCGCTGATGAGCTAGAGCTTTCCGATGAGACAGCAGAGAAGTTTGTGCTAAAACTTATACAGGATTGGCACCTGAAATCTCTGACCGTGTTGATGATTTCGAGATTGATTTCGATGAAATTGAAGAGGCAACCGATGAAGATTTAATGGACTTCTTCCAGAGACTGCAGAGCGGACTTCAGCTTAACGCCAGCGAGAAGCTCAATGCGGTTCCGAGTAAGTTAAAAACTTTTTGCAAGAAGATGGCGAAGCACGAATTCTTTGCCAGGAAGGTAGCATTTGGTGACAAGCGCTATGCTCATTTCGACGTAGTGGCTAAAGTAGCAACACTCGAGGTCGAGGGCATAGGAGCCGGCTTGCGCTATACTGATGTCAGAAGCGTATTCGAAGCGCAAAAGAACTTCTCGGAGCAGTCTGAAGTAGCAAGACGCATCACGATGGCGCTTGATTTTTTGGCATCGGCTTTCCCGGACGGATCAAAGACATTCAGGAGCCGCTCGCTTACGCAATCGTTGGTAACAATGACCTGTCATTTAATGCGAAACGATGCCTTACAGGCCATGGCGCCTCGCATCGGTAAGTTTGCTGAGAGCTTCGTTGACGGCTTGGCCGAGGAAGTCGAAAAGGGTCAGCGGGCCACTGATGCTGACTTCATAGCATTCCAGAAAAGCATCAACGCGAACATCAAATCCGGACCAATTGAGCGTCATAAGGTGCTCCTGCGGAAGTTATTCGAATCGGAGCCAGATTTTCTTGAAGTGGCTGATGCCGATGTCGCGGCATCCGCTGATTTTAGTGACAAAATTGGTAAAGTTGCGAGAGAGATACGCGAGATGCTGACACGATTGAACGATAATTATGCGGCGCAGCACGGAACTGACTTCTTCAAAGCTACAAATAAGACTGCGAGTGCTCAAAGCGCCATCGGTGAAAAGATAAACTCCTACGACGGCTATAAGTCGCTGATTGAGCACCTCTATTTCCTTTTTTGGGAGGGTCCCGGGTCGAGGCTTTTGAACAAACCGGAGTCCTACAGGGACATAAATATCTTGCGTACTGAACTGCAACACGACACAGACCATGGTGATACAAAATCAGTCGAGAAGAAAAAGATCAAACATGGGGAAGTATTTAAAAGATATTGCGGCGCCACTTCGCCGTCTGTGGCAGCACCTGCTCGGTTTACCATCCTTCAGCTAAATCTATTGAAAGCTCTAAAAGAAAGTACCCTATTATTACTTGGAGAGGCAGAAACGAAGTAAGAGTCCATCTCGAATCGGTTGTTCAACGTGCGAGCCTTCGTAGCAGGACCATGCTGGAGGCGGCGTAGAGGAAGGCTTCGACGGAGGCTATAGACGCCTCGAAATCTTTCGCCAGACGTCGGTTCCGGTTGATCCAGGCGAAGAAACGCTCGACCACCCAGCGGCGAGCGATGACGGCGAAACCGACCTGTCGGTCGGATTTGCGCAACACTTCGATGCGGATCGAGCTTGCATCGGTGACCCGCTGGCCGGCGTAGCCGCCATCCGCGTAGCCGAGGGCCACGAACGGCCAGCGTGCTCGCGAGGCACGCAAGAAGGGACCAGCTTCGTCACGGTCCTGGATGGCGGCCGAGTGGGCTTGCAGCTTGAGCGCCCGGCCATCGGTGTCGACCATGGCGTGGCGCTTGCGGCCTTTGATCTTCTTGCCACCATCGTAGCCTCGGATGCCGCCGCTCTCGGTGGTCTTGACACTCTGGCTATCGATCACCGCCGCCGTCGGACTGGCCTCGCGACCCGCCCGTGTGCGGTCGAGCATCACCAGATGATGATTGATCGTCTCCCAGGTGCCGTCGTCACGGAACCGGGCAGACCAGCGATACACGGTCGACGAGGGCGGGAAATCCGTCGGCAGCAGGCTCCAGGCGACGCCGCCCCGCAGGATATAGAAGATCGCATTGACGATCTCCCGCATCTCCCATTTGCGGTGGCGCCCGCAGCGGCTGGGCGGGGGCAGGAATGGCGAGAGGATCAGCCACTCCGCGTCAGTCACGTCACTTCCATAGCGCAGCCCGGCGCGGCTATGCTGCGAACGGGTGGTCGGGGTCCACATAAGGCGATGGCTTCCAGCAAGGCTTCGAACACCTGCTTGGAATCACACCTTGCCCGGCCATCCAACCCCACTCACAGACCGTTCCATATTGATTCCGAAATGGCCTCTAAGAGGAGCAGCTACCGAATCACCGGGGAGAGACCCCAATCACCCCATCTGTCCGCAATCGTTTCATTCCAAATCAATATTTTACATGCATGTAAACGGTGGCCAGATTATAGTATTGCGAAGTTTGGAGTGGCTCACACCTTGATCGATGGAAGAGAAAAGACCATTCGCTTCCTTACCAGGGTCTCTACACCGCCTGGCAGCAGTTTCGACACTCTCAATGCAGCAGGAACAGGGCCGCGACCGCGCAACTCATCAGTCGCGTTTTCTCTTCCTCGATTTGAACGCGATGACCGCTCCCGGCCCTTCGACAAGCTGTTTTCAGTAGATCGTAAAGAAGGCGAAGCCAAGCGCCCAGATCAGCCAGCGGTGATCCGACGACCAACAAGAAGCGGCGCAGAATCCAACACAGATGGCCGCCAGCACAATTCGTGTGACCGACCAGACGAGAAGAAACGTCAGTTTAGGCTGAAGCACTGCGACGCCATCTGGTCTGCGGACACGCTCCTATCTCATGCGTCAGGCGCGTGATTCCACCCCGAGCACTCATGCTATCATCCCGGAGGCCGCCACTACGATCCACGGCAATACAACAAGCGCAATGCGGAGCCCATCTGATCAAAAGAGTCCGCCATGAACATCACTTCCTTCAGGAGCGACGCCGACCGTCAAGCCTCTCTCGGCCGTGTGGCGACCTCCTCCAAGTCGTTCTCGCCGACGGCACGCCCGAACATGACGAGCTTCTGATCCGCGCAGTCCTCGTCAAAACGTAAGAGCGGGAACATTACCCAATCGATCACCCCGACCCGGTCGCCACCGTCGACTTCTTGCATGCGGGAGCGCGACTTGAACCAGCGACAACTCGCTGACGCCGTCGGCACGGCCGAAAGCAAGATCAGCGAGGTCATCGATCAGCAACGCCCATTCCGCATCAGCCTGATCCAACGTCTGAGCGACATGCGCGACATCCCGTTCGAGACCATGGCCCAGCCACATCGGCCCGAGCCACAGGCATCGTCCCGAACGCGGCCACCATCAGCGGTGGCGTCCAGCGCTGACACCTCAAGCGCCGTCACCGTCGACCATCAGCCGCATGACGTGCCGTCGGCTTCCGCTACGTCCGACCTCCCGAAAGCCGGCGTCCAGGAACAAGGACACCAAGCCCATGAAACGGTAACTGGGCGAGTCAGGATCCACCGGATAGGCCTCGAAGATCGTCGCCCCCTTGCTGCGCGCGTGCTGGACGGCCACGACGACGATCTGCGGCGACAGTCCCTCACTGCGCCGCACACGGCGAAGGTAGAGGCAGGCCAATGACTACACTTTCGCGCCGTCGCCCGGCAGACCACCCAGTTCGCGATACGTCTCGCGAGGCGCGATCGAACACCAGCAGACCGGCTCGCCGTCCAGGTAGCCGAGGATGCCGATCGGGACATTCTGGTCGACGCGGTCCCGCATCGCGGCCTTGCGATGCGGACCCTTCGCGTTGCGACCAACGCCCGGTCGCCAGACCGTGCACCAGCAGGACTTCGGGCCTCCCGGCGCCTCGAACAGCGCCTCGAAATCCGCCCACGTCTGCTGCGTGACCTCCTGAAAGCTGAGCATCGGCATGCAATGGCGTCCCCTGCCAACAAGCCATGGCGGATCGGTCGAGCGAAGGCTGCGCGAGCCGCCGCTGAACCATCTACACGCTTCCGTCTGTTGATCTCTCCCCAACACTCCGTATCTTACTCACATCTTACCGGACGCCACCCATGGACACCCCCCTCGCCACCACCGTCTCGACCAAGGGCCAAGTCATCCTCCCCAAGGCCATCCGCGACCAGCTCCACTGGGACGCCGGCACGCGCCTGACCGTCGAACAGACCGCCGACGGCGTCCTTCTCAAGCCGCTCGCCACCATCTTCGCGCCAACGCGCCCCGAGGACGTCTTCGCCTGCCTCCCCATCACCGGCGCCCCGAAATCGGTCGACGACATGCACGCCGGCATCCTCGCCGAAGCCCGACGCCGCCATGCGCGCGGTCGACACTAACGTCGTCGTCCGCTTCCTCACCGGCGACGACCCGCGCCAGGCCGCCCGCGCCCGCGCCGTCATTGGCCACGAGCCCGTCTTCATCCCCCGAACCGTCATCCTCGAAACCGAGTGGGTGCTCCGCGCCGTCTACGACCTGCCGCCGGACCGCGTCATCCCGGCACTCCGGGCGCTGGCCGGCCTCCCCGACATCGCCGTCGAGGGCGCTCCTCTGGTCGCCCGCGCCCTGGACTGGGCCGAGACCGGCCTCGACTTCGCCGACGCCCTCCATCTGGCCGCGGCCGCGGACTGCGCGACCTTCCTGACGTTCGACAAACGCCTCGCACGGTCACCGCCCCCGGGCGGCCCATCCCTGACCGCGCCGTAAGGAGCGATCCCGACCTCGGCCCGAACTACGCCTTGCCCGGTGCAACCAGCGCGAACGGCGCTCCATGCGGGTCGGTCCCCAACACGATGCGCTCGCCGGAGGGAACATCGTGCGGGCCCATCTCGATCGAGCCGCCGCCGGCTCGCACACGCCGAGCCGCGTCATCGATGTCCGTCACCGTGAAATACAAATTCCAATGCGCCGGGCGGTCCTTCACTTCGGCAGCGGCACCCAGGCGCAGCGCGCCCAGATCGAGGAAACGATAGCCGCCCATCGGTCCCATATCCATCGTCTCGCGGTTTTCCCACCCGAACAGCGCGCCATAGAACGCGAGGCCGCCGTCCAGATCAGGCGTGCACAGCTCATTCCAGCCGCAGCGCCCAGGCTGGCCCGGCGCGAACGCTGTCGCGCTCTGCTCGCTGTTGCCGCGCATCACGTAGAACGGCGCCCCCTGCGGGTCCGCCAGCAGGCCGAACCGGCCTACGCCCTCGATGTCGGTCGGCGGCACCAGCACCGCGGCGCCAACCGACACGGCCCGTTCGGCCGTCGCATCGACATCCTCCACGCTCAGATACATCAGCCAGGCCGGGCGTGCGCCCCCGGCCAGCATCTCGTCCGTCAGCCGCATCACGCCGCCCGCGACGCCGCCCGGCGCCTCGATCATCCGATAATCCATCGCCCCGGAAGGCGTCGCCTCGACGGTCCACCCGACCACATCGTCATAGAACCGCTTCGCCCCATCCGGATCGGGCGTCATCAGCTCGTACCAGATCGGCGATCCGTGTGCGTTGGACATGATCAACTCCGTATTGGCCGACCACCCGCGTCGAGACAGAATCTACTTTTTGGCGGGTTAGTCCAGCGTAATGATCACGCGCCGCCTCACGCCCGGATCCCGCGGCACACGACCAGACGATCGCCGATCAAGCCCGACCGACGCACCAGGGATCGGGCTGCATGTCGACCGGACTCCCGTGGGCGTCCGGCGTCGGAAACTGCGACTTGAACGTGAACGCCTGCGGCGTCGGCCCGTAGCGATCGAGCCGCCACAGCCGGGACAGCCCCTCGTCGATGCTCGGCACATGATCCGCCGGCACCCACCACAGCGCCTGATACGCGCCCTCAAACCGTTCGAAATACTCCCGTCGCCGTGCCATCTCCGGCGCGTGCCCGCTCCGGTAGACGAACGCGAACAGCGCGTCCGCATCGTCCCAGACCGACATGTTGACGATGAATAGCGGGTCCGACGTCGGCTGCAGGCCGGTCGCGTTGCCGCCCTCGTCCTGCAGTCGCCAAACGAACCCCGGCGCGGCGTCGGCCAGCGCGTTGACACGAACGAGCGCCGCGAAGAACGGTGCGACCCGAGGAGCGCTCCGGTCCGCCACGAGGCGCCCGACATTGATCTGCGCCAATTGCCAAGGCACGTCCGACCGCGGCCGATCACCTCCGAACTCCGCCATGAACGATCTCCTTCACCCGATCGGAGAAGCACCCGAGGGATCCGCAACGGTCCTCGCCGCCGTCGCGGATGTCATCCGTAGCAATCGCGACCGCGTCTGACATCCCCATGTAACCAAAAGTCGCCTATTCATTCGGTCGTCAGAACCGAGGCGGCCACATGTCACCATCCACACGACGATCGATTGCCGGCGTCGCGGCACTGATCGCCATCCCGGCGGCCCCGACGTCGCTCCAGGCATGCGCCCAGGCCGCCAGCGCGCCCACGGCCATCACGCCGCCTGCCGGCAACGTGCTCCTGCTCAAGACAAGAGGCGTCGGCACGCAGGACTATATCTGTCTTCCGGCAATGCTGGGCGTCACCGCCTGGACCTTCGAGCGCCCGCAGGCGTCCTTGTCGGTGACGGTCGGCGGCTTCCCGCTTGAGGCGGCCGAGCACTTCCTCGATGTCGTTCCAGGCCAGGCGCTGACCGCAAGCCCCGGTTGCACGCAGTCCGGTGCATCGGCGCGGCGATTCTGTCCCACCTGGCGGAGCCCGCTCGATCAGAGCGCGGTCTGGGGCTCCAAGGTCGCGAGCGAGACTGCCGGAACCAGCCCCGACTGCCCCAACACCGGCGCGATCGCCTGCCTGCTCCTCAAGTCCGTCGCCAACACCAACGGTCTCTTCAAGGCCGGCCTGTTCGGCAACGTGACGTACATCGTGCGCGCCAACACCGCCGGCGGCGGTCCGCCCACCACCGCGTGCCACACCGGCCAGGTGGCGCAGGTGCCCTACGGCGCCGACTACTCGTTCTTCACCGCCCATCCCTGATCAGGGCCCGTCTCGGCCGTCGCTCCGGCCGCGCCAGCAAGTCCCCCAACCAGAACGACACCCTTCCAATCAACGGCGTCGAACACGCGCCTGCAGCGCACCCGCCGGTTTCGGCGCCTTCGGCGGCGACATCATGGTCGGCGATTTCGGCGACGGGCACATCTTCGGCTTCAACAGCGGCGTGTTGGCGGTCAACATCCTGCTCGACACCACCGGCAACCCGGTCACGCTCCGCGTCCTGTGGAGCCTGACCTTCGGCGGCGCCGCCGCCTCCAATCCCGACACGCTGTTCTTCAGCCAGAGCGTGGCGAAGGGCACCCACGGCCTGTTCGGCTCGTGCTCGCCGGTCGGGCCGGTTACCGGACCCTGATCGCACACCAGCGTGCATGCGCGTCGACCCTCGTCGCGGACACGATTATGAAGTCCATGACAACGGACCGGGCCAGACGAAATTCCTATCTCGATTGCCAAAAATGATTGAAGTTCAGCTGCGGCCGAACCTCTCCCGGCTGCCCGTGCGGGCACGCGCTTGACCTCGCCCTGGACCGGGGACACTTCTGCCAACGCCCTCCTCGAACCGGACTTCCCGCGCGCCTCATGTCCACCAGGCTTCTGATCGACCATCGCGACGCGCCGTCCGGCCCCAGGCACCCCGAGAAGGCGCGCCGGCCGGACAACCCGGTCGCGCGCAAGCCGGACTGGATCCGCGTCCGCGCGCCGAACCACCCCATCTACCATCAGACCCGCGACCTGATGCGCGCCAACGGCCTGGTCACCGTCTGCGAGGAAGCCGCCTGCCCCAACATCGGCGAATGCTGGTCCCAGCGCCACGCCACGATGATGATCATGGGCGAGACCTGCACCCGCGCCTGCGCCTTCTGCAACGTGCGCACCGGCGTGCCGCTGCCGCTCGACTCGGGCGAGCCCGCGCGTGTCGCCGACGCCGTCGCCAAGCTCGGCCTGCGCCATGTCGTGATCACCTCGGTCGACCGCGACGACCTGCCCGACGGGGGCGCGTCTCATTTCGTGGCTGTCATCCGCGCCATCCGCGCGGCCGCCCCCGCCACCACGATCGAGATCCTGACGCCCGACTTCCTGCGCAAGGAGGCGGCGCTCGAGCGTCTCGCCGCCTCCCCGCCCGACGTCTTCAACCACAATCTCGAAACCGTTCCGCGGCTCTATCCGGCCATCCGCCCTGGCGCCCGCTACTTCCAGTCGCTGCGCCTGCTCGACGCCGCCAAACGCGCCATGCCTGCCGTCTTCACCAAGTCGGGCCTGATGGTCGGCCTCGGCGAGGGCCGTGCCGAGATCGGCCAGGTGATGGACGACCTTCGCATCGCCGACGTCGATTTCCTGACGCTCGGCCAATATCTGGCACCGAGCACCAAGCATGCCGCGGTCGATCGTTTCGTCCCGCCCGGCGAGTTCGACGACTACGCCACCACCGCGCGCGCCAAGGGCTTCCTGATGGTGAGCGCCACGCCGCTCACCCGTTCGTCCTATCACGCCGACGCCGACTTCGCCCGTCTCCGCGACGCCCGTCTCGCCCGCGCCGCCGCCTGAGCATGCCGACCCATGCCGAGCACCAGGTCGTCCGCTATTCGGACCACCAGCTCTTCGACCTCGTGGCCGATGTCGGCCACTATCCCGAATTCCTGCCCTGGTGCACCGGCGCCCGCGTGACCAGCCGCACCGAGGCCGAGGTGGTGGCCGACCTCACGATCGGGTTCGGCCCGTTCAAGGAGAGCTTCACCAGCCGCGTGGCTCTCGACCGCCCGAAATCGATCACCGTCCGATACGAGCACGGCCCGTTCCGCTACCTCAACAACACCTGGCGCTTCACGCCCGATCCGCGCGGCTGCCGGGTCGACTTCTTCGTCGACTTCGAGTTCCGCAGCCTGCTGCTGCAGAAGGCGATCGGCGTCGTCTTCAACGAGGCGGTCAGGCGCATGGTCAACGCCTTCCTCAAGCGCGCGCTCGCGATCTACGGTCCTCCGCCGGTCCAACCGCGCCCGCATGTGGCAGCCCCCTCGAGCGCCACCGCGAACTGACGCTCGGCGTCTCCGGAAAGCCGCAATGGATTCCGAAACGAACCGGACGCGCTCTTTAGACCTCGAAGTTGGAACCGCGCATCGACTAGACCGTTCTGCGAGCGTCGCGGGAGCAATCGGCACCCGTCGTTGCAGCACGGTCCTCCGAGACCATCCGTCCGCCTGACCGGCCGGGCGGCGAAAGGGAGCACAATGATGAAGTCTATGCTGAGGATGGCCGTTTGCGCCGCTGTCGCACTCGCGGCGCCGGCGATCGCGCAAACCACCGATGCCGCACCCGACGCCACGAGCAAGCCGATGCACCACCACATGCATCACAAGGGCATGCATCACGGCAAGGGCATGGCCCATGGCGAGGGCGACTCCGCCACGGCGCGCCTGAACGCGCAGAGCCTGCAGCAGGCGCGCTCCAATCAGGATGCCACCACCACGTCCGGCACCACGCCTGCTCCGGCCGGCAGCATGCCCCCCACCGCCGGCGCCCCGGCCGGCGCGATGGCGCCCCCCGCCACCGGCGCGATGGCGCCCCCCGCCACCGGCACGATGGCGCCTCCCGCCACCGGCGGAACCCCGCCCGCGACGCATTGATCGAGAAGGGGGCGGTTCCACCGGGACCGCCCCGCCACCCGGGTCAGGCGAGCAGCTTGAACCCGACCAATGCCAGCACCGCCGCCAGGATCGGCCGCAGCACCCGCTCCGGTACCCGCGTCGACGCCACGCTGCCGAGCACGATGCCCGGAATCGACCCGATCAGCAGCGACACCAGCAGCCTTCCGTTGACATCCCCCAGCCACCAATGGCCGGCGCCCGCCACCAGCGTCAGCGGCACCGCATGCGCGATGTCCGTCGCAACCACGCGCGCGATCGGCATTTCGCGATAGAGCAGGATCAGCGCCGTCACGCCGATCGCGCCCGCGCCCACCGACGTCATCGACACCAGCACGCCCAGAATTCCGCCCATCGCGATCGTCAGCCGCGCCGCCGTCCGCGGCGTTGGCCGGTCGATATGCGCGACCGCCCAGCGCAGGATCGCCGGCCGGAACAGCACCGTGACCGAGGTCAGGAGAAGCGACGCCCCCAGTCCCAGCGTGATCAAGGCCACCACGTGCGGATCGGTCCGGCCGAATCGCGCCAGCACCAGCAGCGTCACCGCGGTCATCGTCACACTGCCGAGCGCCATCCGCCCGACAATCGACCACACCACCGTCCGCGCCACGCCATGCACGCTGGTGCCGACGCTCTTGGTGACCGCGGCGAACAGCAGGTCGGTCCCGACCGCCGTCGTCGGATGGATGCCGAACAGCAGCACGAGCAGCGGCGTCATCAACGACCCGCCGCCCACGCCGGTCAGGCCCACCAGAACGCCGACGAGACAGCCAAGCAGCGCGTGCGCGATCAAGAGCGCCGCCCGCGAACGTCCATCAGCCGGGTTCATCCCCGAGATCGCGCCGCACCATCGCGAGCGCGTGCAGCACTGTGGCAGCGCGAACCGCGCCGCGATCGCCCGCGAACACCACCCGCTCCTGTCGCTGCCCCGCAGGCCCGTCGATCCCGAACCAGACCGTGCCGACCGGCTTGTCTGCCGTGCCCCCGTCCGGCCCCGCGATCCCCGTCACGCTGATCGCGATCTCGGCCCCGCTCCGTGTCCGCGCGCCGGCCGCCATCGCCGCCGCCACCTCCCGACTGACCGCGCCCACGGCCGCGATCATGGCCGTAGGCACGCTCAGCATCTCCGTCTTCGCCGCATCCGCGTAGCTCACGAACCCTCCATACAGCACCGAGGACGAGCCCGGCACGGCGGTGATCGCGGCCGCGATCAGCCCGCCGGTGCAACTCTCCGCCGTCACCGCCATCGCCCCATGCGAAGCCAGCAACTGCACCGTCCGGCGTGCCGCCTCCTCGAGATCCTCGATCATAGCCTTCGTCCGATCCCGCGAATGGCCACCAGCAGTCCGGCCGCGATCCCGCCCGCGACGATGTCATCGAGCATCACGCCGGCCGCACCGCGCCTGCGGTCCGCCCAGCCCACCGGTCCGGGCTTGGCGATGTCGAGCGCCCGGAACAGCGCGAAGGCCGTGAGCAGGCCCGGCATGCCGGCACCCCGCAAGCCCAGCATCGCGATCCACTGCCCGGTCACCTCGTCGATCACCACCCAGCCCGGATCCTCGTCCGCCTCGGCCAGCGCCGCGACCGCCAGCAGCCCCACCGGCACGCTCGCCAGCGCCGCCACCCGCAGCGCCGCGGGCGAGAGCCGCATCAGCAGCGCACCCGACAGCACGGCCACCACCGACCCTGCCGTCCCCGGTGCAGGCACACGGCCAACCGGCCCCAGCGACGCGATCGCCCGCGCCACGCGGCTCATCCCGACCCCGCTTGCGGCCCGAGTGCCGCATACACAGCCTGGTTCTCCAGCACGCGCTCGACATAGTTGCGCGTCTCCGCCACCGGGATCGTCTCGATCCAGTCGATCATCGCCTCATCCGGTTCGTCCACCATCGCGCCACCCGATCCACCCGGCGCCGGCGCCCAACCCGACACCCGGTGCGGACCGGCATTGTAGGCCGCGACCGCCACCGGCACGTTGCCGCCGAACCGGTCGAGCAGCCGCGCAAGATAGACGGCACCCAGCCGCATGTTCAGCGACGGATCGCTCGTCAGCAGGGCACGGGTGAAGGCGACCCGCTGCGTTCCCGCGACCTCCCCCGCCGTGCCCGGCAGCAACTGCATCAGGCCCAACGCCCCCGACGGACTGGTCGCCTCCGCATCGAACCCGCTCTCCTGGCGCATCAGCCCGAGCAGCAACGGCGCCGGCAGGCCGGATGGTGGCGTCACCGGCCGCGGCCAACCGATCGGCGTCAATGCGTGTCCCTCGCGGCCGGCGCGGCGCGCGATCGCGATCGCCTCGTCGGGCAGCCCGAGCGTGACCGCGAGATCCGCCGCCAGCGCATGATCGACCGCGCCCGTCGCCCGCGCGTCCGCCTCGCCCAAGAACGCCTTCGCGTGCCGCGCCTGGCCCCACGCCACCAGCAATATCGCCGCGCGCGGCATGACGCCCGACGCAAAGGCGACCGCCTGTGACGACGTCCAGACCGGCGCCGCCACGGACGCGAGCGCCCCGCGCAGACGCCCCAGGAAAGCCGCCTCACCCTCACCTTGTGCCAGCGAGGCCAACCCGCGCTGGCCATAGAACGTGGTCGGAAACGCCGCCGCCAGCGCGTCATGCCGCAGGGCATCCGCCTGCTGGCCTGCCTGCCCGTCCGCCCTGGCGAGCCAGTAGGCGGCGCGCGCGCGTGTGGTCACGCTGTCCGACACGCCGGCGAGCGCCGTGAACCGATCCGACGCCACGGCAGGCTCGCCGAGCCGCCGCAGAGCGATCCAGCCGGCGAGGAACAACGCGTCGACGCGCGCGCCGATCGAACGGGTGTCGCGGTCGTCGGCTATCGCGAACGCCTCCCGGTCATGTCCGGGTTCGGCCAGCAGCGCGCGTGCCATCAGGTCGCGCTCCGCCCAGAACAGCGCCTGCATCGACGGCGGCTGCCCGGCCTCGACCGCCATCCCGCGCGTCCGCCAGAACGCCACCGCGTCCTCGTTCGCGCCGTCGTGGCGCAACTGACGCGCCGTCAGCAGCACCAGCCCCGGATCGTCCTGGCCAGCCGGCGGCACCGCGCGCCACAGCGCCAGCGGATCGGGCGTGCCGGCCGCGAGCGCCACCCGTGCTGTGGCGATCGCACGCGCCAGCCCCTTCAGCCGGCCGACAGCGCGGGCCGCCGCCTCGCGCTCCTCGCCCACCGGCGGACTGATCCGCTCGAATCGCTGCCAATGGTCCTCGTCGGTCAGCACGCCCCCCCATTGCCCGACAAAACCGGCTTCCGCCGCATCGTCGCCCAAGCCGCTGTCGATCCCGTCTCTCCACGCCTGTCTCGCCCAGGAAGCCGCATCGCTCGCGTCCCCCGACCTCGCAGCGACCGCGCAGCGTGCCAGAGCGCCGGGCGAACCCGGCCGCTCGCGACGGCAGAGCGAGACGACCGCGCCGTCGTCGGCATCACCTGCGAGTGCCGCGTCATACCGCGCATGCAACACCGTACGGTTCGGCCAGTCGGGATGGGCCGCGAGGAAATCGGCGATGTCGCTGGCCGACGCGTCCGGTGCGAGCAGCCGCAGATAGGTGACCAGCGTCGCTGCCAGCGCATCCGGCGTTGCGTCGACCGCCGAATGGGCCGCCTGCCAGTCGTGCGCCTCGATCGCGGCAGCGGGCGACGCCTGGGCCCGCGCCGAAACCGGACCGGCGCAGCCCGGCACGCTCAGCCCCGATGCCAGGAGGACGGCAAGCGGCGCGGCCGGAACCGCCCGTGACACTCTGCTCGGCGCGCGCTTCATGAATCGCTGGACGATCCCGGATCGTGTCCGCTCTGGCAAGACCATCCCGATCTTGCGGATGACGCCCCCGCTGGCTACCTCCTGCCGTCGTCTGGGAGATTGCATCATGTTCAAGGGCTCGATCGTCGCCCTGATCACGCCGATGCGCGCGGACGCATCCGTCGACGAGCCCGCCCTGGCCGAGCTCGTCTCGTGGCACGTCGCCGAAGGCACCACCGCGATCGTCCCGGTCGGCACCACCGGCGAAAGCCCGACCCTGACCCACGATGAGCATCGGCGCGTCGTCGACATCACCATCGAGGCCGCCGCCGGCCGCGTCCCGGTCATCGCCGGCGCCGGTTCGAACAGCACCGCCGAAGCCGTCTCGCTTGCGCGCCACGCCAAGGAAGCCGGCGCCGCGGCCTGTCTCGTCGTCGTGCCCTACTACAACAAGCCCACCCAGCAGGGCCTCGTCCTGCATTTCGAGGCCGTGGCCTCCGTGGGCTTGCCGGTGATCATCTACAACATCCCGAGCCGTTCGGTGGTCGACATGAGCGTCGAGACCATGGCCTATCTCGCCAGAAATCCTTCCATCATCGGCGTCAAGGACAGCACCCAGAACCTTGCCCGGCCCCTGCACACACGGCGCGCCTGCGGCGCCGGCTTCGTCCAGCTCTCGGGCGAGGACGCGACCGCGATCTCGTTCCTCGCCGCTGGCGGCGACGGCTGCATCTCGGTGACCGCGAACGTCGCACCACGCCTCTGTGCCGACATGCATGCGGCCTGGCAGACCGGGCTCGCCGAGACCGCGATCGCCGCACAGGACCGCCTGATCGGCCTGCACGACGCCTTGTTCTGCGAGACCAGTCCGGCCCCGGTGAAATATGCGATGAGCCTGCTTGGCCGCGCCGCACCACTCTGCCGTCTTCCGATCGCCCCGCTCACCGAGGCGGCCCGGCACCGGGTCGCCGACGCGATGGCCGACCTGGGCCTGATCGCGTCATGACCGCCGTCAAGAAGAGCGGCCTGATCAGCCACGGGATCGCCGCCCAGAATCGCAAGGCGCGCTTCAACTACACCATCAAGGAGACCATGGAAGCCGGCCTTGTGCTGAAGGGACCGGAGGTCAAGAGCCTGCGCCTCGGCCGTGCCACGCTCACCGAGGCCTGGGCCGGCGAGCGTGGAGGCGAGATCTGGCTGTTCAACTGCTACATTCCCGAATACCAGGGCGGCGTCCTGTCGCGCTTCGAGCCGCGCGCGCCGCGCAAGCTGCTCCTCCACCACAAGCAGATCGACAAGGCGCTCGGCGCGGTGGCCAGGAACGGCCAGACGCTGGTTCCGCTCGACATCCATTTCAACGACCGCGGCGTGGCCAAGGTCACGCTCGCCTTCGCCGAGGGCCGGACCAATGTCGACAAGCGTCATGCGATCGCCGACCGCGATTGGCAGCGCGACAAGGCACGACTGCTCCGGGCACGCGGTTGACCTTCCGGTAACATCTTGCGCGCACAATCGGACCCTCTTGCGAGAGGTGCCGCGTGCGTTTCGTCCTCCTCCTGCTGGCGTCGCTCCTGGCCGCGTTCATATGCGGGCGCATCAGCTTCGCCGCGACCACCGGGATCCGTGCGGTCACCGTCACCTCCTTCGGCTGGGACGGCTTCGGCGGCACTTTCTCCGATGCCATGATCAGGGCGATGAAGGCCGACGGCGCCGACACGCTCGTCTTCGCCATCACCAGCACCGTCGATCCCAACACCGACGTCATCACAGCCCAGAACGGCGAGCCGAATGCCCGCCTCGCCCACGCGATCGGCGTCGCGCAGGCGGCCGGGCTTCGCGTCGGCTTGAAGCTCGAGTTCCTCGCCCCCGACGGCAACACTCTGGCCTCCAACCTGTTTTCGCCCGCCGACCCCGCCGCCTTCTTCGCCAGCTACAAGGCCATCGTCCTCGGCTGGGCCCAGTACGCCCGCGCCTACGGCATGTCCCTGCTCGTCATCGGCACCGAGATGGGCGGCTACCTGACGGGCCCGGCGCTCTATCGTCCGATCTGGACCGACATCGTCACCAGCGTGCGCGCACGCTTCAAGGGCGCCGTCACCTATGCCGCCGGAGCCGGCGTGCTCCCGTCACGCTACTACACGGCAACGAAGCCCGACTGGTCCTGGGAATATGACGAGGCGACGCATGTCTCGTTCTGGTCCGCGCTCGACTATGTCGGGCTCGACGCCTATCCGATCCTGGCGGCCGGCCCCAATCCACCATCGGACCTCGCGGCCGCTCTCGTCGCCGCACCCGACACCATCGACCACAGCAGAAACCGCTTCGACTGGCCGTCCCACTGGGACGCCGAGATCCGCGCCGGCGGCAAGCCCGGCCTGATCACCGAGATGGGCGCGCCTTCGACCGCCGGCGCTCTCATGTGCCCCGGCTGCTGGGCCATGCCGGGCGCCGCGCCCGACGAACTGGCGCAATCGCTGATCTACGCCCTCCTGCTCGGCCGCTTCATGAGCGATCCGCTTGTCTCCGGCATCATGATCCACGCCAACAACGCCTATCTGGACCAGCACTACCGCACCGGCTTCAGCTTCTACGGCAAACTCGCCGAAACCGTCCTCCGCGCGATGTGGAAGTAGGGCGGGATCCAAGACAGGGCTCTGCCCTGGACCCGCTGGGGCCACGCGGCCCCAGACCCGCCAGCAAATTTTATTCGTCCAATATCGAACGGTGGCACAAACGGTTCGGACAATGCTTTACTATGAGCCGCCAAGGCTGACGAAGACCGCTTGGATGGGCGGGTCCGGCTTTCCGCCCAACAGTCACGTGTCGTTGACAGCATCACGAGGCGGCCAACCGAATGCGCCCAATACGTCTCAAGCCGGAAACCTGAGCCGTTGGTCGTTCCTCAAGTCGAATGCTCCGCCAAGCACTACAGGGTTAACCGTCATCCGCAGGTCGAACGTGTCGTAGTCCGCGCGGAGGCCTTCCGTGTCCCGGTCCAGAAGGCCCGCGCTCTCCAGAGCCTCAACATCCGCATCGACATGTCGCAGCAGCTCAAGCCGCTTCGCGGACAGAATGCGAACCATCAGTTCCCAGCTTTCGAAACCGATGCGGCGCTCGTGGACATCCTGGTCCGCCTCCGTGCGCTCGTCTTCGGGAAAGCGCGCTGATCTTCAAGGGACGCTCGCAGCCGGCGGCGCCTGCGTCACCGCGCCCCGGGCCTCATTGAGCACATACGAGAACCCCCAGCTCACCGGCACGAATTGCTGCAGATACTGGTTGAAATACTCGTAGCCCTCGGCGATCCCGGTCCTTGGCACGAACACCACGTCATACCGGGCAAGCCGCACGTCCGCTGCCGGATCGATGCCGCCCGCGATCGACTGGTAGCGTGTCGCCAGGAAACGCGGCTGTCCGTCGGCGCCACGCCGGAGGATGAAGATCCGCCTGCTGTCGCCGGCAAGCTTGATCCCTCCGGCCTGTGCGATCGCCTGGCTGAGCGTGATGGCGCCGCTGTCGGCCTTGAACATGCCCGGATTGGCCACCTGGCCCGCGACATACACTTGCAGCGGCTGCGCCTGCTTGACGATGACCGACAGCTGCGGCGACTTGAGCAGCGACGCGTAGGCATGTTCGAGCGTCGCTTCGAGTTCGGGAACGGTTCGCCCGGCGGCGTCCGCATCGCCCATCACGGTCGTCGAGATATGGCCGTCCGGCCGCACCGTGATCTCGTCGTCGAGTTCGGGCGACAGCGGCAGCCGGATGTCGAGCACGTCCCCGACCTGGATCCGGTAGGGCGCCAATGGCGCGATCGTTCCAAGCTCCGGTTGCGCCGGCGCCTGTGGCATTGCGCCGGTGTCCACCGTGCCGCATCCCGAGAGCAGCGTGAGCGCCGTCAGTGTCCAGCCTGCCGATCTCCTAGGCATCGGTTCGCCATCCACGCGGATCGCATAAAGCACGACAACCGAGGCCCACGATCTGTGCAGCGGCCACGCCAAGCGAGCCCGACCGAAACGACGTCCTTGCCGCACGAAGCTGATAGCTTCGATGCACTCGCGGCGCCTCGCGTCTGAGCATGGCACCGTGTGCCGCTAGCAGATCCCGCAGGCCCCGGGCTCGATCGACGACGAAGTCCCGATCCCGCCTTGCCGACAGACGGCCCAGTTGCTCCACGAGCTGATTGCCCGCATCCTGGTGATAGAAGCGCAACACGTCATGGTGAATGCGGGAGCGGAACAGCATCGCGAAGTCGAGGTGGAATTTATCCTCGAGCATCCGGCTGTTTGGATACCGAACCAAATGAAAACAGGATCGCCGCACGCACCGGATCATGTCGCGCGGCTTGCCGAACGTCCGCTCCAGAAAGCGCGCATAACCCCGATAGTCGAGATCGCCGTCCGTCTCGATAGGGTCGGGCGACAGGCCCCCGTCGTCGAGCCGGCTGCGGAACCACAACGCATGCAACGAGGGCGGCGCGCCGCGCGCCAGGCAGGCCATCCGATCGAGCGCCGCGGACGAGGCAAACTCGTCGTCGCTGTCAAGGAACACGATCCATTCGCCCGAACTCGCCGCGATCCCGGTGTTGCGTGCCGGACAGACCCCGCGATTGCATCCCTGCGCGATCACGACAAGCCGCCGATCCTTGCAAGCACGAAGCCGTTCGAGCGAACCGTCGGTCGAACCGTCGTCGACGGCCACGATCTCGAAATCGCCCATTTCTTGGGCCAGCACGCTGTCCAGGCAACGCTGGATGGTGTGCGCGCGATTGAAGACCGGAATGACGATGCTGAACATCGGCGCGCCACTCATCCTGCGACCTCCTCCATGCGGGATGCCGTGCCTGGACCAAGCCGGACGAGGGTCGCGATCGTCACCGCGGCACTCGCAAGCGCCGACAGCGCGCACCAGGCGATCAGCGCGCTCGTGACACTCCCGGCCAACGCGAGCGCTGCCAGCCGGATCGGCAGCGTCACCGCGCCGAACGCGAACAGGCTGCGTTGCCAGCCGCGCACCGTGATCACTGTGACCGCCGGGATGTTGGCAATCCCCGCCGCCTGTGCGGCCATCAACAGACCCGCATCGAAGCCCGCCGCGCGCCATTGCGCACCGAACACGACCGCGAACAGCGCCGGGCCCACGACCAGGAGCACCACAGCCAGGAGCCCGAGCGGCACGGCGAGCGCCAAGCTGGTCCGCGCTGTCATCCGCCGCAGCGACGCATCGTCTCCGGCGATCCGGCTCATCGAGGCCAGCAGTGATTGGCGCATCGCCTCGCCGATCGTGACCGCAGGCAGCAGCACGACCCGGTTGGCGAGCGTGAAGGCGCCGACGGACGCGGCTCCCCCGATCCCGCCGATGATCGGCGGCACCGCGCTGTTGCCAAGATTGTTGAGCAGTGTCTGCGGCGCCGACCAGCGGAGCAGCGTCCGATGATGTGTGGCCAGGCGTCGGCGCCTCTCTCGCGTGCCGAGAAGCGGCCCGGGCGTCGACCGGAGCGCCCACGCCGTTGCCGCGGCTGCGAGCGTCTGTCCCGCCAGACCACCCTCGATCAACGACACGCCGTTCGCCGCATGCCACGCGAGTGCCAGCTGCACGATGCCGACGCCCGCACCGCGAAGCAGGCGCCCGGCGGCGACCGCGCCCGGCCGATCGAGGGAAAGCGCGCGGTTCGCGAGCACCTGACCCCAGCCGAGCGCCAGCACCGACGGCCCGACCAGTCCAAGCGCACGCGCGGGCAGGGCGGGCAGCACGTCCGCCAGCCACGCGGCCGCGGTTAGCCCGGTAGCCGCGCACGCGACGGCGACAGCGAGCACGAGCGACGCGCCGAACGCGACGCGTGCCTGCGCTTCGTCGCGCTCGATCACCAGCGCGTTCTCAAGCCCGAGGCTGCCAATCGAGGCCGCCAGCGTCGTCACGGCAACGAAGATTCCGAATGCCCCGAACGCATGCGGGTCGTAGAGCCGCGTCAGCAGCGGCGCCAGACCGAGCGCCACGAGCTGGCTCCCCCCGGAGCCCACCAGCAGCGTGCCCGCGCGCCTGACCATCCGGCCGGACGGATCAGCCGGCAAGCGCCGGATCCGCGAGCGTTCGTCGCGCCGCACCGGCCTGTAGCAGGGCCGCCGTCGCCTGCGACCCGGCGCGACGGCGCAGCGCCACCATCGGCCGTTCGATGCCGAACCAGCAGGCGAACGTGAACGCCAGCGTCAAGCTCGCGAAGATCGCATCGAATGTCGGGCCGGCCGGCGCCACTCGGCCTGCGATCATCAGCGCCAGCCAGTGCCAGAGATAGAGACCGTAGCTGAGCCGTCCGATCGCCATCGGCAACGGTCGCGACAGCAAGGCGGCCAGAGGTCCGGGCTGCAGCGACGCCGTCACCAACACCAGCAAGGCCGCACCTTGCAGCGTGTAGCGCCAGGTATCGCGAAATTCCTGGCTCCTGATCGCGACCGTGACCAGCAGCAACGCCGCCCCGGCGATGGCTGCCGGCAACCGGGCCGCCGCCGTCACCGATGCCGCCGCCCGCGCCCGAAGCAGGACGGCGGCGAACGCCCCGAAGGCCAGGCTGTCGGCGCGCGTGTCGGTCGACTTGCTGATCCAGTCATCACCGTGCGGACCGCAGGTCGGGCCCCACGCCTCGCAGATCGGCGCCAGATGGCAACGCCAGACGAGGCAGCCGAGGATGCAGAACGCAAGTCCCGTCATCATCGCCGTCCGGCCGCCGAGGCGCGCGAGGACCAGCAGCAGCACCGGCCAGACGAGATAGAACTGCTCCTCGATCGCAAGCGACCAGAGAATCACGAACGGATGCACCAGGCCGCTGACGTTCGTGTCGAACACGTGCGACGTGAGCTGCGCATAGTTGGCGCCGTACAGCAGTGCCGCCGGCCACGCCGCCGGCCGCATCGCGCCGCCGCAGGCGATGAACACCAGTCCGGCGATCACCACGAACGCTGTCGACGCCGGCAGCAGGCGAAGCGCGCGCCGTTTGTAGAAGCGCGCCAGATCGATCCGCCCCCGCAACCGATGCTCGTCGAGCAACTGTCCGGTGATCAACAGGCCACTGACGAAAAAGAAGATCGTGACTCCGAGGCCGCCCGGAACCAGCGGCCCCACCCCGGCATGCGCTGCCAGCACGAGCAGGATCGACACTCCTCGCCAGCCGTCGAGCGCGGGCATGTGATCCTGCCTCGTCACGCGCCGAGCGGCATGATCGGTGATTGCGCCATCAAGGCGTCGCCGCGCGGCACCCGTGCCAGCATCGCGATCCCGAGCGTCTCGAGCTCGTCGCCGAGCAGGATGGTCCGCCGCCACGCGTGCCCGGCCAAGGCCGCCGCCATGCACCCGATCGCACCGAAGGCGAGGCCCGCCATTACCAGCAGCAGACGAAGCGGTCTCGGCCTGATCGGCAGGCTCGGTGCGGCAGCGACACGGACGCTTGGCAGCGACGCCGCCTCGACCGCCTCGACATCCTGTTGGCTCGATGCCGCGGCCTCCAGACCGCGCAGATCGTCGAGCAGGACGCTCCGCCGCGTGGTGAGCGCGTCGAGCGCGCGTTCGTCCTGACCGAGCGCTGCGATCCGGCGCGTGATCGCGACATCCTCCGCATCGTCGTCGGCAAGCTGCGCATCGAGCCCGCGCTGCTCGGCCTGCAACTGCAGCAGGCTCGACACCACCGCGTCGAACGCGCCGTTGCGCACCGTGTGGCTCGCCGACAACGTAACCGGGCGGCTTGAGGCAAGTTCGCCGTTCCTGGATTGGATCTGCGTCTCGATGTCGCGCGCGGCCGGACTGTCCTGCCGATAGCGGCTCAACGTCGCGGCCTCGCGCGCCCGCAATTCCTCGATGCCGCTGCGCAACGCCGCGGTATGCTCGTCGAGGCTCGTGTCGCTGCCGCCGGCCACCATCGCGGGAAGCCGCGTCCGCTGCATCTCGAGCTCGGCGATCCGGGCCTGTCCGGCCGCCTCGGCCCGGCGCGCCGCGATCGCATCCTGTTCGACGTCGCCCTGCTCGTGCAGCAGGCTCGCAAGCTGCGTCCCATAATCGGGGAGCCCATGCGACAGCCGGAACGACGCAAGCGCCGCGTCCGCCACGTCCAGCGACCGACGCGCGCGTTCGACATCGGCGCGCATCGCGCGGCTGTCCTGTCTCGAATAGAGCGCCCGTCGGCGCTGCAGATAGAGCAACTCGAGCGCACGCAGCGCGTCATGCGCAACCGAGGCGTCGCGATGGCTGAAGCCGAGCGTGATCACGCTGGCGAGCTTGGACGGCTTGATGTCGAGCTTGGCCGCGAAGATCGCGACCGCCTCCTCCAGCGGATCGTCCGCGTGATGCGCCGGCTCCGACCCAGCCATCCGTGCCAGCATGTCCGGCGCGCCCTTGATCGCGGCCAGCATCCGCATCGGCAGGCTCGGCGGCTGCAACAGCTTCGGATAGAGGCGCGCGAGCCCGATCGAGCGGATCACATCGCGGTGCAGATCGTCGCTCGACAGAATCTCGGTCTCGGTGCCGAGAATATGGTCGGCATCGAAGGCGGTATTCGGCGCCGGACCCGATCCCGCGGGCGCGCGCACCGTGTATTCGGGACCGAGCAGCAGCACCAGTGTCGAGTGCGACACGTAACGCGGCGGCAGCACCAGGCCGAGCAGGCTTGCCGCCAGCAGGATGCCGCCGCCGAATGCCGCGAGCCGCCGTTTCGACCGCCACGCATGCTCGATGAAGCCGCGCAACGCCGTCCCTTCCTGGAATCGATCCTCCGAGGTCACGCGTGCGCGTCCCCGGGCAGCGACAGGCCGAAACGCGTCGGTGTCCCCGTCGCCACGTCATTGGGGCGCTCGCGCGCAAGCCGCGGCCGGACGAGCCCGACTGCGTGGACGCACGCCACCAGGACGAAGAGCACGTTCGATTTTCGACCCAGCGAATTGCTCGTCGACGCGGTCAGCATCAGCGCCACGATGCCGAGCCGGCCGTAAGGCGAGGCGACCCGCCACAGATGGCGCATCAGGCAGGCGAGGGCGGCGGCAAACACCACGAAGCCGACGATGCCAAGATTGACGAACGCCAGCAGCCAGAAGTTCTCGATGTCGGTGAGCGCGCTCTGCAGCCCGACCCGGTAGATCAACCCGGGCGTCTCCGAGATCGGGCTGCCGAACAGCCAGGCGCGCGTATCGAGCAGGCCGAGCACCATCCACTCGGCGCCGCGCGACTGCGCGCTGCTGTCGAGATAGAGTTTCCCCGCGACTCGACCGCCGATGCCGGTCGTCGTCAGCAACACTGCGGTCGCCGCCGGCAGCAGCACGCAGGCGCACGCCGCGAGTGCCGCCCGGACCGCCGTCAACCGCCGTCCCAGCAAATCCTTCAGCAGCCGCCAGGCCGCTGCGCCGATCGAGGCGCCGAGTGTCACCAGCAGAGCCGCCCTGCCGCCGAACGCGAGCAACGCCACGCCGAACAGGGCGAGCAAGGGCCACAGCACGATCCGTCGCGGCCGCAGCGCGACCGCGGTGAACAGGCCGGTCATCGTCAGCATCGCGCCGGTCAGCGGATGGTCGAACAGCGCCGAACTCCGGAACGCGCCGGGCTCGTCGACGAGGGCCGTCTCCTCCAGATAGATCGGAACTAGATGGAATTGCGCCACCGTCTCCGCGACCGCGAGCGACGCGTTCAGCGCGAGCAGGGCGAGGGCAAGCCACCCGAGCGCGCGCCGCCGCGCGGCCGGCATCTCGCCGATCACGAGCGCCAGCAGACCGGCCGACAGGTAGCTTTCGACATACACCGCGACGCCGGACACCCCGACACTCGCCGCCGAATAGGCCGCGACCACGCTCATCAGCGCAAGAAAGCCAGCAAGATCCGGCGCGCGCCGCAGCATCTCCGCAAGCGTGCGCAGCGGCGCGCCACGCCCGAGCAGCAGGCACCCGAGCGATGCGATCACGGCCCAGGTCGACGGGTGCAGCTTGACCAGCGGGTTGCCGCCCGGATGGGCGTAATCGATGCCCGCCACATACAGCAGGTTGGCCGATACGGTCAGCGACAAGGCCAGCGACCAGGCGGCGAGAACGAAGGCGGCCCTCAAGCGTCGCTCGCCCGCGTCGATGGCTCCGGATCGAGCAGGTCCTCCGCGACGGCGGCGAGAAAGGAGATCGCGCCGAACGCATACCGTCGTCCGAGCCGGCGCGGTTCCTGGCCGATGCGCCAGAGCCATTCGAGATGCAGCGTCCGCATCGGCAGCGGCGCGCGCCGCACCAGCCCGAGCGTGACCTTGACCGCCTGGCCGACGCAGATCGCCCAGCAGGCCGGGAGCTGGTCCCGGCTTCTGTCGACGAAGATCTCGCTCTGCGGCGCACCGACACCCATCACCAGCAGGCTCGGTTCGAAGGCGGCAATGCAGCGCGCGAGTTCATCGCATGCCGACGGGTCGTCGATGAACCCGCGCGGGGGCACCGCGACGCCGACGCGTCCGGGCGCCACGAGCGCCGCCCAATACTCGACCGCCCGCGCGGTCCGACATCCATCGACGACGAAGAACCAGCGCCGTCCGTCGACCGGCCCGTCACGCATCAGTCTTTCCGTCAAGTCGCAGCCGGTCACCCGGTGCAGCCTGTGCGCATGGAGCCTTGCATACGCGTGCACCGGAAAGCCGTCGCATAAGACCATCGCGCTGCGTCTGTAGGCTTCGCGGAAGGCTTCGTCCCGACGCAGCCGGGTGACATGGTCGAGATTGGGCGTGACCACCAGGCGGACTTCGGGTGCCGGCGTCAACACGGCCTCTGCGACCGCGCCGAGGTCGCGATCGCTCGGCAGGAAGCCGAACACGGCGCGCCGTTGCCTCACGCGAACGCCTTCGTCCGGAACGGATCGCGCGCGATCGCCAGATACCGCTCCGCCGCGCGCTCGACGGTGAACTCGCCCGCGCGCGCCCGCAGCATCCCCGACGGAAACGCCTCTCGCAGGAACGGGTCGAGTGCCTGGGCGAGCGCGATATGATCACGGGTCGGCACCAGCCGGCCAAACCTTCCGCCGCCGAGGATCTCCGAGGGGCCGAACGGGCAATCGGTCGACACGACCGGCGTGCCGCAGGCCATCGCCTCGATCAGCACGTTTCCGAGCCCTTCGTAGACCGACGACAGCACGACGGCGCACGCCCGGCGCATATAGGGCAGCGGGTTGCGCTTGAAGCCCACGAAGCGGACATGCTCGGTGATCGCGAGTTCGCCCGCGAGCATCTCGAGCGCCTCGCGCAGCGGCCCCTCGCCGAGGATCATCAGCCGCGATGGATGCTGACGCCGGTGCGCCGCGAACCCGCGCAGCAGGGTGGTATGATCCTTCTGCGCCACCAGGCGGCCGACCGCGACATAGACCGGCAGCGCCCCGCCTGCGAACCATGGATCATCGACCGCCTCGTCGGCGCGTGCATTGAAATCGGACGTGATCACCGGATTGTGGATCACCTCGATCCGCGCGCGCGCGATGCCGACGCGCTGCGCCATGTCGTCGGCCACGCCGCTCGAGACCGCCACGACATGGTTCGCGACCGGCGTCAGCAGCCTGTAGAGCAGCGGCAGTGCGCGGTAACGCGCGTTCGTCCTCATCTCGACCGACAACGCGTTGTGCTGGCAGACGATCAGGTTGCAATCCGATCGCGCCAGGATCTTGGCCAGCATGGCGGCGATGTTGTTGTGGCCAAGGCTCGCGAGCAGGACATCCGGCCGCTCGGCGCGCAGGAAACGCGCAAGCGGCCGCACATCGGACATCGTTCGCGCGGTCCCGAATACACGGACGTCCAGACCGGGCGGCAGTTCGGCGCGCAACGCGCCCTCGTCGGCGTGCAGCAGCAATGTCGTCCGCACGCCCAGTTCGCGCAGCCTTGCGAGCAGGTGCAGCCGCATCCGCTCGACGCCGCCGCCCGCGAGCGAATGGATATAGCAGGCGACATGCATCGGGCCGCGTTCGGGCCGGCCGATCGACGCCCGAGGCCCGAGTTCCGATACCGTCGTGGCGCTCATGGCGTCTCTGTCCCCGCTCGTGTGCAAAGGCGTGACGTTCGTCGATCCGTCAGGGCTCGGGCGAAGATCGCCGCAAGCCGTTCGGGATAGGTCTCGATGTCGAACATCCGCTCGAACCGGGCTCGGCCCGAGCGGCCGAGGGAGTCCCGCAGCCCGGGCGAGGCGATCAGCCCCGACAGCGCGCGGGCCAGCGCCGCCGGGTCGCGCGCCGGCACCAGCGCGCCCGTCACGCCGTCGATCACCGCGTCGCCCACATCGCCCACGTCGGTCGCGACGACCGCGACGCCGGCCGCCATCGCTTCCAGGATCGCCATCGGCAGCGCTTCCTGGCGCGACGGCAGCACCAGCAGGTCGGACCCCGCCAGCATCGAGCGCGCGGCCTCGCTCGCCAGCCAGCCATGCACGCGCACCCGCGCATCGAGGCCGAAGCGTCGCATCTCCTCGGCCACCGAGGCCGCGTCGCCGTTGCCGACCAGATCGAGGCTCCAGTCGAGACCGGCGAGCCCGGGCGAGGCCAGGGCCTCGAACAGCTCCGCCAACCCCTTGCGCTCGGTGAGCGCGCCGAGGAACAGCAACCGGCAGCCCGGCGCCCGCGCTGCTCGAGGAGCCATCGCAGTGACCGCGTTGGCCAGCACCGCGACCGACCGGCGATCCACTCCCACGCGACCGATCATGTGTGCGCGCGACCGCGCGCCGAGGACCACCACCATCGAGGCACGCCGGAACACCGCGCGCACCAGCCGCTGTCCCACCGCCCCCAGGCGCTCGAAGAAGGTCTCGAAGTCTGCCCCGTGCAGATGCAGCACCACCGGGACGCGCAGCGCCCGCCCGAGCAGCACGAAGGCCGCCTTGCGCACGAAGCTGCCGTTCGCGGCCACGTGCACATGCAGCAGGCTCACCCGGCGCCCCGCGCAGGCCCGACCGACCGTCAGCAGGGCGCCGATGAAACCCGCGACCATCCGCGCGCCGCGCGCCATGCCGCCGCTGTCGATGACCCGCATCGTGCCGCCGGATCGCGCCCAGGCGGTCGCCGCCTCGTCGACCATCCGGCAGATACCGCCCGTCGAAGCGCGCCCGCCGGGCGAGATCACCCAGATTGCCGGCGTGCCGCTCACAACGAAGCCGTCGCGCGCGGATTCCGGCCGCGCGCCGCCATCAACGCGGCGGCGATCGCCGTGCGCATCGGCGTCGGCCGCAGATCGCCGTCGTAGGGCAGGGCACGCGGCTGCTGCCCGTCGGCGCGTGCGAATTGCGGATCGCGGGTCTGGTAGGTGTGCCGGTCCGTGAGGCCCCAGGTCATCACGGTCGTCACCGCCGGCTCGTCGAGAGCGACATCGAGTACGCGGCGCACCAGCTCCGCTCCCTGCCGGTCGCGTGCGTCGATGCCGGGCGGCATGTCGCGATCGCGAACGTCGAGTTCGGTCAGGTGGATCTCGAGCCCGAAACCCGCAAGTTCGCCCAGGAAGCGCCGGTAGGCAGCGTCGTCGACCGGAAAGTCGGCCGACAGATGCGTCTGCAAGCCGAAGCCATCAAGCGGCACGCCGATCCGGCGCCAGCCTTCGATCAGCCGCAGGTAGGTCGCGCGTTTCTCGTCGAAGCGCGCGCCCCGCCACTCCAGCCCATCTTCGTTGAGGAACAGTCGGGCGTCGGGGTCGGCCTCGCGCGCGAGCCGGAATGTGAGCGGCACGTAGTCGGCACCCAGCGCGCGTCGCCACGGCGACAAGGTCAGCCCCTCCGGTCCGCGATGCCAGACCGGGTCGCTCACCTCATTGGCGACATCCCAGCACAGCACCCGTCCGCGCGTATGCCCGACGAGAGAAGCGACATGCCGCTCGAGGCACCGGCGCGCGTCCGCCGCGGTCCCGAACCGCAGGGTCGCGCGCAGCCATCGCGGCATCGCCAGGCCCCAGACCAGCGTGTGCATGCGCACATCGATCGAATGCCTCGCCGCGAAGCCGAGCACCACATCGAGCGCTTCGAAATCGAACGCTCCCGGAGCAGGCTCCGCGTGGTCCCATTTGGCTTCCCATCCCGGCGTTAGCAGGCCGCATTGCGACACGAACAGGTCGGCATAGGCCCGGTCCCCGAGCTCGTTGGCCAGCAGCTCGGACCCGAACCCGAGTCCGCGCCGCCGGGCCAGCGCGTCGAGTCCCTCGACCGCGCCAGGCGCACGCGCGGCTCCGAGCGCGATCCGTCTTCCATCGATCGCCCATCCGGCCGCTAGCGCGGCCCCCGCCGCGATCAACCGGCGGCGACCCGAACCGGACGGCACGGGCTCAGATCCTGGCCGCGAGCCAGCGCGGCAGCGCGCTGTCGCCGCCATTCAGCACCGCGCCGAGCAGCCGGCCGCCGGCCCGCTCGATCGCGGTGCGCGACAGGCCGATCGCCGAAGCTCGCGTCTTGTCCGCCTCCGTGACGAGCACCGAGCCGTCGCAATGCCGCGCGAGCGGGATGGCGCTGGTGCCGCTGCCCATCGATCCGCAATCGATCACCGTCAGCGAAAAGCACTGACGGATCGCATCGAGCAGCCGGCTCGAATCCTCGCCGGCGAGGGCCAGCATCCGCCCGGTCGCCGCCCAGCGGATGCGCGGCTCGTGGGTCGGCAGCGCGATCTCGGCCGGCGTCATCCCCTCGCGGAACGCGCGCAGCATGTCGGGTCCCGCCCAGATGCCGCCCCCGGTCGCGTCCACGTAAAGGATCGGTCCCTGGGTCGCCCGCGCCGCGGTTCGGGCGAAGGCCGAGACCACCTGTGCGGTCGGCGCATGCTGATCGGTGCCCGCGAACTGCACGACGATCGGATCGGCACCGGTCCGAAGCGCGTCGATCGCATGGAACAGGTCGAGGAACGCCGGGCTCGGCGGGCTCTCGGCGGCGGCACTCGTGCGCGGCGCCTCGACCCGCAGACCGTCGCGCGGGATCGAGGTCGCCATCGTCTCCTTGGCCGTGCGCGCGCTGTGGCGCGATCGCTTGACCTGCCTGGGCGGCGTCCGGAGAAGGTCCGGCGGCAGCTCGCCGCTTGCGTCGAAAGTCGAAAGGGACATCGAGAGATCCTCTGCGTCGGAGATCCGGCGTGCAGCAGCTCCGCCCTGTAAACAATCCAGTATCGCAATGAACCAGTAACGCAACGAAAAGGTCCGGCGCAAGGGGGTTTCGCCGCTTGCCCGTGAACGATCATGATGTTCTGTTCGATCGATAGTGGAACGACGCGTGCGATCCGCTTCCGAGCTTCAGGTCTCGGACTGGCCGAGCCTTGCCATGACTGCCGAGACGGCATCCTCGAACATCCCGGTGGTCAAACGCCCGGTGTTCGTGTTGTAGCGCGACACGTGATAGCTGTCGGCGAGCAGCATCCCGTCCGGCAGCGCATGGACAGCGCCGTGCCCGAACCGGTGTGCGGCGAGCCGCAAGCCGCGCGCGCGAAGCACCGCGTCATGGGCGAGCGTACCGAGCGACAGGATCGCGCGAAGCCCGGTCATCGCGGCCATTTCAGAGACGAGAAAGCGATTGCAGGTGCGCGTCTCGTCCGGCGACGGCAGGTTCGCGGGCGGCACGCAACGGACCGCGTTGGCGATCCTGCATCCGGTCAGGGCCAGCCCGTCGTCGCTGGCCGCCGCGTAGGTGCCATGCGCGAGCCCGAAGCGTGTCAACGTATCATACAGCAGCCACCCGGCATGATCGCCTGTGAACGGGCGCCCGGTGCGATTGGCACCCTTCACGCCCGGCGCCATTCCCACGATCAGCAAGCGCGCGTCGAGGGGCCCCCAGCTCGGGACCGGCGCATTGAACCAGCCAGGTTCGGCAACTCGATTGCGCGCGCGATAGTCGGCGAGCCTCGGACAGAGCGGGCAGTCCGTGTCCGGACGGTCAGGACCCGAAGGAAGGCTTGCTTCGTCTCCAGGGTGTTCGATCATACCTCCGAGTAGGTGGCATGATTCTCCCCGTTCGTCCCGCCCTTGACGTCATGCGGTCCTTCTTCGCCGTTTCCGGAGCGGCCCGACGCCCGCACGCGCGGCTCGGTCTGCCGCCTGGTGAACTCGGGTGCGATGCTCGCCAGCTCGACGAATTGGTCAGCCTGCCGCCGCAGCTCGTCCCCGGCCATCGGCGGCGAGGTCCGCAGCGTGGAGACGACCGTCACCCGCACGCCCTGTCGCTGGACCGCCTCCACGACCCTGCGAAAGTCGGAGTCACCCGAGAACAGCACCGCATGGTCGATCCGCGTCGCCATCTCGAGCATGTCGGTCGCAAGCTCGATGTCCATGTTGCCCTTCACCCGGCGCCGGCCGGAGGCATCGGTGAACTCGCGCGCCGGCTTGGTGACCAGCATGTAGCCATTGTAGGCCAGCCAGTCGGTCAACGGCTTGAGCGGAGAGTATTCCTCCGTATCAAGGATCGCGGAATAGTAGTAGGCGCGGATCACGTTCGTTTGACCGCGGAAGAATGCCAGGAGATTTCGATAGTCGACATCGAAACCGAGATGGCGCGAGGCGGAGTAGAGGTTGGCGCCGTCGATGAAAAGACAAACGCGCTCTTCTGGAAGAAATAACATGGGTACGGATCTCCAGGCTGATGATCGCAAACTGGCCAGCGCGAATACCGGCAATGATCAATCCAATCCTCCGATCGCGATTTCGATCGGTTCCAATCTGGCAGGGCCGTTCGGGTCCCCAATCGAAACCTGCCGTCGTGCGGTCGACCTTGTCGTCGCGCACGCAAAGTTGCGCCGGATCAGTCAGTCGGCCTGGTACGATACGGAGCCCGTGCCCAAGTCGATGCAGCCGAATTTCATCAATGGCATCGCGATCTTCGCGGCCACCAACCGCACGTTCGAGCCGGCGTCCCTGTTGCGTATCCTCCAGCGCATCGAGCATTTGGCCGGCCGCGATCGCGGCGAACGTGATGCCGCCAGAACCCTCGATCTCGATATCGTGACCATCGGCGGCCTCGTTCGCGAGGCCCCCGATCCGATCCTGCCGCATCCGCGCGCGCATCTGCGGCGGTTCGTGCTCGAGCCCCTGCGCGACGTGATGCCCGGTTGGCGGCATCCCGTTCTGGGGACGGATCTCGATGCGATGATCGCGTCCCTTCCCGAGGGAGGCACGCGTCGCCTTGCGGACGTCCCTGTGGATTGATACATTGTATGTTTCCAAAAACGACGGCGAGCGGAGGTTGAGCGCATGGCGCGCGTCACTGTCGAAGATTGTGTTGAAAAAATCCCTAACCGCTTCGAACTCGTGCTGCTTGCGGCTCAGCGTGCCCGCAATCTCTCGCGGGGCGAGGAACTGACGCTCGATCGCGACGACGACAAGAACCCGGTCGTGGCACTCCGCGAAATCGCCGAGGAACGCGTCAGCTACGGCGCGCTCGAGCAGGACCTGATCAAGTCCCTCTCGCGGGCGCCCGAGCCGGAGCCAGCCGACGAGGAGGTTCTCGACCTCATTCCGACCGACCAGAACATCTTCGGGCTGCAGGATGTCTCCGCCGAGGAGGAGGCCGCCAACGCGCTTGCCGACCTCTCGCCCGAGGACCTCGAGGCGGCCATCGAGGCCGAGTTGGGTGGGAGGCGTCGCTGACGCGAGGCATTTCCCGTAGCCAGCCTCATCTTGCCCCCGACGGCCTCGGCCTCGGGGAGACGCCCGCGCCTTCCATTATCGGCCACGCCCTGGCGGAGATGCCCCCCGCCGGGCTGATCCGCCGGATCACCGCCTATGACACCCGCGCCGACGTGGGCCTCGTCAGCCGGGCCTATGCAGTCGCCGCCGACGCCCATCTTCGCCAGACCCGGGACAATGGCGATCCCTACATCACGCACCCGCTCGCGGTGGCCGGGATCCTCGCCGGCCTGAAGCTCGACGCGGCCAGCATCGCCACCGGACTGCTCCACGACACGATCGAAGACACCGGCGTCACCCATGAGGCGATCGGCGAGAGGTTCGGTGCCACCATCGCCGGCCTCGTCGACGGCGTGACCAAACTCACCCGCCTCGAACTCCAGTCCGACCGGACCAAGCAGGCCGAGAATTTCCGGAAGCTCGTCCTCGCCATGAGTCGCGACATCCGCGTGCTGATCGTCAAGCTCGCCGACCGCCTCCACAACATGCGCACGTTGCACCATGTCCGCGAGCCGGAGCGGCGCACGCGCATCGCCCGCGAAACGCTCGACATCTACGCGCCGCTCGCCGAGCGGATCGGCATGGATGCGATCAAGAGCGAGCTCCAGGATCTCTCCTTCGGCGTGCTCGAGCCCGAGGCCCGCGGCACCATCCAGGCCCGCCTGAATTATCTCCGCGGCCACGGCGCCGACGTGATCGAGGAGGTGCGCGACGAGCTCGCCCGGATCTGTCGGGAGGCCGGCCACGCACAGGTCGACGTCCTGGGGCGCGAGAAATCCGCCTACTCGATCTGGGAAAAGATGCAGCGTCGTTCGGTCGCCTTCGAGCAGCTCTCGGACATCATGGCCTTCCGTGTCCTCGTTCCCTCCCGCGAGGAATGCTACGCGGCCCTCGGCGCCGTCCACGCCGCCTACCCGGTCATCGCCGGCCGCTTCAAGGACTACATCTCCACGCCCAAGCCGAACGGCTATCAGAGCCTTCATACCGGCGTGACGCTGCGCCAGCCGCGCAACCAGAAGATCGAGATTCAGATCCGCACGCCCGACATGCACGACGTGGCCGAGAATGGGGTGGCCTGCCACTGGCACTACAAGGGCGCCGACCAGACGGGAGCGAGGCCGGGCGACGTCGAACTCAAGCGTTTCCGCTGGGTGCAGGACCTGCTCGAAATCCTCGAGAACTCCGCGTCGCCCGGCGAATTCCTCGAGAACACCAAGCTCGAGCTCTATCAGGATCAGGTCTTCTGCTTCACCCCCAAGGGTCAGTTGATCCAGCTCCCGCGCGGTGCCTGTCCGGTCGATTTCGCCTATGCCGTGCACAGCCAGGTCGGCGACACCTGCGTCGGTGCCAAGGTGAACGGCCGGCTGATGCCGCTGCGACACGAGCTCGCCAACGGCGACCAGGTCGAGATCATGACCGCGCGCGGCGGCACGCCATCGCCCGCCTGGGAACGCTTCGCCGTCACCGGCAAGGCCCGCGCCCGCATCAGGCGCTGGGTCGCGCTGCAGCAGCGGCAGAACCACATCGACCAGGGCCGTGCCACACTCGCCAAGAGCTTCCGCCAGGACGGCCTCGACGGCAGCGAACGCGTGCTCGAGACGGTGCTCAAACCGCTAAAATGCGCGACCCTCCCCGATCTCTATGTCGGCGTCGGCAACGGCAATATCGGCCCGCGCGAGGTCGTCCAGGCCGCTTATCCGGAGATGCGCAACCCGGCGCGTCCGCCCCGCGTCATGCCGCGCCTGCCCGCGCGGCCCACCCAGCGAGCCTCGTCGGGCCAGAGCGGCATCGCCATCCGCGGCATCATCGCCGGCATGAGCGTGCATTACGCGGGCTGCTGCCGTCCGCTGCCGGGCGACCGCATCGTCGGCATCGTCGCCACCGGCAAAGGCGTGACCGTCCACACCTCCGGCTGCCAGACGCTCGAGAGCTTCGCCGCCACTCCCGAGCGCTTCCTCGACATCGACTGGGACTATGACGCGCTCGGGCCGATGCGCGAGGCGGAACAGCATCTGGGCCGCGTCAGCGTCATCACCGCCAACGAACCCGATGCGCTCGCCACGCTGACCAACAGCATCGCCAAGCAGGACGGCACGGTGACCAACCTGCGCATCGTCAACCGCCAGCTCGACTTCATGGAAGTGCTGATCGACGTCGAGGTGCGCGACGTCCGCCACCTGTCGTCCGTGATCGCCGGCCTGCGCGCCGCCACCGGCATCACCCAGGTCGAACGCGCCAAGGCATGAATCCCTGATCATCGGGCTCGGCTCCGACCTGATCGACATCCGGCGCATCGAGCGCGTCCTCGAGCGTCACAACATCCGTTTCCTGGAACGCGTCTTCACGCCCATCGAGCGCGCGCGCGCCGAGCGCGGCGGCAGCCACAACCGGGCCAACTCGCTGGCCAAGCGCTGGGCAGCCAAGGAGGCGTGCGCCAAGGCGCTCGGCACCGGCTTCTCGAGGGGCGTCTTCCACTCCGACCTCGGGGTCGTCAACCTCCCGTCCGGGCAGCCCACGATGGCACTCACCAGCGGCGCCCTCGCCCGCCTCGACGCCCTCACCCCGGCCGGGACGACGAGCGTCATCGCTTTGACGATGACCGACGAGCCGCCCTACGCCTTCGCCGCCGTCATCATCGAGGCGCGATAGGGGAGAGGCCCGACAAGCTTGCACGATGCAATCCAGCAGGCTACATCCCGGCGATGCAGCGCAAGAGTTTCGGCAACATGCAGTGTCCTGTCGCCCGAAGCCTTGAACGGGTCGGCGAGTGGTGGAGCATCCTGATCCTGCGCGACGCCTTCTACGGACTGACCCGGTTTGATCAGTTCCAGCGGAGTCTCGAGATCGCACCCAACATGCTCACCCGGCGGCTCGGCACCCTTGTCGAGGGCGGTCTGCTCGAGCGCCGACGCTACAGCGAGCGTCCGCCCCGCGATGAATACTGCCTGACCGACTGCGGACGCGACTTCCGGCCGGTGGTGCAGGCGATGCTGGCTTGGGGCAATCGGCATTTCGCGCCGGAGGGGCTGAGCGTGCTCTACGCCGATCGCGAAACCGGTAGGCCGGCGGAGCCCGTCGTCGTCGACCGCGCCAGTGGCCGGCCGATGAGCGATCCGGTCTTCCGCATCGTGGCCGGTCCGGCCGCCGACGACCGCACGCGGGCGCGCCTTGAGCGGACCGCCTAGGTGAGCACCGATCTCGCAGCGCTGACCGGACTGCAACAGCTGCGCGCCCTGATCGAGGCCGGACAGCGGCCGGGCATCGGCCGATCGCTCGACTTCCAGCTTGTCGAGATCGAGGCGGGTCACGCCGTCTTCGAGGGCACGCCGGGCCTGCACGCCTACAACCCGATCGGCACCGTTCACGGTGGCTATGCCGCCACCCTGCTCGACTCGGCCTGCGGTTGCGCCGTCCACTCCCGACTGGAGGCCGGTCAACGCTACACCACGCTCGAACTGAAGGTCGCCTACCACAAGGCCCTTACCGCCGAGACCGGGCCCGTGCGCGCCGAAGGCACGCTGCTGTCTTTCGGCCGGCGCGCCGCCTTCGCCGAAGCCCGCCTGACCGACGCGGCGGGCAAGCTCTACGCCTCGGCGACGTCGACGCTTCTCGTCATGTCCTAAAGCGCTGACACCCTCAGCAACTGCTTGCCGTTGTTCGAGCCGTCGAACAGCCGTCGCAGCGTCGCCGGCGCGCGCTCCAGTCCTTCCTGGACATCGACCTTCTCGGTTAACTTGCCCTCCGCGAGCCATCCCGACAGCGCCGCGATCGCTTCGGTTTGGCGGCCGGCGTAGTCCAGCACGAGGAAGCCTTCCATCCGGCTACGCGTCAGCAGCAGATTGCGGTAGTTTTTCGGCCCGGGTGGCTGCTCGGTCGCGTTGTAGTCGCCGATCGCGCCGCAGATCACGACGCGCGCATGCATGGCGAGCTGGGCGAGAGCGGCGTCCAGGATCTTGCCGCCCACATTGTCGAAATACACGTCGATCCCGTTCGGGCACGCCGCCCGCAAGGCCGCCGCGATGTCGCCCGACTTGTAGTCGATCGCCGCGTCGAAACCAGCCACCTCGGTCAGCCAGCGGCACTTCTCCGGGCCGCCCGCGATCCCCACCGCGCGGCACCCTTTGATCCGCGCGATCTGCCCGACCAGCGATCCCGTGGCCCCGGCCGCTCCCGACACCACGACCGTCTCGCCCTCCCGTGGCCGGCCGATCTCGAGCAGTCCGAAATAGGCCGTCGTCCCGTTCAATCCGAGCACGCTCAGCGCGCGCTCGAGCGGCAAGCCCTCCGGCAGCTTCGCCAGCCGATAGGCGCCCACCGGCGCGGTCCGCACATAATCCTCCCAGGCAAGCAGCCCGGTCACCACGTCGCCCACCGCGTATTCAGGATGGCGGGATGCGGTAATCCGCCCCGCGCCCGCCGAGCGCACCGCTGCCCCGATCTCGACCGCCGGCAGGTAGGTGTCCCCGCCGATCCAGCCGCGCTGCGTCGGATCGCATGACAGCATCGCGACCTTGACCACCACCTCGCCGTCCGCCGGCTCCGGCATCGCCTGCTCTTCGAGACGAAAATCGTCGTCCCTGATCGCGCCACGCGGCCGCCGCACCAGCAGCCAGCGCCGGTTCATCGTGTTGTCCATTTCGTTCCTCCCGATGCCAACCCAGCATGCCACGGCCTTGACACGCCCGACAGCCGGCGGCTTCTACCGCCTTCATCCCAACCGGATCACCCGATGGCCAACACCACCAGAGCGACGGACACTGGCCGAACCGGCACCGGCCTCTGGGAAAACGTCAAGACGATCGTCTACGCGCTGCTGATCGCGGTCGGCGTCCGCACCTTTCTCTTCGAGCCATTCAACATCCCCTCCGGCTCGATGATCCCGACCCTGCTGGTGGGCGACTACGTCTTCACCGCCAAATACGCCTACGGCTACTCGCGCTTCTCCTTCCCCTTCGCGCCCGACCTGTTCTCCGGCCGCATCTTCTACAGCGCGCCGCACCGCGGCGACGTCGCCGTCTTCCGCGAGACCAAGGACACCTCGGTCGACTACATCAAGCGCATCGTGGGCCTCCCCGGCGACCGGATCCAGATGAAGGAGGGCCAGCTCTATCTCAACGGGGCGATGGTGCCGCGCGACGACCTCGGCGACTACGTCGCGATCGACGAGCATGCCACCCACATCGATGGCCGCCGCTATCGCGAGCTGCTCCCCGGCACCGACGGCGTCGTCGCCCACCAGATCCTCAAGCTCAACAGCGACGACTGGGTCAACAACACGCCCGAGTATGTCGTGCCGCAAGGCGACTTCTTCGCGATGGGCGACAACCGCGACGACAGCGCCGACAGCCGCTTCCAGGGCGCGGGACCCGAGGATCTCGGCTACGTGCCGATCGAGAACCTCGTCGGCCACGCCAAGATCGTCTTCTTTTCGGTCGACGCGCGCTACCCGGTCTGGGAATTCTGGGAATGGCCCTTCGAGATCCGCTGGAGCCGGTTGTTCACGGTGGTGACATAGAAAGCGCCCGCCACGCGCTCGAGGCACGGATCGGCCATCGGTTCGGCCAACCGGCCCTGCTGCGCGAGGCGCTCACCCACCGCTCGGTTCCCCGCGACCACGGCCAGGGCGGCCTGCGGCGTGGCACCGGATCGAACGAGCGTCTCGAATTCATCGGCGACCGTGTCCTCGGCCTGGTCGTGGCCGAGTGGCTTCTCGAGCGCTTCCCCGACGAGCAGGAGGGCGAATTGGGCCCGCGCCACGCACGCCTCGTCTCGCGTGCCGTACTCGCCCCCATCGCGGATGCGCTGGGGCTCGGCCGCGTCATCGCGGTGGCCCCCGACGCGGCGCGCGCCGGGGTCGCCTCGCTCGAGAACGTGCGCGCCGACGCGCTCGAGGCCCTGCTCGGTGCACTCTATCTCGACGCCGGCCTCGATCCGGTGCGACGGCTGGTCCGCGCCGAGTGGGCCGATGCGCTCACCCTGCACGCGCTTCCGCCCAAGGATGCAAAGACCGCCCTGCAGGAATGGCTGCTCGCGCGCGCCGCACCGCTGCCCGATTACGAAATGATCTCCAGCGAGGGCCCGTCGCACGCCCCGCGCTTCGTCATCGACGCGTCCGCCCTCGGCCTGACCGGCCGGGGAGAAGCCGGCACCAAGCGCGCGGCCGAGCGTGAAGCCGCGTCAGCCTTGCTGGCCCTCCTCCAGGCCGGTCGCGCGAGGAAGCGCGGGTGACGACGCGCTGCGGCTTTGCCGCGCTCGTGGGCGCGCCCAACGCCGGCAAGTCCACGCTGCTGAACCGAATGGCCGGCGCCAAGCTCTCCATTGTCAGCCCCAAGGCGCAGACCACGCGCGCCCGCGTGCTCGGCATCGTCATGCGCGACACCCAGGACGGCCGCAGCCAGATCATCCTCGTCGACACGCCCGGCATCTTCACCCCGCGGCGCAAGCTCGACCGTGCCATGGTCGCCGCCGCCTGGACCGGGTCCGACGACGCCGACCTCACCCTGCTGCTGATCGATGCCAAGGCCGGCCTGAACCCGCAGGTCGAGCCGATCGCGGACCGTCTCGCGACACTCGAGCGCCGCACCTGGCTGATCCTCAACAAGAGCGACCTCGTCGCCCCCCAGGCACTGCTCCCACTCACGGCCGCACTCAACGCCCGCCTCGTGCTCGAAGAGACCTTCATGGTGAGCGCGGCCAACGGCGACGGCGTGGCCGAACTTCTGGCGGTCATCGCGGCGCGCCTCCCGCATGGCCCTTTCCTCTACCCGGAGGACGAACTCACCGACCTGCCCGACCGCCTGCTCGCCGCCGAACTGGTCCGCGAGCAGGTCTTCCTGCAGACCCACGAGGAGGTGCCCTACGGCGCCACCGTCGAGACCGAAAGCTGGACCGAGCGGCCGGACGGCTCTGTACGCGTAGACATCACCATCTACGTGGCACGCGCCAACCACAAGGCGATCCTGATCGGCGAGAACGGGAGCCGCATCCGCGAGATCGGCACCCGCGCGCGCAAGGGCCTGTCGGCCCTGATCGAGCGTCCGGCGCATCTGTTCCTCAACGTCAAGGAACGCGCCGGCTGGGACGAGGAGAGCGCTCGCCTGCGTGCGATCGGGCTCGAGGTCCCCAAGCAGTAGGACGGCCCGCAGCGATCAGGCCCGCAGCCGCGCGCCGCGCCACCTGATCCGGCCCATAATGCCGGCCGGCCGCTTGTCGACAACCGGGTCCGGCACCCGGACACACCGATCGCCCGCGATCGTTCGCGCGGCGGCGTCGAGCAGCGACAGCCACGCATTCCGATCGCAGGGCGTCGGCCAGTGGGTCGCATTCATCGAGGCATGCGCGCCGCGGTAGAAGCCGTCCGCGAGCCGCTCGAGCGCCGCGTGCGCTTCTCCCGGCTCCGGATCCGTCACCCATAGCAACTGCGTCGGTCCGTGCGAGCGCAGCGCCGCGTGCAGTTCCGCCAGGCCGTCGATGTTGTCGCTTCGCCTGACACGCCTGACGAAAATACGGTCGCCGCTCGCCATCAGCTCGCGGAACATCTCGATCTGATACCCCAACGTCGTCGACATGGCCGCCCGGATCTGCGCTTCCGACAGCTCGGACCTCGTGCGCCACGTATGGACCTCCAGCGCGTATCGGCGGCTGACGGCGATCCATTCCTCGCCGCGCTGCCCAAACTCCAGATCGTCCGGTGTCGCCAGGCCTTCGAAATCCGCCGCGATCGCTCTCGCCACCGCACGCGTGTCCTCCGAGCCCGCGAACCGGAACAACCCCATCCGTTCGAAGCCCAGATCCCGCTGCAGCAATCCCAGTTCGCAATTGTTGCCAATGCTCTCGAACTGCTTGACCAGCACGCGCCACGCCGGATGTCCCGACAGCAGGCGCCCGACATCGATCGACAGCTCGTCGCCATGTTCGAAGACGGCCACCAGCCGGCTTTCGGCAAGCGGCAAGGCGATGTCGATCACCGGCGATCGCAGCCGGAACCGGACGGAAGCGGCGGTGGGCCCGAGCAGGGACGCGACATCGTCGCTCGGCTCGTCCACCTCCTCGAGCGGGAACTCGACCGGCGGATCGCCCGGCACCCTCAAGCAAAGCCGCATCGACCAGTGCGGCTCCTGCTCGGACCGCGTCCGCGCATGCAACCATCCCCTGAGCAGGATCCGCCAGCCCGCTCCGTCCTGCAGCAGCCTGAATTCGTCGATCGCGTAGGTGGCATCGCAAATCATTGCCGCAGCCCAACGTTCATGCGACCGCGACTGTTATCATTACGTAACGGTATCTGTCCAGGCACCTGTCCACTTGCCGTCGACAGCCGTATCGAGCACGACGAGGTTGTCCGAGAGCAGAACCAGATCCGCATGCTGGCCGGTCTCGATCCGGCCGCGCCGTTCGAGACCGAGGAAAGCCGCCGGCATCGCCGACGCCATGCGCAGCGCCTCCTCCAGCGAGGCATCCGCGTGCGACATCATCCCGCGCACGGCGTCGATCATCAGCAGGTCGGCGCCGGTCAGCGTGCCGTCCTGCGTGACCAACCGCCCGCCCGAACGATCGATCTGGCGGCCCTGCAGCATGAAGCCGGACATCCCTGTCCCGGCGGGCGGCATCGCGTCGGTGACCAGGAACAGCCGCCCCGCCTTGCACCGTAACGTCAGGCCGAGATTGACCGGATCGACATGCAAGCCGTCGGCGATCACCCCGCACCAGGCCTCGCGGTCCGCGAGACAAGCGCCGACCGGGCCCGGCGCGCGGCCGGCCAACGGCGGCATCGCGTTCCACAGATGGGTGAAGCCACGCAGCCCGGCCCGCCGGGCCGCCTCGATGCGCGCCGCACTCGCCTCCGTGTGACCGGCCGACAGCACCGCGCCCGCCGACGCCAGCACGCCCAGATCGTCGAGGTCCACCATTTCCGGCGCCAGCGTGATCAGCAACGCGCCGACATCGCCGGATCGCGCGATCGCGATCAGTGCGTCCCGGTCCGCGCGCATCATCGTCCGGATGAAGCGCGCCGCATGCACCCCCGGCCGCGCCGGGCTGATGAACGGCCCCTCGAGATGCAAGCCGAGGATCCCGCTGCCGGGCGCCGCGCGAACCTCCCGCACCGCACCGGCCGCCGCTTCCATCAGGCCGGGCGCGTCGGTGATCAGGGTGGGCAGCATCCCGGTCGTCCCGCCGGCCCGATGCGCGCCTGCCATCGTCCGCAACGTCTCCGCCGTGGGCGCGTCGTTGAACAGCACGCCGCCGCCGCCATTGACCTGGACGTCGATGAACCCCGGCGCGAGGATCGTGCCTGCGGGCAACGGCCGCGCATCCGCGGCCGAGCGTCCGCGCACGACGCGCGCGATCGAGCCGGCCGCGATCGTGACGTTCGCCGGCCCCAACCCGTCGGGCAGCAGTACCCGCTCGCCATGTACGGTCGTGCCGATCGTCCTTCCTCCCGGGCTGGTCGCGCCCTTGTCGCTGAACAGGGCGGTCGGTAGAACGGTCCCGCCATCGACCGCAACGGCCGCGAGAATCATGCCACAACAGGCCGCCAACAAGCGCGTGCTTCTCAAAGTGTCCGGAGAGGCACTGATGGGCCGTCGCGAGTATGGCCTGGACACCGAAACGGTCTCCAAGATCGCCGCCGACGTCACCGACGTGTTCCGGATGGGCATCGAGGTCTGCCTCGTGATCGGCGGCGGCAACATCTTCCGTGGCGTCTCCGGCGCCGCGAGCGGCATGGAGCGGAGCCAGGCCGACAGCATGGGCATGTTGGCGACCGTAATGAATGCGCTCGCCATGCAGAACGCGCTCGAACGTGGCGGTGCGCCGACGCGCGTCCTGTCGGCGATCCCGATGGCATCGATCTGCGAGCCCTTCATCCGCCGCCGCGCCGTCCGTCACATGGAGAAGGGCAGGGTGGTGGTCTTCGCCGCCGGCACCGGCAACCCGTTCTTCACCACCGACACCGCGGCCGCCCTGCGCGCGGCCGAAATGGGCTGCGACATGCTGCTCAAGGGCACCCAGGTCGACGGCGTCTACTCCGCCGACCCGCGCAAGCATCCCACCGCCGAACGATACGACGAGCTGACCTACCACGACGTGCTCGCGCGCGATCTCGGCGTGATGGACGCCGCCGCGATCAGCCTCGCGCGTGAGAACGGCCTGCCGATCGTCGTGTTCAACATCCACGCTCCAGGCGCCTTCGCCGCCGTGATGCGCGGCGAGGGCAAGTTCACCCGCATCGTCGAACCGGCGTGAGTCGGCGCACAGTGCCGGTGTCCCTGGATCCCGCCGGGCCCGAGGCCCAGACCCCATGCCTCAAGGGAACACGCACGTGCCTGCCGAACTGAACGCCCTCAAGGACGACCTCACCCGCCGCATGGACGGTGCGCTCGAAACCCTGCGCCGCGATTTCGGCGGCTTGCGCACCGGCCGCGCCAGTCCCGGCCTGCTCGAGCCGCTCCGCGTCGAGGCCTACGGATCCGAGATGCCGATCACCCAGGTCGGCACGATCGGCGTTCCCGAGGCGCGCATGATCACCGTGCAGGTCTGGGACAAGACGCTGGTGGGCGCCGTCGAGCGCGCCATCCGCGACAGCAATCTCGGCCTCAACCCGATGACCGACGGCCAGATCGTCCGCGTGCCGATCCCCGTCCTGACCGCCGAGCGGCGGACCGAGCTCGCCCGCGCCGCCGGCCGCTACGCCGAAGCCGCCAAGATCGCCGTGCGCGGCGTCCGCCGTGACGGCATGGACCAGACCAAGGCCGCGGAGAAGAAGGGCGACATCAGCGAGGATGACGTCAAGGACTGGTCCGACGAGATCCAGAAGCTGACCGACAGCTACGTCAAGCGGATCGACGACTCGCTCGTCGAGAAGGAACGCGAGATCAAGCAGGTCTGAGGAACGGTCTTTGGGGCAAATCGGTGCGAGCGTGCTGGCAGGCGACTTGGGCGCGCTGTCGGAGGTCGGAGGCGACCCCGGTCTGGGCGATGCGGTCGTCCCGAGCCACGTCGCCATCATCATGGACGGCAACGGACGCTGGGCCCAGGCGCGGCGGCTGCCTCGTGTCGCGGGCCATCGCGCCGGTGCGGCCGCGGTCAGGCGCGCGATCGAGGCCGCGATCGCCGGCGGTGTCGGCTGGCTGACCTTGTTCGCCTTCTCGAGCGAGAATTGGCGCCGTCCCGAGGCAGAGGTGCGCGACCTCACCGCCTTGCTGCGCCACTATCTCCGCACCGAGGTCGCCGAACTGCACCGCGAGCGCGTCCGCCTGCGGGTGATCGGCGAGCGGCGCCGCTTCGACGCCGACATGGTGGCCGAGCTCGCGCGCGCCGAGCGCCTGACGGAGGCCAACTCCAGGCTCAACCTGACGATCGCGCTCTCCTATGGTGGCCGCGCCGAGATCGTGGAGGCAGCGCGCCGCATGGCCGAGGCGGTGCGCGAGGGCGTGCTCGCGGCCGACCGGATCGACGAGGACGTGTTCTCCGGCTTCCTCTCGACCGCTGGCATCCCCGATCCCGATCTGGTGCTCCGGACCAGCGGCGAGCGCAGGCTGTCGAACTTCCTGCTCTGGCAGACGGCCTACGCCGAGCTGGTGTTCCTCGACGTGCTCTGGCCGGATTTCGCCGACACCCACTTCCATCAGGCGCTGGCCGAATTCGCCCGGCGTGAGCGGCGATTCGGTGCCCGTCCCCGCTGACCGCGCCGCGACCCACTCGCCGGGCCGTCAGCCGCGCGGTTCGGACGAGACGGTCAAGCGAATCGCCTCCGCGGCAATCCTGGCGCCTGCCGGCCTTGCCGCCTTGTTCGTCGGCGGCATGGTCTGGGACATCGTGATCGCCTTCGCCGCCGCCGGCGTGTGCTTCGAATGGGGTGGCATCAGCAATACCCCGCCCCGGGCACGCATCGCCTTGATCGCGGCGGTCGTGCTCGTCACCGCTTGCGGTGCCACCGGCCATCCGCGTCTCGCCCTCGTCATCCTGGCCGGTGCCATGGCGCTCCTTCTCGTGCGGCCGGGCGTCGGAGCCGCGACCAGTTGCGGTGCGGCCTATGTCGCCCTGCCGGCCCTGGCCCTCGTATGGCTGCGTGCCCAACCAGGCGGCCTCGCGATCGTGCTGCTGGTCATGCTGACCGTCTGGTCGAGCGACACCGGCGCCTATATCGCCGGCCGCGCCATCGGCGGTCCGAAGCTCGCACCCGCCATCTCGCCCTCCAAGACCTGGTCGGGCGCGGCAGGCGGTCTGCTCGCCGCCTGCCTGCTCGGGGCCCTCTTCGCCGTATTGCGGGCCACGCACGCTCCCATGCATCGCGTCGGCGGCACCATCCTGCTCGCTTGCCTCCTCGGCATCGCGTCGCAAATCGGCGACCTCGCCGAAAGTGCGGCCAAGCGCCATTTCGGCGTGAAGGACTCCGGCCGGCTCATCCCGGGACACGGCGGCCTGCTCGACCGGCTTGATGGCCTGATGGCCGCCGCCCCCGCGGCCGCTCTGCTCATGCTCGCCTGACCCGAGGGTCCGATGACCGATCCACGCACCATCACCATCCTGGGTTCGACCGGCAGCATCGGCTGCAGCACGGTCGACCTGCTCCTCGCCCAGCCGGAGCGCTACCGCATCGAAGCGCTCGTCGGCGGCCGCAACGCGGCCAGGCTCGCCGAGCAGGCACGTGTCCTCCGCCCGCGCCTCGCCGTCATCGCCGACCCGTCCGGTGGCGCTTCGCTTGCCGATCATCTCGCCGGAAGCGGGATCGAGGTCGCCGCCGGCCCGGACGCCGTCCTCGACGCCGCCGCGCGCCCGGCCGACTGGACGATGGCCGCGATCACGGGCGCCGCCGGCCTCGGTCCGACGCTCGCCGCGATCGCCCGCGGCGGCGCGATTGCGCTGGCCAACAAGGAGGCGCTGGTCTGCGCGGGCGAGGTGATGCTGGCGGCGATCCGTGACGCGGACGCGACGCTGCTCCCGGTCGATTCCGAGCACAACGCCATCTTCCAGGCTCTCGGCGGAACCTTCGTCACGGACGCCGTCGAACGCATCGTGCTGACCGCGTCGGGCGGTCCGTTCCGGAACGCCTCGCGCGAGGCGATGCGCGCCGCCAGTCCCGAGGCGGCGCTGCGTCATCCCACATGGTCGATGGGCGCGAAGATCTCGATCGACAGCGCGACGATGTTCAACAAGGGCCTCGAACTGATCGAAGCCGCCCGCCTCTTCGGCCTCGACGAGGCCGTGATCGACATCCTCGTCCATCCGCAATCCGTCGTGCACGGCATGGTGCGGTTCCGCGACGCGAGCGTGATCGCCCAGCTCGGCGCCGCCGACATGCGCATCCCGATCGCCCACTGCCTGGCGTGGCCCGGTCGGATCCCGACGCGCTCGCCACGGCTCGACCTCGCCGCCCTCGGCAGCCTCACCTTCGAGCCGCCCGATCCGGTACGTTTTCCGGCACTGCGTCTTGCGCGGGCGGCACTGCGCGAAGGAGGCGGCGCCCCTGCCATCCTCAATGCCGCCAACGAGGTGGCGGTCGATGCCTTTCTCGCGCGACGGATCGGATTTCTCGACATCGCGGTCGTCGTCGAGGCAACCCTGGACCATATGGGCAGCAGGCGGGCCGACGCTCTGCCCGCCGTGCTCGAGCTCGACCGCGAGGCACGCTTGGTTGCCGCCGCGGTTGTGACCAGGACCGGACCCGCATTGCGGTCGGCCTGACCAACGGAGACCGGTGATGATCCATCTCGCGCACACGATCCTGTCGTTCGTGATCGTGATCGGCGTCCTGGTGTTCGTTCACGAGCTTGGCCACTACCTCGCCGCCCGCTGGCGCGGCGTCCGCGTCGAGGTCTTCTCGGTCGGCATGGGCCAGCGCGTCTGCGGCTGGACCGACCGGGCCGGCACCGACTGGCGCATCTCCGCGATCCCGATCGGCGGCTATGTCCGCATGCTCGGCCAGTCCGACCTGGCACTCGACGACGAGCCGGCACCTTCTTTGGCCAGGGGTGATGGGTCCAGCCACTCGTTCGCCGACAAATCGGTCGCCTCGCGCGCGATCATCGTCGCCGCCGGGCCCATCTTCAATTTCATCTTCGCCGTCCTGGTCTTCGCCGCCGTCTACGCGCTCGCCGGCAAGCCGTCGGATCGTCCGGTCGTAGCCAGCGTGCTGCAGCCGAGTGCCGCGGCGAGGGCCGGCATCCGGCCGGGCGACGCGATCCTGACCGTCGATGGCGCGGCCGTCACCCGCATCGCCGACATCCCGGCGCGCGTGTCCGGCCATCCCGCCGAAACGATCGCGATCACCCTCGAACGCGCCGGCCACAGGCTGACGCTTACCGCGCGTCCGGACGCGGTCCTCCGCGCCGGCCGCCGTGTCGGCCAGCTTGGCATCGAGATCTCCGGGGGGGCGCCGGTCCGGCTCGGCCTGCCCGCCGCCCTGTTGGCCGGCACCGTCACCACCGTCGAGATCGGCCGGCAGATCGTCACCAACCTCTGGAGCATCGTCTCGGGCCAGGGTGGTGCCGCCAATCTCGGCGGAACGCTGCGCATCGCCCAGGTTTCGGGCCAGGCGGCGAGCGCGGGTCCGGCGACATTGGCCTTCCTGATCGCGATGATCTCGGTCAATCTCGGCATGGTCAATCTGCTGCCCGTGCCGGTACTCGACGGCGGCAACCTGATCTTCTACGCCGCCGAAGCGCTGCTTGGCCGGCCGCTCTCACGGCGCGCGCAAGCGCTCGGCCTGCAGGCGGGCCTTGCTCTGATCGCCGGCCTGATCCTGTTCACCACCTTCAACGATCTCAACAGCTTCGGCCTGTTCCACTGGATCCAGTCGCTGTCGGGCTGAAGGCAGATCCGGGGGCCGAGGCCGGCCCTCGCGCCCCCGTCTTGATCGACGCTCCGCTGCCTGGGCTCGGACGCGACTTGCGGAACGCGGACGAGTTCGGCTAGCTCACGCCGCTGCCCATCACAACGGTGTGCGCGGCATGCACGCCGCCTTCCGGCCAGGGATGCGGGCGGCTGAGGGGATCGACAAGTTGACTTTCACGCCCCTGGGGACTTCCAAGCGCCTGGCGCTTCTCGCGAGTGCCTGCCTGCCATTGATGCCGATGTCCGCCGCCCGCGCCGCCCATACGGCGCACAGCGGCAACGGCGAGCACGCGACGACCGCCACCGGCGGCACGATCTCGGCGATCCGGGTCGAGGGCAACCAGCGGATCGAGACCTCGACCATCCTCTCCTACATGGTGGTCGCTCCGGGCGAGCCGTTCGACCAGGCCGAACTCGACCGCAGCCTCAAGACCCTCTACGCGACCGGGCTGTTCCACGACGTCTCGCTCTCGCGCGAGGCGGGCATCCTGATCGTGCACGTGATCGAGAACCCGATCGTCAACCGCATCGTCTTCGAGGGAAATCACGCACTCACCGACGACAAGCTGCGCGACGTGCTCAGTCTGCGCACACGCGCCGTATTCACCACCGACATGGCGCAGCGCGACCGGGAGAAGCTGCTCGAGCTCTACGCCGCCAGCGGACGTTTCGCCGTCACCGTCCAGCCGCAGATCATCCGGCTCTCCGACAACCGCGTCGACGTCATCTTCAACATCAAGGAAAACAACCTCACGCTGATCAGCCGGATCAGCTTCGTGGGGAACCACGCCTTCGGCGAGGGCAAGCTGCGGTCGGTCATCACGACCGAGGAGACTGCCTGGTACAAGTTCTTCTCGACCAACGACGAGTACAACCCCGAGCGCCTGAACTTCGACAAGGAGCTCCTGCGCCGCTTCTACCTGCGCAACGGCTACATCGACTTCAACGTCGTCGACGCCACCGCCGAGCTCTCGCCCGACCGCAAATCGTTCTACATCACCTTCACCGTCAGCGAGGGTGCCCGCTACCGCGTCGGTTCGGTCAAGATCACGTCCGACATCCGCGGTGCCGTCCCCGAAATGGTCCGGCCCTATCTCGAGGTCCGCCGCGGCCAGTGGTATGACGGCGACGAGGTCCAGCGGGACGCCGACAACATGCAGGCGCTGCTGCAGACCAAGGGATTTCCATTCGCCGAGGTCAAGCCGCAGATCGGCCGCGACGAGGCGAACCACGTCGTCGACCTCGTCTTCCCGCTCGAGAACGGTCCGCGCGTTTATGTCGATCGGATCGAGATCAACGGCAACACCCGTACCGAGGACCGTGTCATCCGGCGCGAATTCTCCTTCGCCGAGGGCGATCCGTTCACCGAGAACCAGGTCCGCCGCACCAAGCAGTCGCTCACCGACCTCGGCTACTTCCAGACCGTCGACATCGACCAGTCCCCCGGCTCCGCACCCGATCGGACGATCGTCAACGCCAACCTGTCGGAGAAGGCGACCGGCCAGCTCACGCTCGGCGGCGGCTACTCGACCGACGCCGGCGCGCTTGCCAACGCGGGCATCGAGCAGAAGAACTTCATCGGCACCGGCATCGACGCCTCCATCAACGGCACGCTCGCCCAGTACGAGAACCAGATCGACCTGTCGGTGACCGACCCCTATTTCCTCGACCGCAATCTCGTGGGCGGCATCGACGTCTACCGCACCGCCAACAACTACGCCGCGCTCGGCTACGCCAACTACGACGAGGTCCGTGAGGGCGGCACTTTCCGCATCGGCTACGCGTTCAACAACTTCCTGTCGCAGTCCTGGAACTATACGATCGTCAACCGTAACGTCTCGCAGATCAACACCGGATCGAGCATCTACGTCCTCGACGAATCCGGCCGCAGCCTGCTGTCGCAGGTCGGCACGACCCTCAGCCTCGACACCCGAGACAGCAGGGTCGAGCCGCACAAGGGCTTCATCATCAGGCTCGGCGAGGATGTGGCCGGCCTCGGCGGCAACGAGAAATACATTCGCAGCAAGCTCGACGGCGGCTACTACTTCCCGCTCGATTATTTCAGTGGCAACCGCGACTGGACTCTCGTCGAGCGCGCCGGCGCCGGCTACATCGCCGACTACAGCGGCGGCCGTCAAAGCCTGATCGACAATTTCTATCTCGGCGGCGACACGCTGCGCGGCTTCCTCGACGGCGGTGTGGGACCGCATGCGGTTCCCACCGACGCGTATCCTTCGGCCGACAGCCTTGGCGGCCGCTTCATCTATACCGAATCGACCGAGCTTCACTTTCCCCTGCCGCTGCCGCCGGATCTCGGCATCTCCGGCCGGGCCTTCGTCGATGTCGGCGGCCTGTCCGGCATCCGCACCAATGCGCCCTCAAGCGCGCAGCTCATCCAGCGGATCGTCGGCAACTCCCTCTCGCCGCGCGTCGGCGCCGGCGTCGGCGTCTCCTGGAAGAGCCCGTTCGGACTGATCAACATCGACGTCGCGGCACCGGTCGCGAAACAGAGCGAGGACCAGACCCAGGTCTTCCGCTTCGGCTTTGGCACGAATTTCTGAGGTGACCATGTCTTCCTTGATCGCAGCGACCCGTGCCGCCTCCCTCTCCGCGTTGTCGCTGCTGTTCGTCCCCGACGTCGCTTCCGCCCAGTCCTCTCCCGGCTGGTTCGTGCCCAAGCAGGCGGCCCCGGCCCAAGCCACCGAAGCCCCCCGACACGGCCATCACGTTTCCCAGGCGGCACCGGTCGCCCCGCCGGCCGAGATGGCGGCAGGGCCCGAGGGCCAGGCAGCGCCGCAAGGTCCGCCGCCCGTCCTGCCGCTGCCGCCGGTGCCGTCCCCGACCGAGCTGCCGAAGGGCGCGCCGCCGCCGGCGGCCGTCATCGGCGTGATCAGCGTCCCCGACATCATGCGCGCCTCGACCGCCGCCGAGCAGGTCCAGCGTGTGCTCGGCGCGCGGCGCGACAAGCTCACCGGCGACGTCCAGCGCGAGCAGCTCGTCTGGCGCGACATGCAGGCCTCCATCGAGGAAGCCAAGAACCAGAGCCAGGACCAGGCCCGCGGCAAGCTCCGCGCGTTGCAGGAGCGGGTCATCCGCGAGCAGCAGGACTTCAAGAACCGCCAGCGGGTCATCCAGGAAGCGGCCCAGGTCGCACTCGGCCAGATCGAGCGCGAACTGGTCCAGGTCATCCGTCAGGTCTCCGCCAGCCGCGGCATGAACCTCGTGCTCCACCAGGAGCAGATCGCGCTCAACATCCAGCCGTTCGATATCTCCCAGCAGGTCGTCAACCAGCTCAACTCGGTGCTGCCGTCGGTGTTCATCCCGGCCGACGGCGTCGATCCGGAACAGCTGGCAAAGGATGGCACCTTCCCGACGACCGCGCAGCCGGAGGCCCCGGGCGGTAGTCCGGTGCAGGTCTCGGCACCTGGCGCCGGCGCGCCCGCGTCCAGCGCGCCGCCGAAGGGCAAGTAGCTGCAGGACGCGTCCGACCCCGGCGGTCCCGGCCAGCAGGGACCGGGTGACCCGCGTTTCTTCCCGCGCGCCGGCCCCCACACCGCCGACGACCTCGCGGCCTCCGTCGGGGCGGCACTCCTGCCGGCCGCCGACGGCAGCGTGCCGCCGCCGCTGCGCGGTGTCGCCCCGCTCTCGGCCGCTGCCCCTGACAAGGTGAGCTTCCTCGACAACCGCAAATATCTCGACCAGCTCGGCACCACCGCTGCCGGCCTGGTCATCGTCACCGAGGCTCATGCCGATCGCCGGCCCCCCGGCGCCGCCGCCCTGGTCGCCGCCGACCCCTATCTTGCCTGGGCCAGGATCGCCTCCCTGTTCCATCCGCCCGTCTCGGTCCGACCCGGGTGCCATCCGTCTTCCATCGTCGACGGTGCCGCGATCGACGCGTCGGCCGAGATCGCCGCCCTGGCCGTCATCGGTCCCGGCGCCAGCGTGGGCGCGCGCACCCGAATCGGCGAGGGCGCCGTCATCGGTCCCGGCGTCGTCATCGGCGCCGACTGCCGGATCGGTCCGCTCACCACCATCAGCCACGCCCTGCTCGGCGACCGGGTCACGCTGCTCGCCGGCGCGCGCGTCGGCCAGGACGGCTTCGGCTTCGCGATCACTCCGGGTGGCTTCATCAGCGTCCCCCAGCTTGGCCGCGTCATCCTCGAGCACGACGTCGAGGTCGGCGCCAACACCACCATCGACCGCGGCTCGACCGCCGACACCGTCATCGGCGCCGGCTCGCGTCTCGACAACCTGGTCATGATCGCGCACAACGTCCGCCTCGGCCGTTGTTGCGTGGTCGTCGCCCAGGCGGGCATTTCCGGTTCCACCACCCTCGAGGATTTCGTGACCGTTGCGGCTCAAGCGGGATTGACCGGCCATTTGCGGATCGGAACGAAGGCTCGGATCGGTGCTCAGGCGGGCGTGATGTCCGACGTCGAGCAGGCGACCGACGTCGTGGGCTCGCCGGCGATGGCCGTGCGCGAATTTTTTCGCAACGTGGCGACGCTCCGCAGGCTCTCCAAGCGTCATTAAGGCCGGCCCCGGCGGAAGATCACGTTGATGCACATCTCTGGCGACGACAGCCGCAGCGACCCGGACAGCGCCGACCAAGCACGTACGATCGACACCGTCGACGTCGAAGGCATCATGCGTGCGATCCCGCACCGCTACCCGATGCTGATGATCGACCGCATGGTCGACGTCCGCCTCGACGAGTCCGCCATCGGCATCAAGAACGTCACCGTCGGCGAACCCTTCTTCCAGGGCCATTTTCCGCAGCGTCCGGTGATGCCCGGCGTGCTGATCATCGAGGCGATGGCCCAGACCGCCGCCGCCCTGGTCGTACTGACCCTCGGCCCCCGAGCCGAGGGCAAGCTCGTCTATTTCATGACCATCGAGAGTGCCAAGTTCCGCAGGCCCGTCGGACCCGGCGACCAGTTGCGCATCCATGTCGACAAGGAACGACACCGTGGCACCGTCTGGAAGTTCCGCGGAGTCGCGCGCGTCGACGGCATCGACGTCGCCGAGGCCAGTTTCTCCGCCATGATCATGGGCGACTGACCCCGGTTACTCACAGAAACACGGTGTCATTTTGACCGACATGGCTTGGCGGATAGCGTGTCGGCCGCGGCCGAGCGGCATTTTGGGAGGCCAGCCTCTTGCACATCCAAGCCGCGTTCGAGGTGGGCGCATCGATCCATCCGAGCGCCATCGTCGAGCCGGGCGCCAGGCTCGATCCGGGCGTCATCATCGGGCCGTTCTGCCGTGTGGGCGCGTCCGTCCGGATCGGAGCCGGCACCGAGCTCGTCTCCCATGTCGTCGTCGATGGCGAGACCGCCATCGGCGCCCACTGCACACTCTATCCCTTCGTCACCGTGGGCCTGCCGCCGCAGGACCTGAAATACCGCGGCGAGCCGACCCGAACCGAGATCGGCGCCGGCTGCGTGCTGCGCGAGCACGTCACCATCCATCGCGGCACCGTGACCGGCACCGGTGTCACCCGGGTCGGGCGCGACTGCCTGCTGATGGCCGTGACCCACGTCGCGCATGATTGCGACATCGGCGACGGAGTCATCATCGCCAACAACGTGGTCATGGGCGGCCATGTCGTGATCGCGCCGGGCGCGCGGATCATGGGCTCGGCGGCCCTGCACCAGTTCGTCCGCATCGGCACCGGTGCCGTCGTCGGCGGCGTGGCCGGCGTCGAGCGCGACGTCATCCCCTATGGCAGCGTGCTCGGCAACCGCGCCCGGCTGGTCGGACTGAACTGGGTCGGGCTGCGGCGCAGCGGCGCTTCCGCGCAATCGCTGCAACGGCTGCGGCACGCCTTCCGCACCCTCTTCCCACGTTCCGGCGACGCGGGCGCCTTCGCCGACCGGCTCGCGACCGTCCGCGCCGAATTCGGCGACGAGGCGAAGGTCGCCGAAATCCTCGCTTTCATCGATGCCGGCGGCAAGCGCGGCCTGGTGCCCGCAGCGAGCCGGATCGTCGAGGACGACGATCTCGACGCCTGAGCATGTCATGACGGTCGCTGGCACGGTCGGCATCCTCGCCGGCGGCGGCCCGCTGCCGGGCCGCGTCGCCGAGGCCGTCGTGGGCGAAGGCCGGTCGGTCTTCATCGTGGGCTTCGAGGATTTCGCGGAAGCCGCCGTCATCGGGCCTTACCCGCACGCCTGGGCGCGGCCTGCCGCCGCCGGCCGCATCCTCTCCCTGCTCCGTGGCAATGGCTGCCATGACATCGTGCTGATCGGTCCGATCAAGCGGCCCGGCCTGCGCGATCTCAGGCCGGACGCCGAGGGCGCGCGCCTGCTTGCCCGGATCGGCCGCGCATTCTTCACCGGCGACGACGGCCTGCTCGCGGCGATCGTCCGGGTGCTTGGCGACGAGGGGTTTTCCGTCCGCGGCGCGCACGAGTTCCTGCCGCGCGCCCTTGGCAAGCCGGGGCCGCTCGGCAGGCACGCGCCCGATGCCCAGGCGCTCGCCGACATCGAGCGCGCGGTCGCCGTCATCCGTGCCCTCGGCCGCGTCGATGTCGGCCAGGGCTGCGTCGTCCAGCAGGGCGCCGTGCTCGCCGTCGAGGCCATCGAGGGCACCGACCGCATGCTGCGGCGCGTGCCCGAACTGGCACTCCCGGGCCCCGGCGGCGTCCTCGTCAAGCTCACCAAGCCGGGGCAGGAACGTCGTGCCGACATGCCGGCCATCGGGGCGGAAACCGTGGCCGCCGCCGCCGCGTCTGGCCTGCGGGGAATCGCCTTCGAGGCCGGCGGCACCCTGCTCATCGACGAGCCCGCGGCGATCGGGCACGCCGACGCGGCCGGGCTCTTCCTGTTCGGCCTCGACCAACATGACATCTGAAGGGAGTCCACAGTGGCCGGATATCTTCACACGATGCTTCGCGTCCGCGACCTCGACCGCAGCGTCGCTTTCTACACGGGCCTTCTCGGCATGAAGGAACTTCGACGCAACGAGGTCCCGGGCGGCCGCTACACGCTCGTCTTCGTCGGCTACGACGACAATGCGCACGGCCAGGCCGAGATCGAGCTGACCCACAACTGGGACCAGGAGAGCGCCTACGAGGTGGGCAACGGGTTCGGCCATCTCGCCGTCGGCGTTCCCGACGTCGCCGCGTCCTGCGAGCATGTCCGGACCGGCGGCGGCAAGGTCACGCGCGAGGCCGGGCCGGTCAAGCATGGCACCACCGTCATCGCCTTCATCGAGGATCCCGACGGCTACAAGATCGAGCTGATCGAGCGCCGTTAACGCCGGACCGTCACCGGTTCGGCCAAAGAACGGGTTTTATATTTTTCGATCTTTCGCTTTAAATTGATTCGTAATAACAATGGGGCATGCAATTAACGACCTCGTCGGGTTGCGCCACCGGATGCCCCACGCCTTCCATCGGGCTGCCATGAGCGCCGACCAACCCTCCGCGAAGGGCCGCCGCCAATCCGGCGCGCTGTCTGCCGGGGAGCGGATCAAGGCGCTCCGCCGCAGCCGCGGCTGGACGCAGGATCAGCTCGCGCAGGCAACCGGCGTCTCGCGCAGTGCCGTCGCCCAATGGGAGACTGGCCGCGCCGGCTTCGGCGCCAAGGCGCGCCTGATCGCCGAGGCCCTCGACGTGCCGATGCGGCAGCTCCAGCCTGGTCAGCATGCCGAGCCGCCGCTGCGGTTGCGCGACCCGATGCTCATCTCGAGCGACGAGATCGCCCTGATCCGCATGTTCCGCGAACTCGACGCGGACGACCAGGCTTGCGTCATCCACGTCGCCAGCAAGCTCGCGACCATCATCACGCATCGCTCCGATCCGCGCTGAGCCGTCCCGGTCGACGCCGACGCGACGGAAGGCCGCTTCGCGCGTTCGCACCCGATAGGCAGCAGTCGGAGCCCGGACATGAGCGCAAGCGCAGGCGAGAACTGGTCGAGCACGTCGCTCGCGACGGTCCCCTCACTCGAAGGCGACGCCCAGGGCGAGCTCGAGCACGCGCTGGCGCGACTCGAGGCCGGCCGGGGATTGCTCGTCCGGCTCGCCGACCTGATGGGTGGTGCCGTGGGGCGCATGAGCACGATGGGCGCACGCAGCCTCGGGCTCGCGCCCCATCTGCAGGGCAAGCTTCGCGGCATCGCCGAGACGGCGCTGGCTCGGGCCTACGACGTCGCCGTGGTCGGGATGCGCGACGGATCGGCCGTGCGCCCACGTCAGGACCGCACCGTCGGTCGTGCCACCCAGGTCGCGGTCGTCGCCTCCGGTGCGGCCGGAGGCATGTCGGGTTTCGCCGGCTTCATCCCCGACATCGGCTTCTCGACGGTCGCGATCATGCGCGAGATCGCGCGCATCGCGCGCGAGGAAGGCGAGGATCTCGCGACGCTCGAGTCGCGGCGAGCCTGCCTCGAGGTCTTCGCCTTGAAGGGCCTCGGCAGCCAGCCCGACGAAAGCGGGCTCGGCTATTTCTCCGCCCGCTCTATGATGCGCGGCACGCCGATGGTGATGCTCATCTCCGAGGTCGCTTCACGCTACGGCATCGTCATCGGCCAGAAATTCGCCGTCCAGATGATGCCTGTCGCGGGCGCGCTCTGCGGCGCCTCGCTCAATGCCGCCTTCCTCTCGCATTACCAGGAACTCGCACGCGCCCATTTCACCGTCCGCCGCCTCGAACGGATCCATGGCGCCAAGGTGCGCGAGGTCGCCGAACTGATCCGCGAGCGCCTCGCCTCGAGGGTCGCCACGACCTGAGCGCGGTGCCTCATCCGCGGACGACTCCCACCACGGCCGCGAACATCGCGATGCCGCACAGGGCCACCGCGACATACACCGACACCCCGTCGATGAAATGCGGGATCATCCACCGAACCGCCATGAAGGCGCCCGCCATGGCCAGCATGATCAGCACGAACCGTATCGTCGCCATCTGGTCCTCCGGCTAGCCCGCATCCATGATCGAGCGCCATGCCGATGCCCGTAACGCGACGGCCGATCGAGGTCACGCCGGAAATGATGCTCAAGGCGTATCGCCTCGGCCTCTTTCCGATGGCCGAGACCCGTGACGGCAACCGGCTCTATTGGCTCGATCCCGAGCAGCGCGGCATCCTGCCGCTCGAACGCTTCCATCTCCCGCGCAAGCTCCGCCGTCTGGTCCGCTCCGGGCGATTCGGCGTCACCGTCGATCGGGACTTTTCCGCCGTGATCGCCAGTTGCGCCAGCGCCCGCGAGGGCCGCGACGACACCTGGATCAACGCCGACATCGAGCGCCTCTTCACCGAGCTCGCGCGCCGCGGCCACGCCCACAGCGTCGAGACCCGTCTCGACGGTGCCCTCGTCGGCGGCCTCTACGGCGTCGTCATCGGCGGCGCCTTCTTCGGAGAGAGCATGTTCAGCACCGTGACCGATGCCTCGAAGGTAGCACTCGTCCATCTCGTCGCCAGGCTTCGCCTGAGCGGCTTCGCGCTGCTCGACACGCAGTTCGTGACCTCCCATCTCGCACGCTTCGGGGCGCTCGAGATCCCGCGCGCCGACTACAAGACGATGCTCGCGCGTGCGGTCGCGACACCGGCATCGTGGACCGACGAGCCCGATGCCCGGGATATCGCCGCCGAGATCGACCGCCTGGATTGAGGAGGGCACGTGCGCGCAGCCATCGGAACGGCCATCGTCATGATCGCGATCAGTCCGGCTCTCGCCGCGGGCGACAAGCCGCCGGCGATGCCGAGCCGGGATGCAACCGTCCTCTACCAGGTCAAGGCGCAAGGTCGTTCGCAGCTTGTCCGCGTCTATTTCGGCCGGCACGGCGACCTGCTCCGCTCCGATGGACCGAATGGCGTCGGCGACACCGTGCTCGACCGCGCCACCGGCACGCTCACCGTGGTGATGAACGACCAGCGCGTCTTCATCGTCATTCCGTCCAAGGGTCCGATCGCCGACCCGTTCCTGCTCGACCCGTCGGATGCCTATCAGCGCGCGGGCTCGACCGAGACCATCGCGGGCCTCGCCTGCGACGACTGGCTGGTCACCGCGCCGAAGGGCCACGCAAGCGCATGCGTCACGGCCGACGGGCTGCTGCTCGCGGCGAGCGGCGTCGACGGGACCGGTGCCGCCGGCGAGGTGAGGGCGGCCAGCGTCTCGACCGCGCAACTGTCCCCTGACATTTTCGCGCCGCCCCCGGGCTACCAGCGCATCGCCCAGCCGGCGGCCAGGCCATGAACCGGACAGCAACCGCATCGCTCGGCGCGTTGCTCGCGCTCGCCGCGCGACCCGCGCGGGCCGATGCGATGCCGTACGTCTTTCCGCAATCCGACACGGCGGTCGTCTACGTCGTCGGAGGCGCGGCGCCGCTGCGGCAGACCTTGCGCGTCTCGGCGTCGCTCGGTCTGCAGCGCGTCGACGCGCCCGGCGGCGGCATGGCGGTCATCACCGACACCGTCCGCCGCACCATGACCGTGCTCGACGAGACCGCCCACACCTTCAGCCAGGGCGCCGCCCCGCCGGGAACGGCCGACATGCGCGGCAGGCGTGCGCCCGGCGATTACGTGCGCGACGGCGACGCCACCGTCGCGGGCCTTTCCTGCACCGAGTGGTCCACGCACGATCCCGCCGGCCACGCCGTCACCGTCTGCCTGACCGCCGACGGCGTCCTGCTGCGCGCACGCGCCGGCACGCAGACCCTCGTCGAGGCGTCCTCGGTCGATCACGCAACGCAGGATCCGGCCCTGTTCCAGGCGCCGTCCGCCTGGCGCCGGATCGCGCGCTGAGCGGGACCGTCAAGCTTCGCAACAAACTTCGCCTCGAAAACGCCATGTCCCGCCCCCTATCTGGTCGGCAGGAGGATTTTCGGATGTTCACCAAGACACGCGTTCTCGCCGGCTGCACGGCCCTCGCGCTGGGGTTCGCCACCATCGCCCCGGCCCAGGCCTACTGGCATCGCGGATACTACCACCCGTACTACCATCGCGGCCCCGGCCTCGGTGTCGGCCTTCTGGCGGGAGCCGCCGTCGGGGCGTTAGCGGGTGCCGCGATCGCCCGTCCCTATGCGCCGGCCTATGCGCCGCCCCCCGTCGTCTACGCGCCACCGCCCGTGGTCTACGCGGCCCCGCCGCCCCCGGTCGCCTACGCCGCTCCGGGCTATTATCCGGGCTACTGATCGGTCCTTCGGGGCGCCCGCGGGCGCCCCGAAGCTCAGGCAGCCGCCTTCATCACCTCCGCCGCGTGGCCCGGCACCTTCACCCCGCGCCATATCTTGATGATCCTGCCGTCCGGTCCGATCAGGAACGTCGACCGGTCGATGCCCATGTATGTCTTGCCATACATGGATTTCTCGGCCCAGGCGCCGAACGCCTCGACCACGCCGCTTTCGTCGGAGGCGAGCGGAAAAGTCAGCTTGTATTTCGAGGCGAACGATTCGAGCTTCTTGACCGGATCCTTCGACACCCCCACCACCTCGAGCCCGAGCTTGCCCAGCGACGGCAGCGCCTCCTCGAACGCGCAGGCCTCCTTGGTGCAGCCCGGCGTGTCCGCCTTCGGATAGAAATAGAGCACCAGTTTTCGTCCCGCATAGTCCGCCAGCCGCACCGTTCGGCCGCCCGTCGCCGGCATGCTGAAATCCGGCGCCGCGTCTCCTTCGACCATTCAATCCCCTCCTGGCTCGATCCGCCCGACGATCCCGTCGAACATCTCGCGCACGAACGATGCCACCCCGTCCACATGCCTGTCGATCGACTCCGGTGCGATCCCGAGCGAGGATGCGATTGTCTCGCGCGCCCGCTCCGGCAATGCCGGCGGCACCGCGGTGCCGAGCATCAGCCGCAGGCTCGACTGGATCGTCCGCCACAGCCGGTCCGCCTCGACCAGGCCGGCAGCATCCGAAGATGACAGCAGTCCGGCCGATGCGAGCCGCCGCAAGGCCTTGCGTGTGATCGGGTGCCGCCGCCCCGGCGGCAGCGCGGGATCGAGCTGCAGCACCTGCGCGATGAACTCGACCTCGATCAGCCCCCCCGCGCGCATCTTGACGTCCCATCGTCCCTCGGGCGGCTTGTCGCGAAGCAGTCGCCCTCGCATCGCTGTCGCATCGGCGCGCGTCCGTTCGGTCGGCCCCGCGCCGTCGAGCGCCTCGCCGATCGCGGCCGCGACCTCGGTCCGCAGCCAGGCGGGCCCGGCGACCAGGCGCGCCCTGGTCAGCGCCATTCGCTCCCACGTCCAGGCAGACCTGCGATGGTAGTCCCTGAAGCTCGCCAGCGAGACCGCGACCGGACCCTGACGTCCGGACGGGCGCAGCCGCATGTCGACGTCGTAGAGCGGGCCGTCGATGCCGCGCGCCGTGACAGAAGCCACCAGCGCCTGCGACAGACGCCCGAAGAACAGGCTCGCCGGAAGGCTGCGCACCCCGCGCCCCTTGCTCTCCGCGCCGTCCGGTGCCGCGTAGACCATCATCAGGTCGAGATCCGAACCGCCCATCATCTCGCGTGATCCGGCCTTGCCGAGTGCCACCACCGCCAGCGCGCCGCCGGCCACTCGTCCGAACCGGGCGGCATGCGCACGGGCCACCCGTCGCAGCAGTACCTTGACTGCCGCATCCGCGAGTGCCGTGCGCGCGATGCCGGCGCGATCGGCATCGAGCCTCCCCTCGAGCTGGGCCAGCGCCAGGCGGAACTCCTCGCCGCGCACGAAGCGCCGCGTCGTCTCGATCGCGACCTCCACCGTGGCGCCGTCCTTCGTCCCCGCAAGCTCGCGCGCCAGCGTCCTTGCCGGCTGGTCGTCGATCTCGTCGGCCGCGAGGAGGCCCTCGAGCGCCGCCGGCACCACCGCAAGATGGTCGGCCAGCAACGGCGACGCCCCCAGCATGTCGGCGATCCGCTCGACCAGCGGCGGGTGGCGACCGAGCAGGGAAAAGGTCTGGACCCCGGCGGGCAGCCGGTCGAGCAGGCCGGCGAACCGTGCGAGTGCCGCGGCCGGATCGCGCTGGCGGCCGAGAGCCGCGAGCAGCCCCGGCAGCAGTTCGCCGAACAACGCCCGCGCGCGCTCATGGCGCAGCGCCCGCGGCGCGCCGGCGCGCCATGAGCCGACCAGCGCCCGCGCCCCCTCGTAGGGAAGGCCCGACGACGGCAGGATCGCGAGCGCCGCGTCCCACCCATCGCCGGCGCCCGCGAACATGTCCGCGAAGATCCTGTGCACCGGCAGCAGCAGCGACAGCAGCCGTCCCGACAGCGCCGCCCCGTCGCGCGCCCCCATCAGGCGCGCGAACCGCTCGAAGCCGGCTTGATCGTCCGGCAGCACGTGCGTCTGCCGGTCCGCCACCATCTGCAGCCGGTGCTCCGCCTGGCGCAGCGCCCGGTAGGCCCGGGCCAGCGCGCTCGCGTCCGCCTCCGGCAGCCGCCCGCTCGACGCGAGGCCGCCGAGCGCCGGCAGCGTCGCGCGCGCCCGCAGATCCGGTTCGCGGCCGCCCCATACCAGTTGCAGCGTCTGCGCCACGAACTCGATCTCGCGTATTCCGCCTTCGCCGAGCTTGAGATCGTGCCCCAACAGCCGCCCCGCCGACGACAGCGTCGGCGCACCGAGCGAGGCCTGCCGTCTGTCGATTCGGGCCTTCATCTCGCGCATGTCCGCGATGGCGGCGAAATCGAGATGACGGCGCCAGACGAACGGCGAGAGGGCCGCCAGGAACCGCTCGCCCAACCCGAGATCGCCCGCGATCGCGCGCGCCTTGCTCAGCGCCGCCCGCTCCCACGTCACGCCCTGCGCCTCGTAATAGGTCAGGGCCGCGTCCAGCGAGAGCGCCGGCGGCGACGCTTGCGGATCGGGACGCAGCCGCAGATCGACCCGGAAGACATAGCCGTTCTCGTCGCACGCCTGCATAAGAGCCACGAGGTCGCGCGCGATCCGTGAGAAGACAGAGGCCGCCGCTCCGTCAGCGACGGCATCCGGCTCGTAGAGCAGCAAGAGGTCGACATCGCTGGAATAGTTCAGCTCGCCGGCGCCGAGCTTTCCCATCCCGATCACCGCGAGGCCGGCGGCGCGGCCGGACCGGGAGTCCCGGTCCCTCAGCCGCCCCGCGCGCCGCGCCTCCCCCAGCAGGTGCTCGACGGCCACCGACAGCGCCAATCCGGCAAGGCGGCTGAGCGCGCCCGTCACCTCCTCCAGGATCCACAGGCCGCCCAGGTCGGCGATCGCGGTGGCGAGCGCCACCCGCCGCTTGGCCGACCGGAGTGCCGCCGCGATCGCCGGCCGCGCCGACGAGCGATCGATGCCGTCCAGCGTCGCCAGCGCGTCGGCAACCACCCTGTCGGGCCCGTCGCGGAGCAGTGCGACCAGCACGTCGAGTTCGCGGACCGCGAGATCCGCCAAGTAGCGGCTGTTGCCGCCAACGCAGGCGATCAACGCCGCCGCGTCCGGCGTCCGCAGGGTCCTCCGGTCGGCGGCCGACAGGCACTGGGACGCCTCTGCCACGCGCGCCGCGAGAAGCGAGGCCGCGTCCGCATCGGCCGGTTCCAGCCAGATCGGCGAGCGCTCGTTCGGCATCGCCGATGAAAATCCGCGCGTCCGGCAGCGGTCAACCCCGCGTGGGCGTCTCGCGCCATACGCTGCGTCTTCTCGGCTGGTTGGCCACTCTCGGCGCCGGCATCGGCCTCGCCGTTCTGCTGGCGCTCTCCGTCATCGCCTGGCGCCTGTCGGCGGGCCCGATCGACGTCACGCCGTTGCTGCAGTACGCGGAGGCGGGCGCGCATCGGCCAATCCGGCTGGCGGTCGGCCGGGCCACGCTAGCCTGGAACGGCTGGCGCAATCCGGCCTCGCCGGTCATCCTCGCCGTCTCCCACCTCGACGTCCGCTCGTCAGCGGGCATCGTCCTGGGCCGGCTCGATGACGCGTCGGTATCGATCAGGCCCGCCGACCTGCTCCGATGGCGGCTGCTTCCCGCTGCCATCACCGCCGAGGGCGGCTCGCTCGACTTGCGCCGGCGCCCCGACGGAGAGCTCGACCTGGCGTCCGGCTTCCCGCTCGAGCGGTCGACCGATGCGCCCGCCAAGGAGCCGCCGTCCTTCCTGCGCGCCCTCGAGCGCGTCCATCTTTCGGGCCTCGCCGTGACCCTCTTCGACGAGGCCAGCGGCCGGACCTGTGCCGCGACCAAGCTCTCCGCCGACATCTCCCGCAGCAGCCAGGCGCCCCTTGCCGGAACCGCGTCCGCGATCCTCGCGGCGGGTGCTGCGCGAACCTCGGTCCTCGCCATCGTCTCGCCCGACGGGCAGGGCAGCCGGCTCGAGATCCGGGCCGGCCCGCTCGACCCGTCGACCCTCTCGCCGCTGCTGCCGCCGCTCGGCGCCTGGCATGCCGCGACCAGCCTGACGCTGTCCGTCTCGCTCGATCACGGCCTTGTCCCGCGATCCCTCGTGGCCGATGCCGTCTCCGGCGCCGGCACTCTCGCCGCGGCCGGCGCCATCCCGATCGCGGCCGCGCACGCCCACCTCGCCGCCCGGTTCGACAATGCAGCGTTACACCCGTCCGGCCATGCCTCGCTCGATCTCGCCGTGACACTCGCCGACCCCGGCGCGCCGGGTCCGGTCGTCGACGCCGTCATCGGCGGCGCGCCCGGTCCAGTCGTCGACGCCGTCATCGGCGGCGCGCCCGGTCCAGTCGTCGACGCCGTCATCGCGCTCGACGGCGATGGCGCGCGGGGTGGCGTGCTCGCCGGCGCGCTGGACGTGCGGTCGACCCCGCTCGCGATCCCGCGATTGGGCCTCTGGTGGCCACCCGGAGTGGCGAACGGCGCGCGCGCGTGGTCGCTCGAGAACCTGCCCAAGGGAACCGCGTCCAATATCGCGGCCCACATCGTGCTCGCCAGCCACGATGGCGCCGCCGGCCTGTCGGTCGGTGCCGTCACCGGCGGTTTCGACGGCACCGGCGTGGCGCTGCATTGGCTGCGGCCGATCCCGCCGATCGAGAACGCGCGTGCGCATCTTCAGGTCGAGAGCATCGACAGCCTCTCCATCCTGCTCCAGTCCGGCCATCAGGGTCCGCTCGATGTCGCCGGCACCAGGATGCGCATCACCGGCCTGTCGGCGAAGGATCAGCCGGGCGACATCAACGCCCGTATCCGCGGGCCGCTCGCCGCCGTGCTGTCGGTGCTCGGGGAGAAGCGCCTGCACCTGCTCTCGCGCCAGCCGCTTCCGCTGAACGACCCGTCCGGCACCGTCGATGCCACGCTCCACGTCGCACTGCCGCTCGACGACCGCGTCACGATGGACCAGATCACGATCGGTGCGCATGTGGCACTCGCGCATGTCCATCTCGGCGACGTCGCCCTCGGCCACTCGATCGACGACGGAAGGTTCGTCCTCGATGCCGGCAGCGACGGCCTGACGATGCGCGGCAATGCCGGTTTCGCCGGATTGCCGATCACGCTCGCCATCGACCTCGATTTCCGTGGCGGGCCGCCGGACGAAATCACCGAGCACGTCCATGCCGGGACGCACGCCAACGAAGCCGCCATCCGCCGGGCCAGCACCGAGTTCGGTCGCGTGCTCGGCGGCGTCGTCGCCCTGTCAGCCGACTACAAGCTGTCGCGCGACAGGCAGGCGGCGCTGGCACTCGATGCCGACCTCGCGTCCGCCTCCATCACCACCCCGTTCGGCTGGGGTAAGGCGGCGGGGCCGCCCGCGGTCCTGCATGCGGACCTCTCGCTCGATCGCGGCAGGCTGTCGGCGATCGACAATCTGCGCGCCTACGGCCCCGACCTCGACATCGCCAGTCACGGCATCCCTGGCCCGGACGGTCTTGCCGGCCTGGCGCTCGACCGGATCGTCGTCGGACGCACCCGTGCCAGCGGCAGGTTGGACTTCCCTGCCGCCACCGGCGGCAGCTTCCGCCTCGCGCTTTCGGGCAGCGAGCTCGATCTGTCATCGGTGTTCGCGCGGCAGCCCGCCTCGACGCAGGCGCCCGGGCCGTCCTCGCCGCGCCATGCCGCTCCGATCGCGAAGGCCGGCACCGCGAAGCTCGGCGGCCAGCCCTGGTCCGCGAGCCTCGATTTCGCTCGCGTCACGCTCGCCAACCATGTCGAGATCGGCGGCGTCCGTGCCGGTGCGAGCGGCAGTGGCGCGCATCTGCGCCTGGCCCAGGCGCGCGCCACCGGTCCCGTGCCGATGACTGGCTCGCTCCGGCAGACCCCGGCCGGAAGATCGCTCGATCTCGGCACGGCGGACGCGGGCCAACTCCTCACCGCCTTCGATCTCACCGATCGCGTCCGTCAGGGCTCGCTCTCGATCGCCGCGACATTGACCGAGGGCGGCCTCGATGACGGGATCGACGGCACCGCGCGGCTCGACAATTTCACCCTGCTGCGGGTTCCCGCGATCGTGCTCCTGCTGCGCGACCTCACCGTCTACGGTCTGGCCGATCCCGCCATCAAACCCAATATCTCGGTCTCCAAGGTCACCGTTCCGTTCCGCTGGCGAGACGGCGTGCTGACGCTCGATCATGCGCGCGCCTCGCAGCCCGCCCTCGGATTGACCGCCAAGGGCACCATCGACACGCGCGCGAACATGCTCGACCTGACTGGCACCATCGTGCCGGCCTACATCCTCAACACGCTGCCCGGACGGCTTCCCCTCGTCGGCCACCTGTTCAGTCCGGAGCGCGGCGGCGGCCTGTTCGCCGCGACTTTCAGCCTCAAGGGACCGTCCGCGACGCCGGCGGTCTCGGTCAATCCCCTCGCGGCGCTGCTTCCCGGCATGCTACGAGGCCTGCTGACGCACTGACTTGACGACCGGCCGATCGAAGCGAACTGAACAGGCACTAACGGACCGACGAGCGATGCTGAACATCATCCGATCCGCACGCATTCTCGAGGGCTTGCCGCATCCGCTCGGCGCCACCTGGGATGGCCTTGGCGTCAACTTCGCGCTGTTCTCGGCCAATGCGACGCGTGTGGAGCTGTGCATCTTCGACTATGAGGGCCGTGAGCAGATCGAATGCCTCGACCTTCCCGAATATACCGATGAAGTCTGGCACGGCTATCTCCCGGACGCACGTCCCGGCACCGTCTATGCCTATCGCGTGCACGGGCCGTTCGATCCGCAGCACGGTCACCGCTTCAATCCGCACAAGCTCCTGCTCGACCCGTACGCCAAGGCCCATGTCGGCGCGCTGATCCGCAATCCTTCGCTCTACGGCTACACGATCGGCCGCGACGCCGCCGATCTCGGACTGGACGCGCGCGATTCCGCGCCCTTCATGCCGAAATGTCGCGTCGTCGATCCGTCCTTCACCTGGGGACGCGACCAGCGCCCGCGCGTGCCCTGGGAGCGCACTATCTTCTACGAGATGCACGCCAAGGGTTTCACCAAGCGCCACCCGCTGGTGCCGGAGGCATTGCGCGGCACGTTCGGCGGCCTCGCGGTCAAGGAGATCGTGGATTACGTCAAGTCGCTCGGCGTCACGTCCGTCGAGCTGCTTCCCGTCCACACCTTCGTCGACGACGATCATCTGCACGGCACGAAGCTGTCGAACTATTGGGGCTATAACACGATCGGCTTCTTCGCGCCGCATCCGGGCTATGCCAGCGGCACCACCGGCGCGCACTCCGAATTCAAGGCGATGGTCGCCCACCTGCACGATGCCGGTCTCGAAGTGATCCTCGACGTGGTCTATAACCACACCGCGGAAGGCAACCAGCTCGGCCCGACCCTGTCCTTCAAGGGCATCGACAACGCGAGCTACTATCGCCTGCTGCCCGAAAACCGCCGCTACTACATCAACGACACCGGCACCGGCAACACGCTCAACATGAGCCATCCGCGCGTGCTGCAGATGGTCACCGACAGCCTGCGCTACTGGGCGACCGAGATGCATGTCGACGGTTTCCGCTTCGACCTCGCAACCATTCTCGGACGCGAGGAATATGGCTTCGACGAGGGAAACGGGTTTCTCGACAGTTGCCGGCAGGATCCGATCCTGTCCGATCTCAAGCTGGTCGCCGAGCCGTGGGATTGCGGGCCCGGCGGCTATCAGGTCGGCGGCTTCCCGCCCGGGTGGGCCGAGTGGAACGACCGTTTCCGTGACACCGTTCGCGGTTTCTGGAAGGGCGACGAACTGCCGGCGGAATTGACCCAGCGCCTTTGCGCGTCGGCTGACAAGTTCAACCGACGCGGCCGCAAGCCCTGGGCGTCGGTCAACTTCATCACCGCCCATGACGGCTTCACGCTCAACGATCTCGTCACCTACAACGACAAGCACAACGAGGCCAACGGCGAGGACAACCGTGACGGCCACAGCAACAATCTTTCCTGGAACTGCGGCGCCGAGGGCCCGACCGGCGATCCCGCCATCATCCGGCTGCGCGAGCGCCAGATGCGCAACCTGCTTGCCTCGCTGCTGCTGGCCCAGGGCACGCCGATGCTGCTCGCCGGCGACGAGTTCGCCCGCACCCAGCGCGGCAACAACAATGCCTACTGCCAGGACAACGAGATTTCGTGGATCGACTGGAACCTCGATCTCTACGCCCGCACCCAGATCGATTTCGTCCGCCGCCTGACCCGCCTACGCCGCGACCACCCAGTGCTCGCACGGCGTCGATTCCTGACCGGCGACTACAGCGAGGAGCTCGGCGTGCGCGACGTGACCTGGGTGAACGCCGACGGCATCGAAATGATCCCCCGCGACTGGTCGGACAACACCAATCGCTGCTTCGGCATGCTGATGGACGGCCGCGCGCAGGCGACCGGCGTCCGTCGCGCCGGCAACGACGCGACACTGCTGATGATCGTCAACGGCCACCACGACATGGTCACGATCACCATGCCTCCCTCGACCGGTGGCACCCAGTGGCAGTTCGTGCTCGACACCAACATCCCCGACATCGACGACGGCGCACTGCACCCGATCGGAACCACGTATGCCGCCGTCGGCCGCTCGCTCCTGCTGTTCAGGCTCGTCGCCTAGAAACCATCACCTCTTGCCTTCCGGGTCGGAACCGTTCACCGCCAGACGATGCCGGTCGCATCCATTCCCGAAACGGTCCTGCCGACGGCGCCGCCGCCGTCCAGCCTGCTGCGCCGTCTCGGTCCCGGCCTGATCACCGGCGCCGCCGACGACGATCCGAGCGGCATCGCCACCTACAGCCAGGTCGGCGCCCAATTCGGCTACGGTCTCGCCTGGACGATGCCGTTCAGCCTGCCCTTCATGATCGTCATCCAGGAGATCAGCGGCCGCATCGGCGCCGTCACCGGACGCGGCATCGCCGAAAACTTGCGGCGGCATCACCCGATCTGGCTGGTCAGGACGGTCGTGCTGCTGCTGCTGCTCGCCAACACGATCAATCTCGGTGCCGATGCCGGCGCCATGGGAGCGGCGGTGCGGTTGCTGCTCGGCGGCAGCGCGCGCCTCTACACCCTGCTCTTCGGCGTCGTCTGCGTGATGGCCGAGATCTTCGCCAGCTACCGGCTCTACGCTGGACTGCTCAAATGGCTGACCGTGTCCCTGTTCGCCTATGTCGCCGTCGTCTTCTCGGTCCACCTGCCCTGGATGCGCGCCCTCGCGTCGACCGCGGTGCCGAGGATCGCCTTCGACCATGACAGCGCCATGGCGTTCGTGGCCGTCCTCGGCACCACCATCAGCCCCTATCTGTTCTTCTGGCAGGCATCTCTCGAGGTCGAGGAGCAGCGCCGGCACGGCCGCCGGCCGCTCTGTGTCATCCCGTCCGCTGCCGCGCCGGAACTCAGGCGCATCCGGAGCGACACGATCGTGGGCATGGGCATCTCGAACCTGATCGCGCTGTTCATCATCTATGCCACCGCCGCCACGCTCCATGCGAACGGTGTGACGATCATCGAGACCTCCTCGCAAGCCGCCGAGGCGCTGCGTCCGATCGCCGGGGCCTTCACCTTTGTGGTATTCGGCGCCGGCATCATCGGCACCGGCCTGCTCGCCGTCCCGGTGCTCGCCGGCTCCAGCGCCTACGCGCTCTCCGAGGCGTTCTCCTGGCGCGAGGGCCTCGACCGGCGGCTGCTGCAGGCGAAATCCTTCTACGCGACCATCGCGGTGGCGACGCTCGCCGGCGTCGCGATGAACTTCACCTCGCTCAATCCGGTCCGCGCTCTCTATTGGAGCGCGGTCCTCAACGGATTGCTCGCCGCACCCGTCATGGCCGTCATGATGCTGATCGCGAGCAACGGCCGCGTCATGGGCCGCCTCACCCTGTCCGTGCCGCTCCGCATCGGCGGATGGGCCGCCACCTTGTTGATGCTGGCGGCGAGCATCGCGTTCCTGGTCTTGTGACTCGGCGAAGTCTCGTGGCACTGTTCACTCTTCGTTCTAGTCAAAGAGGAGGCACACCCATGGCCAGGATCGGCAAGGCGGATCACCAGCGCATTCTTCACATGGCCGATGTCGACGGACGCAAGGCCGCCGACATCGCGGCCGAGTTCGGCTGCACCGCCGCCAACATCTATGCGCTCCTCGGCAGGCTCCGCGGCCGGGCGGGGAAGAGGACCGAGGCCCCCGAACCGCCCGCACCCGCGCCGGCGCTCGCGCCCTCACCGGTCGATCTGTTCGCGGCGGCTTCATCCTCCAAGCCGGCGTCCGGCACCGTCACCGACATGTCCGGCCACCGTCCGGCTGCCCCGCCCGATCGCGGCATCGGTGCCAAGCTTGCCAAGCCAGGCTTCGGTCTCGCGATGCGCACCGCCGACGGCGAGGAAAGTCTCGCACCCTTCCGCTCGCTCGATGACCTGCTGACCGCGGTCAAGCCGGTGCTTCGCAGCGCCGCCCGCAGCCCGGATCCGGTCTGGTTCTCGATCCAGCCGATCGATCTCGCCACCATCGAGACCGACGCCGCCTAGGCCGTCCGATCACCTTGATCCCGGCCGTCCAGCTCGCCACCGCCGCCTGCCTCGGCGCGCTCGCGCTCGTCCTGCTGCTGCTGGCGCTTCGGCTCCGTCCAGGCTCCGGACGGATCGAGCGCCTGGCCGCCGACCTCGCCCGAGACGGCGCCGAGCTTCGCCTGACTGTGGAGACGCGTCTGGCCATGCTCGCCGACACCAATGCCGCCCATTTCGGCGGCCTGCACGACACCTTGTCCCGGCGCCTCGACGAGGCGGTCGGCGGCCATATGCAGTCGAGCTTCGCCCGGATCAGCGAGCAGGTCGCCTCCGTCCAGAAGGCCGTCGGCGACGTGCAGTCGAGCGCTGCCCAGATCGCCGACCTGCGTCGCGTGTTCGCGAGCGTCCGCGCCCGCGGCGCCTGGGGCGAGGGTCAGTTGCGTGCCCTTCTCGACGACATCCTGCCCGCGGGCGCCTACGAGACCAATTGCCGTCTGCGCGAGAGCTCGGCCGAAATGGTCGAGTTCGCCGTCCGCATGCCGGCCCCCGGGATGGCCTCCGCGCGTCGCCCCCTGCTCGCCATCGACGCGAAATTCCCGACCGAGGCCTACGACCGGCTCCTCGCGGCCGAGGAAGCGGGCGACCCTCTTGCCGCGCGTCTCGCCCGCCGTGCGCTCGAGACGGCGCTCCGGACCGAGGCGAGAAGGATCGCCGGCAAATACATTGTCCCGCCCGTCACCGTCGATTACGCCATCCTCTATCTCCCCACGGATGGCCTCTACGTCGAGGCCTCGCGGCTTCCGGGCCTGCTCGACGAGCTCGGCCGCCTCCAGCGGGTCCTGGTCATGGGGCCCGCGATCCTCCCCGGCCTTCTCCGCACGATCCATTTGGGCGCCATGACGCTGGCCCTCGGCGAGCAGGCCGAGACGATCGCGCGCCTGCTCGGGGCGACGCGGCACGACCTGCAAGGGTTGGAGGAGACGCTCGAGAAGCTCGCTCGTCACGAGGGCGGCACGACCGCGGCGATCGAGGAGGCGAGGCGCCGTACCCGCGCCCTTGGGTTCAAGCTCGCGTCCGTCGGCGGTCCGTCCCCCGTGACACCTGGATGACCATTCGCGGGCTCACGAATGTTTTTGTTGCGCCGCAGCGCGAAGGGTTGTTAAACCAAACTCAAGTTCGCCCGATAGAACACGCTTAACACCGGCACTAACCACAAAGGATCTCCGCCCATGGCGTTGACAGGCACGATCACTATCCACGGCGGGTCGGCCGGCGCGGTCTTCCATGATCATGGCGCAGTGAACCTGAGCCCGTTCACGAAGTTCTCCAGCTTCCTGTCCGACCAGTTCCACTTCACCGGCAGCTCCTACTCCGAGATCGACAACGGCAGCCTCACGCTGAAGTCGAAGTTCGGCAATCTCGTCCTCTCCAGCTCCGATACCATCTCAGCGAGCTTTGGCGGTGACACCGTCATCGGCGGCTCCGTCGGCATCAATTTCGTGTTCGGCAGCTCCACGACATCCCTCTATTCGACGCCCTACTCCGACACGTTACCCGGTGGCGCGTCTTCCGCCCTCAGCCATGCGCTCGCCGCGGCGACCAGCAATGTCTCCCTCGGCGGTGCGTCGTCCGAACTCAAGCTGCTCGATCCCGAGCTGCTCAAGCCGACGCCTGCGACTGCTCCGGCGGCCGCCCCGACCGTTACCCCGGCCCCGTCGCATACGGCCGGCACCCAGATCCAGCTCGGCGACTCGCATGTCTCCGTCATCAAGCTGACCGATCACAACAAGGCCTGAGCCGGCCATCCTCGACTCTGAAACGCCCGCGTTCGGAAACGAACGCGGGCGTTTCTCGTTGTCGGCAGCCGAACCGTCACGAGACAACCCATGACAACCCCCGGCACGCAGTCCCCGGCCAGCGAGGCCGTCGCCGGCCCGACCTCGCACACCTACCGTGCTCGTCGCCTGCGCCTGCACTATGTCGACTGGGGCAACGAAGCCGCGCCGACCGCGCTGCTCGTCCACGGTGGCCAGGATCACTGCCGCAACTGGGACTGGGTCGCCGCCGACCTCAGGCGCGACCATCATGTCGTCGCCCCCGATCTCGTCGGCCACGGCGACAGCGACTGGTCGATCGACGGCTTCTACTCGCTGCAGGCGATTGTCTACGACCTGCATCAGCTCGTCCAGCAGCAGGCGCTCGCTCCGATCGACCTGATCGCCCACTCGCTCGGCGGCATGGCGGCCCTGCGGTTCGCCGGCGTCTTCCCCCACCTGGTCCGCCGCCTCGTGGTCATCGAGGGCCTCGGTTTCGTGCGCGACCTCGACGATCCTCCGCCGGTCGAGACCAGGATGGCCGAATGGGTCGAGAAGCAGCGTGCCGCCTCGGCGCGCCTGCCGCGCCGTTATCCGAGCATCGCCGAGGCCACGGCCCGCATGCAGGAGGCCAACAAGCATCTCTCCGAGCGCCAGGCAGCGCATCTGACCCGCCACGGCATCATGCAGAACGAGGACGGCACCTACAGCTGGAAGTTCGACAACTACACCCGCTTTCCCCAGCCCACCGACCTCACCCGCGACGAGGTCCACCGGCTCTGGTCGCGCATCACCTGCCCGGTGCTGCACGTCCACGGACGCGAGAGCTGGGTGCGTCATCCGAAGGAGGGCGGCCTGCTCGACCATTTCGCCAACGCCCAAGTGGCCGACCTCGAAGGCTGCGGCCACTGGGTGCATCACGACCGGCTCGACGCCTTCCTCGCGCTCACCCGCGCCTTCCTCGAAACTCCTATTTAGTCGACACCGGGCACGTCCTCTGCGACAGCGCTCGCGATGGACACGGCCGCACACGACCGCAGGCTCCTGCTCGTCGAGGACGACGACGAAATCGCGCGCGAGGTGGCCGACGAGCTCGAAAGCCATGCCTTCGCCGTCGTCACCGCGCCGAGCGGCGACGCGGGTCTCGCGTGCGCCCGAGCCGAGCGGTTCGATCTTCTCGTCATCGACCGTCTGCTTCCCGGCCTCGACGGCATCAGCGTCATCGAAACCCTGCGTGCCGAGGGGGTTCGCACACCGGTCCTGGTCCTTAGCGCGCTTTCCGCCGTCGACGACCGCGTCAGCGGCCTTAAGGCGGGCGGCGACGACTACCTGACCAAGCCGTTCGCGATGCCTGAACTGCTCGCGCGCGTCGAGGCGCTGCTTCGACGTCCTGCCGAGACACGCGAGACCGTGCTGCATGTCGGTCCGCTCGTCATCGATCTGATCGACCGCCGCGTGACCCGCAACGGCCGCACGCTCGACCTGCTGCCGCGCGAATTCAGGCTGCTCGAATACCTGGCCCGCCGCCCCGGTCAGCTTCTGACCCGCGCGATGCTGCTCGAGGATGTCTGGCGCTACCGGTTCGTGCCACAGACGAACCTGGTCGACGTCCATGTCGGCAAGCTCCGTCGCAAGCTCGACGGGCCGGGCGAGCCCGCGCTGATCCACTCCATCCGCGGCGCCGGCTTCTGTCTTCGTGTTCCGGACTGACATCTTCCGCACCGCGAGCTTCCGGCTCGCGGTGGGCGCAAGTGTCGTCCTGGCCGGTGCCGGCCTGCTGCAATTCGGCCTGATCGGCTGGCAGACCGGCCGCTTCGAGCACGCCCGCATCGATCATCTCATCGAGCGCGAGCTGGCCGACCTGGTGCGCGAACCCTCGGCTGATCTCGCCGGACATGTGAGCGAGCATTTTCGCGAGACGCTGCGCACCTTGCCGGTCGCCGGACTGTTCGCCCCCGATGGTTCGCGCATCGACGGCGACATCGCGCGCTACCCGGCCCTGCTGCCGCTCGACGGACATGCCCGGCTCGTCGAAGTCGCGCTCGACGATGGCCGCAATCTGGCCATCCACGCCGCCGCGCGAACCCTTCCGGACGGCGCCCGTCTGATCATTGGCCGCGATCTCGGCGAACTGGTCGAGCTGCGCCGCATCATGCGCCGCGCGCTGCTGCTCTCCTCTCTTCCCGCCCTCGCTTTGTCGCTCGCCGGGGGCGCCTGGCTCGGCCACCGCGCGCTGATGCGCGTGGGCGACATGCACCGCGCCATCGAGCGGATCGTCGCCGGCGGCCTGCACGAGCGACTTCCGTCGAGCGACGCCAATGACGACCTCGAACGCCTGGCAGGCTCGGTCAACCGGATGCTCGACCGCATCGAGCGCCTGCTCGCGGAAGTCCGCGGCGTGAGCGACGACATCGCCCATGATTTGCGAACGCCGCTCGCGCGGGTGCGGACGACGCTGGAGCGCACGCGCGACCGCGATCCCGACCAGCTTCGCGCCGGGATCGACCGCGCGATCGCCGACCTCGACCGCACGTTCGTGGTCATCACCGCACTGCTGCGCATCGCCGAGATCGAGGGGAGGCGCCGCCGGGCCGGTTTCGCCCAGGCCTCGCTCGCCGATATCGCCGCCGACGCGATCGAACTCTACGAACCGCTCGCCGAAGCGAAAGCGATCACGCTCTCGTTCCACATCGACGAGCCCGTCACCGTCGAGGGCGACCGCGACCTGCTGATGGAAGCCGTCGCCAACCTTCTCGACAACGCCGTCAAGTTCACACAGGGCGGTGGTCACGTCGACATCGTCGTCGGCCGTTCGGCCGGCCGGCCGTCGATCGCGGTCGCCGATGACGGCATCGGCCTGTCCGAGCAGGATCGTGCCCTGGTGCTCAAGCGCTTCTACCGCGCCGACCGCAGCCGTCACATCCCGGGCAGCGGATTGGGCCTGAGCCTCGTCGCCGCCATCGCCGACCTCCACGGCGCCGAGATCGGCGTCGAGCGCCTTGCGCCGGGCGTTCGTTTCCGTCTGCGCTTCGATCCGGCCCCGCTGATTTAGAGAAAGAGGAACGTCATGCGGCTTCAGAGCTTTTTGGGCGTCTCGAGTGTGCTGATGCTCGCCGCGTGCGCGCAGGGACCCGATCCGGACGATCCGCCGCAGACCCATGTCGGCACCTGCAGCCATTTCCAGAGCGCCACGCGCGAATTCGAGAACGTGCCGAACTGCGAGATGCGAACCCGGCATGAAATGCTCAACGGCCTGGGGCCGGTCAGTCCCGGCAACAAGTCCTGAACCTGCATCCGAACACGCCAGCCACTAAACTGGAATTTCGTTGAGCCGGCGAGCCCACGTGGCTAACCGCGGTGCGGGAACATCGATCGGGGCCAGCGCGTGAACGCCATCGTCGTCATGGCATTGAGAAAGCCGCTGACCTTCGTCGTGCTGGCGATCCTGATCGTCGTGTTCGGCGGGCTGGCCACCTTTCGAACGCCCACCGACATCTTCCCCAACATCGGCATCCCGGTCGTGGCCGTCGTCTGGACCTACAACGGTCTCTCTCCCGAGGACATGTCCGGCCGCGTCGTCTACTACTACGAACGCAACCTCACCACGTCGGTGAGCGACATCCAGCATATCGAGAGCCAGTCGCTCTACGGCCGCGCCATCGTCAAGATCTTCTTCCAGCCCGGCACCAACGTTGCCGCCGCCCAGGCGCAGATCACCGCCACATCGCAGACCGTCCTCAAGCAGATGCCCGCCGGCATCACGCCGCCGCAGGTGCTGCTCTACAACGCGTCCAGCGTGCCCGTGCTCGACTTACAGGTCTCGGGCAACAACATGCCGGTGCAGGACATCTACGACCTCGCCTCGAACTTCATCCGCCCGCAGTTGGTGACGGTTCCTGGCGTCGCGATTCCGACGCCATACGGAGGAACGTCGAAATATGTCGACGTCGATCTCGATCAGCAGAAGCTGATCGAGCACGGTCTGTCGGCCGACGACGTGCAGGCGGCGCTGGCCAAGCAGAACATCGTGCTGCCCGCGGGCGACCAGAAGATCGGCAAGTTCGACTACTTCGTCGTCACCAACTCCACCCCGATCGACGTCGACACGTTCAACGACATGCCGATCAAGCAGGTCGGCAACGCCATCGTCACGCTCCGTGACGTGGCCTTCGTTCATCGCGGCGGGCCGCCGCAGGCCAACATCGTGCTCGTGGCCGGCCATCAGGCGGTCCTGATCGAGATTCTCAAGACCGGCAGTGCATCGACCCTCGCGGTGGTCGACGGGATCAAGCGCCTGCTGCCCAAGATCGAGAAGACATTGCCGCCCGGCGTATCGATCAAGCCGCTGAACGACGCCTCGACCTTCGTGCGAAACTCGATCGTCGATGTCGTGCGCGAAATGGGCATCACCGCGGTTTTGACCGGGCTGCTGGTTCTCGTCTTCCTCGGAAGCTGGCAATCGACGCTGATCGTCGTTGCCTCGATCCCGTTGTCGATCCTGGCCTCCATCGTGCTGCTGTCCTGGCTCGGCCAGACCATCAACGTGATGACGCTCGGCGGGCTCGCGCTGTCGGTGGGCATCCTCGTCGACAATGCGACCGTCATGATCGAGAACATCGCCACCCACATTGAAAGCGGACAGGAGCTCGAGGAGGCGATCGTTGACGCTGCCAACCAGATCATCGTGCCGACACTGGTCGCCACGCTCTGCATCTGCGTGGTCTTCCTGCCGCTGTTCACGCTGAGCGGCGTCGCCGGCTACCTGTTCGCACCGCTGGCGATGGCCATCGTCTTCGCGATGGTGGCCTCCTTCATCCTGTCGCGAACCCTGGTGCCCACGATGGCCAACTGGATGCTGCGAAGCCAGGCGGCGAGCCACCACGCCCCCCCTGGCCATGAACACGCGGTCTCGAAAGGTCCATTCGCCCGATGCCAGCGCGGCTTCGAGGCTGGTTTCACTCGCTTCAGGAGCCGCTACCGCGACCTGTTGGAACTGGCCGTTCTCTATCGGGTCCGTTTCATCGCGGGCTTCCTTGGCCTGACTGTCGTATCGATGCTGCTGGTGCCGTTCCTCGGCCAGAACTTCTTTCCGGGCATCGACTCCGGCGAGATCGACATGCACATGCGCACCCAGATCGGCACCCGCATCGAAGACTCGGCCAAGCTCGCTGCTCTCGTCGACCAGCAGATCCAACGGCTTCTGCCCGGCCGCGTCGAGGGCGTGACCGACAATTGCGGCCTGCCCGTCAGCGGCATCAACGAGGCCTATGGCTCGTCCGGCACGATCGGTCCGTCGGATTGCGATCTCACCATCAGCCTGCGCGACGAAGCCTCGCCGGTCGACCTCTATCGCCAGATCCTGCGCCGGCATCTGCCGGCGCTCTTTCCGGGAACGTCGTTCGCGTTCCTGCCGGGCGACATCACCGCCAAGATCCTCGATTTCGGCTTGCCCTCGCCGCTCGACGTGCAGGTGATCGGACGCGACACCGCCGCGAACTACGAATATGCCAAGCTGCTGCTCGGGCAGATGAGGCGCATTCCGGGCATTGCCGATGCCCGCATCCAGCAGGCGTTCGGTGCGCCCACGCTGCGGATCGCAACGTCGCGCGCCTTCGCGCTCCGCACCGACCTCACCGAATCCGACGTCGCCCACAACGCGTTGGCGAGCCTGTCGGGCTCCGGACAGACCGCGCCGAGCTTCTGGCTGAACAACAAGAATGGCGTTTCCTACCTCGTCAATCTGCAAACGCCGCAGGATCAGCTCGAAACGATGAACGATCTCGAGACCATCCCGGTCGACAACGGAAACGGCAATCCCGCCGACCACATGCAGCTGCTCGGTGCATTGGGCGGGATCAGCCAGGAGGGATCGCCGCTCGTCGTCTCGCATGAGAGCATCATCCCGACGATCGACATCTATGCGTCCAACGCCGGCCGCGACCTCGGCGCCGTCAGCGATGCCGTCAACCACGCGATCGCCGCCACCGCCGGCAAGCTTCCGCAAGCATCTCGCGTCGAGGTGCGCGGCCAGGCCGAGACGATGGCGAGCGCCTATTCGCAGCTTCTCTTCGGCCTCGCCCTGTCCGTGGCCCTCGTCTACCTGATCATCGTCGCGAACTTCCAATCCTGGCTCGATCCTTTCATCATCATCACCGCCTTGCCCGGAGCGCTCGCCGGCATCGTGTGGGCCTTGTTCATCACCCACACGACGCTGTCGGTGCCCGCACTCACCGGCGCCATCCTCTGCATGGGTGTCGCTACCGCCAACTCGATCCTCGTCATCTCGTTCGCCCGCGAGGCACTGGCGGTTCACGGCGACGCGGCGCGCGCGGCCGTCGAGGCCGGCTTCTCGCGCGTCCGTCCGGTTTTGATGACGGCGCTCGCGATGATCGTCGGCATGTTGCCGATGTCGGTCAGCAACTCCCAGAACGCGCCGCTCGGACGCGCGGTGATGGGCGGCCTGGTCGTGGCCACGATCGCCACCCTGCTGTTCGTGCCTGCCGTGTTTGCGCTGCTCCATGCGAAGCCGAAGCGCGCGCATGCGGCGAGGGAGAAACTGGCGTGATGCGCCGGATCAAGACATGGCTGTTCTGCCTGCTGCTGCTCCTGGCGGTCCTCGCCGGCTGGGGGATCTGGCAGCGGCACGCCAGCGTCACCGCACTCGCCATCGAAGCGGACAAGGGTGTTGTGCCGTCCGTCGCCGTGGTCTCGCCGAGCCGCGGTCCCGCGACGCGCGATCTCACCCTGCCGGGTGACGTGCACGCCTGGTATCAGGCGCCGATGTTCGCCCAGGTCACCGGCTACGTGCAGGGCTGGTACAAGGATTACGGCTCGCCCGTGAGGGCGGGGGATGTGCTGGCGACGATCGACACGCCCAGCCTGGATGAGCAGGTGGCCGAAGCGCGCGCTCAGCTCGAAGTGGCGCAAGCCAATTTCGAGCTCGCGAAGGTCACGGCTGGCCGATACCAGAAGCTCTCGGGCACGCAGGCCGTCGCCGAGCAGGACGTCGACGTGAAGGTGGCGACCGCGCGCGCGCAGAAGGCGCAGGTCGACGCGGCAGAGGCTCATCTGGGCGCACTCCAGGCGCAGGAACGCTTCAAGCGGATCGTGGCGCCGTTCGATGGAGTGGTGACGGCACGGCTCACCGATGTCGGCGACTATGTCAACGCCGGCGGTGGCGACTCCGGCGCGTCGCGTCAGGAACTGTTCAGCGTCGCCGACATCCACGCGCTTCGTGTCTTCGTCTCGGTGCCGCAGGATTATTCGGCGTTTCTCGTCCACGGCGTGACCGCGACACTGACGCTGCCGCAATTCCCGGACCGCACATTCGCCGCCCGCATCCTGGGCAACGCCCAGGCCGTCAACGAGCAATCCCGCACGGTACTCACCGAACTCACCGTCGAGAATCCGGCGCACATCATCCTGCCGGGCGCCTTCGCCAGCGTGACATTCCATGTCCCGCTCGACCAAAACATCCTCATCGTCCCCGAACAGTCCCTGCTGTTCCGCTCACGCGGGATGGAGGTGGCGATCGTGGGCGACGACGGCAAAGTCCACCTGCAGAAGGTCACCTTGGGCCTCAATTTCGGCCCCACCGTGCAGATCGTCAGCGGCCTGAAACCGTCCGACCGCCTGATCGCAAACCCGTCGCTCGGGCTGATCGAAGGCGAGATGGTGCACGTCGTCGACGTCCCCGCCCGGAACGCCAACGATGAGAACGAGGGCGTCTCGCCCGCTCCGAACAAGTCATGAGCCGACACAGGACGCTTCTCGCCGCCTGCGTGCTCGCAGGCGGCCTCTCCGGCTGCGATCTCGCCCCTGCGTACCGGGCGCCGTCGATGGCGCTCCCCGACGGCTACCAGGGCAACGGGCCCTGGCAGGTCGCCCATCCGGGCGACACGATGCCGCGCGGACCCTGGTGGGATTTCTACCGCAATCCGACGCTCGACCAGCTCGAAAGCGAGTTGCCCGCCAACCCCGACCTGAAGGCCGCCGCCGAAAGCTTCACCCAGGCGCGCGACATCGCGGCCGAGGCGGAGTCGGGCCTCTATCCGCAACTCGGCGGCGGCTACTCGATGTCGGAAAATCGCCAGTCGGTGAACCGCCTGTTCCGCTCGCCGACCAACTTCCCGCTCGAGGAATCCCTCGTCAGCGCCGACCTCGCCGCTTCGTGGGAAATCGACATTTGGGACCGGATCGCTAACGCGACCCGTGCGCGCAAGCGCGTCGCCCAGTCGGTCGCCGCCGACCTCGCATCGTTTGATCTGAGCCTGCAGGCCGAACTCGCCGATGACTACATCGCGCTCCGCGGCCTCGACGGCGATGCCCAGGTCTTCGAGCAGACCATCGGCTTCTACAGCAAGGCGGTGTCGATCACCCAACTCCGCCTGGCCGACAAGATCGGCTCGGCGCTCGACGTCGGACGCGCGCAATCCCAGCTCGCGTCCGCCCAGGCGGCCCTGCTCGACATCAGCGCCCGGCGCGCCCTGCTCCAGCACGCGATCGCGAGCCTGATCGGCGTGCCGGCCAGCAGCTTCTCGCTGCCGCCGCAGCAGCACGCCACTTTCGCCGAACCGGTCATTCCCGCCGGTCTTCCCTCGGCCCTGCTGCAGCGCCGGCCGGACGTGGCAGCCTCGGAGCGTTTGATGGCGGCGGCGAACGCCTCAATCGGCGTCGCGCGCGCCGCCTTCTATCCCAACGTCTCGCTCGGCGCGACCGCCGGCTTCGTCGCCCGCAGCTTCGACCTCGTCAGCCTGCCCACCAGCATGTGGTCGGTCGGCATGTCGCTCGCCGAGCCGATCTTCCAGGGCGGCCTGCGCACGGCGGTGCTCCAGCAGGCGAAGTCCACTTATGCCCAGACACGCGACGGCTACCGCGCCACCGTGCTCGCGGCCGACCAGGACGTCGAGGATCAGCTCTCGAGCGTCCGCCTGCTGTCGCAGGAAGCCGCGCGCGACCAGGAGGCCGTGGCCGCGGCCTCGAGTGTTCAGAACCTCGCGCTGCAACTCTACACCGCGGGCGCGGACAACTATCTCAGCGTCGTCGTCGCCCAGGTCACCGCCCTGACCAGCGGGATCACCCAGGTCGACACCCGGACCCGCGAGCTGCAGGCCTCGATCAACCTGATCCGCGCGCTCGGCGGCGGCTGGAGCACGGCGCAGTTGCCGGCGGAGCGAGAAATCCGCCCGTTCGATCCGCTCGTTCCAGGTTGAGACATGGTGGAGACGAAATGCACCCCAAATAGGGGACGTAGATCTGGTGACGAATCATGGCAGACACGGACGCCTACGCCCTGCAGAACTCGGACCTCAACCGGTTCCTCTATGCCGACATCGGGATCGAGGCGAGCGGCATGACCTTGAGCGTGCTGTCCATCCTCGCGCGGCGAGGCCTCGATCCATGGCAGGAAGCGGCCCGGCTCGCCAGGATGCCGCCGGTGGCGGCCACCGACGGGCTCGCGACCATGATCGCGACCATCCCCGCCGGTCTCTGGTCCGCGCCCGACGCCGCCCAGATCGCCGCGCGACTGGTCCGCCTGCTCCCCGGCCGGGGCGAGGCCGTGCCGCCGGTCGCGGGCCGCCGGCCGGAACAGCCCTTCGACCGGTGGCGTTCGCTGCTGCGAGGTCGAGCCAAGTCCTCGCGGACATTCGGCAAGGCCGCTTCGGGCGCGAACCGTGGCTGGCTGCTCGTCGCCCTGCTGGCGCTGCTGCTGGCTGGTCTGACGCTCGGGCTTCCCCATCATCGGCAGGCGCCCGCCGCCGCAATCCAGGCGCCCATCGCGCACGCCGGCGCATTGCCGAGCCGGTAACCCGTCGCACCGGCCCCGCACCGCCCTGAACCCGACCGCCGGCCGCGTGTTACCGCCCGGTGGCGAGGGGAGCGGTATGTCGGCAACCACCGAAGCGGGCCTTCTCGAACGGATCGGCCTGCCGCGATTCCTCTTCTGGGGCTTCGTCGGCACCCTCCTGTTCATGATCGGCGACGGAGTCGAGAGCGCCTACCTCTCGCCCTTCCTCGTCCATCGCGGCATCGACGAACATGCGGTCGCGATCCTGGTAACCGTCTACGGCGTCGCCGCCGCGATCTCCTCGTGGCTGTCCGGCGCCCTGTCTGACATGATCGGGCCACGACGGGTGATGATGATCGGCGTCACGATCTGGGTCGTCTTCCAGGTCCTGTTCCTGACCTTCGCCATTCCCGCCACGAGCTATCCGCTCATGATCCTGTTCTATGGCTTGCGCGGCTTCGGCTATCCCTTGTTCGCCTTCGGCTTCCTGATCTGGATCGTGGTCACCGTCCATCCCTCGCGTCTCGGGTCCGCCGTCGGCTGGTTCTGGTTCGCCTTCACCGGCGGCCTGCCGACGCTCGGCTCACTCGTCGCGCGCGGCGCCATCCCGGTCGTCGGCACCTACCTGACCCTGTGGCTGGCGCTCGGCCTGGTGATCATCGGCGCCGCCGTCGCGATCTTCGGGATCGCCGACACGCGCGGCGGCGAACGCCAGGAAGGCGCGTCGGATCATCCGTTTCGCACCCTGCTGCAAAGCTTCACCATCATGCGCACCCACCCGAAGGTCGGGCTCGGCTGCATCGTGCGCGCGATCAACACCTCCGCCGAATTCGGCTTTCTCGTGATGCTGCCGATCTACTTCACCAAGACGCTGCATTTCACGCTCGCCCAGTGGCTGGAGGTCACCACCTGCATCTTCGCCAGCAACATCGTGGGCAATCTTCTATCCGGCGTCGTCAGCGACCGGCTCACCTGGCGCCGCACCATCGTGCTGATCGGCGGCCTCGGCTGCGCGGTCTCCACGCTCGTTCTCTACTACGTGCCGACCCGCTTCGGCCCCGACGGCATGGCGCTGACGCTCGCGGCCGGCGCCTTCTACGGTCTCACGCTCGCCGGCTACGTTCCGCTCTCGGCGCTCATGCCCTACCTCGCGCCCGAGGATAAGCCTGCCGCGATGTCGATGCTCAATCTCGGCGCCGGCGCCTCGGTCTGGATCGGTCCGGCCATCGTCGCCTCTTTCCAGGGCCTGGTCGGCGTTCTCGGCGTGATGTGCATCTACGCGGCGATCTATCTGGCGAGCGCCGTCATCGCCTCGTTCCTCACCCTCGATCCGGATGTCGAGGCCGAGGTCGCGGCGGACCGCGAATCCGGAGCACTCGTCGCGGGCCATTGATCCCGGACCATCAGGCGGCGCCGAGCTCCGACGAGATGTGGCGCGCCGTATCGCGCACGCGTGTGCCCAGCACGGCGAGGCTGCCGTCCTCGATCCGCGCCATCGGATTTCGATGACGTGGCGGTCGCCGAGGGCCTCGGCTGCAAGGCGCTCCGCGTGACCGGTCCAAACCAGTTCAAGGAGGCCTTCGCCCGGGTCCACGTGCTGATGGAGGAACACCGGGTGCCGGTGGGCCTCGAATTCATCCTCGAACGCGTCACCAACATCGCGATGGGAACCGAACTCGACAGCGTCAGCGAGTTCGAGGACATACTGTGCCTCGATCCCTCGATCTCGCTGCGCGGCAGCCAGGACATCACCGCATGATCGGGCGTCCCGCCAACCACGAACCGGCTCGCTGACACCGCATGCAGCCGAGCGCCCTCCTGCGACTTATGTTCGACGCGGCGGTCCGGGCCGCCTCGCCGGCAGCCTGTCTCCCGCCGCATCTGCCGCCGCCGCCGCCGGGCCGCACCCTCGTCGTCGGCGCCGGCAAGGCAGCCGCCGCGATGGCGCAGGCGGTCGAGCGCCACTGGCCGGCCGGCGAAGGCCTCTCCGGCCTGGTCGTCACCCGCTACGGCCACGGCGTGGGCCCGCTCGCCCGGATCGAAACCCTCGAGGCGAGCCATCCCGTGCCCGACGAGGCGGGACAAGCCGCCGCTCGGCGCATGCTGTCCGCGGTCGCCGAACTCGGCGCCGACGACCTGCTGCTATGCCTGATCTCGGGCGGCGGCTCGTCGCTGCTGGCACTCCCGGCGCCCGGCATCACGCTGGCCGACAAGCAGGCCGTCAACCGCATCCTGCTGCGCTGCGGCGCCTCGATCCACGACATCAACAGCGTCCGCAAGCACCTCTCCGCCATCAAGGGCGGCCGACTGGCCGCCGCGGGGTCGCCGGCCCGGATCGTCTCGCTGCTCATCTCCGACGTGCCGGGCGACGATCCGTCGGTCATCGCCTCGGGCCCGACCGTCCCCGACCGCAGCACACGCGCCGAGGCGATCGCGATCCTCGAACGCACCGGCATGCCCATCCCCGCCGCGGTCACCGCATGGCTCCGCCATCCGGACGCCGAGACTCCCAAGCCCGGCGACCCGGCCTTCGCCCGCGCCGAGACGCGCCTGATCGCGACGCCGCAGGCCTCTCTCGAGGCCGCCGCCGCCATCGCGCGCGAAGCCGGCATCCTGCCCGTCATCCTCGGCGACGCGATCGAGGGCGAGGCAACCGAGGTCGCCCGCGTGCTCGGCGCGATCGCGCGCCAGTGTGCGCGTCACGGCCAGCCCGCCGCCCCGCCCTGCGTGCTGATCTCCGGCGGCGAGACCACGGTGACCGTCCGCGGCGAGGGCCGAGGCGGCCGCAATGCCGAGTTCCTGCTCGGCCTCGCCCTCTCGCTCGACGGCCATCCCGCCATCCACGCCATCGCCTGCGACACCGACGGGATCGACGGCAGCGAGGACAATGCGGGCGCCATCCTTGCCCCGGACAGCCTCGCATGCGCCGCTCATCTCGGGCTGAACGCCAAGGCGATGCTCGCCGACAATGACGGCCACGGTTTCTTCGCCGCCCTCGACAATCTCGTTGTCACCGGCCCGACACGCACCAACGTGAATGATTTCCGGGCCATCCTCATCGACCGGTGAACGCCAGTCGTCCCGAGAGACGGCAGGAACAGGGAACGTCCATGCTGACCATGCCTACTCCCGATCAGTCCGTGCTCGACCGCCGGGCGTCCATCGTCGCCGCACTCCGCGCCATCGTCCCCGGCGAGGGCGTGATCGACGCCGAGACAGGCAGGCGCGCCTACGACAGCGACGGCCTGACCGCCTACCGGACGCTGCCGATGGTCGTGGTCCTCCCCGAGACCACCGCCCAGATCGTGTCGATCCTGCGCTATTGCGCCGCCAACAAGGTCAAGATCGTCCCCCGCGGCGCTGGCACCTCGCTCTCCGGCGGCGCGCTGCCGCTCGCCGACGGCGTTCTCCTGGCCCTCGGCAAGTTCAACCGCATCCTCGACACCGACATCGCCAACCGCTGCGTCGTGGCACAGCCCGGCGTCACCAATCTCGGCATCACCCATGCGGTCCAGGACCAGGGCTTCTATTACGCCCCCGATCCGTCCAGCCAGATCGCCTGCTCCATCGGCGGCAACGTCGCCGAGAACTCCGGCGGTGTGCACTGCCTGAAATACGGCCTGACCACCAATAACGTCATCGGCCTCGAGATCGTCACCATGGATGGCGACATCGTCCGTCTCGGCGGCAAGCATTTCGACGCCGCCGGCTACGACCTGCTCGGCCTGATGGTCGGCTCCGAAGGCCTGCTCGGCATCGTCACCGAGGTGACCGTCCGCATCCTGCCCAAGCCCCCTGGCGCACGCGCGCTGCTGATCGGCTTTCCCGATACCAGCAGTGCCGCCGAATGCGTGGCCAGTATCATCGGCCAGGGCATTATCCCGGGCGGAATGGAAATGATGGACCGGCTCGCGACCGAAGCCGCCGAGGCGTTCGTGCATGCCGGCTATCCGCTCGACGCCGAGGCGGTCCTGATCGTCGAACTCGACGGCTGCCAAGCCGAGGTCGACCACCTCATCGACCGCATCGATGCGATCGCGACCGATCACCGGGCAAGCTCGATCCGCGCCAGCCAGTCCGAGGAGGAGCGCCTGCTGTTCTGGGCCGGCCGCAAGGCGGCCTTCCCCGCGGTTGGCCGCATCTCGCCCGACTATTACTGCATGGACGGCACCATCCCGCGCAAACGCCTGAGCGAGGTGCTCGCCCGCATCAAGCAGATGCAAGCCCAGCACGGCCTGCGCTGCGCCAACGTCTTCCATGCCGGCGACGGCAACCTCCATCCGCTGATCCTCTACGACGCCAACCAGCCGGGTCAGCTCGAACGCGCCGAGGAATTCGGCCGTGACATCCTGCGCCTCTGCGTCGAGGTGGGCGGCGTGTTGACCGGCGAACACGGCGTCGGCGTCGAGAAGCGCGACCTGATGGACACGATGTTCACCGCGACCGATCTCGATCAGCAGATGCGGCTCAAATGCGCCTTCGACCCGGACAGCCTGCTCAATCCCGGCAAGGTGTTCCCGCAACTCTGCCGCTGCGCCGAGATGGGCCGCGTCCACGTCCACGCCGGCCAGACACGCTTTCCCGAGTTGCCCAGGTTTTGACCACGCTTCGCCCGGCCGACGCCGAGGAAGCCAGGCGGACCATCGAATGGGCTGTCGCTGACGACCAGACCCTCGAGATCGTGGCCGGCGGCAGCAAGCGCTCGCTCGGACGCAAGGCGCCGGCCGATCATGTCCTCGCACTCGACCGCATCGCCGGCATTGTCGACTACGAGCCCTCCGAGCTCGTGCTGACAGCAAGCGCCGCGACTCCGATCGCCGAAATCGAGGCCCTGCTCGATGCCAGCCACCAGACGCTGGCTTTCGAGCCGCCGGACTGGTCCGGCCTGCTCGGCCGCGGTTTGCCTACCCTTGGCGGCGTCATCGCCACCAATGCCGCCGGCCCGCGACGCGTCCGCGCTGGCGCGCCGCGCGACCATTTCCTCGGCTTCTCGGCCATTAATGGCTGGGGCGAGGCCTGGAAGGCGGGCGGCAAGGTCGTCAAGAACGTCACCGGCTACGACATGTGCAAGCTCCAGGCGGGGGCTTTCGGCACCCTCTCGGTGCTGACCGAACTTTCCGTTCGCGTCATGCCCAAGCCCGAATCCGCCTGCACCCTCCTCCTCTCCGGTCTCGGCGACGAGGCCGCCGTCGTCCTGATGGCACGCGCGCTCAACACGCCGCACGAGGTCTCGGCCGCTGCCCACGATCCCGGATCCGGCCTGACCGCGCTCCGCCTCGAGGGACCCGCGCCCTCGGTCGCCTCCCGGGCGGAAGCGCTCGCGCATCTGCTCGGCCCGATCGCCGACCGGCTCGACGCCACCGGCACCGACCGCTTCTGGTCCGACATCGGCGCGGTGCGCCCCCTCCTGAAGCCTGGACTCGAAACCGGCGACCGCTGTCTCTGGCGTCTGTGCCCGACGCCTTCCCAAGCGCCGCAAATCGTCCGGCGGATCCGAGCATCCCTCCCGTCCGCCGAGGCCTTCTACGACTGGGGCGGCGGCCTCGTCTGGCTTGGCCTCGAGACCAGGGACGCCGGCCCGGACGCGGGTGCCGCGATCGTGCGTGAGGCCCTCGGCCACGGCCACGCCACCCTGTTCGTGGCGCCCGACGCCATGCGCGAGGCCGTCGCCGTGTTCGAACCCGAACCTGCTCCGCTCGATGCGCTGAGCCGGAGGATCAAGGAGGGCTTCGACCCGCACCTCATCCTCAATCCCGGCCGCCTCCAGAAGGGACGCTAGCCTGATGCAGACCAGCTTCTCCCCGGCCCAGCTCGCCGACCCAGCAATGGCAAGCTCGGAAAAGATCCTGCGCACCTGCGTCCATTGCGGCTTCTGCACGGCGACCTGTCCCACCTACGTCCTGCTCGGCGATGAGCTCGACAGCCCGCGCGGCCGCATCACCCTGATCAAGGAGATGCTCGAGAACGACCGTCCGGCGGACGCGACCACCGTCAAGCACATCGATCGCTGCCTCTCCTGCCTCTCCTGCATGACCACCTGCCCGTCGGGCGTGAACTACATGCATCTCGTCGACCACGCCCGCGCGCACATCGAGCGGACCTACCGGCGTCCGCTGCGCGAACGCCTGCACCGGCGTCTGCTCGCCCTCGTGCTGCCGCGCCCGAAACTGTTCCGCCTGTCGCTGATCGCCTCGTCGCTCGCCAAACCGGTCGCCCGCCTCATGCCGCGCCCGCTCCGCACCATGCTCGATTTGGCACCACAGCGTGTCCCGCGCGCGAGCCTTACCGACCGCCCGCAGGTCTTCCCCTCGATCGGCCCACGCACCCGTCGCGTCGCCCTACTGACCGGCTGCGCCCAGAAGGCGCTCGCGCCACAGATCAACGAGGCGACCATCCGCCTGCTGACCCGCCACGGCTGCGAGGTGATCGTCTCGACGAGCGGCTGCTGCGGCGCGCTCACTCACCATCTCGGCCAGGGCGGCCACGACTACGCGCACGCCAACATCGAAGCCTGGAGCCGCGAACCGGACCTCGATGCCATCGTCGTCAATGCCTCGGGCTGCGGCACGATGGTCAAGGATTACGGCTTCATGTTCCGCGATGACGCGGCACTCGCCGCCAAGGCCGCACGCATCGCCGCGCTCACCCGCGACATCACCGAGATCATGACCGAGATCGGCCTGCTGTCGCCCGCGATCGCGACCGGCCAGCGCGTCGCCTATCACAGCGCCTGCTCCTTGCAACATGGTCAGCAGATCAGGCTCGAACCCAAGCGCCTGCTCGCCGCCGCCGGGTTCGAGGTCGTCGACGTGCCGGAAGGCCATCTCTGCTGCGGCTCGGCCGGCACCTACAACATCCTGCAGCCCGAGATCGCAACCGCGCTGCGCGACCGCAAGGTCGCCAACATCGAGCGCACCGCCCCCGACCTGATCGCCACCGGCAACATCGGCTGCATCACCCAGATCGCCACCGGCACGCGCGTGCCCGTCGTTCACACGGTCGAGCTGCTCGACTGGGCGACCGGCGGCCCGCAGCCGCGTATCTGACTAATGCGACGCGCCATAGTAGCAGGAAGGGACAGATATCGAGCCGCATCCCGTGTCTGCGATGGATTATGGACCGTATCTCAGGAACAACGGTTTCTCACCCGTGCCGGCGGGAGGTTATATTGCCCGCAGGGCGATGTCGTCGTCATCCCGCGATCCTCAATCCTTCATCCTCGACCCCTACTGAACCTATGACGGCTCGATCCCGTCAGTCCGTTAGATCCCGCAATGCTCGACCGAACGTTCTCCCCGTCATGATCGACGCTCATCCGAAGTGACCAGACGCAAGTGTTTGGTCGGCAGACTTGACACCGACCCGGTATGCGATTGCCAGGACCCTGACGGTCTCAAGCTTCTTGACGTGACCGTCCATACCATCGGCACCGGACGAGCCACGGCGAAGGTCGCACTCCAACTCGGGATAATCATCAGAGCGGTCCGCCTCAGGCTGGTGGAAACAGGCAGCAGCTGGCGGATTGACGACATAGCGAGTCACGACATGAAGAGTCTGCGAGACTTCCTTTCCGCCAAATGATCCCTCGATTATCGGGAGGATATCGGCAGCCGGTCCCCGCCGGGGCAACCGATCTTGCCTGACATCGAAATCGCGCCGCGCGACCGACGTCGCCCACATCAAGCGCACCGCCCCAGAACCAAACGCCGATTGAGGGGTCCGGTTACCGGCATCGAGACGACGGCAAGCCGAAGCCCTGTCCACCCACCCAGTCCAGGAGTTCGCCGCCGCCACCGTGACCCGCGGGCGGACCTTGACGCGGTCATCTCACGGGGCTACTGCCCCGCCTTTCGGGAACGCGGGAGACCACACCTGCGGGCGCCAGCCCGCGGGTTGCGTCGCATGAACCGCGGTCCTCCTCGTGAGGGAGCGCCACGTTGGCCAAGAAGATCGTCGGCTACATCAAGTTGCAGATCCCGGCCGGCAAGGCCAACCCGTCGCCGCCGGTAGGTCCGGCGCTCGGCCAGCGGGGTCTGAACATCATGGCCTTCGTCAAGGAATTCAACGCGGTCACACAGGGCATGGAGCCCGGCATGCCGGTCCCCGTCGTCATCACCGCGTTCGGCGACCGCACCTTCACCTTCGTGATGAAGACGCCGCCCAACACCTATTTCCTGATGAAGGCCGCCAAGATCCAGAAGGGCAGCCCGACCGTCGGCAAGGGGACGACGATCGGTTCCGTCACCACGACGCAGCTGCGCGAGATCGCGGCCCAGAAGATGGTCGACATGAACGCCAATTCGGTCGAGGGCGCCGTCAGCATGCTCGCCGGTTCCGCCCGCTCGATGGGCCTCGCCGTGGTGGAGGGCTGATCATGGCCCACGACAAGCGCCTGAAGTCGGCCTACGCCAGCTTCGACAAGACCCGCGCCTATCCACTCCCCGAGGCGATCGAGCTGATCAGGAGCGGCGCGCGGGCGAAGTTCGACGAGACCGTCGAGATCTCGCTCGCACTCGGCATCGATCCGCGCCACGCCGACCAGATGGTGCGCGGCCTGCTCAGCCTGCCGCGCGGCACCGGCAAGACCCTTCGCGTGGGCGTCTTCGCCCGCGGGCCGAAGGCCGAGGAGGCTCTCGCCGCCGGCGCCGACGTGGTCGGCGCCGACGACCTCGCGGAACGCGTGCAGGCCGGCGACATCGGGTTCGATCGCTGCATCGCGACCCCGGACATGATGGCTCTCGTCGGCCGCCTGGGAAAAATCCTCGGGCCGCGCGGCCTGATGCCCAACCCGCGTCTCGGCACCGTCACGATGGACGTTCGCGGTGCCATCACCGCCGCCAAGTCCGGCCAGGTCGAATACCGCGCCGAGAAGGCCGGCATCGTGCACGCCGGCATCGGCAAGGCGAGCTTCGAGCCCGACGCGCTCGCCGAGAACATCCGCGCCTTCGTCGACGCAATCCAGAAGGCCAAGCCCGCGGGCGCCAAGGGGACCTACCTCAAGCGCGTCTCGCTGAGCTCGACCATGGGCCCCGGCGTGTCGGTGGACGTCGCCTCGCTCGCCGCCTGAACCAGAGATTCGCCGCACGTCAGTGTGGCGCGCAGGAGGCCGGCCCAAGCGGGTCCGGTCCTCCGTCCTGTCCGAGACCGCACGTGAACCGGTCAAAACCGGGTCTTAAACGGGAGCCATCCCGGCGCGTGGGAGACGGGGTCGGAACCCTGGTGGTTCCTTCTTCCGGACAGGCGAACCGGACGCGCGGGCAACTTCGCGTCCAGAAGGGAACCGGTCTGCCGCTCGATGACGCGGCAGGCCAGCCAACGGAGACGGAATTTGGACCGTACGGAGAAGCGCGAGTTCGTCTCGATGCTTGCCGCCGTCTTCGCCGAGACGTCGATGGTGGTCGTCACCCGTAATGACGGGCTGACAGTCGCACAGGTGACGGATCTGCGGAGGCGGATGCGAGCCGCGGGCGCGAACTACAAGGTCGCGAAGAACCGGCTCACCAATCTGGCTCTGGATGGGACCCGGTTCGACGGCATCATGCCATTGCTGAGGGGACCGACCGCGCTGGCGTGGTCGCACGACCCCGTGGCCGTGGCCAAGGCTGCCATCGAGTTCGCCAAGACCAACGAAAAGCTCGTCGTGCTCGGCGGCGCTCTCGGGACCCAGACGCTCAACGCGGATGGGATCAAGGCGCTCGCCGACCTGCCGTCGCTCGACACGCTGCGCGCCCAGCTGGTGGGGCTTCTCGCCACACCCGCCACGCGGATCGCATGCGTGCTGCAGGCGCCGGCGGCGGGCCTAGCGAGGGTCTTCGGGGCCTATGCCAGGAAGGATGAAGCGACCGAAGAGGCCGAGGCCGCCTGAACCGACATGTGTTTATGGCCAAGGTCAAGCGAAAGTTGATCGCAGGACGGTGGAACCGGCTTGCAAGAAACCAACCAGGGTTTAGATAAGGACATACAGAATGGCTGACCTATCGAAGATCGTCGACGAGCTGTCGACGCTGACCGTCCTGGAGGCGGCAGAACTGACGAAGCTTCTCGAGGAGAAGTGGGGTGTCTCCGCGGCCGCACCGGTGGCTGCGGCCGCTCCGGCCGGCGGTGCCGCCGCGCCAGCCGCGCCCGTCGAGGAGCAGACCGAGTTCACGGTCATCCTTGCCAAGGCTGGCGAGAAGAAGATCAACGTCATCAAGGAAATCCGCACCATCACCGGTCTCGGGCTCAAGGAAGCCAAGGATCTGGTCGAGGGCGCGCCCAAGACCGTCAAGGAGGGCGTGAATAAGGATGAGGCCGCCAAGCTGAAGAAGATGCTCGAGGATCAGGGCGCTGCCGTCGAGGTGAAGTGATGATCGCGGCGCGTCACTTACCAGGGTAACGCGCCGATCGAAGTGGCAGGGCGGGAATCGAGCGTCGATTCCCGCCCCATCGCCGTTGTGGCGTAGAGAACCGTTGCGCAGAAGATGGGGCAGGGCATGAACGCGATCAGCAAGTCGTTCACGGGGCAGAAGCGCATCCGCAAGAGCTTCGGACGCATCCCTGAAGTCGCACCGATGCCGAACCTGATCGACGTGCAGCGGTCATCCTACGAAGGGTTCCTTCAAAAGGACACGGTGCCGGATAGCCGCACCCAGACCGGGTTGCAGGAAGTCTTCCGCAGCGTCTTCCCGATCAACGACTTCGCCGGCCGCGGCCGGCTCGAATTCGTCTATTACGAACTCGAGGACCCGAAATACGACGTCGAGGAGTGCATCCAGCGCGGCCTGACCTACGCGGCGCCGTTGAAGGTCATCCTCCGCCTGATCGTCTGGGACGTCGACGAGGACACCGGCAGCCGCTCGATCCGCGACATCAAGGAACAGCCTGTCTACATGGGCGACATGCCGCTCATGACCGACAACGGCACCTTCATCATCAACGGCACCGAGCGGGTCATCGTCAGCCAGATGCACCGTTCGCCCGGCGTCTTCTTCGACCACGACAAGGGCAAGACGCACTCGTCGGGAAAGTTCCTGTTTGCGGCCCGCGTGATCCCCTATCGCGGCTCGTGGCTCGACTTCGAGTTCGACAGCAAGGACCTCGTCTACGTCCGCATCGACCGCAAGCGTAAGCTCCCCGTCACAACGCTGCTCTATGCGCTCGAGAGCGAGCGATCCGAGGCCGCCCGTGCCGCCAAGCTCGCCGAAGGCGGCGACGTCGAGAGCCTCGACATCCGCGGCATGGACGCCGAGGACATGCTGTCCTTCTTCTATGGCCAGGTCGTCTTCGTGCAGACCCCGAAGGGCTGGGCGCGTCCGTTCGATCCCGATGCGTTCCGCGGCATGAAGTTGCTCGAGCCGCTGATCGACGCCGACACCGGTGAAGTGGTCGCCGAAGCCGACGCCAAGCTGACGCAGCGCATGACCAGGCGCATCGCCGAAAAGACCAAGGAGGTCCTCGTCGGCCGCGCCGACCTGCTCGGCCGTTTCATGGCGATCGACCTCGTCAACGAAGCAACCGGCGAGATCCACGCCGAGGCCGGCGAGGAAATCACCGAAGCCCGTCTCGTCGCCCTCGAGGGTCTCGGCATCGACCATCTGCCGACGCTCGCGGTCGACCAGTCGAACGGCCCCTGGATCCGCAACACGCTCGCCATCGACAAGAACACGTCGCGCGACGACGCGCTCGTCGACATCTATCGCGTGATGCGGCCGGGCGAGCCGCCGACGCCCGACACCGCTGAGGCCCTGTTCCGCGGCCTGTTCTTCGATCCCGACCGCTACGACCTGTCGGCGGTCGGCCGCGTGAAGATGAACATGCGCCTCGGCCTCGACGCCGAGGACACCGTCCGCGTGCTCCGCAAGGAGGACATCCTGCGCGCGGTCAAGGTGCTCTGCGAGCTCAAGGACGGCCGCGGCACCATCGACGACATCGACAATCTCGGCAATCGGCGCGTCCGCTCGGTTGGCGAGCTGATGGAGAACCAGTACCGGGTCGGTCTGCTCCGCATGGAGCGCGCCATCCGCGAGCGCATGGGCTCGGTCGACATCGACACCGTGATGCCGCACGACCTGATCAACGCAAAGCCCGCGGCGGCCGCCGTGCGCGAGTTCTTCGGCTCGTCGCAGCTCAGCCAGTTCATGGACCAGACCAACCCGCTCTCGGAAGTCACCCACAAGCGCCGTCTCTCGGCACTTGGCCCGGGCGGCCTGACCCGCGAGCGTGCCGGCTTCGAGGTCCGCGACGTCCACCCGACCCATTACGGCCGCATCTGCCCGATCGAGACCCCCGAGGGGCCGAACATCGGCCTGATCAACAGTCTCGCCACCTACGCCAAGGTCAACAAATACGGCTTCATCGAGACGCCCTACCGTCTGGTGAAGGACGGCGTGCTGCAGGACGGCTGGAAATACCTCTCCGCGATGGAGGAGGAGCGCCTGGTCGTGGCGCAGGCCGATGCGCCGCACACCCTCGAAGGCCGCCTGACCGACGAATTCGTCTCCGTCCGCCGGTCCGGCGATTTCCGCCTCGTCAAGCCCGAGGACGTCACCGCCTGCGACGTCTCTCCGCGCCAGCTCGTCTCGGTCGCCGCCGCTCTGATCCCGTTCCTCGAGAACGACGACGCCAACCGCGCGCTGATGGGGTCGAACATGCAGCGCCAGGCGGTGCCGCTGATCCAGTCCGACGCTCCGCTGGTCGGCACCGGCATGGAAGCGGCCGTCGCCCGTGATTCCGGTGCGACCATCATCGCGCGGCGTCCCGGCGTGGTCGACCAGATCGACGGCGCGCGCATCGTCGTGCGTGCGACCAGTGACGATGGGGCGACGCAGGGCGTCGACATCTACCGTCTGCGCAAATACATGCGCTCCAACCAGTCCACCTGCATCAACCAGCGCCCGCTGGTTCGCGTCGGCGACTTCGTGGCCAACGGCGACATCATCGCCGACGGCCCGTCGACGGAACTGGGCGAACTGGCGCTGGGCCGTAACGTCCTCGTGGCCTTCATGCCCTGGAACGGCTACAACTTCGAAGACAGCATCCTGATCTCCGAGCGCATCGCGCGCGACGACGTGTTCACCTCCATCCACATCGAGGAATTCGAGGTGATGGCGCGTGACACCAAGCTCGGCCAGGAGGAGATCACCCGCGACATCCCCAATGTCGGTGAAGAGGCGCTGAGGAATCTGGACGAGGCGGGGATCGTCTATGTCGGCGCCGAGGTGAACCCGGGCGACATTCTCGTCGGCAAGGTGACGCCCAAGGGCGAGAGCCCGATGACACCCGAGGAAAAACTCCTCCGCGCGATCTTCGGCGAAAAGGCGTCGGACGTCCGCGACACGTCGCTCAAGCTCCCGCCGGGCACCACCGGCACCATCGTCGACGTCCGCGTCTTCAATCGCCGCGGCGTCGACAAGGACGAACGTGCGATGGCGATCGAGCGTGCCGAGATCGAGCGTCTCGCCAAGGACCGCGACGACGAGCGCGCGATCCAGGAACGCTCGTTCCTCAACCGCATGCGCGAGGCCCTGCTCGGCGAAAAGGCGGCCGCCGGCTTCAAGGGCATCAAGTCCGGCACGGTCATCACCGAGGAGGTGCTCGCCGAACACCCGCGCGGCGCCTGGCGCAATATCGGTGTCGCGTCCGACCAGGCGACCGCCGAGATCGAGGTGCTCAAGCGTGAGTTCGACGCCTCCGTCTCGCGTCTTCAGGAGCGCTTCGACGGCAAGGTGGAAAAGCTGCAGCGCGGCGACGAGCTGCCGCCCGGCGTGATGAAGATGGTCAAGGTCTTCGTCGCCGTGAAGCGCAAGCTGCAGCCCGGCGACAAGATGGCCGGCCGTCACGGCAACAAGGGCGTCGTCAGCCGCGTCACCCCGGTCGAGGACATGCCGTTCCTCGAGGACGGCACCCCGGTCGACATCGTGCTCAACCCGCTCGGCGTGCCGTCGCGCATGAATGTGGGCCAGATCCTCGAGACCCATCTCGGCTGGGCCTGCGCCAACATCGGCCGCCAGGTCGGCGAACTCGTCGACGCCTACCAGCGCAACGGCAATGCGCGTCAGGAACTCCTCGACCGCCTCAAGGAGATCTACGGCGAGGAAGTCTACTCCGACGAGATCGCGCAGATGAGCGAAGCCCAGCTCATCGAGCTCTGCGGCAATCTCCGCAAGGGCATCCCGATCGCCACACCGGTGTTCGACGGCGCCACCATGACCGACATCGAGGACATGCTGACCCGCGCCGGTCTCGACACCTCCGGCCAGGTCGTGCTGACCGACGGCCGCACCGGCGAGCCATTCGAGCGCCGCGTGACGGTGGGCTACATCTATATGCTCAAGCTGCATCACCTGGTCGACGACAAGATCCATGCGCGCTCGATCGGACCCTACAGCCTCGTCACCCAGCAGCCGCTGGGCGGCAAGGCGCAGTTCGGCGGCCAGCGGTTCGGCGAAATGGAGGTCTGGGCGCTCGAAGCCTACGGCGCCGCCTACACGCTGCAGGAGATGCTGACCGTCAAGTCCGACGACGTGTCGGGCCGCACCAAGGTCTACGAGGCGATCGTCCGCGAGCAGGACGATTTCGAGGCCGGCATCCCCGAAAGCTTCAACGTTCTCGTCAAGGAGCTGAAGTCCCTCGGCCTGAACGTGGATTTGGAACAGAGCGCGACCTGACCAGGGGCGCTGCCCCTGGACCCCGCTGGGGCCGGCGGCCCCAGACCCGCGCGGGTCTGGGCGCGCTGCGCCCAGCGGGTCCAGGGCAGAGCCCTGGCCTTCCTCCGAAAGGCAAAAGATGAACGAACTGATGAAGATCCTCGGCCAGACCGGCCAGGCGATGACCTTCGACCAGATCAAGATCCAGATGGCGTCCTCCGAGCAGATCCGCTCGTGGTCCTATGGCGAGATCAAGAAGCCGGAGACCATCAACTACCGCACGTTCAAGCCCGAGCGCGACGGCCTGTTCTGTGCCCGCATCTTCGGTCCGATCAAGGACTACGAGTGCCTGTGCGGCAAGTACAAGCGCATGAAGTTCCGCGGCATCATCTGCGAGAAGTGCGGCGTCGAGGTGACGCTGGCCAAGGTGCGCCGCGAGCGCATGGGCCACATCGAGCTCGCCAGCCCCGTCGCCCACATCTGGTTCCTCAAGTCGTTGCCGAGCCGGATCGGCCTGATGGTCGACCTCACGCTCAAGGAACTCGAGAAGATCCTCTATTTCGAGAGCTACGTCGTTCTCGAGCCGGGGCTCACCGACCTCAAGCTCCATTCGCTGCTCACCGAAGACCAGTTGATGGCCAAGCAGGACGAGTTCGGCGATGACGGCTTCAAGGCCGGCATCGGTGCCGAGGCGATCAAGCAGATCCTGCAGAACATAGACTGCGACGCCGAGAAGGTGCAGCTCCGCGCCGACCTCAAGGAGACTACCTCGGAAGCAAAGCGCAAGAAGCTCGTCAAGCGCCTCAAGCTGATCGAGGCCTTCTCCGAGTCCGGCGCCAAGCCCGAATGGATGATCCTCGACGTCGTTCCCGTCATCCCGCCTGAACTGCGTCCGCTCGTCCCGCTCGACGGCGGCCGGTTCGCGACCTCGGATCTGAACGATCTCTATCGCCGCGTCATCAACCGCAACAACCGCCTCAAGCGCCTGATCGAGCTGCGCGCGCCCGACATCATCGTGCGCAACGAGAAGCGCATGCTCCAGGAGAGCGTCGACGCGCTGTTCGACAACGGCCGCCGCGGTCGCGCCATCACGGGTGCGAACAAGCGTCCGCTGAAGTCGCTGTCGGACATGCTCAAGGGCAAGCAGGGCCGGTTCCGGCAGAACCTGCTCGGCAAGCGCGTCGACTATTCCGGCCGTTCGGTGATCGTCGTCGGTCCCGAACTCAAGCTGCACCAGTGCGGTCTGCCGAAGAAGATGGCGCTCGAGCTGTTCAAGCCGTTCATCTACTCCAAGCTCGAAAAATACGGCCACGCCACCACCATCAAGGCCGCCAAGCGCATGGTCGAGAAGGAGCGTCCCGAAGTGTGGGACATCCTCGAGGAGGTCATCCGCGAGCATCCGGTGATGCTCAATCGCGCGCCCACGCTCCATCGTCTCGGCATCCAGGCGTTCGAGCCGGTGCTGATCGAAGGCAAGGCGATCCAGCTCCACCCGCTGGTCTGCACCGCCTTTAACGCCGACTTCGACGGCGACCAGATGGCCGTCCACGTGCCCCTGTCCCTCGAAGCCCAGCTCGAGGCGCGCGTGCTGATGATGAGCACCAACAACATCCTCAGCCCGGCCAACGGCAAGCCGATCATCGTGCCGAGCCAGGACATCGTGCTCGGTCTTTATTACCTCAGCCTCGAGACCGCCGAATTCCGGGCGACGCCCGACCACCACCAGTTCGACGACCGCGGTAACACCCTCAAGCGCGGCGCGCCCGCCTTCGGCTCGATCGGCGAGATCGAAGCCGCCCTGCATGGCGGCTTCATCCGCATGCACGACAAGATCCGCGGCCGCCTCGACCTGATCAATGCCGACGGTGCACGCGTCCGCGAGACCGTCGTCACCACCCCCGGCCGCATGCTCATCGCGCAGATCCTGCCGCGCCACGCGCAGGTGCCCTTCGCGCTGATCAACAAGCAGCTCACCAAGAAAAACGTGTCGGACGTCATCGACGCCGTCTACCGCCATTGCGGCCAGAAGGAATGCGTGATCTTCGCCGACCGCCTGATGGGTCTCGGCTTCCGCCACGCCGCCAAGGCCGGCCTCTCCTTCGGCAAGGACGACCTCATCATCCCCGACGAGAAGCACGTCCTCGTCGAGCGCACCCAGGGCGAGGTCAAGGAGTTCGAGCAGCAGTATCAGGACGGCCTGATCACCGCCGGCGAGCGCTACAACAAGGTCGTCGATGCCTGGTCGCGCTGCACCGACGAAGTCCAGGCCGCGATGATGAAGGAGATCTCCACCCAGAAGCCGGGCAAGCCCACCAACGCGGTCTGGATGATGAGCCACTCCGGCGCCCGCGGTTCGCCCGCCCAGATGAAGCAGCTCGCCGGCATGCGCGGCCTGATGGCCAAGCCGTCGGGCGAGATCATCGAGCAGCCGATCATCGCCAACTTCAAGGAAGGCCTGTCGGTCCTCGACTACTTCACCTCCACCCACGGCGCCCGCAAGGGTCTGGCCGACACCGCGCTCAAGACAGCCAACTCCGGCTACCTGACCCGTCGTCTCGTCGACGTGGCTCAGGACTGCATCATCGTCGAGAACGATTGCGGCACCGAGCGCGGGCTCACGGTGCGCGCGGTGATGGACGGCGGCGAGGTCGTGGCCTCGCTCTCCGAGCGCATCCTCGGCCGCACCACGGCCGCCGACGTGCTCGATCCGGTCAGCAACGAGATCGTCCTGCCGCGCAACACCCTCATCGGTGAAGCCGAAGCCGAGCTCGTCGAGAACGCCGGCGTCGAAAGCCTGCTGATCCGCTCCGTGCTGACCTGCGACAGCCGGGTCGGCGTCTGCGGCCATTGCTACGGGCGCGATCTCGCCCGCGGCACGCCGGTCAATATCGGCGAGGCGGTCGGCGTCATCGCCGCCCAGTCGATCGGCGAGCCGGGCACGCAGCTCACCATGCGTACCTTCCACATTGGCGGCGCCGCCCAGCGCGGCGCCGAGGTGTCGATGGTCGAAGCGAGCCACGACGGCACCGTCAGCATCCGCAACCGCGCCGTCGTCACCAACAGCCAGGGCGTTCCGGTGGTGATGTCGCGCAACTGCGAAATCGTGCTGGTCGACGACAAGAAAACCGAACGGGCCCGTTTCCGCGTCCCCTACGGCGCGCGCCTGCTCACCGACGAGGGAGCGACCGTCGCGCGCGCCCAGAAGCTCGCCGAGTGGGACCCGTACACGCTGCCGATCATCACCGAGCGCGCCGGCACGGTCGAATATCTCGACCTGATCGACAGCATCACGCTCGTCGAACGGGTCGATGAAGTGACCGGCCTCTCGTCGAAGGTCATCGTCGACTACAAGCAGGCCGCCAAGGGCATCGATCTCCGTCCCCGGCTGCAGCTCAAGGACGACAAAGGCGAGGTCGTCAAACTCCCCAACGGCGCCGAAGCCCGCTACTTCCTGACGGTCGACTCGATTCTCTCGGTCGAGAACGGCGCCGTCGTTCACGCCGGCGACGTGCTCGCACGTCTCCCGCGCGAGGGCAGCAAGACGCGCGACATCACCGGCGGTCTGCCGCGCGTCGCCGAACTCTTCGAGGCGCGCCGTCCGAAGGACCACGCGATCATCGCCGAGACCGATGGCCGCGTCGAATTCGGCAAGGACTACAAAGCCAAGCGCCGGATCATCGTCAAGAACGACGAGACCACCGAGGAGACCGAATACCTGGTCCCCAAAGGCAAGCACGTCTCGGTCCAGGAAGGCGACTTCGTCCGCCGCGGCGATCCGCTCGTCGACGGTCCGCGTGTCCCGCACGACATCCTCAAGGTGCTCGGCGTCGAGGCGCTATCGGATTACCTCGTCAACGAGATCCAGGACGTCTACCGGCTGCAGGGCGTGAAGATCAACGACAAGCACATCGAGGTCATCGTCCGGCAGATGCTGCAGAAGGTCGAAGTGCTCGATCCGGGCGACACCACCTACCTGATCGGCGAGACCATCGACCGCATCGAGTTCGAGGGCGAGAACGCCAAGCGCCTCAAGGACAACGAGCGGCCGGCGGTCGCGATGCCGGTGCTGCAGGGCATCACCAAGGCAAGCCTGCAGACCCACAGCTTCATCTCGGCGGCGTCGTTCCAGGAGACCACGCGCGTGCTCACCGAGGCAGCAACAGCCGGCAAGGTCGACACGCTCAACGGCCTGAAGGAGAACGTGATCGTGGGTCGTCTGATCCCGGCCGGCACCGGCTCGGTGATGAACCGCCTCAAGCAGGTCGCCGCCGGCCGCGACAAGGCCCGCAGCCTGCCCCGTCAGGAAACCCCGGCGCTCCCTTCCCGCGCCGCGGAGTAGTCAGCCGAAAGGCCAGCGGAAGGCGAGGGGCCAGCCCCTCGACCCCGCTGGGCCTGAGGCCCAGACCCCGTGGGGATGTCGATGCGAAGATACCTCGGGCCGCCTGGTTTGGTCAGTCGCGTCGTCATCGACAGCCAAGCCCTGAAAGCCAACATGCTGGGCGATCCGTCGATGCGCTCGGTCGATGTGTATGTTCCTGCTGGACATGACGGAAGCGAGTTGCCGCTGCTTGTCGACCTTGTCGGCTTCACCGGCAGCGGAATGTCTCATACCAACTGGGCCGGCTTCCGGGAGAACGTGCCGGAACGACTTGATCGACTGATCGGGGAGGCGCAAATGCCACCGGTTGTCGTTGCGTTTCCCGACTGCTTCACTCGCCTCGGCGGCAATCAATACATCAACTCGGTTTCAGTAGGTGCTTGGGAAGACTTCCTTCTCGACGAGATGTTGCCGATGATCGAGCAGCGTTTCCATTGCGGCGGCGCCGGGCGCCGCGGCGTGTTTGGCAAAAGCTCCGGCGGGTATGGGGCAATCACCCACGGCTTGCGTCATCCCGATATCTGGTCGGCTGTCGCTTGTCATTGCGGAGATATGGGCTTCGAACTCTGTTACCTGCCAGAGATGCCGGCGGTGTTGCGCGCTCTCGCTGCCGCCGAACACTCGATTGAACATTGGTGGCAGCGGCTTGAGGCAGCACCTAAACATCCGACCGGTTCCGATATGGTCGTCATGACGCTGGCGATGGCCGCCAGCTACGATCCCGATCCCACGGAGTTTCTCGGGATACGGCTGCCCGTCACGCTCGACACGTGCGAGATCATCGAAGAACGATGGGCGAACTGGTCACGACACGACCCGATCGTCGCATTGGAGAGTCTCGCTCACAATCTTCGTGGGCTGAAGGCTCTCTACATTGATTGTGGCGAGAACGATCAATTCAATCTGCTTTATGGTGTGCGCAGGTTCGTCCGGCGGTTGAAGGAATTCGGCATCGATCATCGGTACGAAGAATTCCCGGACAATCATTCGGGCGTCGACTACCGAATGGACGAGAGTTTGCCATTTCTCGCTCTGGCGCTGACGGACTGAGCATTGTCCCACCGACTATCCGGAATTCGAGCGAAGCGACCAGTGGCGCCCGGCCTATAGAGACCAGGAACGTCACCGAGCCCTTGGCTTGTCCGGCGCATTGCCGTACATCGGCTTAAGAGGAGTTCGTGTGGATGCCGCAGAACAGGAACCGCTCGGCCCGCCTGGAAGCCCGTATCGCACCGGATGCGCTTGCCCTCGTAAAGCGGGCGGCTAAGCTGTCCGGCCGCAGTGTTAGCGACTTCGTGGTTGCCGCGTCGCTGGAGTCAGCGACCCGGACAATCGACGAGACACACATCGTTCGGCTGGCGGCACAAGATCAAGCGCAATTTGCAGAGCTGCTGCTGAACCCACCGAAACTGTCATCGGCACTACTTCGTGCCAAAGAAGCGCATGGACGCCTGGTTGCGCAAGCAGGGTGATGCGTCGCCCGTGGCGACCTTCGCGACGAAGGGCTGTCAATAGCTCACTGTTACGAAGACGTGCCGGGTCCGCGCGTCCCGCACGAGATCCTCAAGGTGCTCGGCGTCGAGGCGCTGTCGGATTAAGCACATCGAGGTCATCGTCCGTCAGATGCCGCAGAAGGTCGAAGTGCTCGATCCGGGCGACACCACCTACCTGATCGGCGAGACCGTCCCGCGCTTAAGAGTATGGCGAGGGGCCAGCCCCTCGACCCCGCTGGGCCTGAGGCCCAGACCCCACACATCGGGCTGTCGCCTTGCACTGTTTGAAAGACGTGACGTCATCACTGACGGTATGGCGGAGTGCAGTGTCTGGTTCGCGGCGGTCAGTTGCCTGCTCTTCGGAGTCCTGATCATCTTCTGGGTTCTCTATCGCAGTGAGCAGCGACGACAAATCGATCAGCACCGCCGTTGGAGCGGTGAACAACTCGTAGCACCCGTCCACCAAACGCCGCGATCGCCTTGAATGACCGAGTGGGTCGCAGCACCCAGATCCATTCGAGAACCCGCGGAGTTGTCAAGCTTGAGTCGTCCGCCTTACTTCCTTACTATGCACTCATGCTCGCAAAGCTGACATCCAAGAACCAGCTCACCCTCCCCAAGCAGGCGCTCGACGCTGTTGGCCCGACCTCTCATTTCCAGATCGAGCTCGACCAGGGGCGCCTGATCCTCACACCCGCGCGGCTCGGCGCCGCGGAGGCCGTTCGCCGCAAGCTCGCCGAGCTCGACCTGACCGACGCCGACATCATCGACGCCGTCAGCTTGGCCCGCAGGACCGTCTAGCCGCCTCCGTGCGGATCGTGTTCGACACCGACGTCGTCGTCTCCGCCCTCGTGTTTGGTCGTCGCCTCGCCTGGCTTCGGACCGCTTGGGCCAACGGCGCGCTCGTCCCGATCGTCTGCCGCGAGACCATAGCCGAATTGCTCCGCGTTCTCGTCTACCCCAAGTTCCGCCTCGCCAAGATTGACCGCGAGGCCCTGCTGCAGGATTTCCTTCCGCACGCCGAGACCACCACCATCCCAAGGCATCGCCCTGCCATCCCGCCCGCATGCCGCGACCGTGACGACCTCGTGTTCATCGAACTCGCCGCCGCCTCGGGAGCCGATGCCCTCGTCTCCGGTGACACCGACCTCACCCAGCTCCGGCACATCCTACCCGTGCGCCTTCTGACCGTCACGGAAGTCCGAGCGCAAACGTGCTCACAGGACTGACGGTCGCCCGGATCGGCTCCCGGAAGCCCGCTCGGTCCAAACCGCAGGCTCCAGATCCCGCCCGTGCCGATCGTTAAACCGTGACCGCCTCAGGCGGCACGCCGGCCACCCGATCAGCCCTCGATGCCGGTCAGCAGCACTTTCAGCGCGCGCTCGGCATGATCGAGACGCTTGCCGAGACCCGGCCCCGGGTCGTCGAGCCAGGAGATCGTCGCATGCGCGAACGCCGCCATGCCGGTCCGTGCTGCAAGGACAGCTTGCAGATCAGCAACACCGCGCGCCTGCAATGCGCCGGCCAGCGCATCGGCCAGCGCGGCCGTTTTCGCCTGCTCACGCTCCGCAAGCGCGGGCGTGCTGGAGATGACCTCCTGTCGTGGCTTCGAGAACGGCCGGTTGTCTTCCAGCAACGGCACGACCGATCGGAACGCCCGGAACAGCATGTCGAGCGGTCCAAGCCCGGCGGGTGCGTCGGCAATCGACGCCGTCAGCGCAGCCCGCAACCTGGCCGCGCCATCGAACAGCACTTCCCGCTTGTCCGCGAAATGACGAAAGAACGTCCGCTCCGTCACGCCGACCCGTGCCGCGATCTCGGCAGCCGTGGTTCGTTCGTAGCCGCGCTCGCGAAACAGCGCCAACGCCGCCTCCTGCAGACGAACGCGCACATCCTCCTCGCCTTTCGCCACCGAATCACCTTTCCCTCTTGTCAGTGACTGACGAGTATCCATGTCAGTCACTGACGCGGTGGCGGTAGCACCTCCCCGCCCATGCAGGTCAAGGAGTTAGCATGCGTGTATTCCTGACGGGAGCGAACGGCTGGGTCGGGTCGGCCATCGCGCGCGACCTGCTCGAGGCAGGCCATTCGGTCGTCGGCCTGGTGCGCTCGAAGGAGAAGGGCGAGGCGCTTGCCGCCGCCGGCGCCACGCCGCTACTCGGCTCGCTACGCGACCTGGACGTCATCCGGGACGGCGCCGCCGGTGCCGACGGCGTCATCCACACGGCGTTCGGTCTCGACCTCTCCAAGATCGTCGAACTCGCCGAAGAGGAGCGTCAGGCGCTGGAGACCGTCGCGACGGCATTCGCCGGTTCGGACCGGCCGATCGTCGTCACCGGCGGCCTGGGCCTGCTGCCTCGCGGGGAGACCTTCACCGAAGACGCACGTCCGCCCGTCATCCCTGGATTCCCACGCGCGTCCGAGCAAACGGCCTTCGCACTCGCCGAACGCGGACTGCGGGCGTCCGTGGTCCGCCTCCCGCGCTCGACCCACGGCGTCGGCGAGCGTCATGGCTTCGTCCCCATGCTCGCCGCCGCCGCCCGCGCAAGGGGCGCCTCCGCCTATGTCGGAGACGGACAGAACCTCTGGCCATCCGTGCACCGGCTCGATGCGGCGCGCGTCTTCCGAATGGCGCTCGAGCGGGGTGCCCGCAATGAGGCATTCCACGCCGTTGCCGAGGAGGGCGTGCGGTTCAGGCTCATCGCCGAGGCGATCGGCCGCCAGCTCGGCGTCCCCGCGAAGTCCCTGACGCCCGAAGAAGCCGAGACGCATTTCGGCGGCCTCGCGATGTGGGTGGCGGGCAACGGCCCCGCCTCCAGCGAGAGGACCAGGGCTGCTCTCGGATGGGAGCCCAGCGAGGTCGGCCTCATCGCGGATATCGACCGGCCGGACTACCACTGACCGGCTCGTCCGGCGCCGCGTCTGCAGCCATATCGGCAGCACCGCATCGCCCATCGCCCGGACTCGTGGCATGCTCCGCCTCATGACCGTCACGCAATTCGCCGTACGCACCTCGCACCGGACCTACCTCTCGGTCGATCCCGCCAAGGGAACCCTCCGCCACACCGCGAGCGGTCCGGACGGCAACCGGGTTCTCGCCCATTGGCATGGCGAGGATTCCTGCGTGCTGACCCGACGCGACGGCGGTCCCCTGTCGGTTGCCGTCGCCGGCGCCGACCTGACCGCGCCGCTGCTCCCCTGCCGCCTGATCACCGACGCCGACCGTTCGCGGGTCGCCTTCCGCCATATCGAGGGGCCGCTGCTCACCGCACTCCCCGACGGCCAGGTCATGCACGACCGCACCCTGATCGCCGACTGGGAATTGTTCACCCTCGAGCCCGACGGCGGCAAGCGGCCGCCGATCTCGGCGGCCTTCGCCAACGACGATGCCTTCGACGCCTACTGTCTCGACCCGGAGCACGATCTCTATGCGGTCGCCTGTCTCCTCGCCCTTTTGCCGCAGGAGCGCCGCCGCGTCCTGCTGCCGAAGCTCGCCGTCCGGACCGACTATGACCGGATCTTCGCCACACTCCGCCGTGTCCTCTCGGGCGGCCTCGAACGCAGCGCCCAGAACACGCGCGCCCATCTCCGCCAGGGCATCGACGCCCATGGCTGGGCGATCGGCGATCACAGCTACGGCAAGCCCACGATCGTGGGCGGCGCGTTCGGCCGTCTCGAGATCGGCCGCTACTGCGCCATCGCGGACGACGCGCGGATCGTCCTCGCCGAGCCTTCCGCGGCGAGCGTGACCAACTACCCGTTCGGCGCGCTGCACCAGTTCTGGCCGTCCGCGCCGGACCATGCGTCCGCACGCGACGCAGGCAGCGTCGTCATCGGCAACAGCGTCTGGATCGGGGAGGGGGTCACGCTTCTTCCGGGTGCCGACATCGGCGATGGCGCCATCATCGGCGCGGCCACGATCGTCTCCAAACCCGTCCCGCCCTTCGCGGTCGTGGCCGGAAACCCGACGCGCGTCAGAAGCAGCCGCTTCGACAAGTCCGTCGTCGCACGCCTTCTCGCCTTGCGGTGGTGGGACTGGCCGGACGAAAAGGTCGATCGGTTCATGCCGCTGCTGCTCGGTGACCGCATCGAGGCCTTCCTCGACCAGGCAGAACGGGAGCGCTGATTAACACGCCCGCGCACCCATGCTAGACTCGTTGCATGCCCGAAACGCGTTGCCTCATCCGAACCAACCACGGCAGCCGCCTCGTCGCCGATCCGGACACCGGCAGGCTCGGTCACGACACGCTCACCGATAGCATCGACGTGCTCGCCCTCACGCTCGACGAGCATTCCTGCCTGCTGGTCCGGCGCGATGGCGGCCCGCTCTCGGCAACCCTCACCGGCGCGAACGCCGGCCCGCTCCTGTCGTGCCGTCTCGTTCCCGACGACGGTGGCATCACCCTGCGCCTCGTTCCCGGCGGCATCGTGACCGCACTTCCGGGCGGCGGAGTGGCGCTCGACCGGGACACGATCGGCCAGTGGGAGCGCTTCACGCTCGAGCCGGAACGGCACGCCGAAGCCGCCCTCTTCCTCCCGCCCGCTCTCCCGCACGACATGTCGGCGCCTGCCATGCTCGCCAATCGTCTCGCCAAGGCGAACCCCCGCGTCCGGAGCCGGGCTCTCGTCTCGCTCGGCGATCGCCCGGATTTCGTCCCGATCTTCACGGCCCTGCGCCGCGCCCTGTCCGGTGGCCCCGAACGAAGCCCGTGGCACACCCGCGCCCACCTCGCATCGGGGATCGACGCTCATGGCTGGCAAGTCGGCGACCACACCTACGGCAACCCGGCGATCATCGACGGCGAATACGCGCCGCTCTCGATCGGCCGCTACTGCTCGATCGCGGGCGGCGTGCACATCGTGCTCGCCAATCATGCCATCGACAGCGTTACCACCTATCCATTCGCGGCGCTCGCCCGTTTCTGGCCGTCCGCGCCCGACGACAAGGCCGATCACACCGGGGATGGGGTCGCGATCGGCCACTCGGTCTGGATCGGCCAGGGCGCGACGATCCTGCCGGGGAGCGCCGTCGGCGACGGCGCCATCATCGGCGCCGGGGCGGTCATCGCAAGCCCGGTGCCGCCGTTCGCGGTGGCCGTGGGTAATCCGGCGAGGATCACCCGGGTCCGGTTCACCCCCGACATCGTGGAGCGTCTGCTCGCCGTCGCCTGGTGGAACTGGCCCGACGAGCGTGTCGACCGGTTCATCCCGCTCCTGCTCGAGCGCGATGTCGACGCCTTCCTGCGCGCCGCCGAGCAGGAAGGCGTTGCCCGAAGTGCTTGACTAACCGCCGGGCGACCCGTAGATGTCCGCCCCTCGGTCGACCCCTGTTTCGGCGGTCCGGCCGTCGCATAGCTAGAACCTGCGCGATCGGCGCCGCCCCGAGGGGCTCAGGCCGATCTCGATGGAAATCACCCGTGCGGGTGGGCAACGCCCACCGTCGTGCGGCCTTGCTGTGTTGGCGAACCGGCGAACGGGCACAGACCAGAACGTGAGCGTGGACGAGGGCGTATGCCGACCATCAATCAGTTGATCGCAAGCGGGCGCGAGCCGGCGGCCAAGCGCAACAAGGTGCCGGCACTGCAGGGCTGCCCGCAGAAGCGTGGCGTGTGCACACGCGTCTACACAGTCACGCCGAAGAAGCCGAACTCTGCGCTCCGCAAGGTCGCCAAGGTGCGCCTGACCAACGGCTACGAGGTGGTGAGCTACATTCCGGGCGAGGGTCACAACCTACAGGAACATTCCGTCGTCCTCATCCGCGGCGGCCGCGTCAAGGACCTTCCGGGCGTCCGCTATCACATCCTGCGCGGCGTGCTCGACACGCAGGGCATCGCCAAGCGTCGTCAGCGCCGGTCGCTGTATGGCGCCAAGCGTCCGAAGTAAGGGGCAGAACGCATGAGCCGCCGCCGCCGCGCCATCAAGCGCGAGATCCTCCCGGACCCCAAGTTCGGCGACCAGGTCATCACGCGCTTCATGAACGCGCTGATGTATGACGGAAAGAAATCCGCCGCCGAGGGCATCGTCTATGGCGCACTCGAGACACTGCGCCGCCGTGGCGGCGGCTCGGCCGATCCGGTGCGCATGTTCCACGAGGCGCTCGAGAACGTGAAACCGGCTGTCGAGGTCCGTTCGCGTCGGGTCGGCGGTGCCACCTACCAGGTTCCCGTGGAGGTGCGCACGGAGCGGCGCCAGGCGCTGGCGATCCGCTGGATTATCGACGCCTCGCGCAAGCGCGGGGAGCATACGATGGAAGACCGCCTCTCCAACGAACTCAACGACGCGGTCAACAACCGCGGTTCCGCGGTCAAGAAGCGCGAGGACACCCACCGGATGGCCGAGGCCAACAAGGCGTTCAGCCACTACCGCTGGTAGGCTTCAACCGGCAGACGACACCCAACCACCGAAGCCCGGCACCATGGGGCCGGTAGCGGAGAGTAGACGATGGCAAAGGCGAAATTCGAGCGGAACAAGCCGCACTGCAACATCGGCACGATCGGTCACGTCGATCATGGCAAGACGTCGCTGACGGCGGCGATCACCAAGACGCTGGCCAAGAGCGGTGGCGCGACCTACACAGCCTACGATCAGATCGACAAGGCCCCCGAGGAGCGCGCGCGCGGCATCACGATCTCGACCGCCCACGTCGAATACGAGACCAAGGCGCGCCACTACGCCCATGTCGACTGTCCCGGCCACGCCGACTACGTCAAGAACATGATCACCGGCGCCGCCCAAATGGATGGCGCGATCCTCGTCGTCTCCGCCGCCGACGGGCCGATGCCGCAAACCCGCGAGCACATCCTGCTCGCCCGCCAGGTCGGCGTGCCGGCCCTCGTCGTGTTCCTCAACAAGGTCGACCAGGTCGACGATCCCGAGCTGCTCGAGCTCGTCGAGATGGAGGTCCGCGAGCTCCTCTCATCCTACCAGTTCCCGGGCGACGACATCCCCATCGTCAAGGGCAGCGCGCTCTGCACGCTCGAGGACAAGCAGCCCGAGATCGGCGAGCAGGCCGTCCTCGAGCTGATGAAGGCCGTCGACGACTACATTCCCCAGCCCGAGCGGCCGATCGACCGCCCGTTCCTGATGCCGATCGAGGACGTGTTCTCGATCTCCGGCCGCGGCACCGTGGTGACCGGCCGCGTCGAGCGCGGCATCGTCAATGTCGGCGACGAGGTCGAGATCGTCGGCATCAAGCCGACCGTCAAGACCACCGTCACCGGGGTGGAGATGTTCCGCAAGCTGCTCGACCGCGGGGAGGCCGGCGACAACATCGGCGCCCTGCTGCGCGGCACCAAGCGCGAGGACGTCGAGCGCGGCCAGGTTCTCTCCAAGCCGGGCTCGATCAAGCCGCACAGCAAGTTCAAGGCCGAGGCCTACATCCTGACCAAGGAGGAGGGCGGCCGTCACACCCCGTTCTTCACCAACTACCGGCCGCAGTTCTATTTCCGCACCACCGACGTGACCGGCGTGGTGCAGCTCCCCGAGGGCACGGAGATGGTGATGCCAGGCGACAACGTGTCGATGGACGTCGAGCTGATCGCGCCGATCGCGATGGACGAAGGCCTGCGATTCGCCATCCGCGAAGGCGGCCGCACGGTCGGCGCCGGCGTGGTCGCGACGATCACGAACTAAGCGGGCACACACCGAGAGCCGGCCCCGAACACGCCTGAACTGGACTGATAATGGACAACCAGAACATCCGCATACGCCTCAAGGCGTACGATCACCGCGTGCTGGACAACAGCACCAAGGAGATCGTCAACACGGCCAAGCGGACCGGCGCGCGCGTTCGGGGACCGATCCCCCTGCCCACCCACATCGAGCGCTTCACCGTCAACCGCTCGCCGCATGTCGACAAGAAAAGCCGTGAGCAGTTCGAGATTCGCACCCATCGCCGCCTGCTCGACATCGTCGAGCCGACGCCGCAGACCGTGGACGCGCTGATGAAGCTCGACCTCGCCGCCGGCGTCGACGTCGAGATCAAGATCTGAGCCCATGCGCACCGGATTGATCGCCAAGAAGCTTGGCATGACACGCATCTTCAAGGACGACGGCACCCATGTGCCGGTCACCGTCCTCCGTCTCGACGAACTCCAGGTCGTCGACGCCCGGACCATCGAGCGCGACGGCTACGCCGCCGTTCAGCTCGGGACCGGCCGCGCGAAGGTCAAGAACGTCAGCAAGCCCAACCGCGGGCATTTCGCCCGGGTCAAGGTCGAGCCCAAGAAGCGCCTCGTCGAGTTCCGGGTCGCCGCCGATGCGATCCTCGAACCCGGCACGACCCTGTCGGCGTCGCATTTCGTCGTCGGCCAAAAGATCGACGTGGCCGGCATCAGCAAGGGCAAGGGTTTCCAGGGCGGCATGAAGCGCTGGAACTTCGCCGGGCTCGAAGCGTCGCACGGCGTCTCGATCAGCCACCGCAGCCTCGGTTCGACCGGCAATCGGCAGGATCCCGGCAAGACCTTCAAGAACAAGAAGATGGCTGGTCATCTCGGCCATGACCGCATCACGACGCTCAACCTCGAAATCGCGGCGATCGACGCGGCGCGCGGCCTGATTATGGTGCGCGGCGCGGTTCCCGGTTCCAAGGGCGAGTTCGTCACCGTCCGCGACGCGATCAAGCGCGCCCGTCACGCCGACGCGCCCTATCCCGCCGGCATCGCCCCGGCCGCGGAGGCCTGACGATGGAAGTCGAGATCAAGACCCTCGCCGGTACCGCCGCCGGCACGATGGAGCTTCCCGAGGCGATCTTCGGCGCCGCACCGCGCCCCGACGTGATGGCGCGCGTCGTCCACTGGCAGCTGCAGAAGCGGCGCGCCGGCACCCACAAGGTCAAGGGCATGGGCGAAGTGTCCGGCACCACCAAAAAGCCCTATCGCCAGAAGGGAACCGGCAACGCACGTCAGGGGTCGCTGCGTGCGCCGCAGTTCCGCACCGGCGGCGCCGTCCACGGTCCGGTCGTGCGCGACCACGGCTACGATCTGCCGAAGAAGGTCCGCCGCCTCGGCCTCATCTCCGCGCTGTCGCAGAAGGCCGCCGACGGCAAGCTCGTCGTGCTCGACCATGCCGAGCATGACGGCAAGACCGCCTCGCTGGCATCGAGCGTCAAGGCGTTCGGCTGGAATTCGGCCCTGATCGTCGACGGCATCGCCAACGCCGGCTTCGCGCGCGCCGCGCGCAACCTGCACCGGATCGACGTCCTGCCCACGGTGGGTGCCAACGTCTACGACATCCTCAACCACGACGTGCTGGCCATCACCCGCGCCGGCGTCGAGGCGCTCAAGGAACGGTTGGCGAAGGGATCGCGCGCATGACCAACGTGCTCGCCGAACGCCGTGCGGCGTCGCGCATGTCGCGCGAAGCGATGTTCGACATCATCCGCGCGCCGATCATCACCGAAAAGGCGACGCTGCTCTCCGAGAAGAGCCAGGTCGTCTTCAAGGTCTCGCTCGAAGCCTCCAAGTTCCAGATCAAGGCCGCCGTCGAGGGGCTGTTCGGGGTCAGCGTGCTCGGCGTCAACACGCTCGTGGTCAAGGGCAAGACCAAGCGGTTCAAGGGGCGCCCTGGGCGCCGCTCCGACATCAAGAAGGCCTACGTGAAGCTCGCCGAGGGTCAGACCATCGATCCCACCAGCAAGCTCGCCTGACGGGATCCGGACCATGGCACTCAAGCAATTCAACCCGGTCACGGCGAGCCTTCGCGGCACGATCCTGATCGATCGCTCCGAGCTCTGGAAGGGCAAGCCGGTCAAGCAGTTGACCGAGGGCAAGTCTCATTCCGGCGGCCGCAACAACCACGGCCGCATCACCTCGCGCTTCCGTGGCGGCGGCCACAAGCAGTCCTATCGCCTCGTCGACTTCAAGCGGCGCAAGTTCGACGTGACGGCGACCGTCGAGCGCCTCGAATACGACCCGAACCGCACCGCCTTCATCGCACTGATCAAGTATGCCGACGGCGAGCTGTCCTACATCCTCGCACCCCAGCGCCTTAAGGTGGGCGATCAGGTCGTGGCCGGCGCGCGCACCGACATCAAGCCCGGCAACGCGATGCCGCTCTCGTCCATTCCCGTCGGAACGATCGTGCACAACATCGAGCTCAAGCAGGGCGCGGGCGGCAAGATGGCGCGCGCCGCCGGCACCTTCGCGCAACTGGTCGGAAAGGACGCTGGTTACGCGCAGATAAAACTTCAGTCGGGCGAAGTCCGCGTGGTGCGCGGCGAGTGCATGGCGACCGTCGGCGCGGTCTCGAACCCGGACAACATGAACCAGCATTTCGGCAAGGCCGGCCGCTCGCGCTGGATGGGCCGCAAGCCGCACAACCGCGGCGTCGTGATGAACCCGGTCGACCACCCGCACGGCGGCGGCGAAGGCCGCACCTCGGGCGGCCGTCATCCGGTCACCCCGTGGGGCATTCCGACCAAGGGCTACAAGACGCGGGTCAACAAGCGGACCGACAGCCTGATCATCCGCCGTCGCAAGACCGGCAAGTAGGCGAGAGAGACGATGGCACGTTCCGTCTGGAAAGGCCCGTTCGTGGACGGGTACATGCTGCAGAAGGCCGATCGCGCGCGCGCGTCGGGCCGCAACGAGATCATCAAGATCTGGTCGCGCCGCTCGACGATCCTGCCGCAGTTCGTTGGCCTGACATTCGGCGTCTACAACGGGCACAAGTTCCTGCCCGTGCAGGTCAACGAGAACATGGTGGGCCACAAGTTCGGCGAGTTCTCGCCAACCCGTACCTTCACCAGCCATTCGTCGGACAAGAAGGCGAGGCGCGGCTGACATGAGCAAGCCCAAGCATCCGCGCGCCATCGCCGACCACGAGGCGCAAGCCGTGCTCAGCAATTTGCGCGTCAGTCCGCGCAAGCTGAACCTGGTCGCGCAGACCATTCGCAACGTGCCCGCCGGCCAGGCTGTCGCGCGCCTGACCTTCAGCAAGCGCCGGATCGCGCACGCGGTGCGCAAGGCGCTCGAAAGCGCCATCGCCAATGCCGAGAACAACCATCAGCTCGACGTCGACCGCCTCGTCGTCACCCGCGCCGAGGTCGGAAAATCGATCGTCATGCGCCGCTTCCATGCGCGTGGCCGCGGCAAGGCGTCGCGCATCGAGAAATGGTTCAGCCACCTGAAGATCGTCGTGGCCGAGCAGACCGACGCTCCGGCCGCCGAAACCGAGAAGGCCGCCTGAGATGGGTCACAAGGTCAATCCGATCGGGTTCCGGCTCGGCATCAACCGCACCTGGGACAGCCGCTGGTACGCCGACGCGGACTATTCGAAGCTGCTGCTGAGCGACCTCAAGCTGCGCACGCATCTGCGCAAGCGCCTGTCCGGCGCGGGCGTCTCGCGCGTCGTCATCGAGCGTCCCGCCAAGAAGCCGCGCGTGACGATCTACGCCGCGCGGCCTGGCGTGGTGATCGGCAAGAAGGGACAGGACATCGAGGTTCTTCGCCGCGAACTCGCGAAGATGGCGAAAGCCGAGGTTGCGCTCAACATCGTCGAGATCCGCAAGCCCGAGATCGACGCGACCCTGGTCGCCGAAAACATCGCCCAGCAGCTCGAGCGCCGGGTCGCGTTCCGGCGCGCGATGAAGCGCGCCATCCAGTCGGCGATGCGCCTCGGTGCGCAGGGCATCCGGATCAATTGCGGCGGCCGCCTCGGTGGTGCCGAGATCGCGCGGACCGAGTTCTACCGCGAGGGCCGGGTGCCGTTGCACACGCTGCGCGCCGACATCGATTTCGGTGTGGCGACCGCCAAGACCACGTATGGCACCTGCGGCGTGAAGGTGTGGATCTTCAAGGGCGAGATCCTCCATCACGATCCGTCGGCGCAGGACAAGCGCGCCGCCGAACAAGCGCCCCAACGCTGAGAGTAACGGACCATGATGTCCCCCAAGCGGAGCAAGTTCCGCAAGGCCCACAAGGGCCGCATCCACGGCCTAGCCAAGGGCGGCACGGCGCTCAATTTCGGTGCGTTCGGCCTCAAGGCGCTCGAGCCCGAGCGGATTACCGCCCGCCAGATCGAGGCGAGCAGGCGGGCGATCACGCGCGCGATGAAGCGCGCCGGCCGTGTGTGGATCCGCATCTTCCCCGACGTTCCGGTCTCGACCAAGCCGGCCGAGGTCCGTATGGGGTCGGGCAAGGGCAGTCCCGAATTCTGGGTCGCACGCGTCAAGCCCGGCCGCATCATGTTCGAGATCGACGGCGTCCCCGCCGACGTCGCACGCGAGGCGCTCACCCTCGGCGCGGCCAAGCTGCCGATCAAGACCAAGCTCGTCACTCGCGTGGGGGAGGCCTGAGATGGCGGCCAGGAACACCGCGTCCGACCTGCGCGCAAAGACTCCCGACGAGCTGTCGACACTCCTGCTCGACCTCAAGCGCGAGCAGTTCAACCTGCGTTTCCAGCGCGCGACCGGCCAGCAGGAGGGGACCGCGCGCGTGCGCGTCGTCCGGCGCGAGATCGCGCGCATCAAGACCCTGCAACATCAATCGCGCGCCCGCGCATCCTGAAGGGAGACGAGAAATGCCCAAGCGTATCCTGACAGGTCGCGTCACCAGCGACAAAATGGAAAAGACCGTGACTGTGTCGGTCGAGCGTCGCGTGATGCATCCGCTCTACAAGAAGTTCATCCGCCGCTCCAAGAAATACGCGGCGCACGACGAGGCGAACGCCTGCCGCGTCGGCGACACCGTCCGCATCGAGGAGTGCGCGCCGATCAGCAAGCGCAAGACCTGGACCGTGGTGACGCGCAACGGCGAGGTGTTCGCAAACGGGCCCGTCGAACCGTCGCCCGAAGCGGTCGCGGCCTGAGGCCGGGAGAGAGACATGATCCATCCCGAGACCAATCTCGACGTCGCCGACAATTCCGGCGCGCGCCGCGTCCAGTGCATCAAGGTGCTTGGCGGCTCCAAGCGCAAGACCGCCTCGGTGGGCGACGTGATCGTCGTCTCCGTCAAGGAGGCGATCCCGCGCGGCAAGGTCAAGAAAGGCGACGTGCATCAGGCCGTCATCGTCCGCACCGCGGCCGCCGTCCGGCGTCCCGACGGAAGTGCGATCCGTTTCGATCGCAACGCGGCCGTGCTGATCAACAAGCAGTCCGAGCCGATCGGAACCCGCATCTTCGGCCCGGTCGTGCGCGAGCTGCGCGCCCGGCGCTTCATGAAGATCATCTCGCTGGCGCCGGAGGTGCTGTGATGGCGGCGCGTATCAAGAAAGGCGACCAGGTGGTCGTCATCACCGGCAGGCAGAAGGGCGACCGCGGCGAGGTGCTGCAGGTCATCCCGGCCGAGGAGCGCGCGATCGTCCGCGGCGTGCATCTGGTCAAGCGTCACCAGAAGCCACGCGGCATGGGGCAGCCCGGCGGCATCGTCGAGCGCGAGGCGCCGATCCATCTGTCGAACCTCAAGCTGGTCGATCCCAAGAGCGGCAAACCGACCAAGGTCGGCTTCCGCCTCCTCGAGAACGGCACCAAGGCGCGTGTCGCCAAGGCGACCGGCGAACTGATCGAGACCTGACATGTCAGACACCAACCCGAACGTCGCCGGCAAGAAGACCCGCCTGCAGCAGCGCTATGTCGAGCAGATCCGCCCCGCGCTGCGGACGGAGTTCGATTACGGCAACGAGATGCAGGTCCCGCGCCTGGAGAAGATCGTCATCAACATGGGTGTCGGCGAAGCGGCGGGCGATCAGAAGAAGCTGGACGCCGCCGTCGCCGAGCTCACCTTGATCGCCGGCCAGAAGGTCGTGAAAACGGTGGCCAAGAAGGCCATCGCCGGCTTCAAGATCCGCGAGGGTCTGCCTATCGGCTGCAAGGTCACGCTTCGCAAGACGCGCATGTATGAGTTTCTCGACCGGCTCGTGACGATCGCGATGCCGCGCGTGCGCGACTTCCGCGGCTTGCCGGCCGGCAAGGGCTTCGACGGCCGCGGCAATTTCGCGATGGGTCTCAAGGAACAGATCGTGTTCCCGGAGATCAGCTACGACAAGGTCGACCAGGTGCGCGGGATGGACATCATTTTCGTGACCACCGCGCGGACGGATGCCGAAGCCAAGGCGCTGCTGAAGGCGTTCGACCTGCCGTTCGCGGCCTGATGACGATGCAATGGGGAAAACCGCCTTGCCGGATCGGCTCGGCAGGTTCCGGAGGATAGAACATGGCGAAGTTGTCGCAGATCAATCGCAACGAGAAGCGCGAGCGAATGGCCGGCCGCGACCGCGCGAAGCGCGACGCGCTCAAATCGGTCGTCAAGGATCGTGACGTGGCGGTCGAGCAGCGCTTCGAGGCGTCGATGCGTCTGGCGCAACTCCCGCGCAACGGCAGCCGCACGCGCGTCAAGCTGCGCTGCGCGATGACCGGCCGTGCGCGCGCCAACTACCGCAAGTTCAAGCTATGCCGCATCGCGCTGCGCGAGTTGGCCAGCTCGGGTCAGATCCCGGGCATGGTCAAGTCGAGCTGGTAAGGAACCGCCATGTCGATGTCCGATCCGTTGGGCGACATGCTCACACGTATCCGCAACGCCCAGCGCAGCCGGCACACCGGGTGCGTGGCGCCGGCGTCCAAGTTGCGGGCCAATGTCCTCGATGCGCTCAGGCGCGAGGGCTACATCCGCGGTTTCACGACCGAGGAGCTCAAACCCGGCATCGCCCAGCTTCGCATCGAGCTGAAATACAACGAGGGCGAGCCGGTCATCAAGGAGATCCACCGCGTCTCCAAGCCCGGCCGGCGCGTCTACTCCAAGATCAAGGAGTTGCCGCGCGTTTATGCCGGACTCGGGGTGTCGATCCTCTCGACGCCGCGCGGCGTCCTGAGCGATGCGGAAGCACGCGCTGCCAATGTCGGCGGCGAAGTGCTCTGCCGCGTGTTCTGAGGAGCGACGCATGTCACGTATCGGCAAATATCCCGTCGAGGTCCCCGCCGGCGTCGAGATCGCCATCGCCGACGGAGTTCTGACCGCCAAGGGCAAGCTCGGTTCGCTCAGCTTTCCGTTGTCCGAAAACATCGAGACCAGCTTCGCCGACGGTCGCGTCAGCGTCGTTCCGCGCAACAACGAACGCCGCACCCGGATGATGTGGGGCACCACCCGCGCGCTGGTCGCGAGCCTCGTCAAGGGTGTCTCCGTCGGCTACACCAAGACGCTTGAGATCACCGGCACCGGCTATCGTGCCGCCGTGTCCGGCAAGAACCTCGAACTCAATCTCGGGTTCTCCCACCCGGTGGTCTACCCGATCCCGGACGGCATCACGATCACCACCCCGCGGCCGACCGCGGTCACCATCTCGGGTGTCGACAAGCAGCAGGTCGGCCAGGTGGCGCTCGACATCCGCCGCTATCGCCAGCCGGAGCCCTACAAGGGCAAGGGGATCCGCTACGACGACGAGGTGATCCGGCGCAAGGAAGGCAAGAAGAAGTAATGAGCGCCAATCAGGATCTCCGGGAGCGCCGGCGTCAGCGCCTTCGCTTCCAGCTTCGCCGTAAGGCCGGCGGCAGGCCGCGCCTGTCGGTGTTCCGCTCGGGCAAGAACATCTATGCCCAGGTGATCGACGACAAGGAGGGCCGCACCCTCGCCGCCGCCTCGTCGCTCGACGCCTCGGTCAAGGAACAGGCACGCACAGGCGCCGACCGCGCGGCTGCGACCGCCGTCGGCAAGCTCGTTGCCGAGCGCGCGCTCGCGGCGGGCGTGTCCGCGGTGGTCTTCGATCGCGGTTCCTATCTCTATCATGGCCGCGTCAAGGCGCTGGCCGAGGCTGCCCGCGAGGGCGGTCTCGATTTCTGAAGGGCAAGACCATGGCACGTGATGACCGGGGCGGTGGCCGGCGCGATCGCGAGCGGGACCGCGATGGCGACGAACTGATCGACAAGCTCGTCACCATCAACCGCGTGGCGAAGGTCGTGAAGGGTGGCCGGCGTTTCGCCTTCGCGGCCCTCGTCGTCGTCGGCGATCAGAAGGGCCGTGTCGGCTATGGCGCCGGCAAGGCGCGCGAGGTGCCCGAGGCGATCCGCAAGGCGACCGACCGTGCCAAACGCACCATGATCCGCGTCCCGATGCGCGAAGGGCGCACGCTGCATCACGACGTCCAGGGCCATTACGGCGCCGGCCGCGTGGTGCTTCGTTCGGCCGAAGCCGGCACCGGCATCATCGCCGGCGGCCCGATGCGTGCCGTCTTCGAATCGCTCGGCATCGGCGACGTCGTCGCCAAGTCGCTCGGCAGCCGCAATCCGCACAACATGGTCAAGGCGACGTTCGCCGCCCTCGAGCGCTGCGCCAGCCCGCGATCGGTCGCGACCAGGCGCGGCAAGAAGGTGTCCGACATCGTCGGCAAGCGCGAGGGCGCCCCGGTGCAGGAGGCCTCGACCGATGCCTGAGCAGCACCCTGCCAAGGTCCGCGTCACCCAGACCGGATCGCCGATCGGACGCGAGAAGTCGCAGCGTGCGACCCTCGTCGGCCTGGGCCTGAACAAGTTGCACCGCATGCGCGAACTCGAGGACACGAGCGCCGTGCGCGGCATGATCCGCAAGGTGGCCCACCTCGTGCGGGTGGAGGACTGACATGAAGCTGCACGAACTGCGCGAAAATCAGGGCGCGCGCCTCAAATCCAAGCGTCTCGGCCGCGGCATCGGCTCCGGCAAGGGCAAGACGTCGGGCAAGGGCGTCAAGGGCCAGAAGGCGCGCGAGGGCGTGTCCCTGAACGGCTTCGAGGGCGGCCAGCTCCCGATCTACCGCCGTCTGCCAAAGCGTGGCTTCAAGAACATTTTCAGACGTGTCTACACGCCAGTCAACGTCGGCACGCTGCAAGCGGCGATCGAAGCCGGCAAGCTCGCGACCGATGGGCCGATCACCGAGGCCACCCTTCGCGCCGCAGGCATCATCTCCACCGGCAAGCGCGACGGCGTACGGCTTCTGGCGAGAGGCGAGATCACGAGCGCGATCCGCATCACGGTCGCAGGCGCCTCCGCCGCCGCGATCGAAGCGGTGGCGAAAGCCGGCGGCGAAGTGACCACGACTGTCGCGAAGACGGAACCTAAAGTAGAGGGGTCTGGGGCCTAGGCCCCAGCGGGTCCAGGGCCGAGCCCTGGGTCTTACCAGGGGGATCACGAATGGCCTCGGCCGCCGAACAGCTAGCCGGCAATCTCAGCCTGGGCACCTTCGCCAAGGCGACCGAGCTCAAGAAGCGCATCTGGTTCACCCTCGGCGCGCTGATCGTCTACCGGATCGGCACCTACATCCCGGTCCCTGGTGTCGATGCCGCCGTCATGGGCCAGTTGCTCGCCCAGCACGGCAGCGGCATCCTCGGCATGTTCGACATGTTCACCGGCGGCGCGCTAGGCCGGATGACGGTGTTCGCACTCAACATCATGCCATACATCTCGGCCTCCATCATCATCCAGTTGATGAGCTCGGCGATCCCCACGCTGGAGACGCTGAAGAAGGAGGGCGAGCAGGGCCGCAAAAAGCTCAACCAGTATACCCGCTACCTGACCGTGCTGATCGCGCTGTTCCAGGCCTACGGGATTTCGGTCGGCCTTGAGCGCATGCACGGCGTGTCCGGTCCCGCGGTGATCGATCCGGGCCCGTTCTTCGTCTTCTCGTCGGTCGTCACACTGGTCGGCGGCACGATGTTCCTGATGTGGCTCGGCGAGCAGATCACCGCCCGCGGCGTCGGCAACGGCATCAGCCTGATCATCTTCGCCGGCATCGTCGCCAACCTGCCGCACACGATCTCGAGCCTGCTGCAGCTCGGATACACCGGCGGCCTCTCGGCGATCGCCGTCGTCTCGTTCTTCGTCATCGCGCTGGCAGCCATCGCCTTCATCGTCTTCATGGAGACCGCGCAGCGGCGCGTCGTCATCCAGCATCCCAAGCGACAGGTCGGCAACCGCATGTATGGCGGCGACACCACCTACATGCCGCTCAAGGTCAACACCGCCGGCGTCATCCCGCCGATCTTCGCGAGCTCGATCCTGCTGATCCCGGCGACCCTGATCGGCTTCTCCAGCACGTCGGCCAACCAGCCAGGCTGGCTCTCCTTCCTCGGCCAGGAGCTGGGCCAGGGCCAGCCGCTCTATCTCGCGCTCTATGCCGGGATGATCATCTTCTTCTCGTATTTCTACACCGCGGTCGCCTTCAATCCGCAGGAGACGGCCGACAATCTCAAGAAGAGCGGCGGCTTCATCCCCGGCCGCCGCCCCGGCAGCAACACCGCCGAGTTCTTCGACTACGTGCTCACCCGGCTGACCACGGTCGGCGCCCTCTACCTCACGCTGATCTGCCTGCTGCCCCAGGTGCTGGTCGGCCGCTACAACCTGCCGTTCTATTTCGGCGGCCAGAGCCTGATCATCATCGTGTCCGTCACCATGGACACCGTCACCCAGATCCAGAGCCACCTCCTCGCCCATCAATACCAGGGCCTGATCCGCAAGCAGCGGGCCGGTCCGCGCAACGCCGGCAGGGGGAGGGCACGTTGAACCTGATCCTGCTCGGACCTCCCGGCGCCGGGAAGGGAACCCAGTCCAAGCGCCTCGAGGAGCGTCACGGCGTCATCCAGGTCTCCACCGGTGACATGCTGCGCGCCGAGGTGCGGGCCGGAAGCCCGATCGGCCTGAAGGCCAAGGCCGTCATGGACCAGGGCCAGCTCGTCTCGGACGACATCATCATCGACATGCTCGGCGAGCGTCTTCGGCGGCCCGATGCCAAGAACGGCTTCATCCTCGACGGTTTTCCGCGCACGGTCGCCCAGGCGGTGGCGCTCGACAGCCTGCTCGACTCGATGGGCGTGGCACTCGACGCCGTCATCGAGCTCGAGGTCGACGAGCCGCTCCTTGTCGAGCGGATCGCCGGCCGCTTCAGTTGCGCCACCTGCGGCACCGGCTACCACGAGACGTTCAAGCCGCCGCATATTCCGGGCAACTGCGACAAATGCGGTGGCCACGATTTCATCCACCGTGAGGACGACAAGCGCGAGACCGTCTCCGCCCGGCTCGAAGCTTACCGGGCGCAGACCCGGCCTATCCTGCCGCACTACGCTGCCCAGAACCGCCTCTTCAAGATCGACGGCATGGCTGACATCGATCAGGTCAGCGCCGAAATCGAAACCATCCTGGCACGCGAGCATCGACCCAAGGTCGCGGAGAGTTGATCGTGTCGCGTTGACTTGGACGCAGCCGCCCCTATAGTGCGCGCCCTCGGCAAGGGCGCACGAGCAGGGTGTCCGCCGCACAGAATTATCGTCGATGGTCCGCCGGACGCAGCCTCCACCATCGGGGGCGGCGCCGGCAAGTGTTTCGTGGAGAACAAGGCGTGGCGCGTATAGCCGGCGTGAACATCCCGACGAACAAGCGTGTCGTCATCGGATTGCGATACATCTACGGGATCGGGCCGGCGAAAGCCGATCTGATCTGCCACCAGCTCAACATCCCCGTCGAGCGGCGCGTCAATCAGCTCTCCGATGACGAGGTGCTGCGCATCCGCGAGCTGATCGACCGCGAGTTCCAGGTCGAAGGCGATCTCCGCCGCGAGCTCGCCATGAACATCAAGCGCCTGATGGATCTCGGCTGCTACCGTGGCCTGCGCCATCGCCGCGGTCTGCCGGTCCGCGGTCAGCGCACCCACACCAACGCGCGCACCCGCAAGGGCAAGGCGGTCGCGATCGCCGGCAAGAAGAAGGTCACCCGCTGATGGCCAAACCCGCCGCCAACACCGCGCGTCCCCGCCGCAAGGAACGCAAGAACATCATCTCGGGCGTGGCCCACGTGCTGTCGACCTTCAACAACACCATGATCACCATCGCCGATGCGCAGGGCAACGCCATCGCCTGGTCCTCGTCCGGCAGCCAGGGCTTCAAGGGCAGCCGCAAATCGACCCCCTATGCCGCCCAGGTCGCCGCCGAGGATGCCGGCAAGAAGGCGCGCGAGCACGGCATGGAGACGCTCGAGATCGAGGTTTCAGGTCCCGGTTCCGGCCGCGAGAGCGCGTTGCGAGCGCTCCAGGCCGTCGGCTTCTCCATCACCGCGATCCGCGACATGACGCCGATCCCGCACAATGGCTGCCGCCCCCGCAAGCGCAGGCGTGTCTGAAGACCCGTATTTGAAAGGAGGTGCCCCAGTGGCGCTTCAACGCAATTGGCAGAGCCTGATCAAGCCGGACAAGCTCGAAGTCGAATTCGGCGCCGAACCCGCCCGTGTGGCCACCGTCGTGGCCGAGCCGCTCGAGCGCGGCTTCGGCATGACGCTCGGCAACGCCATCCGCCGCATTCTGCTCTCCTCGCTGCAGGGTGCGGCCGTCACCGCCGTACAGATCGACGGCGTGCTGCACGAGTTCAGCTCGATCGCCGGCGTCCGCGAGGACGTCACCGACATCGTGCTCAACATCAAGCAGCTCGCGCTGCGCATGCACGGCGACGAGCCCAAGCGCATGATGCTGTCCGCGACCGGCCCCGGCGAGGTCACCGCCCGCCAGATCCAGGCCGGCCACGACATCGAGATCATGAACCCCGATCTCGTCATCTGCACGCTCGACGACGGCGTGAAGCTGGGCATGGAGTTCACCGCCCAGATCGGCAAGGGCTACGTGCCGGCCGCCGCCAACCGTCCCGAGGACGCACCGATCGGCCTGATCCCGGTCGACGCGATCTACTCGCCCGTCCGCCGCGTCTCCTATCGCGTCGAGCCGACCCGCGTGGGCCAGGTCACCGACTACGACAAGCTCCTGCTCACCGTCGAGACCAACGGCGCCGTTACCCCCGAGGACGCCGTCGCACTCGCGGCCCGCATCCTCCAGGACCAGCTCCAGCTCTTCATCAATTTCGACGAGCCACGCCCGGTCCGCGCCGAGGAGCCGCAGGACGACCTACCGTTCAATCGCAACCTTCTCCGCAAGGTCGACGAACTCGAGCTCTCGGTGCGCAGCGCCAACTGCCTGAAGAACGACAACATCGTCTACATCGGCGACCTGGTGCAGAAGACCGAGCAGGAAATGCTCCGCACGCCGAACTTCGGCCGCAAGTCGCTCAACGAGATCAAGGAAGTCCTCACGTCGATGGGGCTCAGCCTCGGGATGAATGTGCCGACTTGGCCGCCCGAGAACATCGAGGACCTCGCCAAGCGGCTCGACGAACCGTTCTAAGAATCCAGGGCTCTGCCCTGGACCCGCTGGGGCCGGGCGGCCCCAGACCCGCATCGATAGGACCACCCCAATGCGTCATGGTGTTGCCGGCCGAAAGCTTGGCGTAACTTCGTCCCACCGGCTCGCGATGTTTCGCAACATGGCGGTCGCCCTCATCAAGCATGAGCAGATCACCACTACGCTGCCCAAGGCCAAGGAACTGCGTCCCTATACCGAGCGGCTGATCACCCTCGGCAAGCGCGGCGGATTGCACGCGCGGCGACAGGCCTTCGCGCAGCTCCGCGACGACGTCATCGTGGGCAAGCTCTTCTCCACCATCGCCGACCGCTACAAGACCCGCGCCGGCGGCTACACCCGCGTGCTGCGGGCCGGCACCCGCTATGGCGACGCCGCCGACATGGCCGTCATCGAACTCGTCGACCGCGACCCCTCCGCCAAGGGCCAGGACAGCGGCCCAGCCCAGGTCCGCCCCGACAACGACAGCCCGAACGACTTCGACTGAAGCCGGAGCAACGGTCCAAAACACAATTGCGCCGAGGCCTGGATCAAACCGATGTATTCGCTGCTGGATGTCATCCTCGACAGTGGCCCGGTTCATCTTCCAAAATTGTCGGACTGGTTTGTCGCGTCAACAAGCGGCTGGGATGCGTCGGCGGGAACACCCGCGGTAAAGCTCTCGATCGACGCTGCGTCCATCACGATTCCGATCCAGCGTATTCGCGGCGGCAAAGTCATAGATGGAGCGATACTCAACGGGCAGGGATACGGCTTAAGTTCCGGCATAGGCGTTCAGCTTCCGGCGTTCAATTTAAACTTCAGCAGAGACAATCTTCCTGGCGGCGGTAGTGAGGTTTTGCTTAGTCCTTTCGCGCATGATCCAATGGTAGCCCAGGACTTTGCCGGGGTATGTTACGCCATATCGCTGGAGACTTCGGCCGGTGCACGAGCGGTAGGTGGAACTGCTCTCGTGTTCGCCGACAGGCCAGGCTTCAGTTCGATATTGCCGACTTCGATCAATGCGGCTGCTCTCTGCTGGGGACTGAACCTGTCGACGCAATTGGTCGGAGGTGGCGGTGAAGTCGCTATCTATCTCCTGCGGGTCGCCAGTTGACCGGAACCGCGCTCCGTTCTTGTGTGCGCAATGGATCTTGCACTTTTGGGCTCATTGCATTTCTGATCATATCGCCTTCGCCAGCATCCGCGGCTGCGCTTGATCATAGATTGGCCATGAAATTGGCCAGCCCCGCTGTCTTGAGCGTAACGAGTGACAGTATCGCGGGTTACTTCTCCGGGCTTTTCTCGCTGACGAACTATTCCCGCGACTCGTCGACTCCGGTTTTCAAAGTCGACTTCGACTCTCCATTACCAGTCACGGCGAGCATGATTGGCTTGAACCAGAACGCGCCTCCCGAACAGCCAAAAAAGCTCTTTGTCATGGAGGTCAACGTCAAACGCAATGATCAGGAATTAGTCGCAGAACTGAGGCGACTTTTGCCGGCTCCTTGCGTCGACGAGGCAGATCCGCAGTCAGGAACGACGATCGGCTGGAAGACTTCCTCGCGGATGCTCGTCATTTCGAGCGTGACCGCCACAGGGGTCCCCTCGGCCAACGCCTTCAGCATTTTCCTGCTCATCCCGGCATCAGTCTCCGGGCCGAACGATGCTGAGTATCGAGACGACATTCATCTGTTCGAAAATCAGATACCCGCCACTTGCCGATCAAGCGCGAGATGATCTGACAGTCGGCCCTCATCCGCCCTGATCGTTTCCCCGTCCGCTATCGCGACTGTTCAGGCATTGCATGGACGAGCGCGTGCATGAACGCAAGCTTCGCCCGCACCTTGTCGCTGATCACGAACGGATACAGATCGGCGATGCCCATGCTGCGGTTGAGGCTGTTGACCGCGAACACCAGCGGCAGCCAGGCGTCGAGCACCGCGTCCATGTCGGGATCGACATAGGGATCGATGACGATCGCGGTCGAGAGATCTCCCGTCCGGTCGGCGCCCGGCCGCACCGTCACCCCGAACGCGCTCCCCGTGTCGAGCGTGTCAATGATGTGGAGGTAGTGCGCCCACGTCTCGGCGAAATCCTCCCAAGGATGCGCCGACGCATACGCCGTGATCGTGTGTCGCTGCCAGTCCGCCCTTGGCCCCTCGCGGTAATGCCGGGCCAGCGCCGCCTTGTAGTCCTCACGCTCATCGCCGAACAACGCCCGGCACTCGTCGAGCCGGCCGCCGTCCCGGACCAGCACCTCCCAGATCCAGTGCCCGACCTCGTGCCGGAAATGCCCGAGCAGCGTCCGGTAGGTCTCGTGCATCTCGTGGCGCAACTCCTCCCGCACCGCGTCGTCCGCCTCCTTCGCCGCGATCGTGATCACGCCGCTGTCGTGCCCCGTCATCACCCGCGCCCCCCCGGGGCGCTCGTCGAGGAAGTCGAACACCAGCCCGTTCGTCGCGTTGTCGTTCCGGTTGGCAAGCCGGATCCCGAGCCGGATCAGCGAGTAGAACAGCCGGTGCTTGGCGATCTCCAGCTTGGCCCAGCGGTCCCGCGTGCCCGCCAGCGACAGGTTCGGAATGATGCGGTTGTGCCGGCAGGCCGCGCAGACCGCCTCGGCCGCGTCCGACGGAACCAGCCAGTTGCACACGTCATGCGCGGCATTGGCGCAGAACCGGTATGTCCTTCCCTGGCGGGCAAGCGCCACGAACAGGTCGCCCTCCGGCTCCACCGCCGACAGCACCGACAGTTCCGGCAGATATCCGAGCCGATGTCCGCAGGCGCCGCATTGCCGGTTTTCGAAGAACAGCATCGCGCCGCAGCTCTGGCAGTTGAACAGTCTCATGCGTTTCCGTTCGGCGGACCGTCGCTCCAGCGCACGAAAGCGCGCATCGGTTCCAGGTCCCGGCGCATCCCCGGGCCGCCCGCCGCGTTCATCCGGCGAAGACACAGAGGAGCAGGCACATGGTCGACGAGAACCGCGTTGAAGGCACCATCAAGAGCGCCACCGGCAAGGTGCAGGAAACCGTCGGTGGCGTGTTCGGCGATACCGACACCCAGGCGCGCGGCAAGGCCAACCAGTATGCGGGCGAGGCTCAGTCCTACTACGGCGAGGCGCTCGACACCGTGCGCGACGTCGCGGCCGACCGCCCGGTGACCGCGCTTGCCGCCGCCGCCGGCGTCGGCCTGCTGATCGGTCTGCTGATCGGCCGCATGTAAGGCGAATGGGCGGGGCCGTCGGCCTCGCCCGTCAGGTCCTGAGCCCGTCCTCGGAATCGATCACGACGAGCATCTTGCCGGCGAGCGGCGTCGGCTTGCGGTTCGGCAACAGCAGAGCCCTGAACCGGATGTCCGCGGCCGCCGCACGCTCGTAATCCACGTCGAGGACGCCATGCAGATCGAGGAACCGGTTCATCGCCGACGGAATCCTGATGCAGCCCTCCGACGCCGGCCGCCCGATCCGTGCTTCCAGGAAATGCGGATCGGTCGCATGCACCTCCAGCCTGATCTGGCCCGTCTCATGGCTCGCCAGCCACCCCTTGACCGCCTCGTGCCAGCCGAAATCCCACACCCGCATGCCCTTCAGGCCGTTGCCGCGGATATGGTGCTCGTTGAACGTTCCCTGCGCGCGATAACCGAGAATCGCATCGGTGTTCTCGAACACGCCCGTCGGCGTGATGTAGTAGAGCTTGCGCCCGCTCTGTCCGGTCGAGACACGTGTCCCTCCGATCGCGACCCACGGCGCATCGGGGTATGCCACGACCAGTTCCAGCAATTGCACCGCCGGGCTGCGGTCGACCACCACCAAAAGCTGCGGCCGGGTGATCGTGCGAGCGTTCGCATCGAGCGCGGCCCGCGCCAGCGCCACCGTCCTCGCGCGCCGAAGGCGTGACGCCATCACCGCCTGAGGCACCTCCGCGCGCAACAGCGCGCCGATGCGCGCCGCTTCCAGGCGCGCCTCCGTGTCGGTCAGCACCGGCGGCGGCGGCAATTCCGCCGGCGGCGGCACGGGCGAGGCGAACGATCCGCTTGCGGGCGGCGCCCCCGGCAGCTTCATGGGCGGCAGCGGCGCGGGCGGCAGCATCCCGTCCGGCTGCTGGGCTCGAGCCTGCGCTCCCGTCGCCAGACACAGACAGAGCGCCCAAGCCCCTGCACGCATGCGAACCTCATGATGGCGCCAACCGCCGTGGCATATTTACATGAACCATCGGGACCGGTCTGCACTGTCAGGAACCGTCCATTTCAAGCAGCGTTGATCGACACGACAATGATGGACCAGTCGTCATGCTCAAGCTCGCAATCCTGTTTCTTGTCATTTCAATCGTCGCCGGCCTGTTCGGCTTCACCGGCATCTCGGCCGCGACCGCCGGCATCGCCAAGCTCCTGTTCGTGATCGCGCTGGTGATCTTCCTCGTCTTCCTCGTCCTGGCCCTCACCGCCGGCCACGCCGTCCTCTAGTTCGACTGCTCGCCAGACAAGCGACAAGAGACGTTCGGCGAGGTCAGCGAGGTCAGCGAGGTCAGCAAGTGGTGGGCGGCCTATCGCCGACGGTTGTCGGCTCAAGGCCGCTTGACGACGTCATGAATGAAGATGCGGTTCGGCACGGGCACCGCTAGCGAGCAGATCGTTGGATTTGCATTCGAAGACGATACTCAGCGGGTTCTCACCTGCAATGAGGCCTTCAATGTATTTTCGGGTGTCGGTCAGCGAATCTGCCGCTCTCATCCAGAAAACTTCGTGCCGATCGGCATCCTTGTTCGCCGGCATCATGCGCGCCAGGCGCTCGCATCGGCGAAAATCTAGGTGACGTTGAGCAGTTTCGATCCAGGCGAGCATGATCTGCGCGGCCGCAATATTCTCATTGAGAAGAACCTTAGCCTCACATAGAGCCTGTAGTCCGAGCAGCACGACAGCTACGGCTTCTCGCGCAAGCGCGAGCTTTTTAATGGTGATCGGCGAGCCGTCCCAAAAAAGTACGAACGAGATTAAGTCTAGGCGGCTCAGGTACGGCCTTAATGAACTCAGCGGCTTGCTGTAGCGGCGATCAGCGCCCGGTCGCGCAGGTCTCGCACGCTCCCGGTCGGGATCGCGTCGATCAGCCGCCGCCATTCGACACCATCGAGCATGAGCGTCTTGCCGGTCTTGACCACAGCCAGTCGCAGAGCATGCAGATTGCCGCCAGCTGCTGCTTGACGCTCGGCGCGGTGACGTCCTGCTGCAGCGCTTCGATGTAGGCGGCAAGGTCGAAGGGGCGGACGGAGGGTAGGGGCAGGCACCGTGATTCACACTAGCTCAGGAAGCGTCCGCACGCGCGTGCGTCGGCACGCCGCGTATTCGGATTGCGAATATGCGTGGTGAAGAACTCGACGTAGTGCCATGCGGCGGCGTCGCCGAGCTGAGCGACGAGCACCGGCACCACGAGGTCTGGGCGTGCGGGAGGGATGGGCGGGGCAGGGAATAGAGCCGAGCCGACCAGGTCATTCGTCATCGCCGGCCTCCGCCAGGTAGTCCGCGGGATGGAGGATCCGCACGAACAAGTCCATGGCGTCTGCGCGCAGCAGCGCCTGCGTCTTCGGGTCGAGATCGAGGGTGACCGGAACGCTGTCGGGCATCGGTCCTCCGGATCGCATATCGGACTCTACCGACTGCCCTAGTCCGGGCGCAACAATGACGCGTGATAAAGGACACTGTCATGCGTGATGGCGTCACAGAAAGTCTCGCCTGAAAACCGTCGCCTGCTGTCTCCCACCGCTCTCAGCGAAGGACATCGTCACCGATTAAAAAAGAAATGAAGAACTCGTGTTCCCATTGCAAGCGGTCGACGCTGCGCTGCAGATCCGTGGCAATTTCATATCGATTGATGCTGAACACCGCTGTAAGGCAAGCGTCATTCCGGTATGAAAAGTGTAAGCCTACGGTGTCTTGGTCGTAGTTTCTACCTGTCCGGAACGGAGAGAGCGCTCCCTCCACTTCCCGAACCCGGCAAGCTGCGCCATGCTTTCTCCGACAAAAAGAAACCACGGGAGAGCGACATGCAACGACGCACGATCCTCGGAGGCCTCAGCGCCGGCGCGGTCCTGACCACCTTCCGGCCCGCCAGGGCCGCCGGCAAACGCTTCACGGTGGCGCTCATCCCCGGCCTCACGACGGACGCCTTCTACATCACCATGCACCGCGGCGCGTCCGCCGCGGCGCAAGCGTTCGGCGTCGACCTGGTCTTCCAGGGCTCGACCGCGTTCAACCCGGTCCAGCAGGTCCCGGTCCTCGACGCCGTCATCGCGCGTCATCCCGACTTGATCCTGATCGCACCCACCGACAAGAACCAGCTCGTCGACCCGTTGCGCGGCGCGTTCAGCGCCGGCATCCCCGTCATCACCGTCGACACCTTCATCGGCAACGGCGTCTACCAGACCGGCGCCGGCGCGGCCGACTTCCCGTTGTCGTACATCGCATCGAGCAACACGCTCGGCGGCCAGATCGCGGCGCGCGCGCTCGCCGCCGCCATCGGCGGCAAGGGTCGCGTCTACGTTGCCAACATCGAGGCCGGTGTTTCCACCACTGACCAGCGGGAGGCGGGCTTCAAGGCCGAGATGCGCAATCATCCCGGCATCACCGTGCTGTCGACCCAGTTCAACGACGACGACGCCAACAAGGCTGCCTCGCAGGCCCAGTCGGTGATCGCGCGCAATCCCGATCTGGCCGGCATCTTCGGCACCAACCTGTTCTCTGCCACCGGCGCCGGCAACGGCGTCGTCCAGGCGGGCGGCCAGGGCCGCGTCAAGGTGGTCGGCTTCGACGCGCCGACCTCCATCGTCGGCAACCTCAAGAGCGGCCTGCTGACCATCGCCATCGCCCAGCACCCGGCCGAGATCGGCTGGTTCGGCGTGGCTGCCGCCTACGCGCACCTGACCGGCCAGTCGATCCCGCCTTCGATCGCCACCGGCTTCACCGTCATCGACAAGAACAACGTCGACGATCCGGCCATCAAGAGCTTCATCTACGCCGCCTGACCGGATCCGTGCGCCAGACACTCGCCCTGCTGGCGTCGCTGCGCGCCTGGCTATTCCTCGCGGGCCTTCTCGTCACCTTCGAGATCTGGTCCCGCCTGGCCTACGGCGCCAGCTTCGTCTTCAGCACCCTTAATTTGCGTTCGATCGCGATCTTCGCCGTCGCACCCGTCCTGCTCGGCCTCGGCCAGACGCTGGTGATCATCTCCGGCGGCATCGATCTCTCGGTCGCCTTCACCATGGGCCTCGCCTCCGTCCTCGCCGCCGAGATCGCCAATGTCGTCGGCGCCTCGGCGGGACCGTTGACGGGTCTCGCCGCCGCCATCGTCGCCGCCTGCGCGGCCTCGCTCGTACCCGGCTGGATCAACGGACTTCTCGTCGCCCGGCTGCGCGTGCCACCCTTCATCGGCACGCTCGGCATGTATGGCGTCGCCCGCGGCGGCGCCTATCTCTTCTCCGGCGGCGGCACGGTTCCGGTCGACAACCGGTATCTGTCGTTCCTGGGCAACGGCCGCATCGCCGGCGTCCCGGTCGTCGTCATCGTCACCCTCGTGATCGTGGCAGCGATCCACTACCTTCTCGCCGAATCACCGTTCGGCCAGTACACCTACGCCGTCGGCGGCAACCGTCAGGCCGCCGCGCGCGCAGGCGTCGACGTCGGCCGCCTGACCGTGCGTCTCTACATGCTGTCGGCGCTCTGCGCCGGCATCGACGGCGTCCTCTACACCGGCCGTTTCACCGCCGGCAGCCCGCAGGCCGGCGAGCCGCTGCTGCTCGACAGCATCGCCGCCGTCGTCATCGGCGGCGCCAGCCTGTTCGGCGGCTCCGGCACGATCGCCGGGACCATCATTGGCGCGCTGATCATCGCCGTCATCCAATACGGGCTGGTCTTCCTCGACGTCGAACCGTTCTGGCAGTTCGTCGCCGTGGGCCTCGTCATCATCGTCTCGGTGCTCGTCGACCAGAGCCAGCGCCGCTTCGGCGGAGGCCGCGTCGATGAGTGAGACCGTGCTCGAGGCCCGCCGCATCTCCAAGCGCTTCGGTGGCGTCCACGCGCTCGAGAACGTCGACCTGACGCTGCGTGCCGGCGAGGTGCTCGCTCTCGCCGGCGACAACGGCGCCGGGAAATCCACGCTGACCAAGATCATATCGGGCGTCTTTAAGCCCAGCGCGGGCGAGCTCCGCTACCGCGACGAACCCGTCGAGTTCGACGGACCGCAGGCCGCGCGCACCCGCGGCATCGAAACGATCTACCAGGACCTCGCACTCGCCGACAATCTCGACATCGGCGGCAACCTGTTCCTCGGCCGCGAACTCATCAAGAGATTCCTCTTCCTCCCGCGCGTGGATCGCGCCCGCATGCGCGCCGAGGCCGCGCGCACGCTCGCGACCCTCGACGTCCATCTCGACCGTCTCGACCGTCCCGTCCGCGCTCTCTCGGGCGGCCAGCGCCAGGCCGTCGCGATCGGCCGCGCGATCCACTGGGACGCCCGCGTCGTCATCATGGACGAACCGACGGCAGCTCTCGGCGTGCCCGAGCAGCGCAAGGTGATGGAGCTGATCCGCACGCTGAAAGGCAACGGCATCGGCATCATCTTCATCTCGCACAATCTCGCCGACATGTTCGCGGTCTCCGACCGCATCGTCGTGCTCCGACGTGGCATCGTCGCCGGCGAGCGCCCGACCGATCGGGCCGACCCCGATGAAATCGTCCGCCTGATGGTCGGCCGCTAGCAAGCAAGGCGAGGACGTCCCCATGAAATTGCCGGCCGCCGCCTGCTGCGTCGCTCGCAGCACATAATGCGTGCGTGTCGGATCCAATTCGGCAAAAGCCGCGATCAGGGCGCCCTCCGCTCTGGTTGAACCGGCCACGAGCACCACGGGGTTGCCGGACTGCTCCAGCACGTGACGCGCGATGGTTTTCATGCCGAACGGCGCCACGTGTGAAAGGCGGACAATCGTCATGGCGTTCGCCAGCAGCAGCGCGGCGGTCAACATCCTTGCGCCGGCGGCCCGCCGGACAAGCAAGCTTGTCGTCCAGGCAAGCCCAATCGCCGAGACGACCAGCGCGGACGGAAGCACCGGCGCTAGTCGAGCACCAGGACCGAATTGACGAAATGCGACGCCTCGTCGCCCGTCAAGCCACGGTCGGACATATACGCTCCGGTCCCCGTCTGGATCGCGACGTACAGGCCGATGGACGCGAACGCGATGAGGACCGGGATCGAGCGGTCACGAACCGCAATGATCAACGGCCGCCTGCCTTTGTCCAACTCCACCTCCTCGCCGATCTCCCCGTTCGCGATCCGCGGGTGTCGGTACGGTTACGGCATCAGAACACATGCCACCCCGCCAGCATCGGCACCAGGACCGCCGTCACCACGCTGTTCACCCCGACGCCCACCGCCGCATAGGCGCCGGCATCCGGATGCCGATCCACCGCCTGCGCGGCTCCGATCCCGCTGCCGGCGACACCCGCCGCCAGCCCGAAGACCCGATGATCCTCGACCCGCATCACCCGCATCACCGACCCCGAGAGCACCGCCACCACCACGCCCCCGATGATCGCGAAAATCGCCGCCAGCACCGGAACCCCGCCGACCTGTGCCGCGATGCCCATCGCGATCGGCGTCGTCACCGCCTTCGGCGCCATCGAGAGGGCAAGCGCCTGCGACCCGCCCAAAACCCGCATCGAGACGGCGGCCGACACCGCCGCCGCGACCGCACCAGCCAGCACGGCGAGGCCGACCGGCCAGACGTCCCGCCCGATCGATCTCGCATTGTGCGCGAGCGGAATCCCCAGCGCCACGGTCGCCGGCCCAAGCAACCAGCCGATCATCCAGCCCCCGCGCATATAGCGCGAATAATTCTGACCGCTCGCCAGCAGCGCGCCGACCACCACCAGGATCGCGACCAGTGTCGGGTTGGCCAGCGGATGGCGACCCGTTCGCCGGGACAGCCATCGCCCGAACGCGAACGCGCCAACCGTCAGTCCGATGTCCGCCGCGTCGACGACCCTATCCATGCCGCCACCGCAGGGACAGCCGCATCACCAGCGCCGTCACCACCAGCGACAGCACGGACGAGAACACCAGGCTGACCGTCACCGGCAGCCAGGCCACCCTCAGCGCGCCGGCCTGATCGAGAACCCCCACCCCAGCCGGCACGAAAAACAGCGCGTAATGGGCAAGCAGATGCTTGCCGCACGCGACGCCGGCCTGCGCCGGCATTCCGTGTGTCGTGGCAATGAGGCCGGCCAGCAGCACCATCCCGATCAGGGGCGCGGGCAGCGGCAGAACGCGCTCCAGAGCCCGGCCCATCAGCAGCAGCGCCAGCAGCACCACAAAGCCCGCCGCCACCGGCACCACCATCCTCACCCGCGCCATCATCACGTCATCGGCTCCGCAATCCACAGGCCGACACCTGCGCGCGCCGGGCCTCTTGTGCTAGCGCATCATCAATCACATCACTTGTGCGCCGGGAGCACGAATGGACGAGCTCGACCGCCTGCGCTGCTTCGTCCGCTCGGCCGAACTCGGCAGCTTCTCCAGCGCCGCGCGCGAGGCTCGTCACGGACCCTCCGCTGTCTCGCGCGCCATCGCCCGGCTCGAGGCAGAGCTCGGCGCCGCCCTCTTCAACCGGTCGACACGCCGTCTTCACCTCACCGAGGTGGGTGACGCCTTCCTCGAACGTGCCCGTCGCGTCCTGTCGGAGCTCGCCGACGCCCGCGCCGTGGCCTCCGACCTCAACCGCGTCCCGCGCGGCATCCTTCGCCTCAACTGTCCGGGCGCGTTCGGCCGGCGTCACGTCGTCCCCTACCTGCCGGCCTTTGCCGCCGCCTATCCGGAGATCGGCCTCGACGTCACCCTGACCGACGACACCGTCGACCTGATCGGCTCCGGGTCCGACGTCGCGATCCGGATCGGTGCCCTCGCCGACAGCGGACTGGTCGCCCGCAGGCTCACCCCCCACCGTCGCGTCCTGTGCGCGGCCCCCGAGTTCGTCGCCAACCACGCCCCGATCGAGACTGCCGCCGATCTCGCGCGCCGGCCCGCCTTGCTGTTCAGCCTGCAGGCCGACCGATGGATCGTCGTCGATCCATCCGGCCATCGCACCCGCATCGCCGTCGCCGGACGCATCCGAACCAACGACAGCGAAGCCCTCCTGCGGATCGCCATCGCCGGTCTCGGCATCGCTCTCCTGCCCACCTGGATCGCGTCACAGGCGGTGACCACCGGCACGCTCGTTCGCGTCCTGCCCGGCCATACCGCCATGTTCACCGAACACGAGCAGTTCGTCTGGGCCGTCTACCCGCCCAAGCGCATCGTCTCGCCGAAGGTGCGCGTCTTCATCGACGGGTTCGCGGCCCATATCGGCACCCCGCCCTCTTGGGACCGGGCCCCACCCATCGTCATCGTTCCAGGAACGCCGGAATGAACGGATCGCTCGTCTGCAGACTGTCCTTGCTCGGCAGGTCCGACGAATCGAACCCGCCCCCGAGCGCCTCGATCAACGCGACACTCGCCGTCAACAAATTCTGCTGGACCGACAGCGCGGTCTGCGCGTCGCTCAGCGCCGTCGTCTGCGCCGTCACCACCGTCGTATAATCCTGCGTTCCCGCCTCGTACTCGTTGAACGCGATCGTCACCGTCTTGTAGGCGCTGTCCACCGCCAGCCGCTCATACGCCGCCTGCTGTCCGTAGAACCGCAGTGCCGCGAGTTCGTCCTCGACACCCTCGAACGCGTTGAGCACCGACTCTCGATAATTCGCGACGCTTGCGTCGTAGCTCGCCTCCGCCGCCTGCACCGCCGCCGACCTGATGCCGCCCTCGAACAACGTCTCGCTGCCCGCCACCCCCAAGGACCAGAACTGGTTGGCCACGTTGAACAAGGTGCTGAGCTGCGATCCGGTGTAGCCCCCGCTCGCGCTCAGCGTGACGTCCGGATAGAACGCCGCGATCTCGACGCCGATCTGCGCGTTCGCCGCCTCCACCTGCCGTTCCGACTCCGCGATGTCGGGCCGGCGCTGCAGCAGCGTCGACGGGATGCCCGGCGGCACCTCCGGCACGTAGGCCTGCAGATCGCCCGCCGCGACCGCGACGTCGGCCGGCGCATGACCTGTCAGCACCGCGATCGCATGCTCGTACTGGGCACGCGCGGCGCCGACCGAGGCGGCCTCGGCCTGCGTCTGCTGCAACTGCGTCAACGCCTGGAAGTAGTTCGACGGCAGCGCAGTGCCGGCATTGGTCTGGTTCTGGATCACCTGGAGGTTCTTCCGGTAGACCGAGACCGTGCTGTCGAGCAGCTTCTGCAGGCTGTCCGACGATCGCATCTCGAAATAGTCCGTCGCCAGCGTCGCCTGCAGCGACAGCCTCGCGTTGGCGATCTGTGCCGCGTCCGCCTGCGCGGTCGCAACCTGGCTCTCGATCTGCCGCCTGATCCGTCCCCACAGATCGAGATCCCAGCTGAAGCTTCCCTGCAGCGTCAGCGCGCTCGTGTTCTGGCCGCCGACGCCGATGCTCGTCCCGCTGGTGCCGCCTGCCGTCGTCAAGCCGGTTCCGGTCGAGCCCGTCCCCGTCAACGACGATCCCGAACCCGACGTCAGGCCCGTCGACGACGTGCCGGTGTTCGACAGGCTGCCGCCGGTGCCGACATTGATGCTGGTGCCGCCGCTGCCGCTCCGCTGCGCCGATGTCGTCAGGCCGAGCACCGGAAACAACTGTCCGCGTGCCTCGTCGACGAGCGCCAGCGACTGCCGGTAGTTCGCCTCGGTCGCCTTCAGCGACTGGTTCGAGATGTCGATCTGGTCCTCGAGATCGTCGAGCACGCTGTCGCCGTAGAGCGTCCACCAGCGCCCCTTCGGCAGCGACGCATTGGCGGGCGAGGCGATCTCCCATCCCGGCAGCGGCCGCGCCTCCTTGAAGCGTGACGGCGTCTCGACGCGCACCCTGTGATAGTCCGGCCCCACCATGCAGCCGGCGAGGCCCAAGCCGGCGACGCCCAGTCCGGAGATGAGAACCGCGCGCGCGCGCGACGGGCCGGAACGTCGACGGATCATCCTCATGGTGGCGGTCGCTGCCTTATGTCTGTGCCGCGGGTCGCGCGGCGGGACCCCGACGCGACTTGAAACGGTGGCTCAACCGGTCGAGTGCCAGATAGACCACCGGCGTCGTGTAGAGCGTCAGCGCCTGGCTCACGACCAGTCCGCCGACGATCGAGATGCCGAGCGGCTGGCGCAGCGACGAGCCCTCGCCGTAGCCGAACGCGAGCGGTAGCGCACCGAAGGCCGCCGCGAAGCTCGTCATCATGATCGGGCGGAACCGCAGCAGGCAGGCGGTCGTGATCGCCTCGAGCGGATCCATGTCGTGCTGACGCTCCGCGGAGATCGCGAAATCGACCAGCAGGATCGCGTTCTTCTTGACGATCCCGATCAGCAGGATGATCCCGATCAATCCGATGATGTCGAGTTCGTTGCCGGTGAGCAGCAGTGCCAGCAGCGCACCGAGCCCCGCCGACGGCAGCGTCGACAGGATCGTCAGCGGATGGATGTAGCTCTCGTAGAGGATCCCCAGCGTCACGTAGACCGCCGCGAGTGCGGCGAAGATCAGGATCGGCTCGTCGCTCACCGACTTCTGGAACTGCTGCGCCGTCCCCGCGAAACCGCCGTGAATCCCCGACGGCAGCCGGATCTGCAGCATCGTCTCCTGGATCACCCGCCCGGCATCCCCGAGCGACCGCCCCGCCGGCAGATTGAACGAGATCGTCGTCGCCACGAACTCGCTCTGGTGGTTGACTGCGAGTGGCGTGAAGCCCTTCGTGACGCTCGTCACCGCACTCAGCGGCACCATCGTCGACGCGGTCGTCGCGACCGAAGGACTGGCGGACGCCGAACTCGCCCTGCTGCTGACGGCAAGCGAGTTGATCGCCGAATTCGCCTCCGCCTGCTGCGCCTGCGTGCTCTGCGTGGCCGCCGCCGTCTGCGTCGTCCCCGGGCGCTGCGAATTCGTCCCCGCCGAGGTTCGTGTCCCCGTCGTGATCGTCTGTGTCGCCGCACTTCCCGACGTCGTCACCGGCGACGTGCTGACCCAGATCTGCCGCAGGCTGTCGGTGTTCTGCCAGTAGCGTGGCGCCACCTCCATCACGACATAGTACTGGGCGAGCGGCTTGTAGATCGTCGAGACCAGGCGCTGGCCGAATGCGTCATACAGCGTGTCGTCGATCGAGGCCGGCGTCAGTTGCAGCCGTGCCGCCGTATCGCGGTCGATATTGACGTCCGTCTCCAGGCCGCCCTGCTGCTGGTCCGAGTTGACGTCGGCCAGCTCCGGCCGTTTCTGCAATGCCGCGACCAGCTTCGGCGCCCATTCGTAGAGCGTCTGCGAGTTGTCCGCCTGCAGCGTGTATTGATACGCACCCGACGATTGTCGTCCTCCTGCGCGCACGTCCTCGGCGCCGAACAGGAACGTCCGCACGCCGACCACGCTGCCGAGTCGCGGCCGCAGCCGCTCGATCACCTTGGTGACCGAGACGCGTTGCGCGAGCGGCTTGAGCTGGACGAAGATCTGCCCCTGGTTGGTGCCGCGCCCGCCGGTGAACCCGATCACCGTCTTGACCGCCGGATCGTGCGCGATGATCCGCTGGATCCGCGACAGCTTGCTCCGCATGTTCTGGAAGCTGATGCTTTGGTCACCCTGCATGGTGCCGATCATCAGGCCGGTGTCCTGGTTGGGGAAGAAGCCTTTCGGAACCGCGACGAACAGGTAGACCGTCAGCCCGACCGTCGCGACCAGGCTCATCAACAGCAGTTTCGGGTGGCGCAGCGACCAGCCGAGGCTGCGCTCGTAGCCGCGCAGCATGCCGTTCAGGCCCGCTTCCGCCCCGCGCAGCACGATGTTCGGCCGCGCGCCGGCGTCACCCACATGTCGCGGCGGCTTGAGGAAGCGCGAGCACAGCATCGGCGTCAGCGTCAGTGCCAGCACCAGCGAGATCACGATCGTCATCGACAGCGTGACCGCGAACTCCCGGAACAGCCGTCCCACGATGCCGCCCAGCAGCAGGATCGGAATGAACACCGCGATCAGCGACACGGTGATCGACAGCACCGTGAAGCCCACCTCGCGCGACCCGACCAGCGCCGCCTCGAGGCGGCCCATCCCGTCTTCCATGTGACGCGAGATGTTCTCTAGCACCACGATCGCATCGTCGACCACGAACCCGGTCGCGACCGTGAGCGCCATCAGCGACAGATTGTCGAGCGAGAAGCCCAGCAGATACATCGGCCCGCAGGTCGCGATGATCGAGGCCGGCACCACGATCGAAGGGATCACCGTCGCGCGCAGGTTGCGCAGGAACAGGAACGTCACGATCGTCACCAGGATCACCGCGATCACCAGCGTCCGCTCGGTATCGGCGAGCGACGACCTGATCGCGATCGATCGGTTCGCCGCCACCGTCAGCGTCTCGTCGGCCGGGATTTCCGCACGCAGGTCGGGAAGCAGCGACTGGATCTGGTCGATCGTACGCACGATGTTTGCACCGGGCGTCGGAAAGATGATCAGCACCACCGCGGGCTCGCCGCCCAGCATGCCTGCCTGGCGCAGATCCTCGGTGCTGTCCTCGACGTCGGCGATATCGGACAGCTTGACCGGCGCGCCGTTCTCGTAGGCGATGATCAGCCGTCGAAAGTCGGCGGCCTTGCTCGCGATGTCGTTCGTGTAGAGCTGGTAGCGTTGCGACCCGGCGTCGATGATGCCCTTCGGCGTATCGGCATTCGCCGACGCGATCGCCGCGCGCACCACTTCCAGGCTGATGCCGTCCTGGAACAGCGGTTGCGGGTTGATCTCGACCCGCACCGACGGCAGCGCGCTGCCGCCGATATCGGCGAAGCCGACACCCTTGACCTGGCTCAGCCGCTGGCTGATCACGTTCTGCGCCGAATCATAAAGCTGTGCCGCCGTCCTGGTCTTGGACGTCAGCGCCAGCACCATGATCGGCGACCCGGCCGGATTGAACTTGTGGTATTCCGGGTTCTGGCGCAGCGATGTCGGCAGATCGGCACGCGCCGCCTGGATCGCGGCCTCCACGTCGCGCGCGGCACCGTTGATGTCGCGCGACAGGTCGAATTGCAGCGTGATCCGCGTGATGCCGAGCGTGCTCTGCGACGTGATCTCGTTGACGTCCGCGATCGCGCCGAGATGCCGCTCGAGCGGTTCGGCCACCGTCGTCGCGATGATGTCCGGACTCGCGCCGGGATCCTGGGCCTGCACCTGGATGGTCGGAAAATCCACCGACGGCAGCGGCGCGATCGGCAGCCGCATGAAGGCGAAAATCCCCGACAGCACCAGGGCCACCGCCAGCAGCGTGGTCGCCACCGGCCGCGCGATGAAAGGTGCCGAGATGTTCAAGCGGGTGCGCGTCCCTCGCGCCCGGGCCGTCCCCCGAACCGCCGAGCCGCCGCGCGTCCGAGGCGGTCGAACGCCAGGTAGATCACCGGTGTGGTGAAGATCGTCAGCAACTGGCTGACCGCGAGGCCGCCGACGATCGCAAGCCCGAGCGGACGCCGCAGTTCCGATCCGGTGCCGGTGCCGAGCATCAGCGGGATCGCCGCCAGCATCGCCGCCATCGTCGTCATCAGGATCGGCCGGAACCGCAACAGCGCCGCCCGCTCGATCGCCTCGCGCGGGCCCATGCCGTCCTGGCGCTCCGCCTGCAGCGCGAAGTCGATCATCATGATCGCGTTCTTCTTGACGATCCCGATCAGCAGCACGATCCCGATGATCCCGATGATGTCGAGATCATCGCCCGCGATGATCAGCGCGAGCAGCGCGCCGACCCCGGCCGACGGCAGCGTCGACAGGATCGTCACCGGATGGACGAACGACTCGTACAGCACACCCAGCACGATATAGACCGCCGCGAGGGCCGCCAGGATCAGGTAGAGCTCGTTGCCCAGCGAGTTCTGGAACGCGCTCGCCTCGCCCTCGAAGCTGGTCTGGAACGCGCGCGGCAGGTGCATGTCCCGCTCGACGCCGACGATCGCATCGACGGCCGCCCCGAGCGACACCCCGGGCGCGAGGTTGAACGAGATCGTCGTCGCCGGGAACTCGCCGAAATGCGTGATCAGCAACGGTGTCGGTCCGACATGGACGCTCACGATCGCGCTCAGCGGCACCTGCGTCGTCGTGGCACCGCTCGATGAGCCGCTCGACGAGCCGGCCGTCACCCCCGACGCCGGCAGGTAGATCTGGTCGAGGGCGGCGATGCTCTTCGAGAGCGACGGCTCGACTTCCTGGATCACCCGGTACTGCGCCGACTGCGAGTAGACCGTCGAGACCTGTCGTTGCCCGAACGCATCGTACAACGCGCTGTCGACGGTCGCGGGCGTGATCCCGAAACGCGCCGCCGTCGAGCGGTCGATGGTGATCATCACCCCGTTGCCGCTCTGCTGCAGGTCGCTCGTCACATCGACGAGTTCCGGCCGCTTGGCGAGCGCCGACACCAGCCCTGGCGCCGCCTGCGCCAGCTGCGCGCCGGTCGGCGCCATCAGCACGAACTGGTATTGCGTCGCACTCGTCTGCGTCGCCAGCGACAGATCCTGCACCGGCTGCATGTAGAGATGGATCCCCGCCACGTGCGCCGTCTCTTGCGTCAGGCGCCGGATGATCGCCGCCGCCCCGTCCGTCCTCGCGTCGCGCGGCTTGAGATTGATCTCGAACCGGCCCTGGTTGAGCGTCGTGTTGGTCCCGTCGACGCCGATGAACGAGGACAGGCTGACGACGTCCGGATCGGTCAGGATCGCGTCCGCCATCGCCTCCTGGTGCGCCGCCATCGACGCGAACGAGATCCGCTGGCTCGCCACCGACACGCCCTGGATCAGGCCGGTGTCCTGCACCGGAAAGAACCCCTTCGGGATCGCCACATACAGGAACGCGGTCCCCGCGATCGTCAGCGCGGTCACCAGCAGCGTCAGCCCCTGGTTATCCAGCACCACCAGCAGCGCCCGGTGATAGAGATCGATCATGCCCTCGAAGAAGCGCGTCATCGCGCTGCGCCGCTGCGTGCGTCCGCCGCCGGCGCGCGCGCGCTCGTACTCGGGCGCGGGCGACGCGCGCAGGATCCGCGCGCACATCATCGGCACCAGCGTCAGCGACACCACCGCCGACAGCACGATCGTCACCGCCAGCGTCACCGCGAACTCGTGGAACAGCCGGCCCACCACCTCGCCCATGAACAGCAGCGGGATCAGCACCGCCAGCAGCGAGACCGTCAGCGACACGATGGTGAAACCGATCTGCCCCGCCCCGGTCAGCGCCGCCTCGACCGGCGACATGCCCTCTTCGAGATAGCGCGAGATGTTCTCGATCATCACGATCGCATCGTCGACGACGAAGCCGGTCGCGATCGTGAGCGACATCAGCGAGAGGTTGTCGAGCGAGTAGCCCAGCAGATACATCGCGGCCAGCGTGCCCACCAGCGACAGCGGCACCGAAAGGCTCGGGATCAGCGTCGCCCGCGCGCTGCGCAAGAAGACAAAGATCACCAGCACCACCAGCAGCACCGCCAGTCCCAGCTCGAACTCGACGTCCGCCACCGACGCCCGGATCGTGACCGTCCGGTCCGTCAGCGGCGTCACATTGATCCCGGCCGGCAGCGACGCCTGGATCTGCGGCAGTTGCTGCTTGATCGCATCGACGGTCGCGATCACGTTGGCACCCGGCTGGCGCTGCACGTTGACCACCAGGGCGGGCGTCTTGTTCTGCCATGCCTGGAGCTGCGTGTTCTCGGGTGCCGCGATCACCCGCCCGACATCGCGGATCCGCACTGGCGCGTTGTTGACGTAGGCGATCACCTGGTTGGCGAGCACGGCCGGATCGTTGATCTGGCTGTTCTCGCGCAGCGTGCTTGAGGTCAGCGGACCGTCGAAGCCGCCGGTCGGCGAATTGACGTTGACGTTGGCGATCGTGGTGCGGACGTTGTCGGCCGACAGCCCGTAGGCGAACAGCGCGCGCTGGTTGAGCTGGACCCGCAGCGCCCGCACGTTGCCGCCCGACACCTGCACCGCGCCCACGCCGCCGATCTGCGCCAGTTTCTGGATCAGCCGCGTGTTGATCGCGTCCTGCACATCGACCAGGTTCATCGTCCTGCTGGTGATGCCGAGCGTCAGCACCGGCGCGTCGGCCGGATTGATCTTCTGGTAGATCGGCGGGGCAGGGAGGTCGGTCGGCAGCAGGCTGTTGGCGCCGTTGATCGCCTCCTGCACCTCCTGTTCCGCCTCGTCGAGGCTCGTGTCCAGGGTGAACCGAAGCGTGATCACCGACGCCCCGCCCGAACTCTGCGAGATCATCTGGTCGAGGCCGGGCATCGAACCGAACTGGTATTCGAGCGGCGCCGTGATCGACGTCGTCATCACGTCCGGGCTCGCGCCGGGATAGAAGGTCTGCACCTGGATCGTCGGATAATCGACATCCGGCAGCGCCGAGACCGGCAGGAAGCGATAGGCGATGATCCCGACCAGCAGGATCGCGATCATCAGCAGGGTCGTCGCGACCGGCCGAAGAATGAAAAGCCGCGACGGGTTCATCCGGCGTGCTTGTGCGGGCCCGAAGCTCCCGTGTCGCCCCCATGCTGGGACGGCACCGTGACCACCGCCCCGTCATGCAGCCGGTCGGTCCCGTCGATCACCACCTGGTCGCCTTCCGACAGGCCCGACGTCACCACCGTCCTGTCGCCGTGCGCGTAGCCGGTCTTGACCACCTGGACGGCGACCTTGTCGACCTGATGCCCATCCGCCGTCGACGGCTTCATCAGGTAGACGAAGTTTCCTTGCGGCCCGTTCTGGATCGAAGGCGTCGGCACGATCAGCACGCCGGTCAGCGTCTGCAGCAGCAGATGCGCGTTGACGAACTCGTTGGGGAACAGCCGCTCGTCCGCGTTCGGGAACGTCGCGCGCAGCTTCACGGTCCCCGTGCTGGTGTCGACCTGGTTGTCGATCGTCTCCACCGAGCCGCCTGCGAGCTTGATGACGTCGGTGCGATCGTAGGCATCGACTGCCAGCGTCGCCTTGCCGTTCAGCTTCTCCAGGATCGGCTGGATGTCGTCTTCGGCCACCGTGAAGATCACCGAGATCGGCTTGATCTGCGTGATCACCACCAGGCCGTTGGTCAACGACGACGTGACGTAGTTGCCCTCGTCGACCTGGCGCAATCCGACCCTTCCGGCGACCGGCGACTGGATATGGCAGTAGGTGATGTCGAGCCTGGCGGTATCGATCTGGCTCTGGTCGATCTTGATCGTCGCCTCGTCCTGCGCGACCGTGAACACCTGATCCTGCAGCGTCTGCTTGGCGATGCTCTGCTGCCGCCCCAGCGTCTGGTAGCGCGCGAGGTCCATCTGCGCCTGCTTCAGCGCCGCGGTGTCGCGTGCCAGTTGCGCCGAATACTGCTCGACCTGCACCTCGTACGGGCGCGGATCGACCAGCGCCAGCAGGAAGCCGCGGCCGACCTCCTGGCCCTCCTCGAAATTCACCCGCTGCAGATAGCCGCTGATCTGCGACTGCACCGTGATGGTGGCGAGCGGTGTCACCGTGCCGAGCTCGGTCAGCACCATGTCGATATCGCCGCGCGCGACCGGCGCGAGCGAAACCGAGACCGGAGGTGCCGCCGCCGCATGCTGCGTGCCCTTGTGCCCCCAAGGGCGCAACCAGATCAGCAACCCCGCGCCGATCAGCAGCAGGATGAACCACGGCCAGAGATTGCGCTTGCGGCGGGTGCCCGTCTCGCGATCCCGGCCCGGCGCGACGGGCGGCCAGGGCGTCGTCTGCTCGTCCATCAAACTTCCTGTGCCAACGCCCCGTGCCCCGGGCCAGACCAGGGGCAGCCGGATCCTACCAGATCGAGCCGCTCCGGGAAAACGCCCATGGTTCCGCTCGCTCACGGCTTCTTGTGACGAAATGTGCGCGAAACACATCGTTAGGCTCGTCGAGATTGTGGCAACTTCGAGGCTATGTTAAGAATTGGCCACGGCGGCCCGCACGGGAGGCCATGTCCCTTCGGACATCGAGAGCGCCTCGCCACACGCGGCCGACCGAACGGATGGAGTTCGGCCATGTTCCGACGCTTGTTGAACCTCGAGATCAGCGCCTTCCGCGATCAGCTCGACGAGCTGCCCAACCGCCCCGAAGCGGCTGACAGCCTGATCCGCGAACTGCTCGCGATCAACCGCCAGTCCTATTCGCGCGGCCTCTGGAATTTTCGCGCGCCGGTCTGAAACTCCGGCCGCCTCAGGCGTGATGCCCGCTTAGCTCCTCGCCGGCATCCGCCCGCAACCGCGCGCACAGCACGGGCGCCAGCGTCGCGGCCGCCCCGACGGTCGCCCATGCGATGCTCAGCTCCACCAGCCCAGCATGGCCGACCCCGCGCCATGCGGCGGCGATCGCGAGTGCTGCTGCGGCCACGCAGATCCCGAGCGTCAGCGTCACCTGCTGCATCGTCGAATAGAGACTCGTGGCCGCGCTCATCCTGCCCGCCGGCACGTCGGCATAAGCGATCGTGTTGTACGCCGTGAATTGTAGCGATTGCAGGAACCCCCCGCAGAACAGCACCACCCAGATCACCCCGTGGCCGATCCCGGGCCGGAAGCAGGCGCAGGCGAACGCGAAGGCGCTCGCGCCCGCGCCGTTCCAGATCATCGTCCGCCGATAGCCGAACCGCCGCAGCAGCCGGCGCGAGAATCCCCGCATCGACAGCGCCCCCGCCGACGTCAGGAACGTCGTCGCCCCCGATTGCGCGGCCGACATCCCGAGGCCGACCTGCAGCATCAGCGGCAGCAGGAACGGCGTCGCACCCACCGCGATCCGGGTCGCCGCCCCCGCGACCACCGACAGCCCGAAGGTCGGGATGCGCATCAGCGAGAAATCCAGGATCGGCCGTACCGTCCGCCGCGCGTGCAAGCCATAGAGCGCGCCGCTCGCGACACTGACCGCCAGGATCCCCGCCGCCAGCGTCGCCGGCACCGACCCCCGGCTCGCGAGCTCGAGACCGAAGATCAGGCATGCGAGCGCCACCCCGGACAGCACCAGCCCCCGCACGTCGAACCGGTCCCGCTCGGCCCGCAACTGCGGCACGAACCAGGCCGCCAGCGCCAGACCGGCCACACCGATCGGCAAATTGATATAGAAGATCCAACGCCAGCTCAGCGTGGTCACCAGGAACCCGCCCACCGGCGGCCCGAGCAGCGGACCGATCGTCGCCGGCACCAGCAGCCAGTTCATCGTCGCGATCAAGTCGCTCTTCGCCGTCGTCTGCAGCAGCACCAGCCGCCCGACCGGCACCATCATCGCCCCGCCCGCACCCTGGATCAGCCGCGAGACCACCAGGAAGGCCAGGCTGTCGGCCTGTGCGCACAGCATCGATCCCGCCGTGAACAGCACGATTGCCGCACAGAACACCGTCCGCGACCCGAGCCGGTCGGCGACCGCGCCGGATGCCGGGATGAACACCGCCAGGCTCACCAGATAGGACGTCAGCGCCACGCTCATATGCAGCGCATCGACCCCGAACGAACGCGCCATGCTCGGCAGCGCCGTCGACAGCACCGTCCCGTCGAGCTGCTCCATGAACATCGCCGACGCGATGATCAGCGGCACCGTCCGGCCCCGTCCGGCGGGCGGCGCTTGCGGCGTCTGCCCCCGGGTCTCGTCGGTGATCGCGTCGGGCATGCGCCAAGACACCCCCGAACCGCGCAGCCGCGCAAGGCCTCCGATCGATCGCTCCAGCGCCGATCAGTGCCCCGGACGGCTAATGCCCCAGATACTGGCCGAAGAAGGCGCCGATCTCGCTGAATGCCTCCTTGGCCTCCGGAACGCGGTCGTCGAACTGATACTGCGCGTGGCTCTCGCCCTCGAACACTTCGAGAATTGCCGGCACGCCCGACCGGAGCAGCTTGCGATGAACCCGGACGGTGTTGCTGAGCAGGATGTCGCGCGTGCCGGTCGTCAGGATCGTCGGCGGAAACCCGTGCATGTCGCCATACACCGGCGAAAGCAGCGGATCGCCGAGATCATGACCCTGCGCATAGACCTTCGTCGCCGCGTCACAGAATCCGTCGCGTGAGACGAGCACGTTGTCGACCTTCTCGTTCGTGTAGAACGTGTCGCCGACCTTGGTGACGTCCGACATCGGCGTGCCCGGCGCGATCGCCCCGGGCACCGGCAGGCCGAGCTGTTTGGCCCGCAGCACCATCTCCAGCGTGATCGCGCCGCCGGCCGACGTCCCGAAGAACGCCATGTTCTTCGCGTCGTTGGTCTTGAGCAGTTCCTTGTAGACCGCAATCGGATCGTCGACGGCGGCCGGGAAATACGCTTCGGGCGGCATCCGGTAGTCGACCGAGATCACCTTGTAGTGACCGAACCCGGCCATCATGATCGCTTCCGTCGGTCCGGCCTCGCCGGGGAACAGCACGTAGCAACCGCCATGGACATGGATCAGCAGCTTGTTCTGGTTTTCGGGCGGGATGTTCTCGGGGGTGACGACATAGACCTTCACGCCGGCCATTGTCGCCGGCTCGATCTTGACGTGCAGCCGGTCGAGCATGCCGGGGATGGTCTTGATGATGTCCGCCGCCTGCTTGTCGGCGAACGTCCGCCACTCGGCGCCCGTGCCGTACTGGAGGTTCCAGTTCGGGTTGTACGGCCGGGCGATGATCGCCTGCATCGCCGGGCTGATGTCGGCGGTCGGCGCCGGCAGGTCCCTGGCCGGCACGTCGAGCGGTGCCGCGACGGCAACGCTCGCGCCGGCCAGCAACGTTGCCAACGTCAACGGAATTGCCGTTGAGCGGAGATATCCGGAACTCATTGATTGTCCTCCCTTTATTGACAGCCCACGCGTTACATCACGAAGGTAGCGCTACCATCCTAGCCGCCTCCGCATCGCAAGCGCAACGGCACGCCCGCCATTCCACCCGTCCGCGTCCAGACCGCTTGCATGCAACCGCCCGTGCGGCTTCAAGCTTGCGCATGCCTGACTTCACCATCGAGTCGGCCCATGGCGGGCTGGTCGCCGGGATCGACGAGGCCGGCCGCGGACCCCTCGCGGGCCCGGTGGTCGCGGCCGCGATCATCTTCCCCGCCGGCGTTCCCGCGCCGCTCGCCTCCCTCCTCGACGACAGCAAGCAGCTCGACCCCGTCCAGCGCGCCACCGCCTACGCCGCCTTGTTCGCCTCGGGTGCCGCCATCGTCGGCGTCGGCGCCGCCTCGGTCGCCGAGATCGGCCGCATCAACATCCTGCGCGCCACCCTGCTCGCGATGGCGCGCGCCACCGCCCGCCTCCGGACCGTCCCCGACCTCGCCCTCGTCGACGGCAACATCCCGCCCACGCTCGCCTGTCCGGTCCGCTGCGTCATCGGCGGCGACGGCCTCTCCCTCTCCATCGCCGCCGCCTCCATCGTCGCCAAGGTCACCCGCGATCGCGCCATGGCGCGTCTCGCCGTCCGCTGCCCCGGCTATGGCTGGGACACCAACGCCGGCTATGCGACCCCGCCGCATCGCGCCGCACTGCGCGCCCTCGGCGCCACCCGCCACCACCGCCCTACCTTCGGGACAGTCCGCCAGCTCGCCCTCGAGCTCTGTTCCGCCTGACATGCACCACGCGCCGTGAAGGACGATCTCGATCAGGGCATCGACCTGCCGCTCGACCAGATCCTGCGCGGCGACTGCGTGCACCACATGCGCATGCTCCCCGCCAACTCGATCAACTGCATCTTCGCCGACCCGCCCTACAACCTCCAGCTACGCGGCGAGCTGCGCCGTCCCGACGACAGCCTCGTCGACGGCGTCGACGACGATTGGGACCGCTTCGACGATTTCGAGACCTACGACCGCTTCACCCGCGAATGGCTCACCGAGGCCCACCGCCTGCTCCGCAAGGACGGCACCATCTGGGTCATCGGCTCGTATCACAACATCTTCCGCATTGGCGCCATCCTCCAGGAGCTCGGCTTCTGGATCCTCAACGACGTCATCTGGCGCAAATCCAACCCGATGCCCAACTTCCGCGGCCGCCGCTTCACCAACGCGCACGAGACCCTGATCTGGGCCGCCCGCGGCCGCACCGCCCGCTACCGCTTCAACTACCAGGCGATGAAGTCGCTCAACGACGACCTGCAGATGCGCAGCGACTGGCTGCTGCCGCTCTGCACCGGTCCCGAACGCCTGCGCAACGCCCACGGCCTCAAGCTCCACCCGACCCAGAAGCCCGAAGCCCTGCTCCACCGCGTCCTGCTCGCCAGCACCGAGGCCGAGGATATCGTGCTCGACCCGTTCCTCGGCACCGGCACCACCGCCGTCGTCGCCAAGCGCCTGCACCGGAGCTGGATCGGCATCGAACGCCATCCCGCCTACGTCGAGGCGGCCCTCATCCGCATCCGCGACCAGCGCCGCGCGTCCGCCGCCGGCATCGCCACCACGCCCACCCGGCGTGATGCCAAGCGCATCCCTTTCGGCCGCCTCGTCGAAGCCGGCCTGATCACGCCGGGCACCCTGCTGACCGACCGCAACCGCCGCGTCTCCGCCACCGTCGCCGCCGACGGCAGCCTCGTCGCCGGCGCTACCCGCGGCTCCATCCACCAGGTCGGCGCCGCCTTGCAGAATGTCCCCTCCTGCAACGGCTGGACCTTCTGGCATCTCGAACGGGCAGGGGTGCTCACCCCGATCGACGCACTACGTGACGGGTTGGTCTGACGGCGACAAACAAAACAACCGGGGGCCGAGGCCGGCCCCCGGACCCCCGGCAACAATTCCGGAGGCCCGTTGGAACTGATCCCCTTCACCGAGGACCACTTCGCCGAGCTCGCATCCTGGTTCGCCAACGAGCGTGAGGTGGTTCTGTGGGTCGGCCCGGCCACGACCCATCCAGTCGACGCCATCCAGCTCGCATCCTTCCTGGCCGAAGGCCGATCGACGCCGCCGCTGCGCCATTGCTGGATGGCCACCGACGGCACCGAACTCCTCGGCCACGTCCACCTCCGCTACGACTGGCGCAACGGCAACGCCACGATCAGCGGCGTAGCCATCGCGCCGCGCCACCGCCGCCGCGGGCACGCCGCTCCGATGCTGGACCTCGTCATCCGCAAAGCCTTCGCCGATCCCAGGATCGAGCGCCTCGACCTCAACGTCTTCACGATAAACACGATCGCGATTCATCTCTACGAACGCCTGGGCTTCACCCGGGAAGGCGTCCAACGCTCCTGCGTCCGTGTCGGCGACGAGCGCTGGGACCGCCTGACCATGAGCATCCTGCGTCGCCGAAGGCGACATCAGCCTGAAACCGAGGCTCTGCCCCGCACCCCGCCAAACGCGGGGCGTTTGGATCGCCAATGATTTCGAAACATTGCGGGTCTGGGCGCGCTGCGCCCAGCGGGGTCCAGGGGCAGAGCCCCTGGCCTTACCCCAACGTCGGCATCACGAACTCTGCCCCCGCCCTGATCCCCGTCGGCCAGCGCGACGTCACCGCCTTGTATTTGGTGAAGAACCGCACGCCCTCGGGTCCGTGCATGTGGTGGTCCCCGAACAACGACGACTTCCATCCCCCAAACGAATGGAATGCCATCGGCACCGGGATCGGCACGTTCACGCCGACCATGCCCGCCTGCACCCCATGCACGAAGGCGCGCGCGGAATCGCCATCGCGGGTGAAGATCGCGGTGCCGTTTCCGAATTCGTGCGCGTTGACCAGCGCGAGTGCATCGTCGAAGGAGGCGGCCCGCACCACCGACAGCACCGGCCCGAAGATCTCCTCGCGGTAGATGCGCATCTCCGGCGTCACATCGTCGAACAGTGTCCCGCCGATGAAAAACCCGCCTTCGTAGCCTTGCAGCTTGAGGTTCCGGCCGTCCACCACCAGCGTCGCACCTTCCGCGACGCCTGCATCGACATAGCCGGTCACCTTCTCGAGATGCGCGCGCGTCACCAGCGGTCCCATTTCCGCATCCGGCTCGGTGCCCGCGCCGATCTTGAGCGCCCGCACCCGCGGCGCCAGCGCGTCGACCAGCCGGTCGCCGACGCCGCCGACCGCGACCGCGACCGAGATCGCCATGCAACGTTCGCCCGCCGATCCGTAGGCCGCACCCATCAGCGCATCGGCGGTCTTGTCCAGATCGCAGTCCGGCATCACCACCGCGTGGTTCTTCGCCCCGCCCAGCGCCTGCACCCGCTTGCCGTGCGCCACCCCGGTCTGATGGATATAGCGCGCGATCGGCGTCGACCCGACGAAGCTCACCGCCTCGATGTCCGGGTGGTGCAGGAGCGCGTCCACCACCTCCTTGTCGCCGTGCACCACCTGCAACACGCCATCCGGCAGACCCGCGCGCTTGAGCAGGTCGGCCAGCAGCAGCGACGCCGACGGATCGCGCTCGGACGGCTTGAGGATGAAGCAGTTGCCCGTGACGATCGCCATCGGCATCATCCACAGCGGCACCATCACCGGGAAGTTGAACGGCGTGATCCCGGCCACCACCCCGAGCGGCTGGCGCAGCGAATAGGCGTCGATGTCGCGCCCCGCCTGCTCGGTGAAGTCGCCTTTCAGCAGCTCCGGCGCGCCGGTCGCGTACTCGATCACCTCCATCCCGCGCGTCACTTCGCCGAGCGCGTCGGACAGCACCTTGCCATGCTCGGACGTGATGATCGCGGCGAGATCCTTCGCGTGCTGCTCGACCAGATCGCGAAACCGGAACATCACCCGCGCGCGGCCGAGCGGCGTCGTCGCCGCCCACGCCGGGAACGCGAGCCGTGCCGCGCGGACCGCGTCGTCGACATCCGTCCCGGTTCCGAGCACCACCTGGCGCGCCACCCTGCCGCTGGTCGGATCGAAGATGTCGCCACGTCGCGCGCCATGGCCGTCGACCCGGGCGCCACCGATCCAATGCGAAACGAGTTCCATCGTCATCCCCGGTTCCAGATGTCGTTGTAGAGCCCGACGATCGCCTCCGCGTCGGGCACGCGCGGGTTGTTCGCGGGCGAACCCGACGCGATCGCTTGGTCGGCCATCACGGGCAGCATCTCCAGCCAGCGCGACCGATCGATCCCGTATCCGGCGGGCGACGGCACCTCGAGCTCCGCGTTGCGCTCCCGCAGCGCCGCCACCAGCGCCGCCGATGCGCAGCCATCGTCGTCCCCCGCGTGGGCGATCCCCATCGCCCGCGCGCACGCCGCATACCGATGCTCGCTACCGGCCACCGACCATGCCGTGACCGCGGGCAGCAGCATCGCGTTCGACAGGCCGTGCGCCACGTGGAAATGCGCCCCGATCGGCCGGCTCATGCCGTGCACCAGCGCCACCGACGCGTTCGAGAACGCCATCCCCGCTTCCATCGCACCCAGCATCATCGACGCGCGCGCGGCCCGGTTCGCCGGCTCCCGGCACGCCACCGCGACATTCGGCCAGATCCGTCCCATCGCCGACAGCGCCAGCCCGTCGGTGAACGGGCTCGCGCGCCGCGAGACATAGGCCTCGATCGCGTGCGTCAGCGCGTCGAGCCCGGTGTCGGCCGTCAGCCGCCAAGGCTTGGACAGCGTCAGCTCGAAATCGACGATCGCGATCGTCGGCAGATACGCGAGCCCCATGCAGAGCATCTTCTCGTCCGTCGCCTCGTCGGTGATCACCGTCACCCTCGTCGCTTCCGAACCGGTTCCGGCCGTGGTTGGGATCGCCACGATCGGCAATCCGGGCGCGTCTTGCACATGCGGAAATTTGAGCGCCCGCGGCGTCGTCCGATGCCGCGCCAGCACCGCCACCATCTTGGCGGTGTCGATCGAGCTGCCCCCGCCGAGCCCGATCACGCAGTCATGCTCGTGCTCGCCCAGCGTGGAGAGCGCCGCCTCGATCGACGCCACCGTCGGGTCGGGCACCACGTCCGCGAACACCCGGCTCGCGAGCCCCGCCTCCGTCAGCACCGACCGCAGCGCATCGAGCGTGCCGTTCCGGGCGATGAACGGATCGGTCACGATCAGCGGGCGCCCGAGCCCCGCCTGAACCAGCGCGTCCGCGCTGCTCGTGATCGCGCCGCCCCCCACCCGCATCGACCGCGGCAGATGGATCGCCCCGCTCATCTCCGACCTCGACATGCCCGCCTCTCGAACGCCTCGTGGTCTCGTATGTCACGATCATGATAGCGCGATGTTGATCCGCCCAGCCTTGCTTGCCCACGTCGTTCCGCCAGAAGTTTCATCTCTGTAATTTCATCCTTCCGGGGGAGCGTCGGACATGGCCACGGTCACCTTCAAGAACGGCGCGAACAGCGACTACGCCGATCCCGCCAACTGGGTCGGCGGCGCGGCACCGGCCGCCGGCGACACCGCAATCATCGACAGCACCGGCGACCCTCTGGCGATGATCGATCCGAACAACACCGACATCTTCGGCTACGCCGCCGGCGACACGTCCGCCAGCCTGACCGGCATCGACATTGCCCTGCCGTCGCCCATCCTGGTCCAGGATCCGGGGACATCCAATCCCGTCGTCTATTTCCAGTACTACCCCGATGTCCCGGCGGGCAGCCAGAACACGCCCGGCGAGACCATCAGCCATCAGACGATCGATCTGATCGGCGGCGGCAGCGTCGCCGCCCTCTACAACCAGAACTCCACGCTCGATGCGAGCACCACCGTCAACGTCAGCGGAACGTCGCTCTGGCAGAGCGAGTTCACCAACCAGTTGAACGGCACGATCTCGATCGGCGCGCCCTTCTCGGTCAGCGGCAGCCCGGTGGTCCCGCCCGCTCCCAACGCCAGCAAGAACGTCAACGAGCTCGACATCGCAGTCCTGCCCAACGGCTCCTGGACCTACGACAACGGCGCCTACGCGCTGTCCGGCTACGTCCCGTCGGTCACCAACAACGGCACCATCACCATCGCCGCCGGCAGCGCGCTGAACATCCAGTTGAAGGCGGTCGACGAAAGCCTGTTCCAGAACGTCCAGACCCCGACCGAGACGCTCGTCGACGACTTCCCGCCCGAACGCACCGCGTTTAACAACAACGGCACCATCGACATCCAGGCCGGCGGCACGGCCAATATCTACGGCGCGGCTGCCATCCTCCAGGTTCCGACCACCGAGAACGGCAACTACGTGCCGGCCCCGTTCAACAACGCGGGCACCATCAACGTCGACGGCGCCGCGGGTGCCACCACCAGGTTCTTCTCCGACGACCCGATCCTCGGCGGCGCCTTGAACGTCGACGGCGGCAGTGCCATCGATCCCGGCGCCACCCTCGCCACGATCGCCGACGGCGAAACCGGCACCAATATCGTGCTCGCCAACGCGACGCTCGATCTCGTCGAGCACAACCACGACAGCAGCGCGGCGCCCCAGTTCGACAACCAGTTCAGCGGCGGCTCGATCACGTTCGCCGACAACCGCGGCGTCATCGCGTTCCCGACCAGCAACCTGACCAATCCCGAGATCGACACCATCGCCGGCGACATCGCAACGCCGATCGACGGTTTCCGCGCCGGCGACGCGATCGACGTCACCCTCGTCCCCGGGGTCCTGTCCGCCATCGACACCAGGGGCGTGTTCAGCTTCGGAGCGAACTGGGACCAGGCCACCAACGACCTGCGGATCATCGAAACCGTCGCCATCTCCAGCTTCTACGGTGGCGGCACGACCTCGCAGACGGTCGCCGACTTCAAGCTCGGCGGCACCTACGCGCCCTCGAGCTTCCACGTCTCCTGGTCGCCCGACCCGTTCAGCGGCAACAACGGCTTCGGCGGCAACCCCGTCACGCTCACCATCACCACCGACACCTCCGGCGGTGCGCCCTGTTTCGTCAGCGGCACCCTGATCGCCACCCCGGACCGCGACATCCCCGTCGAGGACATCCGCCCCGGCGACCTCGTCCTGTCCGCTCACGGCGCCGCGCTGCGTGTCCGCTGGGTCGGCCACCGGCGCGCCGACTGCCGTGCCAATCTCGAGCACGCGCCCGTCCGCATCCGCGCCGGCGCCTTCGCTGCAGGCACGCCACGGCGCGACCTCGTCGTCTCTCCGGACCACGCGCTGTTCATCGACGGCGTCCTGATCCCCGCCGAACGCCTCGTCAACGGCCGCACCATCGTCCGCGACACGGCCACGAGCGTCATCTACCACCACGTCGAACTCGAGCGTCACGCGATCCTGCTCGCCGAGGGCGCCCCCGCCGAAAGCTATCTCGACACCGGCAACCGGGCCCGTTTCGGCAACTGCCCGCTCGGCTACGACCCGATCGAGGCCGCCGCGAACGACCCGTGCGCCGAGCTCGTCTTCGGTGGTCCTCGTCTCGACGCCATCCGCGCGCGCCTGTCGCAACGTCAGCCCGTTGTAGTCTAGGGCGGCGACACCGGCGCGCCCGTGCAGCCCAGCGCCCTGATCGTGCCGCGCGCGCTGTATTGCCGCCCGTGCAGGTCGAGGAACAGTTGCAGCACCTGCCGTCCCGGCGACAGCCACGCCAGCGAGACCGACGGGGTGGCCGGACTGAGTTCGGGATAGACCAGCGGCGCCCGCCGCGTCGGCTGCCCGGTCGCCGACGAACGCGGGCCGATCGTCAGGTCCACCCGCTTGCGGTCCTTGAAGCCCGGCAGGAACACCGGCACGACGCTCGCACCCTCGGGCAGCCAGCGCAGCCAGTAGAAGCCGAGCGCCAACGGCGGCCGCACCGACGCCGACATCTCCCGCAGATCGAGATCGGGCCGGCGCTCCGGCGACGCGCGCTCGAAATCCGCCAGCCACGCCTGCCCGAACGTTCCCGGATCCCAATACCGCGCGAACAGCGGGTGCTGCCGCGCGAACTCCCCGGCCCGCTTGCCCTCGATCCGATGCGCGTCGAGCCCGTCCGCCGCCCGGTCGAACACGTCCCATTGCTGGCGCACGATATGGCCGTCGACGCTGTAGCGGCTGTTGACCGCCACCTGCCGGACGCCGCCCGCGTCCGCCACGCTGATCTCCTCCATCCGGTAGTGCGTGTGCAATAACGGCAGCGGTTGCGCGTCCAGGCGCAATCCGACATCGACGCGCACCGACCCGCCGGCCTCCGTCGCCCCCGCCGTGATCGCCAGATGCCCATTGTAGCTCGTCACGCCGTCGAACCGGCATGTCTCGGCCTCGGCAGCACCCGCCATGAGGAAGGCCAGCGCCGCGCAACCTCCGCGTCCCGCTGCGTTTGCTTGCATCATAAGGGAGAAACGACATGCAATATCGTCAGCTCGGCCGCTCCGGCCTGATGGTCTCCACCCTGACCATGGGCACGATGACCTTCGGCGGCGGCGGCAAGTTCGGCCTCGTCGGCAAGACCGACGTCGCCGGCGCGCGCCGCCAGGTCGACCATTGCCTCGACGCCGGCATCAACCTGTTCGACACCGCCGACATCTACTCCACGGGTGCCTCCGAGGAGATCGTGGGCGAGGTGTTCGAGGGACGGCGCCACGACGTGCTGCTCGCCACCAAGGCGCGTTTCCCGATGGGACCCGGCCCCAACGACGCCGGCCTGTCGCGCCACCATCTCATCCGTGCGTGCGAAGCCAGCCTCAAGCGCCTGCGCACCGACGTGATCGACCTCTACCAGGTCCACGAGCGGGACGGCATCACGCCCGCCGAGGAGACGATGGAGGCGCTCGACAGCCTCGTCCGCGCCGGCAAGGTCCGCTATATCGGCGCCTCGAATTTCTCCGCCTGGCACCTGATGAAATATCTCGGCGTCGCCAAGGTCGAGCATGGCATCCCCTTCGTCAGCCAGCAGATCCACTACACGCTCCAGTGCCGAGAGGCCGAATACGAGCTGGTGCCGCTGTCGCTCGACCAGGGCCTCGGCATCATGGTCTGGAGTCCGCTCGCCGGCGGCCTCCTCTCAGGAAAATATCGTCGCAACCAGTCCCATCCCGAGGGCTCCCGTCACCTGACCGACTGGAACGAGCCGCCCGTGCGCGACGAGGGCAAGCTCTACGACATCGTCGACGCGCTCGTGGCCATCGCCGAGCCTCGCGGCGTCTCCGCCGCCCAGGTCGCTCTCGCCTGGCTGCTCGGGCGTCCCGCCGTCACCACGCTCGTCATCGGCGCGCGCACCGACGCGCAGCTCGCCGACAATCTCGCCGCCGCCGACCTCGAGCTCACGTCCGACGAGCGCGCCACGCTCGATCGCGTCAGCGCCCCGCCGCTGCTCTACCCCTACTGGCACCAGGCCGCGACCGCCTCGGACCGCCTGTCGGGCGAGGATCTCACCCTGATCGCGCCGCATCTCGAGGCCGCATCGTAGACCCAGGCGGCGCCGGCATGACCGATCCCGGGCCGCGTTCCCGCGTCGTCATCGTCGGCGCCGGCTTCGGCGGCCTCGCCGCGGTCCAGGCGCTGCGCCACGCCGATGTCGCCGTCACCCTCATCGACCGTGAAAATCATCACGCCTTCCAGCCGCTCCTCTACCAGGTCGCGACCGCCGCGCTCTCGAGCACCGAGATCGCGTGGCCGGTGCGCGGCCTGCTGCGGCAGTCCAATCTCACCATCGTCATGGCCGAAATGCGCGCCGTCGACGTCGCGCGGCGGATCGTCGCGACCGACGGTCCGAGCTTCCCCTTCGACACGCTGGTGCTCGCGACCGGCTCGACCCACTCCTATTTCGGCAACGAGTCCTGGGCCCCGTTCGCCCCTGGCCTCAAGCGGGTCGCCGACGCCGAGGCCCTGCGTGCCCGCATCCTGCTCGCCTTCGAGCGCGCCGAACTGGCCACCGACCACGCCGAGCGCGCGCGCCTCCTCACCTTCGTCGTCGTGGGCGGGGGTGCCACCGGTGTCGAGATGTCGGGCGCCATCGCCGAACTCGCTCGCGACACCCTCCGCCACGACTACCGCGTCATCGACAGCACCAGCGCCCGGATCATCCTCGTCGAGGCGGGTCCGCGCGTGCTCCCCACCATGCCCGACAGCCTGTCCGACTATGCGCTGGCCGCCATTCGCCGCATCGGCGTCGACGTGCGCCTCGGCGTGCGGGTCACCGGCTGCGACGCGCACGGTGTCGACACCTCCGAGGGCCGGATCGACAGCGCCACCCTGATCTGGGCGGCCGGCGTGCAGGCCTCTCCCGCCGCCGTCTGGCTCGGCATCGCTCCCGGCAGGAACGGGCGCGTCCCCGTCGGGGCCGACCTGACCGTCGCCGGCCATCCAGACATCTACGCGATCGGCGACACCGCCGCGGCCGCGCGCCCCGACGGCGGCCCGGTACCGGGCGTGGCACCGGCGGCCAAGCAGATGGGCCGCTATGTCGGACGCCGGATCGCGGCCGCTGCCGCCTCGCGCCCAATTGAGCCGCGCTTCGCCTATCGCGACCAGGGCGAGCTCGCGACCATCGGCCGCAACGCCGCCGTCGTCCGGATCGGCCGCGTCAAACTCACCGGGCGCATCGCCTGGCTGTTCTGGAGCGTCGCCCACATCTTCTTCCTGGTCACGCTGCGCGACCGGGTCGTGGTCTCGCTCGACTGGCTATGGAGCTACGCGACCCACGGCCGCGCCGCGCGGGTCGTCACCCGCCGCGAGGACGGTCGGTCAGCGTGAACCGAAACCGAGGAACCCGGCGCTCGGCTGCGGCGCCTGGGCGTCGAACGTCGCGCGCCGTTGCGCCGTCGCGATCTCGACCGGCCTCGCCTGGCGCCGATGCGCGACGCGATGCTCCTTGCCGGTCGTCGGGGGAGGGGTATCGGTCTCCTGCACCGGAGCGCCGGCATCCGGATCGCCGACCTGCGACCGCATCGACAACAGCAGGAACGTAATCGAATTGCGGCTCAGATCGATCGACATGTCGAGCGGCCGCTGACCCAGGACGTTGCGCGCGTTCAGATCGGCACCCCGGTTCAGCGCGTCACGGGCGGCGGTCGCGTCGCCGCGGTCGATCGCGTCGAACAGGGCAGCGTTCGGATCGAGATCCTTCGCGGTCTTGCTCGCGGGCGCCACCTGGTCGGGCGCCGCGGCGCCGGGGATCGCCGGCGGCGGGGCTACCGGCTTGGGTTCATCGGCGTCCGAGTGCGATGGCGCGTGACCGCCGCCGATTCCGCCGCCCGGCCCGAGCTGCGCCCAGGCCGGCGCTGACACGCCCCACGACAGAAACGCGGCGGCCGCGACAAGACGACTGGCTGTGTTCATGGTCAAATCCCGAGCTGGCGAAGCAATAACGCCACCCGTCGGCGAGATCGACCTTTTTTGGCGGCATCTCGGCGGAGCGCGGAGCAAAAATGCATCGCCATCGAATTCCTTGGCGGTCCAGGGGACCCAGCCCCTGGCGGGGTTCGGGGCAGCGCGCCCGCTCGTCAGGCACGGCCCTCGCGCCACCACGCGAGCGCCACGATCCCCAACAGCAGGACCAGCGAGGCGAGCGGGGGCATCAGCGCCGTCTCGCTCACCCCCGTCGTCACATGCGCCTGGTTGCGCTTGAGCCCGATCCAGCCGTCACCCGACAGGCTCTCGCCCGCGGCCACCATCCGCAGCGACGGCACCCCGTCGGCCGCCAGGAACCTTGCGCTGCCGCCCGAGGCCCGCAGCTCCGGGCCCAGCACGCTCGCGGTCGCCCGCAGATCCGACTCCTCGAGCGGGTCGCCCTCCGTCGCCGCGGCGAACGCCTTCGCCCCCGCCACCTGCACCCGCCAGATGCCCGCGTCCATCGCCGGCATCTGGCCGGTCTCGTGACCGGCACCGGCCGGCCGGAGCGTCAGTGCCTGCGCAGCCCCGCCCGGCGCCGTCACGGTCGCCGTGACCGGTGCCGCGGCCGCCAGCGTGTGCCGCTCGACATGCAGCACGCCGTTCTCGATCGCGGCCGTCAGCCGCTCCTCCTCCAGATCGGGTTCCTTCATCAGCCAGTGCGAGACCCGGCGGAGCAGCTCGGTCTGCGGCCCGCCGCCATCCTCGCCGCGGGACCAGAGCCAGATCTGGTCCGACAGCAGCACCGCGACCCGCCCCTGGTCACGATGATCGAGCACCAGCAGCGGCCGCCCGTCCGGGCCGTTCATCAGGACCTCGCCCTCGGTCTGGTCGGTCGCCAGCGCCCGATACCAGGGTCCCCAGCCCGGGGCGTTCGCGGCCGTACGCCCGGCCGGACCTCCGGCCCATCCTCCGGCAAGATGCGCGGTCACCGGATGCGCGCGTCCCGTCTCCGTCAGGGTCGGCCGGAACGGCGTCTCGATCACGCCGCCGTCGACGGGAACATGGACCGGCAGCACGTCGCCGAGCGGCGTGTTCTGCAGGCTGCCGCTGCCGGCGAACTCCGGTCCCGCCGTCAGCAGCAGCCCGCCGCCGCGTCGCACGAAATCGGCGATGTTCTCCAGATACTGCACCGGCAGCACGCCGCGATCCTCGAACCGGTCGAGGATGATCAGGTCGAAATCGTTGATCTTCTCCTGGAACAGCTCGCGCGTCGGAAAAGCGATCAGCGCGAGATCGTTGAGCGGCGTCATGTCGTCCCGGTCCGGCAGCCGCAGGATCGTGAAATGCACCAGATCGACCGACGGATCCGCCTTCAACAGCCGCCGCCAGGCGCGTTCGCCCTGGTTCGGCTGTCCCGACACCAGCAGCACATGCAGCCGATCGCGCACGCCGTTGATCTGCACCACCGCGCTGTTGTTGACGTCCGACACCTCGCCATCGAGATGGGCCGCCGACAATTGCAGCAGGCTCGGACCCACCGTCCTGATCGGCACGCCGATATCCAGCTTGCGGCCGACCCGCGCCTCGATCGTCCCCGGCGCCTCGCCGTCGCGCCTGACCGTGACCATCACCGGCGCGCCGTCGTCGTCGGCACCGAGATCCTCCACCACGACCCTGATCGTCGCCGTCTGGCCCACGATGCCGTAGGGCGGCGCCTCGACCACCCGGATCCGCCGGTCGACCTCCTCGCCGCGCGCCGGGATCAGCACGTGCAACGGCGCCGCCAGCGCCCGCGGCGGCCGGTCGTGCACCTGCCCGTCGGTGATCGCAATGATGCCGGCGAGCCGCCCCGGCGGGATGTCGGCCAGCGTCTGCCCGGCCGCCTCGAACAGCCGGGTCCCGTTGCCGCCCGCCGGCACCGTCGTCTCGCGCAGGATCAAGCCCGGCAGCGCGCGCGCCTCCGCCTCGATCCTCGCACGCGCCGCCTCCGCGATCGCGGCCCGCCCGCGCAGATCCATCGACGGCGTCCTGTCCGTCACCAGCAGCGCGATGTCGGGCAGGAAGCGTTGGTCCTCGTGCTGCAGCACCGGCCCCGCGAGCGTGGCCAGGATCACCACGAACGCCAGCGCCCGCAGCCACGCGCCCGCCGCCCGCCTCACCATCGCCGGGATCAGCGCGACCAGACACACCACGCCCAGCGCGATCAGCACCGCCCAGGGCAGCGTCGGATCGAACCGCAGCGCCGTCACTGGCCGTCATCCGGCGCCGACGTCGCCGCCCCGCCATCCTGCCCCAGTCGCTGCAGCAGCGCCGGCACATGCACCTGGTCGGATTTGTAGTTCCCGGTCAGCGCATACATCACCATATTGACACCGAAACGGAACGCCGTCAGCCGCTGCTGCTCGCCGTCCGGCAGCGCCGAGAATTCCGCCTGCCCGTCGCTGCCCGTGGCCCACGCCGCCGCCCACGAGTTCGCGCCGATGATCATCGTGCTGACCCCGTCGTTGGACGGATCGCCACCCTGCTCGACCCACACCGGCGCGCCCACGAACCGGCCCGGGAAGTCGCGCAGCAGATAGAAGCTGTGCGCCAGCACGTGGCTCGCCGACAGTTTCGTCAGCGGCGGCACGTCGAGCCCCGCCGCCACCCGTCGCAGCGCCGCCGGCGCGCCGGGCGCGAAGCCCGCCCCCGACCCCGGGCTCGTCGCATCCCCGCCCTCGGTGTCGACCAGCACCACGCCGCCGGTGCGCATGTAGGCGTCGAGTGCCGCCGCCGCCTTCGGATCGGCCGCCGCGTCCGGCAGCACCGGCCAGTAGATGAGCGGGTAGAACGACAGGTCGTCGCGTCCCGGCACCACCCCGGCCGGCGTGCCGAGCACGGCCGCGGTGCGCGCATTGACGTAGTCCGACAGTGCGGCCAGTCCGTCGTGCGAGACATGATCGACGTCGTCGTGCCCGGTCACGACGTAGGCGAGCTCCGTCTCGAGTGCCGCCCGCGGCGACGCGCCTGCCAGCGGCGCCGTCTCGGTCGCGCGCGCTCCCGAGCCCGCGAACATCGCGATCGCGGCCAGCGAGGCGAGCGCCGCCCGCCCCAGCAGCCCCCTGACCGCGAGCGACGTCACCAGATCGACCGCCAGCAGCAGGCAGGCCGCGCCCACCAGCCACGGCCCGAACGCCAGATCCGCGCGATGCCGCTCGAGCGACATCGTCCGGCCCATCGCCGACGCCGGCGCCAACGGCGGCATCGCGTCGGCGAGGTTGAGCGACCGCCGCTCCGCGAGGCCCCCGTAGAGCCCGGGCGGATGGCGCGGCGACGCGCTCACGGTCCCGAACGCGTCCGCCGCCAGCCCGATCGCCGCCTGCGTCGGCGCCCCGAGCGTGCCGTTCGCGTCCAGCGTCAACTCCGGCGCCAGCAGCGTCCGGTCCCCCGGCGACGCGATGCCGGCGGCCAGCCGCGTCAGCCGCTCCAGCATCTGAACGAACAGGCCCGACAATGGCAGGTTCGACCAGTCCGCATTTGCCGTCACATGGAACAGCACCACTCGTCCGCGTCCGAGCCGCCGCTCGGTGACCAGCGGCGTGCGGTCGGCGAGCATCACCCAGGTGTGCGCCGCCAGATCGAGCGACGGCCGCGCCAGCACCTGACGCGACACCGTGACCTCGGCCGGCACGCGCAAGCCATCGAACGGCGAGCCGGGCGCGAACGGCGCCAGGCGCTGCGGTTTGCCCCACGACATCGCCCCGCCCAACGCGCGCGATCCCGGCATCAAGCCGACCGGCAGCAATGGATCATCCGTGCCGGCCTGGTCGGAGTCGTCGACGGGGTTGTCGCCGGCCTCGCCGCTGTCGACGGCGGCGACCTTCGGTCCCGCGAACCGGACCAGCATGCCGCCCGCTCTCACCCAGCTCTCGATCCTGGCATGCGTCTGCGGATCGGCCAGCGTCCGGTCCGCCGCGATCAGCACCGACAGCGGCCGCGACAGCAGCGCGTCGAGGCCGCCGCGACGCAGCTCCACATCCGGCTCGAGCCCGCGCGCGACATAGAACAGCGAGCCGATCAGCGGCGTGTCGCTGCCGTTGTCGCCGTCGAGCAGCCCCACCGGCCGCCGCCGGTCGCTCTCATCGAGCAGCCGCGTGGTCGACGCCGTCGGCGCGCCGACCACCACCAGCCGCGCGAGCTGGTTGCGCAACTCGATCGGCAGGTCGATCCGGCCCTCCTCCGACCAGCCCGCGCCGGACCGCGACGCCTCGTCGAGCCGCACGGTCGCGAGCGCGCCGCCGCGGCCATCGATCGCGAGCACGGTCGCGGGCCTGATCGGTGCCGCCGACACCAGCCGGACCAGCAGCCCGTCGGCGGACGCGACCGGCGCCAGCAGCAGGCGCGCCGGCGCGCGGGTGTCGCGCAAATCGTCGACCGCGCCGATCCGGTGCAGGGCCCGCTCGAACGGCCGGTCGGCCGCACCCGCCACCCCGTCGCCGACATACGCGACGTCCGCCCGCCCCGCCGGCAGCCCGTCGAGCGCGCGCGCGGCCATCGCCCGGTCGACCGGCCACGGATGCGCGTGCAGCGCCGCCACCTTCGACCTTAGGGCGGCCGCCGGCTCGAACGCCGGCACCGAGGGTGCGGCGCCGTCATCGTCGAGCGCGGTCGTCAGCAGCGCCGCCTGGCGGCTCGCGCGTGCCGCATCCGCCAGCAGCCCGTCGCAGGCGGCAAGCCGGCGCTGCCAGTCATGTGCCGAGGCCCAGCCATCGTCGACCACCAGCAGCAGCGGGCGCGTGCGTCCCGCCGGTCCGCTGCTCCGCTGCAGCACGGGTCCGGCCACGCCCACCACGATCAACCCCGCCGCCAGCAGACGCAGTGCCAGCAGCCACCAAGGCGTGCGCGCCGGCGTCTCCTCGTTCTGCCTGAGCCCGGTCAGCAACCGGATCGCGGGGAAGTCCTGCAGGCGCGGCGAGGGCGGCGTCGCGCGCAGCAGCCACCAGAGCAGCGGCAGCGCCAGCAGGGCGCCGAGCAGGGCGGGGGCGGCGAGGATCACGCGATCAGACGCTCATCATCGTGTGCAGCGCGAGCAGCGCCGTCTCCGGCGGCTCGTCCGTGCGATGGACGACGAAACCGAAGCCCGCGCCGATGCACAGGCGCGACAACGCCGCCTGGTGCGCGGCGAGCCGCTGCGCATACGCCTCGCGCAGATTCTCCGCCCGCGGCGCCAGCACCTCGTCCTCGCGCGACAGGCCGCGGAACCGGACCCGCCCGCGGAACGGCAGCGACACCTCGGCCGGGTCCAGCACCTGCACCAGCACGCCCTTGACCGGTACCGCCGCGAGCGAGGCCAGCATCGATGTCGTCTCCTCGATCGGATGGAGGAAATCGCTGAACAGGACGGCCCGCGCATGCGACGGGATCGCATGATGCGCCGGCCGCTCGCCGCCCGTCTCGCTCATCAGCCGCATGCCGAGCCGCTCCAGCGCCTGCCGTCCCGAGAACGAGGGCGACATGCCGTGCGCCGCCTCCAGCAGCCGCGGATGCTCGCCGCCACGCAGCAGCAGCGACGCCAGCGCCAGCAGCAGCAGCGACGCCCGTTCCCGCCGCCGCGGCAGCGACGCGGCCGATCGCCAGCCCATCCGCGCCGAACCGTCCATCCACAAACAGACCGTCTGTGCCGCCTCCCACTCGGTCTCGCGCACGAAGCTGCGCCCGCTCCGGGCCGAGCGCCGCCAGTCGATCCGGCTCGCGGCCTCGCCCGGCCTGATCGGCCGGTATTCCCAGAAGCTGTCGCCCTGTCCCGCGCGCCTGCGCCCGTGCACGCCGCCCGCGACCGTGATCGCGACGCGGTCGGCATCGACCAGCAGCGCCGGCAGCCGCCCCGCGGCCTCCTCGGCCTCGCGCGCGAGCGCGGGTCCCGTCACCCGAGCCGATCCGCGAGCCTTTCCACGATGTCGGACAGCCCGACGCCCTCCGCCCGGGCGGCGAAGGTGAGCGCCATGCGGTGGCGCAGCACCGGCGCCGCCAGCGCCGCGACATCTTCGAGGCTGGGCGAAAGCCTGCCGTCCAGCAGCGCCCGCGCCCGCGTCGCCAGCATCAGCGCCTGCGCCGCCCGCGGTCCCGGCCCCCACGCCACGTGGCGGGTGATCGCCGCGTCCGCGGCACTCTCCGGCCGCGCCTCGCGCACCAGCCGCAGGATCGCGTCCACCACCGCGTCGCCCACCGGCAGCCGCCGGATCAGCGCCTGCGCCGCCAGCAGCTCGTCCCCGTGCAGCACCGGCGCGGGCGGCATCCGCGCCTCCCCCGTCGTCGCGATCAGCATCGCGCGTTCGGAAGCCGCCGCCGGATAAGTCAGGTCGATCTGCAGCAGGAACCGGTCGAGCTGCGCCTCCGGCAGCGGATAGGTGCCCTCCTGCTCGATCGGATTCTGCGTCGCCAGCACGTGGAACGGTTGCGGCAACGGCCGGTCGACCCCGGCCACCGCCACGCGACCCTCCTGCATCGCCTGCAGCAGTGCCGACTGCGTCCGCGGGCTCGCGCGATTGATCTCGTCGGCCATCAGGAACTGGCAGAACACCGGCCCCGGCACGAAGCGGAACGACCGCCGCCCCGATCCGCCGCGCTCCACCGGGTCCTCGTCGAGCACCTCGCTGCCGATGATGTCGGCCGGCATCAGGTCCGGCGTGAACTGCACCCGCCGTGCCGACAGCCCGAGCACGCGGCCGAGCGTGTCGACCAGCAGCGTCTTGCCCAGTCCCGGCGCGCCGACCAGCAGCGTGTGACCACCCGCCAGCAGGCTGACCAGCGCCTGCTCGACGACCAGCTCCTGGCCGAAAATCACCGCACGCACCGACTGGCGCACCTGCGACAGGCGCTCGGCGAGCCGGTCGGCCTCCTGCACCGCTCCTGGCAGCGGAGCGGGAGGATCATCGAGGTCGTTCGGTGTCATTCTCACCCGCCTTTCCGCCGCCGCCTTCTCGACCGCGCGCCCGGCGGCGCCGGATCCGCCTCCGGCCCAAGCGCCAGTCGGCCGATACGGCCAATCTGCCACGTCCGGGGCTTTCATCAAGCCGAACCGGCTCCCTATATCCGAACCGGGTCAGACGGGGAGGCGTGGGACTTGAACGACGGCAAACTCGGCGGCGCGCACACCACCTCTCGGGCTCCCGGCGTCCGCATCCCCGTCGAGTGCGGCGACCTCCCGTTCCTCGTCAAGCGCGACGGAACCTGGCTCTATCGAGGCTCGCCGATCCTGCGCAAGGAACTGGTCTGCCTGTTCTCGAGCGTGCTCAAGCGCGACCCGTCCGGCGCCTACTGGCTCGAAACCCCCGCCGAGCGCGGCCGGATCGAGGTCGAGGACACGCCCTGGCTCGCCGTCGAGCTCGATTGGCGCGGCGCCGGCCCCAACCAGGTCCTCTCGTTCCGGACCAACGTCGACCAGGTCATGGTGGCCGGCGACGAGCATCCGCTGCGCATCCAGCAAGACAAGTCCCACTGCGCCCCGACCCCCTACATCCACGTGCGCAACGGTCTCGGCAGCATTCCGCTCGAGGCCAGGATCGCGCGCCCGGTCTATTACGAGCTGGCCGCCCTGGCAGAGCCCGGCACCTGCCACGGCCGTCCCTGCTACGGCGTCTGGAGCTCGGGCCGCTTCTTCCGCATCGCCGACATGCTGCCCGGCGAAGCCTGATCCGCGGTGCGCGCGATCGAGCCGGCCACCCTGCGCCGCCGGCTCGTCCGTGCCCTCGCCGGGTCCGGTGATCCCGGCGCCCCGCTCGGCCCCGGCCTGGTCCGCGCCAGCGTCCTCGTGCCGATCGTTCTCTCCCGCGCGCCGTTCCTTCTCCTGACCCGGCGCTCGCCACTGCTGCGGCGTCATCCGAACCAGGTCAGCTTCCCCGGCGGCCGCATCGATCAGACCGACGACGGGCCGGAGGCAGCGGCACTCCGCGAGGCCCACGAGGAGATCAGGCTCGACCCGGCCGCCTGCTCGATCGTCGGCCGGCTGGCGAACATCCTCACCACGACCGGCTTCGCGATCACGCCCGTCGTCGCCGTCGTCGAGCCCGACGCGGTCTGGGAGGCCTCGCCCGCCGAGGTCGCCGAGATCGTCGTCCTGCCGATGGCCAGCCTGTTCGATCCCACCGCCGCCAGGCGCGAGCGCGCCCGCCTCCGCGGCGTCTGGCACGAATACTGGGTCTGGCATCACCCCGAGCACGTCATCTGGGGTGCCACCGCCGGCATCCTGGCAAACCTCGCCGAACGATTGCGCGCCTGAGCGATTCTTCGATGATGCCGTCCGACCTCGACCCGCTCGCCAGGCTCTGGGACGCGTTGCCGTCCGCCCGCCTCGTCGGCGGCGCCGTGCGCGACCGCCTCGCCGGGCTGCCGGTCGCCGACCACGATCTCGCGACGCCCGATCCCCCTCACGAGGTCGCGCGACTTCTCGCCGCGTCCGGCATACGTACCGTGCCGACCGGGATCGCGCACGGCACCCTGACCGCCATCGTCGGCGGCCGACCGTTCGAGGTCACCACCCTGCGGCGCGACGTCAGCACCGACGGCCGGCACGCCGAGACCGAATGGACGGCCGACTGGCGCGAGGACGCCGCCCGCCGCGACTTCACCATCAACGCCATGTCGATGGACCGCGACGGCGCCCTGCACGACTATTTCGGTGGACGCGACGACCTCGCCGCGGGCCGCGTCCGCTTCGTGGGCGACGCCGCCACCAGGATCGAGGAGGATCATCTCCGCATCCTGCGCTTCTTCCGTTTCGACAGCCGCTTCCGTGCCGGCCCTCCCGATCCCGAAGCCGCGCGCGCGATCCGCGCCGGCGCCCACCTGATCGCCCGCCTGTCGGCCGAACGTGTCTGGAGCGAGCTCAAGCGCCTGCTCTCGGGGGCCGGTCAGGCCGCGACAATCCACCTCATGGCCGATCTCGGCGTCCTGCCCGTCGTCATCCCCGAGGGCGCCGATCCGGCCCGTCTCGACGACGCCGAAGCGATCGGCGCCCCCGCCGATCCCGTCCTGCGCATGGCCTTCCTGCTGACCGGCGACGCCGGCCGCCTCGCCACCCGCCTGCGCCTGTCCGCCAGCGAGGCGGCCCATCTCGCCGCCCTCGCCGCGCCCCCGGCGCCGGACCCCTCGCTCGACGACGACGCCCTGCGGCGCCTGCTCGCCGACATCCCCCATGCCATCCTCGAAGGCAGGACCTGGCTGGCCCAACCCGCGCCCGATCCAAGCTGGGACGCGCTGCGCATTCGCATCGCGTCCATTCCCGCGCCTGTCTTTCCGCTTGCCGGCCGCGACGTGCGCGCGCGCGGCATCCCGGCCGGCAAGCAGGTGGGCGACCTCCTGCGCACCGTCCGCAACTGGTGGCTCGCCCGCGGCGCACTCGACGGCCGCGACGCCTGTACCGCCGAACTCGATCGGCTCGTGTCTCGATCAGGCCGCCCAGCACCCGCAAATGACTGAAGTCATTGGTGGTCCAGGGGCCCGGCCCCTGGCGGGGCACGGGGCGGAGCCCCGCATCTTGCGCCGCCGCCGCCGGTGCACTAGGGGCGCTCATGGATGCCATCAACCCGGCCCTCCCGCCCGACGCCGCATCGCGTGACACCGCGGGCGGGACCTGGGGTCCGCTGCGCCGTCTCTGGCGCGACGACGTCGCCGGATATCGCGGCCGCCTGGCCACCGTCCTCGTCCTGACCGTCGTCATGGCCGGCCTGACCGGTCTCTACCCGCTGGTGATCAGCCGCGCGCTCGACATGTTCACCGCCCACGACCCCAGGATCCTCTACCAGGTCCCGGCGCTCGTCGTCGCGATCACCGCCGGCAAGGCGGCCGCGCAATACGGCCAGACCACCAGCGTCCAGCAGCTCGTCCTGCTCGTCATCCGCGGCCTGCAGAACCGCATGTTCGCCCATCTCGTCGACGCCGACATCGCCCGCATCGAGCGCGAGGCGCCCGCCCAGCTCGCCGCGCGCTTCACGACCGACGCGACCGTCATCCGCGAGGCGCTGATCCGCGCCGTCAACGCGCTCGCCGACGCCGTCACCATCGTGGGTCTGGTCGCGTCCATGCTCTGGATGGACTGGGAGCTCAGCCTGATCGCGGCCCTGCTCTATCCGCTGGCCGCACTTCCCATCCAGCGCATCGGCAGGCGCGTCCGGCGCGCCTCGGGCGGCATGCAGGAGCGCATGGGCGAGACCGCTGCCCTGCTCAATGAGAGCTTCGCCCAGGCCCGCACCGTCCGCGCCTACCGCCTCGAACACACCGAACGCGCCCGCGCCGAAGCCGCCTTCGACGCGCTCTACCACGCGCTGCTCCGCATGACCCGCGGCCGTGCCCGGGTCGAGCCGGTCCTCGAAGTGCTCGGCGGCGGCGCGGTCGCGGCCGTCCTCGGCTTCGCCGGCTGGCGCGCCTCGATGGGCGGCAGCACGCTCGGCGACTTCTCGGGCTTCGTCGCCGCCCTGCTGCTGGCGGCGCGTCCGCTGCGCGCGCTGGGTTCGCTCAACGCCGCCGTCCAGGAAGGCCTCGCCGGCCTGACCCGGGTCTTCGACGTGCTCGACGAACCGACTTCGGTCGTCCAAAGCCCGCTTGCCTCACCGCTGCCCGCGGGACGCGGTCATCTCCGCTTCGACAAGGTGGGCTTCGTCTATCCGGACGGCCGCGCCGGCCTGCGATCGCTCAGCTTCGAGGCGCTCCCGGGCCGCACGGTGGCGCTCGTCGGTCCGTCGGGTGCCGGCAAGTCGACGGCGCTCGCCCTGATCCCCCGGCTGCACGACGTGGCCTTCGGCCGGATCACCCTCGACGGGCACGATGTGCGCGGCCTCACCCTGTCGAGCCTGCGCGGCGCCATCGCCTATGTCGGCCAGGAGACGATGCTCTTCGACGCCTCGGTCGCCGCCAACATACGCATGGGCCGCCCCGACGCCACCGAGGCCGAGATCGAGGCCGCCGCCGCCTCCGCGTCCGCATCGGACTTTATCGCCCAACTGCCGGCCGGCTACGAGACCCGTGTCGGCCACGGCGGCCAGCGCCTCTCGGGCGGCCAGCGCCAGCGCGTCGTATTGGCCCGCGCCCTGCTGCGCAACCCGCGCGTGCTCCTGCTCGACGAGGCCACCAGCGCGCTCGATGCCGAGAACGAGGCGGCGGTGCAGGTCGCACTCGCCCGGCTGCGCAGCGGCCGCACCACCATCGTCGTCGCCCACAGGTTGAGCACCGTGCGCTCCGCCGACCTCGTCGTGGTGATGGCGGACGGCGAGGCGATCGAGATCGGCAACCACGCCGAGCTCATCGAGGCCGACGGGCTCTATGCCCGGCTCGTCAGGAGCCAGGCGCTGGCCGCCTGAAGGGGCGGTTTGCCGTCTTTCGAGGTTCGTGCAACATCTGACCGAACCGGTCGGTCAGCGACGGGTTGCCGCCTCGACTGTCCTGGGGGAGATGCATGGCCGAAGACGATCAGCAGTCCGACGACGACAAGACGCGAAAGTCGGAGGCCGGCGACAAGCAGGACAAGCAGGACCAGGCCGACGACAAGAAGGCCGCCGACAACCAGGCCAGGGAGGACGAGCGCCAGCGGGACCGCGCGCGTCCCTTCGTGCGGATCGGCCTCGTCGTCATCATCCTGCTGTTCGCCGGCGGCGGTTTCTTCCTGTGGCTGACCACGCGCGGCAAGCAGGCCACCGACGACGCCTACACCGCCGGCCGCGTCGTCAACATCGCGCCCCAGGTGAGCGGCTACATCACCGAGCTCGACGTCAACGACAACCAGTTCGTCCACCAGGGCCAGGTGCTCGCCCGCATCGATCGGCGCACCTACCAGGCCAGCGTCGACATGGATCAGGCGCAGGTGACGCAAGCCCAGGGGCAGCTCGAAGGCGCCAGGTTTTCGGCCGAGGTCTCCAAGCAGACCTTTCCCGCCCAGCTAGCCCAGGCCAAGGGGCAGTTGATGCAGTCGCAGGGCACCGAGTTCCAGGCCGAGACCGACTACAGGCGCCAGCACGCCGTCGCCCGCGCCGCCACCACGCAGCAGGCGGTCGACCAGTCCACCGCGGCCCTGCAGGAAGCCCGCGGCCAGGTCGCCGTCGCCCAGGCCCAGGTGCAGCAGGCGACGCCCGTCAAGCCGAACATCGGCGTCACCCAGACCCGGGTCACCCAGCAGGCGGGCTCCCTCGACGTCGCCCGCGCCCAGCTCGAACAGGCCAGGCTCAATCTCGGCTGGACCGTCATCCGCGCGCCGCACGACGGCTGGATCGCCCAGCGCAACGTCGAGCAGGGCAACTACGTCAACGTGGGCCAGACCCTGTTCGCGATCGTCCAGCCCGAGATCTGGGTCACCGCCAATTTCAAGGAAACCCAGCTCGCCAACATGCGGGCCGGCCAGCTCGTCGACATGACCGTCGACGCCTATCCGCAGCTCCATCTGCACGGCCATGTCGACAGCGTCCAGCTCGGCTCGGGCGGCCAGTTCAGCGCCTTCCCGCCCGAGAACGCCACCGGCAATTTCGTCAAGATCGTCCAGCGCGTCCCGGTGAAAATCCTGATCGACAGCGGCCTCGATCCCGACCTGCCGCTGCCGATCGGCCTGTCGGTCGAACCCACCGTGCTCATCGGCACGAAGCCCGTCCAGTGAGCATCATCGCGTGAGTGCGAGAAGCGACGCCGAGTGGCGTCCCAGAGCCAATCCCTGGCTGATCGCGGTCGTCGTCACCATCGCCGCCTTCATGGAGGTGCTCGACACCACCATCGTCAACGTCTCGCTGCCCTACATCGCGGGCGACCTCGCCTCCTCCTACGACGACAGCACCTGGACGCTCACCTCCTACCTCGCCGCCAACGGCATCGTGCTCACCGTGTCCGGCTGGCTCGCGCGCGTCCTCGGCCGCAAGCGCTACTTCCTCATCTGCATCTCGATGTTCACCTTCTGCTCGTTCCTGTGCGGCATCGCCACCAACCTCCCCGAGCTGATCCTGTTCCGCCTCGCCCAGGGCTTCTTCGGCGGCGGCCTGCAGCCGAACCAGCAATCGATCATCCTCGACACCTTCCCGCCCGAGAAACGCGGCGCCGCCTTCGGCCTGACCGCGATTGCCACCATCGTCGCCCCCGTGCTCGGCCCGACCCTCGGCGGTTACCTCACGTTCGACTACAACTGGCGATGGGTATTCTTCCTCAACGTCCCGATCGGCCTGTTCGCGACCTTCATGGTCTCGATCCTGGTCGAGGACCCGCCGTGGGCGAAGAAGCAGCGCGCCGGCCTCGACGCGATCGGGCTGTCGCTGATCACCATCGGCCTCGGTTGCCTCGAGGTGATGGCCGACCGCGGTGAGGACGACGACTGGTTCGGCTCGTCCTTCATCCAGCTCATGGCCGGCATGGCGACGTTGGGCATTCTCGGCGCGATCGGCTGGCTGCTGGTCGCCAAGAAACCGATCGTCAATCTGCGCGTGCTGGCCGACCGCAACTTCGCGACCGGCTTTCTTGCCATCTCCGCCCTCGGCTTCGTGCTCTACGCCGCCGCCGTGGTGATCCCGCAATTCGCCCAGCAGGTGCTCGGCTACAACGCCATCCTGGCCGGCCTCGTCCTCTCGCCCGGCGCGGTCGTGATCATCATGCTGATCCCGTTCATCGGCCGCTTGCTGCCCAGGGTGCAGACCCGGTTCCTGATCGCGACCGGCTTCTTCCTGACCGGCGTCTCCATGCTCTACTCGAGCAGCCTCAATCCCCAGATCGATTTCCGCTCGCTCGTCTACATCCGCGCGGGCCAGGTCGTGGGCCTCGCCTTCCTGTTCGTCCCGATCAGCACGATCGCCTACTCGACCATTCCGCGCCGCCTGAACGGCGACGCGTCGGCGCTCTTCACCATGGGGCGCAACGTGATCGGCGCGATCGGCATCTCGATCGCCAACAGCCAGGTGACGGAACGAACGCAGGTGCGCGAGGCCTACCTCGCCCATTGGGCGACACCGTTCCGGTACCAGTACAACAACCTCATCAACAACTATAACGCCACCGCGCAGGCGGCCGGCGTCGCCCGCGGCCTGTTGTCATCGACCGCCACCAACCAGGCCTACACCAACTTCCGCCAGCAGGCGCAGATCCTCGCCTACAACGACGTCTTCAGCATGGTGGGTGTCCTCGCCTTCGTCGTGACACCCTTGTGCCTCCTGTTCGCGCCCAGTAAGGCCGGCGGCCGCCCCGGCGGCGGCCACTAGCGGGAAAGGCTGGGGGATCGGAGCCGATCCCCCAGACCCCTGCGACACTGCGCCGCCGCCAGATGTTCAAACAACAAATCCGGGTGAGAACTCACACAAATCACCGGCGGTAGCTTGCGCGCGTCGTCCCTCCGCGCAGACTGATGCCCGATCAAACGCCGCCGGCGCTGCTCAAGGACCGGCGAGCACGGGGGGGGGGACCATGACCGACATCGAACGCCGGGCGCTGCTTGCCGGGACGGCGGGAGCCGCCATCGTCTCGCGGATCGGCCACGCGAACGCCGCTTCATCGAGCGCTCGCTGGACCGCGGAGCGCGCCAACGCATGGTATGACAGACAACCCTGGCTGGTCGGCGCCAATTTCGTGCCGTCGACCGCCGCCAATCAGTTGGAGATGTTCCAGGCTGATACGTTCGACACCGCGACGATCGACCGCGAACTCGGCTTCGCCGCGTCGATCGGCATGAACATCATGCGCGTCTTCCTTCACGATCTGCTGTGGGCGCAGGACAGCGCCGGCTTTCTCACCCGTCTCGACACCTACCTCTCGATCGCGTCGTCGCACGGCATCGGCACGATGTTCGTCCTCTTCGACAGTTGCTGGAACCCGTTCCCCAAACTCGGGACCCAGCCGGCGCCCGTGCCCGGCATCCACAATTCGCAATGGGTGCAGTCGCCGGGCGCGAACGCGCTGCTCGATCCGTCCGCCACGCCGAGGCTGAGGGCCTACGTGAAGGGCATCGTCCACGCCTTCGCCAACGATACCCGTGTCGTGCTGTGGGACATCTGGAACGAACCCGACAACATCAACGGCAACAGCTACGGCTTCCTCGAGCCGAAGACCAAGGTCGCGCGCGTCACCGCCCTGCTGCCGGTGATGTTCGCGGCCGCCCGCACCGTCGCGCCAAGCCAGCCGCTGACCAGTCCGCTGTGGGCCGGCGATTGGTCCTCGCCGGATCTGCTCAATCCGACCCAGATGGTCCAGTTCGACCAGTCCGACGTCTTGACGTTCCACAACTACGGATTTCCCGAAAGCTTCCGCCTCGCCATCCAGCAGCTCAAGCAATATGGCCGCCCGGTGCTCTGCTCCGAATACATGGCGCGAGACGCCGGCAGCGTCTTCGACCTGTCCCTGCCGATCGCCCACCACCAGAACGTGATGGCGATCAACTGGGGCCTGGTGAACGGCAAGACCCAGACCATCATCACCTGGGATTCCTGGCAGCACCCGTATGCCGCGGCCTCCGCCTATCCGGGCCTGGACGCCACCGACTACCAGATGGTGCTGCTGCCGTCTGGCAACCCGCCGCCCGCCGGCGGCGGCACCACGGTGCAGCCTTACGCGTCCGAAGGTCCGGTCGTATGGCACCACGACATCTTCCAGCCCGACGGCACGCCATACCGCACCGCCGAGACCGACCTGATCTACAAGCTCGCCACCAGCGGCAGGACCTAGATGAGCAAGGCAGCCGGGGCGGCGTGCCGTCCCGGCTCAGGACCAGTCCCAGCGCGGTCAGGATGGCAGACCCCGAGAGGGCGGCGCCGACCCATCCCAGACCGTGCGCCCGCGCCAGCGCTGTCGCGATTTACGGCGCCGACGACGCCCCCAGCACGCCGGCCACGCTGAAGGCCATCGAGCTGCCGGTGTAGCGGACCGGCGTCGGAAACAGCTCCGACATCAGCGTCCCGAGCGGCCCATATGTCAGGCCCATCAGCGACATCCCGATCGCCATCATCGCGGCCGCACCCCAGGTCCCGGCGTCGAACAGCGGCGCCAGCACCAGGCCGAACGCCGCGATCAGGCCCGTCGCCCAAGCCATGACCGGGCGGCGGCCTCGCCGCCCGAGCCTGGCCGCGACCGGGATCATCAACGCGAACAGGGGCACGCAGGCCAACTGCAGCAACAGGAACGTGGCACGGCTGAAGCCCAGCGCCGTCGTGCCCCACGAGAGCGCGAAGACTGTCACCAGGTAGAACAGGACGAACGTCGACAGGCAGACCAGGATCCCGGCCACCAGCCGATCGCCATGGTCGCGCAACACCACCAGCATCGGCGATCCAACCCGCTCGCCGCGATCGCTCGCATCGATGAACGCCGGCGTCTCCGCCGATGCGAGCCGCACATAGAGACCGACGATCACCAGCACCGCGCTCGCCAGGAACGGCAAGCGCCAGCCGAACGACAGGAACTGCGCGCCGCTCAGCAGACGCGACAGCAGCAGGAACGAGCCGCCGGAGAGCAGGAAGCCGAGCGGCGCGCCAAGTTGCGGAAACATGCCGTACCAGGCCCGCTTGTCCGCCGGCGCGTTCTCGACCGCGAGCAGCACGGCGCCGCCCCATTCTCCGCCAAGCCCCAATCCCTGGCCGAAGCGGCACAGGGCCAGCAGGACAGGTGCGGCGATGCCGATCTCCGCATAGGTCGGGAGCAACCCGATGATGACAGTGGGAATCCCCATCGTCAGCAAGGCCGCGACGAGCGAGGATTTGCGGCCGATCCGGTCGCCGAAATGGCCGAACAACGCCGATCCGACCGGCCGGGCCAGGAACGCGATCCCGAACGTCGCAAGTGACGCCAGCGTGGCCGCGGCCGGATCGGATGGCGGAAAGAACAACCGTGAAGACCAGCACCGCGGCCGTGCCGTAGATGTAGAAATCGAAGAACTCGATCGTCGTGCCGACCAGGCTTGCCAGCAGGATCGTCCGCCACGTAACGGAACCGCGCCCGACCGCGGAACCCCTCAATGCGCCGGTTTCGCGAACGGCGCGAAGCTCTCGGCGAGAACACGATAGATCGAGTGCTTGAACCCGACATCGAGCGCCGGCAGCGTCGCGAGCGCCACCCACTGCCACGCATCGAACTCCGCGGGCGCATGCGCATCGAGCCTGATCTCGTCGTCGCGTCCGCGAAATCGCAGCGCGAACCAGCGCTGACGCTGACCTCGATAGCGGCCACCCAGCGCGCGCCCGATCAGGTCGCTCGGCAGGTCGTAGCTCAGCCACTCCGGATGCTCGCCGATGATCTCCGCGTTCGCGGTCCCGATCTCCTCGGCGAGCTCGCGCATGACCGCCGCGCACGGATCCTCGCCCTCGTCGATCCCGCCCTGCGGCATCTGCCAGACGCCGCCGTTCTCCGCCGGCAGGTCGGCCCGCCGCCCGACCAGGACCCGTCCGTCGGCCGCGAACAGCGCCGCCCCGACATTCGCCCGATACGGAAGCTCGCCGCTCATCGCGCGTCGCTCGCCGCCCCGGACTCGGTCACTTCCACCGCCGGAGCCGCGGCGAGCGTGCTGACCGGCACCAGCACCACCCCCTGTCCCGGAAGCGTGCGCACCCAGGCGATCAGGCGCGCCAGCGTCACCGGCCGCAGCGGCCCGGCGATCCCCACCGCCTGACCGTCGCGCTGCGCACGCGCCACCAGCGCCCCGAGTTGCGCTTCCTGATCCACCAGCTCCGCATCCCCATCGATGACCGAAGCCGCTCTCACGCTCGAAACCCCCGCCGGCGCCGCGCCATCCGTCCGCGGATCGACGAACATCAGGCCGCGCTCGCCGAGCGCGCGCGCGACCATCGCGAGCGACGCCGCGTCGCCGAGAACATGCTCGCCCGACTGTCCCGCGTCGGCCGCCGTCGCGCCGACATAGCCTTCGAGCGAGGACAGCGCCCACAACAGGTGGCGTTGGTTCGTCGCCGCGTCGTTGGCCGGCGAGAGCTGCCGATCGCCCTCGTCGTTCAGCGGACTGCCTTGCGGCTCCATCGGGATCGAAACCAGCATCTCGTGGCCATGCGCCCGCGCCGCCCGCGCCAGCGTCTCGCGGTCGTCGGCGTAGGGCGAGAAGGCGAAATCGACCGGCGCCGGCAGCTCGACGATCGCCGCCCGGCTTGTCGCCTCGTCGAGGCCCACGCCGTCGACCATCAGCGCAAGCCGCGCCTGGTTCGGCAGCACCGCGACCGGTGCGGCCGCATACACCGACGACGACATCCGCCCGTCCGGCGCGATCACCGGCAGCATCCGGCCCGGCGCGTCCGGCATCGCCGCCAGCAGCTCCTTGTCAGGCGGCGCGATCATCCCCGACGCACGCGACGGCACGGCCGCGATGCTCCGCGCCACCCTCGGTGCCGCCTGCACCCGCGCAACCGCGCGCGGCGGCCCCAGCGCCTGCAGCGTGCCCGCGATCAGCACGGCCATCGCCGCGAGCACCCCCCAGACGGCGAGGAGGGCGCGGCCGTTCAATGCGATGCGGTCGACGACGGCGCCATCGCGTCGACCACCTTGAGCGCCTGCTGCAACTGGAAGTCGGTCCCTGGATTGGTGAGGTCGAACTTCGGCCAGTTGGTCGGCGGCTCACGCGGGATCGACTGCGCGACGGGCGGCAGCGCCGCATGCGTCGACGGCGGCGGCGGCGGCGTGCCGCCCTGGTTCTTCAGCGCGTGGATCAGGTCGCCCTCGTGGTCGGGCAGGTTGTCCTGCTCGCCGTGCTCCTCCTTGACCTGGATGTCGGGCGAGATCCCGAGACCCTGGATCGAGCGTCCCGACGGCGTGTAGTAGCGCGCCGTCGTCAGCCTGAGCGCCCCGTCGTCGTTGATCGGCATCACCGTCTGCACCGATCCCTTGCCGAACGACCGCGTGCCGAGCACCAGCGCCCGGTGATGGTCCTGCAGCGCACCCGCCACGATCTCGCTCGCCGACGCCGATCCTCCGTTCGTCAGCACGATCATCGGCAGGCCGCCGGTGATGTCCGAGCCCTTGGCGTCCCAGCGCTGGCTGTCCTCCGGATGGCGCGCGCGCGTCGACACCACCTCGCCGCTGGAGACGAAATCGTCGCAGACGTCGATCGCCTGGTCGAGCAGGCCGCCCGGATTGTTTCTCAGATCGAGCACCAGACCGTCGAGATGGCCGCCCGCCTGGCCGCGCAGCTTGTTCCACGCGGTGTGCAGCCCGTCGTCGGTGTCCTCGTTGAACTGCGCCAGCCGGATATAGGCGGTGTGGCCATACAGCGCCGACTTGACCACCTGGATGTGGATGACCTCCCGCTTGAGCTTCAGTTCGAGCGGATGGTCGACCCCGATCCGCTTGACCGTCAGCGCGATCGCGCTGTCCGGCGGCCCGCGCATCCGGTCGACCGCGTCGTTGAGCGTCATCCCGTCGACGCTCTTGCCGTCGATCCCCAGGATCAGGTCGCCCGCCTTCATTCCTGCCTTCGCCGCCGGCGTGTCGTCGATCGGCGAGACCACCTTGATCACCCCGTCGCTCGCCTGCACCTCCAGGCCGAGGCCGCCGAACTGGCCGCGCGTCTGCACCTCCATGTCGGCGAACTGCTTCTTGTCCATGTACGAGCTGTGCGGATCGAGCCCGCTCAGCATCCCGTTCAGCGCGTTGTCGATCAGCTCCCGGTCCGAAACCGGCTGCACGTAGTCGGCCCGGACCTTCTCGAACACGTAACCGAACAGGTCGAGCAGATGATAGGTCTCGGCATGACCGCCGGACGGCTCCTCCACGCCCTGCGCGAAGGCGCGCGCCGCGAAATCGTAGGTCGGCCCGAGGCCGAACATGCGCTGCAGCGGACCGCTCGCCGGACCAGCCGCGAGGCCGGCGGCGAACGCGCCACCGAGCAACAGGCCGTTACGAAACCTCATGGGCGATGCTCTCCGATCGGCATGTGTCTTCCATTGATAGCAGACCCGCTCCGGCACAAGACCATCCGGCCCTATGAAGACACGAACAGGTTTCCCAAACCTTGCCCATCCGTCTTCGATGCCGTCGTCAATGGCCCAGGACGAGGTCAGGATCGACCGCGTCCTCGCCGCGGCGCAACTGCACATAGAGCGTCGGCCGTCCGTGCGCGGCCGGCGTGAAATCCGCCATCCGTCCGATCGGCTCCCCCGCCCGCACGCCCGTCCCCGGCACGACATCGACGCGATCCAGCCCCGCCAGCACCCATCGCGTGTGACCGCCGCAATCGACGATCACCATCTTGCCATACGACCGGAACGGCCCCGCGAAATCCACCCGTCCGCGGCAGGGCGCGCTCACCAATGCCGCCGGCGGCGGCGCGAAGCTCTCCCCCGACGCGGTGCCCGCGTCGGTCGCCTGGCCGAAGCGCTGCACCACCGGTCCCGCGACCGGCGCCACCGCTGTCCCCGAGGCCGCAATCCTGCCAGCATGCCCGCGCTGCGACGTCTCGAGCGAGGCGATGGCGTCCCGCAACGACGCCGCCCGCGACGCCGATGTCGCGGCTTGCCCGGCGCTCTCGCGTGCCGCGCGGTCGGCCATGTCGGCGGCCTGCCGCGCCGCCTGCAGATCCTGCTCGATCGCGGTCGCGCGCGAGACGTCGTGCGCCTGCACCGACACCGCCCGTGCGCGCTCCGCCGACAGCGCGCCCGCCAGCGCCGCTTCCTCCCGTTCGCCGGCGCGCAATGCCGCGAGCTTGGCCGCGATATCGGCCGCCATCGCCCGCGCCCCGGCGGCCGCGGCTGCCGCATCCTCCGGCGGGCCGGGCGCCAGCAGCAGCGAGGCGAGCGGTGCGGCCTGCAGCCCGCGCAGTGCCGGCAGCATCGACGCCAGCTCCGCCGTCAGGGCCGCGACATGCCGTTCCTCGTCCTCGTGCCGCGCCGCCAGGGCCTCGATCCGGCCGGTCTGTGCCGCCGCGCGCTGCTCGCTCCGGCGCAGCCGGAGTGACGCCGCGACGTCGCGCGCCTGCAATGCTTGCGCGAGCGCGCGCGCCGACGCCGCGGCCCGGGCCGCCCGCGTGGCCCGGGCCGCGGCCTCGCGGGCCGCCCTGTCCGCCCCAGCCTTGTTGACTGTCGAAGCCGCCG
>CBDIBD010000003.1:0-2210000 GCA_965276655.1 Acetobacteraceae bacterium
TCGGCGCGCGGGGCCGTTGCTCCCGACATCAACCGTCTGCGCGATCCCTGAAGCGAAGGGCAACGCACCCGCGGCTCTGAGCGGCGGGATCGCCACATCCCACCAGCCAAAGCGACGATCACCACTCTAACCGAGCTGAGCTCACGGATGATGGGTTTCGCGGGAGGCTGTCGGGCAAAGGTCCCGACAGCCTCGCGGCAACGCGATCATGAACTCGGGCCCGCGCTCGCAACCGGGTTCGAGGCCTTCCTCCTGGCACGGCGTTCCCTGCTTCGTCACCTGGCGGGTGACCTGCGGCGTTCAGCAGCGTGCCGAGCGCCAGCAGCGCCGGGACGCCAGTGTCTCGGTCGCCAGGAACGACGCGTCGGCGTCAGGACGGCGGTACGCAGGGCGCCTGGCGCATATCGTCGCGCACGCCGAGCAGGTAGTCGGCTTCCGAGAACGAGCGAGCGTGCGCCGCGCCTCGCGAGCCGGGGCCGCGTCTGCCTGCTCAATGAGCTTTCGGTCCCACGGTCAGGCGCGGTGTCCGAGAACGCGCCGAACAGGCTGCACGGCTCCTCAGCCTTGGGGGCTTATAGTTCACGCTATGAAGGCAGTTCTCTTCGTCGTCGCGGCTGTCATCGCTGTGATCGTCGTGCTCAAGGTCATCGCCGCAGTCAGCGTGCTGGTACTCGCGGCTGTCCCGGCCGTCATCGCGCTTGGCGGTGGGTACGCGGTCGGCCAGATTCACGGCGCGGCGGCGAGAGCGTCGCAAGCTCGAAGCACGCGCGGTGGCCAGCTGCCCGGGTAAGGGCCGCTGAACAAAGCCGCGCGGCTGGCGTTCGTGGACCGATCGTCGGCAGCGAGCGGCGGTAGATATCGTGCTCGTCATGTCGGCGAGGGCGCAGCAGGACCGTAGGGTTGTCGCGCTCGCGGCCGTCGCGTGTGGCCGGCTCTCTGGGGCGGCGACCGTCTGCGCTGGCCGCGGGCAGTGCTCCGCATCAGCCGATCAGTACCGCGTGGCGGTGACCGAGCCGGGGCTGGGGTCGCGCGTGGCAAGGGGTCGCGGCGGCGAAACCGAGCCCGGAAGTCGTCCTCGAGCACTGGGGCGGTGACGCCGAGATGCTCACCTTGCGCTCATCGATGACGGGAGCCGTGGGACTCGCTGGACCGTTTGAGCGTGCGCGGGTAGCCGCCCGTACGTTCAGCTACTACGACCTCGACTCGTTACAGATCGCGTATCCGGACGGGGCTGAACTGTTCGCGGGAAGGATCGAGCTCGTGCTCTACGGGGCCGCGTCGGGGCTTCCTTCACCGGCGAGACCGGCTGGTGCGCGCCTCGGTCGGCGAGCTGCTGTAGGCACTCGCCGTCCGGCCGCAAACGCCGGCACTTGTCCAGCCCCTACCGCGCTGGCTGGACTGGCTCGTTCCGCACATCGACCTTGAGGGCGCCTCGACTGAGCCCGGCCCCACCCCAGTCACCGCGTCGATCCCGGCCGCACTCGTGACTGCGGACACCGCCGCTGAGATGCCGCGACGAATGCCTCCCGCCCGCCGATCCTGTTTCTCCGCGGCGGCCGGGGCGGCGCTTGGTCTAGCTGAGCGCGTCGGCGCAGGCGGTGAGGTCGGCGTAGAGGCGTTCGTCGTTGTGCGGGGTCGAAGGGAGCGAGCATCTGTTCTTGCACGGCGGCCACAGCCGCTGAGGCGCCGGCGAGGCGTCTCGCCCCATCGTTGGTGAGGCTGAAGTGCTCGTGGCGACCGCTGCCGTCGCCTTGGACGAGGTCGGTGCTCTTGAGCGTGGCGAGAAGTTGGTGCATCGCTTGGCGGGAGACGAACGTACCGCGTGCGAGCTCGGTGTTGGTGAGCCCGGGTTGGTGGGCGAGCTGTTCCAGGCAGGAGTACTGCGGGACGGTCAGGTCGTGCCCGCGCAGAGCGGCGTCCATCGCGGCTCGCAGGGCGACCGTGGTGGCGTTTGAGCACGTAGACCGACGGCGGTGTCGAGATCGGACTTGACCCACGTCAATATCTTGACATATCCTGGACGTCAATACGTTGACCAAAGAGGAGTGCTGCTGATGCCCGTTGGTCCTGACTTCATCTCCCTGCAGGTCCGTGATCTCGACACCGCCGCCGCGTTCTATGAGGAGCGTCTCGGCCTGCGCCGCGCGCCGGCCTCACCGCCCGGCGCTGTAGTCTTTGCGACGCAGCCGATCCCGTTCGCGGTCCGCGAACTCCTGCCCGCCACGGACCTTGACGCCGGCCAGCCTGGTCTTGGGGGTCGCGGTCTGGCTCAGGGTCGATGCCGCCCAAGCGCTGCACGACCGGCTCAGCGCGGAGGAGGTCATGATTGTGACCGCTCCGTTTGATGGTCCGTTTGGCCGCACCTTCGCCCTCTCAGACCCGGACGGATACGTGATCACGATCCACGACGGCGCATAGGTCGCGATCACCTTTCATCCCCGCCGGGCCGTTCTCGTCGGCCGCGGCGGGAAGGTTCGTCGAGGGTTTCCCCGCACCCAGGCCGAGCGACCACCCGAGGCGCTGCGCTACGTCCGGGTGGTCGACGGGGATTGACGACGCGGGGCGGGGGTCGTTGCTGATCCGCGATGGTAAGGGCGACAGCCGACGCGAGGCCGGGATGGACGGGTTCGGTTTCGAGCAGCTCGCTGCCTGGCCGGCGCACGCGGTCGAGCTCGCGCGGGAGGGCGTGGCGGTGAACATCATCCAACGCCAACTTGGGCGCACCGACCTCGGGACGACGTCGACCTACCTGCGGGATCGATCCCAGCGAGATCATCGACGCCGTTCGTTCCCGACGCCAGCCGACCATCTCAGCCACCGCCGGGCTCACCCTCTGACGGACCGGCCGCTCGCCGGCCAGGCGAGCGGCCGTTGCCGCCCGCTTCTCCTTCGACCAAATCATTCGACGGAGCAGCAACAATCGCCTCGTGGCCGTCGGGCGACGAACCGAAATGACAGTTCTGGGAGGTGAGGGGGGGGTTGCGAAGCCCGACTACCAGGCACGTGCACGGACGGGCACGATCCGGATCGCCGACGAGAACATCGCGATGAACGCGTCCGGCGTTCCCCATGGACCGTTGCGGATCCGGCTCTCGTACTTGGCCAGGTAGGCGAGCCACCGGTCGCCCGACATCTCACCGATGACCTCGGCGACCGCTTCGATCGTGAGCACGCCACCGCCGGTGGCGGTATCACCGTCGAGGTTCAGCGAGACCTTCGAGTTACCGTTGATATTGCGAATCTTCGGCGCTTCCGGCTGGCTCAGCAGCACGATGTCCTCGCCACCGTGATGAAACCAGACGTAGGAAGTCTGCGGCTGCCCATCGGCTCGCACCGTCGTCAGCCACGCGAGCGGCGTGGACCGCAATCGCTCCGCGGACGCATCGTCAAGCACGCGCGTGATCGTATCGTCACCCCGTACTCTCGACGGCGTTGCCGGGCGCCCTATTGGTCCAGCCAGAGGCTGCCTGCCAGCCCTGCTCACCGGTGTCGACGACGTCCAACCCGGAAGGGGACGCTCGCATCCCGCATCGGGCGCCGCGCCTACTGCTGCCGAGCACTGCAGCTCGACCAGAGCAGCAGCGCAGACCCCGCGGCCGGGTGGCGACATTGGGGCAGTCTCATTGGGTCAGCTGGGTGCGGCAGGGTCGCTGCGCAGCAGGTAGCGCTCGTCGCTGATGGATTCCGCCCCAGAGCGCGGGGTCCGTGAGCTCGGTCACGATCGTGGTGCGTCGTGACCCGGCCAGCAGCGACAGGGTCTGCTCGGCCGACAATCCAGCACCGGTTGACCAGCGGCCCTCGACGAGCACGAGCCGCCCGCCTGGCCGAAGCAGCGCGAGCCAACGTTCGAGAGCGAGAGCGGGATCAGTCATGGCCACAAGACATGCCGGGAGACGACGCAGTCAGACGACGACTCCGGCAACGAAGGCGACATCGCATCACCAACGTCGAACTTGACCTCCACATCCGCCGCAGCCGCCTTCGTGGCCGACAGCTCGATCAATCTCGCGCGAGAAATCAACGCCAGACACCGCGTAGCCTTCGCGCGCCAGGAGCACGCCATTCCCGACCCGCCGATCGGTGGATCCGGCTTAGAGCTTTGAGGCGAGCGGGTAGCGCTCGGGATGGGCGATGGAGTCCAGCGACAGGTCTACGTCGAGGTCTGGCCAATGCAGGTGCGCTGGGGCCGTGCGCTCGACGTGCAGGATCGCCTGGACCGTCGCGGTCTCGAACCACGGAAACTCACGGAAGGTCAAGAAGTGCTCCTGGTCGTCGACCAGGATCCAGAGCCCGTGCTTCGAGATGTTGGTGACCTCAACGGCCGAAGGTGACGCTGCCAGGCATCTCTGATCTCCTGCTGGTGTTCGATCACCAACTGTAGGGCGCGGCCCAAGTCCTGGTCGCTGAGCTGGTGGTTGCGCGCGAGTTCGATGTTCGGCTCGATCCAGAACTTCGCCTCCCCGGCGGGCGATTGGACATGGGATGTGGACGCGCTCTTCTTCGCGGGAGAAGAAGAAGAAGAATCGGAACGGGGGTCTTCTCGGAAGACGGTTGGGCTCACGGATGCCGACGATGCCAGAGGGCCCGGCGGCGCGCCAGACGCTCAGCGGGGCTTGGTGCGTCCGGGGTTTGTCCGCGCGACGATGGCGAGATTGTCATTCGTCGTCCACAGGAGGATGTCATGGAATCCACGCAGTCGATCGCGCTGGCCATCGCCGGTCACCCGCGACTACGTCCCGGCTTCCACAAGGGGCTCCCGCCCAGGAACAGGGGTCTCCGGTATCCGCCAGATCCGCCGACGGTGGAGGACATCGTCGCGGTCATGCATGCCGCCGGCGACAGCCCCGACGGCCTGCGGTTACGCGGCATCATCGTCGTGCTCTGGAGAGCCGGGCTACGGATCAGCGAAGCGCTCACCCTCAACGAGACCGACCTCGATCCCGACCGCGGATCGCTGCTAATCGGGCACGGTAAGGGTACATACGCCGCGAGGTCGGAATGGACCGCTGGGCCTGGACGCACCTCAACCCGTGGCTCAACCTCCGAGCCCAGCTACCGGCAGGCCTCCTCTTCTGCGTGCTGCGCGGACCGACCCGCGACCGGCCACGCGCGACCGCGGGGCATACGCGCGCAGCTACACCACGCCTCTGCGACGGCCGGTGTCCGCCGCCGGTTCGCGCCGCACCAGCTACGTCACGCTCACACGGTGGAGATGTCACGCGAGGGGATCTCCCTGATCGTCATCCAACGACAGCTCGGACGCGCCGATCTCGCAATCACCTCCCGGTACCTGCGCGGGATCGACAACACAGAGATCATCGCCGCCGTCCACGAACGACCCGCACCGATGATTCCTGCCGACCCACCGACCCGCTTCCTTCGGTAACGCCAGCAAACGAGCGACGGGGTGTCTGCGCGCTGGCACAGCCCACCCCGTCGGCGACCATCGAGTCCGGTCAGGTCGAACACGCGACGTCGCCATTGCGACGGCGCGATCGGCTGCGGCGCAGGAGGCGAAAGCACTCGCGACCGACTTTCTGAGACCGCGATCCGGACGTTTCAGAGATCCAGGTCGGAAGCGATGATCCTCAGGATGACCCGGGCGGGCTCCGCCGGATCCAGAATGCCCTGGTCGGCGGCGGTGATCTTCATCCGCGAGCCGTACTTGGCGCGAATCACCTCTCGCAATCGACGAACATCTCCGGGTGCCCGCACGATCTCCGCCTGGGCGGACACGGCCGGAGCGTCCGCGGCGATCGCACCCCGTCGATCGCAGGGACGCAGCTGGACCCTTCGGTCGTGACGCAGGCGCTTGACCTTGCCCGACGGCTCGGTCGTCGTGACGAGCAGCCCGCCGCTCGCGTCGGTCGCGGGGGCGATCCACACCGGCACCGACACCGCCGCCCCCGACCGTCGATAGGTGGTCAGGGAGACGAATTCCTCCCTGGGCCAAATCCGCGAGAGTGGCCATGGCGAGAGCATCGCAGCTTCCTGACCTCCGTCTACGCCGAGAAACAAGTGAGATCGGTCGGTCGGCCACAGCGCGGACCTGGTGATCATTTCTCCGGCCTCGCTGAGCGCCCGCCGAGGCCGCGTCGCCAGCTCAGCGACGCCTCCCACTAGGACCGAGCCGCCAGGATCGTCTCGACGCCGTTGTCGGCCAGGGCCGATCGTCCGCGGGTCGTCAAGCTGTAGAACCCCAGCGCGGATCGTCCCCGCGGCTCGCTCCAGAGAAGCCCGGCATCCTCGAGAACGCCGAGGACGGGCACGAGCAACCCGTTGTACTGCTCAACGACATCGATGTCATCGTCGCCGACCACCGGCGGAGCCTCAGGAACACAGACTGTTCGACAGGCCGATCCGCGTCCGTGCACCGTCGGGCGGCAGGTCGGCGAAGCCGCGGCGCATCAGCTCGGCGCCTAACTGCGCGCCGGTGAGCGACCGCAGGCGCGTGAGCTCGGCCTCGGCCCCGATCCGCCAGGCCTCGACCTCCTCGGGCTCGAGGGGTCCGCGGGAAGACATGACTTCGAGCTTATGGACCGGCACGAGCTGCTGCCCCAGCTCAACACCCACGCCGGACCGACGGACATCCAGACAACGCTCTCCCGTCAGCTGCCTCTCCGGCAAGCTGCCGTGCCGTCGGCACTATCGCTTTGATCACCGGGACGCTCAGATCGCAACGAGCGCTACGGCGACATCTCGAATCACGCGTATGCCGGCCGTCCACGGTCGATTGCAGCCTCCGGCGCCTATACAGCCGCTCCGATTCTGCGTCGGCAACGCCGCGCTTCTGCACACGGTGTCCTCTGCCCTGCATCCGTCGTGGAACCCAGAAGTGTCAGCTCCCGCGCGCTGACGGACCACCTAGCCCGCGTGTAGGGCGGCGCGCTGCCGCTTGAGCTAGACGAAGCGCTCGGGGCGGTGGGCCGGCGTGGCCGTTGAGCAACGGGTGTGCGTGCGTCGTCGGCCGGTGCACGATCGGACATAGGTGGCCGGGTGGCTGGGCGCGGCTGAGCGATGCCCGATACGGATTTCTTGACCAACGCTGAGGCGGTGGTCACCGCCGGGGCTCGTGCTGGAGAACCAGCTGAAGCCGGCCCATCTGAGGCGCACAGGGAGTGAGCCATCAACGATTCTTGCCGCGATCAACACCGCCGTCCGGGATCTCGAGCTCCTCGACGGCGACGACGCCGGTCGGGGAGAGACAGGCGAGGAGCAGCACCGCGTTGCGAGCCCGCCCAGTCCGATTTCAGACATTCCGGAAGCCGTGGCGCAACAATGACCCGGGTCAGGACATAACCCCAATGGGCGCCTTTACACCCAGTCTGGCGAAGGCGCTCTCGACAGAGTCCCCATTCAGCGAAACACGGAGTTCGAGATGCCCTATCCCCATCTGCCTCGTCGTCTCACGATCGGCGCGATCGTTGTTATGACCTCGGGCGTCGGCGCGGTGCCGGCGCTCGCTGCCGCCGGCCCGCGCGTCATGCCGACGGGACCTACGCCGACGCAGCTCAAGAAAATCGATTCGACGCCGCTGGGTAGGGCCATCGATCAGCAGGGCAAGTCGATTCGGCTGAACCTCCAGACAGGTACGCCCCGCCTGGATCGCGAGGCGATCCCGAAGCTCACGTCCAATTCCAAGACCTGCGAGAAGGCCGCGTCGGCGGTGGCCGCGGTTCCCGCCCAACCGGGCGGGCGGCAGCCCGAGATCAAGCGCGAATGGGTCAAGGGCGCGCACGTGCTGGCGCTTGCCGATCAGCAGCTCGCCGCCTATTTTCGTGCCGAGGGCAAGGGCGACGGGTCGGCGGCCAAACTGCACACCGCACTCAGCAATTCCAACTACGGCGACGGCCTGACCGGCTGGGCGTTCAACGGACTGACCGGCAATCCGGGGCCGCTACCCAAGCGCCCCCCGATCAGCTGAGTCGCGTCGGGTCAGACGCACGGATCTGCCCCAAGGCACCCTCTCCAGACTGCGCCGCCGCGATCCGACGCGGCGGCGCGAGGCAGCGGACCCGGTGCGCTGGACGCCCACGATCCCCATCACGCCCACGCGCGCGTCCTGTTCGCGAGCTGGCGCGATCGGCAGGCCTCGGCGCTGATCAGCGTGGTCAACCCTGACCGAGCTGCTGGGTGCGCCCGCTGGTGAGGCCGCCAAGCTGGCGGCCGCCCGGGCGGCGATCGCCGCCCTCGGGGTGTCGGTTCATCAGCCCAACCAGGCGATCGGCGTGGAGGCCGCTCGGCTGCGCCAGCGCCATCCGATCAGCCTTCCTGACGCCAACTGTTTGGCGACCGCCAAGCACACCGCGTCGACCGCGATCTCCTTTGACCGCAAGCTGCCGGCCGCCGCTCACCGCGAACGCATCCCGATCGGATGACTCAAGCTCAGGCTGTTGCGCCGCGACGCCCCGGGGTCTCGGTAGCAACGGCGGCATCGAGGGCCCGCGAGGGGCGGGGTGGGACCCGGGTCGTCGTGGGCGCCACCCCCGCTGGTGGTGGGCTCGGGCGTTTCCGTCGCCCTGCGGGCGAGTCCCGGGCTGTCGATCGTCCAGATGGCACGGCGCGGCATCCTTGCCGCTGGATCGCCGCGGCTGAGCGCCCCGGGGGTCAGTGGTCGGGGTCGTCGTCGACGAGGCGTAGTTGGCGCCCGCGGGAGTGGCGGGGCGGGTCGGGCGAGGCTGACCTGCCCGTCGAAGATCTCCTCTTCGAGGAACGCGTGCATGAGCTTGTGGTGGGCGCTGTGGCGCAGCGCCTGGTGTTCGTGGTGGACCGCGGCGGCGTACTCGACGGGGTCGGATAGGCGCTCTTAAGTCTGTATTAAAGCTTACTTTATATTTATTTTAACGATCTAAAGGGTTTAGAGTAGTTCAGTATAAAGAAAAGATCTACAAATTTAATAGCAAATTATTTACTACTTTGTTAAATAAATTAAACTGTACTTAAAATTAGGAAGAGATATATACGTAGTATTAACAGGGTATAAACTTTTTAAATATATAGTATATATAGAAGCATTAAATATATTACAGGCATAATATACTTAAATTAAACATCTAAATTTAAAAAACTTATTAGAATAAATACCTATTTTTTAACCTTATATAAAAGTCTTGTTATTCCTAGACAATAAAATCAAGGAATAAGATATTTTATTCTCTATAATATCCTTTAAGAGTGTACTTAGGTTTATATTTATAAGTTTAAGGTTACATACTATATCACATATATTTTTAATAATAAGGAAATTTACTTTAATAAATTTTGACTATTAAACCTAAAAGTTAGCAAAAAATTACAAATAGTATTTTAAGTAAAGCTAATATAAGGTAGAATTTATAAAAATAATACTTTTATACTTAGGACTTACCTTGCCTAAGTAGTATGTCTAATATTTTCAGTATATTAAGAACATAAACAGGCATTTTAATTAACTTATTGAGCATCGTTTCTAAGAATAAAATATTAAGACTTACCATATGCAAAACGCATTATTAAAAACTCTAAGCTAGTTTAGGTAGCTAGCGTAACATTTTCCATACCTTAATTTAACTCCTTCCTAGTTTAATTTTGCTATTTAGTTATTCTAATATTAAATTAATAAAAAAAATTTAAACTTTTAGACTTTCATTTGTATAAATATACAACTCAGTTTTTTAACAAATAACTTTATTAACTAGCACCTTATACTAGGCTCTGCAATATTTTAGAAACTCCAAAATTAAAACATCTTATTATAAAAAATTAACGAAAAGCATTTTACTTAATTCTAAATCTTAGGATACTTGCTTATTTCAATTCCAATCACTATAGGTCCAAATTTAGTAACCCTCCAATACTTAGGAGTGCTACATGCACACTACCAATTTTTAGAACCAGAATTTCTACAACGTAAATTTCTTAGGAGTGATTACATCCAGCCTCTCAATTATTGGAACCCAACCAGTTTTGTAATCCAATTAAATTGGAATCTAAAATACATGCGTTCCAATTTAGTTGGAACCTAAGTAAATAGGGTCCCAAGAAAATTGGGAATAGAAATGGGGGCACTCCCATGACTTGGGAGGCGGGATGGGGGGTGGTCCCATATATTGGGAGGGAATTGTGGGGGTATTCCAATTAGACTTCCCATAGTGGTATTGACGAGACCCTTGGGAAAGGTCCCTTAGTGCTATAGTGCTATAGTGATTTTATATTTAGAAAAACGGAAAATGTAATCATCAAATTTGTAGTACTAACACTAGCTATTTTAGCTGTTATCATGAGCCGTTTAATGATCTGCATTCTTAAATTATGTCTTTAGAATTTAATTTTCATTCATGCCTACATTAGCTTACATTAAGAGCATCTTATAAGGATTATCTTTGTAAGTAACGTCTTCAAATTTTACAATTCATTCATTCATTCATCAAGGGTTTTAACCTTAAGGAAATTAAAAAATATTAAATTTATTATCATTTATAATTGTGATAATTTTATTAGTTAAGTTGTTCCCATTTATCTTGTTTTCTACCAATTAAATACATGTTAAATCGTTTATTTATAATCTTTTAGCTTTTTGATCGCATTATTCCTATCTTAGTTTTTATTAACCTTGTCGATTTTTTCTTTGTAAGAAACTTCTTCAAATATATATACGTGTGTGTATATGTTTATATATATATATATATATGTATGTATATAATTAATATCTAAGTATCAGTATTAATTTATGTTGATGATGCAATTTTACTAGCCCTAGAAGCCTCTCATAAAATGCCTTGTAATCTTATTTAAACAGACATTAATTGGTAGTTAGGGTATTTAAGCTACTTAGTATACTTACCATACTTATCTACAAGATAAAAACTAAATGGATAATTTTCTAGCTTAGATAGAAAAGCAATTAGGATATATTAGATTTACCATCGTATGCGGATAATGATTTAATAGAGAAAATAAGTTTAATTATTTGGGCTCATAAGTTTTGTAAACCCAAAGCTTCTTTACTTTTGATTCAAATTTGAATAAAGCTAGATCAGAAAATTTTATATATTTGTAAGTTATTTATCCCAATATTTTAACATTATGTATTTTACCTGTTTTAAATTTTTTTATTACATCATACTTGGTTCGATCTAATAATCAATTAATAGATTAGAATTTTTTTTTTTTAAATATCAACAAATTTAGAACTCTTACCTCTATTTATTATATTTATTTGAAGATCTACTAAAATAATGTTTTTCTATTTTAATCTCAATTTGTCCTCATATTATATATCAAAATTTTAGTATATATTTACTTGAAAATCTCTTATATATTAGTATAGATTATCTTAACATAGTTTGTAAATATCAAGCTTTTAAAGGATTAAAAAATCTGGTATTATTTTAAGCAAGTTTTAAATATGAATTTATCTCCTAAAAAAATTGACGATAATATTATTATCATAATACTTTTATTACTACTAAAATTATAGCTTGTTATGATCATTCTAAAAGTTATAATTAACGAATTTAATCTATTAATAGTTCACAACTGATTAAGATTAATTTCATTTTTTATTTATGTATCCTACTGATGCTTAAATAAGAGCTTAGTATGCTTATATGTTTACTTTATACGTAATATTAGTGGTAATATAGCTTCTATTTCTAGTTTTTTACAATTAAATTCACCTCATTAATTTAGTTAATTTACTTTGGCTCTAAATAAATCTAGACTATTTATTAATTTTTTGGCAATAGTATGATTTTTTTAATGTTATTCATTTGATAGTTTGATTTTTGTACAAATTTGAGCTTTTAACATAAAAATTACCTTAATAATAATAAAGTTAATTAATTAATTCATTCATTCGTATTATCTTGTACTTTATTTCAAGTAATATGACATAAGCTTATTATTTTCTATTAAAATATACCAAATAAGCACAACTCCTTATAAGAACATTGTTTTGAGCTTGCAAATTAAAAAAATACCATTTACTTTACCGCTATAAGACCTAAATTATTCCGAAAGATATTGCCGCGATCTCGGCGATGGACCGGCCGACACGCGTCGAGCCGGTAAAATTGACGCGGCGCACCACCTTCTGACCAATCAACGTCTCGACGATGCTCGCGGCATTCTCCGGCGCGTTGCTAACGACATTGACGATCCCGCCACCGAGACCCGCGTCATGCAGCACGTTGCCGATCAGCCCGTGCGTCGCCGGGCACATCTCCGACGATTTCAGCACCACCGTGTTGCCGCAGGCGAGTGGCATCGCGATCGCGCGCACGCCGAGAATCACCGGCGCATTCCACGGCGCGATGCCGAGCACGACGCCCACCGGCTGGCGTACCGCCATCGCCATCAGGCCCGGCTTGTCGGACGGGATCAACTCGCCCGCCACCTGCGTCGTCATCGAGGCCGCCTCGCGCAGCATGTTCGCGGCGAGATGAACGTTGAAATGCGCCCAGCCGGCCGTCGCCCCCGTCTCTTCCGCCATCGCCACAACGAACTCGCCGGCGCGCTCCTCCATCGCGGCCGCCGCGCGCATCAGCAGCATCCGGCGTTTCGAAGGGCCCAGCGTTGACCATGATCCGAACGAAGCCGCCGCGGCCGCCACCGCCGCCTTGGCGTCCTCCGCCGAGGCGGCAGACGCCCGGCTCGCGGCCTGCCCGGTCAGCGGATTGATCCGGTCGAAGGTGGCGCCGTTGGCCGCATCCCGCTTGACGTCGCCGATCAGAAGCGTCGTGTTGAGCAACCTTGTTTCCCCCGAAACCGCGTGTCCGCGTTGTCGTCATCTAGCGCCGAGTGGACAGACGCACGAAATGCACTAGTCTCGAAACGTCTTGCACTTTCTCGGGTGTTCAACGATTGGACGTCGCCTCGGCGATCATTGCGGACCGCATCGTGGCCGCGCTTTCCTCCCGCACCTGGTCGTTCGGCTGCAGACCGGGCGAATGCCATGCGACGCTGCTCGCCATGGGCCAAGGTCAGATCACGCGCGATCGACAGACGCTTGAATTCGATGCCCCCGCACTGCTGTGGCTGCCGCCACCGACGCGCGGGACGATCGAGATCGCCGCCGCCAGCGAAGGCTGGACCGCATCAATCGACACCAGATTTGTGCAGCGCACAGCGTCCGATCCGATCCTGGCCGCGCAGAAGCAACCGTCGTTGAAGGGCCCGCTGATCGCGGGCGCCACCCAGCTTGCCGGTCGGTTGGGCGCACTCTCCGCTTCGTTCGAGGCGATGGTCGAGGAATCACGCGACATGGCGGACGGCGCCGCGGCCGCGCTGGGCCTGCATCTCGGCTTGGTGATCCTCACGCTCTGGCGCTGCAACGGTCTGCAGGGCAGATCCGCGCAGACCACGATCGAGCGCTTCACCCGCCTGATCGAGCTGCACTACCGCGAGCATCTGCGCGTGCATGACTACGCCGACCGGCTCGGCGTCAGCCAGGCGCACCTGCACGATGCCTGCCTGCGCGCCGGCGGCCGGACGCCGCTCGGCCTGATCCACGAACGCCTGCTCGAGGAGGCCCGCGCGCGGCTGCGACAGAACGAATGCTCCGTCGAACAGGTCGGCTACTTCCTTGGCTTTCGCGACCCAGGTTACTTCAACCGGTTCTTCAAGCGCTTGACTGGCGAATCGCCGGGTGCCTTCCAGCGCAGCACGGGCCGCATCAGACAGACGCCGGCCTCGTTCGCGTCCTGGCCCTGAGCGTCGGATGCATCTTTTGTCCGCAAAAGTCCAAGATCCGGCCTCTTACGTCCATCGCCTTTGCGACCGCCCGTCGCCATCGTCGGCGCATGAGCGACACCCGGACGCAGATCGCGATCATCGGTGCCGGACCCGCCGGCATGTTCCTCGCCCACCTGCTGCACGAGGCCGGCATTGCCTGCGTGGTCATCGAACGCCGCGATCGTGCGGCCGTGGAAGGCCGCGTCCGCGCCGGCGTGCTCGAGCGCACCACCACGGCGCTGATGCAGCGGCTCGGCCTTGGCGGGCGCCTCGGCCGGGAAGGCGTGATCCACACCGGCACCAATCTTTCCTGCGACGGCGTGATGTTCCGGATCGACATGGCGGAGCTCACCGGCGACAGCGTCACCGTATATGGCCAGCAGGAGGTGATGCGCGACCTGTTCGACAGTGCCGAACGAGGCGGCCTCGACATCGTCTTCGATGCCGCCGACGTCGCCCTGCACGGGCTCGATGACGCCCCCAGCGTCACCTGGGGCGGCCATCGTCTCGACTGCGACTTCATCGTCGGCTGCGACGGCTTCCATGGCGTCAGCCGTGCCTCCGTCCCCGCCTCGCGCATGACCGTCTTCGAGCGCGTCTATCCGTTCGGCTGGCTCGGCATTCTCGCCGACGTTCCGCCGGTCAACCACGAGCTGATCTACGCCAACCACGAGCGCGGCTTCGCGCTGGCCAGCATGCGTTCGCCCACGCGCAGCCGCTACTACCTGCAGTGCGACGCCCACGAGAACATCGCCGAATGGCCCGACGAACGCTTCTGGGACGAGTTGTGCCGCAGGCTCGGTCCCGAGGTCGCCTCGAGCCTCGTCCGCGGCACGAGCTTCGAGAAAAGCATCGCTCAGCTCCGCAGCTTCGTCGTCGAGCCGATGCGCTTTGGCCGGCTGTTCCTCACGGGCGACGCCGCCCACATCGTGCCGCCGACCGGCGCCAAGGGCATGAATCTCGCTGTCTCAGACGTGATCATGCTCGCCGATGCGCTGGCCCTGTTCTACGACCGGAACAGCACGCGCGGGATCGATCTCTATTCCGACCGTGCGCTTGCCCGCGTCTGGAAGGTCGAGCGCTTCTCCTGGTGGTTCACCTCCATCACCCACCGCTTTCCCGGCACGAGCGGCTTCGACCGTCGGATGCAGACCGCCGAGCTCGCCTACCTGCGGACGTCGCGCGCCGCTCAGACGGCTCTTGCCGAGAACTATGTCGGCCTGCCATTGATCTGATCCATGGCAAGAAAGCTCCACGACAACGCCGCCTCCGCGCTCTCCGGAGTCACCTTCGACGGCATGACGATCATGTCGGGCGGCTTCGGCCTCTCCGGCAATCCCGAGACCCTGATCGCCGCGTTGCTCGAGAGTGGCGTTCGTGACCTGACCGTGGTCTCCAACAATTGCGGCGCCGACGGCTTCGGCCTGTGGTCGCTGCTCAAGAGCGGTCAGATCCGAAAAATGATCTCGTCCTATGTCGGCGAGAACAAGCTCTTCGAGCAGCTCCATCTCGAAGGCGCGCTCGAGCTCGAGCTCAACCCGCAGGGCACGCTCGCCGAGCGCATACGCGCCGGTGGCGCCGGCATCCCCGCCTTCTACACGCGCACGGGCGTCGGCACCGTCGTCGCGGAAGGAAAGCCGGTCGAGGAGTTCGACGGCGCACTCTATGTCCGCGAGACCTGGCTCAAATCCGACCTATCGATCGTCAAGGCCTGGAAAGCCGACACCGAAGGCAACCTCGTCTACCGGCGCACGGCCCGCAACTTCAATCCCCAGATGGCGACCGCGGGCCGGATCACCATCGTGGAGGCCGAGCAGATCGTGCCCTCCGGCACCCTCGATCCCGACCTGATCCACACGCCCGGCATCTATGTCGATCGCATCGTCCCGGCCTCGATCAACCAGAAGCTGATCGAGAAGCGCACCCTTCGCCCGCGCAAGGAGGCGGTCTGATGGCGTGGTCGCGCGACCAGATGGCGGCACGCGCCGCGCGTGAACTCCGTGACGGCGACTACGTCAATCTCGGCATCGGCATCCCGACATTGGTCGCCAACCATATCCCGCCGGGCATGCAGGTCACGCTGCAGAGCGAGAACGGCATGCTCGGGATCGGGCCGTTCCCTTATGAGGGCGACGAGGACCCCGACCTGATCAACGCCGGCAAGCAGACGGTCACCCTCCTGCCGGAGACCAGCTTCTTCAGCTCGGCCGAGAGTTTCGCGATGATCCGCGGCGGACACATCGATCTCGCGATCCTTGGCGCGCTCGAGGTCGCTGCCAACGGTGACATCGCCAACTGGACGGTGCCCGGCAAGATGCTCAAGGGCATGGGCGGTGCGATGGATCTCGTCGCCGGCGTCAAGCGCGTCATCGTGCTGATGGACCACACCAGTCGGGACGGCGAGCCCAAGATCCTCGAGCGCTGCACGCTGCCGCTCACCGGCAGCGCCTGCATCGGCATGGTCGTCACCGACCTCGCCGTCTTCGATGTCGACCGGCATGGCGCCGGCCTCACGCTGCGCGAGATGGCGCCCGAGGTCACGCTGGACATGCTGCGCGGACGCACCGGCGCCATCTTCAACCCCGGCGCGCTCGGGTGACCGACGCGTGGCTCTGCGACGGCATCCGGACACCGTTCGGCCGCTTCGGCGGCGCACTCGCCCGTGTCCGCCCCGACGACCTCGCCGCGACCGCCATCCGGGCCTTGTGCGCCAGATCGCCGGACGTCGACCTCTCCGCGCTCGACGACGTCGTGCTCGGCTGCGCCAATCAGGCGGGCGAGGACAACCGCAACGTCGCCCGCATGGCGCTGCTGCTCGCCGGCCTGCCACCCGCCGTTCCAGGCGTCACCGTCAACCGCCTCTGCGCGTCCGGTCTCGAAGCGGTCGCCATCGCCGCGCGGGCGATCAGGGCTGGCGACGCCGACCTGATCGTCGCCGGCGGCGTCGAGAGCATGAGCCGCGCCCCCTTCGTGCTGGCCAAGGTGGACACCGCCTTCTCCCGCCGCGCCCATCTCGAGGACACCACCATCGGCTGGCGCTTCGTCAATCCGGCGATGCGGGAACTGTACGGCACCGATTCGATGCCCGAGACCGCCGAGAACGTCGCCATCGAGCATACGATCGCGCGCGCCGACCAGGATGCGTTCGCCGCCCGCAGCCAGTCCCGTGCCGAACAGGCCGCCAGGCGCGGCTTCTTCGAGGGCGAGCTCTGCCCTGTCGAGGTGCGCGGCGGCAAGTCCGGTCCCATACGCGTCACCACCGACGAACACCCGAGGGTCACCACGATCGAGACGCTCGCCGCCCTCAAGCCCGTCGTCCGTGACGACGGCACCGTCACCGCCGGCAACGCATCCGGCATCAACGACGGCGCCGCTTCTCTCCTCGTCGCATCCGACCGCGCCGTCGCCCGCCATCGCCTCACGCCGCGCGCCCGCATCCTCGGCTACGCCACCGCCGGCGTGGCTCCGCGCGTGATGGGCATCGGGCCGGTTCCGGCCACCGAGCGCCTGCTCGCCCGCCTAGCACTCACGATCGCCGACTTCGACATCGTCGAGCTCAACGAGGCCTTTGCCGCGCAGGCGCTTGCCGTGCTTCGCCTGCTCGGACTGCCCGACGACGCCGCGCACGTGAACCCGAACGGCGGCGCGATCGCCCTCGGCCATCCGCTCGGCGCCTCCGGCGCGCGTCTGGCGCTGACGGCGTTGCGCGCGCTCGAGGAGACCGGCGGCAAGCGGGCGCTGGTGACGATGTGCATCGGCGTCGGCCAGGGCGCGGCGCTGGCGCTCCAACGAGTCTGAGCGATGCGCGCCACCGCCTACCGACGCGAGGACCCGGGCCAGCCGCCGTCGCTGCATCCGCCTTACGTCTCGACCACCTTCCGCGCGCCACGCGAACGCCTGGTCCGCATCCCGCACACGCCCTCCGAGACGACCGGCCCCGCCGACTGGGACCAGCTGATGGGACCGCCTCTCGCAGACCTCACCGCGCGGCACGGCGCGTCCCCGGTCGGGCAGCGCATCGTCGTCGCCGGCCGCGTGCTGGACGATGCCGCGCGCCCGGTCGCCAACACGGTCATCGAGATCTGGCAGGCCAACGCGGCCGGCCGCTATGTCCATCCCCGCGACCAGTGGGACGCCCCGCTCGATCCGAACTTCACCGGCATGGGCCGTGTGTTCACTGACCAGGACGGATGCTACCGCTTCGTCTCCATCCGTCCCGGCGCCTATCCCTGGCGCAACCACCACAACGCCTGGCGTCCGTCGCACATCCACCTGTCGCTGCTCGGGCCGGCCTTCGCCACCCGCCTGGTCACGCAGATGTATTTTCCCGACGACCCGCTGGTCGCGATCGACCCGATCGCCAACGCCGTGCCGATGCCGTTCCGCCAGCGCATGGTCGCCCGTTTCGACATCGGTGCCACGATCCCGAACTGGGCGCTCGGCTACCGGTTCGACATCGTCCTTCGCGGGCCTGACGAAACGCCGTTCGAGCCATGACCGTGCAAGACAACCAGACATCGTCCCTCTTCGGCCAGACCCCTTGGCAAACGGTCGGTCCCTTTTTCCACTTCGCCCTTCCCTGGGATGGGGCTGCCGACCTCGTGGGCGGGGCACGCTCTCGCGAGCGCGTCGGACCGCCCGTCGAACTGTTCGGGTTGGTCCTCGACGGCAATCGCGAACCGGTTCCCGACGCGATGATCGAAACCTGGCAGACCGACAGCGACGGGCTCGGCTTCGGCCGCTCGTGCACCGACAAGGACGGAATCTGGCGGTTGCGCACCATGTGGCCGAGCCATACGCCCGGCCCTGGCGGCCGCCCGCAATCGCCACACCTCGCTGTGGGCATCTTTGGCCGCGGCCTGATCAAGCGGCTCGTCACCCGGATCTATTTCGACGGCGCCGCCGACCTGCAGGACGACCCCATCCTGGCGCTGGTGCCGCCCGGACGGCGTGCCACGCTCATCGCGCATCCCGAGGATGGCGGCTGGCGGTTCGACATCATCCTGCAGGGCGCGGACGAAACCGTGTTCTTCGACATCTAGCCGATGGTCTCGCTGATCCGCGATCGCGCCGCGAGCAGTGCCGCCATGCTCGCCATCTTCGGCGACCGCGCGTTGCTCGGCGCCGCGTTGCGTTTCGAGTCGGCACTCGCCGGCGCACAGGCCGAAGAGGGTCTGGTCCCGCGCGACGCCGCGGGCCGCCTTCGCGCGCTATACGCCGATCCGGACATCGACATCGAGACGCTGGCCGACCAGGCCGCCCACGCCGGCACGCTCGCGATCCCGCTGGTCGCCCATCTGCGCAACCGCGCCGGGGAGGACGCCGGCCATATCCACAAGGGGGCCACCAGCCAGGACCTCGCCGACACCGCGATGATGCTGCAGGCGCGCGATGGCATCGCCCTGATCGACGACGACATCGTCCGTCTCGCCGACGGCCTCGGCCGACTCGCCCTTCGACACGCCGCCCGGCCGATGCTCGGACGGACGCTGCTGCAAGCGGCCGTGCCGATCACCTTCGGCCTCAAGGCCGCGCAATGGCGCCTGTCGATCGATCGCGCGCGCGCACGCGTCGCGCGCGAGTCGACCGGCGCGCTCGCGCTGCAACTCGGTGGTGCCGCCGGCACCCGCGCTGGCCTCGACGGACGCGGTGCGGCGGTCGCCGCGCGCATGGCGGCCGAGCTCGATCTGGCCGACCCGCCGCTGCCCTGGCACACGCGGCGCGACGGCATCGCGGGCCTCGCCGCCTCGCTCGCGATCCTGCTCGGCGCACTCGGCAAGATCGCCCGCGACATCGCGCTCCTGGCACAGACCGAAGTCGGCGAAGCCTTCGAGCCGCGCACACAAGGCCGCGGCGGCTCGTCCTCGATGGTGCACAAGCGCAACCCGACCGGCTGCCAGATCGTGCTCGCTGCCGCCGCGCGTGCGCCCCAGCTCGCAGCCACCATCATCGCCGCGATGCCGCAGGAGCACGAGCGCGGCCTCGGCGGCTGGCAAGCCGAGGGGGCGGTCCTCGCCGACCTGTTCTGCCTCGCGCATGGCGCAACCCAGGCGCTGCTGCCCGTCATCGAGGGATTGGAACTGGACCTGACCGCAATGTCCGAGAACCTGACGGCAGCGAAGGTCGGAACCGACATCGGCGAAAGCGAGGCCATGGCGGCATCCGCGACCAGGACGCCGATCCTGTTCCTCCACTCGCTCGGCTGCGACCACACGATGTGGGACCATCAGGTGCGGGCACTTGCCGGTCGATGCCGCATCATCGCACCGGACCTGCCCGGGCTCCCCACGATCGAGCAGATCGGCGCCAGGATCATCGAGATCCTCGATGACGTGCGTGTCGGCGTCGTCGATGTCTGCGGCATCTCGCTCGGCGGCGTCCTGGCGCAGTGGCTCGCGATCAATGCCCCCGACCGCGTCGGCCGGCTGGTGCTCGCCAACACCGCGTCACGCATCGGCAGCCATGCCTCCTGGATCGAGCGCGAACGCCTCGTCCGCGCCAGCGGCATGGCGGCGATCGCCGAGACCGTGCTCGCGCGCTTCTTCAGCCCCGCCTTCACGGCAAGCCATCCCGCCATCGTGGACGTCTTCCGCCGCCGCCTGCTCGCCAACACGCCGGAAGACTACGCCGCCTGCTGCGCCGCTCTGCGCGACGCCGATCTGACCGATCACCTTCCGAACATCCGATGCCCGACCCTTGTGATCGGCGGCAGCGACGATACTTCCACCCCGCCCGCGCAGTCCCTGGCCCTCGCCCAGGCCATCGCGAACGCGCGCGTGCTGATCCTGCCCGCCGCCCATCTGTCGAACGTGGAACAACCAGGCCTCTTCAACACGGCACTTGCCGAGCATCTGGACATCTGATGGACGAGACCGAACGCCACGCGCTCGGCATGCGCGCCCGACGCGCGGTGCTCGGCGACGCTCATGTCGACCGCGCGGCCGCCAACACCACCGAATTCACCGCCGATTTCCAGGACCTGATCACCCGTGTCGCCTGGGGCGAAATCTGGACCCGGCCCGGCCTCGACCAGTCCACCCGCCGCCTGCTCACGATCGGGATGCTGATCGCGCTCAACCGCGAGGAGGAACTCAAGATGCACGTGCGCGCCGCCCTGGCCGCCGGCATCGAGCCGGACACGCTCAAGGAAGTCATCCTGCAGAGTGCGATCTATTGCGGCATTCCCGCCGCCAACAGCGCCTTCGCCGCCGCCGGCGTTATCCTGGCCGGACGATCCGCCGATCGGTGACGCCGACTAAGCAGCGGCGTCGATGCGGACCGGCAGGACTGCCCGCAACGCCGACACCAGCGCGTCCATCATCGCGTCCGTGTGGAATGGCCCCGGCGTGATCCGCAGCCGTTCGCTGCCCCGCGCCACGGTCGGATAATTGATCGGCGTCGCGTAGATCCCGAAGTCGCGCATCAGCCGCGCGCTCACCGACGCGCACAGCGTGGCCTCGCCGACATGGATCGGCACGATGTGGCTCGGCGTCTCGATCATCGGCAGCCCCGCCACGCGCAGCCGGGCCTTCAACGCCTCCACGCGCTCGAACAACCGCTCGCGGCGCGAAGGATCCCGCTTGCAGATCCGCACGCTCGCCAGCGCCGCCGCAACCGTCGCCGGCGGCGGCGCGGTGGTGAAGATGAACCCGGATGCGGTCGAGCGCAGATAGTCGATCGCGTCGGCGCTCGCGGCGACGTAGCCGCCGTGGCAGCCGAACCCCTTGGCGAGCGTTCCCTCGATGATGTCGACCGCGCCGGCAACGCCGTCGCGTTCCGCGATCCCGCCGCCCCGCGGTCCATACAATCCGACCGCGTGCACCTCATCGAGATAGGTCATCGCCCCGAACCGGCGCGCCAGCGCGCAGTTCCCCCTGACATCGGCGATGTCGCCGTCCATCGAGTAGACGCTCTCGAACGCGATCAGCTTGGGCGCATCCGGCGGCGCGCCGGCCAGACGCCGCTCCAGATCGGCCAGATCGTTGTGCGCGAAGACGTGCAGGACGGCGCCGCGCGCGGTCGCCGCCTTGATCCCCGCGATCATCGAGGCGTGGTTCTTGGCGTCCGAAAACACGTGCCAGGGTGCTTGCCCGGGCAGGGTCTGCAGGATCGTCCCCAGGCTCGCCTGGTTCGACACGTAGCCCGACACGAACAGCAGCGCCGCCTGCTTGCCGTGCAGGTCCGCGAGTTCCGCCTCGAGGGCCGCATGCAGCGGAGTCGATCCCGCGATGTTGCGCGTCCCCCCGGCGCCGGCGCCGTAGCGCGCGAGCGCGTCGATCCCGGCCCGCACCACCTCGGGGTCGATTCCCATGCCGAGATAGTCGTTCGTCGACCACACCGTCAGCGCCCTGCCGCCGCCGTCATAGACCGGGAACCGCGCCGCTTCGCGCGCGAGCGGCGTGAAGGTCCGGTAGCGTCCCTGCCGCCGGATTGCGCCGAGCGCGTCGCGGCAATGGGTCTCGAAAGCATGCATCGCGCTGGGCCTGTCCCGATCGTCTCAAGCGGTCGATGTGGGATCAGCGCACGTAGATGCGAACCTCTTCTCGCTTGGCGAGCGGATCGGTCGCACCCGTCAGCTCGACCTGGCTGCGATCCGCTCCGTCGGCCACGATCGTCGTCGCGACGGCGCGCGCGTCCTCGACCGCCTGCGCCAGCGCGTCCGTCTGCTCTCCCGGCGTCCCGTGCCTGGGCACCGCCGCCTCGACCGTGAACAGCACGTCCGGCTTGCGCGACCGCGCGAGCCCGACCGCGGCGCCCACCGTGCCCTGCCAATCCTCGACCGACGGAAACGCAATCACCACCAGGGCGGACGAGGGCGGTGGCGGCAACGCGGGCGGCAGCTTCGGCTTGGGCGGCTTGTCGGCGTTGGCTACGAACATGCGCTGGTCGACCAGCTTGCAGCCGTCAAGCATGGCCGTGGAGCCCAGCAGCAACAGGCCCAGCTGCAACAAGATCGCGCGCGACATGAGGCTCCCCATCGCAGGGCGCTCGCCGCCTGGCAAGCACCCTCTCGCGTCCGGGCGGCTTGCCTGCCCGCGACCTCTGCTCCACACAGGCTGCCGATGACAGCGAGCGAGTGGATGGCTTGAGTGAAGCGCCCGACGCCGGCCTAGCCACCGGCCCGCGCATCGAGCCGGTCCGCGCCGGCTTCGCCCAGATGGCGGCGACCCTCGCCGGAGTCGCCGGCCGCCTTCACTCGGTGCCGTCCGGGCTCGCCGGGTTCCTGACCGGCCTGTGGACCCGATCGCTCCGCTACGACGCCGCCGACCCGGCCTGGCCCGACCGCGACCGATTCGTACTGTCCGACGGCAACATGAGCGGCCTGCTCTATGGCCTGCTTCATCTCGCGGGCGTCGAGGGCATGGAGAGCGCGGTCCTCGACCGCTCCGGCCGGCTCCATTGCGCCGCCGCGCCGCGTCCGCTCCCCTCGCTGCATCCGGCGATCGAGGCGACCGCCGGCTCGCCGGCCCAGGGCCTCGCCGCCTCCGTGGGCCTCGCGCTCGCCGAGCGCGCGATGGCCGCCCGCTTCGGCCGCTCGCTGGTCGATCACCGCACCTGGGTGCTGGCGTCCGCGACCGAGCTTGCCGCCGGTCTGGGCCAGGAGGCGGGCTCGATCGCGGGCGCGCTCCGCCTGGACCGGCTCGCCGTCGTCTTCGAGACGGAAGGCACCGAGGCGGACGAGCCCGAGCTGCTCCGCCGCTTCGCCGCCTGCGGCTGGACCATTCGCCATGTCGACGGTGCCGACGCCGAGGATGTCGCCGCCTGCCTTGCCGCCGTCGCCCGCGGCCGCCGCCCGACCCTGATCGCCTGCCGCTCGTCTCGTCGAATCCAGCCGCGAGGCTCGTCGGACACTGTCCAGCCGCGCGAACGTGACGCGGCGCACGAGGCCTGGCGGCATGCCGGCGCCAGGGGTGCCCCGCAACGGCGCGCCTGGCTCAAGCGCCTGTCGCGCCATCCCGCGCGCCAGGATTTCGAGACGGCGCTTGCCGGCCGGCTCTCCCAGGGCTGGCCACGAATCATGCAGGCCGCGAGCCGTCCCGGCATCGCGCGCCGGATCACCGAGGGCACCTGGGAGGCGACCCTGCGCTGCCTCGACGGACTCGAGCCCTCGTCGCGCGCGCTGTTTTTCCTGTCCTCGACCCGCGCAAGCCCGGCCCTCGACCATCTGCCGGCCGTCAGCCCCGACCTCTATGGCGGGCGCCACCTGGCCTGCGGCGGCCAGGAGCACGGCATGGCGACGATCGCCAACGGCCTCGCCCTGCATGGCGGCCTGGTCCCGGTCTGCGTCGCCCCGGCGATCGCCGCCGACCGCATCCGCCCGGCGCTCCGTCTCGCCGCGCTGACCGGCCGCAAGCTCGTCCAGCTCTTCACCGACGACGGTCTTTCCTCCGCCGTCGAGGGGGCCGCGTTCCAGCCGGTCGAGCAGCTCGCCGGCCTGCGCGCGATGCCGGGCCTGTTCGTCTTCCGCCCGGCCTGCGCGATCGAGGCATCCGAATGCCTCGAGCTCGCCTTCCGCCGTGCCGACGGACCGAGCGTCATCATGCTGTCCTCGGCGCCGGTGCATCTGTCGCGCGACCATCCCGGGCCGAACGCCTCGGTGCGCGGCGGCTATGTCGTGGCCGAGGCCGCGGGTCCCCGCCACGCGACCCTGATCGCCAGCGGCACCGAGCTCGCCCTCGCCCTCGCCGCCCGGACGCTGCTCGCCCGCGCCCACCTCTCGGTCGCCGTCGTGTCGCTGCCGTGCTGGGAACTTTTCGAGCGCCAGGAGCCCGCCTACCGTGCGCGGGTGCTCGGCGGCGCGCGCCGCTTCGGCATCGAGGCGGCGCATGGCTTCGGATGGGAACGCTGGCTCGGCGAGACCGGCCGCTTCATCGGCCTCGACGGCTTCGGCGCCAGCGGCGGCTATGACGAACTCCGCCACCATGTCGGGCTGACCCCGGAGCATATCGCGGACGCGGTCGTCAGCCAGTCGTAGAAGAGTTGGGGGCCGGCGCTGGCCCCCAGACTCTGGCTCAGGTGATCCGTCGTTAGGGTGCGAGCGGCCCGGTGACGATCCAGCTCGAGTCATCGGGAAACCCGATGGTGGTGTCCCAAGGGTTGCTGCCGCCGTCGCCCGCGACATAGACATCGTAGTCGTAGTTCCTGATGAACTTTGTCGGAAAGTTCACCGACTGGAATGATTTGCCCTGCCCGTCATTGCCCCTGACCGGACAGAACGTGCCGTCCTGCGCGAACTGGAGAGTACCGTCGTACGGCTCACGGTGGAGGATGAAATTATAGTGGCGCAGATAGTCGCCGGGGTAGTTCCTGGACTCGAACGAGAGGCAGGTGCTGTCGGCAAGACCGGTCCGGACGATCCAGGTCGAATCCTGCAGCACGGCCAAGGAACTGGCCGGCGAAATCGGGGCGATGATCGCCGCGTTCGAGGCAGCCCCGCCGTGGCTGAGATAGTAGCCGCTGCAGCAGGGGGAAACGGAACGCAGCGATATCTCCGAGCCCGGCGTCAATGTCGCCGTCTTGCCGGTCGGGCCACCGTAACCGACACCGACGATGTTGGCCTGGACGGCATCGTCGGCCGAATCGCTCGGCACGCCCGCGGTCATCACGCCCTCGAAGAACGATCCGATCGACCCGTTGCTGTTGTCGCCTCCGGTTCCGAGCACGATGGCGCCCTCCTGATGCATCGGCGAGTAGCCGCCGCCGTTGACCGTCGGTTCGCCGCCGCTGAAGGTGGTCGTGAGCGCGCCGCTCTGCGCGTTGCCGGCCTTGATCGCCATGAAGTTCTGGCCGTTGTTCTTGATCAGGGCGGTGACGAAGGGCGTGCCGTTGCCGGTATTGCTGGTGTCCTCGCCGACGCCTCGGTCGGACTGGAACAGCCCGTTCTCCATGTCGGCCTGCACCCACGGACCCGGGCCGTAGCATTTGCCGAACCAGCATTCGGTCCCGAAATTGATCGCGTCCATGTGGCCGTTGCCATTGTCGCTGTTGTTGGTCTCGGCGTTGCCGTAATCGAAACAGCAGCTTCCGTTCACATGCGTTCCCGACGTCACCATGTACATACTCTCGGGCTGTCCGTTCTTGGCGACACCGACCGTCGCATCATTGCGGTAGCCCATCCCGGCCGAGACCTCGACGCCATACACCGGATGGCCGCCGGCCATGACCGGCAGCGCGTTGGCGGGCGCGCCGATATCAGCCGATCCGTTCGCGCCGCTTCCTTCGATCGACAGGTCGTTATGGACCGGCGATTGGTCGTAGATCCGGGTGATCATGCACGACGTCTTGGCGCAGAAACTGTCCTGTGCTGCAGCGTTGGCGTAGCCGCCCGTCGTCAGAACGCCGATGTTTCGCACCTCGCCGTCCGAAAGTCGCGCGACCTGATAGAGCGGACCGTCATAATCCACGTAAAGCGCCCGCACCGTGCTGTGCGCGGCAACGCAGGGTGTTCCGCTGTTGCCGTAGATGTCGCAGGGCCCGATGCCGGTCTGTGCACGGGACGTCGACGGAGAGCCGGTCGTCAGAACCGCCAAGGCGACAGCCGCGACTGCGGCGAGAGAAAACCGGGGCCGGATCGCCGCCGCGAAGGAAAACAATCTGAGCATGGACGAACCTCTTTTATTGCCACTCGAATTGTTATTGCGATTGTTAGCGGCCGGCCGCGCGGGTCGAGCCATGGCAGTCCCGATCGCCCCCTGTCTAGCGACCTCCTCGTACTTTTTATACACTCATTAATCCTATTAATCGGCCGGCATGGCGCGCGTAAGCGCCGAGTGGTTCCCGCCATGTCACCTGTTCGTGAGGTCTACCGGTTCTTCGCGCGGGTCCGGCCAGGGGGAAGGCGGGAGGCCGTTCGGGCTCGTGGCCGGCCGGCTGCGTATTCCACCATCGGCATCAGGAAGCGATGCAGGTCCAGCGCCGCCAGGCGCTGCGGCACCGCGCCCCCCACGTTCAGCCAACCTTGCACGATGACCGCCATCATCGCCTCGCCGGCGCGATCCGGATCGCCCGCTTCGATCGCATCGACGATCTCTTCGTGCTGCCGAAAGACCCGCCTCGCGAGCGCCGCGTCCCGGTCGGGCGCGCTCAACAGGAACGAGGCGGACAGGGCGGTGCTGATCAGGGCGGCCAGCGAGAACATGAAGGCGTTGCCGGACGCCTCCAGGATGTGGCGATGAAAGGCGACGTCCGCGTCGACGAACGCGCTGCTGTGGCGGAGCTCGGCCTTCATGCGCCGCGTCAGCGCACGGAGCTGCTGGATGTCGCGCGCGCTTCGCCGGGTCGCGGCGAGCGCCGCCGCCAGGGGCTCGAGACTCTGGCGGATTTCCATCAGCATCCCGAGTATGGCGGGCGGAATACCGATCTCGAGTCGCCAGGCCAGCAATTCGGCATCGAACATGTTCCAGTGGCTCTCATCGAGAACCTTCGTCCCGACCTTGGTCCTCGCCGCGATCATTCCCTTCGCGGCCAGTGTCTGCAGCGCCTCCCGGATCGTCGTCCGGGACACGTCGAGATCGGCCATCAGCTCTTCCTTCGAAGGAAGCAGCGAGCCCGGGCCGTAGTCGCCCCGAACGATCGCCAGGCCGAGCGTGCCGAGTGCCAGGTCGTGCGCCGCGCGGCGCCCGCGCGCCGGCCGGTCGAGCAGTGCCGCGGCGCTTCTTCGGGGGGGCGATCTCATCGGGACAGAGTCGCATTCGCATTATCGGCAGGGAAGGCCCGACTCGCGTCGATCGTGCGGTGTCGCCTGCGCGAGCCCGCCTATGCCACAACCAGGAGCCGGGTTATGGATCGTACGGTTCGTCACATGATGAGGGCGTTCAAAGTTCGTGTCCGACAGGCCCTCGCCCATGCGCCGGATCGGCTCGCTCGGCCTGCTGCTGCCCTACCTGCGCCCGTATCTGTGGCGCGTGCTCGGCGCGTCGGCATCCCTCCTGGTCGCCGCCGGGCTGGTGCTCGCTCTCGGCCAAGGCGTGAAGCGCCTGATCGATATCGGCTTCGCCAGCGGCAGCACCGCCAAGCTCGACCACGCGGCGCTGGCGATGTCCGCCGTCGTCGCCTGCCTCGCAATCTCGACCTTCGCGCGCGCCTATCTCGTGGCCTGGCTGGGCGAGCGCATCGCCGCCGACCTGCGCCGCGACCTGTTCGACCGCGTGATCGCGCTCTCGCCCGCCTTCTTCGAGACCGCCCGCACCGGCGACATCCTCGCGCGGCTGACCGCCGATATCGCCGTCCTGCAGGCACTGATCGGCTCCGCGATCTCGCAATGGCTGCGCAACGCGTTGCTGTTCATCGGCGCGCTGGTCCTGCTGCTCGTCACCAGCCTCAAGCTCGCCGCCCTGGTGATGCTGGTCGTCCCGGTCGTGGTCCTGCCCCTGGTCGCCTTCGGCCGACGCGAGCGGCGCCTGTCGCGCGCGGCCCAGGACCGAGTCGCCGATCTCGGCGCCTACGCCGAGGAGACCGTCAACGCGCTGCGCACCGTACAGGCGTTCACCCACGAGCCCGTCGATCGCGCACGGTTCGCGGCCGAGATCGAGCGCTCGGTCGCGGCCGCCCTGCGCCGGGCGCGCACACGCGCCGCACTGATCTTCGTCGTCATCCTGCTTGGCTTCGGCGCAATCGTGTTCAGCCTCTGGGTCGGCGGCCGCGACGTGATCGCCGGACGAATGAGCGGCGGCGACCTGTCCGCCTTCATCTTCTACGCCGTACTGCTCGCGAGCGCGGGCGCGCAGATGAGCGAACTCTGGGGCGAACTGCAGCGCGCCGGGGGTGCGGCCGACCGTCTCGCCGAGCTCGCGGGCGAGCGGCCGGCGATCGCGTCGCCGCCGCATCCGGTGCCGTTTCCGCTTCATCGCCAGGGCCGCGTGCAATTCGAGAACGTGACGTTCCATTATCCGGCGCGTCCCGGCATGGCCGCTCTCTCCGGCTTCTGCCTCGACATCGCGCCCGGCGAGACGGTGGCACTCGTGGGCCCGTCCGGCGCCGGCAAGACCACGGTGCTGCAACTGCTGCTCCGCTTCCACGATCCCGGAGAAGGAACGGTCCGGCTCGACGGGATCGACATCGCGCATGCGTCCCTTCCGGACCTGCGCCGCCGCATCGGCATCGTGGCGCAGGACCCGGTGATCTTCGGTGCGACGGCCGCCGAGAACATCCGCTATGGACGGCCGGATGCGACCGACGCCGAGATCCGCGCCGCCGGCCGCGCCGCGCACGCCGACTTCCTCGATCACCTGCCCCAGGGCTACGACACGTTCCTCGGCGAGAAGGGCGTGCGCCTCTCGGGCGGCCAGCGTCAGCGCATCGCGATCGCGCGCGCGATCCTGCGCGACCCGCCGGTTCTGCTGCTCGACGAGGCGACCAGCGCGCTCGACGCGGAGTCCGAACGCGCGGTGCAGGATGCGCTCGCGATCCTGGCGCGCGGCCGCACGACGCTCGTCGTGGCCCACCGTCTCGCGACCGTCCGCAAGGCCGACCGGATCGTCGTCATCGAAGCGGGGCGGGTCGCGGCCAGCGGGACCCACGACACCCTCATCAACGCTGGCGGCCTATATGCCCGATTGGCGCGTCTGCAGTTCCAGGACGGGACCCCCTGAAGCGGCCCGTGTCGCCCGGCGAGGCCACCCCGGCTACGCACCGGCCACCAAATGCTCTACGTTCCGCCGCGCCAGACAGGGAGCACGACCATGGCAGTCAGCGTAGCGATCAACGGGTTCGGCCGCATCGGCCGTTTGGTGCTTCGGGCGATCTGCGAGAGCGGCCGCGACGACGTCGTTCCCGTCGCGATCAACGATCTCGGCTCGGTCGAGGCCAACGCCCACCTGTTCCGCTACGACAGCGTGCATGGCCGCTTCCCCGGCGAGGTGATCGTCGAGGGCGACAGCATCACGATCCGCACGACCGCCGGAAAAACCTACGGTCCGATCAAGGTTTCCGCCGAACGCGACCCCTCGAAAGTCCCCTACCAGGGCGTCGACGTCGCCCTCGAATGCACCGGCCTGTTCACCAACAAGGAGGCCGCCTCGGCCCTGATCGCCGCCGGCGCGCGCAAGGTGCTGATCTCGGCGCCCGCCGAAGGCGTCGACGCCACCATCGTCTACGGCGTCAATCACAGCGTCATCACGTCCGCCATGACCGTGATCTCGAACGGCTCCTGCACCACCAACTGCCTCGCTCCCATGGCCAAGGTCCTGCACGAGACCTTCGGCATCGAGCGCGGCTACATGGTCACCATCCACTCCTACACCGGCGACCAGAAAACCGTCGACACGCTGCACAAGGACCTCCATCGCGCCCGCGCGGCCGCCCTGTCCATGATCCCCACCAGCACCGGGGCCGCCAAGGCGATCGGCCTGGTGCTGCCTGAGCTCAAGGGCAAGCTCGACGGCACCGCGATCCGCGTCCCCACGCCGAACGTCTCGCTCGTCTCGCTCGACGTCGCCGTCAGCCGCGAAGGCTCCCGCGACGAGGTCAACGCCGCCTTCAAGGCCGCCGCGAACGGCCCGCTCCATCCGATCCTCGCCTATTCCACCGACCCGCTGGTGAGCTCCGACTTCAACCATGTGAGCGCGTCGTGCTCGTTCGACGCCACCCAGACCGCGTCCATCGACGGCGGCAAGCTGATCCGCGTCTGCGGCTGGTACGACAACGAATGGGGCTTCTCGAACCGAATGGCCGATACCGCCGCGGTCTTCGGCGCGCTCTGAGCATGGCGACCGCCGCGTACCGGACGCTCGACCAGCTCGATGTCGCGGGCAAGCGCGTCCTGCTGCGTGCCGACCTCAACGTGCCGCTGCGCGAGGGGCGTATCACCGACCTCACCCGCCTCGAACGCCTGACGCCCACCATCCGCGAGCTCGCCGACCATGGCGCCCGCGTCATCGTCGTCAGCCATTTCGACCGCCCGCGCGGGAAGCGGGTGCCCGAGATGTCGCTCGCCCCGGTCCGCATCGCCCTCGAACAGGTGCTCGGTCATCCCGTGCATTTCGCCGACGACTGCATCGGCGCGGTGGCCGAACAGGCCGTGGCCGCCCTGAAGGACGGCGAGGTGCTCGTGCTGGAGAACACCCGCTACCACCCGGGCGAGGAGGCCAACGACCCCGGCATGGCCCGCGCACTCGCGAGCCTCGCCGACCTCTATGTCAACGACGCCTTCTCCGCCGCCCACCGCGCGCACGCCAGCACCGAAGGTGTCGCCAAGCACCTGCCCGCCCACGCCGGCCGCCTGATGCAGGCCGAGCTCAACGCGCTCACCCTCGCGCTGGAACACCCGGAGCGCCCGGTCGCCGCCATCGTCGGCGGTGCAAAAATCTCCACCAAGCTCGACCTGCTCGGCAACATCATCGGCCGCGTCCAGTTGCTGGTCGTCGGCGGCGCGATGGCCAACACCTTCCTCGCCGCCCGGGGCGTCGATGTCGGCAGATCCCTCCAGGAGCCCGACATGCACGCGACCGCGCGCGACATCATCGCCCGCGCCAAGCACACCGGCTGCGAGATCATGCTTCCCGTCGATGCCGTCACCGCAACCGAGTTTCGCGCCGACCCTCCGACGCTCACCGTCCCGATCGGCGACGTGGCTGCCGACGCGATGATCCTCGACGCCGGCCCCCGGACCGTCGAGCTCCTGATCGCCCGCCTGCCCTCGTTGCGCACCCTGGTCTGGAACGGCCCGCTCGGTGCGTTCGAGCTCCATCCATTCGATGCCGCCACCACCGCCCTCGCTCACGCGGTCGCTGCCGCGACCCGAGCCGGCACGCTCCGCTCGGTCGCCGGCGGCGGCGACACCGTCTCGGCCCTGCGCCACGCCGGCGTGCTCGACGAGTTGAGCTACGTCTCGACCGCCGGCGGCGCCTTCCTCGAATGGCTCGAAGGCAAGACCCTGCCCGGCATCCAGGCCCTGCTCTCGCTCGACGGCATCATCTTCCCGGGATAGATCCCGATAAGCCGCTACGGTCGACCTTCGAAACGCTCCGTCGTCTCGCGGCCAGGCAGGCCGGGTCCGCGATCCGCCCACGCGAGCCGGCTCTCGATCCCGTAATGATGGTCCGCCTTGAAGCCGGACGGCTCGTCGAGGCTGCCGACCGTGACGGCCAGATGGTCCTCGGCGTCCGCGTCATAGAACAGCGGTGACCCGCACGATCGGAAGAAGCCGCGACGAGCGACAGGCGACGACCGGAAGATGCTCGGCGAGCCGGCCGTCATCGCCGTCCTTCCTCGAGCCAGGCTTTCACATGTTCTTAAGATCCGGCGGATAGGCTGTCGTCATGATCTCCAGCATCTCCCTCTCCGCCCTCTCGACCCCGCCTGCCTCCTCCACGTCGCCCATCCGGGACGTGCGCGCCACGGAGCGCCTCGCTCCCGCCAACAGCCGCGTCCTCGCGGCTCCCAACGGCGCCGCGCCGTCGCCCCAGTCGCCGCGCGGCTCGATCCTCAACCTGTCGGTCTGACCGCGTTCGATCACGCTTTGCTACAATCGCCGCTTTCTCATTGAAATGTGAACGGATCGGCGTGCAACCTGCGGCCGATGGCAAACCTGCAGCGCATCCTTCCGGAGAATGACGGGCGCGAACGCCTGACGTGCCTTGATTGCGGCCATGTCTTCTACGAGAATCCCAAGGTCGTCGTCAGCTCCGTCGTCGAGCACGACGGACGCGTCCTCCTCTGCCGACGCGCCATCGCACCCCGCCATGGCTTCTGGACCCTGCCCGCCGGCTACCTCGAAATGGGTGAGACCATTGCCGAAGGCGCCGCCCGCGAGGCCGACGAGGAAGCCAACGCCTGCATCGAGATCGAGGGTGTCCTCGCCCTCTACAGCATCGCGCGGATCGGCCAGGTGCAAGTTATCCACCGCGCCCGCTTCGCCCACGGCCTGCCCCACCTCTCCCCGGGTGACGAGACCCTCGACACCCGCCTCTTCACCCAGGGCGAGATCCCCTGGACCGAACTGGCCTTCCCGTCCGTCCATTGGGCTCTTGAGCAATGGCTCGCCATGCGCGGCCGCCCGCTCGGCGCACCCGCCACCAACCCCTCCCACGATCCACGCGGCGCCATCGCGCCCGAACTCAGCGAGACCCTGTCATGAGCCGTTCGCTTATGTCGTGCCGCACCGTCATGGCCGTTGCGATCATGGCCCTGACCGGAACGACCGCTCTCGCCGCCGATCCCCAGCCGACCATGCCCGCCATCGCCAATGACATGGTCGCCACCGCCCCGGCCGCCCGGGTCGCCAACGTCGAAGTGTTCAAGCCCGCGCCGCTGCCCGACGAGAATTTCGGCACCCCCGCCGAGAAGGTCGCCGACGGCGACCAGCCCAACCTGCACCCCGATCTGCTGCGCATGAGCGAGCACGGCAACGGCGTCCTCGCCGACACCGGATCCGAATACAGCCGCTCATCGCGCGTCCGTCCCGCCGGCGGCATGAGCCTCTCGATCCCGATGCAGTAGCCTACGCTTCGGCCGCCACTTCGCCGCCGAACCCCTTCACGTCGCCCACCAACCCGCGCGCGAACTCGTCGGCCGAAAAATCGCGCAGGTCCGCCGCCTTTTCGCCCACCCCCACCAGGTGCACCGGCAGGCCGAAAGTCTCCGCCAGCGCCACCACGATCCCGCCGCGCGCGCTGCCGTCGAGCTTGGTCACCACCAGACCCGTCACCTCGACCATCTCGCGGAATACCCGCACCTGCTCGACCGCGTTCTGGCCGGTCGTCGCATCCAGCACCAGCAGCACCGAATGCGGCGCCGTCGGGTCGCGCTTGCGGATCACGCGGATGATCTTCGCCAGCTCCTCCATCAGCACCGACTTGTTGTGCAGCCGCCCCGCCGTGTCGATCAGCAGCAGATCCGCACCCTGATCCGCGGCGCGGCCGAGCGCATCGAACGCCAATCCCGCCGCATCCGTATTGGCCGGCCCGAAGATCACCGGCGCGCCCACCCTCTCGCCCCAGATCTGCAACTGCTCGACCGCCGCCGCCCGGAACGTGTCGCACGCTGCCAGCACCGATCGCCGCCCACGCTCGGACTGCTGCAGCGCGAGCTTGCCGATCGTCGTCGTCTTCCCGTTCCCGTTCACGCCCACCATCAGCACCACGTGCGGCCGCCGCCGCGGATCCGGCTCGAACGGCACCGCCACCGGCGCCAGCACACGCGCGATCTCGGCCGCCAGCGCCTCCTTGACCTCTTCGTCCGTCACCTCGCGCCCGAACCTGGTGCGCCGGAACTGGTCGATCACCCGCCCGGCGACAGCCGGTCCGAGATCGGCCGCGATCAGCACCTCCTCGAGTTCGTCCAGCGCCTGATCGTCCAGCTTGCGGCGCGTGAACACCGCGCTGATCCCGCCGCCGAGCTTGGCGGTCGACCGCGTCAGCCCCTGCTTGAGCCGCGAGAAAAACCCTAGCGCCATCACACACAATCCAAGCCCACCAGGGCTCCGCCCTGGACCCGCCGGGGGCGCGCGCCCCCGGACCCGCATTACTAGGCGCTGCGCCCGGCCCTGGCCACGAGCCTGCTTCCGCCTGAGCACTTCACGGTCGACAGAACGTCAGCGACCAACGATGGTTAGGTCCGGACATGAACCGGAACGAGCATGCCAGGCTTCTGGTATCCCTACCTCGGCTTCGCCGACGCGCAGGATCATCTCCGCGCGTTCGCCAACGCAACCGTCGGACCTCACGCCGGGATCAGCTTCTCGGATGGCCACAGTATCTCTGTCGTCCAACAACCAAGTGCGGCGGAGCCGAAGGCCGCATTCTTTGGCTGAACGTCCTCGCCCGGCACGTGGCGCTACCACCGCCTCCGGCGCCGCCAGCCACCGGCCTCCGAGGCAAGCTCGTCACGTGGTTCTGGCGCGCCATGCAGATGGAGGGCGATGCCGAGATACAGAGCGCGCAAGCGCAGCTTGCCGCGTCACAGGCCATGGAGCAGGGCCTCTACGACCATGTCTGGGAGCCCGCCCACAAATTTCTCATCCGCCACAAACTCGCGGCGGACACAGCCGGTATCGCTCTCGACGCCGTCGGCATCGCGGCCGGCATGGTATTCTTCGTCGTGGCAGCCCCTGAGCTCATTGCCGCAGGAACGGCAATGGCAGCCGCTGGCCTGATCACCGGCACAGCCGCCGCCATGGGAGCTTTCGTTCTCTTCGCTGTCGATGGAAGGATCTACGTTGCCGAAGTTTCTGGCGACGAGGCGACCGCAGCCAAACTCGAGAACAACCAGCAGATACAGTGAGTCCGCATCGGCGCAACGCTGATGCTTATCCCCGATCTCGCCATCGGCTCCCTGCAGTCGCTCACCGAGGTCGGCAAACTGGGAAACGAAGCGCGCGAAGCATCGGCGGGCAGTGCCGAGGCGATGCAATCGGCAGCGACAGCCCGTGCGCGCGTTGCCAAGATCAGACATCCGGAGCGCCACCTTGAACCCGTCAGCCGCCGGATGCGCAAAGTGCGAGTCTTCGAACGCGAGGCGAAGGCGCAGGCTTAGGCGGTCTCCGCAGCCAACGCGCGCATCCGCACGATCAAGATCCGCGACCTCTACCTCTTCCAGGGCGCGACACTGGCTGGAACGGCCTTGATGACCGCGACCCCGCCCGCGGTTGCGGAGACCCTCCAGCAGCGGCAGCTCGATGAGGAGTATGAGAAGACGCTGATCCCGAAGGGCGGCATGCCCAAGGACGTGCGCATCGAGAAGCGTATAGTCGGTGTCTCCCGTCCAAAATCGCCATGACCGAGGCCGGGGTGCGCACCCGTCCCCCGGCTACGCGCCGCGGGGCACCTCGCTCGGTCTCGCCGGCTACATGATGCTTAGCGTCGGGACACCGTTCGTGGCAATCCAGAGCCTCATCCCGGTTCTCGCGAACGGTCTCGACGTCTGGCTAAGCTCGATCCTTCCCGTCCTCGCCTTGGCGACGGGCCTGATGATCATCGTGGTGCTCGGGCTCCATAAAAGACGTTACTGGTTCATCAACTATGTCTTCTACAGCAGCTCGGCATTGCTCGCCGCCTATCCAGCCGGCTTCTGCTCGGCATCGCCGTCCTGTTCAGGCTTCTGCCGCTGCGGCACCCGGGTCAGCTTGATGGCAGCGTCTTTACCATCGCTCTGTGGCTAATCCTCGCGCCTTTGCCTGGCTTCTCCTGCGCATGCTTCGGCTGCGCTACTGGCAACCCTGGACGCAGCCGTCACAATGGGAAGCCGGTGACGAAGCATCCCCATCCTGGGCCCCAGCGCCTATGCCTTCCACCATCCGCCGGGACGAAGATCACCACCGCCCCTGAGTGGCGCGACCGCACACGCCACCAAAGCGGCCCCGTCGCCCGATGCCACCATTACCGAGACCCGATCCCGCGCCAAGCCACCCGAACCCGAATGACAAAGAGCGGGGAAAGGGAGACCATCGCCACCTTCACGGTGAGGAAACACCCTATCTGTTCAGCGGACTCGGGACGTGGCTGGCTGACGTCCGGACATCGATCGAGTGGGAGAGGAACAAGTGAGCATGGCGGAGAAGCTGGTTTTTCGTGTTGGCGTCAGCCTCGACGAGATCGACCGCGAGATCGTTGCCGATGTCGAGGCAGCAATGGCTGCTGCCGAGAGAGGGGCAGCGCTTCGAGGCAAAGCGCGCAATCGACTTCGAGAACTGGCAAGCGTTCTTTCGAAGCATGACGCCCAACCGCATCGCGATCCTCGAACACGTCGCCGCGCACGACATGGTCGCCAGTACGCGCGCGCTCGCGCAGTCGCTCGGCCGTGACTACTCCGGCGTTCACGGCGATGTCGCGGAACTGGTGAAACTCGGACTCCTGGAGCGTGACGGCAACGCCCTCCGTTGCGAGATAGAACCCGATCGCGCCGAACTGCAGATGGCTTAGCGACCGCGTCACGCCGTCCGCGCCACCAGACCGGCCCCGTCGCCCGACGCCACCAGCGCCGTGACCAGGTCCCCCGCCATGCCGCCCGTCAACGCCACCGGCGCGTAGTGCTCCGTCCGCCCGCGCCCGCTCTTCTCCACCAGCACGTTCACCCGGCGCCCGACCATCCCCGCATGGAACGACGCCGCATTCGCAACCCCCGCCGCGCGCAGCATCGCCGCCCGTGCCCGGCGCTCCGGCACCGGCACCGCGCGCATCCGCGCCGCCGGCGTCCCCGGCCGCTCGCTGTAGGGAAACACGTGCAGATACGGGATCGTCCAGTCCCGTACGAACTCCAGCGTCTCCTCGAACAGCGCCTCCGTCTCGGTGGGAAACCCCGCGATCAGATCCGCCCCGATCGCGATCCCAGGCCGCGCCGCCCTCGCACGCGCGACCGCCAGCCCCGCATCCGCCGCCAGATGCCGCCGCTTCATCCGCTTCAGCACCAGGTCCGATCCTGCCTGCAGCGACAGGTGCAGATGCGGCATCAGCCGCTCCTCATCGGCCAGCAACGCCCAGAGATCCTCGTCGATCTCCACCGGATCGAGCGACGACAGCCGCAGCCGCGGCAGCGCCGGGACCAGCCGCAACACCCGTCTTGCCAGCGAACCCAGTGTCGGCCGCCCCGGCAGATCCGGCCCATAGCTGGTGATGTCGACCCCCGTCAGCACCACCTCCCGGCACCCCGCCGCGACCAGCGCCCGCACCTGCTCCACGACACGCCCCGCCGGCACCGACCGGCTCGGCCCGCGCCCGAACGGAATGATGCAGAACGTGCATCGATGGTCGCACCCCGCCTGCACCTGCACGAACGCCCGCGTCCGCCCGGCGAATTCGACCAACGGCGCAGGCTCCGCCGCCGCGCCCCGCATGATGTCGCCCACCGCGACCGGCGCCGCATCCTGCCGCCACCAAGGCGCCTGCAGCTTCTCGTCGTTGCCGAGCACCCGGACGACCCCGTCCATGCCCGACCACGCCGGGGGATCGATCTGCGCGGCGCACCCCGTCACCACGATCCGCGCGTCCGGCCGCTCCCGCCTGACCTTCCGGATCGCCTGCCGCGCCTGCCGTTCCGCCTCGCTCGTCACCGCGCACGTATTGACCACCACCAGGTCGCCCTGACCCGCCGCATGTCCGCGGATCACCTCGCTCTCGAATGCGTTCAGCCGGCACCCGAACGTCAGGATCTCCGGCCCGCTCACAAATCCACCCAGCCGCCATAGCTGACCGCGACCGGTCCAGTCATCAGCACGTGCCCGTCCGCGCGCCACTCGATCCCGAGCGTGTCCCCATCCAGCACCACCGAAGCCCGCCGTCCGGCGAACCCGCGCCGATGCGCGTTGACCAACGCCGCACACGCCCCCGACCCGCACGCCAGCGTCAGGCCGGTCCCGCGCTCCCACACCCGCAGCCTGATCCGGTCCGGGGCCTCCACGGACGCGAAACCGACATTGACCCCCTGCGCGAACAGCGCGTCGCGCGCGACCGACGCCCCCAGGCCCGCGACATCCACCCCGTTCAGCCGGTCCACGAAGAACGTCACGTGCGGATTGCCCATCGAGCATCCGGCCGGATTGCCCGCGATCGGCAGACGCAGCGTGTCGACATCCGAACCGATGCCCAATGCCCGCGCGTCGAGCGACGGCACCCCCATATCGACCTCGACCTGCCCGTCCGGCAGCATCCGCGACGGCAGCGTCCCAGCCAGCGTCTCGACGATGACCGAGACCGCATCGCCCGCCACCAGCGAGGCCACGCATCGGGTCGCGTTGCCGCACGTGCGCGACACCGAACCGTCCGCGTTATGGATCACCATCAGCACGTTCGCACCGGCCGCGGTCGCCGGCCGCAAGCGCACCACCTGATCGCAACCGATGCCCAGACGGCGGTCCGCGATCCGCCGGATCGCCGCGTCGTTCAGCGACAACGTCCGCGAACGTTCGTCGAACACGACGAAATCGTTCCCGGCTCCGTGCATCTTGATGAAATCGGCCCGCATCGCGCCCTTATATGGTGCAATGCCTTCCCGGTGGAGGCCCAACCGCGCAAGGTCACGCCCCATGGATTTCGAGAAGAAGTCGCTCCCGGAGCTTCGGCAGATGCAGTCGAACTACGAACGGCTCAACAAGACCGAGACCGCGGACTATCAGACCCTGATCGCGACCATCGACCGGCGCGGCGCCAATGGCCTCGATCTCGCGCGCACCGTATCCTTCCTGCGCAATGCCGCGGCGGAGCGCCGCTACGTCTCCTACAAGGACATCGCCGCCGCCTCCGGCGTCGTCTGGGACAACACCGTCCGCCTGCGAATGGGCGCCCATCTCGACGAGGCCACGCGCCAGGTCGCCCGCGACGGCGGGCCGCTGATCTCGTCCATCGTCGTCAACCAGCCCAACATCACCACCGGCAAGCTCGAGCCCGTGGCGCTGCGCGGCTTCATCAAGATCGTGACCGAACTCCGCGGCGAGGACGCCGTCCCCGAGCGCAACCCAGCCGCCAGCGCCGCCATCCTTGCGGCAGCCCAGCAGGAAGTCTTCACGTGGGCAGCACCCGCCGAGTCGGTCGCCGCTTGAAAGGACAATAGGCCGCCGCTATAGACCGGCCCTCGTTCGCGCGCCCGGGCCTGTATGGGCATGCCCGGCCGCGACTGCGTGCACGATCTGGCACGCGTTCCGACCAGAGGAGCCCCGAAATGCCCAAGATGAAGACCAAGTCGTCGGTCAAGAAGCGGTTCAAGATCACCGCGACCGGCAAGGTCATGTCCGGCCCCGGCATGAAGCGCCACGGCCTGATCAACCGCCCCCAGAAGATGAAGCGGACCAACCGCGGCCCGCAAACCCTCACCGACATGGATGCCCGCACTGTCAAGCAGTGGGCCCCCTACGGTCTCGGCTAAGGGAGAGCGCACATGGCACGCGTCAAGCGGGGCGTCACCACGCACGCCCGTCACAAGAAGGTCCTCGCCCAGTCGAAAGGCTTCGTCGGCCGCTCGTCGACCAATTATCGCATCGCGCTCGAGCGCCTGGAGAAGTCCCTCCAGTATGCCTACCGCGACCGCCGCAACAAGAAGCGTGACTTCCGCGGCTTGTGGATCCAGCGCATCAACGCGGCCGTCCGTGAGCATGGCCTGACCTACAGCCGGTTCATCGACGGCCTCAACCGGGCCGGCATCGAGATCGACCGCAAGGTCCTCGCCGCCATTGCCTACGACGACGCCGCCACCTTCGGCGAGATCGTCAAGAAGGCGCAGGCAGCACTCGCGTAGAATGGGGCGGGTCCAGGGCGGGACCCTGGCCTGAATCGAGGCCCGATGAACGCGATCGCTTCGCTGACCGAGGACGTCGACAGCGCCCTGGCGGGTGCCACCGACTTGCGCGCGCTCGACGCCGTGCGCGTCGCCACCCTCGGCAAGCAGGGCAGGCTCACCGCACTCCTCAAGGAGCTCGGCCGGATGACCCCGGACGAGCGGCGCGAGCATGGCGCGGCACTCAATGCGCTCCGCGACCACCTGCATGCCGCGATCGAGGCCAAGCGCACCGAACTCGAAGCGGCCGCACTCGCTGCGCGTCTGGTCAGCGAAACCGTCGACGTCACCCTGCCGCCGCTGCCCGACCAGCCCGGCCTGATCCACCCCGTCAGCCGCACCACCGAGGAGATCGTCGCGATGTTCGGCGCCATGGGCTTCAACGTCGCCGAGGGTCCCGACATCGAGACCGACTGGCACAATTTCGGCGCACTCAACATCCCGAGCCATCACCCGGCCCGCGCCGACCACGACACCTTCTACCTGCCTCCCGCGAGCCACGATGAACCGCCGCGCGTGCTCCGCACCCACACCTCCCCGGTGCAGATCCGCACCATGCTCGAAACCCCGCCGCCGCTGCGCATCATCGTCCCCGGCCGCGTCTACCGCGCCGATTACGATGCGACCCATTCGCCGATGTTCCACCAGTGCGAAGGCCTCGTCATCGACCGCGACATCACCCTCGGTCACCTCAAGGGCTGCCTGATCGATTTCCTGCGCGCCTTCTTCGCCCTCCCCGACCTGCCCGTCCGCTTCCGCGCCAGCTACTTCCCCTTCACCGAGCCCTCGATGGAGGTCGACATCGCCTGGGACCGGCGCAGCGGCCAGCTCGGCGCCGGCACCGACTGGCTCGAAATCCTCGGCAGCGGCATGGTCCACCCCAAGGTGCTCGCCAATTGCGGCCTCGATCCTCGCCAATGGCAGGGCTTCGCCTTCGGCATGGGCATCGACCGCATGGCCATGCTGAAAAACATCATCCCCGATCTGCGCCCGATGTTCGACAGCGACGCCCGCTGGCTCCGGCACTACGGCGCGAGCCCGCTCCGCCCCGTGAACCTGCACGAGGGCGACCGGTGAAGGTCACGCTCGACTGGCTCCGCACCCACCTCGACACCGACGCCCCGCTCGACCGGATCATCGAGACGCTGTCCGCGATCGGCCTGGAGGTCGAGTCCGTCACCGACCCAGGCGCCCGCTACGCCGGCTTCCGCATCGCCAGGATCGTCACCGCCGAACCGCACCCCAACGCCGACCGCCTTCGCCTCTGCCAGGTCGACACCGGCGCCGGCGCCCTCACCCAGGTCGTGTGTGGCGCCCCCAACGCGCGCGCGGGGCTGACCACCATCTTCGCCCCGCCCGGCGCGATCATCCCCGCCACCGGCGCCACCCTCAAGATCGGCGAGATCCGCGGCATCGAAAGCCGCGGCATGCTCTGCTCGCTGCGGGAACTCGATCTGGGCGAAGAGCATGACGGCATCGCCGAGCTCCCCGGCGAGGCCGAACCCGGCATCCCCTACGCCGTCCACGCCCATCTCGACGACCCCATCATCGAGATCGCCGTCACCCCCAACCGCGGCGACGCGCTCGCCGTCCGCGGCATCGCCCGCGACCTCGCGGCCGCCGGGCTGGGCACGCTGCGCTCCTGGACCGCCCCCGCGATCCACTCCGCTTTCCCGTCCCCGATCACCTGGCGGATCGACGACCACGAAGCCTGCCCCTGGGTCCTCGGCCGCACAATCCGCGATGTCCGCAACGGCGCGAGCCCCGCCTGGCTCCAGCAGCGCCTGACCGCGATCGGCCTCCGCCCGATCAGCGCCCTGGTCGACGTCACCAACTTCTTCGCCTTCGACCTTGGCCGCCCGCTCCACGTCTTCGACGCGGACCGCATCACCGGCGGCACCCTTGCCCTCCGTCCGGCCCACGGTGGCGAGCAACTCCAGGCGCTGAACGGCCAGACCCTCACGCTCGACCCCACCGACTGCGTCATCGCCGACGGGGCCGGCGCCCAGTCGCTGGCCGGCATCATCGGCGGCGCCGCCACCGGCACCGAGGCCGGCACCACCACGATCTTCCTCGAGTGCGCCCTGTTCGACCCCGTCCGCATCGCCAGATCCGGCCGCCGCCGCGCCATCCACAGCGACGCCCGTGCCCGCTTCGAGCGCGGCATCGACCCCTCGTTCCTCCCGCGAGCGCTCGATGCCGCCACCCAACTGATCCTCGACCTGTGCGGCGGCGAGCCCAGCCACATCACCCAGGCGGGCCGGGAACCCGATTGGCAGCGCGACGCCACCCTCCGCTTCGAGCGCCTGGCAGCCCTCGGCGGCCTCGCCATCGATCCCGCCATCGCCACCGCCCGCCTCGCCGCCCTCGGCTTCACCCCGACCGACCGGAACGACACCCGGATCACCGTCGCCGTCCCGCCCTGGCGTAACGACATCGCCGCCCGCTCGCTCCTCGAGCCCGGGCCTCTCGGCGCGGCCCGAACCGCCGCCCTGGCCGAAGCCACCGCCACGATCGAGGCCGAATGCGACCTCATCGAGGAAGTCCTCCGCCTCGGCGGCCTCGACGCGATCCCGCCGATCTCGCTGCCGATCCCGGGCATCGTCCCCGCACCGGTCCTCACCGATCGGCAGATCCGCGCCAATATCGCCCGCCGCGCGCTCGCCGGCCGCGGCCTCGCCGAGTGCGTCTCGTTCTCCTTCATCGCCTCCGAAACCGCCTCGCTCTTCTCCCCCGCCCTCGATCCCGGGCCGGTCACCCTGCTCAACCCGATCGCCTCCGACCTCGACCGCCTTCGCCCGACCCCGCTTGCGAGCCTCCTCCAGGCCGCCCAACGAAACACCGCCCGCGGCGAGCCCGACCAGGCCCTGTTCGAAATCGGTGCCGGCTTCGCACCGAGCCCCGAGACGATCGCCGCCGGCCTGCGCACCGGCCGCACCCCACGCGCGCCCGGCCATCCCGCCCAGCCGCGCACCTGGCAGGACGCGCGCGCCGACGCGCTCGCGACACTCGCAGCGCTCGGCGTCCCCCTCGACGCGCTCACCACCGAGCGCACCACCCACCCGGCCTATCACCCCGGCCAGGCCGGCGAGATCAAGCAGGGTCCCAAAATCACGATCGCCCGCTTCGGCGCCTTGCATCCAGGAGTTCTCGGCAAGCTCGGCTTCGATCATCCCGCCGCCGGCTTCGAGATCCTGCTCGACCGGTTGCCCGCCCAAAGGAAGCGCAAGCGAGCCGCCCCCGACCTGCTCACGTTGCAGCCCGTCCGGCGCGACTTTGCCTTCCTTGTGGACCAGTCGGTCCCCGCCGAAGCGCTCCTCCGTGCGGCCCGGACCGCCGACCGCAAGCTGATCACCGGCGTCGCGCTGTTCGACGTCTACGAGGGTGCCGACCGGCTTCCCGAAGGCAAGAAGTCGCTGGCAATCGAAGTCACGTTGCAGCCCAGGGACCGCACGCTGACCGAGGCCGAGATCGCCCGGACCGCCGCCGCCATCGTCACCGCCGCCACCCAATCCTGCGGCGCCATTCTCCGCCAATAGCAACCGCGACCGCGCGCAGCCGCGGGACGCGCTTCAGAAAATTTCAGGACGATTAATCGCGGGCTGAAGGACCGAGGCTGGCGGTTGTGGGATGCGGCAAGTCGCATTCGCGCCAGCCAGGGAAGACTGTCATGCACACGACCACGCTCGTGCTCACGCCCTTGATCGACATGCTGCTGCAACTCGTCGCCGCGGTTCTGCTCTCGATGGGAACGTGGGCCGTCGCCCGGCTCATTCGTTGGCTCGGCCTGCGGAACTCGGCTCAGGCGACCGGCGCCCTCGATGATGCGCTGCAGAAATCGATCACCTTCGGCCTGCAGCAGTCGCAGGATCTGATCAGGCGGAAGGGCTGGGACGATGTCGACGTCCGCACGTCCGCGATCGGTCAGGCTTTGCCCTACATGATCGAGCGGTTCCCGGATGTGCTCAAGGCCGTCGGGGTCGACACCTCCGATCAAGCTTCGTTGCAGAGGATCGTGAGCGGTGCGCTCGACAGGGCATTCCCGCAAGCCGCGTCGGTCGCGGCGGCGTCTCCGGGGACGCCGACGATCTCACTTGTGCCGCAGGTGCCCGGATCCATGAGCCAGCCGCGTGTCGCCACGGCGCTCGTCGGCGCACTGGCCGGATGAACATCAACTGCTCAACGACAATCGAACGAGTGAACCAACCGACAGCGGGAGAACGAACATGCCCAACGATTTGAGCACCATGATCGAGCAACGCGCAGCGCCGGCAGCCCTCGAACTGCACGACATCCAGGGCGACGTGCTGATCGGCCTGCCCAAGAAGTTCCAGGTCTTCCTGTTCTTCACCATCGAGAACAGCGCGTTGTTCAAGACGCGTTTTCGGGATTCGCTGCTCAACCGGGTCACCACGACCGAGCAGGTGCAGATGCAGATGGCGCAGATCGCGGCTAGCAAGCGGGCGGGTCATACCGACCTGCTGCCGATCTTCGGCTTCAACATCGCCTTCACCAGCCCGGGCATCACGCTGCTGACCGGCAGCAGCGCTGGGATGGACGGCTCCTTCGTTGCCGGTGCGAAGCAGCAAGCGCTCAACCCCCAGCCGGTCGCTGCGGTGCACGGGATCGGCATCAATGATCCGCGCGACGAAGCCGGTCATCTCACCACCTGGAAGCCGGAATATGTCGACGACGCAAGGATCCATGGCGTGATGATGTTCACCGGCCCGCAGAGCGCGCCGGTCCTCGCCCACGTCCAGGACGCGCTGAACGCGCTGGCGCCGTCGATCGCCGAGATCCGCCGCGAGATCGGACAGGTCCGTCCGGGACTGGCGTCGGGCCACGAGCATTTCGGCTACCTCGACGGCGTGTCGCAGCCCGGAGTGCGCGGGCTGACCCGGCGGACGGACCCCATCACCCGGCCCAATCAGGGACTGCCGGGACAGGAACTGCTTTGGCCGGGGATGTTCGTCTTCGGCTACGAGACACAGATCAAGCCGACCACGGCCCCGGCGCCCCCGATCGTCGACGAGTTCGCGCCCGCCCCTCCGGTTCCGCTCCCGCCGGCGCTGGCATGGATGCGCAACGGTTCGTTGATGGTCTTCCGTCGACTGAACCAGAAGGTTCCCGAGCTGCATGCGTTCTCGGCCAGGCAGGGCACCGCCTTGGGCGTCGATCCGGTCCTGCTCGAGGCGCGGATGGTCGGGCGTTGGAAGAGCGGCGCGCCGCTCTCGATCACACCGCTGCAGGACGAGCCGGAGCTGGCGGCGGCGGCGGCCGAGAACAACGATTTCGTCTTCTCCAACGATCTGTTCCAGCGCTCCTGTCCCTACGCCGCGCATATCAGGAAGGTGAACCCGCGAGACGATTTCGAGGATCCCACGACGAGCGTCACGGGTGCGAACGCGCACGCCGCGGTCCTGGTGCGCCGGATCATGCGCGCAGGTATCGCGTTCGGCTCGGAAGTGAGCCAGCAGGAGACGGTCACCCGCACGACGGCCGAGGAACGCGGATTGCTCTTCGTCTGCTACCAGACGTCGATCAACGATCAGTTCGAATTCGTGCAGACGGCGTGGGCCAACAACCCCGCGTTCATCTTCAACAAGACGAGGCCGGACGGTGCGACGCATGTCGATCCGGGTTTCGATCCCTTGATCGGGCAGAGCGTTCCGGCCGGTGACCCGGCGCGGAGCAGCGACGAGCCGGTACCGAACTTCCCGACCGGCAACACCAGGACGACGCTGAACATGCCGGAACCGTTCATCGTGCCAACCGGTGGCTCCTATGCGTTCGTCCCCTCGATCTCGGCGCTGAGAACCAAGCTGCTGGCCGCCTGAGACGAGTTGATCTCTCCGCCCGCGCGCTTCGGTGCGCCGGCGGTTTGCTCGAGCATTGACCGATGCGCACGACGGTCCATTTTGCCACCAACCGTCCCGTCGTCGGCGACGGAACCGAGGTTTCCGACTACGGGAGCGGGATCGTCAGTCCGTCCGATCCCGGTCGGGTCACCTACGCCACCGCTTTCGTCGACGGCACCGACATCGCTGCCGACCGGTCCGGCCGCGTCGTGCAGATCGGCGAGGTGAACCGGGGAGGATGCAGCGATGCGGCGATCGGGGATCTTTCGACCCCGGGACGAAACATCCTGGTCTTCCTGCACGGCTTCGACAACACGTTCGAGGATGCCTTGACGCGCGGCGCCTACAATCGCGACTGGATCGCCGCATCGGGCGCCAGCGGAGCCGACACCAGCATCGTCGCCTTCAGCTGGCCGTCGGCGGGAAGGCTGATCGATTGGCCGTTCCCGCCGTCGGATTATCAGCGCGACCAGACGATAGCCAGTCAGTCCGGCGTTCACATCATGGACTTCCTGTCCCGCCTCCTCCCGCTCCTCACGGCCGCGAGGAGAGGTGGCGCGAGATGCCACCTCCTGTGCCACAGCGTGGGCAACTTCGCCTTGCAGGCCGCGGTCGAGAGCTGGTTCGCACATGGGAATGGTGCGGCCGAGATGTTCGACGAGGTCATCCTCGCCGCGGCCGACGAACGCTATGACAGCTTCGGTTTTCCGTTGCCGGGGCGTCTCAGCGGGCTGTCTTCACTGGCGCGGCATGTCTCGGTCTACTTCAGCCAGGCGGATGCGGTCCTGGCGTTGAGTTCGGTCATCAATGGCGGCGTCCGGCGCCTCGGCGAACGTGGTCCCGAGGATATGACCGATCCCACCAGGTTCTCCTCGAACCGGTTCCGCTTCGTCGGCAGTTCCCGCTTTCGCGACTACGATTTCAACTTTATCACCTTGCATCAATACTACCGTAGTTCGCCCGCGGCTCGGGCCGATATCGCGTCGGTACTGTAAGGGCCGGTTGTCACAGGCCGAGATGCTGTTCGAGGTGCCTCCGGGCGCTCGCAGCATGTCGCATGAGCCTTGGAGTGGGTCTCGAAACGCTCGACACCAAACCCGTTAAGCGGTTCGCGGCATGGGCCAGCCAGAGCGACAAGCAGCGTGCTCTGTGGCCGGGTGTAATCGAGCTGACGGGGGAGTTTTACGAATCGCTGGCCGAGTACGCGGTCCCCCTTGATCCGCGCGCGCTGGCGGCACTGAAGCATTCCGCTTTGGCCCTGGACGTATACTCGTGGCTCTCGCACCGCCTGCATAGGGTGCGCGGGCCAAATGGCGCAAGGCTGTCCTGGGCCAATCTGCGGGAGCAGTTTGGGCAGGAATATCGCGACCCAAAGGACTTCAAGCGTGAGCTGATGAAGGCGCTTGGCTCGGTGTTGGCGGTTTACCCCGAGGCTCGAGTTAAGAAGGTGCCGGGGGTCTCCGCGCCGTGACTGCTAGATGGCGTAGGGGCAGAAAGCGCCCCGACTTTCGACCAAGCGCCTCCGGCGGGTCGAACAGAAAGCGGCTGACAGGACAGAGACGCCGACAAAAAGGCTGGTTAGCTCAGCAAGCTCCCAACGGCAGTAACAAACTTATCACCTGTTGCACCGCTTCGCACCACAGAGAGGCTGACAGGTGAGGGTAAGGCGGCTACAGTGGACTTCCTTCCTTTGGGAGAGCTTCCATGCGCGACGCCTTCACCATGCGGTTTCGGCCCGAGGTTGCCGAGTTCGTGCAAGCGCAGGCGAGCGCCGGCAATCGCAGCGTGACCAACTTCGTTGAAACGCTGCTACTGCGGGAAAAGACCCGCTTCGAGGAAAGCCAGCGCCAGCTCACCGTGCAGGCGGTTGCCGACTTGCTACGGCACGAGCGGCACGACCTGGTGCGTGACGCGGACGAGGCTGATGCCGAGTATGCTGCCCGTAGCGAGCTGTTCGGGGCGCTGCTCGACCACGCCCGGCACGGGTGACGGTTCCGGCGCTTCAGCAGGGTGATTTCGTCTGGTGCGCCTTCCCTGAGCGGGAGGCCCCATTGCGTCCCGGCCTCCTTCATGTCGCCTACACGCTCGCCGTGGCGGCCGTGACCGGCGGCTATGGCGTCATGGCCGCCTACACCACCAGCCAGCCTTGGGCCGGGGCGATGCCCCAAGGGATGATCGCCTTCGACAGTGCGGAGGCGGCTGGTCTCGGTCAGGCGCGGGCTTTCGTGCTCGACCTGCGCAGGCTGGCTTACCTGCCGCTCACGGCAGCCTGGTTCCCTCGCGCAGGGGAGGAAGGCGCCGGTGTGCTCGGCCGCGCGCCGAGGGCGTTGCGCGATCGGGTGAACTCGATGACGACCGAGCTGGCGAAGCGGCGACCTGAGACCTTGAGCCGAAGCGGGCCACTTTGGGGACCAGCGGCGTAGCCTGATTCGTTTCCTGTTCGACGCCAGCGGCGGCGCACTTCCCTTGTACGCTTCCCGCCCCGACGCGATTTCGAGGCCGGCGGCGGCGGCGGTCAAGGCTTGCGCAGCAACCGCGCAGCGGCGCCCCGGGCGGCCTTGAGGGTCGTTGCCGGACTTGGCACTCTGGCGTGATCGGAGCGCTCACGTTCGGGCGTCTAGTCTAGTCGGGGCTTGGTATCGACGACATCGTCGTGAAGCCCGGACCAGCGGGCCTCCAGTGCTTTGCCGATCGCGGCTATGGCGCTCTCGCCATCAAACGCGGTGCTGAGACTATCGGTCGCTTCCTGGACGGCATCCTGAGTTTCGGACGACCACTCGATCGCGCGGAGCAGCCTGGCGGCGAGGGCTCCGGTCGTGGCGCGCACTTGGGCGGCGGCATCCCGACTGGCGGGCGTGTAGTAGAGCTGGATCAGACCGCGATCGGCCGCGGAGACGGGGTGGCGCTTGTCGTCCGGTACGTCCGCGTCGAGCGTGTCGACCCAGAACAGTTCCTGCGACACCTCGCCTTCAACGGTGCCGTCATCTTCCCAACGCGCTTCGAGGCGGAGGCGACAGACCGGCGCCTTGCCGTCGCGCTCCAGCTTCATGTGGCGGAAGGACGGCGCAACCGTTTCAGCTGTCGCAGTGCCATCAGCTAGCTCGGGCAGACCGATCAGCACGTCGATGAAGAGATCCTTGGGCTCCCGATCGTCAGGATCGTCGTCTGGGGCCAAGTGAAAGTCGGACCGCTGCACGGTGCGTTGGGCGCGTGATACCCCGAACAGCTTCGAGAGGGCATGCAGAAGGGCTGTCTTGCCGGCCGCGTTCGGCCCGACCACGGCGGTGATTTCAGGCGAGATCGGGACTGCAACCGGATCGGGTCCGTAGGAGCGGAAGCCTGCAAGGGTGACGGTTTCGAGACGCACGATAGTCCTTTGGATCAGGCGGTGGCTGGGAGGGGATCGGTTCCCTCGCTGAGAATGGCAAGGTAGCGGCGATAGCCGAACACCCGGCCCCGACGGCGCCCGGTCACTTCCTCGACGACGCCGAGGCGCTCGAGGTCGGCAAGGGCGGCGTTTACCGTCGGCGCCGTCAGCCCAGTCCGCTCGACCAACTGGTTGGCGGTCACGTAGGGGTTCTGCTGAAGCAGCTCGTGGACACGGAGCGCCGAGCCGGCGCGCTCGCTTTCGGCTGTGATGCGCTCCCGGTCCTCTTTGAACAGCTCCACAATCCGAGTCGCCGCGTCGAACGCCTGATTGGCGGTGTCAGCGACGCCGGTGAGGAAGAACTCCAGCCAAGCCTCCCAAGCCCCGTGTTCACGCACCTCTTGCAGGAGCCGGTAATAGTCGGTGCGATGAGTCTTGAGATAGAGGCTAAGGTAGAGCAGCGGCTTGCGCAGCACGCCATGGACACAGAGGTAGAGCGTTACCAGCAGGCGGCCGATGCGGCCGTTCCCGTCGAGGAACGGGTGGATCGTCTCGAACTGAACGTGGAGGAGACCTGCCTTGATGAGCGCGGGCAATTTAGAGCCCTGCTCGTGTATAAAGAGCTCAAGTGCATTTAGGCAGTCGTCGAGCTCGGTCGTCGGTGGCGGCACGAACAGAGCGTTGCCCGGGCGCGTGCCGCCGATCCAGTTTTGTGATCTGCGAAACTCGCCGGGGCTCTTGGTGCCGCCCCGCCCACTCTGGAGCAGCCTTGCATGCATTTCGCGGATCAGGCGGAGGGATAGAGGCAGTTCCTCCAGCCGATCCAGGCCATACATCATCGCATCGACGTAATTAGAGACCTCCCGGATGTCGTCGACCGGCTGCCCGGCCTGCGCTTCGATCTCGAAGCGCAGAAGATCGGACAGTGTCGATTGCGTGCCCTCGATCTGAGATGAAAGAACGGCTTCCTTCCGTACATACATGTAGAGGAACAGCTCTTGCCGTGGCAGCAACATGGTGATGCCGTCCAGCCGGCCAAGCGCGCGCTCCGCCAGGCTTAGGCGTTCCAGGAGCGCGAGGACGTCGACCGGCGGCGCAGGAGGAAGGGGCGGCGGCACGAAAGCGCGCACGAGTTCGCCACCGACGGGCGTCTCGACGAAGCGGCCCAACCGCAGGTTTGGCTCATCAGCGGGCATGGCTGGGACTATGGCGAGAGCAGCTTATTTAAGCAACTGGCGCTTGGCTTAATTAGGAAAGGAGCTAAGGTAAGTCCGCTTAAATAAGGAGCCGGACAGGGTATGAGCGGGTACACGCAGCGGGTTCGGGACAGCATTCTGCCCCACTCGGTTGCCGACACCCTGCCGGCAGCCTTCGCCGAGTGGGCCTTCACCGAGAGCACGGTCGACCACGAGTCACCGACGGAAACCTGCGAACTCTGTGGGCAGCAGGATCTGCGCTACCATTTCGAGATCGTCAATCGATATACCGAGGCGACCCTGTGGGTCGGCTCGCATTGCATACTCCAGTTCGATGTCGCAGTCGTTGAAAGGGGCCGACGCCTCTCGCCCGAGGAGGCGAGGCGACATCTCGCCAAGCTCACGCAGAAGATGCAGCTCGAGTCGTGCGTCCGCGCGCTCGAGCGGCTCGCGAGCCGGGAAAGCAGTCCGATCCTGTCAGGGGCGCTCGACTATTACCGACGAAATAAGAAGCTCACGCCGAAATACGTCGCTGTTGTCTTCTGGAAGCTTCGGGCTCTCTGGATCGAGCACCACCCGTCCCTCTTTCAGGTGGAGCTCCGGCGGGTGCAGCACATCGAACATTTGCGGGCCATGCCGACCAGGAGGGTCCACCGCTTCTGGGGAGCGCTTACCGCCGCTCAGCGTCGCAAGGCAGTCGAGCTGGGCCATGCACCCCCGGCATGAGACCCGAGGCTCACCAGCTACGCTGCGCTTGCCCTCGGGCCGCCGGGGCTCCATCCACCAATCTCCTGGTCCTACATCGATGCAGGATGATGCAACAGGCGATGAGGTTCGACTGCCGTGAGAGCTGAGCTCCGCTAAAATGAAAACAGTCGACCAGAGTGCGCTCACCGATCTGTTCGCGGCAAGACCACAGGCCTTTGCTTGGTTTCTGGGGGCCGGGGCTTCCCGCATGTCGGGGCTGCCGACAGCGACTGACATCATTTGGGATTTGAAACGTCGATTTTACGCCCGGGAGGAAAACCAGGAGATCACGCGCCAGGACATGCAGAACGATGCCGTGCAAGCTCGCATTCAGGCATTCATGGACTCGCGCGGCTTTCCTCAGCTCTGGGCAGACGAGGAGTACACCACCTATTTCGAGAAGATCTTCGAGACGGATAAGGAGCGGCAACGCGCTTACCTGCGCGGCATACTCTCAGAGGACCGCGTCACCCTTACGGTCGGCAACCGGGTCTTGGGCGCGCTGCTCGCTGCGGGTTTAAGCCGCACAGTGTTCACAACCAACTTCGACAGCGTCGTCGAGCGAGCCTATGCTGATGTCAGTGGACGCTCGCTCGCCGCTTACCACCTCGAAGGGTCCGTGGCCGCGCTGCAGGCGCTCAACAACGAAGAATATCCGCTTTATTGCAAGCTGCACGGGGACTTCCGCTACGACAGCATCAAGAATCTATCGGCCGATCTAGCTCATCAGGATCGGCAGCTGGCGCTCTGCATGCAAAGTGCCGCTGGTCGGTTCGGCTTCGTCGTCGCTGGGTACAGCGGGCGCGATGCCAGCATCATGGCGCTTTTTCACGAGGCGATCCAGCAGCCTAATCCATTCCCGAGCGGGCTGTTCTGGACATCGATCAAGGGCTCGCCGATTCTTCCTGCCGTCACCGCGCTCATAGAAGCAGCGGAGGCGCGCGGCGTGAACGCTGCCGTCGTGGAGATCGAAACCTTCGACGCTCTCCTGCTCAGGCTTTGGCGCAACCTCAGCAACAAGCCGGCGCCTCTGGACGCCAAAGTTCGCCGCAGCGCGCCCGCTCAGGTTCATATCCCGCTTCCGGATGCCGGGAGCGGCAAGCCGCTGCTTCGCCTCAACGCGCTCCCCATCCGCTCACTCCCAAGTCGCTGCCTCGTCGCGCACACCACGCGGTCATGGGAGTGGGCGGCGTTGCGCGATCTGCAACGGGACGCCGAGCCCCGACTCCTTCTGACGAGGGCGGATGAGATCTGGTGCTGGGGACCAAGAGACGCGGTGAAGAAGGCCTTTGGGGCCGACCTTGTCGAGATCGGCGAGCGGGACATGCCGACTGACCTCGGGGCGCCGGAGAACCTGCATGTCAAAGGCTTCCTGGAGGATGCGTTGGATACCGCGCTCTCGCGAGGCCGACCCTTGCTGTCGAGAACACGGCGAACATCGACGACACTGATTGCGGACCCACACGCGCAGGACAAGACGCTCTTGGACCCGGTGTTCCGGGCCGTAGGCAAGCTGTCCGGGACTGTGGCGGGCCTATTCGCGCCGCGCACTGACGAACATCCCGAGCCGGCGAAGGTCTCCTGGGCCGAAGCGGTTCGGGTTTCGATCGTACAGAAGCAGGGTGAGACATGGGCGGTGCTGGACCCTGATATCTGGATATGGCCGCCACGAGCGAGGGAGGTTGCGACCGACTTCCTGGATGAGCGCAGGAAGGGCCGCTTCAACAACAGGTTCAATGTTTTGCTCGACGCTTGGGCACAGGTTCTCATCGGGTCCGGGGCTCGTCGGACGGACGTAGCGGTGCGCGCCTTTCAGGAGGAGCCCGACGCGGATGCGGCTGCCAACCCAACATTCGTCATCGGAAGCCAGACGGCCTTTGCGCGACGGCTTCAGCAATGACGAGCCAGCCCTCCGAACTTGCCGGATATACTCGGCTTCCTGAGCCTGAGCTCGTGTTCCACAACCGCGCTAAAGCGCGGCACCCGCTCGTCGGGCTCATCGAGAACGGTCCTTATGGGCTTCGCTTCGGCATGCCGGCTCGCCTTCGGGTCGCACTTGTCGCACGGGCGGGTGATCTGGCGCGACTTCGCGGATTGGTTGACGAGCTCTCCCGCCGCGCGAAACCGCGAGAGGCGCTGAATTACTACCCGGAGTATCCGGGCTTCGCAGCCCTTTTTCGAGTACCGGTCGCTGAGTCGAGTGACCGCACAACGGTGCAGTTGCCGTCGACGCTCGACGCCCATGCGGCTGCGGGTGACAAAGCACGCCTCGTCACCGAGCTATTCCAGTCGGTCGCCAGCCTCGGCCTCGTGCGTTCCGATTTCGATGTCGCGTTGGTCTACTTGCCCCCCAATTGGGCCGCCTGCTTCGAGGGCGAGAACTTCGACTTCCACGACTATCTGAAGGCGTACTGCGCACCATCAAACATCCCGATCCAGATCGTGCGTCATTCGAGCTTCGACAGGGCGTGCCGGGCGAACGTGATGTGGGGCCTCAGCGTGGCGCTGTATGCGAAGGCCGGAGGTGTTCCCTGGAAGCTAAGCGGGCTGGCCACTGATGAGGCATATGTCGGATTAAGCTACGCGATGAAGACGGGGCGGGACGGCACATCCTACACAACGTGCTGCAGCCAGGTCTTTGACCCCGATGGGGTCGGGTTCCGCTTCGTCGCCTACGATGCCAAGGAGTTCACTCAGGACGGGCGCAATAACCCGTTCCTGTCATACTACGAGATGCAGTCGGTACTCTCACGGAGCCTTAACATCTATCAAGGAGGCCATCTCGGGCGCGTGCCGAAGAAGGTCACGATCCACAAGAACACACCATTCAAGGAAGAGGAGATCCTCGGGGCGCTCGACAGCTTCAAGGACGGCACCGAGGTCGAACTCGTGCAGATCGTCAAGGATGTCGAATGGAAAGGGGTTCGGTTCGACTCGCGCTCCCCGCCGCAAGCGGCGAACTATCCCGTTGAGCGGGGCACTTATCTCCCCATCGAGCGCGACGAAGCTCTGCTCTGGACGCAGGGAAGCGTCGCCGGCGTGAACGTACAACGTGCGGGCCAAGACGTTTACAAGGAGGGCATGCTGAAGCCGGTGCCATCACCGGTACGGCTCCGCCGCTTCTCAGGTGCCGGTGGCTGGCATGAGACCTGTGCTGGCATTCTTGGCCTCACAAAGATGGATTGGAACAACAACACGCTCTACGAGAAGCTTCCGGTGACCCTGGTCTACTCGGCCCGCTTTGCGGCGATCATCCAGCAGAATCCAAACATCGTTGACACCGTCTACGATTTCCGAAACTTCATGTAGGACTGCGGCGCAGGCTCGCGCGGGCGAGCCAGCGCTCAGTGCGGGTCAAGATATAGCTAGTAGACGCGAGCGTTGTGTCCGGGGGTTCTCTCGTGCCGGCGCTCCGCGACCCAAGCTTGGAGGTCCGGGACCGCGTATCGGACGAACTTGCCTAACTTATAGAAGGGCGGCCCGCCGCCGAGCGACCGATAGCACTCAAGTGAGTGCGGGCTGAGCGCCAGATAGCGGGCGGCCGCCTCGGTATCGACAAACGGGATCAGCCCAGTGTCCTCGACCTGGCGGGCGCGACGCATGACCTCGGCGGTCGGCCAGCGCCCGTCGGGGTTGCGGCAATCAGACATGCTGCGTCTCCTCCGGAGCGGGCCGTCGAACCGCCGTCTTAGGCGGAGCGGCGCGGCTTTCGTCGCGCCGACCTCGATACGGACGGTAGTTGCCCATCGCCGTCTTCGTGGGGCCCGGCCGCACGGAAGCGCGAGGGGCATTGGACTGTGTCGGTGCGATCGTGATCGCAGACGAGGCGTCTGCAGCTGCATCGGCTGCAGTGTCGGGCTCGGGCAGCGCTGCACCCCCGACCACGCTTCGGCGGCGGGCTGCGACCGTCTCGGCGGCCGCTCGGATCGGATCGTCCTCCGTATGTATGTAGCGCATGAACATCGTGACGGTCTTATGCGCAGTGAGCGCCATGCCGACCTTCACCGGAACGCCGGAGTTGGCGATGTCGGTCGCGGCGCGGTGCCGGACGGCGTGGGTGCCGCAGTGAGGCAGCTCGGCCCGTTCCAGAATGCGCTTCCATCCCGCCCAGTACGTGTTCTTGGTCATCGGCTGCGAGCCAACGCAATGACACCATGAATGCGTCGCGTCATGACTGCTAAGGATGTTTATGTCAGACACAGACTCCGATCTACAGGCAGTCAGCATCCTTCCGCCTACTGCGGCCCGCCTAATTCGGCTGGGAAGCGAGATCGCGATGGAGCCGCCAGCTCGACCGGATTTCCCACACTACGTTTTGTGTCAGGTTGGCCTGCCAAGGCGGCGAGTGATCGGAAACACCTTTGAGCGAATGAACGGGCATGTCTCCTTGCTGGTTGAGGCGGGGAAGCTTTGGAACGGCAAGGAGTGGCAGCCGCAGCCTTTGCCCTACGGTACGCGTTCCCGTTTGGCGCTGGTGCATGTCAGCAGCGAGGCAGTGCGCACGAAGTCGCCGAATGTGGAAGTCGGCCACTCGGCAGGTGAGTTCCTGCTTCGGCTAGGGATCAGTACCGGCGGAGAGGAGTATGCCAACTTCAACCGGCAACGTGCATTCGCCGGTGCCGCCACCGCGATCGATGGAGCCCTTGAAGACACTCCTACCCTCGGGACATCCAAGCAACCGAGGCCACCATCATGCCGAATCCCCCTGCCGACCCACCTCGACCCGGCCGTCACGGCGGGGCGCGTCCCGGCGCCGGCGCGCCCCGCGGCCCCCGCCTCTCCACCCGCGTCTGGAACGCCCTGGTCGTCGGACTGGTCGTCCGTGAGGTCGGCAAGGACGCCCATGCCGTCATGCACCGGGCCAAGGTGCTCCGTCTCGCCGCCCGTATCCTGATGTTCAACGGCGACATGGACCTCGCCGGCCGCGCCTTCCTCGAAGCCGCCCGCCTGTCGCGCCCGAAGCGATGCAAGGCCACAGCCGGCCCTCGCGCGCCCGCACCCATGAACGATGAACCACCCGATTTTTCAACCGGACCGGCGTGGCGGCCGGCGGCCGATGCCGTCCTCTCGGCCACCGGAAAATCAACCCGGGACGCGCAGCGAAATCCCCCGAGGAGGCCGCATCGAACGCCACTTTTTTCAACCGGACCCTGCGGCGCGACGAGCCGTCCGATCCGAGGGTGGGACCGGACCGCCGCCGCAACATTCAAGAGGATGTCAGGCGGCCGCCAGCCGTGACGCCGAGACCACCCGCTCCCCGCCGGACCTGATCTCCCTGATCGCGTCGAACCCCGCGACCGCCAGCATTCCGCGGATCGCGTGCGCCTGTCGCGCCGCCGTCCGCGGCAGCCGGAACACCACCCGCCCACCGCGCGACAGCGCCGCGATCGCCTGATCGACGATGCCGCGCGCCGTGCTCTCCGTCAGGTTCGGCACCAGCACGATGTCCGCCGGCCGCATGTCGACGCGGCAGCCCGGGGCGCGGCTCTCCACCGTCCGGCATTCGGTCATCGTCAGCTCGCATATCGTCTCGCCGACCGAATGCCCGAGCACCAGCACGTCGCACCCGTCGAGGTCGCCCGCCTCCGCCAGCAACGGCCCGGGCAAGGCGCCGAGCAGCACCTGGGCATGGCGAACACGACGATGACGCAAGGTTTCAGACATATCGATCATCCAGGCTCGGCGGCGGATTGCCGTCGTTGACTGGCCAGACGATGCCCCCAGGCCCCATAAAGGCGCGATGCGCGACCGCCAGGCCGCACATAAACAAGGCGTCAAGACGCTCCATATCGAACGTGACGGACGAGAGGGTTTCGGAGATGCCGGACGGCGACCACAAGGGCGCGAGCTACAGGCCCTATCATCACCCTGCCGGCGGCTGGGGCGCGCTGAACGCCACCACCCGCATCCTGCTCGAGCAGAGCGTGCTCGGCCGCGGCTCACGCGCACTGCTGTCGATGAACAAGCCCGAGGGCTTCAAGTGCCCGAGCTGCGCCTGGCCCGAGCCCGCCGACCGCAAGCCGGTCGAGTTCTGCGAGAACGGCGCCAAGGCGCTTGCCGTCGAAGCCACCAAACGACGCGTCGATCGCGCCTTTTTCGAGCGCCATGCCGTCACCGACCTGATGGCCGAGTCCGACCACTGGCTCGAGGAGCAGGGCAGGCTCACCGAGCCGATGCGCTACGAGCCGTCCACCGACCACTACGTTCCCTGCAGCTGGAACGAGGCCTTCGCGCTCATCGGCACCGAGCTGCGCCGTCTCGATGATCCCAACCAGGCCGAGTTCTACACCTCGGGCCGCACGTCCAACGAAGCCGCCTTCCTCTATTCGGTCTTCGTCCGCAGCTTCGGGACCAACAACTTCCCCGACTGCTCGAACATGTGCCACGAGCCCACCAGCCGCGGCCTGCCCGCCTCGATCGGCGTCGGCAAGGGCACCGTCGTGATGACCGACTTCAAGCATGTCGAGGCGATCTTCATCGTCGGCCAGAACACCGGCACCAACTCGCCGCGCATGCTTACCGAGCTCGTCGCCGTCCGCCGCCGCGGCGTCCCGATCGTGGTCATCAACCCGATGCCCGAGCGCGCCCTGATGCGCTTCACCGAGCCGCAGGATCCGATCAAGATGGCGACCGGCGGCTCGACCGAGATCGCGAGCGAGTTCTGCCAGATCCGCATCGGCGGCGACATCGCCATGCTCAAGGGCATCATGAAGGTGCTGTTCGAGGCCGACGACGCGGCCCGTGCGACGGGCGAGCCGCCGGTCATCGACCATGAGTTCATCGCCGCCCACACCGACGGCATCGCCGCTCTCGAGGCCGACATCCGCGCGACCGCCTGGGCCGCCATCCTCGCCGCCACCGGCCTCGAGGAGGCCCAGATCCGCCGCGTCGCCGGCATCTACGCGCGCTCGAAGGCCACCATGTTCTGCTACGGCATGGGCATCACCCAGCACCAGCAGGGCGCGCGCGCGATCCAGCAGATTGCCAATCTGCTCCTGCTGCGCGGCAATTTCGGCAAGCCGGGTGCCGGCATCTGCCCGGTGCGCGGCCACTCCAACGTCCAGGGCGACCGCACCGTCGGCATCGACGAGAAGCCGACCCCGGTCTATCTCGAGAACTTTCGCAAGGCTTTCGGCTTCGCGAGCCCATCCGCGCACGGCCACCATGTGGTCGATGCCGTCCGCGCGATGATCGACGGCACCGCCAAGGTCTTCATCGGCCTCGGCGGCAACTTCGTCCGCGCCGTCCCCGACGCGAACGCCACCTATGCCGCGATGCCTCGCCTCGAACTCACCGTCGCCATCTCCACCAAGCTCAACCGCGGCCACGTCGTCCATGGCAAGCAGGCGCTGATCCTGCCCTGCATCGCGCGCTCGGAACTCGACCTGCAGGCGGCCGGCCCGCAGTTGATCACCATCGAGGACGCGATGAGCAACATCACGACCTCGGTCGGCAGCCTGCAGCCCGCGAGCCCGCATCTGCTCTCCGAAATCGACATCGTCTGCCGCATGGCACGCGCCACCCTGCCCGACAGCCCCGTCGCGTGGGAATCCTACGTCCGCGACTACGCGCTGATCCGCGACAAGATCGCCGAGGTCTATCCGGCTTTGTTCACCGACTTTAACGAACGCATCGAGGGCCGCCGGAGCTTCCATTTGACCAGCCCGCCGCGCGAGCGCCGCTGGGTCACGCCGAGCGGCCGCGCCAACCTGATCGTCTTCGAGGGCATCGACATGGACAATCCGGTGGATGAAGCGGGCGCGCTCCGCCTCGCCACCATCCGCTCGCATGACCAGTTCAACACCACCATCTACAGCAACAGCGACCGCTACCGCGGCATCTACAACGACCGGATGGTGCTGCTGATGAACCAGGCCGACATGACCGAGCGCGGCCTTGTGCCCGAGCAGGACGTCGAGATCGAGACCATCGCCGGCAACGGCCAGCCTCGGACCGTGGGCGGCCTCAAGGCGATTCCCTACAGCCTGCCCCGCGGCTCCGTCGCCGGCTACTATCCCGAGCTCAACCCGCTCCTCCCGATCGACCATTTCGACGAGATCAGCGGTTGCCCCGCCGCAAAATCCATCCCCGTCCGCGTGCGCTCCGTCGCAGTGCTCAAGGCCGCCTGAATGACCGAGACGCCGCTCTCACGCATCCGCAACTTCTCGATCATCGCCCATATCGATCATGGGAAATCCACCCTCGCCGACCGGCTCATCCAGGCCTGCGGCGCGCTGACCGATCGCGAGATGCATGCCCAGGTCCTCGACAGCATGGACCTCGAACGCGAGCGCGGCATCACCATCAAGGCGCAGACCGTCCGGCTCCTTTATCCGGCAAAGGACGGCCTGACCTATCAGCTCAACCTGATGGACACGCCGGGCCATGTCGACTTCGCCTACGAGGTCAGCCGATCCTTGGCCGCCTGCGAGGGCTCGCTGCTCGTCGTCGACGCCTCCCAGGGCGTCGAGGCGCAGACGCTCGCCAACGTCTACCAGGCGATCGACGCCAACCACGAGATCGTCCCCGTGCTCAACAAGATCGACCTGCCGGCGGCCGAACCCGACCGCGTGCGCCAGCAGATCGAGGACGTCATCGGCATTCCCGCCGACGACGCGGTCGAGATTTCCGCCAAGACCGGGCTGAACATCGGCGGCGTGCTCGAAGCCCTCGTCACCCGCCTGCCGCCGCCCGAGGGCGACGCCGACGCCCCGCTCAAGGCGCTGCTCGTCGACAGCTGGTACGACCAGTTCCTCGGCGTCGTGATTCTCGTCCGGATCAAGGACGGCCGCCTCAAGCGCGACATGAAGATCCGCATGATGTCGACCGGAAGCGCCTACGGCGTCGATCAGGTCGGCGTCTTCACCCCGCATCTGCTGCCCGTCGACGAATTGGGACCGGGCGAGATGGGTTACATCAATGCATCGATCAAGACCGTCGCCGACTGCAACATCGGCGACACCATCACCGACGATCGCCGTCCGGCCGCCCACGCGCTCGCCGGCTTCAAGCCCTCCGTCCCCGTCGTCTGGTGCGGTCTCTATCCCGTCGATGCCGACGATTTCGAGAAACTCCGTGAGTCGCTCGGCAAACTGCGCTTGAACGATGCGAGCTTCCACTATGAAGCCGAGACTTCGGCAGCCCTCGGCTTCGGCTACCGCTGCGGTTTTCTCGGCCTGCTGCACTTGGAAATCATCCAGGAACGACTGTCGCGCGAATTCGACCTCGACCTGATCGCGACCGCGCCCTCCGTCGTCTACCGCGTCACCCGCACCAACGGCGCCGTCGAGCAACTCCACAACCCCGCCGACATGCCCGAAAGCACCGCCATCGCCCGCATCGAGGAGCCCTGGATCCGGGCGACCATCATGGTCCCCGACGACTATCTCGGTCCGGTGCTGACGCTCTGCAACGAACGCCGCGGCCAGCAGGCCGACCTCACCTATGTCGGCAACCGCGCCATGGCGGTCTACAAGCTCCCGCTCAACGAGGTGGTGTTCGATTTCTACGACCGCCTGAAGTCGATCAGCCGCGGCTATGCGAGCTTCGACTACGCAATGGACACCTACGAGGAAAGTGAACTCGTCCGCATTTCCATCCTCGTCAACGGCGACCCGGTCGACGCGCTCAGCTTCATCGCCCACCGCTCCGCCGCCGACAGCCGGGGCCGCGCGATCTGCGCGCGCCTCAAAGACCTCATCCCGCGCCAACTGTTCAAGATCGCGATCCAGGCCGCAATCGGCAGCCGCGTCATCGCCCGCGAAACCATCGGCGCGCTCAGCAAGGACGTCACCGCCAAATGCTACGGCGGCGATATCAGCCGCAAGCGCAAGCTTCTCGAGAAGCAGAAGGAAGGCAAGAAGCGGATGCGACAGTTCGGGAAAGTGGAAATCCCGCAGAGCGCGTTCCTTGCGGCGCTCAAGATGGACGCTTAAGGCGAGGACGCTGTCCTCGACCTGCCAAGGGCCGGCGGCCTTTGGATCCCATTACTGCTTGCGCAACGACCGGCCGTCGATTAAGCGTCCCATGCCTCGGCTGGACGGCGCCCATGATCGTTAGAACACCTATCCTACTCTGTATGGCCACCATGCTGGTGACGCTCTCAGCACGCGGTCAGCCGATCTCTGGTCCCTATGTGAGCCTCGGCGGCGGGGCCAATTTCGCCTATGACCAGGCCGTTCGGCCCAGCGGTTTCGGCCCGGCGCCGCACAACTACGTCTTCGATCCCGGCGCCGCGGCTCAGGCCTCCGTCGGCTTCGGCTTCGGCAATGGGCTCCGCATCGAGGCCGAAGGCGATTACACCGACAATCACGTGCATGGCACGGTCTACGCACCCGTCTATGGCTCTCTCAAAGCCGGCGGCTACGAACAGCAATATGGCGGCTTCGGTAACGTCCTCTACGACCTGCCTTTCGCCCTCCCGGTGAGACCCTATGTCGGCCTCGGCGCCGGCTATCAGGAGGTCGAGCTCGACCACATCAACGCCTACAGCTTCGGGGCCGACATCCGGGGACACGCCGCCCCCATCACCCGCGGCAACTTCGCCTACCAGGCGATCGCGGGCTTCGCCATCCCCCTGCCGGTGCCCGGTCTCTCGATCACCGCCGAGTATCGCTTCATCGGGGTTCTCTCGCCCGGGCCCTACTACCGAGGATCCGTCGACGAACTCGTGCCTGTCTCGTCGACAGGCGCCGCGGCACCTGGATCCTACATTCCGTCATCGGGGCTGCCGAGGTTCGAGACCGTACGGCTGGCCGAACACGCGACCTTCAGCAACATCTTCGACAACGAGATCATGCTGGGGCTGCGCTATGCCTTCAACGCCGCGCCGCCTCCGCCGCCGCCCGCACCCGCGCTTGTCGCGGCGCCCGCCCCGGCACCAGCGCGCACCTATCTCGTCTTCTTCGACTGGGACAGCGCCATCCTCTCGCCGCGAGCGGCTTCCGTCGTCGCCGAGGCCGCCCGGAACTCGGCCCAGACCCGCACCACGACCATCGAGGTCGACGGCTACGCCGACACCTCGCACGCCCTCTCGGGCGGTCGCGGCGCGCAATACAATCTCCGCCTCTCGCTCCGCCGCGCCGCGCGCGTCAAGGCCGAGCTCATCCGCGACGGCGTGCCCGCCAACATGATCGACACGCATGGCTTCGGCGACACCCGCCTTCTGGTCCCGACCGGTCCGAATGTGCGCGAGCCGCAGAACCGCCGCGTCGAGATCGTCTTCCGCTGACATCCGCGCCGTTCGAGGAACGGCACTGGCGCCTCGAGCGCGCCAACGGCGACGTGATCGCCCCGCGCCTGATCCTGCAACCCGGCGGACGCATGGGTCTGCACCGGCGCGGTCCCGAATGGCGCTGGTCGACAACAAACGGGGTGCTGCGCTTCCATGACTGGCACGACCAGGTGTCGGTCGTCTTCGACGCGCCCGGCGTCCTCGATGGCCACCTTGCCGTCCTGACCGGCAAGTCCCGCTACGACGATCAGCCCCACCACCTCGTCGAGCTCGAACCACTGTCCTCGATCGCCACAAGCGAGGACGCGGTCCGGCTGACGGGACGGGGAACCGGCCGCCGCAACCTCGTCGTGCTCCGCGCCAACGAGGCTTCGCTGCACACCGCTTGGCCCGCCAATGTCGCCATGGCGGATCGGAGCTGGGACCTTTGCGTCAGCTTCTACGGCAGGTCCGATAATTTCCCGCCCGCCGACTTCGCCGAATTTCACGCGCTGCAGGACCAGGACCGAAAATACACCGCGATCCACAAGCTGATGCACCGGCACAGCCCGCTCTGGGACTATGATTTGGTCGTGTTCCCGGACGACGATCTGATGATGTCGTGGCTCGACCTCAACACCGTCTTCGAGATCTGCTGCGAGCATCGGCTGGAGCTTGCCCAGCCCGCGCTCGCCCCCGGCAGCTTCCACGGCCAGCCGATCACCCTGCAGCAGAAGAACACCCTCCTGCGCTACACCAGCTATGTCGAGACGATGATGCCGATCTTCGCCATCGAGGCGTTGCGGCTGTGCATGCCCACGTTCGGCCGCTCGCGGATCGGCTGGGGGCTCGATTTCGTCTGGCCCTGGCTGCTGGGCGCTCATCCGAGCCGGGTCGCGATCATCGACCGCGTCGCGGTCCAGCACACGCGACCGGTGGCGGCGACCTCTCGACGCGAGGAAGCCGAGGCCGAGCTGATCGCGCAATGCCGCCTGCATGGCGTCAACCACCGCTTCATCGAATACGGCCGCCTCAACCTGACCTGAGCCACGCTCTTCCCGGCCTCTGCCGTCATTGGTATACGCAGCGTCAGCAGGAGAGATGGCCGAGTGGTTTAAGGCGCACGCTTGGAAAGCGTGTGTGCGTGAAAGCGTACCGTGGGTTCGAATCCCACTCTCTCCGCCATCGAAGTCGGCCTCGGCTAGGCCGCCTGCCGGCCACGCCTTCCAAGTCCGCGAGCGCCCGTCGTGAATTTGGCGGAACGGCCCGTCTCGGCCGCGCATTTGAAATCGTTCAACACCGACGCCGAGCAATTATCCAGCAGGACCCGCTCCGGCAATGTGTCACCGAGCAGCTCGAACAGCGGTCCAAGCAGCGCATCGACGAAGTCGCTGGACACACCGTTGATCCCGGCGAAGTCGAGCACCACGACGTCGGCGGGATCGGCAAGCCGCTCCTCGACCGCTCCCCGCAGACGTTGCGCCGACGCCTCCGTCAGAATGTCGTTACCTGCGAACGCGGTGAGAACCTGTTCCATGACGAATTCCCATGCCGATCAGCAACGCTAGCACTGGCTTCACGATCGAAACGATCACAGTCCGTTCATTGCCGAAACGACGCTCAGGACGCTCGCGCGTATTTCGTGTCGAGTTGCTTGATCGCCTCGACGTTCGGTGCTGAGCGGCTGGCTGGATCGAAGCTGTTGGCGAGAAACGTGTCGACAACCGCTTTCGCGAGCTCCGGTCCGATCACGCGCGAGCCCATCGTGATGAACTGCGCGTCGTTGCTGAGCGCCGCCCGCTCCGCCGAATAGGTGTCGTGCGTCAGCGCGGCCCTGATCCCCGGCACCTTGTTGGCCGAGATCGAGACGCCGATCCCGGTGCCGCAGACGAGCACGCCCCGGTCGAACTCGCCGGCCAGGAGCCGGTTGGTCACGCGATCGGTCAGTTCGGCATACAACTCCTTCGCACCCGCCTCGGGCTGCGACAGGTCGACCACCTGATGTTTGCCCTTCTCCTTCAAATGAGCCGTGAGGATCTTGACCAGCGGCTCGCCCGCACTGTCGCCGCCCAGCACGATACGCATGTCGATTGTCCTTTCTCGATACCCGTCCGAGAGATGGAGCGCGCCGGCCCCGATTGCAAAGTGGACGCGTGTCTCAGTGACTCGACCCGCCTCGGCCGGCCGAGGTCTGGAGGGACGGATCGTTCACGTCTGCGGGACCGGCGCTGCCGCTGCCGCAGAGGTGCGAACCGAGGGACGGCTGGCATGGGCTGTCCGCCACCGCACTCTGTCCGGTGTCGGATTGGCAGGCGCCGAGACCGGACGCGAACAACAGCGAGGCGACCGTTCGACAGATCCGAGTCATGCCATCATCCTCCGCCGAACCACGGCTCAATCCCGTTTGCCGGCTGTCACGCTGCCCGTGCAGGCCACGACGATCAAGAGGATCCCGATCCAGCGGGCCGCTGCCAAGTCCTCGCCCAGCAGCATCAATCCGGAGAGTGCGGCGACCGCCGGCTCGAGGCTCATCAGGATACCGAACCCGCGCGCGCTCATCCGGCGCATCGCCGCGAGTTCGAGCGTGTAGGGAAGCGCGCTCGACAGCATCGCCACGCCGAGCGAAAGCCCCAGGAACCGCGTGGAATGAAACAGCGGACCCATCGAACCCGATCCTGCCGGAACCAGGAGGCAGGCGGCGACGAGCATTCCGCAGGCGGTGGCGGGCCCTGCCGGCATCAATCCGCTGAGACGAATCCCGGACAGGATGTAGGCAGCCCAACAGACCGCCGCCGCACCGGCGAAGAACACGCCGACGGTGTCCAGCGCGCGTGTGCCGTCCGGATGGACGAGCAGCAGCAAGCCGGCCGCCGCCATTGCCACCCAAATCAGATCACGCGAGCGGCGCGATCCGGAGAGTGCGACGGCGAAGGGGCCAAGCGATTCGATCGCCACCGTGACGCCGAGCGGCAGGCGGGCTAGTGCCTGATAGAAGCAGGCGTTCATCGCGCCCAGCGACGCGCCATATGCGAAGATCGCGATGACGGCCCGGCGCTCGGGCCTGAGGCGCCATGGCCGCCACATCGCGCACAGCACCAAGGCCGCCAGGCCCACGCGCAGGCTGACCGTGCCGAGAGCGCCGAACACCGGAAACAACGTCTTGGCCAGCGATGCCCCGGTCTGGAACGACGCCATGCCGAGGATGACGGCCGGCGTCGCGAGCAGCCGGCCGCCGCGAGGCCCGAATTCGATCAGCCGAACTTGGTCGGATCAGGCCCCAGGCGTGCCGAACGATCGAGTGCCGCGATGGCATCCATGTCGGCGGTGTCGAGCTCGAAATCCGTCACCTGGATGTTCTCGCGAATACGCGACGGCGTCACCGATTTCGGAATCACGACATTGCCGAGTTGCAGATGCCAACGAAGCACGATCTGGGCCGCCGTCCTGCCATGCTTTTCCGCGAGCCGCCCGAACAGTGGATCATCGAGCAGGCCCTTGCCCTGACCGATCGGGCTCCACGCCTCGGTGGTGATGCCGTGATGGACCATGAAGTCGCGCAGATCCGGCTGCTGCAGATAGGGATGCAGTTCGACCTGGTGAGAGCCGGGATCACGCCGGTCTCGTCGATCACCCGCTGCAGATGCTCCTCGGTGAAGTTCGACACGCCGACCGCGCGCGCGAGCCCTTCGTCGCGGAGCTGCACCAAGGTCCGCCAGGCCTCGACATAATTGTCGTTCCTCGGCACCGGCCAGTGGATCAGATAGAGATCCACATGATCGAGGCCCAGTCTCTCGAGGCTCTCGGCCAGCGCCGCGCGCGCGTCGCCGTGGCGATCGTTCCACAGCTTGGTGGTGACGAAGATCTCGTCGCGTCCGAGCCCGGCCCGCTCGAGGCCTTCGCCGGTGCCGCGCTCGTTCTTGTAGATCGCCGCCGTATCGATGCTGCGATAGCCGCACTCGATCGCGGTCGAGACCGCGTCCGCCGCTTCCTCATCCGAGACCTGCCAGACGCCGAGGCCTAGTTGCGGGATCGTGACGTTCTCGGCGATGCTGATCTGGCTCAACGCAACCATCGACAACCTCCTTCGCGGTCCGGCAGACAACTGCCCGCGCGGCCCTCGGTTGCGCCACCTTGACGTCGGCGGACGGCATCGCGATGTCGCAGCCTATGAGCGACCAGCCAGCGGCGAGCAAGGGCCCAGAGACATCGTGCGAGAAGCCGGACGAGAAACGGCCGGCCGAAATCGGCGGCCCCAAGGGTCTCGAGCCGACGCGCTATGGTGACTGGGAGCGAAAGGGCCGCTGCTTCGATTTCTGATCGGGACAACGTCAGGCCCTTGGGCAGCCGTCGCCCGGCTCCGGGTCCAGATCCTCGACCTCGTCGAGCGCGTCTCCGGGCGAGCAGAATGTCCGCTCCGGCGTAAAAGTCCGGATCGGATCGAAGACCGCGCTCAAGCCGCTTCCATCCTCGCCGTCGGTCACCAACCGATACGTAGCGATCCGATAGTATCCTGTCTGCGTCGCTGCACTGGCAACGAACATCAGCGTCGCGGGCAATCCGCCGACCTTGCCGCGCGCGAACCGAACGCTTCTTGCCCGCAACCGGGCGGGGCTTGGAACCGGATCGACGCGGCCGGTCTCGTCGGCCACGCCGACCACATCCCATCCCGCGACCGGCGTCGAACGCGGCAGCATCACCAGATAGATCGGCGCACTCGACGGGCCCGATTGCCGGCCTTCGACGATCAGGCCGCTCCGACCGTCGGGTGCGAACCGTGTGACGTTGTTGACGCCTTCGTTGACCTCGATGCCGATCACGTTGGTCACGCGTGTGCCTGCAGCCAGGCATGCCCCGAGCGGCGCCGTCAGGAGACAAGCCAGGATCGATCGCGCCAGCCTCAAGGACGGTCCCTGCCGAGACTCATTCTGTCCGACGATGCCACGTTCGGAAGGATCTATGCATCGAGCCGTACGATGTCGTCACCCCCGATATAGGCTCCCGACTGCACCTCGATCAGTGTCAGCGGGATCCGGCCCGGGTTGGCAAGCCGGTGCGCGGTGCCGATCGGCAGGTAGATGCTCTCGTTCTCGCGCACCAGCGTCTCGTTCTCGTCGCGGCTGACCATGGCCGTTCCCGCCACGACCACCCAGTGCTCGGCGCGATGGAAGTGCTTCTGCAGCGACATACGCTGTCCCGGATTGACCACGATGCGATTGACCTGGAAACGATCGCCGCGAATCAGGCTCTCATAGAAACCCCACGGACGGTAGGCGCGGTTGTGCGAGAGAGCCTCCGGTCGGCCGGCCTCGCGCAGCCGCTCGACCACGCGCTTGACGTCCTGCGCGCGGTTCCTGTGGGTCACCAGAACGGCGTCCTCCGTGACCACGGTCACGATGTCCGATACGCCGACGACGGCGGTGACGATGCCGTCCGACCGGACATAGCAATTGTTCGCGTGCTCGAGCAGCACGTCGCCCACGCCCACGTTCCCGAGCGCATCCTTGGCCGAGATGTCCCACAGCGCGTCCCAGCTGCCGACGTCCGACCAGCCGAGGTCGGCCGGTATGACGGCGGCGCGGTGGGTGCGCTCGGCCACCGCATAGTCGAGGCTGATGTCCGGCGCACGCCCGAACGCGTCCGGGTCGAGACGCAGGAAATCGAGATCCTCGGCCCGCTTCTCGACCGCCTCGCGCGCGGCGAGCAGGACGTCGGGCGCATGGATGGCCAGCTCCTCGAGCAGCACCCGCGCCTCGAACACATACATGCCCGAGTTCCACAGATGATCTCCCGACGCGAGAAGCTCGGCCGCGCGAGCGGCGCTGGGCTTCTCGACGAAGCGCGCAATCCGGTGCACGCCCGGCAAGCCGTCGAGCGGCTCGCCGGCCTCGATGTAGCCATAGCCGGTTTCGGCGCGAACCGGCCTCATGCCGAAGGTGACGATCTGGCCGGAACGAGCGGCAGCGACCGCGCGCGCCAGCGCTTCGGCCAAAGCCTTCGGGTGGCCGATGGCCGCGTCGGCGGCCATCATCCACAACACCGCATCCGGGTCGGTTTCCGCGATCAGAACAGAAGCCGCCGCGATCGCCGGCGCGCTGTTGCGCCCGAATGGTTCGAGGAGCAGCCGGGCCGACCCGAGGCCCACCTCACGAAGCTGTTCGGCGATCAGGAAGCGGTGCTCCTGGTTGCAGACGATGACGGGCGGCGCGAACCCATCGCCCACCGCGCGAAGGGCCGTCTCCTGCAGCATCGTCTGATCGCTGATCAACGGCCAGAGCTGCTTGGGGAAGCTCGCGCGGGACACGGGCCAGAGTCTGCTGCCGGACCCTCCGGACAGCACCACCGGCACGATGCTCGGCTGCCTGATCACGTCATTCACCGGACGCCTCGCGGTTCAGAAGTCCAGCCCGTCACGGCCCCGGGGTCCGATCATCGACAACAACTCGCGCCTCGTGTCCGGCTGGGTGCGAAACGCGCCCAGCATCCGGCTCGTCACCATCGAGACGCCCGGCTTGTGGACGCCGCGGGTCGTCATGCATTGGTGCCCGGCCTCGATGATGACGGCAACACCAAACGGCCGCAGGACCTCGTCGATGGCGCTCGCGATCTGTGCGGTCAGCTTCTCCTGGATCTGCAGCCGCCGGGAATAGGCCTCGACGACGCGGGCAAGCTTGCTGATGCCCACCACCCGGTTGCGCGGCAGGTAGGCCACGTGAGCCCGGCCGATGATCGGCACCATGTGATGCTCGCAATGGCTTTCGACCCGGATGTCGCGCAGCAGGACGATCTCGTCGTAGCCTTCGACCTCGTCGAACGTCCGTTCGAGCAGGGCGTGCGGATCCTCGTCGTAGCCGGCGAAGAGTTCGCCGTAGGAGCGGGTGACGCGGGCAGGCGTATCGCGTAGCCCCTCGCGCTCGGGATCATCGCCGGCCCATCGGATGAGGGTGCGGACCGCCGCCTCCGCTTGTTGCCTGGTGGGCCTGCCCAGCTCTTCGCCGCTTTCGTTCCTGGCGGCGGTAGGCACGATGTCCAATGGTCTGGTCCTGTCTCGAAATTGAAGCCGTCCGGCTTGGACGCCAAAGATGGTGACCGATCGGGACTAGTGCACGACCCCTGCCTGATGCGGACTGTCGAGGCTGAAGGCGGGAATGCGCACGTCGAAGCGCTCCCCGGACCTGGTCGCGACCATTTGGTAGGCACCTTTCATGAAGCCGGTGGGCGTCTCGAGCGGCGTGCCGGACGTGTATTCGAATGCCTCTCCCGGCTCGAGCAGGGGCTGTTCACCGACGACACCCTCGCCGTCCACATGCTGGGTGCGTCCAACGGCGTCCGTGATCTGCCAGCTTCGCCGCAGCAGCTTGACGCTCTCAGCGCCGTGGTTCTCGATCCGGACGCGATACGCCCAGACATATTGGCGGTCGTCAGGCTGGGACTGGTCGTCGAGGAAGAACGACCGGACGCTGACGCGGATGTCGCGCGTGGTTTCGCTGAAGCCCGGGCCGCCTTCCCCGTCATGCTGTTCGGCCGGCACGCCATCCTCCCCGCTGCGCCGGACGGCGCCACTCATCGCCCGTCCGGCCGTTGATGGGGAGCGAGCGAGGCGAGACCAAGTTGCAGATCATCGATCAGATCGTCCACGTCCTCGATGCCGATCGAGAGTCGGATCACGCCGTCGCCGATGTTGAGACGCTGTCGCTGTTCTGGTCCGATCTTCATGTGCGTCGTGGTGGCGGGATGCGTCGCGAGCGATTTGCTGTCGCCGAGATTGTTGGAGATCGCGATCAGACGCAGGCTGTCGAGGAACCGGAAGGCAGCCTCCTTGCCACCCTCGACCTCGAACGTCACCAGCGTGCCGCCGCCGCTCATCTGGGCGCGCGCGAGGGCTGCTTGCGGATGGTCATCCCGGAAGGGATAGCTGACACGGATGATCCCCGGACGCCTGGCGAGGTTGTCGGCGATGCGCGACGCACGCGACTGGGCAGCCTCGACCCGAAGCGCCATCGTCTCCATGCCCTTGAGCAGGAGCCAGGCGTTGAACGGCGAGAGCGCCGGGCCGGTGTTGCGCAGGAACGGCTGCAACGCCTCTTCGATCCATTGGCGACGTCCGAGCACGGCGCCCCCGAGCACGCGTCCCTGCCCATCGATATGTTTGGTCGCGGAATAGACGACGATGTCGGCGCCGAACGCGAGCGGGCGCTGGAGCAGCGGGGTTGCAAAGACGTTGTCGACCACGACGAGCGCGCCGGCGCGATGCGCTAGTGCGCAGATCGCGCGCAGGTCGAGGATGTCGAGCATCGGGTTAGACGGCGTCTCGAGCAGGACCATCGACGTGCGGCGCGACAGCGCCTGTTCCCATTGGTCGAGATCACCGCCATCGACGAGTTCGTGGGTGATGCCGTAGCGGCCGAGCAGTTCGCTCACGATCCAGAAACAGCTCCCGAATAGCGCGCGGGAGGCGACGACATGGTCGCCGGTTCGCAGATGGCAGAGCATGGACGCATGCACGGCGGCCATTCCGGTGGCCGTCGCCCGGCACGCCTCCGCGCCCTCGACGGCCGCAAGCCGCTCCTCGAGCATGGCGATCGTCGGATTGCCGAACCGCGAATACTGGTAATGGGCCTCGGTGCCGGCGAATGTCGCCTCGGCCTGCGCGGCGTTGTCGTAGACGAACCCCGACGTCAGGAACAGTGCTTCGGTCGTCTCGCCGAAGGAACTGCGCGTCGTGCCGGCGTGAACGAGCACGGTTGCGGTTCGAGGCGGCGGGTCTGATCCGGTCATGGGCCCTCTTCGGTCGGGCCGACGCGCGCCAGCTTGAGCGGCCGTCGGTGCTGGCTTATGCTGGAAGTTGTGCGGGTGTAGTTCAATGGTAGAACGGCAGCTTCCCAAGCTGCATACGAGGGTTCGATTCCCTTCACCCGCTCCAAGGCCGTCATTTCGGCGGGGGTTCGTCCCCTTTGGCGACCGCGGCCTGGTGGCGCTCGACCGAGCGCTTGAGGCCGGTGAGTTGCGGGGCCGCGACGGTATCGCGGTAGGCGTCTGCGGCCCAGATCCAGCGGTCATTGGTGCCGACCATGAGGTCGTGCATGTGGCCGTGCCAGTGCGGCAGGACGGTGATCGGTCCGCTGACTGAATCGAGCACGCGGTGCCACGCCCCGTGATGGTCGAGGAAGACCGACGTGTCGCAGCCAGCGGACCCGCAGAGGGAGGCCGACTGGAGCTGGACGAACAGCGCGGCCGGCGCCGCGTGACCCGTCGAAAGCCGCGCCGAGCCGATCAGAACCAGCGGCTGCTCGCCGTGAGCCACGGACTGAGCGATGTCGTGGGCCTCGAGCGAACGGGCGCTCTGGTCGAGGGACGTGCCCGGCTGGGCCGTAAGCACCACCGGGCCGCTGCCGGTGGCCAAGACCTGCATCGGGATGAGCGTAGCGGTCAGCGCTAGCCAGATCGTGCGCATCGAGAAGCCTCTCAGTCCGGGACTTGAGGAGCACCTTGATCGAGTTCAGCGAGTTGGCAACCTCGATCGCTTCGACTGGTGTGCCCGCCGGCTCAGGCGCGGCCGTGCGAGACGCGCGACCTGCGGGCGAGGCTGTCGACGATGACCGCGATCGCGAGCACGCCGCCGGTGATCATGTAACGGAGCGAGGACGACAGATCGAGCAGCGTCAGACCGCTCGCGATCGACTCGATGACGATGATGCCGAGCAGCGCCGAATAGGCGCTGCCGCGTCCGCCGAACAGGCTCGTGCCGCCGATGACGGCGGCGGCGATGGCATCGAGGTTGACGTCGCCGGTGCCGGCCTGCTGGCTGGCCGACGCGAGACGGGCGGAGGAGAGGACGCCGCCGAGCGCTGCCAGCACCGAACACAGGACGAAGGCGCTGGTGTAGATCAGCCGGACATTGATGCCGGCGCGGCGAGCGGCCTCGCGATTGCCGCCGACGGCGGTGATCCAGCGGCCCCATTTCGTCCGCGTCAACGCATAGTTCAGGGCGACCACGAGGCCCACGAACAGGCCGAACATCCACGGCACGCCGCGATCCTGGTTCAGATAGAAGACGATCAGTTCGAGCAGCACGGTGATCGAGACGGCCCGGACGAGCAGCGTGTTGATCGACTGCGCGGACAGGCCAGCGGCATGACGGCGGGTCGCGGTCCGGCTGCCGTTGGCGAACGTCAGGATTCCCGGGAGGGCGGCGACGACATAGGCCGCGATGTGCGGAAGGAACCGCGACTGGCCGAAATTCACCACCGGCGAGCCGTACGGCAGGTTGATCGACCCGCTTTCGCCCAGGATGTAGAGCTGCAAGCCGAGGATGGCGAGCAGGCCAGCCAGCGTGGAGACGAAGCTCGGCATCCCGAACCGATTGAACAGGAACGCGTACAGGAAACCGATCACCGCGCCGGCGACCATGGCGGCTGGGATCGCGAGCACGACCGGCCAGCCTTGATCGACCCAAAGAACGCCGACGAGGGCGGAGGCGAACCCACTGACCGATCCGACCGAGAGGTCGATCTCGCCCACCATCAGGATGCAGACGATCCCGAGCGAGATTACGCCGACGGTCGAGCTGTCGAAGAGCAGGTTGACGAGGTTGTTGCTCGAGAGGAAGACCGGGTTGAGGCTCTCGAAGACGGTCCAGATGATTGCGAGGCCGACCACGACCGGAAGCGCACCGAGTTCGCCCGCGCGGACACGGTCGTAGAAGGCCCTGACCGCACCGCCCACACCTGTCGCGTGCTTGACGCGCTCGTCGCTGCGATCGAGCAGCTTCTCGACCGGCGAGGCATTCTTGACGTCGCCGGTCATGGCCGCTCTCCCTGCGCCAGTTCACGTTGGGCCCGCCGTCCGGATCGGCGGGAGACGGAATTGTCGGACGCGCCGGTGATGGCGCTGACCAGTTCCTGGTTCGACGCGTCGGGATAGAAGATGCCGTTGTTTCGACCGAGCCTGAGTACGACGATGCGGTCGGCGACGGCGCGAACGTCCTCCATGTTGTGGCTGATCATGACCACGCCGAGGCCGCGCTCGCGGACGCGCTCGATGAGGTCGAGGACCTCGGCGGTCTGTGCGACACCGAGGGCCGCGGTGGGCTCGTCGAGCAGGATCAGCTTGGGATCGAGCAGCAGCGAGCGCGCGATGGCCACCGTCTGACGCTGACCGCCCGAGAGCGAGGAGACGGTCTCGCGAACGCTCGGAATCCGCGCCGAAAGTTCGCGCAACAGCGTCCAGGCGCGGGTCTCCATCGAGACCTCGTCGAGCTGCATCGGCAGCAGCTCCTTGCCGAGGAAGATGTTGGCGACGACGTCGAGGTTCTCGCACAGCGCGAGGTCCTGGAAGACGGTCGCGATGCCGAGTGCAAGCGACGCGGCGGGGTCGGCCAGCGTGACCTCCTTGCCGCGGAACGCCATCGTCCCGGCGCTCGCCTGGTGCACGCCCGCGAGGATCTTGACGAGGGTGGACTTGCCGGCGCCGTTGTCGCCCACGAGGGCCACGACCTCGCCGGCATGGACGTCGAGATCGATGTCGGTCAGCGCGGAGACCGCGCCGAAATGCTTGGAGATGCCGCGCAGGCTGAGCACCAGCTCGCCCGCGGGCACCGGCTGCTCAAGCGTCTGTGTCATGCGGGGCTAGCCTAACCGGACACGAGGATGTCGAACACGCGAAAAGGAGACCGCCCGGTACCTTTTTGGGCGCCGGGCGGTGCTTCTCACTGGCTGATGCCGAGCTTGGTGCAGCCATCGGCATAGCGGCCGGTGCACAGAACCGAGGCAGACTCGATCGGCTTGCCGTTGATCATCTTGCCGACGATCTCGCTCTTGAGGTTCTCGGCGGTGATCAGGGTCGGCGTGAAGAGCTGCGTAGGTGTGTCGAACAAGGTCGTGGTCGATTTGGGCGACTGGCCTTCGAGAAGCGCGACGGCGACGTTGGCCGCGGCGGCAGCCACGATCTCGCTCGGCTTGTTGATGGTGTTGTACTGGTCACCGGCGATGATGAGCTGCAAGCCGGCGATGGTGGCGTCGTTGCCGGTCACGGGCGGGACAGGGTCGACGCCGGCCGCCTTGAAGGCGGCGATCGAGCCGCCGGCGGTGCCGTCGTTGGCCGCGACGACGCCCACGATCTTCTTGCCGAAGCGCGAGACCTGGCCGCTGACCCATTGCTGGGCCTTGGTGGGGACCCAGTCTGGCGTGTCGTATTCGGCGAGCGTCTTGTAGCCGCTGCCGGCAAGGCCTTCGTGGATGCCCTTCTTGATCAGGCCGGCGGCGGCGTCGGTGGGCGATCCGTTGACCTCGAGCACGCCGTCGGCGCTGTGCGGCACGTGCTTGGCCTTGAGGTGACGCACGAGCGATTCGGCGATGGTCTTGCCGATCTGCTCGTTGTTGAAGGAGACGTAGTAGTCGGCCTTGGCGGACGGGATCGGCCGGTCGTAGGCGATGACCTTGATGCCCTGGCCCTGCGCCTGCTTGACGAGGGACGCGGCGGCGCTCGAGTCGACCGGGTCCATCACGATCGCCTTGGCGCCCTGCGAGATGACCGAATTGAACTGCTGCTGCTGGCGCGACGGATCGGCGTCCGCGTTCTGGTAGAGCACGGTGCAGGTCGGGCAGAGCTTCTTCATCTCGGCCACGAAGCCGGGACGATCGTGCTCCTCGTAGCGGGTCGAGGCCTCGTCGGGCATCAGGAAGGCCACCTTGACGTTCGAGATCGACGCCGCCCCCGCCCGCCCAGCCGTACCGACGGCAAGGCCTGGAAGCAGAGCAACCGCGCCCATCAGCCGCCACATATTTCGATTCACCCGAACTTCCTCCGTTTTTCGGACGCGCGGAGAGGCGCGGCCATCGTTGTTGTGGGCATGATGATAAAGCAATGAAACCGGATAACTACCTGGATCGAGGCTCCGATATAATACTTTTGTGCGCGTCGCCGCCAGTTGGCGGCCGGATCGGCACTTGAAATTCCTGGCGAAAAACGCGTTGAAAACCAGGGCGGTTTACGGCGCGTGCGGAGCGAAGAGCGAGAGCCGGTCGAACCCGCGTGCGCACCGGACATCTGGATTGGCGGGGGTTCGTGACAGTGGTTCGTGGCGGCGATCCGGCATTTGAAATTGTTGGCGGACAGACATGGTCGCGACTTCCTCCAGACGCGGATGAGCCTTCACGATAGCATCGTCCGCGGGCGCCCGTTGCGCGCTCGCTATCGAGGGGAGAAGGCCGATGTTCGGGCTGATCAGCCAATTCATGACCAAGCCGGAGCAACGCGACGAGCTTGCGGAGATCCTTGCCGCGGCCACGCAAGACATGCCGGGCTGCCTGAGCTATGTCATCGCCAGGGATGCCGCGCGCGACGACACGCTCTGGGTCACCGAGGTCTGGACGGACCACGAGAGCCACGCGGCGTCGCCCGAGCTTCCGGCGGTCCGCGAGGCGCTGACGAAGGAACGCGCGCTGATCACCGGCATGGGCTCGAGGACCACGACGGAGCCTATCGCGGGCGTGCGGCGTTAATGAACAAAATCTGACGGAAGAAACCGTCAGATTTGCCCACAGCCCATTGTCTTGGTGGGCCGATTTACCTGACGCTCGGGTAGGGAGCGTCAGGATCGGACACTAACGGATGCGAACGTCGACAGCGGCAGCGTGGCCGTTGCGGTCGAGGACGGTGAGGTGCGCGAAGCCGATGCCGGGCGGGGACCAGGTGGTCGACGTGCTGCCGATCGATGACGGGATGGACGCTCCGTCGGCGAGCCAGCGATAGGGTGGCGCGCCGCCAGCCGCCTCCAGACCGATCGGGGTGACAGCGCCGTCGGTCCCGCTTGCCTCGATGTCGGCGCCGGGAGGCGGAAAGACGATCCGCGGACCGGCTGGCTCCATGAAGCGAACAAGGGAAGGTGCCAGGCTCGCCCGGCCGGCGGGCCGGGCGGCTCGGCTCGGGGGCTCGGACGGGAGCAGGTCGAAAATCCGGAACAGCAGGGGAGCGGCGGTGTTCGCGCCGAACCGGCCCGGACGGGGACTGCCGTCGCAGCGCCCGGTCCACACGACCACCGTATAGGCAGGGGAGAAGCCGGCCGCCCAGGCATCGCGGAAGCCGAACGAGGTGCCGGTCTTGTAGGCGATCCGTCGAGACGTGGGCGCGGTGCCGAGCGGGAGCGGCATCGCCGCGAGGATGTCGCCGATGTCGGCGGCGGCGGCTGCGCTGAGCAATCCGGTTCGAGGACCGGCCGGGTCCGACGCGAGCAGCCGAAGCGGAGCCACCCGGCCGCCATCGGCGAGGCCCGCATAGAGGGTGGCGAGATCCTGGAGCCGGATGCCGACGCCCCCGAGGGCGACCGGAAGGGAGGCGGCAGCGCCTTGCGGCAGCACGAGCGTGGCGCCCGCCGCGCGGAGGGAAGCCACGAAGCGGGACGCGCCGAGGCGTTGCAGCGTCTCGACCGCTGGCAGGTTGTAGGATTGCTGGAGCGCCTCACGGACGCTGACAATGCCGTGGAAGGCGCCGTCGAAGTCGTGCGGAGCGTAGTCGCCGAGGCGGATCCGGGAATCATCGACGAGCGTGTCGGGACGCAGCAGGCCGGCGTCGAAGGCCATGCCGTAGATGAACGGCTTGAGGGTCGAGCCCGGCGAACGAACGGCGCGGACCATGTCGATCATGCCGCCAGGCACCGAGAGATCCGCACCACCAAGATAGGCGAGGACGGCGCGGTCGGTGTTTCGCACGACGAGCGCCGCGATGGTGCCCCCGTCGCGCTGCCAGGCTTGTTCGTTGGCGGCGAGGACGGCGAGGTCGCGCTGGAGGGGTGCGTCGAGTGTGGTGTGGACCACGTCCGAGCGGCCGGCGGACCGCAGGCGTTCGGAGAGGTGGAACGCATCGCGCGGAAAAGGACGGCGGTGGTCGGGACGCAAGCGAGCCGGCGAGCGTGGGAGAGCCACGAGCAGGGACGCTTCCCGCGCGACGAGATGGCGCGGGTCGTGGCCGAACCAGGCCAGCGAGCCGGCGCGGACGCCTTCGACGTTGCCGCCCATCGGGGCAAGGGTGAGATACATCGCGAGGATGCGGCGCTTGCTGAAATGGGCTTCGAGCTGGAGCGCGCGCGCAATGTCGACGAGCTTGCCCAGCATGTCGTGACGGTGCGGCGTGAGCAGCCGCGCGACCTGCATGGTGATCGTCGAACCGCCGGAGACGATGCGGCCGCGGATCGCGAACTGCCAGGCGGCGCGGGCGAGCGCCGACGGGTCGACGCCCGGGTGATGGGCGAACCGCTTGTCCTCGGTGGCGATCAGAAGACGCAGGTATTGCGGATCGACGTCATCCGGGGTGGCGCCCAGGCGCCGATAGCCGTCGGGCGCGGTGGTCATCTCGACGGGCTGGCCGGCTCGGTCGAGCAGGAGGAGGGAGCGGGCGTCGTAACGAGCGAGGTTCGGGGGGGATAAGTGGTCTAACAATAAAAGCACGAGTATTGGGGCTCCGCCCCAACCCCCGCCAAAGGCGATTGCCTTTGGAAACCATTTATGAGCGTGGGTCAGCGATTGTCATTCCGGCTTCGGTGCGGGCCATCAGGTGTGGGCGATACATGTCGTTGACGACCGCTTCGGGCCGGGTGAAGCGGCCCGGCGTGACGACGCGGACGATGTAGGCGACGCGAAACTCGTTCTGGCCGAGCGGCGCGGGGCCCTTGTCGTCGTCGACTTCGTTGATGGCGGAATGATCGGCGTTGAGGCCAGGGCCAAGGTCGAACGCGGCGACGTAGCGATCATCGCGCGCCTCGGCCACGCGCGTGCGGGTGAGAGCACCGAGGAAGTCGAACTGGTCAGGCTTGCCGATCATGGCTTCGATCTCCCAGCCGGCGGGAAGCGGGTCCACGATGACGGTGCGGTGATCGGCGTCATCCGACGAGCTGCCCGACAGGACGACGAGGAACCGGTCGTTCTGGCGCAGATGAGAAATGTCGAGCGGCTTGCCGTCGAGGGTGAGCTCGTGGCGTTCGAGCTGATAACCGGCCTGCACGGCGGGAAAGGCCGCGAGAGGCGAGCCCTGGACCAGCAGGGTTCGCCAGAGTGGTCTGGAACCGGTGTTGGCGACGGTGTAGCCGGCCTTCATTTCGGCGAGTGTCGGGGCGAAGCTCGCGGGGAGCTTGAGCGGGGCGACGGGGCGGCCGCCGACGGTGACGGCGCGGCCGGGCTCGTCGCGGTCGAGCGCGTGGGCCGCCGACAGCAGCGATGCCATTTCCTGGGTGCTGAGCCAGGGCGCGGTGAGGTCGAGCAGGCCGAACTGGTCGATCAGCGACTGGGCGATCGCATCCTCGCCGCTATCGGCGGAGATCGCGACGAGGCCGGCCAGGTCACGGACATAGGACCAGTAGCCCCAATCGCCCCAGCCTGGCCGCCCGTCGCGGGTGGCGCCGAGATTGTCGACCGCGAGACGGAAGGTGTCGTGGGCGCGGGCATGATCCTGCATCAGCGACAGCGCGCCGGCGAGATGGGCGAGCGAGAGCGGGGCCGCGACCTCATTGGTGTCGGACCAGGCGGCGAAGGACGGCTCGCCGTGCCGGGGTTCGACCACGGACAGGGTATCGTGCTCGCGCCGCATGGTGCCGAGATCGGGCCGCCCGGCGCGGGTGAGGACATACCAGCCATAGGCGCGGGAATCGTCGCGCACGGAGGCGAAGGCGCTGTCCTGGACTTCGTCGGATTGGCCGACCTCCTGGCCGATCCAGCCGAGCGCGCGGTCGAGCGCGTCGGCCGGCACGTCGAAACCGGCCTCCCTGGCGTGCATCAGGAAGTCGGTCGCGTAGTCGTCGAGCCAGGGCGAGGCCTCGCCGTCGCCGACGCGCCAGAGCCCGAAGCGGCCGGCGGGATCCTCGCGGTCGAGGATGGTCTGGACGGCTTGCTGGACCCTTGCCTTGGCGCCCTCGTTGCGCGGGACCCGGCCAAGCAGGCCGGGGTCGTTGAAATAGATCAGCGGCCAGGCGGTCGAGGCGAGCTGCTCGGTGCAGCCGAACGGGTAGGTGTAGAGGGTCTGCAGGAGGCTCGATGCGTCGAGGCCGGCATAGCCGGCATAGCCCACGCTGACGGTGACGCTGCCCGGGATGAAGGTGTCGAGCTGCCGGGGATCGAGCGTGAAGCTTGCGCCAGGTTTCTGCAGGGCGGTCTGTTGCAGGGAGACCTGGGTGTGTGCCGGACGGATCGCGATCGACCAGGTGCGGCGTTGGTGGAAACCGTTCGGCCCGGACAGGGAGGCGTCGATGGTGCCGACGCCGATATCGGCACCGGTGAGAGCGAGTGCCCATTGGCGGCGCGTGTCGGGGGCCAAATTGGCTTCGATGTGGTGGTTGGCGCCGAGAGTGGCGGGGCCGGCCGCGGTGATGTCGAGGTGGTAGGCGCCGGCGGGGCCGTCATTGTCGACGAGGGCGACGGCGATGCGGGCGGTGTCGCCGGGGGCGAGGAAGCGGGGCAGATCGATTTCGGCGAAGACCGGATCACGGACGATCATCGGGATCGAGGCGCTGCCGACGGCGCCGCGGGTCCAGGCGATCGCCATCAGGCGAAGCTGGCCTTCGAAGTCGGGGATGGCGAGATGGATGGTCGCGTTGCCGCCGGCGTCGACCGCGACGGGGCCGGCGAACAGCGAGACGATCCTGGTGCTGGTGACGGCGAGGCCGGCGCCGCCGATGCCGGCATCGCCGCCTTCGCGGATCGCGCCGAGATCGCGGCCGGCGTCGAGCAGGCGCCCATAATCGTCACGCATGTCGACGCCGAGACGGCGATGGCCGAACAGGAAGGCAGCCGGATCGGGAGAGGCGAACCGGGTGATCTGCAGGATGCCCTCGTCGACGGCCGCGAGTGTCACGAAGGCGGTATCGCCGGGAGCCGCGCCCGCGACGTGGACCGGGATCGCGATCGTCTGGCGCGGTGCCGCGACGGGCGGCGGCTGGAGGGAAACCGACAGGGTGTGCGCGCGCTGGTCGATGGCGAGGTAGGCGAGCCCGATCGCGCGGACCGGATCATGCGGCCGGGCGGGGGCAGCCAACGGGCGATAGAGCGAGACCATGACGTACGCGCCCGGTCCCCAATCGGACGAGGCGGTGACCGCGATGTCGGCGCCGGATTTCGGAACCGCGAAACGGCGCGTCTCGAGGACGCGGTCGTTGGCGATGACGAGCTGGGCTTGCCCGGCGAACGGGGTGTCGATGTGCAGACGGGTGGTCTGGCCGACCGCAAGCCTGGTCGATTGCGCGGTCACGCCGATCTTGTCCGGCGTGTCGGCGTCGGTGGAGGCCTCGGCCCAACCGATGTCGAAGCCGGTGCTGCTGGACGTGCCGGTCGCGATGTCGGTGGCGACGAACCGGTAGTGGCCCCAGCCGAGACCGTGGGTGACGGTTGCCGCGCGGCCGGCGGCGGCATCGGCCCGGCCGCCGGCGATCGGCTCGTCGACGGTGTGGTAGTGGAAGGTCCAGGACCCGCCGGCATCGAACCAGTCGAAGACGCGATTCTCGCGGACGATCGACCATTGCAGTCCGGGCGCCGAGATCGGCCTAGCGTCACGGCCGTAGGCCAGGATGTCGAAATCCGCCTGGGTATCGGCATCGAAATCGCTGGGCGTGGCGCCGACCCGCGCGCGCACGCCGATCAGCATCGCCTGGTTGCGGATATGCAAGGTCGCACTGTCGGAGACCACGCGGCCGGTCGGCTCGACGAGGCCGGCGGTGAGGATCCCCGCGAGCGGCGACGAGACCGTCGCGGGGACGTCGAACGTGCCGCTCGCCGCACTGCGACCGTTCGCGTCGGCATCCGGCATGTCGATCTTCTGTTCGCCGGCCTCGACTTTCTCGTCCTCGATCCCGAACCGGTAGCCGGTGGGGGCGCCGGGGACCGGTTCATTGTCGCGCACGATGCGCAGCGTCGCCTCGCCGTGCAGGCCGGCGGCCGGCGCGCCATAGAGGAACCGTCCGTCGACGGCAAGGGCGATGGGCGCGCCCGGGGTGAGATGGTCGGCGGACGGCGCGAGATGCACGGCGAGTTGTTGCGGAACGAAATCCTGCACGGCGAACGTCGCGCGGCCGACCGGCGGGAGGGTCGGATCGGTGGTTGCCTCGACGCTCCATTGTCCGCGGGCGGCGGTCGGGCTGATGACGAAGTCGCGCCGGAGGCCGCCTTGCTGTGTGTTCGCGACATCGATGCGGCTTGCCTGAACGTTGTCGGGCCGCCGGAGGATGAGGCTGACCGGCGTGTCGAGGCCGATGCCGAGGCGGTCGCGGACGAGGGCCACGACATGGACGGTCTCGCCGGGGCGGTAGACGCCGCGGTCGGTGGCGAGGAACGCGTCGACCGGACCGGCCTGCGGGCGTCCGGAGACGCCACGGTCGGAGAGGTCGAACGCCGGACGGCCGAGATCGAGCGTGGTGAAGTCGTGGTTGGCGATGGCGGTCAGCGTCTTGGCGAGTTTGGAACCGCGACCGCGGAGCAGGCCGGCGGGAAAGGCGGCCTGGCCGTCGATACCGGTGGTCTGTGCGCCGAGCACGTCGAGACCGGTCGCGATGAGCGAGATCTTGACGCCCGGCATCGGCTGCGCGGTTGCGAGCGAGCGGGCAAAGACGTGCAGGCCGTCCGCGCCGGTCAGGGTGGTCAGCGCGATGTCGGTGCTGATGACCCAGTGCGAGGCGGCGGCGTCGTACTGGCCGTTGCGGGCGCTCTGGTCATCGGTCTGATCGGCTGACGAGAAGATATCCGCGGGCATCGCCGAGACCGCGTTCTCGGCGATGACGAGGTAGGCGCCGGCACCCTGGTGGCCGATCGCGTCGTCGAGCGGAAAGGCGGTCTGGATGGTGCGGTTCGGGTCGTGGCGCACCTCCATGGTGCCGGTCCAGACGACGCTCGCCTGGTTGGCGAGCAGTTCGCGGATGGAATAGGCGTTCATCTCCGCACCGGCCGATGCGAGCGGTGACGAGGACGTCGTGAGCAGACGGTCGCTCATCCGCAGGATGTGGATGCGCAGCCGATCGACATTGACGGTGTCGATCGTCAGCCCGGAACCAGCGAGGCGGGGAAGGATGAAGCCGGTGCCGGCGATCGAGACCAGGGGAAGCCGGTCGCCGAGCGAGACACGAACGTCACGGTCGGCTGAGAGGCGGCCGCCGTCCGCGGATTTCAGTCCGTGGAGCACGGTCAGCTTATAGGAGCGGCCGTAGGCAAGGCCGGACAGGCAGAGGTCCTTGCCGTCGACATGGAGTGACGGGACGAGGCTGGGCGTCAGTTTGAGATAGTCGCCGTTGTGCGCCTCGATACGCGGGTCCATTCGCTGGTTGAACCGCAGGCAGGCATCGGCGCGCTCGCCGCCGGTGTTGACGATCAGGCGCTCGAACTGGAGGTCCGGCTGGACTGGCGCTTGAGCGAGGGCATGTCCGGCACCGAAAAGGGCAAGCACCAGGAGGGCGAGCACCGACGCTCTCGATATCATGGTGGGCGCTCGCGATCCGATTACGAAACGTTAGGCCAGATGCGCCGTTTCGTAAAGATCGTTTGCCCGAGGCAAGGCTATCGTTTGGCGACGTCCACAATGGCGAGGAGGCCGGCTTCGGTGCCGAAGGCGAGGGTGGCGCCATCGTGGCTCCAGGCGAGCGACGCGACGGGACCGCCGCTCGGAGGGGCGACGGGAAGGATACGCTCGGTTCCGATGGCGGCGATCAAGACGGAGCCGTCGGCGAAGCCGGCGGCGAGCATGTCCTGCTGGGGATGGCAGGCGACGCGCGTGCAGAAGGCGGATCCGCCACCGATCTCGAGCGGAGCCTTCCCCATTGGACCGCCGCCGAAGAAGGGCCAGAGGACGACCGCCTCGGCACCGGAGGAGGCGAGCCATTTGCCGGTCCTGGAAAAGGAGAGCGACAGGGACTTTTGCGGATAGCCGGACATTCGCATGTGGTGGCCGTCCGAGAGGCGCCAGCCATGCAGCGCGTTTTCCTGCATGGCGGTGACGAGCGCCTCGCCCTGCGGGTGGATGGCGACGCCGATATGGCTGCCCTTCCATTCCATGACGCGCGGGGTGTCGGTCCTGGCGGCGACGAACCACAGCGAGGCGCCGTTGTAGTGCGAGGCGGCGACGCGCTTGCCCTTGGCGTCGAAGGTGACGGCGGTGACGGTCGAAGGGTGTTCGAGGGTCTTCAGGGTCGTGCCATTCGCATCGCAGACGGTCACGCGCTTGCCAGCGGCGGCTGCGATCAGTCCGCCGGGGTGGCTCGCGATGCTTTCGACCCAGCGGCCGCCGAACTGGGCGAGTGCCGTCGCCTCACTGCCGACGCGGTTGAGCGCGCCGTCGTCACCGCCGGTCAGGAAGCCGCCGGCGACGATGTCGGGCGCGAGCGAGAGGATGGCGCCGTCATGGACCTGGATGTCGATCCACTCGTCGGCCATGGTCGGCGTGATGTGAAGCGTGCCCTCGCCGGTGGCGAAAGCGAGTGTCTTGTTGGATTGGTCGAAGGCGCAGCCAGTCACCGTCGCGTCCACCCGGCGGATCCGACCCCGTTGAGCGAGAAGCCCCTGACGCGGGTCTGGGGCGGCTCGCCCCAGCGGGTCCAGGGCAGAGCCCTGGCCTTCCTTCACGCCACGCAGCTCTCGAACCCCCGCCGGAACTGCACGCGATTGAGGTTGCGGCCGATGAACACCAGGCGGGAGCTGCGTTTCTCGCCTTCGCGCCAGGGCCCGATGAAGTCGCCGTCGGCCATCATGTGGACGGCCTGGAAGGCGAAGCGGCGGTTCTCGCCGGCAAAGTCGAGGATGCCCTTGGTGCGCAGGAGGTCGCCGCCGCGTTCCTGCAGCAGCAGGCCGATCCATGCCTGGAAGCGTTTGCCGTCGATCGGCTGGGTGACTTCGAACGACATGCTGTTGACGTCGTCGTCGTGGGAATGCTCGGTGCTGTCGAGGAAGTCGGGCTCGCGGTCGAGGATGCGGGCGAGATCGAAGGCGCCCTGATCGAGCAATTCAGTGATCGGGACTTGGCCGCGTTCGGCACGGATGATGCGGGCGGCGTGGTTGATGTGGCGGATGGAGGCGTCGACAGTGTCGAGTTCGCCCGGAGTGACGAGGTCGGTCTTGTTGAGGATTACGACGTCGGCGAAGGCGATCTGGGCGTGGGCTTCGGCGCTGTCGGCGAGGCGGGCGGGCAGGTTTTTCGCATCGACCACGGTGACGATGGCGTCGAGGCGGGTGCGCGACTTGACATCGTCGTCGACGAAGAAGGTCTGGGCGACGGGGGCCGGGTTGGCGAGGCCGGTGGTCTCAATGATGATGCCGTCGAACCTGCCGCGGCGCTTCATCAGGCCGTTGACGATTCGGATCAGGTCGCCGCGCACGGTGCAGCAGACGCAGCCGTTGTTCATCTCGAAGACTTCCTCGTCGGTGTCGACGACGAGGTCGTTGTCGATGCCGAGCTCGCCGAACTCGTTGACCACGACGGCGTATTTGCGGCCGTGCTGCTCGGACAGGATGCGGTTGAGCAGGGTGGTCTTGCCGGCGCCGAGATAGCCGGTCAGCACGGTCACGGGCACGAGGCCTTCGGCGGTTGCCACTGCGGTTCTCCTAGATCTGCTCGGTCTGCGGAAGATGCCAACTCTCGGGTTCGGCGGCGGCTTCGTCATACCAGCGCGCGACGAGCGGGTGGGCCCTGACGGCGGCGCAATAGACCTGGGCACCGTCGGGAACGGCGTCGTAGGACAGGCATCGGGTGACGACGGGCGCGAACATTACGTCGACGGCACCGAAATCGGGACCGAACAAGAAAGGCGACTGGGCCGCGCGCCAGATGGCGGCGATGCGGGCGATGTCGGCGGCGGCGTCGGGGGCGATGCCGGCGCGAGGCGGGGTCGCGAGCCGGCCGAGATTCATCGGCAGCGCCATGCGAAGCGCGCGGAAGCCCGCGTGCATCTCGGCGGCCATCGAGCGTGCGGCGGCGCGCTGGATGCGGTCCGCGGGCCACAGGCCGGGCGTCAGTTCGGCACAGTATTCGCAGATCGCGAGACTGTCCCAGATGCGTGCGCCGTCATGCTCGAGGACGGGGACGAGGCCGCTGGGCGAGAGCGGCTTGAGCTCGGGCGTGGTGCCGCCGGCGAGGCGGATGGTGGTTTCGTCGATTTCGAGGCCGGCGAGACGGACGGCGAGCCAGCCGCGGAGCGACCAGGATGAATACCGTTTGGTTCCGATTATGAGACGGCCGGTCACGGGTGCGTCTCCCGCTGGATGAAGCCGCCGCCGATGATGCGGGTGCCGTCATAGGCGACGCAGGCCTGGCCCGGGGCGGCGTGGGCGGGCTCGTCGAGGGTGACGATGGCGCGGCCGGAAGCGGTGGCCATGAGCGAGGCGGGGCGCGGGGCTTCGCGGGCGCGTAACTGGACGGCGCAGCGGAGCGGACTGGCAGGCGCGGCGACGAGCCAGTTGGTCTCGGCGAGCGTGACGGTGGTCGACCCGCCGGCGCTCCGCGGACCGACGACGATGCGGCCGGAGGCGGGCTCGATGCGGCGGACGGCCTGGCGCTCGCCATGGCGGACGGCGGCGGGGCCGAGACGCCGGGTCTGGCCCACGGTGTAGCGGGCGATGCCGGCGTGGCGGCCGAGAAGGGCGCCGTCATCGCCGACGATGTCGCCTTCGGCGAGCGCGTCCGGACGCCGGGCGGCGACGATGGTGTCGTAGCCGCCGTCGGGGACGAAGCAGATGTCCTGGCTGTCGGGCTTGTCGGCGACGCGGATGCCGAGGCGCTCGGCCTCGCGCCGGACCTCGGTCTTGTCGTCGAGACCGCCGAGCGGGAAGCGAAGGAATGCGAGCTGGTCGCGGGTGGTCGCGAACAGGAACCAGCTCTGGTCGCGGCCGGTGGCGGCGGGCCGGTGCAGTTCGACGCCGCCGGGGGCGTCGATGCGGCGGACGTAGTGTCCGGTCGCCATCGCCGTGCAGCCGAGGTCGCGAGCGAGACCGAGCAGGTCGGTGAACTTGACGCCCATGTTGCAGCGGACGCAGGGGACCGGGGTTTCGCCCGCGGCATAGCTGTCGGCGAACGGGGCGATGACCGTGTCGCGGAAGCGGGTCTCGGCGTCGATGACGTAGTGCGGGATGCCGAGATGATCGGCGACGCGGCGCGCGTCGTCGATGTCCCGTCCGGCGCAGCAGGCGCCGCGGCGCGCCGTGGTGCGGCCGGCATCATAGAGCTGGAGCGTGGCGCCGATGACCTCATGGCCCTGCTCGGCGAGGAGGCCAGCGACCACCGCGCTGTCGACGCCCCCTGACATTGCAACAAGAACGCGCATCACGCGGGCGGCAGGGTGACGACCAGCCCGTCGAGGCGTTCGGTCATCACGATCTGGCAGCCGAGGCGCGAGAGCTTGGTCAGGCCGACGGCGAGATCGAGCATGTCGTCCTCGTCGGGCGTCGGCGGGACGAGCTTGTCGAACCAGGCGCGGTCGACGAGCACATGGCAGGTGGCGCACGCGAGCGAGCCCTCGCAGGCGCCTTCGATGTCGACGTCGTTGGCCTGGGCGATTTCGAGCAGGGAGTGGCCGAGCGGTGCGGGAACTTCGCGCGGACGCCCGTTGCGCTCGATGAAAGTCATGGTCGGCATCGGATCAGGCCTCGATGGTCGCGCGCGGCGATGACGCCAGAAGGTGGCGATAGGCGCCGACCAGGAGGTCCGCGGCGCGCTCGATATGGCCGGCGGAGGTAAAGCGTCCAAGCCCCAGGCGCAAGCTGGCCGACGCGGTGGCGTGGTCGAGCCCCATGGCGCGGAGCACGCGGCTCGGTTCGATGTCGGCGGAGCCGCAGGCCGACCCGGTGGAGACGGCGAGCACCGGGCAGGCCTCGATCAGGGCAAGTGCCGGTACATGCGGGAAGGCGACGTTGAGGTTGCCGCCCAGGCGATGGGCCATGCTGCCGTTGACGGCGAGGCCGGGGATTTCATCGGCGAGGCGCGCGAGCAGGCGGTCGCGCAGGTCCCGGATGCGGACCTGCTCGGCGCGACGCTCGGAGGCGGCGATGCGGCAGGCTTCGCCGAAGCCTACGATCAGCGGCGCGGGCAGGGTGCCGGACCGCAGGCCGCGTTCCTGGCCGCCGCCGGAGAAGAGCGCTTCGAGGCGGACGCGGGGCCGGCGGCGGACATAGAGTGCACCGATCCCCTTGGGGCCGTGCATCTTGTGGGCGCTGACCGAGGCGAGGTCGACCCCGAGGGCGGCGACGTCGAACGGGATCTTTCCGGCGGCCTGGGCGGCGTCGGTGTGCAGGAGGGCGCCGCTGTCGTGGGCGCGCGCGGCGATGGCGGCGATGTCCTGGAGCACGCCGGTCTCGTTGTTGGCAGCCATGACGCTGACGAGCAGCGTGGGCGTACGCAGCGCATCGTCGAGGAGGGCGAGATCGAGCCGTCCGTCGGGCTGGACGGGAAGGATGACGGGCTCAAAGCCCTCGCGTCCGAGGTCGCGCATGGTTTCGAGGACGCAGGGATGCTCGGTCGCGAGCGTCACGAGGCGGCGCCGCTCGTCGCCGGCGTTCAGCGCGAAGCGGACGGTGCCCTTGATGGCGAGGTTGTTCGCTTCGGTGGCGCCGGAGGTGAAGACGATTTCGCGCGGGTCGGCGCCGAGCAGAGCGGCGACTTCGGCGCGGGCCGTTGCAACGGCTTGTGCCGCGAGGCGCCCCGGCTCGTGGGTGTCGCTGTGCGGGTTGCCATAGGCGGTCGCGAAGAACGGCCACATCGCGACGAGGACGCGCGGGTCGCATTCGGTTGTCGACTGGTTGTCGAGATAGACGAGCTCGCTCAACCCGCCTTCCTCGCATTGGCCATCTCGCCGTAGGCGGCGATGAAGGCGTGGGCGTCCGCCGGGGTCGCGTCCCACGGGAGGGAGACGCGGATCGCCTGATCTGCGACGGCCCCGAGCCCCATCGCGTCCAGCACGTGGCTGCGCGTGACCTTGCCGGACGAACAGGCGGCACCCGCGGACACGGCGAAGCCAGCGAGATCGAGCGCGATCAGTTGCGACGCGGCCGGCCGGCCGGGCAAGGCGAGGCACGTGGTGTTGGGCAGGCGTGGTGCGGCCGCTCCGCATGCCACGGCGCCGTGCGCGATGGCGGCGTGCTCGATGGCGTCGCGCAGCAGGACGAGATGCTCGGGCGGGGGAAGGCCGGTGATGGCGGCAAAGGCGGCGATCGCGGGCAGTGGGGGAGTGCCGCCTCGCCGGCCGAGCTCCTGGCCGCCGCCGGCGAACAGCGGCTCGGCGAGTTCCACCCCATCGGCGAGGAGCAATGCGCCGGCGCCGGCGAGGCCGCCCTGCTTGTGGGCCGAGAGCGCGATGCTCGATGCGCCGAGGGACGCAAGCGAGACCGGCATCCGGCCGGCGGCCTGGACGGCGTCGACATGCAGCAGCGCGCCATGACGGTGGCAGATGCGAGCGGCCTCGGCGACCGGATGCAGCACGCCCGTCTCGTTGTTGGCGAGCATGAGGCAGACCAGAGCCGGGGGTGCGTCAGCGAGTGCCGCGTCGAGGGCGTCGAGGTCGATCGTGCCGTCGCTCGTGACCTGGAGGATGGTCGCACCGAGGCCGGCCGAAGCCCTGATCGCGTCGTGCTCGGTCGCCCCGACGAGGACGCGCCGTCCGCGCCCGAGGCCGCGGATCGCGAGTGCGTCGGCCTCGGTGCCACCGGACGTGAAGACGACGCTGTCGGGCGTCGCGCCGAAGCGGACGGCGATCATGTCACGGGCATTGTCGAGTTGACGCCGTGCCGCTCGCCCGGCTCCGTGAATCGAGGCCGGATTGGCATGCAGTCCAAGTGAGGCCTGGTAGGCGTCCAGCGCCTCCGGACGCGGCTTTTCGCTGGCGTTCGCGTCGAAATAGACGCCTCTCCAGGGGGCAACCGGTCGATTTCTTGGAACCATCGTCAATTTGATAGGAATAGGCTCCCCGACTCCTTATAAAGCGCGGTCCAAGGTAACGGTCAGTCCGAAGATTGAGCCGTGGGTGTCGTGTTGCCAGATATGAGAGGAGCCGGAGCGTCGTTCCACCGGAATATGGAGCCGTCTGGCGGCCATGTGCCGGTAATGTTGAGCGGTATATTTGTGACGCTGACGAGGATCACCATTTCAACGGTTGTCCCTTGACAACCCCAACGTCGAGGCGATCGGCGGAACGGCATGACGTCCTTCCCGCTTCGCCTCGGATCATCATCCGTCCATGCCTGGACGATCAACTCAAGAAACAGCAGGACAAAGATGCCTGAGGTCATGTTCGCCGGCCCGGATGGCCGACTCGAAGGTCGCTACAACCATTCAAAGGAGACCGGCGCGCCCCTGGCGCTCATTCTTCACCCGCATCCCTTGCACGGCGGGACGATGAACAACCGCATCACCTACTCGATGTATCGGACGTTCGAGAGGCTGGGCTTCTCGGTGATGCGCTTCAATTTCCGAGGGGTCGGCCGGAGCCAGGGCCGCTACGATGGTGGCATCGGCGAGATCGCCGACGCGGCGTCGGCGCTGGACTGGATGCAGATGGTCAATCCGAATTCGGGCGGGCTGTGGATCTCCGGCTATTCGTTCGGCGCGTTCGTCGGCATGCAGTTGCTGATGCGGCGGCCGGAGATTTCCGGCTGGATCAGCGTGGCGCCACCCGCGAGCCATTACGATTTCGGGTTCCTCGCCCCGTGTCCTTGCGGCGGCCTGATGATCTCGGGCGATCGGGATGAACTGGCACCGGAGCCCGCGATCAAGAAGCTTGTCGACAAGCTGCACACGCAGAAGGGCGTCGTCGTCGATTACCGCATCTTCAAGGGCGCGGATCACGTTTTCGCCAACCATGCCGACGAGGTCGCGGATGCGATGGATGATTATGTCGGCCGGGTGATCGCCCGCAAGACGATGGCGCTCGCCGCCGATTGACGTGAAGCGCGACGCTGGCGGCCTTCAGGCCGCCGGCGTCGCGAGCCTGCCGCCGGTGACCGGCGCGGACGCCCCGGTGGTGCCCGGCAGGCTGAGCGGCAGGCCGCGCAGACTGCGTGCGGCGAGAAATCCGAAGCATTGCGCCTCGAGTGCGTCACCATCCCAGCCGATCGCCTCGACGGGGCGGACGGGTGCGGCGAGACGCGTGGCCAGCGCCGCCATGAGCGCCGGATTGTGACGGCCGCCACCGCAGACGAACCAGGCACGTGGCGCGGCGGGCAGTCTGGTCGCGGCGACCGCGGCGGCCGTAAACTCGGTCAGGGTCGCGGCCCCGTCCTGCGCCGTCAGAGCGGACAGAACGGAGAGGCGCGGGGCGAAATGCAGCCGGTCGAGGGATTTCGGCGGCAGACGCGCGAAGTATGGATCGGCAAGGAGTGCGTCCAGGACACGGAAGTCGCTCGTGCCCGCTCGGGCAAGCGTGCCATCATGATCGCAGGCGACCCCCGTGTGACGCTGCGCCCAGTCGTCGAGAAGCGCGTTGCCCGGGCCGGTGTCGCAGGCGAGCAGGTCCGCGTCGGGGCCGACCCAGGTGAGGTTCGCCACGCCACCGAGATTGAGGATGGCGACCGGGCGATCGAGAGTGGCCGGGAGCATGGCGGCGTGGAACAACGGTGCCAGCGGCGCGCCTTCGCCGCCGGCGCGAATGTCGTCGCTGCGGAAATCGTGGACGACCGGCACGCCGGTCAGGGTGGCGAGCAGGCCGGCGTCGCCGATCTGCCAAGTGCCCGCTTCGCGCGGGCGGTGCAGGATGGTCTGGCCGTGCATGCCGATCAGGCCGGCGCGGACGCCGAGCGCATTGACCGCCTCGGCATAGGCCTGGGTGACCGCGCGTTCGGCCGCGCGGAGCTCGGGGTCGCGCGGATCGATCGCATGCGCGCGGTCGAGCAGCGCGCGCAACCGGTCGCGCAGCGTGGAGCCGTAGGAGCGGGTGATCCGTGGTCCGAGGGATGCGATCCGCTCGCCGTCGGTTTCGATCACGGCCGCGTCGACGCCGTCGAGTGACGTGCCGCTCATCAGGCCGATGACGGTCAGGACGCGGGTCGCTGGTTCCACGACACGTAGATTTGGGCGATGATTTGTCCTAGCTCGTTGCGTCGATGACAAACGACTTCCTCCACGAGGCCCGCGCGCGCGGGTTCCTGTTCCAATGCACCGACGAGGCGTCGCTCAGGGCAGCGCTCGGGAGCGGGACGGTGTCGGGCTATATCGGTTTCGACCTTACCGCCGACAGTCTTCATGTCGGCAGCATGGTGCAGATCATGCTCCTTCGTTTGCTCCAGCGTCACGGCCATCGGCCGGTGACATTGATGGGCGGCGGCACCAGCCGGGTCGGCGATCCGTCGGGCCGGGAGGAGGCCCGCCCGCTGATGACCGCCGAACGGCTCGAGGAGAACCGGCGGGGGATCCTCGCCTGCATCGAGCCCTTCCTGCGGTTCGGCGACGGACCGGGCGACGCGATGCTGGTCGACAACGCCGCCTGGCTCGACGGGCTTGGCTATATCGAGCTGCTTCGCGAAGTGGGGCCGCATGTGAGCGTCAGCCGGATGTTGTCGTTCGACAGCGTCAAGCTCCGGCTCGAGCGCGAGCAAGGACTGACGTTCCTCGAATTCAACTACTCGATCCTGCAGAGCTACGATTTTCGCGAGCTGCGCCGGCGTCACGGCGTGACGCTGCAGATGGGCGGCAGCGACCAGTGGGGAAACATCGTCTCGGGCGTCGACCTGATCCGGCGCACCGATGGCGCGGCGACATTCGGGCTGACGACGCCGCTGATCGCGACCGCCTCGGGTGCCAAGATGGGCAAGTCTGCGTCAGGCGCGGTCTGGCTGCGGCCGGAGAAGCTGAGCGCCTACTCGTACTGGCAGTTCTGGCGCAACACCGAGGATGCGGATGTCGGCCGGTTCCTGCGGCTGTTCACCGATCTGCCGATCGGCGAATGCGACCGCCTCGCCTCGCTCGGCGGCGCCGAGATCAACGAGGCCAAGAGCGTGCTCGCGACCGAGGCGACTGCGCTGTGCCATGGGCGGGCCGCGGCGGATGCGGCGGCGGCGGCGGCGCGGACCATTTTCGCAGGTGGCGTCGCGGCCGACCTGCCGACGCATCGTGTGCCGGAGGCGGCCCTGCTGACCGGCATGCCCGCCTACAGGTTGTTCACCGAAGCCGGCCTTGCCAGCAGCAACGGGGAGGCGCGCCGGCTGATCCGCGGCGGGGGTGCACGGCTGAACGATCGGGTGGTGACCGACGAGGCGGCAATGGTCGATCTTTCGGCGATGCTCGACGGCGCGATCAAGCTCTCGGCGGGCCGCAAGCAGCATGTGCTGGTGAAGCTCTCACCGCTTCCACCAGCCTGAGCGGCGTGCCGCCGGCTCGCCGGCACCGACGAGGATCGGCTTCACGGCGGGTTCGGGCTCGGCTTCAAGCTCGGGTTCCGGTTCGGATTGCCGGGACTCCAAGGGGAGAACCGGCTCGGACTGAGGCGCCTCGTCGGGCATTGCCGGCTGCGGGTCGAGCGAGGCCGCCGAGGCAGCGGAGGCGGACATGTTGACCAGGTAGTGGTCCTGGCTCTGTTCGAGCGCGTCGAAGATGTCGAAGGCGCCGTTGAACGGGTCGGCGGGCGTCGGACCCGAATAGGCGGGCTGCGCCGTGTCGGCGGCGGGTTCGGCAACCTCCGGGGCGTCGTCGCGCCGCCGCCTGCGGCCGCTGCGCCGGCCGCGGCGCGAACGGCCTGTGGCGGGCTCGCCTTCGATCGCGGCGAGCACCGGCTGCGCGTCCGTGCCGGTGTCCGCCGGATCGGGTGCGGCGTCTGCGGGGGTCGGCGTCAGGTCGTCCTCAGCGGAGGCCGGCGCGGGGTCGCCCTCGCCGGTCACCTGTGCGTCCCGCCCTTGTGTCGCCTCGAGCGTCTCGTCCTTGCGGTCACCGCGCCGGCGCCGGCGGCGGCGCTTGCGCTTGCGCTCGGCGTCGTCGGCCGTCTCACCCGGCTCGCCTCCTGTCTCGGCGAACGCCTCGTCCGCGCCCGCGATCGGGATCGTGCGCATGGCCGTCTCCGAGGCCACCGGCTCCGCGAAGTCCGCCTCCAGGTCCGGTTCCGGCTCGGTGATCACGGGCCGGGTCTGCACCTCGAGCGGAATATCGGCCGGCGAGCGGACCTGGGTCTTGATGATGCGGTGCGCCGGGGGCCGCAGGGTGTCGTCGGCCTCGAACGACACCTGCATCACGCAGCGCCGCTCGATCTCGCCGAGCCATTCGCGCTTGTGGTTGAGGATGTAGAGGGCCACCCGCGGCGGCACGTGGACGGCGAGTTCGGCCGCGTCGCGCGGACCACCGGCGGCCTCGATCGCCCGCAGCACGTGCAGGCTGGCGCTCTCGATGCCGCGAACAAGACCGGTCCCGTTGCAATGCTCGCAATGGATGAAACTGTTCTCGACCAGCGACGGACGCAGGCGCTGGCGGCTCATCTCCATCAGGCCGAAATGGCTTATCGAGCCGACCTGGATCCGCGCGCGGTCCTGGCGCAAGGCATCCTTCATCCGGCGCTCGACCATGGCGTTGTGCTTGCGGCTTTCCATGTCGATGAAGTCGATGACGATCAGGCCGGCCAGGTCGCGCAGGCGCAGTTGGCGGGCGACCTCGTCGGCGGCTTCGAGATTGGTCCGCACGGCGGTCTCCTCGATGCCTCGCTCACGTGTCGAGCGGCCGGAGTTGACGTCGATCGCGACGAGCGCCTCGGTCTGGTTGATGACCAGGTAACCGCCCGACCGGAGCTGGACCGACGGGTTCATCATCGCGTCGAGGAAACCCTCGACATTGTTGCGGGCGAACAGCGGCTGGCCCTCGCGCCATAGCTGCACCTTGCGCGCATGCGTCGGCATCAGCGTGCGCATGAAGCCGCGCGCGGCCCGCCAGCCTTCCTCGCCGTCGACGAGGATTTCGTCGACGTCGCTCGAATAGACGTCGCGGATGGCGCGCTTGATCAGGCTCGCCTCCTCGTAGATCAGGGCAGGCGCCATCGAGGCGAGGGTGGTGTCGCGGATGTCGTCCCAGAGCCGGAGGAGATACTCGCAGTCGCGCTTGATCTCGGGGCGCGGGCGCTGGGCGCCGGCGGTACGCACGATCATCGCCATGCCGCGCGGGATGTCGAGTTCGGCGGTGATCTCCTTGAGCCGCTTGCGGTCGGTGGCCGAGGTTATCTTGCGGGACACGCCGCCACCGCGCGGCGAGTTGGGCATCAGCACACAGAAGCGGCCCGCGAGCGAGATGTAGCTCGTCAGCGCCGCGCCCTTCGTGCCTCGCTCCTCCTTGACCACCTGCACCAGGATGACCTGACGGCGGCGGATGACTTCCTGGATCTTGTAGTGGCGCATCAAGCGCTGGGAGGTGCGGCGATCCTCGCGATCGTCGCGGTCGTCGCGCTGATCGTTGCCGGCGGACGGGCCGCCGATGGTCTCGGGCGCGGCCTCCTCCGGCCGCTCCGGCGGTGCGTCGCTGTCCGGTTCGCCGTCCGGCGCTTGCTCGTCGGCGGCGTCCGGGTCGTCGCTCGGCGGGCTCGGCTCGTGGGTCATCTCGAGAGCCGCCTGGGCGGGCGGTGCCGGTTCGGCCTCGCTGTCGGCCTGATCGGCCGGCTCCGGCTGGGGCTCGGCGGCCTCCTCGGCCGCGCGCTCGGCCTCGGCCTCCTCCTCCTGCATCGCGATGAGGCGCTGCCGGTCGGCGACAGGGATCTGGTAGTAGTCGGGATGGATTTCGCCGAAGGCGAGGAAGCCGTGCCGGTTGCCGCCGTATTCGACGAAGGCAGCCTGGAGGCTGGGTTCTACTCTGACGATCTTGGCGAGATAGATATTGCCCTTGAGCTGCTTCTTGGTGGCGGTCTCGACGTCGTATTCCTCGAGGCGATTACCATCCAGCATCACGACGCGGGTTTCTTCCGCGTGGCTCGCATCGATCAGCATACGCTTTGACATAAACGGATGAACTCCGGTCGGCCGCGTCGCGCGCTTCGACAGCGCTGCGTCCCGCGGCAAATGATTGGGGTGGGAACAGCGTCGCTGGCCGCCGACGCGGCCGGACCCGGGAATGGGCCGTCGGGTGCGCGGATTGGTCGGTCGCGTTCGCTGTCATGATCGTCCTGGCCGTGCGGTCGGATGACCGTGGCGGTTTTCCTCGCTGCCGTCGGAACGCCCAGCGCTTCGACGGGTCGTTCGAGGTCCCGCGCCAGAAGATTTTCGCGTGGAAGCCTGGAACTCCGGAGCCGGCGGAGCGGCGAGACCGGAAGAGATTTCCGCAGTCTTCGCTCGCCGCCGGATCACAGCGGTTCCCAGCATGCAGGAAACCACCCGTCTCCGCAAGCACGGGCACGAGGCGTCGAATCGTGCTAGAACGATGTCATGACAGGCGATTGGGCGCTCATGTTCACGCGGCGTGTCGTGCTCGGCGCCGGGTTATCGCTGGCCGCGACCTCCGGGAGCGCCGGCAGCCGACGCCCGCCTGCGATCCTGCGCCGGCCGAAACCGCCGGCGCCGGTCGTGGTGCTCGATGCCGGTCATGGCGGCAAGGACCCGGGCGCGATCGGCTATGCCGGGACGTACGAGAAACATATCGCGATCGCCGCGGCGACGGAATTGCACGCGCGGCTCAACCAGGGCGGCCGCTATCGGTGCACGCTGACGCGCGACGCCGACGTGTTCATTCCGCTGGAAGACCGGGTCGCCATCGCGCAGGGGCGACAGGCGGCCTTGTTCGTCTCGATGCATGCCGACGCGGCGCTGAGACACGATGTTCGCGGCGCGAGCGTCTACACGCTGTCGGATGTCGCCTCGGACGCACAGACGGCGGCGCTCGCGGTGCGCGAGAACAGTGCCGACCGTTTTGCCGGACCGCACTTTCATGCGATCTCCCCCGAGGTGGCCCGGATCCTGGCGAGCCTGGTGCGCGACGAGACGCGGGTGGGCTCGGCGCACATGGCGCGCGGCGTCGTGACCTCGTTGCGGCCGTCGGTGGCGTTGCTGACCAATCCGGGCCGGCACGCCGCCTTCGTGGTTCTCAAGGCGCCGGACATTCCGAGCATCCTGGTCGAGATGGGTTTCATGTCGAACCCGGCCGACGAGGCGCTGCTTCGGACCGAGGCGCATCGGGCGCGGATCACGGCGGCGATGCATGCGGCGATCGACGGGTTCTTCGCGTCGTCCGGGAGCTTCACCCGCCTGTCGGGCTGACGCGTCCGGGTTCTGCTGACGGGGACGGCCCTTTGGTGATAGAGGGGCGCGATGACGCGACCACCGAGCCCGGGCGACCGCCTCCTGCCGACGGAGCCGACCCCGCCGCGGCCCACATCGTCTCGACGCGGCGGTCCTCCGCGGGCGAGGCGGCCGCGCTTCGGGCTGGTCCGGCGTCTGGCCGGTGCGGTGCTGGCCATGGGGTTCCTGGCCGCCGGCGTGGCCGGTCTGGTGGCCTGGCGGACGTTCGCGCATCTCAGCGAAGGCCTGCCGACAGTTGCGGGGTTGCGCGACTATCATCCGTCGCTGATGAGCAGGGTCTATGACGGCGACGATCATCTGATCGCCGAGCTCGCGACCGAACGCCGCGTTTTCGTGCCCTACACGGCCATTCCCGACCGGGTGAAGAACGCCTTCGTTGCCGCCGAGGATCAGAATTTCTGGACCCACAACGGCGTCGACCCGGTCGCGATCCTGCGCGCGGCGGTCACGGATCTGGAGAACCTGCACAGCGGACGCCGGCCGATCGGCGCGTCGACGATCACCCAGCAGGTCGCCAAGAACATGATCCTCGGCAACGTGCTGACGATGCAGCGCAAGGTGAAGGAAGCCATCCTCGCCATGCGTATCGAGCAGACGCTGAGCAAGGAGAAGATCCTCGAGATCTATCTCAACGAGATCTATCTGGGGCTCGGCGCCTACGGGATCGCGTCGGCGGCGCAGACCTATTTCGACAAGCCGCTCGACGATCTCACGGTGGCCGAGGCGGCGTTTCTCGCGGCCCTGCCGAAGGGGCCGAACAACTACAACCCATACCGGTATCCGCAAGCCGCACGCGGCCGTCGCGACTGGGTGATCGACCGGATGGTCGACACACGTGCCATCACCCAAGCCGACGCGCGCGAGGCGAAGACCGAGCCGCTGGTGCCGTCGGCTGCCCACCGGCCGCCGCCGATCCCAGGCGCCGACTGGTTCACCGAGGAGGTGCATCGCCGGCTGGTCGAGAAGTTCGGCGATGCGGTCGATTCCGGCGGGCTGACGGTCCAGACCAGCCTCGACCCCAAGCTGCAGACGCTGGCGACCGACGCGTTGCGCCACGGCTTGATCGCTTACGATCGCTCGCACGGCATGTGGCGCGGCCCGGTCACGCATATCGACGGCTTCGCGCAGGCGGAAATCGAGCATCGTCACGGCCGCGCGCAGCCGGTGGAGGCGACCCCGGATTGGCAGGGGATGCTGACCAGGATCGCCCGGCCGCCGGGCATGCTGCCGCACTGGACGCTCGGCGTGGTGCTGAGCGAGACGCCGACGACGGCGCGGATCGGATGGCTCGACGAGCCGGGAGACGCGGCGGGACCCCCGGCGGCCTCGCACGTCTCGCCGATGGAGTGGAACGACACGTCGTGGGCGCGCACCAGCCGCGGCGCGCCGCGGCGGATGGCCGACATCGTCAAGCCGGGCGACGTCGCCATGGTCGAGCTCACCGATGCCGGGCATCCCGAGGAGCGGATGATGCTGCGCCAGGTGCCGAAGGTCGAAGGCGCGCTGGTCACGATCGATCCGACCAGCGGCCGGGTGCTGGCGATGGTTGGCGGCTGGTCGATGGAGAACAGCCAGTTCAACCGCGCCACGCAGGCGCAGCGCCAGCCCGGCTCGTCGTTCAAGCCGTTCGTCTATCTCGCGGCGATGGAGCGGGGAATTTCGCCGAGCCAGCAGTTCCTCGACGGGCCGTTCTCGATGGGCAACTGGCGCCCCGAGAACTACGAGATGGAGTATAACGGGATGACGTCGCTGCATGACGCGCTCCGCCAGAGCCTCAATCTCGTGACCATCCGGCTCGCCTCGCATATCGGCATGACGGCGGTGGCGAACACCGCGATCGCCTTCCATGAGGTCGATTCGATGCCGCATGTGCTGCCGGCGGCACTCGGGGCGGTGGACACGACCGTGCTGCGCGAGGCGGGTGCCTATGCGTCGCTCGCCGAGAACGGCCGCGAGGTGGTGCCGTCATTGATCGACAGCGTCGAGGATCGCGACGGCCACGTGATCTGGCAGCCGGACGGGTTCGCGCTGGCACCCGGGGACGATCCAGGCAAGCCGCCAGGCTTCCTCGACGACCGCAAGCAGATCGCCGACCCGGCGAGCGATTTCCAGGTCGTCCAGATGATGCAGGACGTGGTCAAGCGAGGAACCGGGACCCCGGCCGCGATCGGTATCGACCGGCCGATCGCGGGCAAGACCGGCACCAGCCAGGACTTCAACGACGCCTGGTTCGTGGGCTTCACGCCCGGTCTGGTGACGGCGGTGTGGGTGGGTTTCGATCAGCCGGATTCGCTCGGCGACAAGGAGACCGGCGGGGCGGTGGCCGCACCGATCTGGAACGAGTTCATGCGCGGGGCCTTGGCCGACAGCCCGGTGCAGCAGTTCCGGGTGCCGGACGGCATCACGCTCAGCCGCTACAACACCGGCATGGGCACCACGATCGACGCCTTCAAGGACGGGCAGGTGCCGGGGCAGAGCGGCGGCCTTGGCGCGGGTGCGGCGGTGGACGCCAACAGCATGACGCTCGGTCCCGAGGACACCGGCGCCGAGCTCGACGCCAACATCCCGCCGCCCGAAAGCGGCGGCGGCACGATTTCGGCATCGAGCGGCGATCCGGGCCGTCCGGCGCCCCCGCCGCCGCCGCGGACGAGCTCGGCCGGGAGTGACATCGGCGTGGGCGGCGTCTATTGACGCGGGTCCGCGAGAGAGCTGGGTGCGATGTCCGCCGAAACCGATGCACTTCACGAACAGATCAAGCAGTCGGTGGCACTGCTGAGGAGGCATCTTTGACTGGGATGCCGCGCTGGCCCGCCTCGACGAGCTGAACAACAAGGCCGAAGATCCGGAACTCTGGAACGACGCGGCGGCCGCGCAGAGGATGATGCGCGAGCGCAACCAGATCGCGGCCGGCACCGAGGGCGTGCTGGCGATGGAGCGCGAACTCGACGACACGCTCGAACTGGTCGCCATGGCCGAGGAAGAGGGCGACGCGGCAATGGTCGCCGATGGCATGGCGGCACTTCGCCGCATCGCCGACGAGGCCAAACGGCGCGAGATCGAGAGCCTGCTGTCGGGCGAGGCGGACAGCAATGACTGCTTCCTCGAGGTGAACGCCGGGGCCGGCGGGACCGAGGCGCAGGACTGGGCCGAGATGCTGCTGCGGATGTATTCGCGCTGGGCGGAGGCGCACGGCTACAAGACGGCGTTGATGGAGGCCTCGGAGGGCGAGCAGGCCGGGCTTAAATCGGCGACGCTGCAGGTGACCGGGCCCAATGCGTATGGCTGGCTGAAGACCGAGGCGGGCGTGCACCGGCTGGTGCGCATCTCGCCGTTCGATCAGGCGGCGCGGCGCCAGACCAGCTTCGCCAGCGTCTGGGTCTATCCGGTGGTCGACGACAGCATCGAGATCGAGATCAACGAGGCGGACCTGAAGGTCGACACGTTCCGCGCCTCGGGCGCGGGCGGCCAGCACGTCAACAAGACCGAGAGCGCGATCAGGATCACGCACGTGCCGTCCGGCATCATCGTCGCCTGCCAGACCGACCGATCGCAGCACCGCAACCGGGCGACCGCGATGGGAATGCTGAAGGCACGCCTCTACGAGCAGGAACTGCAGAAGCGCGAAGCCGCGGCCGCCGCCGACGAGGCGGCGAAGACCGACATCGGGTGGGGCCATCAGATCAGGTCATACGTACTCGCGCCGTATCAGCTGGTGAAGGATCTGCGAACCGGGGTCGAGCGGGGCAATCCGGACGCGGTGCTGGACGGGGCGCTCGACGAGTTCATGGCCGCCTCGCTCGCGCAGCGGGTCGGGGCGACGCGGAGCGAGGCGAGCGCATCGGCGCAGTAGGCTCCCGTGGACGCGCCTGAATGAGGATGGAACTCGGGACGCGGCGGCGCTATTGCGGTGGACCGGTCGGAACGAAGCGCCAGGAGATCAGGCTTGAACAGACACCTTATGACTGCGGCGCTCCTGTGCTGCGTGCCCGCGCTGGCATTCGGCCAGACAGCGACGACCAAACCGCCGGTGGCTGCTCCGGCGACGCCGCCAGCGGCACCGGCGGCACCGGCGGCGCCGGCCGCCGCGAGCCCGAACGTGATCGCGCCGGGCGTCACATTGGCGGCGAAGGCGCTCGAGGTGAAGGCGGGCCGCTACAGGCTCGATCCCGCGCACGGCAAGATCAGCTGGTCGGTCAACCATCTCGGCTTTTCGACCTACATGGGCCTGTTCGGCGGCGTGGCGGCCGACCTGACGCTCGATCCGAAGGATGTCTCGAAGATCGCGCTGACAGCGACCGTTGACACGTCGACGGTCGACACCTTGAACCCGAAGCTCAATGCCGAGCTGGTGAGCGAGAGCTGGTTCGACAGCAAGAAATTCCCGCAGGCGACCTTCAAATCGACGAAAGTCGCCGTCACCGGGCCGCAGACCGCCCGCATCGACGGCGACCTCACGCTGCACGGCAAGACCTTCCCGATCGTGATCAGTGCCACGTTCAACAACGCAGGTGTCGACCCGGTCGACAAGCAATACACGGTCGGTTTCGACGGCGCATCGATCGTGCGGCGCTCCACATTCGGCGTCTCGCAATACGTGCCTCTGGTGGCCGACAACGTGACGCTCCGGCTCGAGGGCGAATTCAAGCTCGTCCAGTAAGGAATCGCATGATGCGTCTGCGGCAACTCGGCAGTTCCGATCTGCACGTCTCCGAGATCTCGCTCGGAACCTGGCTCACCACTTCGGGCGGCGTGGAGCGCGAACGCGCCATCGCGTGCGTTCACCGGGCGTTCGACGTCGGCATCAATTTCATCGACACCGCCAACGTCTATGGACGGGGCGCCTCGGAGACGGTGCTCGGCGAGGCGCTGTCGGGCATGGCGCGCGACAGCTACGTGCTCGCGACCAAGGTCTATTTCCCGATGAGCGATACCGACCGCGGACTGTCGCGGACGCAGATCCTCAAGCAGATCGACGCGTCGCTGGCGCGGCTGCGGACCGACCATGTCGATCTCTATCAATGTCATCGCTACGACGAGGAGACTCCGCTCGAGGAGACGATGCAGGTGTTGACCGACATCGTGCGCACGGGCAAGGCCAGATATATCGGCTTTTCGGAATGGCCGGTCGACAAGATCGTGGAAGCCGCGGGCCTTCCCGGCGTCGAACGCTTCGTCTCCAGCCAGCCGCAATATTCGATGCTGTGGCGAAAGCCGGAAGCGAACCTGCTGCCGCTGTCGGCGAAGAACGGGATTTCGCAGATCGTCTGGTCGCCGCTGGCGCAAGGCGTGTTGACAGGAAAGTACGAGCCTGGCGTGGCGATTCCGGCCGACAGCCGGGCGGCGCTCGAGAGCATGAACATGCATTTCCGCCGCCAATGGCTGGAGCGGCCGGTGCTGGAAGCGGTCCGGGAGATGAAGGCGATCGCGCAGCGGGCCGAGATGTCGCTGACGCAGTTCGCGCTCGCCTGGGTGCTCCGCGAGGCGAACGTGGCGTCCGCGATCATCGGCGCGTCCCGGCCCGAGCAGGTCGACGAGAATGCCGCGGCTTCGGGGCATGACGTGCCGCCGGAACTGTTCGCCCAAGCCGAAGCGTTGCTGGCGCCGTTCCAGTAAGCAGCCGCGCCTGACACCTCGATCGATGCGATAACGGCTTGACGGGTGCGCATCGCCCATCGGCGACATCCTGATCGCGGGGCCGCTCGCGGCCGATGACGTTCGCAGACGTTCGGCTCACGCGCCGCGTTCGCGGACGTAGGGCTCGACCGTGCCGGTGAGCTTCATCGTCATCGGCGTGCCGTCGCGTTTCATGGTGGTGCCGACGGCGACGCGGACCCAGCCCTCGCTGACGCAGTACTCCTCGACGTTGGTCTTCTCCACACCGTTGAACCGGATGCCGACGCCGCGTTCGAGCAGGGCCGCGTCGTGATGCGGGCTGGCCGGGTTCGTCGACAACCGGTCGGGCAGCGTGTTGTCCGGCTGATCCTGTTGGTCGCTCATCGATCGGGTCCTTCCTCGAGCAGCAATGCCAGCAATGCCGGATCGTCCAGCACGCGCGGCACCTTGTTCTGGCCGCCCAGCTTGCCGCGGGCGCGCATCCAGGACGCGAACCGGCCGGCGGGGACGACACGGATGCCGGTCGGCCTCATGCCGCGGCCACCGGCGCGGTGCGACGCGTAGTCGTCGTTGCCCTCGGCGAGGACACGCTCGAGGGTGGCGGCAAACGCGGCCGGGTCGGGGGCATCGGCCTCGCATTCGATGACGAACAGATGGCCGCCCCTTGGATCGGCGTGGTCGGGATGGACCGGAAAGGCGGTGTAGTCGGTGACCGAGACGCGCGTGCCATGCGCAGCCGCCTCGATGGCACGGTCGAGCTCGCCCACACTCAGATGCTCGCCGAATGCCGAGAGCATCTGCGCCGTGCGGCCGGTGATCAGGATGCGCGCCGGGCGGCGGCTGGTCAGCCGGACGACGTCGCCCAGCACGTAGCCGAACAGGCCGGCGTTGGTGGTGAGGATGAGCGCGTAGTCGCGGCCGATCTCGGCATCGCCGAGCCAATGGCGGGTGGGCGTGGGATGGCCCAGCTCCGAGACCGGCACGAACTCGAGGAACAGGCCGTTGTCGAGGATGAGGCGGAGCGAGTCGTCAGCGGCACCGTCGCCATAACCGATGAAGCCTTCGCTGGCGGGGTAGACCTCCCTGGTGCGGACCTGGCCGCCGAGCAGACGGTCGAAACGTGCCCGATAGGGCCCGTAGCCGACGCCGCCGTGGACGATCAGTTCGAGGGCCGGAAACAGCGACGCGAGGTTGGCGCGGCCGGTTTCGGCGAGCAGGCGCTCGAACAGGATCAGGAGCCAGCTCGGGGTGCCGGAGATGCTGCGCAGGTCGCGCTCGCGGACATCGTGCACGACGGCGTCGAGCTTACGGTCCCAATCGCCGAGCAGGGCGATCGAGCGCCGCGGCAATGCGCGGCCCGCGGTCCAGGCCGGCATGGTCGCGGCTGCGATGCCCGACAGGTCGCCGCTTCGGGCACCGCCTTCGAGGCGCGTGAGCCGGGAGCTGCCGCCGAGGACGAGGCTCTGGCCGCCGAAGAGGCGAGACCCCGGATACTGGCCGACATGATCGAGCACCATGTCGAGCGCGGCGCGCCGGTTGCTCCGGACCATCGCGCGGCTGACCGGGATGCGCTTGGCGCGCGCGCTGGTCGTCCCGGAGGTTTCGGCGAAGAAGGGCATCCGGCCGGGCCAGCTCACGCCGTCGAGCACCGGAAACGGCGCGCGCCACCAATCGGTCCACATCGCGTCCCAGGTGCGGACCGGCACGGCGCGCTGGTAGTCGCCGACGCCGCGGATCGAGGCGAAGCCATGCGCGCGGCCGAAAACGGTGTTCGAGGCAGTGGCGACAAGACGGGCCAGGACGCCGGTCTGGGTGGAGATCGGATCCATGCCGGCCAGCGCCGCCTCCCGGCGCCTGGCCGCCACCCGGGCGATGAAGGTCGGATCGAGCATTCAGTCGGGGCGCAGCACGGTCACGTGCGGGAACGTGGCGGACGCGGTCTCCGGCCGGAGCGGAAGGGTCATTCCCCTTCCGTCGCGCCAGAGTGCGATCTGGTCGGCATAGTTCTCGCTGCCCAGCCAGCCGTCCTGGCCGCCGAACAACACCACCTCGTTGGCATCGAGGTCGGCCAGGTCGAAGACGTAGCGGCTGGTGGCGCCGAACCTGATCACGTGGCGGCCCCGCATCAGGGCGTGGCCGGTCTTGTTCAGGGTGTCGTTGCCGCCGTCGCCGGCGAAGGATGCGAGCCGGAACCGGCGTCCGAGCCCTGGCAGCGCGCCGAGCGGGTGCTGCGGGCGGTGCCGATGCGCCTCTCCCCAGGTGCGAAGCCTGCGGAACCGGCGCACCACCAGCGGCAGGACGGCGGACACCGCGTCCGCGAGCGCGGGTCCGTCGTGGCGGCGCAACGCGTCGCCGACCAGGGCGCGCGTGGTCCAGACGGTCTCGAGCGAGGCAATTTCGGCGTCGCCGAGCAGCAGCCGCGCCGTCTCGCCGAGCACGAGCTCGAAGGCGAGCGCGCCACGGCTGGCTGCGGCGTACCTGCCGTCCCAGGCGCGTAGCGCGTCGCGAAAGGCCGCGCGGCGTTCGTTCAGCCCGGACGGGATATGGGAGGCGAGCAGGTCGCGAAGGCCGAGCACGTTCGGCTGGCGGTCGTCGCGGAAGAGGGCAGCCATGTCGGATGCGTCGACCTTGCGTCCTGCCCATTCGCCGTCCGGCGAGAGGATCTCCCTGATGCGCGAGATGCGCTCGCCGGCCGCGAAGAAGTAGCCGAGCGGCACGCAGTCGGGCGGCGGCCCCGACAGGCGCTCGTTGGCGGAACCGACGAAGCCACTGGACGGGTTCCACTCCGCGAACAACGCGTCGCCGCGGACCGTCCCGGACCAGGTGCGGTCGATCGTGGGCCGCGAGACGAGGATGTCGTCGGGATTCGCCGCGCCGCGTCGCGGCATGTGGGCCGCCGTCTGCCGGCCGATGCCGTCCGGCCCGGCATAGACCATCGTCTGGCCGGGGACGCCGAAACCCGACAGCGCGCGGACGAAGCCGAACCGGTCGCGCGCGCGCAGCACGCCGAGCATGGCGGTCAGCTCGTCGCTCGGCGCATGCCCCATCCATTTGAAGGCGATCGGCGTACGCGAGCGGAACAATCCGGCATCCGAGACGACCGGGCCGTAAGGGGAGGAGCGGAACGTGGTGGGACGGTCGCGGCCGCCACGAACCCGGATGGTCTCGGACCGGGTGGTGAACGCATGTTCGGGAAGATGGGACAGGTCGACGAAGTCGGTGCTGGCGGCGTGCAGACTGGTGCCGCCCCAGGCGATGTCGCGGTTGCGGCCGAGGGCGAGGAACGGCACGCCGGGCAGCATCAGCCCGGTCGCGTTCAGCGCGGGCGCGGCCAGGCAGACCGCGAGCCAGGCGTTGGGCATCTGGATCCCGAGATGCGGATCGCCGCTGACGATCGCGGCACCGCGGACGGTGCGCGCGCCCTCGATCGCGGCGGCGTTGCTGCCGGCGCGTGTCGCGGCGCCGATCGCGCGGCCGGCCGCGTCGTCGTGGAGCGGCGGCAGGTCGGGCGCGCCGCCGCGCAGGATCCTGGGCCAGAGCCGGCGCCAGGCGGCGGGATCGGACCGGTCGCGCAACGCGAGCAGGCGTCGCTGCACGGGCCAGGACAGGTCGGCGGAGAACAGGCGGGCGAGAAGGAAAAAATCGGCGAGCGACCAGGGCTCGGCCGCGATGCCGAGCATGGTGAGCTCCGGCGGCGGTGCGGCATGGCGGATGTGGTGGTTGAAGCCCGCGAGGAAGCCGTCGATCCATTCGCGCGAGGATGCGGGCAGCATGGCCACGATCCCCGGGACCACCGAGGCGATGTCGAGCGAGCGGATCGAGCGGTCGATCCCGACGCCGAGGGGGCCCACGACCTCGGCCAAGCGCCCGGCCGAGATGCGGCGGAGCACCTCGATCTGGGCGGCGCGAAGATGCATGTGCACGACGCCCAGCGCGACCGCGAGATCGCCATCGGACCGGGCCTCGATGAACGGGACCTGATGCGCGTTCCAGCGGATCGACACGGGATGCTCAACCGGCAGGTCGCGGACCGGCAGGGCGGCGAGGCGTTCGGCGAGGGTGCAGTGGACGATCGGCACGCGCGCCTGGCGCGCGATCAGTGCCGCCGCCATCGACAATCCACGCGCCTGGTCGAGCCGGTGCCGGGCGGCTCCCCGGAGCCGCATCAATCCAGCCTCTTCAACGGTTACCGGGCGGAGGCAGGCTCCGCTGCTGGACGGGCGCGTTCGGCGCGAGCTGCAACGGCTGGTCGGACTCGGGCGCCGGCCGGTAGCCGGGCGGCGTGGCGGGCGCTCCCGGAGCGAGGCCCGCGGGACCCGGCCCGTTGACGTCGGCGACGCCGACCGGCGACCCGTAACGGGTGAGGATCGCGCGCAGCGGATCGTCGCCCGGATTGTTGACGCGCATGGCGACCACGAGGTCCTCGGGGCCGACCGGCTGGCCGTAATAGGCGCTGTCGCCCTGGGCGTCGGAGTTGAGGAAGCTGCCTTCCACCGAGATCCCGGCGAACAGGCCCTTGTTGAGTTCGAGGGCCACGATGTCGGCGTCGAGCGCCGTGCTGGTCGAGCCACCGATGCCGCCGCCGAAGGTGGCGAACGAGGCCTGCGCGGTGCCGCCGAGACGGAAATGCGTGTTGAGGACCGCGTTCAACCCGCGCTGCGACATGATGAACAGCACGAGCTGCTCGTCCTGGACGCCGGCCTGGAAGCCGACCGAGCCAGAGCCGATGCTGTAGAAGGCGGGCGCGGACCACGATCCGTTGGCGTCACGCGCGAGCAGCACGCAGCCACCGCCGGAGCCCGCGAAGAGGAAGCCCATCTTGAAGACGCTCGGACAGATCACGACCGCCTTGGCCAGGCGCAGCTCGCGCTGGGCCGGCTTGCCGGTCTGCGGATCCATCACCGCCTCGGCGGTCAGGGTCGCCTGGTCCACGAGCTGCTGCTGCTTGGCCTGGATGGTCGCGGTGTCGCCGTCCGCCTGACAGCCGGTCGCGAGCAGGAGCGACAGTGCGCCCGCCAGCGAGCCCATCAGCGCGCCACGGTGCCGAGCCGAAATCACGCGCATCCGTTTCCCCTTCGTGTCCGCCGCTTCATGCGGCGCTGTCGTGAGCGAGCGCCGTCAATCGGGCGAGATCGAGACCGAGCGAGGGCGGCGCCGCCACGATCGGGCCCGGAAAGCCGCGATGGTCGACCGCGCATCCAGTCTCGGCCAGCAGCGACAGGGCGCCCGCCACGTCCCAGAGCTGGATGTGCAGCTCGATGAACCCGTCGATCCGTCCGCAGGCGACATCGGCGAGGCCGAGCGCGCCCGAGCCGCCGGCGCGCGGCATCGCGCCGGTCTCGAGCAGCCCCTTGGCCGACGCGCTGTAGACCGACCGGTCCGAGCGCGGCGACCACCCGAATTCGATCATCGCTTCGGCGAGATCGGCACAGCCGGAATGGGCGATGGCGCTTCCGTTCAGGGTGGCGCCGGCGCCGCGCATCGCCCGGAACTGCTCGCCGACCGCGGGCGAGTCGAGGACGCCGAGCATGGGCGCATCGCCCTCGAACAGGCCGATCGAGACGCACCAGCGCTCGCGGCCGCGGGCATAATTCGAGGTGCCGTCGATCGGGTCGACGATCCAGCGCAGGCCGTTGACCGCCTCCGCGCGCGCGCCCTCCTCGCCGAGAAATCCGTCGCCGGGAAAGAGGTCCGCGAGCCGGCCGGCGAGGAAGTTTTCCACGGCGCCATCGGCCTCGGTCAGCCAATCCTGTGCGCCCTTGAGGGTTCCGACAGGACGGCCGGGTGCGGTCTGCAGCCGTCGCGCCAAGGCCCCGGCATCGCGGGCCAGATCGCACGCCGCCTTGAATCGCCGCACCAGCGCCCCGCTCATGCGCGATCCTCTCGCATGATTCGCCCGATCCTCCAACCGGCCTGGACGGCGCCCCGATAGCGAAGGACGATGGGCGTGTGAACGTCCCGGACATGTCCAGCGGCCTGGAGCTCGCGCACGAGCTCGAACGTCTGTCGCGCGCGAGCGTGACGGTGCTCGGCGACGTCAGCCTGGAGCGGGTCGTGCACGGCACCTTTGCCGGGACGGGCGCTGGGCCGCTGCTGCTCGGCGCCGAGAATGCCGTGCCCGGGGCCGGTGCCGCGATCGCGCACGCGCTCACGAGCCTCGGTGTCGCCACCGCACTGATCTGCGTGCTCGGTGACGACCTGCCGGGTGCGGAGCTGACGGCGCTGATCGGGGCGCAGCCGAACGTCGAACCCTGGCTTCTCGTCGATGGCGCCAAGGCGACCACGACCAGCACGCGCTATGTCGACGGCGAGCGCGTCATCGACGGCGAAGGCGTTGTGTTGCAAACGCTGCGACGCGACCGCCGCCCGATGCAGCTCCACCTGCGCGAGCGCATGCTGCGCATCGCGGGCGATGCGATGACGGCGACGTCGGTGACGGTGCTGAGCGACCGTGGTCACGGTGTGCTCGATCCGGAGACGATCGGGCAGTTGCTCGCCGGCGCACGCCAGGCCGGCCGGCGCGTGGTCGCCGACCTCGGGCATGACATCGGCCCGGTCGAGCGGTTCCGCGGCTGCGACGCGCTGATCAGGGTGGGGCTCGCGGACGATCCCTGCGACGAGGCCGAGTCGCTCCGGCGTTCGGCCGACCTGCCGAGCGTGATCCTGATGGTACCGGATGGCCTGGTGATCGCCGACCGCGATGGCGTGGCCGGCGTGTCGCGGCCGGCGTGGGAGGACATTGCCGCCGACTATGCGCGCGTCGTCGCGGTCTATGCGGCCGCCATCGCTGTCGGCCGCAGTCCGCGTCTCGCCTGCCGGATCGCGTGCGGCGTCATTCCGCCCGAAGCGCCGTCCTGAAGGCGGACGATGCGAGCGGATCCTCAATGATGGCGAGCCGCTGTGCGGCCAGCATCGCGAACTGCATCAGCAGCATCCGGCGTCGAGCCGGCGCCAGCGGGTGGGCGGGTGCTGCGCGGATCATCGCCGGCTCGCCGGGGCTGGCCACGCAGGCGACGATCAACCCGACATCCTGAGGGATCAGCTCAGGCGGAAACTCGTCATCGACCGCGAAGTAGAGCGCGTCGCAGTAGGCCCGGTATTCAGGCCATTTCGCGTCGGTCAGGAAGTCGCGCACGCCCGACTTGACCTCGATGCAGACGAAGCCGCCGTCCGGCCGAAGCGCCAGCAGGTCGCAGCGCCTTCCGTTCGGGATGGCGACCTCGTGCAGCGCCGCCCAGCCCATCGTGGCACAGAGGCGCGCCGCCTCGCGACGCACGGCTGACGTCACGGCAGGCAGTCCCGGCGGGATGACGTTGCGATGCCGTTCCGAAAGCTCTACGGTTACGGTGTCTTCTCGAGAGTGTGCGATACAGCCGTCTCTCGCGTTCGGATGAGGGGCTGACGTGTCGTTATCGCGCAAACGGGTCATGGTGACAGGGGGCGCCGGTTTCCTGGGGTCGCATCTATGCGAGCGGTTGGTGGGACTGGGACACGACGTCCTGTGCGTCGACAATTACTTCACGGGCACGAAGGACAACCTCGATCCGCTGCGCAGCTCCGGCCGGTTCGAGTCGCTGCGTCACGACGTGACCTTCCCGCTCTATGTCGAGGTCGACCAGATCTACAACCTGGCCTGCCCCGCCTCGCCGATCCACTACCAGTTCGATCCGGTGCAGACCACCAAGACCAGCGTGGTCGGCGCGATCAACATGCTCGGGCTCGCCAAGCGGCTCAAGGCGACCGTGCTGCAGGCGTCCACCAGCGAGGTCTATGGCGATCCGACCGTTCATCCGCAGCTCGAGACCTACCGCGGCAACGTGAGCACGCTCGGGCCGCGCGCCTGCTACGACGAGGGCAAGCGCTGCGCGGAGACCCTGTTCTTCGACTACCACCGCCAGCACGAGGTCCGGATCAAGGTGATCCGGATCTTCAACACCTACGGCCCGCGGATGCATCCGAACGACGGTCGGGTGGTGTCGAACTTCATCGTCCAGGCGCTGCAGGGCCACGACATCACGCTCTATGGCGATGGCGGCCAGACGCGCGCGTTCTGCTATGTCGACGATCTCGTCGAGGGCATGATCCGGATGATGGAGACGCCGGACAGCATCACCGGCCCGGTCAATCTCGGCAACCCGCACGAGATCCCCGTGCGGATGCTGGCCGAGCGGATCGTCGAACTGACCGGATCGCGCTCGGCGATCGTCCATCGGCCGCTCCCGGTCGACGATCCGATGCAGCGCTGTCCCGACATCACGATGGCGCGCCGCGTTCTGGGCTGGGAGCCGACCGTGGCACTCGATGACGGGCTCGGCCGCACCATCGCCTACTTCCGGCGACTTCTCGGCAACCGTTAGGGACCAGGGTTCATGCGTATCGCGATGATCGGCGGCGGCTATGTCGGGCTGGTATCGGGCGCCTGCTTCGCCGATTTCGGGATCGACGTGTCCGTGGTCGAGGTCGATCCGGGCAAGCTCGCGATGCTGCGCGACGGGCGGATGCCGATCTACGAGCCGGGCCTGGACAAGCTGGTCGCCGAGGGGGTGAAAGCGGAGCGGCTCTCGTTCGGCAGCGACATCAGGGCGGCGGTCGCGGGGGCGGAGGCGGTGTTCATCGCGGTCGGGACGCCTTCGCGTCGCGGTGACGGCCACGCCGACCTGTCCTACGTCTTCGCCGCCGCCGAGCAGATCGCCGAAGCGCTCGACCACTACGCGGTGATCGTGACCAAGAGCACGGTGCCGGTCGGCACCGGCAAGCGGATCGCCGACATCGTGCGCGCCCGGCGGCCGGATCTCGCCTTCGACGTGGCCTCCAACCCCGAGTTCCTGCGCGAGGGAAGTGCCATCGGCGACTTCATGCGGCCCGACCGGGTGGTGATCGGCGCCGACGCCGATCGCGCGCGCGAGGTGATGAGCCGCCTGTACCGGCCGCTCAACCTGATCGAGACGCCGATCGTCTTTTCGGGGATCGAGACGGCGGAGCTGACGAAATACGCGGCCAACGCCTTTCTCGCGATGAAGGTGACGTTCATCAACGAGATGGCGGACTTGTGCGAGGCGGTGGGCGCCGACGTGCACGACGTGGCGCGCGGATTGGGCCTCGACGGACGGATCGGGCGGAAATTCCTCCATCCCGGGCCCGGCTTCGGCGGCTCGTGCTTTCCCAAGGACACGCTGGCGCTCGCACGGATCGCGGAGGAAGCCGGCAGTCCGTCGCGCCTGGTCGAGACGACGATCGCGGTCAACGAACGGCGCAAGGCGCAGATGGCCGACCGCGTGGCCGCAGCCCTCGGCGGCTCGGTGCGCGACAAGCGGATCGCGATCCTGGGCCTCGCCTTCAAGCCGGAGACGGACGACATGCGCGACAGTCCGTCGATCGCGCTGGTCGCAAGACTGACCGAATACGGCGCCGATCTGATCGCCTACGATCCGGAGGCGATGCATCAGGCCAGGCGCGTGATGCCGGCGGCACTCGCCTACGGCGCGGACGCGACCGAGACGGTCACCGGTGCCGACGCAGTGGTGGTGGTCACGGAATGGAACGAGTTCCGCGCGATCGCGCCCGGGCGGTTGCGCGACCTGATGCGCGGGATCGTGGTGGTGGATCTGCGCAACGTGTTCGACCCGGCGGCGATGACCGCCGCGGGGCTGCGCTATTCCGCGATCGGGCGGCCGAACGGGTAGGTCCTGCCCGATGACCTGAACGGGACTGGCCACATCGCGCGATCTGATCGACAAGCGAACGAGGATGACAATTCTCCGTCGCGAGGCGTCGGGTTGAGTGCCACGGCAGTCCGTTGGACGCACAGCCTGCCGCTGCTGCTCGCGCTGATCACGGCGGTCGGGCCGATTTCGACGGACATGTACTTGCCGGCGTTCCCGGCGATGCGGGAGGGGCTGCATGGCGGGGAATCCTCGTCGCCGCTGACGCTTGCCGCCTGGTTCGTCGGCCTCGCCGCCGGGCAGCTTCTCGTCGGACCGCTGTCGGATCGCTTCGGGCGGCGGATCCCGCTCCTCGCGGGCATCGCCCTCTACGTGCTGGCTTCGGCCGCCTGCGCGCTCGCCGGCAGCATGCCCGCGCTGATCGTCTTCCGGGCGCTCGCGGCGCTCGGCGGCGCGGCGGGACTGGTGATCCCGCGCGCCATCATCCGCGACGTGGTCACGAACGGCGACCACGCGGCGCGGCTCGTTTCCCAGCAGCAACTGATCATGAGCATCGTCCCGATGCTGGCACCGACCCTGGGCGGCGTGGTGGTGCAGGTCACCGGATGGCGGTCGATCTTCTGGATCGCCGTCTGCTACGGCCTGACCTGCCTGCTGCTGGTCTGGCGCACGCTGCCCGAGACGTGCGATCCGGGGAGCCGGATCACCGCCGATCCGGTCGCGGTCGGTCTGCGGTATGCGGATTTCCTGGGCGACAGGGTGTTCGTGACGCACCTGCTGACAGGCAGCTTCGCGACGTTCGGCCTGTTCGCCTTTCTCGGCGGCGCGCCGGCCGTGTTCCTGCTGCATTTCGGCCTGCGGCCGGCCGAGTTCGGCCTGCTGTTCATCGCCAACGGCGCCGCGTACGCGGCCGGCACCTGGGTCAACGTGGTCGCGATCCGTCATCTGGATCGCTTCCATGTCCTGTCGGCGTCGACGCTGACGCTGATCGCCGCCGCAGGCTCGATGCTGCTCTGCGCGGCGACCGGGCGCCTTGGTTTCTGGGGCATCGAGGGGCCGATGATCCTGGTGATGGTGACGCTCGGTTGCCTGCTGCCGGACGCGGCGATCGGCGCGATCATGCCGCATGGCGGGGACGCCGGGATCGCGTCGGCGCTCTACGGGACGGTCATTTTCGCGATCGGGGCGCTCGGGACGATCGGCGCCGGCTGGGTCGGGCACGCGAGTGCCGCACCGATGGCGGCCCTGATCCTGCTCGGCGGATCGCTGTCGGCGGTCGCGAGCGGGTTTCGGCCGCAGGAATGACGTTCACCGCGACAGCGGCAGGAGACGGGTCTCGCCCATGCCGAGCGTCGAGAACGCCTCGGGCTCGAGACCGGCCGCGGACAAGGCGGCGGCGAGCGCCGTGACCGGCGCGTCGATCGCCTCGGCGGTGAGCTGGAAGGTGCCGAAATGCATGCCGATCGACCGTCGCGCGCCGAGGTCGAGATGGGCCTGCACCGCCTCGGCCGGATCCATGTGGACGGGGGCCATGAACCAGCGCGGTTCGTAGGCGCCGATCGGCAGCAATGCCAGATCGGGAGCGGACAGGCGGCCGCGGATCTCGCGCCAGTGCGGGCCGGCGCCGGAGTCGCCGGCGAACAGGATGCGGCCGGCCTCGGCGTCGATCATGAAGCCGCCCCACAGCGCGCGGTTGCGATCGAAGGGGCTGCGGGCCGAGAAATGGCGCGCGGGCGTCGCGGTCACGCGCAGGCCCGCGACAATTGTCGCTTGCCACCAGTCGAGTTCGACCGCCTCGATGCCGACGGACTCCAGGTGCCAGGCATTGCCGAGCATAGTCACGAAGGATGGGGCGTGGATCGCGTTCAGCAGGCGAAGGCTCGGCAGATCCATGTGGTCGTAATGGTTGTGCGAGAGCAGAACGATGTCAGGGCGCGGCAGGCGCTCGAGCGGGATCCCGGGAGGCTGGATCCGTTTCGGTCCCGCCCATGAGACGGGCGAGCAGCGATGGCTGAAGATGGGGTCGGTCAGCAGCGTCACGCCACCGATCCGGACGAGGAAGGTCGCGTGGTTGATGAAGGTGATCGCGACGTCGCCGGCGGCGACGTCGGCAGGGGGCGGCGGGAAGATCGGCCGCGCGACCGGCGCCTGCCAGGCGACGCGCGGGCCGTTCCGCCAGCGCAGCAGGGCGGCAATGCCGTGGGCGGGCGGGGCGGCGCCAGGATTGCGGAAGCGTTCGCCGTCGCAGTGGTCGGACGGCGGAAAGCGGGACGTTGCGGACGGTGCCGGAGAGTGGTCTCGCAAATTTGAAGCCCTTACCTGCTTGTATCGGCTTTGGCTTGGGCAAAAGCTCTCTTCACTAACAAACCAAAAAGATTTGGAGGTCCTGGATGCAAGCGCTCCACAATTACAAGCTTTGGAATCCGAATCTCGGCCAGTATGTGGCGCAGCCGGATTTGCAGACCGCCGAACATATCCATGCGCGCGGCGGCGTGATCATCGCGGACGCGCACAATGGAATCTCATCAAGGCTCTACGAGTCGGTTGCCGCGAAGACGCCGGAGATGACGGCGACGCATTGATCGATCAACGGGTGACGGGGCGGCGGACGCCGGCGAGACTGATCGCGCGGGCGACGCCGCCGACCTGTTGCTGCCACCAGGAGCCGGAAACCAGCGCGGTGGACGCGCCGGCGTCACCGGTCTCGACGATGTCATGGCGGAACTCGGCGGTTCCCAACATCATGTCCCACCAGGGGAAGACGGCGCCGTAGTTGAAGGATTGCTGGCCGGCGGCCAGGAGTCCGTGATGGGCACGGTGGAATTGCGGCGAGACCAGGATGCGCTCGCCAAGCCAGCCGAAGCGGATCCGCGTGTTGGCGTGGCTGAAGCTCTCCACGAGCCGGAGCGCCAGCACGATCAGCGGGAACTGCATCGGCGGGATGCCGATCGCGAGGCCGGTTGCGATGAACCAGACATACGCGATCACGTCATCGAGGACGTGATTGCGGTCGTCCGACCAGAACGTCATGCGGGTCTGGGCATGATGGACCGAGTGCAGCCCGTACCACCAGCCGATGCGGTGCGAGAAGCGGTGCCTCCAATAGTCGGACGCGTCCAGGACCACCGCATAGATCAGGAAGGTCGCGATCGGCATGCCCATCAGCGCCGGAACCATCCGGTCGAGGGTGAGCGGGACGTAGCCGTGATCGGCGAGCAGGCCGTTGAGCCAGGTCTGCAGCGAGTAGAAGCCGAAGAAGGTGACCAGCGGGAAGATGCCGATCCGGGCCAGCAGGGTGTAGAAGACGTCCATCGCGACCAGCCCGTCCGACGGTCCGCGCTGCAGCGGGCGGATCCGTTCCGCGGGCAGGCAGATGGCGAGATTGATCGCGACCTGCAGCACGCCATAGGTCGCGAACAGCGCCCACATGAAGGCCGCGTCGTCCCACTCCATCCATCCGCCCTGCCAGAGCAGCGGGAGGATGAGGTTCTCGTGCAGCCAGCCGGCCAGCCAGGCGAAGGGATCGACCACGCGCGTGTTTCCAGTGCAACATCCCGAAGTGCCAGATACAGGGGCGGGGATCGTTTGGGAATGACCGACGGGCAATCCGGTGTCTCGGGCAGGCTGCTGCTGGTGGAGGACGAGTTTCTGATCCGGCTGACCCTGTCGGAGGCGCTGAGCGACGCCGGTTACGAGGTGCTCGAGGCGGCGGACGCCGACGAGGCGATGGAGCATGTGCTCGTGAGCACCACCAACGCGCCGATCAGGCTGCTGCTGACCGACGTGCAGTTGCCCGGTTCGATCAACGGCCATGCGCTCGCAGCGAGGGTGAGGGAGCGCGTGCCGGACCTTCCGGTGATTTTCATGACGGGCCGGCCCGACCATGGCGTGGCGAGCGGCGTCCGCCGCGACGTCTTCATCGCCAAGCCCTATCTGCCGTCGGAGGTGTGCGCGGCTGTCGACAGGATGCTGCACGCGTGACCGAAGGCACAGCGCGGTGAGCGAGCTGGTCGACGAGGTGCTGGCGGTCGACGGGACGCCGGCGGACGGTCGGGACCGGCAGCACGATCTCGGCCTGTCCTACACCGCGCTTCGAGCCAAGGACTTCGAGCGGGTCGAGGCGATCAGCGCGTCGTATGCCGCCAGCGGCGACATCGAGCATGCGCTGCTCGCGGGCCTCGCGATCGGCATGCGCGGGGACGTCGAGGCCGCGGCGGTGCTGTTCACGACGGTGGCAGCCGCGCGGCCGATGATCCAGCACCCGGTCGAGGACCTGATCGGGCTGCTGCGGGAGGCGGGCCGCGAACTCGACGGCCTGGCGCATGCGGTCGCGGCGGCGCGATCGAGGCCGGACGATGTGCGGGCGTTGCTGGCGCTGGCGGTCATGCTCAACGCCGATCTGCGGCCGGCGGAGGCGGAGACCGTGGTGCGCCGGGCGCTCGCGTCGGCGCCGCGTTCGTTCGTCCATCTCAATCAGCTCGGCATCGCGCTGACCGAACAGGGGCGCTTCGACGAGGCGCTGCAGTCGTTCCGTGACGCGGCCTCGATCGATCCGGCCAACAACGTGGCCTGGACCAACATGGCCTGCACGCTGTCCAATATCGGCCGGTTCGACGAGGCGCTCGAGTGCTACCGGCGCTCGATCGTGCTCAAGCCGGACAATGCCGCGATCAGGCTGAACTACGCGATCTGCATGCTCAAGGCGGGACGGGCGATGCAGGGCTGGGCGGAATACCAGTGGCGGCTGCAGTTGCCCGGCCACACGACGCTGCCGATGGAGCGGCTGCTGCCCAACCTCGACGACGGGACGCGCCTCGACGGGCAGATCGTCCTGGTCACGCAGGAGGAGGGGCTCGGTGATTCGCTGCAATGCATGCGCTGGCTGGCACCATTGCGCGATCGCGGCGCGGAAGTGGTGGTCTGGGTGCCGGGCTCGCTCAAATCGCTGATCGACCGCATTCCCGGCATCACCTGTATCGCCGGCGAATTCGAGAAGCTGGTCTTCGCGATGCACTGCCCGTTCCTGAGCCTGCCGCGGGCGTTCTCCGCGACCCGGGACGCACTGCCCGATCGGCCCTACATCTCGATCGATCCGGCGCGGATCGCGATCATGGCGGCACACCTGCCGAGGAGCGATGCACTCCGGGTCGGCTTGGTCTGGGGCGGGGCGCCGCGGCCGGAAAACCGCCAGGCCTTCTCGGTCGACCGCCGCCGCAGCATGGGGCTCGCCGCCCTGGCGCCGCTGGAGGCGCTCGAGGACATCGTCTTCGTCAGCCTGCAGTTCGGGCCGTACCGGGACGAACTATTCGACCTGCCGCCGGGAATGGCGGTGCACGATCCGATGGACGCGTCGGCCGATGTGCAGGACACCGGCGCGCTGATGGCGGGGCTCGACGTGGTGGTGTCGGTCGACACGTCGATGGTGCACCTGGCGGGCGGAATGGGCCGGCAGGTCATCCTGCTCGACCGGTTCGACAATTGCTGGCGCTGGCTGCACGGCCGTGACGACAGCCCGCTCTATCCGTCGCTGCGCATCATCCGCCAGACGTCTCCGGGCAATTGGGACGGCGTGGTGGGCCGGCTGGTGACGGCGCTGGGATCGATGGCGGATCAGAAACGGCGCGGCGAGGCGCCGTCGGTGCACGCCGCGATCGACGCCATCACTCAGTAGGGACGCGTCAAGCCGCGGCCGGCGCGTGCAGCGGCACGACGTAGGGTCCCTCGGGGATGATGGCGATGTCGTGGTCCCCGGCCTGGTCGATCGCACGGCCGATCGCTGCGTCGAGATCGTCGATCATCTCGACGCCGGTGAGTTCCCGGTCCGCCTCGCTCAGGCCGGTTGCGTAGAGCTGGACCCGCCCCAGACGCATCGACTTGAGCTGCATCTCGGTCTGCCACTCGTCGATATCGGCGAGCGACTTGGCCCACAGGCTTTCAAGGAACCGTTCGGCGCCCATCGAGAGCAGCCGCGCCTGGGAGGCGCGGAACTCGTCCGATCCCATTCCCTCGGCGCATTCGGAGGCCATGATCAGCGTCCCGCCGGGCTCGAGGATGTCGAGCGGCGTGACCATGCCCTTGACGGTCTGGTAGTAGGTGCGGTCGAGCGGATGGCCGGCCGAGGACGTGACGACGGTGCGAAAGCGGCGGCCGATAGCGACCGCAGTCGCCGCGCGCACGAACGCGACCGCGTCCAGGTGGCTGTCGATGATGTCGCCGAAATTGACGTGGACCAGGCGCCGCTCATCGTCGAGGACGGTGTTGAGCGCCATCACGCCGCCGAGGCGGCGGACGATCTCGAGCTGCGCCTCGTGCAGCGGATTGCCCTCGAGATTGCATTGCGCGGCGAGCGGATGCTCCATGAAGCGGGCCGAATGGAAGGTCCTGATCGTGGCCTCGCCGGCGACGCCGGGCGCGACGACCTTGCGGCCGCCGGACCAGCCGGCCATGAAATGCGGCTCGACGAGGCCGGTCGCGATCCGGAGTTCGGCCTCGACGAAGCGGCGGTCGAGATGGATCGGCACCGCGTGCGCCTCGGTCAGGCCGAGATCGACATGCTCCTCGGCACGCCTGGCATCATGGTTGATCACGGTGGTGTTGGCCGAAACCCAAGGGTCGCCCAGGACCGCCTCGAGTTCGTCGCCGAGATTGGGCCGGTGCAGGCCGGTCGCGACCAGCACGGTGACGCGCGCGCGCGGGACGCCGGCGGCGTGCAGGGTCTCGATCATCGGGTGCAGGAACAGGCCGTTCGGGACCGGGCGCGTCACGTCGCAGATCAGGATGCAGGCGCTCGACTTGCCGCGCGCGATCGACGCGAGCGGTTCGAGCGCGGTTGCGACGGCGCCCCGCGGGTCGGGCAGCGGCGGGAGCCTGTGCTTTCGCACCATCGTCGCTCTCGCCCGCTCGGGGAGCCGGATCGTCAAGTGGCCACGCCCGTAGGCGATGGAGACGTCGCGCGGCATCGGGTGTCCTCATCGGCGAGCGTGCGAGCGACACAGTGCGCGACAGGCGGGACAAAGGCCAGCGGCCGAGGCGGGCCGGCACTTGAAATTCGGTGTCTTCGTTTAGGACTTTATTCCTGCAAAAAACGGTTCAGGCGGCTCCGCTCGCGGGCGCTGCGGTCAGCGCCGCGACGAGCTGCGCCTTCACCGCATCGGCGCGCTCGTTGGCCACCTGGCAGGTTCCGGCGGCGTGATGGCCGCCGCCACCGTGGGCCAGGCAGACGGCGCCGACATCGACCCGCGCGCTGCGGTCGAGGATCGACTTGCCGATCGCAAAGACGGTGTTCTGCCCGCGCATCCCTGGGATGATGTGGGCCGAGATCGCGCATTGCGGGAACATCGCGTAGAGGGCGAAGCGATTGCCCGCGTAGATGACGTCCTCGTGGCGGAGGTCGAGCAGTACGAGGTTGCCGTGGAGCGTGGCGCAGCGCCGAAGCTGGGCGGCGAACGGCTCGCGATGGGCATTGTAGAGATCGATGCGTTCCCGGACATCGGGCAGGGCCAGCACGTCGTCCACGGCCAGATCGCGGCAGCGCTCGATGAGCTGCATCATCAGATCGTAGTTGGAGATCCGAAAGTCGCGGAAACGGCCGAGGCCGGTGCGCGGATCCATCAGGAAGTTGAGCAGCACCCAGCCTTGCGGATCGAGGATCTCGTCGCGGGTGAAGCGCGCCGAGTCGGCCTTGTCGACGGCGTCCATGAGGTCGGCGCCGATCCGCGGGAACGCGCCCGGGCCACCGTAATGGTCGTGGACCACGCGGGCGGCGGAGGCGGCCGCGGGATCGATGACGTGGTCGGGACGGCGGCGGTCGCCCTCGCGCGCGATCTCGCTCGCGTGATGGTCGAAGGTGAGGTGACAGCCGGGGACGTAGGGAAGGTTGGTGACGATGTCACGCGCCGTGATCGGGACGATGCCGTCCTGCATGTCTTTGGGATGGACGAACTTGATCTCGTCGATGAGGTCGAGCTCGCGCAGCAGCATGCCGCAGACAAGACCATCGAAGTCGCTGCGGGTGACAAGGCGGTGTTTCCTGGTCGTCATGATCGGTGCACGGTTCCCTTGGACGCAACGGAGACTGGCACCAAGACCCTAACGAGCAGTTACGGCGATCCAACCGCCCCGCGTTTGCCCGGCTGGCACAGATGCCGCAGCCCTCGACCTCGCCTACTGCTTGAGGGTGAACGGAGAGATGAAGCCGCCCGCGTTGTCCTTCGTGATGAGGACGCAGTCGAACAACTGCTTCTCGCTCGCCGCACCCGTCTTGCCGGTCTTGAGGAACTGGTCGGCCTCATCGACAGCCTTGGCCGAGAAGGTCGCCACCGGCTGGAGCACGGTGTATTGCAGCTCGCCCGACTTGACCGCCGACACGGCGTCCGGAGAACCGTCGAAGCCGCCGGCCTTGATGCTGGAAAGCTTGCCGGCCTCCTTCAGCGCCGCGATCGCGCCGAGCGCCATTTCGTCGTTTCCGCTGATCACGCCGATGATGTCCGGATGCGCCTGCAGCAGGCTCTGCATCTTGTCGTGGCCCTGGGTGCGGTCCCAGTTGGCGACCTGCGAGCCGACCTTGTGGAGATCGTCGAACTGGGACAGCACGGTCTCGTAGCCGTTGGAGCGGGTGGCGGCATTGTTGTCGGACGGCGAGCCCAGCAGTTCGACATAGTTGCCTTTCTGGCCGATGTCCTTGACCCATTGCTGCGCGCCGAGAGCGGCCCCTTGCGCATTGTTCGAGACGAGCTGGGCCTTGGCCAGGCCCGCGGTGTTGATCTCGGCATTGACCAGGAAGACGGGGATGTTGGCGGCCAGCGCCTTCTTGACCGCGCCCACCGAGCCGCTGGCGTTGGCGGGGTCGAGGATGATCGCGACTGAGCGGTTGGTGATCGCGGTGTCGATCAGGTTGCTCTCGGTGTTGGTGTCGCCCTTCGAGGCGCCGACATTGGCGGTGTAGCCGAGCTTCTGCGCCTCGGCGGCGGCGACCTTGCCCTCGGTGAGCCAGTACGGGTTGGACGGATCGTTGACGACGATCGTCATCAGGCCGGCGGCCGAGGCGCTGGCGGGAGCGGCCAGGCCGAGGGCCGCGAACATCAGGGCTGCGTGACGGGACATGGTCGGTTTCCTTTGTGTTTTCGAGGTGGGCTAGGCAGCAATCTTGGCCGGAGACGCCGGGTCGCCGGTCGAGGCCGGAGCCTTGACGCGGCGCCGGTACTGGACGGCGTTGAGCAGCACCGCGAGCACGATGACCGCGCCGGTGAACACCGTCTGCCAGTAGGACGAGATGCCGATGATCACGAGCCCGTCTGACAGGAAGCCGATGACGAAGGCGCCGAGCATGGTGCCGCGAATGTTGCCGCGGCCGCCGGTCAGTGCGGCGCCGCCGATGACGACGGCGGCGATGGCGGTCAGTTCGTAGGAGATGCCCGCGGTCGGTCCGGCGGAGGTGAGCTGCGACGACAGGATCAAGCCGGCGACGGCGGCACAGACGCCCGACAGCATGTAGACCGACACCTTGACCGTCCTGACCGGCACGCCCGACAGTTCGGCCGCGCGTTCGTTGCCGCCGGAGGCGTACAGCCAGCGGCCGAACGCGGTGCGGGCGAGAACGAGGTTGGCCGCGAGGGCCACGACCACCAGGACGACGACGCCGATCGGCACGCCGAACAGGTGATTGAAGCCGAGCCAGTCGAAGCCGGTGTTGCCGAGCTTCGGGTTGCCGCCGAGATTGTTGTAGGTCAGGCCGTTGGTCATCAGCAGGGCGACGCCGCGCGCGACATACATCACGCCGAGCGTGGCGACGAACGCAGGCACCTTGAAGCGCGCGACCAGCACGCCGTTGACGAAGCCCACGACAGCGCCCAGCGCGCAGGTCAGGACGGCGACCACCCAGACCGCGGGAAACAGCGTGACGCCAAGGGATGCGAACGTCACGCCCTGCATCAGGAAACCCGCGAAAACCCCCGACAGTCCGAGCGTGGATCCGACCGACAGGTCGATGCCGCCGTTGAGGATGACCAGCAGCATGCCGACGGCGAGAATGCCGAAGATCGCGACGTGCGAGGACATCGTGAGCACGTTGCTGACGGTGAGGTAGTACGGCGAGAGGACACCGAAGACGACGACGATGACGATCAGCGCGAAGAAGGCGCGCCCTTCGAGCAGCACGCGAAGGATGTCGATGCGGCCGACGGCCTGGCCCGGCGCGGAACGTGCGGCTGTCTGTGTGCTGGTCATGATCGTCGCTCCGCTCTGCCTGGTCAGACCACGGCTTCGCCGGAGGCTGCCATGATCTCCTCCTTGCTGACGCCGGATCCGAATTGCGCGGAAATCCGGCCGCGGCGCATGACGATGATCCGGTGGGCGATGCCGAGGCATTCGCCGACCTCCGAGGTCGAGAACAGCACGGCGAGACCTCGTGTTGCGCGTTCGGCGAGGATGCGGAACACCTCGGCCTTGGCGCCGATGTCGATGCCGCGGCTGGGCTCGTCGAGCATGATGACCTTGGGATTGGTCATCAGCATCTTGCCGATCACGACCTTCTGCTGGTTGCCGCCGGAGAGGGATCCGATCGGCGCGGGGCCGCCGGTGGTCTTGATCCGGACGTCGCGGATCTGCTCGCCGACCATCGCGCGCTCGCGCGCGGGCGACACCAGCAGGTTGCGCACGAAGCGGCCGATGCTGCCGAGCGACAGGTTCTCTCCGACCGACATGGTCTGGACGAGCCCGTCGCGCTGCCGGTCCTCCGGCACCAGGACGAGGCCCTTGAGGATTCGCTCGGCGATGCCGAGCCTGGAGACATCCTGGTTCTCGAGCAGCACCCGGCCGCCGGTCATCGGCACGCGTCCGGCGACGCATTCGAGCATCTCGGTGCGTCCGGCGCCCATCAGCCCGTAGATGCAGACGATCTCGCCCGCGCGGACGTCGATCGACATGTGGTCGACGACGGAGCCGGCACCCGACTTGTCGGCGACGCTGACGTCATCGATCGAGAGTGCGACGTCGCCGAAATCGTAGCCGGTGGGCGGGGAGCCGAGATCGTAGTTCTCGCCCACCATGTTGCGCACGATCCATTCGAGATCGATGTCGCCGCGGTCGGCGTTCGCGGTGATCGCGCCGTCGCGCAGCACGACGGCGTAGTCGGTGATCAGCAGCGCCTCTTCGAGGTGGTGCGAGATGTAGACGATCGAGACGCCGCGCGCGGTCAGATCCCTGATCACCTTGAACAGGACCTCGACCTCGGTGGCACTCAACGCCGACGTGGGCTCGTCCATGATCAGGATGCGGCTGTCGACCGAGAGCGCGCGCGCGATCTCGACGATCTGCTGCTGGCCGAGCCGCAGATCCTCGACCAGGGTCAGCGGATCGATGTCTTCCTCGAGTTCGGCCATCAGCGCGCGCGCCTGGCGTGCCTCCTCGGCGAAGTCGACACCGGTCGCCGACCGCAGCTCCCGACCCATGAAGATGTTGTCGCGCACGCTCAGGTTGGGAGCGAGGCTCAACTCCTGATGGATGATGGAGATGCCGCGATCGCGCGCGTCGGAAGCGGAGGCGAAGGTCACCTCCGACCCGTCGAGCTCAATCGTTCCGGATGTCGGCGTGACCACGCCGGACAGGATCTTCATCAGCGTCGACTTGCCGGCGCCGTTCTCTCCGAACAGCGTGGTGACCTTGCCGCGGCGGATGTCGAAATTGACGCCGTTCAGCGCGTGGGTGCTGCCGTAGATCTTGGCGACGTTGCGCGCCGTGAGCACGATGTCGGCGGCACTCATCGCACGTCCAGCTTGACCGGCGTGACCAGCCAACTGTTCGGGTTGGCGAGCTCGAAGACGCCGATGACGGAGATGGTCTTGCCGGTGAGCTTGCTCGCATCGATCCTGGCCAGCACCTGCCTCTTCATCTGCTTGTTCAGGGCGGACGCCGCGTTCTGGTAGTCGATCTGGTTGGTGAACTGGCCGAAGCTGATCGTTCCGGTCGCGTCGCGCAGGTCGGTGCCGTAGATCGCGGGACCGGTCTGCACGCGAACGGTCAGGCTGTCGGGAAGGCCGCCGATCTTGACCGGATAGACGCCGAAATCATCCTTGCCGGCGACACCGGTGAACTTCACCGAGATTTCGGCACCGCTGCCAGCGCCGACGCCGTACTGCTTGGCGGCGGCCGACCGGTCCTTGACGATCGCCGCCTCGAGGGTGGCTGCGTCGACCGCGCGGCCGAGGATCGCCGACTGGACCGGCGGGAACTTGGACTTGCCGTAATCGGCGGCGTCGAAGGCGCCTGGCGGGAGCGCCGCTCCCGAGCCGATCCTGACGATCCTGGTGTCGAACGCCATCGCCACGATCAGGACCAGGATCGCGGCCGCGGCGAGGCCCAGACGAAGACTGGATCTGGCGGCCCTGCCGGTCGTGGTGCCAGGAGCACTCATGATGGGACGACGCGTCTCATCGAAGAGGCGTGTGATGGAGCGCGGGCGCGAGACGGCCTCGCCACGGTGAAATCCGGCAACTGTCGGGCACTCGACGCCCCTCCCATGAACCGCGCTGTCCCGCGCCTTCGGCCACGAACATGTTCCGCAAACCGATATTTTGTCAAGTTTTTGTTCATTTGTGCATCGCGAGGCGGCTCGATTGGCAGACAAGTTTTCCATTTTGACTTGCCAGCCATATATCTATCCCACAGAGTCAAGTCGATGAAAGTCCGTTGGCCGCGCATTTGTGCAACGCAGCGTAGAATGTGCAGAAGAGGGCTGGAGGTCATGATCGCGATCGTCAGACGTCCTCGACCGGCGGCATCGGTGGCGGCTTGAGCGGCGGGTCATCCGATCGGCGTGTCGTCGAATGGGGCGACGTGTCGCCCGACACGGTGATCGAGATCGCCAGCCTGTACTACTACGACGACGTGACGCAGGAGGAACTGTCGCGGCGCTTCGGCATTTCCCGCGTCAAGATCAGCCGACTCCTGAAGCGTGCCAGGAACGAGGGGGTTGTGCAGATACGCGTCCTGCAGCACTCGAACACGAGACAGGAACTGGAACGCGAGTTCATCGGACGTTTCGGGATCGATCGGTTACTGGTCTCGATCGATGGCAAGGACGCCGATGCCCAGAGATCGGCCGTGGCCGGCCTGGTCGCGGACCACGTCATCAAGACGGTCGGCGACGGGATGATCGTCGCGGTCGGCATGGGCCGCAACGTCGCGTCGGTGGCCGATCACCTGCCGGTTGTTGCGCGCCGCGCCGTCACCTTCGTGGCCGCGATCGGCGGCTCGGTTCGCGCCGGCGAAATCATGAACGCCGATCATATCTGCCGCCGCCTGGCGATGCAGTTCGGCGGCGAAAGCGAGTCGCTCTACGCGCCGGCGCTTGTTGCCGACGTGGCATTGCGGGAATCGCTGCAGGGCAATCAGACCGTCCGGCTGACGCTCGACCGGGCACGCCGGGCCGATACGGCCCTGATCGGGATCGGGGATCTGAGCGAGGAGAGCAATCTCGTCCGCATGGGATGGTTCACGCCCAAGGAGATCGCCGACGCGCGGCGCGGCGGCACCATCGGCGACATCATGGGCTACGACTTCATCGACATCCATGGACGCGCGTCGAGCAGCGATCTGCGTGGCCGGGTCATCGGCCTGACCACGCGCGACCTCATCCGCATTCCGGACGTGATCGCGATCGCGAGCGAAAACACGAAAGCCGCCGCGATCCTGGGCGCTTTGCGCACAGGGGTCGTCAACACGTTGGCGACCAGCTCCACCAACGCGCACACGGTGCTGCGTCTCGACGAGGCTACGCGGTCAGGTCAACGACACCCACCGATCAATCTCGTCCCGCGGGACCCTTGAGGCGGGTCCGGGGCTGCCAGCCCCGGCGGGGTGCGGGGCGGAGCCCCCCCGCTGCTCACTCCGGGATGAGCACGACCTTGATCGACTTGTCGCCTTTCTTCATCAGGTCGAAGCCGTGGTGCCATTCCGACAGCGGAAGCGAGTGGGTCACCACGTTCTCGGTCGGCAGCCGGCCGTCGGCGATCGCCGCGATCGTGAACGGGTAGCAATAGGGACCGAGGTGGGAGCCATACAGGTCGAGCTGCTTGCGGTCGCTGATGATGCTCCAGTCCGCCGTCACCTGCTCGCCGAACACGCTGAACTCGACGAACCGCCCGAGCTTGCGGATCATCTGCAGGCCCTGGCGCACCGCCGACGGATGGCCCGTCGCCTCGATGTAGACATCGCAGCCATAGCCGTCGGTCATGTCCTTGACGATCTTGACCACGTCGTCCTCGAGCGGGTTGAGCGTCAGGTCGGCGCCGAAGCGCCTGGCGAGCTCGAGCCGGTCCGGCTTGGTGTCGAGCACGATCAGCTTGGTGGGGTTCTTCAGCCGCGCCGCGCCCACCATGCCGAGCCCGAGCGGGCCGGCGCCCGCGAGCACGACCACGTCGTCGAGCTGGATCAGGCCGCGGTTGACCGCATGCACCGAGCAGGCATACGGCTCGGTCAGGATCACCTTCTCGAACGGCACGTCGTGCGGCACGTGATGCGTGCGCGACGTGCGGGGGAACCGCATGTAGCGCGCCATCGCGCCGTGCACGTTCTTCTGGAAGCCATACAGGTCGTGCACCTCGCACATCCAGTATTCGCCGCGCAGACAGTAGCGGCACTTGTCGCACGGCACGATCTGCTCGGAGATCAGCCGGTCGCCGACCTTGTATTTGCCTTCGCGCAGGATGTTCTCGCCCACCTCGACGGCATGGCCCACGAACTCGTGGCCGGGGATCATCGGCGGCTTGGTGTATTGCGGCTGCTCGGCATCGCCCCAGAACGACGGCGCGCCGCCGAACGTCTTGATGTCGGACGCACAGATGCCGCAGCCCTCGACCTCGATGATGATGTCGTCCGGCCCCGCGCGCGGAACCTCGACCTCCTCGTAGCGGTAGTCGCCAGGTGCGTAGCAGACCACCGCGTTCATCCGGTCCGGGAGCTGGTTCGGACGCGTCGGAGAGAGGCTCGATTGGCTCATGATTGGTTCCTCCATCGCTCTTGTGTTGGCGCTCGATTATTGGCCCAAAACGAGGCGACGGGAACCACTCAGACGGTTGCCGGCACCCGTTCGGCCTCGCGCGTCACGTCGCGGCCCAGATAGGCGGAGACGACCTCGTGCGGGACGCCGTCGGCGCGGACGCGGCCGCCCTCGAGCCAGATCACGCGCGTGCACCATTCGAGGATGACGCTGGCGTTGTGGGACGTGATCACCAGGATCTCGGCGCCGCGGACGATGCTTTCCAGGCGCGCGTGGGCCTTCTCCTGGAAGGCGTTGTCGCCGGCGAGGAACCATTCGTCCATCAGCAGGACCTGGGGCCTGATCGCGGTGGCGAGCCCGAAGCCGAGCCGCACGACCATGCCCGACGAATAGAAGCGCACCGGCAGGTCGAGGAACTCGCCGAGAGCCGCGAACTCCTGCACGTCGTTCTCGAGTGCGGTGATCTGCGTCCGCGAGAGCCCGTCATAGAGGCCGCGCAGCATGATGTTCTCGCGGCCGGTGAGGTCGCCGTTCATGCCGAGGTTGGTGTCGAGCAGCGCGTTCATCGCGCCGCGGATGCGCACCTGACCGAGCACGGGCTCGTAGATGCCGGCGACCGCGCGCAACAGGGTGGACTTGCCGGCGCCGTTGCCGCCGACCAGCCCGAGACGGTCGCCGGCCACGAGGGAGAACGAGACGTCGCGCAGCGCCTGCACGACGGTGCGGCTCTGCTTGTCCTGCCCGAGCCTACCCGAAGCCGCGGCCATGACGGTCTTTTTCAGGCTGCGCGCGCTGCCATGGTAGAGCGGGAAGTCGATGCACAGGCCGCTCACCTGGACGGCGGACTGGCTCATACCCAGAAGGCCAGCCGCGACCGCGCGCGCACGAAGGCGAGCCAGCCGGCCACGCACAGGCACAGGCTGAAGAAGATCGCGAACTCCCAGCCGCGCGCGGTCGGCGCATGGCCGAGCAGCGGGCCACGCACGATCTCGAGCAGGCTGTCGAACGGGTTGAACGCCATGTAGTGCATGATGGCGCGGTGGTTGACCTGTTCGGGTTTCCAGACGATCGGGGTGATGTAGAAGGCGATCTGCATGATGCTGCCGATGATCGGAGGGATGTCGCGGAAGCGTGCGCTGATCGCGCCCAGCAGCATGCAGACGGCGAGGCCGTCGACAAGCCAGACCAGCACGCCGGGCAAGGACCAGAGCGCGATCCAGCCCGGCCAGGTGTCGTAGATCGCGAAGACCGCCACCGGGACGACGACGTTGTGGGCGAGCGCGATCACGTTGCGCGCGACGGTGCGGACGATCTGGACCGAAAACGGCATCCGGACCGACCGTATCGTCGAGTCGGCCTGGGTGAAGGTGCTGCAGGCATCGACGGCAAGACCGTTCAGGCCGCTTCCCCAGAGCACGAGCGAGAGACCGAGAAACGGCAGGTAGTCGTGCATCTGCATGTTGAACAGGGCGCCCCAGACGATGCCCAGGGCTGCCACCATGACCGCGGTCGACAGCGTCAGCCAGAACGGACCGAGCACCGAGCCGCGGTAGCGGAGCTTGATGTCGAGCCAGCCGAGCGTGAGTGCCAGCCGCCAGAGCCGGGCGCCATCGGTCAGGTCACGGAAGGCGGCTTGCTGTCGCGCCCAGCCATGCGAGGGCTGCAGCAGAAGGCCGGCGTCGGACGAGATGAGCCCCGATCCCGACCGGGACGCGAGGTCGAGCTGGGCCGGGACGACGTTCATCCGCGTTCGCCTAGCCGATCACCTGCAAACCTGCAAACCCGAACCTGCCATTTTCACCTTTTGGCAACCAGGCCCCGGTATGGTTGGCGAAATGAGATCGTGTTTCGGTTGCGGACATGCGCAGCCTCCTGTAGGCACTTAGTGGAAGTTTCTCAGCGGGCCTCTCAGCATGCATCGCCTCGTCAAGCGGGGTCCTGCGGAGAAGCAAGCGAGACCGCGCCATGCCTGGGGGGGCCCATGACGCAGCACTCGAAACGAACCGGCGCGCGTCGCACGGCCAGGCTGCTGATGGCGGTATCGGGGCTCGGGGGCCTCGCGGCATGCGCCGGCCAGCAGCCGACGATCCCGGCGACGGAGGAAGCGGCGCAATATCGCTCGCATGCGCAGAACTATTATCATCCGCCGGGACCGCCGTGGGATCCGTGGGGACCCTACATCAAGGAGGCCTCGCAGCGGTTCGACGTGCCGGAGACGTGGATCCGGGCGGTCATGCATCAGGAGTCGGGCGGCCAGGAGTTCGTCGTGTCGGTGCCGGGAGCGATGGGCCTGATGCAGGTGATGCCGTTCACCTACGACCTGATGCGCGAACAATATAATCTCGACGAGGATCCGTACGACCCGCGCAACAACGTCCTCGCCGGCACCGCCTACATCCGCCAGATGTACGACATCTACGGCTCGCCCGGCTTCCTCGCCGCCTACAATGCCGGACCCGGCCGTCTGGACGATTACCTGACGCGCAATCGCCCGTTGCCGGCCGAGACGCGCCACTACGTCGCGAATATCGGGCCGCAGATCGCCTTCGAGAGCCCGCGCAACCGCAGCCAGGCCGACCTGATGGCAATGAACCACGAGAGCGGCGACTATGCCGTCGCCTCGCGCGGCCCCTCGCCCGTCGACCCGGCGCTGACGCACACGGTGCAACTGGCGTGGGCGCGCCGATCGGGCGATGACGAAGGTGCGGAAGTCGCGTCGAGCGTGATCGCCGACCAGCGCCCTGTCGTCGCCGGGAGTGCGGCCAACGTGCGCGACGCCTGGGCGCGCCGGACGGCAGGCGCGCCGGTCGCGTTCGCGTCGCTCCAGGCCCAGCCGCGGGTGACCTTCGAGCCGGCGCCGACCCCGCGCCAGGTGGCGGTGCTGCCGCCGGCCGACGATCGGGTGCAGCTGGCTTCGTCGCGGATCGTCTCGCCGCCGAGCTCGGAACTCGCCGACAGCGTCGCCGAGGCTCCCGATCCCGCACCGGTCGCGCGGCCGCGTCATGTCCGGTTCCGATTCGTCGAGCAGGCGGTGGCCGAGACCATCCCCTATCGCTCGCCGGGCGCGCGAGGTGCCGCGAGCGAGCACTGGTCGATCCAGGTCGGCGCCTTCGGCTCGCCCAACGCCGCCAACCAGGCCGCGGGCTCGGCACGCCAGCACCAGGCGGCCCTGCTCGGCCATGCGCGCGCCGAAGTCGCCAGCGTCCGCGACCGTCACGGCAAGGTCTACCGCGCGAGGCTGACAGGCCTGTCGCGTGAAGCCGCCGTGCGCGCCTGCCAGCATCTCGGCCGCGGCGACTGCATCGTGGTGTCCCCCGACGGCGCGACCTGAGTTTTCGCGGGAGGTCCCGGTGATGGCCTCAGCTCGTCACCTGCACCCGTAGGCCGCCGACTCGTTTGAGGACCGTCACCGCGACCTCGGTGTCGAGCCGTTTGAGCTGCACCGTCGCGCGCGCCTCGCCGATGGCGAGGTTGTGCAACGTCATCTCGTCGATGAATGGCGGCAGGCGCGGGCGGTCGAAATGCACCGTGCAGGTGGCCGGCTCGAAGCGTATTCCGAGGGTGGACTGCACGAGAGCCGGCAGGGTGGTCGCCGCCCAGGCTTGCGGCGAGCAGGCAACCGGATAGCGCACCGGGCCGAGGCCGCGCTCCCGCGAGAAGCCGCAGAACAGCTCGGGCAGGCGCCGCTGGTCGATGTGGAAGGCGGCATCGAACAGGCCGGCGAACAGGCGCTCGGCCTCGTCCTTGAGCGAGAGGTCGGCGAAGCCGAGTGCGATCAGCGCGTTGTCGTGCGGCCAGATCGAGCCGTTGTGGTAGGCCATCGGGTTGTAACGCGCCTCGCCGGCGGCGATCGTCCGGATCCCCCAGCCGGAGAAGAAGCTGCGGCCCATCAGGCCGTGCGCGACGCGATGGCAGCGGTCCTCGCGCGCGATGCCGGTCATCAGCAGGTGGCCGGCGTTCGAGCTGCGCACCCGGCAAGGACGCTTCTGCCCGTCGAGTGCCAGCGCGTAGGTGTCGATCTCCTCGCACCAGAACGCGTCCTCGAAGGCCGATCGGAGTGACGCGGCCTGCTGTCGCAGCTGATCGGAGCGCTCCGGATGACCGAGGGCGCGCGCCATGCCGGCGGCCAGCATCCGGGCCGCGAAGACGTAGCCCTGGACCTCGACGAGGGCGATCGGGCCGTCGGCCAGCGAGCCGTCGGCGTGGAAGATGCTGTCGAAGCTGTCCTTCCAGCCCTGGTTGAGCAGGCCGTCGGCGTTGCGGCGCCCGTATTCGATGAAGCCGTCGCCGTCCCGATCGCCGTAGCGATCGATCCAGTCGAGGGCCGCTTCGACATGGGGCCACAGAAAGCGCGCGCTCTCGAGATCGCCGGTGCGCTGGTAGTAGAGACCGGCGAGCCAGACGAACAGCGGCGTGCTGTCGACCGAGCCGTAATAATGACGGAACGGAACCTCGCCCAATTCGGCCATCTCGCCATGACGAACTTCGTGCAGGATCTTGCCGGGTTCGGCGTCCGCGATGTCGTCGACCGCGCGCGCCTGGTGGCGTGCCAGATAGAACAGGACGCCGCGCGCGATCGCGGGGTCGATCCAGAGCGTGTGCATGGCGCTGATCAGGGCGTCGCGGCCGAACGCGGTGCTGTACCAGGGCACGCCGGCATACGGGTAGGGTCCGGTTTCCTTGTCGGTGATCAGCATGTAGAGGTCGCAGATCGAGCGCCGGATCGCCTCGTTGAAGATCTCGTTGGAGGTGTCGATCGCGGTGGCGCGCGCCGAGGAGAGGCGCAGTGCGCGCCTCGCCTCGACGAGCGAGAACAGAAAGGCCTGCGACGCCGATTGCTGCGCCGGCGCCGGATCGCAGGCGATCTCGAAATTGAGGATCGCGCGCTTCTGCGGCGCGAGCGAGACGCGGAAGGTGGCGTAATCGGGGGTCATTGCCTGCGGCGTGGGCGAGAACCGGACCCGCGTGGCGCGCCGCCGCTGGTCGAGCCCCTGGTAGGCAAGGCTGACGGTGTCGTGGGTGATTTCCGGGGCGAGCCGATCTCCGTGCCGGGCACGGCGCATGCCGCGCGCTTCGAACAGGTCGGAGAAATCGGCGCCGAAGCCGATGACGATCTCGAGTTCCTCGATCCGGTCCGAGAAGTTGCGGACCAGGATCCGTTCGTGGAGCGCGTTGTTGTAGATGAATCGCGAGCGGCGAAGATGGATCGTGTCGTGCGCGAGGGTCAGTGCGCCGGCGGCGTCGAAGAAGTCGGGATTGGTCAGGTCGCAGGTCAGCGTCGCGTTGTTGTCGCGAATGGTCGAGCTGAGCAGGATCGGCGTGGCGCCGTTCAGCTTGAGGTCGAGAGCCGACAGGTAGCGCGTATCGCGGTGGTAGAGGCCGTCGGCGATGCCGGGACCGGCGAGGATGTTGCCGTTCTGGTCGAAGACGCCGAACGTGTCGCCGCTTTTGAGCGAGTGCATCCGGCGCTCGCCGAGGGAGGCACCGGCGCCGACGGCATAGGCGTGCTGGGTGGCGCTGTCGTCCATCGGCACGCTCCGGGCGGTTAGGCGCCGCAGACGTGTCCCATGCGCATGCGGGACGCAAGCCCCCATGCATGCGCCTGCAAACCGTCGGTGGTCCGCCTGCGTTAGAGGCGGATCGGGGAATTCGATCTCATGGCAGAACGGCCGGTTTGGCGCGGGCAGTTGCGGTTGGCGCTGGTGAGTTGTCCGATCGCCCTGCACACGGTGCACAGGGCGTCGAGCGGGCTGCATTTCCATTTCATCAACCCGGCGACAGGCCATCGCGTGCGCATGGTGACGCTCGACGCCGAGACCGACGAGGAGCTGGAGCGCGGCCACCTCAAGCGCGGCTTCGAGTTCGAGCGTGGCCGCTACGTCATTCTCGAGGAGAACGATTTCGAGGCGGCGCGGGTCGACAGCTCGTCGCTGCTGGTGATCGACAAGTTCGTCCCCGTCGCCGAGATCGACCCGATCTATTACGACAACAGCTACTATGTGGCGCCGGACGGCGACGCGAAGCAGGGGAACGACGTGTACGCGGTGCTCCGGGATGCGATCGCCAAGACCGGGCGGGTGGCGCTGTCGCGGCTGGTGATCGCGCGGCGCGAGCGGCCGGTGGCGATCCATCCGCTCGGACGCGGCCTGGTGCTGCACACGCTCTATGAGGCACGCGACATCGCCGACGCGTCCGGCCTGTTCGGCGCCATTCCGGGCGGCAAGCCGGAAGCGGACATGGTCGCGCTCGCGAGCCAGCTGATCGAGCGGCAGGCGGGCCATTTCGTGCCGGACGATGCCGAGGACCGCTACGAGACCCGCCTGCGGGAGGTGATTGACGCGAAAGTCGAGGGACACGATCCCGAGCCGCCGCCGGAGCGGGCCGATGACGGCGGCAAGGTGGTCGACCTGATGGCGGCGCTGCGCCGCAGCCTCGGCCAGGAGGCGCCGGCCAAGCGCCAGGCTGCCGCGAAGAAGACCGACCCGAAGACGCCGAAGAAGCCGCCGGCGGCCAAACCGGCCGTCCGGACGCGCGCCAAAAAGCGAGCGTGACCTGTTCGCGACGCGGATCAGCCGCTAATTGACCCCGACATCGTCGAGGGACCCGTCATGGCTGTTCGCGAAGACTTCAAGGTAGCCGATCTCGGGCTGGCGGGCTGGGGCCGGAAAGAGATCGCGATGGCCGAGGACGAGATGCCCGGTCTGATGGCGCTCCGCTCCGAATACCGCGCGTCCAGGCCGCTGGCGGGTGCGCGGATCGCCGGCTGCCTGCACATGACCATCCAGACCGCGGTGCTGATCGAGACCCTGACGGCGCTGGGTGCGACCGTCCGCTGGTCGTCGTGCAACATCTTCTCGACGCAGGACCACGCGGCGGCGGCGGTGGCCGAGGCCGGCACGCCGGTGTTCGCCTGGAAGGGATTGGGCGAGGACGAGTTCTGGTGGTGCATCGAGCAGACCGTCCGCGGACCGGACGGCTGGACGCCGAACATGATCCTCGATGACGGCGGCGACCTCACCAAGCTGATGCACGACAAGTATCCCGAACTGCTCGCCGAGGTGCGCGGGATCTCGGAGGAGACGACGACAGGCGTGCATCGGCTGTGGGACATGGCGCGCGCCGGCACGCTCCTGGTGCCGGCGATCAACGTCAACGACAGCGTCACGAAATCGAAGTTCGACAACCTGTACGGCTGCCGCGAGAGCCTGGTCGACGGCATCCGCCGCGGCACCGACGTGATGATGGCGGGCAAGGTCGCGGTCGTGGCCGGCTTCGGCGACGTGGGCAAAGGGTCGGCCGCCAGCCTGCGCAACGCCGGCTGCCGGGTGATCGTGACGGAGGCCGACCCGATCTGCGCGCTGCAGGCGGCAATGGAGGGCTACGAGGTCGTGACGATGGAGAACGCGGCCCCGCGCGGTGACATCTTCGTCACCGCCACCGGCAACATCGACGTGATCACGATCGATCACATGCGGGCGATGAAGCACCGCGCGGTGGTGTGCAACATCGGCCATTTCGACAGCGAGATCCAGATCGAGGCGCTGCGCAACTACACTTGGGTCAACGTCAAGCCGCAGGTCGACGAGGTGGTGTTCCCGGACGGCAAGCGCCTGATCGTGCTGTCGGAGGGCAGGCTGGTCAATCTCGGCAACGCGACCGGCCATCCGAGCTTCGTGATGTCGGCCTCCTTCACCAACCAGACGCTGGCGCAGATCGAGCTGTGGACGGCGCCGCCGGAAAAATACCAGCGCCAGGTCTACGTGCTGCCCAAGCAGCTCGACGAGAAGGTGGCGGCACTGCACCTGGCGAAGGTCGGCGCGGAACTGACGACCTTGAGCAAACGGCAGGCCGACTATATCGGCGTCGGCGCGAACGGGCCGTTCAAGCACGATCTTTACCGATACTAGACGGCGCTACGCGAAGGTCGGGACGCCGCCGTAACTTCGATATTACGACGGCGCAATTGAATTGGCTGATCTCGACATGATTTTGCTGCGCTGCGCAATGGTTTCATTCAAAGATAATTTGCTCGTTTGCTGCGAACACGCGTAGATCAACGCCTGACTGAGGTGCCATTCAGGTCGGGGGGAGCGCGTGGCGACCAGTATCGAGCCGAGAACGGACGCCTTGCGCCGCGCTCTCGCCGAGTGCGGCGATGCGTGCGCGGCCGATCTCGCCTTTCTCGAGGCATGGGAGGCAGACCCGCTGCCGGGTCCGGGCGCCGCGTTGCGGATCGCGCAGATCCGGCGCGCGAACCCGGTCCTCGCGGCCGCGATCAGGGCTGAACTCGCCGCCCGTCCGGGGCGTCCGATGCCAGTCGGCGCGATGCGGGCCGCCGGTCACGCTTAGACCAGGCTGGGCGTAGACCAGGCGGGTCTAAATTTCGCGTGTTCGTCTTTGTTCTGCCATCATCGACGCCAATGTTCCTGTGTGCGGCCACTGGAGTGGCCAACAGGAGGATGTGACATGCGTCGTTCGATGATCGCGCTCGCTGCCGTCACGGCGATGACAGCTTCGGCTCCGGCATTCGCCTGGGGACATTACGGCGGCGGAGGCTACGGTTTCCACGGCGGCTATGGCGGATATCACGGCGGCTACGGCGGCTACCGCGGTGGCTATGGCGGATACGGCTATCGCGGCTACGGCTTCGGCGGCTTCGGCCTGGGTCTGGCGACGGGAGCCCTGGTGGGCGGGCTCGCGGCGAGCAGCTACGGCTATGGATACGGCTATCCGTATTCGTACGGTTATGCCGCTCCCGTCTACGCGCCGCCGGTCTACGCGGCACCGCCGCCGGTGGTCTATGCGCCGGCTCCCGGCGGCTACTACGGTTACTGATCTCGTTCTGCCGCCCGCCTCGCGGCGTGCGTGAAGGCCAGGATCGCTCGTGCGTCTTTCATGCCCGGGCTGCTTTCGACGCCGGATGAGACGTCGACCGATCGGGCGCCGCTGGTCCTGATCGCCATGGCGACATTGTCGGGGGTCAGACCGCCGGCCAGCATCCAGGGCGCCGGCGCGTGCCAACCGGGGATGATCGACCAATCGAGCGCCGTGCCGTGGCCTCCCGGCCGGGCGGCTGGCGAGGCGGCGCGCGCCTCGATCAGCAACCGGTCCGCTTCGGTCACCCGCGGCAGATCCTCACGGTTGAGCACCGGACAGGCATGCCAGACCGGCACGCCGAACCGGTCTCGCAGGCCGGCGATGCGTGACGGCCGGTCATAGACCTGGAGCGCCGAGAGCGGCACCTCATGCAGGGTCGCGCCGATCTCGTCATCGGTCGCCGAGACGAAGAGGCCGACCGGGGCGATGGAAGGTGGCAGGCGGGCGATCAGGCTGGCCGCACGCGACGGGGTGACGTGACGTGGCGAGGCGGCGAAGAACACGAACCCGACCCAGTCCACCGCTGCCTCGACAGATGCCTCGATCGCGGCCTCGGTCGAGACACCGCAGATCTTGACGCCGATCGTCACGCGCGCGCGATCTCGGCCGAGATCGCACGCGCCGTGGCGCCGGGATCGGCACTCGCGGTGATCGGGCGGCCGACGACGATCCAGTCCGCTCCCGCCCGGATCGCCTCGGCCGGTGTCGTGAAGCGCGCCTGATCGTCGGCGATCGCGCCCGCCGGCCGGATGCCCGGCACGACCAGGCAGATGTCCGGGCCCAGCGACGAGCGCAGCAGCGGCGCTTCGTGGGCGCTGCAGACCAGCCCGTCGGCCCCGGCCGCTGTCGCGAGCCTGCCGAGCCGAAGCACCTGCTGGCGTGGACCGCCGGCGACGCCGACCGTGCTGAGCGCGGCCGCGTCGAGGCTGGTCAGGACCGTCACCGCGAGCAGGATCGTCCGCCTCGCGCCCGCCGCCGGCTCCAGCGCCTCGCGCGCGGCTTCGATCATCGCCGCGCCGCCCGAGGCATGCACGGTGAGCATCGCCGGCCCGAGCCGGCCGGCGGCGCGGGCCGCGCGGCCGACGGTCGCGGGGATGTCGTGCAGCTTGAGATCGAGAAAGACACGCGCCGGATCGAGTGCGGTGACCGCGTCCGGGCCGTTGGCGGTGAAGAATTCGAGACCGACCTTGAGCAGGCCGGCCTCGGGGCCGGCCGACATGGCCCAGGCGGCGGCCTGCGCGCGATCGGCCGTGTCGAGCGCCACGATCAGGCGCGACGGTCGCTCTATGACGCGGGCACCAGGGCGGCGGTCCCGACGGTCTCGCGCGGGCGCGCCTGCAAGGTCGCGAGCTGGTCCTCCAGTTCTCTCACCCGCCGCTCGGCACGGCGCGCGCGGCGACGCTGCCCGAGCGCGCCGAACCAGACGATCACGGCGCCGAGCAGGAAGAAGACCGCCGCGCCGGCCAGGATCGCGACCGACAGCGGCGTGATGACCGTGTAGCCGAGGAAGCCCACCGCGACCGAGGCGCGGTTGGAGAGCGCGAAGATCACCAGCAGGACGATCAGCGGGAGGGCCAGGATCAACCGGAGCATCAGCGTGCCACCTGCAGCCTGGCGGCCGGCCGGCGGTTAATGCGTTCGCGCAGCTCCTTCCCGGCCTTGAAGAAGGGGACGACCTTTTCGTCGACCAGAACCGCCTCGCCGGTGCGCGGGTTGCGGCCGGTGCGGGCGTCGCGGCGCTTGACGGTGAAGGCGCCGAACCCGCGCAGTTCGACGCGCGCGCCGCGGGCGAGGGCCGCACTGATTTCGTCGAAGATGGTCGACACGATCAGCTCGACGTCGCGTCCCTGGAGATGGGCGTTCGCCTCGGCGAGTTCCGCGATCAACTCGGATCTGGTCATCGCCCCCACCGCGTCACGAGCGCGGTAGTTGCCAGAGCGCGAGCGGACCGTCAAGCGTAAGTCCTTGCGGCATAAAGGTTTTCAACAAGCCGGTGATCAGATGGAAGCCTTTCGGCGGTTCGCGCCAGGCGAGGTCGCGGACCGGCATCGCGCGCGGCAGGCCGGCGTTGGCGGCGAGCCACTCGCGCGCATCTGTTTCGGTGCCGATCTGGTCGATCAGGCCGAGCGGAAGCGCCTGATGGCCGGTGTAGACCCGGCCGTCGGCGAGGGCCCGCACGCGGGCCGGGTCCATGTGCCGGCCGTCCGCGACCATGGCCACGAACTGGCCGTAGAGATCCATCACGACGCCCTGGAGCACGTCGCGGCCGGCGGCCGACAGCGGGCTGCTGATGCTCGGCTGGCCCTTGAGCGGACCCGACACGATCTCGTCGACGCCCACGCCGAGCCTCGAGAGCAGGCTCGAGACGTCGGGACTTTCGAGGATGACGCCGATCGAACCGGTCAGGGTGGCGTTGGAGGCGAAGATCCGGCGCGCGGGGACCGAGATCATGTAGGCGGCCGAGGCCGCCTCGCCGCCCATGACGGCCACCACGGGCTTGGCCTTGGCGAAGCGGGCGATGGCGTCGTGCAGGTTCTCGCCGCCCGCGACCGACCCGCCCGGGCTGTCGACGCGCAGGATCAGGCCGCGCACCGAGGGGTCCTTGGAGGCGGCCTCGATCGCATCGAGCCGCTTCTGCTCGTCGGTGATCACGCCGTCGACCGCCAGCGCGTCGAGATGCGGGCCGAACACCATCGCGATGTGCCGGCCGCGCGCCAGGGCCGCGACGAGCAGCACGAAGACGACAAGGAAGGCGAGCCGCCAGACGGTGAGCCGGCGACGCAGCCGCCGGCGGTCGATCAAGTCGTCGGCATACTGGCTCATGGTGCCATCCTAGTGGACAAAATCTGACGGAAGAAACCGTCGGATTTGCCCACAGCCCATTGTTCCGGTGGGCCGATTACCTGACGCTCGGGTAGGGAGCGTCAGGATCGGACCACTATCCGTCCGCGCGAGGGTCAGCCACCGAGTTCGGGACCCTGGCTGGAGCGCGACAGCATCGCGAGCAGGGCGGGGATGAAGACCAGCGAGGCGAACAGGGTTCCCCCGAGGCTGATCAGCAGCAGCGCGCCCATGCTGGCCGTGCCCGGGTGCTGCGAGAGGGCCAGGGAGCCGAATGCGGTGCCGGTGGTCAGCGCCGAGAAGATCACCGCGCGGGCCGTGGGCGAGGCCAGGCGCGAGCTTTCGCCGGCGCGCCAGTTCATCACGAAATAGATGTTGAACGACACCCCCACCCCGAGCAGCAGCGGCAGGGCGATGATGTTGGCGAAATTGAGCGGCAGCGGGAGCAGGACCGAGACCAGCACGGTGGTCGCGGCGGACAGCAGCAGCGAGGCCAGGATCGCGGCCGCGTCGACCAGCCGGCGCATCGAGACGACCAGGATCAGGCCGATCGCCACCACCGCGTAGGTGGCCGCGTGGCGGAACGAACTCAGGATCGTCTGCGTGGTCGAGAGGATCGAGACGACCGAGCCGCCGACATCGGGGTCGACCGCGCGGACCTGGTCGACGAACAGGCGGATCAGGCGGCCGGAGCTGTCGGGGTTGTGGGTGTCCTTGATCCGCAGCGTCGCCTGCACCCGGTATTGCCCATCGGGCGCGATCCAGTCGCGTGACACGTCCGCGGGGATCGAGGCGAGGGTGACGGGGGCCGCCTGCAGCACGTCGCGCAGACGGCCGAGCTGCAGCGGCAGGAAGCGGGTGAGCGACGCGTTCATTGCCATCAGCGCCGCGTCGGTGTCGGACTGCAGGCGGGCCAGGTCCTGGCCGATCCGGGCCAGCGGGTCGTCCGGATGGAGCTTGGCGGCGACCTGCGCGATCTGGGCGCGGGTGCTGCCGATCGCCATCCTGATGTCGGACGCGGTCGGCGGCCCGGACGAACGCGGCGCGTCGAGCGTCGGGGAGAGAATACTGCTCGCGTCCGCGATCAGCGCGAGCTTGGCGGGCTGGCCAGTGGGGACGAAGCTGTTGACGCTCATCGCGTCGGCGACCAGCGGCAGCCTGGACAGGCGCCCCGAGAGCGTGGCCGCCTCGGCGGCGCTGCCGACGAGGGTGTCGGTCGTGTAGGGCGTGGTGAGCGGATTGCGCATCAGGTCGTCGAGCGTCTGGATCGATTCCTGGTGCGGGTTCTTGGTGTGCAGCGGATCGGCGTCGAACTTCAGCCGCAGCGTGCCGATCACGCCCGCGACCAGCGTCAGCGCGCACAGGCCGACGATCGGCAGGCGGAAATGGCCCACGAAGATGTCGACCCGCTTGAGCTGGCGGAAGCCCACCTCCTTGCGGGTCGCGCGCGGCCGGCACAGCACGAGGGCGGCCGGGAGGAAGGTGATGGTGGTGGCGAAGGCGATCAGCATGCCGAACCCCGCGATCAGGCCCAGGGTGGCGACACCGACGAAGGCGGTGGGGGTGAAGGCGAGGAAGCCCGACGCGGTCGCGATCGCGGCGATCAGGATCTGCACGCCGACGCGTCGCGCGGTCCGGTCGAGCGCCTCGCGGATGTTCCTGGCACCGATCGAGAGCTCGCGGAACCGCACCGTGAACTGGATCGCGAAATCGACCGCGATGCCCACGAACAGGATCGCGAAGGCGACCGAGATCAGGTTCAGCGTGCCGACGGTGATCGAGGCGAAGGTGGCGGTGAGCACCAGGCCGAGCACGAGAGTGGCTGCCACCGGCAAGATCAGGCGCCAGCTCTGCAGGGCCAGGAACAGCCAGAGCACGACGAGGACGAAACTGCCGACGAGGCCGGCGACCGCGCCCTTGGCGACGGTTGCGAACTCCTCGTCGGCGATCGCGACGCTGCCGGTGATGCGCACGCGCGCGTCGCCGGCCGCGACGAAGGGAAGCCGTGCCGCGATGGCGCGCACCGCCCGGGTCGCATCGCCCGCCGGTTCGACGGCGCCGAAGTCGAGCTTGACCTTGGCCAGCACGAACTTGTAGCGGCCGCCCTGGTCGGCGAGCGAACCACCGAGCAGACGCTGCCATGACAGCGGCGCGCTGTTGCCGTCGGCGGCCGAGGCCAGGGCATGTTCGAAGCCGTTCAGCGCGGGGGCGAATTGTCCGAGCTCGGTCTGGCCGTGCGAGACGCCGAGTGCGACCAGCGACAGGGCCGAGAACAGGCCGCGCGCGGACGGGTCGGCGACGAGCTGGCCGATGAAGGGCTGCGCGTCGATGGTCTGGTTGAGGAACGTGGTCAGCTCGGGCTGGCCGAGGAACAGCAGGCCGTTGCGTTGCAGGAAGGGCGAGGCGTCGGGGCGGGTGACGGACGTGAAGCCGGCGCGATCGGCGGACAGGAGTCCGGCGAGCGCGGCGGCGGTCGCCTCGGCCTCCTCCGGGATCCTGGCGTCGATGACCACGACGAGCAGATCGTTGAATTGCGGGAACAGCTTCTGCATCGCCATCTCGTGCTGCCGCCAGGGCAGCTTGGCCGAGAACAGCGCGTTGGTGTCGGTCGTCACACCGAGATGGCGGCTCGCGTAGAAGCCGCCGGCGACCGCGAGAGCCACGCACGCCAGCACGACGAACAGGGCGCGTCGCGCACAGCGCGCGACGAGTGCTGCGAGGAACGGGGCAACCGGCATGCGCCTCCGTGTCGAGGAAATCGAACGGAGCCGCAAGTCCGCCGCCGCAACTTGGGCGAGGCTCGATCTCGGCGCCGGCCTTTCCTATGGTCGGCCGATGCAGGATGGCGTGACGGATGGGCTCGAGGGCGCTGCGCGCGGCCGGGCGATGGCGGCGGTCGCGCTCTCGGTGCTGCTGTCGGTGCTCGATTACGCGGTCGCCAACGTGGCGCTGCCGACGATCGCGCGCGACATCCACACGACGCCGAGCGCGTCGATCTGGGTGGTCAACGCCTACCAGCTCTCGAGCCTGATCGCGCTGCTGCCGGTGGCGTCCCTCGGCGAGATCCTGGGTGCGGCCAGGCTGTGCCGGATCGGGCTGGTGGTGTTCGTGGTCGCGTCGGCGCTGTGCGCGCTGTCGCATTCGCTGCCGGAGCTGGCGGGCGCGCGGGTGCTGCAGGGCCTCGGCGGCGCCTGCATCATGGGCGTCAACCTCGCCCTCGTCCGCTTCATCTATCCGGCGGCCCAGCTCGGGCGCGGGATCGCGCTCAACGGGCTGGTGATCGCGACCGGCGTGGCACTGGGGCCCACGGTCGCGTCCGCCGTGCTGTCGGTCGCGACGTGGCCGTATCTGTTCTGGATCAACCTGCCGCTGGGTGCGGCGGCACTCTGGCTGGCGGTCACCGGCCTGCCAGACACGCCGCGCCTCCACCGGCGGTTCGACGCGGCGAGTGCCGCGCTGCTCGCCTTCGCACTCGGCCCGCTGGTGGTGGGGCTGGACAGCCTCGCGCATCGTGGGCGGCCCGGCTTCGCGGTCGCCTTCGTGTCGATGGGCCTGGTGTGCGGGGTCCTGCTGGTCCGGCGGGAGCTGGCGCGGGCGACGCCGCTGTTCCCGGTCGACCTGCTGCGGCTCGGCGGCTTCCGGGTCGCGTTCTCGGTGGGTTTTCTCGGCTTCATCGCGTCGAACTTCTTCATCATCGCGATGCCGTTCTTCCTGGAGGCCGGGCTGGGACGGAACGCGGTGCAGACCGGGCTGCTGATGACGCCCTGGGCGACGGCGGTCGCGATCGGCTCGTTCGGGATCGGCCGGGTGGCGGATCGGGCACGGCCGGCGGTGATCTCGAGCGCGGGCCTGATGCTGACCGCGACGGGGTTCCTGCTGCTGCGGACGATGGGCGCGCATCCGTCGGATGCCGGGATCTGCGCGCGGATCGCGCTCGCCGGCCTCGGTTTCGGCGTGTTCCAGCCGCCCAACAATCGCGCGATCCTGCTGACGGCGCCGCTGGCGCGCTCGGGGGCGGCGAGCGGGATGGTGTCGGCGGCGCGCCTGTTCGGGCAGACCATCGGTGCGATGCTGGTCGCCTCGGTGTTCGTGCTGCTGCCGGGCGGCCTCGCGCCGCGGTCCTGCATGGGGTTCGGCGCCGCGGTGGCGCTGGTCGGTGCCGGCCTGAGTGCGAGCCGGTTCCTGCCGCGCGCGCCCGCTTGAGCCCGGCCTGGCTGCGGGATCTGCCGGTGGCGCACCGCGGCCTGCACGGCGCCGGCATCCCGGAGAACTCGCTCGCCGCCTTCGAGGCGGCGGTCGCGGCCGGGTTCGCGATCGAGCTCGATGCGCGCGTGTCCGCCGACGGCGTGCCGATGGTGTTCCACGACGAGACGCTCGACCGGATGACCGGTGCGACCGGTGCGACCGGTGCGACCGGCCGGGTGGACCGCCATGACGAGGGCGCGCTGCGGCTGTTCGGCCTCGGCGGCGGCGAGCGGATCCCGACGCTCGGCGAGGCGCTCGCGCTGGTCCGCGGACGCACGCCGGTGCTGGTCGAGGTCAAGCCGGGCCGGATGATCGAGCGCTGCTGCGCGCGGGTGCTGTCGGACTATCGCGGCCCGCTCGGCGTGCAGTCATTCGATCCGCGGTCGGTGCGCCGCCTCGCGCGGCTTGTGCGCGCCCCGGCCGGGCTGCTCGCGGCGTCGGGCGACCGGCTGCTGCTCGCGCGTGCGCTCCGGCCCGATTTTCTGGCCCATGACGTTCGTTCGCCGTCGGTCGGCCGCGCCGGACGCATGGCCGCGTCGCTCGGCGTGCCGCTTCTGCTGTGGACGGTGCGCAGCGCGCGCGAGCACGCGATCGCGGACCGGTTGGGCGCCAACCGGATTTTCGAGCGCGGGCCGGCCTGAGGCGATGTCGCCGGCAGCCCATCTCGCCGCGATCAACCTGTTCACCGGCGACATCCAGGGCGGGCTCGGGCCGTTCCTCGCTTCCTGGCTCGCGCAAAGCAGTCATTGGAGCCCGTCGCGCGTGGGCGCGGTGACGGCCGTGGCCGGCCTCGCGTCGCTGGCGATGAATGCGCCGGCCGGTGCGCTGGTGGACCGGACCGGGCGGCCGCGTCTGCAGCTCGGCCTCGCGTGCGCGGCGATCCTGGCCGGGACATTGCTGGTCCTGCCGGCGCGCGGGTTCGCGTCCGTCATGGGGGCCGAGTTCCTCGCCGCCGCCGGCGGCACGCTGGTGATCCCGGCGCTCACCTCGCTCACGCTCGGCATCGTCGGCAAGGGCCGGTTTCCGCGCCAGCAGGGACGCAACCAGGCGTTCAACCATGCCGGGATCCTGATCGCGGCGGTGCTGATCGAGACGGGCGCACGGGTGGTGGGTCCGGATGCGTCGTTCTGGGTGTTCGGCGTCATGGCGACCGCGGCGATCGCCGCGGTCGCGACCACCCCGGCGAGGGCCTGGAACGGCAGGCGGGCGCATGGGTGGAAGGAGGACGAACCCGACGAACACCGGCCGCGCCACCCGCTTCTCGCCGTGCTCGCCAACCGGCGGCTGATGCTGGTGACGGCGGCACTCGCCCTGTTCAGCCTGGGCAACGGCGGCATGCTGGCGCTGATCGGGCAGCGGCTGGTGGCGGGCGGCCTCGACGCGGCGCGCTGGACCGCGAACTACGTCGTGGTGGCGCAACTGGTGATGATTCCGGTGGCGCTGTGGGCGGGCTCGATCGCCGACCGGAGCGGCCGGCGGCGGCTGCTGCTGGTGGCGTTCGCGGCGCTGCCCGTGCGCGCGGCGTTGTCGGCGCTGGTGACCGATCCGGTGTGGCTGATCGGGGCGGAGATGCTGGACGGGCTCGCCTCGGGGCTGATCGGCGTGGCGGTGCCGATCGTGGTCGCGGATTTGAGCTGGGGCAGCGGGCGGACGCAGACGGCGCTCGGCACGGTCAGCACGCTGCAGGGCGTCGGCGGCGCGCTGTCGGGCCTGTTCGGTGGCGCGATGGTGCACCTGTTCGGCTGGAGCGGCGCGTTCGCCGCGCTGGCGGTGCCGGCGGTCGCGGCGTTGGTGCTGGCGGTGTGGCTGGAGGAGACGGCGGGTTGAGGTGTTGGCCGATTGCCGAGCAAGAATGGGAGTTCATGCCGGCGCGTTGGCCGATAGTGGGCCGTCCTGCTTTCGGGTGACACAGCCATGCCAGTTCCTGCCTCGAGCATCGGTCCGGCGATCGGCGCGAACTTCGATACGGACGAGGCGCGCCACGAGGCCGTCCGCGGGCGGGACCCGACGGCCGACGGTCATTTCGTCTATTCGGTCGCGAGCACAGGCATCTATTGCCGCCCCTCGTGCCGGTCCCGTCCGGCGCGACGCGAGAACGTCGCCTTTCACGCGGACGCTGCCGATGCCGAAGCAGCCGGCTTTCGCGCGTGCCGGCGCTGCACGCCGAATGGGCCGTCGCCGGCGCAGGCGCGGGTCGCCGCGATCGCCTCGGCCTGCCGCCTGATCGACAACGCCGAGGAACCGCCCGGTCTCGATGAGCTGGCGACGGCGGCGGCCATGAGCCGGTTTCATTTCCATCGCGTGTTCAAGGCGGTCACCGGCGTGACGCCGAAGGCGTATGCCAGCGCCGGCCGGGCGCGACGGGTGCGTGACGCGCTGGGCCGCGAGACGACCGTGACGCGCGCGATCTACGCGTCGGGCTACAATGCGACGAGCCGCTTCTACGAGAACGCGGAACGCGACCTCGGCATGCGTCCGCGCGATTACCGGGACGGCGGGCACGGGGCCGCGGTGCGGTTCGCCGTCGGTCGATGCAGCCTCGGATCGGTTCTGGTGGCGTCGACGGCCAAGGGGGTATGCGCGATCACGCTCGGTGACGATCCGGAGCGGCTGATCGGGGACCTGCGGCGACAATTCCCGAAGGCCGACGTGACCGGCGCCGACGCCGGCTTCCAGGTGACCGTTGCGCAGGTGATCGGATTGATCGACGGGCCCGATCGCACCCTCGGCTTACCGCTCGACATCCGCGGCACCGCGTTCCAATGCCAGGTCTGGGAGGCGCTCGGCCGGATCCCGGCCGGCAGCACGCTCAGCTACGGCGAGCTTGCCGCCGCCGTCGGCCGTCCGCGCTCGGTGCGGGCGGTGGCCCGGGCGTGTGCCTCGAACCGTATCGCGGTCGCGATCCCGTGCCACCGGGTGGTGCGCGCGGACGGCGAGCCGTCGGGCTATCGATGGGGGATCGAACGCAAGCGCGCACTGCTTGCGCGGGAGGGTAGGTGATGAATGTCCTCGATTGGCGGGCAAGCATCGGAGTGTGGCCGACGCAGGCGGCGCGTAGGGGATGGATGCCCATCGCAGGAGAGGATCATGTCGTTTCGCATCACCGGTCTGAGCGCCTCGACTTTTCGGCATCTCTACGGCCTGTCCGATCAGGATCTCGCCGGGCGGAGCGCCAGGCGATATGTGGTCGATGCGAGTCCGGGGTGTCCGGATCGCATCGAGATGCGTGACCTCGAGGCCGGCGAGGCGGCGCTTCTCGTCAACTACACGCACCAGCCGGCGCTGACGCCCTACCGGGCAAGTCACGCGATCTTCGTCCGCGAGGGGGCTGAGACGACCTATGACATGGTCGACGAGATCCCTGACGTCCTGCGACGTCGCGTGCTGTCGCTGCGGGCGTTCGATGCCGCGCACATGATGGTCGATGCCGACCTGGTGGACGGCAACGACGCGCGCGCGCTGATCGAGCGTTTCCTCGCGACGCCGGAGGTCGCCACCATTGACGCGCATTACGCCAAACGCGGCTGCTACGCCGGACGGATCGAGCGGGCCTAGGGTGATCGCGGCCGGGTGCTAAAAGCCGCTCAGGAGGATGTCGAGCGCGCGCGTGATGTCATCGCTGCTTGTATCAAGGGATAGTACCGGCTGTCGGAGACCGCTTGCAGGCACGGCGGCGAGAAACCGGTCAGCATCAAGTGGTTCCGTCCCTCTATCGCGAAGGCCGGGTTGAGGCCGCGGGCGGCCTTCGGCGAGACGTCGGACGACAGCAAGGGCACCACGATCCGCGTGCCGAGGTCCCGCAGGAGGTCGGCCTGCACGTCGAGGACATAGCCGGTTCTGTCTCTCCCCGGATTCGGATAGACGTCGAAACGGCCCATCAGAACTGGCGGAACTGCGAAAGCGGCAGGCCGTTTCGTTCGACGTAGGCGTTCGAGGAAAGGAGTGCCTCGCGGTTCTCTTCCAGCCACTGCGCAGCACGGCTGCGAGCAAGTTCGGCTTTCAGGCCGAGTTCGCAAGCCTGGGAGATGTTCAGGCCGAAGGCGCGCGCCTCGTCCAGCAGGTCAATCGGGAGGGTCACGTTTGTGGCTCGGCGATTCGCCTGGGCAGCGGCAGGTCGGGGCATGGCGACTGTCCCTTCGTGGAGGAGACCCGGTGCCAGGATGGTGTGCGCGTGTAAATGCGCACACCTGAGGTTGTCGGGCGTCGGATCGATCGGCGGGCGACCATTGAACGAAGGACTGGAGGGCATCGCGGGATGCCGAACTCGAGCGCATCAGAATGCGCATTGCATGTGCGTCGGGGTTCCGTGGGATACGACAGGAATGCGCCGAAACGTGCGATCAATGTCAGCCTGAACGACGATCTCGTCCGGCAAGCCCGGCTTTTCAGGCGCAATCTCAGCAGTTACGGTGGAGGATCTTCTGCGCGACTTCGTCGAGCGCGAGCGGGTCCGCTGTCGGGCGGAAGATACGGCGCTCGACCATGTCATTGACGGGATCGAGGAACATCATCTCGCGCCGCGCTTCACCGTGACGGCGTCGACGTGATCATGGGTGTCTTCAACCTGGCGACCCTTCCGGCCGACAGGCTGGGAGCGCCTGTCGCGTCTCTCGCCGACAACTTATTTCGGGCGAAAATCATTCGGGTGATCGACGAGCTCATCAGCCAGGCCTGAGGGTCGGAGATCTCGGATCATCATCGGTCGTTTCGCCATTCGCACTTCAGCAGGTGACAAGGCGCCGGTTGTTCGTTACAGAGCACGCCGCATGAAGAACTGACCTGACCTTCTCGATCGCATGGCTCGGCCCGTTTCCGGATTCTGTCCGGGCGGTCTGCCCGAGCGTGTTGTTCGAGGAGCCGTTCATGTTTCAGGTTCAAGCCCCCGTCGTCATTTCTCCATCCGCCGAGGCTCGCATTGCGCTCGGCGCCCAGCTCCGTCCCGCGGCGCTGGCGGCATGGCGCGAGATCGCACGTCGCGGCCAAGGCATCGAGATGGCGCATTTTCAGATTGTCCACATGGGCGTGACACTCGCGGTATGCTCGCACGTGCGCGGTGACGGGTTCATCGAGATCGGACTCGGACTCGGCGATCCGCGGCAGGCGGCGCGTGTCATCCCAGCCGCACAGCTCCGTCAGGCCGAGTCGCGCGCCGTCAACCGCGGGCGCCGTTCGGGCAGGCTCCAATGACGATGCCGCGCACGGCTCAGGCGGCGGCGTCCGGGGGCAGTGCTTTGCATCCGGAACTTGGAGGCATTGACTTGGCCGCCTCTTCGAAGCGGCCTTGCGCAGGCGTGCGCGTTGCCGCCGCGAGCGGGACCGTGCTCGCGCTGATGTGCGCCCGCAACATCCACGCGGCTGTCGATCGTCGGATGCCGGAGGCCAGCGCGCTGGCGACGTGGCTCGCCAGAAGCGCCACGGGCCTCGGTCTGCCCGGCGGAGCCAACGGAGACGACGAGGAGTCCGAGGGATCACGCCGCCCTGGCGTGAGCGCGCAGGACTGGCGCGGGATCGGCTCGGTGCTTGCCGCCGTCGCGGTTCTCCCGGCGCGTGAGGTCGACGCCCCAGCTGATCGCTGGATCGCGGCGATCGCGGGCGTGCTGGGCCTCGACGATCTGACGTCGCGTATCTTCGCGCTGGCACTTCACTACAGGCTCGATCGCCGCGTCGACCGGCTCTTCGACGCGATGAGTGAGTGTCGTGGCGGGCCGACGCGCCTGCATCGCGACGCGGATCTGATCGCGCTTCTGTTGGGAGCGCCGACGGCCGAAGTTGCCGCGCGGCTCGCCAACAATGCGGAGCTGCTGGGGAGCGGTCTTCTTCAGCTCGAGCGCGATGGCGGGTTGTGCGTGCTCGAGCGATTGGTATCGCTGATCCGGCAGGGCACGCTGCCGATGACGGATCTATACGATCAACTGCTCGGCGCGGCCGACATGCAGGTGCTCGCCTGGGAGGCTTTCTCGCATCTCGGTCAGGAGGCGGAAGTCGCTGCCGCGGTGTTGCGTGCGGCACTCTCTGGTCGCGAACCGGGGATCAACATTCTGTTCTATGGACCTCCGGGGACGGGAAAGACCTCGTTCGCGGCGACACTCGCCGCGCGAATCGGCGCGCGGTTGCGCCCCGTCGGCGAGGCCGATGAGAGCGGCGACGAGCCGCAGCGCTATGAGCGTCTCGCGGGGCTGCGCCTCGCGCAGCGGCTCGCGGTTCCCGGGACCACGCTGCTGCTGTTCGATGAGGCGGAAGACCTTTTTGTTCAACGCGGCGCGGGCCTCGACGAGCCCGCGACCGGTTCGCGTGTTTTCATGCATCGCCTGCTGGAGCGCATGGCGGTTCCGGTGATCTGGACGGCGAACGATATCAGCGTGCTCGGTGCGGCGGTGCTGCGGCGGATGACGATGTGCCTGGAACTGCGCGTGCCGGATCTGGCGACGCGGACCGCGCTGTGGCGCCGGATGAGCGACACCGAGGGTGCCGGACTGCAAGACGCCGATGCGGCACTGCTTGCGCGCCTCGTGCCGGCCGCGCCTGCCGTTGCGTCGGCTTCCCTGCGCGCGACGCGGCTGGCCGGTGGCGGGACGGAGACGACGCGGCTGATCGTGGAGGGGGTGGCACGTGCGGTGGCAGGGGGCGATCTGCCGCCGCCCGTGCCGGAGCGCGATGCCATTTACGATCCGGCGCTGGTCAATGCCGACCATGACCTGGACAAGCTTGCCGCCGATCTGCTGCGTCCGGACGCGCCGCGCGCGGTCTCGTTCCTCCTTTCGGGACCGCCCGGTACCGGCAAGAGTGCCTGGGTGCGGCATCTGGCCGCCCGGATGGGCTTGCCGGTGCTGCAGAAGCGCGCGTCGGACCTGCTCGACCCATGCGTGGGCGAGACCGAGCAGAACATTGCCAGGGCGTTCTCGGAGGCGCGCAGCACGCGCGCATTCCTGGTTTTCGACGAGGCGGACAGTCTGCTGCTGGACCGTGGCGATGCGGCACGGAGCTGGGAGATCGCCCAGGTCAATGAGATGCTGACCTGGATGGAGAGCCACGCGCTGCCATTTGCCTGCACGACAAACTTGATCGAGCGGCTGGATCGCGCGAGCTTGCGTCGTTTTCTTGTGAAGGTGCGCTTCACCTGGCTGACGGCGGCGCAGGCGCGGCTCGCGTTCTGGCGGATCTTGGGCGTGGAGCCTCCGCCGGGCCTGGAGACGCTGCGCACGCTGACGCCGGCGGACTTTGGGCTCGTGCGAAGGCGGGTCGCCTTACGTCCGGGTGATGGAGATCCGGTGGAGTTGGTGCGGCTTCTCGTCACGGAGTGCGAGGGGCGCGTCGAAAATCGTGTACCTGTTGGCTTTGTCCGTTCCAATGTCGTGTAGTTTGTGATTTTCTACTCGTAAACTAGGTCTCTGCTGGGATTCGAAAGATGAGCACGTGTAAGCTTGAGAACGTGTCCCAATTCATCTGCGATTTTGGTGCCGAGGCTGTGAGCCTGTACGTTACAATGACAGGAATGCCTCCGGAAACAGTTCCCGAATACTTTCTGACATCGGTCATAGCGGAACGTCTATTTCACCAAACCAAGCACTACGTCGGGATGGAAACACGGGTTTCTGAGCTGATCACTTGGTGTCCGCGCCCTGAGCGACCAGCCCTCGAGCCTAGCGGGCGTCTTCGAGACGTCGATATCCGTCGATGGAAGCCGGACTTGGTTGTATATTCGTGTGCAGTGACGCCTGAGGACGCGGAGCTCATGGCCTTGGTAGAGGTGAAGCGTGGCTACATTTCCGCGGATCTAGACGAAAACAAGCGAACAGACCGATCGAAGGCACTGAAAATTCTTGACCAATTGGATTGCGATCACGTCATTCTCTGCGGGTCTCTCCCAAAGCCAAATCGTGATTTCCACATAAAAAAGGCCGAAGAATGTCGAGACCGATGGTTTGAGACTTCTGTGACCGCAAGTCCCGACAACCGCTACTCGGATTACTATTTTGGAGCTAGACTGATGACGCGTCCATCCACGTGAGCAGACAAATAGCGTTACCCCAATCTGAGCTCAAACCTGTCAGACGGTCGTCGCCAGAGACATGGTGCGCGACATCGGATTGACTGACGTCAACGTTGTCTCACGCCGCGAAGGCAAGAGGGTCAAGATTGTGTTCACCCAGTTCAAGCGCATCTCGTGTTCGACTGCCTGCGAATGTGAGGACCAAACTTAGCCAGAGACTAGTTTCTCCGGCCAGCAATCGCCTAGATCCTTCGCTAGCTCGCCAAGTTGATCCCGGTGCCCGAGCCAGCGAGCCCTCGTTTAAGCTGAGCAGCTCCGACCTCACCCGCCGCCTGATACGGCTTATTCAAAGACATTAGTTCGTGACGGACACTAGCCTGTATAGAGCATTATGCGATGGAAATGCCTTGGTCGATGCATAGAAATACCTGCAAAGTAAAGGCTGCAGCGTCGGCCGCCCGTCGATCAACACGGAACATGTTGTAGCTGTCAGTCCGGATGTGTCGGGCATTATGTCCCTGTGTGATCACAGGTGGCGCAAGCCGGCTTGGAAAGACCATGGTGGCTCAGGGGGCATCGGTCAGCCAATCGAGGTTCGCGATCAGTCGGTCGAGCAGGGCGACGAATTGAGCGATCTTCTCGTCGGTGAACCCAGCCATCGCATCGGGATTGCCTCGGAACAGGGTCGCGGTCGCCTCCGGCAGGCGTGCCAGCGCGCGCTTCGTCAACGCGACGCGACTGCTGCGTCCATCGTTGGGATCGCTGGTGCGACGGATCAGCCCACCCGTTCCATGAGTGAGCATCTGCGCCATGGGTGGCTGTTGGATCCGCGTGAAGCGCGCCAGCTCACGTTGCGTGTCGGTCCGGCCGGTTTGGAGGGCGACCAGGACCGGCAAATGGCTGACCCCGAAACCCAGCGGCTTGAGCCGAGCCTCGCTCAGGCGCGTGAACCCCCGCGCCGCGAGGCTGACCAGGTGTCCCGGCGTCGAGAGCACGCCGATGTCAGCATCGCTCTCTTGCATCCCGTGTCTCCTATTATATATCTACATATTTAAATACCGACCTCTAACGGAGCAAGTCACGCCAATGTAGTTTAGACCGAGGAGCACAGGATGCCGAACGAGCAAGTGACTGTCCGGACGCGGGATGGGGATTGCCCTTGCCATGTCATGATCCCGGCGACCGGCGGACCTTGGCCCGCGGTGATCTTCTATATGGACGCGGGCGGGATACGGCCGGCAGTGCTCGACATGGCGCAGCGGCTCGCCGACGCCGGCTATGTCGTGCTGCTGCCGGATCTGTTCTACCGCTACGGTCCCTACGGCCCGTTCGTACCCAAGCAGGTCTTCGCCGGCGACTTCCGCGCCATCCTGGGTCCGCTCATGGCCACGACCGGCAACGACAAGGCTGCCGAAGACACGGAGGCCTTGCTCGCCTATCTCGACACGCGCCGCGACGTGGCAGGCCGCAAGGTCGGTGCGGTCGGCTTCTGCATGGGCGGCGGCATGGCGCTTGCCGCGGCGGGAGCCTATCCGGATCGTTTCGCGGCGGCCGCCAGCTTCCATGGCGGCAATCTCGCGACCGACGCGCCGACAAGCCCGCATCTGTCCGCGCCGAGGCTCAAGGCCGAGGTCTATGTCGCGGCCGCCGAGAACGACGGCAGCTACCCGCCCGAGATGGCCGAGCGGCTCGAGACGGCGCTGGCCCAAGCTGACGTGCGCTACAGAACCGAAACCTATCCCGCCGCGCACGGCTGGATGAAGCCGGATTTCCCAGTCTACGATCATGAAGCCGCCGAGCGCGGCTGGACCGCGATGCTCGCGTTCTTCGATCGAACCCTGCACTGAGCGACGGCCGGGTATGCTCACAGCCAAACAAGCCGGCACAGACAGGATCATCTGAGCCGGTCCCGTTTCATGCGGTTGCTCACGCGGAGGCGTCTGCCTCCGCACGGGCGAAGCGGCGCGGCGCGGCGCCCATGACCCGCTCGAAGGCGGTGTTGAAGGCGTTTTCGGACCGATACCCGAGAGATCGGGCAATCTTCGCTAATGGGTCGCGACCGGCCGCCACCCGTTCGGCCGCCGGCATCATCCGCCACCGGGTGGCACCGCGCTCGTCCGCCGTTATCGGGTCAACCAGCTTTCGCCAGTGGGCAGAGGAGGAGCTGAAGCCGATAATACTCGGCTGAAAGCAATGCCTGCTCAGTGCACCCGGCTTCGAAGGATGAAGCGCACCGGCCGGTCCGGCTGGGTCGTCACGATCGCCCGCGGCAGCACATGTTCGCTGCCGGCGGCGAGTTCGACGCGGTAGCGCGCGAGCAGGCGCGCCAGCACGACCACCGCCTCGGTCAGCGCGAAGCGGGCGCCGACACAGATCCGGGGGCCGGCGCCGAACGGCATGTAGGCGTAGCGTGACGGGGGTGTGGCGCCCGGCAGAAAGCGGGTTGGATCGAACCGGTCCGGATCGTGCCAGAACTTCTTGTGACGGTGCAGCACGAACGGCACCACGCTGATGATCGCGCCGGCGGCGACATCGTGGCCGCCGACCGTGTCGGGGCCCTTGGCCTCGCGGGTGATGAGGAAGGCCGGCGGATAGAGACGCAGGGTTTCGTCGATGTGGGCGCGCAGCTTCGGCAGGTGGTCGATCGCGCCGGCCGCACCGTCGGGCGACAGGTCGGCGCCAAGCGCTTCCTCGGCCAGCTCGGACTGCCATTGGGGACGGCGCGCGGCGATGAAGAGCGACCAGAACAGGGCGACGCCCGTGGTTTCGTGACCGGCGAGGATCATCGTCGCCACCTCGTCGCGCAGCATGGCGCGGTCGAACCCCTGCCCGGTCTCGGGGTCGCGGGCGCCGGCGAGCATGTCGAACAGGTCGCGCGGGGATCCGGGCTCGGGCGGGTTCGCCTCGCGCGCGTCGATGATGCGGTCGATCAGCGCCAGCCATTCGACGCGGAACTGCTCGCGGAGGCGATCGGTCGGCGAGCGCCGGTTCTCGGGCAGCATCAGGTCGAGGATGCCGGGCTGGGCGTATTTGGTGCCGTAGCGGTACAGCAGGCCGCGCAGCTCGGCGCCGTAGGCGGCGACCTCGAGCGAGAACATCGAACGCGCGGCGATCGACAGGGCCAGACGCTGCAGCACCGGCAGCAGCTCGACGACGCGGCCGAGCCTGTCGTCGAGGTTCGCCTCGGTTTCCGACGACGCGATCGCGACATGGCGCGCGAGCAGGTCGAGCGTGCGCGGCGCCATCGACGGCGCGATGGTGCGGCGCTGGTGCTTCCACGCGTCGCCCTCGGCGAGGAACAGGCCGTCGCCGAGCACCGGCTGCAGGATGCGGCGGGTGGCGGCGTTGCGGCGGTAATTGGCGTGGTTGTCGACCAGCACGTGCTTGATCGCGTCCGCGTCGTTGATCAGCAGCTGGTCGCGGCCGAGAAAACGCCCGGCGAGCACGCCCTCCTCGTAGGCCGGCCTGCCCCACAATTCGAGCGGGTTGCGGCGCAGCACAAAGAAGGCCTCGACCTGACCGCGGACGCGGGTCGGGGTGGGCGGGCGCGGCAGGACCGCTTCGTCGATGGGGATCACCCGACCTATGTGGTCCTCCGGGCGCGCGCCGTCAGGCCTCGAACTTCTCGACCTGGGCCGCGATGTCCTCGGGGTTCGCACTGCCGTCGATGATGCCGGCGAACTTCCCGTCCGGATCCATCACGTAGATGATGTTGCTGTGGTCCATCGCATAGCCGCCGCCCTCGATCGGGTGGCGCGCGGCGTAGACCTTGTATTCCCGCTCGGCCTGCTCGATCGCGCCGGCCGGGCCGGTGAGCCCGATGATCTGCGGCGAGAACTGGTGGGTGTAGGCCGCGATCACCGGCGGGGTGTCGCGCTCGGGATCGACGGTGATGAACAAGGGCGCGACCGTCGCGCGGGCCTGCTTCATCATGTCGAGGGCGACGCCGATGTCGTTCAGCGCCGTCGGGCAGGCGTCGGGGCAGTGGGTGTAGCCGAAATAGATCAGCATCCACTTGCCGCGGAACGAGGCGCTGGCGACGCTCTTGCCGTCCGGGCCGGTCAGCGTGAACGGACCGCCGATCGGGACCGGGCCGTTCGCACTCCTATACGGCGCGCCAAACGGGTTGGTCCACTCGCCCATCCGGGATGCCGCGAACACCGCGAGCACCACCGCGACCGCCAGCAGCAGTGCCGCGGCGCCGCCGCCGAGGATGCGCTTCACATCGTCATCCCGGGCATCGACGGCGCGCGCGCGCCCGGGCCGGCCACCGGCACGTCGACGGCGACCGCGCCGGCATGCGCGAGATGAAGCGTCAGGTGAATGGTTTCGCCGCGCTGCAGCGGATGGCGCAGACCCTCCAGCATCAGATGCATGCCGCCCGGCGCGAACGAGACCGGCTTGCCGGCGGGCAGCGTCACGGTCGCCATCTGTCGCATCTGCATCACGTTGCCAGACATCGTCGTCCGGTGCAGCGAGACAACCCGGGCCACGTCGGTCGCCGCCCCGGTCAGCGTGTCGGCGTCGGGACTTGTGATCGTCAGGAACACGCCGCCGGTGTCCTGGCCGGGCGCGGTGGCGCGGGCGAACGCACCGGTGACGCTCGCTTGCGGCGCAGCCGCTAGAAGCAGGAAGGCCAGGGCTCCGCCCTGGACCCGCTGGGCCTGAGGCCCAGACCCCAACCATCGGCCGACCATCAATGCGCCTCCGCCCAACTGCGGCCGATCCCGGTCTCAACCACCAGCGGCACGGACAATTCGGCGGCGCCCTCCATCACCTCGCGGGCGACGCTGGCAAGATTTTCGGCCTCGGGCAGCGGGGCTTCGAACAGGAGCTCGTCATGGACCTGGAGGAGCATTCTTGATTCGAGGCCGGCGGCGGCGAGCGCCTTCGGCAGGCGGACCATGGCGCGCTTGATGATGTCGGCGGCACCCCCCTGCAGGGGGGCGTTGATCGCCTGGCGTTCGGCGTAGCCGCGGCGGTTGGGGTTCTTGTCGGCGATGCCGGGGATCCAGCAGCGGCGGCCGAACGGGGTCAGCACGTAGCCGGCGATGCGGGCCTCCTCGCGGGTGCGCTCCATGTAGGCGCGGATCTCGGGATAGCGAGCGAAGTAGGCGTCGATGTAGAGGCGCGCGGTGCCGCCATCGATGCCGAGGTTGCGGGCGAGGCCGAAGGCGGAGATGCCGTAGATGATGCCGAAATTGATCGCCTTGGCGCGGCGCCTGGTGAGCGCGTCCATGCCTTCCATCGGCACGTTGAAGACCTCGCTCGCGGTGCGCGCATGGATGTCCTCGCCGCGGGAGAAGCTGTCCTTGAGCGCCGGGATGTCGGCGACATGGGCGAGCAGGCGGAGTTCGATTTGCGAGTAGTCGGCGCTGACCAGGACATGGTCGGGAGCGGCGACGAAGGCGCGGCGAAGACGGCCGCCTTCCTCGGTGCGGATCGGGATGTTCTGCAGGTTGGGGTCGTTGGAGCTGAGGCGGCCGGTGCTGGTGACCGCCATCTGGTAATTGGTGTGGACGCGTTTCGTCGTCGCATTGATGTCGTCGACCAGGCTGTCGGCGTAGGTGCTTTTCAACTTGTCGAGCTGGCGCCAGTCGAGGATGCGCGCCGGGAGGTCGTGACCCTGCTCGGCGAGGCCTTGCAGGATGGTGCTGTCGGTGCCCCAGGCGCCCGTCTTCATCCGGCGGCCGCCGGCCAGGCCCATCTCGTCGAACAGCACCTCGCCCAGTTGCTTGGGGCTGCCGAGATTGAAGGAGCGGCCGGCCATGCCGTGGATCGCGGCCTCCAGCACGGCCATGCGGGCGCCGAAATCCTCGCTCAGGCGGCGGAGCTCGACCGCATCGACCGTGATGCCGGCCTGTTCCATGCCGGCCAGGATCGGGACCAGCCTGCGCTCCATCTGCTCGTAGATGGCGAGCGAGCGGTTCGGGCGCAGCTCGGGACGCATCGCGTGCCACAGGCGGAGCGTGACGTCTGCCGCTTCGCCGGCATGAGCGGTGACGCGGTCGAGCGGGACGCGGTCGAAGGCGAGGCGGTTGCGGCCGGTGCCGGTCACCTGGTCCTTCGACGCCGGAGTGTGGGCGAGGTGGCGCGCCGAGAGCTCCGCGCGGCCGTGGCCGTGCGCGCCCGCCTCCTGGGCGTAGGAGATCAGCATGGTGTCGTCGATCGGGCCGATCGCGGGGCAGCCCGCGCGGGCGAGCAGCAGGAGCTCGAACTTTGCGTTGTGGAACAGTTTCAGCACGCCCGGGTCGGCGAGCAGGGGGGCGAGGAGGGCGGCGAGGCGGTCAGGGTCGATCTGGGCCGGGATGACGGCCTCGAGCGTGCTCTCGTGGCGGACGGGGATGTAGCAGGCGCGGCCGGGGGCGACCGCGAGCGAGAGCCCGACGAGCTTGGCCCGCATCGGATCGAGACCGTCGGTGGTGGTGTCGATCGCGACCAGGCCGGCGCGGTGAGCGTCGGCGATCCAGCCGGCGAGTGCCGCCTCGTCGGTGACGCAGGCGTAGCCCTCGAAGGGGACGCCGGGCGCCTCGGGGACGGGTTCGGCGGGGGCTGCGTCATGTGGGCCGTCGAGGCCGAGGCGCTGGCGGATCGAGCGGAAGCCCATCGCCTCGAGCCATGCGCCGAGACGGGCGGCTTCGGGCGGGCTTGCGGCCAGGGCGTCGATCGGGAGCGGCAGCGGAACGTCGCGGCTGAGCTCGACGAGGCGGCGGGAGATGCGGGCGGCCTCCGCGTGGGCGACCAGCGCGTCGCGCTGCTTGGAGGGCTTCATCGTGCCGGCGGCGGCGGCGTCGAGCACGGCGCCCACGGTGCGGTATTCGAGGATCAGGGCGGCGGCCTTCTTGGGCCCGATGCCGGGCACGCCGGGGACGTTGTCGACGGGATCGCCCATCAGCGCCTGGATTTCGACCATCAGCGACGGGGGGACGCCGAACTTCTCCTCGATCTCGGCCGGGCCGATCGGCTTCTGCTTGATCGGGTCGAGCATTTCGGTGCCGCCGCCGACGACCTGCATCAGGTCCTTGTCGGACGAGACGATGGTGCAGCGGCCTCCGGTGCGTTCGATCTCGGCGGCGTAGGAGGCGATCAGGTCATCGGCTTCGTAGTCGGCGAGCTCGATCGCGGGGACGCCGAAGGCCGCGGTCGCATCGCGGATCAGCGCGAATTGCGGGATCAGCTCGTCGGGTGGCTCGGGCCGGTGCGCCTTGTAGTCGGCATACATCGTGTTGCGGAACGTGATGCGCCCGGCGTCGAAGACGACGGCGAGATGGGTGCCGACATGGTCGCGCAGCAGGCGGGCGAGCATGTTGCAGAAGCCGAACACCGCATTGACGGGGGTGCCGTCGGCACGGGTCATCGGCGGCAGGGCGTGGAAAGCGCGGAAGATGAAGCCCGAGCCGTCGATCAGGACCAGGTGGCGGCCCTGCTGGTCATCGGCCGCTTCGGCCGCCTCGATGCGCGCGCTCAATGGTCGTCATCGTCGGGAGCGCCCGGCGCCAGCCTGAAGACGCGCGAGCACCAGGGGCAGAAGGTCTGCTCGCCCGCGATGCGCAGCCACACTCGCGGATGACCGAGCGGTCCGGCGCCCCCGTCGCAGGCGACCACGCGGCTGTGCACCTCGAGCGTCTCCACCAGGCCGAGCTTCGGATTGGGGGTTGATGCGCCGTATGGCATCTGCTGGCGTCTCCTGTGCCAAGTCGGCGGGTGGAGCATAGTGGCCATGAGCGTCAGGGTAAATTCGCGCGCGGTCCTGCTGGTGGCGCTGTCGCTGTCGGGATGCCTCTCTGCGCGGCTGCCGATCAAGCAGGACGCGCGGGTGGCGCCACCCGACCTCGCCTTCACGATGAGCGACGGCGCGGTTCTGCCCGGACGGGTCTGGCACGCGATCCCACCCGAGCAGGCGGTGATCGTGGCGCTGCACGGGTTCGGCGACAGCCGTGATGCCTGGGAGCATTCGGGACCGCGTCTGGCCGCTGATGGGCTGACGGTCTACGGCTACGACCAGCGCGGGTTCGGCGCGGCACCCGGGCGCGGGAGCTGGCCGGGCACGGCGCGCCTGGTCGATGACGCCGCTTCGGTCGCGGCCGATGTGGCGCGGATGGAGCCGGGCGTGCCGCTGTACGTGATGGGCCACAGCATGGGTGGCGCGGTCGCGATGGTGCTGGCGGCCGGCGACGCGGCGGCGCGGCACGGAGTGCGGCCCGCGGGCACCATTCTGCTGGCCCCAGCGGTGTGGGGGCGGGGACAGATGAACCCGCTGGTGGTGGCGGCGCTCGACGTCGCAGCCGCGGTGGCGCCGGGGCACCGCCTGACCGGTCGCGAGCTGCCGCTGCACATCACCGCGAGCGACGACCGCGCCGAGCTGCTCAAGCTGTCGCGCGACCCGCTGACGCTGGACGGGTCCTCGCTCGCGGTGGTGTCGGGGCTGGTCGGGCTGATGACGGAGGCGCAGGCGGCGGCGCCGCGGATGCGGGGCCCGGTGCTGTTCGCCTATGGCGCGAAGGACCAGCTGATCCCGCCCGCGGCGACGGCGGCGGCCTGGGCGCGGCTGCCGCCCGACGACCGCCGCGCCTACTATGCCAACGGGTATCATCTGATGCTGCGCGACCGCGACCACCGCGCGGCGGAGGCGGATATCGCGTCGTGGACGCTTCATCCGGAGCGGCCGCTGCCGTCGGGGGCGGACCTGCTGGCGGCCGGCTGGACCGCGAGCCGGTCCTGGCAGGACGGGGCGCCGTTCCCGCTGCCGGCCGCGTTCGACGATACCGGCGCGTATCAGACGGGCGATGATCCGTGACGGCGCAGGCTGGCGTGGGCGGGCGGGATCGGCTAGTGGTTGGGTGTCGGACCCGTAGCTCAGCTGGATAGAGTGTCGCCCTCCGAAGGCGAAGGTCGCGCGTTCGAATCGCGCCGGGTCCGCCAATCCGTTCGACGTTCCGCGCGGAGCCGTCGATGAGCGTCTCGCCGCCGGAGCCTTCCCGCCGCCATCGGTTCAGCCTGGTGACATGCGCGCGCTGGGAAGCGGCGCACATCGTCGAGTGGCTGTGCTATCACCGGTCGATCGGATTCGATCATCTTTTTCTCTATTGCAACGACGACGATCCGATGGAGCTCTACCAGACAGTGCTGCCGTTCGGGGACGGGATGGTCACGTTCGTGCATTTTCCGATGGTCGGACAGCAGATCCACATGTATCGGCATTTCCTCGAACATCATCTGCACGAGACCGAATGGTTCCAGTTCCTCGATGTCGACGAGTTCGTGTTTCTCGGCCGCCATGACAGTGTCGGCGCGTTCATTGCGTCGATTCCGGCCGATTGGGACAGCATCTATCTCAACTGGCTGATCTTCGGCCCGAACGGTCACAAGACCAGGCCGGAGGGCAGCGTGCTGCTGAACTACACCGCGCGGATGCCGGGACCCGATCCGCACACCAAGACCTTGACCCGATCGAGTGCCGTCTCCACGCGCCGCGCGCCCGATCCGCATGTGCGTGACTCGATTCATCACCACTGGGGCAATGAGCATTACGGCGTCGGGGAGAAGAGAAACATCCTGGGCTTTGCCATGGATGACTACTGGAAGGAGTTCCCGCATCACGCGGCCCGCATTGTGCAGCAGCCGGGCGTTGGTGCCGCGATGGTCGACGGGCCCTGCATCTTCCATTATTTCCTCAAGTCGGAGGCCGATCTGGAACGCCGCCGGCAGCGAGGCGTGGCCGGGGATTTCATCCACCAGGATCGGTGGAGCCAGTCGTTGCAGGGCGACAAGGCGGAACTGTTCTTCGGCGCCCTGAACCAGGTCACGGATTTTCGTCTTCATCGTTACTGGACCAGGTATCTGTCGCGATGGAAGCCGCATGCCGCACCACCGGTGCCGGCCTGGCCGAACGTGGCCAGGGGCAAGCGAGCCGACCAGAGTTCGATCTGCGCGTATTCCCGCGGGGCCACGACCTCGGAGGATGCCGCGGGCGCTCTCGCCGGCACGCCCGACGGAGGCTGCGGTTTCCATACCGAGGACGAGGATCGGCCGTGGTGGTCGGTCGACCTGGCGGCGGATCACCTGATCCATGAGGTCCGGATCTACAACCGGTTCGATGCGACGGCGATCGCGGCACGCCTGCGGAATTTCGACGTGTCGGCGTCGCGGGATGGCGACCGTTGGGAGATCCTGCACCGGGAACGCAGCGATCTCGTCTGGGGCGGCGTGGATGGGCATCCGTTCTCGCTCAGCCTGCCGGACGGCGTGCTGTGCCGGTTCCTCAGGATCGGGCTTGCGGGACGGGGCATCCTGCATCTGGATCATGTCGAGATCTTCGGCGAGCCCGTCTCCTAGGATCCGGGGGCCGGATGGGTAGCCGCGGGCATTGATGGTCGGCAGCTTGTCGCCTAGTTTGACGATGCCGCAACCAATTCCCGCGGCGGTCTCTCGGACGGGCCGCACGCTTGCATGAGCCTGGGATCGAAGGTTTTCGTGGCCGGAACCGCCGATACGAAGGCGGCGGAGCTGCGCTACGTCAAGCGGCTGATCGAGTCCGAGGGTGTCTCGGCAGTGCTTGTCGATCTCTCGACGGGAGCGGACGACGGCGCGGGCGACATCACCGCGGTCGATGTGGCCGGCCATCATCCCGAGGGGGCGGGAGCCGTCTTCACCGGCGACCGCGGGCGGTCGATCGCCGCCATGGCCGTCGCCTTCGAGCGGTTCCTCGTTCAGCGCGACGATATCGCCGGAATCATCGGGCTCGGCGGGTCGGGCGGGACCGCGCTGATCACGCCGGCGATGCGGGCGCTGCCGGTGGGCGTGCCGAAACTGATGGTCTCGACGGTCGCGTCGGGCAATGTCGCGCCGTTCGTCGGCGGCAGCGACGTCGCGATGATGTATTCGGTCACCGATCTCGCCGGCCTGAACCGGATCTCGCGGGTCGTGCTCGGCAATGCCGCGCGCGCGATCGCGGCGATGGCGCGCGGGCGGACGGATGTGCAGGACGGCAAACCCGCCCTGGGGCTGACGATGTTCGGCGTGACCACGCCGTGCGTGACGAAGGTCGTCGCGGCACTCGAGGCGGATTTCGACTGTCTCGTGTTCCACGCGACCGGCACCGGCGGACAGTCGATGGAGAAGCTCGCCGCGTCGGATCTGCTCGCGGGCGTGCTCGACGTGACGACCACGGAGGTCTGCGACTTCCTGGTGGGGGGCGTGTTTCCGTGCACCGAACACCGGTTCGGCGCGTTCGCCGGCGACGGGATGCCCTATGTCGGGTCGTGCGGCGCGCTCGACATGGTCAATTTCGGCGCGGTCGAGACCGTGCCGGACAGGTTCCGCGATCGGAACCTTTACGTCCACAATCCGCAGGTGACGCTGATGCGCGTCGATGCCGACGAGAGTGCCCGCATCGGGCGCTGGATCGGCGAGCGGCTGAACGCCATGGAAGGCGAGGTGCGGTTCCTGCTGCCGCGGGGCGGCGTCTCCGCGCTCGACGCGCCCGGTCTTCCCTTCCATGATCCCGGCGCGGATGCGGCGTTGTTCGAGGCCCTGGCCGCGAGCCTGCGCCAGACCGAACGCCGCCGCCTGATCGATCTGCCGCACCACATCAACGATCCGGCGTTCGCGGCTTCACTCGCGGCGTCGCTGCGCGATATCGTGGCGCATCCAGGGAGCTAGAACGATGTCGCAGGCGGAAGCGAGCACGATCATCAACGCGCCGGTGGAAGCCGTGTGGGACATGGTGCGCGACTTCAATGCGCTGCCGAGCTGGGTGCCGGGCCTCGGCCCGAGCACGATCGAGGACGGGCGGGCGTCCGATTCGGTCGGATGCGTGCGCGCCTTCCATCTCGGCGACGGAACGCCTGTGCGCGAACGCCTGACGATGCTCGACGATCTCGGCACCAGCTTTTCCTACAATTTCGAGACACCGGCGTTTCCGGTCGAGAACTACCACGCGACGTTCCGCCTCGTGCCGGTGACGAACGGCGACCGCACCTTCGCGCACTGGAGTGCGACCTTCGACGAGGCGCCGGAGGATCGTGGCAAATACGAGCGGATCGTCTCGCGCGACGTCTTCGCGAGCGGGCTCGCGTCCCTGGCCGGACTGGCGAAGGGACGCAAGGCGCCGGAGCGGCCGGAGCGCTGGCTCGGGCTGCGCCCGGCCAAGGTATTGTGTTCGTCTGTCATCGCGGCGCCGATCGAGACGGTGTGGGCGACGGTGCGCGACTTCACCAGCATGGAAAGCTGGCATCCCGAGCTGTCGGACATGCACATGCTCGGCGGCGTGCGGTCCGACACGGTCGGGGGTGTTCGCGGCTTCCGGCTGGGCGACGGCGAACTGCACGAGCAGCTCACCAGGCTCTGCGACCGGACCCGCGCGCTGCACTACCGGATCACCAGGAGCCCGATGCCCTGGCTGAACTACCACGCCGCCGTGCGGCTCCATCCGGTCACCGACAACGGCACGACGTTCGGGGTGTGGACGGCCGACTGGACCGCGTCGCCCAACGACGATCTGCGGCTGATCCCGATGGTGCACGCGGATGTGTTCCAGCTCGGGTTCGACACGCTGGCCGTGCGGCTCGGGCGCGCCTGATGCCACGCTTCGAGCGCGCCCCTCTCGTCGAGCGGTTGCAGGCGATGGTTCGCGACCGGATCCCGATCGTCGGCGCCGGCGCCGGCACGGGCATCTCGGCCAAATGCGAGGAGGCGGCCGGCGTCGACCTGATCGTGGTCTACAATTCGGGCCGCTACCGGATGGCCGGACGCGCGTCGGCGGCAGGGCTGCTCGCGTACGGCAATGCCAACGACATCGTCAAGGAGATGGCGGGCGAGATCCTGCCCGTCGTCCGGACGACACCGGTGATCGCCGGCGTGAACGGGACCGATCCGTTCGCGATCATGCCGGTTTTGCTGCGCGACCTGCGCGATCTCGGCTACTCGGGGGTGCAGAACTTTCCGACCATCGGCCTGATCGACGGCAGCTTCCGGGTGGCGCTCGAGGAGAGCGGGATCAGGTTCGCGACCGAGATCGACATGATCCGTGCGGCGCATGCGCTCGACATGCTGACGACGCCGTACGTGTTCTCGCCCGACGAAGCGATGGCGATGACGGAGGCCGGGGCCGACATCGTGGTGCCGCACATGGGTGTCACGGTGGGTGGCACGATCGGCGTCTCGACGTCCAGGACGCTCGAAGAGTCGGTGGCCTTGATCGACGCGTGCGGCGAAGCCGCCCGGCGCGTGCGGCCGGATGTCATTGTCCTGGCACATGGCGGCCCGATCGCGACGCCCGAGGACGTGGCGTTCGTCCTCTCCCGCAGCGTGCACTGCAATGGCTTCTACGGCGCCAGCAGCATGGAGCGCCTGCCTGTCGAGACCGCGATGACGGCGCACATCCGGAAGTTCAAGGAACGCGTGTGAAAGCCGGGGGGTCCGGGGGGACCGGCACCGGTCCCCCCGGCCTTTCCTTGGCTGCACGGACGCTCTCGCGCAGACGGATTCCATCGCCGAAGAACACCGCGTGCTCCGACGGGCAGCGGACGAACACCGTCTCGCCGTCTGCGCGCGGCGCGTCGGGGGATGTCTTGGCTTTCAGCCGTGTGGCACCGATCGCGAGGGTCAGCAGATGCTGGCCGCCGATGGTGATCGAGGAGCGGACGACGCGGGCGGCGACGGCGTCCTTGGCCGGTTCCGAAAGCACCTCGAGATATTCCGGCCTGATGCCGAGCGTCAGATTGTCGGAGGCGACCGGAGGCCGTTCGACCGGATACGGCAGCAGGTCGAATTCGAGCGTGCCGTCCGGACGTAGGCGCGGCTCGAGGAAGTTCATGCCGGGGTTGCCGAGGAACCAGCCGCCGAAGCTGCTTTCCGGCATGTCGTACATCGACCGCGGGGCGGCGCATTGCGAGATGCGGCCCGCCTGCATCAGCGCGATCTCGTCGGCGAGCGTCATCGCCTCGGTCTGGTCGTGGGTGACGTAGATCACGGTCTGCCGGAGGCGGGCGCGGAACTCCTTGAAGGCGCGGATGAGTGCGAGCTTGGCGTGGACTTCGACGTTCGTCGTCGGCTCGTCGAACAGGATGACGTCGCAGCGCCGCGCGATCGCGCGGCCGACCGCGACCTTCTGGCGGGTGCCGATGTCGAGGTCGCCGATATGGCGGTGGCGCAGCGCGGACAGTTGCAGGACTTCGAGGACTTCCTCGGCGCGGCGGCGGCGTTCGTCGGGCGAGAGGCTGCGGTCGCGGTCGAGCGGGAGTACGATATTCTCGATCACGCTACGGGTCCGGTACATGACCGGATACTGGAACACCATCGCCACGTCGCGGCGTCCGGCAGGGAGACGGGTGACATCGCGGTCGCCGAACTCGATGGTGCCGGCGGTGGGGGTCTCGAGTCCGGCGATCATGCGCATCAGGGTCGTCTTGCCGCAGCCGGAGGGGCCGAGCAGGCAGGTGACGGTTCCCTCGGCGAAGGTCGCGGTGATGTCGTCGACCGCCTTGAACGCGCCGAACGCCCGGGTGACGCCGCGAAGCACGATGTCAGGCATCCGAGCCCTGTCCGAGCAATGCGCCGGAGGCCGGCTCGAAGACCAGCAGGCCGCTTGTCCTGACGGCGAAGGCGAACGGCGCACCGATGTCGAGATGGGCGACGCTGGGCGAGGCGACCGACGTCACCAGCGTCTCGTCGCCCGCATCGAAATAGACGACGCATTCGGCGCCCAGGTTCTCCATCAGACGGATCGTTCCGGGCATCCCGTTGCCGCCGGGCCGGTGCTCGATATGTTCGGGACGGGCGATGACGGCCACCTCTCCCGCATGGCTGCTCGGCGCACGAAGCGCGAACGAGGCCAGGCTGGTTCGGCACTGTCCGGTCCCGTCGAGCGATCCGGCCACGACGTTGCAGCGCGGGAAACCGACGAGTTCGGCGGCACGCAGACGGCGTGGGCGGCGATAGAGCTCGTGGACGGAATTGGCATCGACCACCTGGCCGGCATCGAGGACGACGATGTGCTCGGCCATGGTGAGGGCTTCGAGACTGTCGGAGGTCGCGTAGAGAAAGGTGGCGCCGAGCTCGGCGCGCATGTCCTTGAGATCCTCCATCAGGCTTTCGCGCAGCTTGAAGTCGAGGCCCACCAGCGGATCGTCGAGGATGAAGAGGTCGGCGTTCTTGAGAATGCCGCGCGCGATCGCGGCGCGCTGCTTTTCGCCGCCGCTGAGCTGGCTCGGACGCTTGGCCAGCAAGGGACCGATGCGCAGGATGGCGGCGATGTCGCGCATGCGGCGCTCGATCTCGCCATGGGCGACACCCTGGAGTGCGAGCGGATAGGCGATGTTGTCGAACACGCTGAGATGCGGGAACAGCGCGAAGGATTGCGGGACGTAGCCGATACGGCGGCGTGCCGCGGGGACCGCGGTGATGTCGCGGTCGCCGATGACGATGCGGCCCGCGTCGGGCTGCTCGAGGCCCACGAGCAGGCGCAGCAGCACCGATTTGCCGGCCGACGGTGGTCCGCACAGGACTGTGAGACTGTCCGGCGGCACGTCGAACGAGACGCGGTCGAGGGCGCGCACGCCGCGGTAGGACTTGCCCACGCCATCGAAGCGGACGCTGCTCATCCGCCGAGCCGGGCAAGCGAGGGGACGAGCAGGATGCCGGCGATGAACACGCCGGCCACGATCGACAGCAGCAGGAGCGTGAGCCTGAGCGCGCGCCAGGGAGCGGCGGCGCGGGGCAGGTTGCCGACGGCGATGTTGAGGATCGTGGCCGCCATCACCGTCAGGAGGCCGGTCTGGTAGAGCGCGAAACTCCATTGCTGGACGATCAGCAGGAAGCCGGCGCCCATGACCAGGATGAGCGTCAGTTCGGCGCGCGGCACGATGCGGTTCATCAAACCTCGCCGCGCACCGTGCCGAACGTCATCCCGACCAGAAGGTAGCGCTGGAAGACGTAGACCACGAGGATCGGCGGCACGATGTAGACGCTGGTCAGCGCCGAGATGAAGGTCCAGTCGACGCCGCCGTTCGAATAGAGACCGCTCGCGAGCGCCACTGGAATGTTGGACGTGCGGATGCCGCCGATGATGTAGTTGAAGAGGAACTCGTTCCAGACGAAGATGAAGTTGAAGATCGAGGCCGCGATGATGCCGGGCATGATCTGCGGCAGGATGGTGCGCGTAATGATGCGCAGCCACGAGGCGCCGTTGACGATGCCGGTCTCGTCGAAACGCGGCGAGACGCCGTCGATGAAGCCCTTCAGGATCCAGACCGAGAACGGGATCGAGAACATCGCGTAGAACAGGATCATTCCGAAATAGGTGTCCTTCCAGCCGAAGCCGACATACATCAGGTAGACCGGCAGGATGGCGGCCGAGCCTGGCAGCATCCGGATCGACAGCAGCAGGAACATCAGGAAATCGGTGCCCGCGGGCTTGAAGCGGGAGAACGAGAAGGCGGCGAGGAACGAGACCGCGACCGCGATCAGCACGGCGGTCACCGACAGCAAAGCGCTGTCGAGGAGCTGGCGCGGAAAGCCGGCGCTCGAGAACAGCTTCGCGTAGTTGGCGAGCGTGGGCGTGAAGAACAGGCGGGGCGGAACCGCCAGGATCTGGTCGGCGGTCTTCAACGAGGACAGCAGGATCCACGCGATCGGCGCGAAGAAGACCAGCGCCACCAGCCACAGTGCTGCGTGATAGAGATGTGTTCTCACGCTTCCGCCTCGCGCCGTTCGCGCCAGTGCAGCACGAAGATGAAGGTGGCGGTGAAGGCAATCGAGATCAGCAGCAGGATCACCGCGAGTGCGGACGACCAGCCCATGTTGAAGGCCTCGAAGGCGCGCCGGTAGAGCGTCATCGCGACGAGCTGCGTCGTCGAGCCGGGGCCGCCATAGGTCATGTCGTAGATCAGGTCCATCGTCTTGAAGGCATCGATGGTGCGCAGCAGGATGCCGAGCATCAGGATGAATTTGCCGTGGTGGAAGACGACGAGGCGCAGCCGCTGGTGCCAGGCGAGATGGTCGATCTCGGCGGCCTCGAGCTCGGCCTTTGGAACCGAGGCCAGCGCCGCGAGCGTCATCAGCACCATGAACGGTGTCCACATCCAGACGTCGACGGCGAGCACGGCGCCGAAGGCCACGCTGCTGTCACCGAGGAAGTTGACGCCCGCGAAGCCGAGACCGCGGAGGATGCTGTCGAGCACGCCGAAGGTCGGATCGTAGATCAGGCGCCAGAAGGTGCCGGCGGCGACCGGTGTCAGCACCATCGGCGAGAACAGCATGGTGAGTGCGATCCGCCGTCCGGGCAGGCGATGGCTGTTCCAGAACAGCAGGCCGAGAGCGACGCCAAGCACGGTTTCCAATGCGACGGCGCAGAAGACGAAGACGAAGGTGCGGCTGAGGTCGGACCAGACGCCGGCATCGTTCAGGATCGAGCGGTAGTTGTAGAAGCCGGCGAAGCGTGGCGGATGGCCGCTGGTCAATGAGAACCGGTAGAAGCCGAGACCGAGCAGCCAGAGGGTCGGGATCAGGTTCCAGACGATGAAGAAGATCAGGACCGGCAGCAGCAGCAGGATCGGCAGGATCTCGCGGCGGCCGAGGAAGCGCGTGAAGGCGTCCCAGCCGCCGGACCGGATGGTGGGCGCGCCACGCAGGATGGTCGGGCGCGCGTCTCCTGGCATCGCTAGAGGCGTATGCCGCTGCAGGCGCCGGTCGGCTCGGTCTGGGCCGTGCCGCCGTCGAACAGGATGCCCTGCTGCTTGCAGGCGATGTATTGCAGCGCGTGCATCGGGTCCTTGATCTGACCGGTCATGTAGCCTGTCCAGCCTTCCTGCTGCGTCGACAGCATTTCGGCGTATTTGGGATCGTGCCAGAAGTCGGTGCTGCGTTCGAGCATGTATTTGTAGGTGCGGTTCCAGGGATAGACGTCGTCGAAGCCGGCGCTGGTGAGGGTGGCCTTGTCGCACGGCAGGCCGCCACGCTTGAGATAGTCGGACGCCGTCTGGGGCAGGTACCACCAGCGCATGAAGTCGAGCGCGACACGCATGTGGGCGGTGTCGTTGAAGGCGTTGATGACCCAGGGCTGGCCGCCGATGATGTAGTTGCGGTTGAGACGGCCGTTCGCATCCTTGAAGCCGGGCGGCGGGACGACCATCACCTTTCCCTTCAGGGCGGCGGGCACCATCGTGCCGCCGGTCGCGACCCATTGCCAGGCGGCGAAGACCTTGCCCTGGGTGAAGGCATCGATGACTTCGGCGATGAAGTAGTTGAGCGCTCCGGGCGGCTGCCATTGCAGCATGGATTTGTAGAGCTCCATCGCCTTCGCGTTCTGGGGGGTGTCCATGATGCCCTGGACCTGGCCGGTGTGCGGATCCCAGATGTCGCCGCCCATGCTGCGGATGAAGGAGATCAGCGGGCAACTGCACGCGTCGTATTCGCGCGAATACTGCATGGCGATCCCGTAGTGGCCCTTGTCGGGACGATTGAAGAAGGCGACGAGCTTCTTCCAGTCGTCGAGGTCCATCCGCTCGAAATCCTCCCAGGTGCGCGGCATCGGGCTGCCATACTTCGCCTGGTAGGCATCGGCCTCGCCGGGCGCCTCGAGCCAGTCGCGGCGGACGAAGATGCCCTCGACGTCGCCCACCTGCGGGAAGCCGTAGAGGTTCCTGGTCCCGTCAGGGTAGACCTGGTAGGCGGCCTGCACGACGGGCGCATACCACTCGATGTCGAGCGCGCGGTCGGCGGCGATGATGTCGTTGAGCTTGATGATCCATTTGGGCGTCGCCAGCGCGCCGAGCCATTGGCTGTCGCTGATGATGATATTGTATTCCTGGCTTCGGGTGGCGAGCGACGTCGCGGCCTTCTGGAACAGGGCGCCGAACGGGGCGCCGGCGAAGGAGAACGTCACGTCGTAATTGTAGCGGTCCTTCACGTAGCGGGCGAAGTCGGGCGACATGTCGACGCCGAGGCTGCTCGGCAGCCAGCCGGCGACGCCGAGGATGGACATGTGGATCCGCTGGCCGGCGAGCGGATGCGGCTCGCGGCCCTGGGCGCGCAGGATCGACGGCGCCGACAGCGCGCCGAACGCAGCGGCGCCGCCCAGCATGGTGCGGCGCGGCAACGGCCTCGCGCCGATCCCGGTCCCCGCAGGCCCACCGTCGCGCATGGCCATTTCCTCTTGGTTATTGTTGCTCTTTCTATGACCCGGCCCTGCGCCAATTGCAACGAAACCTCATGCGCCCGGCGCTTGCCAGCCGGCCTGCCCGCGCGTTCACTCCGGGCCCGCACGCGGAGGATGGCATGATCAGGTTCTACTACTCGCTGGCGCCCAACCCGATGAAGGTGGCGCTGTGCCTGGAGGAAATGGGGCTGGACTACGAGGCGGTGCCGGTCGACACCCGCAAGGGCGAGCAGCACGCGCCCGACTTCCTGGCGCTGAACCCGAACGGCAGGGTGCCGGTCATCGTCGACGACGGGACCACGGTCTTCGACAGCAACGCGATCCTGCTCCATCTCGCCGAGAAGACGGGACGGTTCCTCGTGCGGCCGGCCGACCCCGAACGCGGCGCGTTCCTGTCGTGGCTGATGTTCGTCGCCACCGGCATCGGGCCCTATTCCGGCCAGCACGTGCATTTCAAGCATTACGCGCCCGAGCCGAAGGATTATGCGGCCAGGCGCTACGCGTTCGAGGCCAGGCGCCACTGGGCGATCATCGACAAGCGGCTGGGCGAACGCCGCTACATGCTCGGAGAGGACTACACGATCGTCGACATGGCGGTCTGGGGCTGGACACGCGTGTTGCCGTTCGTGTTCGGCGCCGAGGCGGGCGAGTTCGCCCATGTCGCGCGTCTGGCCGACGAGATCGGCGCGCGTCCGGCGGCCGCGCGCGCGGTGGCGCTGAAGGACAGGCACACGTTCAAGACCGAGATGGACGACGATGCGCGGCGCAACATGTTCCGCCACACGGCCGCCGCGTGATGCGTCTCGAGGGCTCGTGCCATTGCGCCGCGGTCCGCTTCTCGGTCGAGAGCCCGCATCCCTACCCGTACCAGCTCTGCTACTGCGGCATCTGCCGCAAGACGCAGGGCGGATCGGGGGCCGCGATCAATCTGAGCGCGCTCGCCGGGACGCTCGAGGTCACGGGACGGGAGCACACGCGCACCTACCATGCGGTGCTTCGTTCGGACGATGGCGAGACCGAACGGAGCGAGGCCGAGCGGGTGTTCTGCGGCCTGTGCGGCAGCGGGCTGTGGCTGTTCAGTCCGGGCTGGCCGGAGCTGCTGCACCCGTTCGCGTCGGCGATCGACACCGCGCTGCCGGCAGCACCCGAGCGGACGCACATGATGCTCGGCTCGCGGCCGGGCTGGGTCGAGGCGGACATCGCGCCTGCCGACCAGGCATTCGACGCGTATCCCGACGAATCGATCGCGGCCTGGCATGAGCGGGTGGTGCCGGGAGGGCGCTGAGAGCTGCAGAGTCACGGTTCGGTTTCCTCGCCGATGTCGGTCTTCGGCATCGTGGTCCGGAGCACGAGCAGCACCACGCAGCCGATCGCGAGCGGGATCAGCGCATACCAGGCGTGGGGGATGCGCAGGCCGAGCCCGAAGACGAACACGACGGCGGACGCGCACACGATTCCGGCGGTGATCGCGAAGACGACGACCCGGCTCAGCAATCCACCCATCAGCTTCCTCCTCCCTGGACCATGGTCGGCCAGGCCCCTAGAAACATTTCCTTACCATGTCCGGACAGGCTGCCATGTCACCCGACGCCATTCCGCTCGACGCGGACGCGTCCGCCCGGTCCCCCTCGATGGAGGACGTGCTGCTCGAGAGCGCGCGGCTGCACGCCATGCGCGCCTCGATCCTGCGTTCCGAGGCCGAGCGGGCGCGACCGACGCCGCTGTTCCTCCGCCGCCTGTCCGCGGCACGGGCCGGCCATCGGGTGCGGTTCGCGGCCCTGGTCACGCGGCGGACCGTGCGCTCGCTGATCGAAGACGGGCCGTCCGCGACGATCGATCGTCTCCGGGTCCATCTGCTCGGCGGGCCGGCTGGACTCCCGGTCCGGCCGGTTCGGACCGCGCGCGCCACGCCGCAGGCGGTCGCGGCCGACATCGCGGCGGCCAAACGCCGGGCGCCCGCTGCGCGCGATCCGTCACGCGAGAAGCGCGACCCGGCGCACGACATCTACCGGTTGCCGATCGGCGTTCCGGCGGCGCGAATGCTGCGCCACCGGGTGCTGATCGTGGCCGAGCTCAGCATTCCGCAATGCGCGAAATACCGTGTCTGGCAGAAGCAGGAGCAGTTCGAGAGGATCGGCATCCCGTGCACCGTCGTCGCCTGGCGACGGGTGCCGGAAGTGCTCTCGCTGCTGCAGACGCATACGCTGGCGATCCTGTATCGCGTGCCGGGCTTCGCGGGTCCGCTCGATGTGATCGAGGAGGCGAGACGCGTCGGGGTCGAAACGATCTGGGAGATCGACGACCTGATCTTCGATGTCGACCTGTACGGAGCGAACGCCAATCTCGCCGATCTGACGCCGGCGTTGCGGCGCGAGGTGCTGAACAATGCGGCGGATTACCGTCGTGCGATGCTGGCCTGCGACCGCACGATCGGCTCGACGTCGGTGCTGTCTGCGTTGATGGCCGAGGCGAGCGGCAAGCCGAGCCATGTCGTCAGCAATGCGCTGGATGCGGAGACCATCGCGTTCGCGCGCCTGGCGGCAGCCGCCCGCGCGCGCGGCGACGACCGCGTGGTGATCGCCTACGGGTCGGGCACGCTGACCCACGACACCGATTTTCTCGCGGCAGGTGCAGCACTGCTTCGGCTGATGCGGGAGGATGCGCGCGTGCATCTGCGGATCATCGGCACGCTGAACCTGTCGAGCGAGTTCGATGCGTTCGCCGGCCGGATCGAGCGGTTCGAGACCACCAACTTCAAGGCGTATCTCACGGCACTCGCCGCGTGCGACATCTCGCTCGCCCCGCTCGAGGCGTCGACCTTCAACGACGCCAAGAGCAACATCAAGCTGCTCGAGGCGAGCATCGTGGGCCTGCCCTCGGTCTGCTCGCCGCGCGCCGAATTCCGGGCGGCGATCGACCATGGTGTCGACGGATTTCTCGCCGAGACCGAGGCGGAGTGGCACGAGGCGCTGCGGATGCTGGCGTCCGATACGGAGCGGCGGCACGCCGTCGCCGCGCGCGCCGGCGCGCGGGCGATGACGCAGTACGGGCCGGACGCGATCGCGTCCACCCTCCGTCCGCTCGCGTCGTTGATGGCGCCGCGCGAGCGGCGCCGGTTGCGGATCCTGGTGGTCAACATCTTCTTCTCGCCCAGAAGTTTCGGCGGCGCCACGGTGGTAGCCGAGGAGATGGCGATCCGCCTGGGCGCGCGCGACGACACCGAAATATTCGTCGTCAGCTCGCATGGCTTTCCGGCGCATCAGTATACGATCAGGCGCTACGAGGCGCGCGGCCTGCCCGTGTTCGGCGTCGCGATGCCGAACACGCAAGATGAGATCCTCAACTTCGACGATCCCGAAATGGGCCGGCGGTTCGCCGACATCCTCGAGGCGGTGGAACCGGATGTGGTGCATCTCCACGCCGTCCAGCATTTCGGCGCCGGCATCGCGCGCGCCTGCCAGATCGCGCGCGTGCCGTATGTCGTGACGGTTCACGATGCCTGGTGGCTGTGCCAGCGCCAGTTCATGGTGCGAGCCGACAACACCTATTGCTACCAGACCACGATCGATCTGAAGGTCTGCGAGCGCTGCCTTCCCGATACCCATCATCTGCAGAGCCGGATGGACATCCTGATGCAGGCGCTGAAGGGTGCGGCGCGCATCCTGTCGCCGAGCGCGTCGCACGGGGCGCTGTATCGGGCGAACGGCGTTCCGGCCGAGCAGCTCGTGGTCAATCGCAACGGCATCAAGTTGCCGGGACGGAAGCGTCCGGCGCGCGCGCCCGGTCCGCTGCGGTTCGGGTATGTGGGGGGCAACGACCCGCTGAAGGGAATGAAGCTGATCCGCGAGGCCTTCGGCGGTCTCGATCGCTCGGACTGGGTGCTGGTGATCGTCGACAACACGCTCAATCTGGGCTTCAGCAACTTCAAGCACGTGCGCTGGAGCGTGAAGGGCGAGGTCCGGATCGTGCCGGCCTACAAGCAGGACACGATGGATGCGTTCTTCGAGGGGATCGACGTGCTGCTGTTCCCGTCGCAATGGAAGGAGAGTTTTGGCCTGACGGTGCGCGAGGCGCTGGCGCGAGACGTGTGGGTGCTGGCGACGGAGAGCGGGGGAGCGGCCGAGGACATCGTTGCGGGCGAGAACGGCAGCCTGATCCCGATGGGCAACGATCCGGCGCCGCTGGCTGCTGCCGTCACGGAGATACTGGATCGGGCGTCGATGTTCGACGGCTTTGTCAATCCGTACAAGGACCGGCTTGCGACCCTGGAAGACCAGGCGCGCGAACTTCACGACATCCTGATGGAGACGGCGCTGGCTGTCGAAAGAGATGCCGCGGGGCACGATTGGCACGAACGCGAGTTGGCGTGATGAGCGTGAGATCGCCATGATGGCGGATGTTCCGCAGTGAGCGCTCACGGTGCCTTTCGGAGCGTCATCGGGTGACCGAGGAAGGGTTGGACCGGGAAGGTCATGACCGTCCCGGGAGCGGCGACTGCGAATGCGCGAGCCTTCTGGACGAAGTCGGTCGGCTCGCGCAGCGGGAAGGTCTGCGGCAGGCGCCAGTCGCCGGGGAGCATGACGACCAGGACGAGGAGCATCATCCGGCCGATCCAGCGGAAGACGCGGTTCCGATCATTGGCGAGCGCGAACAGCACGGCGGCCCAGGCAAGCGCGGGTAGGAAGAAATAGCGTGTGTCGGTGTCGGGGATGGCCAGGATCTCCCAGGCCGATTCGGACGCGCTGCCGGTCGGCCGGATGAGCGTCGCCGCCAAGACCAGGCTGCCGAACAGGCAGGCGAGGCGCACGACCGGCGGCCCGGTCCAGACGGTGCGCAGCGTCAGGAGGAGTGCCGCGGCGGCGACGCAGAGCGGGAGGACGCCGTCATGCCAGGACGGCCACTCCATATAAACCGACATCTCGTGCCGGCCGAACAATAAGGCGAGCACGATCTGCAGCGAGACGATCCTCGCGAGCCGGACCGGGCCCGCGCCGAGATGCGGCGCGCCGCGTCCGGCGCCCGGCCCGAACACGCACCAGAGCTGCGTGGCCGCACCCGCGCACACGATCGCCGCGCGTGCGACGCTCGCCCGGTCGCGCATAAGCAGCGCGCGCAAGACGGCGACAGGCGCGATGAAGATGCAGAGCGGGCCGCTCAGACCCGAAACGACCAGGACAGCGACGTCGAACGCCCAACCGGATGGGCGTGAAGGTGGGGCACCGATGATGACCAGGAAGGCGAGCAGTCCGAGGTGCCACTGGACGTTGGTGAGGTTGGCATAGGTCTCGTAGGCGTTCGGCTGCAGCACGTAGAGCAGCGCGAAAAGGCACCGGATCCAGCGCGCAGGACAGAGGATCGCCATCCGGCCGCTGACCATGAAGGCGGCGACGCAGGCCTGGACCAGGATCGCGGCGGCGGCGAAGAGCCTCGGGACCCAGGCGAGCGGAAACGGCAGGGTGGCCAGAGCCACTAGCCGCGACGCTGTCTGCAGATAGCCGGTCCATGGCGACAGCAGGCAGCGCCAGCCACGATTGTAGGCGTCCGGATACCACACCCAGCCGTCCTCGCCCCAGAGGTTGGCGTGGTGGACGATGCCCGGCCACCGCGACAGAACGGCCAAAGCGAAAATCGCAACGACGGCAGACCGGATCGTCAGGTCCCATAAGCGTCGGTCCAGAAGGCCGCCTCCTGGCGAGGTTCGGGGCAGAGCCCCGACCTAGGCTTCGTCTCGCTTAAGGCTAGGCAGGACCCGGGCCGGAATGGCCGAACAGCAGCAACAGCAGCACCACGATCAGGAGGAACACGCCGAGGCCGCCGCCGCCCCAGCCGCCGGCAATTGGCGCGCCGGTCCGATTGTAACCGCCATACCAGCCGCGCCGGTATCCGGTGTGGCCGAAGCCGCCGAAGGCCGCGATCAGCAAAACGATCAGGAGGATGGTGATCATGTCGGTCTCCCTGCGCCTGTTGGGCGGAAAGCGCAACAAACCGTTGAAAGTTTCGCGTGGAGGGGCAGCGGTCAGACGAAGTAGCGCATGAGCAGGGCGTGCAGGATCACGGCGAGGGTGACGAAGGGAAAGAAGATGACAGGTGCCGCCAGCCAAGCGGCGAGTCTGCCCTCGGAGGGCCGCGAACGGGCGAGCACGCCGCCGAGCACCATCGCGGGGCCGAGGAAGTAACGTCCTTGCAAGCCGTCGATGATGGGCGCGCCGACCTTCGTCCAACTCAGGTATTGGATTACACCCACGCCGGCGATGGCGCCCAGGGCGGCGATGGCGGAAGCGGCCGCGGCACGAGCAGAGAGCGGGCCGCGGCCGGCGCACGGACACGCGGCGGCCGCGGCCGCCATCACCAGCCAGGCCGCACGGTGATAGGCGAGCGGGAGCGTCACGTCGAGCCAGCCGAGCAGCCCGATGAAACTCGTGGTCAGATAATCGGCGAGCACAAGCCAGGTCGTGAGGAAGAGGAGCGGCAGCCGCAGTGGATGGGCGAGGAGGCGGGCCAGTTGCAGCCTCGGATCGGCCAGCGGCGGGATGACGACGTGGGACAGGTTGAGGAGGCTCCAGCCGGCCACGCAAGCGAGGATGAATGCGACGCCGGCCAACCGGTCGGTCGGGCGGACGGGTGCGGCGAGGCCGAGGATCGCGAACGCGGCGTAGGGCGGGCGCGCCATGCCGACGAGGGTCAGCAGCAGGCACAGGCCGGCGAAGCTCAATCGAGGGCGGCGCATGTCGGAGCGGCGCAAGCGAAGGTGCAGGGCGACGGCCAAGGCGATGCAGGCGAGCATCGGACCGTCCTGCGAGATGGCCGCGTCGAGTGCGAGCGACATCGGCAGGAGCGCGATCGCGAAGAGCCAGATCGCGACGTTGCCGGCCGAGGCGATCGCGGCCGTGGTGAGCGCCACCGAGACCAAGCCCGAGACGAGGCGCATCGGGATCAGCGCGCCCGGCAACTCGATCCCGAGGCCGCGCGCGGCGGCCGCGATCAGCGCAGCCGGCAGATAGAGGAAGGGCGGATAGATCGCGGTGTTGGGGAACCCGGCGGGGACGGGTTTGCCCCAGGCGAGCGGCGCATACATCGCCGGCGAGATTTTGGCGGCCGGATCGAAGCGGATGCCCGCGACCCGGTTCCATTCGGTGAGGAGACCGGCATCGACTCGACCGCCGATTTCGCCATCGGGCATGCGACGGGCGATCAGTCCCAGATGGCTGATCTGGTCGGCGCGATAGGCGTGCGCGCCCTCGTCGGGGTTCTGCATCGGCGGCATGGTGGGTGCGATCAACAGCACGGCCATGCAAGCGAAGAGCGCGTAGAGAAGGGCGAGCCGGCGCGCTTGTGTCAACGGCTACACGTTGAGCAGCAGGTTCTCGCGCTCCCAGCTCGAGATGACGCGCTGGTAGGCGTCGTATTCGGCCTGCTTGACCGCGTTGACCACGGCCACGAAGCGGGCGCCGAGGATGTCGCGCAGGGGCGCGCTGGCGTTGAGGCGGTCGAGCGCCTCGCTCTGGTCGCGCGGCAACGCCAGACGCGGCAGGATGTGCGCGCTGCCGCTCACCGGCGCGTTCGGCGCCCGGCCCTCCACCATGCCGAGCCAGCCGCAGGCGAGCGACGCCGCAATCGCGAGATACGGGTTCGCGTCCACGCCGGGAACCCGGTTCTCGACCCGCCGCGCGTCCGGCGCCGCATACGGGACGCGCAGGCCCACCGTGCGATTGTCGTGGCCCCAATGCACGTTGATCGGCGCGTCGCCGCGCCCCGCGAGCCGCCGATACGAGTTCACGTTGGGCGCGAGCAGCGGCATCACCGACGGCAGATAGGCCTGCATGCCGGCGATGTGGGCGAGGAAAAGGTCGGTGTCGCGGCCGTCCTCGGTCGCGAACAGGGTGCGGCCGGTCAGATCCGACACGCTCTGGTGGATGTGCATCGCACTTCCCGGCTCGCCCTGCATGGGCTTTGCCATGAATGTGGCACACACCTGGTGGCGGATCGCGGTCTCGCGCACCGTGCGCTTGAACAGGAACACCTGGTCGGCGAGTGCCAGCGGGTCGCCGTGGTTGAAGTTGATCTCGATCTGTGCCGCGCCGGCTTCATGGGTCAGGGTGTCGATGTCGATGCCCTGCGCCTCGCAATAGTCGTAGACGTCCTCGAACAGCGGGTCGAACTCGTTGACCGCGTCGATGCCGTAGGCCTGGCGGCCGCTCTCGGTGCGGCCGGTGCGGCCGACCGGCGGGACCAGCGGATAGTCGGGATCCTTGTTGACCTGAACGAGGAAGAACTCGAGCTCGGGGGCCACGATCGCGCGCCAGCCGCGCTCCTCGTAGAGGGCGAGCACGCGGCGCAGCACGTGGCGCGGTGAGATGTCGACCGGGGTTCCGTCGAGGTAGACGCAGTCGCTGATCACCAGCGCGGTCGGTTCGGCATACCAAGGCACCACCCGCACCGTGGTCGCGTCGGGCACCATGTAGATGTCGGAGTTGGCAGGACTGGTGATGTCCTCGTCGGGGGTGTCGCCGGTGACGGTCTGGACGAAGATGCTTTCGGGCATCCGCAGGCCGCGGTCGCGCAGGATGCGCAGGAACTTCTCGGCCGGCAGGATCTTGCCGCGGGCGATCCCCGAGAGGTCGGGCACGAGACACTCCACCTCGGTGATCCGCCGCTCCCGGATGAAGGCTTCGAGCTCGTGCATGGGGCCCCTGCTGGACGACACGCCCAGTATGACGCAATCGCCGCGGGCCAGCGAGGCGTGCGACGCGGCCTGCGTCATGTCGGGAAATCTTACAGTTCGGTTGGCGCGCGCCCGCTAACCCATTGTCAAACAACGCGAGCATTGTTTGGCCCGGCGTTTGCCTGTTAGGTCCTGACCAGCACAGGGCGGACTGACCATGAAGAGCAAGATCGCGGCGATGGCGGGGCTCGCGTTCGCGACCGCGATTTCCGTCAGCGGCGCGGCCCAGGCCGGGGCCTACAGCGTCCGGGTGGAAACCATCCTGACCAACGGCTCCCCGTTCGACGCGACCCGGCTGCCGACGGTGAACGGCCACACGGTCAATTTCACCAACATCGATGGCGTGGCCGACACCGCCAACTTCACCTACACCGGCGCGCTCTCGCTGAGCGACTCGACGTCGTCGGACCTGAACAGCGATTTCGGCTTCAGCGCCGCCAACATCTCGAACTACCAGGCATCGGGCACGACGAAGCTGGCCTATGGCGGCAGCACCATCGCCGATTTCAGCACGCTTGGCGGCTTTCTCGGATCGAGCGGCAGCACCGGCGGCTTCGGTTATGGGTCGCTCTACCAGATCGTGCTCGGTCCGCTCGCGGCAGGCACGATCCTGACGGTGACGCATGATGACGGGTTCAGCCTTTATGACAACCAGACCGCCTACAACACGCTCTATGCCGCGCCGACGGTCGCCACGACCAGCACGATCGACGTGACCAGCGGGATTAATGGCGTGCTGTACTATGCGCGAGAGAACGGCGCGCCGTCGGTGCTCACCGTGTCGGTTCCCGAGCCGATGTCGCTCGGGCTGATGGGCGTCGGACTGCTCGGGCTGGGGGTTGCCATCGCGCGCCGCCGTCGTAACGTCTGATCGCCTCGATCCTCCGGCGGATCGTGGAACAGAGGAGCATTCCACGATCCCTCGACCAGCAACGATGAGCGGCCGCGTCGGCGTCGTCGGCAGCATCAACACCGATCTCATCACCACCATCGACCGGATGCCCGCTTCCGGGGAAACCCGCGCGGCTTCGGGATTCACCACCGGCCGCGGCGGCAAGGGTGCGAACCAGGCGATCGCTGCCGCGCGCGCCGGCGCCACCGTCGTCTTCGTCGGTGCGACCGGGGACGACGACCATGGCAGCGATGCGCTCGAGGCGCTGCACGCCGACGGGATCGACACGACCCACATCCTTCGCACCGCGGACGCGCCGACCGGCACGGCCACGATCATCGTCGAGGAAACCGGCCAGAACCGTATTCTCATCAATGCCGGCGCCAACGCCCTGCTGCGTCCGGACGACGTCGATCGCGCCGCCGAAGCGCTCGGCGCCTGCGACCTGATCCTGCTGCAGCTCGAAATCCCGCTCGACACCGTCCTGCGCACCGTCGAGTTCGCCGCGGGCGCGGGCGTTCCGGTGCTGCTCAACCCGGCGCCGGCGACCGGAGAGCTGCCGCTCGACCGGCTTGGAACCGTCCGGTTCCTGGTGCCGAACGAGACCGAGCTGTCGCTGCTCGCCGGCGTGCTGGCCGACACCGAGCAGCATGTCGTCGACTCCGGCACCGGCCTGCTCAAGCACGGGTTCGGCACGGTGATCGTGACACGGGGCGAGCGCGGGGCGCTGCTGATCGAGAGCGGCGGCACGCGCGACTTCCCACCCGAGGCGGTCGTGCCGATCGACACGACCGGGGCGGGCGACGCCTTCGTCGGCAGCTTCGCCGCGCACTGGACGCTGCATGGCGACACCGGGGCCGCCATCGCCCACGCGACGCGCTACGCGGCGGTCACCGTCACGCGGGCCGGCGCGCAGGCCTCGTTTCCGAGGACGCTCGGCGCCTGATCCCGGGCGTCATGGTTCATGTCGATGCGGGGAGAAGCCGGCGGGCGCGATCTCGAAGCCGGAGAACGCGAAAGCGGGTGCGACGATGCAGCCCACCAGGCTCCAGGCGCCGAGGCTGCGCGCCGCCTGCCAGTCATGCGCCGGAACGACGGCCTGAAGCACGGCACCACCGGCGAGATCGGGACCGAGCGTGATGATGGCGTCACCGCCGATTTCGAGCCGGAGCGGCGCACCGGCCTGCCAGAGCCAGATCTCGGCCGCGTCGACACGATGCCAGTGCGACCGTTCGCCGGCGGCCAGCAGGAACAGGATGCTGGTGGCGCAGCCTCGGGCGCCGTCGGCCGGCTGGTCGCGCCAGAGCTCGCGGTAGTGGCCGCCCTCGGGGTGCGGCGACAGGCCGAGTGCGTCGCACACCGCGCGCGCCGGAACGGCCGGATCGCGCAGGTCCGGCACTATGTTCTGGACACCAAAAGGGCGAGCGTCCGGCGTACGAGCCCCAGGCCCGCGATCGTGACCAGGGTGGCGCCCCAGATCGTCAGCGTCAGGAATTCGCTGAAGCCGAGCAGGTTGAAGGCGGTCGAGATCAACTGGAGGATCGCGAGCGCGATGATCAGGCCGCCGACGCGGCCGAAGCCGCCCATCGGGTCGACGCCGCCGAGCACCGCGGCCAGCACCGTCACCAGCAGGTAGCTCTGCCCGTAGGAGGCGTTGGCGGAATTGAAGCGCGCCATCATCAGCACGCCGGCCAGGCCCGCCAGCAGGCCAGACAGCACGTAGACACGCAGCAGGACGCGCCTGGTGTCGACGCCCGAGTAGCGAACGGCGGCCTCGTTGGAGCCGATCATCGCGGTCAGCCGGCCGAACGGCGAGCGGTTGAGGAGCAACGCCACCGGGGCCGCGACCAGGCCGAGCCCGATCAAGGGCGCGGGGATGCCGAGCACGCTGCCGTTGCCGAGGAACAGCACCAGCGGCGGAAAACCCGAGATCACGCCGCCATGGGTGAGGCCGATGCTGAGCCCGTTGACCATCGTCATCGTGCCCAGCGTGGTCAGGATCGGCGAGACGTCGAGGAAGGCGATGACGGCGCCGTTCAGCGCGCCGATCAGCGCGGCCACGAGGATGCCGCCGGCGAGCGAGGCGAGCACGGCCGGGATCGCGAGCGAGCCCGGAGGGACGAGGTGCAGCAGGAAGGCCGAGCTCAGCGCGCTGAAGTCGGCGATCGCGATGATCGACAGATCGAGACCGCCCGACAGCAGCGAGACCATCATCGCGAGCGACAGCAGGCCGAGCGCCGGCGCCTGCAGCGCCATCGACCGCAAGGTGCCGATCGCGAACAGGTTCGGGCCGATCAGGATGCCGAACACCGCCGCGAGGGATGCGAGCAGCACCAGCAGGCGCGCGTTCACGCCGCCGATCCGGATCATCGGCCGGTGCGTCCGGGACGCCGGGATCGACGCCTCGCTCACGCGGTCCCCGCGATTATTCGGCGGGTCGAGGCGCGCTGGCGGCGCCGCTCGAGCGAGATCGTGGACACCGCGAGCAGGATCACCGCGCCCACGAAGAACTGCGTCCAGTAGGACGACACGCCCATCAGGATCAGCCCGTTCTCCATGATCGCGAGCAACACCACGCCCAGGATCATGCCGGGCACCGAGCCCTGGCCGCCGGTCAGGCTGGCACCGCCCAGGACCACGGCTGCGAGCACGCCGAGTTCGCGTCCGACGAGCACGTTGGGCGCCACCGACTGCGCGAGCTGCGCCTGCGCGAGCGAGGCGAGGCCGGCGATGAAGCCCATGTAGCCGTAGGCCACGAGATTGAGCCGCAACGCGCTGAAGCCCACGCGCGCGGCCGCCTCGGCGCTGCCGCCGAGCGCGTAGATCTGGCGGCCGATGCTGGTCCGGTCGAGCAGCAGCCAGCTCAGCGCGAAACACACGAACAGGCCGATGATCTGCGCGTTGATCACATAGGGATTGCCCTGCGCGTCGGTCCAGACGACGTAGGAGAACGCGTCCTGGAACCAGTCGGGCAGGTTGAAGAGCTGGTTTCCGCCCGTCAGGAACATCAATAGTCCGAAATAGACGTTCAGCATCGAGATCGAGACGATCACCGGCGAGATGCGCAGCGTGCTGACGAGAACCGCATTGACGAGGCCGAGCAGGGTGCCGACGCCCAGCCCGACCGCGAACAGCGTGGCCCAGCCGCCGCCGACATGGAGCACTGTCTCCATCGCCAGATATTGCGCAACCGACGCGACCGCGGTGAACGAGATGTCGATCCCGCCCGACACCAGCACCACCAGCAGGCCGGCCGCGAGCATGCCGGTGAAGGAGGCGTTGGTGAGCAGGTCGAGCCCGTTCTGCACCGTCAGGAACCGGGGCGCCGCGATCGAGAGGGCGGCCGCGAGCGCGACGGTCGCCACCAGCAGCCGCCATTCGTGGGTGCGGCGGAAGCGGCTAAGCATCGACCGCCGCGCGCAGCGCCGCCTCCGAGCTCTCGCCCGGCCGCAACTCGCCCGCCTGGCGCCCCTCCTTCATCACGATCACGCGGTCGGAGTGGTAGAAGACCTCGGGAATCTCGTCGGAAATCATGATCACCGCGAGTCCGTCGGCGGCGAGCTGGTCCATGATCGCGTAGATCCCGTCCTTGGCGCCGATGTCGACGCCGACGGTCGGGCTGTCGAGGATCAGCAATCTCGGACCGGTGGCCAACCACTTGGCCAGCACCACGCGCTGCTGGTTGCCGCCGGAGAGCGTGCCGACGGCGTTCTCCGGATCGGACACCTTGATCCCCAGCGCGCCGATCCAGCGCCGCACCGTCTCGGCGAGGCGCGTGCGTGACAGCAGGCCCATGCGCCCGCGGCTGCGGTCGAGCACGGCGAGCGTGATGTTGGCCGCGATCGGCTGCTGCATCACCAGCCCCAGCGAGAGCCGGTCCTCCGACAGATAGGCGATCCCGCGCCTGATCGCCTCGCCGGTGCCGTGCCGGCGGAGCCGCGCGCCGCCGATCCGGATCCCGCCCGCGTCGGGCGGGTTCATCCCGAACAGCGACAGGGCGAGCTCGGTCCGGCCCGAACCGAGCCGGCCGGTGATCCCGAGGATCTCTCCCGCCCTGACCTCGAAGCTCACATCGCGATAGTCGCCGGCACGCGTCAGGCCCTCGACCGACAGCACGATCTCGCCGGGCGGTCGTGGCGCGCGAACCCGATACGAGAACACCTTGCCGGTCATCAGCTCGCCGAGACGGTCGCCGGTCATGTCCGCCGCTTCGTAGGTGCCGACGCGCTCGCCGTTGCGAAGAACGGTGACGCGGTCGGCGACCTCGAGCACCTCGTCGAGCCGGTGGCTGACGAAGACCACCGCGATCCCGCGCCGCTTGAGCTCGCCGGCGAGCGCCAGCAGCGTGTCGACCTCGCGCCTGGTGAGCGATGCGGTCGGCTCGTCCATGATCACCAGCCTCGCGTCGGCGGCCAGCGCCCGGCAGATCGCGACCAGTTGCCGCTGGGCCACGGCGAGATCGGCGACATAGGCATCGGGGTCGAGATCGACCTCGATCCGCTTGATCGCCGCCGCCGCGGTCCGCCGGATGCGCCGCCAGTCGACCACGTGCAGGCCGCGATGCGCGGCGACCGCGATGTTCTCGGCGACCGTGAGGTTCGTGAACAGCGAGAGGTCCTGGTAGATCACCTGGATGCCGCGCCGGATGCTCTCGGCCGGCGTCAGGCCGCGGACCTCGTGGCCGTCGATCGCGAGCACGCCGCCGGGATCGGGCGGCTGCACGCCCGAGACGATCTTGATCAGCGTCGACTTGCCCGACCCGTTCTCGCCGGCCAGGCAATGGATCTCGCCCGCTTCGACGGCGAGATCCACGCCGTCGAGCGCCTGCACGCCGCCGAAGCGCTTGCCGATCCCGCGCAGTTCTAGGAAGGGAGGCAAGCGATTTCGCCGGGACAGTGGCCAGGGCTTTGCCCTGGACCCGCTGGAGCCGGGCGGCCCCAGACCCGCATGACATTGAAATCATTGGCAGTCCAGGGGTCCGGCCCCTGGTGGGGTTTGGGGCGAAGCCCCATGACTACAGACCGGTCGCGATCAGGCCGTCCACCGTCTGCTTGTTGACGGTCAGGATCTTGTCGACGCTGATCGTCCGGTTGGCGGCGTCGACATGGGCGCGGCCGAGGCCGGGGATGTCCATGCCGTCCTCGAAATTGACCTTCTTGAGCGCCAGGCTGGCGACCGACACCATCGCGAAGCCGGCGTCCTTGGGGCTCCAGATGAAGCACTCGCGCACGTTGCCGCTCATCAGCAGCGGCTTGACCTGCGACGGGATCGAGGTGCCGATGATGGCGATCTTGTGCCCGAGATGGCGCTGGCGGAGCACGTTGCCGCAGCCGATCGGGCCGTTCGAGCCGAAACAGACCGCGCCGCGCAGGTCGGGATAGGCCTGCAGCGCGTTGCGCATCACGGTCTCGGCGGTGTCGACCTCGTCGGCGCCGGGGAAGCGGGCGGTGGCCAGCGTCATGTTCGGATAATGCTGCTTCTGGTAGGCGATCGCGGCGTCGGCCCACTTGTTGTGCAGCGGCGTGGTCAGCGTGCCGACCAGCACGATATACTCGCCCTTCTCGCCCATCTCGCGGGCGAGCGCGGCCATCTGCACCTCGCCGAACTTGACGCTGTCGATCATCTCGACGTCCCAGGTGCGGTTCTCCTGGTTCGGGCCCTCCTGGGTGATGACGATGATGCCGGCGTCCTGGGCGCGCTTGAGCACCGGCCCGAGCACCTTCACGTCGAGCGGCACGAGGCCGATCACGTCGACCTTCTTGGCGATGAGGTCGTCGACCATCGAGACCTGCTGCGCCGGGTCGACATGCGCCGGACCGATCGTGGAAGTCTGCAGACCGAACTTGGTGCCGCCCTCGGTCACGCCCTGGCCAACGAGATTGAACCATGGAATGCCGATGATCTTGACCACGGTGACCATCTGACCGGCGGCGGCGAAGGCGGCCGGGATCCCGGTGACCCCCGCGATCGAGGCCGCCGTCATCAGTTTCAGCGCACTACGCCGCTCCATCGTCATCACTCCCTGATCCGGCGCCTGCGCGCCTGTCGTTGAGGCACGATCATTGCGCATCGGGCGCGGCACGACCAGTGTCATTGCGACGGACGCACGACCCCCCGACCCGCACGTCGACCGGGGCCGGCGCGGTGGCGATGGGTGGAGCGCCGGGGGAGGCCGCGCGTCGTCTCGACGCGGGGCGTTCGAACTGCCGCCACTAACACTTCGCCTTGCCGAGAGACTCGCAAAGTTCTCGTGTCCGGCTCGGTCTTGACAAGCAAGAGGCTTCCCGCGCACGTGACGGAAAACTCGGGAGGGATCGGACAGTGAAGGCATGTCTTCCATATGCCGGCTGGCTCACCGCGGTCATGGTTGCGGCCGCTCCCGCTCTCGCCGTCGATCCTCCGTTGCCGTATCCCGGGGCTGCGTCTGGGGGAACCAATTTCCTGGACAAATCGGCCCTGCTTGGTCAGGCGAATGATCCGGCCTGGTTTCTCGCCAATATTCCGTTTCTCGACGTGCCGGATCAGCAGATCCAGCAGGTCTATTATTATCGCTGGCAAACCTACAAGGAACATCTGATCTACACCGGATCGATCTATGGCTGGCTGTCGACGGAATTCCTGCAGCCGGTGTTCTACGGCGCGCCGTATGGCGGCGTGGTCGCCGCGGCCGGGCACCAGACGATCGAGGGACGCTGGCTGCGCGACCAGCAATACGTCAAGGACAACATCAATTACTGGTTGAACGGGCCGGGCCAGTTCGCCAAACCGCAGAATTACAACGACAATCCGGACACGTCGGATTGGGCGCACGAATACAGCTTCTGGGCCGCCAGCGCGGTCTGGCAGGTGTATCTCGCCACGGGCGATTCGGGTTTCGCCTTCGACCAGTTGCCGCAACTGGTCCGCCAGTATCGCGGCTGGGACAATCACTTCAACCAGGCATTGGGTCTCTATTGGCAGGTCCCGGTGTGGGACGCGACCGAATTCACCCCCGCGTCGCTCGAATCGAGCGATCCGTATCACGGCGGCGCCGGCTACCGTCCGACGATCAACGCCTACCAGTATGGCGACGCGACCGCGATCGCACGGATGGCGATCCTGTCGGGCAACGGCGCCGTCGCGGCCGAATACGCGGCGCGGGCCATCGCGCTGAAGATCGCGCTGCAGACACGGTTGTGGGATCAGGGCCGGCATTTCTTCTACGATCTGCCGCGCGACAACAATCCCACCGAGGCGCTGCTCGACACGCGCGAGGAAGAAGGATTCGTGCCCTGGATGTTCGAGGCGCCCTTCGCGTTCGACGCGAGCGGCATGGCGCCGCTGCTCGACCCGCAAGGCTTCGCGGCCAGTTTCGGCCCCACCACGGCGGAGCGGCGCAGCCGCTGGTTCGAATACCAGGCCGCCACATGCTGCCACTGGGACGGGCCGTCCTGGCCGTACGAGACGTCGCAGACGCTGACCGGGCTCGCGAACCTGCTGATCGACTATCCGGCGCAGCCGGTGATCACCCGGACCGACTACCTCAATCTGCTGCACGGCTACGCCGCGACCCAGTTCCGCAACGGCACGCCCTATGTCGCGGAGGCGCATGATCCGGACAGCCCCACCTGGGTCTATGATTCGCTGGATCACAGCGAGGACTACAACCACTCGACGTTCAACGACAACGTCATCTCCGGTCTGATCGGATTGCGCGGCCAGCCGGGCGACGACCTGGTGATCAGCCCGCTGGCGCCCGCGACCTGGGACTATTTCGCGCTCGAGAACACGCCCTATCACGGCCACAACGTGACCGTGCTGTGGGACCGGACCGGGGCGCGCTACGGACAGGGCGTGGGCCTGCGCATCTTCGTCGACGGGGCGCTCGCCGCGGCGCGGCCGACCCTGTCGCCGGTGACGATCGAGGTCGGCCGCGCGATCACGCAGAGCAACGCCTGCGGTGTCGTCGACGTCGCGGCCAACAGCCAGCGGGTCACCTACGGGACGCAGCCGTTCGCGAGCTACACGTCGCCCTACGACAATGTCTGGAACGGCATCGACGGCGTGGTCTACCGGACCGGCATCCCGGAGAACAGCCGCTGGACGTCGTATGCGTCCTCCAATCCGACCGACGATTACGGCGTGAATTTCCAGCGCAACGTCACGCTGGGCGAAGTCCGGCTCACCTTCTACGACGACGGCGGCGGCGTGCGCACGCCCGCCGGCTACGATCTGCAATACTGGACCGGCAGCGCCTGGGCGAGCATCCCCGGCCAGGTGCGCGACGATGCGGCACCGGCGGCCAACGCAATGAACCGGATCACCTTCCCCGCCCTGACCACCAGCCAGATCCGGGTCGTGGCTCCGAACGCGGGCGGCGGCACGGGTTGGGGACTGGACGAGCTGCAGGCGTTCAGCAGGCCGGTGTTCCAGATCGCGAACGTCAACAGCGGGCTGCTGATCGGCGTGCAGGACGCCTCGACCGCGGCGGGCGCGCAGGTGCAGCAATACCAGGACAACGGCACCAACGACCATCTGTGGGAGTTCGTCGAGGCGCGCGACGGCACCTTCAAGATGCGCAACATCAACAGCGGCCTGGTGATGGGTGTGGCCGGCATGCAGACCGCCGACAGCGCGCTGATCCAGCAGCAGCCCGACAGCCATGACTCCAACCAGCAGTGGCAGTTCGTCGACACCGGAGGCGGACAGTTCCTGATCCGCAACCAGCACAGCGGGCTGGTGCTCGGCGTCGATCACGAGTCGCTCGCCAACAGCGCCAACGTGGTCCAGTTCCACGACAACGGGACGCCGGATCACCTGTGGCTGCTGAAATCGGCGAATGACCCGCTCGCCGCCGTCCCGGACAAGCACTGCGGGTAGCGCGCCGCCTCAGACCTCGCCGACCACCGAGACGACGCCGTCGATCAGCCGGGCGAGCGCATCCGGCTCGATCGTGAAGGAGGGCGTCAGGTAGACGATGTTGCCGAACGGGCGGACGAACAGGCCGCGCTCGACGAAGGCGCGCTTGAGGCGGTCGAGCGGCGGCATCCGGTCGAGCTCGACGGCGCCGATCGCGCCGAGCACGCGGACGTCGCGCACGTTCGGGACCGTCCGGCACCGTTCGAGACCGCTGCGGAGCCTCGCCTCGATGGCGGCCACCTGACCCAGCCGGTCCTCGGTCTCGAACAGGTCGAGCGAGGCATTCGCCGCGGCACAGGCGAGTGGATTGGCCATGAAGGTCGGCCCGTGCATCAGGGCGGCTCGCGGGTCGTCCGACAGGAAGGCCTCGAAGACATGCGGCCGTGCCACGGTCGCGGCGAGTCCCATCGTGCCGCCGGTCAGGGCCTTCGACAGGCAGATGATGTCGGGCACGATGCCGGCCTGTTCGCAGGCGAACATCGTCCCGGTGCGGCCGAAGCCGGTGAACACCTCGTCGGCGATCAGCAGCACGCCGTGCCGGTCGCATGCCGCGCGGATCGCCGCCAGCGTGTCGGGCGGATGCATCCGCATGCCGCCCGCGCCCTGCACCAGGGGCTCGACAACCACGGCCGCGAGTTCGTGCGCGTGGGCATCGAGCTTGGTCTCGAAGCCGCCAGGAGGCAGCGGCGCGATCACCTGCTCGGGCAGCACGCCGCGGAACAGCGTGTGCATGCCCTCGTCCGGATCGCAGATCGCCATCGTCGCCAGCGTGTCGCCGTGATAGCCGCCGGTGAACGACAGCAGCCGGGTACGGCCGTGCACGCCACGGTTGATCCAGTACTGGACGGCGATCTTGATCGCGACCTCGACCGAGACGGAGCCGGAATCGCTGAAGAAGACGTGGCGCAGATCGCCGGGCAGCACGCGCGCGAGCCGCTCGGCGAGCAGCTCGGCCGGCGCGTGGGTGAGGCCGCCGAACATGATGTGCGGCATGGTTTCGAGCTGTGACGCGACCGCTCGCCTGATGCGCGGATGATTGTAGCCATGGCAGGCGGTCCACCACGACGCGATGCCGTCGATCAGCGTGCGTCCGTCGTCCAGCGTGATCGTGGTGTTGTCGGTTCGCGCGGCCCGCAGGGCGGGTGCCGCGGTCCGCATCTGGGTGTAGGGGCGCCAGACATGGTTCAATGGGCCGCCTCGGCCGCCCTCATCCCGAGTCTGCGCAGGAGCGTCCGGTCCTTGTCGGCGGCCGGGTTCGCGGTCGTGAGCAGGCGGGCCCCGTAGAAGATCGAATTGGCGCCGGCGAGCAGGCAGAGCGCCTGCGTCTCGTCGGACATCCCTTCGCGTCCAGCCGCGAGGCGCACGCGCGACACCGGCATCGTGATCCGTGCCGCGGCGATCACGCGCACGAAGTCGATCGGATCGACCGCGTCCGAATGGGCCAGCGGCGTTCCCTCGATCCGCATCAGCATGTTGATCGGCACGCTCTCGGGATGGCGTGGCAGGTTGGCGAGCTCGCGGATCAGCCCGGCCTGGTCGTCGCGGGTTTCGCCCATGCCCAGGATGCCGCCGCAGCACACGTTGATGCCGGCGTCGCGCACATGGGCCAGCGTCTCGAGGCGGTCGGCATAGGTGCGGGTGGTGATGATGTCGCCGTAATACTCGGGCGAGGTGTCGAGGTTGTGGTTGTAGTAGTCGAGCCCGGCGCCCGCGAGCCTGCGTGCCTGCGGCCCGGTCAGCATGCCCAGCGTGACGCAGCTCTCGAGCCCGAGCGCCCGCACGCCCTCGACCATGGCGCACACCGTGTCGAGGTCGCGGTCGTTCGGGCCGCGCCACGCGGCACCCATGCAGAAGCGCTCGGCACCCGCCTCGCGCGCCGCGCGCGCCTGCGCCAGCACCGCCTCGACCTGCATCAGCTTGCCGGCGGCGAGTCCGCTGTCGTGATGCAGGCTCTGCGAGCAATAGCCGCAATCCTCGGGACAGCCGCCGGTCTTGATCGACAGCAGGGTCGAGATCTGCACCTCGGTGGGATCGAAGGCGGCGCGATGGACGGTCTGCGCGCGGTAGAGGAGTTCGGGAAACGGCAGCGCCATGAGCGCCTTGACCTCGTCTCGTGTCCAATCGTGGCGCATCGTTTTTCCTAGCAAGTCTTGAGCCCCTGCCCCGAACCCCAGCCGAAGGCTTAGCCTTTGGACACCATTACTTGAAGTCCCGGGGCGCCGGGCCGTCCGGCGCCTTGATGAAATCGACGAACGCCCGCAGCGGGGCGGGCATCAGGCGGCGTCCGGGATAATAGAGGAACGGGCCCGGGAAACGCTGCCACCAGGGTTCGAGCACGGGTTCCAGCGCGCCGCGCTCGAAGTGCGGGCGCAACCACTCCTCGAACAGGTTGACGATGCCGGTGCCCGCGATCGCGGCGTCGACCGCGAGATCGATCCCGCCGTCGACCCGCACGATCAGCGGCCCGGTCGGCTCGACCCGGACCACCTCGCCCTGGCGCTCGTATTCCCACGACGTCATCGCGCCGCTGGGGAAACGGCCGCACAGGCAGGCATGGTCGAGCAGTTCGCTCGGATGAAGCGGGCGGCCGCAGCGGTCGAGATAGGACGGGGACGCGGCGGTGGCGAAGCGTTCGACGCGCGGCCCGATCGGCACCGCGATCATGTCTTGCGCCAGCCGGTCGTCGTAGCGGATGCCGGCGTCGCATTCGGCCGCGAGCACGTCGACGAAGTTGCTTTCGGCGATCACCTCGAGCCGGATGTCGGGATAGGCCGCGAGGAACGGCGGCACGATGGCGGGCAGCACCAGCCGCGCCGCGCTGATCGGCACGTTGAGGCGCAGGGTGCCCGCCGGCCGATCGCGGAAGAAGTTCACCACGTCGAGGGCCTCCTCGACCTCGGTCAGCGCGGGTCCGAGGCGCTCGAGCAGGCGGGCGCCCGCTTCGGTTGGAGCCACGCTGCGGGTCGTGCGGTTGAGCAGCCTGACGCCGAGCTGCGTCTCCAGGCGGCGGACCGCCTCGCTGAGCGCGGACGCGCTGCCGCCGCGTGCGCGCGCGCCATCGCGAAATCCCCTGGCGCGGGCCACCACGACGAACGCGTTGAGATCACCGAGATCGATGGTCAGTGTTCGCCGCTCCGCACGACCTGTTCGCATTGTCCCTGGTTATCGCGCGGGCCGGAAATGTCCAGATGTGCGTGGTCCTCAAGGAGATCGACCATGTCCATCGAGCCATCCGGCACCTTCCCGCTCGGCGATCGCCTCGTGAAGCGGCTTGGCTACGGCGCCATGCAGCTCGCGGGACCCGGCGTGTTCGGGCCGCCGAAGGACCGTGACGCGGCAGTGGCCGTGCTGCGGGAAGCGGTCGCGAGCGGCGTCGACCATATCGACACGAGCGACTTCTACGGTCCGCACGTGACCAACCAGGTCATCCGCGAGGCGCTGGCGCCCTATCCGGACAATCTGGTCATCGTCACCAAGATCGGCGCCCGTCGCGGCGCCGATGGATCATGGAACCCGGCCTTCTCGACCGACGAGCTGAGGAGCGCCGTCGATGACAACCTCCGCAACCTGGGGCTCGACGCGCTCGACGTGGTCAATCTTCGCGTCATGTTCGATCCGCATCATCCGGCCGAAGGCTCGATCGAAGCGCCGCTCACCGCGCTGGCCGATCTGCAGCGTCAAGGCCTGGTGCGTCATATCGGGCTGAGCCACGTCACGCGGGCGCAGATCGCGCAAGGCCGCGGGATCTGCGAGATCGTCTGCGTGCAGAACCAGTACAACCTGGCGCACCGGGACGACGACGCGCTGATCGACGACCTCGCCGGCGACGGCATCGCCTACGTGCCGTTCTTCCCGCTCGGCGGCTTCAGCCCGCTGCAGTCGTCCACCCTGTCCGGCGTCGCGGCCCGTCTCGATGCGACGCCGATGCAGATCGCGCTCGCCTGGCTGCTCCGCCGCGCGCCGAACATCCTCCTGATCCCGGGCACCTCGTCGGTCGGGCATTTGCGGGAGAACCTTGCCGCGGCCGGCTTGACGCTGCCGGACGATGCCATGCGCGCGCTGGATGGCATGGCGGGCGTCCGCGCCGCCTGACGGTGCACGCGGATAGGGGATCACCAATGCCGGACCCGGCGCGCGCTCACTCCGGCTTGTCGATGCTTTCGCCGGGGTCCCGGCTCCATGCGATGCCGTCGACGAATTTCGCGATCGGGCCGTCGACCCCGGCGAGTGAAGCGGGATAGCGGAAGCGGAACTCGTAGTTCCATTTCTGGTCGGCGCAGCAGAACGTCTCGATCCGCAGCAGGATCGGCTGGCGCACGCCGTCCATGCTGTCGACATAGGAGAGGAGCGCCGATCGCCCGTTCTGCATCGCGCCGAAACGGACGAGGAAGGCGCCTGCCGTGCTCAGGATCTCGGCGTCCGGATAGAAGCGGCGCACCTGCTTGATGGACGCGTCGAGGGACGCCTGGGATTTGCTCGTGGTGGCGGCGGGCGGGGTCGCCGCGAGCAGGTCGAGCGAGCTCGCCTCGCCGGCCTTGTGGACCCGGATGGTGGCGATGATCGGCGCCGGATCGACGGTGCGCGCGTAGCCCGCCACGATGTCGGTCCCGGCCGGACGATCCTCGGTGCCGGTCCTGGTGAAGCCATCGATCGTCTTGGGCAGGTCGAGGCCGTAGCCGTTGCCGAGCGAGACGGTCTCGGTCGAGATCGCGCTGCCGGAGACGGTGACGGGGTTCGGCTTCGGGCCGCCGCCGAACATCCCGCAGCCGGAAAGAGCGACGAGGATGAAAACGGGGGGTTTCCAGAGGCCCGTGGCCGGATGGTTCATCACGCGGCCTTACCGGAGGCGCGGAGGAGCGGCAAGCTGCGATGTCACCGCCGGTCGAGCGTCGTCAGGAGTGGATCGTTCCGGTCGTTGGCGCGGCTGATCCGGATGGTGGCTTCGCGCACGAAGCGGGCGCCGTCCGGTCCGCGCGCACGCGCGGTCAGGAGCAGGACAGACGAGGTTTCGGGGATCAGGAGGCCGGCCGGGATGACGTTGCCGCCATCGCGCACGAGGGCCTCGCGTACGATGTCGTCGGCGAAATTCCGATCGACGTCGCCTTCGGTGAAGATCGTCACGTGCGGCGCGAGCCGGGCCAGGATGGCGGGCGTCATGCCGAGCACCAGGCCCAGCTCGTCGATACTGCGGAAGGGAGCGTCGCGTGGACCGTATTCGAGGCCGGCGGCGCGATAGGCCGGCAGCTTGGCGCCGTCTGGCTGGGCGAGCGTGGTCGGCGTGCGCCAGTCGGCGATGGCGGCCCCGAGCGTCGAGGCCTGGTCGGCCGGGCAGCCGACGGCGAGCAGGAGAGCGGCGAGCAGGCCGGTGGGTGCCGTGTTGATGTTGATGCGGCCGGCCTCGTTCTCGACTTCCATCTCCACCGGGCCCGCTGCCGCGGGATGTTCGCCGCGCAGCAGGTGAAACTCCGCGTCGGCGAGGGCGGCATCGGCTTCGGCCTCGAGCGTGGCGCGGCCGGCGACCGCCTCGGCCTCGACGGCGCCGGTGTGGGCTGCCGACGTGATGCGGGTGCCGAGCAGACCGAGCAGCGCCATCGACCACAGCACGATCAGCAGCGCAAAGCCGCGCGCGCTTGCGTGCCTCATGAGGGTGGCGTGCGCGCGGGAGCCGCGATGATGTCGGCGAATGCCGGGCCCGTCCCCGGCTCGCGTGCGATCCGGATGCGGACCAGTTCCGGGATGCCGTCGCCGGCCCAATGGCCGGACCAGGCGCCGTCGCGCCAGTAGGCCAGATCGAGCGAGGAGATGCCCGTTGCGAGGATGTCGGTGTGTCGGACGGGCGGTCTCAGCGGGCTCGGCAAGCGCGGCGTCCAGCGAAGCTGGAGGGTTCGCGCCTGCAGGCCGAGCTCGACCGTTGCCTCGCGGGTTCGCTGGCCGGGCGGGACCACGGGCAGGTCGGTCGCGAAGACCAGCGTGTTGGCGGATCCGGTGACAGCGAGCGGTGCCGAAGGATCGCCCGGATCCATCGCTTCGATCAGGCCGCGCAACACGCGCGCGGTGCCCGCGACCTCGGCCTCGCCACTCCATCGCCGTTCGGCCGACCAGGTGGCGAGGCCCGCCCGCGTGCCCTCGGCGAGGCCGGTCACCAGCAAGCCCACCACGACCAGCATCACGATGGTCTCGAGCAGGGTGAAGCCGGCCTCGCGTCTCATGCGGGAGCAGGAGGTGCCACGAACAGACGCTCGCTGCGCAGCCGGAAGGTGCGGACATGGCCGCGCTCGGACCAGGTCTCGTCGACCTCGATGCGGTAGAGGCGGATCGGATTGGTGAGGCCGGGATCGGTGCCGCTGCCGGGGCGCCGGGCGGACGCGGCTTGCGCGGGTGCGATGCGGACCCGCCAGTGATAGCGGATGTCGTCGCCTTCCTCGACGCGTTCGCCTGCCTGGCCCAGAAGGATCGCTGCCTCGGCGAGATGGGAACGGGCGCGCTCGACCGCGCCCGCAAGGCGCTCTGCCTCGTGGGTGGTCCGGAGCGCCGCACCCGCGCCCTGGAACAGGACGCCGAGCGCCAGGGCCGCGATCGCGAACGCGATCAGGGCCTCGAGAAGGGTGAAGCCCGCCTCCGGCCTTCCTGTCATGGAGTGATCGCGATCCGGCCCGACAGCCAGTCGATGTCGATCCGGCGCAGGCTGCGTCCCTCGGAGGCTTCGATGCGGCCGCCGGTGCCGGCACCATCGGGCTGGAACGTGATGGTGCCGTGAAACGAGATCGACACGCGCGGCGGCAGGCGCAGTGGCGGTCCGAGGGCAGGGAGAACGCGGTGGCGGAGCGGGTCGAGCCGGCAGCCGGCCGGTCGGCCGGTGCGGAACGCGGCCGCGCGTGTGGCGCTGAGCGCGTCCGCGATCGTCTCGGCGGCCGCGCGCGCCTCGAGGCTGTCGCTGTGCCAGGCGCCGCGCATAGCGACGATCCCGACCGCCGCGCCGAGGATGGCGAGCACGACGAGCATTTCGAGCAGGGTGAAGCCGGTGGGACGGCGGATTGGCAGGGAACGCTCCGTTGCCCCGACCTATACCACCGACCGCCGTCTTTTCACCGAGTTTCATGGCCTGAAAGAGCGGCGAGGAGCCTCGCCGCCCTCTGCACAAATCGACGAGTGTCAGGCGACGCGGGTGACCCGGGTTGCGGCGTCGGCGCGAGCGGCGAGGATCGCGCGCGTCCGCTCGACTTCGGGGCCCTCGAGCACGAGGCGGGCATAGCCGTTGGCCTCCCACGCGAAATAGTTCTGGTCGGGCGCCGAGGCGAAGTCCGGATGGGCGACCGTCACGCCCTGTCCGGCGAACGAGGTGCGGTTGCCGGTGTCGAGATAGGTCTCGGCCTCGAGCCCGTTGGCATAGACCACGTCGTGCCCAGCGAGCTCGATATGGTGGTAGTCGACGGTCTCGACGTCGTGGTTGACGACGCTGCGGCCGTTGACGAGGCACTTGGCCGGAATCAGCACGCCTTGGACGAAGATGTTGTGGTCGGGCGAGACGATCAGGTCGCGCGACGGCACGTTGGGCGAGAAGGCGCTGCGCCGGATGCGGACCGGGCGGACGGTGTCGGGACGCGGGTGGCGCGCGACGCTGACCGAGCGCGACCCGGTCCAGACCAGCGGCCTGGCCTCGCCCGAGACGGTGAGCACCAAGTCGCCCTCGCGCAGATCCTCGACCGCGACGTCGCCGTCGAGGGTCGCGATGATGGTGCCGCGGCCGAAGCAGGGGGCGCTGCCGATCGTGGTGCCGTTCGGGTTGGTGTAGGAGGCGCCGGTCGGGAAGACGGTCAGCGGGAAGATCGTCGACGGTGGCACGCCGCCGTCGCTCAGCACGAAATGGTTGCCGAACACGGTCTGGCCGGACAGCGTGACGCCGCCGAGCAGCACGTGCGTGCCGTCGAAGCCGAGAACCTGGACATAGTCGGTCTGGCCCGCGTCCATGTAGGACAGCACGCTCGGCTGGCCGGCGACGGCCTCGAAGGTGATCGAATTGGTGGCGCCGAACGAGCCGAGCGAGTCGATGCTCGGCACGATGTAGCTGCCGTCCGCCTGCTTCTCGTTGCGCACCAGTCCGGTGCTGGGGTTGAAGCCGGCCGTCGTCTGAAATTCCGAGATGGTCACGCCTACGAGCGAGGCGGCAACGTCGGATGTCGAGATCGCCATTGGTGTCTCCAGTCGGTTGCGAGGAGCGGGTTCGGGTTCAGGCGGCGACGTCGCGTGCCTCGTGGCATCCGGTCGGGTCCGCCGCGCGCTGCGCGAGTTGCGCGCGCACATCCTCGACCGCAGGGCCGGCAAGCCTGAGCGGCGCGCAGCCGTTGGATTCCCAGGCGAAATAGTTGACATCGGGGCTGGACGCGAAATCGGGATGCAGGATCGTGCTGCCCAGGTTGACGAAGGCGCGTCGGTTGCCGGTGTCCAGGTAGGTCTCGACCGTCAGGCCCTCGGCCAGCACGATGTCGTGCCGGGCAAGCTCGATGTGATGGTAGTGAACCTCGGCGACATCGAGCTGGACCACCGTCGTGCCGTTGACCAGGCACTTGGCCGGGATCAGCACGCCACCCGCGAAGATGTTGTGGTCGGCCGAGACGGTCAGGTCGCGCGCCGGGATGTTGTCGGCAAAGGCGCCGGCGGCGATGCGGACCGGACGGACCTGGTCGGGATCCGGATGGCGGGCGATGTCGATCGAACGCGTTCCGGCCCACACGATCGTCTCGTGCGCGCCCGACGCGGTGACGACCATGTCGCCGGCTTCGAGCAGCTCGACGGGCTTCTCGCCGGCCGGGGTCGCGATCGCGGTGCCGCGGCCGAAGCACGGGACGGGCGCGGTCGGTGCGACATAGCTGCTCACGCTCGCCGTCGACATGGTGATCGGAAAGCTCGGACGGTCGCCGTTCGGATTGGATGCGGTGATGTTGTCGAAGGCCGAGATGTCGACGTTCGAGAGCAGGATGTATTCGGGATAGGGGAACGGCTGCAGGCCGAGCAGGATCGAGTTGCCGTTGACGCCGACGATGTCGGACGTGGCGGGGAGGCCGACCGGGAGGCCGAACGGCGAGGTCTCCTGGGTGACGATGGTGCCGAGCGGGCTGGTCGCCGTCGGCGTCAGGTCGATCGAGACGACCTTCTCGCTGTCGACGATCAGGCTGTCCTTATCGGAGATCGGCTGGATTCCGGGATCGGGAATGCTCAGCGTGCCGTCGCCGTTGAAGGTCGGCGTCAGCTCGGCGCTCGACGTGTAGCCGGGAGGGAAGTCGAACCCGACGAGATCCGTTATGCCAGCCATGATGTCAGCTCCGCGAGCGGTTGATGGATGATGCCGAGAGTGGGCCGGGAATGCCGCATTCCCGGCCCGGATGGATCAGCGGCCGACAAGGCCCGCGGTCGTGCAGCCGGTCGCGCCGACGCTCGAGATCAGCGAAGCCGCCGCGCCGACCAGGTACGTTCCGTTGATCCGGTTGATCAAGGCGGTCGGCAGCGCGGTGAAGCCGTTCGCGCGCTCGCTGTTGGTGTAGCTGGGCGACCGGTAGACGTTGGTCAGATAGGACTTGATCGCGCTGGCGATGTTGGGATCGGCGTAGCATTGCGGCAGCAGGAACGTCGTGTAGCCGACGATCGGGTAGCCGGCCGAAGGCTTGGCCGCAACCGGAATGAAGCTGTTGGGATCGGCCGGATTGTAAAGCTTGCCGGACGGGTCGATCGTCAGGTCGGGCACCGGCGTGCCGGTCGCGAGCGCGGTCTGCGTGTTGGCTGGCGTCGGGTTCTGCCCGTTGACGAACGCGACGAAGGGCGCGGGCGTGCTCGCGGACGCCGTCGTCGGCTTGGCCACCTCCATCGTGTAGTCGGGGCTGAGATAGCCGATCGTCCCCTTGGCAGCGTCGACCGCGGTCTGCACGCCCGGGCTCTGGGTGCCGGGGACGAAGTTGGACGGCAAGGTGGGCGTCGACGATCCGGCCCTGATAAACAGGCTCGAGAACGACGTGGTCGCCGCGTAGGGGTTGCCGACGGTGTTGGTCGTCGATCCGCAGACCGCCTTCAGATGCTGCGTGAACAGGAAGCTCGTCCCGCTGCTGTCGCCGCGATAGACCACGGTGATCGCGCCGTTGCCGGGCGGAATGCTGGACGCGGCGCTGACCTGCGACCATTGGGTGATCCGGCCGGCAAAGATGCCGCACAGGTCGGCGTCTGCGAGGTTCGCCGCGCCATTGGCGCCCACGCCAACGAGGTTGACCGGAACCGTGATCGGCGTGCCGATGGTCGGCAGTTCGACCAGCGCGCCCTCGAGCGCCCTGCCATACTTCACCCCGAACGGATTGGTGCCGCCGCCGTTCCACTGGACGATCTGGGCGTCGCTGATCGTCGCGTCGCTGGCCGCGAAGTCGAACGGACCGGGCGTGTTGGGGGTGTTGCCGGTGTTGGTGATCACCGCGGTCTGGGCGGCGCCGCTGCCGGACGTCGTGTAGACGTCGCTGAAATCCACCGTCGGGTTCGACGGCTGGTAGATCCGGAACAGCGCCGTGTAGGTCGGCGAGGCGAGCGAGGAGCCGCCACCGACAGGGAACGTCTGCGCCTCGGCGCCGGCGGCGCAGAGGCCGCACGCGAGGGTCGCGGCGCTACCGAGGAGAAGTCGCTTGCGAGCGAATGTCATGGTCTGGCGATCCCTTTTCGTTGTCGCCGACGCCGACAGAGACGGAAGCCACCGTCGCCGTTCGCCGGTCGGCCGTTCCGCACGAGGTCTGGTCCAAGAGGTGCCGAACGATTGGCGCGCAACATCTCACAATTGACGCGTCGCAATATGACAATCCATTGAAACATTTTTTCGGGACGACTTTCATCGAAACGTCATTATTTGATCATTGCCTCTCGCCAATCGTTCTGGACATCTGCGGTCGCGCGGGCGCCGAAGCGATCGGCCGGCCGGTCGTGGGGCTGATGCACGAGTGATGCGGATCGGACGCCCTCTCCAGACCGCGCCGCCGCGCCGCCAGATCCTGGCACTCGGCGTGAGCGCGTTCGCCTTGTCCTGCGCGATTGCGACGACAGCGCGTGCCGGCCCCGCGCCGTTCTCCGCCGGCTGGTATGCGCTCAAGGCGGCGAGCGGTCCGGCCGCCTCCGCCGCGATCGCGAACGCCGCCGCCGGCGCCGGTATCAGCGGCAGGAGCTACGCGCAGGTGCGGCAGTCGCTCGCCAACCTGCAGCATTCCGCACAGGCGATCGCTTCCATGCAGGCGCTGCAATCGCAGGCGCATGCGATCGTCGCCGCCTCGGTTCCAAACGGGCTGCAGATCGGCGGTCTGGTGCCGGACACCGGGCTGAGCGCGCCCGGGATCGCCAACCCGGTCACGACCTGGGTCGGCGCCGCGGCCCCGGTGCAGACCGGAACGCCGGCCGCGCCGACTGTCACCATCCGGCAGACCGCTCCGAGCGCGCTGCTCAACTGGCGCACCCTCGATGTCGGCGCGCGCACCAGGCTCGCCTTCGACCAGAGCGCGGGCGGCGCCGCTTCGCCCACCTGGGTGGCGCTCAACCGAGTCAATGATCCGAACCTGGCGCCGACGCGGATCCTGGGCGCCGTGTCCGCTCAGGGCCACGTGATCGTCGTCAACGGCAGCGGCGTCATATTCGCGCCCACGGCACAGGTCACGGTGGGTTCGCTGATCGCGTCGACCGCCGCGATCAGCGACGGCCAGTTCGCTGCCAACGGCATCTACAGCCCGTCGGCGACGATGCCGAGCTTCACCGGCGCGCGCGCGCCGGTGGTCGTGCAAGCCGGCGCACAGATCGCGACCACCGCGCCGCTGACCGCGACGAATGCCGGCGGCGGCGTCATCCTGCTCGGCAGCGACGTCGCCAATCACGGCGAGATCCAGACCCCGGACGGCCAGGCCGTCCTCGGCGCCGGCCGCGACTTCATCCTGCAGCAGGGCTACAGCGTCGCCCCGCTGTCCGGATCGGCCACCAATTTCGGGGTTCCGGCGACCATCGGCGGCCAGACCTACGAGACCGTGAGGGGCACGGCGATCGCGGTCGCCGCCGGCGGCGGCCATGCGTTGAACGACGGACTGATCGTGTCGGCCCGTGGCGACATCACCGAGGTCGGCGAGAGCGTGACGCAGGCGGGCGTCGCGTTGTCGACGACGACCGTGGCGACACGCGGCAGCATCCACCTGCTCACCGACCAGTCCGATCCGGCCTCGAGCGTCACGTTGGCGCCGGGCTCGGTGACGACCATCCTGCCCGATCCGGCCAGCAACACCGCGCTCGACGCGCAGCGGGCGACCGATATCGCCAACGCGGCGGTCGCCGACCAGATCCGCTCCCAGGGGCAGGACGTGGTCCTGCTCAACGACCAGCCCGTCCTGCCCGACAACCAGGTCCAGTCGTTGATCCAGGTGGTGTCCGGCAACGCGGTCGATATCGGCGCGGGCGCGCTCGCCTTGTCGGAGGGCGGCCAGATCGAAATCGCGGCCGGCGGCCGGGTGCTGGTCCGGAGCGGTGCGCAGCTCGACGTGTCCGGTGCCGTCGGCGTGAGCCTGCCGATGTCGGCCAACAACGTATCGATCGATGTCCAGGGCTTCGAGCTGCGCGACAACCCGCTCAACCGAGACACCACGCGGCTCAACAACGCGACCGTGTTCCTCGATACGCGCGCGCTCGTCACGGTGCCGGCGAGCACCGCCAGCCAGAACAGTCCCTACGCCACCACGTCGCGCACCTACACCCAGGGTGGCCTGCTCGAAGTGGGCGGCCAGATCGGCGACATCGCCCACGGCATCGGCGAGTGGAACGCGGCCGGCGGGACGATCCTGATCGCCGGCGGCGCCGGCAGCGCCGTGGTGGCCGAGCCGGGCTCGGTGTTCAACCTCGCCGGCGGCTCGATCGACTACCGGGCCGGCGCGCTGCGGCTGACCTGGCTGATCGGGCCCGGCGGCAGGCTCTACGACGCCCAGACCGCGCCGTCGGACCTGGTCTATTCAGGGATCTATGACGGGATCTCGTTCAGCCACCCTCGCTGGGGCATCAACGCCACTTACGACGACCCGCTGATCGCGCCCTCGTCGGTCGAGCTGCCCGGCTACACGGTCGGCCGCGACGGGGGCACGCTGGAGATCAGTATGCCGACCGCGGCCCTCGCGGGCACGATCGATGCGGGCGTCATCGATGGCCCGTTCCAGAGCCAGGCGCGCGGAGCGTCGATCGCCGATCCTTATCTCCAGCCGCAGGCCGCGGTGCCGCTGCCCGGCCGGCTGGTGATCGGGCAAACCGGCGGCCTGGTCTCGGGCCAGCCTGGGATCGCCGGCGGCTTCGACAGCGCTGTCACGCTCAGCGCCGGCGGCGCGGGTGCCGTGCCCACGCCTGGGACCGTCTCGCTCGACACCAATGCGCTCGACGCAGAAGGCCTCGGCGGACTGTCGATCACCACCACGCGCAGCATCGACGTGACCTCGCCGCTGACGCTGGCCGATGCCGCCGCCGTGACCCTGACCGCGCCCTCGATCGAGGTCGGCGCGCCGATCGCCGCGCGCGGCGGGTCGGTCCAGCTCGGCAACGAGCTTACCACGATCAGCAATGCCGCGACCGGCGCCACGCAGGGGGTGGCGCTGATCCCGCCGCCTCCGGCCGGTGCCGTGTCGCCGGCCGCGGCTGGAGTCACGGTGGCGCCAGGGGTCGCGATCGATGTGCGCGGCGTGTTCACCAACACGCTCGTCGATCCGACCGCGATCGCGGGCGAGGCGGCGGCGAACGGCGGCACGGTGACGATCGATACGACCGGCGGGATCACGCTCGCGGCCGGCAGCGTGATCGACGCGTCCTCGGGCGCCGTCCTCGCGCCGTCGGGCAACCTGGCCAGCGCCACCGGGGGCAGCGTCACCCTGATCGGCGACGATCCGGTCGGCAATCCGGCAGGCGCCACCGGAACCTCGACCGAACCGGTCGTGCTGGCGGGCACGATCAGGAGCCTCGGTCTGTCGGGCGGCGGCAGCTTCACGCTGCGTTCGCCCGGCGTGCTGGTCACCGCGGACGGGACCGCGCCGGTAGGCGACCTGTCGGCCAATGGCCGCACGGTGCTGACGCCGTCATCGTTCCGGCAAGGCTTCACGAGTTACATCGTCGACGGCTACGGCAACCTGCCGGCAACCGGACCGTCGGCCGCGCCGGCACCCGGCGTCGAGATCGCGGCCGGGGTCGCTGTCGATCCGGTCGTCCCGGTCAGGCTCGCATCCGCCGGCACCCTCGCGGCACGATCCGGCTCCGACCCCGGCACGGCGCTCGCGACCTACCTGCCGCCGCTATTCGTGCAGAACCAGACCGGCGCGGTGCTGACCCCGCGGGCGGGGGCGAGCCTGTCGCTGCAGTCCAGGCTGTTCGGCCCGACCGCGGGAGACATGTCGATCGATGGCGGCGGTTCGGTACTGATCGATCGAGGCGCGTCGATCGCGGTCGATCCGGCGAGCAACGTCTCGATCGAGGCGCTGGGGCAGATCACGATCGACGGCAGCATCACCGCACCCGGTGGCGCGATCTCGGTCCAGAACGACGTCTTCGAGCCCGGGCCGACCTCCGGGACGCTCGAATACCAGCCGTCGCTCTCGATCTGGATCGGCGAAGCCGCGCGCCTCGACGTGGCCGGGCTCGCCGAGACCGCCGCCGACGGGTTCGGCCGGACGTACGGGACCGCGTCCGGCGGCGGGTCGATCACGCTCGGCGGCCCGATCGGTCCGGCGAGCCTGGGTTATGCCGAGTCGACCGACGCCTTCGTCGTGATCCGTCCGGGCGCGGTGCTGGACGCGTCCGGGAGTGCTGCCGTCATCGACCTCGCGGCGGGACCCGCGCCGGCCGCGCCATCGGATCGGGTCACGATCGCGGGTGCGGGTGGCGGCATCATGCTCGATTCCACCAGCGGCATCGTCATCGACGGCAGCCTGCGTGCGGCGGCCGGCGCGCCGACGGCGGCGGGAGGTTCGCTCACGGTCGATCTCGTCACGCCGCGCTATCGCGACCTCACGCTCGCGGCGCATCCGTATGCCATTCCGGCCGCAGTCGAAGTCGAACGCGAGATCGTCGTGGGCGAGCATCAGGGTCCTTCGCCGCTCGGCCCGGACACCGCGCCGGGGAAGGACAGCCTGAACGGCCTCTACGGCACCGCCGGCCTGAGCGCAGACCAGGTCGCGGCGGGAGGCTTCGCGAACCTGACGCTGGCGAGCGACGATTTCGCGGGCTTCGGTCCGGCCGACGTGCGGTTCACCGGCAACGTGTCGCTGGCGATGTCCGGCAGCATCGCGTTGCCCGGGGTGCTTTCCGACAGCGCGCTCACCGGCCACGTCTCGCTCAAGGCACCCAGCGTCACCTTCAACGGCAACGCCGCCTTGGCGCAATTCACCCTGTCCGGAGCCGACGTCATCCAGAACGTCGTCCCGTCGGCGTTGACCTCGACGATCACACCGTCGACTGCCACGACCGCGACGACGCTGTCGGTGCGGGCCGGGGTCCTGACCCTGAACGATGGCGAACTGGCCGGGCTCGATCTAGCCAACGCGACCCCGCCGACGATGAGCACGCCGGCGGCCAGCACCCTGTTCGACCGGCCCGGCTTCGGCGATTTGTCGCTGTCGAGCACCGGCGATACGCGCCTCGGCGGCCTGTTCGTGGCCGGCGGCGACCTGTCGATCATTTCGGCGCAGATCTATCCGACCGGCGCCGGCACCATCGAGCTCGGCGTCGACGGCGGCAGCGCGTCGACCAACCCGCTCGAGCAGCCGCACACGCTCACGCTCGCGCGCACGCCCGGCACCGACCCGGCGCCGCCGCTGTCGGTGGGCGGCAGCATCAGCCTGCAGGCTGCGACCATCGAACAGGGCGGCGTGCTGCGCGCACCGCTCGGCCAGATCACGCTCGGCTTCACGTCGAGCCCGATCGTGACCGGCGCGACCGACCAGGTCGACCTCCTGGCGGGCAGCATCACCTCGGTGAGCCTCGCGGGGCAGACGATCCTCTATGGCGGCACCGCCGACGGCGTGAACTACGGCTTGGGCGGCAGCCTCAGTGCCACGCCGGCCGGGTTCGCGCCCTCGATCACGCTCCAGGCGCAATCGGTGGCAGTGGGCGCGGGCGCGACCCTCGACCTGCGCGGCGGCGGCACGCTGGCCGGGGCTGCCTTCAACAGCGGACGCGGCGGCTCGACCGACGTGCTGACCGCGCCGCTCCTGCGCATCGCAGGCGGCATCATCCAGCCGGCCGCTGGCGACCAGGTCTATGCGATCGTGCCGGGCTATGGCGGGACCACCCAGGCGGCACCGGTCACCGCGTTCGCCTATGCCGCACCGGCCGACGCGACGCCGCCACTGGGAGAGCAGCTGACGCTCGCGGCCGGGGCGCCCGGCCTCGCCGCCGGGAGCTACACGCTCCAGCCCGCCTACGATGCCCTGCTGCCCGGCGCGTTCCGGGTCGAGCTGCAGCCGTCGGTGCATCCGCAGACCCTCGCGTCGGCCAGCTTGGGCGATCTTTTGGTTTCGGCGTCCGGCACGCTCGGGATCGCGGGCACATCCGTCAGAAGCATGCAGCCGATCGGCGTGCTGCTGACGCCGGGCGATGCCGTCCGCCGCCTGTCATCCTACGACGAAGAGGGTTATGCCGCGTTCGCAGCCCAGGAGGCCAGGCTGAGCGGGGTGCCGCCCGGCATCGTTCCCGCCGATGCCGATACGCTCGTGCTCAGCTACATGCTGACGAGTCCGGCCGCGCCGATCGCCCGTCCCGCCCTGTCGGTCGATGCGGCGGCGCTGTTCGCGGCCGGTCCCGGCGGCTTCGGCGGCACCGTCGAAGTCGAGGCTGCCGATCCGGGCAGCGGCATCTCCAGCATCGACATCGTCGGCGACGCGGCGCCCGCCGCCTTGGACGTGCCGGCGGGCGCCACGACGGTGTCGCTGCGCGCATCCGATCTCGACCGGCTCGGGCCGGAGACGCTGGTGATCGGCGGTGCCGCAATCCTGCCGACCGCGGCCACGACCGGAGCGGACGCGAACCTGATCGTGCTGAACGCGACGTCGGGCCGATCCGGACCGGTCGCGCTGCGCACTGGTGCCGTCCTGTCGGCGCCGCAGGTGTTCCTGTTGTCGCAGACGAGCGTCGCGATCGATTCCGGTGCCGCGATCGACACTCTGGGCCTTGCCACACCGGCGTTCGGCGCGGCGCAGGATTACCGGTATTCCAACGCCACGCAGACGTCGGCGGGCTCGTTCGGGCCGGCTTCGGTCGTGGTGTCGAACGCGATCCTGAGCCTGGCGCCGCCCGCGAGCGGGTCGAGCGGGTCGGTGACAATCGGCGACGGCGCGCTGCTGGCGGGCGAGGGCACGGTCGCGGTCGACACCGCGGGCGTGGTCGGGATCGGCGAGCGGGCGATCCTCGCCGGCCGGGACCTGTCGTTCGGTGTGTCGTCGATCAACGTCGTGCCCGCAACCGGTCTGCCGGCTGGCGCGGCCGCACCTGCCGGCGTGACCTTGTCGCAGGGGCTGCTGAACGGCCTGTTCGCCGGCGGCATCGTGCCGGGCGCACCCGCCTTGCAGCAGATCGAGCTGACGGCCAGCAATTCATTGAACCTGTTCGGAACGGTCGATTTCACCCTCGGCGGCGCCGGCGGCCCGCAGACGCTGCAGATCGACACGCCGTCGATCTACGGCCTCGGTGCCGCGGGCGACGTGGCGACCATCACCGCCGGCACGGTGGTCTGGAACGGCATCGCGGTCAGCGGCGGCAGCCTGATCAACCAGAACAGCGTGCCGGCCTACATGTCGGCGCCGGCCGGACCGGTCCTGTCGAACGGCCCCGGCACAGGCGAGGGCGGCCTGGTCATCGACGCCGGGCGGATCGTGCTCGGCTATGCGAGCGGCCAGTTGCCGCTGACGCCGGCGCCGGAGGGTGGCGCGCCGAGCCTGACGCGCACGACCTATGGCTTTGGTTCGGTCGATCTCGCGGCGTCCCGCCAGATCGTCGCCAACGATGCCGGTTCGCTGTCGGTCTACCGGTCGCAGGGCGCCTATGCGAATGGCGGGTTCACCGGTATCGGCGGCGACCTGACGATCAGCAGCCCGTCGCTCACCGCCGCCGCCGGGGCGGTGCTGCAGGTGACCGCCGGCGGCCGCATCGTGCTGACGAACCCGGGCGGCGCCCCCGCGCCGAGTGGACCAGGCGGGCTCGGGGGCGAAATCGACCTGTCGGGGTCGGCCGTTTCGATCGCCACCGCGATCGGGCTGCCGGAGGGCAAGCTGTCGCTCGCGGCGTCCGGTCCGATCGCGCTCGGCGCCGGAGCCGCGATCGACCTCGCGGGCGTCCGCACGGCGTTCTTCGATCAGACGGTCGCGGGTCCCGGCGGCACGCTGCTCGCTGAGAGCAGCGGCGGCGGGATCACCGCGGATGCGGCGAGCACGATCGACGTCTCCTCGCCCGGCGATGCGGGCGGCCGGATCTCGATCACGGCGCCCGCCGGAGCCGTCTCGCTGGCAGGCGTCATCACCGGCGGCGGATCAACCGGGGGCGCCATCGACATCCGCGCGGGCACGCTCACCGATTTCTCCGGCCTGAACCGGCGCCTGACCGCGGGCGGCGTGACCGGACGGCGGACGTTCGAGATCGGCGCTGGCAATCTGAGGATCATGTCGGCCGATCAGGTCCGCGCGAGCGACATCGCGATCTCGCTCGACACCGGCAGCCTGATTGTCGACGGGCTGGTCGATGCGAGCGGCGACGCCGCCGGCACGATCAGCCTGTCGGCCGGCGCGAACCTGATGTTGACGGGCAACGCCGTGCTCGATGCGCACGGCAACGTGCGGCAGACCGACAGCACCGGTGCCACGATCGATGCCGAGAACACCGGTTCGGTCACGCTGCGGGTGGCCGACGGGCCGAACGGCACCAACCTCGCGGCGATGCAGGCGAACGGGACGCTGACCATCGCGAGCGGTGCCGCGATCGACGTGGCTGCCCCTGCCGGCGTGAGCTGTGCCCTCGGTTTCTGCGGGCAGATCGAGATCGACGTGCCGCGCATCGGTTCGGCCGACGGCACGACCGGCGATCTCGCGATCGCGGCGCCGTCGGTCGCGATCACGGGCGCCGGCAGCGTCGCCGTCAACGGCTTCTGGAGCTATGCGCCGCCGGACGGCATCGTCACCCAGGTCAACACGGGCGCGGCGGCCGACCCGAACGGCATCGGACTCGACCAGATCGACGCCGCCAACCGAGCGTTCATCGCGAGCGCGATCCCGAACGGCGCGCTCGGCCCGGCGCTGGCCGCGAAGCTCGCGGGCCTGGCCGCAAATCCCGGCTTTCACCTGCGTCCCGGCGTCGAGATCGACAGCTCGACCGCGTCCGGCGGCAACCTGACGGTCCAGGGCGATCTGGACCTGTCGGGGCTGCGTTATGCCAGCCTCGATCCGGCCCATCAGCAGACCGCGACCTACGGGTCGGGCGAGCCCGGGGTGCTGGTGCTGCGCGCGAGCAACATTCTGGGCGTCTATGGCAGCATCACCGACGGGTTCGACCGTCCGGTGGATAATGCCGCGAACCAGAATCCGGACGACAATGGCTGGGTCCTGCCGGCCTCGACCGCGTCGGCGCTCGACCAGAACGTCTATATTCCGCCCGGTTCGGATCCGGTCGATATCGGCGGCTCGACCTACCCCGCGAGCGCGCCGCCGCTGAACTACGCATTGCCTGTCGCCGGCTTCCAGACGCTGGTCTCGGGCACGGTGCTGCCGACCTCGGTCACGCTGGCCAGCCCTGCCGCGGTGCCGGCGGGCCAAGGAGTGGTCGCGCAGGGCGACGTCACCGCGCCCGACGCGGTGACGGTGCTGTATGCCAGGGGAACGTTGATCCCGGGCGGGACGACCATTCCGGCCGGCGCCTCGCTCGGGGCCGGTTTCACCCTGTTCCGCAACACGACGATCGCGGGGACGAACGCGTTGACCGGCCAGGGCGAGCTGTGGCCGGCCGGTGCCAGCTTGTCCGGGTTCCTGGGTGGTTCGGTGGCGCTCGCCGCCAGTGTGCCGCTTGCCACTGGAGACCTCATTCCGGCGGGGACGAACCTGGCCTTCGCCAACGGAAGCCAGTCGATCAACCTGCGGCAGCCGACGACGCTGCCGAGCGGGCCGCCCGGACAGGGCCAGATCTATGGTGCCTCGAACCTGCTCGCACCCGGCTCGCTGTCCTGGTCGATCGGGCTGGTCGCCGGCGCCAACGGAGCGGCGGCCGATCCGACCGAAGTCACGCCCGCCAGCGTTCTGGCGGCACAAGGCTCACCGGGCACTCTCGTGCTGTCGGACCTGCACTACTCGATGCTCACCGACATTTTCGGCCCGGTCATGCTGCCCGCCTTCAGCGTCGTGCGGACCGGCACCGGCTCGCTCGGGCTGCATGCCGGCGGCTCGATCGAGGCGGCGTCGAGCTACGGCATCTACACCGCCGGTACCCAGTCGCCGAACGTGCCCGCCGCCTACGACCAGCACGGGTCTTTCGAGACCAACGATTCGACGCTGACCAACGCACCCGAGGCCGCGGTCTACGCCGCGGTCGACGCAAGCTATCCGCAGGGCGGCGGCAACGTCACGGTCGCGGCACAGCAGGATCTGGCGACCAACACGCTGGCCTACCTCACGACGTCGCAGCAGACGCTGTCGGCGACCGGTGCCTGGCTGCAGCGCCAGGGCGACGGGACAGCGTCCAACCCCGGCGCCTGGTCGATCAACTTCGGCACCTATGTCCCGGTCGCCAACCAGGGCTTCAACGGGACGACGACAGGGGAGCCGGTGCTCGTCGGCTTCGCCGGCATCGGCACCTTGGGCGGGGGCAACCTCACCGTGACCGCCGGCCGGACCGCCGGAGTGACCGCCGGCTCGTTGACGATCCCGGAGACGGCGAGCGTGCCGGACAACGCGTCGGACTCGATCACGTATCTTTACGACGGCGGACTCGATCTCGCCGTTGCCGGCACTGGCCGCGTCACGCCGTCCGGGACCGTGCTGACGGGCGGCGGACGGCTGACGCTGTCGGTCGGCGGCACGCTGGACCCGTTCGGCAACATCATCGCCACCTCTTACGTGTCGGGGCTGGAGAGCACGATCGTCGATCTCCGGGGCACCGTCGCGATCGATGCGCAGCGGATCGGCTCGGTCAACGCCTCCGTCGGGCTCGCCTCGGCGGTCAATAATCCCTACAGCGCGAGCCCGACGGCCGGCCCCGACCTGATCCTCGGCGACGCCACCGCGCGCATCGCGGCACGCGGTGACCTCTCGCTCGGGCTCGCGGGCGACGCCGCGCGCGAGCCGACCTTCATCACCGGGCCCGGCGCGACGACGAGTTGGTTCTCGCTGTGGAACGCATCGACCGCGATCGATCTCTACTCGGCTGGCGGCGACGTCAGCCCCGCCACCGACCTCGCGCAGCTGGGCACCTCGTTCTATCCGCCCGTCTTGAACGTGGTGGCGGCCAGCGGCAGCATCTACACGCTGGCGCCGCCCGCCGTCAGCCCGATCGCGCTGGAGACCGCTCCGTCGGCCATCGGCCAGGTGCAGTTCCTGGCCGCGAACTCGATCGTGGACGGCACCGGTTCCGACAGTACCGGCGGCATCGTGCCGGGCCTGGTGATCGACATCTCCGGTGCCGATCCGGCGCTGCTGCCGACCGCCGCCACCCCGGCCTTCGCGGGGAACTCGCCGTTGGCGACCGTCCCCGGCAATAGCGCCGCCGCGATCGGCAGCCTGTTCGCGTTCTCGACCGACACGCCCGCGGGCTTCATCCACGCGAACGATCCCGAGCCCGCGCGGTTCTATGCCGCGAGCGGCGACATCGAGAACTTCTCCACCGGCCAGATCCTCGGCACCCAATATATCGCCGGCAAGGCGGTGCGCATCGAGGCGGGCAATGACGTCGTCTCGCTCGACCATGCGCCCGGCAGCGGCCTGTTCTTCAACACCAGCCCGAACGACGTGTCGATCGTCTCCGCCGGACGCGACATCTTCTACGCCAACGCCCAGGTGGCCGGCCCGGGGCTGCTCGAGATCTCGGCGGGCGGCAACATCGACCAGACCGCGGTGCAGGGTGCGAACATCCTGACGTCGCTGGGCTACGTCGTCGACAGAACGGTCGCGACCCAGGATGCCGGCGCCGGCATCACCGTCACGGCCGGCGTGACGCCCACAAACATCGACCTCACCGGCTTCGCGGACCTCTATTTCGATCCGGCGAACCTTGCCGATCCGGCGATCCCGCTTCAGAACCAGCCCGGCCGCGTCGAGCGTACCTATCAAGACCAGTTGCTCGCCTTCCTGCGCCAGCGGACCGGCTATGCCGGCAGCCAGGCCGGCGCGCTGGCCGCATACCAGGCGCTGCCCGCCGACATCCGCCAGATTCTGGCGCTGCAGGTCTATTATCAGGAGCTCGACCGGTCCGGGCTCGACTACAACGATCCGGCCAGCCGCTTCTTCCGGAGCTATTCGGAGGGGACCGAGGCGATCCGGGCGCTGTTCCCCTCGACCGACACGACCGGGCAGTCGGCCGCCGCGGGCGGCAGCCTGACGCTCACCGGCGGGTCGGGCATCAGCACCCAGTTCGGCGGCGCGATCCAGATCGTCGATCCTTTCGGCGCCACCACCGTGGGCGTGCCCGGTCCGGTGCCGCCGTCGACCGCCGGCGTGATCACCCAGGGCACCGGCGACGTGGATATCTACTCCTATGGCTCGGTGCTGCTCGGGCAGAGCCGCATCTTCACCACCTTCGGCGGCAACCTGCTGATCTGGCTGCAGGGCAACGGCGAGATCAACGGCGGCCAAGGCTCCAGCAGCACGATCGTGTTCACGCCGGCCAACATCACCTACGACGATCTCGGCGACATCGCGCTCGCGCCCACGGTGCCCGCGACCGGCGCGGGGCTCGCGACGCTGGCGCCGGTCACGGGTGTCGCCGCCGGCAACATCGATCTGGTCAGCCCGTTCGGGACGATCGACGCGGGCGAGGCGGGCATCCGTGCGTCCGGGAACGTCAACCTCGTCGCACTCACCATCCTCAACGCGGCCAACGTGCAGGCGGGCGGCAAGGTGAGCGGCGTGCCGGTGGCCGCGGTGCCGAACGTCGCCGCGATCACCGCGGCGTCCGCCGCATCGGGGGCTGCACAAAACGCCGCGGCGAACAACCTCAAGCCGGCCGCCAGCCAGAAGACGCCGTCGATCATCACCGTCGATATCCTCGGGAGCGGCCAGAGCGCAACGCCTGCGGTCGACGAGAGGCATCGCAAGCACAAGACCTGAGTTGTTGATTGGGCTAGAACGGCGTTGCGATGAATTCCCTGAGCCCGCTCGACGCGGAGATTGGCTTCGACCCGAGCTGGTATCTGCAGGCCTATCCGGACGTTGCCGGCGCGGGGCTCGATCCGCTGGCGCACTATCTCGAGCACGGCCGGGCCGAGGAGCGGCTGCCCTGCGCGGAGGCGACGATCATCCGGGCCTCGCGCCTGCTCGACCTGAATTACTACATCATGAACGGCGACGACGTGCGCCGCGCCGGGCTCGACCCGTTCGAGCATTTCTGCCGTCATGGCTCGGCGGAGGCGCGCCGGCCGAACCCGTATTTCGATCCGGTCTGGTATCTGGGCCAGTATGGCAAGCCGGCCTTCATGGGGGCGGTCGCGCACTACACGCTGTCGGGCGAGGCGCGCGGGATGCGGCCGAGCCTGCTGTTCGATCCGGTGTGGTATCGCCAGGCCTACGAGCTGGCCGCCGGGGTGAACGCGCTGGCGCATTATCTCGCCCATCGCGGCACCGGCGAATTCAGCCCGCTGCCGTCGTTCGACGTGCGCTTCTATGTCGAGCGCTACCGCGACCAGATCAGGCCGGGGCGCGACCCGTTCGGCCATTATCTCGCCGTCGGCGGTCCGCGCGACTACGCGCCGTCGCCGTGGTTCGACGCGGCCGCCTACCGCAACGCGCGGATGGCCGGCGCGCACGCGGCGGACACGCCGCTGCTGCATTTCATCCGCGCGAGCCTTGGCGGGGCGCGCGCGCCGCGTCCGTCCGATCTGGCGCAGGCGCAGGCGCAGGTGCAGGCGGGGGCGCAGGCGGGGGCGCAGGCGGGGCCGCCGGTCTCGATGCGCGCGGCCGAGCCCGCGCTGTCCAAGCCCGCGCCGGCCAAGCCGGTCGCCAGGGTGCGCCGTCCGGTCGATCCGATGGAACGGCGTGCGATGGTGCGCACGCTCGCCTCCGCCTTCATCGACGAGGAGGCGTATATCGCGGCCTTGGGCGGCCCGCGCGATGACCCGGCGACGATCGAGATCTACCTCGCCCATCCGGCGCTCGAGCGGCCGTCGCTGACGCCGTTCTTCGATCCGGTGTTCTATCTCGGCCGCCACCCGGAGCTGCGCGCGCAGGAGCGCGACCCGCTGCTGCATTTCCTGCGCGCGGGGCTGGCCAAATCGTTCGATCCGCACCCGCTGATCGAGCTCGCCTTCATCCGCGAGCGCGGGGCCGAGATCGCCAACGGGCCGCATGCGGACGTGGCCCTGGCCGAGCTGCTGCAGCGGGGCCTGCTCGATCCGAGCCCCTATTTCTCCGTCCGCCACTACCTTCAGCAGGCGGGGCTCGAGCAGGCGGGTCTCGATCGGGCGGGCGAGGAGATCGCGGTGATCGGCTCGCCGCTGCGGCATTACCTGACGGTGGGGATCGAGCGCGGGCTCACCCCCAACCCGTTCCTCGACCTCGCCTGGTATCGGCAGCAGGACGAGGGACGGCCGCGGACACCGCTCGCCGTCCTCCGCCATTTCGTCCTGCTCGGCGATCCGCGCGGGGACAGCCCCGGACCCGAATTCGACAGCGACTGGTATCTCGAGCGCTACCCGGACATCCGCGACGCCAAGCTGTCGCCGCTGCGCCACTTCCTCGCCTACGGCCACGCCGAGAACCGGCAGCGGGCGCCGCTGCAGCGGCGTCCGCGGCCGAGCCGGGCGCGCCACGGCAGCGATCCCGAGGGCGACGTCGCCCGCTACCGGGCGATCGAGGCACGCTTCGAGGCACGCGCGGCGCGCCAGCGGGAGGACTTTGATCCGGTCGAGCCGGTCGCGTTCGCGGGCGAGCCGACGCTGGCCTACGCGGCCGCGCCGGTGGTGTCGGTGCTGCTGCACGGGCAGGACGGCGAGGATTTCGGGCCCTGCCTGCATGCGCTCGCATCCTCGGACCTGCCGCTCGAAGTGCTGTCCGGCCCCCTCGCCGGCGCGCTCGCCCAGTGCCGCGGCGAGCTGGTGCTGCTGCTGTCGGGATCGCTGCTGCTCGCGCCGGGCACGCTGGCACGGCTCGCGGCGTGCCTGCGGGACGATCGCATCGCCGCCGCCGGGCCGAAACTGGTCGATGCCGGCGGCAGGCTCGAGGAGGCGGGCCGCGCGATCGGCAACGACGGCGCGATCGACCGGGTCGGCGCCGGCCTGCCGCCGAGCCGGCCGGATTTCTGCCGCGGCCGCGACGTGCACGCGCTGTCGCACGAGGCGCTGCTGATCCGCCGCGGCGTGCTCGCCGACCTGCTCGCCACCTCCGACACGCCGGTTCTCGACGAGGACGGCGTGATGATCCTGTGCCTGCGCATCCATGAGCGCGGCCACCGGATCCATTGCGCGGCCGACGCGTCCGCCCTCCGCGCGCCCGGCGCGGCGGCGCGCAGCGCGGACGCGGGCGCGCGCGCCGCCTCCGCCCAGCACCTGATGGAGCAGTTCCCGCACGTGCTGCAGCGGCTGAACCGGACCCGCGTGATCGCCTTCTACCTGCCGCAGTTCCACCCGACGCCGGAGAACGACCGGTGGTGGGGCCGCGGCTTCACCGAATGGACCAACGTGACCACCGCCGAGCCGAGCTATGTCGGCCACTACCAGCCGCACGTGCCGGCCGATCTCGGCCATTACGACCTGCGGGTGACCGACATCTTCCGGCAGCAGGCGGCGCTGGCCGCGCGCTACGGCGTCGACGGGTTCTGCGTCTACGCCTACTATCTCGACGGCAAGCGGCTGCTGCACGAGCCGTTCGAGGCGATGCTGCGCGACCCGGGCATCCAGTTTCCGTTTTGCATGTGCTGGGCCAACGAGAACTGGACCCGCAGCTGGGACGGCGGCGACGGCGAGGTGCTGGCGAGCCAGCGCTACGACGCCGAGACGCTGTCGGCGGTGCTGCGCGACGCGATCCGGATGGCGCGCGATCCGCGCTACATCACGGTGGACGGCAAGCCGGTGCTGGTGATCTACCGGCCGCTGAAGCTGCCCGACGTGACCAACTTCGTCGCGCGCGCGCGCAACGCCTTCCGCCGCGCGGGCTTGCCCGGCGTGCACATGGTCTGCGTCGAGAGCGTCGAGCGGTCGGCCGACGGGATCGTGCCGGAACATCTCGGCTTCGACGCCGCGGTCGAATTCCCGCCGCAGGGCCGCAACATGCTCGCCGCCGACCGCCCGCGGGTGATCAAGGAGGGCTGGAGCGGCCTTCGCTTCGACTACGCCGAGACGGTGCTGGCCTTCACCGAGCGGACCATCCCGCCCTACCGGCGCCACCCGGCGGTGTTCCCGAGCTGGGACAACACGCCGCGGCAGCCGTCGGGCGGCATCAATTTCGACGGCGCCGACCCGGCGATCTTCCAGTTCTACGTCGAGCGCAAGCTCGACGAGATGCACCGCAGCGCCGTCGGCGACGCACGCCTGCTGTTCGTCAACGCCTGGAACGAATGGGCCGAAGGCGCCCACCTCGAGCCCGACCGCGCCTTCGGCCATCGATGGCTCGAAGCAATGCGCGCCGCACGTTTCGCAACGGGATTGCTGTGAGACAGCAACGAAGCCCAACGCGCCGCCCTGGACCCGCTGAGGGCAGGCGCCCCCAGACCCGCATCAATCAAGTCATGGCGTCCAGAGGCCCGGCCTCTGGCGGGGTCCAGGGGTGGAACCCCCGGCCTTCGGCCGACTAGACGATGCGCGAGGTCGTCCTGGCGGGCCATCCGTTCGCCACCACCGGCATGGGCCAGCAGTTCCGGTCGCATGTCGCGGCGTGCCGGTCGGTCGGCCTGGACGCGCGCGTGTTCGACATCTTCGGCAACGTCGCCCGCGAGGATCCGGGATTGCGCGAGGCGCTCGAGCCGTTCGAGGCGCGCGGCCTCGGCGAAGGCGTGCGGATCTTCCATATCAACGGCGACGAGGTGCAGCCGGTCCTCGAGGCGCTCTACAAGCGTGGCGAGGCGTTCAAGGACGGCATCAATGTCATCGTTCCCGCCTGGGAGCTGCAGCTCTATCCGTCGGAGTGGGCGCGCGAGCTCAAGCGGTTCGACGAGGTCTGGGCGCTGTCACGGCTGATCGCCGGCAGCCTCGCGAGCGTGGGCGTGGAGAGCCACCTGATCAGCCAGCCGGTCGAGAGCGAGCCGGGGCCGTTCCTGCCGCGGCGGTTCTTCGGGCTGCGCGAGAGTGCGACGGTGTTCCTGTCGTTCTGCGACATGAGCTCGTATCGGGCGCGCAAGAATCCGGACGCGGTGATCGAGATGGCGCGTCTGCTGTCGGCGAGCCATCCGGCGGCGGACGTGCAGTTCGTGCTGAAGGTGAAGGACGCCGAGGGCGACGCCGAGGATTATCTGGGTCCGCTGCGCTCCAGGCACCCGGAGATCCTGTTCATCGGCGGCCGGATGTCGTCGCTCGAGACGCGCAGCCTGATCGCGGCGTCGGACTGCGTGGTATCGCTGCATCGCGCGGAGGGGTTCGGGCGGACGACGGCGGAGGCGATGTATCTCGGGCGGGTGGCGCTCGCCACCGGCTGGTCGGGCAATCTCGACTACATGTCGCCGTCCGACGCACTGCTGGTCAACTGCCGGCTGGTCGCGATCGGCGAGAACGAGTATCCGCACGGCGCCGGCCAGGCCTGGGCGGAGCCCGACATCACGCATGCCGCGGTGCAGGCAGCCCGTCTGCTCGACGACCCGGCGGGCGTCGCACGGATCGCGGCCAGCGGTTCGCGTCACGTGCGGCTCTATCACAGCAATCGCGCGGTGGGCCTTCGTATCCGCGAACGCCTGTCCCACCTCGCACCGCAAACGGTGGCTCCCCCGGAGGAGCAGGCGCCCTCGGCAGACCGTCCGGCGGCCGGCCGGCCGCGAAGAAGTCATCGGTCCGCCAAGGCTTCGCAGTGATCGATTCTTGAGCCAGCCCGCCGAAGACGGAATGCCGCCGGGCCGTCGCGGCTGGGCGATCCTGACCACGTCGCTCAGCATCCTGCTCGCGGTGGTCGACGCGTCGATCGCCAACGTGGCGCTGCCCAGCATCGCCAAGGACCTGCACGCGGCGCCGAGTGCGGCGATCTGGATCGTCAACGCCTACCAGCTCGCGACCGTCGTGGCCCTGCTGCCGCTCGCCTCGCTCGGGGAGATCGTCGGTTTCCGGCAGGTCTACCAGGCGGGTCTCGCGATCTTCACGGTCGCGTCGCTGCTCTGCGCCGTCTCGCACACGCTGCCCGAGCTCGCGGTGGCCCGCGCGATCCAGGGCGTCGGCGCCGCCGGGATGGTCGGGATCAACGGCGCGCTGGTGCGGTTCATCTATCCGGCGGCGAAGCTCGGGCGCGGCACCGCGTTGATCGGCATGATGGTGGCGGCCGGCGCCGCGTCCGGTCCGGCCATCGCCGGCGGCATCCTTTCGGTCGCACCCTGGCCCGCCCTGTTCCTGATCAACATTCCGCTCGGGTTGCTCGCGCTCGCGCTCGCGTGGCGTTGCCTCCCGCACACGGCGCCGAGCGGGCGGCCGTTCGACGTCGCAAGCGCCGTGCTGAACGCGGCCTCGTTCGGGCTCGGCATCGGCGGGATCGACGCCCTGGCTCGCGGCAGGTTCCTGGCCGGCGGCGCCGCGCTGGCGGCGGGATTGGCTGCCCTGCACGGGCTGGTGCGCCGGCAGCTCGGCCGGCCGGCACCGCTGCTGCCGGTCGACCTGCTGCGGATCGTGCCGTTCCGGATGGCGGTCATCACTTCGATCGCGTCCTTCGTCGCGCAGTCGGCGGCACTGGTCTCGATCCCGTTCCTGCTGCAGGGCCATCTCGGCCGCTCGGCGGTGCACACCGGGCTGCTGATGACGCCCTGGCCGCTCGCGAGCTTCCTCTCGGCGCCGATGGTGGGCCGGCTGTCGGACCGCATGCCGGTCTGGGCGCTGTCGACCGCCGGACTTCTGGTCAATGCGGCCGGGCTCGCGGCGATGGGCGATCTGCCGGTCTCGCCGAGCAATGCCGACATCGCCTGGCGCATGGCGGTCGCGGGGTTCGGGTTCACCCTGTTCCAGGCGCCCAACAACCGGACGATGATCCGAGCGGCCCCGCGCGATCGCGCCGGCGGCGCGTCCGGCATGTTGTCGATGTCGCGCCTGGTCGGCCAGACAAGCGGCGCGCTGGCCGCCGCGATCGCCTTCGCCCATCTCGGGTCCGCGGGTCCGCATGTCGCGATCGCGGCGGCCTCCGCCGTCGCGTTCGCCGCAGCCCTGATCAGCCTGCTTCGCACCGGACTGCCCGCCGGTGCGCCGGAGCGGACGGCGCCGTGAAGACGGTCTCGGCCGTGCTGCGGGTCACGACCGGCAACTTCCTCGAGATGTACGATTTTTTCCTGTTCGGCCTCTACGCGCAGGCGATCTCGCGCACGTTCTTCCCGGCCGGCGACGAGACCTCGTCGCTGTTGCTGACCCTCACCGTGTTCGGGGCCGGCTTCCTGATGCGGCCGCTCGGCGCGATCGTGCTCGGCAGCGTCGTCGACCGCGTCGGCCGGCGCCGCGGTCTGCTGGTGACGCTGGCGATCATGGCGTCCGGCACGATCCTGATCGCGTTCGTGCCCGGCTACGCCACGATCGGGCTCGCCGCACCGATCCTGGTGCTGATCGGGCGGCTGCTGCAGGGGTTCTCGGCCGGCGTCGAGCTCGGCGGCGTGTCGGTCTACCTCGCCGAGATCGCACCTCCGGGCCGAAGCGGCTTCTTCGTCTCCTGGCAGTCCGCCAGCCAGCAGGTCGCGATCATCGCGGCGGCCGCCATCGGCTTCGGCGTGACACGCGCGCTGGATGCGACCGAGATCGCTTCCTGGGGCTGGCGGATCCCGTTCGTGATCGGTTGCCTGATCGTGCCGCTGCTGCTCCATGTCCGCCGCTCGCTCGAGGAGACGCAGGCGTTCCGTGCCCGCGACCGGCATCCGGGCGTTCGCGAGATCGTCGGCTCGATCGGCCGCCATTGGGTCACGATCGCGATCGGACTGATGCTGGTCGTGACCACGACGGTCTCGTTCTACATGATCACCGTCTACACGCCGACGTTCGGCCGCTCGGTGCTCCATTTGTCGAGCCAGGCGAGCCTGATCGCGACGCTCTGCGTGGGCGTCTCGAACCTGATCTGGCTGCCGCTCATGGGCGCGCTGTCGGACCGGATCGGCCGCGCGCCGCTGCTGCTGATATTCTCGGTCCTGATCGCGCTCACCGCATACCCGTCGCTCGCATGGCTGACCGCCCATCCGAGTTTCGCCCATCTGGCGGGCGTGCTGCTCTGGCTGTCGTTCCTCTATGGCAGCTACAACGGGGCGATGGTCGTGGCGCTGACCGAGATCGTGCCGGCCGGCGCGCGCACGACCGGGTTCTCGCTCGCCTACGCGCTGGCCACCGCGCTATCGGGCGGGTTCACGCCGCTGGTGTGCACCTGGCTGATCGCGCAGACCGGCGACAAGGCGGCGCCGGGCGGGTGGCTGGCACTGGCGGGACTCGCAGGCACCATCGCCACTGTCGTCGCCATCAGACAGGGGCTCTGCCCCTGGACCCCGCCAAAGGCTAGCCTTTGGAAACCATCACGAAGGGGGCGAACGTGAGACGATGCGTGCTGCTGATCGCAACGCTGATGGGGGTGCCGGTGGCGGCTGCCGCCCAAGGCACCGTGCGCGTTCTCTATGCGGGATCGCTGGTCAATCTGATGGAGCACGGCATCGGGCCGGGCTTCGATCAGACCGGCTCCAGCTTCGAGGGCTTCGCCGCGGGATCGGGGGCGATCGTCAACCAGATCAAGGGGCGGCTGCGAACCGCCGACATCTTCATCAGCGCCAATCCGGCGCTCAACGGCAAGCTCGTCGGACCGGCGAACGGCAACTGGGTGAGCTGGTTCGTGGCCTTCGCGCAGTCGCCCCTGGTGATCGGCTACTATCCGGGCAGCCGGTTCGCGGCCGACCTCAAGACAAAGCCCTGGTACGAGGTCCTGCAGGAGCCCGGCATCCGGATCGGCCGCACCGACCCGGTGCTCGATCCGAAAGGCGCCCTGACGCTCAAGCTGGTGGCGCGCGCCGGGCAGGTGACGAAGAGCCCGGGCCTGTCCCAGAAGATCCTCGGCGCGCCCGACAATCCGGCACAGGTGCTGCCCGAGGAGACGCTCGCCGGACGGCTGCAGTCGGGCCAGCTCGACGCCGGGTTCTTCTACTCCACCGAGACCACCGACCTGCGTATCCCGGCGGTGACGCTGCCGCCCGAAATGGCGCTGTCCGCACGCTATACGCTGACCATCCTGCGCGGGGCGCCCAATCCGGCCGGTGCCGCCGCGTTCGCCGCCTTCCTGCTCGGGCCGCAGGGGCGCGCGATCATGCATCTGCACGGGCTCGATGTGGTGCCGGCGGTCGCGGCCGGCGACGCCGCCTCGATCCCCGCCCCGGTCACCGCGGCGCTCGATCAAGCCAGGTGAGGCGCACGCCGTCCGCGATCCCGATCCTCGCCGCGCTGCTTTGCCTCTATCTCGCGGCCCCCTTCGCGGCCGGCCTGGGCCGGGTGGGCGCGGCCGACTGGCATCAGGCCGGCTGGCAACGGATCGCGCGCGCGGGGGTGGTCTCGGCGGGCAGCGCAAGTGCCGCCACGCTGCTGATCGCGCTCGGCGGCATCCCGCTCGGCTACCTGCTCGCCAGGCGTCGCACGCGCGCGATGGCCGCACTCGGCTTCCTGGTCCAGATGCCGCTCGCACTGCCGCCGCTGACCAGCGGCATCCTGCTGCTGTTCCTGCTGGGCGACGCAAGCCCGATCGGGCGCCTGACGCGCGGCGCGCTGACCGACAGCATCGCGGGCATCGTGCTCGCCGAGATGTTCGTGGCGGCTCCCTTCCTGGTGGTCGCCGCGCGCGCGGCGTTCGCCGCCATCGACCCGGCGCTCGAGGATGTCGCGTCGACCCTGGGTCATCGGCCGGCCGCGGTGTTCCGCCGGGTCGGCCTCGCACTCGGCTGGCGGACGATCGCGGCTGGCCTGCTGCTCGCCTGGCTGCGCGCCTTCGGCGAGTTCGGCGCGACGGTGATGGTCGCCTACCACCCCTACTCGCTGCCGGTGCTGACTTACGTGGCGTTCGGCGGCGAGGGATTGCCCGCGATGCTGCCGATCCTGCTGCCCACCATGGCCGTCGCGGTCGCGGTCATGGCGCTCAGCCAGCTCGCGTTCCGCCTGCCGGCGAGGGGTGCGCAGGCGGCCGGGTGGCCGTCGCCGCTCGCCGCACGCCTGCTCGATGAGGCGCCTGGCCCGGGGCCGCGCCCGGGGCCGCGAGTAACGCTGGCGCTGTATCGCCGTCTCGACGATTTCGAGCTGGACGTGTCGTGGCGGACCGAGGCGCGGCGGCTCGCGATCCTGGGACCGTCGGGCTCGGGCAAGTCGCTTACGCTCCGGCTGATCGCGGGCCTCGATGACGGGGCGAGCGAGGTCGGGTTCGGCGGCCGCGACCTCGCACGCCTGCCACCCGAGGCGCGCGGCATCGCCTATGTGCCGCAGAGCTACGCGCTGATGCCCCACCTGACGGTGGCCGAGCAGGTCCGTTTCGCCGCCCGCGCCGATCCGGCGCTCGCGTCGCATTGGACCCGAAGGCTCGGGCTCGAGGCGCTCGGGCGTCGCCGTCCGCACGAGCTCTCGCTGGGCCAGCAGCAGCGTGTGGCGCTGGCGCGCGCCCTTTCGCGCGGCTCGGCCGGGCTGCTGCTGCTCGACGAGCCGTTCTCGGCGCTCGACGCGGGCCTGCGCGCGCGCACCCGCCAGGAGCTGCGGACGCTGCAGGACGATATCGAGGCGACGACGGTTCTGGTCACGCACGACGCCGCGGAGGCGCTGCTGCTGGCCGACGAGCTGCTGCTGCTCGATGGGGGCCGCGTGCTGCAGGCGGGTCCTGCCTCGATGGTGTTCGCCCGGCCGGCCAACGAGCTCGCGGCGCGGCTGCTGGGCGCGGAGACGATCGGGCACGGCACGGTCGCGCGGCCCGACGCCATCGACCTCGGCGAGGTCTTGCTGCCGGTCGCGGGAGCGCCGTTGACGCCCGGCATGCGCGTGGGCTGGGCGGCAAGGCCCAGCCAGATCCGCCTGTGTGCTGCCGGCGCGCCCGGCCTCGCGGCGTCTCTCCTGTCACGCGGCGCAGTATCCGCCGGCCAGCGCCGTGTGGCGCTCAGGCTCGGCGAGAGCGTCCTCGACATGCTGGCCGACCCGGACTGTCCGCCTGCCGGTCCGTGCGCCGTCCGGATCGATCCGGCGTCGGTCCAGGTCTGGCCGGCATGACCGGACCCTCCGAGGAGGTGCCGGTGTTCGACGACGCCTTCAGGGCGCGGCTGCTGACATTGTTCCGATGGCGCCGCGACGTGCGCGGTTTCCGCGACACGCCGGTGCCGGCGTCGCTGATCGACGAGCTGATCGAGATCGCGTGCCTGGCACCCTCGGTCGGCCTGAGCCAGCCCTGGCGGTTCGTCACCGTCGACGATCCGCGGCGCCGGGCTGGCGTGCTGGCCGATTTCGAGGCCTGCAACGCGCGGGCATTGGCGGGCCAGGCGCCCGAGCGCGCCGCGTGCTATGCGCGCCTCAAGCTCGCCGGGCTCGGTGAGGCGCCCGGCCACCTTGCGGTCTTCGCCGAGCCCTGCCCGGCCGAGGGTCACGGTCTCGGCCGACGGACGATGCCGGAGACGACCGCCTATTCGGCGGTGATGGCGGTCCACACGCTGTGGCTCGCCGCGCGCGCGCTGGGCCTCGGCGTGGGCTGGGTGTCGATCCTCGATCCCGCCGCGATACGCGTGATCCTCGACGTGCCGCCCGACTGGACCTTCATCGGGTATTTCTGCGTGGGCTATCCGCGGGTCGAGACCGACACGCCCGAGCTGGAGCGCGCCGGCTGGGAGCGAAGGCGCGCGGCGTCAGTGGTCCGGCGCTGAGGCTGGTCCGGCCACGTAAAGCACACCTCCGCTCTCCTGGAACTCGGCGCTCTTGCGCTCGAGGCCCGCGATGCGCTGCGCGTCGTCTCGCAGGTCGTGCGAGATTCGCATCGAGCAGAACTTGGGACCGCACATCGAGCAGAAGTGCGCGGTCTTGTGCGCCTCCCTCGGCAGCGTCGCGTCGTGAAACGAGCGCGCGGTGTCGGGGTCGAGCGACAGGTTGAACTGGTCCTGCCAGCGGAACTCGAACCGCGCGCGGCTGATCGCGTCGTCGCGCAGGCGGGCGGCGGGATGGCCCTTGGCAAGATCGGCCGCATGCGCCGCGATCCGGTAGGTGATGACACCGGTCTTGACGTCGTCTCGGTCGGGCAGGCCGAGATGCTCCTTGGGCGTGACGTAGCAGAGCATGGCGGTTCCGAACCAGCCGATCATCGCCGCCCCGATCGCCGACGTGATGTGGTCGTAGCCGGGAGCGATATCGGTGGTCAGCGGGCCAAGCGTGTAGAACGGCGCCTCGCCGCAGGTCGCGAGCTGCTTGTCCATGTTGACCTTGATCTTGTGCATCGGCACGTGGCCGGGGCCCTCGATCATCACCTGGCAGCCGCGGCTCCAGGCGATGCGGGTGAGTTCGCCCAGCGTCTCCAGTTCGGCGAACTGCGCCGCATCGTTGGCGTCCGCGATCGAGCCGGGACGCAGCCCGTCGCCGAGCGAGAACGAGACGTCGTAGGCCCGCATGATCTCGCAGATCTCCTCGAAATGCTCGTAGATGAAGCTCTCCCGATGATGCGCGAGGCACCAGCGCGCCATGATCGAGCCGCCGCGCGAGACGATGCCGGTGACACGAGTCGCGGTCAGCGGGACATGCGCCAGCCGCACGCCGGCATGGATGGTGAAGTAGTCGACACCCTGCTCGGCCTGCTCGACGAGCGTGTCGCGAAAGATCTCCCAGGTGAGCAGGTCGGGCTCGCCGCCGACCTTCTCGAGCGCCTGGTAGAGCGGGACGGTGCCGATCGGGACGGGGGAATTGCGCACGATCCAGCCGCGGATATTGTGGATGTTGCGGCCGGTGGAGAGATCCATCACCGTGTCCGCGCCCCAGCGGATCGCCCAGACCAGCTTCTCAACCTCGTCGCCGACCGATGAGGTGACGGCGGAATTGCCGATGTTGGCGTTGATCTTGACCAGGAAGTTCCGGCCGATCACGACCGGTTCCAATTCGGGGTGGTTGACGTTGGCCGGAATGATCGCGCGTCCGGCGGCGATCTCGCGGCGGACGAATTCGGCCGTGATGAAGGCGGGGATGGCGGCGCCGAAATCCTCGCCGTCGGCACGGCGCTGCCCGGCACCCTCGACCGCCGCCGCGCGCCCGAGGTTCTCGCGATGCGCGACGTAGCGCATCTCCTCGGTGATGATGCCGGCGCGGGCAAATTCGTATTGCGTCACGTACCGTCCGGCGCGGCCCCGATGGACCGGGTGGGCACCGGGCCAGGCCGGCACGAGGCGGCCCTCGGCCGGCCAGGCCGGCACGAGGCGGCCCTCGGCCGCGAAGCCGTTGTCCTCCGGGCGCACCGCGCGCGGCGTGATCTCGTCGAGACCACGCTCGGCAAGCCACGCGCGCACCGAGGGCAGGCCGTCTGCGAGGTCGATCGAAACGGACGGATCCGTGTAGGCGCCGGAGGTGTCGTAGAGGCGAACAGGTTCCTCGAGCGACGACGGATCGAGCACGATCTCGCGGAACGGCACCCGCATCGACGGAAAACCGTCCGGTGCCGAAGTGGATTTGCGCGACCCGGTGATCGGCCCCGTCGTGACGGTGCCGGGGAACATGTTCGGCAATGCATCCATTCGGGCCTCCCTCGCCGGACGTCTGGACAGGGAGGAAGGACGGCTTGTCCTTCTGACCAGTCCCTCCGCCGGCATGATCCGGATCAGGTTCCCCGGACCCGCCCGCAAGGGTGGATTCCGGCAGGGTCACCGCGCTGCGACGGATGGTTCCGACGCGATCGGCATCTCAGCCCCTTGTCGGGGCACCCCTTGGTCCGATCAGCATCATCGCGGAGAGGGCGCGTGTCAACGACAGCGCGTCACGCCATGATGTTGGCGCTGTCGCCGCCGGTGACGTCGAAGGAGGCGCCGGTGACCATGCGTGCCTGGTCGGACGCGAGCCAGACATAGGCGGGTGCCACGTCCCCGGCCTCGATCCAGGGCACTCCGAGCGGGAGCCTAGCGGTCTGCGCCGCGACGACCATCGGCTCGAGATCACCCTCGGGCACTCGGCCCTGGCCCTGGATCATCGCCTGCCGGTAGCGGGACTGGTTTCGCGTGAGCTTGGTGTCGATCAGTCCCGGCACCACCGCGTTGACGGTGATGCCGTGTTCGCCCAGCTCCATCGCGGCCGACTTCATCAGACCGAACAATCCCCATTTCGACGCGGCGTAGGCGCTGCCGTCGCGCATGCCGTGCCTGCCCTGGGTGGACGAGGTCACGATGATGCGGCCGCCCTTGCGAGCCATCATGCCGGGGATGACGGCGCGGATGGAACGCGCGGTTCCGGTCAGGTTGATGTCGATCTGGTCGTCCCAGTCCTCGTCCGTCATCTCGGCGAGGGACGCGAAGGACTGGATGCCGGCGACGGCGGCCAGGATGTCGACGCCACCGAATTCCTCCTCGACGGTTGCGACCGCCCGCCGAAGCGCCGCGAGATCGCGGATGTCCGCGTCCAGACGCAGCCATTCCTGGCCGGCCGCACGGACCAGGCGCCCGGTCTCCTCGAGATCGTCGGTTCCGGGGATCGCGTAGCGCTGGATCGCGCTCACCCGATGTCCGACATCGAGGCCGGCGACGTGCGCGCCTTCGCGCGCATAGAGCTCGGCCACGGCCCGCCCGATGCCGCGCGCGGCTCCGGTCACGATCGCGACCTTCCCCGCCAGCAATCCTGCCATTCGCGATCTCCATCGGCCTCGCAAGCTGCAACGCCCGGTGCGGTCGCGCCGTTGCGTGCGGGGTTGAACACGACGGGGAACGAGATGCCGGACGATCGCAAGGAGATCGAGCAGGCCTTCAAGACGGCGGTCAACATGACCCCGGCGAGCTTGCGCAAATGGCTCGACACGGACGAGAGCCGCTCGGTGGGGATGACGCAGGACGGCGAGAAGGTGACCGACCCGTCGGATCACGAAGCTGTCGGCCACCAGATGGGAAGGCGTGTTCTCGAGCTCATGGCCAAGCGGGCAGCCGACCGGGATGAGGACGATCTCGCCGCCATGCGCAAGGTGGTCAACTACGTCACTCGGCATGGCAAGCAGCGGCCGAAGGGCGACGTTTCGGAGACACGCTGGCGCAAGTCGCTGATGAACTGGGGCCACGATCCGCTGAAGGAATGACGGTACGGACAACTTGCAATCCGCGCAAAACCGCGCGCGTCAGGGCGGCACCCCATCAAAGCGCGAAGGTGCGCGAGCTGGTGATCAGCGTTCCTCCAGGCGCCGGCGCCGGATCATGGTCCGTCAGGAAGGTGCCTTCGAAAGCAGCGGCGCTCATCGGCGCACCGAAGAGGTAGCCTTGCGCCATGTCGCAACCGCTCTGCTCGACCAAGGCGGCCTGCCGCGGCGTCTCGACGCCTTCGGCGATGACGCTCAGACCGAATGCGCGCGCCAAGCCGACGATCGCACGGACGACGGATGCGTCCGCAGCACTGTCGCCGATCGCATGGACAAAGGTCCGATCGATCTTCAGCCTGGTAAAAGGGTGTTTGTTGAACTGGCTGAGCGGGACAGAGCCGGTTCCATAGTTGTCGAACGCGACGCCTACTCCCAGGGCCCGAAGCTGCCGAAGGGTCTGATCGAGCCCCGACCGGTGGTGCAGGATCACATTCTCGGTGATCTCGATTTCCAGCGCCGCTCCAGGTAGGTTCGAGGCCGTCAGGCAAGCGTGGATCGTCTCGACCAGCGTGCCGTGACGGCACTGCACATCGAATAGATTGACGGCCATGGTCAATTTTATAGGGCATCGTGCGCGCCAGTCGGACGCTTGCCGACAGGCGGACTCGATGACCCATTGGCCGACACTGGCGGCGACGACGCTCCGTTCGAGAGCCGGCAGGAAAGCCGCGGCCGAGAGCAATCCGCGCGATGGGTGCCGCCAACGTAGCAGCGCCTCCGCGCCCATGATGCGCCGGTCGGCCAGCCGGACCTGCGGCTGAAAGAACAGTTCGAATTCGCCACGCTCGAAGGCGAGGCGAAGCTCCTCGTCGCACGACATCCGGTCCATCGCCTCGGTGCGCAGCGCCGGGTCGTAGAGACGAGCGCAGTGACGCCCCGCCGCCTTGGCCCGGTAGAGCGCCATGTCGGCATTGGAGAACAGCTCGTCGGCATCGGCGCCATGAAGGCGATTGAGGGCGATACCGATGCTGGCGCCGATTCTGATGGATTGGCGGCCGAGGGATAACGGGTCGGCAACCGACGTGACGATGCGATCGGCGAGCGAGGCGGCCTGAACCGGATCGTTGATCTCCGGCAACAGGATCGCGAATTCGTCCCCGCCCACACGCGCCACCAGATCGTCCGGACCCACGGCCCGCTGCAGCCGGCCGGCGATGTCGCGCAGAACCTGGTCTCCCGCGGGATGTCCAAGCGTGTCGTTGACGTATTTGAACCCATCGAGGTCGAGCAGCAGCAGCGCACCGGCCGCCGAGCCAACCGTCATCCGCGCGAGCGTCTCCCGCAGGGCGAGCCGGTTGGAGATCTCGGTCACCGGATCCAGGTGCGCCAATCTCGACAGGCGGTCCTCATTGGCCAGACGCTCGGCCATCTGCCGACTGGCCGCCTCCGCTTCCGCCAGCTTGACCAGGCTCCAGTCGCGCCACAGGCGCAGGTGGCTGCCGATGACGCAGACGGTGCCAAACATCATGGCGATCGTGACTGCGGCACTTGGCCGGTCGGCGACCGACAATCCGACGATGGGCAGCAGGACGATGTAGGCGATCAGCGGAATGAAAGTCGCCTGGAATGCGACGCCGCAACCGATCGTGGTCAGGGCGGAGCTGAGGAGGGCGCCGAGCAACAGGAAGGCGGCACATGCCCCGCCCCAGCCGCCCATGTGGGTGACCTCTTCGAGGGAGATGCCGCCGAACACGATGCTGTTCGAGGCGAGGAGGGTGATCGCAAGCGGCTGGAAGATGGGCCCGGTTGCGGGAATGCGGGGCCGGCGGCCCGAAAGGCAGGTGTGCTCGATTAGCTGGAGCAGCGCATACAGACCCGCCCACGCAAGAGCCCTCCCCCATCCGATAAAGGAGCCGAAGCTCGCCGCCGTGAACACGCAGATGAACAGCCGCAGCCCGAGCTGCCGATGTCTCGCACGCAATACGGCAGCAAGCGAGGCGCGGGCGGTGTCGCTCATGGGGATCCGCAGTTCGAGGCTGTCAGGACGATCAGGATACGACAGGTCTGGTAAACCGATCGTGAACCGGAGATGTCGCGCCATGTCGGGTGGGGCCGATGGGGATCGCGATCATGGGGCGTGCGCTGCCCGGGTGGATCGTCCTCATTTGTCTGTTTAAAACGGGATTTCGGACAAATTTGGGCACGCTTTGCGCGCCGCTCGTGAAATGTTGAACGAAAGCTCGGTGAAACTTCCTTCACAGGCGGGAGGCGAGCGATTAGTCAGTGTAATTGCTGGCACGGTCGCCGGCCAAGTCGGCCCCGCGAACGGATGGCCGACAACAAGGGGAGGTGCAGACATTGGCGGCGCCGCGGCTCTCGCGGGCATTCCTGTTTTCTGACAAAACCAAGTCGGTGCATCTCGACGGCGACAGCCGCTTGCCGACACACATCCATCGGAGACGACCCATGAAAAAACAACGACGCACGAGCGTGTCGTCGATCCCGCGCGCGCTCCTTCTGTCGCTGACGGCGCTGACCGCCGTCGGCGCCAGTGCGCAGGCCCAGACCTTCACGCCGCTCCGTCCGCCGGCGGCACCGCTGATCACGCGCGGTCCGTACCTCAACGTCTGGCTCAGGAACAACACCGGCATCGCGCCGCGCACCTGGCCGCAGCATTGGGATGGCTCGGTCAAGGCGATCACCGGCATCGCCAACATCGACGGCACGCCCTATCTCTTCCTCGGCGCACCCGGCACGCCCGCGATCCCGAAGACGATGACGCAGACGTCGCTGCAGACGACCGCGACCCAGTCGATCTTCACCTTCAATGCCGGGGGCGTGAACCTCACGGTCGACTTCCTCTCGCCGGTCGAGGCCAAGGATATCCGCCGGTTGAGCATCCCGCTCTCCGACATCGTCACGACGGCCAAGAGCAGTGATGGTGCCACGCATAACGTGACGGTCTATTTCGACATCAGCGGCGAATGGGCGAGCGGCCTGACGGGTGCGGGCAACACGCCGGCGCTGATCAACTGGGCGCCGGAGACGATCCCGCTCAACTCGGACGGAACCTCCGCGCCGGGCAATCTCTCGGCGTGGACGGTCCATCCCACCGACCCGCTTGTCTTCCGGCAGGACAACAACTTCGCCGACTGGGGCACGGTCCTGTGGGCGACGAAGTCGGTGTCGGGGATCGAGACGCAGTCGGGGGCGGACGCCGCCGTGCGCACGCAGTTCGTCAACACCGGCACGCTGACGGGCGCCAACGACACCAACCAGCCGCGGGCGATCAACAACAACTTCCCCGTCTTCGCCTTCGCCAAGCCGTTCGGCAGCGTCGGCACCACGGCAACTGCGCCGTTCACCCTGTTGCTCGGCCGCGTTCGCGACCCGGCGATCAACTATCTCGGCAATCCGGTACGCTCGCTGTGGACGCAATACTGGCCGTCATACGAGGCGATGCTGGCGTTCGCCTACAAGGACAGCGCGGCCGCGATCAAGCGCGCCGACACGCTCGACACCAATCTGGCCAGCGCCTCGAACGCATTGGGCGGTCCCACCTACAGCGCGCTGACCGCGCTGACGCTGCGTCAGGCATTTGGCGCGACCGAGATGACCAACACGATCAGCAACCCCTACATGTTCGTCGAGGAGATCAGCAGCAGCGACAACGTCTCCACCGTCGACATCCTGTACCCGTCGATGCCCGCGTTTCTCTACACGAATCCGGAACTGGTGCGTTACATGATCGAACCCGTCATCGACTATAGCGAGTCGGGTCAGTGGCCCGCTCTCTATTCGCCGCATGACCTGGGTGCGACGTATCCGAACGCTGTCGGCCACAATGACGGCGGCGGCGAGAACATGCCGGTCGAAGAGACGGCGAACATGCTGATCATGGCTGACGCCTACATGCAGCATGTCTCGCCGGCCGAGGCGGCGACCTACGCCAACGCGCATTATGCCCTCTTCAAGCAGTGGGCGAACTATCTGCTGACAGTGCCGGCCGGCGCCACCTACGCCAACGCGGTCGACCCGCAGTTCCAGAACCAGACCGACGATTTCGCGGGCTTCGTCGCCCACAGCGTCAATCTGGCCCTGAAGGGGATCAGCGGCGTGGATGCGTTCGCGCAGATCGCCAACTTCGCCGGTGTAAAGAAGGATGCGAACTACTACAGGAACCAGGCCGAGATCGGGATCAGCACCTGGGCGCAATTGTCGCAGAACACCGCCGGGACGCATCTGCTGCACACCTACCGCGAGCCCGCCAACGCCTACAGTCCCGATACGTCCGGCGAAGCAGATACCGACTGGAGCCTGCTCTACAACTCCTACCCGAACAATCTGCTCCACCTCAACCTGATCCCGCAGAGCATCCTCGCGGAGGAGGCAGCGTTCTACATCACGCAGGAGCATCCGCTTGGCGTGCCGCTGCAGCCGGAGACCCTCAACGAGGGCGGGGTGCAGACGACGATCGCCAAGTCCGATTGGGATCTCTGGGCCGCCGCGGGGCTCGAGAACGCGACGCTGCAGCAGAACATCATCGACGAAATCTACACCTATGCCGGCACCGTGCAGTCCGGAACTCCGTTCTCGGATTTGTATGATCCGACCGGAGTGACGAATTACGTCAGCGGGTTCCAAGCGCGACCGGTGCAAGGCGGCATCTTCGCGCCGCTGACGATCGGCAAGTAGTTATTGCCGGGGGTCCGGGGGACCGGCATCGGTCCCCCGGCCCTTTCCGCACAGTCGTTGACCGGCAGCACCACAGGGGCGTCCGTTCTGCGCTCGTGAAATGTTGAACGAACGTTGGCTGAAACTTCCTTCACAGGCCGCAGACTCCCGATTAGTCAGTGTAATCGCTGGCGCGGTTGCCGGCCAAGTCGGCCCCACGAATGAATGGCCGACGACAAGGGGAGGTGCAGACATGTCGCCGCGCCGCGGCTCTCGCGGGCATTCCTGTTTTCCGGCCAAACCCTGTCGGCGCATCTCGGCGGCGACAGCCGCTTGCCGACACATCTCCATCGGAGGCAACCCATGAACAAACAGAGACGCACAGGCGTGTCGTCGATCCCGCGCGCACTTCTTTTGTCGCTCACCGCGCTGACCGACGTGGGCGCCGGTGCGCAGGCCCAGACCTTCACGCCAATCCATCCGCCGGCGGCACCGCTCATCACGCGCGAACCCTATCTCAACGTCTGGCTGAAGAACAGCAGCGGCATACTCCCGGGTACGTGGGCCCAGCATTGGGACGGGACCATCAAGGCGATGACCGGCTACGCCATCATCGACGGACAAAGCTACCTGTTCCTCGGCGCCCCGGCCACGACGCCGTCCCCCCAGCACACGATGACGCAGACTTCGTTGACGACGACAGCGACGCAGTCGATCTTCACTTTCAATGGCGGCGGCGTGAAACTGACGGTCGACTTCCTGTCGCCGGTCGAGGCCACGGACCTCAAGCGGCTCAGCATGCCGCTGGCCGACATCAACGCGACCGCGGTCAGCGCCGACGGCGCGACCCACTCGGTGCGCCTCTATTTCGACATCAGCGCCGAATGGGCCAGCGGCAACGAAGGCGCCTACGTCAACTGGGCGCCGCAGACGATCGCGCTCAACAGCGACGGCAAGGCCGCCAGCGGCAGTCTCTCCGCCTGGACGATCAAGCCGACCCATCCGACCGTGTTCCAGCAGACCGGCAATTTCGCCGATTGGGGCACCGTGCTGTGGGCTACCCAGTCGAACAACGGCCTGACCGTCCAGAGCGGACAGGACACCGTGGTGCGTGAGCAGTTCCTCAATCATGGCGTGCTCACCAACACCGACGACACCAATCAACCGCGCGCGATCAACAACGAATTTCCGACGTTCGGCTTCGCGAGATCCCTCGGCTTCGTCGGCACCACCGCGAGCAAGCCGTTCACGCTGCTAATCGGGCGCGTGCGCACTCCAGCCATCAACTATCTCGGCACCCCGATCAATTCCCTCTGGACGAAGTATTTCTCGTCGTACAAGGCCATGCTCGCCTTTGCCTACAAGGACGGTGCGAAGGCGGTTACCCGCGCCAACGCGCTCGACACCAATCTCGCCAATGCATCGGCCGCGGTCGGGGGATCGAACTACGCCGCGCTGACGGCGCTGACGCTGCGGCAGGCGTTTGCCGCCACCGAGCTGACCGGGACGATCAACAACCCCTACATGTTCCTCGAGGAGATCAGCAGCAGCGACAACGTCTCGACCGTCGACGTGCTCTTCCCGGCGTTCCCGGTGTTCCTCTACACCAACCCGGAACTCGTCCGCTACCTGATCGAGCCGGTGATCGACTACGTCGAGTCGGGCCAGTGGCCGGCGCTGTACTCGCCGCACGACCTCGGCATGACCTATCCGAACGCGAGCGGTCACAACGACGGCGGCGGCGAGAACATGCCGGTCGAAGAGACGGCCAACATGCTGATCATGGCCGACGCCTACATGCAGCACGTCTCCGCGTCCGAAGCCGCCGCGTACGCCAACGCGCATTATGCCGTCTTCAAACAGTGGGCTGACTACCTGCTGACGGTGCCGCCGGGTGTTCCGTACTCCAACGCAGTCGATCCTCAATACCAGAACCAGACCGACGACTTCGCCGGCTTCGTCGCCCACAGCGTCAACCTGGCGCTAAAGGGGATCAGCGGCGTCGCCGCCTTCGCACAGATCGCCAATATCGCCGGTGTCAACGCGGACGCCACCTACTACCGGAACCAGGCAACACTCGGGATCGGCACCTGGGCGAGATTGTCGCAGAACTCGGCAGGGACGCACCTGCTGCACACTTATCGCGAGGCCGCGAACGCCTACAGCCCGGACACGACGGGCGAGGCGGACAGCGACTGGAGCATGCTCTACAACGCATTCCCGAACCGGCTGCTCGGTCTCAACCTGATCCCGCAGAGCATCCTGGCGGAACAGGCAGCTTTCTACATCACGCAGGAACGACCGCTCGGCGTGCCGTTGCAGCCGGAGACCCTCGATGAGGGCGGGGTGCAGACGACGATCGCCAAGTCGGACTGGAATCTCTGGACCGGCACCGCGTTGGAGAACGCGACGCTACAGCAGAACATCATCGGCGAGGTCTACAAATACGCAAACACGGTCAAGTCGGGGAATCCGTTCTCGGATTGGTATGATCCGACCGGGACGACGAATTTCGTCAGCGGGTTCCAGGCGCGACCGGTGCAGGGCGGCATCTTCGCGCCGCTGACGATCGGCAAGTAGTTATTGCCGGGGGTCCGGGGGACCGGCATCGGTCTCCCGGCCTTTCTTGTTGCTCCGCTCAATCGTTGACCGAAAGCACCATGATCGGGTCGGCGATCTTCTCAGGCGCGATCTCCTGATCGAGCGGCAGCACCGCGGTTCCGATCGCGAAGAACTCGATCACGTGCGTCTGCCAGCCGTGACTGCCCTCGTGGATGTCGACGCCGACCACGCCCTCGGCCTTGGCCGCCGAGGCCTCGACCTGCATGCGTTCGATGGCGATCTCGCGCGCTTCGTACATTGCGGACGTGAAATTCTCGAGCTCGACATTGCGGCCAGCGTTGGCGAGCCCGGACAGAACGCCGCGATGCGCCACGTGGTAGACGCAGCTCCCCATCACCATCTCGACCGGCCGGTAGCCCGAGTGCAGCAACGACCAGAAATCCTGCCCCGACAGGTCCGACGTGAACGGTCCGCCGTCATGGGCGCGGAAGCCGCGATGGCCGTCGCCGTGCACGACGCCGGTGCCGATCGCGATGAATTCCAGCAGATGCTGGTCCCATTCGAGACGCTTGATGGTGAGCTTGACGCCGACGATGCCGTCCGCACCCATCGCGGACGCTTCGGCGCGCATGCGCGACATCGCGAGTTCGCGCGCGTGATACATGGCTTTCGACAGGACATCGAGTTCCTGGTTGCGCGTCCACGTCCCGTACTGGATGCCGACATGGTAGACGCAGGTGCCGACGCACAGACCGATCGGTTCGAAACCCGCCTTGCGGACGAGCAGGAACTCGTTGACCGAGAAGTCCGACGTGAAGACGCCGGACGAATGGGCAGAGTGCCGGAGCCCCTTCAGGCGTTCCTTGGCATGCGCGGGAATATCGTTCGGCATGTCAGACTCCTCCCTCCTCGTCGTCGAGCGCGTAGGATTGATGATGCGGCCGGCCGCCCACGAGCGGCGTGCGTCCCGCCCGCAGATCGACCGCCATGCCGATCGGGTGCGGAAAGGACACACCCTTGGCCGCATCCACGACGGTCGCGATGACGATGTGGCGGCCGAGATAGCGGTTCGGCTGGTTCTCGCCGCCCTCGATCTCGAACATCTCGCTGAAATTGATATGGGCGAGCACGCCGTTGCCCTGCGAGCGGGCGTTCTGGCGCAGCTCGCCATGCGCGCGGCGCCGGACGGTCTCCCAGAGATCGCTGAGCGTGCGGGCCTCGATGTTGCCCATCCAGCTTTGCGTCGCGCGGCCACGCCAGTCGGTCAGCCACTCGTATTTGGCGCCGACGGCGATGCCGGTCGGCACCACGTCGGCCTCCAGCAGCTTGACGAATTCGAGCGCCGGCACGGTGGCCACGATCGGCTTGTCGCTCGGCTTGACGCCTTCGACGCGGACGGCCGTCCCGACCAGCGTGAAATCCATGCTCTCGCCCATCGCGATGTCGATCGTCCGCATCTTGACGTCGAGCACCGCGTTCGCTCCCGCGGCGACGGCTTCCTGGCGCAGACGCTCGAGTGCGGTTTCCCAGCCCTTGGCGTGACCCTCGGTCCAGGACCAGCCGTAATGCATCCAGCATGTCGCCGAGACGGTCGCGATCGGGCGGATGCCGTGCGAGCGCACGATCGCGAGCTCGGCCGGCGTCAGCGTCGCAATCCAGGGCAGCGTGCCCGCGCGGGCCGCGCCGAGCCGCGCCTCGATCATGGCGGGAACGCGGTAGGCGCGCAGGCTGTCGACGATGTCGGCCTGGCGCGCCGCACTCGCCTGCGCGTCCGGCGAGGAGCCCCGGAAGCGATCGAACAGGCTCATCAGCCGGCCATGAAGGCGGCGAGCGAGCGGCTGAGCGCCTTGGCCTGCTCGCTCGCCTGCCTGGTCTCGGCGGCGAGCAGCGCGAACCATTCGGCCGGATCGACGTCGCGGGTGTTCAGCGCGATCCCGCGCACGATCAGGGCCACGCTGGTCCTGACGCGTCCGCCCGCCTCCTCGAGCCGGTAGCTCTTGTCGCCGAGCGCCACCGAGAGGCCGGTGATTTTGGCAGGCGCGAACAGCGCCTTCTTCTCGTGGATCGTCACGAGGTCCGGCATTGCCTCCTTGAGCCGCAGCGCGAAGGCGGCGAGGTTGCCCTGCGCGTCGGCCGCGAAGCGGCGCAGCCAGGCCGCCTGCATATCGAAATCGATCTCGCTCACGGTGCGACCGCGTGCCCCGCCACGCCGCGCATGCCGGCCGCGAGACGGTCGCGGATGCCGGCGAGCTTGGCCTCGCGCTCGCGGTCGCCGGCGGCGACCTCGCGCTCGATATCGATCACCTCGTGCATGGTTCGGATGGTCTCGTCGGCGACCTGGGCGAGCACCTCGATGTCGCGCGCGTCGCCGCCGAGGCTGCGGGCGGCGGACGTCGCAGCATCGTGCGCGCCCTTGGATGCGAGCAGCGTGACCCGGCGCGCCGCCTCGTCGAGCCTGGCGCTTTCAGCGGCGGCGTTGCGGATGTCGACCTGCACGACGGCCTGGGACGCGACCGCCATCAGGCGCGGAATCACCACCAGCATGCCGTTGGAGATCTTCATCAGGCGGGTCTCGGCGGCCTGCTTGTTCTGGCCGATGATCGGGATGAGCAGCGCCGAGCCGACCAGGTTCTCGCGCATCTCGGCGATCTTGCCACGGAAGTTGGCCAACGCGCCGCGGAATTCGAGCACGTCGGCGGCGTCCGCCGGATCGCCGGTCGCGACCGCGGCGAGCCGCAGCCGCTCGAGCTCGTCCTCGCCACGATCCAGGGCGATCTGCCCGGCCGCGATCTCGATCTTGAGCCCGTGCAGGCTGCGCCGGATGGCGGCGGCCTGCGCGTCGAGCAGTTCGAGCGACACGGCAAGATCGGCCTTGGTCCGGCGCGCCTTGGCCTGCTCGGCGTCCATCAGCGCGAGAAAAGTCTTTCGGCTTTCGGCAAATCCCTTGAACGCGGAGTGCGCGTCGGCGGCGACTCCCATGAGGCGGCCGAACACGCCCTTGCGCGCCGGCGGCTGGCTGCCGGAGGCCTCGGCCTGCAGATCCTCGATGCGCAGGATCTTGACCCCGTCGATGACGGACGCGGCGATGCGTCCGACCTCGCCCGCATCGCCGAGCCGCACGCCGCTCAGCAACTGCCGCGACGCGCTCGCGATCTCGGCGAGCACGCCGTCGCCGTGGGCGAGCAATGTGGCGGTAGCGCGGAAATCGATCCGCGACGCGGACTGCGTGGCGGCGGCGAGATCGTCGGGATTGAGGTTGGCCACCTCCACCAGCCGGGCCGGCGCGGGCTCGGCGACCAACCGCGGATCGGCGACGACGAGGGGTTGCGCCACCTGCAGAGCCGGCGCGGGCGCCGGATCATCGAACGCCGACAGGTCGAGCGGCGCGTCCGGATCGGTCGCTGGCATCCCCTTCTCCTCCCGGCCGAGTGGGCGGATCATCGCGGCGAAGCGGGTTGCGAGCAAGAGAAGACGGGGTGTTTAGATCATGACCGAACTCTCGGAGCGGCGGGCGGTGCGATGATCGGGATCGAGACCGGACCGGGCGCGCTGGCCACCGGCGCCATCGGCGGCTTCATCGGCGGAGTCCTCGGCTTTTTCGGTGCGGGGATGGTCGCGAGCGTGATCGACAGGCCGGTGCAACGGACGGTGCCGCGGACCGCGCCGACGGCGAAGTTCGAGGACTGGGACCGGCCGCGATGAGGCGCGCGGCATCCCATCGTTGTTCGGACGCAAGGCTGCTGGCGATGGCACCCCCCTGGGAGAGACACCCCGGATTCACGCCGGCCGATCCGTTCTGGCGCCAGAGCGGCGAGCACTGGCTGAACGATGTGTGGCGGCCGTTTTTTGACGGGCTGACGGAACAGGAGCAGCGAAGCTATCGCACGCTGTGGACCGTGCCGGCCGAGTGGTGGGACTTCTATCTGGATCCAGGATTCCAGGCGTGGCTCGAGAGCAGCGACGAGCCCTGAGACGCCAACTTGAGGCTTCGCCCCAATTTCGTCGAAGACGTGCTTCGCGCGAGTGGCCCCTGGCAACCTCGACCGATCGATGTCCTGCGGGTCATCCCGGGACCATCCCCTTGATCAGGTCCAGCACGCGGCGGCGCTGGGCGGCATCCGTGATGCGCCAGTAGGCGCCGACCAGGTCGATCGTCTCGCGCCGTGACAACAGGTCGGGCGACAGGCCGAATGCTTCCTGACTCTCGGCGAAGCCGAACGCGGACGCGGCCGTCCGTGGGCCCCCGTCGGCATAGTCGTCGAAGAAGAAACTGACCGGCACATCGAGTATGCGCGCGATGTCGTAGAGCCGCGAGGCGCTGACCCGGTTCGCGCCGCGCTCGTATTTCTGCACCTGCTGGAACGTCAGGCCAAGCGAATCGCCAAGCCGCTCCTGCGACAGGCCGAGCAACGAACGGCGCAGTTTGATCCGCGCACCCACATGCAGATCGACCGGGCTCGGACCTTCCGCCTTGTCCGACACCGGCGCCGGCGTCGGACCGACGTCGAAGCCGTCCACGCTGTCACCGAAACCACGCGCCATTTTTGCGCTCCCGGAACCCTGTCCGCCCGCCGTTCGCTGCAAGCCGGACGTTAAGCAAGCCTTAACCGATGCAACTACAGATTGTCAAAGCCGGAGTCGACGCTTCTTGTAGGGAAGTGCTGCCAGAAGCGACAGCAGCGCCAGCACGACAGGGATCGCGAGGCCGTGCGTCGCGAAGAACGTCGCCGGCAGCGCCGCGCCAAGCGGCCGCACCAGCACGCCGCGGCGGCCGAACTCGAGCCGGCCGGTCTCGTGGCCGCGCGCGTCGAACACCGCCGAGATCCCCGTGTTGGCGGCGCGCGCGACCGGCAGACCCTCCTCGACGGCGCGCATCCGCGCCGCCTGCAGATGCTGGCGCGGCCCGGTGCTGTCGCCATACCAGGCGTCGTTGGTGATGTTCAGCAGCCAGGCCGGGCGCTCGGGCCCGACCACCTCGCCCGGAAAAATCACCTCGTAGCAGATGAGCGGCGAGAATGGCGGCACGCCCGGCACGCGCAGCGTCGCCCGCCCGGGTCCGGCGCCAAGCCCGCCGCCCGGCACCACCTGGATCGGCAGGATGCCGGGCTGGAACTCGCCGAACGGCACCAGATGCGCCTTGTCGTAGACGCCGGCGACGATCGCGTCGGGCAGCACCGCGATCATGCTGTTGCGGCCACGCCCGTCCGGACCGTAGCGCGGCGCGCCGACGAAGGCGGCGCGCGCCGGCGCCATCGCGCCCGCGATCGCATCGAGCGCCGGCTGGTCGCCGTCGACGAGAAACGGGCTCGCGGTTTCCGGCCATGCCACCGCCGAGGGCACGGCACCCGCCTGCGCGACACCCTGCCGCGTGAGGTCGAGATAGCGGCGGAAGATGCCGATCGCGCCGTCACCCCCGAGCTTGGACGTCTCCGGCACGTCGCCCTGCGCCAGCACGACATCGAGCCCGGGCGAGGCCGGCATCGGCCGCGCGACACGCCACGCCCCGAACCCGGCCCAGAGCACCAGCGCCACCAGCGCGGCCGCCATCGCCCGCCGCCCCGCCGCCGGTGCCGCGCCGGCCAGGACCGTCAGCCAGGTCAGTCCATGCACGCTGATCAGGCTCGCGGGCTGGATCATCACGTCGCCCAAGACCCCCCGCAGTTCCCAGACGCTGCCGAGCAGGTTCCACGGAAAGCCGGTGAGGATGAACTGCCGCCCCAGATCCGACAGCGTCCACAGGCCCGCCAGCGCCAGCAGCCGCCGGGGCCCCCGCGGCGCCAAGCGCGCCAGTCCGACCGGCACCGCCGAGAACGCCGCGAGTCCGAGCGCCGTCACCGGTGTCGCGAACGGCACCAGCCACCAATATTCGTCCGCGCGCACCAAGATCGCGTTGGTCAGCCAATAGAGCCCGACGCAGTACATGCCGACCGCGAACGCATAGCCGCGCCGCGCCGCGACCCAGGGGCCGGGCGCCGCATCGATCAGCACCAGCAGGACCGACAACCCGACCGGGACCGCCACGATCAGGTCGATCGACGGGAAACCCAGCGCCAGGCACGCACCGGCCAGCAGCGCCGCGAGGTCGGCGCGCCATCCGGCCAATCGGGACAGGCTCAATCGAGCGCGTCGCGGAGCGCCCGTTCGTAGTGGCGATAGTATTTGTCGGTGACCAGGTCGGTCTTGACCACGACGACCACGTCGGTGGTGTTGAACTGCGCGTCGATCACCGCGCCGTCGCCGATGAAGCCGCCGAGCCGGAGATAGCCCTTCACCAGCGGCGGCAGCGACGACATCACCCGGCGGCTGTCGAGCGTCTCCGGCTCGCACCGGCGCATCTCGATGTGCCGGTGCGCGAGCGCGCGCGGCCGCAGCGCCGGCGGCGCCAGATGGTTCATGTAGAGATAGGTCAGCTCGGGCGCGATCCGGTCCGGCTCGGTGCCGGGCAGGCTGGCGCAGCCGAACATCAGGTCGATCCGGTGGTGGAAGACGTACGCGGCGATCCCGCGCCACAGCAGCTGCATCGCGGCTCGTCCGCGATAGTGCCGGTCGACGCACGACCGGCCAAGCTCGAGCACCCGGCCCGGGAAGCTCATCAGCGGCCCGATGTCGTATTCGCTCGCGGTATAGAACCGGCCGACCCGTTCCGCCGCCTCGCGCTGCACCAGCCGGTAGGTGCCGACCACACCCTCCGGTCCCGCGCCGATGGCATGGTCGATCACCAGCAGATGGTCCGCGATCGGGTCGTACACGTCGATGTCCCGCCGCGACATCCGCGTCGCCGCGTCGGGCACCGCGCCCATCTCCTCATAGAACACGCGGTAGCGCAGCGCCTGGGCGGCATCGAGCTCGGCGCCGCTCATCGCGATCCGCACCCCGAGCTGACCCGCGCGGAGCTCGCCGAAGCTCCGCTCGTCACCGAGCGCGGCGGCGATGCTGCCGCCGAAATGCGCCTGGCGCATCATTCCCGACGGAGACCCCTCGTGTCCGGACGGACCGACGGTCGGCTTGAGGCCGGCCGGCTTGATCACCGTCACCTCGCGGCTCCGGCCGGCGACGCATCGGCATTCGCCTCCGCGGCCGGACGCCGGGCGACATCGCGCGGCTGCTCGGCGCGGCGTCCGAACAGTTCCAGCCGGTGCGAGACGAGGTCGAAGCCCAGTCGCTTGGCGATTGCTTCCATCAGGCGCTGGTGCTCCGCGTCCTCGAACTCGACCACCTTGCCGGTGTCGATGTCGACCAGGTGATAGTGGCTGCCATGCTCGGACGGCTCGTAGCGGGCGCGGCCACCGCCGAAATCACGACGCTCGAGGATGCCCTTCTCCTCCAGGAGACGAACGGTCCGATAGACGGTCGCGATCGAGATATGGGGATCGAGGTTGGCCGCACGTCGGTAAAGCTCCTCGACATCGGGATGGTCGGACGCCTCGGAAAGCACCCGTCCGATCACTCGCCGCTGCCCGGTCATCTTGAGGCCTCGTTCGACGCACAGGCGTTCGATGCGAGATTCCATCTTCTCCCCGGTTCGTTCCCCGGACGCGGCGTAGCCGATCCTGGATTGGATTGTCGAGCCGCGTCGGCGGAGCGTTATAGGAACAACGAACCGAGGAAAACAAATGCAGCCGATCACCCGCACCCTCGACATCACCGCCGACCGCTGCCCGATGACCTTCGTCCGCACCCGCCTGGCGCTGGACAGGATGGCGCCCGGCGAGATCCTCGAGGTCCTGCTCGCCGGCGACGAACCGCGCCGCAGCGTGCCGGAAACCACCCTCAGTCTCGGCCACGACATCCTCTCGGCCGAGGCTCTCGACGGCGGCCTCACCCGCCTGCTGATCCGCAAGGCAGCGTGAGCGCCATCACCAGCGCGGTGCCGCCGTCCCTGTAATAGCGCCGGCGCCGGCCGATCTCGACGAAGCCCGCGCGCTGATAGAAGGCGTGCGCCGCGTGGTTGTCCTCCGCGACCTCCAGCGTCAGCCGGCTCGCGCCAAGTGCGCGGCAACGGGCGATCGCGTCGGCGAGCAGGGCGCGCCCGATCCCCAGCCGTCGCGACCCCGGCCGCACCGCGATCGTCAGCAGCTCCGCCTCGCCGGCCGCGACCCGGCTGAGCGCCATGCCGGCCCCGTCCGGTGCGAGCGTCGCGAATGCGCCCGGCATGCCCAGCAGCGACACCATCGCGTCCGCATCCCATCGCTCGCCGTCCGCGAACGCCTCGGCGTGGATCGCGGCCAGCAGGGACGGCTCGATCACGGGCCCGGCCGTGCCGTCGCGGGTCCGCTCGTCCGTGGCGCATCGATGTAGAGCGGCAGGCTGTCGCGTGCGGCGAGCCGCCCGGCCAGCCGTGCCAGGCCCGCGCGCGCGATGGCGGCCGCCTCGGGCAACGGGCACGGCGCCACGCGGACCCGGCCGCCCAGAGTTGTCAGATGCGACACGACCATTTCAGCGCTGTCGCCGCCCAGCGCCAACTCGGCACCGGGTGGCACGAGGTCGGCCAAGCCGGCCGAGCGCGGCGGCCCGTCGCCCTCGACATGGAGACGGCCGGACTGCGCATCGGTCACGACCCAGAGCAGCCCCGCCTCGCCGAAGGAAGCGCGCACCGCCTCGCCGACCGTCACGCCCACCACCGGACAGCCGAGGCCGAGCGAAAGCCCGTGGGCCAATGCCAGGCCCGCGCGTATGCCGGTAAAACTCCCCGGACCCACGATCGCCGCGATCAAGTCCACGTCCACGAGCCCGTCCACCAGAGCGGGCAGCCGTTCGACCAGCCCGCGTCCGCCCGGCACGCGACGTTCCATCCGGACCGTCCCATCCTCGACCAGCGCCGCGAACGCGTCCGCCAGCGCCGTTTCGAGGACGAGGACGCGCGTCACAAGAGCTGGCACGCCTCGTCGAACGTCAGGCGGGGGCTGCGCTCGGGCTGGTCGGTCCGGTCGGCATGGCCGAGGCAGACCAGGAAGTTGCTGCGCCAGCCATCGGCCGACAGGAACGCATCGTCGACCAGCGCATTGTCGAAGCCAGACATCGGGCCGCAATCCAGCCCCAGCAGCCGGGCGGCCATGATCAGGTAGGCGCCCTGCAGCGTGCCGTTCCTGAACGCGGTTTCCTCGGCGAACGGCGTATTACCCGCGAACCAGGCACGTGCGTCGGCGTGCGGGTAGAGCCGCGGGAGCTGCTCGTAGAAAGCCGGGTCATGCGCCACGATCGCGACCACGGGTGCGGCCATCGCACGCTCCGCGTTGCCGGCCGACAGAGTCGCGCGAAGCCGCAGCTTGGCGCCGATGCTGCGCAGGAACAGGAACCGCGCCGGCGACGAATTGGCCGACGTCGGCCCGAACTTCAACAGCTCGTAGAGCGACTGGATCGTCTCGTCCGCGACCGGTTCCGGCGTCCAGCGCCACGCCGTCCGCGCGTCCCGGAACAGAAGATCGGCCGGATCGTCCGACCGCGCCGCCTCGACCTCGGGCTCGGGCTGGTTGGCGGGCGAGACTTCGGCCAAGATTCAGAGCTCGACCTGTTCGACCGACACCACCTCCGGCACATAGTGGCGCAGCATGTTCTCGATGCCGTGCTTGAGCGTGGCGCGCGATGACGGGCAGCCGCTGCACGAGCCCTGCATGTGCAGTTGCACGACGCCGTCCTGGTAGCCGTGGAAGACGATGTCGCCGCCGTCGGCTGCCACCGCCGGGCGGACGCGCGTGTCGAGCAGCTCCTTGATCTGCTCGACCACCTCGCGATCCTCCGGCTTGAACGCGCCGTCCGCGACCGCGGCCGGCTCGCCCTCGATCACCGGGCTGCCCGAAACGAAATGATCGACCAGCGACGCCAGCACCTGCGGCTTGAGCGACGCCCAGTCATGGTCCTCGGTCTTGCTGACGGTCACGAAATCGGTGCCGAGGAACACCCGCGCCACGCCATCGAGCCCGAACAGGCGCGTCGCCAGCGGGCTGCGTCCGGCCTGCGCCTCGGTGGCGAAATCGGCGGTCGCCGATCCAGGCATCACCACCTGTCCCGGCAGGAACTTCAACGTCGACGGGTTCGGCGTGCCTTCGGTCTCGATGAACATGTGTTTGTCCTGCGTTCCTGTTCCGCCTTGGAGGCCAGGCGGCTATAAGCCTGCGAGCTTGGAAATGGCGAGGACAGCACCGCGCCGCAAGCACGGGAGCCGTGCGATGTCCCTCCGATACGCGGCAGCGCTCGCGGTCCTGCTCGCCGTGCCGGCGCGCGCCGAGCCGCTCGCCTTCGTGCTGAACTCGGCCGACGCCTCGATCAGCGAGATCGATGTGGACACTCATCGCGAGGTCCGGCGCGTCCCGGTCCTGCGCGAGCCGCACCACATGGCGCTCACCCCCGACGGCAGGTCGCTCGTCGTGGGCGACACCGCCGGCAACGCGCTGTTCTATCTCGATCCCGACAGCGGCGCGCTGCAGCGCGAGATCACGGTCAGCGACCCCTACCAGGTCTCGTTCAGCCCCGACGGGCGCTTCTTCACCGTCGCCGGCCTCGCCCGCAACCAGGTCGACATCTACGACGCCAAGACGATGCAGCTCCTGCACCGCGTCCCCGCGCGCGCGATGCCGAGCCACATCAACTACGCGCCCGACAGCAGCGTCGTCTACGTGACGCTCCAGGACACCGACAGCCTGATCGCGATCGAAACCGGGTCCGGCAAGACCCTGTGGACATCGAAGGTCGGCAAGACGCCCGCGGGCGTGATGTGGCACGACGGCGCACTGCTGGTGGGCGACATGGGCTCCGATCACATCGCCGTCGTCGACCCGGTGGACGGCCACGTCGAACGCACCGTCGTCACCGGACGCGCCGCGCACAACCTGTTCATGAGCCCCGACGGCAGATCGCTGTATGTGACCAACCGTGTCTCCGGCACGCTGTCCGAGCTCGACCCCGTGACACTCGCGGTCCGCCGCACCTTCTCGGTGCCCGGCGGCCCGGACGACATCTCGTTCGCCCCCGACGGGACGATCTGGGCCAGCCTGCGCTGGCGCCAGCACGTGGCCCTGATCGATCCGCGGACCGGAACCTACACCACCATCCCCACCGGCCGTTCCCCGCACGGCATCTGGCTCAACACCGGCCGCCGGCCCCGCACCGTCGCCTCCCGCCCTTGAGGGAGCGAGGGTGCTCCCGACACCCCGTCCGGCGCCCTTGCCCGGACGGCTCTTCGAGACTTGCACGGAAGTGTCTCTTGCGCCCGGACGCACTGTGCGCGCAGCGTCCCAATCTAACGCGGAAGGCAAGCTGTCTGACAGAATTTGCCGTTCAAGGGAGAAATGGCCATGCGTTTTCGCCAATATTGCCTGACAGCGTGCGCGGCGACCTTCGCCGGGTTGGGATTCGGCGCGAGCGCCCTCGCCACCACGCCCGTTTTCTCCACCCTCGTGTCCTTCAGCGGCGGCAACGGCAACTTCCCCGTCGGCGGCCTTGCCGTCGACCTGCTGGGCAATCTCTACGGCACGACCGAATTCGGCGGCAGCGGCGTCTCACCGACAAATCTGGGAAACGGCACGGTGTTCGAGCTGTCGGGTTCCGGACACAGGACGTTGTCGAACGTGGTCCGCTTTGATGGCGTCGACGGTGCCAACCCGACCGCCACCCTGACCCTGGATCTTGCCAACAATCTTTATGGCACGACGGCGACCGGTGGTGGTCCGGCTGGAGGCGGAACGGCATTCCGCCTTTCCGGCGCCGGCCACACGACCCGGACCACTCTCGCCACGTTCACCGGGGCCAACGGCGGCAATCCCACGTCGGCGCTGTCGTTCGGTCTGACCCCGCAATCCACCTCGCCATTCTTCTCCATCGATCTGTTCGGCGCGACCAACAGCGCCGGGCCGAACGGCAATGGCACGATCTTCCGGCTATCGGGCGCCAACTTCCAAACCATGACGACCGTGGACGCTGTCGGCGGCACCATAGGCGAGCCGCAAGGCTTGACGGTGATCGCAGACGCCGCCGGCAACCTGTTCGCGGTCAACGCCGCCGGCGGCCGCTTCGGACAAGGCACCGTTTTCGAGTTGTCGGGTCCCACCCACGCCACGATGACCGTACTGGCCACTTTCACCGGGACGAACGGCGCCTTTCCGCTGTCGTCGCTCACGTTCGATGGCGCCGGCAATCTCTACGGAACGACTAGCACGGGCGGCCCGCGAGGCGACGGAACCATCTTCGAGCTCTCGGGACCCAACCATCAGACGCTGACCACGCTCACGGCGTTCGGGACCGGCGACAACAACGGCGCCGCCCCCGTCGCGTCGGTGCTGATCGACACGACCGGGAGCATCTTCGGCACCACCTCCGCCGGCGGCGCCGGTGGTGACGGCACGGTGTTCAGGATTTCGGCCGACCACCACACCTTCACCGTCCTGCACACCTTCATCGGCAGCGACGGCAACAAACCGCTTGCAGGCCTGGCTGCCGACTTTGCCGGCAATCTCTACGGCACGACCGCACTCGGCGGCACGAACGACGACGGCACGGCCTTTGAACTGACCGGAACCGGATTCGTCGGTCTTCGCTAGACTCGTGCGTTAGGCCGGAGTCTGGGGCCGGCCCCGGCCCCAGCCTTTTCCTACCTACTGCTCGGCATAGTGGCCCGAAACCAGGTTCTTACGGACGATTCCGGTGAGGTCGTCGAGGAACTTCTGCGGGTGGACGTAGAGCTGGTCGTAGTAGTGGCCGACATTGTCCTTGGTGATCTGCGGCATGATGAACATCGCGACCGCAGGGACCGGCTTGCCCTGGATGTGGTCGACCGCGACCTGGACCGCCATGCCGAGCTCGAGCGGCCCGTCCTGCAGGTTGGTCTCGGTCTCGGTGCCGTCGCGCACCGCGCGCATGCCGTCCTTGATGCCGTCGACGCCGGTGACCGGGATCTTGCCGGCGAGGCCCTTCTCGCGCATCGCCTGCAGCGCGCCGATCGCCATGTCGTCGTTCTCGCCGATCACGCCCACGATCTGGTTGCCGTAGCGTGACAGCCAGTCCTGCATGACGCTGTAGGCCTGGTTGCGGGCCCAGTTGCCGGGCTGCATCGCGAGCAGCTTCACGTCGGGGTTCTTGGCCAGCACCTCCTTGATCCCCTTGGTGCGGTCGATCTCGCCGGATTGGCCGAGCGGGCCCTGCAGGACGACGATGCCGCCCTTGCCGTGGATTGCATCCATCAGGCCCTGGGCTTCCTGGCGGCCGGCGGCGACGTCATCGGGACCGACATAGGAGATCGCGTCCTTCTGGGTGGCGTCGCTGACGGTCAGGTTGACGGTGACGACGGGGATGCCGGCAGCCTTGGCGGCGGCGACCTGCGGGCCGAGGGTGGAGGAATTGACGGCGGCGATGATGATCGCGTCGACATGCTGGTTGATGAATTGCTGGATCTGCGAGATCTGGTTGTTGACGTCCATGTGAGCGGAGTTCCAAAGCACCGTCGCGCCGTTGGCCTTGGCGACCGACTCGGCACCGCCTTTGCCGAGCGAGATGAACGAGCTCATGTCGTAGACGGTGTAGCCGATGACGGGGTGCGCCTTGTCGGCCAGCGCCGCGGCGGGGGCGAGGGTGGCGAGTCCGAGAGCGGCGCCGGCGAGCAGATGTCGGTTCGTCATGGCTTCTTCCCTGTTGCGTCGGTTTGGTTTGTGGATCGGTCAGTCGTCGGTGCGATGGGTGACGCTGTCGACGAAGACGGCGCCGATGATGATCAGGCCCTTCACGATGAGCTGGTAGAAGGGCGAGACGTTGATGATGTTCAGGCCGTTGTCGAGCACGCCGATGATGAGGAAGCCGAACACGGTTCCGATCAGCGAGCCGCGGCCGCCGGCGAGGCTGATGCCGCCGATGACGGCGGCGGCGATGGCATTCAATTCGTAGCCGGTGCCGCTGTTGGCGATGCCGGCGGTGGCGCGGGCCGCGAGCAGGACGCCGGCGATGCCCGCGAGCACGCCAGAGATGGTGTAGACCGCGAAACGGGTGGTGCGAAGATTGACGCCGGCGACGCGGGCGGCGTGCGCGTTGCCGCCGACGGCGTAGACATGCATGCCGAACCGGGTCCGGGCGAGAACGAGCCAGGAAATCGCGACCACGACGATCATCACCGCGACCGGGATCGAGAGCCCGTGCAGGGTGCCCGACAGGGATAGGAACTGGTCGGACAGTCCGGAGATCGGCTGGCCGTCGCTGAAGACGAAGGCGAGACCGGAGGCGACCGTCATGTTGCCGAGGGTGGCGACGAACGGCGGAACCTTGGCGATGGCGACCAGCGCGCCGTTGAAGGCGCCGATCGCGCCGCCGGCGAGCATGCCGAGACCGACGGCGCCGGCGCAGGTGAGCGCGCCGTCGTCCTGGGCGAAGAGGGCGGCGGTGACGCCGGCGAGACCCACGACGCTGCCGACGGAGAGGTCGATGCCGCCGGTCAGGATGACGAAGGTGGCACCGGTGGCGAGCAGCGCGTTGGCGGCGACCTGGATGAGGATGACGTTGAGGTTGGAGACGGTGAGGAAGGAGTGGTTGGTGACGGCGAGGGCCACGATGAAGACAGCGAGGATGATGACGAGCGCGTAGCGCAGCGCGAGTGCGCGCAAGGCCCGGCCGTCCCAGGTGCGCCGTGCGGTCAGCGTGCCTGCCGCGTCAGCGCTCGGCATCGGATTTTCCCATCGCCAGACGAAGGATGCGTTCCTGGTCGAGTTCGTCCGGGCCGAGTTCGCCCATGATGTTGCCGCCGCGGATGACGAGCACACGGTGGGAGAGGTTGATCAGTTCGGGCATGTCGGACGAGGCGAGCAGGATGGCGACTCCCTGGGCGGCCAGATCGTTGATCAGGCGGTAGAGCTCGCTGCGGGCGCCGACATCGATGCCGCGCGTGGGCTCGTCGAGGATGAGCACCTTGGGGGCGCGGGTGACGAGCCAGCGGGCCAGCGCCACCTTCTGCTGGTTGCCACCGGAGAGCTGGCCGACCTTCTGGCCGATATTGGCGTAGTGCACGCGGGTGCGCTCGAGCACGTCGAGCGAGCGGGTGCGGCGGCTTGCGTTGTCGATCAGGCCGCCGGCGCCGGTGAATTGGCGGAGATGCGGCAGGGTGACGTTGTCGAGGATCGACATCGTCGTCAGCACGCCGGCGAGCTTCCGATCCTCCGGGACCATGGCGATGCCGCTTCGGATGGAACGCTCCATGTCGCCGAGGCGCAGGGGCTCGCTGTCGAGCGTGATGTGGCCGGTGGCGGGGCGGAGGCCGAAGATGGCCTCGAGCATCTCGCTGCGCCCGGCGCCGACAAGACCACCGAGGCCCAGGATCTCGCCGGCATGCAGCGTGAAGGAGACGCGGCTGTCGAAGCCGGCAACGTGGAGGTCGCGGACCTCGAGGACGGGGGCACGGCCGGCCTCGATCGCGCGGTCCGGGAACAGCTCGGTGATCTCGCGGCCGACCATGTCGGCGATGATCTGGCGCTCGGTGAGCGCGCTCGTGGGGGCGTGGCGGATGATGGCGCCGTCGCGCATGATCGCGACCGTGTCGGAGATACGCTCGATCTCCTCCATCCGGTGGCTGGTGTAGAGAATGCAGACGCCGCGCGCCCTGAGTTGGGCGATGACGCGGAAGAGTTGTTCGGTCTCGTTGGAGGAGAGCGACGAGGACGGCTCGTCCATCAGCACGACGCGGCTGTCGCGCGAGGTCGCCTTGATGATCTCGACCATCTGGGTGGCGGCGACGCCGAGCCGATGCATCGGCTGGGCCGGGTCGATGTCGAGGCCGACCTCGGCGAGCATGGCGGCGGCGGTCGCGATCATCTCGCGGCGCTTGACGAGGCCGAACAGCCCGGTGCGCTCGCGGCCGATCAGCAGGTTCTGCCAGACCTGCATGTCCGGGATCGGGGCCAATTCCTGCGGGATGATGGAGACGCCGAGCGACTGGGCGGCCAGCGGATCGAAGCGGGTGACGCGGCGGCCGAACAGCGAGATCGTGCCGGCGTCCGGTGTGAGCTGGCCGGCGATCAGCTTGAAGAGGGTGGATTTGCCGGCGCCGTTCTCGCCGGCGAGCACGTTGACGGTGCCTGGTTCGAAGCGGACGGCGATGTCGCGCAGGACGGGCACGCCCTCGAAGCCCTTGGAGAGGCCGGCGCATTGCACGGCGGGCGCGGTGGTGTCCAGCGCGGCACTCACGCGGCGGATCCGACGCGCGGGAGAATGAGCCGGTCGACGGCGTCGGCCCAGCCGTCCTGCTCGTTGGTGGCGACGATCTCCTGGGCGTGGACGCGGACGTGGGCAGGGGCGTTGCCCATGGCGATGGCGAGGCCGGCGACGTCGAGCATCGGGATGTCGTTGCTCATGTCGCCGATGCAGGCCATCGCGCCGGCGTCGATGCCGAGCGATCGGGCGATGAAGAGCGCGGCCTCGCCCTTGTTGGCGCGTCGGTGGGTGATGTCGACATGGAAGGGTTGCGAGCGGTGGATCGCGGCCTGGTCGCCGAAGGTCGCGGCGAGCGTCGTCTCCATCCGCGCGACGGCGTCGAAATCGGCGCCGGCGCCCATCAGCTTGTGGGTGCGGCCGACATAGGGTCCGAAGCCGTCGACGCGCTCGGGGTCGATTCCGAGGGAGGCCCGCTCGTGGGCGACGAAGGCGAGGCCTTCGTTCTTGAGCAGCCAGCGTCCGTCGGCGAAGAGCCAGACGTCGAGGCCGGCTGCCTCGAGCTCGTCGACGATGGCGCGGCAGGCGGCGTGCGGGATCACCAGCTCCTCGAGGATCCGATCGGTCGGGGACAGGATCACCGCGCCGTTGAACCCGCCGCGCGGCGTGTCGAGCGCGAGCGGACCGACAAGGACATCGAGGCCGATCGTGGCGCGGCTGCTGACGACCGCGAGGCGGACGCCGGCGTGGCGAAGACGAGCTGCCGCCGCAAGGGTCGCGGGCGAGAGGGATTTGTCCTGGCGGACGATCGTGCCGTCGACGTCGCTGACGAGAAGACGAACCCGGTGCTGCGCGTCCGCATCAGGCAAAGACGTCCGCACCGCCGCCCTCCGGACAGATCCCGGTTCGAGGCATAGGTCCCGCTGCAACAAATGTCAAAGCAGTGCCTACATATGTAGGCTTCAATATGAGACGGGTGGCCCGAGATTGTTTCGCTGGATCGGATCCGGACGGTTCGGCGACAGGTTCAGCGGCGCCGGGCGGCGGCCGAGCGACGGCCTTGCCGCGGCGTGCGCCTCGATGATGGAGACCGGGACGAGAGCGGTGAAATAGGCGGCGTTGGCGGCGAAGGACGGCGACAGGGCGAGCTCGACGCGGCGGTTCTGGGCGCGGCCGTCGTCGGTGTCGTTGGGCGCGATCGGGCGGGTGGCGCCGAAGCCGATGGCGGCGAGGCGGCCGGCATCGATGCCGCGCTCGGCGAGGGCGTCGACGACGGCGCGGGCCCGGGCCTCGGAGAGGGACTGGTTGGCGTGCGCGGTTCCGATCGCGTCGGTGTTGCCGGCGATGGTCAGCAGGCTGTCGGACGGGCTCGAGCGGATGGCGCGCGCGAGGTTGTCGAGCGCGGGTGCCGCGTCGGCGCGCGGGATGGCGATGCCGAAGTCGAAGAACACGGTGTCGGGGAGGGTCAGCCCGGTGACCGGGACCGGACCGGCCGGGAGCGCGACCGTGCGCTGGGAGACGCGGCTCGCGTCCGGGATCGCGGTCGCGAACCCGTCGAGTGCCGCATCGCGCGCGAGCGATGGATCCTGGGCGGCCGGGCGGATCGCGATCGGTGGCGGGATCGATGGCGGCGCAATCGGCGGCGGTGCGGCGACGCAGCCGGCAAGCAGGCCAGGGATGATCAGCAACGCTCGTCTCATGCTCGGGTGCTGCTTTCGGCGCGGCACAGGAGAAAAAGCCCCTGCTCGCCGAACATGTTGGCGAGCCAGACATTGCGCCGCCAGGGGGCCTTGCGGCCGGCCTCGTCGACGGCAAGCCAGCGCTCGACGGCACACCCTTCGGCCTCGGCGAGTGCGAGGAAGTCGCGGATGGTGCAGGGATGGATGTTGGGCGTCTCGTACCAGGGGCGCGCCCAGGTCTGGGTCATCGGCATGCGGCCGGTCCGGAGCAGTTGCAGGCGAAGCTGCCAGTGGCCGAAATTGGGAAAGCTCACGATGGCATGGCGGCCGATGCGCAGCATCTGGCTCAGCACCTCGCGCGGCCGCTCGACCGCCTGCAGCGTGCGCGACAGCACGACATAGTCGAAGGCGCCGTCGCGGTAGTGGCGAAGGTCGTGGTCGGCGTCGCCGTGCATGACCGGCAGGCCAAGGCCGATGGCGCGGGTGACGGCGTCCATGTCGATCTCGATGCCGCGCGCATCGCAGCCGCGAGCGCGCGCGAGATAGGCGATCAGGCTGCCGTCGCCGCTGCCGATGTCGAGCACGCGCGCGCCGGGCTCGATCATGCCGGCGATCAGGCGCTCGTCGAGCCGCGGGCCGCGTTCGGCGGTGACGCTCATCGCAGCAGCGCGCCGTGGTCGGCGGCGACGCCCGAGAGGAAGCCGCGGACGACGCGATCGAGATCGGGCTCGTCGAGCAGGAAGGCGTCGTGGCCCTTGTCGCTGGCGATCTCGACGAAGCTGACATTGGCGCCGGCGCGGTTGAGCGCATGCGCCAGCGCGCGCGCCTGCGCCGTCGGGAACAGCCAGTCCGACGAGAAGCTCACCACGCAGAACCGCACCGGCGTGCCGCGGAAGGCGTCGGCGAGCTCGCCGCCGTGGTCGGCCGCGAGGTCGAAATAATCCATCGCGCGGGTGACGGTGAGATAGGAGTTGGCGTCGAAGCGGCGGACGAAGGCGCTGCCCTGGTGGCGCAGATAGGACTCGACCTCGAACATCTCGCCGAACAACGACAGCGGGGTGTCGGTGTTGTAGGGATCGCGACGCAGGCGCCGGCCGAACTTCCGGGTCAGCGCGTCCTCCGACAGGTAGGTGATGTGCGCCATCATCCGCGCGACCGCGAGGCCGCGCTCGGGCTTGGCGCCGTGCGCCCAGTAGCGGCCGCCCTGCCAGTCCGGATCGGCGAAGATCGCCTGACGGCTGACCTCGTTGAAGGCGATGTTCTGGGCCGAGTGGAACGAGCCGCTAGCGATGGCGAGGCAGGCGCGCACCCGGTCGGGGAAGGTCGCCGCCCACTCCAGCGCCTGCATGCCGCCCATCGAGCCGCCGACGACGGCGAGGAGCCGCCCGATCCCGAGCGAGTCCAGGAGCATTGCCTGGGCGCGGACCATGTCGCGGATCGTGATCGGCGGGAACTCGGTGCCGTAGGGTTCGGGTCGGTCCGCGCGCGGGCTGGCGGGGCCGGTGGAGCCCATGCAGCCGCCGAGCACGTTGGCGCAGATCACATAGGTGCGGTCGGTGTCGATCGGGCGGCCGGGTCCGACGAGCGCGTGCCACCAGCCGGGCTTGCCGGTGACGGGATGGCGTTCGGCGACGTATTGATCGCCCGTCAGCGCGTGGCAGACCAGGACGGCATTGCCGCGGTGAGCGTCGAGCGTGCCGTATGTAGAGTAGGCGATGTCGAGCGGCGCCAGGTGCACGCCGCACTCGAGATCGATGCCGGTCTCGATGCGCAGGCACCGGTGCCCGGTCGCTTGCGTGCGCGCGCCATCCGTCCCCGTTCGGGCCATATCTGTCGGCGGTTGATCCAAGGCTGCTCCGGCGGCGTCCTGGCGGCGGGTCTATAGGGGGCGGAGCCGGAAGGGAAGCGAAGGCGCCAGACGCGTCTCAATCTTTATTCGATACAGTTACGATATGATAATGTAAGCGCTGTCAAATGGCCCACGGCGGACAGACACGGCGCGGCGACTGCGCACCAGCGGCGGACATCGCGCTGATCCGGGATTCTGGGCTGTTCGACGCGGTCTTCTATGCGATCTCGAACCCCGACTTGACGGATCTCGGCGATCGGGCCGTCGCGCATTACTGCGTCCAGGGCTGGCGCGAGAACCGCAAGCCCAATTTCTACTTCGATCCGGCCTGGTATCTGTCGCAGAACGAGGATGTGCGCGAGGCCGGAATCGAGCCGTTGCTGCACTACCACCTGAAAGGCGAGGCGGAAGGTCGTCGTCCGTGCCCGCTCTTCGATCCGGGCTGGTATGGAGCGGCGCACGCCGTGCCGGACGGCGCGGGAAGGCTCGCGCATCTGCTGGCGCATCGCTGCTCGGGTCGGGCGCGTGCCATCGCCGAGTTCGACGCGACCTTCTACCTGCGGACCTATCCCGACATCGCGCAGGCCGGTATCGACCCGTTCGAGCATTATCTGGTGCAAGGCTTTCGCGAGGCACGCCGTCCGTTCGACGGGTTCGACCCGCAATTCTACCGGCACCGGTATCTGCGCGGGATGCCGGACGCGAACCCCTTGCTGCACTTCATCGCCCATCGCGGCGAGCGCGGCATCCATCCGAGCCTGCCGGCGGGCGAGACCACGATCGCACGGGAGGTCAGGCGCAACACCGGTCCCGATCGCGACTTCGCGACGCGTGCGCCGGTGCCGCGCGGTGCGCCGCGACGGGCCCGCGTGCTGGCTTATTACCTGCCGCAATTCCATGCCGTGGCCGAAAACGATGCCTGGTGGGGCGAGGGTTTCACCGAATGGACCAATGTCGCGCGTGCGCTGCCGCGTTTCGCCGGCCACTACCAGCCGCGGGTGCCGCGCGATCTCGGCCACTACCGGCTCGATGCGACCGGCGCCCGCGAAACGCTCGCCCGGCAGATCGAGCTCGCGCGAGGCGCGGCGATCGAGGGTTTCGTGTTCTATTTCTACTGGTTCAACGGCCGGCGGCTGCTCGAGACGCCGCTCGAGACGCTGCTTGCCGATCCCGGACTCGACTTCCCGTTCTGCCTGATGTGGACGAACGAGAACTGGACGCGGCGGTGGGACGGATCGGCCGACGAGATCCTGATCAGCCAGGATTACGGCCATGACGACGAACGGGCGTTGATGGCGTGCTTCGCGCGGCACTTCGCCGATCCGCGCTACATCAGAATCGGCGGCCGGCCGCTGCTGATGGTCTACCGGCCGGGCTTGATCCCCGACGTCGCGCGCGCGGTCGCGCGCTGGCGCCATGCGCTCGCGGACGAGGACCCGATCCTGGTGATGTCGCAAAGCTTCGGCGATCTCGATCCGCGGCCGTTCGGCTTCGATGGCGCGATCGAGTTCCCGCCGCACAAGATCTGCGAGGGATTGACGATCATCAATCCGCAGCTCGACATCCTCGATACCGACTTCCACGCGCAGGTCTATGATTATGCCGACGCCGCCCGGTCGTCGCTGTCGGCTCCCATGCCCGGCTATCCGCTGATCAAGACCGTCGTGCCGTCGTGGGACAACGACGCGCGTCGTCAGGGTGGCGGCCTGGTGCTGCACGGGTCGACGCCGTCGCTCTACCAGGACTGGCTCGAGCAGCTCGTGCTGCGCGCGTCCGACCACGCGTTCTTCGGCGAGCCGCTGGTGTGCATCAACGCCTGGAACGAGTGGGCCGAGGGCGCCTATCTCGAACCGGACCTGCATTTCGGCGCGGCCTACCTGAATGCGACAGGGCGCGCGATCACCGGTGCGGCAGCCGCCGAGCGGATCCTGCTGGTCGGCCACGACGGGCTGCGCCACGGCGCGCAGATGCTGCTGCTGGAGCTGGCGCGGTCGCTGGTTCGGCGCCACGGCGTCGCGATCGACATTCTCCTGCTCGGGCCTGGCCCGCTGGAGGCCGAGTTCGCGGCATTGGGACCGACGCGGACCATGGCGCACGGCGATGCGCTCGCCGGTCACCTGCGCCTCCTCAAGCGGCACGGCATGACCGCGGCGGTGGTGAACTCGCTCGCCTCGAGCGAGGTCTGCGTGACGCTGGCCGCCCAGGGCACGCCGTATGTCCTGCTGGCGCACGAGATGCCCGGCCTGCTGCGCGAGAAGGGGCTCCTCTCGGCGGCGGCCGAGGCGCTGGCGCGCGCGGACGACGTGGTGGTCGCCGCGCGCGAGATCGCGACGTCGCTCGCACACGCGACCGGCTTCGCGGGCGAGCGCGCGCTGGTGTTGCCGCAGGGCCTCTACCGTTCGGTGGGTTTCTCGCGCCTGCGCCGCGCCGCCGTGCGCCAGAGGCTGCGGATCGGCGAGGATGACCTCGTCGTGCTCGGCCTGGGTTATGCCGACTTGCGCAAGGGCTTCGATCTGTTCCTGCAGCTCTGGCGGATGATGTCGCGGCCGCGGCGCGGGCGGGGGACGCCGGGGGTCCACTTCATCTGGGCGGGCGGGATCGACCCGGATCTGCGCCATTATCTGGGCGCCGAGATCGATGCCGCGATCGAGACCGGGCATTTTCATATGCCGGGCTTCGTCGACGAACCCTCCGACATGCTGGCCGTGGCCGATTGCCACGCGCTGACCTCGCGCGAGGATCCTTATCCGAGCGTGGTCCTCGAAGCGATCGCGTCCGGCCTGGAGACGGTGGCGTTCGAAGGCACGGGCGGCATTCCTGCCCTGCTGAGACGGGAGGCGGCGGGCAGTGTGGTCGTGCGCGGCGACCTCGACGGGTTCGCGCGCGCGCTGCTGTCGTCGGCGCGCGCGGCCTCGGTCCCGGACCGGCGGGCGGAGCGGATCGCCCGGGCGCCGCTCTTCTGTTTCCGCGACTATGCCAGGCGGATCCTGCATCTGGCGCGACCCGGCCTGCTCGACGTGTCGGTGGCCGTGCTGAGCTTCAACTACGCGAACTACATGCCGGGACGCATGGACAGCGTGTTCGGCCAGACCCATCCGGTGCGCGAGATCCTCGTGCTCGACGATGCATCGAGCGATGCGAGCGTCGAGCGCGCGCGTGCGGCCGCGGCGGAACACGGCCGCGAGATCGAGCTCGTGGTCTCGCCGGTCAACAGCGGCAACCCGTTCGCCCAGTGGCGCGAAGCGGCCGAGCGCGCGCGCGGCGAGTGGCTCTGGATCGCCGAGGCGGACGATGCGGCAGAGCCGCGGTTCCTGCAGGTGCTGGCCGAACGCCTCGCCGCGGTGCCGGGGGCCGTGCTCGGCTTCACCGACAGCCGGGTGATCGATGCGAGCGGGACGCCGATCTCGTCGAGCTACCAGGAATATTACCGGCAGAGCGCATGCCTCGCGCTGTGCGCGGACGGCGTGCACGCGGGACCGGCCTTCCTTCGGGCGTGCCTCGCCGAACGCAACCTGATCCTCAACGCGAGCGGAGTATTGTTCCGGCGCTCGGCGCTGCAGACGGCCATCGCCCGCTGCGCCGATGACCTGCAGTCGATGCGGGTCGCCGGCGACTGGAGGGTGTACGCCGAGATGCTGAGCGCGCCGGACAGCCGGGTGGTGTACGTGGCGTCCCCGCTGAACATCCATCGGCGTCACGACGCCAGCGTGACGCACCGGCTCGCGGCACGGCGGCATCTGGTGGAAGTGAGCCAGGTGCACGCGGCGATCGCGCGGCTGGGCGGCATCGGCGAGCGCGATCGTGCCCGCCAGCGCGCCTACTGGGCCAGACTGCGGTCGCAGTTCGGGCTTCGCGTCGCGTCGGGCCGATAGGTGCGGCATGAGGGCTGGATCGGCGGGACGATCAGCGAAGGCGCTCGAACGCCCGGCGCAGCGACAGGGTCGCCTCGTCGGCCGGCAGCGCGCCACGCTCGATCATGCCGTTGCGCCACCCGTGCCAGTAGGAACGCGAGCAGTCCAGCCGCCCAGGCGGACTGCCGTGCACGCCATCGAGATAACCCTCGAGGATCTCACCCTCGTCGAGCGTACGGAAATCCTCGATCGTCGTGACGGGACGAGACCCGTCCGTCTGGGCGCGGGCCGGCAAGGGAGGCGCCCGGTCAGGCCGCCTCACGTTGGCGACCTCAAGTTTTGTTGTCCGCATGCATCAAATCGCCTTCTTCAATGTCGGTGTCGAGTGGTTCAATCTCTCAGGACTGTAAAAGATGAGTTTCGTTTTGCCGTCTAAAATTGCGCAACGCGAAGATGACTTTGCGACACGGTCGTCGCGTCACACCGGCCGGTGCTATCTTGCGCGATTGGCGGTCGACGAAGCAACACGTCGCGAGGCTTTCAGGCTGCGTTATGACAGCTATCTCGACCAGGGCCACATCAGGCCGAACCGGACGGGAATGTTCGAGGATCGTTATGACGGCTTGTCGAACAGCCGCATCGTCGTCGTCCATGACGAGATCGGGCCGGTCGGATCGGTGCGGGTCTGTCTGCTCGGGCGTCCCGGCTTGGTGTCCCCGGCGAGCGAGGCCTTTCCCGCGGAGCTCTCGTCGCTGCTCGAGACGCTTCCCGCCGACAGTTTCGCCGCCGAAATCACACGGCTGGTCCGCAGTCCGGCCGCCGCCGACGACCAGGCGCTGGTGTTCCTGCTCTATCGTCTCGCCAACTATATCGGCTTCGTCGAGCGGGTCGCCCTGCTGCTCGCCTCCGTCCGGCGCAATCATGCGGTGTTCTACAAGCGGCTGGGTTTCGAGGTCGCGTCCGAGCCGCGCCCCTACCCTGGACTGACCTGCGAGATGCAGCTGATGCAGTCGGGCCGGGAGGCCTACGAACGCAGCTTCGCCCGCTTTCCGCTGATGGACCCGTTCGCGCCGGGCGCGGAGCCACTCGATGATCTGCTGCGCGGCGAGAGCGTTCGGATCTCGCTGCTACCAGGCGCGGAGCGGAGGCTGGCCTCCTAGGAAGACGCGGCGGTCAGCCGGCGAGTTCGCGGCGCTCGGCCTCGCTGAAGACGCGGCCGCGCGTCAGGAACCGCACACCGTCGGGCGCTTCGAGCGAGAAGCCCGACCCGCGTCCGGGCACGACGTCGATGATCAGCTGCGTGTGCGACCAGACCTCGTGCTGCGCCGCGCCGATATAGACCGCGGCACCGCCGATTTCGCCCAGCAGAACGTCCTGCGCGCCGGTCCGGAACTCGCCGGCCGGATAGCACATCGGAGAGCTGCCGTCGCAGCAGCCCCCCGACTGGTGGAACATGAGCACGCCGTGGACGTCGCGAAGCCGTGCGATCACCCGTTCTGCCGCCTCGGTCGCGACGACGCGCTCGACCATCAGAAAAAGCCCAGGGCTTTCGGACTGTAGCTGACCAGCAGGTTCTTGGTCTGCTGGTAGTGGTCGAGCATCATGCGGTGGTTCTCGCGGCCGATGCCCGACGCCTTGTAACCGCCGAAGGCCGCGTGCGCCGGATAGACGTGGTAGCAGTTGGTCCAGACCCGGCCGGCCTGGATCGCACGGCCGAACCGGTAGGCGCGGTTGCCGTCTCGCGACCACACGCCGGCGCCGAGCCCGTAGAGGGTGTCGTTGGCGATCGCGAGCGCGTCGGCATCATTCTTGAACCGGGTCACCGACAGGACCGGGCCGAAGATCTCCTCCTGGAACACCCGCATCCGATTGTGACCCTCGAGCACCGTCGGCTGGACATAGAAGCCTTCCTTGAGGTCCTCGCTGACCTGATGGCGGCCGCCACCGATGAGCGTCTTGGCACCTTCCTGCTTGCCGATGTCGAGATAGGAGAGGATCTTCTCGAGCTGGTCGTTGGAGGCCTGCGCGCCGACCATGGTGTCGGCATCAAGCGGGTTGCCGAGCTTGATGCGGCCGACGCGCGCGATCGCGCGCTCCATGAAGCGGTCGTAGATGCTCTCGTGCACCAGGGCACGTGACGGGCAGGTGCAGACCTCGCCCTGGTTGAGGGCGAACATGGTGAAGCCCTCGAGCGCCTTGTCGAGGAAGTCGTCGTCGTCTTCCATCACGTCGGCGAAGAAGATGTTAGGCGATTTGCCGCCCAATTCGAGCGTGACCGGGATGATGTTCTCCGACGCGTACTGCATGATCAGGCGGCCCGTGGTGGTCTCGCCGGTGAAGGCGACCTTGGCCACCCGCTTGCTCTGTGCGAGCGGCTTGCCGGCCTCGACGCCGAACCCGTTGACGATGTTCAGCACGCCGGGCGGCAGCAGGTCGGCGATCATCTCGGCGAACACCATGATCGACATCGGCGTCTGCTCGGCCGGCTTGAGCACCACGCAGTTGCCGGCGGCGAGCGCCGGCGCAAGCTTCCACACCGCCATCAACAACGGAAAATTCCAGGGGATGATCTGGGCGACTACGCCGAGCGGCTCGTGGAAATGGTAGGCGACCGTGTCGTGGTCGATTTCGGAAATCCCGCCTTCCTGGGCGCGCAGGCAGCCGGCGAAATAGCGGAAATGGTCGACCGCGAGCGGCAGGTCGGCCGCCATCGTCTCGCGGATCGGCTTGCCGTTGTCGATGGTCTCGACGAGTGCCAGCGTGTCGAGCCGGCTCTCCATCCGGTCGGCGATGCGGAGCAGGGCGAGCGAGCGCTCCATCGGCGAGGTGCGGCCCCAGGCTTCGCGTGCCCTGTGGGCGGCATCGAGCGCCAATTCGACATCCTCGGCGGTCGAACGCGCGACCGTGCAGACGACGCGGCCATCGACCGGCGAGATGTTGTCGAACGTCTGGCCGCGGACGGCGGGGACCCAGGCGCCGCCGATGAAGTTGTCGTAGTGCGGCCGGATCGCGATCTGCTTGGCGACGTCGGCGAGAGCCTTTTCGACCATTGGAATTCTCCCTTTCTGTACGGCTTCAGCCGCTTGATCGCCGAGCTTGCGCCTTCGACCGGCGGCCGGTCCAGTGTCTTGCGCGGAGACGGTTGGCGACGAGGCAGCTATGATCGCCACGAATGGCCACGGCGGCGCGCCGCCGCCCGCAACAACGACGGAGCTTTGCCTGATGCCTGTGGGCTTGCAGACCGCGGCGCGACGACTGGCCTCGCCGCAGATGCTGGCGCGCTTCCAGAGCCGGATGACCGAGTTGAGCGGCCTGCTGCTGGGGATCGTCGGGATCTCGCTCTCCCTGGCGCTCGCGACCTACTCGCCGGCCGATCCGTCATACGACACGGCGACGATCGGGCCGGTTCGCAACATCGCGGGCCATCCCGGGGCCGACATCGCCGACCTGCTGTTCCAATGGTTCGGCGCCGCCGGGGTGCTTCCGGCTGCCTGCCTGCTCGCCTGGGCCTACAGGATCGCCTCGCATCGTGGTCTTGGATCGGTCACGGTACGGCTCGCCGCGCTGTTCGCCGCGCTGCCGGCGGCGGCGGCCGTGCTCGCGGCATTTCCGCGGCTGATCGGATCGGGCGCGAGCCAATGGGCCGCCTGGCCAAGCGAGGCAGGCCTGGGGGGCGCCGCGGGCGACACGATCGCCGCGAACGCCCTGAGCGCCGGACGCGGTCTGCTCGGACCGCTCGGTGGCACGATGGTGTGGCTCGTGGGCGGCCTGCTGGCCGTCATCCTGGTGCTGCTGGCGCTCGGTTTGTCGGGCCAGGAATGGCGCGCGGGTCTGCGCCTGTCATCGAGAGCGGTAACGCTGCCGCGCCGCCTGATCGGCGAACGATCGGCGAGACGCGAGAGGGAGCCGGCCGAACCGATGGCGCGTGTGGCGGCGGTCGCGCCCCGGACCGATCATCGGGCGATGATCGATATCGGGCCGGACATCGCCGCGTCCGACATCGCCCGGGCGAGCGCGCGCGATCTTCTGACGCGAGTCCAGCGCGTGCGGCCGGAGGCGAGGCGGGAACCGGCGCTTCCGGCCGAGGCGACAGGCGTGCCGGCGGTCGTGCCGGCCGCGGCCGCCGTCGAACGGCCGGCGGAGCCGATCGCCTTGCCGGCACCGTCACGGGACCGGACAGCGTTCGCCAGTCTCGCGATCGACCCGCGACCGTCGCGCTTCGGCGCTTTGTCGCCGGTCCGGCGGCTGCTGGCCCGCACGCAGGACAGCGTCGAGGCGCCGCGACAGGAGCGGCCGCGGCAGGAGCGCTGGCAGCCAGCCGCCGCTCCGCCGCCGGACCAGGAGGGGTGGCGTCTTCCGCCGGTGTCGCTGCTGCGCACGCCGCCGCCGCACGGAGCGTTCGGGCCGTCGCCACAGGTGCTGGAAGCCAACGCGCGCCTGCTCGAGACGGTCCTGTCGGACTATGGCGTCCAGGGCGTGATCCGCGACATCAGGACCGGCCCGGTGGTGAGCCTGTACGAGCTCGAGCCCGCGCCGGGCATACGGAGCGCGCGCGTGATCGGGCTCGCCGACGACGTCGCGCGGTCGCTGTCGGTCACGGCGGTGCGGATCGCGACCGTGCCGGGCCGGAACGTGATCGGGATCGAGATCCCCAACCCCAAGCGCGAGACGGTCTTCCTTTCGGAACTGCTCGGGTCGCGGGAGTTCGCGACCCATCCGGCACGGCTGGTGCTGGCGCTGGGCAAGGATATCGGCGGCAACCCGATCCTCGCCGATCTTGCGCGCATGCCGCATCTGCTCATCGCCGGAACCACCGGGTCGGGCAAGTCGGTTGGCGTGAATGCGATGATCGCCTCGCTGCTCTACCGTCTCAGCCCGGACGAATGCCGGCTGATCCTGATCGACCCGAAGATGCTCGAACTATCGGTCTATGACGGCATCCCGCATCTTATGGCGCCCGTCGTCACCGACCCGCGCAAGGCGGTCACCGCGCTCAAATGGACCACACGCGAAATGGAGCGACGCTACCGGGCGATGAGCCAGCTCGGCGTGCGCAACATCGCGGGCTACAACGAGAAGGCCGCCGAGGTCCGAGCGCGCGGCGACACGCTGGCGCGGCGGGTCCAGACCGGCTTCGACAGCGAGACCGGAAAGCCGACCTACGAGGAGCAGAACCTCGATCTTCGGCCGCTCCCGTTCCTCGTCGTCGTGATCGACGAGATGGCGGACCTGATGATGGTCGCCGGCAAGGAGATCGAGACCGCGGTACAGCGATTGGCGCAGATGGCGCGGGCGGCGGGCATCCATGTCGTGATGGCCACGCAACGCCCATCGGTCGACGTCATCACCGGGACGATCAAGGCGAATTTCCCGACGCGGATCAGCTTCCAGGTGATCAGCAAATTCGACAGCCGGACGATCCTGGGGGAGCAGGGCGCCGAGCAGCTCCTGGGTCAGGGCGACATGCTCTACATGCAGGGCGGCGGACGGATCACGCGCGTGCACGGGCCATTCGTCGAGGATGCCGAGGTCGAGGACATCGTGGCCTACCTCAAGGGCCAGGGCGTGCCCGACTACGTCGACGACGTGACCGACGACGACGAGGACGGCGGAGCTTCGTCGTCGGGACCGAGCCAGGGCAACCTGCTCGACGAGACGAGCTTGTTCGACCAGGCGGTCGCGATCGTCGCACGTGAAGGAAAAGCGAGCACGAGCTTCATCCAGCGGCATCTCAACATCGGCTACAACCGCGCGGCCAAGCTGATCGAGCAGATGGAGAAGGAGGGCATGGTGGGACCCGCCAACCATGTCGGCAAGCGCGAGATCCTGTTGCGCCGGACACAGGAGGACGATTGAGGGACCGGCAATGCTGCACTCCCTTGACCGCCTGCTCGCCGGATATGGCGCGGGGCTGGTCGGGATCGTGGTGGCGCTCGAGGCGATGGGATTTCCGCTGCCCGGAGAGAGCATGCTCATCGGCGGCGCGCTCTATTCCGCCACGACCCACAAGATCTCGATCGGCTGGATGTTGTTCGCGGCGACGGTGGGTGCCATCGCGGGCGACAATGGCGGTTACCTCATCGGCCGCAGCCTGGGGTTCAGGCTTCTGGCGCGCTACGGGAAGCACATCGGTCTTTCCGACGACCGGCTGACGCTCGGCCGCTACCTGTTCGCCCGGTATGGCGGCGCGGTGGTCTTCGCGGCCCGGTTCGTGGCAATCCTGCGCACTTTCGCCGCGCTGCTCGCGGGGGCGAACCGCATGGGTTGGGGCCGGTTCCTGTTCTGGAATGCCCTGGGAGGCGTCTGCTGGGTGGGCGGCTACGGTCTGGGCGCCTACTATCTGGGTGTCGAGATCAAGGCCCTCCAGGGCAGGGTCGCGTTGGGTATCGGAGCCATCATCGCTGTTCTCCTTGTCTTGATTGTCGTCTACCTCAAGCGCAACGAGCGGCGGCTGATCGATCAGGCCCGGGCGGAGGCGCAGGCCCAGGGCGTCGCCTGAGAATGCGCAGATCGGAACCGCGGGGCTCGCCGGTGAATATTAACATTATCTAACATTGCGTTTCGGTTACAATTGGTGCAACAGTGGCGCACGCTCGGTTTCCTATCGGCGTCCGCGCACTCTCTCGGAAGACAGACCATGAAAGTCACGACCGGACGTCCTGGGCGTCCACGCGAATTCGACATCGAGGACGCCACCCGCGACGCGATGGAGGTCTTCTGGCAGAACGGGTTCCATGCGACGTCCCTGCCAGACCTGATCGAGGGCATGGGGCTGACGCGGGGCAGCATCTACAAGGCCTACGACGACAAGCGCTCGATCTACCTGGCGGCGCTGGACACGTTCATCGACATGCGGCTGGACCGTGTCGAGAAGATCCTGTCCAAACCGGACAAGCGCGCGGCGATCAGGGAACTCCTCCGTGTGACCGCCAAGGAGACGGCGTCGTCGACCGGACGAAAAGGCTGCTTCAGCACGGCGGCGACGATCGAGATGGTTCCAATCGATCCGGATGTCGAGGAACGGCTGTCGGACCATTACGCGACGATGGAAGCGCTCCTGACGAAGTCGATCGATACGGGAAAGCGCGACGGTGACATCACCGCCTCGATGCCCAGTGCCAGCATCGCGCGCTTCCTGGTCTGCACGATCGAAGGCATGGCCGTTCTCGGGAAGCTCGGACCGACCGAAAGAAACAACCAGAAATTCACCAACGTGGTGATGACGTTGCTGGACTGAGACGGCCTGGTGGAGCCGAGGGGAATCGAACCCCTGACCTCCTGAATGCCATTCAGGCGCTCTCCCAACTGAGCTACGGCCCCGGCCGGCGGTCGCTATAGACCGGGGTCGTCGCGGGGACAAGATCGCCCTGGCTGTCATGCGAGAACGAGCCCGATCCCCCTCAGCGCCGCGAGCATCGGCAGCAGGGGGAGACCGAGGATGGCACTGTGCTCCCCGTCGATCGTCTCGAACAGGAGTTGACCGAAGCCTTCGACCCGGCAGGCGCCAACGCAGGCGAGAAGGGCCTCGCCCTCCCGCTCCAGAACCATGTCGAGAACAGCGTCCGAGAACGGGCGCATCGTCAGGGTCGGCGTTGCCACATGGCGCCAGACGACGTGTCCATCCCGCATCAGGACAATCGCGGTGTGCAGGACCTGGCGCGTGCCGCGGAGCCGCTGAAGCTGATGTCTCGCCTCGGCGAGGGTGGCAGGTTTGTCGAACCAGGCCGAACCCGATTCGAGGACCTGATCGGCGCCGATCACCATCGCGTCCTGCCGTCGGTCTGCCACCACATGAGCCTTGGTCTCGGCGAGCAGCAGCGCGAGCGCGGACGCACCGACGCCGTCGCGCCTGGCCTGCCGCTTGACGGCTGCCTCGTCGACATCGGCCGGAATGACGACGAAGGACAGACCGACACTCTCGAGAAGCTGACGCCGCGCCGTCGAAGCGCTCGCCAGGATCAGCCGGGGCTGCGCCTGCTGCCATCCGGGCATCATGGTGGCAGCGACGGTTCGCGTCCGGAGGAACGGGCACGTCGGTCGTGCCAGGCCTGCATGAGCTGCAGGATCGTGGCCGATGTTTCCTCGATCGAGCGGCGCGTCACGTCGATGACCGGCCAGCCGCGCCGTGTGCAGATACGGCGTGCCCAGAGCAGTTCGGCCTTCACGGCGTCGAGATCGACGTAGTCGCTTTCCGTCTGGCGCATCAGGCCGGTGTTGGCTCCATGCGAGATCAACTTCAGCCGGTGACGCCTGATCTCGATCAATGCCAACGGGTCGAGCGTCAGTCCGACGACGGGAACCGGAGGGTTTTCCAGGCCGGGTGCATCGGGCAATCCGGGAACGAGGGGGACGTTGGCGGCCTTCACGCCGCGATTGGCGAGATAGAGCGACGTCGGGGTCTTGGACGATCGCGACACGCCGACCAGGACGACATCGGCTTCGACGATGCCGGCTTGTGCCTGGCCGTCATCGTGGGCGACGACGAAATGCATCGCGTCGATCCTGCGGAAATAGTCCGCGTCGAGGACGTATTGCCGCCCGGGACGTGCGGCGGCGGTGGCACCGATCGCCTCCTGCAGGATGCCGAGCACGGGGTCGAGGACATTGACGACCGGCACGCCGAAGCGGGCGCACGTCATTTCCAGATCGTTCCTCAGCGCCTTGTCGACGACCGTCGAGAGCACCGGTCCCGGTTCGCTCTCGATACCTTCGAGGACCCGGTGGAGCTGGAAGCGCGTCCTGATCAGCGTCCAGCGATGGTAGAGGATCTCGACATGCTCGAACTGCGAGACGGTGGCGCGCGCGATGGCGTTCAACGTCTCGCCCGTCGCGTCCGAGACCAGGTGCAGGTTCAAGCGCAGATCGGTCATGGGAGCGAGGATAACGGGGATGAAGAGGATATCCAGGGCGCCTGCGTCTGGTGACGGTGCCGATCTGGGGATGGATGGCCGATTGCGTCTCGGTCGAACAACTCCCGGCCGCTTGTCCTCGCCGCGCGACGGATGGCTTCAAAGCCCTCATCGACAAGGGTTTCGGCGGCCTTCTCGATGTGGATAGATCCCCGGCATCTTTGCAGACGGCGGTGTACCCCGACATCCACAGCACCCTTCACCACTGCCTCCTCTCTTTAAGTCTTCTAGGTGGTAAAGGTGGCGGCCACTCGGGTTTGAATGATGATCGAAAAGAAGCTTCTGAAGGTTCTGCAGGGGGAGGCTGTGTGGCCGCCGCCGATCTGGTTGATGCGGCAGGCGGGCCGTTATCTGCCTGAATACCGTGCGCTTCGAAGCCAGGCCGACTTCATCACCCGGTGCACGACGCCGGATCTGGCCGCCGAGATCACCATGCAGCCGATACGGCGGTTCGGCATGGATGGCGCAATCCTGTTCAGCGACATCCTCATGGTGCCCTGGGCACTCGGTCAGAAGCTGGCGTTCCTCGAGGGTGAGGGGCCCGTCCTCGAACCGATCAGGACCGAGGCGGCGGTCTCCGCACTCGGCCGGAGCGATGTCCTGGATGCGACCCAGCCGATCATCGAGACCGTCAGGCGGGTCAAGTCAGCCTTGATGGACGGGTTTGCGGCAACGACGCTGCTCGGCTTCGCAGGCTCACCGTTCACCGTCGCGTGCTACATGGTGGAAGGCGGCGGCTCCCGCGATTTCATCGAAACGCGTCGAATGGCCTATCAGTCGGCGGCGCTCTTCGCACAGTTGATCGCAACGATTGTCGACGCGACGGTGGCGTATCTGTCGGCCCAGATCGAGGCTGGTGCCGATGCGGTCATGCTGTTCGATAGCTGGTCGGGGATCCTGCCGCCGTCGCAGTTCCAGGTCTGGGTGATCGAGCCGACCCGGATCATCGTCCAGGCACTCAAGTCGAGACATCCAGGAACGCCCGTGATCGGCTTCCCGCGTCTCGCGGGAGCACTGGTCGACAGCTACACGTCGACGACCGGCGTTGACTGCGTCGCGATCGATACGTCCGCCGATCCGGCACGCGCAGCCGACCGTATCGCGCCCCGCGTGGCGTTGCAGGGCAATCTCGACCCTCTGGCGCTTCTGGCGGGCGGCGAGCCCCTGCGCGAGCAAGCGTTGCAGATCGCGGGCGCGCTCAAGGGTCGTCCGCACGTCTTCAATCTTGGTCACGGTGTCCTGCCGATGACGCCACCTGAGCATGTGGCTGCTCTTCTCGAGACACTGAGGCTCACATGAATCACGCCCCGCTGTTGTCGACGATCGCGCCGCCGGAGGGCCGCGAGAGACAGACTCGATCGAGGCTCGCGGTCGTCCTGTTCAATCTCGGCGGCCCGGACCAGCCATCCTCGATCAAGCCGTTCCTTCTGAACCTGTTCCGCGATCCGGCGATCCTTCGTGTCCCCTTCTTCGTTCGTCCGCTCCTGTCACGGATCATTGCGCGGGCTCGTGTCAAGCCGGCGACCGAGAACTACGCGTTGTTGGGCGGCAAGTCGCCTCTTCTCGAGCTCACGCGGGATCAGGCACGGCTGCTCGAGGCGGAACTTGCGCAAGACTTCGACGTGCACTGTTTCATCGCCATGCGCTACTGGCATCCGTTCGCCGGCGAGGCGGTGCGCGCCGTTGCCCGGATCAATCCCGATCGCGTGCTGCTGTTGCCGCTCTATCCGCATTATTCGACAACAACGAGCGGCAGTTCATTGACCAATTGGCGGCAGTCGGCTGCTGCTGCCGGCCTGTCGGTCGAGACCACGACGCTGTGCTGCTGGTTCGAGGACGACGCCTATCTCGAGGCGACAGCGGCGATCATTCGCCGGTCGATCGACGAGGCCCGCGCGGCCCTCGGTCCGGACGCGCCGCTGCGGATCCTGTTCTCCGCGCATGGCCTGCCCCAGGTGATCGTCGATCGTGGCGATCCGTATCAATTCCAGGTCGAGCGGACGGCGGCGGCCATTCTCAAAGCTTTATCAAGGCATCCCCGGCGGGACGCATCGGAGAACGACACTGTCGTCTGCTTTCAGTCCAGGGCGACGCCACAAAAGTGGCTGGAGCCGAGCATTGAACAGGAAATCGGACGTGCCGCGCGAGATCAGGTTGCGGTCTTGGTGGTTCCAATCGCCTTCGTCTCCGACCATTCGGAAACGCTGGTCGAGCTCGATGTCGAGTACAAGGAGGTTGCGCACAAGCAGGGCGTGCCGGGCTATTTTCGCGCCCCGGCACAGAACTCGGATGGCCTGTTCATAGGCGCATTGGCGGCGATGGCGCGTGCCGCGATCCGGCGCGGGCCGGGCCTTTGCTCCTTCACGGGACCCGGTCTGTGCCCGGGGCGGTTCTCGGATTGCCCACATATACTGGCCGGCCGCCAGCCGGTCCCTCGGCTGGATCACACCGTGGTTTCGGAGCGAGCAGGTTGACGATCGCAGCGCTGGCCCCGTTCTATTTGTGGACGAAGTCGTTTCACGTGATTGCCGTGATTGCCTGGATGGTCTCCCTGCTCTACCTGCCGCGACTGTTCGTATATCATTGCGATACCGTACCAGGGTCCGAATCGAGCGAGCGGTTCAAGGTCATGGAGAGACGGCTGAGCAAGCAGATCGCTCTGCCAGCGATGCTGGCGACCACGGCGCTCGGCGTGATCCTTGTGCTGACGCCAGGCGCTGTGAGCTGGAGCGACGGCTGGTGGTATGTGAAGCTCGCGTCGGTCTTTCTTCTGTTCGGCTTTCATGGCGCGTGCAGCGGATGGAGACGCGCGTTCCTGGAGGACAGGAACCGCAAGCCGCAGCGTTTCTATCGGTTCGCCAACGAAGTCCCGACGGTGCTGATGCTCGTCATCGTGGTGATGGCGATTGTCCAGCCGTTCTGACAGGGTTCATGGGATGGTGGGCGCACAAGGGCTCGAACCTTGGACCCGCTGATTAAGAGTCAGCTGCTCTACCAACTGAGCTATGCGCCCCCGATGATCCTTGATCGGCGCTGGAGGTAGGGGAGATCGGCCGGTAGCGCAAGGGTCGCTATCCAGCCTCCGTCGCGGAGAGATCGGGCTTCAGCAGCCTGAGGAGGCCGTCTAGCTGGTCAAGCGAATTGTAGCGGATCGTGATCTGGCCTTTGCTGCCATCAAAGCTGACGTTCGTCCGTAGACCCAGCGAACTGGTCAGTTCTTGTTCCAATGCCTCGATGTCGACGGGTTGCGGCGACCTGGCGGACCGCACGGGATGTCGGTCGGGACTTCTCGCGATTGCTTCCGTCTGACGGACGTTCAAGCCGCGCGCGAGGACCGTGGCCGCGATCTTCGCGGGGTCGACGTGACCGAGCAGCGCCCGCGCATGGCCGGCGGAGAGAGCGCCACGGCGCACGTCATGCTGCACGGAGGCAGGCAACCCGAGAAGGCGCGTCATGTTCGCGATATGGCTTCTCGATTTGCCGACCGAAACCGCGACCCTCTCCTGCGTAAGCCCAAACTCGTCGATCAGGCGACGCAGGCCCTCAGCCTCCTCGATCGCGTTCAGATCCTGCCGCTGAAGATTCTCGATCAACGCGGCGGCGAGCGCGGTCCCATCGTCGAAGTCACGGATGTGGACCGGAACTTCATGCAGCCCGGCGCGCTGGGCCGCTCGCCAGCGCCGCTCTCCGGCAATGATCTGGAAATGGCGATCCTTCCCGGGCATTGGTCTGACCAGGATTGGTTGCAGGACGCCATGGGTCCTGACTGATGCCGTCAGCTCGTCGAGCGCATCCTCTGCCATGTCACGGCGTGGCTGGAACGGGCCCGGTTCGAGTTGGAGGACCGCCACGCTGGCATGGGCGTCGTGGTGATGCTCGTGCTCGCTTGTATCACCGATCAGGGAGGCGAGGCCTCTGCCCAAACGTGACGGGCGGTCTCTGCGGTCGGTCACGAGCCCGGCCTGCGGCGCAGGAGTTCTTCCGCCAAGGCTCGATAAGCCAGGGCACCGGCGGATTTCGGATCGTAGCTGATGACCGGGGTGCCGTGGCTCGGTGCCTCGGAGACACGGATGTTCCGAGGGATGACGGTGTCAAAAACCTCGCCTGCAAAGAAGGCGCGGGCGTCGGCGGCGACCAGATCGGACAGATTGTTACGACGGTCATACATGGTCAGGACAATTCCTTCGAGAGAAAGAGCCGGATTGAGGGCACGTTTCACCCGCTCGACCGTCTGGATCAGGTGTCCGACGCCTTCGAGAGCGAAGAATTCGCACTGCAATGGCACGAGGACGGCGTTGGCGGCAACGAGGGCGTTCAGGGTCAGGAGCCCGAGGCTCGGAGGGCAATCGATGAGGATGAAGCTGAAGGCCTCAAGTCCGGTGTCGGCCGCTCGCACGGCATCGCGCAACCTGTATTCGCGTCGGTCGACGCCGATGAGCTCGACCTCGGCGCCCGCCAGATCGGCGTCGGCGGCCAGGAGAAAGACGCCATCGGTTGATGTTGCGCGCTGAACGCGCCGCATCGAGGCGGGATCCTGGAGCACGGCATAGGTGCCATCGCGACGCGAACGACGGCTGCTGCCGAGGCCAGTGGACGCGTTTCCCTGTGGATCGAGATCGATGACGAGCGTCCGATGACCCATCTGGGCCAAGGCAGCCGCCAGATTGATCGTTGTGGTTGTCTTGCCGACGCCGCCTTTCTGGTTGGTGATCGCGAGAATACGCGGCGGATCAGGATCAGGCGACGTGGACGCGGCGGAGATGGGTCACCTCAAGCAGACAGCCGTCGTGGGCGGATGCACCAGGATGGCACCTGACGTCCATCTGCCACTGCGGTCGCGCCTCGGTCAATTCGGCCGCGACCTGATGCCCCTTGAAGAACAGACACATCCCGTCGGGCGCGAGCAGCGGAAACGCCAGGTCGAGCAGTTGCGGAAGACGGGCCAGTGCACGCGCGGTAATGGTGCCGATCCCTTGGAGGCCGCAGCGCTCGATCCGATCGGCGATGATCGTGACAGGCAGGTCGATCTCGCGGGCGCACTCGCGCAGGAAGGCGGCTTTTCTGTGATCAGCTTCCACCAGTGTGATCCTGCGTCCCGAGACGATCGCAATGATCAGGCCGGGGAAGCCCGCACCCGAGCCGAGATCGACGATGGTTCCCGTCGGCGGCAGATGCGGAAGAATCCGCATGCTGTCGGCGATGTGACGGGTCCACACGGCGCCGATGTCACTAGAACCGATGAGATTGATGCGGGCGTTCCACTTCCGGAGACATGCCTCGAAGGCGGCAAGCCGGGCCAATGTTTCACGTGAAACATTGGCGAATGGCTCAGGCAGCCTTGCGCTCATGACGCCGGACATGCGCGAAGACCGCGAGGATCGCGGCGGGCGTGAGTCCCGGGATCCGGCGGGCCTGGGCGAAGTTGGCCGGTCGGACCGCGTGCAGCCGTTCCTTCATCTCGGCGCTCAGACCGCCGATGGCACCGTAATCGAGCGTCGCCGGGATCGACAGGGCGGCATCCTCGTTGAGCCGGGCGATATCACGAGACTGTCGGCCGAGATAACCGTCATACAGCGCCTCGGTCATCAGGTGAGCATGGGCTCGGGGCGGCAGGTCCTCGATCCAGGGGATGCTTCGGCTGTCCGGCATCGCGCCGAGAACCGAGAACAGCGAGCGGCGTCGGCCGCCCTCGACAACCATTTCCCGGCGTGCCCGATCGACCGTGCGATCGATCACGTCCCGATCATGCCGGAACAAGGCGGCCCGTTCAGGACCGACGCAGCCGATGCTGAGCCCGACCGGCGTGAGCCTCAGGTCCGCATTGTCGGCGCGAAGCGTGAGGCGATACTCCGAGCGTGACGTGAACATCCTATACGGCTCTGTCACGCCACAGGTGATGAGGTCGTCGATCATGACGCCGAGATAAGCCTGGTCTCTCCCGATCACGACCGGGGCGCGGCCTTGGGCATGCCGAGCCGCGTTCAATCCCGCCACCAGACCCTGGCCAGCCGCCTCCTCGTATCCGGTCGTGCCGTTGATCTGGCCCGCGAGGAACAGACCGGGAAGGCACTTGAGCCCCAGTCCAGCATCGAGCTCGCGTGGATCCACATGATCGTATTCGATCGCGTAGCCCGGCCGGATGATGGCGGCGTTTTCCAGGCCACGGATGGTCGATAGCATCGCGGCCTGGATATCGGCAGGCAGGCTGGTGGAGAGACCATTCGGGTAGACCACATCGCCATCGGGCCCGCCCGGCAGCCCTTCGGGCTCCAACACGATCTGATGACTTTCCCGTTCGCTGAAGCGAACGACCTTGTCCTCGAGCGATGGGCAGTAGCGTGGGCCTCGTCCGGTGATGCCCCCGCCGTAGAGCGCGGACTGCCGCAGATTGTCTCGAACGATGGCATGGGTGCGGGGATTGGTTGCAGTCAACCGGCAGGAGATCTGATCCTGGATCGGCTTGACGTTCGACCTGCTGAACATGTCCGGCGGGTCGTCGCCGCGATCCTCCGCCAGCGTGTCCCAATCGATCGTTGCCCGGGCGATGCGCGGGGGCGTCCCGGTCTTGAGCCGAGCCATCCGCAAGCCGAGCGTGGCGAGGTGGGCGGCCAATCTGGTCGAGGGTGCATCCCCGACGCGACCGGCCTGCACGGTCCGATGACCGATATGGATCACGCCACCGAGAAACGTCCCCGTCGTGATGATGACGGCCCGGCTGAGGATGCGGCACCCATCTTCGCATAGGACGCCGCCGACACGTCCATCCTCGATGATTAGCTCGGCGGCGGCACCAGTCCGAAGCCACAGATCGGGCGTCGCGTCGAGAAGCGAGCGAATGGCCGCTCGATACAAGCCGCGATCCACTTGAGCACGGGGCCCCTGGACGGCCGGCCCCTTGCTTCTGTTCAGCAGCTTGAAGTGAATGCCGGCACGGTCTGCCGCACGTGCCATCAGGCCATCGAGCGCATCGATCTCGCGGACGAGGTGCCCCTTGCCGATGCCTCCGATCGCTGGATTGCACGACATCTCACCGATCCGCGCCAGATCGTGCGTCAGCAGGAGCGTGGTCGCGCCGAGACGCGCCGAGGCGGAAGCGGCCTCGCACCCAGCATGGCCGCCGCCAATGACGATGACGTCGAAATCGAAAGTCACGATCACTTCCCGATGCAGAACGTTGAGAAGATGTCAGCCAGGACATCCTCGATGCCGATATGGCCAGTCAGACGGCCGAGCTGATCTAGCGCCAGACGAAGTTCCTCGCCACGCAGTTCCGGCGTCTCGAGCCGGCGCGCCTCTCCAAGATGCGCGGCGCAAGCCCGGAGACAACTCCTGTGACGCTCTCGGGTCAGGACCGGAACCGGTGCGCCTGCGGTCAGCGCTCGCACCGACCGCGCCAAGGTTTCGCGCAGGACGTCGATCCCGTCACCCGACCGCGCACTGACACCCAAAGCACCGGCGGGCGCGCGTGCGATGTCGATCTTGTTGCAGACCCACAGGCCATCGGGCCGTGCCTGGTCCGGAACGTCGTTGCCGCACGTGACCGAGATGATGAGGTCGGCATCGCGCGCGGCCTGTCGCGCCCGCCTGACGCCTTCCTGTTCAACAAAATCATCGCTCTCGCGCAGACCGGCCGTGTCGATCAGCGTGACCGGGACGTCACCGAGGACCGTCCGGGCCTCGATGATGTCACGCGTGGTGCCCGGACGATCGGAGACGATCGAACCCTCGCGACGTGTCAGCGCATTGATCAGGGTGGATTTTCCGACATTCGGTGCACCGATCACGGCTACCCTGAGGCCCCGCCGGAGGAACTCGCCGCGCGTCCCGTCGACCAGATGACCGAGCAGGATCGCCTCGAGCTCGGCGATGCCTTCATCCAGATCGTGCCCCTCGTCGACCACGCACTCGGGGGGCAGACTCTCGGTGGGGAAGTCGATCGACGCTTCCTGTGACGCCACCAAGGCTCGGAGCCGCGTCGACCACTCCCGGTAGAGTTGACTCAGGACCCCGGTGGACTGCGCCACGGCCTGCCGCCTTTGCGTTTCGGTCTCGGCGTCGACGAGGTCCGCGATGCCCTCAGCCTCGACCAGATCGATCCGGCCGAACTCGAACGCGCGCCGGGTGAACTCCCCAGGCTCCGCCGGCCTTCCGCCCGCTTCTCTGAGCGCCTGCGAGACAGCCTCGATTACCGCCGGTCCCGCATGCAGGTGCAATTCGACGCAGTCCTCGCCGGTGTAGCTCGCCGGTCCCGGAAACCACAGCACGAGCGCGCGATCGAGGATGTCGCCATCGGCGGCCCGCAGGCATCTGAGCGTCGCGTAGCGTGGCTCCGGGCGCGGGAGTGTGAGGCCGTCGAGCAGCATGCCCGCCCCGGACCCGCTGATCCGAATGATCGCGATGCCACCGCGTCCGGCGCCGGTCGCCTGGGCGAAGATCGTCTCGCCGGGTCCGGCCGATCCGCGGGTCATCCCCCCGGCCTGCCCATGCGTCGCAAGATCATCTTGCGTGATCGCGCGCCAGGCGCTTCAACCCCGGACGGTGTCACGATCGAGCCACGCCAGCAGTCCGGAGACTCCTTGCCGCAACTTTCGATGCCGTCGCCGCTCGAATCCCTGACGATGTTTCTCTCGATCGCGCCGGTCGGACGGCGATGTGTCGGCGGTGAAGAATGACCTCCTCGATCATCAACGGCGCATCCTCGAGCGACTGACCTGGGGACCGGAGCCAAGCGCGATGTCCAAAGCCATACGCCTGCACGCGATCGGTGGCCCCGAGGTCCTGAAATGGGAGGATGTCGCGAGCCCGACACCTGGGCCCGGCGAAGTGCTGGTCAGGCAAGAGGCGGTCGGGCTGAACTTCATCGATGTCTATTTCAGAACGGGGCTCTACAAACTGCCAGCGTTCCCGGCAGTCATCGGAATGGAGGGCGCAGGCAAGGTCGAAGCGATGGGCTCGGGCGTGGCCGAGATCAAGGTCGGGGATCGGGTGGCCTATGGCAGCGCGCTCGGTGCCTATGCGCAGCGACGGACCGTGCCCGCCGATCGCGTGGTGCTGCTGCCGGATTCGATCCGGTCGGAGGAAGCGGCCGCAATGATGCTCCAGGGCATGACCGCGCAGTATCTTCTCAAGCGGACCCGCGCGGTCGGACCGGGCGACACCATTCTGGTCCACGCCGCCGCCGGGGGCGTCGGGCTGATCGTCTGCCAGTGGGCAAGATCGCTCGGCGTCCATGTCATCGGCATTGTCTCGACGGACGCCAAAGCCGAGATCGCGCGCGCTCACGGCGCGCACGAGGTCCTGATCGGGACCGACAACATGTCCGCCTCGGTCAAGCGTTTCACCGACGGCAAGATGGCGACCGTCGTCTACGATGGAACGGGCAAGGACACGTTTTATGCCAGCCTCGACTGCCTCGCGCCGCGAGGACTCATGGTCAGTTTCGGTAACGCGACGGGAGAGGTGAAGGGGCTCGATCTCAGCGTTCTCGCGGCCAAGGGTAGCCTCTTCGTGACACGGCCGACCCTGGCCACGCATATCGCTTCGCGCGCCGATCTTGTCGCGACTTCGAACGATCTTTTCGAGGCTGTGACCAGCGGGACAGTCAAGATCCGGATCGACCAGCGGTTTGCGCTGTCCGATGCGGCGGAGGCGCACCGTGCGCTGGAGGCGCGCCGGACCACCGGAAGCACGATCCTCATTCCATGATCATCGCGTCGCCGGCTGCAACCATCGCGAGAACCAGGCGAGAGTTCGCCGCTTGGCGTCGGCGCGATCCTTGGCATCCCGCAACTCGTGACCTTGGCCCGGATACACCACGAACTCGGTCGGGACACCCAGCGTGTTGAGCGCATGCCAGAACTCCTGGCTTTGCGGCATGGGACACTCCAGGTCCCGATCGCCGACATACTCGAAGGTCGGCGTCCGGACATGCTTGATGAAATTGATCGGGGACGATTTGGCGTAGGCAGCGGGATCGTCGTAGACGCTTGCCCCAAAGAACGGGATCATCCACTGATCGATGCCGTTCTCGCCGTAGTACGACAACCAATCCGACACGCCCGCGCCGGCGACGGCCGCCTTGAAGCGGTTGGTCTGCGTTACCGCCCACATCGTCATGTAGCCGCCGTAGCTGTAGCCCATGACGCCGAGCGCGTCCGGATCGATCGGCGCCGCGGCGAGGGCCGCATCGACGCCGTGGAGGATGTCGCGCAGGTCGCCGTGTCCGAAGTCGCGGACGTTGGCCGAGGTGAACGCCTCGCCCTGCCCGAAGCTGCCGCGCGGATTGGGAAGGAACAGGTCGTAGCCGGCGTCGAGCAGCCACCGTCCCCGGCTTTTGCTCAGGAACATCGGCAGGAAGGCGCTGCTCGGACCGCCGTGAATTTCGGTGATCATCTTCTGGTTGTCGTTGTCGGCGCGTCCCGAGGGCTCGAGGAGCCATCCCTGCACATCGTAGCCGTCGCTCTTCCAGCTCAGGCTGCGCGCGGCGACGGGCGCGCTCAGGCCCTGGTTGACCTGGGTGATGTCGCTCCAGGACCCGATCGGCCCGAACTCGATCTCCGGAGGCCGGCTGAAGGTGTCGTGGACGCTTGCGGTCCCGCTCTTGGAACATGCGATCGCCGTTGACCCGCCACCGAGGCTCAGATCCTCGACGCCGGTCCACAGCCGCCTCGGATGCGCCGACGGGACGCCCAGCGACAGGACCTCGACGTTCGCCGCACGCAACGTGGTCGCGGTAAGACCGGTGTCCGGGCAATAGACAAGCGCCGTCACGGTCGCCGTCATGCCAGGCGTCAGGTCGACCGGCTTGGCATGGCTGCCGAGACGCAGGCCGAAGGCGTCGCCGCCCGTCGAGCCGAAATCGCTCATGATCCCGCCGATGAAGGCGACCTGGTTTCCATCGGGCGAGACGATCGGCGATGCGATCTGCTGCTTGGGCGGCGGCGTGTAGAGCAATGTTTCCTTGCCGAGCATCGGGAAATTCCACAACCGCGCCACCCACCAGTCGTCATCGCCGTTGCCGGGACTGGCGGTGCCCACGAAGCCGGAGCCATCCGGTCGCCAATCGTATTCATAGACGTAGAGGTTTGGCGGCGAGACAAACCGTAGACCGTTCGCCTCGACGACGGCGATGCGCTGTTCATCGCTCGACACGCCCACCTCCCCCGATAGCGCGGCTGCCGCCTTGACCGCGCCGATCTCCTTGTGGGCACCCGGGGTCGCGAGCACGGCGAGCATGCCGCCTGGAGCGTAACGTGGACTTCCAAGGGCGCCCTGGAAGGCCAGGCGCTGGGCCAGGCCGCTGCCGTCGATGTTGACCTCATAGAGGTAGGTTTTCGGATCGTCCGGTTGCTTGAGGATGAAGCCCAACCGCTTGCCGCTCGCGGAAAACGCGAGCGCGCTTGGCTTACATGACGGGCCGACCCCGCAAGGCAGCTTGACGATCGTGGCGGGCCCTTCCCTGCTCGGCCTGATCACCAGAAGATCGGTCGGTTCGGCCCCGTCCTCGGCCGGTTCGTCGTGTTCGATGGACGCAGCAGTCGAACCGTCAGGCGAGAGGGCCAGATGGTCGAACAGGCGGACCGGCCGGTCATCCGCCCTTACGTTCGCCGCCACGAGAAGAAGCGAGACGGCGGTCGGGATCAGTGCACGCATGCCTCATCGAACGACGGCAGGGGTGACGGGTCAACCGGCTCAGTGGCCGCCGGCCCTGAGGACGAGGCGGTCATCGCCATCGACCGGCTCTCCGATCGCGACGGTCTTCGCACGCTGCCACAAATCGACGAAATCGAGCAGATGGCGGCTGAACGGATTGCCGCTCTGTCCGGTCGCGATGACGAACCGGCTGCGATCGAGATCGGCCAGATCATAGACGCCGCGGAACGACGCCCCATGCACCGAGGTCAATGGCGGCTCGATCGCCGCGACCCCTTGCGCGTCGACGGTGGACGCATCGCCGCCGACCACCGGGGCAGCGCGCGCGACGGTGCGCAAAATGGGGATCGCGGTCCAGAACGGGTTGGCGAACACTGCGCGGTGCGAGGTCCCCCAGGACCACGAAGCCGGGTCAGGGCCGTAGCGGGCGGCGAGGTCCCGAACGGTCGCGGCCAAGGTCCGCGTCAGCATCGGCACGCAAGACCCGCCACAGCCCGGCCCCCGCCCGTCCAGCGCCTCGGCCACGAATGTCAGCGGCGCCATCGCAGCCCCGCCGTCATCGCCCAGCGTCTTCTCGATCGCACCGCGTATGACGAGCAGCCACGTCTCGGCGATGAGCGGCTGAGGCGAGCCCGCCGACATCGTGCCGTCCCATCGCTCGAGCAGATGCAGCGCGGTCGCGGCCAATGCGATGTCGGATCCGGCGGTCAACAAAACCGGAAGCAGGTGCCGCATATAGGCGCTGGTCACGTCGCCCTGCATGGCTGTGAAGTCCATCACGTCGAAGCGGTGACCGGGCCGGTCGAGCAGCTCCCTGATCCGTCGCGCGCGCCAGTCGCCGAAAACATCGCGGCCCATCGATATCGAGGAGGAGGTGCCGGTGACCGGCTCGTTGGCGTTGACCAGGATGCCGGTCGCCGGCGACACAACGTTCGGCAGCGCCTCACCCGAGGCATAGCCGGTCCAGTCATGCGCTCCATCGGCGCCGTCGCTCGGCATCGCGCCGTCGCCACTGCGGCGGATCGGCACGCGACCGGTGGTGAAGAGCGCGATCCTCTGCCGGTCGGCAACGAGCAGGTTCTGGACCGGTGCGGTCAGCATGGCCGCGGCACGCCCCGCCGCGGCCACGCTGCCCGAACCTTCCAACCGATACAGACCGTCCGCTGCCATGTTGTCCGGTGCCAGGCTCGCGATCTCGGCGGCGATGACCTCATGCGAGGCGCGGATCTTGATGCCGAACAGGCCGGGGAGATCGCTGATCACCGGCCCATGTCGCGTGGCGCGCACGTCGATCACGATGTCGGGGCGGCCGCGCACCTCGATGCGCTCGCGGCGATAGGTGAACGCAATCGGACCCGACGGCCCGGCATAGTGCGCGGCGTCGGTCGTGTGCTCGATAAAGAGGTCCTCGGTGTCGGCGCCGGTGGTGGTGAAGGTCCACGCGATTGCCCGGTTATGACCCAGCACGACGAACGGCGTGCCTGGCGCCGTGGCGCCTGCCAGCGTCCCGGTCGGCGTCTCGATGCGTGCCAGGTACCACAGGCAGGGCAGCCCATAGGACAAATGCGGATCGCCGGCGAGCAGAGGCGAACCGGTGGCCGATCGGCTGCCATCGACCGCCCATTCGTTGGAGGCATTGTCGGGGAGCGTGAACGGGTCGGGGAAGTGCGGCAGCGCGCGCGACGTCGCCAACGCGAGATCGCCGATGCCGGGCGACAAGCGCAGTGACGCCTGGTCGGCCGGGGCAGGCTTTGGCGTGGGCCAGAGCGACAGGATCGTCTCGGATGGCAGCCGCGTGGCGAGCGCCAGACGCTGGAGCTCGAGATCGAGATTGCCCGACAACGCCAGGCCCATCGTCTCGGCCCACAGCATGCAATCGACCGGAGCCCAATCGCGCGGGCGGCCGAGAAACAGGTATTCGGGCGCGGCGAAACGTCCACGTAACGCGATGAAGGCGTTCACGCCACGGCTGTAGGACGCGAGAAGAGCACGCGTTCGCGGCGGCAGCGCGGCCAATGACGCCGTCGCGGCCTCCCTGGTCCCCAACACGCGCGCTGTCTCGTCGAGCCTCACCCCGATCGGGCCGATCAGCGCGGACAGTTCGCCCGCCGCCGCCCGGCGCATGAGATCCATCTGCATCATGCGGTCGCGCGCCTGGACGAAACCGAGCGCCTCGGCCGCATCCAGATCGTCCGACGCTTGGATGTGGGGAATGCCCAGGTGATCGAACCCGACCCTGACGTCGGCGTGCAGTTCTTGCAGGGTAAGCTCGGCATGGTGCGAAGGCAGGGTTCGCTCTACCGCGGCGAACACGGCCGTCGCGAGAATGACGGCCACGCCGAGAAGCCCGGCGAGGCACGCGACGAGCGTCCGCACGCGATCCGCCCGCGCGGCGCCGTCAGGTGTTCATGGCGTCGAAGAAATCCTGGTTCGTCTTGCTGTATTTCAACTTGTCCAGGAGGAAGTCCATCGCATCCTGGGTCCCCATCGGATTGAGGATGCGGCGGAGAACCCACATTTTGGACAATTGTCCCTTGTCGACGAGCAGCTCCTCGCGACGCGTGCCGCTCTTGGTGATGTCGATGGCCGGGAATGTACGCTTGTCCGAGAGCTTGCGGTCGAGAATGAGCTCGGAGTTGCCGGTGCCCTTGAATTCCTCGAAGATGACCTCGTCCATGCGGCTTCCCGTATCGACGAGCGCGGTGGCGATGATCGTCAGCGATCCGCCCTCCTCGATATTGCGCGCCGCGCCGAAGAAGCGCTTCGGACGCTGAAGCGCGTTGGCGTCGACGCCGCCCGTCAGCACCTTGCCCGACGACGGCACGACCGTGTTGTAGGCACGAGCCAGCCGGGTGATGCTGTCGAGCAGGATGACGACGTCGCGCTTGTGCTCGACGAGTCGCTTGGCCTTGTCGAGCACCATCTCGGTCACCTGCACGTGACGCGTCGCAGGTTCGTCGAACGTCGACGAGACGACTTCGCCCTTCACGCTTCGTGCCATGTCGGTGACCTCCTCCGGCCGCTCGTCGATAAGCAGCACGATGAGGAAGACCTCCGGATGATTGGTCGAAATGGCACTCGCGATGTTCTGGAGCATCACGGTCTTGCCGGTGCGCGGCGGGGCCACGATCAATGCGCGCTGGCCCATCCCGATCGGTGCCACGAGATCGATCACGCGCGGGGTGAAGTCCTTGCTGTGCGACTTGGCGACGGATTGGAAGTTCTCGACCTCCATCTTCAGGCGTCGTTCAGGAAACAGCGGCGTGAGATTGTCGAAATTGATGCGGGTGCGCACCGCCTCGGGCGGTTCGAAGTTGATCGTGCTGACCTTGAGCAGCGCGAAGTAGCGTTCCCCGTCTCGTGGCGCCCGGATCTGGCCCTCCACCGAGTCGCCGGTGCGCAAACCGAAGCGTCTTACTTGCGTCGGACTGACATAGATGTCGTCCGGTCCCGGCAGATAGTTCGATTCCGGGCTGCGAAGGAAGCCGAACCCGTCCGACATGATCTCGAGCGTGCCCTCGCCGTGGATGGCTTGATCGTTCTCGGCGAGGTTCTTGAGGATCGCGAACATGATGTCCTGCTTTCGCAGGCTCGACGCGTTCTCGATCTGAAGGGATTCGGCGAAAGAAAGCAGATCGGCCGGTGTCTTGGCCTTGAGTTCGGCGAGGTGCATGGACGCCTCGAGTTGGGGGTCGACAGGATGGGAAGCCGACACGTGGTGACCGGACCGTTCCCACAGCACGTTTGTCGATGCGCGGATCGGGCGGTTCGGGCAAAGCCCGAGGCTTGACCCAAACGGCGTCTGCTGACCAGGAGGAAGGGGATCACAGCCACAGGACCGAGATCACGGGACCGGACGTCGAAGAACGACCGGGCGCGTGAAGCTCACATCGCACCGCGTCCGTCTCGCGTCAAGTCGCGGCTTCGGTCAGATCCAGCCGGCGCGTCTGAACCAGGCGAGCGGCGCGACGACGCTGGCCAGCATCAAGCCGAGGGCGTACCAGTAGCCGAACGCCCAGTTCAGCTCAGGGATGTCCTTGAAGTTCATCCCGTAGATGCTGGCGATGAGCGTCGGCGGGATGCCGATCAGGCTGACGACGGTCAGGATCCGTATTCCGGTGTTCTGTTCGACATTGATCAATCCGAGCGTCGCGTCGAGCAGGAAATGCACCTTTTCCGTCAGTTGCCCGTCATACTCGGCCAGGGACTGCAGGTCGCGGCCTAGCGTTTCAAGCCGGCCCTTGTGATCGGGATCGTCCGAGCCGAGTGCCGCCTCGACGAACAGGACGAGCCGGCGCAGGCCCAGCATGCTGTCGCGCAGCATCGAGACGCTGTCGCCCTGACGGCCGATGTCCTTGAGCAGCTTACGGAGCCGTCGGTCCGCATCCTTGCTGTGATCGTGCGACCCGCTTCTGAAGACGCCGCGCGACATCTGGTCGAGCTCGGCACCGACGATCTCCAGCACGTCCGCGATGCGGTCCACGATCGCCTCGAGCAGGCCGATCAGCAGGCCGGCCACGCCACGGTCATCGGACGCGCAGGCCACGAGTTTTCCGTAGTTCTCGATCGCCGGGTAGTCCGCATAGCGGATGCTGACCAGGTACTGCGCGGAGACGATCAGACCAAGCGGCGTAATGGCGCTCACGCCGTCCTGCCGGCGAACGAGGGGCGTGCTGAGGTAGAGCGTGGTGCCCTCGCGGAACAGGCGGCTCGAGCTCTCGATCTCGTCGAGGTCGGCGCGGCTCGGGATGCGCAGGCCGGTGATCTCGCTGGCGGTGGCGGCGTCCTGATCGGTCGGGAGGAACAGGTCGAGCCAGATCGGCGTCTCGATCATGGCGTGGCCGGCCTCGACGAGGCCGCGAGGAGCCTGTCCGGTCGCTCGGGCAATCAGCATACGATCTCCATCCACGGCCGACGCCGCGTGACCCCTTGGCGGGGGTGGTCTATGAGCCGATCTTCGGTTCGAGCGGGCCGTGTAGGAGGTATCGTGCCGGACGGCGAGAGAACAGCTTCAGCCAGCCTTTCCAACTCGCTGCGCAGCGGGCCGGACGCGCGTGGACGCTTCGGGAATTTCGGCGGACGGTTCGTGGCCGAGACCTTGATGCCGTTGATCCTCGAGCTCGAGGACGCCTGGAACGCGGCCCGGGTCGATCCGGCGTTCAGGGCCGATCTCGACGCTCATCTCAAGGACTATGTCGGCAGGCCGAGCCCGCTCTGGCACGCGAAGCGTCTGTCGGAGCATCTCGGCGGCGCGCGGATCTATCTCAAGCGCGAGGAGCTCAACCACACCGGATCGCACAAGCTCAACAACGTGATGGGCCAGATCCTGCTGGCCCGCCGGATGGGACGCACTCGGATCATCGCCGAAACCGGCGCGGGCCAGCATGGCGTGGCGACGGCGACCGTCTGCGCGCTGTTCGGTTTGTCGTGCGTGATCTACATGGGTGCCACCGACGTGGAGCGGCAGCAGGCCAACGTGTTCCGCATGCGTCTGCTCGGCGCCGAAGTTCGCGCCGTCGAGACCGGCGCCGGAACCCTCAAGGACGCGATGAACGAGGCGATGCGCGACTGGGTCGCCAACGTCAGCGATACCTACTTCCTGATCGGCACCGTCGCGGGTCCGCACCCCTATCCATCGATGGTGCGCGAGTTGCAGCAGGTCATCGGCGAGGAAGCGCGCGCGCAACTCCATGCGGTCGAGGGGAGGCTGCCGGATGCGGTGGTCGCCTCCGTCGGCGGCGGATCCAATGCGATCGGCATCTTCCACGCCTTCCTCGACGACCCGTCGGTTCGGCTGATCGGCGTGGAAGCGGCCGGACGCGGGCTCGACAGCGGCGAGCAGGCGGCCAGCATCGAACGTGGCCGCCCGGGCATCCTGCACGGCAACCGAACCTACCTGCTGCAGGACGAGGATGGCCAGATCAACGAGGCGCACAGCATCAGCGCGGGTCTCGACTATCCCGGCATCGGACCGGAGCATGCTTGGCTGCACGATATCGGGCGCGCGGAATATGTCGGCATCACCGACGACGAGGCGCTTGCCGCGTTCCAGCTCTGCACGCGGACCGAGGGCATCATTCCGGCGCTCGAATGCGCGCACGCGATCGCCCACGTGGCCAAGCTCGCGCCGACGCTGTCGCCGGACCAGATCGTGCTGATGAACCTGTCCGGCCGCGGCGACAAGGACGTGGCGACCGTCGCGCGTCATCTGGGCGTCATGCTGTAGGCCGCGCATGAATCGCATCGCGGCAACATTCGCGACGCTTCGGCAAGAAGGCCGGGGCGCACTGATCCCGTTCCTGTCGGCCTTCGATCCGGATCGGGAGACCGCGCTCGCGCTGCTGCGCGGCATGCCCGGAGCGGGCGCCGACCTGATCGAGATCGGCATGCCATTCACCGATCCCATGGCGGACGGCCCGACCATCCAGGCGGCGTCGCGTCGCGGCCTGGCGGCGGGTGCGACCTTGGCCGGTACGCTCGCGCTGGTGCGTGCGTTTCGCGACCGCGACGACACGACGCCGATCGTCCTGATGGGCTACCTCAATCCGATCGCGAGCTTCGGCCCGGAGCGCTTCTGCGAGGAGGCATGGTCGGCGGGCGTCGACGGGCTGATCGTCGTCGATCTGCCACCCGAGGAGGCTGACATGCTGGCGCCGTTCGCGCACGCGCGCGGACTGGACCTGATCAGGCTGATCGCGCCGACAACGAATGCCGACCGGCTGCCCCGCGTCCTGCAGGGGAGTTCGGGCTTCGTGTACTATGTCAGCATCGCCGGGGTGACCGGCACACGGACGGGCTCCGAGCAGGACCTCGCGCTCGCGCTGCCGCACGTGCGGCGGGTGACGGACCTGCCGGTCGCGATCGGCTTCGGCATCCGCTCCCCGGCGCAGGCCGCCACCGCGGTTCGGGTGGCCGATGCGGCCGTCGTCGCATCCGCGCTGATCGAGACGCTTCACGCGACGCTCGACGCTCAGGGTCGAGCCACCGATCGCACGGTCCCGGCCGTGCTGGAACAGGTGCGCGCCTTGGCCGGGGCCGTGCGTGGAGCCCGAATCGCTGTGGAGATGCAAGCATGAGCTGGTTGACCGACTACGTCCGGCCCAAGTTCCGCACCCTGCTCGGCCATCGCGACGTGCCGGACAATCTCTGGACGCAGTGCGACGCCTGCAAGCAGATGGTCTTCTCCAACGAGCTCGAGAAGAACCTGCGCGTCTGCCCGCATTGCGGGCACCATATGCAGATCGACGCCGCGACGCGCCTCGGCTTCGTCTTCGACGACGGCAAGTTCACCAGGATCGACCTGCCCAAGGTGCCCGCCGATCCGCTCGGCTTTCGTGACGAGAAGCGCTACAGCGACCGTCTGCGCGACGCGCGCGGCAAGACGCATCTCGATGACGCGCTCCTGGTCGCGACCGGCACGATCGGCGGCGTGACGTCGGTGGCGGCGGCGATGGAATTCCGCTTCATGGGTGGCTCGATGGGGGCGGCGGTCGGCGAAGGCCTGCTCACGGCGGCACGGCAGGCGGTCCAGATGTCCGCGCCCTTGATCCTGTTCACGGCCTCGGGCGGTGCGAGGATGCAGGAGGGCATGGTGAGCCTGATGCAGATGCCGCGCAGCACGATCGCGGTGCAGATGGTCCGCGAGGCCGGCCTGCCCTACATCGTCGTGCTGACCAACCCGACCACCGGGGGCGTCACGGCGAGCTTCGCGATGCTCGGCGACATCCATCTCGCGGAACCCGGAGCCACGATCGGCTTCGCCGGCGCGCGCGTCATCGAGCAGACCGTGCGCGAGACCTTGCCGGAAGGCTTCCAGCGCTCCGAATACCTGCTCGACCACGGGATCGTCGACATGGTGGTGCCGCGCGGCGAACTCGCGGCGACGCTCGCGCGCATCGTGAGCCTGCTGCGCCGTCCTCCCGCCCAGGCCCAGCTCGAGGCGCCGGTCGAGAGCACCAAGGAGCAGATCGGCGCCTGATGAGCCGTGCGGCCGACGCGATCATCGACCGTCTCCAGGCGCGCTACCCCGTCCTGATCGATCTGAGCCTGGAGCGGCTCGACGCCCTGCTTGGCCGGCTCGATCATCCCGAGCGCCTTTTGCCACCCGTTATCCACGTTGCCGGGACCAACGGAAAAGGCAGCACGATCGCCAATCTTCGGGCGATCGCGGAAGCGGCAGGCTTGTCGGTTCATGCCACCATCTCGCCTCACCTGCTCTCGGTGACCGAACGCTACCGCATTGCGGGACGAGTCGTGGCGGAGCCGGTCCTGGTGGACACGCTCGAACGGATCGAGCGGGCGGATCCAGCCGCCACCGTGACCGTCTTCGAGGCGATGATCGCGGCCGCTTTCGTGCTGTTCGCGGAGCACCCTGCCGATCTCGCGCTGCTCGAGGTGGGCCTCGGCGGCACGTTCGATGCGACCAACCTCGTGCCGCGCCCGCGCGTGGCCGCGATCACGTCGATCTCGAAGGACCACGAGGCGTTCCTCGGCGACCGGATCGAGGGGATCGCCGGCGAGAAGGCGGGCATCATCAAGCCGGGCGGCGCTGCCGTGACGGGCCGTCAGCACCCTTTGGCCCTGCGCGTCATCGAGGAGCGGGCGTCGTCGTGCGAGGCCACGTTGTGGGTCCGCGACCGCGACTGGACGATCGAGGAGAACGATGGCGGCCTGGTCTATCGGGACGGGTCGGGATGGCTCTCGCTGCCGAGGCCGGCGCTGCTCGGTGCCCATCAGATCGACAATGCCGGCATCGCGATCGCGAGCCTGCGGCACGCCGGCCTCGACATTCCCGAAGCCGCGTTCGCCGCAATCGGACAAACCCGGTGGCCCGCGCGCCTGCAACGCCTTCATGGCCGGCTGGCGGCCGCACTTCCTCGCGGTTGCGAGCTCTGGCTCGATGGCGGCCACAACCCGGGCGCCGGGGAGGCGCTCGCCGCTGTGGCCGCGACGGAATGGCGCGATCGGCCGCTGCATCTGATCGTCGGGCTCAAGCAGACCAAGGACGCGGCCGGGTTCCTGCGTCCGCTGCTCGGCCAGGCGCGCTCGGCGTGGGCGGTCAGCGAGCCGGATCAGCATCTTGCGATGTCGGTTGAAGCCATCATCGAGGCATCCGGCGGCGTCGCCCGCCCCGGACCGGACGTGTTGACGGCGATGACGCGATTGGCGGCGGAGGGTGCGAAGGGACGGGTGCTGATCTGCGGCAGTCTCTATCTGGCCGGAGAGGTGCTGAGGCTGGACATGGACGTCGATGCCGCCGACCGCCCGCTAGAAAGCGCCCGCTAGAAAGCGCCCGCTAGAAAGCGCCTGCTAGAAAGCGGATGACAAGCGGCGGCCGCCACGGCACCTGTGATCCGGGTCGCGCGCGGGGCGGTCGGAGGTCGGGACGATGGCGGACGAGCGCGAAACCAGGGCGGTGCACAGGATCGGCCATGTCGCGGTGTTCTGCGGCTCGCGCCTGGGCGGCCATCGGGCTTATGCCGAAGCCGTCGCCGACCTCGGTCGAGGGCTTGCCGAACGCGGGATCGGCCTGGTCTATGGCGGCGGCCGGATCGGGTTGATGGGGCATCTCGCGGACGCGGCACTCGAGGCCGGCGGCGCGGTCGTCGGGATCATCCCGCAATTCCTGAGCGCCCGCGAGGTGGCGCATGCCCGGGTCACGGAACTCGTGACCACCGAAAGCATGCACACGCGCAAACAGCTGATGTTCGCCCGCGCCGACGCGTTCATCACGATGCCTGGCGGCCTCGGCACGCTCGACGAAACGGTCGAGATCGTCACCTGGCGTCAGCTCGGGCTGCACGACAAGCCGATCCTGATCGTCGATGTCGAGGGGTGGGCACGCGGTCTGGTCGCCTCGCTCGAGGCTGCGATCGAGGACGGCTTCGCCGAGCCCGCGACCCGGCGCCTGTTCGACATCGTCCCGGACGTGGCGGCGGCTCTCCACAGGCTCGAACAGGGCACCGACGAGACCGGCTCGGCTGCGGCCGCCCGGTTGTAGGCCGTTACTTGCGGCGCTCCCGTCGTGCCTCTATACGCAGCCGCTCGGTCGGAGTGTAGCTCAGCCTGGTAGAGCACTGTGTTCGGGACGCAGGGGCCGGAGGTTCGAATCCTCTCACTCCGACCATCCGAGCTGACATCGAGGCGCCATGAAGCCGCTGGTCATCGCGACGGTCCTGACCGTTCTCGTGGTCACGACCATCGTCGTCGTCATCTGCATCGAGCACGGCTTCATCTCCTTCGCATGAGATGGGCGCTCGGACCGCTCCTGCTGTGGCTTTGCTCGGCAGCCGGAGCGGCCGGGGCCAAGGAGCTCGCGAGCGGCATCCTGCCGCCGCACGCGCCGCCGGCGATGCGCAGGATGTGGGCGGTCCGGCAGAGCGGACTGTGCCTGATGGCGATCCGTTCCGCGGAGGCTCGCTACCGGCTGCCGCCCGGAACACTCGGCGCGATCGCGCGCGTCGAGACCGGCCTGCCGCTTCCCGTCACCGGCGACCGTCAGCCGTGGCCGTGGACGATCAATGCGGCCGGCGTCGGTCACTGGTATGCGAGCCGCGACGAGGCGGCCGCGGCCGCCGCCGGCTTCCTCGTCACCACGCACGGCAATGTCGATGTCGGCTGCATGCAGGTCAGCATGCGCTATCACCGGGCGGCGTTCGCGAGCCTCGTCGAGGCCTTCGATCCGGCCCAAAACGTAGACGTCGGTGCGCGCCTGCTTGCCGGGCTCGCGCATGGCCGGACGATGGGGACCGCGACCGGCCTCTACCATTCGGCGACGGTCGCGTTCGGCGCGCCCTACCGCGACAGCGTCGCCCGCATGCGGCGCACGCAACACGAATCGCTTGCCGATGCGCGGGTATCGCTGCCGCGATAAGCCGCTTGCCATCGCCACCGCTTCGTGTTGCTCATTCGGCCGGCGGGCCGGGTTAGCACAGTGGTAGTGCAGCGGTTTTGTAAACCGAAGGTCGGGGGTTCGAATCCCTCACCCGGCATCATGCCGTTCCCGGACTGACGTTTCTTCTCCCTCCGGCTTCTTCGATGCAGGGATGCCCCGCACCTGCACGCCCATGTCCTTTTTCGAGACGATGGTCTGTTTGTTAGATAATGTCTTGTTTCATAACAAAATGTCTGCCATAACGACGTCATAACGAAAAGGCGGCGGCGATGCGCGAGGCGACCATCACCTACGAGGTCAAGGGCAACTACTTCTCCGAACCGGCCGAGTTCGCGCGCGTGGGCATCGCGCCGCAGCCGGCACCCGAGCCTTTCTTCTACAGCTTCACCGGACCGATCGACGGCGTGGCGGGCGGCGACTCGACCGTCGTGATCGACGAGATCAAGGATGGCGTTGTCGTGGGCTCGGCGACCTTGTCCGGGATCACGACGATGGTCATTCCGGACGGCCCGGCCGGTCCCTACAGCGAGAACGGCTTCGCATCGTCGCTGACCATCGTGGGCGAGTTCGACGCCTATGCGTGCTTCGCCAGCCGGACGAGGATCCGCACGCCTGGCGGCGACGTCGCGGTCGAGAAGCTGGTCGAGGGCGATTTGGTCGTTCTCGCCGGCGGCGGCACCGCGCCGGTCGTCTGGATCGGTCACCGCCGCCAGATCGGCGGCACCGTGATCCGGGTTCGTGCCCACGCGCTCGCCCCGCATGTCCCGGCGGCGGACCTGATCGTCTCCGCCGACCACGCGCTGTTCGTCGACGGCGTGCTGATCCCAGCCGGCCTGCTTGTCGACCACGACAGCATCGTCGTCGAGCGGCTTGAGGCGGTCACCTTCTGGCATATCGAGCTCGCCCGGCACGCGATCCTGCTGGCCGAAGGCGCACCGGCGGAGAGTTTTCTCGACACCGGCAACCGCCGCCAGTTCTCCAACTGTCCGCTCGCCTGTGATCCGGTCGAGGCCGCCGAGCGTGAGCCTTGCGCCGAGATGGTGCTCGCCGGTCCAGTTCTGCGAGCGATCAGGGACAGGTTGCGAGCCAGCGCGCTCGCCTGATCCGCAGTAAACGCCGGCTCCGTCCCGTTTCAGGCACCAGCACGGAACACCGAGATCCGCGCGGCACCATGGGTTCGGTCGGCCAGCGGCAATGCGTCGATCGTGACAGTTTCCGTCCGCGCCGTCTCCACCACCAGGAGCGCGCCTGCGGCGACCCAGCCGTTGGCCCTCAATATGGGCAGCGCGCGGGCCGGCGCGTCGACGCCGTAGGGTGGGTCGAGAAACACCAGCGTGGCGGCGGCACCCGCGCGCGGCGGACGGAAGGCGTCGGCCTCCAGCACGACCGCGTTCGCGGCCCGGCAGCCGCCCACGTTCGCGCGCAGCGCCGCGAGAGTCGCGCGGTCGCGCTCGATGAACGTGGCATGAGCGGCCCCGCGCGACAGCGCCTCCAGGCCGAACGCGCCGGTGCCGGCGAAGGCGTCGAGCACGATCTGTCCGCGCACGCCATCCGCGTCGGCCCAGGGTGCGTGGGCCAGCATGTCGAACACGGCCTGGCGGACCCGGTCCGCGGTCGGCCGTGTCGTGGATCCCGCGGGCGCCCTCAGCGTGCGGCCGCGCCAGGCGCCGGCCACGATGCGCAGCTACCGCTCCCTGGCCGGCCGGGCGAGTTGCTCGCGCATGATCTTGCCCGGCACCTCCTCGATCTCGGTGGGCAAGAGCCGCCCGAGCTGGAACGGGCCGTAGGCGACCCGGATCAGGCGAGTGACGGTCAAGTTCAGGCTGGCCAGCACGCGCCTCACCTCCCGGTAGCGGCCCTCGCGCAGCGAGACCGTCAGCCAGGCATTGTCGCCGCGGCGGCTGTCGAGCCCGGCGTCGATCGGGCCGGTCTTCATGCCGTCGAGCACGGTGCCGTCGGCGAGCCGCGCCAGCGCGCGCTCGTCGACCTGGCCCCAGACCCGCGCCCGGTAGCGGCGGAGCCAGCCGTTGGCCGGCAGTTCGAGCTGGCGCTTGAGCGCGCCGTCGTTGGTGAGCAGCAGCAGGCCCTCGCTGCTGAGGTCGAGACGGCCGATGCTGATCACCCGCGGCATCTCGCCGGGCATCCGGTCGAAGATCGTCGGTCGCCCCTCAGGGTCCCGATGCGTGGTCACCAGCCCCTCCGGCTTGTGATAGCGCCAGAGCCTGGACCGGTCGGGCGCATCGACCACGCGGCCATCGACCATGACGATGTCGCCCCGTGCCACGAACGTTGCCGGATGCGTGACCGGTGTGCCGTTGATCGAGACGCGCTTGCCGGTCAGCATCCGTTCGGCATCCCGCCGGCTGGCGACGCCGGACCGGCCGAGCCATTTCGCGATCCGCTCGCCGCGTCCGGCCTGGCTCTCCGTCTCGATCTCGCCCTCGGTCACGACAAGCGGGCCGCGTCGGCGAGAGACGCGAAGATGCGACGGTCGCCATCGTCGATCAGGAATTCCGGGTGCCATTGCACGCCGAGGCAGAAGGTGCGGCCGGCCGTCATCGCTTCCGTCTCGATTGCCTCGATGATGCCGTCCGGTGCGCGCGCCGAGACGATGGCGCGTCCGGGCGTCCGGACCGCCTGGTGGTGCGCGCTGTTGACCGGCATCGACTCTCGGCCGGTGATCGCGTGCAGCGCGGAGCCGGTCAGGATGTCGATGTCGTGGCCCGGCTCGTCGCGTGGGTTGGCCTGCTCGTGGGCGAGGCTGGCGGGCTCGGCCTCCGGGATGTGCTGGATCAGGGTTCCGCCGAGTGCGACCGCCAGCAACTGCATGCCGCCGCAGATGCCGAGCAGCGGCAGTCCGCGCTCGATCGCGCCACGCACCAGGGCGAGTTCGGTCGCGGTGCGGCCGGCCTTGGTGGCGACCGTCGGGTGCCGCGCATCGTCGCCGTAGATCACGGGATCGACGTCGAACGCGCCGCCCGTCACCACCAGCGCGTCGATCGCGTCCAGCATGTCATCCGCGAGATCCGGCAGATGACCGAGGGCAACCGGCACGCCGCCCGCGTCGGCGATCGCGTCGAGATAGTTCGACCGCAGCGCATACCAGGGAAACGCGGACCAGCCGCCGGGCGGCTCGGCGTCGAGCGTGAGGCCGATGATCGGGCGTGCCATGCTGCTATGGTCGGACCGGGGTGGTCGATTGATGGGCGCAGGGGCTGGTCACATGATGTCTCCGCACGGGCGGCCCGCGCCGGAACGAGCGAACCCGACGCGGCCGGTTTCGGCAAGTGCGGCGATGGTCATGGCACTCGCCGAGGGCCGAGCTGCGGCGGCGCGGGGCGAGGTGCCCGTAGGCGCGCTCGTGCTCGGCCCGGACGGCCGTGTCCTTGCCGCCGCCGGCAACGAGATCGAGGCGGGCGACGCGTCCGGCCATGCCGAGCTGCTGGCGATGCGCCGGGCCGCGCGGCGTCTGGGCAGCGTCCGGCTGCCGGCCTGCACGCTCGTGGTCACGCTCGAACCATGCCCGATGTGCGCCGCGGCATGCGCGCATTTCAGGATCGCGCGGCTGGTCTTCGGCGCCTACGATCCGAAGGGCGGCGGCGTCGAGCACGGGCCGCGCCTGTTCCAGTCTCCGGGGTGCCTGCATCGGCCCGAGGTGCTCGGTGGCGTGCGCGAGACCGAGGCAGCCGCGCTGCTCAGGCGGTTCTTCGCCGATCTGCGCTGATCAAACCTTACCAACGTGTCGAAGCCTTCATGTGTGGGCAAACAGTTCGATGATGCCGATGATCTATCCCACGTCTCACACGCCCATCACGGACAAAACCATGCCGAACATCCTTCGAACCAAGAGCCAATCGAACCGGGCCGCGCTAGCCCTGCTTTGCGGCACGGCGCTCGCCGTCGTGATCGGAGGCACGGTCGCGGATGCGAGGCTGATCGGGCGCGCCGATGCGCAGGCGATCCAGCCGACCGGTCCGAGCGAGCGGCTGCCGGACTTTTCCGGTCTGGTCAAGCAGGTCAAGCCCGCCGTCGTCTCGATCACGTCGGTGATCAAGGACGGCGGCGACCAGAGCGACAGCGACGATCAGGGCGGCCAGAACGGCGGCCAGAGCCCGTTTCCGTTCCCCTTCCCGTTCGGAATGATGCCGCAGCAGCAGCATCACACGATGGAGGCAAAGGGCTCGGGCTTCATCATCGACGCGAACGGCACCGTCGTGACCAACAACCATGTCGTGAAGGGAGCGAGCACGATCACGGTCACGCTGTCGGACGGCACCGCCCTGCCCGCCAAGGTGGTCGGCACCGATCCGCGCACCGACATCGCCGTGTTGCGCGTCAAGTCGCCCGGCAAGATGGGGTTCATCGAACTCGGCAATTCCGATGACGTCGAGCCGGGCCAGTGGGTGGTGGCGGTCGGCAATCCGTTTGGCCTCGGCGGCACCGTCACCGCGGGCATCGTCTCCGCGCGCGGACGCGACATCGGCGAGGGCAACTACGACAACTTCATCCAGATCGATGCGCCCATCAACCGCGGCAACTCGGGCGGCCCGCTCTTCACCCAGGACGGCAAGGTCGTCGGCGTGAACACCGCCATCCTGTCGCCCTCCGGCGGCTCGATCGGCATCGGCTTCGCCATCCCGTCGAACCTGGTCCGCAACATCGTCGACCAGCTCGAGACCAGTGGTCACGTCACGCGCGGCTATCTCGGCGTCGAGGCGCAGCCCGTCAGTGAGGCGATGGCAAGGGCGCTCTCGCTGCCCTCCGGAAGCGGCGACGAGCGCGGCGCGCTCATCGCCAGCATCCAGGACGGCAGCCCGGCCAGCAGGTCGTCGCTCAAGCCGGGCGACGTGATCACGGCGGTCAACGGCCAGCATGTCGGCTCGCCGCGCGAACTCTCGATCGACATCGCCGGCACCAAGCCGGACAGCGACGTGCGTCTCGACTATGTCCGCAACGGCAAGCAGGCGACCACCGACGTCACGATCACCAAGCTCGGCGGCAACGCCGTCGCGAGCGCGCAGCAAGCCGGCCAGAGTTTCGGGCTGGCACTCGCGCCGCTGACGTCGGACCTCAGGCAGCAGCTCGGTCTCGACGAGAACGCGCACGGCGCGGTGGTCAAGGAGATCAAGCCTGGCTCGCAGGCCGATCAGGCCGGGCTCCAGGCGGGCGATGTCATCGTGGGCGTCGGCAACCAGTCGATCGGCTCGCCGGGTCAGGCGTCGAGCGCCCTGCACAAGGCGATGCAAAGCGGCTCGACCATCGCGATGCGGATCGTTCGCGACGGTCAGATGCTGTTCGTCGCCGTCACGCCGCCTTCAGGCAATGGGGGCGGCGACAGCGGCGGCGGTGACGACAATGGCTGAGGCGGAGCGGGTGGCGGCGGTCAGAGATTGACCGCCTTCATCCCCGCCTCGGGATAGCGCATTCCGGCGAACGCGTGCGCCGGCAGGATCCGGTCGATTTCGGCGCGTTCGGCTCCCGTCAGCGTGATGTCGGCCGCACCGAGATTGTCCTCGAGATATTTGCGCCGCTTGGTGCCCGGGATCGGCACGATGTCGTCGCCCTGGGCCAGCACCCAGGCGAGCGCAAGCTGCGCGGGGGTGCAACCCTTCGCGTTGGCAAGCTGCTTGACCTCTTCGACCAGCTCGAGGTTGCGGCGAAAATTGTCGCCCTGGAAGCGCGGGTTCTGGTGGCGCCAATCGTCCGCGTCGAGATCCTCCGGACGCGTGATCTCGCCGGTCAGGAAGCCGCGGCCGAGCGGCGAATAGGGCACGAAGCCGATGTCGAGTTCGCGGCAGACATCGAGCAGCCCGTCTTCCGGCTCGCGGCTCCAGAGTGAATACTCGGTCTGCAGCGCGGCGATCGGATGGATCTTCACTGCCCGCCGGATGGTGGATGGCCCGGCTTCCGACAGTCCCAGGAAACGGACCTTGCCCTCGGCCACCAGCGCCGCCATCGCGCCCACCGTCTCCTCGATCGGCACGTTCGGATCGACGCGGTGCTGATAATACAGATCGATATGTGAAAGGCCCAGGCGCTTGAGGCTGGCCTCGACCGCCTTCCTGACATAGTCGGGCCGCCCGTTGATCGGGCCGCGATTGCCGGCCTCGTCCCAGGTGTTGCCGAACTTGGTCGCCAGCACGACGCGCGCGCGGCCGCCCGGCATGTCGCGAAGCACGCGGCCCACCAGTTCCTCATTGGCACCGTTGCCATACATGTCGGCGGTATCGATCAGCGTCACGCCGCGCTCGACCGCCATGCGCAACGTCGCGATCGATTCCTGCTCCTCGCGGCCGCCGTAGAACGCCGACATGCCCATGCAGCCGAGACCGATCGCGCCGACCTCGAGGTCGGGTCCGAGCTTGCGTGTCCTCATCGCCATTGTCCGTCTCCCTTCGATCGAGGCTGCCTACGCCGCGCGGCGCGCGCGGTTGCCGGCCACCATGCCGGGCACCGCCAGGCGCCGCTCCAGCAGGTGCGCGGCGCCTGCGATCAGCAGGGCCAGCAGCGCGTAGATCATGCCCGCTTCGACCAGCGGCGTGGTGCTGAAGCTCGCCGCCGAGATCCGGCGCGCGACACCGGTCAGGTCGAGCACTGTGACCGTGCTGGCGAGCGACGTCGCCTTGAGCTGGACCAGGATCTCGTTGACGATCGCCGGCAGCCCGATCCGGAACGCGCGCGGCAGCACGACGGCGCGCGATGTCTGGGCGCGGGTCAGGCCGAGCGAGGCCGCTGCCTCGCGTTCGCCCGCGGGGACCGCGAGGATGGATGCGCGCACGATCTCGGATGCGTAGGCGCCCATGTTGAGCGAGAACGCGAGCACCGCGCAGGGCCACGCATGGCGCAGCACCGGCCACAGCGGGGAATGACGGACGGCGGCGAACTGCGCGAGCCCGTAATAGATCAGGTAGATCTGCACCAGCAGCGGCGTGCCGCGCAGCGCCGAGGCGTAGGCGAGCGCGGGCCACGCGAGGAGCCGGGTGCCGGACAGGCGGCCGAGGGCGACGAGGCACGCGATCACCAGGCCCGCGGCGACCGAGATCGCCAGCAGCGCCAGCGTCGTCCGCAGGCCGTCGAGCAGGCTCATCGTGTGTCCGCGAGCCCGCGGCGCGCACGCCGCTCGAGCCAGCCGAGCGGCGGCTGCGAGAGGCCGAGGAAGGCGAAGTAGACGAGAGCGGCGACGAGGAAGAAGTCGAACGGCCGGCCGGTCGCCTGCCCCGCGGTGTCGGCCTTTCGCATCAGGTCGTCCAGACCGATGACCGAGACCAGCGAGGTGTCCTTGAGCAGCGTCTGCCACTGGTTGGCGAGGCTCGGGATGGCGAGGCGGAGCGCCTGCGGCAGCAGCACGTGGCGGAACGAGGCGCGCGGCATCAGGCCGAGGGAGGCCGCCGCCTCGAGCTGGCCGGCCGGGACGGCGGCGAACGCGCCGCGGAACGCCTCGGACGCGAAGGCGGCGAAGGTGAGCCCGAGTGCGAGCACGCCGGCGACGAGCGGGCTCACCTCGATCGCGCCGCCGGTCGCGCGGAACAGCAGCCCGGTCAGGCCGAAGAAGCAGACCAGCAGGATGACGAATTCGGGCACGCCGCGCAGCACGCCGGTCGCGACCCGCACCGAGCGCGCGAGCCAGCGCCGGCCCGACAGCGAGGCGATGCCGCAGGCGAGCCCGAGTGCCAGGCCGAACAGGGCGGCGGCGACGGCGACCTCGAGCGTGGTGACGGCGCCGAGAAGCAGCTGCCGGCCGTAGCCGTGAAGGATGGCCACTCAGGCGTGCGGCGCGGGCGCGACGGAGAACGGGAAGTAGCTCTTGTTGATGGTGGCATACGTGCCGTCGGCGATCAGCGCCTTCAGTGCCGCGTTGAGCTTGTCCGCCGTCGCGCTGTCGCCCAGCCGGACCGCCATCGCCGTCCCGGTCCCGAAGATCGCCGGGTCCTCGATCGGCTTGCCCGCCATGTGATACCCGGCCGGATTGTGCCGCAGCCATTCGAACGCGGCGCCCTGGTCGCACAGCGTGGCGTCGACCCGTCCGGACGTGAGGTCCTGGAACGCCTGGGTCTGGCTCTGATAGACCTGGATCTCGGCATCCTTGGACAGCACCTGCTTGGCATAGGCCTCGTGCGTGGTCCCGCTCTGCACCCCGACCGTCTTGCCTTTGAGCGAGCCCGGGTCGTCCGAGATGCCCGACCCGGTCGCGGTGACGAGCACCGCGCCGGTGCTGGTGACAGGGTCGGTGAACAGCACGCGCCGTGCGCGCTCGGCGGTCACCGACATCTCCGACATCACGACATCGATCCGGTGCGCGTCGAGGGCCGCGATCATGCCGTCGAAATCCATGTTCACCCAGCGGCAGGTCAGACCGGCACGCTTGCAGACCGCATTCGCGAGGTCGATGTCGAAGCCATGCAGCTCGCCGTCGGGACCGACGCTCTCGAAGGGCGCGTTGTCGGCCTCGGTGCCGATCCGGATCGGGTCGGCCGCGACCGAGGAACCGGCGAGCATCGTCAGGAGGCAGGCGAGGGCGATCCGGCGCATGGCATTTCCCTGCAGGCGAGGCGGCGTGAGAAGACAAGCAAAGCGGCGGCCGTACGACCACGGCTTGTTTGGCCGCCGGCCGCGTCTTCCGTTACCTTCGGCCCTCACGGTGGGGAAGTGCCTGATGGTCCGCATGTCCGACACCGCCTATTCGGTGGAGGCGTTCCAGCTCGTCCGGGCCAGCGGCAAGCCGGCGCTGCTTCGCCTCGAAGGGTGGTTCGTCTCGAGCGCGCCGGTCCAGGCGATCCAGCTCGTTGTGCCGGGTGCGCCAGCCCACAGCATGGCGGTGGGCGACTTCCGGCGGCCCAGTGGCGGCCTGGTGGGGCTTCATGGCGAGCGCGCGCGCCGTGCGCGCTTCAAGTTCGAGGAGACGCTGGATACGGTTCCCGACGGGCTCGCGCAGGCGCAGATGGTCATCCTGATGGCAAACGCCGACATCAGCGCGATCGCGATCGGCCCGATGCTCGTCGAGAGCGAAGGTCTGCCGCATTCCACCTATTCGGAGGCCGATCGGGCGATGCTGGCCCGCTTCGAGAGCCTCGGCGACAATTGCGAATTCGGGTTGGTGCAGCGTGCGGCGGGCGTCGAGCGGCTCGGCCTGTTGCGGCTCGCGGGCGCACGCGAGGCAGGCAAGCTGGCGGACGCGATCGGCAACGATTTCGCGGGCTTCGCCGACCCGGACGATCTCGCCCTGTCGACCTTCGGCAGCGAATGGATCGTGAGCAGCCGCCGCTACGGCTTCAGCTTCCACACCGCCGTCGGCACGGACACGATGACCGCCGACGAGATCCTGGTCGCGCAGTCGAGAACCCTCGTCTTCATGGCGCGAAAGCTGGTCGAGGATATCAAGGGAGGCGAGAAGATCTTCCTTCGGCGCGTCGACGAGGGCGACGTGGCGGACGGCATGAGGCCCATCAACCAGGCGCTGCGCGCGAAAGGGGACGCCACCTTGCTTTGGGTCACGGCGGCCACGCCCCAGCACGCGCATGCGCGCGTCGAACGCTTGGGCCACGGGTTGTTCCGTGCCTATCACGGCGAGCTCGCCGACTACGAGACCGCCCACCTGGTGCGCCCCGACCCCTGGATCGAGCTGCTGCGGGCGGCCGAGCGCGCATTCGCTGAGCCGCCGGCCGAGGCGGCGTCCGAGCCCGCGCCATGGTGGCCGGCGACTCCGCCCGTCGTCACGCGCAAGCCGAACTGGTGGCGGCGGCTGGGGTCGTTTCGGGCTTGAGCGTGTAGAGGACCGTGCGTCGGCTGGCGCGGTCCTCGAGTTCGAGCGAGGTCGGGACGTCGTAGGCGACGATCGGCTCGAGTTCGCCGGCCGGCAGGTAGGCGCGGCCCGGGTCGGCGATCCAGACGGTGCCGCCTTCACGCACCGCCTGGCGCAGCCAGGGCATCACGTGCGCGGTCATCGGCGCCTCGTAGCAGACGTCGCCGCACAGGATCAGGTCCCAGCGCTGTCGCGTGCCGACGAGGTCGGCCAGGATCGCCACGATCGACGCGTCGTTGTGGCGGGCGTTCAGGCCGATGGCGGCGACCGCCAGCGGGTCGAGCTCGCAGGCTTCCACGGTCGCACCGGACCGGGCGCAGGCGATCGCGGCGAGACCGCTGCCGGCGGCGAAGTCGAGCACGCGGCGTCCGGCGACCCGTTCGGGCTCGTCGAGCACGAGGCGGGCCAGCGCTTGCGCGCCCGGCCAGGCAAAGGCCCAGAACGGCGGTTCGATGCCGTGGCTATGCAGGAAGTCTTCGGTCGCCTGCCAGATCGGGGTGATCTCGGTCGCCAGCGCCAGCACGATCTCGGGCACCAGGGGAGGCCGCGTCGGCCTCGTGTTGGCGAGGATGAAGGCATCGAGCGCGGCCGTCACCGGCCGAAGCCGGCGAGCAGGATGATCGCGGCGACCGCGAGCCCGACGCCGCGGTTGGACCGGAACAGCGCGAGGCAGGTCGCGGGCGAGGCGATGTCGAGGCGTCGGACCTGCCATCCGAGCTGGCAGGCGGGAAAGACCAGGAACGCGAGGAACACCGGCCGCGCGTGTGCCAGTGCCAGGGAAGCGGCCAGGCAGGCGATGGCGCCGCCATAGGCCGTTCCCACGAACAGCCGCGCGCGATGGGCGAAGCGGCGCGAGGTGGAGCGGACGCCGACGACGGCATCGTCCTCGATGTCCTGGAAGCCGTAGATCGTGTCGAAGCCGACGTCCCACAGGATCGCCGCCGCATAGAGGGCGGCGCAGGCGCCGTCGATCCGTCCGGTGACCGCGACGTATCCCATCGGGGCACCGAAGCCGAACGGCAGCCCCATCACCAGCTGCGGCCACCAGGTGACCCGCTTGGCGAGCGGATAGAGGGCGACCAGGAGAAGGGACAAGGCTGCCATCGCCCAGCAGAGCGGGCGCAGTGCGAGCAGCACGACGAGGGCTGCCGCGAGCAGGCCGGCCAGGAAGGCGAGCGCGTCGCGCGGCCGCAGCGCGCCGCAGGCGAGCGGCCGCCCGGCCGTGCGTGCCACCTGCCGGTCGATGTCGCGGTCCCAGAGATCGTTGATCACGCAGCCGGCCGAGCGCATGGCAAGCGAGCCCACGGCGAACAGCAGCAGGAGGCGAATGCTCTCGGCGGCCGACGCACGGCCGAGCAGGATGCCCCACGCACCGGGCAGGAACAGCAGCCAGGTGCCGATCGGCCGGTCGAGCCGGGCCAAGGTGGCTAGCGCGCGCGCCTTGTCCGGCAGGCGGGACATCCAGCCGGTCTCGACGATGTCGGTATGCGCCACGCCCTCTCCCGTCCTGCTGGCCTAAGGTCTAGTCTGGCATCGCTCGAAGGGGATGCCCATGCGCGACGCGCCGCGGCTGCATGTGGAGGCGACGCTCGAGGCGGGCGGGTTCGTGACGCTCGACACAGACCGGCGCCATTACCTGCTGCATGTGATGCGGGCGGCGATCGGCGATCCGGTCAGGCTGTTCAACGCGTGGTGCGGCGAGTGGGACGCGCGGATCGCGCGGGCCACGCGTCACGAGGTGGGCGCGGAGGTGTGCAGCCGCCGCCGTCCGCCAGGCGGAACGACGGGCCCGATCCTGGTGTTCGCGCCGCTCAAGCGGGACGCGACCGATCTGGTGGTCCGAATGGCGACCGAACTGGGCGTGAGCGCGATCAGGCCCGTCATCACCGAGCGGACGATCGCGGGGCGGGTCAATCTCGACCGGCTGGCGTCGATCGCGCGCGAAGCGGCCGAGCAGTGCGAGCGTCTCGACCTGCCGCGCATCGAGCCGCCGGCGGCGCTCGCGGCGGTGCTCGATGGCTGGCCGGCCGGCCGGCCGGTCGCGGTCGCGGTCGAGCGGTCGGCCGCGCGTCCGCTCGGCACGCCGGGATCCGAGCCAGCCGGAGCGCTGCTCATCGGGCCCGAGGGCGGGTTCACGCCGGCGGAGCTTGACGCGTTCGCGCGGCATCCCTTTGTTCAGCCCGTCTCGCTCGGCAGCCTCGTGCTCCGCGCCGACACCGCCTGCGCGGCCGGCTTGGCATTGCTCCGGTTGGAGCGGTTGGAGTGTGATGTCGAACCCGGGTGACGAGGACGCGACGCCGATCACCAGCGTGCGTCAACTCGCGGACATGCTGGCGGCGGGCTGCAAGCCGAAGAGCCAGTGGCGGATCGGCACCGAGCACGAGAAGTTCGGTTTCTCGCGCCGCGACACGAGGCCGGTGCCGTACGAGCCGGCGGGCATACGCGCGGTCCTGGAGGGCCTGGCGCCGCTGGGATGGAAGCGGATCGAGGATGGCGGACGGCTGATCGCGCTGAGCCAGGAGGGACGGTCGATCTCGCTCGAGCCGGGCGGGCAGCTCGAACTGTCCGGCGCGCCGGTCGAGACGCTCGACCAGACCAGGATCGAGATGGACACGCATTTCGCCGAGTTGCGCGAGGCGTGCGACCCGATGTTCGTGGGCTTCGCCCCGGTCGGGTTTCATCCGACGGCCACGCGTGCCGCGATGCCGCTGATGCCGAAAAGCCGATACGACATCATGAAGCGCTACATGCCGCGCGTCGGCGGCATGGGGCTCGACATGATGCTCCGCACCTGCACGGTGCAGGTCAATCTCGATTTCGGCGACGAACGCGACATGGTGCGCAAGCTTCGCGTCTCCTCGCTGCTGCAGCCGGTGGCGACCGCGCTGTTCGCCAATTCGCCCTTCGTCGAGGGGCGCCCGAGCGGGTTCCTGTCATACCGGGCGCATGTCTGGACCGATGTCGACAATGCGCGGGCCGGGACGCCCGCGGTCTATTTCGAGGACGGCTTCGGGTTCGAGCGCTATGTCGAGTGGCTGCTCGACGTGCCGATGTATTTCGTCAGCCGCGGCGGCGCGCTGCGGGACGTGGCCGGTGCCTCGTTTCGCCGATGGCTGCAGGGCCGCGAGGACCGGCTGGCCGGGATCGAGCCGACGATGGGTGACTTCTCGGACCATTTGACGACGGTGTTTCCGGATGTCCGGCTGAAGCGTTTTCTCGAGATGCGCGGCGCGGATGCGGGAAGCCCCGCGATGATGCTGGCGCAATCGGCGTTGTGGGTGGGGCTGCTGTACGACGAGGCATCGCTCGATGCCGCCGAGGCGATGACCGCGCGTCAGGAGCGCGACACGCTGCTCGGATTGCGCGCCGCCGTCCCGCGCGAGGGATTGGCGGCACGGACGGGGATGACGACGGCCGGCGCGCTCGCGGCCGAGATGATCGCGATCGCGATCGCGGGCCTTCGCGCCCGTGGCGCGGGCGAGGAGGCGTTCCTCGCACCGCTCGAGGCGATCGCGGCGGGCGCGCCGGTGCAGGCCGAGCGCTGGCTGCGGCACTTCGAGACGAGCTGGGGAGGCGACGCCGGCCGCCTGTTCACCGAGGCGGCGATCTGACGCCTTTCGCGCTCTGGCCTCAGAAGCCGAAGAGGGACTGGCCGCCGTCGACGACGATGCTTTGCCCGGTGATCCAGCCCGCGTCGGGCGATGCGAGAAAGAGCACCGCGCGCGCGATGTCGTCGGGCCGTCCGAGACGGCCCAAGGGAATGCTGTCGCGGGTCGAGCGGTAGAGCGCCGGATCGAATTTCCCGATCTTGTCCCAGATGCCGCCCGGGAACTCGGTCGAGCCCGGAACGACGCAGTTGACGCGAATCCGGTCGGCGGCCAGGGCCTTGGCGTTGCTCGCGGTCTGGTGAACGATCGCGGCCTTGATCGCGCCATAGGCCTGGCGTTGCGCGGTCGCCTGCAGGACGGCGACGGAGGCCATGTTGACGATGCTGCCGTGCGGGCTCGCCTTCAGGTAGGGGACCGCCAGCCGGCTTGCCCTGACGCTGCCCATCAGGTCGACGGCCATCGAGGCGGACCACGCCGCCTCGTCGGCCGAAAGCGCGAAGGCCGAGGCGCAGTTGACGAGGACGTCGAGGCCGCCGAGGGCATGCGCCGCGGCGGACACGAACTCCCCGAGCGAGGCAGGATCCGTGACGTCGCACACGGCGGCCAGCGTCGTGACCTGCCGGGACTTCAGTTCGGATGCGATGGCGTCGAGCGATGCGCGGTCGCGGCCGCAGACGGCGACGCCGGCGCCGCGTCCGGCGAAGCCGAGTGCGACCGCGCGCCCGATGCCGCGGGTGCCGCCGACGACCACGACCCGCCAGCCGGCGAAGGAAGCGGTGGCGTGAGAATCCGGCGATGGTGCGGTCGGCACATGGGTCTCCCTGCTCTGACGGGCGCCCGGGCCAGCGAGGGCGCGGCCGCTGATAGCACGCCTGCCGCGATGGGGAGATCAGCCGAAGGTGAAGGCGTAGGCCTCGACTCCCGGATCGAGGAACCGGATCTCGAACGTTCTGCTGTCGACCCGGCCGGTTCGCCGGATGAGCTGGTAGAGCCGCTGGCCGGTGACGATCCCGCTGCCGTCGGCCTGGACATCGGCGCCATGGCTGTCGCCCGGATCGCTGCCGTCGAGGCTGACACGGAAACGCACCGGTTTGCCGCCGGGCTTCACGCCGAGCACGAGATGCAGGTCGCGTGCATGGAACCGGTAGACGATCGATCCGGCGCCGCTATTGAGAACCGCCTGGTCGCGTTCGACGTTCCAGTTGCCCGACAGTCCCCACTAGTTCAGTCCGTATCGTCCCGGCTGGTAGTCGTGGGCGGCATCGTGGGCGCTGCCGCCGGGCGAGACGAAGCCCTCCGCGCGCGCGTAGCCGATATAGGTCTCGGGAGAGGCGACGTCGTTCGCATCGGATGCGGCCTCCGCGCCGCTCGCCTGAACCGTCACCAGGGGCGCCGGCTCGTCGCTGCTGCCCGCTTCCGCCAGAAGCCGCTGGATGACATGCTCGGATCGGGCGGTGTCGCCCTCGCCGAACTGGTGGTGGCGAATGCGTCCCGCGGCATCCACGAAGTAGTGCGCGGGCCAGAACTCGTTGCCGAAGGCGCGCCAGATCGCATAGTCGTTGTCGATCGCCACCGGATAGGTGATCCCGAGTTTCGCTGTCGCCGTCTTGACGTTGTCGACGTTCTTCTCGAACGCGAACTCGGGTGCGTGAACCCCGATGACGACGAGCCCGCGGTCCCGATACTTGTCGGCCCAGGCGCGAACATAGGGAAGCGATCGCAGGCAGTTGATGCAGGAGTAGGTCCAGAAATCGATGAGCACGACCTTGCCGCGCAACCCGGCCGCGGTCAGCGGCGGAGAGTTCAGCCATTGCACCGCACCGGACAAGGACGGCATCGGTCCCTCGTCGTCGAGGGTGACGGCGGGACGCGCGGTTCCCGCCCGCATCGTTGCCGCCCCGTCACGCGGATGGAGCCTGTCGAGCAGCTTCTGCTCGACCGATGCCGTGCTCGCCAGCGACACCCTGGCAAGGAAGCCCGTGTCGAAACCGGCCGCGATCACCACGACGGCGCCCAGAACCGCCACGCCCAGCGCGCGCCTGATCCATTCGCCGATGCCGAGCGACCGCTTCATCGCGGCGAACATACGGCCGCCCACCAGCAGGGCGAGCGCCAGCGACGTCGCGGCACTTGCGGCGTAGGCGAGCAGCAGCAACGAGGTTCTGGCATTCGCGCCCTGCAGTGCCGCACCGGTCAGGATCAATCCGAGCACCGGGCCGGCGCAGGGCGCCCACAGCAGACCGGTCGCAATCCCGAGCAGCACCGACGGCATCACGCCGCCGCGCGCGTCGCGGTCGGCCGATCGCGACAGACGGTTGCCGAGCCTGACGAGCGGACGCGCCAGGCGCTCGGCGAGATGGGGGAACAGCAGCGTGATGCCGAACACGCCGAGCAGGACCATCGCGACGGTACGCCCGTACTGGTTTGCCTGCACCGCCCATCCGCCGCCGACCGCGGCCAGCGTGGCGACGCCGGCGAAGGTGGCCGCCATGCCGGCGAGCATCGGCAGCCCGCTTCGGACGAATGGCTGTTCGGCGCGCGCGAAGACGAAAGGCAGCACGGGCAGGATGCACGGGCTTGCGATCGTCAGCGCACCGCCCGCGTAGGCGAGGAGGATCAGCAGCATGGCGAGACTCCGACTTCAGGATGCCACGCGCACCCGACCTGTCTCCTTCGCGGCGGTCGCGCGGGACGGTACGCCATGGCGCCGATTTAATCCGCCCTCTGCAGATGGCTGCTCGTCCCGGCGACGTCGTCCTCAGAGGCCGGCGAACCAGGAATAGCCGAGCTTTTCCCAGTAGCCGGGCGAATAGGTGTTCGTCACCTCGATCGCGGTGATCCATTTCGGGTTCTTGTAGCCGAGCTTTGTCGACATGCGCAGGCGCAGCGGGAAGCCGAACGGATCGGCGAGCGTCTCGCCGGCATAGTCGGTCGCGAGCAGCGTCTGCGGGTGCAGCGCGGTCGCCATGTCGATGCTGCTCGGGTAATCATCCGCCGTCTTGAAGGCGACATATTTCGCTCGCAGGTCGGCGCCGATCCGTTCGAGGAACGTCCGCAGCGGGACGCCGGACCATTGGCCGATATAGTCCCATCCCTCGACGCAGACATGACGGATGATGATCTCCGTTCGCGGCAGCGCGTCGATCTGCGCCACGGTCCACGAGCGCTTGTCGGCAATCAGTCCGGACAATTCCAGGCGCCAGGCCGCCCCGTCGACGGGCTTGACGGACATCACGTCGTAGTAGGCGTTGAACTTCGGCGGCTTGAGCACCGAGGATGCCGGATAGGTCGGCGCGAGCTTCGTCGGATCGAACAGCAGTTGCTGGACGTCGTCGTTCAGGTCGCGGATGGCGAGCAACGCCGTCTCGACCGATCCGGGCCGTCCCAGGTCGCAGCCGGTCAGCATGGTCAGGGCGCCGAGCGAGATGCCGCCGCGCAGCACGCCGCGCCGCTCGATCGCCCGGATGACGGAGCGATGGTCGTCGAGGATCGCCGGATCCGGAGGTTTGGCCGGCCGGAAGATCGATCTCATGGCGGGGCTTGCGGCTCGGCGCCCGGCTCCAGGCCGGGACGAGCCAGCCTCGGACCACCTGTCAGCATCGCCCACAACGTGCTCGGCACCAACAGCGAAAGGGCCACGTGCACGAACAGGAAGCCCACGATGACCGTCATGCCCAGGAAATGGATGGTTCGCGCCCACTGGAACCCGCCGAGGAACGAGACGAGGGCCGAGAACTGAACCGGTTTGTAGATCGCGAGGCCGGTCACGACCTGCGACATGCCGGCCAGCATGACCACGATGTAGAGGATTTTCTGCACCGCGTTGTAGGTCGTGATGTCCTCGTGCTCGACCTTGAAATGCAGCGTGTCGCGGATGGTGTGGATGATCTCGGCAAGCCGGATCGGCAGCAGGCGCTCGCGCAGACGGCCGGTTACGACACCATAACCAAGATAGGCGAGGCCGTTCAGGGTCAGCAGCCACATGCCGGCGAAATGCCAGTTCAGGCTCCAGGCCGCCCAATCGCCGAGCCGGATATAGTGGCTGAAATGGAGGCCCTTGATGATCACGTCGTCATCATAGATGCCCCATCCGGAGGCGATCATGACCAGCATCGCGACCGCGTTGATCCAGTGCATGAACCTGATCGACCAGGGATGCAGGCGACGCCCCTCTCGGCTCGGCGCCATCGCGACGCTGCTCATGCCTCCTCCTTCCCGATGTGCGACTGGCCGGGCTTCGTCATCCGGACGCCGCGTGTTACCGCTCGGGCCATTAAATCGAATGCATTCTTCAGGACATAAGGGAATTCGTCGCGCGACATGAGGTATCGTCTCCAAATCGTCTTGATCCTGACAATGATCGGCGGCTCCGCGCTGGGGCAGAGCGACACGCCGGGCGGCATGCCGCCGCCGCCGGGAATGAGCCTTGCGCGATCGGCCGCGATGCGATTTCCGCAGCCGGTGCGCGCGGGCGACCTGCTGCATCGCGACGTGCTCAGACCGGTCGAAAGCCAGGCCGTGGTCGGAACCGTCAGGAGCGTCGTCCGCGACAAGACCGGCGCGATCGACATCGTGGTCGATTACGGCGGGCTGCTCGGGATCGGGTCGCGGCCGATCGCGGTGCCGGTCGACGCCATGGTGCTGGTCGGAAGCGTGATGGAGATCGTGGCCTTCACGCCGCGGCAGTTGCGGCAATTCCCGACCTTCTCGCCCGACGGCACGATCCCGGTCGACCCCGACGCCGTCATCAAGGTCGGTCTCGCCAAGCCCTCGCACTGATCCGCGTTCGGGAGAGTCCTAGTCACCGCCCAAGGAGGTGGCTGCGGCAGGTCGGCCCGGCCTCGCCTGCCGTGAGACGCCGACCCGCTCCTCGAGCGCCTGCAGTCCAGCGATGAAACATCCCTGCCCGAAACCGATCCGGAAATGGTCGTCGGGGAGCGGGTGCAGCGAGGACCGGAAGACGCTCGATGGCAGCAACAGGACTCCGGCTTCCTCGGCCATCCTCCGTACCCATGCCTCGACATCGTCCGGGCCCAGATAGCGGACATAGCCGACGACGCCGCCTTTCGGGATCGTCCAGTCGAAAATCTCGTCGTGCCGGTCGAGGAAGTCGGCGAGCGAGACGAGGTTGGCCCGGGCGAGCGCATGATTGCGGCCAAGGATGGCGGAGCTCGCCTTCAGCGCGATGCTGGCCAGGACCTCGCTCGGCCCGGTGCTGCATGTCGACAGATACTGCTTGAGGGTGGCGAGGCGGCCGATCAGGGCCCGGTCGCGGGACGCCACCCAGCCAAGTCGAAGCCCGGGCAGCCCGTAAGCCTTCGAGACCGCGCCGATCGTGACGCCATGCTCGTCGAGATCGCAGACGGGGTCGAGCCGGTCGGCTTGGTCGCGCTCGATCAGCCGATACACCTCGTCGCTCACGACCGAAATGCCGTGCCGCCGGCAGATCCGCAACAACTCCGCCATGCGATCCCGATCGGGCATGTAGCCCGTCGGATTGTTCGGGAAGCCGATGGCCAGGACACGCGTATTCGGCCTGATCGCGCGGACGATCAGATCGATGTCGAGATCCCATGCCCGGTCGACGGCGAGTGCGACGCCGGTGACGTCGCAAAGGCCCACCAGCAACGTCTCCACCGCGGGATAGGTCGGCAACACGACGATCGCGTGGTCGTCGGGCCCAAGCAGCGCATGCAGCGTGGCGAAGATCGCTTCCTGCGCGCCGCTGAAGCAGATGATGTCGTCCGCTTGCAAGGTCGCGAAACCGGACGCGATCGCGTCGCGCAACCATGGCGCTCCGATCGGGTCCGTGTAGCCGAGCCGCAGCCGATGCCATCGATCCGCGTCCTCCTGGTCGGCAAGGGCGAGCAGGTCGGCGAGCGTCACGGTTTCGCACTGGGAGGCGCTGATGTGATGGGTCGTGCGACCGTGCCATCGGGCGAGATAGCTCGCCACGCCGGGTTGCTGCCCGGACGCGGGACCCGTATCCCACCGTGTCGTCCGAGCGGATGTCAGCATTGCGCTCCCGTGATCGCCCAGGCCGCATCGGGACATGACGCGCATGGCATCAATATGGCGATCGCGCGACTTCCCTGCGGTAGAGGCTCGGCGACTGGCCGACACGCTTGCGGAAGGCGGCCGAGAACTGGGGACCGTTCAGTCCCACCCGAGCCGCGACATCGCCGATCGGCATCGTGGTCGTGCCGAGCAGCTCACGCGCGCGCCGGACCCGCAGGTCGGTGAGGTAGGCGTAGGGGCTACGGCCGATCGAGCGGCCGAACGCCCGGAAGAATTGCGCCCGGCTGAGACCGGTGAGGCCGACGAGCTGATCGAGCGTGATGTCGCGGGCCATGTGCATCCGCATGTAGTCGACCACCCGCCGCAACTGCCAGCCGGCCAGACCGCCCTTCGCCGGTTGCCCGGCAGGTTCCGCGGTCATGTTCGAGAAGCGGCACGCGACGTTGTACGACAGCGCGATCAGGAGACTCTCTCGATAGAGGACGCCCGCGTCCGGGCGTTCGAGATCCATCAGGAGCGCGTGACAGAGCGAGGTGATCAGCGGATCGCCGGCGCCGACGATCGGGCGGAGGGTCAGCTGGCTCGGTTCACGATCGAATTCCTCGACCGCGATCTGCCCGAGATGGCTCTGGCTGAGGGTGACGTGGACGAAGTCGATCGGGCCGTCGGTCTGCCAGCGATACGCCTCGAACGCCGGCATCACGGTCAAGGAGTTCTCGTCGACGACAAAGGTCTGGCTCGTCCGCCCGCTCGACCGCGTGACGCGCTTGCTCCCACCCAGATGCATGGCGATGACATGATCGCGCATGGCAGGCTGATCGATCAGCGGATCGATGTCGCGGAATCGCACCATCGCCATCTGCCCCGCCCGATCCAGCGTCCCGCCGAGCGCGGCCTGGGCGAGCTGCCCGTGCCATTTGCTCGCCGGAACCGGTGCCGTCGGATCCTGCAGGTTGGTCATGATGTCCGATACTACGATCTCGCGGACCGGCCAAAGAGATCATGACAGGCTCGGCCCGGCGGCAGCGGACGCGCTTGCGGCGCGGATCCAGGATTGCACGCATCAGGCGGCTGGTGGAGCTGAGCGGGATCGAACCGCTGACCTCCTCATTGCGAACGAGGCGCTCTCCCAACTGAGCTACAGCCCCGCCTGTGCGAAGCGCCGGAACATGCTGATCGCGCGGTCGGGCGTCAAGCGCGTCGCGCTCATGACCGTTCGATTGCGCCACGGGCGGCCGGAGGCTAGCTTCCGGCCCACTGCGACATCGGGTGTCCCTTGGTCCCTATCCTGTTCGATCTCGCGTTCACCCTGCTGAACCTGCTCAAGTGGGCGGTGATCCTGGTCTGCGTCTTCAGCCTGCTGACCAGCTTCGGCGTGCTCGACACGCGCAACCGCATGGTCTGGACGATCGGCGACTTCCTCTACCGCGTGACCGAGCCGATCCTGGGCCCGGTGCGCCGGATCATGCCGAATTTCGGCTCGATCGATCTGAGCCCGTTCGTGGTCGTGATCCTGATCCAGGTGGTGGCGATCCCGTTGCTCGCGCGCCTGGAGGAGGCGATCGTCATCGGGTCGCTAAGACCCGTCCTGTTATGAGCGTGTCGCTAAGACCCGTCCTGTTATGAACGTGTCGCTAAGACCCGTCCTGTTATGAACGTATCGCTAAGACCCGTCCTGTTATGAGCGTGTCGCTACGACCCGTCCTGTTGTGAGCGCGCGGCTGGAGCTGGCGCGTGACCCGGCCGAGCCAGGCCGGGTGGCGGTGCTGATCCCGTGCTTCAACGAGGCTCGCGCGATCGGCGGCGTGGTGCGTGATTTCAAGGCGAGCCTGCCGGCCGCCTCGATCCATGTGTTCGACAACAACTCGACCGACGGCACCGACCGCGTCGCCCGCGAGGCCGGAGCGGTCGTCCATCGCGCGCCGCTGCAGGGCAAGGGCCACGTGGTCAGGCGGATGTTCGCCGACGTGGAGGCCGAGATCTATCTGCTCGTCGACGGAGACGGAACCTACGACGCAAGCGCCGCCCCGTCGATCATCGAACGCCTGGCCGCCGACGGGCTCGACATGGTCAACGCCGCCCGCGTGCACGACGACAGCCTGGCCTACCGGCGCGGCCACGTGACCGGCAACCAGATGCTGACCGGTCTGGTCGCGTTCATCTTCGGCGACCGGCTGACCGACATGCTCTCGGGCTATCGCGGGTTCTCGCGGCGCTTCGTGAAGTCGTTCCCGGCGCTGTCATCCGGCTTCGAGATCGAGACCGAGCTGACCGTGCATGCGCTCAGCCTGCACATGCCGATCGGGGAGATCACGACGCGCTACGGCGCGCGGCCGGAAGGATCGGCGTCCAAGCTGCGCACCTATCGCGACGGGATGCGGATCCTCCGGACCATCCTGGTGCTGGTCAAGCAGGAGAAGCCGCTGGCGCTGTTCTCGGCGGCCGGGCTGGTCCTGCTGGTCCTGGCCCTGCTGTCCGGCCTGCCGGTGGTGCTGGACTATGCTCGCACGGGGCTGGTGCCGCGGCTGCCGACGGCGGTGCTGGCGACGGGCCTGGTGCTGCTCGCGTTCCTCAGCATGGTTTGCGGGTTGATACTCGACAGCGTCACCCGCGGCCGGCTGGAGGCCCGCCACATGGCCTATCTGGCGGTGCCAGGGCCCGACCACGCGCGCCGCGGCGGGCGGTAGGGTTCAGTCGCCCATTTCGCGGAACCGCCGGTTCAGCTCGAAATCGTGCGAGGTCACGAGGGTCTCGATCCGCGCGACGCGACGGGCCAGCGTGTCGAGGCGGTCGGCGGCCGCGGCGACTCGCGGGTCGCGGCTTGGCCCGACACTTCGCCGGCGGCGGCGCAACGTCATCACCGCGATCGCCAGAACGGCGCCGAGCAGGACCAGCGCGAGCAGGCTCTTGACGGCCACGGCGAAATCGCTCGATGCCTGGTCACTGTCGAAGACGGTGTGCGCCGTCCGCGGACCTGCCGGCGTCGTGGCCGGCCCCCGTTGGCCCACGGAGATGTCCCCCGAGCCGGTGCGGACCTGCACCAGCGCGCCCACGACCCGCGCGACCGAGATGTCGCCGCTCCCCGTGCTCACCACCTCGCCGCCATGGACGGTGGCGGCGAGGTCGAAGTCGCCCGACGAGGCCGACGTCGCCTTCAGCGTGCCGATCCGGCCGCGGCCGATCGAGACGTCGCCCGACCCGGCGCCGGTGATCGCGACCGTGTCGGCGTCGATGCTGCCGATCGACAGATCTCCCGAGCCGTAGATCGTCAGGGTCGATGCGCCCGACAGGGCACCGACATTGACGTCGCCCGACCCGTTGTTCTCCAGGGCGAGACCGCCGCCGAGACGTTCGGCCTCCAATCCGCCGTCGCCGCGCAGGGAGGCGATGACGTGACCCTGCAATTGCCCGATGCGGGTCTGGCCGGAGCCGGCCGCGTCGATCGTGACCGGGAAGGCAGGGGGCACCCGTATGACCAGCGTTCCGCTGTCGCGGCAGGCGCCCATGACCTTCACCGCACCGTTCTCGTTGACGATGCCGCCGTTGTCCCCATCGACGGCCACTTCATGCGACAGCGTACTGTCCGCCATGATCGAGATCGTCATGTCGTCGCCACCGCAATGCCGGTCGAGCACCAGACGGTCGCCTGGCGTCGCGGCGCCGGCGCCGGCGGTCATGGCGAGGAGAAACGCGAGAACCCTCACGCCGAGACCTTGCGGCGCCAGCCGGGCATGTCCTCGTCGAGCACGCGCTCGAGGCTCTCGATCCGCTCCTCGAGCCGCCGCGCCTGGTCGAGCGCGCGGTCGAGCGCCTGCTGGTCGGCGGTCCCCAGGCCACTGCTCCGGGCGCGCTTGAGCTTGGATCGATTGTCCATCGCGACCAAGACGACGACGAAACCGAAGATGACGATCAGGAGGTGGATCACATCGTCCATCGCTTAAACCTCGCCACCGATGCCCAGGCTCATTCCGATTTGTCGGGCACCGGGAGACGATTGCCAAGCCGCTGCTTCATCGCCTCGAGCTCGTCCTCGACGGCGGCGTCGGTCTCGAGCCCGGCCAGCTCCTGCTCCAGCGTCGGCCGAGCCGTTGTGCCAGCGCGGCCGAGATCGTAGGCCTCGACCCGTCCTTCCGTCTCGTCGAGCGCGCGCTCGACCTTCTCGAAGCGTGAGAACGCGTCGGTGATCCGTTCGTCGTAGAGCTTCTGGCGCAGCTTGAGCCGGCCGCTGGCGACCTTGTGCCGGGTGGCGAGCGAGCGCTGGCGGGAGCGGGCATCGGCGAGCTTGGCCTGCAGCTTGCCGATATCGTCGTTCTGCTGTTCGAGGCCGGTGGCGACGGCGGCGATCTGGCGGTCGAGCGCCTCGCGAGCGCGCTCGACATTGACCCGGGCCTGAAGTGCCGCCTTGGCCAGGTCCTCGCGGTTGCGGGTCAGCGCGAGCTCGGCGCGCCGCTGCCATTCGGCGGCCTCGCGCTGCATCCCCTCGCCGCGGCGTTCGAGCTCGCGGCGGTCCGCGATCGCACGCACCGCTTGGCTGCGCACCTCGACGAGCGTGTCCTCCATCTCCTGGATGACGAGGCGGATGATCTTCTCCGGATCCTCGGCCTCGGCGAGGATCGCGTTGAGGTTCGAGTTCACGATGTCGGCCAGTCGGGAAAAGATGCTCATGGCAGGGTCTCCTCGTCGATCGCTTGCGCGGCGCGTTGGTCGGTTGCTAGGAATTTTTGGGGAGAATTGGCGGGGAAGACTGTGAAATGGCCAAGCGCGCCACCGACACCGGCAGCCCATCCACGCCGATCGGGCAGGCGCCGTCCTTCCTGGAAATGCTCGGCCATGTCAGCCAGGCGGCGTCGATCGATCGTCCGGTGCTGGTGATCGGCGAGCGCGGCACCGGCAAGGAGCTCGTCGCCAACCGGCTGACCTACCTGTCCCCGCGCTGGGACCGGCCGTTCATCCAGCTCAACTGCGCCGTGCTGTCCGACCAGTTGCTGGACAGCGAGCTGTTCGGCCACGAAGCGGGCGCCTACACCGGTGCGCAGCGGCGCCGCGTCTCGCGCTTCGAGATGGCGGACGGCGGCACGCTGTTCCTCGACGAGATCGCGACCGCCTCGCTCGCCGTGCAGGAGAAGCTGCTGCGCGTGGTCGAATATGGCACCTTCGAGCGCGTCGGCGGCAACGAGACGCTGCATGTCGATGTCCGGATCGTGGCCGCCACCAACGCCGACCTGCCGGCCCTCGCGGCCGCCGGCCGGTTCAGGGCCGACCTGCTCGACCGGCTCGCCTTCGACGTCGTCAACGTGCCGCCGCTGCGCGAGCGGACGTCCGACATCATGCTGCTCGCGGAACATTTCGCGCGGCGGATGACCAGCGAACTCAAGCGATCCTTCTTCGCGGGCTTCGGTCCGCAGGCCGAGGCCGATCTGCTCGCGCACGACTGGCCCGGCAATGTCCGCGAGCTGCGCAACGTGATCGAGCGGAGCGTCGCGCGCGCCGAACGGCCGGAGCGCCAGCTCGACCGCGTGATCATCGATCCGTTCATCCGGACGCAGGTCCGGCCGTCCGCGGTCGTGACGGCAAGGGCCGACTCTCCGGTGCCGGAGGCGGAGCGGCTCGACGCATCCGCGGCCGGCGGCTTCCTCGCGGCGACCCGGGCCTACGAGGCCAGGCTGCTGCGCGAGGCGCTCGCGGCCAGCCGCTTCAACCAGAAGCGCGCGGCCGCCAGTCTCGGGCTGACCTACTACCAGTTCCGCCATCATCTTCGGGTGCACGGGCTGCTCGCCGAGAAGCGTCAGGCGGCCGACGCGGTGGCCGAATAGAGGCCCATCAGGCTGCCCTGGGTGAAGGCGAGCGCGTCGACCATGCCCCAGCACAGACCGGCGGCGAGGATGGGAGCGGCGACGGCGAGCAGGACCGATGTCAGGCGCGGGCGCGGGCTCTCCGACATGTCGCCGGTGCGGGCGCTGGAGCGGGCGGGGAACGAGACGATGGTGGCCATGGCGGAAACTCCTTCTGCCCGGCTGAATGGCCGGACATCGGGGAGGGAGCATGGCGCGTGCCAGACCGACGCCTCCAGTTAAGCCATTGTTCTACATAGGTTTCAGGCGTGGCGCAGGGGAGATGACGACCGGAAGATGGCAAATTACGCCATTCCACGGCCATTCTCGAAACATGATGGAGGATTTCACCCGCTACAGCGGGCGGTGCGCCTTGTCGAGCAGACGCGCGATCAGGCCCTTGCGTGCCGGCGCCTTGGGAACCGGTGCCGATGCGGCCGGCGCCGCCTCGCGCGCCTTCCGCTTCAGCCAGGCGTCGAGCGACAGGCCCGCCTCCGCCGCCCGGCGCGTCTCGTAGGCGATCTTGCCCGCGCTCATCGCCGCGTTCGCCCGGGCCGCCGGGTCCGGCTTGCGGCCATCCGTCTTCACGCTCCGACCCGAACCCCTGTCAGCCACCGCCATCACCTCCCGGTCCTGCCCGCCTGTCGCGCCCCGAGGGCGGCCAAGTCAAGTCCGCCATGCCGGTCTGTCATTGCTGATGCCCGCGCGGACGCGACGCGCTAGAAGCGCACCGGTCGTCGGATCGGCCTCGCGCCCTGGCCCGGTCCGGCTGCCAGCGAAACGGACACCTCTCCTGCCGACTGATCGCAGGCGAGGCAAGGATGCGTTGCAGCAACGGATGCGCCAGCAGCGATGGCATCGGCCCTGGCCTCGGGAGGATCGACATGACGATTGCCACGGAGATCGAGACGTTCGCGCACCGTCCACGTGCCGTCGAGACGATCTGGCGGCTGGCACGGTCTCTCGCCAAGCCGCCGGGCCGCGATCCGCGGCACGCGATCGGCTCGCCCGTCCGGATCGAGGGCCTGCGGCTCGAGCCCCGCGCGGTCGCGCGCTATTGCGATCTCTGCGGCTTCGAGGCCGATGTCGTTCCGGTCACCTTTCCGCACATGTTGGCATTTCCGTTGCATGTGCGTGTCATGACACGAACGGACTTCCCGTATCAGATCATGGGCGCGATTCATCTGGAGAACAGCATCAGGCAGCACGCGCGACTGGCGCGCGGCGACACGCTCGACATCGAAACCGCGCCCACGCGCCTGCTCAGGCACGGCCATGGCCAGCTTGTCGAAGTCGAAACGACAGCGCATCGCGGCGGACAGACGGTTTGGGAAAGCCGCAGCCTCTATTTGTTCCCGCGCTCGAACGACCGGCTCGGCGAGCCCTACGTGCCCGCGTCACTCCCGGACGCCTCGTCGCGGCTCGACGAGCAGGGGCGGTGGGCGCTGCCGGGATCGATCGGCCGCAGCTACGCCATCGTCTCCGGGGATTGGAACCCGATCCACCTCAGCCGGGCCACCGCCCGCCTGTTCGGAATGCGCAAGTCGATCGCGCACGGCATGTGGATGAAGGCGCGCGCGGTCGCCGCCGTCACCGCGCCGCTGCGCGCGTCCGACCGCGTCGCCTCCGTCACCGTGTCGTTTCGGACACCGGCGTTCCTTCCAGGTGCGGCGCGGCTGTTCGCGAGCCTCGGCGCCATCGACAAGGTCTTCGAAGTTCGCGATGCGATCACGCCGCGAAAACTGCTGCGCGGGCGCATCCGCCTGTGCGCGCCCTGACCTGCCGACGAAAGGACAAGACGTGAATCGCTTCCTCCGCCGTGGCCGCGCCCCGCTCCTGTCCCATGCCGCCCTTCTGCTCGGAACCAGCGCGATCATCGTGATCGCCGGCCCTTCCCTCGCGCAATCCACGCCGCCGATCGCGACGCCCGGCGCGTCACCGTCATCCGCGACCCAGGCGACGGCGCCGGCCAAGCCGCCGGCGTCCTGGGCGAGCACGATCACGCTCGGCGCCCAGTTCGAGGGCGGCATCATCGCCAACCCGGCCCGTCCCGCCGATGGCCTCAACTACGGCGACATCTACACCGATCATGCCAATCAGGCGCAGCTCAACCAGGTTCTCCTGACGGCAACCCGCCCGACCGACCCGAACGCGACGGGCTACGATGTCGGCTTCACCCTGCAGGGTCTGTACGGCTCCGACATGCGCGCCAACCACTATCTCGGCCAATTCGACCGGCTCATTTCGTCGCGCTACCAATTCGGCGTCACCCAGGCCAACATCCTGCTGCATCTGCCATGGTTCACGTCCGGCGGCGTCGACGCCAAGATCGGCGAGTTCCCGTCGATCATGGGCCTCGAAGTGCTCGATCCGAGCGTGAACCCGTTCTACACCCACTCCTTCATCTACAACTGGGGCGTGACGTTCTTCCACACCGGGATCATCACGACGACGCATATCAATCCGACCGTCGACATCTATCTCGGCGTCGACAGCGGCAACACCACCACCTTCGGCGGCGGCGACAACAACAGCGCACCGGCGGGCAATATCGGCGTCGGCCTCAACAACCTCTTCAAGGGCAAGGTCACCGTGCTGGCCACCGCCCATATCGGGCCGGAGACCTCGACGCTGGTCGATCCGAACGGCAACAGCGACGAGCGCTACTACGCCGACATCCTCACCACCTGGAAGATCACCGACAAGCTCACCTCGAACACCGAAATCAATTACATCAAGGACGATTTCCTGCGCGCCAACGGCTACGGTTTCGCGCAGTATTTCGCCTATCCGCTCTCGCCAACGGTCACGTTCAACATGCGCGGCGAGGTCTGGCGCGACGGCGGCGGCTTCACCTTCAACACCCTCGACAATCTCGGCTACGTGAAGGCCGAGGCCGGCGACCCGGTCAGTCTGATCGTGGCACCCCCCACGACCTACGGCGAACTGACCCTCGGCGTCACCTACAAGCCGCCGATGCCGAAGGCGGTGGCACTGCTCGCGATCCGGCCGGAAATTCGTTACGAGCGCTCGCTCAACGGAACCCAGCCGTTCGATGCCGGACGCGATACCGGATCGTTCCTGTTTGGGGGCGACGTTGTTTTAGGGTTTTAGGGGCACGCATGAAGTCTCAGGGTTTTACCTGGACGCCCTTCCAGAAGGCCAGGCGGCCGCGGATGTTCTCAGCCGCCTGCTTGGGCTCCGGATAATACCACACCGCGTTCTCGTTGCGCGCGCCGTCCACCTCCAGGCTGTAGTAGCTGGCGGTCCCTTTCCACGGGCAGACGCTGGTGTGAGTGCTCGGCCTGACCAGATCGGGCGCCAGCGAATCCGCCGGAAAATAGGCGTTCCCCTCGACGGTCACGATGTCGTCGCTTTCGGCGATCGTATGTCCGTTCCAAACCGCTTTCATCACGAACTCCTCATCTGTAGCCGGCGTCGATGAGCGGGACGAGCGGGCTGATCGTCTGCGGCGTGACCACGCCGGCGCCGGTGTTGATGTCCAGGCCCGGCATCTTGTACTTGGCACTCATCACGCACTGCATCACCGGCAGGAAGCCCTGCATATAGAGCAGCTGGTCGAGCGTCACAGTGACGTAGCCGGATTTCAGCCCGTCGATGGTGGCGGGTGCGAGGTCGATGCCGCCCACGATCACGTCGCCGGGCTTGTGCCCGGCCTTCTTGAGCACTGCGGGCAGGATGCCGGTCACGCCGCCATGCTGGGTGCCGATCGCGCGCAGCTTCGGGTGGCTCAGCACGTAGGAGGTCAGCACCGGCACCGCGAGCGACGGGTCGGAGTTGGCTTCCTGGGTGATCTCGAGACGGTCGACCTTCAGGCCCGCGTGCTCGAGCGTGTCGGCGAGGCCCTTCTCGGACTGACCGCGTTCGGCCTGGCTGAACACGCCATAGACCATCGCCTCGTCGCCCGCCTTCAGACTGCCGGTCTTGATCATCTGCTCGGCCGTCAGCGTGCCGCCCTGGTAGAGATCGACGCCCGCATAGCCGAAGCCGTGCGGCCGGTATTGCGTCTGCAAGGTCGTCAACGGGGAGTTCCCGTCGGTCACCACGATCCCCTCCGACACCGCGCGCTTGACGAGATCGGCGAAGGCGTCGTTGCCGGGATGGCCGGTGATCACGATGCAGGCCGGACGCGCGGCCATCGCTTCCTTGAATTGCTGGATCATCGTCTCCGGCGCCCAGGCGGAGAATTGCGCGTTGAGCTTGGCGACGCCAAGCGCCTTGGCCGCGGCGGCTGCCCCGGTCTGCCTGGCGAGCGTGGCACCATCGCCCGGGTTTCCGCCCATCTGCATGTAGATCACCATGCCGGTGCCCGGCGGCGTGTCGTCGGCGGCGAACCCCGCGAACGGGATCGTGCAGAGACCGGTCAGGCAGGCAAGCAGCGTACGCGTCTTCATGGCGTCGTCTCCCTCATTGCTTTTGTCGTTGGACGTCCAGGCTTGCGGAGTCGCGCGAGCAGCAGACCGCGACGCCCCGGTTCGTCGATATACAGATAGAAGACGACCGACCCGAGGAAGACCAGACCTTGGATCGTCCGCACCCAGGCGCCGGTCAGCCCGGTCGCGACCAGCCCGGCCTCGATCATGCCGATGATGCAGCAGCCGAACACGGTGCCGACCAGCGTCGCCCTGCCGCCAAGGATCGACGTGCCGCCGATCAGCACCGACGCGATCGCGGTCAGCAGGTAGCCCTCGCCCTGGTTGCCGAAATAGTTCTTGTTCTCGAGCGTCAGCAGGATCGCGGCGATCGAGGCGAGGCCGCCCATCAGCGTGAACAGCTTGATCTTCTCGCGATCGACATCGATGCCGACCACCCGCGAGACCTGGTTGCTGTCGCCGATGAACAGCACATGCTCGCCGAACCGGTGCCGGTTGAGAATGAACCAGAGGAACAGCACGATCGCCCCGGTCCAGAACAACTGGACCGAGATCTGGCTGATCCAGTCGGCGCCATCGCCAAGAAGGCCCACCGTCGCGCGCCAGACCGAGCTCGTCTCCACGCCGCGCAGCGCGTAGGATTTGCCGCCCGACAGCACGGTCGCCATCCCGGACCAGAAGAATTGCGCGGCAAGCGTGGCGATGAACGACGGCACCCCCACCTTGGCCACCACGACCCCGTTGATGAAGCCGACCAGCAATCCCGACGCCAGGCCGAGCGCGACCGCGAGCCAGCCGAGATGATAGTCGCGGAAGGCCACCGCGAAGATGAAGCCAGAGAACGCGATGATCGCCGGAAACGACAGGTCGATCTCGCCCGCGCCGATCACGAATGTCAGCCCGGTCGCGAGCAGGACCAGCGGCGGCAGCGTGGAGGCGAACGTCGTGTAGATGTAGGGTGCGAGGAAGACCGTCGGCGCCATGTACATGAACAGCAGCAGCAGCATCGCGAAGACGCCGATGATCGGCAGTCCCTCGATTCGGCTGAACAGGGAGGGTGCGCGCGCCATTCCGTTCAGACCTTGTGCTGCAGCTCGATGAGGAACTCGGTGAGTTCGGCCACCGACATGTGACGCGGCTCGATCTGGGCCACGATCGCGCCGCGGTCGAGCACCACCAGCCGGTCGGCCACCGCATGCACATGGGCGAGATTGTGCTCGATATAGACGCAGGCCCGGCCCGAACTCTTGATCAGGCGGACGAAGTCGAGGACCTTGCGCACCTCCGAGACCGCCAGTGCGACGGTCGGTTCGTCGAGCACGATCAGGTCGGCGTCGAAATGCATCGCGCGCCCGATCGCGATCCCCTGCCGCTCGCCGCCCGAGAGTTGTGCCACCGTGCTGTCGACCGAGATCCCGACACCGCGAAATCCGATCGAGCCCATCAGCATGTCGGACGCGATCTGCCGCTGACGCTTGACGTCGATGAAGCCGAACCGGTTGGTGATCTGCCGGCCGACGAAGAAGTTGCGCCACAGCGGCTGCTTCTCGGCGAGCGACTTGTCCTGGTAGACGGTCTCGATCGCCAGGTCGTGCGCCATGCGCACCGAATAGTCGCGCAGATCGATCTCCCGGTCGCGCACGAAGATCCGGCCGGACGTCGGCGGCATCACCCCGGTCATCACCTTGATGAGCGTGGACTTGCCGGCGCCGTTGTCGCCGATCAAGCCCACGATCTCGTTGCGTCCGATCGCAAGATCGATGTCGCGCAGTCCCTGGACGGCACCGAAATATTTCTGCACGTGTGCAAGTCGCACCACGTGCTCGAACTCGCTCATCGTTTCCCCGGTTTATTCTGCGATGAGGTTATCTGTTGCAGGATTCCGTGACAATGCGCGTTCAATCCAGCGACACCAGACGCGGCCCGCCGAGGGCGGAGATGTTGGGGCCGTAGGCGTTCGGGTTGGAGAAGGTGATCGAATTGGTGCCCTGCTGGAGGAGCACCGTCATCGGCGCCACCTGGATGGTGTTGTAGTCCTTCCCGCGCGGGAAGTTCACGGTGCCGCCGGCGGCGCCGTCGACCGCGACATCGGCTTGCCGATCGACCTGGTCGCCGTTCGCGTAGGCGACCAGGACGCGATAGAGACCGGCTTTCGGTGCCGTCACGCCGTTGATCGTGAGCGTGCCGCTCTTGCCCGCGTTGGTGCCGACATAGCCGACATTGTGGCCGTCCGAGCAGGTCGTGCAGACCTGGACGACCGCGGTGCCGGCGAGGGTGCTCGTCGAGGCGTCAGCCTGGTAGACCGGCTGGAAGGCCGGGATCGGACCAGCAACGACCGACACGGTGCCGATCCTCGGAATGGTTCCGGTGATCGACGTGAACGAGACCGTGTTGGCACCCGCCGTGCCGAGGCCGGCGATCACCGAGATCGTTCCCGCGCTCGTGCCGGTGGGCGGGAAGGACACGATCGTGCCGCCGCTGCCGTTGGTCTGCATCAGGGTGTAGAGATTGTCCTTGGTCGGGTTGACGTAGGTGACGTCGATCGGTGTCGCACCCTGATTGACGGGAGCCCGACCCGGGGCGGCATGGGCCGGGATCGTCGCGGTCACGCCCGGGTAAGCGCCGCCGGTCCGCGCGATCGCGCCCTCGGTCGAGGACGGATCCGCGCCGGTCGCGACGATCATCGTCGCACCCTGGGCCGGGACCGACACCCTGTAGCGGCCCTCGCTGGCCGACCTCGTGCCGCCCGTCCAGAGATCCCGGGCGGAGAAGCCCGCGTTCCGGTCGAGGCCGAGCTCCTGCGCGGTGACGGTCATCGCGGTCGGTGCCGTCGTCGTGTTGAGCAGCACCACGGCACGGCGGCCGGTGCCGGACAGCAGCCTCGCCCAGATTTCCAGGCCCGGCGCCGGCGCCGCGACCTCGATCGCCTGGAGGCCCCGCGGATCCTGATCGACCGCGATCACGTCCGGGTTGGTCAGGATCGCCTCGATCGCCGGCTCATCGAGCACGTCGGTCAGGTTGGCGCCGATCAGCAACGGTGCGCCGCCGACCGCCCACAGGCTCATATGCGCCTGGCTCTGCACCGGATTCGCCGGGTCGTTGTCGACGCCCTCGATGCCGATCACCATCATGTCGGGATCGTTGTGAAAGCCGGTGTGCTGGGCGTCCGGATGGATGCTGGCGTGGAAGTTCTCGAGCACGTCGGCAAAGGTCGCGTAGGCGTAGCCCTGGCCGACGCTGAAGGTGATGTCCTCGGACGTGCGCCAGATGTCGGCCGGAACGAGGTTGACGCCGGGCGCCCAGGTCCAGGGCCCCTGGCCGCTGTCCTGGTAGCCGGCCGGCGCGTAGAAACCCCAGTCACAGAGCGAGAGATACATCCTGCGTTGGGTCTGATACTCCGCGTATTGGACCGCCTGGGCCACGTTGGCGTAGGTCTCCTCCGGATCGAGCCCCTCCGCCTGGCCGCCGCAGAAATCGACCTTCACGTAGTCGAAGCCCTGCTGCGCAAAACGCAGCATGTCCGGCTGGTAATAGTTCTCGCTGCCGCCATCGCCGGCGCAACCGGTCTTGCCGACATCGGTGTATGCACCCGCGAGAAGGCCGTCGGCGTGGATGTGCTGGACCGCGGACGCCAGTGACCCGTTGGTCCACAACGCGGGATCGAGCTTGGGGCTGCCGTCCTGGTTGCGGCCGTTGCCGACGGGCCAGAACCCGTCATCGATATTCAGGCGGTCGTAACGCGGCGTGGCGGCGGGCAGCGCCGTGTCGAGCGCCTTGAGCGCATCGGCCTGCTGATCGATCAGCGTTTCGCTAATGCCGTCGCCGAACGAATTCCACGATGACCATCCCATCGGCGGCGGTGCCACCGGGATCTGCCGCGCGGTCGCGGCACCGGCGATGCCAGGGTTCATCGTGACGATCGTCGCCAGGCTCACCACGGCCAACGTCCGGGACACGTCGTTGCGCGCTTGCGTCGCCATTTTGTCTCCTCCGTTTTTTGTTGATATTGGACAGATCGCTTTCTGCCACCGCTCGCGGGCGGGATTGAATAACAATGTTGTGAGTGTTTGTCGGGCGGCCGGCACAAAAGCCGGGATCCAAGGGCCGCCGGCCCTTGGCAGGTCGAGGACAGCGTCCTCGCCTTGGTCTAGCTCGTGATGCCCGAGGCAAGGATCTCGTCGATCCCGGCCGCCACGATGAAGTCGTTCTCGTGCAGGCCGCCGATCGCATGCGTGGTCAGCGTGAACGCGGCGTAGCCCCAGCCGAATTCGATGTCCGGATGGTGATCCTCAAGCCGCGCCAGTTCCGCGACCGCGCACACGCTTGCGAATGCCGTGTCGAAATCGGCGAATTTCCCGCGCCGCGCGATGCTTTTGCCATCGGGCGACAGCGCCCAGTGCGGCAACGCCTGCATGTTCGTGCGCACGACGTCGCCGCCGAGCGGCGGCGTGCCCTTTTGGCACGGCGTGCAGCGCCGGCCACCGCCGGCCACCTATTCGTCCCCGAGATAGGAGGCGAGCTCGATCAGGTTGCCGTCGGGATCGCGGCAATAGACCGACACCATCGGACCGAGTGCCCCGATCCGCTCGACCGGCCCCGCGACGACTTCGACTCCGCACGCGCGCAGGTGCGCGACCGTATCCTCCGGCCTCAGCGTGGTGGTGAAGCAGAGATCCTGCGTGCCGGGGATCGCGAAGTCGGCGGTGTCCCAGCCGTCGGCGCCGTCGGGCCGGAGATTGATCTTCTGGCCGCCGAAGCGCAGCGCGTTGCGCAGGTTGCGCCCATATTCCTCGCGTTCCATGCCGAGCACGCGCTGATACCACGACGAGATCATCTCCACGTCGCGACAGGTGATGACGAGATGGTCCAGACGGTCGACCGTATAGCGCACCTACGTCAGGCCCTCGAAGAAGTCGTTGCCCTTGTCGTCGATGACGATGAACGCGGGGAAATCCTCGACCTCGATCCGCCAGACCGCCTCCATGCCGAGTTCGCGATATTCGAGCACCTCGACGCGGCGGATGCAGTCCTGCGCGAGGCGCGCCGCGGCGCCTCCCACGCTGCCGAGATAGAAACCGCCGTGAGTGCTGCAGGCGTCGCGAACCGCCTTCGAGCGGTTGCCCTTGGCGAGCATGACCAGCGAACCGCCGGCGCGCTGGAACTCCTCGACATAGCTGTCCATGCGTCCCGCGGTGGTCGGCCCGAAGCTTCCGGTCGCCATGCCGTCCGGCGTCTTTGCCGGTCCCGCGTAATAGACCGGATGGTCGCGAAAATAGTCGGGCATCGGCTCGCCGCGGTCGAGCCGCTCCTTGATCTTGGCATGTGCGATGTCGCGCGCGACCACGACCGTGCCGCTGAGCGCGAGCCTGGTTTTGACCGGATGGCGGGACAGTTCGGCGCGGATCTCGGCCATCGGTCGCGACAGGTCGATGCGCACCACGTCGCCACCGAGGATGTCGTCGGTCGCCTCGGGCAGGAAACGGGACGGTTCGGTTTCGAGCTGCTCGAGGAACACGCCGTCGGGCGTGATCTTGGCCTTGATCTGGCGGTCCGCCGAGCAGGAGACGCCGATGCCGACGGGCAGGCTCGCGCCGTGGCGCGGCAGCCGGATCACCCGCACGTCATGGCAGAAATACTTGCCGCCGAACTGCGCGCCGATCCCGATGTCCTGGGTGAGCTTGTGCACGGCCGCTTCGAGTGCCGGATCGCGGAACGCGTGCCCGGTCCGGCTGCCCGCAGTCGGCAGCGTGTCCAGATAGCGGGTCGAGGCGAGCTTGACCGTCTTGAGCGTCAGCTCGGCCGACAGGCCGCCGATGACGATCGCGAGATGGTATGGCGGGCAGGCCGACGTGCCGAGCGTGCGGATCCTGCTCCCGAGCCAGTCGAGCAGCTTGGCCTCGGACGCGAGCAGCGCGCGCGTCTCCTGGAACAGGAAGGTTTTGTTGGCCGACCCGCCGCCCTTGGCGATGAACATCAGGTCGAGCTCGTCGGCGTGATGCTCGCCCGGTGCTGCCGCGATGTCGAACTGGACGGGCAGGTTGTTGCCGGTGTTGACCTCCTCGAACATCGTCAGCGGCGCCATCTGCGAGTAGCGCAGGCTGGTCTCGGTGTAGACGCTGGCGATCCCCCGGCTGAGCGCCGCCTCTTCGTCGCCCTCGATCCAGACGCGCTGGCCCTTCTTGCCGAACACGATCGCGGTGCCGGTGTCCTGGCACATCGGCAGCCGGCCGCCGGCCGCGATGTTGGCGTTCTTCAGCAGGTCGAGGGCCACGAACCGGTCGTTCGGCGAGCTCTCGGGATCGTCGAGGATGCGGCGGAGCTGGGCGAGATGGCCGGGCCTGAGCAGGTGCGACACGTCGCGGAATGCCGCGCGGGCCAGCTCGATGAGCGCCTGCGGCTTGACCCGCAACACGGTCTGTCCGTCGCACAGCGAGGTCGTGACGCCCTCGATCCGATCGAGCCGGCGATAGGGGGTCTGGTCGGGCCCGAGCGGGAACAGGGGCGTGTAGGCGTCCTTGGCCGCCGCGGGCGCGTTCATGACGCGGCTCAGTCCTTGCGCTTGCGGAAGGCGTCGAGGCTGACGACCTGCGGCTCGGTGCCGGACGCGGCCGGCTCGGCGGACGGATCCGCCTCTGGCCTGTCGGCCTCGGTCATGTCGACGGCGCGCGGGCCGGTCCTGGCTGGCGCTTCCGGCATGACCGGCCGGAACCGCAGCCCCCATTTCACCGAGGGATCGGCAAAGCCGGTCATCGCGTCGAACGGGACGACGAGCGTGCTGGGTTGTCCGCTGAAGGAGAGGCCCACCGAGAAGAAGCGGGCGGTCTCGTCGACCGTCAGGTCCCAGTATTTGTGCTGCAGGACGATCGTCATCTCTTCCGGATATTTCGCCCGCAGCCGCGTCGGCATGCTGGTGGCGGGATGGTCGGACCGGAATGTGATGTAGAAATGATGCTCACCCGGCAGGCCGTATGCGGCGGCGTGTTGGAGCGCGCGCACGGCCACGCCGCGAAAGGCTTCCTCGGTCCAGACCTCGTAGGGAAGCAGGCTGTCGGACGTCTCGCCGCCGTTGGGTCCCTGCAGGTCGTCCATCGATATTCCCAGAAATCGGGCCGAGAAGTGGGGGGCTTCTGTTGCCCGGTGCCCCCCGAACCGCGCTTGCCTAAGTCAATTAGGCAGCGAGCGCCATAGCGTCGTTGTCGTTGGCACTTGTGATTTAGCCCGATAACGGCGGTACAATGCCGGGCAAAAGGCTGGTCTTTACCACGCGTGTCGAGCCTGTTTCGCCCCCAAGGCCGCCGAAGGCGGAGTGGGTATGGAGGCGCCGGGCACTGCCCCCGGGTCCACAACGTTTATTCCACGAACCGTTTATCGCCATAGGCGGGTTGCCCCGTCACCGTCAGATATAGGGCAAACCGTAGTCGGATGGTAGGGGGACGCATGGACAGGATCACCGCCGAGCAGGCCACCGAGATCGAGCAGGCGCGCGCGCAGCCGGCGACCACGCTGCGCCCGACGGTGCCTGCCGTCGAGGCGCTGCTGCACCGCGCGCACCCCGTGCTCGACCATGGTTTCGTCCGGGTGCTCGACTACATGGGCGACGACGGCGCGATCGTTCAGGCCGCCCGCGTCTCCTATGGCCGCGGCACCAGGCGCGTGTCCGAGGACGAGGGACTGATCCGCTACCTGATGCGCCATCGCCACAGCACGCCGTTCGAGATGTGCGAGATGAAGTTCCACGTGAAGCTGCCGATCTTCGTCGCGCGCCAGTGGATCCGCCATCGCATGGCGAGCGTGAACGAGTATTCCGCCCGCTACTCGGTGCTCGACCGCGAGTTCTACCTGCCGGCGCCGGCGCATCTCGCCGCCCAGTCGTCGAGCAATCGGCAGGGCCGCGACGAGGTCCTGGCACCGGACGAGTCGGCGCGCGTGCTCGGCCTGCTGCGCGAGGATGCGACGCGGTCGTACGATCATTATCTCGCGCTGCTGAACGAGGACGAGCAGGGCGAGACGATCGACCCGAACCGGCCGCACCTCGCGCGCGAGCTCGCCCGGATCACGCTGACGCTTTCGAGCTACACGCAGTGGTACTGGAAGACGGACCTCCACAACCTGTTCAATTTCCTGGCCCTGCGCGGCGACAGCCACGCCCAGTACGAGATCCGCGCCTATGCCGAGCCGATGCTCGCGATGGTGCGCGCCTGGGTGCCGATCGCGACCGCCGCGTTCGAGGATTACCGCCTGGGCGCCTTCACGCTCTCGGGCGCCATGCGGGCCGCGCTTCGGCGCATGATGGCCGGCGAGGCGGTCGAGCAGGCATCGAGCGGTCTGAGCAAGCGGGAATGGAGCGAGTTCCAGGCCGCCATCCGCTGATCGAGGCGGCCTGCTCAGGCGAGCTGCGCCCTGACCGCCCGCGCGATCGCCGCGAACGCCCGGCCCGCCTCGCTGTCGCCGTCCACCGACATGATCGGCGCGCCTTCGTCGCCCGCGGTCCTGATCGACGCCAGCAACGGCACCGCGCCGAGGAACCGCACCCCGAGCCGGCCGGCCTCGCGCTCGACGCCGCCCTCGCCGAAGATCGCGGTCCGGTGCCCGCAGTTCGGACAGCAGAACACGCTCATGTTCTCAACGAGCCCGAGGATGGGCACATTGGTCCGCCCGAACATGTCGATCCCCCTTCTCGCGTCGACGAGCGCGATGTCCTGCGGCGTCGAGACGATGACCGCGCCGGCGACATCGACGCGCTGCGCCATCGTGAGCTGCACGTCGCCGGTGCCGGGCGGCATGTCGACCACCATCACGTCGAGCGCGGGCCACTCCACCTGGTCCATCAACTGCTCGAGCGCTCCCATCACCATCGGGCCGCGCCAGACCATCGCCTGCCGTTCGGGCACCAGGAAGCCCATCGAGATGCAGGCGATCCCCCAGGCCTGCAGCGGGATCATGCGCTTGCCGACCACCTCCGGCTTCCGGTCGAGCCCGAGCATCCGCGGCAGGCTCGGCCCGTGGATGTCGGCATCGAGCAGCCCGACGCGCAGCCCGAGGCGCTGCAGGCCGACGGCGAGATTGACCGCGACGGTCGATTTGCCGACGCCGCCCTTGCCGGAGGCCACCGCGATGACGTGGCGGACATCGCCGAGCAGCTTCGGCCTCGCGGTCGGCGGCGCATGCCGGGCGGCGGCCGTCGCGGGTACGGGCGCCGCCTGGGTGCGGTGCGAGGTCAGGATCACGGTCGCGCCGGTGACGCCCGGCATGCTCGACGCCACACGCTCGGCCTCGCGCGCGGTCTCCTCGATCGTCCGTCGCTCGTCGCGCGACGAGCGCAAGGTCATCTGCACCAGGCCGCCGCGCGCGAGCACCGACTCCACCCGGCCACTGGCGATGATGTCGCCGCCGCCGAACGGGTCGGCGATGCGTGCGAGCGCCGCCCTGATCCGTTCCGCCAGCACGTCGTCGGGTTCATCCACGCGGCTTGATCCTTTCGAGGGCGGCGGCGCGCACGACTTGAAGGCGGCCGCGCCTGGCCGCACATCGGCCGCGAAGCCGCGCTAGGCCAGACACATGCTCGACATGCCGCTTGATGCAACCAGGACGCGCCCACCGGCGGCGAGGCCGGCGCGGGATCACCGCATCGACGCGCTGCGCGGCCTCGCCCTGCTGATGATGTTCGTCGACCATATCCCGCAGAACCTGCTGAACCGGTTCACGATGCGGAATATCGGCTTCGCGGACGCGGCCGAGATCTTCGTCCTTCTCGCCGGCTTCGCGTCGATGCTGGCGTATGGCCGCGCGTTCGAACGATCGGGCTGGCGCGTCGGCCTGGAGCGGATCGGCCGCCGCATCGTCAAGCTCTACGTCTTCCAGCTCAGCCTGCTGCTGATCAGCGTGTTCCTGATCCGCACCTGGTCGGGCTACCATCCCACGTCGCCGGACTATCTCGAACCCGAACTCGCACATGGTCATCGCCATTTGTGGCGCGCGATCTTCATGCTCGCCCTGCCGGCCAACCTCAACATCCTGCCGCTCTACATCGCGCTGCTCGCGACCTTCCCGTTGATCTGGGCGCTGATGCGGATCCATCTCGCCGCCGCCCTGGTGCCGAGCTTCCTGCTCTGGCTCGCGGTCAATCTCGATCCCGCGATCAACGTGCCGAACTGGCTCGACCAGGATGGCTGGTATTTCAACCCGTTCGCGTGGCAGTTCCTGTTCGCGCTCGGCGCCGCCGCCGCGGGCGTGAGCGTCCGCCGCGGCGGCGATCTGCCGCGCATCGGCGGCCTCGTCGCGATCGCCTGGATCTATCTCGCGGTCTCGGCGCTCGAGGCGTTCCCTTACGGCACCTACGGGCTGCCGAACCTGGCGCCGCTGGTCCTGTCGACGTCCGGCAAGACCTCGCTCGCGCCGCTGCGCCTGCTCGACGTGATGTCGATCTTCTACCTCGTCGCGTCGAGCGGGTCGGCGCGGCGCGTCGCCGAGAGCCCGCCGGGCCGCGCGCTCGCGCTGCTGGGCCGGCACTCGCTCGAGGTGTTCACCGCGGGGACCTTCGTCGACCTGCTCGGCAAGCTCGCCTTCGATGCGATGGGCCAGGGGTTGTTCATGCAGATCGCGGTCAACGGGGCGGGCATCGGCCTGCTGTTCGCGCTCGCGTTCTGGCTCGACCGTCGAAAGCGCGCCGCTCGCGCCCGGTCGGCACTCGCCGCCGCATGAGCCGTCTCCCGCGGACCGCGCGGCGTCGCGCCGGCGGCGAGACGCTCCGGATCACGACGTTCGGCTCCTCGACGACGGAGGGCTATGGCGCGAGCGATCCTCACGCGACCGGCTATCCGCCACGCATGCGCGACGCGCTCGCGGGCCAGTTCCCGGCCGGGATCGAGTTGATCAACCGCGGCGTGTCGGGCGAGAACATCGACGGCATGGCAGCGCGGATCGGCGCCGTCATCGAGGACGCGCCGGATCTGGTCATCTGGCAGGCGGGCAGCAACGACGGTCCGCAGGGCGTACCGCTCGCGCGCTTCGAGCGGATCATGCGCGACGGCATCGAACGCGTCGGTGCCATCGGCGCCGACCTGGTCCTGATGGAGCCGCAATATTGTTCGGTGCTCGAGGCGGACCCTGCCTTTCCGCCGTTCCTCGAGAGCGTGCGCGGGCTCGGACGGCGCTTCGCGCTTCCGGTGTTTCCGCGCTACGCGCTGATGCGCACCTGGAGCCTCGAGACCGGCCGGGGGATCGACGGTCTGTCGCCGGACGGCATGCACATGGACGACACGGGCTACCGGCTGCTCGGCGAGGCGGTCGCCGCCTTCATCCTGGAACGCGCGTGAACACCAGCCGGCGCGCGAGCCAGCATCCCACCTGCGCGCCGTCCACACGCCCGTCCGTGCCGCGCGTGAAGGCGAGCGTCCAATCCCCGGGCGCCCCGAAATCGAGCGCGCGAGGACAGGGGAGCAGCCAGAGGTCCGGCCCGAAAGCCACCATCGCCTGCATCGTGCCGCGTCCGAGAAAACCCGAGAAAGCTCCGTGCAGGACGCCCCCGGCCGACACGCAGGTCAGATCGGCCCCGAGTTCGGCGCAGTGGAACATGCCCTCGACGTCCCGTGAGGACGACCCTTCGACCGCGGCCAGCGCGGTCGACTGGTTGTCGCCGGGCCGGTCCATCCACACCACGCCCGCCTCGCTGCGAAGCCGGACCGACGAACCCGCCCCGAGCAGGTCGGGACTGGTCGCGTAGAACAGCCGCGTCCCGTCGGCATCCTGACTGATCCGCACCGCGAGCCCCGTCTCGGGCTCCCGGTACCGCCCCGCGCGCACTCCGTCCGCCGGCGTCTCCGCCTCCACCGGCGCAACCACCGCGCCCAGCACGTCGAGCGCGGCTGCCCGCGCGTCCGCCATGTGGTTGAACATCACCACCACCGAAACGCGATGCTCCGGCAGGTAGGCACGGAAGCTCCGCCAACCGCGCAGGCCGCCGCCGTGGCTGAACGCCGTATGGCCGAGCAGCGGCACACGGCTCAGCCCGAACCCGTAGACGGCAGGAGCGCCGCCACGAAACGAAGTCGGTGGCGTCAAGCGGCTGTAGAACGCATCGCCCCGGTCGACGGCCAGCTCCCACGCGATCATGTCGTCGAGGCTTGCCGCGAGCCCGGCATCGCCCGTCCAACGGATCCGGTTGATCGCCGGCCGAAATCCGTTCGCGGCCGATCCCTCGTAGCCCACCGTTCCGCCTCGGACCTGACCGGTTTCCGGATTGAGCCCGGCCTGCATGCCGATCCGTTCGAGCACGTGCGAGCGCAGCAGCTCGTCGAACGGCCGGTCGAGCCTTCGTTCCAGGATGTCGGATATGATCCGGAAGTTCTGGTTGGCGTAGGAGTATCGCGCGCCCGGCTCGAATTGCAGCGTCCGCGTCCGCCCGATCAGCCGTCGCGCGTCCTCGTCGTCGAACCGTCCCTCGACCGGCGCACCGCACAGCATCGCGGCCGCCCAGTAATCCCGCAGCCCGGACTGGTTGTGGCAGAGGTCGAGCACGCCGGGTGCGGGTTGCGTCAGGTCCGGCAACGCGCGCCGGACGTCCTCGTCCAGCACTGTCGGATCATCGAAACGATCGAGCAGCAGCGCGCACGTGAACTGCTTGGTGATCGAGCACACCAGGAACGGCGTCGCCGGCGTGAACGCGAGCCGGGCGTCGGCGTCCGCCCATCCCCAGGCATGCCGCGCCAGGATCTCGCCGCGTCGAAGCACGGCGATCGCACCGCCCGGGCCGGCATAGCGGTCCGGCAAGGCGTTCACGACGTCATCGAGCCTCATGTCCATCGCATTAACCACCTCTTCAGTCCTGCGAGCCATCATCATCGGCGGTGAAAATCACCGTGGTTCGGAAAAGCCGGAGGATCCACCCATGGCCGGGTTGGGATTGCGCCTGACGAGCGGCGACAAGCTCGTCATCAACGGTGCCGCCATTCATTTCGTCACCGGTGCCGACATCCGTCTCGCCAACAAGGCGCGCTTCCTTTTCGGCCGTCAGATCATGGCCCCTGGCGAGGCCGACACGCCAGCCCGGCGCATCTACTTCGCGCTCCAGAACGCGTATGTCGGCGAACCCGACGAACGCGAGGCCGCCTTGCGGGAGGCCGCCTATTACATCGAGATGTTCTATGCCGAAACCACCTCGCCCCTGGCTCGGGGCCTGCTTGAGCAGGCCTTGCGGGCCGCGGTCGCCGGCGAGTGCTACCAGGCCTTGAAACTGGCGCGCCGTATCGTGGCGCACGAAGACGCCGTGTTCGCCAGAACCACGTAAACCTTTCTCTAACATTCCCATGATCAACTCCGTCTCGGCAAACAGCCCCAACGGAGAAAACCCATGTTCTCGATCAACACCAACAACGCCTCGATGGCCGCCCTCGAATCGTTGCGGATGACGAATTCCGAGCTGACGATGACACAGAACGCGGTCTCGACCGGCCTGTCCGTCTCCAAGGCGTCCGACAATCCGGCCGTCTACGCCATCGCCCAGCAGATGGACGGCAACATCGCCGGCCTCAGCGCCGTCTCGAACGGCCTCGCATTCGGCTCCTCCGTCGTCGGCACCGCGTTGTCGGCCACGACCAGCATCATCTCGACGCTGCAGACGCTGCAGAACTCCATCACCGCCGCCGGCACCAGCGGCATCAATCTCGGCACGATGCAGACTTCGGTCGCCCAGGCTCTGAACCAGGTCAATCTCTACGCGCGGGACTCGACGTTCCAGGGCGTGAACCTGCTCACGTCGCAGGCCGACGGCGGCACGTCGGTGGCGACCGCCACGATGTCCATCGTTGACGGCCTGCAGGGCACGACCCTCAACGTCGCCAACCAGGCCGCGGCGACCAAGCCGGGTGCGGTCACCCTGACGGACGCGCTCGGCTTGACGTCGGCGATGTCCGCGAACGGCTCCGTCATCGCGACCGGCGCCGCTGGCACCGGACAGGTGACGCAGAAGATCCTGACTGGCAATTCCAGCGGCCAGAACATCGGCGTCGGCTCCACCCTCGTCGCCGGCAGCTTCGCCAACGGCTCGAACGTCGTCGTCACCAACGGCGACGGCACGACGACGACCTTCGAGTTCGACGCCTCCGGCACCGCGCCGACCGCCGCGAACACGTCTGGCGCCACGGCCAACAAGACCGTCGTCGTGACCGTCGACACCGCGACCGAATCGTCCAACCAGATGGTCGGCGACCTCGTCAACGCGATGAACCAGAACGGCTACAGCGCCGCCGTCCAGAACGACGGCTCCATCAACGTCACCGGCCAGGGCCTCACCGGCTTCACCAGCAGCGTCACCGGCCTCACCGCGGCGTCCAGTGCCGCGACTGCCCTCAGCGCCGGCCAGTCCGCCGTCACCACCATCCAGGCCGCCATCAAGTCGATGACCAGCATCGCCGACTCGCTCGGCTACACCTCGCAGCAGATCACCGGCGTGCAAAGCTTCACCAGCAACCTCAGCGACGCGCTCACCTCGGGCGTCGGCGCGCTGACCGACGCCGACCTGTCGGCGGAAAGTGCCAAGCTCACCTCGCTGCAGACCAAGCAGCAGCTCGCGATCCAGTCGCTCTCGATCGCGAACTCGCAGTCCCAGTCGATCCTGTCCCTGTTCAGGTAACGCCACCGGACCGGGCGCTTGCGCCCGGTCCGCCCCTTTCTCGGGAGAGCACGTCGAATGAGTTACGGACAGGCGGAATATGGCCGCAAGACGGCCGGCTCGCTCGAACCGCGCGAGGTGGAAGCGGCCGCCTTCGTCTTCGTCAACCGTATGCTCCAGGAAGCCAGCACCGCGTCGGAGCGCATCAAGGCGCTGCACAGAAACCACAAGCTCTGGTCGCTTCTCGTCACCGACGTGGGCCTCACCGGCAACGAATTGCCGCCGATCCTCAAGAAGGACCTCGTCTCGGTCGGCGCGTGGTCGATGTCGTACAGCATCGCGGCCATGAGCCAGGACAGGCCGATCCAGCCGCTCGTCGACATCAACAACGACATGGTGGACGCTCTCCGTCCCCGCGTCGTGGCGCCGGTCCCTTCGGCCTCCGTCGGGCCCGTCCCGGGTCGCGTCGAAGTCGCGATCTGACGCGATCGTCCGGTCACCCGAAATGAGCGGCGCCGTCGGCCTCCCCCCGATCCCGGTCTATCTCTCGATCATCAAGAACGAGACGACGGCGGTGACCAGGACCGAGGCCGCCGATGTCGCGGCGCAAGCGGCCGTCGGTCACTTCACGCAAGCGGCCTCCACGCTCAAGACCCCGCAGGCTCTGCTGGGCGATTACCGCTCGCTCTCCGTCGTTCTCGGTGCCTTCGGCATGTCGTCCATGATCGGCCAGACCGCCATCATCAAGGACCTCCTGACCCAGGACCCGACATCCAGCACGTCGCTCGCCAAGAAGTCGGGCAACGCGCTCTGGCAACGCTTCGCCCAGCAGATGTCCGGCTGGACCGCCACCTCGACGCCGCTGATGTCCAAGACCAACGTCTCCGCCATATCCAGCCAGTATCTGACCAACCAGTTCGAAACCAGGCAGGGCAGCGCGACGCCCGGTATGCAGCAGGCCCTCTATTTCACGCGCACCGCGCACTCCGCGAGCAGCCTGAACGCCCTGATGTCCGACCCGACCCAGCTCAACGTCATCGAAACGGTCCTCGGACTGGATCCGACCCAGTTCGGCGCGCTGGACTTCACGGAGCAGCAAAGCATCCTGCAGAAGGACGTCAATCTCAAGCAGTTCGGCACACCGGCGGGAATCCAACGCTACGCCGAGCAGTATCTCGCGATCACCGAGGTCAGCCCGCCATCCGTCGCCCAGACCTTCACGACGGCAAGCCTGTTCGGCTCCGGCAGCACGAGCGACAGCCTCCTGCAGATCATCGGCAACAGCCTCTCCACCCAGGCGTGACCCGTTGACCGTAACGTTCAAGTAACGTACATGGTCGGGATGCGGTCCGGATGAGCGAGGCTGTCGACATCGACCGGGCGGCCGAGCTTGGCGCGGACGCGGAGCGTCTGCATCGCGCCGACCGCCTCGCGGAGGCCGACATCGCCTATCGCGAAGCTCTCGCCGTGACGCCGGACGATCCCCGCATCCTCGGCAATTACGGTGCGCTCCTCAATCAGCTCTGCCGCTTCGACGAAGCCGAGCGCGTCTGCCTGCGTGCCGTCGCGCTGGATCCGCGTGCCTGGGGCGCCTGGTCGAACCTGGGCAACACGATGGTCGAAACGCAGCGCTACAACGATGCGATTGCCGCCTTCTCCAATTGCCTCAGGCTCAACAGCGATCACGCGCCGGCTCTCTCCAATCTCGGCGTCGCACTGCAGGCCTGCGGAGATCCGTCGAACGCCGTGACGTTCCTCGAGCTCGCGACCGGCATGGATCCCGACAACGCGGAGACGCACTGCAATCTCGCCCAGTCGCTGCTCGCGTCGGGCGACTACGCGCGCGGCTTCGCGGAATACGAATGGCGGTGGCGGACACGCGGCATGTCGCCTCACACGATGGCGATCCCGCGTTGGCACGGCGAGGCGTTCACCGGCCGCACCCTCCTCCTGCACGAGGAAGGCGGGTTCGGCGACACGCTGCAATTCGTGCGCTTTGCTTCGCTCGCCAAGGCACGTGGCGGCCGTGTCGTCCTGCAGATCCGCGAGCAGCTCGCAAGCCTGCTTACGCGCATGTCGGCGGCCGATGCGGTCATCACCACGGACGCCACGCCGGAGGCCGACCTCTACTGCCCTATGCTCAGCCTGCCCGCTGTCCTCGGCACCACCCTCGACACGATCCCTTCAACCGCCCGTTACCTGACCCCCGACCCGGCTCTCGTCGCGGGTTGGCGCGAGCGTCTCGCGTCCGACCCGGTTGCGAGCGCCGGACGCCCACTCCGGGTCGGACTGGTCTGGGCGGGCTCGCCCAGGCACGGCTTCCGCGGCGCCGCCCTGGCCGATCGGCGCCGCTCCACGACGCTCGCGGCCTTCGCTCCTCTCGCGAGGTCGGCGGCAACCTTCTACAGTCTCCAGGTCGGCGAGGCCGGCGGACAGGGTCGAGCGCCACCGGCGGGCCTCAGGCTGATCGACCATACTAGCTATCTCGCCACCTTCGACGACACCGCAGCCCTCATCGCGGCGCTCGACCTCGTCATCGCCGTCGACACCTCGACCGCGCATCTCGCCGGCGCCCTCGGCTGCCCGGTCTGGATGCTGTCCCGCTACGACCAATGCTGGCGCTGGCTCGCCGGACGTGACGACACCCCCTGGTACGATTCGATGCGTCTCTACCGGCAGCCCGCCCCGCACGATTGGGCGACGCCCATCGGCCGTGTCGCGCAGGATCTTGCGCGGCTCGCCGGCCCTGGATGAACCTTTCGCGGCCGGTCGCGCTCCCATGCGATGATCGAGACGATCCGTCATCCGGGCCAAACCGGCCTGCGAGACCCCGCTTACGACGAGATGCTCGCGTTCCGCCGCCGCCTGCTGCGACACCCGCTCGGCCTCGACTTCACCGCGCCCGAGCTCCAAGCCGAGGCCGCGCAAATCCACCTCGCCTTGCGCGGACCCGATGGCGCGATCATCGCCACCCTGCTTCTCGTGCTCCCCGACGCCACCGGCACCGCCCGGCTCAGACAGATGGCGGTCGAGCCCGCCTTCCGGCGACGCGGCCTCGGCGCGAGCCTCGTGGTCGCGGGCGAGGCCGAACTCCGCCGCCAAGCCACCCTCGTCACGCTCGCCGCCCGCGCGCCCGCCATCCCGTTCTATGAGAAGCTCGGCTACATGACGAAGGGCGAACGCTATATCGAGCTCACCATCCCCCACATCCGGATGGAGAAACCTCTCATCCCGATCCATCCGAAGGCCTGAATGCCCGACTTGCTGCTCGTCTTCCTCGTCGCCACGCTCGCCTGGCATGCCGCGACGCTCGCCCTGCTGCGCCGCCAGGCCGCCGCCGTGACGCGCCATCGCGATCGTGTCCCGCTCGCCTTCGCCGCCACCGTCACCATCGAGCAGCACCGCAAGGCGGCCGACTACACGGTCGCCCGGACCAGGATCGCCGCTCTCTCGAGCCTCGTCGACGTCGCCCTGACCCTCCTGTGGGTGCTCGCCGGCCTGAACCTTCTCTCGGCAGCACTCGACCACGTGCTCCGGCCCTCGCTCCTGCACCAGCTACTCCTGCTGGCGATCGTCCTCGCCGTCCCCGCCCTCATCACTCTCCCGATCCGCGCCTACACCGCCCTCGTCGTCGAGCGTCGCTTCGGCTTCCGTCAGGGCTCCGCGGCCCTCTTCGCCGTCGACGAACTCAAGCGCGCCGCCCTCTCCGCGATGGTCGGGCTGCCGTTGCTCGCGGGGCTGCTCGCCCTGATGCGAACGGCCACCGGCCTGTGGTGGCTGTGGACCTGGGCGGCCGCGGTCGTTCTGATCCTCGCCGCACCCACGATCTACACGCGTCTGGTCGCGCCGATGTTCAACCGCTTCGAGCCGATCCGGGACGCGGCGCTGACGACACGGCTGGAAGCGTTGCTCGCGCGCTGCGGCTTCCGGTCCTCGGGGCTGCTGACCATGGACGCTTCGCGCCGGTCGAGCCATGCCAACGCCTTCTTCATCGGCTTCGGGCGGACCAAGCGCATCGTCCTGTTCGACACGCTGCTGGCCAGGCAGTCGCCGGACGAGATCGAAGCCGTCGTCGCCCACGAGCTCGGCCATTTCCGCCATCGGCACGTGCTCACGGGGACGATACGCGCCATCGTCATGCTGTTCGCCGTCCTGTTCGCCTTCGGCTGGCTTTGCCGCCAGCCTTGGGTGATCGATGGTTTCGGGTTCCGCGACCACGGCGTGGCGACACGCTTCATCGCGGCCAACCTGCTCCTCGGCATCGTCGGCCCGCTGATGACGCCGCTGTCGAACTGGATCTCCCGCCGTCACGAGTTCCAGGCCGACGACTTCGCCCGGCGGCAGGTCGGCGCCGAGCCGCTGATTTCCGCCTTGACCCGACTGACGAGCGATGGCGCCAGCACCCTGACCCCCGATCCGCTCTATGCGCTGATCAATTACAGCCATCCGCCGGTGCCGATCCGCGTCGCGCATCTCCGGGCGTGAGGCCGCCTTTCTCGCCCCGCGCAAGCTCGCTACCCTCGCTCGATGAAACTTCGTCTGCTGCTCCTCCTCTCGCTCACCGTTGCCTCCGGCGCATTCGCCGAGCCCGTGTCGGTCCGGGACCTCGCCCGAATCGTCAAGCTGTCCGACCCGCAGATCGCCCCCGACGGCAGGACGGTGGCACTCGTCGAGCAGCGCGCCGACCTCCATGACGACGAGTTCCGCACGGAGCTCGCACTCGTCGATGTCGCCACGCATGCGCTCCGCCCGCTGACCACCGACCGTCATCACGCCGGGTCGCCGCGCTGGTCTCCGACGGGCGACCGTCTGGCCTTCACCGCGCCCGACGACAAAAAGCATCTTCAGTTGTTCGTCCTGCCGATGGCAGGCGGCGAAGCACGGCAGATCACGCATCTCAAGGACGGCATCGACCAGTTCGCCTGGAGCCCCGACGGCAACCGCTTCGCCATCGCGATGACCGATCCGGCGCCCGATCGTCATGGCGAGGACAAGTTCCGCACCGCGTTCGCCATCGGCGACGACAACTACCTCACCAACGAGGCGCCGCGTCCCTCGCATGTCTGGATGGTGGACGCGTCGGGCGGCACGCCGCAGCGTCTGACCAGCGGCAGTTGGTCGCTGCCGGTCAGCCTGCCGCCGGGACCGCCATCCTCGCCATTGAAATGGTCTCCCGACGGCAAGACCCTCGCGATCGTCCGCCAGCAGACGCCGTCGACGGGCGACGAGGCACAATCCCGGATCCAGCTCCTCGAGCTCACCACCCAGCACGCGCGCGATCTGACCGGACAGGCCGCTTTCGAGGGATTCCCGAAATTCTCGCCCGACGGGACCAGCATCGCCTATTGGCGCCCCCGTGACGGCAAGCCGTGGCAATTGCAGGACCTACTGGTGGCACCGGCCGCCGGCGGCGCCGGCCGCGACGTCACCCGCGCGCTGGACCGCAACATCTTCGGCACCTGGTGGATGCCGGACGGCAAGACGCTGCTGGTGGGCGCCGACGACGCGACATCGGTGGGCCTGTGGCTGCAGCCGTCGGACGGCGGCCGCGCGCGGCGGCTGGACCTCGGCGCGGTGATGCCGGCCAGCAGCTTCTGGGTCGATGCCGATGTCGGCCGACATGGCCAGATCGCCTTCATCGGCCAGTCGCATGCGGATCCGTACGAGCTTTTCCTGATGGACGGCCCGGACGCCCCGCCACGGAGGCTGACCGACGAGAACCAGGCGCTTTCGTCGATCACGCTGGGGCGCACCGAGACCGTCACCTGGAGCGGTCCCAGCGGCCCGCTCGACGGCGTGCTCACCTATCCGCCACATTATGTAGCTGGTCACCCGCTCCCGCTCGTCCTCGTCGTCCATGGCGGTCCGAGCTACGCGTCGCGCGACCATTTCAACCTGTTCAGCCAGGAACTCGCCTCGCATGGCTGGCTGGTGTTCGAGCCGAACTATCGCGGCAGCGACAGCGCCGACAACGCATTCTACGCCGCGATCTATCAGGACGCCGGCCGGGGTCCCGGCGAGGACGTGATGTCCGGCGTCAAGGCTCTGCAGGATCGCGGCCTCGCCGACGCGTCGCACATGGCGGTGTCGGGCTGGTCCTACGGCGGCTTCATGACGAGCTGGCTGATCGGCCACTATCCGGTCTGGCGCGCCGCCGTCGCCGGCGCCGCCGTCACCGACTGGGTCGGCATGTACGACCTGGCCGACGATAATGTCACCACGAGCTTCGCCGTCGGCGGCTCGCCCTATGTCGGCGCCGGTCTGGACGCCTATCGCGCGCAATCGCCCGCGACCTCGTTCCCCTCGATCCGCACGCCGACGCTGGTCCTGTGCGACGTCGGCGACTACCGCGTGCCGATCACCCAGTCCTACCGGCTCTATCGGGCGTTGCGCGACAACCATGTCGAGACCGCGTTCTACGCCTACCCCGTCGACGGCCATTTCCCGTCCGACCCGATCCGCCAGATCGACGTCGACACGCGCTGGATCGACTGGATCGCCGGCCGCATCGGCGGCACGCCGGAAGGAACCGGCGGCCTCGTGCGCGCGTCTCCTGGTCATTGATGCCGGAATGTCGGCGTCCGGCTGAACGACACGTCAAACGGAGATCCAGATGCCCTTCTTCCAGGCGGCCGACGGCACCCAGCTTTTCTACCACGATTGGGGCACCGGCCGGCCGGTGGTCCTCCTGCACGGTTGGCCGCTGAATGCGGACAGCTGGGAATACCAGAGCATCCCGCTGGTCGAGGCGGGCTTCCGCGTGGTCGCCCCCGATCGTCGCGGCTTCGGACGCTCGGCCCAGCCCTGGTCCGGCAACAACTACGACACTTTTGCCACCGATGTCGTCAATCTGCTCGACCATCTCGACCTGCAGAACGTGGTCCTGGCCGGGTTCTCGATGGGTGGCGGCGAAGTGGCCCGCATTGCCGGCGCCGGCAACCCGCGCGTCGCCAAGGCCGCCTTCCTCGCCGCCGTCACACCCTTCCTGCTCAAGACGCCTGATCACGAGAACGGCGCCGACGCCTCCGTCTTCGAGGGCATGGTCGCCGGACTTCGGGACGATCGCGCCAGCTTCTTCGCCAGCTTCGTCAAGATGTTCTACGGCCATACGCTTCTCGGCCGCCCGGCGGTGCCCGAACCCGTCCTGCAGCATTTCTCGATGATGGCGATGATGGCGTCGCCCCACGCGACCACCGAGTGCGTCCACGCGTTCGGCCGCACCGATTTCCGTGCGGACGTCGCCAACATAAAAATCCCGACGCTGATCATTCACGGCACCAGCGACGAGACGGTTCCGATCGACATCTCGGCACGCGTGGCCGCGGGGTTGATCCCCCATGCCGCGTTCCTCGAATACGAGGGCTCGCCGCATGGCCTGCTCTACACCGACCGCGTGCGCGCCGCCGAAGACCTGATCGCGTTCGCGCGCTGACGATGCATCTGCATCTCGACGCGCTCGGCGGCGTCGCGGGTGACATGTTCGCGGCCTGCCTGCTCGATGCGCTGCCCGAGGCGATGGAGGATGTGCGAAGGTCGGTCGCATCGGCGGCCGGTACGGATTGCGCACTCGTGGCCCACGCCGACGGGACGCTGACCGGCGCGCGTTTCCGCGTCGATGCGCCGGATCACCACCATCATGCTCACGCACACTTCTCGACGATCAGGCGCCGTTTGCTCGATGTCCTCGACGACAGGATCGCGCGCCACGCCGTCGGCATCTTCGGCGTGCTCGCCGAGGCCGAGGGCAGGGTCCACGGCGTCCCGCCCGACGATGTCGTCTTCCACGAGGTCGGCGCGGTCGATTCGATCGCCGACATCGTCGCTGCCGGGACCCTCATCGCGCGCCTCGAGCCGCTGTCGGTGAGCGTCGCGCCACTCCCGCTCGGCAGCGGACGGATCGAGACCGCGCACGGCATCATGCCGGTGCCCGCGCCCGCGGTCGCGATCCTGCTGGAAGGGTTCGAGACCATCGACGACGGCATCCCCGGCGAGCGCATCACGCCCACCGGTGCCGCCATCCTTCGCTATCTCGCGCCCTCGGCACGTCCTGCGGGTGCGTCACGTCTGGTCGCGAGCGGCTACGGTTTCGGCACCCGGCGCCTCGCCGGCATCAGCAACTGCCTGCGCGCGACCCTCTTCGAGACGGCGCGGACGCAGGTGCCGCATCGGACGCTGACCGTGATCGCCTTCGAGGTCGATGACCAATCCGGCGAGGACCTCGCCGCCGGCATCGACCGGATCCGCGCCCACGAGGCCGTTCATGACGTCATCCAGATCCCGGCCATCGGCAAGAAAGGCCGCTTCGCGGTCCAGTTGCAGGTGCTGACCAGCGAGCAGCGTGCCGAGGAAGTGGCGGAGCTCTGCTTTCGCGAGACCACCACGATCGGCCTGCGCCTGGCGCGGGTCGAGGCGCGCGCCCTGCCCCGGCGCACGGCTTGCGTTTCCGCCGACGGCCACGACGTCAGGCTCAAGCTCGTCGATCGGCCGGGCGGCGAGACCGCCAAGGCCGAAGCCGACGATATCTCGAACGCGGGCGATGCCGCCAGGCGAGCGTCGCTGCGCGCCAAGGCCTTGCAGGCCTCCGAATGGACCGGATGATGACCGCCGACCTCCTCATGGCCCTGCGCTCCGTCCTGGCCGGCCTGCCGCGCCCGGTCTCGATCGCGGTGAGCGGCGGCGTCGACAGCTTGACCCTCGCCTGCGTCGCCCACGAGGCGCTCGGAGGTGATGCGCGCATGCATCATGCGGTCTCGCCGGCGGTCCCGGCCGCGGCGACCATGAGGACCCGAGCCCTCGCGTCGCAACACGGCTGGTCGCTCGACATCTTCGATGCCGGGGAATTCGCCGACCCCGCCTATCGCGCCAATCCCGTCAACCGCTGCTTCTTCTGCAAGACCAACCTCTATGGCACCGTCGTCAGGCGTGTCGGCGACGGTGCGACTGTCGTGTCGGGCACCAATACCGACGATCTGGGCGACTACCGCCCCGGACTGGACGCGGCGCGTGCCCACGCGGTGCGCCATCCCTTCGTCGAGGCCGGCATCGACAAGGCGGGCGTCCGTTCGATCGCGCGCGCGATCGGCCTCGGATCCGTGGCCGAGCTCCCCTCATCCCCGTGCCTGTCGAGCCGAGTCGAGACCGGCATCGCCATCGAGCCCACGACGCTTGCCACGATCGACGCGGTCGAGACCATCGTCCGCGAGGCGCTGTCGGCGTCGACCGTACGGTGCCGGGTGCGCGCGGCCGGTCTGGTGATCGAGCTGGATCCGCGAAGCCTCGCCGCGCTCGACCGCGACCGCGAGGCATCGTTGCGCGATGCCCTGCGCGCGGTGACCAGCGAGGCTCCGTCGTTCACGGCCTACAGGACCGGCAGCGCGTTCCTGCGTGACGTCGCCGCATGAGCGGTTCCGAATTCCTGCTCGACAGCGCTCGCGAGCGGCGGATCGGGCTGCCCGAAGCGATCTATTGCGCCGGCAAGACGGCAGCCCAGATCGCCGCCATCATCGAGGCGGCGCCCGGCGCACTGCTGCTGACGCGTCTTGACCAGGCGCGTCACGCCGCACTCGGCGCGGTTGCTGACCGGCTCGACTACGACGTGGCGTCCTCGACCGCCATCGCGGGCGACCCGCCCCCCGTGCGCGGTCCGGCCCGGGTCGCGGTCGTGACCGCCGGAACGTCCGATATCCCGGTCGCCACCGAGGCCAGGCGCACGCTCGCCTTTTCCGGATTTGCGGCACTCGCCGTCAACGATGTCGGCGTCGCCGGTCTCTGGCGCCTGATGAGCCGTGTCGACGAGCTGAGCGCGTTCGACGTCGTGATCGTGGCGGCGGGCATGGATGCCGCCCTGCCGAGCGTTGTCGCCGGACTGATCCCCGGTGCGGTGATCGCCGTGCCGACGTCGGTCGGCTATGGCGTCGCGTCGGGTGGCCGCGCCGCCCTCGACGCCGTGCTGTCGAGCTGCGCGCCCGGCATCACCGTCGTCAACATCGACAATGGCTACGGCGCCGCATGCGCCGCCATCCGCATCCTTGGGAGATCCAACCATGGAACGTCGTGATTTCGTCAAGGGCGTCGCCGGCGCCACCGCCGTCGCCGCGGCCTCTCCCTCGCTTGCGCAGACCGCGCCGGCGGCGACCGGCCCGGTCACGTCGCGCATTCCGCAGCATCCCGACATGAAATATCGCACGCTCGGCCGCACGGGCGAGCAGGTCTCCCTCGTGGGACTGGGCGGTTTCCATCTTGCCAAGCCCGGCGGCATGGACAACGCGGAGGCGATCCGCGTCGTGCATGCGGGGATCGATGCCGGCATCAATTTCTGCGACAATTGCTGGGACTACAACGACGGCGAGAGCGAGGTGCGTCTGGGACGTGCCCTGGTCGACGGCTATCGGGACCGCGTGTTCCTGATGACCAAGCTCGACGGCCGCACCGCCAAGGCTGCCGCGGGCCAGCTCGACGAGAGCCTGGCCCGCATGAAGACCGACCATATCGACCTCGTCCAGTTCCATGAGATCATCCGCCCGGACGATCCGGATCGCGTCTTCGCCGCCGGCGGCGCGCTGGAGGCGGTGCTGAAGGCGCGCGAGCAGGGCAAGGTGCGCTATATCGGGTTTACCGGCCACAAATCGCCGCTCATCCACAAGCACATGTTCGAGGTCGCCGACCAGCACGGGTTCCATTTCGACACCGTGCAGATGCCGTTGAACGTCATGGACGCGCACTACGACAGCTTCGAGCAGATCGTGGTCCCGATCGCCGTCCGGCACGGCACCGGCATCCTCGGGATGAAGGCGTTCGGCGACGACTTCATCGTCAAGACTAACCTCGTCACCCCGATCCAGATGCTGCAATATCCGATGAGCCTGCCCATCAGCATCCAGATCACCGGCATCGACAGCATGCCGATCCTGCAGCAGGCGCTCGATGCGGTGCGGACGTTCCGTCCGCTCACCGCCGAGGAACGCGCCTCGCTGCTCGCCCGCACGCAGCAGGTCGCCTCGACCGGCAGCACCGAACGTTACAAGACCACCCATTTCTTCGACGGGACGGTTCACAACCCGCAATGGCTGACCGAGGCTTGATCGCCTCGCGTTAAGCGGATCGAAGTCTTTCGCGTCCAATCTGTCGGTCTCGTCCCCCAGAGAACGACAGGTTGGAGTTCGGATGTCCTTGACGGTCAGATCGCGGATCCTCAGCGGGTTCGGCCTCGTTCTCCTGGTTCTGCTGGGCTCGTCGATCGGGAGTTTCGCGATCGTGCGCAACATCGACCGTCATGTGCGTGATCTGCATGGCGCGCTCGCCCAGAAGGACGCGGCGCTCGACATCGCTTTGTCGACCGCTGAAATCAGGGTCTGGGTCAATCGCTGGCTGTCGAGCCCCGGCCAGGCCACCGCCGGCCGGGCCGACGCACTCCTGGCCACCCAGCGCACGCGTCTCGCTTCGTCCGTGGGCTTCGCCGACGGAGGCATCCTCCGCCGCATCGCCGAGTGCCTCCGGCAATACGACCGAAGCTGGCACCTCGTTCGTGGCCTGTCCGCGCAGGAGGCCGACATCTTCGACAACCGGATCGACCATCCCGCCGAGGAGATCAGATCCGAAGTCGCCGAAGTCCGCGACGCCGCGGAGGCCGCGGGCCTGACCGACGCCAGCCGCCAGGCCACCGCCGCGCTCGAAGCCTTCGAGGCCGCCGACGCCGCCGCCTCGCGGTTCCGGTTGAGCGAGGACGCATCGGACGCCGAGCGCGCGCGCGAAGCGATCGTCGACGCCAAGAGCGATCTCGAACAGGTGGCCGCCACCATCAAGAACCCCGACGATCTCGCCTCGGTCAACGCGGTCGGTGGCGCGATCGAGACCTGGAACCGCCTGCTCGACAGCGCCGACAAGACGGCGCGCGCCCGCCTCGTCCAGGCCGACATCACGGCACGACTGGGAGAGGATGTGGCGAAGGCCGCGTCGGACCTGCGAACCAGCGGAGATCGGGCGGCCAGCCGCGCGCAGTCGGCCCTGCTGGCCAACCTCTCCAAGGCCCGCCTCATCCTGTTTCTGTCGGGGGGCTTTGCCATCCTCGTCGCCGTCACGCTCAGTCTGATGATCGCGCGCTCGATCACGGTGCCGCTCGGGCGGATCACGGCCGCCCTGAACGCTCTTGCCGGCGGCGACGCCGCCGTCGAGGTCCCCGAGCAGGAACGAAGCGACGAGATCGGCCGGATGGCGCATGCGGCGCAGGTGTTCAAGGACAATGCGATCGCGATGCAGCGCATCACCGCCGAACAGGCGTCGCTCAAACGCGAGGCCGAGGAGGACAAGCGGCGATCGATGCTCGCTCTCGCCGACAGGTTCGAGGCCAGGGTCGGCGCCCTGGTGGGCTCGTTGTCGGCGGAGGCGAACGGGCTGGAGCGCACGGCGCAATCGATGTCCGACAGCGCCGAACTCGCCGGACATCAGGCGATGAGCGTCGACACGGCCGCGCGGGAGGCCGGTGGCGCGGTCCAGACCGTGGCCTCGGCCGCCGAGGAACTGACGGCCTCGATCGGCGAGATCAGCAGGCAGGTAGCGGACTCGGCCCGGATGAGCAGCAATGCCAGCACCGACGCGGAACGAACCGTCGGCATCGTCAAGGCGCTTGCCGAGAGTGCGGAACGGATCGGACAGGTGGTGGGCCTCGTCACCGGGATCGCCAAGCAGACCAATCTGCTCGCGCTGAACGCGACGATCGAAGCCGCCCGCGCGGGCGACGCGGGCAAGGGCTTCGCCGTCGTGGCCTCGGAGGTCAAGCATCTCGCGACCCAGACCGGCGACGCGACCAGCCAGATCGGCACCCAGGTCGCGCAGATCCAGACGGCCACCAAGGAGGCGGTCGACGCGATCCGTGCGATCACGGGCAAGATCGAAGCCGTCAGCACGATCTCGACGATGATCGCGGCTGCGATCGAGCAGCAGAGTGCGGCAACGGCCGAGATCGCGCGCAACGTCCAGCAGACGGCGCTCGCGACGCACGATGTGACCACCAATATCGGCGGCGTGACCCAGGCCGCGAACAACACGGGCATCGCGGCTGGCCAAGTCCTGGTCGCTGCCACCGACCTATCGCAGCAGACCGACCGATTGTCAGGCGAGGTGAGGGAGTTCATCGCGGAGGTCCGCGCCGCCTGACATGAGGGTAGGCCGGGCCGCCGCGTCCCGCGTCGCCCTCTGGCTTGCAGCCGGACCTTACGGCTTAGTGTTCTGGAAGCTCGGCAGCGCCTGCACGCGCGTCCACCAATCGCCGAAGCCATCGACCGAGAACAGCGCCTCGCTGTCGGGCGTCATCGACACATAGGCCGCGATCGGCGCCAGATAGAGATCGGCAAGGCTGAGCTCCCCGGCGATGAACGGCGACGCTCCCTTGGTCGCCATCGCGAGCTCGATCACCGTGCGTCCATTGCGCATGCCCTTCTGCCGCATCTCCTCGTTCTTGCCGCCCACGAAGTCCGGAAACAGGTGGTAGGCGGAAACACCGCCCAGCAATGCGCCATACCCGTACGAATCGATCAGGCCGATGACCATATCCATTCGCGCCCGGTCCTTCGGTGTCGCCGGGATCAGCGACGTGCCGGGCAGCACGTCGTTCAAATAGCGCGCGATCGCCATCGTCTCGAGAATGCGCATCCCGTCATGGTCGAGGACCGGCACCTTGCCGAACGGATGCCGCGCCAGATGCGCCGGCTCCTTCGGTTCGCCCTTCAGCACGTTGATCGGATGCTGCTCGATGTCGGTCATGCCCTTCTCGGCGAGCACCATCTTGACCGTTCGGACATAGGTCGAGCCGTCGAAGCCCCAGAGGGTGATTGCAGCCATGTTCATCGTCTCCTGGTTGATGCTCTCGTCGTTCAAACGTGCGACCCGGCGAGGTCGGATGCCGACACCGGTCGCGGCGCCTCCCGCATGCGCACCGTCATCATCAGCAGGCCCGCCCCGAGCATCGAGGCCGACAGGAACAGTGCCGGGGCGAGGAACCCGCCGCCCTCCTTCTGCAGGTAGCCGCCGACATACGGCCCGATAAAGCCGCCGAGATTGCCGAGCGCGTTGATCAGTCCCATCGCCCCGCCCACGATCACCGGCGGCAGAGTGCGCGACGCTGCCGCCCAGAACGGCCCGTCATAGGAAAGCGCCCCGCCCATCGCCAGGCAGATCAGCAGCACCGACAGCCAGAGCACCGAATGTCCGATCAGCACCGACGCCGTCAGGCAGCTCGCCGCCAGCAGCATCGGCAGCAGCACGTGCCTGGCATAGTTGGCGCTCCGGTCGGCCAGCACTCCGTTCAGCGCCATCATCCCGATCGCGCACAGATAGGGCAGGGTGGCGATCAGCCCCACCGCGCCGAACCCCGCCTGCGTCAGCGACTTCAGCAACGTCGGCAGCCACAGGCTGAGCCCGTAGAACCCGACCTGGATCATGAAGTAGACCGCGATCAGCCGGTACACCTCGGGAGTGCGGAAAATCTGCGAGAACGGCGCATGCGCCGGCTCGTTCGCCTGGTCCCGCTTGAGCGACATCTCGATATACGCCCGCTCTTCCTTGGAGCACCAGGCGGCATCGCGTGGCCGATCCTTGATCAGCAGCAGCCACAGCGGCAGCGCGATCAGGAACGGCAGCGCGCCTTCGACCACGAACAATACCCGCCAGCTCGCCGTCGACACGATCCAGCCCGACAGCGGCTGGGTGATGATCGACGCGATCGCGAGGTTGGCCATCCAGAAGCTGTAGGCCCGGGCGCGCTCGTTGACCGGAAACCAGTGGCTGATCAGCACCAGGATCGCGGGCCAGATCCCGCCCTCCGAAACGCCCAGCACGAAGCGTGCGACGAGGAGCTGCGTGTAATTCTCCACCGCCCCGCATGCCATGGCGGCCAAGCCCCACAGCACGATCATGCAGGTGATGAACTTCTTCGCACTCCAGTGCTCGGCGAGCCATCCGCCCGGAATTTGCAGCGTGATGTAGCCCACGAAGAAGATGCCCGCCGCCGCCCCCTGCGCCGCCTTGCCGACATGGAAGTCATGCCCGATGCCCGCGAAGGCGTAGGCGATGTTGCTGCGGTCCATGAAGGCGATCACGTAGATCGCCATCGCGACCGGAATCAGCCGCAGCCATCGCATCCTGCCGACCGAAGGCGTCTCGACCGCTGCCTGGTCCTGGTCCACCGCGTATCCTCCGCCGATCTCAGTCGGCTTGCGTGTGACGGCTGATACCCCAGCCGATCGGCCTGCGTCGGTTGCCCGGATGCTCCGGACCCGGACCCCAGATCGCATGGGTGGTATCGATGCAGCGTCCGGAACGTTGCAGCCGGACGAACAGCACCGCCAGCATCGCCCACCACAGGCACAGCAGCACCGGCATCCAGCGCGGCGAGTCCGCGAGCCGCAGCCCGAGCAGGCTGCCGCCGATTACCAGCGGCATCGCGATCCATCCGAGCGTCTTGTGCACGATCTCGAACGCCACCCGCCGTCGCGTCATGTCGTAATGATCGCCCCGCATCACCGTGTCCGTGGGGCCGCCCTTCGTTCCCCGGAACAGGCCGCCCATCACCTGCAGCCAACCGATCGACACCACCACCCAGCCGATCCGGTGATGCAGCACCGCAAGGGGCGACGCGCCATGCGCCCGGCCGAACGCCATCAGGAAGCCGATCGTCATCACATACACGCCCGCGCACTGCAGCAGCACATGCGTCCGCCACCAGATCACGCTGTCGAGCTTGGCCGGCCAATCCTGCCGCCGCCATACCTTGAAGAAACGCGCGATCAGGATGCCCGCCGGCAGCATCACGCTCCAGCCGAGCACCATCAGCCGTCCATGCCACGCCGCCCATGGCGCGATCGCGTGTCCCGCCCCGCCGGAGAGTGGCGTCAGCAACCACGACATCATCCAGCCCCTGCCTTGACTTCGCCCGGCCCACGGTCTGTTTTGCCGCCACCCGAGTCCTGGAGACCGCAGTGAAGGCTCGTTCATGAATATCCACGAATACCAGGCGAAGGAATTGCTCAAGGGCTACGGGGTCGCCGTGCTGGACGGCCATCTGGCCACCACGCCCGACGAGGCCGAGGCCGCCGCCCGCCGCCTCCCCGGTCCCGTCTACGTGGTCAAGAGCCAGATCCATGCCGGAGGCCGCGGCGCCGGCCGCTTCGAGAACGACCCTGACGGCAAGGGCGGCGTCCGTCTCGCCCGCTCCGCCGAGGAAGTCCGCGAGGCCGCCGCCGCCATGCTCGGCCACACGCTCATCACCAAGCAGACGGGTGCTGCCGGCCGTCGTGTCCAGCGCCTCTACATCGAGGCCGGCTGCGACATCGTCCGCGAGCTCTACCTCTCGCTCCTCGTCGACCGGGCCACTTCGCGCGTGCTGATCATGGCGTCGACCGAGGGCGGCATGGAGATCGAGGAGGTCGCCGAGACGCACCCCGAGCGGATCTTGCGCGCGCCCGTCGATCCCGCCACCGGCATCTCCGGCTTTCACGCCCGCAAGCTCGCTTCCGGTCTCGGCTTGACCGGCAAGCAGGTCGGCACCTTCGGCAAGTTCATCGCCGCCATGTATCAGGCCTTCGTCGCTCTCGACTGCGCCATCGTCGAGATCAACCCGCTGGTCGTGACCAGGTCCGGCGACATCGTCGCCCTCGATGCCAAGGTCAGCTTCGACGACAACGCGCTCTACCGCCATCCCGACCTCGAGGCGCTGCGCGACGAGGCCGAGGAGGACCCCAAGGAACTCGAAGCCAACAAGCATTCGCTCTCCTACGTCGCACTCGACGGCGAGATCGGCTGCATGGTCAACGGCGCCGGCCTCGCCATGGCGACGATGGACATCATCAAGCTCTACGGTTCCGAGCCCGCCAACTTCCTCGACGTCGGCGGCGGCGCCACCCGCGAACGCGTCACCGAAGCGTTCAAGATCATCCTCTCCGATCCCAAGGTGAAAGGGATTCTGGTCAACATCTTCGGCGGCATCATGAAGTGCGACATCATCGCCGAGGGCGTGATCGCCGCCGCCCGCCAGCTCGCCGTCAAGGTGCCGCTCGTCGTCCGGCTCGAAGGCACCAATGTCGAACTGGGCAAGCAGATCATGGCCTCATCCGGGCTCGCCATCATCCCGGCCGACAATCTCGCGGATGCCGCCGACAAGGTGACCCGCGCCGTCAGGGAGGCCGCGTAATGGCCATCCTCGTCGACGCCAACACCCGGGTCATCACCCAGGGCTTCACCGGCAGCCAGGGCACCTTTCACTCCGAGCAGGCGCTCGCCTACGGCACCAAGGTCGTGGGTGGCGTCACACCGGGGAAGGGCGGCCAGATCCACATGGAGCTGCCCGTCTTCGACACCGTGGCCCAGGCCGTCGCCGAGACCGGCGCCACCGCGTCGGCGATCTACGTCCCGCCGCCTTTCGCGGCGGACTCCATCCTCGAGGCGGTCGACGCCGAAGTCCCGCTCATCGTCTGCATCACCGAGGGCATTCCGGTGCTGGACATGGTCCGCGTCAAGCGCGCGCTCGACGGCTCGAGCTCCCGGCTGATCGGCCCCAACTGCCCGGGCGTCATCACCCCCGGCGCCTGCAAGATCGGCATCATGCCCGGCCACATCCACAGGCGCGGCAATGTCGGCATCGTCTCGCGTTCCGGCACCCTGACCTACGAGGCGGTCGCGCAAACCACCGCCGTCGGCCTCGGCCAGTCCACCTGCGTCGGCATCGGCGGCGACCCGGTCAAGGGCACCGACTTCATCGAGATCCTCGAGATGTTCCTCGCCGACCCCGAGACCGAAAGCATCATCATGATCGGCGAGATCGGCGGCCAGTCGGAGATCGATGCCGCCGAGTTCATCGCCCGCGCCCGCTCGCCCAAGCGCGTCGTCGGCTTCATCGCCGGCGCCACCGCCCCCAAGGGCCGGCGCATGGGCCACGCCGGCGCCGTCATCTCCGGCGGCCGCGACACCGCGGAGGCCAAGATCGACGCAATGCGCGCAGCAGGGATCCATGTCGCCGCCGAGCCGGCGGCACTCGGCTCGACCATGGTGGCAGCACTCAGAACCTAGGGGCGTCGCCCCTAGAACCCCACCAGGGGCCGGGCCCTTGGACCGCCGAATACATGGACACTCCCCCGATACAGCTCCATAATGGCGCCATGCTCAGCCTATCCATCAAGAACACTCCGGACCACGTCGTGCAGAAGCTGCGCGATCGCGCCGTGCGCCATCACCGCTCGCTTCAGGGCGAGCTCATGGCCATCATCACCGCGGCCGCCGACGAGGACGAACGCCGCCTGACGCCTCTGGAAATCCTGGAGGAAGCCCGCAAGCTCGGCCTCAGCTCGACGTCCGAGTCGGTCGCGATGATTCGGGAAGACCGCGATAGCGACCACGGCCGTAATTAAGGTCGTCGACGCCTCCGCCATCGCATCCGTCATCCTGGCCGAACCCGAAGGCGAGCAGATCGTCGCACGCCTGGTTGGCGCCCGTTTGGCAGCGCCTCCTCTTCTCGGCTTCGAACTGGCCAACACCTGCCTGAAACGGGCACGACGCGAGCCGGAACGGAAGGCGGCCTTTCTCGCCGCCTACCGACTGCGCGACCAGTTCGCCATCGACGAGATGCCCATCGACCACGAGGCCGTCTTGCAACTCGCGACGGCCATCGGCCTGACCGCCTACGATGCCAGCTATCTCTGGCTCGCCCGCCACCTCGGCGCCGAACTCGTCACCCTCGACCGCCAGCTCGCCAAGGCAGCCAGGGGATGACCGGATACACCGCCTATCACCGCCCTTGCCGTCATTCTAGCCGCGGAGCCGCCCGTGACCGCTCGTCAGTTGCTCAATCCCAAGGCGGCGGCAGCGATCGCGCGCGGCGTCGAACGCCGGCAGGTCATCGACCAGACCGCCGCCGAGCAATACGCCACGCGGATAACCGTCGCGACCTACGGTCAGGCCGAGGCAGAATCACAGATGCCGTTCCACGCGACGCAAGACGGCGACCTCTGGTGGGTCCGTGGCTCCAAACCGGCGAGCCTCGCGACCATGTCCGGCCCGCTCACGATCGCCATCGCCCGCCATGATGGATCGGTCCGCGATCTTTTCTATACGGCGGCCCCGCCGGCTGGGACGCCGAGCTTCAGCGCGCGAGCCACTCCGGACATTGATCAGGACGCCGCCGGCTCGTCGGCCGGAAGGCGTGCCAAGGCATGCGCGCACCAATCCACCCACACGCGCTCCTGGCGCAGGCCCATCTCCAGGACCAGCAGCCGCCCGGTCCGGCGTGGACCGGGAGCGGTCGCGCCGAAGCGCTCCTGCAGGATGTGCTCGTAGCGGGCCAGCCGGGCAGCGTGGTGATCGAGGCGGGCGGAGAGCTGAGCCCGTAAGGCGTCACGATCCACATGCTCGAGCGCATACACGCGCACCAGCAGGTCGTCCTTGACCATGCGCGGCGTGCTCGGTGCGGCCGACCACTCCCTGAGTGACCCGCGACCGGCCTCCGTGATCGAATAGACGAGCTTGTTGGGTCGGCCCCTCTGGATGACCTCCTCGGTGACGACGTCGCCACGCAGCCGCAGGCGGTTCAGCTCACGGTAGATCTGCTGATGGTCGGCCTGCCAGAAGAACCCGATCGAATTCTCGAAACTCTTGGCAAGATCGTAGCCGCTCATCGATCGGTCGGTCAGACAGGCAAGGATCGCGTCACCCAGCGCCACACGGCCTCCCATGGTTGCGCGACGGTCGACCCGGCGCGTGCCTCACATGCACCCACCCGGAAGGCAACGAAAACCGCGCCTACGATTGACGCATATGCAACTAGACGCGCATTGAGCCGTGATGTCGACGCGAGTTGCGTGGAGCGCTTGATGACCGATCCGGACCCGGTGGACGCCTCGTCCGCAACGCCGGGCTTCGCCACGGCCGGCGGCCTCGCCGCGATCACCCTTGCACCGCCCATCGAGCCTCCGCGTCCGGTTACCAACATCGCGGGCACCAGGCGCGAGGCGATCCTGACCGGACCCGTGCTGCCGACACTGCTTCGGCTCGGTCTGCCGACCATCGGCGTGCTGCTGGCCCAGACGGTGGTGTCGGTCGCCGAGACCTACTGGACGAGCTTCCTCGGCACTGCGGCCCTCGCCGGCGTGGCGCTCGTCTTCCCGCTGCCGGCGCTGATGACGGCGATGAGCAATGGCGGCATCGGCGGCGGCGTCTCGTCGGCGGTCGCTCGGGCCACCGGCGCCGGCCGGCAGGACGAGGCGAACGCGCTCTTGGCGCACGCGCTCGTGCTGGCCCTCGTCTTCGGCCTGCTGTTCACCGCGGGCGCGCTGGCGGCCGGCCCCGCGCTCTACCGCGCGATGGGGGGCACCGGAGGGTCGCTCGCCGCTGCGGTGCTGTTCTCGGGCTGGTTCTTCGCCGGCTCGGTCCCGATCTGGACGGTCAACCTGGTGGCGGCGTCATTGCGCGGCGCCGGCGAGGTGGTGTTGCCCGCGCGGGTCACGTTGATCGGGGCGGCCGTGGTGATCCCGCTGTCGCCCGCGCTGATCTTCGGCGTCGGTCCGTTGCCGCGAATGGGCGTCGGCGGCGCCGGCCTGGCCGTCAGCCTGTATTTTCTCGGCGCGGCGGTGGTCCTGCTCCGATACCTCGCCCGCGGGCATGGAGCGCTCGCGCTGCGTCCGACCACGCTGCAATGGGCCACGTTCCGGTCGATCCTCGGCGTCGGATCGGTCTCCGCCATCGGCGCACTGACCGCGAACCTGACGATCCTGCTGGTCACCGCCGCCGTCGGCATGTTCGGCGTCGATGCGCTGGCGGGCTACGGCATCGCCTCGCGGCTCGACTGGCTGCTGATCCCGCTGCTGTTCGGCCTGGGCAGCGCGGTCGTGACCATGGTCGGCACGAACACGGGGGCCGGACAGCACGCGCGCGCCCGGCGTGTGGCCTGGATCGCCGCCTCGATCGCGACCGTCGTCATCGAGTCCGTGGGCTTGCTCGCGGCGCTCTTCGCGCGGACCTGGATGGGCGCCTTCACGTCCGATCCGGCGGTCCTGGAAGCAGGTGCTCACTACCTGCACGTGGTCGCGCCCGGCTACGGTGCGGTCGCGCTGGGGATGATGCTCTACTTCGCCTGTCAGGGACGCGGGCGGATGCTCTGGCCGTTCATCGCCGGCATCGCGCGCCTCGTGGTCGCCGCCGGCGGCGGTCTGATGCTTGCCGAGCACGAGCAGGGCATGACCGCGGTGTTCGCCGCCGTCCTGGCCGGATCGGTCGCCTACGGCGCGCTCAACATGCTCGGGATGCGTCGCCTTTGATCACTCGAATTCGGCCGCTTCCGGCGCGAGGCCGTTGATCAGCAATCCGTTCGCCTGCAGCAGATCCGGCGGAACATCGAAGCGCTGGCCCCCCAAATCATGCACCGTGCTCGCGCCAGCCGGCGGCGCCGGTTGGAAGGTGCCGTGCACCCTGGCGACGGTCACGGAGCGGGCAGGCGCGGCGTGAGCCGCCTCGGCACTGGCCGCTCCGGCGCCGAGTGCCGCCAGGAGCGCGAGGGCCTTCATTGCATCCGACATGATCGGCATCCTTCTTCTCCGCCGAACTCATCCTCGGCGTGGTCCGGATGTCGGTGCTTCGACAGGCGTGGAGAATTCGTCCATTGCGAGAGGCAGGATTGCGCGAAAAGCAACAATGGACCGTTTCGATTCCATGATGGCGTTCGTGACCGCGGTCGACGAAGGCTCGCTTGCCGCCGCCGCCCGGCGCCTTCGGCATTCGCCGGCCGCCGTCACCCGATCGATCGCCGCGCTCGAGGAACGGCTCGGGACCCGCCTCCTGCACCGGACGACGCGCGCGCTCCGTCTGACGCAGGCGGGCAGCGACTACCTGCAGGTCTGCCGGCACGTGTTGCGCGAACTCGAAGCCGCCGAGATGGGCGCGTCCACCGAGCACAGCCTCCCGCATGGGCTGCTGACGGTTGCCGCACCCGCGCTGCTGGGTCGGCTCTCGCTGCGCCCACTGCTCGACCGCTTCCTCGACGCCAATCCGTTGGTGCAGGGACGGCTGATCCTGGTCGACCGGATCGTCCATCTCGTCGACGAGGGCATCGACGTCGCCATCCACGCGGGCGAACTGCCGGATTCCGGCCTCCACGCGACCAGCCTGGGCGAGGTGCGACGGGTCGTCTGCGCCTCCCCCGCCTATCTCGAACGGCACGGCGTCCCAGGCACGCCCGGTGACCTCTCCAGCCATGTCTGCATCGTCGCGACCGATCCGTCCGGCGGCGAGACGTGGAGCTTCCGCCCGGCACCCGACCGAGGATCGCGGCTCCAGTCGGTCGCGCTCAAGCCGCGGCTGGCGGTCAATGGCGCCGCGGCCGCGATCGATTCGGTTCTCGAGGGCCGCGGCATCAGCCGGATGATGGCATCCCAGATCAGGGCGGAGCTCGAGGCCGGCGCGCTGGTCTTGCTGCTCTCCCGCTATGAGCCGCCGCCGGTGCCGGTGCATCTCGTCTTCGCGGAGGCACGGCAGGCGAGCGCCAAGGTCCGCGCCTTCATCGACTTCGCGGTCCCGACGCTCCGGGCGGAAATGCGCCGCACCGCTCAAATCACCGCTGCCGCCGCGGTCGCCGCCGTCGACCGCGGTCCCGGCGCCTGAAGACCTGGATCAGCCCGGCGAGCGCTGGCTCCGCTGAAGCTGGCCATGGCGCGCCCTGCATGGTAACCGCACGCGACAAAACCAAAGGGCGGAACGCTTGAGCGCGAGCACGCAAACCACGGTTGGCGCCGACGCGCCGGCAGGAGGCCTGGCCTCGCGCTATGCCGGCGCGCTCTACGACCTCGCCGACGACCGCCGCCAGCTCGATCTCGTCACCGATCAGGTGTCGTCCCTTGGCCGCCTGATCGACGAGAGCCCCGCATTGCGCCGCCTGCTCGACTCCCCCCTCATCCGCGCGAACGAGGTCGGCCCCGGCCTGCGCCACGCCCTCGAGGCACAAGGGTTCGACAAACTGATCCTCGATTTCGTGGGCGTCGTCGCCGCCAACCGCCGGCTTCGCGCGCTCCGCTCCATCGTCGGCGCCTACGCCGCCCTCGAAGCCTCCCGCCGCGGCGTTGTCCCGGCGACCGTGGCGACCGCCCATCCGCTCACCGACGCCCAACGCCTGCAGCTCCGCTCCCGTCTCACTGCCGCCGGCCACGGCAGCGTCGACCTGCACGAGACAGTCGACCCGGCGCTTCTCGGCGGCCTCACGCTACGGGTCGGCGCCCGCCTCTACGACGCCTCAATCAAGAGCCGGCTCCAGCGCCTGGCCTACCGCATGAAGGGAGCCGCGTGATGGACATCCGTCCGGCCGAGATCTCCGACATCCTCCGCCAGCAGATCGCGAGCTTCGACACCGAGGCCGAGATCGCCGAAACCGGCCAGGTGCTCTCGGTCGGCGACGGCATCGCCCGCGTGTTCGGCCTGCAGAACGTCATGGCGGGCGAGCTCGTCGAGTTCCCCGGCGCCGGCCTGAAGGGCATGGCGCTGAACCTCGAGACCGACAATGTCGGCATCGTCATCTTCGGCGACGACCGCGGCATCCGCGAGGGCGACACCGTCACCCGCACCGGCGATATTCTGTCGGTGCCCGTCGGCAAGGGCCTGCTCGGCCGCGTCGTTAACGGCCTCGGCGAGCCGATCGACGGCAAGGGCCCGCTCGCGGACGTCGAGATGAAGCGCGCCGAGGTGAAGGCCCCCGGCATCATGCCGCGCCAGTCGGTCAGCGAGCCGATGCAGACCGGCATCAAGGCGATCGACGCCCTGGTTCCGATCGGTCGCGGCCAGCGCGAGCTGATCATCGGCGACCGCCAGACCGGCAAGACCGCCATCGTCATCGACACCTTCATCAACCAGAAGACGATCAACCAGTCCGACGACGAGAAGAAAAAGCTCTACTGCATCTACGTCGCGATCGGTCAGAAGCGCTCCACCGTCGCCAACCTGGTCCGCCAGCTCGAGGAGAGCGGCGCGATGGCCTACACCATCGTCGTCGCCGCCACCGCGTCCGACCCGGCGCCGATGCAGTTCCTCGCGCCCTACACCGGCTGCACCATGGGCGAGTATTTCCGCGACAACGGCATGCACGCGCTCATCGCCTACGACGACCTCACCAAGCAGGCCGTCGCCTACCGCCAGATGTCGCTGCTGCTGCGCCGCCCGCCGGCCCGCGAGGCCTATCCCGGCGACGTCTTCTACCTCCATTCCCGCCTGCTCGAGCGCGCCGCGAAAATGTCGGACGAATTCGGCGGCGGCTCGCTCACCGCGCTCCCGATCATCGAAACCCAGGCCGGCGACGTCGCCGCCTACATCCCGACCAACGTCATCTCCATCACCGACGGCCAGATCTTCCTCGAGACCGAACTGTTCTTCCGCGGCGTCCGCCCGGCGGTCAATGTCGGCGGCTCCGTCAGCCGCGTCGGCTCGGCCGCCCAGATCAAGGCGATGAAGCAGGTCGCCGGCAAGATCAAACTCGAGCTCGCCCAGTATCGCGAAATGCAGGCCTTCGCCCAGTTCAGCTCCGATCTGGACCAATCGACCCAGAACCTGCTCGCCCGCGGCGCGCGCCTGACCGAGCTGCTCAAGCAGCCGCAATACTCGCCGCTCACCGTCGAGGAACAGGTGGTCTCGATCTATGCCGGCACCCGCGGCTTCCTCGACAAGATCCCGGTCGAGCGCGTCGTCGCCTTCGAACGCGCGATGCTCGACGAGCTCCGGGCGAACCACGCCGACATCCTGGACGCCATCCGCAACGACCGCGAGCTCAAGAAGGAAACCGACGAGCATCTCGGCAATTTCCTCAAGACGTTCGCCGAGCAATTCAGCAAGTAGCCGCCGATGCCATCCCTCAAGGAGCTCCGCGGTCGCATCAACAGCGTCAAGTCGACGCGCAAGATCACCAGCGCCATGAAAATGGTCGCGGCCTCCAAGCTGCGCCGCGCCCAGTCCCGCGCCGAGGCCGCGAGGCCCTATGCCGAGCGCATGCAGCGCATGCTCGAAAACCTCGCCCGCTCGGTCGGCGATCGCCCCGACGCGCCGGCCCTGCTGCGCGGCAACGGCCGCGACCAGACCCACCTGCTCGTCGTCGTCACCGCCGACCGCGGCCTCGCCGGCGGCTTCAACAGCAACGTCGCGCGCTACGCGCGCAACACCGGCCGCCGCCTGCAATCCGAGGGCAAGACCGTCAAGCTGCTGACCATCGGCCGCAAGGGCACCGACATCCTCAGGCGCGACTTCCGCGACGCGTTCATCGACCAGGTCACCTACGCCGGCGAGCGCACGATCGGCTTCGGCAACGCCGAGCAGGTCGGCGAAACGATCGTCAAGGCATTCGACGACGGCCAGTTCGACCGTGCCACCCTGATCTACAACCGCTTCGTCAACGTGATGTCGCAGGTCCCCGGCGAGCAGCCGCTGATCCCGCTCAACGTCGCCGAGAACGACAACGAGACCGGCGAAGCCATCCCCTACGAATTCGAACCCGACGAGGACACCATCCTCAAACGCCTGCTGCCGCGCAACATCGGCATCCAGATCTATCGCGCGCTGCTCGAGAGTGCGGCCGGCGAGCAGGGTGCGAGGATGGCCGCGATGGACAACGCCACCCGCAACGCCGGCAAGGCGATCGACCGGCTTTCGCTGCGCTACAACCAGACCAGGCAAGCCAACATCACCAGGGAACTGATCGAGATCATCTCCGGCGCCGAGGCCCTCTAAGGGGCTCCGCCGGCCAAAGGGGGCAGTCGCCCTTTGGAAACCATTCATGCGGGTCTGGGGCCGCCCGGCCCCGTCACGCTAAAAGCGTGCTAACGCACGACGGGTCCAGGGCAGAGCCCTGGCACTAAAGGAGCCTAAAATGTCCGAAGTCGTAGACCGTCCCGCCGCCGCCAGGAACAACACCGGCCGCATCACCCAGGTCCGCGGCGCCGTCGTCGACGTCGAGTTCGAGGGCGAGCTCCCCTACATCCAGAGCGCGCTCATCACGCGCCTCAACGACCGCAACCTGGTCCTCGAAGTCGCCCAGGAGATCGGCGAGCGCACCGTTCGCTGCATCGCGATGGACAGCACCGACGGCCTGGTCCGCGGCAGCGAGGTCGCCGACACCGGCGCCCCGATCCAGATGCCGGTCGGTCCCGAGACGCTGGGCCGCATCCTCAACGTCATCGGCGAGCCGATCGACGAACGCGGCCCGGTGAATGCGAGAACGCATTACCCGATCCATCGCGACGCGCCTCCGTTCGAGGACCAGGCCGCGTCCGCCGAGATCTTCGTCACCGGCATCAAGGTCATCGACCTGCTGTGCCCCTACCTGAAGGGCGGCAAGATCGGTTTGTTCGGCGGCGCCGGCGTCGGCAAGACGGTGCTGATTCAGGAGCTGATCAACAACGTCGCCAAGGCGCATGGCGGCGTCTCGGTGTTCGCGGGTGTCGGCGAGCGCACGAGAGAGGGCAACGACCTCTACTACGAAATGATCGACGCCGGCGTCATCAAGCTCGGCGAGAATGGCTCGACCGAGGGCTCCAAGGTGGCGCTCGTCTACGGCCAGATGAACGAGCCGCCCGGCGCCCGCGCCCGCGTGGCGCTGTCGGGCCTGACGGTCGCCGAGTATTTCCGCGACGAGGAGAACCAGGACGTCCTCTTCTTCGTCGACAACATCTTCCGCTTCACCCAGGCCGGCTCCGAGGTCAGCGCCCTGCTGGGCCGCATCCCGAGCGCCGTCGGCTACCAGCCGACGCTGGCCACCGACATGGGGGCACTCCAGGAGCGCATCACGTCCACCAACAAGGGCTCCATCACCTCGATCCAGGCGATCTACGTTCCCGCCGACGACCTCACCGATCCGGCGCCCGCCACCAGCTTCGCCCATCTCGACGCCACCACCACGCTCAACCGCTCCATCGCCGAACTGGGCATCTACCCCGCCGTCGACCCGCTCGACTCCACTAGCCGCTCGCTCGACCCGCGCATCGTCGGCGAGGAGCACTACAACGTCGCCCGCGAGGTCCAGCGCATCCTGCAGACCTACAAGTCGCTGCAGGACATCATCGCCATCCTCGGCATGGACGAACTCTCCGAGGACGACAAGCTGACCGTCGCCCGCGCCCGCCGCATCCAGCGCTTCCTGAGCCAGCCGTTCCACGTGGCCGAGGTCTTCACCGGCTCGCCTGGCAAGCTCGTCAGCCTCGAGGACACCGTCCGCAGCTTCAAGGCGATCGTCGCCGGCGAGCACGACGACCTGCCCGAGAGCGCCTTCTACATGGTCGGCGCCATCGAGGAGGCGGTCGAGAAGCACAAGGGCAGCCAGAAGAAGGACTAGCCCGCGATGCCGATCGAGGTCGAAATCGTCAGCCCCGAGCGCCTGCTGCTCAGCAAGCAGGCCGACATGGCGGTCGTTCCCTCGATCGAGGGCGACCTGGCCGCCATGGAGGAGCACGCCCCGATGATTGTTCTTCTGCGGGGCGGCCTGGTCACCCTCTACGAGAACGACCAGGAAACCGACCGCCTCTACGTCGCCGGCGGCTTCGCCGAGATCACCGGCGACCGCTGCACGGTGCTGGCCGACGAGGCGATCCCCCCCAACGAGATCGACCGCCCCGACGCCGACCGCCGCCTCCAGGAGGCGCAGAAGGCCTACGACGAAACCGACATGACCGATTTCGACGCCGTCCCCCTCGCCGCCGACCGCCTCCAGGTCGCCCAGTCCCGGATCGAGGCGCTGGACGCGAAGTGAAGCGAGGCGAGGGCGCTGCCCTCGACCGGGTTCCCTTTGCGCGAGCGCAAAGGGGCCCGACGCTGGGGCCGGCGGCCCCAGACCCGCACACCATTAAGGTGTATCTTGCGCAAAACACCATAATGGTGCATATACGGGCTTCAAGTGGATAAGCGAAAGCCGACCTATGACCTTGAAGCCTTCAAGGCCGTGGCCGGCACGCTGAACGGTCTGAACGCGACGGGATCTGCAATCAGGGGAGCAGCGGCGATCGGCTTCGGTCGAACCGACATCGTGGCCGCCATCCGGACGATGCAAAGGTCGCAGTTCTACAAGTCGATGACGTCCCACGCCGACCACAGGCTCTGGCAGGACGTCTACCACGTGCCGTCCGAGGCGGGCCTCCTCTACGTCAAGTTCACGGCGGACGCCGTCACCGAGTTTCTGCTGCTGTCGTTCAAGGAGAAGGACAATGACTGACACCCACGACGTCCCCCTGTGCCCCGAGACGGGAACGCCGATGCGGCGCGACGTGCGCCCGATGACGCTCGCCTACCGCAACGAGACGCTGACCTTCGACATGCCCGGCTGGTATTGCGATGCTTCGGACGAGAGCATCCACACCAGCGCCGACATGAAGGTCTCGGACCGCATGCTGAACCTCCTGAAAGCCCGCGCCGAGCGCCTGCTCGGCCCCGACGAAATCCGCCGCATCAGAAAGAAGCTGAGCCTGACCCAAGTCCAGGCCGGCGAGATCATCGGCGGCGGCCCCCGCGCCTTTCAAAAATATGAAACCGGCGACCTCCTGCCGAGCAAAGCCATCAGCAACGCCCTCATTCTTCTCGAGAATGCTCCCCATTCCATCTCCGTCCTCAGGAACCGACAGCTCAGCGCGGCAGTCATGAGATCACCGTTGCACGCGTAGACGCCTAACGCTCCCAATCCTGCGGCGGCACGATACATGTCAGAGAGGAACGTCTCGTGGCAGACCTTGAGAAACCCGGACCGGACCTGAGCGAACCTCACATGACAGGGACGGCGGCGGCTCGGCCCACGTAACCGGACCGGAGCCAGATCCGAACACGCGCCATTGCCGATCGACAACGCAAGCTGGATAATTGGCCCAACCACCACTATCCCAGCTCGCGATTATCCTCGCGCAGACCATCGGCGGCGTCATTCGAGGCGCACCGTCGCGCGAGAGGACAAACCTGATCTCCCGTCCATTGACGTCGACGACCTCGGCCACGCCGATCGGCTCGTCCGAAAGGTTCCGGCCACAGTCGAGCGCTCCCTGTAGAAGACGCGTCCTACCAGACGCCGAACCGCTGATGTCCCGCGACGATTGGCATGCAGTGAGCGCGGCACAGAGAACGTTCATTGCCAGAACCCGAGCCGCATTCCGAAAAAAATCTCGCAAGCCGATCCTCCAACAACGTCGGTCACGCAATGAGTACGATTGACGATGCCCGTTAGTTGCGTATTGTCGCTTCGTGAAAGAAACAATCCTTATCATCGTCTGTCTCTTGCTTTCGAATTGCGGGTCTGCGCCGGAAGTCTGTCTGCCACTTCTACGCGCGGTCGTTCCCTTCTATCCCGTTTCGGACAGGCTCGTCGTCGCCACGCAGATCAACGGCAGGCCGAGCATGTTCTTGCTGGATACAGGTGTGGCCACAAGCGTTCTGACCCTGGCCGCGGTGCGTCGGCTCGGATTGAGGACTGAGCGCGTCGCTGCCGGCAGCGTCTTCGGTCTCGGTGGAAGCCGGCCAGTCTCCGTTGTCAAAGCCGACGACGTTCGAATCGGCACATTGCGCGTGCCCGCGCTGAACTTCGTCGCCGGCGACGTGTTTGGCAGCGAGCGCACGTCCATCGACGGCCTGCTCAGCACGAGCCTCCTGTCGCTGTTCGACCTCGACCTCGATTATCCGGCCCATCGCCTCGGTCTCTACACCAGCGTGGGCGACTGCCAGCACCCAACCGCCGCGCTCGACTCGCCGCTCTTCGCCGTTCCACTCCTCCCGCGGTCACTCACATTAATCCAGCCCAGGATCACGGTCTCCATTGCCGGTCATACCTTACCGGCCCTGATCGACACTGGCACCGTCTACAATGCCATTTTTGCCGCGACCGCAGCGACACTCGGCCTCCATCCTGAGGTGTTGAGAACAAATCATCGGACGGTCGCAACCGGGATCGGGCCGAACCCAGTGAATGCCATCCGGCATGTCCTCGAGGCGGTGACGGTCGGAGACATCACGATCGAGAACATGCCCGTGGAAATCGTCGACGATCAGGCGCCTCCGGGCATCAGCGTCGTCCTGGGGCTGGATTTTGCGCGGAGGATCCATCTCTGGCTCTCCTATTCATCTGGCATGCTCATCATGCAGTATCCGCCGAGTACTTCGCCGTTCGACCGCCGAAATCCTGATGTGGGCGCGGCCGTTCCGGCAACGCGGGCTCGCTGAACGCCCGGCGCGGCTCGATCGCGGCCGTTTGCACCGACAAGAGCTGCTTCGATATGGAACCCGTTATGCTACGTTGGTCTGTCCCGGCTGCCGTGCTCCTCGCTGTTGCGCACGCGTCAGGCGCCCACGCCCAGGAAAAACCCAGCTTCGACTGCCGCACCGCCCGCCCGTCCTACGCCTCCTGCGGCCTCACGCTCCACGCGCCGCTCACCAACGGCCGCCTCAGCGACGACCCGGCCTTCGGCGAGAGCGCCTGCCGCTTCGACCTTACAACCGGCCCCGGCCGCATCGACATCGCACGCCACGGCTGCGACGCCTTCTGCGGCAACGGCGCCTCCATCACCGGCACCTACCGGCGCCTCCGGTAGAGTCCAGGATCGGCAACAAACCACCCGGAATTTCAAGTCCTCCGCCGGCCACGCAATCCCCGCCCCGCGCTCGCGAAGACACCGTCATACTCATCCCATGCCGCTCTTCGCGCCCCGCCGAAACCACCCACCAGCACGCGCGGAAACGCGCCTGATCGCATCGCACGACCAGGCCTCGACCGCCGCGCGCCCACCCTCCAAACGCCACAAATTTCAAGGCGCGGCTCGCGCTCCCACCTCGTCCAGGCACTCCCCCAGGAACCGCGCCAGCTCCCCGCACCGTCGCCACCCACGCGCGGCGTCCGTGTCCCACGCCCCCGGCATCGCCGGCAGAGCCCGGCCCGCCGCTTCACGCGCCGACAACGCCAGACACCGCTCGGCCGCGGACCGCAGGAACGTCTCGAACCCGGCCGGCTTGGGCTCGCCCTCGCGCATCGCCCGCTCGATCTCGCTCGCCAGCAGCAGCGCCACCGCGTAGAGCTGCGTGCAGGCCCCGCCATATGCGAGGATCCAGTCCCGCAATGCCCGCGGCGCCAGCCGCCCGCGCGCCGTCCAACGCAGCACGCCACGCGCCGAGGTGACCGCCGTCCCGAGCGCTGCCGGCCCATACGAACCCCGCATCGCCGCCACCGCCTGTAGCACCCGCTCCGCGTCGCCGTCGGCCACCGCACTCGCCAGCACCTCGAACGAAGCCGCGAGCCCGTCCAGCATCACCCGCGACGCCCGCGTCACCAGGCCGACCGCATCCGGACTGAACAGCACCTGGCTCGCCAGCAGCCCCAGCGCCCCGCCCACCGCCGTGTCGCTCAGCCGGCCCCAGCCGCTGCCCGACCCGCCCGCCAGCACCAGGATCGCCGAAATCCCCGCCTGGATCAGCATCACCGCGCTGACCCCGAACAGCGACGCCGCCGACATCGCCGCCGCGATGATCACCACCACCACCGGCGTGATCAGCGGCACCGACAGCAGCAGCGCGCAGCCCCCGGCGGTCACACCCACCGCGACTCCCACCAGCAGCCCCACCGCCTGGCCGCCCCGGCTCGCCACACCCGGCGACAGGCACACGATCGCCGCACCGGCCGCGAAGATCGGCCGCGGGTGATGCAGCCCTTGCCGCGCCACGAACCAGGCGACCCCCGCCATCGCCGCCGTCAGCCACACACCGCGCGCCGACTGCCGCACCCGCAGCCACGCCAGCCGCGCCGTCGCCGCCACCCAACCAGGCCGGATCATCGCCCACTCCCGCCGGACCCTCGGCGCGGATCAGGTCGCCCAGTTCGTCCGGAACTCGCCGTGCAGCACCAGCCCGCCATCCACGAACAGCGTCTGCCCGGTGATATACCGGGCATCGTCGGACGCCAGGAACGCGAACGCCGCCGCGATCTCGTCCGCCTCCGCCGCGCGCCCCATCGGGATGTGCGCATCCACCACCGCCCGGCGCGTGGCATCGTCGATCCACGACGCGTTGATCGGCGTCACCGTCGCTCCGGGCGCCACCGCGTTCACCCTGATCCCGCAGCCCGCATATTCGAGTGCCAGTGTGCGCGTGATGTTGCCGATCGCCCCCTTGCTCGCCGCATAGCTCAGATATCCCGGCTTCGGGATCACCTGATGCACCGACGAATTGTTCAGCACCACGCCCCCGCCCGCCTCCAGGAAGTGCCGGATCGCCGCCCCCGCACACAGCACCGTGCCGCGCACATTGACCGCCATCACCCGCTCGAAGCTCGCCATGTCCAGCCGCTCGGTGGGCGAGGCGACCACGATGCCTGCGTTGTTGACCAGCACATCCAACCCGCCGAGCCCGTCGATGGCCGCCGCCACCATCCGCTCGACCGCGCCCTCGTCGGTCACGTCCGCGACCAGCCCGAGATGCCCCCCCGCCTCGACCGGCGCCAATCCCGCCACCGCCGCGTCGAGCGGCGACGCCAGCACATCGTTCAGCGCGACGCGCGCTCCCTCGTCCGCGAACCGCGCCGCGATCGCCCGCCCGATCCCCTGGCCGGCGCCGGTCACCAGCACCCGCAGCCCACGCAATCCCCTCATGCCCCGTCACGCCACCCTGAAGATCCCGAACCCCTCGACCTCGGCCACCTGCTCGAACCCCGACCAGCGCGCGCTGTCATGCAGGATGATGATCCGCGACAAATCCCCGCCCACCTCGTCGTTCAGCCGGTCGATCGACTTGAGCTGGTCCCAGGCGCTCCCGATCCCGGCACCCAGCGGCAGGTAACGTCCGCACCCGTCATGCCCGGTGATGTTCCGCGCCCCGTAGATGCAATCCCCCGACACCGCGAACCGGCCCTTGGCGGTCTCGAGCGAAATGAATTGCTGCCCCATCGTGTGTCCCGGCGCCAGCCGCACATGCAGCCCCGGCAGCAGGTCGTCGCGGTCCCCATCCACCAGCGTCAGCCGGTGCTCGAGGCTCGCACCCATCGCCGTCATCAGATCGTCCGGGTTCAACACCTCCGACAGGAACGAGAACCGCGCCGGCAGCGCCAGGATCTCCACCCAGCTCAGCATCTCGCTCCTTTGCAGATAGAGGCGAGCCGCCGGAAATTGATCGATCGATCCCATATGGTCGAAATGCGCGTGCGAGAGCACGATGTCGGTCACGTCGCCGGGTGCCACACCCATCTCGGCAAGCATCCGCACCGGCGAGATCCATCTCGGGATGTCGAACTTCTCCGCCATCGCCGCGCCGCTGCCCTCCTTCATGAAGCCGGTGTCGACCAGCACCACCTTCGCACCCTGCCGCGCCAGCACGAAGCTGAACGGCACATCCAGCGGCGGCTCGTTGAACGTCCCCCAGATCAGGCTCGCCATCGCCTGCTGGTGGCTGCGCGCATACTCCACCACGTGGACCTCCCACAGCCTGCCCTCGTTGCCATCCATGCGATGTCCTCCGTCTCAGGTTCCGGCCAGTCGGCGCGACAGGCTCGACAGCCCCACGGCCACGATCAGGATCGCGCCCTGCAACACGTACTGGTAGAACGTCGGCGCGCCGAAGATCGCCAGGCCGTTGAACCCGACGGCGATGATCAGCGCCCCGATCAGCGTGCCCACCACATGGAACTCGCCGTCGCGCAGCGTCGCCGACCCGAGGAACACGGCGGCGAACGCGGTCAGCAGATAGCTGTCGGCCGCGCTCGTCGTCCCGCTGCCCAACGACGAGGCGAGCAGCACACCGGTCAGCGCCGCACACCCGCCCGCGATCATGAACGCGATGATCTTCGTCCGGTCGACCGCGATGCCGCTCAGCCGTGCCGCCACCCTGTTGCCGCCCACCGCCTGCAGGCTCTGGCCGAACGATGTGCGCTCGACCAGCAGCCACAACCCGAAGATCAGCACCGCCATGATCAGCACGTCGTGCGGCACGCTCAGCACGCGTCCGAGTGCGATGTCGGTGAAACTATCCGGCACGCCGAACGCGATCGGCGCGCCGCTCGAATAGGCGAAGCTGAGACCCACCATGATCGTGCCGGTGCCGAGCGTCGCGATCACCGAGTTGACCCCCACCACCGTGACCAGCAGCCCGTTGATCAGGCCGTGCAACAGCCCGGCCGCGATCACCGCCGCGATCGCCAGCGGCACCGGGATCCCGTCATTGACGATCAGCCCCACCACCAGCACGCCGGCCAGGCTGGCAAAGAACCCGACGCTCAGGTCGAGCTCGCCCACGATCACCGTCACCGTCAGGCCGCCCGCGATGATCATCCCGAGCGACGCCTGGTTGAGCACGTTGAGCCCGTTGGCCACCCGCGGGAACGCGTGCGGCGCCATCGCCGAGAACACGCCGATCATCGCGGCCAGCCCGATCAGCGTGCCGTAGGTGGCGACCGCCCGCAGCACCGCCGGCGACCTCACGCGCCCACCATCGCGTCCTCGCGATGCCGGTAGCTCGCGGCGACCAGCGCCGCCCGCGTCACCGCGTCGCCCTCGAACTCGGCCGCGATCATCCCGTCCGCCATCACCAGCACCCGGTCGCACAGCCCCGGCAACTCTTCCGCCTCCGACGACACCACGATCACCGACAGTCCCTCGGCCGCCAGCGTGCGGATCAGACGATGGATCTCGCCGCGCGCCCCGATATCGACCCCGCGCGACGGCTCGTCCAGCAGCAGCACCTTCAGGCTCCGGTCGATCCAGCGGCCGATCACCACCTTCTGCTGGTTGCCGCCGCTCAGCCTCCCGACCTTCTCGTCGACGTCCGGCGTCTTGATCAGCAGCCGTGCCGACAGCGCCTGGGCCCAGGCCGCCCGGCCGCGGAAACTCAGCAGCGGACCGGCCGCGAACCGGTCGTTCGAGGGCAGCGCCATGTTGAACGCGACACTCCGGTCCAGGATCAGCGCCTCCGAGCGCCGCTCCTCCGGCACCAGGCCGATTCCCGCCGACACCGCATCGCGTGGCGACCGCGGCGCGAAGATGAGCCCGTCCAGCGTCATCGTCCCTGCCTGCGCACGGTCCGCCCCGAAGATCAGCCGCACCAGCTCGCTGCGCCCCGCGCCGACCAGGCCGGCGAACCCCAGCACCTCGCCGCGCCGCAGCGTGAAATCCACGCCGCGCACCGCCGGCAGCCGCGCCAGGCCGCGGACGGTCAGCATCGGCGCGCCCGCGGCCGGCGCCCGGCGTTCCACCGGCGCCCCGGACGCGCGTCCCCCCACGATCGCGGCGACCAGCATGTCCCGCGTCAGTTCGGGGCGCCCCGCCTGCATCACCCGGGCGCCGTCGCGCATCGCCGTGACCCGGTCCGACAGTTCGAGGATCTCGTCCAGCCGATGCGAGACATACACCACCGACACCCCGTCCTCGCGGAGCTGGCGCACGATCCGGAACAGGTTGCCCACCTCGTGCCCCGACAGCGACGCCGTCGGCTCGTCCATCACGATCAGCCGCGCCCGCCGCATCAGCGCTCGCCCGATCGACAGCATCCAGCGCTGCGCCGTCGTGAGCGTCCCGGCCCGCCGGTCGAGCGAAAACCCGATGCCGAGCCGGGCCGCCACCGGTTCGACCCGGGCCCGCGCGGCAGACCAATCGATCAGCCCCCATCGTGTCGGCTTCGGCACGCCGAGCATGAAGTTCTGCAGTCCCGTCAGGGCGGCCACCAGGTTGAGCTCCTGATGGATGAACCCGAACCCGAGTTCCGTCGCCCGTTGCGGCGTCGCGATCTCCACGGGCCGACTGTCCACGCTGATCGTCCCGCGGTCGGGAACGACCAACCCGGCCAGCACCCGGATCAGCGTCGACTTGCCGGCGCCGTTCGCGCCCACCAGCCCATGCACTTCTCCCGCCCGCACGTCGAGATCCACCCCGCGCAGCGCGCGCGCCCCACCGAAGCTCTTTTCCAGCCCCGCCGCCTCCACCAACGGCGGCGCGTCCTCGCTCATGTCGCGGTGCCCGTCGGCGCGCCCTCAGCGCACCGCGTCAGGGTGTCCGGCCACGAACGCATCCACATCGGCGCGCGTCACGACCACCGCCGGCACGTCCACGTTCCTGGCCTGCCAAGCGGCACCCGCCTTGATCGCGTCGTCGAGCGTGTCCACCAGCCGCCCACCCTCGGCGAAACTGTTCTGCCACGCCGTCGCCGTCATCCGTCCGGCCTTGATGGCGGCGAGCGCCTGCGCATTGCCGTTCTCGCCGTAGACCTTCACGTCCGTCCGCGCCTGTTGCCGCAGGGCCGAGATCGCACCGATCGCCGGATCGTCCCAGCAGCCCCAGATCGCGAGCGGAGCGCCTTGCGGATGCGAGGCCAGCCACGCGCTCGCGTACTGCGCGCCGTCCTGGAAGAACCCGGGGATCCGGACCTCGTCCTTGACCACCGCGATCGCCGGGGCGCGCGCCAGGATCCTGTCGAACACCGCCTCCCGCTCCCGGCACACCTGGCCCGTGTGATAGGTGAGCGCCAGCACGGCACCCTTCCCGCCCATGTCCGAGACGATCATGGTGGCGATCGGCGTCGCCAACGGTCCGCCACTGCCGTCGCTCGCCACCACGCCCGGCCCGAGGCCGCCGCCCCAGGTCGCGACCGGCACGTGGGCAGCCCTCGCGGCGGCCAGGCCCGCGCCGAGCGAGGTCGCCGGAAAGACCAGGTCGATGACGCCGACGGCGCCGCGCTGCACGAGGTTCTGGATCGCGGCGTTCGCCTGGTCCGCACTGCCGGCGGCATCGATGACCGACACGTCCCAGCCGACCCTGCCTGCTTCCTTGGTCGCGCCCTCGATGAAGCGATGGTTGTTCGCCTCGTTGGCCGAGATCGAGACGAGCCCGAGCAGCGGCTTCGCTTCCGCGACGACAGGCCCGGACAACAGGGCGAGAACCACGGATGCCACCAACGCATGTCTCAAGGCCGCCGCCCCTCCGAGGCCGACCGGGCAGGACCGGTCATTCGCTGGCGGCGACGCTCTCAAAGCATCGGCGGATTGGCAAGGGGATCATATCCCCGCCATTGACGACCGGACGGGCCCGAAAGAAACGATAGAGCAACGGTCTATCGGTCTAGGCACAATCGTTGCAGTGGCCGCGAGGTGCTCCCTCGACCACGCCAGGTCGCTTTCAATCGGATTGGACCAGAAGCAGTGCGAAAGACATCTCGGACAAAACGTCTTCTCTTGGCCTCGTGCGCCATCCTGTCACTCGCCGGCATCGCGTCGGGCGCGCCTGCCTCGGCCGCGGGCCTCGCCACCGCGATCGATCCGACGATGAACGGCCCCTACCAGGTCGCGGAGAGCGAATACCACCTGCCCGCCGGGATCGACCCGCTGGTCGATCCCACCGTCGTCACCGAGCTGTGGGCGCGCATCTATCGTCCGCTCGACGGCCATACCGCGCACCCGCTGCTGGTGTTCCTGCACGGCAATCATGCAACATGCGGCCATTATGTGTCCGGCACGCTCGGCCGCGTCGACGACAACTCGCAATACACCACCACCGGCACCTGTCCGGCCGGTTACGTCGTCGTGCCGAACCACATCGGCTACGGCTACGTCGCCGACAAGCTCGCCTCGCTCGGCTACATCGTGGTCTCCATCAACGCCAATCGCGGCATCAACGCCGCGGCCGGTGTCGTCGGTGACCGGGGTCTGAATCTGCGTCGCGGCCGCCTCGTCCTGCGTCACCTGCAGCAGCTCGCGCAATGGAACCGGAGCGGCGGCGCGCCGGCATCCCTCGGCTTCGATCCCACCGGAACCATCGATTTCAGCCATGTCGGCCTGTTCGGTCATTCGCGTGGCGGCGAGGGCATGCTCGCCGCCTACAATTTCTACCAGGATCCCGGCAGCGCCTGGCCCTCCCTGATCGGAACCCCGGTCGCATTCCAGGCGATGTTCGAGCTCGCACCCGTCGACGGCCAGACCGCGCGCACGTTCGTCGCCGACAACATCCCCTGGACCGTGCTGCTGCCGCTCTGCGACGGCGACGTCTCCGATCTGGAGGGCGTGAAGGTCTTCGACCGGACGCTGAGCGATCTCGGCGAGACCGTTCCGCACAAGAAGTCGGTCTATGCCGTCTGGGGCGCCAACCACGACTTCTTCAACACCCAGTGGCAGACATCGGACTCGATGGGCTGCTCCGGTGCGGGGAACACCCCGCTCTTCGACATCGCCGGCGACGCCTCGCTCGCGCAGCAGACCGCCTCGACCTACGCGGTGATGTCGCTCTTCCGCGCGCATGTCGGCTCCTGGCCGCTCGCCGCGTTCGGCATGCTGCTCGATCCTGCGTTCGATCTGCCCAAGCCACTCGCGGCCGTCACCAACTTCGAGCGATCCTTCAGCGATAGCGCCGACCTCGGGCCTTCCCTGCCGCTCGACGACTTCACCAGTGCCGGAAGCAGCAGCGCCGGCATCCGCGACACGCTCGGCAACGTGACCTTCGCCGATCAGTCGGTTCCGAACCACAACGTCACCCAGATGGCCGGCGCGATCACCTGGAATCTCGATACGCAGGCATCGCCGGGCACCCCTTTCTACCAGATCAACATCGCGCAGAAGGGCTCCGGCGATCCGATCCTCCCCTATCTGACGCTGGAATTCCGCGTGGCCCTGCAGTGCACCACCGATGTCGCCGCGCCGGCATACGCCTGCGCCGCGCCGAGCCCGTTGAATGGCGGCACGCCGGCCGATTTCTCGGTTTCCCTCGTCCGCCCCGACGGGTCGCCGACGCCGTCGGTTCACCTGTCGAGCTTGGCGACCGTGCAGGGTCCGGTCGGCGGCGCGGGCGGCAATCTCCATCCGATCCTGCAGACCGTCCGGGTTCCGCTCTACGCGTTCGGCACGCTTTCCGGAAGCTATGCCGGCGTGCGCTTCACCTTCGACCGCAAGCGCAGCGGCGCGATCTGGCTCGCCAACGTCCGCGTCTCCACCTCGGCCGACGTGCTGCTGCCGTTCCTGCCGCCCGACACCACGCTGCCGCTCGCCGCGTCGACGCAAATCCCCGCCCCGTCGTCCGCCGGCCTCGCGACCCCCGTGGCCGCGCACTCCGCGATCGCATCGGGCGGCGCGGTCCCGATCACGCTCGCCGGCGGCGGCGTCGTCGCGATCAGGACTGCCGCGAGCGCCGTTCAAGGGCACCTCGACAAACCGGCCGCTTCGTCCGCGGACGTCGAGATCGAGCTCGCGAGCCAGGCTCCGATCCCGGTGCGCGACTCGTTGCTGACGCTCAAGATCGATGGCGCGGATCTGACGGTCAGCCGGTTCGGCGACGACGGCCGGACCGACCGGGCGATCTTCTCGATGAGCCGGTCGCAGTTCGATGCGATGCCGCAGGGCGCCCCGTTGACGCTCGTCGACGGCGCGGAACAGACCAGCTACGGCACGCTCGACAAGGCCATGCTGCACTGATCCACCAGCTCTAGGCGCTCACCGCGCCGCCGTCGCCATCGGCTCCATGTCGCCCACGACACGCAACGCCTGCTGCAACTGAAAATCCGTCGATGGCCTGGCCGGATCGAACGCGGGCCAGGCGATCGGAGGCTCCCGCGCGACCGCGGATGCTCCCGGCGGCAACGCGGTGCGCCGGGACGGCCCCGTCCCGCCGCGGTTCTCGAGCGCGTGCACCAGGCCGGCCTCGCTGTCCGGCAGCACGTCCGGCTCGCCCCGCGCCTCGCGCACCACGATGTCCGGCGTGATGCCGCGCGCCTGGATCGAGCGTCCCGACGGCGTGTAGTACAGCGCCGTCGTCAGCACCAGGCCGCCGCCGCTGTCGAGCGGCATCAGCGTCTGCACCGATCCCTTGCCGAAAGACCGCGTGCCCAGCAGCAGCGCGCGATGATGATCCTGCAGCGCCCCCGCGACGATCTCGCTCGCGGACGCCGTGCCGCCATTGAGCAGCACCACCAGCGGCAGTCCCCCGGTCATGTCCTCGCCTTTCGCGTCCCATCGCTGGCTGTCCTCCGGATGACGCGCCCTGGTCGACACGATCTCGCCCGCGGGAATGAAGTCGTCGGCAATCGCGACCGCCTGGTCGACCAGACCGCCGGGGTCGTTGCGCAGATCGAGGACCAGGCCGCGCACCCGCGCACCCGGCCGCGATGCCAGCGTGTGCCACGCCGACCGCACCGCGTCCGCGGCATCCCCATCGAACTGTGCGAGCCGGATATAGGCGGTCCGCCCGTAGAGCGCCGACGTGACCACCGGCACGTGCACCAGGGCGCGCGTCAGCGTGATCCGCAGCGGATGGTCGACGCCGCGCCGCTTGACCGCCAGCGTAACCGCCGTTCCCTCGTCGCCTTTCATCCGGCCGATCGCGTCCTCGAGCGTCATGCCGTCGACGCTCTTGCCGTCGATGCCCAGCACCAGGTCGCCCGGCTTCATCCCGGCCTTCGCGGCCGGCGAACCGTCGAGCGGGGCAACCACCTTGATCAGCCCGTCATCTTCCTGCACCTGCAAACCAAGGCCCGCGAAATGCCCGCTGATCACCGTCTCGCGATCGGCGAACTGCGCCTTCGTCAGATAGGCACTGTGCGGATCGAGGCCGGCCAGCATCCCGCTGAGAGCATGGTCGACGAGCTCTCCCGCCGGCACCGGATGCACGTAGTCCGCCCGCACCCGCTCGAAGACGAGCCCGAACAGGTCGAGCGCGTGATAGGTCCCGCTGTCGTCCGCCCCCCGCGCGCGCGCGGCCGGCGCCACCGCGCCAAGCCCAAGCAGTCCCATCAACGGCAGCGACGCGAGCCCGACCGCGAGGCCGGCGCCGAACACGAGACCAGCATGACGCTTCATCGTCGGCTCCTGCACACGGCCCGGCACCCCATTCCCAAGGCGTAACCGTCTGCGCGTTACCGATGGCTTGCGACAAGCCGACGGTTTTGTCCATCCAGCCTATCGCGACGCAATCCTTGCGCTCGCCGCCACCGCCAGCAGCAGCCCGGACACTCCGAGGAAGGCGATCGGCAGGCTGGTCACCTGTGCCACGAAGCCGATCAGTGCCGGCCCGGTCAGGATCCCCGAGAACCCCATCGTGCTGACCGCCGCGACCGCCAGGTTCGGCGCCATCACCGTCTGGCGCCCCACCGCCGAGAACAGCACCGGCACGATGTTCGACGCGCCCACGCCGACCATTGCGAAGCCGAGCAATGCCGCGACCGACGATGGCGTCAGCACCGCCACCGCCAGTCCCGCCGCCGCGCACGACGCGCCGGCCGCCAGGATCACCGGGCCGCCCAGCGACCGCACGATGCCGTCCCCGCCCAGCCGTCCCGCGGCCATCGCGATTGCGAACGCGGCATAGCCGAACCCAGCGCGTGACGCCGGCACCCCGTGCAGCGCCGTCATCACCACCGCACTCCAGTCCAGCATCGCGCCTTCCGCCAGGAACACGATGAAGCACAGCGCCCCGAGGCCGAGCACCACCCCGTGTGGCCAGGCGAACGATGGCGCGCCGGCCGCGCCGCCATGCGGCAGCAGATGCGCCCCGAACACGCCCAGCACGCCGACGATCACCGCCGCCACGCAGACCGTGGCCACCAACGGCGACAGGCCCGTCCATAGCAACGCGGTCATCCCGCCCGCACCCGCCAGGCCGCCGATGCTGAACAGCGCGTGGAATCCTGACATCACGGCGCGCCCCGCGGCCTTCTCCACCAGCACCGCCTGCACGTTGGCGGCGACACCGAAGCCGCCGAACCCCGCGCCGAACGCGAACAGCGCCAGGGCGAGCAGCGGCCCGTTGCTGAGTGCCGCCAGGAACGGCAGCGTCACCGCCACCAGCGATCCCGCTGCCCAGATCACCCGCCGGCAGCCAAATTGCGCCGTCAGCGCGCCTGCCAGCGGCATCGTCACGATCGAGCCCACCCCCAGGCACAGCAGCAGCAGCCCCAGCGCGCCCGCATCGAGCCCGAGCCGGCTCTTGGCGTACGGCACCAGGGGGGCCCAGGCGGCCGTGCCGAAACCCGCCACGAAGAATGCCGCCCGCGTCGCGCGCCGTTGCAGTGTAATAACGGTCATAGTCGGCGGCGCGTGCATATCCATCGCCAATTTCCTTTGGACAGTGTATTTCTGATCTCTCAAGTCGTTCGTCGTTTCTGTCCGAGTCCCAACGTCCCGTCCGGAAGTGTCCGCATGACGCGCGCGATGTTCTTCTATGAGCGCTTCCTCTTCGTCTCGGGCCGCGCGACCTGGAATGTGGCCCTCGCGGTCCGCCTGCGCGGACCGCTCTCGTCGGACCTTCTGCGCCACGCGCTGGCCGCGATCCAGTCGCGCCATCCGCAACTCTGCGCCGGCGTCGACATCGTGGCCGGGCGGCCCTGGTTCGTGACCCCGACACCGCCGCCGCCGATCCCGCTGCTCCTCGCCGCTCGATGCGACGACGACACCTGGCTCGAGAAATCCTGGAGCCTCCGCGCGCGGCCGTTCCCGATGCCAGGCGGACCGCTCGCGCGCCTCCTCTGGATCCATCCCGAGGCCGACGGGATGCCGAGCGAGCTCGTCCTCGTCTGCCACCATTGCATCTGCGACGGCACCTCGCTGGTCATGATCATGCGCGAATTGCTGTGCCGGCTCGCCGACCCCTCGATGCCGGCGACGCCGTTGCCAACGCTCGGCGCCTTGACCGACCTCGTTCGGCTGCGGCCGCGCCGGCGGCCCCAGCGTCTGCGCCAGGCCGCGATCGCCGCTGCCGCTCGCCTCCTGCTGCCCGCCACCCGGCTTCTGCCGCGCCGCGCGCGCGGCGCGGATCATCTGCGCCGCTGGACGATCGACCAGGAACTGGTCGCGGCCCTGCGCCGCCGCTGCCGCGCGGAACGCACGACGGTAACCGCCGCACTTGCCGCCGCCTTGCTCGAGGCCTTCCGCGACGTCAGGCAAGCCGGCGCTCGCAACCGCCTGCTGTGCCCGATCGACATGCGTCCGATGCTGCCCTCGATCGGCCGGGAACATCTCTTCCCGCTCGCCGACGCCCTGATCCTGTCGATCGACCTCGCACCCGGGTTCTGGCCGAGGGTCAGGGCGCTGCGTGCCAGGCTGGTCCGCGACCGGGACCGGCTCGACCCCGCGACCCGCATCGCGACCGCCGAGCGTGTCCACGCCGTCTGCGACCGCCTCGTCGACCTCCAGCTTCACGGCCGTGTCAGGCAGGACGCGGCCCTCGTCGATCTCGGCAACCTGCGCCTTCCCGACGGCGAAGGCCCCCTCGCGCTCGAGTCCGTCCTCGGCGGCTTCGGCGTCATGCCGTGGCGCGACGCGACCGGTGTCTACACCGTCCGCGACAAGGGGCGGATCTCCATGATCCTCGTCTCGCGCGAGGATCTCTTGTCGCGCGACGAGGCCGCCCAAATCGGCGATCGGATGATCGCCATCCTGGCCTGCGCGCTGACCGAGGATATCAAATTTCCGACCGCACGGCCTCCCTTCGCCCCCGATCCAGCCGCGCGGGATCTTCCGCGCCATGAGCACGAGACCGTGCGCGAGGACCTCGTCCGCAGCGCTTGAGTCCGGGCAGGATCCCCGGCCGTCATCAAGCCCCCCGCCGCCGCGTCAGCGCCGTCTGCAGGATCACCGCCGCAAGCAGGAACACGCCGCTCGCCAGATCCTGATACGACGCGCTCAAGGTGCCGATCTGGTTGATGATGTTCTCGATCGTACCGAGCAGCAGCACGCCGGACAGCGTGCCGAGCAGCGTGCCGACGCCGCCGGTCAGCAGCACGCCGCCAATCACCGAGGCCGCGATCGACTGCAGCTCGTAACCGGTCCCGGCCGCCGACAGGCCGCTGTCCAGATGGCCCGCAAGCAACGCGCCCGAGAGGCCCGCGAGCGACCCGCTCAGCACATAGGTCGCGATCTTCACCCGCTCGACCCGCACGCCGAGCATGCGCGCCGCCTCCTCGTTGCCGCCGATCGCGAACACCCCCATCCCGAACGACGTCCCGCTCAGCACCACCGCACCCAGCACGGTCAGGGCGAACAGGATCCAGATCAGGTTGTTGATCCCGAGCACCGAGCCGTTCGGGATCGTCGAGAACCATCCGGGGTCCGCGATGATCAGGCTCTCGCCGGCGAGCAGCACCGCCGCACCCTTGATCGCGAGCAGTGCGGCCAACGTGACGATGAACGGCGCCATTCGCGCGCGCGCGATCAGGACGCCGTTGGTCAGGCCGACCGCGGCACCCACCAGGACCGGCAGCGCGAACGCGGCCGCCGAGCCATAAGGAACCGCGTATGCCGACAGCACCGTGCCGAGCCCCACCATCGAGCCCACCGACAGATCGAAGCCGCCCATGATGATGACGAAGGTCTGTCCGATCGCCACGATGCCGAGAAAGCTCGCCGCGGTGACGATGTTGCCGAGATTGCCCAGCCGCAGGAAATGCGGGAATGCCGACGCGGCAACCACACCCACCGCGATCAGCACGCCGACCGCGATCCGCGCCTGGATGAACGCGATCACCCGCTCGCGCCGTTCCGCGGGCGCCGCCATGCTGGCGCTCATGCGCCAGACCGCTGGAAATAGAGCGCGGCCACGATGAACACCGCCTTGATGATCTGCGCGTAGGTCGCGTTCACGTCGTTCATGATGAAGCTCGCGTCCAGCACCCGCAGCAGCAGCACGCCGAGCACGGTGCCCACGATCGAGATCCGCCCGCCCGACAGCGGGGTGCCGCCGATGACGGACGCCGCGATGGTGTCGAGCTCGAACCCGACACCGATATAGTTGGAATCCGCGGCCCCCAGCCGTGCCGACGCAAAGATCCCCGCGAGCCCCGCGAGCAGCCCGCTGCCGCCATAGACCAGGAACAGCGTCGCATTCACCGGCACGCCGGCCAGATAGGCCGCCGTCCGGCTTGCGCCCACGAACACCAGCCGACGCCCAATGATCGTCCGCCGCACCAGGAAGCCGACGCCGACCGCCATCACGATCGCCGCGATCGCGACGACGGGCACAAATGCGACCGCGCTCTGGCCGAGCCAGCTCATCAACCCGTCCGACGGCAGGTCGACACGCGCCCCACCCAGCATCGCCTGCGCGAGCCCGCGGCAGGCCACCAGCAACGCCAGGCTCGAGATCAGCGGGTTGATCCCGAGCACCGCCACCAGCGCGCCGTTGAGCACACCCGCGCCGAGCCCGGCCGCCAGTCCGAACAGCGCGGCCCCCGGCTGTCCCGCCGCCAGGCTGACGCCGATGGCCGCCGAGCTCAGCGCCATCACCGAGCCCACCGACAGATCGATCCCCCGTGTCCCGATCGCCATGCTCTGCCCGAGCGCGATCAGGATCACCGGCGCCGCCTCGAACAGGAGGCTCTGCATCACATAGAGGCTGGCGAACCCGGGGGTGATCACCAGGTCGAGCGCCACCAGCAGCCCGAACGCGATGTAGACGCTGCGCGTGCGAACGAACTCCGCGGTCCGCGCGCGGCGCGTCCGTTCGGCCACCACCGCCGTCGCCGTCACCCCGCTCATCGCGTGCCGGCCGCGCCACTCATGACCGTCTCCGCCGCTCCGCCCGACAACAGCGCCAGCAGCGCCTCCGCTCCTTCGGCAGCGCCGTCAGCGGAAAGGTCGACCTCGCCCGCGACCTGCCCCTCCGCCAGCACGACCAGCCGATCGCACAACTCCATCAATTCCTCGACCTCGGACGACGTCACCAGCACGCCCAATCCGCCGTCGGCGAGCTTGCGGATCGCCCGGTGCACCTCTTCCTTGGCGCCGACGTCGATCCCGCGCGTCGGGTCGTCCAGCATGATGGCGCGCGGCTCCGCGCACAGGCACCGCGCCAGCAGCACCTTCTGCTGGTTACCCCCGGAGAGCTGACCGATCGGCTGACCCGGACCCGACGTCCTGATGCCGAGCTCGCGGATGAACCGCGCCACCACCTCGTCCTCGACACCGCGCGCGAGGACGCCGCGCCGCGAGACGCGATCCAGCACCGACGCGGTGACGTTCTCGCGCACCGACAGCAGCGGAAAGATCCCCTCCGAGCGCCGATCCTCCGACAGGAACGCGACCCCGCGACCGATCGAGCGGCGCGGCGTCGAATTCTCGATTGCCCGGCCTCCGACCGCGACGCTGCCCGCATCGGGCCGTTCCGCGCCAAAGACCGCCTTCATCGTCTCGGTGCGTCCCGACCCCAGCAGCCCGGCGAGGCCCACGATCTCGCCCGGACGCACCTCGATCGACACGTCCCGCACCCGCGCCCGCCACGACAGGCCGCGCACCGACAGCGACGACGCCGCGCCGGTCGCGGCCGCCGCCGGCCGCCGTTCCAGCGCGCGTGTGCCCTTGCCGCCGAGCATCGCCGCGACCAGCGCCTCCCTCGGCATCTCGCCGACCGTCGCGGTCCGCACCAGTGCCCCGTCGCGCAGCACCGTCAGCCGGTCGCAGATCGCGTAGCACTCGCTCAACCGGTGGCTGACGAACACGATGCCGATGCCCTCGGACCGGAGCCGGTGCACCGCCTGGAACAGCAGCTCGACCTCGGCCCCGGTCAGCGCCGATGTCGGTTCGTCCATGATCACCACGCGCGCGCCCAGCGAGGCGGTCCGCGCGATCGACACCATCTGCTGCAGGCCGAGCCCGAGCGACCGCAGCTTGGCGCGCGGATCGATCGGCAGGCCGAACCGCTCCAGGATCGACGCCGCTTCCTGCTCCATCCGGGCGCGGTCGATCAGGACGCCGCCCCGCTTGGGCTCGCGGCCGAGAAACATGTTCTCCGCCACGCTTCGCTCGGGGATCAGGTTGATCTCCTGGTAGACGGCTGCCACACCCACGCGCTGCGCGTCGCGCGGCGAGGCGAACTGGACCGACCGTCCCGCGAGCAGCATGTCGCCGCCGTCACGCTGATGGAACCCCGTCAGGATCTTGATCAGCGTCGACTTGCCGGCGCCGTTCTCGCCCATCAACCCATGCACCTCGCCGGCGGCCAGGGTGAACGAGACGCCCTTCAGCGCCCGCACCACCCCGAACGTCTTGACGATCTCACGGGCGACGAGGAGGTCGCCCGTCGCATGCCCGCTCAGTAAGGCACGCCCTTCGCAAGCAAGTCCGCCGCGTTCGCCTTCGTATACAGCGCGTCCGACATGATGATCTTCTGCGGCACCGCCGTCCCCGCGAACCACTTCGACAGCGCGTCGAACGCCTGCGGCCCGAACCGCGGGTTGGTCTCCACGATCGCGTTCGCGTTCCCGTCGGCCAGTTGCTGCACCAGCGACTTCGTCCCGTCGATCGAGACGATCTTGACGTTGTGGCCGGGCTGCTTGCCACCCTGCTTGAGCGCGGTCATCGCACCCAGCGCCATCACGTCCGCCTGCGCATACACCGCATTGACGTTGTGGTGCGCGAGCAGGAGCTGCTCCATCACGCGCTGCGCATCGGTCGTCGACCAGTTACCCGTCTGCGCCGCCAGGATCGTCATGCCGGGGTGCTTGGCGAGCTCCTGCTTGAACCCGTCCGTCCGCTGCTGCTCGACCCCGTTGCCGTAGGCGCCCTGGATCTCGATGATCTTGGCCTTTCCGCCGGTGACGTGCGCCATCACGTCGGCCGCCCGCTGCCCCTGCTTGAGGAAGTCGGACCCCATGTTGGTGATGATCTCCTTGCACGCCTCTCCGGCCGTGACACGGTCGATCGTGACCACCGGGATGTGCTTGGCCTCGGCCTGGTCGAGTGCGGGCTGGAGCCCGGTCGCGTTCAGCGGGGCGACGATCAGCGCCTGCGCGCCCTGGCTGATCATGCTCTCGATGTCGGCCACCTGCTTGGCCTGGTTGTCGTTCGCGTTCGTATACAGCAGCTTGGCGCCGGCTTTCGCGGCCGCATCCTTGACCGACTGCGTCTCACCGGCCCGGAACGGGTTCTGCTCGTTCTCGGACTGCGAGAAGCCCACCACCATGCCCGAGAGCGCGGCATGGCTTGGAGCGGGGTTGGTGCACCCTTCCGACGATGCCGTCTCGATCTTCTGGTCGGCCTGCGCGAAAGCATGGCCAGGCAGTGCGGCGCCGCAAAGCAGGGCCGCCGCGAGCGAGACCCTGGTCCCGAAGTGTGTCACTTGATCCTCCGTCCGTCGTTTCTGGGGACGCACGGTGCGTCCATGCCCGGCCTCGACGCTAGCCCAATTCGATTGCTAAGACAAACCAACCCCGCTCCCGGCAACGAGCTCAGCGCCGCGGCCGCTTGGCCCGTCGCGCCATCCTGCCGTCGAGCGCTGCCTCCATGTCGCGCAGCGCGAGTTCCACCAGCTCGATCATCGCGTTCCGTGCCTGCTCGCCCTGGCGCGACTTGATCGCGTCCAGAACCATCTGGTGCTCGACGATCGGGTCGCGTGGCGTCTCCTGCGTCCGCTGCTTGAAGTTGGTCGTCCAGCTCACGGCGGCGCAGACGCTGCTCGACAGCGCCGCGATCATCTCGTTGCGGGTGGCGACCAGGATCTGCCGGTGGAACGCGCGGTCGGCCGCGCGTCCGTCCTCGTTGCCGAGTCCGAGCCGCCGCATCGTGTCGAGCGAATGCTCCATGGCGGCCACGTCCGCGTCGACATGGTTCGCGGCCGCCATCGCCGCCGCATGCGGCTCGACCATCAGGCGTACCTCGAACAGGTCGCGCACGAACGTCTCGGTGGGCTTGGTCTCCAGGAACCATCCGAGCAGTTCCGGGTCGAGGATATGCCACCGTTCGCGCGGGCTGACGCGCGTCCCGGTCTTGGTGCGGCTCTCCACCATCCCCTTGGCCGCCAGGATCCGAACCGCCTCCCGGTAGGCGGTGCGCGACACTTCGAGCTGCTCGGCCGCCTCGATCTCGCCCGCCAGCGTATCGCCCGGCTTGAGCCGCCCCGCGGCGATCCCGATGCCGATGTCGCGCGCGATGCTCGCATGCAGCCGCATCGCGGGCTTGAGCGCCTTGCCCGCCTTCGGAACCGGAGCGCCCGTGCCCTTGCGTGCCCTCGCAGCCGCTCCGTTGTGTCTGTTGCCGATCGCCATCGACCGACATCGTCGCAAACCATTGGCCGTCTGACCAGAGCGCGTTACCGCCGCCCGTCCGCCCAGATCGCGAAGGCCTGCACCAGCGCCGGTTCCTTGAGATAGTCGAACCGGCCCGACGCGCCACCATGGCCGGCCTCCATGTTGATCCGCAGCAGGATCGGCGCGTCCCCCGTCGTGCGCGCCCGCAACCGCGCGGCCCATTTCGCCGGCTCCCAGTACGTCACCCGCGGATCGGACAGGCCGCCGAGTGCCAGCACCGGCGGATAGGGCAGAGCGCCCACCTGATCGTAGGGCGACCACGACGCGATCCGGTCATAGGCCTCCGCGTCGACCAGCGGGTTGCCCCATTCCGGCCATTCGGGCGGCGTCAGCGGCAGGCTCGCATCCGACATCGTGTTCAACGCATCGACGAACGGCACCGCGGCCGCGACGCCGGCCCAAAGATCGGGCCGCATGTTCAGCACCGTCCCCATCAGCAATCCGCCGGCCGAGCCGCCGTGCGCCACGATCCGCCCGGCCTCGGCGAACCCGTCTTCGATCAGGTGCTCGGCGCAGGCGATGAAGTCGGTGAAGCTGTTGATCTTGCGCTCGCGCCTGCCGTCGAGGAACCAGCCCCAGCCTTTCTCCGATCCGCCGCGAACATGCGCCGTCGCCCAGATCCAGCCACGGTCGACAAGGCTGAGGCTGCGGATCGAGAAACCCGGCTGCATCGGGATGCCGTACGATCCATAGCCATACAGCAGGGTCGGACACGCCCCTTCCGCCAGCGAATCGCGACGCGCGAGCAGCGTGATCGGCACATGCGCGCCGTCGGCCGCGACCGCGTGCAGCCGGCGCACCACGTAGGCCGACGGATCATGCCCGCTCGGCACATCCTGGGTCTTTCGCAACGAACGTGTGCCCGTCGCCATCTCGAGATCGAACGTCTGGCGCGGCTGCGTCGGACTATCGTAATGATACCGCAGCGTCCCGGTCGCGAACTCATGACTGCCCCCGACCGAGAGCGCGTAAGCCTCCTCGTCGGCGGCGACCTCGCGTTCCTCGCCCGTCGCCCGGTCGGTGATCACGATCCGATCGTTGGCCTCGACCCGCTCCGTCCTGACGAAGTGATCGGCGAATGCCGCGATCCCGGTGATGAACCGCCCCGGTCGATGCGGCCGCCAGTCGCGCCAGCGTGCCCGCGACGGCTCCTCCTCCGGCGCCTCGACCAGCTTGAAGTCGATCGCCCCGTCCGCGTTCGTGCGAATAATGAAACGTCCGTCCCAATGCTCGACCTCGTAGCGCACCCCGGTCTCGCGCGCGGCCATCAAGCGCGGTGCGGCGGTCGGATCATCCGCGGGCACGATCCAGGCCTCGCTGGTCTCCTGGTTGCCGCAGCCGATGACCACGTAGCTGCGCGACGCGCTGAGCCCGACGCCCACGAACATCCCCTCGTCCTGCTCGTCATGCACCAGAACGTCATCGGCCGCACCGCCGCCGACCGGCCGGCGGAACACCTTCGACGGCCGCCCGTTGTCGTCACGAAACGTCCAGAACAGATGAGCGTCGTCGGGCGAGAACGTGAAGTCGCCCGTCATGCTCTCGACGGGTTCGCCGACCATCTCGCCGCCGATGCGGCGCACATGAAGCCGGTAGACCTCCGAGCCCTGCCGATCCTCCGCCCACGCATACAGCGTGTGGTCGTGGCTGTGACGCGCGCCGCCCACCCGAAAATAGGCGCTCTCGCGCGCCATCGTCTCGCAATCGAGCAGCACCTCTTCGCTGCCGGCCCCACCACGCCTGCGCCGCGCATGCACGGGCTGCTGCGCACCCTGCGCATAACGGACATAGTACTCGAACCCGCCATCCGGCAGCGGCACCGAACTGTCATCCTCACGGATGCGCCCGCGCATCTCCCCGAGGATCGTCGCCTGCAACGTCTCCGTCTCGCGCAGCATGGCGGCCGTGTACTCGTTCTCCGCCTCCAGATGCGCCCGGATGTCGGCGCGCAGCAGCGAAGGATCGCGCAGCACGCGCTGCCAATTCTCGTCGCGCATCCACGCGTATTCGTCGGTGCGGGTCCGCCCGAGCTGTTCGATCGTGACCGGCTCTCGCCTGGCGCGCGGCGCCTCGGTCGACAAATCGCGCGGTGTCTCGCTCACCAGATGCGGACCCGCTGCGCCGGCGCGAGGTAGAGCGCGTCGCCTGGCTTGACCCCGAACGCCGCATACCACGCATCCATGTTGTGGACCGGCCCGTTTACTCGCGCCATCGGCGGCGAGTGAGGATCGGCCACCAGCAACTGCTTGGCGCGCGCGTCGCGGACCTTGGCGCGGAAGGCTTGTGCCCAGCCCAGGAACACACGCTGATCGCCTGTCGTGCCGTCGATCGACGGTGCCCGACGGCCGGCCAGCAAGGTATGATAGGCGTCCATGCCAAGATTGAGGCCGCCGAGATCGGCGATGTTCTCTCCCATCGTCAGGCCGCCGTTGATGTGCAGGCCCGGAAAAGGCTCGACCTCATCGAACTGCTTGCCGAGCCTGTCGGCCAGCGCCTGGAAATTGGTGGCGGACGCGGCGCTCCACCATTCCCGAAGATTGCCGTTCTCGTCGTAGTGCCTTCCCTGGTCGTCGAAACTGTGCGTCATCTCGTGGCCGATCACGGCGCCGATCGCGCCGTAGTTGATCGCCGGATCGGCCTCCGGGTTGAAGAACGGCGGCTGCAGGATCGCCGCCGGAAAAACGACCTCGTTGAAGTCGGGCTCGTTGTAGGCATTCACCGTCTGCGGCGTCATCCCCCACTCGTCATGGTCGACCGGCTTGTGCAGGCGCGCACTCTGGTAGTCCCATTCGAATGCCCCCGAACGTTCGACGTTGCCGTAAAGGTCGTCGGCAACGATCGTCAGCCCCGTATAGTCGCGCCACTTCTTGGGATAGCCGACCTGCACATCCAGGGCTGCGAGTTTCTTCAGCGCCGCCGCGCGTGTCGAGGCGTCCATCCACGTCACGGTCTCGAGGCGATGGCGGAAGGCGGCTTTGAGATCGCCGACCAGCGTGTTCATCGCGCGCTTGGACGATGGCGGAAAATACCGCCCGACATAGACCGCCCCCACCGCTTCGCCCATGCCGCGATCGACGGCCGCGACCGCGCGCTTCCAGCGCTCGCGCTGCGACGGCTGCCCATCGAGCGTATGCTGGAAGAACTCGAAGTCGGCGTTCGCGAAACGCGTCGACAGGTCTGGCGCCGCATTGGCCGCCAGCCGGAACGCCGCCCAGGCCCGCAGCGTATCGAGGTCGGTCCTGCCCACCAGGGCCGCGATCCTCGTCACCGCGCTGTTCTCGACGAGCACGACACTGTCGAGGTCGCGCAGGCCTGCCGCCGTCAGGTAGGCGGTCCAGTCGAACCCCGGCGCCGTCGCCGCAAGCGTCCTCACCGGGGCCGGATTGTAGGTCCGGACCGGATCGCGCCGCTCCGCGCGGCTCCAGCTTGCTTTCGCCATCGCGGTCTCGAACGCCACGATGGCGTCCGCGCGCTTCGCCGCTTCCGGCCAGCCGACCATCGCCAGCATCGAGCCCACGAAAATCCGATACTTCGCCCTCTGGGTCGCGAACTGCGGCGCGAGATAATCGTCACGGTCCGGCAACCCGCCGGCGCCCTGCCCCAGATAGACGCGGTAGCGATCCGCGTTCTTCTGGTCGGCCGCGATCGACAGGGCGAATACGCTCGCCTGGAAGTTCCGCTGCCCGCTGCCGAGCAAGGCTGCGAAGGCAGCGCGGTCGGCGACGGAACGAATCGTCGCGAGATCGGGACCGAGTGGTGCGGCGTCGAGCGCCTCGACCTTTGCCTCGTCGATGAACGAGCGGTAGAACGCGCCGATCTTGCCCTGGGCGTCGGTCGGATGTGCCGGCGCGGTCTCCGCGGCGTCTTGAAGGATCCCATGCACGCGGGCTTCCGACAGGTCGCGCAACATGACGAAGTTGCCGGTCGAGCTCTGATCCGCCGGCACCACCGTCTTCGCGAGCCAGCCGCCGTTTGCGTAGGCGTAGAAATCCTGGCCGGGTGCCACGGTCCTGTCGAAGGCCGACATGTTGTAGCCCCAGGGCGAGAACCGGCTGCCGACGGCCGCCGCCGCCAGCGGCAGGAGCACGAGCAAGGTGGCGAGCGCAAGCAGGGGGCGTGTCATGGGTCGGTCGGGTCCTCGGATCGGGCGGACGATAGGGGAAGCTTCCCGAGGCCGGAAGCGGACGACCGCGGCTCGAACAGCTTTAGTTGCATCATCCCCGGCACTGTGACCAACCCGCGGTCGGTGATCCGGATATCGGGGATCACCGACAACGGGATCAGGTTGAAGCCCATGAACGGAAGCGTCAGCCCGAGCGCCGTCCAGTGCCGCTTGAGCTCCTCCATCTCGGAGGCGACCACCCCCGCCCGCTTGTCCGACAGCAGTCCCGCCACCGGCAGCGCGACCGCTGCCAGTACGGTCGTGCCGTCGACCACCACCACCGCGCCCGCGTGGCGGCGCACCTCCTCCAGCGCCAGCGCCATTTCCATCTGGGTCCGTCCCGCCACGATCAAATTGTGCGCGTCATGGCCCACGCTGGAGGCGACCGCCCCGTGCGTCAGCCCGAAATCCTGCAGCAAGCCGCACGCGACCGTCCCGGCACCACCATGCCGCTCGACCACGGCGACGAAGCACAGCCGGTGCGCGTCCAGCACGTCATCCCAGCCCGGCGCCTTGTCGAGCGCAATCCGCTCGTGCCGCAGCACGATCCCCGACGGCTCGATCCGGATCACGTTGGCGATGACCGGGCCGTTCGGCCGCGGCGGCACCAGCACCGGCGCATTGGGCAGCGTCACCGTCCGGTAGGCCTCCGCCGGATACCGGTAGCGCGCGAAACTCAACTGCGCATCGAGCGCGTCCGTCACGCGACGCCGATCGACTGCCGGCACGCCGCCGTACCACGTGCTCTGCGGCCGCAGATCGTCGTCGAGCAGGACCAGGTCGGCACGCCTCCCGTGCCCCAGCCCGCCGAGATCCCCATCCATCCCGAACCGCGTCGCCCCGTGCAGCGAACCCAGGCTCCAGGCCCGCGACGGCGACAGCCCGTGCTCGGTCGCCGAACGCACCACCCAGTCGAGCCCGAACCGCATCAGGTCGTCGGCATCACGATCATCGGTGCACACGCACACGCGCTTGGTGTCGCAGCCATACCGCGTCACCGCCCCGATCGCCGCCGGCAGGCTGTTCCACGGCGTGCGCGGATTGCCGCCACGCAGGAAAATCCACACGCCCGCCTCCAGCAGGTCGCGCGCGATCTCGGCGTCGATCGCCTCGTGCGTGTCCGTCACCCCGCTCGCGGCGTAGGCCGCGACGAACTCGCGGCCATACACGTGCCCGCTCACCGGCCGTCCCCGGGTCAGCGCCTCGGCGATGATCGCGTGGCTGCGCGCATCACCCTCGCAGACGGCCACGAAATCCATCTTCTCGCCCAGTGCCGCCGCCTCCGGCCAACGATCGAACAACCGGCCGATCTTCGCCGCGGTCAGATCGCCGCCCGCGGTCTCGAATTGCGGCGACGTCGCCGGCACCGTGCTCGGCACGGTCAGGAACACGTTCAGCGGTGCGGCACGCGCATCCTCCAGCATCCATTCGATGCCGCGTGCATCGCACACGTTGCCGATCTCGTGGCTGTCGCAGAAGATCGTGGTGGTTCCGTTCAGCAGCGCGGCCTCGGCAAAGGCGCACACCGTCATCATGCTGCTCTCGACATGGACATGCGGGTCGACCAGCCCCGGGGCCAGGATGCCGCCGCCCGCATCCTGCACGGGCGCGTCGCCGCGGAAGGTTCCCGCCGGCTTGACCGCGGCGATCCGGCCGCCCGCGATCCATATCTCCCGCTCGTCGCGCATCCGCTCGGTGTAGGTGCACAGCAGCCGCCCGCCGCGTATCACCAGGTCGGGCGGCGCACGCCCCGACGCCACCGCCGCGAGGTGCTGCGTCATCACGGCCAGCGGCTCGACCGAGAACCGGTTCACGCCTTCCTCCGTCCAACCGCCTCGATCAACGCCATCGCCGCCGCCGGATTGCGGTGCTTGGCGCCCGAGATCACGTAGCCGAACACATCGTGCCGTCGAGCCATCGCCTTGAGCCGTTTCGCCCACATGGTGATGTCGGCGCTGCCATAGCCGGCCGGCTCCGTGTCCACGCTTGTCTCCAGGCGGACATAGGCGAAGTCGGCGGTAACCTCGGTGCGCATCGGCGCGTCCGGCCGCTCGATCAGCGCGAGCGCCACGCCCCGCTCGCGCAACAAGTCGAGCAGAAGCGGATCGGACGCCGTCGGATGTCGCATCTCGATCGCATGCCGCAACCGCACGCCGTCGCGCGCGTCCGGCAGCAAATCGAGGAACCCCGCGAACCAGCCCGCCTCGAACTTCCGCGTCGGTGCGAACTGCCACAGGATCGGGCCCAGCGCCGGCCCGAGTGCGGTGATCCCGGACGCCAGGAACCGTTCGACCGACGAGCGGGTGCGCTCGGCGTCGCCCACATGCGTCGCCGCCCGCGCGGCCTTGACCGAAAAGACGAAACCCTCCGGGACCGACGCGCGCCAGCCCTCGAACACCGACCGCGTCTGCGTCCGGTAAAACGTCCCGTTGATCTCGATTGACGTCAGCACCCGGCTCGCATGGGCGAGCTCGTCGGCGCGCTTGACCGAGGCCGGATAGAAGCTCTCCCGCCATGGCGCGAAGCTCCAACCGCCCACACCGATCCGGATCGCGCCCACCGGTGCTCCTTGACACTCCCAGGACCCCACCTTAGCAACCGGTGGCCAGCCGTTGGAACAGGGGGTCCGTTGGACGAGGGTCAATTCGACCAACGTCTGCAAGAGGCCCGCCAGCGGGCCGGCCTCACCACGGCCGTCGCACCGGAGACGTCACCCGAGCCGCATCCGCTCACCTTCGCGGTCCGGCTGGGCGTCGAGATGGTCGCCGCCCTGGGCGTCGCCTGCGCGATCGGCTATGGGCTCGACCGGCTGTTCGGCACACGGCCATGGATCATGGTGGCGTTCGTGCCGCTTGGCGTCGCGGCCGGCGTACGCAGCCTGATGCGGTCGGTGGCGCCGACCGTCAGGCCAGGCGTGAAGTAGGAGAGGGGTTCATCGATGGCGTCCCAGGGCATGGATCCGCTCGGCCAGTTTACGCTCGTCACCGGCCTCGGCCCGGTCGGGCGGGTGGTGAATTTCACCAACTCCAACGAGATGATGCTGCTCGCCGCGGGCATTATCGTGCTCACCCTGTCGGCCGCGATCTCGGCGCGGGCGATCGTGCCCGGGCGCCTGCAGGGCGTGGTCGAGATGTTCTACGAATTCACCCACCGCCTGGTCACCGACACGATGGGCGAGGAAGGCACTCGCTTCTTCCCGTTCGTGTTCCTGATCTTCAGCTTCGTGCTGGTCGGCAACCTGCTCGGCCTGTTCCCCTATTTCTTCCCGTTCACCTCGCACATCGCGGTGACGTTCTCGCTGGCCATCTTCATCTTCGCGCTTTCGACCGTGCTCGGCTTCGTCTTCCAGGGCGTGGGTTTCCTCAAGCTCTTCGCGCCGTCCGGCGTGCCGGTCTGGCTGCTGCCGCTGCTGATCCCGATCGAGATCATCACGTATCTGACCCGCCCCATTTCGCTCTCGGTTCGTTTGTTCGCCAACATCACCGCCGGCCACGTGATGTGGGAGGTCTTCGCGGGCTTCATGCTGCTGCTCAGCGCGAGCCTCGGCACCTTCGGGCTTGTCGCCGCGATCGTCCCGCTGGGCCTGAATTTCGCCCTCACCGCGCTCGAGTTCCTGGTCGCCGTCCTGCAGGCCTACGTCTTCGCCGTGCTCACCTGCCTCTATCTCAACGACGCGATCCACGCCCACCATTGATCGACGCGAGCCGCCCGGTTGCCCCGGGGCGCCGCTTTCTTCATAAGCTCATCCGAAACGGTCCAGATAACAGGAACATCCCATGGCCCTCGACTCCGCCATCCTCGCACGTGACATCGGCGCGGGCCTTGCCACCATCGGCGTCGCCGGCTCGGGCGTCGGCATCGGCAACCTGTTCGGCTCCTTCGTCTCCGCCGTCGGCCGCAACCCCGCCGCGCGCGACCGCATGTTCCGCGAAGTCCTTCTCGGCTTCGCGCTGACCGAGGCCGTCGCCCTCTACGCGCTGGTGATCGCGCTCATTCTCCTCTTCTCCTGATCCGGCCAGGCGCGACCGCCATGCGCGCCACGCGCTGGGCCATTCCGGTGACGGCAATTCCCGGCACCGCCGCGGCTGCCAGCAAGCTGCCGCAGATGGATTTCACCAACCCGCTGACCGTCTCCCAGGTCGTGTGGATGGCGATCATCATGGCGGTGCTCTACGCGATGCTCCGCACCTGGCTGCTGCCGCAGATCGGCGCCGTGATCGCCGGCCGCGTCGCCCGCATCCGCGGCGACCTCGACGCGGCACAGGATGCGCGGCGCAACGCGGAGCAGGCGGTCACCGAGCTCGACCGCGCCATCGCCGAGGCTCGCGCCGAAAGCGAGCGCACCGTCAACGCCGCGATCGAGCAGGCCAAGGCCCTCGCGCGCGCGCAGGCGGAAGCATCGAGCGCCGCCTTGGAAACCGAGCTCGCCCGTGCCGAGCAGCAGATCGCGCAGGCGCGCGGCGACGCGATGGCGAGCCTGATGCCGATCGCCGAAGAGGTCGCGCGCGGCCTTCTCGAGCGCCTGACCGGCCATCCGCCGGATCGCGCGGTGCTCGACCGCACGCTCGCCGACATCCAGGCGGTCTGAGCGGAACCCATGGAATATCTCGCCTTCCACACCCGCTTCTGGAGCGTCGGCACCTTCTGGGTCACGGTCGCCGTCGTCCTGTTCCTCGCCGTGTTCGGCCGTCGGCTGCTCGCGGGCATCTTCGGCGCCGTCGACACCCGCTCGCATGCCATCCAGGGCGAGCTCGACGAAGCGCAACGACTTCGACGCGAGGCCGAAGCGATGCTGCTCGACGCCCAGAACCGCCAGGCCGAAGCGCTCCGCACCGCCCAGGACATGCTCGACCACGCCCGTGCCCGCGCCGAGCGCCTGACCCAGGAACTCGCTCACGCCGCCGCCGACACCCAGGCCAGGCGCGAGCAGATAGTCAGCGATCGCATCCGCGCCGCCGAGGCCAACGCGATCAAGGAAGTCCGCGCCGCCGCCGCCGGCCTCGCCGTCGAGGCGGCCAGCCGCATCATGCGCGACACGTTCGACGCCGAGCAGGATGCGCCCTCGATCGACCGCGCCATCGCCAACATTCCCACCGCACTCGGCCGGGCCGCCTGATCCTCACCCGATGCCGCGCCTGTCCCTGATCGTTCCGGTCCTCGACGAGGCGGGCAACGTCGACGGCGCCTGCGACGAGATCGCCGCCGCCTTCGCGCCCCTGGGTGGGGACTACGAGGTCATCTTCGTCGATGACGGCAGCACGGACGGAACCGCCGACCGCGTCATTGCCGCGCGCGCCCGGATGCCGCAGCTGCGCCTGATCCAGCACGCCACCCGCTTCGGCAAGGCGGTGGCACTCCGCAACGGCGTGGCCGCCGCTCGCGCCGACTGGATCGCCACCATCGACGGCGACCGCCAGGACGACCCGACCCAGATCCCGCTCATGCTGCAGACCGCCGAGGCCGCCGGGACGCCCTACCCGGTCGTGATCGGCGTCCGCCTCGATCGCCGCGACGAAGGCAACAAGCGCCTCGCCAGCCGGATCGCCAATGGCGTGCGCCGGCGCATCCTGCAGGACGACTGCCCCGACACCACCAGCCCGACCAAGGTGTTTCGACGCGAGGACTATCTGCGCCTGCCGCATTTCAACGGCCAGCATCGTTTCCTGCCCGCCCTGTTCCAGTACGACGGCAAGCGCGTGATCCTCCGCCCGGTCAGCCACCGCCCGCGCATCGCGGGTCGGTCCAAATACAACAATCTCAACCGTGCCCTGGTCGGCATCTGGGACCTGGTCGGCGTCGTCTGGCTGCGCACGCGGAGCACCAAGCCGGGCAGAGTGACGGAGCTATGAGTTCTCGGGGCTCTGCCCCGAATCCCGCCACGGGCTGGGCCTTTGGAACCCATGATCCAAGCCGTGGAGCGGAGCCCCTGCCTCTTCGCCGCCTGCTCTTCCTCCTGGTGTTCACGCTCCTGATCCTGCTGCCCGGCCGCATCTCGCTCCCGCCGCTCGACCGCGACGAGAGCCGCTACCTCGAAGCGTCCCGTCAGATGCTCCAGACCGGCGACCTGATCGACATCCGCTTCCAGGACCAGCCACGCTGGCTGCAGCCCGCCGGCATCTACTGGCTCGAGGCCGGCACCGTCCGCATCGTCGAGGGCCTCACCGGTTCCGACGCCGCCGCGGGCGCCGCCTGGCCCTACCGCATCCCCTCGCTCCTGGCCGGCGTCGCCAACGTCCTCCTCACCGCGTCGATCGGCACTGCCCTGTTCGGCGCCGAAGCGGGCTTCCTCGCCGGGCTGATGCTGGCCGTCAGCGTGCTCTTCAATGCCGAAGGCCGGATGGCGACCATCGACACTACCCTGCTGACCACGACGCTGCTCGCCCTGCGCACCCTGCTGAGCGGCCGGCATCCCTGGCTCTACTGGATCGCACTCGGCTGCGGCCTGATGCTCAAGGGTCCCGTCGGCCTGATCCCGGTCCTCGGCACGCCGCTCGCGCTCTCATGGGCCGAGCGCAGACTGGACATCTGGCGGCGTCTGCGTCCCGCCTGGGGCGTTCCCCTGGCGCTCGCCATCGTGCTGCCCTGGCTCGTCGCCATCCAGCATGTCAGCCACGGCCGCTTCCTCGCGACCGCGATCGGCCACAACCTGCTCGGCAAGGTCGCGGGATCACAGGAATCGCACGGCGCCCCGGTCGGGACCTATCTCACGATCTTCCTGGCCTCGTTCTGGCCGGGCTCGCTGTTCGCGGTGCTCGCGATCCCGTTCGCCTGGGCGCGGCGCCACACCGCGGAGGTTCGCTTCCTCCTCTGCTGGATCATCCCCACCTGGCTCGCCTTCGAGCTCATCGCCACCAAGCTGCCGCACTACGTCCTGCCGGCCTATCCCGCCATCGCATGCCTCGCCGCCGCGGCCCTCCTTGCTCCCGTCCAGCGGGCGGGCCGCCCCGTCCGTCTGCTCGCCTGGCTCTACGGCGCGCTCTGGCTCGCCGCCGGTCTCGCCTTCGCCGCCGCCGGCCCGGTCCTCCTCGTCCATTACCAGGCAACCAGCAGCCCGATCGGCATCGCGGTGAGCCTGGCCGGCGCCGCCCTGCTTCTCGTGTCCGCCTCGGTCCTGATCCGCGGCCGGCGCCAGCCCGCCTTCCTGCTCGCCGCCGGCGGCGCCTACGCGATCTATGCCGGCCTGTTCACGACCGTGATCCCCAACCTCACCACCCTCTGGCTCAGTCCGCGCATCGCCGAAACGGTGGCCGAAATCCGTCCCTGTCCCGGCAGCGTGCTCGCCTCCGCGTCGTATAGCGAACCGAGCCTGGTCTTTCTCGCCGGCCGGAAGACGCGTCTGCTGGGCCCGGTGGACGCCGCCCGCTTCCTCGCCCAGGATCGCGCCTGCGGTCTCGCCCTGGTCGGCACTCGCGACGAGGCTGCCTTCCGGGGCGCGCTCACCGTCCCCGTCCGCAAGCTGGCGGAGATCGATGGCGTGAACTACTCGAACGGCAGGCACCTGGCGCTCGCCCTCTACACCGCGAGCCCGCGCCGTTGAGAGCGGTCGTGGCCCTCCTCCTGCTCGCGACGTCACAGGCGCACGCGCAGACACCGGCCGAGACAAGGCTCGAGATCGATGCGACCGGCACCGCCGAGGCGACGCCCGACGAGCTCGACGCCACCCTCGCCGCCCGGAAATCCGGCCCCGACGCCGCCACCATCCAGCAGGGCGTCAATGTCGCCATGCAGGCGGCCCTGCACGAGGCTGCCACCGTCGCCGCCGTCAAGCCGCGCACGATCGGCTACGACATGAGCCAGGACGACAAGCAGGTCTGGACCGCCACCAGCCGGATCGGGCTCCGCTCGTCCGACAGCGTCGCCCTTCTCGGCCTGGTCGGCCGCCTGCAGTCGACCGGCCTCGTCCTCGAGAGCCTGAGCTGGGATCTGTCAGCCGCCCTGCATGACCGGGCGCAATCCGATGCCATGACGGCGGCCCTGCACGCCCTCGTCCGCCGCGCCAGCGCCGCGGCCGCGGCGCTGGGGCTGCATGTCGACCGCCTCGCGGACATCCGCGTCTCCGACGGCGGCTCCGTCCAGCCTCGCCCGTTCGGCGTCATGCGCGCCCTGGCCGTCCCGCCCGCGGCGCCGGCCGCCCCGATGTCCGTCGATGTCACCGCGAGTGCGACCGTGCTGCTGCGTCCATGAACCGGGTCACCTTGGCGCTCGCCGTCCTCGCCGCGACCGCCGCCTCCGCGCAACAGCTGCCCGGCCTCGGCCTCGAGGACAGGCGTACCGAGGTCGATCGCGCCCGCTTGCCCTGGCGGGCGCTCGGCCGCGTGCAGACCGAGTTCGCCGAGCGCTGCACCGGGTTCGCGGTCAAGCCGGATCTCGTCGCGACCGCCGCGCACTGCCTCTATCTGCCCAAGGTCGCCCACTTCATCCGACCGCACGAGGTGCATTTCCTGCTCGGCGAGCATCTCGACACGTACGTGGACCACGCGCGCGCGCTCAGCTTCGCCGTCCCGACCGGCTATGATCCGACCGACGAGGCCGCCACCGCCCGGCTCGACCGCGCCTTCGTCGTGCTCGATCACCCCGTGTCGGACAGCGTGCTGCGCCTCGCCACGTCGATGCCGCCGCCCGGCACCCGCCTGATGCTCGGCGGCTACGGCCAGGACCGGCAGGAACGCATCCTCGCCGATCCCGCCTGCCATCTTCTAAGCGTCTCGGGCGGCTTGATCCGCCACGACTGCGCCGCCACCCGTGGCACCAGCGGCGCGCCGCTGCTCGCCGAGACCGTCGGGGAATGGCGCGTCATCGGCATCCAGATCGAGGCCGAGCTGCTCGGCGTCGGCGGCGTCGCCGTCTCCCTCGTTCAACCCTAGACTAGAAGGCTCTGCCGGATGGCGCGAGCCGGTGCGTTCGCCGACATACCGCACGCCCGCCCACGCCAAGCGCAAAAGACCGTCGACGCTACACGCGGTTTCGGTTTGTTGAACCGGCTGCATCGGGGCGCTTGACGTCGCGCTCAGAGACGATTTCGCCGAACCGTGCGCGCGCTTAGGGCCGGCCTGACGCCCTCGCGAGGGTAACGCGCTCCTTAACCTCTCGTTAGTCGCCTGAGGCTACACGGCTGACTCGGGAATAACGGCCCCGCTCCATGCGAACGGGTTGTCACCTCAGGAGGTTGCCCTTGCGTTCCGCACGATTGATGCTTTTCACCATGACCCTGATCGGATCGGATGCCGCCATTGCGGCGCACGCCCCCAAGCTGAAGGCGATCGGAGCGGTCCCGCTTTCGCAGACGGTCCAATTCGACGTCATCCTGCCGCTCAGCGATCCTACCGGCCTCGACACCCTGCTCGGACAGCAGCAGGATCCGACCTCGCCCATGTATCACAAGTGGCTCAAGCCGAATGACTTCGCCGCCCGGTTCGGCGCAAGCCCGCAGACGGTCGCCGTCGTCACCCACGCGCTCGAGGCGCTTGGGCTGCAGGTGACGCAGCAGAGCCGATCGCTGCATGTCAGCGGGACCGCGGCTCAGGTGAACACGGCGTTCAACGTCAGCCTCGCCTTGGCCGCCACTTCCATTGGGCAGAAAACGATGGTGGCCGACAAGCAGCTCAGCCTGCCGCCGGCACTATCCTCGGTCGGCGCGATCGTGTCAGCCTTCAGCCCGAGTGGCTTTCAGGCAGCGCCATTCATCCATCGCATGTCGGGGGGTTATTTTCATTCCAGTGCGTGGGGCTATTTCCACTCGAGCGCCTGGGGCTACGGCGGCGGTTCGAACCTTCCGCCCGGCTATTTCTACAACGACCTCAAGCAGGCATACGATTACCCGTCCTATCAGGCGACAACGGGCAAAGGGAGAGGGACGCGCCTCGACGGAACCGGCGCCACGGTCGCGGTCGTCATGTCGAGCGATGTGCAAGATGCCGATATCTCGACCTTGTTTGACAACATGAGCTTCAAGGCAAGCTCAGACCAGAAGCAGGATCCGGCGCTCTTCGCGCGCAGACCGGTCGACGGCGGTGCGCCATTCGGGGCGACCAGCTCCTCGTCGGAGGAAGCGACGGCGGACGTCGAACAAGTTCTAGGCGGCGCGCCCGGCGCCAACGTCGTGCTCTACGACACCCCAGACCTGAGCGACCAATCCCTGATCTCCGCCTACACCGCGGTCGTCAACGACAACGCCGCCGACATCGTAACGATGTCGTTCGGCCAATGCGAGCTCAACTACACGGCTGCCTACAACGGCGGCGTCGATCAAACTGCGATCCTCAACATCTATTCGGAACTCTTCAAGCAAGGCAACTCTCAGGGGATCACCTTCGTCGCCGCGTCGGGCGATGCTGGTGGCCTCGGGTGCCTCAACACCAGCTACTTCGCCGGTGGGAACGGCCGCTTTATTGCCGGCGTCTCTGTGCCGGCGGCCGACCCGGACGTGACGGCGGTCGGCGGCACCAACCTCGTTACAGGCGTTGGCGTCGGCGGCTCCGATTCGCGCTATGTCGTAGAGAATGCCTGGGCCGATCCAGAAATGGCATTTGATCCATACGGGATCGGTGTCAACGCGATGGGCGGGGTATGGGGATCGGGCGGAGGCGTGTCGACCATCTATCCGAAGCCGTCATACCAGTCTCTGATCACGACCGGGTCGGCGATGTGGCGGTCCTTGCCAGACGTCGCGATGGCGATGGGTGGTTGTCCCGACATCGCGCTGACGCCGTGCAACGGCGGCCTGCTCTTCCTCGATGGTTTCGGCGATACCAGCCGGTCGAGCTTGAACGTGGTCTTCAATGGGCAGCTCGACAACGTGGTGGGAACCAGCCTCGCGGCGCCCGAATTCGCAAGCGCCGTAGCCCTCCTCGTCGAAACCGCGGGACGACAGGGAAACCTCAACCCGCTTCTCTATTCGCTGGCGCAGCGACAAGCGGCGGGAGGTGCCGCATATTTCCATGACCAGATCGCGGGCTGGAATGGCCTCTCTGAGAACACTCCCGGATACAACAACACGACCGGCGTCGGAACGCCTGACGTGGCGATGCTGATCGGCCTGCCGAACACACCGCGGGCGGGCCTTCCCCAAAGCGCCTCAAACCCGTAGCCAGCCCGCTGTCGAAGGGGTGGCACCATCCCTCGGTGGTGCTGCCTTCTTTGGAGGCAGTCGGACGCGAGGCGGATTATCTTACTTCTACTCCGGGTCCGGCCGCACGGCGTTCAGCTCTCTGTAACTCTGTCGCGCGACACTGCCTCACCCAGAGGCGCATGCCATGCTATGTTCGAAACCGCCGGGTCTTGATCGACCCATTCGCCTGATGCGGCTGCTGCGCGCGCTTTTGTATGGCTGCGTTTTCAACCTGGCTGGCTGGCCGCAGGCGCACGCTCAGTTCACCAGGTTCGAGAACTTCACCGATGAGCAGGGCCTCGGCAACGTATCGGTCTCCGCCCTTGCTCAGGACCGCACGGGGTATGTCCTGCTCGGGACGGAGGCAGGGCTGTATCGCTATGATGGCGTTGGCCTGTCGCCCGTTGCGGCGTCGGCTGGCCTGCCCCCCGACGCCTGGATCAGAACGGTCATCGTTGATGGGCGCGGCTGGGTGTGGGTCGTGACGACGGATACGGTCTATCTGCGCAGGACGGACCACTTCAGCGCAGTCGATGCCGGGAGCGGGCTGAGACTGTTGTCTCCGCATCTCGTCGCGCGCTTGGACGCAAGCTTGGTGATCGACAATGGCGGCACTCTGATCCACGCCGCGGTCGATGAGCGCGGCGTCCACCGATTCTCGCCGCTGCTGGATGCAGCAACGCTCAAGGCGACGCCAATTCTCTCGGCCGCACGTTTCGTGGTCGCGGACGGCCCGCATGCTCTCCTGCTGGGCTGCGGCTCCGGCATTTGCCGCTTGGAAGGCGGCCGCCCGGTCGTCCTCGGCACGAAACAGGGTCTACCCGCCGACAGTTGGCAGGTGGCGATGCGTACACCCGACGGTACGCTCTGGGCACGAAGTCTGGACCGGCTTGCCTGGCGCGCTCCTGGCGATGCTGTATTCCAAGTCGTGGAAGTGCCTGGAAGACGAGGTCATTTCAACGCTGCCGTCCCCTCCCGCCTCGATCTGGTCGACGACCGTCGCGGTGGCGTACTGACCCAGGGCGAGGAAGGCTTGCTTGACTTCGACGGGAAAAGTTGGCGCGCTTTTCGTCACCACGAGGGCGGACTTTCAGCCAGCCCGTTGCAATCGATGATGTTTGACCGGGAGGGATCGCTCTGGGTCGGCAGCATCGGCCACGGCGTCTTCCGCAGCCTCGGCTGGGCGACATGGGAGCACTGGACGGCAGAGGACGGGCTGCCCAGCGACATCGTCTGGTCGATGACGCGGCCGGCGGGCGGCCCGCTTTGGGTAGCAACCTGGGGCGACGCCGTTCCGCTCGACGGCCGGGCGCCAGGCGTCCCAGGCGGAAGCGAGAATGTGTCCGTCACTCGCAGCGGACGTTTGTGGTTTGCCCCGCTGCGGGCGCCGTTGGCGCGCCTCGACCGCGTGACCCGCCGGATCGACCGCGTTCCGATCACGGGCATCGTCGCCTCGACGTTTCTCGATCCTGCCAATCGGTTTTGGGTAGCGACAGACAAAGGGCTGCTGCTGATCGCCGACGCCGACGCCGATGCGGAGCGGCTGAAGGCGACGGTGGCACTTGCAGGACCGACCTTACAGGCAGTGTCGGATGTCTCGGGCAGGGTCTGGGCTGTGCGCACAGACGGTCTTTATCGACGCGGCGGCGACGGGCGCTTCGAACGGGTGAACGTCGCGTTGCCGGCTGGACAACGGACGCAGGGTTTGGCTTTCGCATCCAATGGCGACCTCTGGGTCATGACCGACAGCGCGGGGATCAGCCGCTTTCGCCTGACCGAAGGCCGGCCCCAGCCGCTCGCCTCGGTTTCCACCCCGGAGATCGGGTCGAACAACATCCTCTTCGTCTTCCGCGACCGGCGCGGGTGGATGTGGGTCGGCACCGACCACGGTGTCGATCTGTTTGACGGCCAGAGCTGGCGGCATTTCAGCCTCTCCGATGGACTGATCAGCAACGATCTCGACCAGTCGGCGATCTACGAAGACCTGGACGGCTCGATGTGGTTCGGGACAAGCCGCGGTTTGAGCCATCTCGTCGACCCATTGCATCTGCCGAAGGTCGAACCCTTGCACCCGCTGGTGACGCGGATCTCGATGGGCAGCCGGCGCCTGACGCAATCGAAATCGGTGCGCGCCGACTGGACGTCGGCGCCGCTGGTGATCCGCTTCGTCGATCTCGACTTCAGCCGCGGCCGGAACATCACGTTCCGTTATAGGCTCGGTGGCGTCGACGCGGGATGGAACGACACGACGGCGCATGAGGTCCGATATGCGAGTCTGCCTGCGTCAAAACTGCGTTTCGAGCTTGTGGCGATCGACGCAGCGCACGGCGCGGTGTCGGCGCCCGTAGGGTTCACGCTCAGGCTGCGGGCGCCATGGTGGCGGCGCTGGTGGTTCTACGGGCTGTGCGTCATGCTCGCGGGCTCGACGATCGCAGCCGCGTGGCAGGCACGTGTGCGTCTGCTCGTCAGACAGCGGCGGCGGCTGGAGGCGCTGGTCCGCGTGCGGACGGCCGAGATTGAGCAGGCCAGAACTGAACTGCATCGTTTGGCGATGTCGGACGCGTTGACCGGCTTGCCGAACCGGCGGGCGATCATGAGCGTGCTCGAGGAAACGGTCGCGACGGCACTTGCGTCGAACAAGCCGCTGGCCGCAATGCTGTGCGACATCGACCACTTCAAAAGGATCAATGACGGGTTCGGCCATCTCGCAGGCGACGCCGTGCTGAGCGAGTTCGGTGGACGCCTGAAATCGAGGCTGCGCGAAGGGGAAGCGGCTGGCCGTTACGGCGGCGAGGAGTTCTGCGTCTTGCTGCCGGGCGGGCCGGAATTGGTGGCCGAGCGGGTCGGAGCAATCCGCTCGGCGGTCTCAGACGCACCATATCCGTTGAGCAACGTGAACCATACCGTGACGTCGAGCGGTGGCCTGGCCTTCCTGCGGGACGGAGACACCGCGCTATCGCTGCTCGCGCGCGCCGACGCCGCCCTCTATCGAGCCAAGCGGAAGGGCCGCAACCGGGTTGAGTACGAGCTTAGTCACCCGGAGGAGGCAGACGATGCGACCGATGCTTTGCCGAAGTCGCCTTCCTCGCAGCGCGCCGAGTTGGAGCGCGATCTTCGGACGGCACTGGCAAAAAGTCAGTTCGCACTTGACTATCAGCCCGTGGTCGACGTGCGGCAAGGGGTCGTGACGTCCTGCGAGGCGCTCCTTCGCTGGAACTCACCCGCGCGAGGCAGGGTTTCGCCCGCCGAGTTCATTCCCTTCGCAGAGCAGGTTGGTCTGATGCCCGAGATCAGCGACTGGGTCCTGCGGACCGCCTGCCGGGAGGCGGCCAGTTGGCAAGATAGGATCGGCGTTTCGGTCAACCTGTCGGCGGTGCAGTTCCGCGAGCCCGATCTGGTCAGCAAGGTGGAGGCGGCGCTCGCGCAGAGCGGACTGCATCCTGGTCGACTCGAACTCGAAGTTACCGAGACGGCAATGATCACCGAGGCGGCAGCGGCAAGCGTCATCCTGGAGCAGCTGCGTTCGCGGGGAATCAAGATCGCGCTGGATGATTTCGGGACCGGTTACTCTTCCCTGAGTTTCCTCAGGACACTTCCATTCGACAGAATAAAGATCGATCGCTCGTTCGTCCAGGATCTCGGCCTCAAATCCGAAGCACTGGTGATCGTGCGGGCGATCGCCGGAATATGCGAGAGTCTTGGAGCCGCGGTGACAGCGGAAGGCGTAGAGACGGACGCGCAAATGGAAGCGCTGCGGATGGTGGGCTGCACCGAGCTTCAAGGGTATCGGATCGGCCGGCCGTGTCCGCCGACGGAACTGCGGACATTCATCAAGTCCCACGCGGCCCGCTGGTCGCCGGCAGCGCCGGTTGCAACGCCGCGGGCAGGGCGGCCGCTCGAGACCGCGGAGCATGAGTACTTCTGCTCGGAGGTTGTGGCGGATTGATTTTGCTGGAGGCATGCGCGATCTCGTTGACGCGTCATGAGGCATTGCGGCAGCGCAAGCGCATCGCTTGCCGCGGCTGGAACTCTACTGCATGCTCAAACATGCCGTTTGGCATCAGTGCGATGTCCGACTGACTTGCGTCGCGGCGGTCTGATCGGCAACCGTTCCCTGACCGGAGGGAACGTTTCCCAAGCGCGCCTGTCACATCCGCGCAAGCTGCTCGCGACGCTTTCCCCGCCGCTGACCAGCGGCGCCCGGGCCGATCCGTCTGCGCCCCTGGGCTTTCTGACCGCCGCTCGCGAGCCAACCGCGTCAGGGACGCCAGTGCGCCGCCATCTCCTCTGCAAAGGCGCGGTAGGTCCGCGGGGATCGCCCCAGCATCGCGGTCAGGCGCTCGATTGATCCCGGCATCGGCAACACGCCGATGTTCTGCCAGCCGGCAAACATGAGCGCAATGTCAAGAGCCATCGCGGACGGCATGTGCGCGCGGCTCTCCCGTTCGAAGACATCCAGATTGTCGCCGCCATAGCTGATCGGCTTGCCGAGCGCGTCCGTCCAGATTGAGGTGACGCTTGTGGCGCTCAAGACCTCCGGGCCCGAAATGTCGATGAGGTCTCGCGGCAGCCTCCCGGCCGCGTGATCGCGCTTGAGGAGTTCGAGCGCCGCGACATCCGCGATATCGCGAATATCGACCATTGCGGCGCCCACATTCCCGATGGGCATTGTGTAGACGCCCCTGTCGAGAAGCGCGTCCTTGATCATCGCGTCGTTCTGGAAAAAATAGTTCGGGCGCAGAATGGTCGCAGGGAGATCCAACGTCTCGATCATCCGTTCGCTGGCATACTTCGCGGCCGCATGCGGCACGTCCACCAACGCATCCGCGTTGACCATCGAGACATAGACGATGCCCTTCAATCCTGCATCTCGTGCAAGCCTCAAAGTCAGCAGCGCTCGCGTCAACTCGTCCGCGATGACGGGATTGACGAGGAAAAGCGTGTCCACCCCCCGCAAAGCGGCGCGCATCGTCGCGGGATCCGGCACATCTCCTTCGATTGCCCGCACCCCGGGTGGTACTTGCGCCTTTCCCGGGTTCCTGGTCAGCACGGCGATGTCGGCGCCATGCTGAGCCAGCTTGCTCACGACCAGGCGGCCCAATTGCCCAGTGCCCCCGACAGCGAGGATTGTCATCCGGCATGCCTCCATTTTTGTGGAAAGTTGACCCTGGCCTGAGCTCTGTCTGGGCCAGGCCTATCGTCCTCAGGCGATCGTGGTCGGTGTTCCGGCCATCAAGTCGGCGAAGAACTCGCGCAACGAGCGGGGCTCGCGGCCGAGGATCGCCCGCAGCGTGAACGGGTTGCCCAGCAACCCGTGCTGGTCGTAGCTGGCGTACATCGCGGCGAGCTGTTGCTTCTGCTCGACGTCGTAGGGCAGCTTGGCTTTGGCCGCCCATTCCTCGAAGCCGGGTGTCCCGGCCCTGATTTCGCGCCCCGATACCTCGCTGGCGATCGCAGCCACTTCCTCGCGGTTTTTCCCGATGTCGGCACTAAGCTCGAACGTGCCGTTGATCAGCAGGTCTTCTATCAGTGCGATTGCCGCCACCTCGGCGATATCACGGTAGTCGACCCGTGCGATCGGCGCGGTGGAGCAGAACGGTTCGGCCAGGACGCCGCTCTCGAGGATGGCCGGCCAGCCGGCGGCCAGGTTCTGGAACAGCACCGCCGGACGCAGCAGGGTGTAGGCCAGACCCGACCTGAACACCGCGTCCTCGATCGGCCTCTTCGACGCATGATTGCGCAGTTCAAGCGACGGATGGATGATCGTGGAGAACACGATCCGGCTCACCCGCGCCTGCTTGGCTGCTGCCACGAAGTCGACACCCATGTCGGCCTCGTCCTCCTGGAAAACGGGCGAGATGTAGAACACTCGGTCTACACCTTCGAGCGCGGCTCCGATGCTCGCCTTGTCTCGTAGATCGCCGAGAACGATCTCGCCGGCGCCGTTGCCACGCGCCGTCTTCGCCTGTTCCGGTGTGCGAACAAGCGCACGTGGATGTACGCCACGGCTTGCGAGCGCTGGCACGACCAGCCCGGCGAAGCGACCGGCCGCGCCGACAACGAGGATGTTCGCAGCTTCGAGCATGTCGATCTCCGCCTGTTCGATAATCATGTGACGCGGCACGAAACTGCTTAAAGATGCGATTATTGACGACACTCATGAACAAGGGTCTCGAATGGACCGTCTTCTGGCGATGGAGAGCTACGTCCGAACCGTCGAGCGAGGCAGCTTTGCTGCCGCATCCGCTGGCCATGGGCTCTCGCCAAGCATGGTGGGCAACCACGTGCGCTTCCTCGAGGCGAGGCTGGGCGCCCTGCTGCTCAACCGGACAACCCGGCAGCAGAGCGTGACCGAGTTCGGCCGCGCCTACTATGAGCAGTGCCGGCTCATCCTGCGCGACATCGAGGTCGCCGAGAGAGCCGCCGACCTCGTGCAGTCCGCGCCCCGTGGTCTGTTGCGCGTGACGACTCCGATGTCCCTTGGCACGACGATCATGCCGGGTGTCATCGCCACCTATTTGCGCCGCCATCCGGACGTGCAGCTCGAGCTCGTCCTGCAGGACCAGCGGCTCGATCTGCTCGCCGACGAACTCGATATCGCGATCCGGGTCGGCGCGCTGCCCGACTCGGGATTGATCGTTCGCGCCTTGCCGCCACTGCGTCTCGTCGCCTGTGCCTCGCCGTCATACCTTCTGTCGCGCGGGCAGCCGCGCACGCCGGCCGAGCTGCAAACCCACAACTGTCTCGATTTCACCCATGCGGGCGAGCCGCGCGTGTGGCGGTTCGCCGGCCCGGAGGGTGAGGTCGCGATCCAGATCCGCGGCACCCTCCGCGTCAACAACGGACAGGCTCTTCGCGCCGCTGCCCTGGAGCATGTGGGCGTCATCCTGCAGCCCGACATCATGGTGGCCGACGACATCGCATCCGGGCGTCTCGTCCACCTGCTGGCGGATCATGCCGCCCCCTCGTTACCAGTGTCGCTGCTGACCCTGCCGGACCGGCATCCGTCCCCCAAGCTGCGCCGTTTCATCGATGTCGTCCTGGAGACGTTCTAGAATCCCGGGCAACGGAGCAAGACATGCTCTTCAACGAACACCTCGCCGTCAGCCAGCTCGCCCACGCCTGGATCTCCGGCCAGATCCTGCGCGAATGGGCCGAGCCCCTGTCGCGTCCCCTGCTGCTCGCCGCCGAGCAGCACGACATCGCCTGGCTCGACTGGGAAACCGCGCCGACCTTCGACCCGCGCACCGGCCGCCCCCACCTCTTCCGTGATGTCGGCGCCGCCATCCACGCCCCGATGTGGACCCGCGGCGTCGAGCGCGCCCGCGACGCCTGGGGGCTGCATGTCGCCCTCCTGATCTCCCGCCACGGCGGCGTCATCTACCGCCGCTTCACCGACCGCCATCGCATCGATCGGGCCGACGTTCAGGCCGCCGAACGCTACCTGCAGGCGCAGGCCTCCAAGGAAGCCGCGTGGGCACATTGCCTCGACCTCGACGACGGAAATCTCGCCCGCGAGACCGAGTTGCTCGCGCTGTCCGACACGCTCTCGCTCGCGCTCTGCGGCGAACTCCACGCCCCACTCCACATCGACGCCAGCGGCCGCACCTTCGCACTGCGCCACGCCGGCCCCCGTTTCACCCTCTCCCCCTGGCCCTTCCGAACTCGTGAGCTCCTCGTCGAGGCCGAAGCGCGCCCGCTCCCGCCCGGCGGCCGCTTCGCCGACGAGGCCGCCATGCGCGCCTGGTTCGCGCGCACCGAGCGAACCCTCCTTCGCGCCCACCTCGCGCCCGAGTGAGCGGCACGCAACTTGGATGTGCTCGCCTGTCAGGGAGGTTGACGATGCGATGGTTCCTGGGCGCAGTCTTCGTGCTGTGCGCGTCCGCGGCGAGCGCCGCCACCGAGAAGGCCGCCATCCTGTTGCCAGGCAGCATCAACGACCATAGCTGGAACGCGCTCGGCTACAGCATCCTCCAGAGCCTCAAGACCCATGGCTACGAGGTCGCCTACTCCGAAAACGTCGCCGACGCCGATGAGGAGCAGGCGCTGCGCGATTATGCAGGCCGCGGCGACGCGATCGTCATCGGCCATTCCGGCCGCTTCATGTCCTCGATGGAGGACATCGCGTCCGACTTCCCGCACACCCAGTTCATCGTCACCTCGGGCAACGAGGGCGCGCGCCCCAATGTCATGTCGATCGACTGGAACAACGCCCAGTTCGGCTGCCAGCTCGGCATCCTTGCCGCCCGCGTGAGCAAAACCCATCGGGTCGCCGGCATCTACGGCCTTGAGGGCGTCCCCAACATCACCGCCCAGGCAGGCGGCTTTCGCATCTGCGCGACCAAGATAGGCGCGAAAGTCACCATCCTCTATGTCCGCGACATGGAGGATGCGGCGTCGGCGAAGGAGGCTGCTCTCGCACTGATCGCCGATGGCAACGACGTGCTGACCGGCAAGCTCAACGCCGCCCAATCGGGACTGATCGAGGCTGCGCGCGACAAGCATGTCTACGTCACCGGCCGCTCGCTCGACGATACCAGGGCCGCGCCGGACGCGGTCCTGACCAACATCATCGAGGACTGGCCATCCATGTTCGGAACCGTCGCCGACCATGTCCGAACCGGCCACATCGCCAGCACCTTCACCGAATACGGCTACAACACCAGGCCGATCACCGGCGCCTCCCTCGTCTACGCCGACGGCCGCGAACTCAACCCCGCCGTGCCGGCCGCCGTCGCCGCGGAGCTCGACAGCACCGCGCAACACTTCGCCTCCGGCAGTCTCGTCATCACCCCGACCCGTCACGATGCACGCAGTGGGCAGTAGGAAGATTCTGGGGCCAGGCGGCCCCAGACCCGTTTGACTCACGACCTTCTCACCGTCCGCGGCATCGTTCGCCGCTTTGGAACCGTCCTCGCTAATGACGGCATCGACCTCGACGTCGCGCGTGGCCAGATCGTGGGCCTTCTGGGCGAGAACGGATCCGGCAAGAGCACCTTGATGCGCATCCTGTTCGGCATGATCAGGCCTGATGCCGGCAGCATCGTCATCGACGGCCGAACGCTCGCCAACCACCGTCCCGCCGACGCGATCGCCGCCGGCCTCGCGATGATCCACCAGCACTTCACCCTCGTCGAAGCCTCCAGCGTGCTCGACAACATCATGCTCGGCTGGCCGGAGGCTGGGCGCCTGCTGCGCCGACGCGACATCGCGGCCCGGATCCGTGAGGCCAGCGCCCGCTTCGGCCTCGACATCGATCCGCGCGCGCAAGTCTCCGACCTTCCGCTCGGGCGGCGTCAGCGCGTCGAGATCCTCAAGGCGATCCTGCGCGGCGCCGACCTGCTGATCCTCGACGAGCCCACGTCCAATCTCGCCCCGGCCGAAGTCGCGAGCCTGCTCGACGTGCTGCGCAACCTGCGTGGTGCCGGCACCGGCATCATCTTCATCAGTCACAAGCTGCCCGAAGTGCTCGCCCTCTGTGACGACATTGTCGTGCTCCGCGCGGGTCGCGTCGCGTTGCGCCTGCCCGCCGCCGGCTCGTCGCGCCAGCAAATGGCGGAAGCCATGATCGGCCGCACGCAAGCCGCCGCCCCGGCTGCAGACCGCACCCAGGGCGCGCCGCGCCTGACGGTCACCGGTCTCACGCTCCCCGGCCTATACGGGATCGACCTCACCGTCCGTGCGGGCGAGGTGCTCGGCATCGCCGGCGTCGACGGCAACGGCCAGCGCGAACTCGTCGAGGCGCTGGCCGGCATGCGCCCGGTCCGGTCCGGCCGGATCGAGATCGACGGCAGTGACATCACCCGCGCCTCGGTCGCTACCCGCCTGCGCGCCGGCCTGGCCTACATGCCGGCCGACCGGGCGATGACCGCGCTCGTTCCTGGCATGACGATCGAGGAGAACCTCGCACTCCGCGGCAAGACGACCGATCCGACCGCCCTGATGCGCGAGTTCGACATCCGTGCGTCGGGCCCGCGCGATATCGTCGCTCATCTCTCCGGCGGCAACCGCCAGAAGATCGTCATCGCCCGCGAGTTCGCCCGCCGTCCGTCCGTCCTGGTCGCGCACCAGCCCGCCTGGGGCCTCGATCCGGCGTCGACGGAGTTCGTCCTGCGCCGTGTCGCGTCACTGGCGGCAGCCGGCTCCGCCATCCTCTACGTCTCCTCCGAACTCGAGGACGTCCTGGTCGCCGCCGATCGCATCGGCGTCCTGTTCAACGGTCACCTGGTCGGGATTGCCGACCGTGGTCGAGCGACCCAGGCGCAACTCGGACAATGGATGTCCGGCGCCGCATGATCGCGCGTCTCGCTGCGGCCTTCCTGCTCGCGGCCGTCACCGCCGCCTGCCTCATCGTCGTCTCCGGCCACGATCCCGTCACCGCTGCGCGCGCGCTGCTCGCCGGTGCCTTCGGCTCGGCAGCCTCGATCGGCGCCGGGCTCGACCGCAGCACGCCCTACATGCTCGGAGGGGCCGGCGTCGCTCTCTGCTTTCGCGCGGGGGTGATCAATATCGGCGCCGAGGGCCAGATCGCAGCCGGCGGCCTCGGCGCCACCGCGGCTGCGCTCGCCTGGCCGATCCCCGTCCCGGCGATCGCGATCACGGTCGCACTCCTCGCGGGCCTGCTCGCCGGCATGGTCTGGGCTGGCGTCGCCGCCGCCCTTCATCTCGCCCGTGGCGTGCACGAGGTGCTCGCGACCTTGCTGACCAACTTCATCGCCCTGCTGCTCGTGCAACTCCTGCTCGCGGGGCCGCTCGGCCAGCCAGGTGCGGGCTTCCTGCAATCGCCGCCGATCCCGGCAACGGCGCGCATGCCGCGCCTGGCCATGATCGCTGCCCATCCTGGCTTCCCGATGGCGCTTGCCGCCGCCGCCGCCTGCTCGGCGTTGCTCTGGCGCACACGCTTCGGCTTCGCGCTGCGCGTGCTCGGTGCCTCCCGCGCCGCGGCCCGCTACGCCGGCTTCGACGCGACCGCGCTCACGGCCACGATCATGCTGCTCGCGGGCGGCCTTGCCGGGCTTGGCGGAGCCGCCGAGGTGCTCGGGCTGCATCGCAGGCTGGTCGAAGGCTTCTCGCTCGGCTTCGGCTTTCGCGCCGTCACCGTGGCTCTCCTCGGCCTGCTGGAACCGCTCCTCGTCATCCCCGCCTCGCTGTTCGTGGGCTTCCTCGAGACCGGTGCCCAGTCGATGCAGCGCGAAACGGGCGTGCCATCGTCGCTCGTCGTCCTCCTCGAGGGCCTGATCGTGCTGTTCGTGCTTGCCGCCACCGCCCGTCGCGGCCGCGTCTGAGATGGAGCTGCTCGCCGCCAGCATCCGCATCGCGACTCCGCTGCTGCTTGCGGCCCTCGGCGGCCTTCTCTCGGAGCGTGCCGGCGTGTTCGCGGTCGGCCTCGAAGGCATGATGCTGTCGGGCGCCTTCGCCGCCGTCCTCGGTGCCGCCACCACCGGCAGCGAAGCCCTCGGCATCCTAGCCGCCGCCATTGCCGGCGGGATCGCGGGCTTGCTGGTGGCGATCATCGCCGTCCGGTTTCGCGCCGACAACATGGTCACCGGGCTGTCGATCAACATCGTGGCGCTGGGCGCCACCAGCACCCTGCTGCGCATCACATCCGGCGCTGGCCGCATCCACCTGCCGACCCTGGCGCCGTTCCTGTCGCAGCCGCCGCTCACCTGGCTGGCCCTGGCGTCCTGCCTCGCCACCGCCTGGTTCCTGCGGAACACCCAGGCCGGGCTGACCCTCGCCGCCACCGGCGAAAATCCCGACGCCGTCTTCGCCGCCGGCATCGATCCGTGCGCGGTCCGCATGCGCGCCGTCGTCGCCTGCGGCGCACTCGCCGGCCTCGGCGGCGCGGTCCTGCCGCTGCAGCAGGTCGGCGGTTTCACCGACAACATGACCGGTGGACGCGGCTATCTGGCGCTCGCCGCGTTGATCGTCGGCCGCTGGTCTCCCTTTGGCACCGCTCTCGCCTGTCTCGCCTTCGGCGCGGCCGAAGCGCTCGAACTCCAGCTCGAGGCCGGCGGCATCGCCGCCAACCCCTACCTGCTGCAGATGACACCCTACGTTCTGGCACTCGCCGTGCTCGCCGTGCTCGGCCGCTCCGCCCGCCTTCCCGCCGCGATCGGCCGTCCGCTGGAAAGCAACCAACACTGAGCTCGCGGGGTTTGGAGCCCGCCCGTCTCAGGATGCCATCAATGAGCGACACCGAAGCCAAGGAAGCGCAGTGGAAGGCCTCGGCCCGTGCGGCCAGGCTGCGCTATATGACCGACGACAAGCCGGGCATCACCCGCGAGGCGCTCCGTGAGGGCTTCCGGTTCCGGGACCGCAAGGGCGCGGTGATCACCGACGAGGCCGAGATCGACCGTATCCGCAAGCTCGCGATACCGCCCGCCTACCGCGACGTCTGGATCTGTCCGGATCCGATCGGACATCTGCAGGCCTCTGGCCGTGACGCGCGCGGCCGCAAGCAGTACCGCTATCATCCGCGCTGGCGGGAGGTCCGCGACGAGGCGAAATATGCGCACATGCTGGTCTTCGGCGAGAAGCTTCCCGACATCAGAGCAGCCGTTGATCGCGATCTCGCCAAGCCTGGTCTTCCTCGGCGCAAGGTGATTGCCAGCATCATCCGGCTGCTGGAGAAGTCCCTCGCCCGTATCGGCAACGAGGAATATGCCCGCGACAACAAGAGCTTCGGCTTGACCACCCTTCGCAACCGCCATGCGCGCACCAGGGGACGGACGCTCACGCTGGACTTCCGCGCCAAGCATGGCGTCGAACAGCATATCGAACTGCAAGACCAACGCCTCGCCAACATCGTGGTCAAGCTGCAGGATCTGCCCGGCCAGAGCCTGTTCCAATACGAGGACGGCGACGGCGAGGTGCATGCCGTCGGCTCGGACGACGTCAACGACTACCTGCACGAGGTCACCGGCGAGGACATCACGGCAAAGGATTTCCGCACCTGGGCGGCCACCAACCTCGCCGCGCTCGCGTTGAACGAGCTCGAGAAGTTCGACGACAAGGCCAAGGCCAAGAAGAACGTGCTCCGCGCCGTCGAGGCGGTCGCCAAGATGCTCGGCAACACGCCGGCAATCTGCCGCAAATGCTACATCCACCCGGCGATCTTCGACGGCTATCTGGACGGCAGCCTCATGGAAGGGCTTGCCGAACGTGCCGAAGCGAGTCTCGAGCATCCCGACCACGCGCTGACCGCCGACGAGGTCGCGGTCACCGCCTTCCTCAGCCGCCGGCTTGAAAGCGCGGTCGATCGTGACCGCGCATCGCGAAGCCGAGCCTGAGCTCTTCTCTCCAGCGCGGCCCGGATTATCCCGGTGAGCCCGCCTTCTGCTCTTCCTTCTTGCGCATGTGATGGCCGATCATTGCGCCAGCGACCGCACCGGTCTTGGCGTGATGGCCCATCATGTGTCCGGCGACGGCCCCTCCGGCGGCGCCCTTCAGCGCGCTCGAGTGCGGCTTCTCGGTGTCGGTCTGTGCCAGCGCCGCCGACGACGCTACAGTAAGCGCGAGAACTGCCAGTATCTTGCGTGTCATGGTGTCGTTCCTTCCCCTCGGTGTATGCCCGCCTTGAACGTGCGACATGACACGGAGATCATTGCATGTCCGGCCCACCATCGCTGAAGGGCATCCACCACGTCACCGCCATCACGGCCGACGTGCGCTCGAACCACCATTTCTACACGCACGTGCTCGGCATGCGGCTGGTCAAGAAGACCGTCAACCAGGACGACACCACCGCCTACCATCTCTTCTACGCCGACGGCGTCGGCTCGCCCGGGTCCGATCTGACCTTCTTCGACTGGCCCGCCGGGCCCGAGGCTCGCGGCACCGGTGCCGTGACACGAACGTCGCTCCGTGTGGCGGGCTCGCTGGCATTCTGGTCGGACCGCCTCTCGTCGCACGGCATCACCGGATCTCCGCGGGAGATTGACCGGCGCGCCGTCCTCGATTTCGAGGATCCCGAAGGTCAGCGGTTGCGCCTCGTCGACGACGCCTCCGGTGACGCTCGACCGTATGGCGCGAGCCCGGTCTCCGGACCCGAACAGATCCGCGGCCTCGGTCAGATCGAGCTCAGCGTTCCGGACCCTGCACAGGCCGCCCTCTTCCTCACCCGCGTGCTCGGCATGGCTGAACTGCGGACCTTCTCCGATGACGGCGTCGAGGTGCGGGTCTTTGGGCCGGAGGGCGTGACCGGATCCGCGGCCGAACTCCACCTGCGCGCGGCCGCCGGCCCGCGAGCGCGCCAGGGTGCGGGCGCCGTCCATCACGTCGCGTTCCGCATCGATGACGACGCCTACGATGCGTGGGTCGCGCACTACCGCGCGCTCCACATCGCCTCGAGCGGGCCTGTCGACCGGTTCTATTTCCGCAGCCTCTATGCGCGCGAGCCGAACGGCATCCTGATCGAGCTCGCAACCGACGGTCCCGGCTTCCACGCCGACGAACCAATCGAAACGATGGGCCAGACGCTCGCCCTGCCGCCCTTCCTCGAACCGCGCCGTGCCGACATCGAGCGCAACCTCAAGCCCATGGATTGAGGCTGCCCGGGAACCTGTTACCTGTGACGCGCCGCCAAGGCCTCCGCCCCACGCGCCAATACCGTCACATCCACGCCCACCGCCACGAAGCGCGCGCCGAGCGCGATCACTCGCCTGATCTCGCTCTCCTCGGTCAGCAGGATCCCCGAGGCCTTCCCGCAGGCGAGAATCCTCGCGATCGCACCCTCGATCGCCGCCACGACCTCCGGGTGCCGCGGCTGCCCGATATGACCCATCGATGCCGACAGATCGGCCGGTCCGATGAACACACCGTCGACTCCATCGACGGACGCGATCGCATCCAGGGACGCGAGCCCGCGCGCCGTCTCGACCTGCACCATCAAGCAGACCTCGTCGCCCGCCTCGGCCAGGTAGCCGGGGCGCCGGTTCCAGCGGCTCGCGCGCGCGATGGCCGCGCCGATGCCGCGGACCCCGGCAGGCGGATATCGCGTCGCTGCCACCAGCTCCGACGCCTGCGCCGCCTCTTCGACCATCGGGATCAGCAGGCTGCGCGCGCCGAGATCCAGATACTGCTTGATCAGAATGGTATCGCCGACGGGCAGCCGCACCACCGGCTCGACCGGATAGGGAGCCACCGCCTGAAGCTGCGCCAGGATGGATGGCACATCGTTGGGCGCATGCTCGCCATCGAGCAGCAGCCAGTCGAAGCCGGCGCCCGCGCAGATCTCGGCGCTGTAGGGACTGGCGAGCGCCTGCCAGAGCCCGATCTGCAGCCGCCCGGACGCGATCGCGGCCTTGAATGCGTTCATCCGAGCCTCTCCCGCATCACCGCGGCCGAGCGTGACACCGAAGCCGCAGCACAACAACTTCACGACACACCCCAACATATCGCGTGCATCGAGCCAGGCTGCTGACTACATCTGGTGGCACTGACCGATTCTAGGGTATCGAGACCGCATGAACGCCATCAACCGCACCCTGCTCGACCGCCTCGCGTCCGCTACCGGCAGCGAGCGCCATCCCGGTGCGGCGTTTGGCGACACCCCCCTGCCGGGCCGGCCGCTCGACCCCGGCATGGGCGTCGCGGTGGCGCGCCGCACGGTGTTCAGGCCCGCGGACCATGATGATTTCGGCCGCGTCGCCGACCGCGTCGCCGCCGGCAATCTCTCGCTCCTGGGCAGCGGCGCATCCGACGGCCTGGATCCCGAACATGCGCATCTGCGCGCTCCTGAACATGCGCATCTGCGCACTCCTGAACATGCGCATCTGCGCAATGCGATCGCGACCGGGGCGCTGCTCACCTCAGGCCGCCACCTGCAGCACGGCGACGTCGGCCAGGCGACGCGAAATATCGAGGTCTTCACCAATTGCGCGACCGCCATCGCCTCGTTCGTGAAATTCTACCTCCTGCTGAACGGCTCGGGGGTCGGCCGCGCCTACGACGATGACCTGATCGTCGTCGATTGGGCCGAGGCGCCGCGCCTCGTCTTCCACCTGTCGCCGACGCACCCCGACTACCCCGTGAGTGTCGATGCCAAGGCGCGCTTTGCCCGCGATCTCGGCCTCGCTCCCTCCGGCGTCGACGCGTTTCTCGCCGCCCACCTTCTCGGGAACCTCGCCGACGCTCCCGAGGGAGCCACGGTTGTCGAGATCGCCGACAGCCGCGAGGGCTGGGCCGAAGCGGTCGAGCGGCTCGAGAGCATGGCCTTCCGTCGCGAAACCGACCGCGTCCTGGTCCTCGACTTCTCCGCCATCCGACCCTGTGGTGCACCGATCGCCGGCATGCAGGGGCGCCCGGCGTCGGGCCCGATCTCGCTGCTGCGCGCGTTTCTCAACATCCGCGACCGCGTCATCGAGCCTGCCCGTCTCCGCGATCCACTAGGCGAGGCGCTCGCCTTGTGGGAGCAGGCCATGCTGGTCGACCACTACCTCTCCGTGGAGGTCCAGGTCGGGGGCGCCCGCCGCGCCGCGCGCATGGCAACCAAGTCCTGGCGCGACCCGGGCGTGCTGCGCTTCATCCGCAGCAAGAGCGAGGGCGGCCTCTGGACCGCGAACAACTCCGTCATGGTCGACCGCACCTTCTGGCGCCTCCTCGAGAAGGATCCGGGCGCCGCCAATCCGCTCGCGTCGCACGCGCGCGCCGTCTTCGACGAAGCCACGCGCTGCGGCTACATCAACGGCGAACCGGGCTTCATCAACGGCGACGCGCTCGAGGATCACCGGACGGGCGCGGCCTGGCGCAAGCCGATCCACGCCGACGGCCGCGACGTGCGCAGCGCGCGCTACCGGGTGCGCGAAGCGTCGGGCTTGATGGGCGAACTCTCCCGTCGCGCGGCGAGCGCGCGCTTTCCCGTCACCACCAACCCTTGCGGCGAGATCGCGCTCCACGTCACCGGCGGCTACTGCGTCATCGCCGACTTCGCCCCGCTGCTCGCCTGCCCGCTGCCGTTCGGCGCCTTCGAGCCCGGCCTCCCCGACAGCGACGCCGCCTCGCTCTGGGACGCACGCGTGTTCGACTCGGTCCGTCTCGGCGTGCGCTTCCTGATGCGCGCCAACCGGATGGATGCCCTCTACGGCGAGGAGGTTCGCCGCACCAATCGCATCGGGATCGGCCCGACCGGGTTGCACGAATGGGCCTGGACCCGCTTCGGCTTCGGCTTTCGCGACCTGCTCGACGAGCGCCGCAGCGCTCCTTTCTGGTCCATGCTCGCCCGCCTGTCCGAGGCCGCCAAGCAGGAAGCCGAGACCTACGCGGCCGAACTCGGTCAGGCCGTTCCGGTCACCATCACAACCGTCAAGCCCGCCGGCACCACGAGCAAGCTGTTCGGTCTCACCGAAGGCGCCCACCTGCCTGCCCGCCGCCAATATCTTCGCTGGGTCCAGTTCCGCGGCGAGAAGGACGAGCTTGGCGCCTGGCGTGCCGATGCCGATCCGCTGCTCGCCGACTACGAGGCCAAGGGCTATCCGCTTCGCCCGCTGACCAGCTTTCCCGGCATGACGATCGTGGGCTTTCCGACCGAACCGCTCGCCCAGCGCCTCGGCATGGGCGACGCGCTCGTCACCGCCCCGGAAGCCACCCCCGCCGAGCAGTATCATTGGCTGCGTCTGCTCGAGCGCCACTGGATCGGCGCCGATCGGGGTAACCAGGTCAGCTACACGCTCAAGCTCTACACCGACCGCATCGATCTCGACGCCTTCCGCGACATCATTCGCCGCGAACAGCCACGTGTGCGCGCCTGCGCGGTGCTGCCGAGCCGGCCCGACTCCGAACTCGGCTACGAATATCTCCCCGAGGAGGATGTCAGCCCCGAACGTTTCGCCGCAATCACCGCTCGGATCGCCGAGCGCGTCGCCGAGCCGGTCGATCTGGCCGAACTCACCTGCGCCTCGGGCGTCTGCCCGATCTGAAGCAAGGCGGGTCCGGTCCGCGAACTTCGCTTGACCGCGTCGGCCGTTGATCGGCGTGCTACGTTCGCGACGCCCATCCGCCGATCAAGGACTGCCCGATGTTCCCGCGTGCCTTCTGCCTGTCGCTTCTTCTTGCCGCCGCACCCGCTGCGGCCCAGGACGCACTCCGGCAGGCGATCGGCAGTCCGGCGCGTACGCCGAAATTCGTCGCTCGCGACACCGCCCGCCATCCTTATGACGAGCTGCGCTTTTTCGGCGTGACGCCCTCCTCCGACATCGTCGAGATCTGGCCCGGTGGCGGCTACTGGACCGAGATTCTCGCCCCGTATCTCCACGATCATGGACATTACGATCTCGCGGTCGCACCGCCTCAAGGCGGCGGCCGCGAGGACGCGCATTTCCGCCTCTCGCCGGCCTTGCAGCGCACCCTCGCTGCCAGCCCGTCCCTCTACGGTCGGGTTCACCTGACCCAGCTCGCTCAGGGCCACGACGATCTTGCCGCACCCGGCAGCGCCGACCTCGTCCTGACCTTCCGCAACCTGCACAACTGGATGGGTCAGGGTGACGCTGCGGAAATGCTCGCAGCCATCCACCGCGCGCTCAAGCCCGGCGGCATCCTCGGCATCGAGGACCACCGCGCCAGCACGGCCCACGCGCAGGATCCCAAAGCCGACAGCGGCTACGTGCGCCAGGATTACGCGATCGCACTGATCGAGCATGCCGGCTTCTCGTTCGCGGGCTCGTCCGAGATCGACGCCAACCCGCGCGACACCACCGACTGGCCGCAAGGCGTCTGGACGCTGCCGCCCGTCCTCGCGCTCGGCCAGGTTGACCGTGCGAAATACGAGGCGGTCGGAGAAGCCGACAATTTCGTCCTGAAATTCCGCAAGAACGGCCGGTAAGCTCTGCCGCTCGGCAAGGCGCATCGCAGCAGCAGGAGCGGGGTCTACCCCGCGCCCAGCCGGGGGTGAGCGCCCCCGGACCCGCCACCAACATCCGTCCGGAGATCTTGTGACAACTCTGCGCCTCCTTGCCTTTGTCGCCGCTGTCGCCGCCCGCGCGGCCTTCGCTCAGACTCCCCTGGCCATGCCGCCGGCGATCCCCGCGCCACGCGACGCTCCCTTTCCGGGGACGCTACGGGTTGCGGTGGATGCAACCGATCTGGTCCGTCACATTTTTGTCGTCCACGAGACCGTGCCGGTCTCCGGACCCGGCGACCAGGTCCTGCTTTACCCGCAATGGATACCGGGCAATCATGGTCCCACCGGACCGATCGAGCTCCTGGCCGGCCTGACCGTTCGCGCCGCCGGCGCCATCCTCGACTGGCACCGTGATCCCGTCGACATGTACGCCTTTCACATCCCGGTCCCATCGGGTGCCAGCTCGATCGACGTCGATTTCCAGTTCCTGTCCCCGTTGGAGAGCAAGCAGGGCAGGGTGGTCATGACTCCCGAGATGCTCGACCTGCAATGGAATACGGTCATCCTCTATCCGGCCGGCTTCTTCCTGCGCGACATCCAGACCGACATGTCGCTGCACCTGCCCGATGGCTGGCAGTTCGCAACCGCGCTCGATCCCGCGATTTCGGCCGGCAGCAAGATCGACTTCAAGACGACGCCGCTCAACATCCTGCTCGATTCGCCCCTGATCGCCGGACGCTACTTCAAGCGCTTGGATCTCGACCCGGCGGGCGTGCCCGTCCATCTCGATATCGTGGCCGACAAGCCAGCGGAACTCGCGGTCTCGCCGTCGCAGCTTGCCGATCACCGAGCCGTGGTCCAACAGGCTAACCGCCTGTTCGGCTCCCACCACTACGATCACTACGACTTCCTGCTCGCCCTGAGCGACGAACTCGACGGCGAGGGACTCGAGCATCACCGCTCGAGCGAGGACGCGACGGACGGCAACTACTTCACCGAGTGGGACAAGACATTCGCCGGACGCGACCTGCTCAGTCACGAATTCACCCATTCCTGGAATGGGAAATACAAGCGCCCGGCCGACCTGTGGGCGCCTAATCTCAACGTTCCGGAGCGCGACTCGCTGCTCTGGGTCTACGAAGGGGGCACCGAATATTGGGGCCAGGTGCTCGCGGCCCGCTCCGGCCTGTGGACCCGAGACCAGGCGCTTGACGCGCTGGCCAACGACGCCGCCATCGAGCAGAACGAGGTCGGCCGCGCTTGGCGTCCCCTCGAGGACACCACCAACAGTCCGATCTTCGTGCGCCGCCGCTCACTTCCCTGGCTGGGCTGGCAGCGCGGCGAGGACTACTACCTCGAAGGTCTGCTGGTCTGGCTCGACGCGGACACGCTGATCCGCGAGCGCACCCAGGGGAAGAAATCACTCGACGATTTCGCGCACGCTTTCTTCGGCACCAACGATGGCGCCTTCATTGTCTCGACCTACGGGTTCGATGACGTCGTCCGTGCCTTGGGCGCTGTCACCCCCTACGACTGGGCCGGCTTCCTGCACGAGCGCCTTAATCGGCGCGGCGGTGACGCGCCCCTCGACGGTCTTGCCCGCGGCGGATACCGGCTGGTCTACAACGATACGCCGAGTCCGTTTCTCACCAGCTACGAGAAGGAGCTCGGCGTGCGCGACTTCAGCTTTTCGATCGGCCTGACCCTGAAAGGCAAGTCGATCGTCGACATTGCCTGGGGCAGCCCTGCCTGGAAGTCCGGCCTGACCGAAGGCAGCGAGATCACCGGTCTCGACGGCCTGACGTTCGTCGGACCCGAAGATCTTGAAACCGCGATCCGGAACGCGGCGGCGAGCCACGATCCCATCGAACTTCTGGTGCAGACGGGCAAACACTACCGCGTCGTCCGTGTTGCCGTCACCACCGGTCTGCGCTATCCGCACCTGGTCCGCTCGACTGTCTATCCCGCAACCCTCGATGCGATCCTCGCGGCCCGACCGTGATCGTCTCAGTTCTGCGGAGCGCCTGACGCGGCGCTTGCGTGGCTCCCGATGAATGCGACCGCCTCGTCCAGCAGCGTGATCCAGCCATCCTTGTCGAATTCGGTGGGCCACGCGGTGCGGGCGAGGCGGCCGTGATAGCCAATGAACGAGCCGTCCTCGCGGCGTTCGACCAGGCCGTGAGGCTTCCCCTCGACGCTGTTCGTCACCCACAGCATGTCGGCGTTGCCGCAGGACCGGATCGCGGTATGCAGCCTCTCCATCGACCCCATGTCGTCATCGAGACTACAGCGTCTGAGCATGATCCGTGTCTGGTCCTCGACGACTTCGAGCAGCATGCTGACCTGGAACCTCAGCATGGTGGACTGATCCGCCCTGATCCGTTCCTCCGAATATTCCGGATAGTAGCGATAGGTGTGGATCGCGAAGCCGTAGCGCCGGCTGGTCGCCATCCATTCCGACCCGCGCAGCCACATGTCCAGATCATCTTCGGTTCCGAAATCCGCGAAACGGGTCTCGAAGGCCGTCGCCAGCACCGCGTTGTCGAATGATCCGGCCAGCCGAAGCAATCCCATTCGGTTGAACCCGACCTTTCGCTGCATCAGCCCGAATTCGCAATTGTTACCCAAGCCCTCGAAACGCATCACCAGGTCGCGTTCGCGTGCCTCGCGTTCCGGATCGGCAAAGTCCCCTTGGAGGGACTTTCCGATGGCGATCGAAACCTGGTCGCCCGAAGGTATCTCGATCTGCAGCCGGCTGGACCTGAGCGCCATTTTGTTGCCGGCGACCGGCATGTCGAGGCGGAACCGCGAGGCGTCCGCGTCACGGCCGAGGATCGCCGCGACATCGCGGCTCTCGACCTCCCGCTCGTCGATCTCGATGGAAGCTGGCTCCGTTCCTGGAATATGCAGCACGAGCCTGATGTCTCGATTGGGTACCGGCTTGAAACTCTCGCGGTGGCAGATCCATCCGGCGCAGGCGAGTCGGGAACGGCCGTCGTCGTCCTCGTAGATGCGGAAGTCGTCGACTTGATACATCAAGTTGGTCAGCATCGTGCGACTTTCCGGGGAGCTGTCATATGGCGTGCGCGCCGATGTCGGGCCGAAGCCACGTCGCAGCCACGCCGCGCAGGATCGGATCGTCCTGCATCTCGGCCTGCAGTCGGCTCTTGAGCAGGTTCAGCCGGTGCGAGAACGTGCGTAGAACCAGAGACTCGGCCTCCGCGATCGACGGCAATGATCGGAGCGCGTCGAGATCGCCTAGGAGAGCGGGCAGATGAGCCATGGCATGCGCGTCATTGACCGCTGGATCGCGCGCACGGTCCTGGATGCGCCGAAGGAGATCCGCCGGACCAAGTGCCACGTGTCCGCCGGGATGGTCGCGCAGCCCGGACTTGTTCTCCTCCCAGATCACCTCGTCGATCGACTTGATTCGATAGATGTTGATCCAGGCGTCGCCGAACACCGGATCGCCTTGCGATGCGCTGAAACGTCGTCCCGGCCAATGATGTAAGACGCCCGACGCCTTGTGGTAGACGCAGTCGACCCCAGGTGCTGCGATCGGTTCGCCCGAATGGCTCCCGATGACGTTCCGTGTCAGGAACATCGACTTGACGGAGCGCTCGCCCACGGGAAGACGCGTGGTGAATCTCTCCGCGAGTGGCCGGCGGCTCCAGCTTGCCTGCCCGCCCGGGAGGAAGATCAGCCGGCTGAGCGCGACGACAGTCGCTCCCTGCTCCTCACGCTGACGTGCGAAATCCGCAAGCGACTGGTAGCGCTCTAGATTGAGGACGACGAATTCCTCGATATCGATGATCAGCGACCAGCGATACTCGAGTGACTGCGGCAGACAGGACAGGAAGTGCGTATTGGCCTTCCAGCGGGCAGAAACATCGGCACCGTTCTCGCACTTGATCCAGGTGATCAAGCCCTCGTCGGCAAGCGCCTCGAGCAGAGTTTCGGAATTGTCCTCGCCGCCGATGGAATAGATGAAGATGCCGGCCGCACCGAGTGCCCGGTGATGCGCGACCCACTCCATGATGTAGGGGCCGTCGTTGTATACGACCGTCATCACCGCGACGTCGTGTCGAGGCTGCACCCGACATCTTGCCCTGGTGACGACGCGCCGGCATGCCGACTCGGCCAGGTCGTCATGTGTCACCTGATCGAGAATGGGACCGATGACAATTTTGCTCGCCGCGTCCCGCGTCGGCACCCAGTCACGCAGTGGCCGCCAGGCGGCATCGAACCAGATCTCCTCGCTGAAAGCTGTCTCCATCAACCGGTCCAGCTTCGGCCCCTCCAGGGCCTCCAGCGCAGCATCGAGGATGGGCGATGGGCAGGATTGCACGACCTCGCGACCGAACAGGCGCAACACGTCGCTGCTACTCTGCTCGATCCAGCCGACGAGTTGACCCGCATCGAGCGGGCCGTCCGGAAGTTCACGGAGTGCCGAGGCCACCCGGCCGATCCAGACGTGATCGACATCATCGGACGCAGGCACCAGACGGAACCGCTCCCATCCATACGCATGCGGCCGATCGCAATTGACAGTGACGTGATCCGTCGACACCGGGACCGCGGATATGAACATTCCGTTCCGGGGACTGAGCAGCGACACCGACCCGTCATCGAGATGCTCGATGAGCGTGTACGGCATGACATAGAGCCGGACCGGGTCCGACAAGACGGTGACGAGCGTCTCAGCGCCATGGGCTGCGGTCAGGAAAAGCGTGCGGGGGCGCGAGGGATGACGCACGCCGACCAGGCTCCGCAGTGTCCCCTGGTTGTCGATCGGATGATGGACGATCCGTCCGAGATGATCCAAGGCCAGCCGTCCGCCTGTCTCTGACCGCACTTCATACAGAGCTTCATCGGGCGATGGCGCGGCCTGCGCCGCGGCTTGGTCGGACAGGCCGGGCAGGACCTCCCGGGACGGGACAGACTGCTCAGGAGCGGACCGGGTCTTGTTCCAGCTGAGCAATCGGGAGACCAACATAAGCGATCTGTCTCGGACAACCTCCCGCTGTCATAACAAATCAATTTTTGTCCCGCAACCAGAATTGGGACGAACCTCCGACCTGAGGATCCCCTCGGGCACCAATCGAGCTATCCTTTGACAGGCCCTCGTCCAGTCTCCAGCGCTTCCAGGAGGCTCGCCGATGCCGGATCGTATTGGATCGCCCGCCAACCCGCGCGCCGTGCACCTTCCACATTCGCAACGCCGTCGTCGATGAAAATGAGCATCTCCCCGCCGACCGCGAGCGCTCGTGCGACCGCCTCGTAGCTGCCCGGATCCGGCTTTTTCATTCCGATCTCGGACGAAAAGAACATCGCCTCGAACCGCGATGGATCGAGGAGTCGCGTGATCGGACGAGGATTGTTGGTGAATATACCGAGCCGGAAACGCAGCCCCAGCGCCGGGATCTCGGCCATCGGCGTCCGCGCCGCCGAGAAGGGTGACAGCCAGATCTTCCACGCTTCCTCGACACCGATCGCGCGCCCGCACAATGTCGACAGGAACCCCGCCAGTTCGGCCTCGGCCGCCTGTCCGGTGTCGACCCGCTCCGTGATCCCATCGTCGTCGATGCGCCGCTTGACCACGTCCGGCGGCAATCCCGACAGCGAACCGATCACCGCCAGGCGACGCTCCGGCGCGAAGTCGAGCAACACCCCGGCGAGGTCAAGCAGCAGCCAAGGGCGCTCGCCGCTCACGCCTACTCGGCGGCGTGCGCGTACGCCTCGAGCGGCGCGCATGTGCACACCAGGTTGCGATCGCCATGGGCGTTGTCGACCCGCTTGACCGGCGGCCAGTATTTCGCGATCCGCAGATAGGGTAGAGGAAACGCCGCCTGGCCGCGGCTGTAGGCATGGCTCCATTCGTCCGCGGTCAGTTCCTCGACCGTATGCGGCGCGTTCCGCAGCGGATTGTCCAGCCGATCGAACCGGCCGTCCGCGATCGCCCTGATCTCGGCCCTTATCGCGATCATCGCATCGCAGAAGCGGTCGATTTCCGCTCGTGTCTCGCTCTCCGTCGGCTCGATCATGAGCGTGCCCGGTACCGGCCAGCTCATTGTCGGCGCATGGAACCCGTAATCCTGCAGCCGCTTGGCGACGTCCTCGACCTTGATCCCCGCCTCGGCCTCGAACGGACGGCAATCGACGATGCATTCATGCGCGCAGGTGCCGCGCCGGCCCAGATAGAGCACCGGATAATCGCCACCGAGGCGTGCCGCAACATAGTTGGCCGACAGGATCGCGACCTCGCTCGCACGCTTCAGCCCGTCGGCTCCCATCATCCGGATGTAGGCGTACGAGATCGGCAGAATGCCCGCACTGCCGAAGGGCGCCGCCGACACCGGACCCACGCCGGTCACCGGTCCCGCATCGTCGCGCATCGGATGGTTCGGCAGGAACGGCGCCAGGTGCGACGCGACCGCGATCGGACCCACGCCCGGACCGCCGCCGCCATGCGGGATGCAGAACGTCTTGTGCAGATTGAGATGGCAGACGTCCGCGCCGATGGCCGCCGGGCTGGTCAGTCCCAATTGGGCGTTCAGGTTCGCCCCGTCCATGTAGACTTGCGCGCCCGAATCATGCGCGATCCGGCAGATCGCGATGATCTCCTCCTCGAACACGCCGTGCGTGCTCGGATACGTCACCATCAGCGCCGCCAGCCGATCGGCATGGAGCGACGCCTTGGCGCGCAGATCGTCGAGATCGACGTTTCCTTCGCGGTCGCATGCGACAACGACCACGCGCATGCCGGTCATGACCGCACTTGCCGGGTTGGTCCCGTGTGCGGAGGCCGGAATGAGGCATACATCGCGCGCGCCCTCCTGGCGCGACTCATGATAGACGCGGATCGCGAGCAGTCCCGCGAGTTCGCCCTGGCTCCCTGCGTTCGGCTGCAGCGATACCGCGGCGAATCCGGTCGCTGTCGCGAGCCATGCCTCCAGGCGTGCGATCATCCGACGCGTTCCCATCGTCTGGGTCGCCGGCGCGAACGGATGCAAATCGGCGAATTCCGGCCAACTGATCGGCATCATCTCCGATGTCGCGTTCAGCTTCATCGTGCACGAGCCGAGCGGAATCATCGATCGGTCGAGCGCGATGTCGCGGTCGGCGAGTCGCTTCAGATACCGGAGCATCTCATGCTCCGACCGGTGCGTGCTGAACAAGGCCTCCGGCAGCAGAGGCTCGCGCCGGTTCACCCCGGGCGGCACCGAGCTTCCCGCCGGCTCGTTGCCGATCCGCAGGCCGAGCGCGCCCGCCAGACGCAGCAACTCCGCCTCCGTCACCGTCTCGTCGAACGCGATCGAGACCGAACCGTCCTCGAGATCGCGTATGTTGAAACCCGCCGACAGCGCGCGCATGACCAGCGATCCGGCACCCTCGCCCGCTTCGATCGTCACTGTATCGAAGAACGCATCATGGCGGACCGCGAACCCTGCCTCGATCGCCGCGTCCGCCAGCCGTTGCGCCTGGCCACTCACCCGGCGCGCGATCGCCCGCAACCCCTCGGGCCCGTGCCACACCGCATAGAACCCTGCCATCACCGCGAGCAGCACCTGTGCCGTGCAGATGTTCGACGTCGCCTTCTCGCGCCTGATATGCTGCTCGCGCGTCTGCAGCGCCAGGCGCATCGCAGGCCGTCCCGCCGCGTCGACCGAGACGCCGACGATCCGCCCCGGCAGCGATCGCCTGAAGATCTCGCGGGTCGCAAAGAACGCCGCGTGCGGACCACCGAAACTCATCGGCACCCCAAACCGTTGCGCCGAGCCGACCACGACATCGGCTCCCATGCTGCCTGGGCTCGCCAGCAGCACCAGCGCCAGCGGATCGGCGCACACGATCGCGAGCGCGCCCGCCGCATGCGCCGCCTCGATTTCCGCCGTCAGGTCGCGCACCGCGCCCGTCGTTCCCGGATATTGAAGCACTATAGCGGCAACACCCGTCAGCCTCTCGCGCAGTGCCGAGACATCGCCGGCCTGGTAGTGCGTCAGCGCTGTCCGCAGCGGCCGCGCACGCGTCTCGATTACAGCGCGCGTCTGCGGGTGCAGGTCGTGCGCGAGCACGACCCCGTGTGCCCCGCTCTTCACCGACGCCATCGCCATCGCGACGGCCTCGGCCGCCGCCGTCGCCTCATCCAGCAGCGATGCGTTGGCCACAGGCAGGCCCGTCAGCCCCGTCACCATCGTCTGGAACCCGAGCAGCGCCTCGAGCCGGCCCTGCGCGATCTCCGCCTGATACGGCGTATAGGCCGTATACCAGGCCGGGTTCTCCAGCACGTTGCGCTGGATCACGGACGGCGTGTGCGTTCCATGATAGCCGCAACCGATCAGCGACCGCACCAGCACGTTCTCGCCCGCCAGGCGCTTCAGCTCGACTAACGTCGCCGCCTCGCTTGCCGCCTGCGGCAAGCCCTCGCTGAAGTTCCGCGCGATCGATCCGGGCACCGTGCGCGCCATCAGCGCGTCGAGCGAGTCGGCGCCGACCACATCCAGCATTGCCGCCACATCCGCGTCGTCCGGGCCGACATGGCGGCACACGAACCCCGCTTCGGCGAAAATCGGCTCGGTGCCGACCGAAAACCGTGCGGGGATCGTCGAGCCGTCCGCCATCACAACGTCTCCAGGAAGGCCTCGTAGGCCTCGTCATCCATCAAGGCTTCGAAAGCGTCCTCATGCGACGGCTCCATGCGGAAGAACCAGGCCTCGCCCTCGGCGTCGCTGTTGATCAGTCCGGGTTCCTCGACGATCGCGTCGTTGACCTCCGCAATCTTCCCTGCCAGCGGCGCGTAGACGTCGCTTGCCGCCTTCACGCTCTCGACCACCGCGCAGGCTTCTCCTTCGACGACGTCGCGGCCCGCATCCGGCAACTCGACGAACACCACGTCGCCGAGCGCCTGCTGCGCGTGGTCGGTCACGCCCACCGTCGCGGTGCCGTCATCCTCCAGACGGACCCACTCATGATCGCGCGTGTAACGGGTCTCGGCCATGGACACGCTCCTCAGGCTTGCGCGCGCCGCGTCCGCGGCGGCAGGAATGGCAACGGCACCACGTGCGCGGGCACGGTGCGCCCGCGCACGTGCAACATGATCGCCGAGTCGGATTTCGCGAGGTCCCGGCGAACATAACCCATCGAGACCGGACCGCCGATCGACGGTCCGAAGCCGCCCGACGTGATCGTCCCGGCGGCCACCCCGTTCCCGTCGCTGATCGCGGTCGTGGCCCTTGCCGGCGCCCGACCGTCCGGCAGGATGCCGACGCGAACTCGGTGCGGCCCGAGCCGGAGCTGATCGGCGATCGCGACCGCTCCCGGGAATCCGCCCTCGGTCCGACGCCGGCGCGCGACCGTGAACCCGAGCCCCGCCTCGATCGGCGTCGTCAGCTCGTCGATGTCGTGGCCCCACAACGGCAAGCCTGCTTCCAGCCGCAGGCTGTCGCGTGCGCCCAGTCCAGCCGGTGCGACCTTCGGTTCGGCGAGCAGCCGCTCGGCCAGCGCCACGGCCGAGGCCGCGGGCACCGAGATCTCGAACCCGTCCTCGCCGGTGTATCCGCACCGTGCCACCAGCGTCTGCCCGAAGACCGCGGCCGACATGAAGCCCAGCGTGCCGGCCCCTGAAAACGCACGCTCCACCACCGCTGCCGCCTCGGGCCCCTGCACCGCGAGCAGCGCCCGGTCTTCGTGCATCTCGATCTCGACGTCCGCGCCGAGCGACCGTTCCAGATGCGCCAAATCCACCGCCCGACGCGACGCGTTGACCACCAGGAATAACCGATCCGCCGCCAGACGCGTCACGATCAGATCGTCGATAATCCCGCCTGCCTCGTTCAGCAGCACCGTGTAACGCTGCCTGCCCTCGGCCAGCCCTGTGATGTCTCCAGGCACCAGCCGCTCCAGCGCCGCCGCCGCCCCGGCTCCATGCAGCGTCACCTGTCCCATGTGCGACACGTCGAACAACGACGCCGCACGCCGGCAATGCAGATGCTCTGCCATGACACCGGTCTCGAACTGGACCGGAAGCGACCAACCAGCGAACGTCACCATCCGGCCGCCGCGGGCCCGATGCAGCGACTCGAGCGGCGTCGTCCTGATGTCGGCATTCTCGCGGTCGTCACTCATGCATTCTCCGCAACGCAAAGGTCGCGCCAATCGATCATCTGACCGACCCGGCCGACCCCCCTCTGTCGCGGAACCTGAGAGATTCGGCCGCCCCGTTCCTGCGGGCACCGGGGCGTGCCTTACTCCGTCGGTGCGGGGCGGCGGCGATACCGGCCCGGCTTTCCAGAGACCCGTGCTCCGGCGCGGTCCATGATGCCTGAGCGTTTCCGGGGGCCGGTTGCGCCTTCGGCGGCAGCTGACTGCACTCTCCCGCGCCGGCGGTTCGAGCAACGGCACACTGCCGCACGACAGGCGCGTCCGCAAGCACGGATCGGACGCGCATCTTTGCGCAGGGGCGCCGCCACGCCCTATATGCACGCGTGGTGCGACACGCCATCCCTCGAGCTGATGCGACGGTGACCAATGCCTGACCAGACTTCCCTCCTGCAGCCTGGCCGCGACCACAGCGACACGTCCCGGCCGATCGACCGCCGGTCGATGCGGGTGCTCCTCGCCGGCCCGCGCGGCTTCTGCGCGGGCGTCGATCGTGCCATCCGCGTCGTCGAGGAGGCCATTCGACGCTTCGGCGCGCCCGTCTACGTGCGCCACGAGATCGTCCACAACCGCACCGTCGTCGAGCAGCTCGAGGCGCAAGGCGCCATCTTCGTCGAGGAACTCGACGAGGTTCCGGGTGACTCGCCCGTCGTCTTCTCCGCGCATGGCGTTCCCAAGTCCGTGCCGTTCGAGGCGGAGCGCCGCCACCTGCTCTATCTCGATGCAACCTGTCCGCTCGTCTCCAAGGTTCACCGCGAGGCCGAGCGTCATTACGCCGAAGGCGGTCCGGATCAGCTCCACATCCTGATGATCGGCCACGCCGGCCATCCGGAAGTCGTGGGAACCATGGGACAGCTTCCGCCCGGTGCCATGTCCCTCGTCCAGTCGGCCGAGGAAGCCCGCAGCGTCGTCCCCGCCGACCCCGACAAGCTCGCCTTCATCACCCAGACCACGCTGTCGGTCGACGACACCGCAGAGATCGTATCGATCCTTCGCGACCGCTTCCCGTCGATCGAAGGGCCGAAGCGCGAAGACATCTGCTACGCGACCACCAACCGCCAGGAAGCCGTCAAGACCATCGCGCCCGACTGCGACCTCGTCATCGTCATCGGCAGCCCCAACTCGTCCAACAGCCAGCGCTTGCGCGAAGTGGCCGAGCGCTCCGGCGCGGCGCGCGCCATCCTGGTTCCTCGCCTGAATGATCTCGACTGGTCCGTCCTGCAGGGTGTGAACACCCTCGGCATCACCGCCGGCGCCTCCGCGCCAGAGGCCTTGGTGCAGGAAATGGTCAACGCACTCGCCGAGCGCTTCGCGCTGACGATCGAGGAGCGAACGGTCAAGCTGGAGGACGTCATCTTCAAGCTGCCCGCGCCGCTCGAGCGCGCCTGACCAAGTGCCAGGGGCATGAGGTCTTGGATCCGTCAGAAGGCCGGCGCGCTGCCCTGGACCGGCAACGCATCGGGGCCAGGTCCCGAGCCCAGGCTGGCATGGCCTTCGGCGCGTTAGTCTCGCGACCTCTCGGCTCCTGATGGCGGTCTATACCGACGTCACCGACGAGCAGCTCACCCAATTCCTGACCGAATACGACCTCGGCACCCTGGTCGCTTACCGCGGCATCGCCGAGGGTGTCGAGAACTCCAATTTCTCGCTTCGCACCACGGCGGGCGACTTCATCCTGACCCTCTACGAGCGTCGCGTCGATCCGAACGAGCTGCCCTGGTTCCTCGGCCTGATGCGGCACCTCGCGGCCAAGGGCATCAACTGCCCGCTCCCCGTCACAGGCTCGGACGGCAACCCGCTCCGCTCGCTCGCCGGCCGTCACGCCGCCGTCACCACCTTCCTCGAAGGCGTCTGGCCACGCCGGGTCAGCCCCGATCATTGCCGCGCGCTCGGTGACGCGGTGGCGCGCCTGCATCTCGCAGGTCAGGCCTACGCGCCGGCGCGGCCCAACGGCCTCGGCCTGCCGTCCTGGGCGCAACTTCTCGAGCAATCCCGCTCGCGCGCCGGCGAGGTGCTGCCCGGTCTCGGCGATGAACTCGCCCGTCATCTCGATGCCGTCACGCTGGCGTGGCCGGCCGGATTGCCCGTGGGCCACATCCATGCCGACCTCTTCCCGGACAACGTCTTCTTCCTTGGTGGCCGGCTCACCGGCATCATCGACTTCTATTTCGCCTGCACCGACCAGCTCGCTTACGACCTTGCGATCTGCCTCAACGCCTGGTGTTTCGAGGCCGACGGCCAGTTCAACATCACCAAGGCGCGCCTTCTTGTCGCCGCCTACGACCAGATCCGCCGGCTCGATCCGGGTGAACGCGCTGCCCTGCCGATCCTCGCCCGTGGCGCGGCCCTCCGCTTCCTCGCGACCCGCCTCTACGATTGGCTCAATACGCCGGGCGACGCCAAGGTCACCCGCAAGGACCCTCTCGAATATCTGCACAAGCTCCGTTTCCACACGGCCGCCACCAGCGAGGCCGCCTACGGCCTTTGACCATGACCTCTGATGCCGACCAGATCATCGGACTCTAGCGGCGCCATGCGCAGGCCTGGGCGCGGGATCGCGGCGATGGGCTTGCCATGTGCCGTGACAGCTTTCCCGACCGCGAATGGCAGCCTCGAGGCGGCGGAATACCATGCGTTGATGCAAGCAAACGGCTTCATGGTGGTGGCGCACAGGGCTGAGGATCCACATTGCGGCGGCCGGACCATCTGGCTCGCGCGGTCGCGCTAGTGGTCCGATCCTGACGCTCCCCAACCCGAGCGTCAGGTGAATCGGCCCACCAAAACAATGGGCTGTGGGCAAATCTGACGGTTTCTTCCGACAGATTTTGTCCACTTGAGACGTCTGTATCGATACGATCGATCCATGAAGACCGCCGGAGCCGGCCACGCCGGGCCGGCCTCGCCGTTCGATGACGCGAACCTGCACGTCGATACCGCCAGCATGGCGCCGGAGGCGTCGCTCGGACGTTGCCGGGCCTATGTCTCCAACATGAGTGGCGACCGATAACGGCAGGCTCGGCAGATGGCCTTAACCGCGTGGAAACGTCGCGTGGCTACGATGCAGAGTAGCCTCTCGGAGCGGCAATGTGTTCGATCAACTGGCCCGCTGGCTCATCCATCCGTCCGGAATGACGCCGCATTGCCTCCGCCAGCTCTCGCCGCACGGCGCGATCTCGATCCACGTCCTCGCCGGCGCGCTCGCGGGTGCGGCCTATGTTGCGATCTCCACCGCCCTCGTCGGCTTCGCCTGGCAGCGCCGAGGCTTGATCCACCTGCCGCTGTTCTGGTTGTTCGCGTCCTTCATCGGCCTGTGCGGACTCTCGCATTGGCTCGACACGCTCACGCTCTGGTTCCCCGCCTCCCGCCTCGAAGCTGTCGTCACCGCCATGACGGCCGCCCTCTCTGTCGTGGCGGCGCTCGCGCTATGGCGCACCCTGCCGAGCCTGCTGAGGCTTCCGTCACCCGCCGAGTACACGGCGACCGAGGAGGCACTCCGGCAAAGCGAGGGTTTCCTCAGACGAACGGGCCAGGTGGCCCGCGTCGGTGGCTGGGAGCTCGACCTGGTGACCGGCGAGTTGATCTGGACCACCGAAACTCGTCGCATCCATGGCGTTGATCGCGACTATCGGCCCACCGTCGAGCAGGCGCTTGACTTCTATCCGCCAGAGGCGCGCGACACCTTGCAGGCCGCGTTGGCCGCCGCTGCTGCCGGTGGTCCTGGCTACGATCTCGAACTGCCTTTCATCCGGGCCGATGGAAGCCGGATCTGGGTCCGGACATTCGGGTCGGTCGAACGCAGGGACGGCAAGCCGGTGATCGTTACCGGCGCGATCCAGGACGTGACCGATCAGGTCCGCCAGCGCCACGCGATGGAGCGTGCCAACCAGCGATCGATCCTGGCCACCGAGGCGGCCGGGATCGGCATTTGGGACTGGAACGTCTTGACCGACATCGTTGTCTGGGACGACATCATGTGCCGGCTCTACGAAGCCGCAGCGACGAAAGCGGTCGATTACGCGACGTGGCGGCAATACCTCCACCCGGATGACCGTGCCCACGTCGAAGCGGCGTTGCAGGACGGGCTTTCCGGCGTGCGTTCGTTCGACACCGAATTCCGGATCCTCCTGCCCAGCGGCACCCGTCACATGCGTGCCATCGGCCGGACCCTGCACGATGTCGATGGGCGTATCGAGCGCATGATCGGCGTCAATTGGGACATCACCGAAGCGCGCGAACTCGCCGCCGACCGCGATCTCCAGGCCATCAAGCTCGTGCGAAGCGAGGAACGTTTCCGTCTCATCGCGGAGAACGCCAACGACGTCATCTCCCTCGTCGATCCGGACGGAAGACGAAGCTACGCCTCTCCCGCCACGCGACGGCTTTTCGGGGTGGCACCGGAGATCTTCCAGTCGCGCGATGCCAAGGAGTTCATCCATTCGGACGACCGGGCTGCTGTCGCGGCGTTGCAGGGCGCCCTTCTCAGCGGCGAACGAACTGAGGCCCACATTTCCTTTCGTGCACGCAATCCGGAACGTGGCGAGGTCTGGATCGAAGTGAACGCGCGCGCCTTGACCGACCCGCTGACCGGGGCGGCTTCGGGCTATGTCTCGGTCCTGCGAGACGTGACGGATCGTCGAGCGGTGGAAGCCGAACTTCGCACCATCAACGTGGAGCTCGACCGGCTGGCCCGGCATTATGCCCAGGCGCGGAATCTTGCCGAACAGGCCAACCGCGCCAAGACGCGCTTTCTTGCCGGCATCAGCCACGAGCTTCGAACGCCGCTGAACGGCATCCTCGGTTATGCGCAACTGCTGCACATGGACGAAGCGCTGACCGACAAACAGCGGGAACGTGTTCGCTTCATGCTCACGGCCGGCAAGCACCTGCTGGAGATGATCAGCGGCGTGCTCGATATGAGCGAGATCGAGTCGGAGTCGCTCGAACTTCAGCTCGCCCCGGTCGAGCTGCGTGCCGTCGTCGATGCATGCATCGACATGGTCCGTCCGGCTGCCGAAGCGAAACATCTTTCGATCGCCGCCGCCTTCATGCCGGCCGTTCCCACGCGGACCGTTACCGATCCGAAGCGTCTGAGGCAGATCCTGCTCAACCTGATCGGTAACGCCGTCAAATACACCGTCCATGGAGCTGTGAAGATCCAGGTGACCACGACCACTGACGACCGCCGGATCCGGATCGAAGTCTCCGACACCGGTCCGGGCATCCCCCAGGAGCGGCGCGCGCTGTTGTTCAACGACTTCGAACGGCTCGAGCTCGGCTCACTCAGTCTCGAAGAAGGTTCCGGACTCGGACTGTCGTTGGCAAGGCAACTGACGACGCTGATGGACGGCTCGATCGGCTATGACGACAATCCCGGCGGTGGCAGCGTCTTCTGGTTCGAATTGCCGCTGGTTGCCGCCAGGACGTCCTCGGACGACCAGGGTCCGGCCGGCTTGACGTTCTGTCCAGGCGAGGCATCGCCTGCTTCAATCAAGCCGCTCCGGGTCCTTGTCGCCGACGACGTGGCGATGAACCGCGACGTCGCCGCCGCCTTCCTCCGCTCCGCTTCTCACGATGTCGTCTGTGTCGACTGCGGCGCCGATGCGGTCATCGCGGCCACCAAGTCGGATTTCGACATCATCCTGATGGATGTCCGGATGCCCGGCATCGACGGGCTGGAGGCCACACGTCGCATTCGCGCCCTCCAGGGACCGCGCGGTGACGTCGCGATCGTGGCCCTGACCGCCCAGGTGTTCACCGAGCAGGTCAAGGCCTGCACCGAAGCTGGAATGGACTGCCACCTGACGAAGCCCTTCACGATTGAGAGCCTTCTTGCCGCCATCACCCGAGGTGTCGCGGCCAGCCGAAGGCGACAGGCCGCTACCTTGCACCAGGCCTCGCCGCCGGCACGGGACCAGCTCGGATCGAGCCTGCCGATCATCGAGGAAGAGGCGCTGCGCCGAACGACATCGGTTCTTGCGCCGGAAGCGGTCCGGTCCTTTCTCGACACGCTCGCCGGCCTGGGAGACAAGCTGCAGCGCCGGCTGACGACGCGTGACCCTTCCGAGACGATCGACATGTCCCTGGCCGAAGAGGCGCATGCGCTCGCGGGAAGCGCGGGCATGTTCGGTTTCGAGCGGTTGGTCTTCGTCGCCCGGATGTTCGAGCGCGCTGTCCAGACCGATGTGTCGAAAGCCGCCACGATCGCCCCCGACTTGACCGATGCACTCGACAGATCGCTGACGGAAATGCGCCGCCGCGTCTCGATGATCCCGTTCTAGTGGTCCGATCCTGACGCTCCTTACCCGAGCATCAGGTGGGCTGTGGGCAAATCTGACGGTTTCGACCGTCAGATTTTGCCCACCAGCGCGGACTTCGACCTCAGCGACCGTGACCGCCGCCACCACCATGAGAGGCACCGCCACCGTGAGAGGCACCGCCACCGTGAGAGGCACCGCCGCCATGAAAGGCGCCGCCACCGTGAAATCCACCGCCGCCATGGAAGCCGCCGCGCGGTCCGGGAATCGACGGTCCTCGGCCGCCGAAGTCCCTTCGATCAGATCCGCGGCCATAACCGTAAGGTCCGACATAGTAGCCGGGCCCGAACCCGTCGTAGAAATCGCCGCCTTCGTAATAGCCGCCGCCGATCTCGTCGCCGTAGTAGCCGCCCCCCTCATAGGCACAGCCGGCGATCCCCAGTGTCAGCAGCGCGAGCGCACCGACAAGCGGCGGCCAGAGGGTCCTCATTTCGCATCCTCGTCGGGCTGATCACCCGACCACTGCAGCAGTCCGAACGTCGCGCCCTCCGGATCGGCGACGATCGAGACCGGATGCCCGTCGCGGTCGGCATGTGCCGGAACCAGAACCCGGCCGCCCAGACGGAGAACCTTGCCGACCGCGGCACCGACGTCCTCGACGCGGAGGAAACTCAGCCATCGTGCGCGATAATCCGGCCGGTCGGCCGGAAACGAGTTCACGCTGGCGCGGGCAAAATTGTCCGCGGCCAGGACCAGATGCTTGCCGCTCGTCGAGTCGGTCGCGTTATAGACCTGAAAGCCGAAGACGGCCTTGTAGAATGTCGCAGCCGCCCCCGGATCGTGCGTGATCAACGAGCTCCAGATCCACATTCCATCGCCGGCAAGCGTGTCGCCGGGATCGCCGCTGCTCGACGCCAGCACGGCGAACACGGCACCCTGCGGATCGGCCATGACCGCTTCACGGCCCAGATCGGGCACGTCGCGCGCGGCGAACAGGACCCTGGCACCAACACCCGTTGCCGACCGCACCGCGGCATCGACGTCGCCTGTCGACAGGAACGTGAGCCAGGCCGGCCGATGCCGTCCATCGGCCGGGATCGGCTTCTCGATCAGGCCCGCCACCTGCGCGCCGCCGCTCACCGCCTCCGCATAGCGCGTCCCCTGGACCGGAACGTCGCGGAACGTCCAGCCGAACAGGCCCCCGTAAAACTGTTCCGCATCCGCTACGTTCGGCGTGACGAGCTCGGCGAAGATCATCTTGCCCGGGTGATGCTCGCCACTTGCCGGTGCCAGAAGGGCCGGCAGTCCGGTGTTCGACGCGTGCGCACCCAAGGAGAGGGCGCCGCCCGCAACACAAGCCATCGCGGCAAGCAGGCGGACGGGCCGCGAGAGGATCGGGTTGATCTGCATTGGCCGCCCTGTCACCGCGATCTCCCGCGTCATCCAGGCCGACTACGCTCGAAGGTCGGGCGCGTTCCTGTCTGGACTGTCGAGGCCGGCTTCCCAGCCGATGGCGCTCCGGAGGAACGCGAAGCCGAGCGTCGAGAACGCGGCGATCTCGCCGCTATCCTTGCCGTAGCCGTGCCCACCCGCCGGCGGCTCGTGGAACCAGGCGCGATAGCCCATCGCCTGCAGCTTGGCCGCCATCTTGCGCGCATGTCCCGGATGCACGCGGTCGTCGCGGCGCGTCGTCGCGAGCAGGATCGGCGGATAATCCCGGCCCGGCACAGCCGCGTGATAGGCCGAGATCGCGCGCATGAAGTCCCAATCCTCCGGCTCGTCCGGATCGCCGTATTCCGCGATCCAGCTCGCTCCCGCCAGCAGCCGCGTGTAGCGGCGCATGTCCACCAGCGGGATCGTGCAGAACAGCGCGCCGAACAGCTCCGGATAGCGCGTCAGCATGTTGGCGATCAGCAGCCCGCCGTTCGAGCCGCCCTCGGCCGCGATCCGTCCCGGCCGCGTCACCCCACGACGCACCAGGTCCGCCGCCACCGCCGCGAAATCGTCGTGTGACCGCGTCTTGCCCTCTCGCCGGCCGGCCTCGTGCCAGCGCGTTCCGAACTCGCCGCCGCCGCGCAGATGAGCCAGCACGCTGGTGCCGCCGCGGCCGAGCCACAACTGACCCATCCGGCGGTCGTAGCGCGGCGCGCTCGACAACTGGAACCCACCATACCCGGTCAGGTGCACGGGCGCCTCGCCGGTCTCGCCGGCTGGTCCTGTCTGCACGTAGGGGATCCGTTCGCCGTCGGCCGAGATCGCCTCGTGCCGTGTGACCATCAGACCCGACGCGTCGAAGGTCGCGGGCGACCGCTTCAGTATCTCGGGCGCGGCCGACCCGCGGACCACCATCATCAACTGCGGCGGCGTCGTCGGGTCCTGCGCGCTCGCGAGCAATGTCCCGTCCGACTCGCTCTCCTCACGGTCGAAACGCCAGACCGATACCACGCCCTCGTCCGGCAGGCCGGGCAGCGCCACCTTCTCCCATCCGTCATCGCCCGGAGCGAAGGCCTTGAACACCGGCCGCAACTCGTCGAGGATCGACAGCACGAGCCGCTCTCCGGCCCAGAAGCTGCCCTGCAACGACAGCCGCTCGCCGGGCTCGAACAGCACGGTTCCTCGTCGCTCGCCCGCCAGGAACGCGCTCAGCCGGAAGCCCACCACCGTGTCCGGCGGATAGATCGTTCCGCCTGCCGTCCAGGCCGTCCGCGGTTCGACCGTCAGCCAGTCGCCGTGCCAGTCCGACCGCGCGTCCGTCGGCAGATCGAGCCGCATTGCGGGTCCGGTCCGGTCGCCTAACCGCACGACCGCATCGAAGAACCCGGTCCGCTCGACGAACACCACCCGCTCCGCGTCCGCCGTCCTGTCGAGCCCCGCCGAGACGCTCATGTGCGCCGCATCGGTCTCGAACAAGACTTTCCCGGGCGCCTCGCCGCGCCGCCACAGGCGCACCGTCCGGGCATAGCCCGCTGCCGTCGCCATCCCCTCGCCAAGCGCCGAAGACAGCAGCACAGTGTCGATGTCGAGCCAGTCCGCCTGGCTCTTCGCCTCCGCCAGCCTGAACCCGTCCGGCACGAAACCAAGCGTCTCGAGATCGAATTCACGCAGCACCGTCGCGTCGCCGCCGCCCCGCGACAGCGACAGGATCACCCTGGCGTGGGCTGGCGGCAGTGATGTCGCGCCGGCCCAGACCCAGTCCTCGTCCTCCGTCGCGGCAAGTGCATCGAGGTCGAGCAGGATCTCCCAATTGGGCGTTTCGCCGCGGTAGCTCTCGAGCGTCGTTCGGCGCCAAATCCCGCGTGGCCGAGCCGCGTCCTGCCAGAAATCATAGAGCAGACCGCCGCGCCGGCTCACCACCGCGATCCGGTCCGGCCGGTCCAGCGTCGCCTTCAGCGCGTCTCGCTCGGCAGCGAAGCCGGGGCCACGGAACCGCGACAGCGTCGCCCGGTTCTGTGCCTCCACCCATGCCAGTGCTCGCTCCCCCTCGACCTCCTCCAGCCAGATCCACGGATCGTCGTCCGGAGCCTCGATCGTCGGTCGTGCGCTGTCGGTCATCGTCGCCTCCTCGATCATCCGCCGGACTCGCTCCCCGCGTAATGCGATATCATCCCCCTCGACGCCACCAGTGAGGCAAGCCACGCCCATGATCGAAGCCATCGTCGAAGGAGGCGGCATCATCGTGGGCCTCGGTCTCCTCCTCTATTTTCAAGTTCTGCGAACCGACCCGTCCGCACCGCGAACCAGGCCTGGCGCCAGCGAAGCATCCCGGCCGGCCGACACCAAGACCGATCCCGACCACCCGTCGCGGACGTAAAAAACTCCACGAATTTCAAGCGTGCCCACCCCCCGCCGGAACCGCCGATGCCCTCGCAAGACCTGATGCCTCTGCCAGCGCTCACCGCCCTGCCGACCGTGGAGGTCTGGACCGATGGCGGCTGCAAGCCGAATCCGGGTCCCGGCGGTTGGGGGGTCCTGCTGCGCTTCGGTGATGTCGAGAAGGAACTGTCCGGCGGTCACCCGGCCACCACCAACAACCGGATGGAGCTCACTGCGGCCGCCGCGGCGCTCGAAGCCCTGACACGGCCCTGCCGCGTCCGCCTGCACACCGACAGCGAATACCTCAAGAACGGCATCACCCGCTGGTCCACCGGCTGGGTGCGCAGGAACTGGCGCAGCGCCAGCGGCGATCCGGTCAAGAACATGGATCTGTGGCGCCGCGTGCTCGACGCTGCCAAGCCGCACGACATCGAGTGGCGCTGGGTGCGCGGCCACTCCGGTGATCTCGGCAACGAGAAGGTCGACCGTCTCGCCACCGCCGCCCGTGACGGGGCCAACCGTCCGTAGGAGGGGGCTTTGCAGGATTTACAGAATTTGCAAATAGTCCGGCCCCACGAGCCGACCGGCGCCCGGCCGTTCGATCGGGCGGCCGGCACGACACCGCGGGAGCGCCGCCCTTGATCCTGCACGACCTCCGCGTCCATCCCGAAAGCGAACGGCTCGCGCGCGAGCAGCAGCTCGCCTGGCACATCGCCGCCGTTGCCGCCGATCCGGTCGCCGTCGAGACCGACGTCGCCGCCATGATCATCAACCGGGTCATCGACAACGCGTCGGTTGCCATCGCCTCGATCAACCGGCACCCGGTCGTTACCGCCCGCGACCAGGCGCTCGCACACGGCCGCCCGGGCGGCGCGTCGGTGTTCGGCTGCGGCCCCGAGATCCGGGTGCACGCCGAATGGGCCGCCTGGGCCAATGGCACGGCGGTGCGCGAGCTCGACTATCACGACACCTTCCTCGCCGCCGACTACTCCCACCCCGGCGACAACATCCCGCCCATCCTCGCGGTCGCCGAGCAGGCCGAGCGCTCGGGCGCCGATCTCGTGCGCGCCATCGCCACCGGCTACGAGATCCAGGTCGATCTCGTTCGCGCGATCTGCCTGCACAAGCACAAGATCGACCACGTGGCGCATCTTGGTCCTTCCGTCGCCGCCGGGATCGGGACCCTGCTCGCTCTGCCCCCGGACACGATCTACCAGTCGGTCCAGCAGACGCTGCACGTCACCACGGCCACACGCCAGTCGCGCAAGGGCGAGATCTCGTCCTGGAAGGCCTTCGCGCCCGCCCATGCCGGCAAGCTCGCCATCGAGGCGGTCGACCGCGCGATGCGCGGCGAAGACGCGCCATCGCCGATCTACGAAGGCGAGGACGGCGTCATCGCCTGGATGCTCGACGGCAAGGGGGCACGCTATGCCGTGCCGTTGCCCGCCCCGGGCGAACCCAAGCGCGCGATCATGGACACCTACACCAAGGAGCACTCCGCCGAATACCAGAGCCAGGCGCTGATCGACCTCAGCTTCGAGCTAGGCCGGCAGGTCGGCGACTGGGAAGACGTCGAAAGCATCATGATCGAGACCTCGCACCATACCCACACCGTGATCGGGACCGGCTCGAACGACCCCCAGAAGTTCGACCCCGCCGCCTCGCGCGAGACCCTCGATCACTCGATCATGTATATCGTGGCGGTCGCGCTGCAGGACGGCGCCTGGCATCACATCCGTTCCTATGCTCACGAGCGCGCCCAGCGCCCCGACACCGTCCGCCTGTGGAACAAGATACGCACCGTGGAGGACCTGAAATGGACCGAGCGGTACCATTCCGACGATCCGACGACCAAGGCTTTCGGCGGCAGGATCGTGATCACGTTCAGCGACGGCAGGCAGCTCTCGGCCGAACGCGCGGTCGCCAACGCTCATTCGCTCGGCGCCACCCCGTGGACACGCGCGGACTACATACGCAAGTTCAGCACCTTGACCGAGGAGATCCTGGCACCGGCCGACGCCGACCGCTTTCTCGACATCGTCCAGGAACTGCCGACGCTGACGCCGGCGCAACTCGCCCGCCTCAACGTTGCCGTCCCTGCCCACAGGCGCTCCGTCGGCGCGTCCGGTCTGTTCGGCTGACAGGAGCTTCGTGATGAGCGTCGTCGAACAGGCAGTTCCGAAACCCAAGAAATCCGTGGCCTTGTCCGGGGTCGTCGCCGGCAACACCGCGCTCTGCACGGTCGGCCGCACCGGCAACGATCTCCACTATCGCGGCTACGACATCCTCGACATCGCAGCCGGCAGCGAGTTCGAGGAAGTCGCCCACCTCCTCGTTCACGGCAAGCTTCCGAATGTCGCCGAGCTCGCAGCCTACAAGGCTCGCCTGCGTTCCCTTCGCGGTGTCCCGGCTGTCGTGCGGACGATCCTCGAAGCCGTTCCCGCGTCCGCCCATCCGATGGACGTGATGCGCACCGCGGTCTCGGCCCTCGGCTGCGTGCTGCCCGAAAAAGACGATCACACACCAGCCGCCGCGCGCTTCATCGCCGACCGCCTGATCGCCTGCCTCGGTTCGATGCTGTTGATCTGGTTTCAGTTCTCGCACAATGGCAGGCGCATCGCGACCGATGCCGACGATGACAGCATCGGCGGTTTCTTTCTCCACCTGCTGCATGGGACGCCTCCGCGTGAGAGCTGGGTGCGCGCGATGCATACCTCGCTCATTCTCTACGCCGAGCACGAGTTCAACGCGTCGACGTTCGCGGCACGCGTGGTCGCCGGCACGGGGTCGGACATTTATTCGGCCATCGCCGCAGGCATTGGCGCGCTGCGCGGTCCCAAACATGGCGGCGCCAATGAGGCGGCACTCGACATCCAGGAACGCTACGCCACCCCCGACGACGCCGAAGCCGACATACGTCGCCGGATCGATGCCAGGGAAGTCGTCATCGGCTTTGGGCATCCGGTCTACACCGTCTCCGACCCACGCAACGTCGTCATCAAGCAGGTCGCGTGCGACCTGTCGACCGAGAACGGCTCTCTTGCCCGTTACGCGGTCGCCGAACGGATCGAGCAGGTCATGGCCGACACCAAGCGCATGTTCCCCAACCTCGACTGGTTCTCTGCCGTCTCGTACCAGCAGATGGGCGTGCCCACTGCGATGTTCACGCCGCTCTTCGTCATCGCGCGTGCCGCCGGCTGGTCGGCCCACGTCCTCGAGCAGCGCGAGGACGGCAAGATCATCCGCCCGTCGGCCAACTACACCGGACCCGAGAACCTCGTCTTCGTCCCACTCGCCGAGCGCCCCTGATCATGCCCTATCTCGTCGCCGCGGACGCACACGTCGAGCCCGCCGGCGCACGCTTCCGCGCCCTGCTCGACCGCCGCGGGATCCTGCAAATCCCAGGCACCCACAACGGCATCGCGGCCTTGCAGGCGAGGAGCGCAGGCTTCGAGGCCTGCTACCTGTCGGGCGCCGCGATGACCGCCTCGATGGGCATCCCGGATCTCGGCTTCATCACCGTCGACGAAGTCGCCTTCTTCATCCGTCAGGTCGCGCGCGCGTCCGGCCTGCCGGTTCTCGTCGACGGCGACACCGGCTACGGCGAAGTGCTCAACGTGATGCACATGGTCCGCACCTTCGAGGATGCGGGTGCTGCCGCGGTCCATCTCGAAGACCAGCTCCTGCCCAAGAAATGCGGCCATCTCAACGACAAGCGCCTGGCCGATCCGCGAGACATGGCCGCCAAGATCGCCGCGGCCTGCCGCGCACGGCGCCATCTCGTGATCGTTGCGCGCACCGACGCCGCAGCTTCCGAAGGCCTCGACGGCGCCGTCGCCCGTGCACGCCTCTACGTCGAAGCCGGCGCCGACGCGATCTTCCCCGAAGCGCTTCATACCGCCGACATGTTCCGCGCCTTCGTCGAGCGGATGCCAGGCGTCGCTCTGCTCGCCAACATGACCGAATTCGGCCGCACGCCGTTCTTCACCGCGACGGAATTCGAGGCCATGGGCTACCGCATGGTGATCTGGCCGGTGTCCTCGCTTCGCGTCGCCAACAAGGCCCAGGAAGCCCTGTTCGCCTCGATCCGCGCCAACGGCGGCACACACGCGATGATCGAGACCATGCAAACCCGCCAGGAGCTCTACGACCTCGTCGGACTGCATGACTACGAGGCGCTCGACGCCTCGATCGTCCGGACGATCATCCCCGAGGGAACGCCGCAATCCGAATGACGATGCAAACCACGGCCACTCACCGCCCGCCGCTTCGCTCGGTGTTCCAGCGCTTCGAGCGCGAGGACTGGGCACTCTTCCGCGCGGGCGCCCCTCTCTCTCTCACCGACGAAATGCTGCAAGTGCACGCCGGTCTGATCGAGCCGGTCTCGATCGGCGAGGTGCTCGACATCTATCTCCCGCTCGCGCGCCTGCTCGGCCTCAATATCGCGGCCATCCGCGACCTGCATCACGCCATCCAGAGCGGCTTCTTCGGCGCCGCCGCCTCGCGCCCCTACGTCATCGGCGTTGCCGGCAGCGTCGCCGTCGGCAAGAGCACCTTCGCCCGCCTGCTCCAGGCCGTGCTGCAGTCGCTCGACGAGCGTCTTGACGTGGCACTCGTCGCCACCGATGGCTTCCTGCACAACACCGAGACCCTCAACGAGCGCCATCTGATGCAGCGCAAGGGTTTTCCGGAAAGCTATGATCTCCGCCGTATGCTGTCGTTTCTCGTCGCCCTCAAGAGCGGCGAGGGACATCTCGAAGTCCCCGTGTATTCGCATCATCTTTATGATATCGTGCCCGGAAGGTCCCAATCGATCGATCGCCCTGACGTCGTCATCTTCGAGGGCCTCAACGTCCTGCAGACGCGGGCCGCCCCGGTCGTCGCGTCGGACTTTTTCGACTATTCGATCTACATCGATGCCGAGACCACCGACATCGAGGCTTGGTACATCAAGCGGTTCCTTTTGCTGCAGAAAACCGTGTTTCAGGACCCGACGTCCTATTTCCACCGGTTCGCGACCCTGCAGCCGGACGAAGCGGTCGACACCGCGCGTCACTTCTGGCGCGAGATCAACCTACCGAACCTCGTGCAGAACATCGCCCCCACGCGCGAACGCGCAAGCCTGGTGCTCCGCAAGCAACCCTCCCACGCCGTCGGCGAAGTCTGGCTCCGCAAGGCCTGACCAGGGCCCCGCCCTGGACCCGCTGGGGCGAGCCGCCCCAGACCCGCGCCCGTCAAAACCACGAAACCGGCGGACTCTGTTTCGTTTCAGTCAAGAAATTGATTCTTAGTCCAGATATTATTCGCATCTGACTGATACTCACCGGCTCTCGTGCAGTAAAGAAAAGGTTGCTGTCTGCTCGTCAACGTAAACGCCCACTCACGAATACGGTTGGTGATGATAAGGTGAAGCCCATTTTGGACAGACTCCGCGATAGAAGAAATGAGGCTCTGCGCCTCTGCCAAACGGATTTTGCGGTCGACACCGAATGCTACCATCCCAATTCCATATCGTTGCGTTCAACGACGATACACCGGGGATATCCTCGATCGAAAGGAACCCTGAGCCGTCTCTCAACTCGACGAGGACATCAATTGGGAAAGGAAACTTGATCACCATGTGATGCGAGTTAGCTTGCCATGCGAAATCCGCAAAACCTTCAGACCAAGTGCTTGACCCCACCATTGTTTCTCATTCTCGGTGGCATGCCGTTCGTCTGGAGGGTTCGTCAGGAGTCAGCGATCCGTGACTCCTCGACAGTCGAGGCTGCTCTCCGTTTGGAACGGCACCAAAAAAAATGCATGATGTCATCTATTGCGTCTTGGTCTGATTGCGTAAAGATCCGTGTTTTGCCTTTTCTCACTGCGTCTATCACGTGACGGGCAGGCGGGAACAACGGATCAGAGTGCAGAATCAAGATGCGAAGTCTTTCCTTTTTCTTCGACTTCGTAAGGTGATCGTCGACGACTCTTTGGAGACGCTTGCACTAATCTTGAACAGTCACCTAGGAGCCTGTCCTGGTAACGGCGAAATCTGGTCGACATGAGGTGTGTGGGATGATTCTCTTGCGAGATGAGCAAGGTGTTTCGCCCCTGGAAGACGGACGAGGCGTGGCTGCTGCCTCCGTCGATCCTCGAGTTCGTTCCTGCCGGGCATCCGGCGCATCTGGTCCGTGATCTGGTCACGGAAGAGCTCGATCTCGCCGCGATCATGACGGTCTATTCCGAGCCGAAGGGCTACCCGCCATACCATCCGGCGATGATGGTGGCGTTGCTGCTCTACGGCTACAGCCGCGGCACCTACTCTTCGCGCCGGCTGGCGAGGGCCTGCGAGGAGCGTCTCGACTTCCAGGCGGTCACGGCGCTCAACCGGCCGGATTTCCGCACCATCAGCGAGTTCCGGCGGCGTCATCTCGACGCGTTGGCTGGCCTCTTCGTGCAGGTGCTGACGCTGTGTCGCCAGGCGGGCCTGGTCGGGCTCGGGCACGTCGCCGTCGATGGCACGAAGCTGAAAGCGAATGCGTCGAAGCACAAAGCGATGAGCTATGCGCGCATGGTCGCTGCCGAGGCCGAGCTGTCGCGCGAGGTGGCGGAGTGGCTGGTCCGCGCCGAGCAGGAGGATGCGGCCGATGACGCGCGTCATGGTGCCGACCGACGTGGCGACGAGACGCCCGATTGGATGCGTGACAAGCAGGCCAGGCTCGCCCGCATCCGTGCCGCCAAGGCGGAACTCGAGGCCGAGGCGCGCGCCGCCGAGGCCGCGAAGGCCGGTCCTCCGCCAGGGCCGGATGATACGCCGGTGCCGCGACGCGGGCGCCAGCCGAAGCATCCGCCCGGAACACCGAAGCCGACGGCACAGCGCAACTTCACCGATCCCGAGAGCCGGATCATGCTCGGCCGTGACGGCTTCACTCAGGGCTACAACAGTCAGGCGGCGGTCGATGCGGACGCGCAGATCATCGTGGCGCATCGCCTGACCAGCGACGCCTCCGACCAGGATGGCTTGCTGGAGCTGCTCGACGCGACGGAGGCCAACACGGGTGAGATGCCCGAAGAGGTCTCCGCCGACGCCAGGTTCTGTTCCGAGGCGAACCTGGAAGGTCTGGTCAAGAGAAACGTGCGCGGCTACGTCGCCACCGGGCGTGCCAGCCGACCTGACGGCGGCAAGCGAGGCGGCCCTCGTGTTCAGACCATGCGCACGAGGCTCCGACGCGGCGGCCATCGAAGTCGATATCGATTGCGCAAACACATCGTCGAGCCGGTTTTTGGTCACATCAAGCAAGCCAGAGGGTTCCGGCAGTTCCTCCTCCGCGGCATCGACAAGGTCAGAGGCGAATGGGCGATGATCTGCATGGCTCACAACCTCGCCAAACTCACCAGATGAGAGGAAGAAGAGCGCACCAACGTTGCCAGCCCACGCAAAAATCCCGTCATCGGCAGTTACAAGGACGCGCTCCTAGTCCTCCGGAATGATATCGGTTTGATTAAAGTTCAACATCTGATTTGTTCGAAGCTGCTGTTCTTCACCATTTCCATATTCGGGATATGAGCGAGTGATCGGCTCGAGGTCAGGGCCAGAAGCCCCGTTCTCAAGTTGCAGGCTTGCATCAATTTAGCAGAGAACATGCTCGTCGAAATCGGGCCGAGCCAATCCTGTTTTTAGAACTCGCGTTATAAGACAGATTCAATGTAAGTGAGTTGGGCGTTTATTTCAGTGAAGATTTCGATGGGAAGTTGGCTCTTAGGCATCGCTTTCAGCACCAGTCTTATCTCACCGAGTAATTCTCCAGGAAGGGTGCTGATGGTTGTTGCGTTTTCCAAGTCTTGAGCTTCTTCCGTGAGGCCTCGCTTGCGTAAATGTGCCGCTGTCTCCTTCGCGGTGCGGAACAAATCCTGATTGCTGCTGATGATCATGGATCTTCTTTTAAGGCGGGTGTTGGCGGTCAGGGCATCATAAACGAGTTCAGTCATACAACCCCGGGAGGCCTCTTGACCTCCATTCGCCTGTCATTCACCAAGACTGTCAAAATAATCATTGGACGCGCCACGACACCCCGGCACTACTCATGTCATCGTTGATGTAAGCTTGAAGATAAGTCGAGATATCTTTGTAACGAGTCTCGCCATTCGCGTCATAGACCCAAAGCTCTGGTTCATCCCAGAACTCAAGCCACAGTAAGTAAATTTTCTCATAGTTTAATTCACTGCAGGCAAATAATGACAGACGTTCAGGGCGGAATAAGGCGGATGCCTCATCTGGCCAGCCGCGTTCTCCGCCGGCGCGGCTAGACTGTATCTCAACGAGGAATTGGTCATCAGGCTCGCCCCAAAGGCTTTCCAGGTCACCGATGCTCAGCCAATGACCATGCGTAGCGTTGCGCCAGCGGCCAAACAGATGAAATCGTTCAGCAATCATTGGGCTCGGTTTTTGATAGACTCCCGGTTGCAGCGTTGGAACTTCAATGCGCGACGACGTCTCTGGCGTCATCAACGGTTGCCGGCTAGGAGGAGAGCCTGCTTTGAGCATCACCTTCTTCTCAAATGCTTGCTCGATAAGGTCCTTGATCACGAACTTCCTCTCACCTAAAAAGACGAACGCTGCTGTAATTCGTTCCTGCCGGGACGCCCTGAGTGGCGCCTCCGACGTAGCTGTTCACAGTCTTATCAAGCGGCTGTATGGGGCCGGCTGTGTTGCCTCCTCAGCCTACATCCGGCGTGTGACCGGCGGCCACGCCAGCATAACTTGCGGGGTCGGCTTCCCTAGCGTTTGCAGCGGCGTCGTCGGCCGCTTCCCTCATTTCAGGGCTGACCGCCTGTCGAGTCATCGTGCCGCCGTTTTGCTGGATCGAGTTGTTCCAATCGGCAACGTGCTGCTGCAGTGCCTGGTCCTGTGCACTTCCGGGCTCGAACTTGTTTCGTAAGTTTAGCGTCCCATTGTCATCGACGTATGCACAAGGTGCCAATCCAAATGGGTCGATCCATCCAAGCGGATTGAGGGGATACTGTGCGACGTTCGTCCCACCCAGCAACCCAATCGGGTCCTGATGAACGTAGCATCCTTCATCGGGTGCGTAATACCGGAAGCGGTTGTAGTGCAGTCCTGTCTCGGTGTCGTGATACTGGCCCTGGAAGCGGACCGGTTGGGCGACCTCGGCGACCATCGTGCGGGCGACGGCGCCCCAGGCCTTCAGGCTCGCCTGCCAGACGACGCGGCCGTCGTCGTTGGTGACCTCCCGCGGCGTGCCGAGATGGTCGAGATGGTAGTGGTAGACCACGCCGGCTTGATCCGGCGCGGTCCGGCGGATCTGGGCCAGCGGGCGGAAACCGCCCGGCTCGTGCAGGTAGACGGTCGCCAGCGGATCGGATGGCGCCTCAGCGTCGGCGGTGCTCTCGGCCAGCAGGACGTTGCCCGACCAGACGAACCGCGTCGTCCGGTCCTCGACCGGACCCGGCGGCGTCGTGTCGTCGTTGGCGGCAGCGGGCGCCCACGCGGTGCTGCGCTTCTCGGTGCGCCGGCCCAGCGCGTCGTAGTCGAACCGGGTGATCCGCCGCCCGCGCCTGCCGCGCTCCTCCAGCGCCGCGAGCTGGTTGTCGGCGCGATACGTGTAGAGCCGCTCGACGGCGCCGCCCGCGCCGCGGACCTCGCGCACCCGGTTGCCGCACCCGTCATAGTCGAACTTGCGGTCGCCGCGGATCAGCAGCCGGTCGCCGATCGCGGCGCCGCCCTCGCCCTCGCCCCCCAGGATGTTGCCGGCCGGATCGACCACGAAGCTCTCGGGCGCGTCGCCCGCGACACCCACCAGCCGCTCGCAGGCGTCGTATCGATAGGAGCGCATCCCGCACGCCAGATCGATCGTTTCGACCAGCCGGTCCGCCTCGTCCCAGCGATACTCGCGGTCGACGACCGGTCCGGCCCGCCCGCGGCCGGTCTGGCGCGCGAGCCGGCCCTGCGGATCGTATTCCGACAGCGTCACGATGTTGCCCGACCGGCGCGCCGTCTCCCGGCCCAGCGCGTCGCGGCGGAACGCCGCGACCTCGCGTCCGGCGAAGCCAACCGCCGCCACCCCGCCGGCGGCGTCATACGCCGTCTCGATGGTGCGGCCGTCCGGCAGCGTGGTTTCGAGCCGGCGGCCACGGACGTCGTGTCGGTGGCGGATCGCCAGATCGCCCGACCGCTCCTCGACCAGCGCGCCGTCCGGCCCGTAGCCGAACCCGACCTCGCCCCAGTCGTTGGCCGCCCGTGTCAGCGCGCCGCGCGCGTCATAGGCGTAGGCGTCGGTCAGCCCGTCCGCGTGAACCCGCTCGAGCAGCCGTCCGGCCGGGTCGCGCCGGTAGGTGGCGCCGCGGCCCTCCTCGTCGGTGTGGGCGGCGAGGAACCCCGCCGCGTCGTAGTCGTAGGTCCGGCGCCGCCCGTCGAACCCGATCTCGCCCACCAACTGGTCCGCGAGGTCGTAGCGCAGCGAGTAGGGTTCGCCCTTGGCATTGCTCAGCCCGACAAGGTTCAGATCCTCGTCGTAGCGGTAGAGCAGTCCCGATCCGTCGGCGTTGATCCGCCGCACCGGATAGGGCAGCCCGTCATAAACCCACCGGGTGACATGGCCCGCGCCGTCACGGTGGCTGGTGACATGCCCCTCCGCGTCATGCGTGAGCCGGATCAGACCGCCATCGGGGCGCCTGATCTCGACCAGCCGGCCCGCCGCGTCGGACACGTAACGGGTCGCCGCCTCGCCGGCACGCCGGCTCTCGACCATCCGGCCGAGCCCGTCATACAGGTAGGCGGTCCGCGCCGCGCCGTTCCCGGCCTCCCAGGCCAGCTCGCCGCGCTCGGTCCAACCGAACCGCCGCGCGGTGCCCAGCGCATCGGTGATCGCCAGCGTGTAGCCGCGGACGTCGCGCACGAAACGCCGCTCGCGCCCGGCCGCGTCGACATGGCGCACCAGGTTGAACCGCTCGTCCCAGCCGAACCGCTCGGTGCCGCCGGGACCCGTGACCGCGTCGGGCAACCGCACCGCGAGCCCGTCCGGCCGCTCGGCGTAGTGCAGCAGGCGCCGGGTCCCGTCGAACCCGGTCGTCTCCACCACCCGGCCGAACGCGTCGTGCCGCACGGTGCGCGTGGCACCGTCGGCCCGCGTCTCGGACACCAGCACCATGTCGGCCGCGTAGGCGCGCACCGTCCGGCGTCCGAGCGCGTCGACATGCGCCGTGACCCGGCCCATCGCGTTGACCTCGAACCGCTCCACCGCGCCGCGCCGGCTGCGCACGACGGTCGCGCGCGCCGCGTCGTCGTAGGTCAGGTGGCGCTCATACAGGCCGCCATCGCCCCAGGTCGCGATGCACCGGCCGGCGCCGTCATAGCGGAACCCGAACGCCAGCCCCGCCGGCCGCTCCTCGCGCACCAGGCGATGCCGCTCGTAGCCGTAACGGAACGTCCCGCCGGCCGCGTCGCGCGACGCGGCCAGGTTCCCCGCGTCGTCATAGTCGAACCCGGCGAGCGTCAGCGTGCCCACGCCGTCGGGATGCGGCGCGTCGATGCCGACGATCCGCCCGCGCGGGTCGCGCCGGACGCCGAGCCGGCGTCCCGCGCTGTCGATGATGCCGGCGAGGCCGCCGTCGTCGTCGCGCGTCAGCACGATCGCGTTGCCGTTCGCATCCGCGATCCGGGTCAGGCGCCGCAATCCGAGCGACCCCGCGCCGGCCCCGAAGCCGAACCTGATCCCGTCATGATCGGTGAGCCAGGCCTGCCGCCCGTCGGTCCAGAGCTGCAGCCGCTCCACGGCGTTGCGCGACGGCGCGCCCGGACGCGGCGCCTCGAACACCACATAGCGCCCGTCGCGCAACCGGACCGCCATCCTGCCGTCGGGCAGGCGCCTGAGCGCCATGTCCAGCGTGTGATGCCAGCCGAACCCGAGCTCGCCGTCGATCGTCGACGACGACATCCAGAGCCGGCCGAACACCAGCGGCAGCGGCCCGGGCAGCACGAAGTCGGTCTGCTCGGTGAACACCGCACCGGTCGCCGGATTGACCGGATGGCCCACCTGCTCGGCGGTCGCCGTGCTCTCGCCGGCACTGCCGCCGGCCGCCGTCCCGGCACCCTCCGCCGCGACCGACGCACCCGCCCGCTCGGCGTCGCCCGCCGCCTCGGCCGTGCCCCGCCCGATCGACGGCGCCAGCGACTCGGCCGCCGCCCGAACCGCACTCCCCACACCCTCGAACGCCGCGCCCGCAAGCCGCGGAGGGGCGATGGCCGCGCGGCTGGATGCATCGTAACGATGTCGCGGGTCGCGGTGCTCTCGCCGTGATGCGGCCGCTCGGGATCGCGCCGACATCCAGGGCAGCGGTCGCCGTCTCGTTCGTGACGACGGCGAATGACTTGAAACTCGCCCTTTCGATCGTGGTTGGCTGGTCGCAGGCAGAGGGCGGTTCGCGTCCGCCAACCCAACCCGCCGGGTGCCGCGTATGGCGAGGGCCGCTCGGCCGACGCAGGTCATCGGGGCAGCCATCTCAAGGGCAATCTCGGCGAGCCTACTGGAACGAATGGATGCGGCGGAGCATGCCACAGTCTCCACCGCGACGGCGCGGTGCACTGGCGCCGTTTCATTCTGGTGTCCCGTTACCTATCAGAACCGGCGTCGCTTGAGGGAGCTTTCAGAAGCCTAGCCGCTCGGCACCGCTGACACGGCCCTCCAGGTCGCGAAGCCGCGCGCCAAGGCCAGCGGCGGCGACGTCGCCGTCTTGAAATTTGGTGTATGGCATTTCAAGGATATGTAGGAAAATGTTCATACACTTTCGGCACTTGTCGGCTACGGTCTCAGGATTGCATTCCTAAATAATGGCGTCCAACCCGTCGACTCGAGCTCCGCTATCTTCCCCGATTCCGACGAGCGTCGTTCTCGAACACCCACTGGGCAACGACATCATTCGGTATTTGCAATAATACTTGCTGCGTGTCGCTTTGCCTCGTCGATCAGTTCATCGGGATCGGTACCGACCTTTTCAAAGAGGCGTCCAGCGCTGTCCGCTGTCCCCAACGATGATCTTGTAGACGTTGGCGGAGATCTCATCCAAATCGAAAGTCCATCCAAAGGTTTCGTTCGTATCTGGTGCCACAATTCTAGGCATCGCCTTAATAAGGCCTCGGTTCAGCAGGGATCCCGATCGGACCGGAGTAACCCCTTCCTCTATGCTGCCTCAAGCATGGCTCTCCCGACCAAGGCTCGGACGTCAATGAATTGGTTCAAAACTGACTGTGGAACTATCGACTCTCGTGCAGTCCAGATATTGCGCAGGTGTGCTCGTCTACGTAAACGCCCCAATCTCGTAGACGACTGCCGATAATGAGGTGAAGCCGATCCTTGATATATTCGGCGTAGTAGAAGGAATGAGGCTCAGGATCCCCATCAAAAGGGTTTTGCGGCCTGCACCGCACGGACCCATCCCAGTTCCATATAACTGCGTTTGAGGAAGATCGGCCGAGAGCCTGCTCAATTGTGACAAGACCGGACCGATCCATTAGAGGCAGCAAATGACTAATGGGAGAAGCCACCTGAATCTCCACAAGACGAGAGCCGGCATGCCATGAAACGTGTTTACAACCTTTTGACCACTTTATTGGCAGCACCTTATCATCACCTTATAGGCACCGGATCGCCGATCGGCGTCAATGCAGTTGCACGTGCTGATGGCGGGATCAAGAACTGGACTTGGGACCCTCCGCCCGGGTAAGTGACGCCGTCGAAAGTCTGAGGTCCCACCGGTCCCCACTGTATTTGCGTGCCCGGCGTCACAGCATATCTCTGGACATATCCAATATCTGGCTTGAATTCAGGAGTCACTGCAAGCTGATTACGCACGTAGTCAACGTTTGGGATGGAGTCGGTCGTTGCGAATCCTCCTGGTCGATCGACAGGTTGTCCGGGAGACATGGCCATGTTGACCTCCATTCCCTCCGGAGCAGGACCCGCATTTAGAGGCACTCCGTCAGGGTAGGGATTAGTTCCGCGAGGAGCCGGCAGTCCGAGTGGGGCTCGCTCGCTGCCGTCGGTTGATCCAAGCCCGCAGGCAAGGCCGAACGGATCGACCCACTGTCTTGGATTTGGGACGTAGGCAGCGACGTTTGTCCCACCCGCCAATCGGATCGGGTCCTGGTGGACGTAGCATCCTTCATCGGGTGCGTAATACCGGAAGCGGTTGTAGTGCAGTCCTGTCTCGGCGTCGTGATACTGGCCCTGGAAGCGGACCGGTTGGGCGACCTCGGCGACCATCGTGCGGGCGACGGCGCCCCAGGCCTTCAGGCTCGCCTGCCAGACGACGCGGCCGTCGTCGTTGGTGACCTCCCGCGGCGTGCCGAGATGGTCGAGATGGTAGTGGTAGACCACGCCGGCTTGATCCGGCGCGGTCCGGCGGATCTGGGCCAGCGGGCGGAAACCGCCCGGCTCGTGCAGGTAGACGGTCGCCAGCGGATCGGATGGCGCCTCAGCGTCGGCGGTGCTCTCGGCCAGCAGGACGTTGCCCGACCAGACGAACCGCGTCGTCCGGTCCTCGACCGGACCCGGCGGCGTCGTGTCGTCGTTGGCGGCAGCGGGCGCCCACGCGGTGCTGCGCTTCTCGGTGCGCCGGCCCAGCGCGTCGTAGTCGAACCGGGTGATCCGCCGCCCGCGCCTGCCGCGCTCCTCCAGCGCCGCGAGCTGGTTGTCGGCGCGATACGTGTAGAGCCGCTCGACGGCGCCGCCCGCGCCGCGGACCTCGCGCACCCGGTTGCCGCACCCGTCATAGTCGAACTTGCGGTCGCCGCGGATCAGCAGCCGGTCGCCGATCGCGGCGCCGCCCTCGCCCTCGCCCCCCAGGATGTTGCCGGCCGGATCGACCACGAAGCTCTCGGGCGCGTCGCCCGCGACACCCACCAGCCGCTCGCAGGCGTCGTATCGATAGGAGCGCATCCCGCACGCCAGATCGATCGTTTCGACCAGCCGGTCCGCCTCGTCCCAGCGATACTCGCGGTCGACGACCGGTCCGGCCCGCCCGCGGCCGGTCTGGCGCGCGAGCCGGCCCTGCGGATCGTATTCCGACAGCGTCACGATGTTGCCCGACCGGCGCGCCGTCTCCCGGCCCAGCGCGTCGCGGCGGAACGCCGCGACCTCGCGTCCGGCGAAGCCAACCGCCGCCACCCCGCCGGCGGCGTCATACGCCGTCTCGATGGTGCGGCCGTCCGGCAGCGTGGTTTCGAGCCGGCGGCCACGGACGTCGTGTCGGTGGCGGATCGCCAGATCGCCCGACCGCTCCTCGACCAGCGCGCCGTCCGGCCCGTAGCCGAACCCGACCTCGCCCCAGTCGTTGGCCGCCCGTGTCAGCGCGCCGCGCGCGTCATAGGCGTAGGCGTCGGTCAGCCCGTCCGCGTGAACCCGCTCGAGCAGCCGTCCGGCCGGGTCGCGCCGGTAGGTGGCGCCGCGGCCCTCCTCGTCGGTGTGGGCGGCGAGGAACCCCGCCGCGTCGTAGTCGTAGGTCCGGCGCCGCCCGTCGAACCCGATCTCGCCCACCAACTGGTCCGCGAGGTCGTAGCGCAGCGAGTAGGGTTCGCCCTTGGCATTGCTCAGCCCGACAAGGTTCAGATCCTCGTCGTAGCGGTAGAGCAGTCCCGATCCGTCGGCGTTGATCCGCCGCACCGGATAGGGCAGCCCGTCATAAACCCACCGGGTGACATGGCCCGCGCCGTCACGGTGGCTGGTGACATGCCCCTCCGCGTCATGCGTGAGCCGGATCAGACCGCCATCGGGGCGCCTGATCTCGACCAGCCGGCCCGCCGCGTCGGACACGTAACGGGTCGCCGCCTCGCCGGCACGCCGGCTCTCGACCATCCGGCCGAGCCCGTCATACAGGTAGGCGGTCCGCGCCGCGCCGTTCCCGGCCTCCCAGGCCAGCTCGCCGCGCTCGGTCCAACCGAACCGCCGCGCGGTGCCCAGCGCATCGGTGATCGCCAGCGTGTAGCCGCGGACGTCGCGCACGAAACGCCGCTCGCGCCCGGCCGCGTCGACATGGCGCACCAGGTTGAACCGCTCGTCCCAGCCGAACCGCTCGGTGCCGCCGGGACCCGTGACCGCGTCGGGCAACCGCACCGCGAGCCCGTCCGGCCGCTCGGCGTAGTGCAGCAGGCGCCGGGTCCCGTCGAACCCGGTCGTCTCCACCACCCGGCCGAACGCGTCGTGCCGCACGGTGCGCGTGGCACCGTCGGCCCGCGTCTCGGACACCAGCACCATGTCGGCCGCGTAGGCGCGCACCGTCCGGCGTCCGAGCGCGTCGACATGCGCCGTGACCCGGCCCATCGCGTTGACCTCGAACCGCTCCACCGCGCCGCGCCGGCTGCGCACGACGGTCGCGCGCGCCGCGTCGTCGTAGGTCAGGTGGCGCTCATACAGGCCGCCATCGCCCCAGGTCGCGATGCACCGGCCGGCGCCGTCATAGCGGAACCCGAACGCCAGCCCCGCCGGCCGCTCCTCGCGCACCAGGCGATGCCGCTCGTAGCCGTAACGGAACGTCCCGCCGGCCGCGTCGCGCGACGCGGCCAGGTTCCCCGCGTCGTCATAGTCGAACCCGGCGAGCGTCAGCGTGCCCACGCCGTCGGGATGCGGCGCGTCGATGCCGACGATCCGCCCGCGCGGGTCGCGCCGGACGCCGAGCCGGCGTCCCGCGCTGTCGATGATGCCGGCGAGGCCGCCGTCGTCGTCGCGCGTCAGCACGATCGCGTTGCCGTTCGCATCCGCGATCCGGGTCAGGCGCCGCAATCCGAGCGACCCCGCGCCGGCCCCGAAGCCGAACCTGATCCCGTCATGATCGGTGAGCCAGGCCTGCCGCCCGTCGGTCCAGAGCTGCAGCCGCTCCACAGCGTTGCGCGACGGCGCGCCCGGACGCGGCGCCTCGAACACCACATAGCGCCCGTCGCGCAACCGGACCGCCATCCTGCCGTCGGGCAGGCGCCTGAGCGCCATGTCCAGCGTGTGATGCCAGCCGAACCCGAGCTCGCCGTCGATCGTCGAGGACGACATCCAGAGCCGGCCGAACACCAGCGGCAGCGGCCCGGGCAGCACGAAGTCGGTCTGCTCGGTGAACACGGCACCGGTCGCCGGATTGACCGGATGGCCCACCTGCTCGGCGGTCGCCGTGCTCTCGCCGGCACTGCCGCCGGCCGCCGTCCCGGCACCCTCCGCCGCGACCGACGCACCCGCCCGCTCGGCGTCGCCCGCCGCCTCGGCCGTGCCCCGCCCGATCGACGGCGCCAGCGACTCGGCCGCCGCCCGAACCGCACTCCCCACACCCTCGAACGCCGCGCCCGCAAGCCGCGGCAGCGACATCGCCAGCCGGCCGAGCCCGATGAGCCCTTGCGGCCCGATCGCCAGCACGTCGCCCAGGATCTCGGTTCCCAGGCCCCATGGCTTGATCGGCGCGATCGTGACCGACGGGCCTCCGATCAGCACATTGTCCGAGCCCTTGATCACCGTCCCCGCCATCGTCGTCTGCGACGAGACCCGGGCCGCCTGCTTGCCGTTGATGAACACGGTCGCCGCCCCCACGGCGACGAATTCGCCGTCATGGCAATCGACCGGGCTAGTGACGAACGCCGCGTTGCGGCCATTGATGGTGACGTTGGGCGAGCCGCTGACGATGTGTCCGACGGAGCCGGACGACACCAGCGAGCCGAGCGCCGCCCCGAGCTTCTGCAGCCCCCACGCCGCGGCTCCCGCCGCCACCACGCCTGCCGCGATCGCAAGCCCGCCGATCGCCAGCGGCACCAGTGCCGCCCCGCCGGTGACGCCCACTGCCAGCATCGCGGCCTCGCCGGCGACCGCGAGCACCGTCCCCGCCGCTTCCGTGCTCAGGATCGCGGTCGCGGCCGTGACCGCGCCGCCATAGACCGCCGGCGTGACCGCGCCCGCGACCACCGACCCCGCCAGGAACCCCTCGGCCGCGTCGTTGTGGCTGACCGGATCGAGGATCCGGGCCGCGTTAAGCAGCACGGCCTGGCCCGCCAGGCTCGCGCGTTTGCGCGCTCGCGATCGCCCCCAGGAGCCGGTTGCGGATCGAGCCGGGCATCGGTGCGGGCGCCGCTCCGGTGAACACCAGCAGCCCGCCTTCGATCGGCAGGCAGGCGATCAGCTGGTCGACCGTCCCATGCTCGGTCCGCCAGCGGCATTCCACCAGTTCGGTGGTCCCTTGCTCGATCGCCATCGCCCGGCGATCGGACACCGCGAAATCCGGCAGGCTGTGCGACAGCCGCTCGATCTCGCCCTCGACAAAGGCCGCCGGCGTGACGCCGGCCGGCACCAGCGCACGCGTCACCGTCAGACTCGCCGTGCTGTTGCCGTCATCGAGCACGAAGGTATGGATCGAGCGGTCCACCCAACCGGCGGGAGGCACGAAGTCGTAGCCGGGCAGCGCGTAGACCTCAGGCGACGTCATAAGTGAACCCGCCGTCGCCGAGCCCGACATGCACGGTCTCGATCGGCGCGCCGGACGCGATCCGTTCGAGGATCTCTCCCGACAGCTCGGCGAGCAGGGTCTGCGACAGGATCGTCTCGATGTTGCGCGCGCCGGCCTCGCTCTCGGTGCAGCGGAGCGCGATGCGCTCGACCAGCGCGTCGTCGTAGGTGCATCGTGCCCGCCAACTATCGCCCACCCGGCGCGCGACCCGGTCGAGCTGCAGCCTGACGATCCGGCGCATCGTGTCGTCGCCGAGCGGCAGGTAGGGCACCGTCGTCACGCGGCCCAGGAAGGCCGGCTTGAAATGCTTCGAGAGCTCCGGCCGCAAGGCTTCCGACAGTCCGGCGGCGTCGGGCGCGGTGTCGGGATCGGCGAAGAGCGCCGAGATCAGGCCGGTGCCGACGTTGGACGTCATGATGATCAGTGCATTGCGGAAGTCGATGTCGCGACCCTCGCCGTCCTTCATCGTGCCCTTGTCGAACACCTGGTAGAAGACGTCCTGCACCCCCGGATGCGCCTTCTCCATCTCGTCGAGCAGGATCACCGAGTAGGGCCGCCGGCGCACCGCCTCGGTCAGCACGCCGCCCTCGCCGTAGCCGACATAGCCGGGGGGCGAGCCCATCAACAGGCTGACCTTATGCTCCTCCTTGAACTCGCTCATGTTGATGGTCGTGACGTTTTGCGCGCCGCCGTAGAGCAGATCAGCGAGCGCCAGCGCGGTCTCGGTCTTGCCGACGCCCGACGAGCCGACCATCAGGAACACGCCCACGGGCTTGCGGGGATCGGTCAGGCGCGCGCGGCTGATCCGGATCGCGCGCGCGACCGCGTCGAGCGCATGATCCTGCCCGATGATCCGCTCGGCGAGAGCCGTCTTCAGATCGAGCGTCGCCCTGATCTCGTCCTCGCGCATGCGTCCGGTGGGAATCCCGGTCCAGTTGGCGACGATCTCGGCCACCGCCTGCTCGTCGACCACAGGGTGGATCAGCGGATGCTCGCCCTGCAGAGCGGCGAGCCGCGCGTTCGCGGCCGCGAGCGCGGTGTCGGCGCCGTCGGCGGCGTCGCCGGCCTCGAGAGCGCGCCGTCCCTCGGCGATCTCGGCCACCAGCACGCGCTCCTCGGACCAGCGCCGCTCCAATTGGCCGAGCTCGTCGGCCGCCGCCGAACGCTCGTCGGCCAAGGCCGAGAGCCGCGCCTCGTGGGCGCCCCCCGACGCCGCCTCGCGCGTCAGGATCGCGGTCTCGGTCTCGATCAGCGACAGGCGCCGCCGATGCCCCTCGATCGGGGCCGGCAGCGCGGTCTGCGACATCGCGACGCGGGCGCAGGCGGTGTCGAGCAGGGAGACCGACTTGTCCGGCAATTGCCGGCTCGGGATGTAGCGCGCCGAGAGATGCACCGACGCCGCCAGGGCGCTGTCGAGGATGCGGACCCCATGATGCGCCTCGAGCGTGTGGGCCAGGCCGCGCATCATCGCGATCGCGGTCGCTTCGTCCGGCTCGCCGACCTGGACGACCTGGAAGCGGCGTGACAGCGCGGCGTCCTTCTCGAAATATTTCTTGTATTCAGCCCAGGTGGTGGCCGCGATCGTGCGCAGCTCGCCGCGCGCCAGCGCCGGCTTGAGCAGGTTGGCGGCATCCCCGCCGCCCGCCTGGTTGCCGGCGCCGATCATCGTGTGCGCCTCGTCGATGAACAGGATCACCGGCGCCGGGCTCGCCTTGACCTCGTCGATCACCGAACGCAGCCGGTTCTCGAACTCGCCCTTGATCCCAGCCCCGGCCTGCAGCAGTCCGAGGTCGAGGGTCCGCACCGCGACGTGGCGGAGCGCGTCCGGAACGTCGGCCGCCGCGATCCTGGCCGCGAACCCTTCCACGACCGCGGTCTTGCCGACGCCGGCCTCGCCGGTGAGGATCGGGTTGTTCTGCCGCCGGCGGGTCAGGATATCGATCACCTGACGGATCTCGGCGTCGCGCCCGAGGATCGGATCGATCTGGCCCGCGCGCGCCCGCGCGGTCAGGTCGGTGGTGAACCGGTCGAGCGCGCCTCCGCGTGGTGTTCCGCCCTCCGCTGCCGCCGGCCCGTCGCCCTGGAAGTCGGCTCCGGTCTCCTTGCTGCCGCCGCTCTCCTTGCTGCCGAGGGTGAGGCCCGCATAGTCGGCCTTGAGCGCCTCGAGCGGGATCGGCCGCAGCAGCCGCGCGACCGCGGCCGCTCGCTGGCCGAGCGTGTCATCGGCGAGCAGCGCCCACAGCAGGTGGCCCGAACGCACGCGCGACATGCCGTGCTCGATGGAGGCGAGCAGCCAGGCCTCGCGGGCGAGTGCCACGAGATCGGGGGCAAGTCCCGGCGCGCGGCCGTTGCCGGTCTGCAGCCGGTCGAGCGCCCGGTTGCAGGCCTCCAGCATGCGCGCCGCGTCGACGCCCGTGTGCGACAGGATCGCGACCAGGTCGCTGTCGCCGGCGTCGAGCAGGCGAGCCAGCCAATGCTCGATCTCCACGTCGTAATGGGTTCGGGACAGCGCAAGCGCCGCGGCGCCCTCGAGCGCCGTCCGGCTCATCCCGCTCAGCCGGTTCAGCAACGAGCGAAGGTCAAGTGAAGGCATCGTGGGATTGCTCCGCGTGTTGCCGGGGCAGCCGGTTCACTTCAGGTCCGGCGGCGCCGCGAACGACGGGGGGGCCGGGACGGAGGCGGTGGTCACGATGTTCGCGGTCGAACCGGATGGCGCCACCAGCGTCAGCGGTGGCCGGCCCTGATCGTTCACTTGCGCGCATGCCCAGCTTTTCATGCCCTGCTTGGCGGCCATGATGGGTGCCTGAATCGAGAGACCTGGAAACGGCATGATGTCAGCCCGGGTTGAGGGCGATGTTGGCGCCGGTTTGGATGATCTTCGAGCCGCCGGTGGTCTGGCTGACGACGGTGGATCCCGAGTGCGTCACACCGCCGCCATCGACGCGGACATAGTTGCTGCCGCTTTGCGAGGCGGCGATTTGCGCGCTGCTGTGCATGCGGATCCCGTTCGCGTCGAGTATCAGCATGTGGTCGGCGCCGAACGCGATCCGGATGCCGTTCTCGTCGAGATGGATCTGGCTGTTGCCGTGCCGGATCAGCACGTTCTGCTGGTCCTTCTCGATGACGCTGTCGCCGACCTTGCTCGTCCACATCGTGCCGGTGGTGGTGACGTGCGTGTTGCCGACGTCGGTGAGCTTGTTGCGCTTGACGATCTGGGACAAATCCTGCTGCGCGTGCAGGAAGACCTCCTCGACACCGGCCTTGTCCTCGAACGTCAGTTCGTTGAACCCGTTGCCGCCCGGCGAAGAGCTCGATTTGAGCGTGGTCCGCTCCTTCTCGGCCGGCAGGTTGAGCGGGTTGGTGGTCTGCGCGTTGGGCATCGCGCCGATCACCAGCGGCTCGTCCGGATTGCCGTCGAGGAAGGTGACCAGCACCTCCATACCGATCCGCGGGATGGTCTGGCCGCCATAGCCGCGGCCGGCCCAGGGCTGCGCGACGCGCAGCCAGCAGGACGAGGTCTCGTTCGCCTGGCCCTTGCGGTCCCAATGGAACTTGACCTTTACGCGCCCATACTGATCCGTGTAGATCTCCTCGCCCTGCGGACCGGTCACGACAGCGGATTGCGTGCCCGGAATGACCGGCTTTTCCGAGCGCTGCTCCGGGACGAAGGCGACGCTGGCGGGCATGCAGTCGAAACGATTGGTGTAGGACGGGGATCCCTTGGCGACGCTCTCGTAGGACGACGCGGTCGCATGATGCGTGATCGAGGTGACGACGTAGGCGGTGTTCTCGGCCCCGATCGGATGCGCCTCGAGGGTGAAGCGTTGCCCCGGACCGAGATGACGGCTGTTGCTTGCTGCCGACACCGTGTCCTGGCCTTTCTCGTGCGCCGCGATCAGGCGGTTGGAGATGCCCTCGCCGCGCCCGCGCTGCCCGTAGGCGGCGGGGTCGTAGATCTCGTAGTTGTTGGCCTCCGGGACCTGCGAGGTTCCGTTGCTCGACGTCTGGAGCGACGCGCCCGGGTTCTGGAAATTGTAGGAGTTGCTGGCCGAGCGGCCGGACCGGAAGGTCTGGTGGTGGCCCCAGCTCGTCACGCTGTTCTTGAAAATCCCGGGCGGATTGAACGGCAGGGGACTGTCGGCCGACTCCCTGTAGGCCTGGGCCCCGTCGGCGAGCATCAGCACGTGACGTCCGGTCTCGTGCTTGAAGGTGTAGAAGATCCCTTCTTCCTCGAACAACCGGCTGACGAAGTTGAAGTCGCTTTCCCGGTATTGCACGCAATAGACGCGCGGTGGATAAGTCTGCGCCAGTCCGCTGGTGTCGTAGTCGCTGAAGCCGAGCTCGGAGAAGATCTGCTTGGCGATGTCAACGACCGATTTCTGCTGGAACACCCGGCAATCCTGCCGGTGCTGCAGGAACCACAGCCAGGGCACCACGATCAGCGAATAGGATCGCTGCTGGCGGCTCATCGCGTCGCCGCCGGCATAGGCCGCGACGAGGCCGTGGAACGGCCGCAGCGACTGATCCTCGCAGCGAAGGTTCCAGTTGACCGGCTTGTGGATGAGCTGCGCGGGATCGATCTGGTCGCTGAAGGCGCGCACATGAAGCGTGTAGGCGTAGAGCGACGAGATCGTCTCCGTGCCGTCCATCCGCTCGAGCAGCAGCGTGTCGGCGCCGAGCGGCGTGTTGAGCGTGAGCAGCCGCCGGTCCTGGCTGAACCCGTCCATCACGACACCAGGCCGAGCGTGAGGCGGCCGATGCGCTGTCCGGCCGGCGACGCCCCGACCAGCTCGCCAAGCCGGGCGAGCAGCGGTCCCGCGAGCGGTCTGCTGGTGGACGCGGCAAGGGCCACGCGATGCGAGCCGCCACCCAATCCGAGGGACGCGCGCACACGGTGCCGCCCCATCGGCGGCACGACGCCGCGCGCTCGATCAGCCCCCGCCCGACGCACCATCTCGACATGATCCCCGGACCGGACGACGAGCACGGTGCGTCGTCCGGTGTCGTTCGTCTCCCGCAGATCGATCCCGCCCGCCAGGGGATTGCCATCGGCCTCGTTGGCATCGTGCCGGTCGACCAGTTCGGTCTCGACCGATACCGCGATGCTCGCGGCATCGCCCGACTTGACCATGACGCTGCCGATCACGCAGCCAGGCAGCCGCGCCAGGCTTTCATCGACGCCTGCCTTCTCGTAGGCCAGCAACACGCCGTCGGTCTCACCGGTGCCCCCACGCAACAATCGGATCTTGCCGAGACCGTCGGCCTCGACCGGCGCGAGCGACACGGACGCCCGACAGCGGCCACGCAGGATCTGCGCGAACGCCAGGTCGACCGCGTCCAGGACCGCGAGCGCGTCGCTTGTCGAGAGGGGACCGTCGGCGGCATCGGGCACCGGATCGGCACTCATCGATTGCGTCCGTCAACGAGTCGCGATCGCGAATAAGGGTGCGGGCAACCCGGATGGCAGGCCCGCACCCGGCCGCTCAGGCGCCGCTGGCGCTGCCACCGGCCGCGGACTGATCGTACATCGCGCGCGATGTGCCAGCCTGCGATCCGTCGGGTGCCACCTTGTTGTAGATCACTTCCTTCTTGACGAAATTGAAGGTCAGCGTCTCGGTCGGACGATCGCCGGTGGTGCCCGACGAGAAGCCCGACAGCAGCGCATCGTAGAGCATGTACGTGCAATAGGTCTTGCCGTCCTGTCCGGTCGACACGAGGTCGATCTGGGCCGTCTGGGGCGTATTGCCGGTGGTCGCCGCCTGGTAGAGTTCGGCGTGGGAGCTGTCGCTGATCTTGGTCAGCGTCACCTCGCTCAAGTTGGGTTCCGAGGCCTCGCGGTTGGCAGCCGAGCCGACGGTGGTATTGACGTTGCGGCTGACGTTCCAGTGCATGGACGAGATGTCCATCCAATGCGTGTGATCCGCCTGGGTGGCGTCGCCCTGGATGCTGCCGAACTTCAGATAGATAGGCATTCCGTCTTTCTCCTCGTGGATTGAAGCCGATACAACTTATGCCCGGCATGGAAGGCTCCGGGGGGTAACAAGTCGATGACAGTTTTTGTTCGACCACGGATTGATCTGGACCGATCATTAGCGTTTGATAACATTCAGGATCGGTCGGCGTCGATGGGACTGGTTCGAAAGGGGTGGGCGCGATCCCTTCGCTCCGGGTGGTCGTTACGGGACTTGTAACAAAGCAGAACGGGCACGGCATCCCGAAATCACTAAAGCGTGTGTGCTCGGGTCGCAATCGGTTTCGTCCAATCACGCGGCGCGGACGATCGTGCGTCGGATTGCGCTTTCGATGGGATACAAGCCGACGTAATGGTTACCGGTCGTTACCTGGGATCCCGCGCGCATGGCAAGCTCTGGCATCGGTCGAGAAAGCGCGCGGACCCGGTGCTGGCCCCGGTCGGCGGTGAAACGAACGCATGCTTGATGTCGACCGCCTGCTGGCGCCGGTGAGCGCGTTGATGCCGGCGGGCGCGGACCTGCGTCAGTCCGGTGAGAAGGCGGGCCTCTATTACGCCCTCAAGGAGAAGCGCCTGACGGCGCGCGCCCGCGAGCGCCAGGCCGATGTGGAGGCCGACCGCGGCTCGACATTGCCGGAGTGGCGTGATCTCGCCCTCGGCGCCCAGGAGCTCCTGGCGACCGAGACCAAGGACATCGAACTCGCGACCTGGCTGCTCGAGGCCCTTCTCAGGATCGGCGGATTTGCCGGCCTGCACGAGGGGCTGGTGGTGCTCGACGGACTGATCGAACGGTTCTGGCCGGATCTTCATTCGATCGAGGGCGACACGATCGCCGACAAGCTCGCGCCGCTCGCCGGCCTGAACGGGATCGACGCCGAGGGAGCTCTCGTGCAGCCGTTGCGGCTCGCACCGCTCGCGCTCCCCGCCGGCGGCGAGCCTGCCGGCCTGTGGCTTTGGCAGGAGCAGCGCCGGCGCGGATCCGACAGCAAGGAGGCCAAGCTTCTCGCGCAGGCCGTCCAGAACACCACGCGCGCCACCTTCGTCGGGCTGTCGCGGGATCTCGAACGGTCGTGGACCGCCTTCAGGCGCCTCGATTCGCGGCTCGATTCGCTGTGCGGCAAGGACGCGCCGCCGCTCACGATCATCCGCACCGTGCTCGAGGAAGCCCGGGACGCGCTGCGCCAGATGTCGGGTGTCGAGCCCTCGCCGGACGCGCCGCTGGCCGACGTCGTGGCCGAGGCGACCGTGTCCGAGGAGGCCGTCGTGGCGGTGTCCGTCACCGCATCGTCGCGTCCGCTCGAGACACGCGACGACGCGCTCGCCGAGCTCCTTCGCATCGCGGAATTTTTTCGCATCCGCGAGCCGCATTCACCGATCTCCTACGCCATCGAGACGTTGGTGCGCCGCGCCAGGCTTCCGCTGTCGGACCTGCTTCGCGAGCTCATTCCCGACGAGGGCGTCCGGCGCTCGGCACTGAACATGGCGGGTATTGCGACCGAGGGAATGTCATAGGCTAGGATCGGGAGCGATACCGGACCATCGTCACGTTCCAGCTCAAACCGCCCGCTCTCAACCACGCAGGGAGATGATCTTGCCAAGCATCCACGACAAGCTCGAGCGTGTCCGCCGCCCCCGCGTGCACATCAAATACGAGGTCGAAACCGAGGGCGCGCAGGCCGAGAAGGAGCTGCCTTTCGTGGTCGGCGTCCTCGGCGACTTCTCCGGCCATCCGACCGCGGAGGTCCGGCCGCTGCGCGAGCGCAAGTTCGTCCAGATCGATCGCGACAATTTCGATGACGTGCTCGCGCGCATGGCGCCGTCGCTCAGGCTCAGGGTATCCAACACGCTCAAGGGCGACGGCAGCGAAATGCCGGTCGATCTGACATTCAGGTCGATGGATGATTTCGAGCCCGGCGCCGTCGTCGAACAGGTGCCCGCCCTGCGCCGCCTGCTGGCAAAGCGCAACGAGCTACGCGACCTGCTCTCGAAGGCGGACCGGTCGGAGGCGCTCGAGGCCCTGCTCGACAGGGTGCTGCAGGACGATGCCGAGCTCAAGCGATTGGCCGATGAGCTGTCGTCGAAGACAGAGGCGGGGAAGAAACAGGCCGGTGAGGGAGACGGACCATGAGCGACACCCAGAACCAGCGTGCGGGCGCGGCCGCAGAGACCGCACCCGTCGGCGCGAGCCTTCTCGACCAGGCGATCTCGGCCACCAAGCAGACCGAGCCCGATCGCGCCGCCCTGCTCCTGCAGACGCTGACCGAGGAGGCGCTGGCGGGGACGGTCACCTACAGCCGCAACCTGACGATCACGCTGAACAAGGCGATCGAGGCGCTCGACGCGCGCATGTCCGAGCAACTGGCGGCGATCATGCACAACCCCGACTTTCTCAAGCTCGAGGGTTCCTGGCGCGGCCTGCATCATCTCGTCCGCAACAGCGAGACCAGCGCCAACCTCAAGATACGCGTGCTGAACGTGACGAAGAAGGAGCTCGGCCGTGACCTCGAAAAAGCAACCGAGTTCGACCAGAGCCAGATCTTCAAGACCGTCTACGAGAGCGAGTTCGGAACGCCGGGCGGCGAGCCTTACGCGGCGCTGATCGGCGACTTCGAATTCTCCAAGTCCTACGAGGACATCCAGATCCTCCGCGGCATGTCATCGGTTGCCGCGGCCGGCTTCGCGCCCTTCATCTCGGCCGCGAGCCCGCATCTGTTCGGCTTCGACGACTTCTCCGAGCTCAGCCGCCCGCGTGACCTCGAGAAGATCTTCGAGACGATCGAATACGCGAACTGGCGCGGCTTCCGGGAGAGCGAGGATTCGCGCTTCTGCACGCTGACCCTGCCGCGCGTGCTCGCCCGCCTGCCGTATGGCTCGGCCACCAAGCCGATCGACGAGTTCGTCTTCGAGGAGGGCCGCGTCGGCGCCAACGGCGCGGTGGAGAAGTTGCCGCACGGCAGCTATTGCTGGATGAACGCGTCGTTCGTGCTCGCGGTCCGCCTGACCGATGCCTTCGCTCGGTCGGGCTGGTGCACAGCGATCCGCGGCGCCGAGAACGGCGGCAAGGTCGACAACCTGCCACTGCACGTCTTCTCGTCGGACGACGGTGACAGCGACCTGAAATGTCCCACCGAGGTCGGCATCACCGACCGGCGCGACAACGAGCTTGGCAAGCTCGGTTTCCTGCCTCTATGCCACTACAAGAACACCGACTACGCGGTTTTCTTTGGTGCCCAGACCGCGCACAAGCCGCAGAAATATGATCGCCCCGAGGCCGACTCGAACGAGCAGATCTCCTCGCGGCTGCCCTACATCATGGCGACCTCGCGCTTCGCCCACTACCTGAAGGTCATGGGCCGCGACAAGATCGGCTCGTTCCAGGAAGCGGCCGACTGCGAGAAATGGCTGAACCGCTGGATCCAGAACTACATCAACACAACCGCGAACCCGTCGGCGGTGATGAAGATCCAGTATCCGTTGCGCGAGGCGAAGGTGACCGTCAAGGAAATTCCCGGGCGCCCCGGGTCGTACAACGCGATCGCATGGTTGCGACCGTGGCTGCAGCTCGAGGAGTTGACCACGTCGCTGCGTCTGGTCGCGCGCATCCCCAAAGTCGGCTGACCGGCGACGGCGGGAACACGCGATGGAGGCGCTGCTCGATCGTCGTTCCCGCGTGCCGCGTGCGGCCTCGCTTCCAAGCGAGAACGAACTGCGCGCCGAGCGCTTGATCGCGGCGATCGATGGGCTGCTCTCCGAGCAGGTCGACGCGATCCTGCACGCACCTGACTTCCAGGCGCTCGAGGCGTTGTGGCGACAACTCCACACCTTCGTCGTTCTGGCGAGGCCCATGCGTCAGGTCCGGGTCAAGCTCCTTGACGTGTCCTGGGCCGAGCTTCATCGCGACATCGCGCGCGCGAGCGAGTTCGACCAGAGCACGCTGTTCCGGCTGGTCTATAGCGAGCAGCTCGGCAGTCCGGGCGGCGAGCCGTTCGGCGTCGTGATCGTCGATCATGCGGTCTCGCACCTGCCGGGTGGGCCGGCGCAGGGTCAGCGCGCGCATGACGACGTCACCGTGTTGCAGACGCTTGCCGCGATCGGCGCGGCCGCATTCTGTCCGTTCCTGCTCGGTGCCTCGCCACGTCTGCTCGATCTCGAGGATTGGACCGATGCGGGCCCGATGTTCGATGTCGCGTCGCCGGCGCGTAGTGCCAGCCACCAGCGCTGGCAAAGTCTGAGGCAGAACGAGGATACGAGGTTCCTCGGACTGCTGCTGCCGCGCCTGCTCGTCAGGCGGCCGCACGAGGCGGTCGACCGGCACCGGCGCGACGGGTTCCGCTATCGCGGCGAGAACGTGGGCGCCGACGGACCGTCGTCGGGAATGCTGTGGGGAAGCCCGGCTTTCGCCTTCGCCGGGACCGTCATTCGCTTGTTCGACGAGAGCGGATGGTTCGCCGACCTGCGCGGTGTCCGGCAGGACGCGCCAGGCGCCGGTCTGGTCGATTGGCTGCCGGTGCATCGGTTCAACACGGACGCGGGCATGATCGCCGGCCAGCCGCCGGTCGAGGTCAGGCTGTCCGCCGCCCAGGAACAGGCCTTAACCGAAGTCGGGCTGATCCCGGTCACCGCGGCGCCGTACACCAGGCACCTGATGTTCCGTAGCAATCCGTCGCTGCACGCGCCCAAGGTTTACGATCGCCCCGACGCGACCTGGAACGCCCGGATCTCGGCCATGCTGCAATATGTCTTCTGCGTCTCCCGCTTCGCCCACTACCTGCTGGTGATGATGCGGGAGAGCGTCGGATCGTTTAAAGGAGCGGGCGAGGTGCAGGCGCGGCTGAACGCCTGGCTGCAGAAATACACCCTCGGCAACGATGATCCGTCGCAGGAGGCGCGCGCCCGATACCCGCTGCGCGAGGCATTTGTCGAGGTCTACGAGGTGCCGGGCCGGCCCGGAGCGCTGGGCTGCACGATCAGGCTCAAGCCGCACTTCCAGATCGACAGCATCGCGGCCAGCTTCAAGCTCGTGACCGCGGTCGGCGCGCGATGAGTGCCTCCGAGGCCGTCGACGTCGCCCTCTCGGACGGGCGCCTGACCGACGCGATCGCGTCGGTCACCGCACGCTTGCGCACGGCGGCCGTCGACAAGGAGAGCCGCCTGCTTCTGAGCGAGCTCCTGTGCCTGGCAGGCGCGTTCGATCGCGCCGAGGCGCAGCTCGCGATCCTGGCCCAGCAGGATGCGGAGCGTCCGATACGGATCGCGCGCCTGCGTCATCTCGTTCGGGCCGCGATCGCGCGCACCGCCTGGTATGAACAGGGTGCGGTGCCGGCGCTGCTGTCCGATCCCACCCAGGTGCAGCGTGCGGCGCTGGCATTGGGCCTGGCGATGCGCGAGGGCGACGTCGCCCGGATCGAGGCGTCGCTCGCCGGGGCCGAGGCGACCCGGCCCAACCTCGCGGGCATCGCCGACGGCGTGCCGTTCGACGAACTGCGCGACGTCGACGACCGCAGCGCCTGGTTTCTCGAGGTGTTCACCGAGGATGGCGGCTATCTGTGGATCGACTGGTCGCGCGTCGCCGGCCTGCAGTTCGCCGGTGCGCCGAAGCGTCCCATCGATCTGCTGTGGCGTGACGCGAGGATGACGCTGCACGACGGAACCGTCGCCGACATCGTCGTGCCCGCCCAGTATGCCTCCGAGGCATCGACCGATCAGGAGCGACTGGCACGTCGGACCGAATGGCAGGACGGGCCGGGCGGCGCGGTGACCGGCCGGGGTCAGCGGGTGTGGCTGGTGGGAGACGAGGCGCGCGATATCCTTTCGCTGCGCACGGTGACATTTCTTCCGGCCGCGGCACCGCCGGCATGAGGTCACCCGTCAAACCGGTGCCGGCACGCTCGCTGCTCGACCGGCTGCTCGACGACGAACCCGATCAGCGGGTCGAGCGGATCGAGACCAGGCAGGGCCAACTCCGTGCCGCGGTCGAGGCGCTTCGCCGCGACCTCGAGGCGTTGCTGAACGCGCGCTGCTGTCCGACGACGCCGCCGCGGAGCCTGCCCGAGCTCCAGCGTTCGCTGCTGACCTACGGGACGAGCGACTTCACGATGGCCAACCTGCTGTCGCGCGACCAGCGCGAGCGCTTCGCGCGACAGCTCGAACAGGTCGTGCTGGCCTTCGAGCCGCGGTTCCGTTCGCTCGCCGTGACGGTGCTCGACCCGCGCAACTCGTCCGAGCGTGTCCTGCGCCTGCGGATCGAGGCGCTGGCGATCCTGCAGGAGGAGACCTTGCCGATCGTGCTGTCGACGGAGCTCAACCCGGTCACGCTGCGGTTCGCGGTTGCGGACACCGCGCATGCCTGACCAGTTGCTCGGCTTCTACGACCAGGAGCTCGCATATCTGCGCAAGCAGGCTGGCCTGTTCGCGGAGGCCCACCCCAAGGTCGCCGGCCGGCTCCGGCTGTCCGCCGACGCAGTCGACGACCCGCACGTGGCGCGGCTTCTCGAGGGTGTCGCCTTCATCGCCGCCCGGATCAGGCAGAAGCTCGACGACGAATTTCCCGAATTGACCGACAGCCTGCTCGGCACGCTGTATCCGCATCTGCTGACGCCGTTTCCGTCAGCGGCGATCGCGCGCTTCGCGCCGGTCGCCGAACTCTCGGGCTGCTACACCATCCCACGCGGCACGGCGCTCGAGATGGAGCCGGTGGCGGGCGAAAGCTGCCGCTACCGCACCACCCAGGACGTTGCCCTCTGGCCGATCCGCGTCGCCGAGGCGTCATTGTCGGGCAAGCCGCTGATGGCACCGAGGACGCAGGGGCGCGGGCTCGCGGCGCAGGCCGCGGAGGGCGCCTCGGCCACGCTTCGCGTCGTTTTGGAATGCCTGTCGCCGTCGCATGGCTTCACTGATCTCGGTCTCGATCGCCTGCGCTTCTTCCTCCAAGGCCTGCCGCAACAGGCGGCCGCCCTCTATGAGCTGCTCGGCAACAACCTGCTCGCGGTGGCGCTCGCCGACCATCCGGAGGATCCGGGCGCCGTCTTCCTCGACCCTTCCAACTTGCGAGCCCGCGGCTTCGACGAGAACGAAGCGCTCACGAGCGACGATCCGCGACGCTTCACCGGCTACCGGCTGCTCGGCGAATACATGGCCTTTCCGGCCAAGTTCCTCTTTCTCGAACTGTCCGGCCTGTCGGCGAAGCTGCTTCGCCACGCCGGCAACCGGCTCGAGATCTTCTTCTATTTCGATCGGCTGCCCGCGGCCCTCGTCAGGACGGTCTCCGCGGCGAGTTTCGCGCTCGGCGCCACGCCGATCGTCAATCTGTTCGACCAGCGGGCGGAGCCGGTGGCACTCACCCATGAGCAGGCGGGCATGCTCGTCGTGCCCGACGCACGACGGCACGACACGCGCGAGATCCACGCGATCGACCGGGTGATCCTGTCGGCGCCCGGCGGCATCAGGCGTGAGGTCCGGCCGTTCTTCGGCGCCCATCACGCGCCCGACCCGACCCGCGAAACCCTGTACTGGACGATGTCGCGCCAGCGTCGTTCCGAGGCCGACGACAGCACGGACGTGGTGCTGGCGATCGTGGATGCCGATCTCACGCCGGATATCGTTCCCGATGCGATCCTCACGATCGAGACCACCTGCACCAATCGCGATCTTCCGGCCAGCGTCCCGTATGGCGGCGGCCGGCCACTGATCTCGCTCGTCGATGGCGCGGCGGAGGTCACGGGGGTTCAGTGCATCACACCGCCGGGACCGACCTTGCGGCCGCCGCCCGCGCGCCGCATGGCGTGGCGGCTGATCTCGCACCTGAACCTGAACCATCTGTCGATCTCCGGGGGCGCCGCGGGCGCGGAGGCTCTTCGCGAGATCCTGCGTCTGCACGACATGCGCGACACCGCCGAGACGCATGCGCTGCTGGACGCGATCGTCGCGGTGGATTCGACGCGGGCGACCGCGCGGCTGCCGGGCAGCGGGGCCATGGTGCGCGGCCTTGACGTGACCGTCGAGATCGACGCCAAACGTCTCGAGACCGGGGGCGCCTACCTGCTGGCGTCCGTACTCGACCGGTTCCTGTCGCTCTACGTGACGATCAACAGCTTCACGCGCCTGACGGTTCTGCTTCGTGGCAGGACGGATCCGTTCTGCCGGTTTCCGCCGCGTGCCGGCGGCAAGGACCTGCTGTGAACAGCCTGAACGATCCCCACGCGCTGGATGACGTTCTCGAGTTTGGTGCACCGCGGGCAACCATCCGCGCCGTGGCCCGGCGTCTGTCGCTGCGCGATCGGTTGCGTGCAGAGCCCCACCGCTTCGATCCACTGCAGGCGATGCGGATCCTCGAGCTCGGGCGCGCCCGGGTCGGCACCGACGCCCACTCCGAGGACGAGCCGTTCGTCATCGACAGCGTGCAGATCCTGTCCTTCCTGGCGTCGCCGCTGTTGGCGGCCGAACCGGCTGACGACGGCCGCGCCGGGCTGCTGATCGGCTTCCTCGGGCTGACCGGCCCGCTCGGCGTGTTGCCCCACTTCTATACCGAGACCGTCATCAGGGCGACACGTCTGCGCAATCGCGCGGTCGGCGCCTTTCTCGACATGTTGAACCAGCGCCTGGCCGGGCTGTTCATGCGCGCGTCGGAAAAGTACCGCATCGCGCCTTGGCGGCAGCATGTTCTCTCCGGCCATGCGCGGCACGACACGGCCGATCTGCCTGATCCCGTCGCCGGCGCCATCCGCGCCGTCGCTGGCTACGGGACACCGGGACTGTCGGCGCGCTCGACGTTGCGCGACGACACGGTGCTCTATTTCGCCGGCCTGTTCGGGCAGCGGAACCGCTCCAGCGTGGGTCTCGAGGCCATCCTGCGCGACGTGCTCGATACCGACGTGCGTATCGAGCAGTTCGTCGGGTGCTGGATCCCCGTGCCGTCGCACGAGCAGAGCCGCCTCTCCGCCACCCGCGCCATTTTCGCGCGGCTCGGTCAGGACGCGATGGTCGGCTCCCGCACCTGGGATGCGCAAGGAACGTTTCGCGTCGTCGTCGGACCCGTCCGGCGCGCCCAGATGCGCGCGCTGATGCCGCACGGGGCGGCACTTCGCCAGATGGTCGACCTCGTGCGCGCCTATGTCGGCCCGGAGTTGGGTTTCGACGTGCGTGTTATCGTGGCGAAGGAGGACGTGCCAGACCTCAGGTTCGCGGCCGGCTCCGATGACGATGCGCCACGCCTCGGCTGGAATAGCTGGGCGAAGAGCCTTCCCGCTCTTGTGGACGCCCATGACATTCTGCTCAATCCCGACCTGGTCTTTCCATCCGGCCAAGTCATCCACAGCCCAGATCGTTCGCATCCAGATGGTCTCGCGTCACCGTTTCACTAACGATGGTATCGTCGCCGCATTACGAGGGGCCCGCCGGCGAACAGCGGGGACAAGACCATGAAGCTCGCCTTGCATCTTTCGGGACCGGGCGGCGTGTCCGAGACACGGATCCTGGACGAGGACCAGCTCGTCATCGGGCGCGCGCCCGATTGCGGGATGATCCTCGTCGATCCCGAACGAACCCTCTCGAACCGCCATTGCCTGATCACCCGGGACGGCTCGTCCTGGACGATTACCGACACGAGCACGAACGGCGTTTTCCTCGGCCGCTCGGATGAACCGCTGGGACGCGGTCAATCCGCCGTCCTCGCGCCAGGTGACGTGGCCCAGCTCGGGGCCTACACGCTCGCCTTCTCCATGCAGCCGGCCGCACAGGCGGCGCGAGACACCGAACCGGCAGATCCATTCGGCGAGTCGGTCGGCTTCGTGACTCCGCATCCGCCGATGGCCGTACCGACCGGGTTACCGCTCGCGACCGTCCCGCTGCCATTCGGCCGGTCGGCGGGACCGATCGCCGATCCAGCCGCGGATCCGTGGCTCGAGCAGATCGACAGCGGCGCCTTCGGACCCGGCATGATGCCGCGCGGGCCGGGCTGGGATGCGCCGCCCGATCCCGCCTCGCTCTCGGCGTCCGGTCTGCTGCCGGGGCTCGGTAACGCGCCCGATCCATTCGCCGGCATCCCGGACAGTGAATTTACGAGCGCTTCGGAGCACCTGGTGGCTCCCTCGGCCACCATTCGAATGCCACCGGTCACGCGGGTCCTTCCGCTCGACTGGGACCAGCCAGAGTCTGCTCCCGTCACGCCAGCGCCGGTCGCGCCACCACCGGTCGCGCGGGTCGAGCCGCCGGTCCTCGAGCCGACGCCGATCGCGCTCGTCACCGAGCCGCCGCCGGTCGCGCTCCTCACTGAGCCGACGCCCGTCACGCCGCTCGCGGCGCATGTCGCGCGCACCGCGCCCAGAATCGAAGGTCAGGCCTCCTACGCTGCCGCGCCGGTGCGGGACATCGCCCCGCCGATCCGTCCGGGACCGCTCACGAACGACGCACCCGCCCGGATCGACCCGTACCGGGACCCGGTGGCCCGGACGCCACCGGAGCGCGCGGACGCGGACATGCTGATCCAGGCCTTCATCGAGGGCGCGAGGCTGTCGCCAGACGCGATCGGGGATCGCGACCCCATGACCGTCATGCGCAATGCCGGAGCGATCATCCGCGGCGCTATCGATGGGATCCGCGACCTCCTCTCGACCCGCGCGCTGGTCAAGTCCGAGCTGCGGATCGAGCACACCATGATCCGGCCGACCGACAACAACACGCTCAAATTCGTTCCCGATCCACAATCATGCGTGATGGCGATGCTCGGTGACCCGCCACCGGGCTTCATGAACGGGCCGTCTTGCATGCAGCAGAGCGTGGACGACGTGAAGCGCCACGAGCTCGCGATGGTCGCGGCACTCAGCGGCGCCGTCGATGACCTGCTCGCGCAGCTCGACCCCGAACGTATCCGGGCCGAGGGCGACACCGACACCGGAATCGGAACCATGTTTCCAGCGGCGAGGAAGGCCCGCTATTGGCAGATTTTCGAGCGCGTCTACCGCGATCTTCGCGACCACCAGGACGATCCGGCAAGCCGTTCCGTGCTTGGTCCGATGGCAAGCGCCTACGCGCGACAGATATCGCGCGTTTCCTGATAAAATCGTTCGTGTCCCGGCATGGCCGGCATGGCATAAACATGGCTTCCCAGGGACTTGATCGACAATGGTTTGCCTCTCCCGACTTCGTCTTCTGGCAGTCGTGGCTCCGTTCGCCGTCGCCGCCTGCGACGCACCGACGCACCTGAAGCTCACGGTCGACGCGGCGTCGCGGCTCAACCCCGACGCGACCGGGCTGTCAATGCCGGTCCAGCTCCATGTCTACACGTTGCGCTCGACGGCCAAATTCGACAGCGCGGACTATTTCACCCTGACCGACAGCGAGAAGCACGCTCTCGACGGTGACTTGCTGGCCACCCAGGAGGCGACCATCCGGCCGGGCACGAAGCAGACCTTCAACCTGCCGCTGTCGGACGACGCGAAGTATGTCGGCCTCGTGGCCTCGTTCCAGATGATCGACAGCGCGGTCTGGCATGCGAGCCTGCCCATTCCGGGATCGGGGAGCGCGACCGGTAACCTCGATCGGGACCACGTCACCTTGCAGAAGGCGGACTGATCGGGGACTTCTCGGATGTCGGGTCGCGATCGCGTCGTCTGGTCGGAAGGCATGTTCCTCCGGGTCCAGCACTTCCAGCAGGCGGACCGCTGGACGGAGCATGTCGTCAGCGCCTCAGTGCGCGATCTCGTGCCGCACCGCTGGGGTTTCGCGGAGGTGACGATCGATCGGGACATGCTGGCCATCGGCAAGTTCGCCCTCTCGTCCTGCCGCGGCGCGTTCGCCGACGGCACGCCGTTCCGCGTCCCGGAGGATGCCGATCATCCCGCGCCGCTCGAACTGACCGGCACCGAACGGAGCACGGTCGTCTATCTCAAGCTGCCGATGCAACAGCCGGGTGCCTACGAGATCGGGCTCGAACGGCGAGAGGACGCCGGCACGCGTTTCAGGCGCGCCGATTTCGAGATCACGGACGCCAACACCGGTTCTTTCGCTTCGGCCGGCATCGAGGTCGGCCGACTGCGCCTCTCGTTCGGCCTCTCGACCGGCCCGACTGCCGGCTTCAATCTGCTTGCGGTCGCACGGATCGTCGAGGTCAGGCCGGATCTCGCCGTGGTGCTCGACGACAAGTTCATCGCGCCCTGCGTCAACTGCGGCAGTCAGCCACTCCTGTCGGGGTTCCTGACCGAGTTGCAGGGCCTGATCAGTCATCGCGCGGAGGCGATTGCCGCGCGCATGGCGGACCCCGCGGCGCGCGGCACGGCCGAGATCGCCGACTTCCTGCTGCTCCAGGCGCTCAACCGTTACGATCCGCTGCTCAGGCACGCGCTCGCCGCGGTGAACACGCTCCATCCCGAGGATTTCTACCGGATCTGCATCCAGATGGCGGGCGAGTTCGCAAGCTTCACCGCCGAGTCCAAGCGCGCGACGATCTTCCCGCCCTATCGTCACGACGATCTATTCGCCACCTTCGCCCCCGTATTCGCCGACCTTCGCCAATCCCTCTCGGCCGTGCTCGAACAGAACGCGGTCGAGATCCCGCTGCAGGCGCGCAGACACGGCGTGCGTGTCGGCACCATCACCGACCGCCCGCTCCTTCTCACCTCCACCTTCATTCTCGTGGTCCGCGCTGACATGCCCGGCGAGAATCTCCGGCGAACATTGCCCAACCAGATCAAGATCGGGCCCGTCGAGCAGATCGCGCAGCTCGTCAATGTCGCCCTACCCGGTATCCCGATCCGTCCGGTGCCTGTCGCCCCACGGCAACTGCCCTATCGCGCGGGATCGGTCTATTTCGAGCTCGAACGGGCAAGCCCGTTCTGGAAACAGCTCGAAACCTCGGGTGCGATTGCCGTCCACCTCGCCGGCAATTTCCCGCAGATCGAGATCGAGCTGTGGGCGATCCGCGCGTGAGACGAAGGTCGGAGCCCTGCTTTATCGTCGCACCTTCGGCGACGACCCCCGACAGATCCCGGCTTGACGGAGACCGATAAGGATGTCCGGTTCCTTTGGCGACGGCGAGCGCACGATCATCAAGCCGACCCCAGGCGGCCGGCGGCCGGTCCAGGCTCGTCAGGCGCCGGCCGCCGGGGCGCCACCACTGCCGCCGACGCGGCTCGATTTCACGGCGCTGACAGAGGCCTCGTTCAACGTGGTCGTCGGCGCCGCGACGCCCGTGCTCAACATCGCCCGGCGCCTGCGCGGCAGTCCGACCCAGCGCGATGTCGAGACGCTGCGCGCGAGCGTGGTGACCGAGACGAAGGAGTTCGAGGGCCGCATCCTCGCCGCCGGTGTCCCGCCCGAGCAGGCGCGTGCCGCGCACTATGCTCTTTGCGCCACCCTCGACGACATCGTGCTCAGCACCCCGTGGGGTGCCTACTCGTCGTGGTCGACGCACAGCATGGTCAGCACGTTTCACACCGACGTGTCGGGAGGAGAACGGTTCTTCGACCTGCTCGCCCATCTGCACAAGGATCCCGGCACCAACAAGGACGTGCTCGCGCTGATGTATGTGTGTCTGGCGCTCGGCTTTGAGGGCCGCATGCGGGTGGTCCCGGACGGTGGCCTCGAGCTGGCCCGCACGCGCGAGGGGCTCTACCGCACGTTGCGTCAGATCTTCGGCGATTTTGAGCGTGAGCTGTCGCCGCACTGGCAGGGGCTCGAGGCCAGGCATGAGCCGATCCGTGCGGGTGTGGCGTTGTGGACGATCCTCTCGGCGACGGTCGCCTTGCTGCTGCTCGCTTTCTTCGTCCTCAGCGTGATGGTCAATCGCCAGTCGGATGGCACGCTGCAGGCGTTCGCCGCTGCTCCGCCGCAGGGGCCGGTGTCGACCCGGGTCGTCCGTCCGATGCAGATCGCGCAGACCGCGCCGTCGACGCTCGACCACACCCGACAGGCGCTGGCTCGGGAGATCAAGTCGGGTCTCGTCACCGTGACCGGCGACGGCCAGACGATGCTGGTGCGCATCCGCAATGCCGGCATGTTTCCGTCCGGCAGCGCCGACGTCGCCGACAGCTTCACCGCGTCGATCGACCATATCGGCGAGGCGCTCGCCGGCGGTCACGGCCAGATCGAGGTGGTCGGCTACACCGACAGCCAGCCGATCCATTCGCTCCGGTTTCCGTCGAACTGGGCACTGTCGGAGGCGCGCGCCCAGGCGGTGGCCGACATCCTGAAAGGAAGCGTCGACGTCCACCGGCTGAAAGTGTCGGGCCGCGGGGAGACCGATCCGCTCGCGACCAACGACACCGAACAGGGGCGTGAAGCCAACCGGCGCACCGAACTGGTGGTCTCCGTTCCGACCGAGGGCGCGGTCCAGGGCTCGCTCGCGTCGGCGGGGGCGACACGGTGAATTTCCTTCGCAGCTTCCTTGGGCAGATCGAGGCATTCACCGGCCCGCTCGGCCGTTATGTCAAGCAGCGCTGGCTGCGGACGCTGATCTGGACCTTCGCCGCCGTCCTGATCATCTGGTTCTACGGCGACATGCTGCGGCTGGGCCGCTTCACGCCGTTCGCATCCGACGAGAAGCGCAAGCTCGCCGTTGTCGCACTGGTGGTCGGCTGGGCGGTCTACAACATCGTCACCGCGATCCGCGACAGGCAGCGCAATCGCGCACTGATCAGCGCGCTCACCGCCGAGCAGCAGGCCGACCGTGATCTGCCCGCGCAGGAAGTCGAGCAGATACGCGCGCGCCTGCAGGAGGCGATGACCCAACTGCGGAAGGTGACCGGATCGAAGCGCAACTACGTCTACAAGCTGCCCTGGTACATCATGATCGGCCCACCGGGGTCGGGCAAGACCACGGCCCTGCTCAACTCGGGCCTGAACCTCCCGCTCGCCGGCAGCATGGGCCAGGAGCCGATGCGCGGTGTCGGCGGTACCCGCAATTGCGACTGGTGGTTCACCGAGGACGCGATCCTGCTCGATGCCGCCGGCCGTTACACGACCCAGGACAGTGACCCTGAGCTCGACAAGAAGGGCTGGCAGGGCTTCCTCGATCTGCTCAAGCAATATCGGCCGCTGCAGCCAATCAACGGCGTGATCGTCGCGATGAGTCTCGAGGACATGGCGGCGCGCGACCCGCAGGAACGGCTTGCCCATGCGCAGGCGATCCGGCGCCGGCTGACCGAGCTCACCGAGTCTTTCGGCGCGCGCTTTCCCGTCTACTTCCTGTTGACCAAGGCCGACCTGCTGGCGGGCTTCGTCGAGTTCTTCGACGCCTTCAACCGGGGCGACCGGGAACAGCCCTGGGGAATGACCTTTCCCCTCGATGATGGCCGGGAGATCTCGCCACCGGCGATCGGTCGCTTCGGCGCCGAGTTCGATCTGCTGCTCAAGCGGCTGAACCTGTTGGTGCTCGAGCGCATGCAGCAGGAAACCGACGTCGACCGGCGCGGGCTGATCTACGGATTTCCGCTCCAGATGGCGACGCTGAAGGAGGCGATCGGCGAGACGCTGACGGAGATCTTCACCACGTCGCGGTTCGAGAAGCGCCCGATGCTGCGCGGCATCTACCTGGTATCGTCGACTCAGAAAGGCGTGCCGATCGACCGGATGATGCATGCGATGGGCTCCATCCTGGGCGTCGAGGTGCCGCGCCAGTCCGTGTTCGCCGGCAAGGAGAAAAGCTATTTCCTGACCCGTCTGCTCAAGGCCGTGATTTTCGCCGAGGCCAATCTCGTCGTCGCCGATCCGCGGGCGCGGCGGCGCTTGTCGCTGACGCGGAACATTGCGCTGGGCACTGCGCTTGCCGTGCTCCTTGTCTTCCTGGGCGCCTGGACGTTCGCCTACCGGCAGAACGAGCGGCTCGTCGCGACCGCCAACCAGCAGATCGCCCTCTACGACAAGGAGGTGGGCGCGGTCCCGGAAAGTCCGGTCGGAGATACCGATTTCCGCCAGATCGTGCCGCCGCTCGATCTGCTGCGAGACGGCCCCGCAAGCCTGCGCGGCCAGAGCGCGTCGCTCTGGCTTCATGGCGGTCTCGATCAGACCGTGAAGCTCGGTTCGCAATATGGCGACGCCTACAGACGGGCACTCAATGGCATGCTCCTTCCGCGGATCCTGGTCTTTCTGCAGAAGCAGATACGGGCGCGCGAGACCGACATCGACTTCGTGTTGGCTTCCACGCGCGTCTATCTCGGATTGGGCGGACAAGGACCGCTCGACGCCGGGTTCGCGCGCGGCTGGATGTCCGCCGAGTGGCACGATCTCTATCCGGACGCCTCCGACGCCGGTCTGCGTCGCGATCTGGACGATCATTTCGCGGCACTGCTCGACGGGCCGCTGACGCCGGTCGCACTCGACAGCGCGTTGATCGGGGAGACGCGCCAGGCTCTGTCGCGCCAGCCGCTGGCGGCGCGCGCTTACGCCATCCTGCGAAACAGCAGCCAGGCCATGCAGTTGCCGCCATGGACGGTGCTGGATCGTGCCGGGCCACTGGCCGACCGTGTCTTCGTGCGACCTTCGGGGGCGCCCTTGTCGCAGGGCATTCCCGGCATCTTCACGCGCGCGGGCTATCTCAAGGTGTTCCTGCCTCAGTTGCACGACGCCACGCATGCCGTCCGCAAGGAGAGCTGGATCTACGGTCCGACTGCCGAGAACACCACCGACGACACACTCGAGGCGCAGGTCCTGGCGCTGTATCGAAGCGACTTCGATGCCGCCTGGACAAGCCTGCTGGCGGATCTCGAGCTCGTCCATCCGGCCGATCTCGGCATGGCCGTCCAGATCCTCAACGGGCTGACCGGTCCGGACTCGGCACTCCGCCAGCTCCTGCTGGCGGTCGCCGCCGACAGCAACCTCCAGCAGGAGACGGCGGCCAAGGACACGCAATCACAACAGATCGCCAAGCTCGTCGCCACGCCCAACGACATCGAGCCGACGCAAGCGAGCGACACCCTCCAACCGCTGCGTGCGATGACGATTGGCGCCGAGGGCCAGCCATCGCAGCTCGACGGCGTGCTCAAGACCCTGAGCGATCTGTACCAGGAAGTCTCCCGCGCGAACGGCGCACTGCCGCAGGCCTCCAGCCTGCTGCAGGCGGAGGGTGGCGTGAACGACGCCAACGAGAGCCTGGTCAGCGAAGCCCGCCAGTTGCCCAACCCGGTCGACAAATGGATGAGCGAGCTGGCCGAGAATGTCCGGGCACTCTCCTCGGGCGGCGCACAGTCGCAGATCTCGCAGCTCTGGCAGGCGTCCGGCGCCCGCTTCTGCCGTCAGGCGGTCAACGGACGTTATCCGTTCTTTCGGGGTGCAGGCAGCGAAATCTCGATCGACGACTTCAACAAGCTGTTCGCGAGCGGCGGCGTTCTCGACAGTTTCTTCAGCCAGAACCTGCGCCAGTTCGTCAACACCGCCCGCCATCCCTGGCAATGGCAATACGCGGCGGCCAAGGGGGTCAGCTCAGCGTCGCTCTCCGCCTTCGAGCGTGCGGACGCGGTGCGGCAGGCCTTCTTCGGCCCGTCGGGCGGCCAGGCTGGTTTCGATTTCGAGGTGACGCCCCACTTCCTCGACACCGGCGCCAACGGGGTCACGCTCGATTTGCAGGGCCAGACGCTGAGCTATGCGCACGGCCCGCTGCGTCCCATGACGATGCACTGGCCCGCCTCGATCGACGCCGGATCACGCATCAATTTCCAGCCGGGTTTTAACCAGTCCGATAGCCAGTCAGGGGCCTGGTCGACGTTCCGCCTGATCGAGGATGCGCATGTGGAGACGACCAGTGGCGACAGCTTTGTCGCCACCTTCGTGACCGGTCTAAGATCGGCCTCCTTCGACTTCCGGTCCGACTCGGTGCTAAACCCGCTCAACCTTCGGCTGCTGCGCAGTTTCCATTGCCCAGCCGGTCTGTGAGGACATCGTAGTGGCCAGCGAAGCCCAGTCGCAGGTTCTGTCGACACCGCCGCCGGATGCGAGGCCGGGCTTCTTCGGCAAGCTGCCGGCGCGCGGAGACTTCGTGTCCCGGCGGCTCGACCATGACTTCCGTGCCCATTTCGATGCCTGGCTGCAGAAATCGATCGCGACCAGTCAGCGCCAACTCGCTGAAGCCTGGATGGAGTCCTACCTCAACGCGCCGATCTGGCGCTTCGTGCTGGGTCCCGGCCTGTGCGGCAGTCCACCCGCCATTGGCGTCATGATGCCGTCGGTCGATCGCGTGGGCCGTTATTTCCCGCTCGTTCTCGCAGCCCAGCTGCCGGATTGCCTGTCTCCCGGAAGCCTGTTCCATCAAGCGAAGGACTGGTTCGAGTCCGCCGAGCAATTGATCTTGACATCACTCGACGACAATTTCGACCTCGACCGGTTCGATCATGAGATCGAGGCGATGGGCCTGCCCGACTACCAGCGGGCGAACGGCTTCGCCGACGCCGCGGCGCGGCCGCTGCGACTCGATCTCGACGAGGGCAATGACCTTGCTGAGACCTATGGACGGATCCTCGACCAGGTTGTGATGGGCGGTTCGGTGCGGTTCAGCCTGTGGTGGACGCTCGGATCCGAGCGGGTGCAGGCGTCCGTGCTGTTGGGTGAAGGACTGCCGCTGCCGGGTAATTTCGCGGCCTTTCTCGACGGTCGGTGGAGCGACTGGGGCTGGGAGCGGCCGCGCAGCCGCGATCTGATCACGTTCGACGAATTCCCGCTCATCCTGCTCAAGCCCGTGCCGGAGCTGCCGTCGGCCGGCAAGACCCACCCAGGTGCAAGGCGGCGGGTCAACGAAGATTCGATGCTGCTCCGGCCCGACCTCGGGCTTTGGGCGGTCGCCGATGGCGTGGGCGGCCATGAGGCCGGCGCTTTCGCGAGCCAAGCTGTCACCAGGCGCCTTTCGGACATCCTGCCACCGCTGTCATTCGGTGGCATGGTGCGTGACCTGCACGAAGTGCTCGACCAAGCCAATCTCGACCTTCACAGGCATGCGGCGACGATCAGCGACAACGCAACCGTCGCCTCGACCGTGGTCGCCATGCTCGTCCATGGCGGCCAATATGTCGTGATCTGGTCGGGCGACAGCCGCGCCTATCTCTATCGCAACGGTCACCTGCAGCGGTTGACGCGAGACCACGTCACGGCCGATGGCATGGTCACCCACGCCGTCGGCGCCGAGCAGTTCGTCTTCCTCGAGACCGCGCAGGGTGACATTCTGGCAGGCGACGTCTTTCTCCTGTGCTCCGACGGTCTGACCAAGGATCTTCCCGAGAGCGCCATCGCTGGTGTTCTCAAACAGCCGCCCGTTCAAGCGGCCGAGATCCTGATCCAGGAGACCCTCATCGCCGGCGCGCGTGACAATGTCACCGTCGTCGTGATCGGTGTTCCTCGGGCCGGCGACTGACGCTCGTGCCGCCTTCGCAAGATGCCGACGACGATCGGACGCGCATTGTCCCGTCGGCCGATCCCGTGTCCGACCGGACGATGCTGGTTCCCGGACGGGGACGTCCTCCAGGCCTCGAACGTACGATGCCGCCGGACCGGCCACCGCCCGATCCGGACACGCCCCTGCTTTGGAACGACGCGACCTTCCGTCCGAACCAGGTTCTGGCCAACAGCTTCGTCGTCAAGACGCTGATCTCTCGTGGCGGCATGGGCGAGATCTACCGGGCGGCGCATCGCGACCTCGGCACGGAACATGCGATCAAGATCCTGCGCCCGTCGATGCTGGCCGAGCCGAGCGCGGTCGCTTTGCTGCTGGAGGAGGCGCGCATTCTGCTCCACGTCAGGAACGACGCGATCGTTCCGTGCCATGGCCTCATTCGTGACAGCGACGACCGGCTGCTGCTGGTCATGGAGTATCTTCGTGGTGCGACGCTGTCTGTCCGGATGCGCCAGGGCACAATCCCGATCGCTGGTCTTCAGGTTCTGCTGCGGCGGCTGCTCGGCGCGCTCGAAGCGCTGCGCGGCTACGGGATCGTTCATCAGGATCTGTCGCCCGACAACATCATCCTGCGCAACGACAGCCTGCACGAAGCGACCCTGATCGATTTCGGGGTGGCTCGGGTGATGTCCGACCGTGGTGGCGCCCACGGCGCACTCGATTTCGCAGGGAAGTATTCCTGGGCATCGCCGGAGCAACTCGATCCGTCCCGGGCCGACCTGATCAGCCCTTCGTGCGATGTCTACAGCCTCGGGCTGGTCATCGCGGCTGCCTGTCTTGGCCAGAAGATCGACATGGGCCACGATTTGCCGTCGGCGTTGCAAGCAAGGCGCCGAGTGCCAGACCTGGACGGCCTGCCGAAGGAAATCGCGCGCACTCTGGAGCCGATGCTGGCGCCTGAGGCAAGGCGACGGCCAACTGCGGCACGAGTGCTTGCCGATCTCGAAAGTCTTGGCGCCGGGCGCAAGCTCTTTCGCCGGCTGTTCGGAAAGTCCGCGCCGGCGCGCGATTCCGATTGAAGCGATCAGGCGACCTCGGCCAGTTCGATGTCCGCTTCGGGATGTCCGCCAAGGATGGCGTCCTCGTGTCGGACAATGCGTCGGGCGAGTTTGAGTCCGACGTAGTAACGGTCTTCCGATGCCGCCTCGATCGCACGGGCCAGGATCAGGCGTGCGGCCGCCGAGGTGGTCGTCTCGCTGAACATCCTGATGAGTTCACGTGCCGCGTCCAGTGCAGGTCCGCGCTCCTCATCATTGCCGACATAGGCGGTTTGCAGCGCGTAGTAGATGCGGCGTGCCGGCGTGGTCACGTCGGCAAGCGACATCAACTGCTTGCCGAACAGGAACCGTGCACGGGATGTCAGTTCGATGCGCGTCTTGGTTCGAAATCTGATGGCGGCGCCGTTCACCACCATCATCTCGCCCTGTTTGATCTCGAGAACTAGGTTCGACATGAGCCCTCGTCGGATATCGCGCCATGTCGGTAACTCCGACCAGCGGACGAAGCCTCTCACTTTACTTTTAAGCCTTCATGAACGTGCCTAGAGATAAGACGCCAGGGACAGGCTCTTGAGATCGTTGATGATCTCATAGGACGCCATGAGCTGGTTCTGCGTTGCTGTCAGCCGCGTGGCCACGGTCGGGAGGTCGACGGACGTGAGGCCGTTCATCTGCGTGGTCAAGGCAGCAGACATGGCGGCATTGGTGCTCGTTGCTGCGGCGACTTGTTGCTGGGATACGGCAAGCGTGGACGTCATCGCATCCAGTCCACCGAGGGCACCATTGAGCGTCGTCTTCAGTCCTGACAGGAAACCACCAAACTGGGTGTTGCTGCCGTCTCCGGAAGCGAGATTTGACACGGCTGACAGGACCGCGATCAGGTCGTTGACTCCGGAACCGGTCGAGGTCGCGCTTGCCGGCCCCATACCCGCGGTCGAGGTGGCCGGCAGGCTGACGGTAGCACTTTCACCCGGTCCCACATCGACAGAGGCGGCGGTCGGCGCGGTGTTCAGGCTCGGCGAGAACACCGGATTACCGGAGACGGCGGCGATGATCGAGGACAGTGTCGTTGTCGCGCTGTTCATGCCCAATCCGCTCACCGCGAGGGCAACACTCGAGGACAGCGGGCCATTCGTGATCGTTCCAGGATCCGGGATCGGAGCGTCCGTTCCGTCCGAGCCCGCGAAGACGTAGACGTCGCCGGCCTTGGTGTTGAGCATGCCGGCCAGGGCACCAAGGTCGCTCTCCGCGGTTCCTGCCAGAGCTGCGATGCCGGTCGTGAGACTCGATCCATTCTCGGTCGATAATTGTGTCAGGCTGGTCGCGAACGACTGCGCCAGCGACGAAATCGATGTGAGCGCGGTCTGGGCCGTTTGTAGTCTGACCGCTGCGAGCGAGGCGTTCGCCGTCAGCGCCGACAATTGAGTGATCTGTGGCTGCAGGTCCAGAACCTGGCTGGTGGCAGCGCCAAGTCCAGTCACGCCACTGGAGATCAGGCCACTGGTCGATTGCGCCGTCAGTCCGGCTTCCTGGCGCCCGAGCTTGTCGGCATAGATGCCGACTGTGCCGATCAGACCAAAATTCGAGAGCGAACCGCCGAGAGCGTCCATCAGCCGGTCCCGACGGCCGACAGAAGTGAAGTATACATCGACTGGATCGCCGAGATCACCTTCGCATTGGCCTGATAGCTGTTCTGCAGGGCCACCATCTTCGACATCTCGCTATCGATCGAGACGGATGTCGCGTTGCCGATCTGCCCGCTGATCGCGGTCTGGACCGCTGTCTCGTCAGCGAGGCTGGAGGTTGCATCCTGGGCATCGGAGCCTTGCGAGGCAATCAATCGCGATGCGAAGTCCGACAATGTGCCTGTCGTACTGTAGGGAAGCGGGATTGACGTAACCGGAGCAGTCCAAGGGACGCCTGCGGCACTTTCAGCCCCGAACGCGTATTGACTGATCGACTGGATCACCGCCGGGACACTGGTCGAAAGCGAGGTGGCCGCATCGGTGCTGACCTGGATGTCGCTCGACAGGCCTGTCGGGGGTGCGGCCGTCGCAGGCGGGACCGCCCCGCTCCCGTCCGTGAACAAAGCAATCCCCGCGCCACTCAATCGTTGTGAGACTGTCGCGGCGAGAGAATCGAGTTGGGCCGTGTAGCCGGGGATGATCCTGTCCCGGAGTTGAATATTGGCTCCGAGCGCTCCTCCGGTGAGTGACGTGGTGACGTCCCGGCCGTCCAGCGTGATGTTCGAGACGGGCACGCCCGTCCCATCATAGCTGTCGCCAGGGGTTAGAGCATCGCTCTGATAGACCAGAGGACCGGTGGTTGCGTTCGTCGGCAGCATCGTGCCGCTTGTCGTCGTGACGAGCATGTTCCCGCTCGGCTGCTCCGTGAACTTGACGCTCACCTGGTTCGACAAGTCCGCCATGGCCTTGGATCGCTGGTCCTCGAGGCCGGCGGTGCTCTGGTTCATCACGCGCAGGCGGACGATCTGGGTAGACAACGACCCGATCGCGACGAGGTCCTTGTTGATCGAGTCAACGCCGGTTGCCACCGAGTCGGTCGCCGCTTGGCGTTGTGCCGCGTATGTGGAGGCGAGGCTGTTGATGCCCGCAGCAAGCGTCTGGGCGTTCTGCAACACCGTCTGCTGCTGCGCACTGCTCGATGGATTTGCTTGCAGCGCCGTGAAGCCTGCCTGCAGCCCGCTGATCGCGGCGGTCAGTGATCCCGTCGAGCCGGTGTCCGACGTGGTCGATCCTTCCACGGAGGTGATGGCGGTCAGAGCATTGTTGAGGACGGATTGCGACCCGACGGCAGCGTTCTGGGTGTAGAGGCTTGTCTGCAAAGCGGGTGCTGTGACCCGTGTCGCAACGCCAAGAGCGACGCCACCAGGCTGGTCGTTGTTCACCAGCGCGGCGTTCGCCACCACCTCTTCGGCATAGCCGGGAGAGTTCGCGTTGGCGACGTTCTGGGATACGATGGAGATCTGCCCCTGGACGGCATACAGGCCACTCGATGCGATCGATAGAGCGCTCCCGAGACTCATGACAGGCTCCGCCGGTTCTCCATCATGCAATGTTTCACTAAAGTATTAACAGAGACTTACCTACTGCTTCATCTGCAACGTGGTTTGTGTCATTTGATCTCCGGCGGTCACCATCTTGGCGTTCGCGCCATAGGCTTCCTGCGCTGTGATCAACTTTGTCAGTTCGGTTGCGATATCAACGTTCGAGCTCTCGACCGAGCCGGTGACGAGCTGGCCGGTGCCATTCTGGTTTGCGTTGCTCAAGCGGGCCAGACCGGAGCCCGCCGTTTCGGTGAATGCCTGTCCGTTCTGCCTCTGGAGGGCGTCAGGTGCCTCGAACGTCGCGAGCGGGATATGCGCGATGACTTGCGTTTGACTGTTGTCGTAGGTCGCCACGACGTCGCCGCCTGTCGTCATCGTCACGCCGGTATAATTGCCGACCTTCTGGCCATCGGCCGTGATCGTCTGGAGGTTGTAGGTGGAGCTGCCCGAGGCATAGGTCACGCCGCCGGGCGTGCCGATCGTGCCCAGATTGAGCGTGATCGGTTGCGCCGCTCCATTGAATGTCGTGTTCATGGTGAGCTTGGCGGCGCCCGCGGTCGCCGTTCCGACTATTCCGGTGCCATCCCCGTTCACGCTGGTCATGTCGCCGTTCGCGCCGAAAACCACGCTGGCCGTGCCGATCGCGGCCGGCACGCTGTCCGGTGAACTGGCGGTCAAGGTCCAGTCTTTCGGGTTTGTGGCCGATTGGGACCAAGCAAGCGTAATGTTGTGGGACGCTCCCGCCTGGTCGATCGCTTGGATTTCGGATGTCGGCGAGATCGTTGAGCCAGTGCTCATGTTCGGGAGTTGCGCGGCATAGGAGATATTCGAGGTCTGAACCGCGGGAAGACTGGCTGTGTTGATCTGGATCGGCTGGAGGTTGCCCGTGTTGATCTGCCCCGTCGCCGGATCGAGGTTGTAGCCGTCCAGATACTCGCCCGACCCGTTGACGAGATACCCGGCGTCGTTCAGCCAGAAATCCCCGGTCCGTGTATAGTATTGGGTCGTACTGAACGAGGTGCTTCCTGCTCCCGTCGTCTCGCTGACGTTGAAGAAGCCCTGGCCCGAAATAGCGAGTGCAAGGGGGTCGTTACTTTGAGTGACGGTGCCGGCAACGGTATTTTGATATTGCGGTGTCGTTCCGACGGCACCGGATAAGTTCTGGCTTGCGGTACTGCTCGTCAGGTAATCGGAGAAGGATGTGTTGACCCCTTTGTAGCCGACGGTCTGACTGTTGGCGATGTTGTCGCTGATGTTCGTGAAGGCGGCCGACTGCGCCGTCAGGCCGCTCACCGCCGTACTGATTGCGCCGAAGAGGGACATCGAAGGGCTCCTGATTGCATGCGTGACATCGATCTCGCTGACTTCAGCATTTGCCGTGCCAGTTCTCCGGCCGACGTCCTGTCGTTCATGGCGGCGTCCGAGGCTGCCGTTCTGCCTGCACCCGGTAAACTGTGCCGGGCAGCACATGCCGCTCTCGACGCATGGCGGCATTGTTTGCCGGTGATCTCGATCGGAATACCCGATCCCGTTCTTGACCGAGTCTGGTCCGAGGCTTGCACACATCCGGGTGCAAGCGAGGTCTTCAGGAGCGCCGCCCGACGTGACCCTCATCGAACCGACAGCGAAGAGCAGGCTCGCTAACCGTCGGCTTGCAGTGGGCCGTCACGCGGACCATCAACAGGCCGATTTTCGCAAGGCGTTCGAAACGCCGGCTTCATCTCCGTTCCATCGAGATCGGGTTGGTTCGAGGAACGGGTCTACTTCATCGACGGATGAGAACAACAAGCAGCCCTCCCGGATCACGAGGGGCGCTGTTGTTGCGAACTCCGCCAGGACGGCTCCGGTTACGGGCAGTGTGGTCTCGACATCCGGCCCTGATATCGACCCAGCGTCTCGAAAGGCGGTTCTCGAGCGAACCGGGATAAAGAACATCCACCCCCGTCAGGTTCAAGCGCCGGCCTCTGAGCAGTCATTGTCGCAGCTCCGTCCAGTCGCGCCGGCCGCCGCGGACGTCGCCGATCCCGGATCGACCATCATGACAGTGAGTGGCGACGCATCTTCAAACACCGTCCCCATGGACCCAGCACCAGTCGGCGGGAGCCCGTTGGTTGAGAAATTGCCGTCGGCCGGCCGTCCGGCCGCGGCTGACCCGAAACCAGGTGCGCAGGCAAACGTCGGGTCGCACGCAATGCCGAGTGCCAGGCACTCGCCCTCCCTTGAACCCTTTGTGCGGTCTGCCCGGACGGACGTCCAGCCGGTTGCTCCCTCGATGCGGTCGGAGACGTCGATACTACACGGGGCAACAACCACGGTTGTTGTGGATCCCAAGACGGCGGCGGTCGGACGGACAGTCGAGGCACCAGGACGGCCCGACATTCGAGACTTGCGTGATTTCCCTGGCACGCGCGTCGACGCGCCCGGCAGTCGCGTGGTGCTACAGCCTTCCGGCGATATTTCGGTCCGGATGTCTCTCGCGCATCTTGGCATCATCGAAGTCAAGATGAACAAAGAGACCGATCCAAACCCCGTGGTGACAGTTTCCGTTGATCGTCCAGACACGCTCAGGACCTTGGTCGGTGATCAGGCACAATTGAGAGCGGCGTTGCATCAGACCGGGATCGATCAAGGCGGCCGGACGATCGAGTATACGTTGCTGCCACCGGCAGACAGCGCGGGCTCGACGCCGTTCGCGGACAACGATCTGGACCGGGGCTCCGGCCAAGCCGACAAGCAGCAGTTCGAATCGTGGAACAATTCCGGCCGGAGCAGCGCGACGGATCCGCCCTCTGACAACGCACAATCCGAGGCGCGCCTGGCCTTGGGCATGATCGACATCACCGCTTGACGACCAGACAGAAGGATCACTCCGATGACCATCGCACTGACACCGTCTCAGCTCGCCTCTCTGTCAGGCGCCGCGCAGAAGGCGGCTGTCGCAGCGTCCAGCTCGACGAGCAGTGCTGCTTCAGCATTCGGTCAAGCAACATCGGCCGCGGCATCAGCGGGTGCGAATACAAGCAGCACCGCGCTCGCATCCTTGTCGTCGAACTATAGCGATTTTCTGAACCTGTTGACCACGCAGCTCAAGAACCAGGATCCATCCAGTCCGATGGACAGCAGTCAGTTCACGACAGAGCTGGTGCAATTTACCGGTGTGGAGCAGCAGGTGCAGACCAACACGAACCTCAGCCAGTTATTGCAACTGTCGCAGGACCAGCAGTTGGCCCAGAGTTCCGCCTTGGTCGGCAAAGCCGTCACGCTGACCGGCAGCACAGTGCCGCTCCAGTCCGACGGCTCGAAGCTCTCGTTCGATACGTCGCTTTCGGAGCCTATTTCCATCTCGATCACCAACAGCGCCGGACGAGACATCAAGGACATCCAACTGACATCGCAGGCCGGCTCCAATAGCTGGACCTGGGACGGGACTGACAACGAAGGAAACGCGCTGCCGCCCGGCCCCTACAACGTAGCCGTCGAGGGCGCGGATGCGACCGGCACACCAAGCCCCGTTCCCTTCACATCGACAGCCACGCCAACAAGCGTCCAGCGGACGAGCACGGGCTTGAGCGTTTCGTTCGGTCCGGCAACTCTCGACTACAGCAGCGTGCAGTCCCTCGCGCAGTAGACGCGGCCCGGCAAACAATGCCGGGTCATTTACGGATCGGTAAGGCTTTTGCTGCAATGTCCTGGTCGGCAGAACGCCGGCGCAGGATGGCCATATCATGACAACCACGCCTTCAGGCGACATCTCGTCGGGCGGTCTGAGACCGGTTCTTGAGGGTTTTCGGGCTCTGGGTCCTGCAAAGCTTGCTGCCATGGGGCTGGTGAGCGTCGGCATGTTCTGCATGCTGGCGCTCCTGATGTTGCGAGGCGGCGATACTGGCGCCGGCGGCCGGATGGCTCTCCTCTACGGCGACCTTGATATCCATGAGGCCGGCCAGATGGCCGATCTTCTCGACAAGGCGCATATCACGCACGAGCTGAACGGTCAGAACGACCAGATCATGGTTCCTCAATCCGAGGTCGCAACCGCTCGGCTGCTTTTGGCGAAATCCAACCTGCCTTCGGGTGGTTCGGTCGGCTACGAGATCTTCGATCGTGGGGACAGTCTGACGTCCACGCAATTCCAGCAGGAGATCAACCAGACGCGAGCCCTCGAGGGGGAGCTGGTCCGAAGCATTCGCCTCATTCAGGGCGTTCGTGGCGCACGGGTGCACCTCGTCCTGCCCCACCGCGACCTGTTCGCGCAGGAGGCCCAGCCCGCGCAGGCGAGCGTCCTGCTCACCATGCAAGGCACGATGCGGCTAGACCCGGAAGCGATCCAGGCGATCCTCAACCTGGTGTCGGCGGCCGTTCCGGGTCTGCGGCCCCAGGCGGTTGCGATCATCGACAACCATGGAAGCGTGCTCGCGCGCAATGGCAGCGCGCTCGGCGACACGGGTGCGGCAACCAGCTTTGACGAGATGCGCCAGGCCATGGAGCTTCGGTTGGCTCGTCAAGTCGAGGAGATGCTGGATGCTTCGCTCGGTCCGGACAAGGTTCGCGCAGAAGCCTCTGTGACTTTTGATGATGCCTCCGTCAATGAGACACAGGAGACCTACAATCCTGACCAGCAGGTGTTGCGGAGCCAGCAGACGAGCTCGGACAAAAGCCGCAACACGGAAGGGCAGCAGGCGACGACCGTCTCGAACAATCTTCCGAACGCAGACGCCGGCCGTGCGCAATCCGGAAGCCAGGACGAACGTCGGGAGGAGACTAATAACTACGAGATCGGCAAGACCGTAAGGACGACGAGCCGGTCGGTTCCTCGTGTCGAGCGGATCAGCCTCGCCGTTCTGGTCGATGGCCAGATCGTGGCCGGGCCGTCCGGTGCATCATTGTGGAGAGCGCGTGACCCTCAAGAACTGGCCAGGATAGCGGCGCTCGTGAAAGGTGCGATCGGTTTTGACGCCAAGCGCGGTGACACGGTGACAGTGGATTCCATGCAGTTCGACGACTCGCAGACCCTCGAGAGGGAAGCTCCGGTCAGGACGCCATTTGGTTTGGGCATCGCCGAGCCGGACTTCCTTCGCCTCCTGCAGACCGGCTTCATCGGGATGGTCACCCTGATCATCGGCCTCCTGATTTTCCGGCCGATCATTTCGAGGTTGGTGCATAATGTTGGTCCCGATACGATGCAGGTCGCCGGTCCCGATACAACGGGGATCGATGGCCGAGTGGTCAAGGATCAGCAAATGCCGTCCCGGTTGTTACTGCCATCCCCAAGGTCGGACTCCGATGGAAAGCAGTTGCGCAGGCTTGAAGGCCATTCAGTCACGCAACACGAGATCAGCCAGACCAGGAACTCATCGACCAGGCGTCTCGCTGAGCTTGTCGAACAATTTCCCGAGGAGAGCCTCACAATGGTCCGTGCGTGGCTGGCAGAAGGGATAAGCTGAACATGCCGATGTCTGGATCAGAGCAGGCCTTGTCTGGCGCCCAGAAAGCGGCAGTGCTCATGCTGGCCTTGGGAGAGGAACGCTGCGCACGTCTGTTCGAGTCGATGCATGAGGACGAGATCCGAGAGGTTTCGCTGGCAATGACGAGGCTGGGATCTGTCCCTGCGGACGTTGTCGATCGCCTATGCGAAGAGTTCAACGATCATCTTGGCAATGCAGGATCAGTTCGCGGCAGCTTGGACACGACCGAACGTCTGCTGATGAGCACCCTGCCAAAAGAGCGCGCGCAACAGATCATGGACGAGATCCGTGGGCCCGCCGGACGCACGATGTGGGACAAACTTGGCAACGTCAACGAGACCCTGTTGGCGAACTATCTAAAGAATGAATATCCGCAGACGGTTGCAGTTGTGATGAGCAAGATCAAGCCGGAACACTCCGCCAGGGTGATGGCATTGCTTCCTGAGGCATTGGCAGTCGACGTCATATTCAGAATGCTTCAAATGGAAAGCGTTCAACGCGAGGTTCTCGACGGAGTCGAGAACACGCTCCGGACCGAGTTCATGTCCAATCTTGTCCGCAGTACGCACCGCGATTCCCACGAGCTCTTGGCCGAGATCTTTAACAGCCTGGAGCGACAGGTCGAGGGACGGTTGATCTCCGCCATCGAGCAGATCGATCCGGACGCCGCTGAGAGGATCAAGTCTCTCATGTTCACCTTCGCGGATCTCCAGCGGCTGTCGACGCCGGCAATTCAGGCGATCCTGCGTATCGTCGAGCGCGAGAAGCTCCCGGTCGCGCTGAAGGGTGCCACACCGGCACTGCAGAACATTTTCTTCAGCGCGATGTCGGAACGCGCTTCGAAGATGTTGCGTGACGATATCGCCTCGCTTGGCCCAATCCGGCTTCGCGACGTCGATGAAGCGCAGGCTGCCGTCGTGGCGGCCGCGAAGGAGCTTGCCGAGGCCGGTGAGATCGACATCTCTCCGGCCGCATCTGAACAGATGGTGGTCTAGATGTTCCAACAATCGGCGCAACGCCGCTCCATCCCAGGAGTCCTCTTCATCGAGGATTTCGATGAGGTCGAGGCCGATCAGCCTTCCTCGCCATCGGCTGTCATCGATGGAACCGTCGGTAGAGAGGTCGCCGAGACGACGGCCTTGACCGTAGCGATGGTCAGCGAGGAGGAGGTCGAGCGGCTCAGGTCGAGCGCCTTCGCGGAGGGTCTCGCGGAAGGCATCAGGAGTGCCGAGACCGGACTCGCATCGCAACGCGTTGCTATCCTGCAACGTCTTGACGACCTCATGGCGCATGCCGCGGACGACATGAGGGCAACAGTGCAACGCGATATGGAGCTCATCGCGAAGACCGCCCTTTCGCTCCTCGTCGAGTGCTTCCCGGCCTTTTGCGCACGAGTGGGTGGAGGAGAAACCTTGAAGCTCCTGCGTTCACTCCTTCCCTCGGTTGTGGACGAGCCGAAGCTGACGGTCACCGTCTGCGAGTCGCTCGCCGAAGTCGTGAGGGAAGAATTGGTGACGCTTGGCGAGCGTAATCCTCAGATCGTGGTTCGCACCGGTGACCTGCTACCGGGTGACCTCCGCTTGACATGGCAGAGCGGCATGGCGTGTCGCGATGTCCGGCTGTTACGGTCGCAGATGTTGTCGCGTCTGTCCGACTTCGGACTCCTTCAAGCAGCAGAGGAAACAGTCGCATGACGTCGGACGTGGAACTGTCGGAACTGGCAGGGCCGGCGGTCTCATTCGCCGAGACGCCATCATCGCGGCCCTCCTACAATCTCGATGCCGTCTATGATGTGCCCGTGACGGTGAGTGTCGTGCTCGGCAAGGCCACGATGCAGGTCAATCAATTGCTCAAGCTCGGACGCGGCGCCGTGGTCGAGCTCGATCGCCGACTGGGTGAAGCTATCGACATCTACGTCAACAACCGACTTGTTGCTCGTGGCGAGGTCGTCATGATCGACGACAATCGTCTGGGCGTCACCATGACGGAAATCGTCAAGGCCGATCGGATGGGTTGACGATGCGTATTCTGATCATTGGTTCGTTGTCTGGAGAACTCGGTCGTGCGGCCGCGATGGCCGCGGCACGACGCGCGTCGATCGACCAGGCGGATGATGTGCGAGCCGCCATCGGCAGACTGCGTCGCGATGCGGGCTTCAACCTGGTCTTCTGCGAGATGTGCCATGACATCACCTCGCTGGTGAGAACACTCGCGGACGAAAGGATCGTGGTCCCGGTCGTGGCGTGCGGCTGCGATATCGAACCGAGCGCGGCCGCTGCCGCCATGCAGGCTGGCGCACGCGATTTTCTTCCACTACCGCCGAACGCGGAGCTGATCGCGGCCTTGCTCGAGGCCGCCGCGGGAACGGACCAGTCGGTCATCGCCCGGGATCCGGTTATGCTCTCGGTCATCAGACGAGCGGAACAGGTCGCGGTTTCGAACGCCTCGGTGCTGATCGCGGGCGAGTCCGGAACCGGAAAAGAGGTCCTGGCCCGGCATATCCATCAAAAGTCCCGTCGATCTTCGGGGCCGTTCATCGCGATCAACTGTGCGGCGATCCCGGATAATCTCCTGGAATCCGAGTTGTTCGGGCATGAGAAGGGAGCCTTCAGCGGTGCGCTTGGCCGACGGATCGGCAAGTTCGAGTCCGCTTCCGGCGGCACGCTCCTGCTCGACGAAATCAGCGAGATGGACGTACGGCTGCAAGCCAAGCTGCTTCGTGCCCTTCAGGAGCGCGAGATCGACAGGCTGGGAGGGAGCGGTCCCGTCAAGATCGATGTTCGCATATTGGCCACCAGCAACCGTGACATGAGCAGCGAGGTCAAGGCCGGTCGTTTCCGGGCCGACCTGTTCTTCCGGATCAATGTCATCACGATCGAGGTTCCGCCGCTGCGGGAGCGCAAAGCCGACATTGCGAGTCTTGCGACCTTCTACGCGGAGCACTATGCAAGATTGAACGGCGTGCCGGCACGGCCTCTCTCCCCGTCCGCGATGACGTTGCTCGAGGCGCACGACTGGCCTGGCAATGTCCGCGAGCTCGAGAACACCGTGCACAGGGCCGTGCTGCTTTCTGTCGGGCCTGAGCTGGAAGGCGACGCGGTCGAATGCCCGCAGCCGCTGCCGGGAGATCCCGCCGACCTTCCGCAACCCGACGAGGGCTCCAGGTCCGGGGCGAACGTGGGCCCTTCGATCTCGCGACTGGTGGGTTGCTCGGTGGAAGAAGTCGAGCGGGCTCTGATCATCGAGACACTCGGCCATACCGCCGGCAATCGGACGCATGCGGCCACTATCCTCGGGATCTCGATCCGCGCGCTGCGCAACAAGCTGCGTGACTACAGCAACCTCGGTTTCGATGTGCCAGCGCCGCATGCCGGGATTGCCCTGTAGTGGACAGCGCTCCGTCGTCGTCGGCGACAGCCCCTTCTCGCTTGCGAGTCCTCGACCGGATAAGGGGCGGACGTCCCGGGTCTGACGTACTGCTCGCGATCGGCGTGGTGGCTCTGCTCTCGATCCTCATTCTTCCGCTGCCTCCGCTCGTCCTCGACTTTGGCTTGGCCCTCTCGGTAACGTCCGCCGTGCTCGTCCTGATGGTGGCGCTGTTTCTGGAGAGACCGCTCGACTTCACCAGCTTTCCGACCCTGTTGCTGTTGACGACATTGCTGCGGCTTTCTCTCGAAGTGGCGACCACGCGCCTCATTCTCAGCCATGGTCATGAAGGACCCTTGGCGGCTGGTCACGTCGTAGCGGCGTTCGGCGGTTTTCTGATGGGCGGTGATGTCGTCATAGGCGTCATCCTGTTCGCGATCCTGCTGGTCGTGAATTTCATGGTGATCACGAAGGGCTCCGGCCGCATCGCCGAAGTCGCAGCCCGATTCAGTCTCGATGCGATGCCGGGCAAGCAGATGGCGATCGATGCCGAATTGTCGTCCGGGGCCATCACCGACAAGGTCGCTCGCGTCAGGCGTCGCGAGCTGGAGGAGGAGAGCGGTTTCTACGGCGCGATGGACGGCGCGGCCAAGTTCGTCCGCGGGGATGCCATCGCAAGCCTTCTCATCACGGTCATCAACATCCTGGGCGGACTGGCGGTTGGCCTCGTCCGACATGGAATGGCCGTCGGCGATGCTGCGTCCACATTCAGTACGCTGACCATCGGTGACGGACTCGTCTCGCAAATCCCGGCACTTCTGGTCTCCACGGCGGCGGGTATCGTCGTCACGAAGGGAGGCGTCGACGGGCGAGCGGATACCGCGCTGGTTCGTCAGCTGGGCGGAAATGCGAAGCCGCTCGCATTGGCATCAGGAGCCGCCGTGATGCTCGCACTGATGCCGGGCCTTCCGGCGATCCCGTTCCTCGCGCTGGGCGCGCTCGCCGGTGGCGGAGCTTGGTTTCGCCACCGGACGCCAAAGCCGCCGGCCGAAGAGGACGCGTCGACGGTCGTTCCGGCCGCGAGCGTTTCGCCGATGATCGATGCGCTGCGCATCGACATGATCCGTCTCGAACTCGGTTATGCGCTCCTGCCGCTGGCCAGCGGCGATCAGCCTCGTCTGCCCGAGCAGATCCGATCCCTCCGCCGTTCGATCGCCGCCGAGATGGGGCTCGTGCTCCCGTCGATCCGGATCCAGGACAACATGCAACTGGAGCCGGAAACGTACGTGATCCGGATCAAGGAAGTCGAGGCCGCGCGAGGGCAGATACGGCCGGACAAGCTCCTGGTCATGGACCCCAACGGAGCGTTGCCGGACATTCGCGGCGAAAAGACGCAGGAGCCCGCGTTCGGCCTTCCGGCACTCTGGGTGGATCTTGCCCTGCGTGACGAAGCGCTGTTCAAGGGCTGCACCGTGGTCGATGCGTCGAGCGTGCTGACGACGCATCTGACCGAGACGGCGCGGGAGAGCATGGCCGAACTGCTCACCTATGCCGAGACGCAGAAATTGCTGGATGAATTGCCTCGCGAGCAGCAGCGCCTCGTTGCCGATCTCATCCCTTCGATCGCAACGACCGGTGCTGTCCAGCGCGTGTTGCAGGGGTTGTTGGCCGAGCGTGTCTCCATTCGCGACTTGCCGACGATCCTCGAAGGGATCCAGGACGCCGCGGGTAGCGGCATGCGCGGGATCCCGGCGATTCTTGGACATGTTCGCACCCGGCTGGCGCGACAACTGAGCGAGATGCACACTGGTCCCAAAGGCTACATCCCCCTTGTGACACTGTCTCCGGAATGGGAGCAAGCGTTCGCCGAAAGCTTGACGGGACCGCCCGATGACCGGCAACTCGCGATGGCTCCCAGCCGCCTGAGCGAATTCGTCGAGAAGCTTCGCTCGGCACTGGACAAAACGATGAGGGCCGGCGAGAGCCCGGTGCTGCTCGTCAGTCAGCATCTTCGCGGTCATGTGCACGCGATCGTCAATCGGGTACGACCGACGACGCCGGTGCTGGCGCAGACCGAAATCTCGTTACGTAGCCGGATCCGTACGCTTGAGACCATCTGAGCGTGCGCGTCCGACGGGCATGAAAGTCCGGGTGTTCGACGGCCCTGACCTCGCCGCCGCCGTAGGCGCCGTGCGTCGTTCGCTCGGCGATGATGCGCTCATCGTCGAGACGAGGCACGTCGAACGCGGCGTCGAGATCGTGGCGGCCATCGGACCCACCCTCGATGACGTGACGCCGCTCGAGATCCCGGTCATCGCGGACGACTATCTCGACGAACGAAGGCGGAACCTCCTGTGGCACGGCTTGAGCGAGGACCTTGTCGCCCGGCTGACGGAGCAGGATCTGGCTCAGGCACTGGCGCGGCGCGTGCGTTTCGGATCGCTCGATCTGTCGAAGGAGTCGGCACCCTTGTTCTTCGCGGGCGAGCCGGGCGCCGGAAAGAGCCTCTCCCTGGTCAAGCTCGCGGCCCGTCTGGTGATGGCAGGATCAAAGCCGCTCATCATCTCGACCGATGGACAAAAAGCGGGCGCCACCGAGCAGCTCGCCGCCTTGACCCGTATCCTGGGGTTGACCTTGCTCGTTGCGGATCAGCCCCATACGCTCAGGCGTGCCATGTCCATGCGCCGGAATCATGGGCCGGTCCTGATCGACGGACCGGGGCTGGCCGCGGACGGCGGCGAGATATCGGCCCTCGGCGACCTGGCGGCAGCGGCCGAGGCGCAGATCATCGTTGTCACGCCGGCTGGGCTGGACGCGGCCGAGACGGCCGACATCGCGTCATGTTACGCCGAGATCGGCGCGACACGAATGCTGGCGACGCGCCTGGATGTCGCGCGCCGGATCGGAGGCGTCGTCGAAGCGGCCTGGCGGTCCCGATTGATGCTGACCGAGGCCGGCGTGGGTCCCGGGATTGTCGACGGTCTGCAGACGATGACCACGGTGATGATCGCCGAGAGATTGGAACGCACGAAACGGCGTCCCTTGGTTAGTGACGACAAGAGCACGCGGGATGTTGGAGATCGATATGCCAGGAGATGACGTCGAGCCCAGACGGGCGTCCGGCCCGGATGTCGGCGTGCCGGATAGTGCATCGCTGAGGCCTCATCGATATGCGATCGCTTCCGGCAAGGGCGGTGTCGGGAAGACGTGGCTGGCGATCTCGCTGGCGACCGTGTTTGCCCGATCTGGCAAGCGCACCTTGCTCGTCGACGGTGACCTCGGACTGGCCAATGTCGATGTCCAGTTGGGCTTGGCGCCGGACCGTGATCTCGGCGGCCTGCTGCAGGGCGGGACAACCCTCGAGGACGTCGTGACGCGTTTCCACGCTGGCCAGTTCGACGTTCTTGCCGGGCGAGCCGGATCGGGATCGCTCGCGTCGCTGTCGGCGATGTCGCTCGAGAGGCTGTTGCTCAACCTGGCCGAAAGTTCGGCTTATGACGTGATCCTGTTCGATCTTGGCGCCGGCATCGATCGTCACGTCAGAAGGATGGCGTGCTGGGTCGATACGCTGGTGGTTGTCGCGACCGACGAGCCGACCTCGTTGACGGATGCATATGTCGTGCTGAAGATCCACGCCACCGACAAGAGGCGACTCTCGGTAACGCGGGACGGGGCCCCGATCACGGACGCGCGCATCGTCGTCAATCAGGCGGCGACCCATCTCGCGGGGATGCAGACCTACGAGACATTGCGACGCGTCTGCTCGAGCTACCTTCAGTTCTCGCCCGCGTCCGCCGGGGTCGTTCGGCGAGACGATCGCGTCCGTGACGCGATCCGAAGCCAGGTGGCTTTCCCGCTTCGCTACCCGATCGCCGCGGCGGCCGTCGATATCGAGCAGGTCGCCCTCTCGCTGTGCCGGTTCGGTTCCTCGGTGCATTCTCCCCATGGGGCCTGAAGTGAAAATAGTGGGAGGCTTGGCCCAGGGCGCGTTGTAGCATCCAGGGGAACGCTGGAGATCTATCGAAGGATGCGGATCACCGTGATACAGATGTCGCCCGGCCATGTGATGTCGGACAACATCGAGGCGGCGGAACGTTTGATTAGGCGTGCCGTCGGCCAGGATGGTCCTGACATGGTGGTTCTCCCCGAGATGTGGAGCTGTCTCGGGGGTGACGTGGCGACGAGAAGGCGGGCCGCCGAAAAATTGCCTGGTGAGGGCAACACCGCGCGCGGGCCGTTGTACGACTTCCTGGCTTCGTTGGCGCGCGAGGCCGGAGTCATCGTGCACGGCGGATCCATTGCCGAATTCGCCGGTGGCCGTCTTCACAACACGACGCTCGTGTTCGACCGGGACGGCACCGAGCTTGCGCGCTACCGGAAAATCCATCTCTTCGACGTCGTCACGCCGAACGGACAACGCTACTGCGAGAGCGACCTGTATGAGCCCGGGCGCGATGTCACCGTCTTCAAGGCCGGTGAGACGCCTGTCGGCTGCGCCATCTGCTACGATCTGAGGTTCGGTTACCTGTTCGATGCCCTGCGCGATGCCGGTGCCGAGTTGATCCTGATACCGGCGGCCTTCACCGCGGAGACGGGACGGGCGCACTGGGAAATCCTGGTGCGGGGGCGCGCCATCGAGACGCAGTGCTGGATCGCGGCATCGGCAACGACCGGAAACTTCGTCGGTGAGGACGGCAAGTCGCGCTCGACCTTTGGCCAGTCGATGATCTGCGATCCGTGGGGACGGATCGTCGCCCTGGTGCCGGAGGGTCCGGGTTGGGCGACGGCCACCGTCGATCGCGGCGTCACGTCCGAGGTCCGGCAGCGCATGCCGATCTGGCGACATCGCAGGATGGATTCACTTGTCCCGTCATCGTCCGTGACTCTGATGCCGCAGGGGACATGACGGATCGGATCGCCTTTCGCGCCGCCACGGGGGATTTCGCGCAGGATTGCGCGGCGCGCCTGATCGAACGTTACGGCGATACGCCCGTGGCGCAGGCTGGCGCCATCGTCTGCCTGGGCGGGGACGGCTTCATGCTGGAGACGCTCCACTCGACGATGGAACGTCCGATCCCGGTCTACGGGATGAATTGCGGGTCGGTCGGCTTCCTGATGAATGCCTTCGTCGAGGACGACCTCCCCGAGCGTCTGGCCAATGCGCAAGCCGCGGTTTTGCACCCGCTCAGGATGCATGCCGTGACGCAATCGGGCGCTGTGGAGGAGGCGGTCGCCCTGAACGACGTCTTCCTGTTTCGCCAGAGCCGCCAGGCAGGCAAGATCAGGATCACGGTCGATGGGAAGGTCCGGCTCGCGGAACTCGTCTGCGACGGGGTCCTGCTCGCGACGCCGGCGGGTTCGACAGCCTACAACCTGTCGGCGCACGGCCCGATCGTGCCGCTTTCCGCCAATCTTCTTCCGCTGACGCCGATCAGCGCCTTCCGGCCGCGCCGCTGGCGGGGCGCGCTGCTGCCGAGCAATGTCGATGTCCATTTCGAGGTTCTCGAGCCGAACAAGAGACCGGTCGCGGCGGTTGCCGACTTCACCGAAGTTCGTGATGTCGTCTCCGTCGGCGTGAGCGAGGACAGGAGCGTCTGCATCACGCTCCTGTTCGATCCCGCGCTCAATCTGTCCGAACGCATCATCGTCGAGCAATTCACCGCCTAGTCCTGGTCACGCGGCGGTCATCGCCACCCCGAGCAGGGACAAGGGGGGCACCATGCGCTCGAACGCGTCCTGATGGGCCGCTTCGCGAAGCATGTATCCCCGGCCCCAGACGGTGCTGATCAGGCTGCCCGCGCCCGCCATGCTCAGCTTCTTGCGGAGCTTGCAGATGAAGACGTCGATGATCTTCGCTTCGGGTTCATCCATCCCGCCATAGAGGTGGTTGAGGAACGCGTCCTTGGTCAGGACCATCCCCTTGCGCAGGACCAGGAGTTCGAGGATCGCATATTCCTTCCCGGTCAGTTTAACCTCGCGGCCGGAAACCGTGACCTCGCGGCTGTCCTGCTTGAGGACCAGGTTGCCCGCGCAGAGGGACGCGCCGCTGAAGCCTTTTGCCCGGCGGGTGATCGCCTGCATCCGCGCGACGAGCTCGGCCCGATCGAACGGCTTTTGCATGACGTCGTCGGCGCCCGCAGCGAACGCCCTCACGCGTGCCTCGGGGCGAAGGGATTGCGACAGCATCAGGACGGGTGTTGCGATCCGGGCGACGCGCATCCGCCGCACGAACTCGATCCCGTCCATGTCGGGAAGTGACGCCTCGACCAGGATCAAGTCGTAATCGTAATGGCGAGCGAGTTCCATCGCCTCGTCCGCGGTCTCGACGGGATCCGCGATGACGCCATTCGCGCGGAAGCTCGAGGCAAGGCTGAGAAGCATGGCTTGGTCGTTTTGGACGAAGAGGATACGCATGGTGCCTACCTTTTGGTTTGCATACAGAACGTATACAACCTGAAGGCGATCTTGTCGACATCATATTAATCTTTTGCGTGTATTTATGGCGATGCGCCTCCTTGGGTTGTAGAGATGTCAGATACAACGTTGCAGTCCCGGCTCTCGATCTTCGAACACAGCCTGCGCGATGCGCCGTCGCTCCAGCTCGATGGCAGGATCGTCGGCGCATCAGGCCTGACGGTCGACGTGGCGGGCATCGCGCGCCACGTCAGTCTTGGTGACCGAATCCAACTGATCGGGCGCGGCGAGACGGAAGTGCCGGCCGAAATCGTTTCGTTCCAAAATGGCTTGGCGCGAGCGATGCCGTTCACCGACCTGCACGGGATCGGCCCCGGATGCCGGGCCCGCATCCACGGCGCAGGTGGCCGCACGTCCGCTTCCATCCATCCCAGCGAGGCCTGGCTCGGACGGATCGTCGACCCGCTCGGCCGCCCGCTCGACGATCGCGGTCCGTTGCGGCCGGGCAAGCCGCGTCCCGTGCGCGCGGCACCTCCGGATGCGACGAGAAGGGCGCGTCTTGGCGAGCCGCTCGAACTCGGTGTTCGCGCGCTCGATCTGTTCGCGACCATGCGGCGGGGCCAGCGCCTTGGCTTGTTCGCCGGATCGGGGGTCGGAAAATCCTCGTTGCTGTCGATGCTCGCGCGCGGAGCCGATTGCGATGTCGCCGTCATCGCGCTCGTCGGCGAGCGCGGCCGCGAGGTGCGTGAATTCGTCGAGGACGATCTGGGTGCCGATGGCCTCGCGCGCTCCGTGGTGGTCGTGGCCACGTCCGACATGCAGCCGATCATGCGGCGGCAGGCCGGACTGGCCGCGATGACCATTGCCGAGGCGTTTCGCGATCAGGGCAAGGCCGTCCTTTTCATGATGGATAGCGTGACGCGTTTCTGCCTGGCCTCCCGTGAAATCGGTCTTTCGGCGGGCGAGCCGCCGGCGACGCGGGGCTATCCTCCCAGTGTCTTCGCGGAATTGCCAAAACTTCTCGAACGCGCTGGACCAGGCACCACCGGGGAAGGCACCGGCGATGGATCGATCACCGGCCTGTTCACGGTCCTGGTCGAGGGTGACGATCACAACGAGCCGATCGCCGATGCCGTCCGCGGCATCCTCGACGGCCATGTCGTGATGGATCGCGCGATCGGCGAGGCAGGCCGTTATCCGGCGGTCGACGTCATCCGGTCGTTGTCACGGGCGTCCGGATGCCTGGCCGCCGAGGATGCCGATCTCGTCCGCCAAGCCCGCGCGGTGCTCTCGCGCTGGCTCGATGTCGCCGATCTCGTCCGGATGGGCGCCTACCGGGCCGGGTCCGACCCGGATACCGACATGGCGATGGCGCTTGGCCCCCGGATCGAGGCGTGCCTCAGGCAGCGACGGGATGAGCGGAGCTCGCTCGCGCAAAGTGTCGCCATGCTGCGCCGGGTGATGGACGCCGGACATGCGTCTTGAAGCCTTCCGCGCGCTGTTGAAGATGCGGCGGGCGAACACGCAAGCCAGCAAGATCGCGCTCGCGCAGGCGATCGCAGCCGAGACGGACGCGAGCGCCGCGGTCGCGGCCGCCGACGCGCGCATGGAGCGGGAAGCGCGAGCCGCCCTGTCTCTCGGTGCGGACGACGGGGCCGTCGAGCTTTACGCGCGCTGGTTGCCTGTCGGACGGCAGGATGCGATGCGGGCGCGCGCGACGTTGACGCGCGCTTCCCAGGAGGTCGATCTCGCGCGCACGGGCCTGTCCCTCGCCAAGGCGGCCGAGCGTGCGGTCGAACAGGAATTCGACCAGGTCCTGGCGCTGATCGCGGGCGCGCGCGCCAAGGCCTTGCAGACCGAGCTTGATGAGATGTCCGGGCGCCGGCGCGACAGCGAGGCCCCCTTGTCAGGCGGTCCTTGAGCGATGTCTGCGGCGCGCGGTGAGGTGGCGGAACAAACCGATCGCGCCACGCCCGGCGACACGTCCGGCCGGGCCGGAGAGGGTCGCAATCGCGAAGCTGGCCCGGAGATCGGAAAGCGCGCGATCACGCTTCAGCCGAGCCTCGATCGCCTTGGCATCGGGACCGCCAGTGCGCGCGAGAAGCAACGAGAAGAGGCAGATGACGACGTCGGCGCCGACGACGATCAGCGCCGCCCAGACCGGACGGACATGAGCGCCGCCGGCGAGGGCGAGAAACGCGCCGACATGCAAGGCCCCTAGGGCGAAGACGCCGAACACCGCCGCGGCGGCAAGAAAGGCGATCTGACGCGCGACCCGGCGACCATTGGATTTGACGAGCAGGATTTCCGCGTCGACCGCGGTTCTGACCAGCGTGGCTACTCTCATCGCGATCCCCGATCGACGCGCCGCGACCGCCTTATCGAGCGATCCGCCCGAGGATGTATCCGACCGCCGCGGAGACGGCTATCGCGACCAGCGGCTGGCCTCGCACCTTCCTGGAGACGTTGTCGGCTTTCGTCGACGTGTAGTCGCGTGCGGTGTGAACCGCCGACTCGGCGCGCCCGGCCGCATCGGCGATGGCCGGCGTCACACGGTCACTGAGGAGCTGCTCGACCTGGTCACGCAAACCGAGAAGCTGCTCGCGTGTATCATCGGCCACGCCTTGGACCTTCTTCGACGCACCCATCATGTTCCCCTCCGGTGACCGGTCAGGCCACGAGAACGTCGACCGCCAGCGCCAGTTGCAGGAGCGAGACAACCGCCCGATGCCGTTGCAGCACCCCGCCGAGACCGAAACCGAAGGCCCGCATGCGGCCGACGGCGAATGCGTGGCGCTGCTCGGACCACGCGATCGTGGCCGGTCGGTCCTGCTCGACCGCCTTGCGGCCGAGCGTGATGGCGCCCTGCTGGTCAGGCGCGCCGACCGGCTGTTCCCGCAACTGGACGTGCAGGGCAATATCGCTTTCGCGCTTGCGGCACGGCGTCTCGGGCGGCCGGAGCGCGCGCGTGCGCTTGGCGAGCTGATCGCGGTCGCGGGCCTGGAGGGAATTGCGACGCTGTCGACACGGCGGCTCGCTCCCGAGCCTGCCTGCCGTGTGCTTCTAGCGCGCGCATTCGCAACGTCGCGGCCGCTCGTGCTGGACGAGCCGTTCAGCGAGCTGCCGGCATCCGAGCGCGCGTCCCTGCAAGTCCTGCTGCGCCGGCTGATCAAGCAGAGGCGGACGGCGGTCGTCATCGCGACATCGGATCGACAGGAGCTGTTCGCCTGCGGTGACAGGGTCGGGATCATCGAGGAGGGCCGTCCCGGCAGGGTCGGCCCGGTCGCCTCGATGCTGCTCAGGCCCGGATCCGCAGTCGCTGCCCGCGCGCTTTGCGACGCGCAGCTCTTTGCCGGACGGGTGGCGGAAGCGGACGCCGATGCCGATGACGCCGACATCCATCTGGCATGCGGCGCGGTGATGCCGGCCACCCTGTCCGGGCGGGTGAGCGCGGGCGCGCTGTGCCTTGTCGCCGTCCGGCCCGATCAGATCGCTTTCGCGTCCGTCCGTGCCGAGGAACTGGGGGGCCAGGCCATACCTGCTACGATGATCGACCTCAGCAATTTCGGAGACCATCTCCGACTGCGCTTGCGCCTCGAGGATGGGAGCCAGATCTGGATCAGACGGCCGGCCGCGAGCCTCACGCAACGCGATGTCGATCGCGCGTCGGAGCCGCTTGGAGCGTCTCTCGCCTGGCGCGCATCCCAAGCGATCGCCTATCCGCATCCCCAGACATGACCAGCCGACAGGTCTCGCCGGCACGCATCCTGCCGGCGCTGGTCTCGGCATGTGCGCTGTCGGCCTCGATTCCGGCTGCTTCGTGGGGAGAGGCGCCGAAACCGGTGGTCAGCGTCGAGACCCCGGGCGCGTCGCTGACGGACGCGTTCCGGCAGGCGCTTGCCAAGCGCCTCGCCGCTTCCGCCCTGCCGGTGACATTCTCCTCGTGGGACGGGCGGCTGGCGACCATCCAGCAGAGGGAGGCGGCGAACGCCAGCGAACCCGACCTCGTCCTGATGCCGAGCGAGGTGGCGCTCGCCGCATGCCGCGAGGGCCTCCTGCTGCCGATCGCGCCCTCGAACTGCGTCATACCCGGCTTCGAGGCCGCGCTGGTGCTCGCATGGGACCGTACGCGCGACCCGACGCCGCCAAGCTGGGCCGACTTCTGGGATGTGGCGCGCTATCCCGGCAAGCGAGGCCTTCCCCGCCAGGCGCGAGGCACGCTCGAGATCGCGCTGATGGCGGACGGCGTGGCGCCGGGCGACGTCTACCGCGTTCTCGCGTCGAGCGATGGCGTGGGACGAGCGTTCCGCAAGCTCGACCAGTTGCGGCCATACGTGGTGTGGTGGACCGACGGCGGCGCCGCATCCAAGGCGTTGACCTCTGGCGGGGTGCTGATGACGGTGGCGCCAGCCGCCGACCTGCCCTCGACCGATAGACCTGAGGCAACGGTCGGGCAGCAATGGACCGGCGCGCTGAGGGAGCGGCTGAGCTGGGGCGTGCCGCTTCGCGCGCCCGACGAAGCGGGTGCCCGGCGCTTTCTCGATCTGGAGCAGCAGCCGGACTGGCAGTCGGCCGTCACGGCGGCGGTGCCGGTCGTCGGGGCGGCACCTGGCGCGCTGGACGCGACGCCGGCCGATCTGCTGGCGCGCACGCAGGCGGCGTCGCATCGCGGCGAGCGGATGCTCCGGATCGACGACGTCTTCTGGAGCGATCATCACGAACTGGTCGGTCGCTTCGAGGCGTGGCTGGTGGTGGGACCATGATCGAGCTTTGCATCGCGACCGGCTTGTCCGCGGCGGTGTCGGCGGCGATCGCGCGACTCCCCTGGCCGGCTTTCCTCATCGCCGTGATGCTGGTCTCCACCCTTGTCCTGCCGGCCCTGCTCGGCGCGCTCCTGCTGGACCCCGGCCAAGGTGGTGTCGCGCTGGCGGTCGCGATGTTGCCGATCCTCGCCTGGGGATGGCGTCGCGTTCCCGCGGGTCAATGGACGACGGCGCGCTCAATCGGCGGCTCCCGCCTGCAGATCGTGCGCACCCTGGTCGCGCCGACACTCGCGCCGTTCCTGCTCGCGGCCCTCATTCTCGGGATGGGCGTGGTCGGCGTCCGCTGGCGGCTCGACCGGCATCCCGCGCCGATCTTCCTGCCCGATCCGGTCACCGCCACGGGCTGACGCTTTCGCACGGCTCTCGTTGGCCGTAATGTTCGGCCATGACGACCGAGCCGCCATTCTGGGAGGCCAAGACGCTGGCGCAGATGAGCCGCGCCGAGTGGGAGCTCCTGTGCGACGGATGCGGCCGCTGCTGCCTGCACAAGCTTCGCGACGACGACGGCGAGATCCACTTCACCAATGTCGCCTGCCGCCTGCTGGACGGCACGACCTGCGGCTGCGGCGACTACGAGAACCGGGCGCGCCGCATTCCGGACTGCGTCCGCCTGACACCGGACAATCTCGCTGCCATCGATTGGCTGCCGCCCTCATGCGCCTACAGGCTCCTCTCGGAGGGCAAGGCGCTGCCGGATTGGCACAAGCTCGTGTCGAACGATCCGGATCGTGTGCACGAGGCCGGCATCTCGGTCAGGGGCCGGACGGTCGACGAGCGGCAGGCGGGTCCGCTCGAGCATCACGTCGTGGAATGGCCAGGCCACATGCCGAGGGCACGGCGCAATGCGCGCGTTCGACGACATCGCTCGTGACGTCGGAGTCGGTGCGGCTGGCGGGGCTCGATGTCGATGTCCGCTGGCGACGCAGCGCGCGGGCGCGGCGCGTCTCGCTTCGGGTCGACACGCGCAGCGGGGCCGTGGTGGTGACGCTTCCGCTCCGGACCGGGCGGCAGGCCGGGGTGACGCTGCTGCACCGGCATGCGGACTGGCTCGCGCAGCGGATCGCCTCGCTGCCGCAGGTCATCCACCTTGCCGCGGGCGCGATGGTGCCGATCCGAGGCGTGCCGCATCCCGTGCATCACACGCCGCTCGCGCGCAGCGGCGTGTGCCTGTCCGAGGGCCGGATCATGGTCAGTGGCGAGCTCGAGTTCCTTGCCCGTCGCCTGGCGGATTTCCTGCGGGCCGAGGCGAGGCGGACGCTGCTGAGGCTGACGGCCGAGATCGCGACGAACGCGCTCCGGCCGCGGCGGATCTCGATCAAGGACACGCGCACCCGCTGGGGGAGCTGCAGCTCGAGCGGAACGCTGATGTTCAACTGGCGGCTGGTGATGGCGCCCGAAGCGGTGCAGCACTACGTCGTCGCGCATGAATTGGCGCATCTGCGGCACATGGACCATGGGCCTGCGTTCTGGTCGCTGGTCCGCAGCCTGACCACTCACGAAGCCTACGCGGAAGACTGGCTGCGCCGCCATGGCGCGAGTTTGTTGCGCGTGGGATAAAATGCCCGCCTGGCGGAACGGTAGACGCAGCGGACTTAAAATCCGCGGCCGGATGGCATGGGGGTTCGAGTCCCCCGGTGGGCACCACGTTGTTTCGGTTCGTTGACCCAAGCCAATCCCGGATCACGACCTGACGCCGGTCAGCGGGGGCGGAGCGCGTTGCCGAAGGCCCGGAAGATCGCGTGCGAGACGGGGTTGGTCAGAAAATCGTATTCGGGGTGCCATTGCACGCCGATCGCGAAGGCAGCACCACCCACGCGGATCGCCTCGATCGTCGCGTCCGCGGCCACGCCCTCCACCACCAGCCCGTGGCCGAGCCGGTCGATCGCCTGGTGGTGGAGGGAGTTGACCGTGATCCGGTTCTCGCCCGCGATCACGCGCATCTCGCCGCTCAGCGTCACGTCGTGGCGGTTGCCGGTGCGGACCGCGAAGTCGGGATGGAGCGGCGCGGAATGATCGGCGCGGCCGGGGATCTCGGCCACGTTCTGGTGCAGGCTGCCGCCGAAGGCGACGTTGATCTCCTGCAGGCCGCGGCAGATCCCGAGCACGGGCATCCCGCGGGCGACGGCGCCCCGCACCAGGGCGGTGGTGACCACGTCGCGCGCGGCGTCCTCCGGCGTGTCCTCCGGATGAGGGAGGCCGTCATAGAGCGCCGGATCGACGTTCGAGCGGCTGCCGGTCAGCATCAATCCGTCGATATGGGCAAGCAGGCTCTCGATGTCGGCCGACGATCCGTTCGCCGGGATCAGCAATGGCACCGCGGCCACGACCTGATCGGTGGCGCGGACATAGGTGTCGCTGGCCGCGTGATTGTGGGCGGCATACTCCCCGACATACTTGGTGCAGCACGAGATGCCGATGACCGGTTTCATGCTGGCCTCAGCCGCCCTCGCCGGTCTTGAACAGGTCGTCGGAGAAGCTGGCGCCGGTCGCGATGTCGTAGAGGTCGACACGCGTCTGCCGCCCCTGCGCATCGATGACGGTCCAGGAACGCAGGCCAAACGGGTTCTCGGAGAACACCAGCGTCAGGCTGCCGTCGCCGGGCGAGGCGGTCCGCTCGAGGGTCAGTTGCACCTGATCCTGCCGGTGCAGGAAGCCGGTGACGGTGACGTTGCCCGACAGCCGGATCGACGGTGCCAGCAGCAGGCCCAGCGGAGTCCGGTCGAGCGGCACCGTGGTGACCTGGTCGAGCTTGGCGTCGTGGAAGACGACCTGGCCGCCATTGGCGACCAGGAGCAGTGGACTGGGTTTGTCGTACTCGAAGCGCATCCGGCCGGGCCGGTCGAGCCAGGCGGTTCCCTGCGTCGTCGCGCCATCCGGCGCGATCTGCAGGAACCGCGCCTTCAACGTCGTCAGCCCGTCGAGGGTCGTCTGGATGCGCGCGACCCAACCCTGGTCGGCGGGCGTCAGGCTGGCGGGAACGGCGGTGTCGGCGCGCGACGGCGCGGGCGGCGCTGCCGCCATGGCCGCACACAAGACGATCCGCCGGAGAAGGGAAGGGATCATCCATCCTGTGTGGCATCCTCCGCTCCGGTTCTCAACCGGTCGTGCTTCAGTGACGGAAGTGGCGCATGCCGGTCATGACCATCGCGACGCCGGCGCGATCGGCAGCCTCGATCACCTCGGCGTCGCGGATCGAGCCGCCTGGCTGGATGACAGACGTGGCACCCGCCGCGATCGCGGCCTCGAGCCCGTCGGCGAACGGAAAGAAGGCGTCGGACGCGACCACGCTGCCGGCGCAGCCCGACACCTCGCCTCGTTCACGAGCGGCCTGTTCGGCCTTGAGGACCGCGATGCGGGCACTGTCGACGCGGCTCATCTGTCCGGCGCCGATGCCGACGGTCGCCAGATCGCGCGCGTAGACGATCGCGTTGGACTTGACATGCTTGGCGACGCGGAACGCGAACAGCAGATCGGCCAGCTCGCGGTCGTCCGGCGCGCGCCTGGTGACGACACGCAGGCCGGACGCCTCGACCCGCCCGTCGTCGCGATCCTGCAACAGGAGGCCGCCGGCGACCGTTCGCAGCGTCCGGCCGGGCGCGCGCGGATCCGGCATGCCGCCGGTCAGGAGCACGCGCAGGTTGCGCTTTCGCGCCAGCGCCTCGCGCGCCGCCTCCGTCGCGTCCGGGGCGATGATGACCTCGGTGAAGATCCCGGCGATCGCCGCCGCGGTCTCCTCGTCGAGCGTGCGGTTCAAGGCCACGATGCCGCCGAAGGCGGAGACGGGGTCGCAGCGAAGCGCGCGCGTCCAGGCATCGAGCATGATCGGCGCGGTTGCGACGCCGCACGGATTGGCGTGCTTGACGATCACGATCGCCGGGTCGTCGAACTCGGCGACCGCCTCGAAGGCCGCGTCGGTGTCGTTGAGATTGTTGAACGACAGGGCCTTGCCCTGGAGCTGGTTGGCGGTGGCGATGCCCGCGCGGGCGTCGCCGCCGGTGTAGAACGCGGCGCGCTGGTGCGGATTCTCGCCGTAGCGGAGCTGCTCGCGCAGGCGCCCGGCAATGGTGACACGATCGGGAAAGCGTCCGGCATCGCGTTCGAACCAGGCGGCGATCGCGGCGTCGTAGGCGGCCGTCGCGGCATAAGCCTCGGCGGCGAGCGCGCGGCGCCGCGCGAGATCGGTGCCGCCGAGGGCGAGCGCCTCGATGAAGGCCGGATATTGAGCGGGGTCGGTCAGCACGGCGACATGCGCATGGTTCTTCGCCGCCGCCCTGATCAGCGCGGGGCCGCCGATGTCGATGTTCTCGATGCAGTCCGCCTCGGGGGCGCAGGCGCCGACGGTCGCCTCGAACGGGTAGAGATTGACGCAGACGAGGTCGATCGGCGCGATGCCGTGCGTCGCCATCGCGGCGAGATGGTCCGGCCGATCCCGCCTGCCGAGGATGCCGCCATGGATTTGCGGGACGAGCGTCTTGACCCTTCCGTCGAGGATCTCCGGGAAGCCGGTGTAGTCGGAGACCTCGCGCACCGCGATGCCCGCGCGGCGCAGCCCTGCCGCCGATCCGCCGGTCGACAGGATCTCGGCGCCGTGTGCTGCCAGGGCGGCGGCGAGCGGCACGAGCCCGGTCTTGTCGCTGACGGAGAGGAGGGCGCGGCGGATCGGGACGAGGTCAGGCATTCCCTGTCAGTAAGGTCGGCGGCCGAGGAAGGCCAGCTTGGCTCATAGACCGAGCAGCCGTACGGTCCGCTCGACGATGGCAGCTTCGGTGTAGAGGGCGCGTGCCCGCGCGAGGCCGGCCGCGCCCATCGCGCGCCGCAGGGCAGGGTCGCGGCAGAGGCGGCCGAGCGCGCCCGCGAGCGGCGCCACCGAGGCGGGCGGCACGAGCAGCCCGGTCTCGCCGGCGACGATTTGTTCGCGCGGTCCGCGAATGTCGGTGGCGACGATCGGCAGGCCGCACAGCATGGCCTCGATCACCGACATCGGCAGGCCCTCGAAATGGCTCGGCAAGGCGAAGATGTCGGAGGCGGCCAGCAGGGCAGCGATGTCGGTCCGGTAGCCGAGGCGCTTGAGGCGCCCGCCGAGGCCCGACGCCGCGAAATCGGGCTCCAGCGAGGGCCCATGATCGGACGGCAGCCGGTCGCCCACGACCCACAGCTCGGCGTCGATGTCGCGCATCGAAGCCAGCAGCTCGGGAATGCCCTTGTGGCGCACCTGGCGGGAGACGCAGATCACGACGATGCGGCCGTCGGGCACGCCGAGGGCGGCGCGCACGCGTGCCCGCGCCTGGGCGTCGGGGTGAAAGATGTCCGGGTCGCGGCCATTGCCGGCGGCCATCGCTCGGCGGTGGATGCGCAGGCGGCGCGCGTCGGCGGCCTCCGCCTCGGACACGGTCAGGAAGCGATCGGTGACGCGGCCGGCGGCGAGCTCCATGGCCAGCGATGCGGCGCGCCGGAGCGCGGGTCCCGGCTGATTGAACAGGAAGCCGTGACAGGTGTAGGCGATTTGAGGGACCCCGGCCTCCCGGGCGGCGAGACGCGCGAGGAAGCCGCTGATCGGCATGTGGGCGTGGACGAAGTCGAAGCGTTCGGCCCGCATCATGCGGCGCAGCGCTCCGAAGGCCTGGTATTGGGCAACCGGCGAGGCCGAGCGCGCCAGCGGCAATTCGATGATCCGGAAACCCTCGTGGCGGGCGATGTCGAGCAGCGCGCCCGGCGCCGAGGCGCCCACGACGTCATGGCCGCGCGCCCGCAGCGCCCGCATCAAGGGCAGCAGGAAGTGGACCAGCGAGAAATCGACGTTCGCGATCTCGAGGATCCGCCTGGCACCGGTCAGCCGATCCTGGTGATCGCCCAACGCACCTGCCTGGTCTCGCCCGTTCTGGCCGCCAGCACGATCTGCCTGGAGGGGCGACGGACGACGCTGCCCACATAGATGCTGTCCTCGATCGCCGGATGCGCGCCGTCGGCGCGCAGACGCCACAGGCCGCCGGACGCCAGACGCAGCAAGGCCGCCTCGCCGTCGGCCTCGAGCGTCGCCTCGACCGCGGGATGGAGGTGGAAGCGGATCGCATAGGGGTGCGTCTCGCCGCCCTCGATCGCGTCCTCGCCGCGCAGATCGTCGCCTGTCTCGGCAAGATAGAGGCGGCGATGGTGGGTGGCGCCGAAGGCGCGCTGGTAGCCGTCATGGCTGGCTTCGAGCCAGTGCGCGCCGCCGGTCGATTGACGTTGCACCACGACCTTGGCCGGGCGCCGGCCGAGCCCCTCGTGCCTGACCTCGGCGGAGCTGGTGTCGGCCAGCGTCAGGGTCGAATGGGCAGCGGTCGCGCGCAGGGCGTTGCGCCATTCCTCGGGCGCCTCGGTGGCGCCGCAATTGACGACCAGGCGCTCGCGTCCGACCGACATCTCGAAGGCTAGCGTGCCGGCGGCCGCGCGCCGGTCGATCCCGGACGCGGCGGGGACGCCGGTGTCGACGATCAGGGTCGTCCGTCCGGAGGCGAGGCGCTCAAAGCCGGCCTCGGCCAGCGTCGCATGCACGGCGCGGCCGCGCCCGGCCTGGCCGAGCACGAGGTCGATGGTGGTGGCGTCCTCTTCCTCGGACCCGTTGAACAGGGCGAGGCCGCCGTCGCCGTGCCGGAAGGTGCGAAGCGCGGGGCACATCCGGTCGAGGCAGGCCGCGAGCGCGATCGGCGGCGAGGTGCCGGCGGTCGCGAACAGCAATTTCATCTCGACGAGCTCGCGCAGCGCGCCGAGCTGCGCGGACGGGCTTCGCTCCACGTGGCCGCCATCGGCGAGGATCTGCCGGCCGAGCTCGCCCGGAAGGAAACGGAGCGCCCGGGTCAGGAAGCCGGTGTTCTCGGGCAACGCGACGCCCGCCGCGACTAGTCCCTTGAGTGCCGTCATCGAGCCCGTGTCGGCGCGGTCGAGCGGGACGAGGGCGGCGAGCGTGCGCGCGTCCGTCAGCAGGTGCCGCATCAGCGCGCCGCGGAACTCGTCCTCGGCGGAGGCTGCGAAGAAGTCGTAGTGACCGAGCCAGGCGGTGATCCGGCGCGCGATGACGGGCGCGCGGCGCGCGACCGGGTCGGATGGCGGACGGCCGATCCAGTCGGCGACCAGGGCGCGCGCGCGCTGTCGCGCGGTATCGGTGCCGATCGCGCGCAGGTCGCGCAGCCAGGCGAAACCGTGCGCGGACGCGCGCGCCGGTTCGGCGAGTGCCGACAGTTTGGCCCAGCCGCCGGGTTCGAGACGCGCGGGAACGCCGGCATCGAGCTCGCCCCGCATCAGCTTCGCACCTCGGGCCGGAGAGCCCGGCCAGGGATCGCGCACCGAGACCTGCGGCGCATCCGGGACGCGGACCAGGCCGAGCGGGCGCGTGATCAGGGGCAAGCGGGCCAGCGAGAGCCGCGCGTCACGGCCCCAACGTTTGACCCCCACTCTGCCCTCCCCGGATCCGGACCGGCTCAAGTTCCGCGCAAGCCGGCGATCGCCGCACCGTAATCCCTGTTGTTGAAGACCGAGCTGCCGGCGATCAGCGTGTCGGCGCCGGCGGCACGCGCCCGCGCCGCCGTCTCGGGGTCGATCCCGCCGTCGACCTCGAGGCGGATGTCGCGGCCGGTCGCGTCGATCATCGCGCGGATCGCCGCGATCTTGCCGAGCTGGCTGTCGAGGAAACGCTGGCCGCCGAAGCCCGGGTTGACCGTCATGACGAGCACGATGTCGACGAGATCGAGGACCTGCGCCGCATGTTCGGCCGGTGTCGCCGGGCAGAGCACCACGCCCGGCTTCCTGCCGTGCCGCGCGATGGCCTGCAGCGAACGGTGCAGATGCGGTCCGGCCTCGGCGTGGACGAGGATGTGGTCGGCGCCGGCGGCAACGACATCGTCGATGAACGGGTCGACGGGCGCAATCATCAGGTGGACGTCGAACGGCAAGCGCGTGTGACGGCGGAGGCTCGCGATGACAGGCGCGCCGAAGCTGATGTTTGGAACGAAATGTCCGTCCATCACGTCGAGGTGGAGCCAGTCGGCACCTGCCTGTTCGACCGCGCGCATCTCGTCGGCGAGACGGGCGAAATCGGCGGCGAGCAGGCTGGGGCAGACGAGCGTGGACATCAGCCGAACGTAGCAGGATCCGCGGGACGGAGAAGGCTCACCCGGTCCGGACCAGCCTGGCCGCGAAGAAGCCGTCCATGCCGCCTTGCGCCGCCCATCGGCCCGGGTCGGTGCGCAGCGTGCCGTCGTCGGTGATGCAGGCTTCGAAGCCGGGCAGTTCGCCCGGCTCGATCGGCAGCATGCGCCACATGCCTGCCGTCACGGCGCGCGCGACAAGTTCGGGTCCTTCCTCGGGCTGCATCGAGCAGACGGCGTAGACCAGGCGGCCGCCGGGGACGAGCATCGCGCGCGCGGCATCGAGGAGTGCGGCCTGACGCGCGGCGAGCACCGCGATGTCGCGCGGCCGCCGCAGCCGGAGCATGTCGGGATGGCGGCGCGCGGTTCCGGTGGCGCTGCAGGGCGCGTCGAGCAGGACGGCATCGAACGGCACCGCCGGACGCCAGTCGAGCACGTCGGCCTCGACGATGTCGGGGGCAAGCCGGAGCCGCGTCATGTTCTGGCGGAGGCGGCGCAGGCGCGTGCCGTCGCGGTCGATCGCGACGATGTCGGCGCCCGTGCAAGCGAGCTGGGCGGTCTTGCCGCCCGGCGCCGCGCAGAGGTCGCCGATGCGCTCGCCCGGGCGCGGCGCGAGCAGCATTGCCGGGAGCGTGGCCGCGACGTCCTGCACCCAGAAGTCGCCGTCCTCGAAGCCCGGCAGCTCGGTCACGCGGGTGCCGGCGGGCAGGCGCACACTGCCGCCCGGCAGCGTGGCGCCGCCTTCCGGCCGCTGGATGCCCGGGCGGAGCGTCAGGTCGAGCGGCGCCTCGTGCTGGTGCGCGGTCGCGATCGCGCGTGCCCTGCCGCCCCAGGCCGCCCAAAGCCAGGCCGGCGTGTCGAGCCTTGGGCCGTCGAGATCGGCGAGGAGGGCTTCGCCGCCGCGTGCGATGCGCCTCAGCACGGCGTTGACGAGCCCGGCGAAGGGCACGAGGCGACGGTCGCGGGCGAGGTCCACCGCGGTGCCGACCGCGGCGTGGGCGGGGGTCGCCAGGAACAGCAGGCCGGCGGCGCCGATCCGGAGGATGGTGCGGACCCGGTCGGGCGGCATCCGTGTGAGGAACGGTTCGAGGACGGCATCGAGCGTTCCCTGGCGGCGGAGCACGCAGGCGGCGATGCGCCGCGCGGCGGCCCGGTCGCGCGTGTCCATCGGCGGGAGTTCATCGAGCGCATCGTCGAGGGACAGAAGGCGCTCGCCGATCGCGACGAGAAGGTCGAAGGCGGCCGAGCGGGTCGGATCCTGAGGCGCCGCGATCGGCATGAAGCATCCTGTCGGGGTGTGACGCGTTCATAGGAGCGGCGGCCGGGCTGGGCAAAGCGCGATCGAGGATGACGGGTTTGGCGGACGATCGAGGCCTGTTCCTGCGGCAGCTCGCGGACATCGTGCCGTTGCTGAGGTCGGACGCCGACGAGACGGACGGCGAGGGTGTGTTTCCGGACCGTTCGCTCGGCCTCTTGCGCGACATCGGGGCGCTGTCGGCACCGTTGCCGACACGATTGGGCGGTCTGGATCTGGGCGTCGCTTCGCAAGGGATGCCGGCCGCGTCCTTCCTGCGGCTGCTCGGTTCCGGGTCGATCGCGGCCGGGCGCCTGCTGGAGGGGCATGTCAACGCCCTGCGCCTGATCGGACGGTATGGCGACGAGACCCAGCTCGCGGCGGCGGCGCGCGACGCGGCGGGTGGACACCTGTTCGGCATCTGGGTGACGGAGACGGGCGATGCCGCCCGGCTGGTGAGCGGGCCGGATGGCCCCGCGGTCGCGGGCTCGAAGAGTTTCTGCTCCGGTGCCGGGCGCGTGACGCGGCCATTGTTGACGCTGGCGCGCGAGGACGGTCCGGTGCTGGCGCTGGCGCATCTCGATGGATCCGAGCCGACCGGCCTCGCGCGCTCCCTGTCGGGCGTCAGGGGCGCGCGGACGGCGGATATGGATCTGTCGGGCGTCAGCATCGCTGCCGTCATCGGCGCGCCGGGCGACTATTTGCGCCAGCCCGAATTTTCCGCCGGCGCCTGGCGGGGTTCCGCGGTGGCACTCGGCGGCCTCGACGCGCTGGTGGCGATGACGATCGCACAGCTCGAAGCGCGCGGGCGGCACACCAATCCGCATCAGGCGGCGCGCATCGGGCGGATGCTGATCGCGGCCGGGACGGCGCGGTCGTGGGTGGCGCGCGCGAGCCGGGCGGACGAACTGGGCGACGGCGACGCGGCGGCGCTGGTCAATCTGGCGCGGATCGCGGTCGAGAGCGCGTGTCTCGATGCGATCGGCGATGCACAGCGCGCGCTCGGGCTGGCGGCGTTCGTCCGCTCCAATCCGGTGGAGCGGATGTCGCGCGATCTCGCGACCTATCTGCGCCAGCCGGCACCGGACGAGACGCTGACGGAGGCGGCGCTCTGGTTCGCCGGGCGCGGTCTGCCGCCCGACGGGTGGGAGATCTGATGCGCGCGCAAGCGATCCGGTCGGCATGGCGGGCGCTTCCCGAGGCGCCGCTCGGCGTCGTGGCGGCGGGCGGCGTGCTGGTGCTGGCGCCGCATCAGGACGACGAGTGCCTCGGCTGCGGCGGAATGATCGCGCTGCTGTGCGAGGCGGGCACGCCGCCCGCGATCCTGTTCGTGACCGATGGCGCATGGTCGCATCCGGGCTCGGCGCTGTTCCCGCCCGAGCGGCTGCGGTCGATCAGGGCGGAGGAGGCGATCACGGCCGCCGCGTTGCTGGGGCTCGGGCGCGAGCGGGTCCGGTTCCTGGCGCTGCCGGACGGCGCGGCGCCGGTGGCGGGCACGGCGTTCGACGCGGCGGTCGCCGCGATCCGCCGCGCGGCAGCCGACTTCGGCTGCGCCACGATCGCGGCACCCTGGCGGCACGACCCGCATTGCGATCACCAGGCGGCGGCTGCGATGGCGGCGGCCACGGGATTGCGGGTGGTGTCGTATCCGGTGTGGGGCTGGCTGCTGCCCGACGAGGCGGCGCTCGACGATGAGCGGACGCCGTCCGGGCATCGGCTCGCGGTGGGGCGGGTGCTCGACCGCAAGCGTCGCGCGCTCGCCGCCCACCGGTCGCAATTCGGTGAGGTGGTGACGGACGACCCGGACGGGTTTCGCGTCCCGGCGGCGCTGCTGGCAGCGTGCGTGACGCCGTTCGAATTCTTTCTCGACGGCGCACGATGAGCGGGGACACCTGGGACCGGTCGGTGTTCGACCGTCTGTATGCGGCGAGCGACGATCCGTGGGACTTCCGGTCGAGCGCCTACGAGCAGGCGAAATACGCGGCGACGCTCGAGATGCTGCCGCCGGGCCGCTTCGGCCGCGCGCTCGAGATCGGATGCTCGATCGGGGTCCTGACGGCGCAATTGGCGGCGCGTTGCGACAGCCTGGTCGCGATCGACTGCGCGCCCGCGGCGCTGTCGCGCGCGGCCTCGACCTGCGCCTCGCTCGGTCATGTCCGGTTCGAGCCGCACCATGTGCCCGCATCGTTCCCGGCGGGACGCTACGACCTGATCGTGATTTCGGAGGTGCTCTATTTCCTCGCCGGCCACGACATCGCGCGGCTCGCGGCGCGGTGCGAGGCGGCCCTGCTGCCGGGCGGCACCGTGATCCTGGTCAACTGGACGGGTCCCACCGACACGCCGTGCACGGGCGAGGACGCGGCGGACGCCTTCAGGGCCGCGAGCCGGCTCACGGCGCTGCCACCGAGGCGAGGGGCAACGTTCCGGATGGACCGGCTGATCGGACCCGTATCCCGGTCCGGGTCCGGGATCTGAGTCCCAATGTCCGGACGATCGCACGCGCCCGCGCGATGGCGGGTTCCACCTCGGATCTCGCGACGCGGCGTCGCTTGGAGAGGATGCCGTCGGCCGCTTCGTGGCGTTCCCACATCGCACCGAACGGAAGATCTCGCGGACCGAGGCTCCAGTTCTCGCGAAGTGCCGCGCGGCATCGGGCGCGATGGACGGCGTCGAGTAACGGCTCCAGCCGGTCGTCGAGCCACGCATCCTGCTCGATCATCCGGCGGCGCATCGTGTCCGCCATGCCGCCGAAGGCGCGGCCTTGCAGGCGTCCGGAGACGATCACGCGCGCCTCGGGCGCGTGCCTGATCCTCGCGTCGATCCGGCGCAGGGACTGCACGAAGGCGCGATCCTCGCCGGTGGCGAGCGGCGGGATGCCGCCGGCGCGCTCGAAGATCGCCTTGCGAACCGCGATGCTGGCGCCCGACTCCTCGGAATGACGCGGCCAGGGGTCGGCGGGCTCCGGATCGAGCAGCACGGTCAGCTCGTCGAGCAGCGCCGCGTAGCGCATCTCGCGCTCGTCGTCGTCGTGCAGATGTCGCGAGATCGCGGCCGCCTCGAGCGGGTCGATGATGGCGACGCCGCAGACGGCATCGGCACCGGCCTCGATCGCGCGCAGGTTGGCGTCGAGCCAGCCGGGTGCGACGCGGCCGTCGGCATCGGTGGTGATGAGCACGGCGCCGTCGGGTGCGAGCCGCGCCGCATGCGCCATCGCGAGGCGGCGGGCTTCGCCGGCCGTAGCGCGCTCGCACGGCAGCCGGATGTCGAGGAGGTGCAGCACGAGGCCGGCCGCCGCCGCGGCGCGTCGCGCGACCAGGCACGTCTCGTCGGTCGTGTTGTTGACCAGAAGGACGATCGCGGGCGGCGGCCTGTGGAGGCTGGCAGCGATTGCGTCGAGGCAAGGCCCGATACGATCGGCTTCGTTATGCGCGGGGATCGCGATCAGACAAAGCCGGTTCTGCGTTGGATGCTCGATCACGTCTTGTGCGAACGCGCGGCCGAGCGGTTCGAGCGATCAATTCCGCGCGACCGGGAGCCGGGTGGCTGCGAGCGCGCGCTCCTCGACGACGGCGCCGCGGAAGCGGAACAGCTTTGCGGGCCGGCCGCGGGCTTCCGCCGAGAAGGCGCCGGTTTCCTCGACGAGATCCTGCTGGGCGATCATCCGCCGGAAATTCTGCTTGTGCAGCCGGCGGCCCGACAGCGCCTCGATCGTGCGCTGCAGGTCGAGCAGGGTGAAGGAAGGCGGCATCAGCTCGAAGACGAGGGCGCGGTATTTGATCTTGGCGCGCAGACGCGCGATGGCGGTCGCGAGGATGCGGCGGTGGTCATCGGCCATCGCGATGCCGAAGGCAGCCGAACCCGCGCCACGGGAGCGCCGGGTCGCTTCCTCGACCAGGGCCGCCTCGAACAGCAGCTCGTAGCGCGCGAGTGCGAGGTCCTCGTTCCATGCGTCGCCGGCGGCGAAGGCAAACGCGACGCGGCGTCCGGCGTCGCTGCCGCGATCGAGCGCCCAGGTGTCCAGCGCGGCTCGGATCGGCGCGAGTGCGTCGCCATGGCGGCGATCCTCCCAGGGAAAGAACGAATACCAGTCGCGCCAGACGGCGTTGGGCGGCGGCGAGACGCGGTCCTCGCGGGCGAGGCCGAGATAGGAGACCGAGATCACCCGGCCGAGACCGCCGTCGTCGCCGGCGGAGGGCCGCACGCGGTCGCGGTCGGCGAAGGTGTAGAGCTGTTCGACGTAGCCGGGACGCTTGCCGGTCTGGCGCTCCACCCAGGCGCGCAGGCCGGATTGCAGCGAGCGGTCGTCGCGGGCGAAGGGCCCGCTCGGCAGGCGCGGCGCGTGGCGCAGCATGAGCACGCGCGGCACGCCCTCGGTGACGGCGACGATCACGGCCACGAGTTCGGCCGACAGCGCGTGGTCGCTCACGTGACGAGCGCCGTGATCGCGCCGGCGCCGGTGAAGCGGGGGGACAGGGCGCGGGCGGTGCGGCCGTCGATGCCGCCGAGTGCCAGCAGGCGCATCCCCGGCGGCGCGGTGCCGGCGATCCGGGCGGCGCGCGCCGCGCCGAGCGGGCTCTCGCCCGGATGGGTCGCGGTCGGGAAGACCGGCGCCAGGAAGACAAGGCGGGCGCCGGCGGCGCGGGCGCGGCGGAGCTCGGCCGCGTCGTGGGCGGACGCGCTCAGCAGCCGGGGCCGGCGCCGCGCGGTGCGACGCACCGACGGCAGATGCAGGCCGGCCCGCAATGCATGCGCCAGCACGACGTCGCCGGAGACGAGCAGGGCGAGGCGGGCACGCCTGCAGATCGGGCCGATCGCGGCCGCGAGTGCCAGACGGGTCGCGCGGTCCCGGGCACGAAGGACGACACCGAACAGGCCGGGCGCCCTGACGGCGGCCAGCGCGCGCACCGACCGGACGGGGTCGGCGATCCGGCGATCGATGAACAGCCAGAGGACCGGTGCCGAGGCCCCGGACCTTCGAATCGAACGCGTCTTGACCATCCGGGCCCATGCCACGAGCTTGCGATCCATGCTTCTCCCCGCCCCACCCCGGGAGGCCGAAGGCGCGGTCCCCGCGTCGATCGCGGCCGCGATCGACGCGGTCCGCGCGCGGATCGATGCGGCGGCCGCCCGGGCGGGCCGTGATCCTGGCACGGTCACGCTGGTGGCGGTGTCGAAGTTTCATCCGGCCAGCTCGGTCGAGGCGGCGCGGCGCGCCGGCCAGACGCATTTCGGCGAGAACCGGGTGCAAGAGGCGGCGGCCAAGTTCGCGCCTGTCGGCGCGGGCGCGCATGACCGGCCGGTGCTGCACCTGATCGGCCCGTTGCAGACGAACAAGGCGCGCGACGCGGTGCGGATCGCCGACGTGATCGAGACGCTCGACCGCGAGCGGCTCGCCGACGCGCTCGACGACGCCGCGGCGAAGGAGGGGCGGCTGCCGTCGCTTCTGGTGCAGGTCAACGTGGGGGACGAGGCGCAGAAGGCGGGGGTGTCACGGCGCGAGGCGGAGGGGTTCATCCGCGCATGCCGCGCGCGGTTCGGCGAGGCGCTGCGCGGCCTGATGTGCATCCCGCCGGCCGATGTCGACCCGACGGCGCATTTCCGCTATCTCGCCGCGCTCGCGTCCGAGCATGGGCTCGCGACCTTGTCGATGGGCATGTCGGACGATTGCGAGGCGGCCATCGACGCGGGAGCGACGGAAGTGCGGATCGGCAGCGCGATTTTCGGCCGTCGGCCCGAGGCCGACAGCACGATTTTCGGCCATCGGCCCGAGGCCGACAGCACCTGATGACCGGACCCGCGACCGGATCGACGCGATGAGCGTGAGTGCCGCCGCGGCGCGCGGCCATGCGCGGACGACGGGCTTTCGGCTGACGCCGTTCATCGGCGTGCTCGGCGTGGTGTACGGCGATATCGGCACCAGCCCGCTCTACGCGTTCAAGGCGTCGATCGAGATCCTGAACAACCACGCGATCACCGCGGGCGAGGTGCTCGGCATCCTGTCGCTGATCGTCTGGTCGCTGATCCTGATCGTGACGGTCAAGTTCATCCTGCTGATCATGCGCGCCGACAACAATGGCGAGGGCGGTATCCTGGCGCTGATGGCGCTGTCGCAGCGTCTGTCCGGGGACGCGCGGACGCGAGCGATCGTGACGATGATCGGGCTGGTCGGCGCATGCCTGTTCTTCGGCGACGGGGTGATCACGCCGGCCGTCTCGGTGCTGTCGGCGATCGAGGGCCTCGAGATCAGCGTGCCGAGCGCACGGCCCGTCGTCATCCCGATCGCGATCGGCGTGATCGTCGCCCTCTTCAGCTTCCAGTCGCGTGGCACCGGGACGGTCGGCCGCCTGTTCGGGCCGATCATGGCGGTCTGGTTCCTGACGATCGGCGTTCTCGGCGGCCTGGAGGTCGCCCGCGATCCGTTCGTGCTGAAAGCGCTGTCGCCGCTGCATGCGGTCGGCTTCGTGGCGCATCATGGGTGGCTCGCCTTCATCGTGCTCGGCGCCGTGGTGCTGGCGGTCACCGGGGCGGAGGCGCTGTATGCCGACATGGGGCATTTCGGCGCGCCGCCGATCAGGCGGGCCTGGCTGGTGTTCGTGCTGCCGAGCCTGACGCTGAATTATCTCGGACAGGGTGCGCTGGTGATCCGCCATCCGGCCGCGATCGCCAACCCGTTCTTCCTGCTCGGCCCCGAATGGTTGCGGCTGCCGCTGGTGCTGCTGGCGACGGTGGCGACCGTGATCGCGAGCCAGGCGGTGATCTCGGGTGCCTATTCCGTCACGCGGCAATGCCTGCAGTTGGGCTTCCTGCCGAGGATGAAGATCCAGCACACCAACAGCGCGGAGGAGGGGCAGATCTTCATCCCGCAGATCAACCTGGCCCTTGCGACCGGTGTGATCCTGCTGGTGCTCGCCTTCCGCAGCAGCGACAACCTGGCATCGGCCTACGGCATCGCGGTGACGGGCACGTTCCTGTGCGACTGCGTGCTGGCGATGTTTGTCTTCCACCGGCAGTTCGGCTGGTCGAAATGGATGGCGGGAAGCGTGTTCGGCGGCCTGTGCGCGGTCGATCTGGTGTTCCTGCTCGCCAATTCGTTGAAGATCCCGGAGGGCGGCTGGGTGCCGCTGCTGATCGGCAGCCTGCTGCTGGTGCTGATGCTGACATGGCGAAAGGGGCGCGACCTGCTGTTCGCCCGCTGGCAGCAGGAGAGCCTGCCGCTCGCGTCGTTCCTGGCGCGGCTGCCGCAGTCGCGCACGATCCGGGTTCCGGGGATGGCGGTGTTCCTGACCGGCAACTCGGATTTCGTGCCCGGCGCGCTGCTGCACAATCTCAAGCACAACAAGGTCCTGCACGAGAAGGTGCTGTTCGTGACGGTGCAGAATCTGGACCGTCCGGAAGCGGGCGCGGACGGGCGTGCCCGGGTCGAGGAGCTCGCGCCGAACGTGCACCGGGTGTTCCTGCGCTACGGCTTCATGGAGAGCCCGAACATTCCGCGCGCGCTCGAGGAGTTGCGCCACGAGGGGATCGACTACGACCCGATGCAGGTCAGCTATTTCCTCGGCCGCGAGGTGCTGGTGCGCGCGATGGTGCCGAAGCTGCCGATCTGGCGGATGTACCTCTATCTGCTGATGGCACGGAATGCGACGCCGACGACGGAGTTCTTCCGGATCCCGAGCGATCGGGTGGTGGAGCTCGGGATGCGGATCGCGATTTGACGCCATATCGGGCCGATGGACACGATCGCGCTCTATGTGCACTGGCCGTTCTGCCTGTCGAAATGCCCGTATTGCGACTTCAACAGTCATGTGCGCGAACGGGTGCCGGCGGCGCGTTTCGGACGAGCGTTGCTGCGGGAGCTCGAATTCGAGGCCTCCCGGACCGGACCGCGCCGGCTGGCGTCGATCTTCTTCGGTGGCGGAACGCCGAGCCTGATGCCACCGGAGCTCGTGGGATTGCTGATCGAACGGGCGACGTCGCGGTTCGAGCCCGTGGACGACATCGAGATCACGCTGGAGGCCAATCCGACGAGCGTGGAGGCCGGCCGTCTGCGCGGGTTTCGTGATGCGGGCGTCGGCCGATGCTCGCTCGGGGTGCAGGCGCTCGACGACGAGGCGCTGGCACGGCTCGGGCGCCAGCACAGCGCGGCGGACGCGATCGCCGGGCTCGAGCTGGCGCGGACGGTCTTTCCGCGCCTGTCGTTCGACCTGATCTATGCGCGGCCGGGCCAGGACGAGGCGGCGTGGCGCGCCGAGCTCCAGCGCGCGCTGGCGTTGGCGGCGGATCATCTGTCGCTCTACCAGCTCACGATCGAGCCTGGCACGCGCTACGAGGCGCTGGCCAGGCGCGGCGAGATCGTGCTGCCGGACGACGAGACGGCGCACGCGCTGTACGAGGCGACCGGCGAGGAGGCGGCGCGGCATGGGCTGCTGCCCTACGAGGTGTCGAACTATGCACGGCCGGGGGCGGAGAGCCGGCACAATCTCGCCTACTGGACCTACCGGGATTACGCGGGGATCGGTCCGGGCGCGCATGGCAGGGTCGGTCGCGACGGCGCGCTGTGGGCGGTGCGCCGTCATCGCAGCCCGGAGCGCTGGCTCGACGCGGTCGAGCGCGACGGTCATGGCATCGAGCAGGAGGACGCGATCACGGCGCGCGATCGGGCGAGGGAAATGCTGCTGATGGGGCTGCGGCTGTCGGCCGGCGTCGATGCGCAGCGATTCAAGGAACGTGTCGGTTTTCCGCTCGAGGACGCGCTCGACGAGGACATTCTCGCGGCGTCCGTAGCCGAAGGCTATTTGAAATTCAGCGGCGCCACGCTGATCGCGACCGAGGCCGGCCGGTTGCGGCTCGATGCGCTGCTGCCCCGTTTGCTGCTGTAGAAGGCTGCTTGAAATTCGGTGTACACGAAATCAAAAAAGTCGTTGTTCTTCAACGTGTTCCCAGCCAGAGGCGGGCGCCGGCACCCAGTTTCCGCCGCCATGATGTCGATCGCCACCGTCGCCGTGCCCGCCGGCACCCACCCTCTCGCCGCCCTGCGACCTGCTGCGCGTGCTCAGGCACCGGATCCTGAATTCGCTCACGCCGGTTGTCTCGCTTGCCGGAACGGCGGCCGAGCTGATGTCGACGGGCCGTCATGAGGACCCTCGCCATCCGAGGCGAATGAGTCGGAGATCGGGGCGCTGCCCCGAACCCCGCCAAACGCCGGGCGTTTGGATCGCCAATGAATTCAATAAATTGCGGGTCTGGGCGGGCTCCGCCCAGCGGGGTTTGGGGCAGCGCCCCAAGGCTTCCTGGATGGATAACAGCCTCAGCGCCCAGGTCCCTACCGGCGCCGCGCCCAGTCGACGAGCCGGTCGGCGGCCTCGTGCATGTCGGGTTCGGGACCGCAATAGCTGAAGCGGACGAAGCGGGCGCCGCGGCGCGCGTCGAAATCGATTCCCGGCGTGGCGGCGATGCCGGCCTCGTCGAGCAGGCGGGCGCAGAAGGTTTCGCTGTCTGGCGCGAGGGCGGAGATGTCGGCGTAGAGGTAGAAGGCGCCCTCGGCGGGCGCGAGGCGATCGAGGCCGGCCTCGGCGAAGCGGGTGAGCAGATGGTCGCGGGCACGCGCATAGGCCTGGACGTGCAGCGAGAGCTCGTCGTCGCAGTCGAAGGCGGCGATGGCGGCGCGCTGCGAGATGTGCGGCGCGCTGATGAAGAGGTTCTGCGCCAGGCGCTCGACGGTGCGCACGAGGGCCTCGGGCAGCACCAGCCAGCCCACCCGCCAGCCGGTCATGCACCAGTATTTCGACAGGCTGCCCACGGCGACCGCGTCCTCGATCGCGGCGGCGGTGCTCTCGGGGGCGCCATAGACCAGGCCGTGGTAGATCTCGTCGCTGATCAGGCGGACGTTGCGGACGCGGCACCAGTCGGCGAGGGCCGCGAACTCGGCGGGCGAGAGCATGGTGCCCGCGGGGTTCGACGGGCTCGCGACGAGGAGTGCGGCGGGGGGCGGCCCGGAGGCGTCGAGCATGGCGGGCGTCGGCTGGAAACGCGTCTCCGGACCGGCCTCGATCAGGCGCGGGCGCATGCCGAGCGCGGTCAGCACGTTGACGTAAGGCGGATAGCAGGGCGTGGCCAGCGCCACCTCGCAGCCGGGGTCGAGGCAGGCGAGGAAGGCGAGCGGGAAGCCGCCGGAGGCGCCGGTGGTGATCGCGATGCGGCCGGGCGAGACGTCGATGCCGTAACGCTCCGCATAGTGGCGCGCGATGCGAGCGCGCAGGGCGGCAAGGCCGAGCGCCTCGGTATAGCCGAGCGAACCGCCATCACGCAGCGCGGCCTCGGCCGCCTGGCGCGCACCGAGCGGCGCGCCCGCCGCCGGCTGGCCGATCTCCATGCGGATGATGCCCGGACTGCCGGGCGGCAGCAGGGCGGCGCGCGCGTTGGCGCGTGCGATGACGTCCATCGCGCGGAATGGCGCCACCTGCGAGGCGGCGAGGCCGATCTTGATCATCGAACCTCGCGGCTACTGGCCGAGCGCCGAGCCGGCCCCGCGCGGATCGGTGGCGCCGCCGCAGCTCCGGCTGTCGCCCGGCAGCAGGTCGGGGCACGAGACGACGTTGACGCGGCCCTGGCTGGTGACGGGATGGTCGATCGGCTTGCCGGTGCGCAGCGTGTTGGCCATCGCCTCGGCGGTCGCGGCGGCGGCATCGTTCTGGCCGGACGAGGCGACCGCGGCGCGGAAGGCATCCTCGGCCTTGTCGAAGGCGATCGCTGCCGACAGCAGCGGCAGCGGCCGATCGGAGGGCGAGGCCGCGAGCATGATACCGGTACGGCCGGCGATGCGGCCGGTGCCGAAGAGATTGTCCATCGTCAGCGCGCAGGCGGCGCCGCCGCCGTTGCGGTCGAAGGCGACGAAGGAGGTGGAGGCCGGCAGCGCGGGCAGGGTGCCGGGCGGCAGGACGGCGGACAGGATGTCCGATGCGGCAGCGCCGGTCTGGCGGGCGTAGGCGGCGGTGGCGGCCGCCTCGGCCGTAGCGGCCTCGGTGGCATTCGGATCGGCCTGCAGGAGACGGAAGGCGCGCGCGGCGGCGATGCCGCCGTCGGCCGGCAGCGGCAGGAAGGCCACGCTCAGATCGTCGCGTGGGTGATGACGGCCAGGTGCCGCGGCGATGACGATGGGCGGTGCCAGGGTCGCCTTGGCGGATTCGAGGTCGGCTTGGGTGACGCCGCCGCCGGCCGCTTGCGCGCCCTCGGCGAAGGCGCGGGCGACGGGGCCGCCGACCAGCGCACCCGCGCCGATCGTGCGGATCTGGTCGAGCGAGAGGCCGAGATCGCTCTCGATCAGCGTGTCGTTCTGCTCGAGCGGCGATCCGTCGGGCGCGGTGAACAGGGCGCGGGCCCGGCCGTCGGCGAACAGGGCGCCGCGCACGACACCGAGATCGTCGCTCAGCAGGCGCGAGATCGGGAAGCCGTGGCGGGCCATCGCCTCGGCCGGTTCGACGAGCTCGTCGAAGCGGACGCTGCCGAGCCGGTCCTGCAGCGCGAACAGGCCGCGCGCCAGCATCGGCACGGCGGCCGGACGGTCCGCGCCCGTGGTCGAGGACGGGGCGACGGGGAGGAACAGCGACGCGACCGCCACGCCCTCGTGCTCGGGCGAATAGGCGAGGCACGCGCCGCCGCCGCCGAGCGAGGCGCGCGACGGGAGCGAGACGGCGAGTGCCAGACCCATCGCGGTGGCGGCATCGGTGGCGTTGCCGCCGCGTTCGAGGATCTGCCTGCCCACGATCGCCGCCTGCGGCTCGTCGGCCGCCACGCCGCCGATGAAGCCGGTCAGATGGGCGTCCGCGCCGGTCCCGTTGATGCCGAGCAGCAGACCCTTGACCGTGGTGATGGTCCCGCACGCGGCCACGAGGCCGGCGACCGCGATCGCGACTGCGCGCCGAACCCTGATTGCTGAGGCCACGGGCATGGTGGGCATCGCTCCTGTGGCCGGCACGGTCGTTGAACGGGTTGCCCCCATAGACGGATCGCCCGGGGGCGGCAATAAGCGGCGGCCATCATCGGGGAGTTCGCCATGATGCGGCGATGCGGGTTCGCGCTGCTTCTACTGGCCGGGATCGCGGATGCGCCATCGGCGCGGGCGGCGGACGACGGCTTCACGGCGTCGCAGCGGCAGCAGATCGTGGCCATCGTGCGCGATGCGCTCAAGCAGGATCCGACGATCCTGCGCGACGCGGTGCTGGCGTTGCGGGCGGACGAGGAGCGGCGGCAGGCGCAGACCCAGCAAGGCGCGGTTGCCGCGCACAGGCAGGCGCTGATGGATCCGAGCGGCGATGCGGTGGTGGGCGACGCCCACGGCAACGTGACGCTGGTCGAGTTCTACGATCCGCGCTGCCCGTATTGCCGGCGCATGGTGCCGACGATCGACCAGGCGGTGGCCGCCGACCCGAAATTGCGGGTGGTGCTCAAGGTGATCCCGATCCTGGGGCCGCAGAGCGTGCTGGAGTCGCGCGCGATCGTCGCGGCCGGCCGGCAGGGCGGCTATGTCGGGATGCAGGAGGCGCTGATGCGCGAGCAGTCGCCGGCGACGGCCGACACGATCGGGTCGATCGCGCGCGGGCTGCGGCTCGATCCGGCGCGTCTCGCGCGCGACATGCAGGACCCGGCGGTGCTGGGCCACTTGAACGACAACGTGGCGCTGGCCAAGGCGCTCCATATCGACGGGACGCCGGCGCTGGTGATCGGCGACCAGCTCATCTCGGGTGCGCTGGACATGGCGGATCTGCGCAAGGCCGTCTCGGACGCGCGCGGATAGAGCCGGGACGCCGCTACTCGAAGATGATCGGCTTGTCGGGAAGCGGAACGGCGTTGAAGGCGGCGCCGCAGGTTTGGGACTCGGGATATTGGAGGTCGAAGACGACCTTGTTGTTGGTCCCCAGGCCTTGCAGTTCCGCGGTGGTTTCGTTGTTCGCGGTCGTGAAGTCGATCAGGTAGCTGTTACGGGATGCCTGGTAGAAGCTGCCGCAGAACGGGGCGTAGATCGCGGGCTGGGGCGTGTAGTTGATGATTTCGGTCGCCGTCATCGCCTTGGTGTCGATCTTGTAGCTGCGGCCGGCGCTGAACCCGCGATTGATGCCGGCGGGGACCTGGAAGGTGCTCGCGGTCCCGTCATCGAACAGCATGAGGTTGCCCGACAGATCGATCGAGACCGCGTGCTGGCCGATCGGCGGCAGCGTGTTCGGTCCGAGCTGGAGTGTGTATTTCGCGAGCGAGGGAAAGGAGTGCCATTTCTTGGTGGTGTCGCCGAGGATCCAGTGGATTTTCCTCACGCCGACCGCCGGCGTGTCGTAGTCGACCGCGATGACGAAGTTTTCCCGGCTCGAGAAGATCTCGGTGTTGTCGGCGGGATTGTAGGTCGATGCGTTCATATGGAACCAGTCGACACCGACCGGCTCGACGAAATCGTTCGGATCGTCGCCGTCGGCGGCCATCGCCGAGCCGATGATGTGCCCGAGGTCCCAGGCTTGCAGGATCGCTCCGTTGGCAGGATTGAACTCCACCGCGACGCCTTCCGTCTCCGCCGTGGTGTTGACGTCGACGACGATGCCGTTACGCCCGGGATCCATGTTGTGGTGATCGGTCGTGGTCACGCCGTTGGCGGCGTAGTCGACGAGCCTGGTCGTCTGTCCGGTCAGGTCGATGCGGTTGATGCCGGTCTTGCCGTCGCTCGCATAGATGGCGTTGTCGTAGAAGATGGCGGCGATCGCACCGGCGCCGGCGGTGCCGACCCAGCGCAGGTGGCCGTCGGTGTCGACGATCGCGGGAGAGTTCGAGCTGCAGAAATCTTTCAGCAGGAAGTAGTCGAACCCGAGATCGGAGACCTTGGTCCTGTTCTGTCGCAACGTCGGCGCGTTGATCGGAGCGCACGGATCGAGGTAGGCGGCGGTGGTCACCGGCTCGAGGGCGAAGGCGTTCGAACCGTCGGCGAACGAGTAGAGAAGTGCGACGATGTTGTTCGAGCCGGCATAGAGGCCCCAGACCGGGACCGTGACGTTGCTGCCCGCGACGTCGCCGTGCGACGACAGGTAGGCGGCCGAGTAGCTGGCGGCGAGCGGCGCGACGAGGGAGTTCGGCTTGGACAGGATGGCGTAGGTGACGGAGGCGAGCGGCGCGCCGCTCAGCGTCGCGCTGATCTCGGCGATGAAAGGCGTCGGTCCGGGGATGGCGGCGCCGACATCGGCGTGCCCGGCGGCGAGCGCCGCGACTGGCAACAGCAGCGGGCATCCGGATGCGACCCAACGCATGAGGTCGGTTGGTCCCGCGAAACGTCGGCCGAACACCATCCGACTATCTCCCTCTGATCGTCATGACGATATCGTTGCTTGACCGTTTACCGAAAGACCTGCCGATCCTTGTTGTCGCGCATCAGCATGGAGAAGCTCGGGATGCGGTCGAAGCCGAGGCCCCGCGGCGTTCCGGTTTCCGGATCGGCCTCGATACGGCCGTAGGTCCCGCCCGACACCTTCTCCCACTTTCCGGACGGCTTCTTGACCTCGATGTTGACGACGGTCGCCTTGAACACCATCCGGACGATCGCTTCCTTGAGCGCGGACGGCTTGGTCAGGCACGGCGCGCCCGCGACCATGGTCCAGCCGTTGGCGAGCGCCCAACCGGTGAGTTCGTCCTTGTCCATGATGATGTCGTATCGGCGGCCGGCCGTTCGGTCCAGGGGCGAACGGGTGGGACGATCAAGAAGCGGGACGCCGACGCGCGCCGCGCGGGCGCGCGCGTTCGGACCGGCAGTCGGCGTTGTCGCCGGACGCGATCATGCGGGCGACGAGTCGCGTTCCGACCGGCCAGTCGACGAAGATGATGTCGTTGGCGGCACGCGCGCGGATCTCGGCGATGTGGACACAGGTCGCACAAGGCGGGGCCGGTGATGGGGAGGACCCCGCCGTGCTTGCGCAGGCGCATCGTTCTATGATCGTCATGACATACGGTTGCGCCGACGATGACGGCAACGCAACAAGATCCCGATCACAAAAACGTTAGAAGATGTCAGCGCCAGGCTGCCGCGTCACGAAGGATTCTTTTTGTTACAATGCGAAACTCTGACAAAATGCGTTAGACGTGGGATTGATCCGTATGCGCAAGATCATGCCGAAGCGAGACACCGTCATGGTTCACCGGATCGTGGATGCGCGCTGGGTGGCGCCGCCGGGGGTCGATGCCCATCGTCATCTCGCCCTGATCAGACATGCCGAGCGGCTGTTCTCGTTCTCGGATCTGCTGGCCTGCACGCCGCCGGACGAGATCGATCCCGGCCTGGCCGCGGGCCACGTCAAGCCGCAGGAATGGTGGGACGATCTGGCCTCGCGCCGGCCGAAGGTCGCCGACCGCATTGCCGCGCGATGTCATCCGCAGGATTTCGGCGTGCTCGATCTGTATGCGATGGACGTCAGCGGATCGGCGTAGGGCGGATAGGGCTCGAGAAGGCCTGCCCCTTGCCCATCCTCGGTCCGGGCGCCTTGTGATACACCAAGCGGCGCCTCCGGCGCGGGCATAGGGCAGTGGGCGCCCGAGGCGCGGACGCCTGAAGGATGAGACGCATGAAAGCCAACTCCGTCCTCGATACGATCGGCGGCACGCCGCATATCCGCTTTGCGCGGATGTTTCCGGCAGCCGACGTGTGGATCAAGTCGGAACGCGCCAATCCCGGCGGCTCGATCAAGGACCGGATCGCGCTGGCGATGATCGAGGCGGCCGAGGAGAGCGGCGCGCTCCAGCCGGGCGGGACGATTATCGAGCCGACGTCGGGCAACACCGGCATCGGGCTGGCGATGGTGGCCGCCGTGAAGGGCTACAGGCTCGTCCTGGTGATGCCGGAGTCGATGTCGGTGGAACGGCGCCGGCTGATGCAGGCCTATGGCGCCACGTTCGACCTGACGCCGAAGGAGCGCGGCATGAAGGGCGCGATCGAGCGCGCGGCCGAGCTCGCCGCGCAGACCCCGGGCTCCTGGATCCCGCAGCAGTTCGAGAACCCGGCCAACATCACAATCCATGCCCGGACGACCGCGCGCGAGATCGCCGACGATTTTCCGGACGGCGTCGACGCGATGATCACCGGGGTGGGCACCGGCGGACACATCACCGGGTGCGCCGAGATGCTCAAGCAGCGTTGGCCCGCGATGCGGGCGTTCGCGGTGGAGCCCGCGCAGTCGCCGGTGATTTCGGGCGGCAAGCCGTCGCCGCATCCGATCCAGGGCATCGGCGCCGGGTTCGTGCCGGCCAACCTGCACGTGGCGGTTCTCGACGGGGTGATCCAGGTCGAGGCCGAGGAGGCGCGCGAGTTCGCCCGTCGATCGGCCCGCGAGGAGGGCGTGCTGGTCGGGATCTCGTCGGGGGCGACGCTGGCGGCGATCGCCAAGAAGCTGCCTGAGCTCAAGGCCGGCGCCACGGTGTTGGGTTTCAATTACGACACCGGCGAGCGCTATTTGTCGGTGCCGGATTTCCTGCCGGCGTGATCGAAGGCGCGGCTGGTGCCGACGCTCGGCTTTGAACCGAGGACGTACTGATGACGAGCAGGCGGATTGCGTGGGCGCCTCCGGGCGGTTCCTGCGATGACCGGTCGAGCTACGCTTCATGCCCTGACCGACCGAATGCCGGCGGGGCGAGACGCGTCTTCAGAGAGCTCTCCTCGAGGCGTCGAGCAGGAAACGGTCGACAAACCAGGTCACAATACTGGCTTGCCGATGCGGGATTAGCAGGTGGCTGCTGTCTGTGATGCTCAACAGGTGCTCGGGATCACCACCGAGACATCGGCGATCGTCATCGCGACGGGGCGTCGGATCGGTTGCCGCGATCCTGGTAAACCGGTGGCGCGACCGGCTCCGCGACACAGCCAAGAGAGTGAGACCGAAGCCGGGCAATCTCCGTTGCCGTCGTCGGCCTTCCACGTTTCGGTATCGGCTGCGGCCGTTCGATCAGACCAACGAGCTACGCATCTATTTCGCCTGAACGACCGGAGCGAGCCGGGCCGGTTCTCACAGGTGCCCTGTGATCTCAATGATATGGCGCGATGCGGAGGCGTTATGCGAACCTTCGGCCGATCAAGACCTTCAGCCGCAGAGAATCGTATGCTGTTGCCAACCGAATGGGCCGCGAGGATCGGGTTGAACCCCAGCCTCATGAATGGCGATCCAGATCAATCGAGAGCGATCGGCGCCGTCATTGCGTGGCGCTGGCTTCCGCTCGGACTTCGGAATGCGTGGTGCCAGCAATTCATGGTCAGCGGCCGAGGTTATCCTTTATCTGCGTCGACAGCGTTTTGGAGAGAGCTTGAAAATAAGCGCGCGGGGTTGTTCGGAAGCGGCACATCAACGGCGGTGGATCCGCTGGTCGCCTACCGACACCCGTGGTGCCTCTCGAATGCTGAATTCTCCGAAGCGCGGGCGCGCATCATCGACGGCCGTACGCCGAACACGCTCGATGACGATCGCGTTCGCATCAGCACGCTTGCCAAGTGGATCGGTCCCCTGTTCGGCGTGGCCGGGCCGCTGGCTGGTGCAACGGGAGTGCTTGCAGTCCCCACTGCGGCAGCGGCTGGTCTGTTCGGCTTTGCGGCTGCTGTTGACGCAGGCTCCGAGATGTTTGGAGATGCGCTAGAGTCCGAGGCGTTCAAGCGCCAGATACCGGCACTCAAAAGGGTCTATCAGAGTGAGCAACAATATCGGACCGTTGAACTACGAGCCCCCCTGGCTGCCTAGACCAGCGAGCTGGTTCTTCCTTGGCGGAATATTTCTCGGTGTTGGCGTAGGTGGCTTCGCTGAGCACGCTTCGAACATCGCGGGCGGTGTTCTGATGATGCTCGGGGGCATCCTCACGGTCGCTACGGTGGCGTTCCAAGCGGCGCAGTCGGCCAAGTGGTTGGCTGGCATCATGGGTGTGGGGATGGTCGTCATGGGAGCCGCTTATCTGGTCATCAATGGGATCGCGACTGGTTCCCTCTAGAGCAGGGTGCCATGGGACGCTTTGCGGCCAACTCGGCGGCCGCCCCGGCTTCCCCTTCGTCTTCACTTCGCTCCGGCTGCGTGCAGCCGGGCCTCGGAGCCGTCAAGTTGACCTTCGCTCCGCGCCCCGGCCGCAAGAAGGCGTCAGGGCGAGATTCGTTGAGGACGGCTCATCGCCCGAATGGCGTCGAGCGATCCGCACACCCTGATCGCGTAAACAATTCATTTCGCCGTGGAATTTGGTGCCGACACTCGGATTTGAACCGAGGACCTACTGATTACGAATCAGTTGCTCTACCCCTGAGCTATGTCGGCGCCTGACCTGTGGTGGGCGGGTTCGGGCGCGTCTTACCCGGCCGCGCAAGGAACCGCAACCGAGGCGCCCCGTTGACCGGCGCGGCGGCAGGCCGCATGTCCGAGCGTTGACGAGACTGGAGACGGCGCATCCTTTCCAACACTCCGCGGCCCGCCAGCGCGGGCGGCGATCATCATGCGACGCACCGGGCGGTCGAGGGGCTGCGGGAATGTCCGGACTGCGGCTTGTTCCAGCTGGTTCCGGACAGCGCGCCCGGCGAGACGATCCGCTGCGCGCGCTGCGCATCCTGGCTCCGCCGGCACCGCGCGGATCCGACGAGCCTGGCGCTGTCCCTCAACGTCACCTCGCTCGTGCTGTATCTGGTCGTGCTGTCGCTGCCGCTGATGACGCTCGACCTGCTGGGCCGGCTGCACACGGTCAACGTGCTCACCGGCCCGCTGGCGCTTTGGGCCGACCAGGGCGGGCTCGCGCTGGTGGGGTCGCTGGTGCTGTTCGCGACCGTGCTGATGCCCGGCGTGGTGATCGGGCTCAACCTCGTGGTGCTGGCAGGCGCGCGTCGACCGGTCAGTCCGCGCCATCTGCCGCGGCTGATGCGCATGCAGAAATACCTGCGGCCCTGGTCGATGGTCGAGGTCTACATGCTCGGCGTGTTCGTGGCCTACACCAAGCTCGTCGATCTGGCCCATGTCGATCTGGGGCCGTCCATCTTCGCGCTGGCCGCGATCATGGTGCTGATGATCGGCGCCGACGGCGCCTTCGACACCGATGCGATCTGGGACAAGATCCAGGCCGAGCGGCGGACGGGTCCGGAGCCCGCGACCTGCGCGGCGGACGAGGCCCTGGCCGATCCGCGGCGGCTGATCGCATGCCACAGCTGCGAACTCGTGGTGCAGACGGCGCGCGGCGCCCCTGACCCGCATTCCTGTCCGCGCTGCGCCGCGGCGCTGCATCGGCGCGAGCCCAACAGCCTGCAGCGGACGATGGCCTTCCTGCTGGCGTCGGCGATCCTGTACGTGCCGGCAAACCTGCTGCCGGTGCTGACCCTGACCCGGTTCGGCCGCGGCGAGCCGAGCACCATCCTCGCGGGCGTGGAGGAACTCTACCGGAGCAACATGCTGCCGCTGGCGCTCCTGGTGTTCGTGGCCAGCATCTGCGTCCCCTGCCTGAAGGTGGTCGGGCTGACGGTGATGGTGGTGATGACGCGGCTTCGGACCAGCGCCGGCCTGATCGACCGGACGCGCCTGTTCCGGGTGATCGACTTCATCGGACGCTGGTCGATGATCGACGTGTTCATGATCTCGATCCTGGTCGCGATCGTTCATTTCGGCTTCCTCGCCAACGTCGCGGCCAACCCGGGGATCGTGGCGTTCGCTCTGGTGGTGGTGCTGACGATCTTCGCCGCCGAGGCGTTCGATCCAAGGCTGATGTGGGACGCAGCGGGACGACCGCGCGAACGCGCGGGGATGGTCGCCGCGCGGGAAGCTGAGTGAGCGGCCGCTCGGCCGACGGCCAGGGCGAAGCCCCGAGGCCGGTCGCTTCGGTCAGGCGGGCGCGGTTTTCCGCGATCTGGACCATCCCGATCATCGCGCTGGTCGTCGCGATCTTCCTCGGCTACCGGACGATCACGTCGAGCGGCGCGCTGATCACGATCAGCTTCGAATCGGCCGACGGCCTCACCGCCGGGCAGACGCAGGTCAAGCACAAGAACGTGGCGCTCGGCACCGTCGAGGCGATCAAGCTGACGCATGACCTGCGCGAGGTGCTGGTCAGCGTGCGGATGACGCGCGAGGCGAACCGGATCCTCAACGACAAGACCCGCTTCTGGGTGGTCCGGCCGCGGCTGTCGGGCTCGAACATCAGCGGGCTCGAGACGCTGGTGTCGGGCGCCTACATCGCCGTCGACCCGGCGCCGGACGGCAACCCGACCAAGGAGTTCGACGGGCTGGAATCGCCACCCGGCGTCCGGTCCGACGAGCCGGGACGCACCTACACGCTGATGACGGGCAACGTGAACTCGATCGGCGAGGGCTCGCCGGTGTTCTTCCGCGGCATCACGGTGGGCGAGGTGCTCGGCTACAAGATCCCGCCGTCGGGGCGCGGGCCGATCCCGGTGCAGGTGTTCGTCCGCGAGCCGTACGACCATTTCGTCCGGGTCGATACGCGGTTCTGGAACGATTCGGGTGTCGAGGCGAATTTCGGCGGCGGCGGCCTGAAGGTGCAGATCGAGTCGCTGCAGGCGGTGCTGTCGGGCGGCGTCGGGTTCGGGATCAGCGAGGAGCGTCGCGGCCTGGACGTGCCGGAGGCACCGGACGAGGCGGTCTACAAGCTCTACGACACGCGCACCGACGCCGACTCGGCCGGCTACCACCGGCGCATCCCGTTCGTGACCTACCTGCAGAACTCGGTCAAAGGCCTGGACGTGGGCAGCGAGGTCGACCTCTACGGCATCCAGATCGGCAACGTGACCGACGTGAAGCTCCAGCTCGACCGGTCGGGGACGGCGCGGGTGCGGGTGGCGATGGAAGTGCAGCCCGAGCGCGTGTTCGCGGGCGACGAGCTGCACGGCGAGACGGCATCCGGCTTCACCCGCAAGCTGGTCGCCAACGGCATGCGGGCGCAGTTGAGCTCGGCGAGCTTCATCACCGGCGCCTCGCTGATCAGCTTCGAGTTCGTGCCCAACGCCAAGCCAGCCGACATCGGCATGGAAGGCGACGCGATCGTCCTGCCGAGCGAGAAGGGCGGCCTGTCGGGCATCACCGACAGCCTGAGCGATGTCGCGGCCAAGCTCGACAGCCTGCCGCTGACCGAGATCGCGTCGCATCTCGACGATGTGCTGGCGGGCGCGGGCCGGACGGTCAACGATCCCGATCTCAGGCAGGCGATCCACCAGCTTTCGGGCACGCTCGCCAGCATCCACGGCCTGGCCGATCACGCCAATCATGGCCTGACGCCGTTGCTGCGCGAGCTGCCGGCGATGTCGGACCAGTTGCAGCAGACGCTGCGTCACGCCAACACGCTGCTCGCGAGCTACAACGGCAATTCGGATTTCGGCAGCAACCTGAACGCGCTGATGGGGCAGTTGTCGGACATGGCGCGATCGTTGCGCCTGCTGTCGGATTACCTGCAGCGGCATCCGAATTCGCTGATCTTCGGGCGAAGCGCGCCGGGCCGGCACGAGTGAGCGAGGGGAGGGCCGATTGGGCGACGTGACACGGCGCGGCGTGCTGGGGCTGCCGCTGCTGGCACTGCCCGCGCTGGCGGGCTGCGGCAGCGGCGATCCGGCCTATTTCACCCTCGAGGCGTCACCCGGCACGGTCCGGCGCGGCGGTCCGTCGCCGATCGAGGTGCGGACGCCGAGCGTCGCCTCGTTCCTCGACCGCGACTACATCGTGCAGAGCACGCAAGGCTACCGGCTCAAGCTCGCCGGCAACGATGCGTGGGCGGAGGCGATCGCCGACATGATCGCGCGCGTGCTGACGTCGGACCTGTCGCAGAGACTGCCGGACGCGACGGTGTTCCGGGCCGGCACCGCGATCGGCGGGACGCCGTCGGCGATCGTGGCGCTGGTGGTGGACCGGTTCGACGAGGACCAGTCCGGCACCGCGGTCGTCCACGCGACGCTCGCCGTACATGCGGCGGACGGCGAGACGGTCGCAGGCGTGCCGGTGGCGTTGTCCGAGGCGCCGGCCAGTTCCGGCACCGCCTCGCTGGTCGCGGCACTCAGCCATCTGCTGGGGCTGGTGGCGGACCGGGCGGCCGACCGTCTGCTCACGTTGGCGCCTTCCGGTGCGATGCCGCTCGCCTCCGGCTGATGCCGTCCGAGTGGTCGTTCGATCCGGCCTGGGTCACCGTCAACCACGGCTCATTCGGCGCCTGTCCGCGATCCGTGCGCGACGCGCAGGCGCGCTGGCGAGACCGGTTCGAGCGGCAGCCGACCGCCTCGATCCATCGCGACCTGCCGGACCTGCTTCGATCGTCGGCCGCTGGGCTTGCGCGATATTTGGGCGCGCGGCCGGAGGAGACGGTGTTCGTCGAGAACGCGACCGCGGGCTGCAATGCGGTGCTGCGGTCGCGGAACTTCACCGCCGGCGACGAGATCCTGCTGCTCGACCAGGCGTACGGGGCGGTGGCGAACACGGTCCGGTTCGTGGCCGAGCGGGCCGGCGCACGGATCGTGACGGTGGCGCTGCCGTTCCCGGACGCGCCGCCCGACGCGGTCGTGCGCCGGGTCGAGGCCGCGATCACGGAGCGGACCGCGCTCGCGGTGCTCGATCACGTCACCTCGCCCGGCGCGCTGGTGCTGCCGGTGGCGGCGATGGTGGCGGCCTGTCACGCGGCTCGTGTCGCCGTGCTGGTCGATGGGGCGCACGCGCCCGGGCAGCTCCCGCTCGATCTCGCATCGATCGATGCCGACTGGTATGCGGGCAACCTGCACAAATGGCTGTTCGCACCGGTCGGGAGCGGGTTCCTTCACGCACGCGCGGACCGTCAGGACGGGCTGCATCCGACCTCGATCTCGCATGGGCTCGGGCACGGCTTCCTCGCCGAGTTCGACTGGACCGGAACGCGCGACTTCTCCGGCTGGCTCGCGGTGCCGGACGCGATCGCGCTGCACGAGCGGATGGGCGGGACGGCGCTGATGGCGCGGAACGCGGCGCTAGCGGGCGAGGGGGCGGCGAGCGTCGCCACGGCGCTCGGGACGGAAATTGCCGGCGGATGCCTGCCCGGCGCGTCGATGGCGCTGGCGCGGCTGCCGGAGGGCTTCGGCTCCGTGCCCGCGGACGCGCTCGCGGTCCGCGCCCGCCTGATCGATCGCCGGATCGACGCGCCGGTGCATGCGTTGGCGGGCGCGCTTTGGGTGCGGGTGTCGGCGCAGGCCTATAACGAGATGCCGGATTACGGCAGGCTGGCCGAGGCGCTGGTCGCGATGGGACGATGATGCGAGCGGTCTGGTTCGGTCTGGTTCTGGTGTGGCACGGGGCGAGTGCCGCCTCGATCACGGACGCCACCGGCCGGTCGGTGACGATCCCCGATCATGTCGGGCACGTGCTGCCGGCGGGACCGCCGGCGGCGGTGCTGCTCGAGGCGCTGGCGCCGGATCTGATGATCGGCTGGCCGCATGCGCTGTCGCCGGCGCAGCGTGCGATGCTGCCGGACGCGGTGGCGTCGCTGCCGCCGGTGCCGATGCTCACCGGCAAGACCGACCAGGCGGCCGCGGTGCCGGCGCTGCACCCGGACCTGGTGCTCGACTACGGCACCGTCAGCCCGCGCTACGTGGCGCTCGACGAGGGGATCCAGGCGCGGACCGGCGTGCCCACGATCCTGCTGGACGGTTCCTTGTCGCGTGCGCCCGAGACGCTGGTGGCATTGGGCGCGGTGCTGCACCGCGAGGCGCGCGCGGCGCTGCTGGCGCGCGTCGCCCGGCAGGTCCTCGATGCGGTGCCGCGGACGGCGGGCAAGTCCACCACGGTCGTGGTCGCGCGCGGCGCCGACGGGCTCGATGTGGCGGCGCCGGGGACCGGGGCCACCGAGGTGTTCGCCGTGCTCGGCTGGACCGTGCTGGCGCCGCCGGGCGAGGGGCCGATCCGGCATGCGCCGGGGGTTGGCGCGATCGCCGCTCTCGATCCGGACGTGGTGGTCTTCCAGGATCAGGGCATGCGCGGCGTGGTGGCGTCGAACCCGTCCTGGCGCGCGTTGCGCGCGGTGCGTGACGGCCGGTCGTTCGTCGCCCCCTCGCTGCCGTTCGGCTGGTTCGGCGAGCCGCCTTCGATCAATCGCCTGTTCGGGATCGCCGCGTTCGAGAACGCGGCGATCGTCACGCCGTTGATCGCGACGCTGGTCGGCCGTGCGCCCGACGCGCCGGCGCGGTTCCAGCCGATCGAGCCATAGGGAACCGCCCGATGCGCGACTTCAGCTTTCCCGGCCGCAGCCCGGTTCATGCCACCTCGGCGATGGCGGCGACGTCGATGCCGGCGGCGACGCTGACGGCGCTCGACGTGATGCGCGACGGCGGCAATGCGCTCGATGCCGCGGTCGCCGCGGCGGCGGTGCTGGGGGTGATCGAGCCGCAATCGACGGGCATCGGCGGCGACTGCTTCTGCCTGTATGCGCCGGCTGGCGGAGGCGTGGTGGCGTTGAACGGCTCGGGCCGCGCGCCCGCCGCCTGCTCGATCGACCGGCTGGAGGCGGCCGGCGTGACGACGCTGCATCCGTGGTCGGCGCATGCGGTGACGGTGCCGGGCGCGCTGTCGGCTTGGGAGACGCTGCTGTCGGCGTACGGGACGCGAGGGCTCGACGCGCTGCTGCGCCCGGCGATCGGGTTCGCCGAGCATGGCTGGCCGGTGCACGCACGCGTGTCGCGCGACTGGGCGGAAGAGGAGGACAAGCTGCAGGCGGGGGGCGCGCATGTATTCCTGCCCGGAGGCGGGGCGCCGGGAGAGGGCGCCCTGTTCGCGCAGCCCGCATTGGCCGCGACATTGCGCGCGATCGCGAAGGATGGTGCGCGGGCGTTCTACGAGGGCGAGATCGCGGCCGGCATGGTGTCGACGCTGCGTGCGCGCGGCGGCCTGCACACGGAGGAGGATTTCGCGGCCGGGCTGTCGGCGGCGATGTTCGTCGCGCCGATCCGTTCGGCCTGGCATGGGCATGAGGTCTGGCAATGCCCGCCGAACGGCTCCGGCATCGCGGTGCTGATGCTGCTCGGGCTGCTGGCGCGGCTCGGGGTGTCGTCGGGCGGGGCGCTCGGGATCGAGCGGCTGCATCGCCATGTCGAGGCGGCGCGCCTGGTCTATCGGGACCGTGACGCGTTCGTGGCCGATCCGTCGCAGGCGGCGGTTCCGGTCGAGGCGTTGCTGGATCCGGCCTATCTGGACGGTCTGGCGGCGCTGGTGCGTGACGATCGGGCGATCGGGACGATGCCGGCGCCGGGACGCGCGGAGTCCGCGCACACGGACACGGTGTACGTCGCGGTGGTGGACCGCGACGGCAACGCCTGCTCGTTGATCAATTCGCTCTTCCAGCCGTTCGGCAGCGGGATCCTGGCGCGCGAGGCCGGCGTGCTGCTGCACAATCGCGGGTATGGCTTCCGGCTGGAGCGCGGGCATCCGAACTGTGTGGCACCGGGCAAGCGGCCGATGCACACCATCCTGCCCGGACTGGTGACGGCGGGCGGCCGCGCGGTGATGCCGTTCGGCGTGATGGGCGGCCATTTCCAGCCGATGGGCCAGACGCTGTTCCTGACCAGCTTTCTCGATTACGGCCTCGACATCCAGGAGGCGCTCGACCTGCCGCGGCTGTTCCCGTCCGGCGGACGGGTGGAGGTCGAACGCAGCATGCCCGCCGAAGTGGTGTCTGGTCTGCGGCGCCTGGGCCACGATCCGTTCGTCGTGCAACGCTCGCATGGCGGCGGCCAGGCGATCTGGATCGACTATGCGCGCGGGGTGCTGGTCGGCGGCTCCGACCCCAGAAAGGATGGGCTGGCGCTCGGCTTCTAGCGCCTCGCAGCATGGATCACGCGGTCGTGATGGAGGGCAAGAAGCCGTCCATGGTTAGTTAGATGTTAGCTAACGCTCGGCGGACATGTGTGATGGATGTGCCGGTCACGGACGATCGCGACGGACCGTATGTCTATCTGGTTCCGACCGGGTGCTTTCCGCGTGCGGTCGAATTCATGGCGATGCCGCCCGGCGAATATCGGCCGCCCTGCTTCACGTCGGGAACCCTGATCGAGACGCCTGGCGGCGAGACGCGCGTCGAGGAGCTCCGGGTCGGCGGGCTGGTGACGCTGGCGACCGGCATCGAGGCGGAGATCGGCTGGATCGGTCGAGGCCGGGTTCGAGATGAATTCGATCGGCCGGTCCGGATCGGAGCCGGAGCGCTGGGGCGGGGCGTTCCGCGGCGCGACCTGTTCGTCTCGCCGGAGCACGCGGTGTTCGTCGAAGGCGCGCTGGTTCCGGCCGTGCTGCTGGTGGATGGCCTATCGATCACGCGCGACGACAGCGGCGAGCGGACGACCTACTACCACATCGAACTCGAGGGCCACGGCGTGCTGCTGGCCGAGGGGGCTCCCGCGGAGAGCTACCTCGACACCGGCGACCCTCGGCAAGTCCCGCTGCAGCTTGCGGATGGCGATCCGACGCACGATCCGGTCGACGCCGCGCATTTCGACCCGTGCGCCGAACTCGTCCTGGGCGGACCTCGGCTGGAGGCGATCAGGGAGAGGCTGCGGCTGGCTTCGCTGGTCTAGGACTGTTGGAGCACGAGGTCACGCCGACCCGTACGGCGTCATCGCGTAGAGGTCGAGGACCTCGAAGTCGCGCGGCTGGCATAGGGCGGCTGCCTGGTGCGCGACCGACGGGGCGCGCGACAGCAGCGCATCCCACCATTCCTGCGGCGACCAGCCGCTGCCGCCCGGAAGCGGCAGGATCTCGTCGGTGCGCGCGTGCGACACGAGGTCGGAGTACGAGAACAGCCTGTTGCCGTGCTTGATGAGCGCCAGGCGTGGGTGGACGTCGCCGCCAGGGGGGGCGATCCAGCGAGGTTCCGTGATGCCAATGGTCATGAGGAAGTTCTCTCATTAACGAACCGACAACTATTACGGAGGGAGCCCGAAACCGGATGAGTCGTCCGAGCGGAAAAAACAGTTATAACATCTACAAACATTCATTTCGGCGCATTCGTCACCGGGAGCTGGTGCCGAGCAGGCGTTGCCGCCATTCCGGCGGCAGCTTGGCGCGCACCATCTCGCCGGCGGCGATCATCTGCTCGAGTGCGGCGAGCAGGGCGGCGGCGAGCAGCGGCGTGACGTGCGGTCCGGTCCCGTAGGTCGACACCTGGAGCCGGCCGGGCGACTGCACGATGGCGACGCTGGCCCAATGGTTCGCGTCGATGTCGGCCGCGACGATCGACAGGTCCTCGAGCAGCCGCATCGTCCGCAGCGCGGTCTGGTCCTCGCCCTGCGAGGCGGTGTCGGTTCGGAAGGCGGGGCTGAGCTGGAACGGGTTCATCGACAAACTCCTTTTGGAGGCTTGTCGACAATGATCCGCTTTCGTGACTCGCCGGTTAACCGGCGACCGGCTGATGTTCCGAGGTTGCTCTAGATCAAAACGGTTCAGCGACTATCTTCGCCGATGCTCAGTGGGTTTGGGCAAGTCCATGCGATTCATAGCTGCGAGACAGAGCACGACGCCCGTTGCGATGCTCAATGGGCAGCAGATGAGTATCGAGGACTTTCCGACCATTGCGTATTCTGGGACTTGACGAGAAAACCGGGCGCGGCGTGGACGGAATGTTCCGCGAGACGATACGTTCGGGAAGACACCACCAAACATAGAAGCCTTTCCAGACCGAGCCAGGGTGTCATTCGTTGGCGGAGCGCCGGACACCAACATCGCGCGCTTTGTCGCTCGGCTACCGGATGACGAGCGTGAAGACATGGACACGATGCTGTTGCTCTATCATCCGTGCAGGCGACAAACCGTAAACCCTGAAAACTCGGCGGTTTTCTTGCAGAAGTCAGCCATCGAATCGGAGGCTGTCCTTCGACGTCTCGCGGCTGAGCCCACAAACCTGCTCGAGACCACAAGGCACTCCAGGAGCAGATCCCGTACGGTCGACAGGTTGCGTGGCGATGTGGTGAAGGGTCTCGGGGCCGCCGTAGCCTATCATCGCCGGACGGTGGATGAAACGGATCGGAAGATCATCGAGCATGTTCGCCAATACGGGAAGATCACGAACAGAACTCTCCAAAACCTCTTTGATGTTCATGTGTACAAAGCACGAGATTTGATCTCCAGTCTCCAGCAACGCGGCATCTTGGCCCGGACGTCGAAGCAAAGCCGTGGGACCCGGGTCGATGATGGGGACCCCGGGCCGGGGTTCCCGAAGATACCGTGTTGAAGGGCAAAAGGGAGGAAGGGCACACGTGCTCTCACCCCGAACTACGCTCTCGCCGCAAGACGGCGGGGCTACTGCCCTTCCCGAAGAGGATGGTTGATCGGGAATATACCTTCAGCGCCTATCGGGGATCATCGTTTGATCGGCAGTCGGGCGCAGACCGGCCATCAGGAGGTTCAGCACGCGGGCGATCTGCTCTCGGTCGGCCGAGGCCGCGGCAGCGGACACCGAGCCCGCGAGGATCACGGTGATGTCGTCGGGCTGGGCGGCATCGTCGATGCTGCCATCGCGCGCGCCCGCGGCCAGAAACTTGGCAACCGTTGCGTTCACCCTGATGCGCATCTCCGATCCTTCAACCGAACGTGGTGCGAGTGCGATCCGGAGCGCATCGTGCATGGCGTACTTGGCGGCCACGAAACGAGCGTAGCCGTCATCCATCGGCGCATAGCCTCGGCAGCAGGGTGGCGCGTCAGGAGGACATCCGCCTCGCTGTCGAGCGCGTCGAGCTCGGAACGATACACCGCCTCGACCAGAGCCTCCTTGGTAGGGAAGTGGCGGTAAAGCGTGCCGATCCCGACCTCCGCCACCCGCGCGATCATCTCGAGCGATGCCTTCGCGTTTTCGGCCGCGAACAGGCGTCGTGCCTCCACCACGATCCGCTCGCGGTTCCTGATCCCATCGGCACGCGGACGGGTCGGCGTTGACAAGAGGAGGGGCCTCCGGCTATCGATTGCCAAGACGGAGGAGCCTCCGCTCTGTTGTTGTAGCATGGAGGATCGCTGGTGTCTTACGATCTCGGGACGGCCGGCACTTTCCCCCTGGGCGCGCACGCCGTAGGCCGGATCGGCTTTGGCGCGATGCGGCTGGAGCGGCTGGTCGAGAGGCCGGCGGAGGCGGCGGCGCTGTTGCGGCAGGTGGTCGACCTGGGCGTCGACCACATCGACACCTCCCAGGCGACCAGATCGTCGACATCGACGACCAGCTGGCGGTGATGGTCGCCATGCGTGACGAGGGCAAGATCGGCGCGATCGGGTTGGGCGCAGCCCGTCGGGGCAAATCTGGAGCGCGCCATCCAAGCTGGTATCGTTTGCGTCCAAAGCGCGTACAGCCTGCTGAGTGGCCGCGACGAGAACATGCTCGACCCGTGCGTCGCGCATGGGATCGCGTGGGTGCCGTTCTTCCCACTCGGCGGCACACGCTTCCCCGGCTGGCCGAAGGTCACCGATCGCTCGAAGGTCGTCGAGATCGCGTTGCGGCTGGGCGTCAGTCCATCCCAACTCGGCACCGACCCTGTCGCTCGACGGCGGGGTCGTCGCCGAGCTGGACGCCCTCGGGGCGGAGACCACTGAAGCCAGCGAGGAGATGGCCGGATGACTGAGACTTCGCCCATGCCGATCATCAGTGCCGCCGTCACCTACACGGGACGGGGCAGCTACGACGTCATCGAGGTCGCGGACCGCACCGTCCGCGCGCCCAACGCCGGCGAGATCCGCATCGCGGTTGCGGCCGCCGCGGTGAACCCGACCGACCTCCTGCTGCGCGACCCGGCGCCCGGCATCGAACGGTGGCCGGTCGTTCCCGGCGTGGAGGCGGCGGGCGTGGTCGAGGCGATCGGCGCGGGCGTGTCGCAGCTGCACGTCGGCCAGGAGGTGATGGCGGTCGCCAACGCGCGGCGGCCGGAAGGGGGTCTCCAAGCGCGGCATATCGTCGTGCCGGCGGCGTCCGTCGTCCCGATCCCCGCAAACGCTACGCTGGCGGAGGCGTCCACCCTGCTCATGAACGGCCTGACTGCGCTTCTCGCGCTGGAGCGCGCGGCGCTCGGCGAGGGGCGACTGCTCGCGGTCAGCGGCGGCGCGGGACTGCTGGCGCAGTATACGATCGCGCTCGCTAAGCGGCGCGGGTTGAGGGTGGTCGCCGATGCCAAGCTGGAGGAGGAGGCGCTGGTGCGTGGCTACGGCGCGGACGAGGTGGTCATGCGCAGCAGAGACTTCGCCGCCGCGGTTCGGCGCGTCGCCCCGGATGGTGCTGATGCGCTTCTTGATACCGCGGTGCTCGGGCGGGAGGCGTTTGGAGCGGTGCGGAACGGCGGCACCTACATCCCGGTGCGCGGTTGGGGCGACGAGCCGGGCGAGCGCGACCTCTCGATCCGGCCGGTGTTCGTGTACGAGGCGTTCGAGCGCACCGACTGGCTCGACCTGCTGCGCGACGCGGTCGAGGCCGGCGACATCCGCCTGCGCGTCGCGAGCGAGTACCCGATCCACCAAGTCGCGGCCGCACAACAAGCAATCGCGGCCGGCGGCCTGCGCGGCCGGCCTGTAATAATATTCTAGGCCGCTGACAGGTGCCGCTTGTCGAAGTTTCCAGTTGCTCCGCGCCAAATTGGGACTGTCAAAGAACGGTAAGCCGCAGCCCGACCTACCTGTCCCGCAAGGAACGTTCAGCGGGAAAGCCGTTCACGTAAATATCTGGGACCGCGGCAGTCCATGCCGCTTTCCCAAACCCTGTTCCCGAACCGGTTTTCTTGAAATTGCCTTGGATCGATGGAGAAACGGGAAGCAGTCACGCGCTTGAAACGAACTCGGCAGGCGGGACCTCGTTGCGGATCAGCTCGCTCTGCCCGTACGCCTCGACCCGGGACGGGTTGACGATGCTGACCTGAATGCCCGCCCCGTGCAGGACCACCGCCAGATCGAGTCCCCAGTTGCCGGTCGCCTCCATACAGGCGTGGAGCGGAGCGTCCGCGACTGGACGGTGATGGTCAAGCCAGATGCGCAGCTGCTGAAACCCAGCCTCCGTGTTGTCGAACACCGTCTGCCGGCACCGGTCTCCGACCAGGAGGGCAGATGCTTACGTCGGCCGCCGTGAGCATCGCTATGCAGTTACAAAGGCTGGAAGGCCGCTGCCGAAGCCCCAGTCGTGGCGCTCGACGCCGATGGAGAGCGATCAGGACTTCCGTTGCGAAAACCAGCATTCCAAGCCCGTAACATGAGATCGCCTCGCGATGGCGATCATCGCGATCAATATCATCCGACTGGTGTCCGCGGCGGGATTCGAACCCACGGCCCCAGGATTCAATCCCACTTCGGCTTTCGCCGCCGGACCCGCTCACGCGGCCCCGTTCGTGGTCTGGACTGTCCCTTCACCGTGGACGCCGTCAGGCATCGTTAGGTGCCGCCCTTCCAGTCTCTACACCCTCCCGCCTGGCGGCGGGCTTGGCTCGGGATCGGCACCGTGCGAGCGCACGAAGCGTTCCCCGACTTTGAGCGGATCCACGGCGCCGTTTCCGCGCGCCGCGCCCAATTCGTTCAGGAATCCTGTGCTCTATCCTGCTGAGCTACGCGGACCTCGTCGGTCTGACGGCCGGCACCATAGCGCCGCCGCCGGGCGCGGCAAGAGCCAAGCGGCCGTGAAGCCGCCGTCGCTCGGACAGCGTCATCCGCGCGCCCTCGCCGCCTGGCGGGCGACGGACGCGAGCAGGTGGCGGCAGAGCGCGAAGTCGGGGGCGCCGGTCTGCTTGCAGGCGAGCTCGGTCCGGTTGGTCTCGCTCGCCGCCCGTTCGAGCTGATCGACCGTCCACAGGCCGAGCGCACGGGTGAAGGCCGGCTGGCGCTTGTAGAACACCGGCGGGCGCGCGGCCCTCGTGGCGTCGGACGGGGACAGGCCCTCGGTCTCGACCGCGATCCGGGCCGCCCGCAATTTGTGAAAATGATAGAGCAGCGAACGGACGATCTGGACCGGCGCCGCGCCGTCGGCGATGGCGCGCTCGACGGCGCGGTCGGCGGCCGGAATGTCGCCGGCGGTGGCGGCGTGGAAGGCGTCGTCGAGGGAAAGTGCCGAGGCGTCGGCCACGCACGCCTCGACGGAAGCGAGATCGATGTGGGCGGACTGGCCGGCATAGAGGATCAGCTTCTCGACCTCGCCGCGAGCGGCCGCGCGATCGGCGCCGAGCTGGTCGGTGAGCGAGGCGAGCGCGTCGGCGTCGATCCGGCAGCCCTCCCGCTCGATCATCTGGCGCAGGGTCGCGGCGAGCTGCCGCCCTTCCTCGGGATAGCAGGCGATCACAGCGGTGGCCTTGCCCGCTTCGAGCGACGCGCGGAGCTTCGAGCGGGCCGGCAGGGACGACGCCTCGATCACGACCAGGCTGTCCGCGTTCGCGCGTAGCACCCGCTCGAGCGGAGCCAGCAACGCCTCGACCGCGTCGCGGACACGGATCACCCGCCGGCCGCCGATCAGCGACAGCGCGGTCGCCTCCTCCTCGAGACGGTCATGGGTGTCGCGTTCCAGCGACGCCACGCGGAAGGCGTCGCCGAGGCTGCCGGCGACCGCGCGGGTCAGCCGGTCGGCACGCTCGCGGACCAGGCCGGCATCGTCGCCATGCAGCAGGACGACCCGGCAGGCGCCAGGGTCGGCAAGGAAGCGCTCGATGCCGCGCGCGTCGATCTTCAAGCGGGCGGCCGCGCCTTTTCGTCATGGCGCTTGAACCAGGCGGCGAGCTGCAGCGTGATCTCGTCGGCGAGGTTGGCGGCCATCCTGGTCTGGGTGGTCTCGCCCGACATCGTGCTCTGGAAATATTGCTGATCGATGTTGTCGAAGCCGTCGACCGTGCGCGCGCTGCTGTTGGCGAGGATGACGGGCGCGATGCCGACGGTGCGCAACGTCCAGTTCGCGGTGCCGACCTCGCGGGTGAAGGTCGTCGAGTTGTCGGGCTGCACGGCAATGCCCGATGCGCTGAGGCCGGGCGCGACATCGAGCTGATAGAGGGCGGACGTGCCCGAGGCGGGATTTTGCAGGTCTTGCTGCAGCGCCTCGCGAAGCTGCTGGCCGTAACGGCCGCCGATATTGTTGACATAGATCGACGGCAGATCGGCCGGCCCGTCGGGCCCGCGCGCGTAGAGGGGTTCGAAGCCGCAGCCGGTGACGCAGAGCAGCAGGAGGACCGCCGGGCGAGCGCCTGTCATGACGGCGCCAGCACGAAATTGACGATCCGGCCGGGGATGTGGATGCGCTTGACGATGCGCCGTCCCGCGAGAAGGCGGGCGACGTTGGGTTCACGCTCCGCGGCCGACAGCACGTGGGCTTCGGGCGCGTCGACCGCCATCTCGACGGTGCCGCGCAGCTTGCCGCCGATCTGGATCGCCATCGTGACACTGGTGCGGACCACGAGCTCCGGGTCGGCCTCGGGATAGGCGCGCTCGGCCGCCAGCGGGCCGCCCGGTTCGAGTTGCGCCACGATGTCCTCGGCGAGATGCGGGATGATGGGTGCGGCGAGCAGGGCGGCGGACAGGGCGGCCTCGCGGCGGGCCCAGCCGAGATCGGGCGTGTCGGGCGCGCGTTCCGCGTCGGCCATGGCGGAGGCGAGCTCGTGGAGCCTGGCCACGGCGACGTTGAAGCCGAAGCCCTCGATGGCCTCGGTGACGGCGGCGATGGTGCGGTGGGTGGCCCGCCTGAGGGTGTCGGCGGCCTCGCCGAACCGGGCCGGCTTGCCGAGCTCCGGCAGGCGGGCGGCGGCGCCGGCGAGGCGGTGGAGCTTCTGGATGAAGCGCCAGGCGCCGGCGACGCCGGCCTCGGTCCATTCGAGGTCGCGTTCGGGCGGGTTGTCGGACACCATGAACCAGCGCGCGGTGTCGGCACCGTAGCGCTCCAGGATCGCCGACGGCTCGATCACGTTGCGCCGCGACTTGCTCATCTTCTCGACCCGGCCGACCACGACCGGCGCGCCGGTGCCAATAAGGGTGGCGCCGCCTTCGGTCCGCTCAATCTGTTCCGGATAGAGCCAGCCCGCGTCGTCGCGGTAGGTCTCGTGGGTGACCATGCCCTGGGTGAAGAGGCCGGCGAAGGGTTCGTCGATGCCGAGATGGCCGGCCTGCCGCATCGCGCGGGTGAAGAAGCGGGCATAGAGCAGGTGCAGGATCGCGTGTTCGACCCCGCCGACATACTGGTCGACCGGCAGCCAGGCGTCGGCGGCGGCGCGGTCGACCGGGACGGTCGCGCGCGGCGAGCAGAAGCGGGCGAAATACCAGGCGCTGTCGACGAAGGTGTCGAGCGTGTCGGTCTCGCGCGTGGCCTCGGCGCCGCAGGACGGGCAGGCGACGTGCTTCCATGTCGGATGGTGGTCGAGCGGATTGCCGGGCACGTCGAAGCGCAGGTCGGACGGCAGGCGGACCGGAAGCTGCGCGCGCGGCACGGCAACGACGCCGCAGACGGGGCAGTGGACGATCGGGATCGGGCAGCCCCAGGGGCGCTGGCGCGAGACGCCCCAGTCGCGCAGGCGCCAGTTGACCACGCCCTCGCCGGCGCCGATCGCCTCGAGGCGCGCGATGGCGGCGCGCTTGGCGTCCGCAGTCGGGAGGCCGTCGAGGAAGCCGGACGCGATGATGTCGCCCGGGCCGGTGTAGGCGGCGGCGGCCACATCGGCGGGCGCGCCGTCGGCGGTCGCGATGACGGATCGGATCGGCAGCGCGTATTTCGTCGCGAATTCGTGGTCGCGCTCGTCGTGGCCGGGACAGCCGAAGACGGCGCCGGTGCCGTAGCCGGCGAGCACGAAATTGGCGATCCAGACCGGGAATTCGGCGCCCTCGATGAAGGGGTGGGCGACGCGGAGGCCGGTGTCGTGGCCCTGCTTGTCGGCGGTCTCGATGGCGGCCTCGCTGGTGCCGAGGCGGCGGCAGTCGGCCACGAACGACGCGGCGGCGGGATCGCGTTCGGCGCAGGCCGCGGCAAGCGGGTGTTCGGCGGCGATGGCGATGAACGACATGCCGAACAGCGTGTCGGGCCGGGTGGTGTAGACCTCGACGGCCTCGGCCGATCCGACGATCGGGAAACGGACGCGCGCGCCCTCGCTGCGGCCGATCCATTTCTCCTGCATCAGACGCACGCGCTCGGGCCAGCGATCGAGCGTCGCGAGGCCGTCGAGCAGCTCGCCCGCGAAGGCGGTGATGCGGAAGAACCATTGCGACAGGCGGCGTGTCTCGATCGCGGCGCCCGACCGCCAGCCGCGGCCGTCGATCACCTGCTCGTTGGCGAGCACGGTCTGGTCGACCGGATCCCAGTTGACCAGGCTCTCGCGCCGGTAGGCGAGATCGAGGCCCAGCAGGTCGAGGAACAGCGCCTGCTGCTGGCCGTAATATTCGGGATCGCAGGTGGCGAACTCCCGGTCCCAATCCACCGCGAGCCCGATCGGCGCCAGCGCCTCGCGCATCGCCGCGATGTTGGCGTAGGTCCAGTCGGCGGGACTGACGCCGCGGTCGCGGGCGGCGTTCTCGGCCGGCAGGCCGAACGCGTCCCAGCCCATCGGATGCAGCACGAGATGGCCGCGGGCCCGCTTGTAGCGGGTGATGATGTCGCCGATCGCGTAGTTGCGGACGTGGCCCATGTGGATGCGGCCCGACGGATAGGGAAACATGTCGAGTGCGTAATAGGTGCGGGCGTCCGGCGGCGGGACGTCCGGCACGGCGAAGCAGCGCCGTTCGGTCCAGACCGACTGCCAGTGGCGCTCGGCGGCGCGTGGCTCGTAGGGCCGGGTCTCGACAGCGTCCATGCGGGAAGGCTCAGCCGGACGCGCCGGCGCGCAGCTCGCGGGCGCGCACCAGCACCTTGTTGGTGATGTCGGGAGCGGTGTCGGGGGCGACCGACGCGTCCACCCACTGGCCGTCCTGCATGACCTGGCGGAAGACGGCGACGCGCACGTCGTTGGCGGCCAGCGTGCGGCCGAGCACGTAGGCCTCGGCCTTGAAGCGCTCGCCGCTGACGGTGGGCGGGGTGTACCAGTCGGTGATGATGACGCCGCCGATCGGGTCGGCGGACGCGAACGGCATGAAGCTCAGCACGTCGATCGCGCCGCGCCAGAGATAGGCGTTCACGCCGCCTTGGTCGGGCGTCGCCGCGGCGAGTTCGGACGAGCGGTCGGTGTTGCCGAGCAGGTGGCCCTTGTCGGGCACCGCGAGCGCGTTGTCGGTCCCGCCGCTACCGCAGGCGGCGAGTGCGAGCGCGCACGCGAGGAGTGCGGCGCACGCTGTGACCCCGGTCGATCGCATCCTAGCCTCCGTCCGCGCCGCGCGTCCGCGGCCAAGAGCGGGTCTGTCTAGCCCGCGCGGCCCTGCGCGCCAAGCGAGCGGGCTGATAGCATGGGCCGGACACGGGGAGCGACGCGATGAGCGACTTCGAGACGGTGATCAGGGGCGGGACGGTGGTGACGGCGCTCGAACAGTTCCGCGCCGATGTCGGCATCAGGGGCGGGCGGATCGAAGCGGTGGGCATCGGCCTGAGCGGCGCGTCGGTGATCGAGGCCGACGGGTTGCTGGTGCTGCCGGGCGGCGTCGACAGCCATTGCCATATCGAACAGTTGCGCGCCGACGGCACCGCGGACGAGGAGAGCTTCGAGACCGCGAGCCGGTCGGCGCTGGCGGGCGGGACGACGAGCGCGATCACGTTCTCGACCCAGTTCAAGGGACGGCCGATCGGACCATCGCTCGCCGAGTACCGGCGTCGCGCGGAGGCGGCGATGATCGACGTCGCGTTCCACCAGATCGTGACCGATCCGACGGACGCGGTGATCCATGAGGAGATCCCCGCCCTGGTGGCGGCCGGCATCCGCAGCCTGAAGGTGTTCCTCACCTACGATCCGCTGCATGTCGACGATCGCGGGCTGCTGCGCGTCCTGGCCGCGGCGCGGCGGGCGGGCGCACTGGTGACGGTGCATTGCGAGAACCATGACGGGATCGGCTGGCGGACCGAGGCGCTGCTCGCGGACGGCAAGAGCGCGCCCGCCTACCATGCCTGGTCGCGGCCGGTGGTGCTGGAGCGAGAGGCGACGTTCCGGGCGATCGCGCTGGCCGAGTTCGTCGACCAGCCGATCCAGGTCTTTCATGTGTCGTGCGCGGAGGTGGCCGACGAGATCGCGCGGGCGCAGGCACGCGGCAATCGGGTCTGGGCGGAGACCTGCCCCCAGTACCTGACGCTGACCGCGTCCGACATGGACCGGCCCGGCTTCGAGGGCGCGAAGTTCATGTGCAGCCCGCCGCCGCGCGGGCCGGACGCGGCGGAGGGGCTGTGGTCGGCGATCCGGCGCGGCACGATCGACATCGTCTCGTCCGATCACAGCGGATTCAGCGCGGACGGGCCGAGGGGCAAGCGGATGAACGGTGAGGCGCCGTTCCGGGACATCCCGAACGGCATCCCGGGCCTGGCCGCACGGCTGCCGCTGCTGTTCAGCGAGGGCGTGTCGGCCGGCCGGATCACGGCGAGCCAGTTCGTGGCGCTGACCGCGTTCAATCCGGCGCGGCTGTTCGGCTTGCAGGCGAAGGGGCGGATCACGCCGGGGGCCGACGCCGATCTCGTGCTGTGGGATCCGCGGCGGGAGGTGGTTCTGACCAACGGGCTGATGCAGCACGCGATCGACTATACGCCCTACGAGGGCAGGACGGTGACGGGCTGGCCGGTGCTGACAATGCGTCGCGGGGTCGAGGTCATGCGCGACGGCGTGGTGACGGCCGAGGCGGGCAGCGGACGCTACCTGCCGTGCGGGCCTTACGACTTCATCAAGCCGACGGGCAGGTTGGCGGACGGTTTCGACGCATCGGCGTTCGCCTGAGGCGTCTAGAGAGCTACCTGGTGGCTCCTCTGAAGGTCAATCCCGGAGTTCTAGTCGACGTTCGATGCGGTCGATCCTTTCGGCCAGATCGTCGACCCGCGCGCTGGTGATGTTGGCAGCGGCTGCGTCGTTCGCGACGTCTCGCCTGATGGCGATGACACCGGCTTCGATCGTGGCGAGGCGATGGCCATGTTCTCGGAGTGTGTTCCTGATGGCTGCCATTTCACCGCGCATCTCGCGCAGCATGGCGAGGACCAGGTTGTCGGGCATGTCGCTCACCGCAAGCTCCCTCGGGTCGTGGTGCTCGGCGTCATCGTAGCGTCTCCCGTTCAGGCCGGAAACGGTGTCGCCGACCCCGGCTTTCGGGTCAGCTTCCGGGTGCGACGAGCATGCAGGCCATGGCCTGATCGCGGAGCGCGTTGCAGGCCGTGGCGGCGGTCGCGCGATCGAGGCCGGCGAGGCGGGCGCGGTAGAGCGGGTGGCCGCCGAGGCCGCCGACGGTCGTGACCAGGCTGCGCGAGGCGCCCAGGCTCGGCGCCGCCCGTTGCGCCATCGTGGTCGCGAACCGGGCCTCCTCGGGGCGGCCGAAGGCGCCGACCTGGACCGACCAGGCGCCGGAGGTGGCTCGAGACGGAGGCGAGAAGGTGGTGCGGACGATCGGTGGTGGCGGCGTCATGCCCGACGGCGGCGGGAGCGCGTCGTAGCGGCCGATCGCGGTCGTGGCCGGCGCGTAGGAGGCGGGCACCACCGCGGGCTGGGTCGCGGGTTCGGGCAGCGCCTCGACGACCGGCGGCGAGACGCAGGGCGTCGACGGATCGTAGGCCATGTTCGGATCGTGCCAGCAGCGCGGATCGGCCGAGGCGGCCGGCGCCGATGGCTCGGCCTGGGATGGCGGCGCGGGCTCGGCTTGGGCGACTTCGGCTTGGGCGACCTCGACCGGCGCGTCCGCGTCGCCGAGATGAGGCGCGATCGAGGCGACGTAGTTCTCCGTCTCGGCCGGGAGGCCGCCCTGGCCGGCGAGGTAGTCGTCGACGCGGGCAGGGCCGGCATTGTAGGCGGCGAGAAAGCCGGGTGAGCCGTATTTGTCGTACATCTGGCGGATGTAGGCGGTGCCGGCCATGATGTTGTCGCGCGGGTCGTAGGGGTCCTCGCCCAGGCCGTATTGCGCCTGCAGGTCGCCGTAAGTCGCCGGCATGAGCTGCATCAGCCCCATCGCGCCGGCGCTCGAGGTGATCGGCCGGCCGTCCAGATATTCTTGGCCGCCCGATTCCTGGTGCATCACGGCGCGGATCCAGGGCGCGGGCACGCCGAAACGCTGGGAGGCTTCCTCGATATACGGGCCCCAGGGGTCGCCTTCGGGGCCGGGCGCGGGATAGGACGATTGCGTCGGGGCATAGCTCAGCCGCGCGCGTGGGCCGCCGCATGCGGCAAGGGCGCACAGCAGCACGAACAGACCGGCGCGGACGAACGGTGGGGCCATCTTAGGCTTCGCACAGAACGCTTCATGTCCACCCGGCCGGGGTCGAACTTCAAGTCCGATGTGAAGGAAGGGTCAGAACCGGGTTATTACGTGGCGTGTGCGCCACGATGGGGTCAGAGCAGGCTTTGGGCGTGTCTGAGGTCGGTGACGAAGGCCGCATATTCCCGCGCCTTCGACTCCTCGTCCGGCAGGCGCAGTAGGTAGGAGGGGTGCACGGTGACGAAGATCTGGCTGTTGCCGTCATGCGCGATCGGGCGGCCGCGTTCGCGCGAGATCGTCACCGCCCGGCCGAGCACCGCGCGCGCGGCGGTGGCGCCGAGCAGGACGGTGACCGCCGGCTTGATCGCGCGACGTTCCGCCTCGAGCCAGCCGGCGCAGGCGACGATGTCGGCCGTATCGGGCTTCTGGTGGATGCGCCGTTTGCCGCGCGGCTCGAATTTGAAGTGCTTGACCGCGTTGGTGACGTAGACCTCGCGCCGGTCGATGCCGGCTTCCTTGATCGCGCGGTCGAGGATCTGCCCGGCGGGCCCGACGAAGGGTCGGCCGACCAGGTCCTCCTGGTCGCCTGGCTGCTCGCCCACCATCATCATGCGCGCGGTCTCGGGACCCTCGCCGAACACGGTCTGGGTCGCGGGTTCCCACAGCGGGCAGCGCCGGCAGTCGGCGGCCTCCCGCGCGAGCGCCGCGATCGCGCCCGCTGGCTCTGCGCCTGGATCGACTGGCTCGGGACGGCGCGTCTCGGCGCGCGAGCGCGGGGCTGCTTGCTGGTCGACCATGGTCGCGGTCCTTTCGGCGGCTGAGCGGATCAGGTCCGGTATCGCCGCCGCCTCGGGCAGGTTGCGCCAGTATTTCCTGGGCATCTCGGCGCGCATCGCGGCGGTCTTGAGGCGCGCCGGGTTGAAGATGCTGCTGAAATAGGCGCGCCAGTAGCGCTCGAGCGCGTCGTCGTCGGGCACATCCGCGGGCGAGGCGCCGGGGCCGAATTCGGTGGCCTCGCCCGTCCAGTGCAGGGTCCGGTATGGGGTCAGGATCGAGAACCGCATGGTCGCGAAGCGACGGACGAAGAAGCCGGCGTTCGCCTCGACGATGAAGTGGTCGGGCTCGAAGAAGGCGACGTGGCGCATGCCGTCCGGCTCCTGGACCTCGCGGAAGCGGACGAAGGCGCGCATCTTGTGGGTGTCGCGCCGCACCGACTGGGCGAGACGGAACGCCCGATGCACCGCGGGGTCGGTGACCTGCGCCGCCAATTGCTTCTCGCCGCGATGGGCGCGCCAGATCAGCCCGTAGAGCAGCGAGAACCGCTCGGGGTCGTGCGCCTGGATGACGGTCTGGGCGAGCTCGACGAGCGGGCGCGGGACGGTGAAGGTCGATGGCGCCCGGGGTGCTGCCGCCGGGGCCGGCGCGCCCGCGAACAAATCGTCGGGCTGGCCCACCGACCAGATCACGTCCTCCGGCGGCACTTCGTGCAGTGCGAGGCCGCGGGCGGCTTCGCGCCAGCCGTCGAAATCGACCTCGTGGGCGAGGCTGACGGAGGGCAACTAGAGAAGCGCCATCTGGGTCGGCCTGGGCGCCAGGGTGCGGCGGAGTGCAGCGCTGTCGATGTCGCGGCTCGGCCGATGGTCGGCGGCGAGGATGAAGGGTGCGAGCTTGGCGATCGACAGGCGGAGCCTGGCCAGATCGTCGGTGCGCAGGCGGCGATGCCGGCGTGCGGCGATGATCCGGTCGACCGACTTGACGCCCAGCCCCGGCACGCGCAGCAGCGCCTCGCGGCTCGCGGTGTTGACGTCGATCGGAAACCGGTCGCGGTGATCGAGCGCCCAGGCGAGCTTGGGATCGATTGCGAGCGGCAGGTTGCCGTCATCGCCGGTCGGCAGCTCGCCCAGCCCGAAGCCGTAGAAGCGCAGCAGCCAGTCGGCCTGGTAGAGACGATGCTCGCGCAGCAGCGGCGCCGCCCTGGCGGGCAAGGTGGCGCTCGCGTCCGGAATCGGGCTGAAGGCGGAGTAGTAGACCCGCTTGAGGCCGTAGCCGGCATAGAGGTTGGTGCTCATCCCGAGGATGGTGGCGTCGGTGCTGTCGTCGGCGCCGACGATCACCTGGGTGCTCTGGCCGGCGGGCGCGAAGGGCTGCGGTGCGGCCCCCTTGTGCCCCTTGCGGTCGCGCGAGGCCTCGATCGCGGTGCGCATGCGGCCCATCGAGCGGCGGATACCGGGCAGATCCTTCTCGGGGGCCAGCGCGTGCAGGGCGCCCTCGGTCGGCAGCTCGACATTGATCGACAGCCGGTCGGCCCAGCGTCCGGCCTCGGCGAGCAGGCCGGGATCGGCATCGGGGATGGTCTTGAGGTGGATGTAGCCGCGAAACCCGTGGATCACGCGCAAGGTGCGCGCGACGTCGACCACGCGCTCCATCGTGTAGTCGGGATCGCGGATGATGCCCGACGACAGGAACAGGCCCTCGATGCAGTTGCGACGGTAGAAGCCCAGCGTCAGCCGGACGATTTCGTCGACGGTGAAACGCGCGCGCTGGACGTTCGAGGAGCGGCGGTTGATGCAGTAGGCGCATTCATAGATGCAGGAATTGGTCAGCAGGATTTTCAGCAGCGAGATGCAGCGCCCGTCGGGGGCGTAGGCGTGGCAGATTCCCATGCCCTCGGTCGAGCCGATCCCGTCCGTCTTGCCCTTGGAGCTGCGCTTGTCGGTGCCGCTCGAGGCGCAGGACGCGTCGTATTTAGCGGCGTCGGCGAGAATCTCTAGTTTTTCGAGCAGTTCCATGACGGGAACAGTTCCCGGCTTGTTCTCCCCGCGTCAAGTGCGGGGCGGGGCTCAGGTCGCGTTCGCGTCCGGGCTCGCGAGCATCCGCTGCGGCAGCCACACATTGGTCACCTGCCAGCCACGGCCGCCGAAGACCATGCGCACCCGGACGGGCGGCTGGCGCGGATCGTCGCTGACACGAAGCAGCGCCTGGAAGCTTTTCGGACCGGTGAAGAACGCCCAGGCCAGCATCCGCCGCGCCTGGCCGATGGTGGTGCTGGAATGGGATGGTCCGGTCCCGAACATGGCCTCGACATGCTCGGGATCGCAATCCTCGTCGACGACGTTGGAGACGGCGGTCTTGGCGAAGCTCGCGCCGAACTCGGGCAGTTCGTCGCTGTCGGCTCCGGTCGAGAGGCTGGCGGGCTTGACCGCGCGGGTGGTGGCGGCGGGGGCGCCGACCGCGCTCGACAGTTCTTGCTTGAGGCCGTTGCGCACGCCAGCCCAGTCGATGTCGGCGCGAAGGGAGACGAGATCGTGCGCGCGGAAGGCGACGCTCATCCGCCAGAGCGCCACGTAGGGGGAGACGGCGTAGACGACGGCAAACGTCGCGATGACCAGGGCTACGGAGACGCCATATCTGGCCGCTCGATCCCGTTGGCGCACCATTGCCCAGTCCCCCACACCCCTGCGTAGTTGAACATGAACCTGGGAGATGAACGCAAGTTGAATGCGCGGGTTCTACACGATTGTCTTGCCGGCGGCGGAATCCATCCAGGCGGCATGGCCCTTGGCCCGCAGCGCGCAGGCCGGACAGGTGCCGCAGCCGCGGCCCCAGTCGTGGCGGGGTTCCCTCGCGCCGAGATAGCAGGTGTGGGTTTCCTCGCGGATCAGGTCGACGAGCACACGGCCGCCGAGGCGGGCGGCGAGCGCCCAGGTCTCGGCCTTGTCGAGCCACATCAGCGGCGTCTCGATCACCACCCGGCGGTCGGTGCCGAGATTGAGCGCCACCTGCAGCGCCTTGAGCGTGTCGTCGCGGCAATCGGGATAGCCGGAGAAGTCGGTCTCGCACATGCCGCCGACCAGGCGGGTGATGCCGCGCCGGTAGGCCAGCGCGGCGGCATAGGTGAGGAACAGCAGGTTGCGGCCGGGAACGAACGTGCTCGGCAGGCCCTCCGCGGTCGCGCGGATCTCGATGTCGGCCGTCATCGCGGTGGCACCCAGCGCGCCCAGGCCGGCCTCGATGTCGAGCAGGTGATCCGTGCCGAGACGGCCGGGATAGGCGCCGGCGAGGCGGTCGCGGATCACCGGCCGGCAGTCGAGCTCGACCCGGTGGCGCTGGCCGTAGAAGAAGCCGAGCGTTTCGACCGCGCCATAGCGATCGAGCGCCCAGGCAAGGCAGGTGGTGCTGTCCTGGCCGCCGGAGAACAGGACGAGGGCCTTGGCGGATCGTTCGCGCGCACCCCTCATGTCATCTCCCGTCGCGTCCCATCTGCATCGCATGGATAGGGAGTTCACCGAAAGCGAGATCCAGCGCTACGCGCGGCACATCCTGCTGCCCGAGCTGGGCGGCGAGGGTCAGGCGAGATTGAGGCGGGCGCGGGTGCTGGTGGTGGGAGCGGGCGGCCTGGGTTCGCCGCTGGCCCTCTATCTGGCGGCCGCCGGCATCGGCACGATCGGACTGGTCGATGACGACCGGCTGGAATTGTCGAACCTGCAGCGGCAGGTGCTGCACGACACCGGGTCGATCGGACGCAACAAGGCCGAGAGCGGCCGCGACCGGATCGCGCTGCTCAATCCGGAGGTCAGGACGGAGGTGCATCCGGTCCGGCTCGACGCCGGCAACGCGGCCGATCTGGTCGATCGCTACGATCTGGTGTGCGACGGGACCGACAATTTCGCGACCCGGTTCCTGCTCGCCGACGCCTGCGCGCTGGGCGCGCGCACGCTGATCTCGGCGGCGGTGCTGCGCTTCGAGGGACAGCTCTCGACCTTCGCGCCGCATCGCGGCGGCCCGTGCTATCGCTGCCTGCATCCGGAGCCGCCGCCGGGGCTGGTGCCGTCCTGCGCGGAGGCGGGCATCCTTGGCGCGGTGACCGGGGTGATGGGCTGCCTGCAGGCGACGGAGGCGATCAAGGAGATCGCCGGGATCGGCGAGAGCCTGGCCGGCCGGCTGCTGCTGTGGGACGCGCTGGCGAGCCGCATGCGCACGATCGTACTGCCGCGCGACCCGGATTGCGCGTTGTGCGGGCCGTCGCCGCGCATCCGCGACCTGTCGGCGCACGCCGTGGCGGCGGCCCTCGGCGCTTGACGGGCCTGGAGCCGGACGGCAGGCATCGGCGCATGATCCGAACGCGCATGATCGCCGCCGCCGTCGCCCTCTCGTCGGGCGCCCAGGCCCAGACCCAGACCCACGCGCCGGTCGTCGAGCATCATCATGCGCATCATCGCCACGCCGCGCACGCGCACCCGGCGCATCACGCCGCGCACGCGCCGGTGCACCACGAGGCGGCCGCGCCGCCGGTCGTGGTGCCGGCCAAGCCGGCGCCGCCGCCGCCACCACCGGTCGGATCGGTGACCGGGCTCGCCTTGCCGCGATTCGCGTCGTTCCGGTCCGAGGAGGTCAACATGCGGAGCGGGCCCGGCACGCGCTATCCGATCCAGTGGGTCTACAAGCGGCGGGACCTGCCGGTGGAGATCGAGCGCGAGTTCGACGTGTGGCGGCTCGTCGAGACCGACGACGGCACCAAGGGCTGGGTGCACCAGGCGACGCTGATCGGCAACCGCACGTTCGTGGCCTTGGCCGCGACCGGCCCCGGCGAGACGGCGAATGCGGGCGAGCTGGCGAGCGCGCAGACGATCAGGACGGCCGCGTCGGCGGGTGCCGCGGCCGCGGCCTACCTCAAGCCGGGCGTGATCGGCCACGTCGTCGCGTGCGACGCCGGATCGGACTGGTGCCGGGTGGAGGTGCACGGAACCACCGGCTTCCTGCAGCGGCGTGCGATGTGGGGCCTGCTGCCCGACGAGGTCGTGACCGCCCACTGACGCCGCCGATCCGCGGCACGCTGTCGGATCGCCGCGCGCACCCAACATGCGGGGAGCGGCTTGCGGCGGACGCACCGGTCGAGGGGTCACGGGAAACGTCATGCTGCCTGCCCGTTCGCGGATGTTCCTGCTCGTGATCCCCGCCCTGCTGATGACGCTGCTGGCGACGGTGGTCTCGACCGCGGTCGTCGAGCCGCCGTCGTTCCTGGCGGCCACGGTGGTGGCGTCGCTGCTCGCGGTCGGCTTCGGCCGGATGGCCCTGACCGCGTCCGGCTTCCTGCTCGGGCTCGGCGCCGCGCGCGATGACGTGGCGCCGCACGCCGGAGCCGGGACGGCCAGGACCGCGCTCCTCGTCCCGATCCACAACGAAGCGCCGGCGCAGATCGCGGCGGCGGTCGACGTGATGGCCGGCGCGCTGCGCCAGGCCGACGGGATCGCGATCTTCATCCTGAGCGATACCCAGGACGAGCGGCTGATCGCGGCCGAGGCGGAACAATTCAAGCCGCACGGCACGACGCGGTCGGGCATCGCGGTGCACTACCGGCGACGGACCTCCAACACCGGACGCAAGGCGGGCAACATCGGCGAATTCTGCCGCCATGCCGGCCGCGCCTACGACTTCGCGATCGTGCTGGACGCGGACAGCCTGATGACGGGTGACGCGATCCGCCGGCTCGTCGCATCGATGCGCGCCGCGCCGCGCATGGCGCTGATCCAGTCGGTCACCTATCCGGCCGGCGGCCGCACCCTGTTCGGCCGGATGCAGCAGTTCGCGGCCCGATTGAACACGCCGCTCGCGGTCGCGGGACAGCATGCCTGGCAGGGACCGCGCGGCACGTTCTGGGGTCACAACGCCATCCTCCGCCTGGCGCCGTTCACCGCGCATGCCGTCCTGCCGGTGCTGCCGGGACGTCCGCCGATGGGCGGCGAGGTGCTGTGCCACGACACGATCGAGGCGGCACTCCTGCTGCGGGCCGGCTGGGAGGTCGGCATGGCGCCCGCGATCGCCGGCTCCTACGAGACCACGCCGAGCAACCTGGTCGATCATCTCGCGCGCGAGCGCCGCTGGTGCCAGGGCAACCTGCAGCATCTCCGGCTGATCGGCGCCGACCGGTTCGTGCCGGAATCGAGGCTGCACATCCTGATCGGCATTCTCCACTACCTATCCGCGCCGGCCGCCCTGGCGCTGGGCGTCCTGCTGCTGTCCGGCGCCGGGACCGGGCCGCACAGGCTGCCGGCGCCCCTGGTCGCGGCGTCGGCGTGGCTGACGCTGCTGCTCCTGTTCGGACCGAGGCTCGCGTCTCTGGCGCGCGCCCTGGGCGTGCCCGGCGCCGCCGCGGGGTTCGGCGGCCGCGCCCGCCTGGTCGCGAGCGCGCTCGCCGAACAGGTCGCGACCACACTGACCGCCCCGATCTTCATGGTCTCGGTGAGCGGCTTCGTCCTCGCGACCTTCACCGGACGTGTCGTCCGCTGGGACAGCCCCGTCCGCGGTGACCGGAAGCTGACCTGGCGCGAGGCGTGGCGGCATTTCCGATGGCACACCGCGATCGGGATCGGAGCGGTCCTCGCCGCCTGGTCGTGGCACGCCGCGTCGCTGCCGTATCTGGCGCCGTTCGTCGCCGGGCTGGTGTTGTCGGTGCCGCTCGCGGTCGGTTCGGGCAGCGTGCGCCTCGGTGCGCTCGCCCGGCGGCTCGGATTGTTCCTGACGGAAGACGAGCGGACGCCGCCCGCCGAGCTCGCCGCCCTTCTGGCGGGGGCGCCGGCGGCGCGCGGCCGCCAGGGGTTCGAGGCGGCCGCGGAGTAGCCTCGGCGATTGCGGTCAGGAATGGCGGCTCATGATTGTCGTGTCCGGCTGCGCGGCCGGCGCGTGGGTGACCGGCTGGCGCGGCCTGGCGCTGCCGCCGAGCATGTGGCCCATCGGCGCGAGCCGGTCGACATGGTCGCAGACGATCTTGAGCACGGCCAGCAGCGGCACGCTGAGGAAGGCGCCGACGATGCCCCACATCCAGTCCCAGAACATCAGCGACGACATCACCATCACCGGGTTCAGGGTGAACCGGCGGGCGAGCAGCATCGGCGTGATGGTCTCGCCCTCCAGCAGATGGATGCCGAGATAGATCGCGGGCGGGATCAGCGCGTGGACGAGCGAGTCGTAGGTGAAGAGGCCGACGAAGAAATAGATGCCGATGCCGGTGACCGGGCCGAGGATGGGCACGTAGTTCAGCAGGAAGGCCGCCACGCCCCAGAGCAGCGGGTTGGGCAGGCCGAGCAGCCAGACCTGAAGCATGTTCAGGCTGCCCACCAGGACGTTCATGATGGTGATGGTGGCGAGGTAGAGCGACACGTTCTGCTCGATCTCGGAGACGATCTGGACGGCGCGGCGCTTGTCGGCGAGCGTCGGCATGATCTCGACGAAGCGGCGCACGAGGCTGTCGCCCGAGGCGAGCAGGAAGAACAGGATCAGGACGAGGGTGAACACCTCGCCGAGGAAGAAGCGCGTGCCGCTCAGCCCGCTGGTGAGCACGCCGGTGAGCGAGCTGCCCTGGCCGACCGCCATGTGCTGGCCGCCGGCCTGCCCGGCCTGCCCCGGCGCCTGGCTGCTGCTCGACATCATCGACTGCAGGCGGGCGTAGCCCTGCTCGATGGCGTCGATCGGCTGGCGCAGGAAGGCGAGCTTGTGCTGCAGCGCCGCCAGGCTGTCGGGCGCGCGCGCGATCCAGCCCGAGGCCGGCACCGAGACGGCGAGCACGATCATGGCGACGAACCCGAACAGCAGCAGGATCAGCAGCAGGGCGCTCAGCACCTTGGGCACGTGCAGCCGGTGGCTGAGGAACCGCATCACCGGTGCGAGCAGCAGGTTGAGCACGATGGCGAGCACGAACGGCAGCACGATGCTGGCGGCGAAATAGAGCGTGTAGAAGACCGCGAGGATCGCGAGAATGGTCAACGCGGTCGACTTGCCGGACGGTGGCGAGCCGACATGGATCACCGGGTCGGGTGTGGTCATCGGCGCCGCTCCGCTTCGTTCACGTCGAGGCATAGAAGCCGCGGCGCCGCGAGGCGAGACCGGCCATGAACCGGACGGCGATCATCGCTTCGGATGAGGAGACCATGATGTCGAACCCTATCATCGATCCCGCGAGGGCGGCGATCTCGCGCAACCCGGCGACGGGCGCGCTGATCGCGACCTATCCGTTCCAGACCGAAGACGACATCGAGCGGCTGCTCGTGGCGAACAAGGCCGCCTTCGAGCAATGGCGCGCGATGCGGATGTCGGATCGGGCGGCGCTCTATGCGCGGCTTGCCGCCACGCTTCGCGACCGGTCGGAGCAGCTCGCCATGCTCGCCACCAGCGAGATGGGCAAGACGATCGGCGCGGCGCGTGCCGAGATCGAGAAATGCGCCGCCACCATTGCCTGGATCGGCGAGCACGGCCCCGCCATCCTCGCCGACGAACCCGTCGAGACCGATACCAGGGATCGTGCCTATGTCTCGTTCCTGCCGATCGGGACGATCCTGGCGGTGATGCCGTGGAACTTCGCCTTCTGGCAGGTGATCCGGGCCGCTGGTCCGATCATGCTGTCGGGCAACGGCTTGCTCCTCAAGCACGCGCCCAACGTCATGGGATGCGCCCATGCGCTGCGCGACGCCTACGAGGCGAGCGGGTTTCCCGCGCATCTGTTCGCCATCCTCAACGCCGGCAACGATGCGGTCGCGGCTGCGATCGAGGATCCGCGCATCGCCGCCGTCACGGTGACGGGCAGCATGCGGGCGGGTTCGGCGGTGGCGGCGATCGCGGGCCGCGCAATGAAGAAGAGCCTGCTCGAGCTCGGCGGCGCCGACGCCTACGTCGTGCTGGCCGACGCCGACCTCGACCGCGCGGTCGAGGCCGGGATCGAGGCGCGATACCAGAATGCTGGGCAGGTCTGTCTCGCCGCCAAGCGGTTCATCCTGGAGCGGCCGATCGCCGAGGAATTCACGCGCAAGTATGTCGAGGCGGTCCGGAAGGTGAAGGCCGGCGATCCGCTCGATCCCGCCACCACCATCGGCCCGATCGCGCGCGACGACCTGCGTGACGGCATCCACGATCAGGTCGAGCGGTCGATCGCGGCGGGTGCCGCGCTGCTCATCGGCGGCGGCAAGGTCGACGGTCCCGGCTTCTTCTACCAGCCCACGGTGCTCGCGGACGTGCGGCCGGGCATGGCGGCCTTCGACGAGGAGATCTTCGGGCCGGTCGCCGCCCTCGTCGTCGCCGAGGACGCCGACGACGCGATCAGGCTGGCCAATGCGAGCGAGTACGGGCTCAGCAGCAACATCTGGACGAACGACCTCGACCGCGCGCGCACGCTGGCGCGGCGGATCGAGGCGGGCGGCGTCTTCGTCAACGGCTTCTCCGCCTCCAACCCGCGCATTCCGGTGGGCGGCGTCAAGAAGAGCGGCTACGGCCGCGAGCTGTCGCATTTCGGCCTGCGCGAGTTCACCAACGCGCAAATCGTCTGGGAGACGGCCGGCTGACCGGCCGCCGGCGCCGATGCTGACCTGGAAGGGAGTTGCCATGTCCCGGGCCGTTTCGTTCGTCGCCGGCGCCGCGGCCCTCCTTGCCGCGTCGGCGTCGCTCGCCGGCACGGTCGGGTTCGCCGCGGTGAGCATTCCCGACGGCGCGTCCGCTCCGCTGCAGGCAGGGATCTGGTATCCCGCCACGGGACGCGCGCAGCCGACGCAGGTGGGCCTGCTGACCCAGCTGATGGCGCCGGGCGCGCCGGTGTCGGCGGGCGCTCATCCGCTGGTGGTGATGTCGCACGGGCAGGGCGGCGACTTCGCCGGTCACGCCGACACCGCGTTCGCGCTCGCGCAGGCCGGCTTCGTGGTCGCGGCGCCCACGCACGCGGGCGACAACTGGCGCGACGCGAGCCGGGCGCTGGACGTGGGCGGACGGGCGCGTCAGCTCGGAGCGGTCATCGATTGGATGATCGCCTGGCATCCGGGGGCGGTCGACCCGGCGCGGATCGGCGCGTTCGGCTTCTCCGCGGGCGGCCTGACGGTGCTGATCGAGGCGGGCGGGAGCCCCGATCTCGGCCTGGTCGGTCCGCATTGCGCGGCGCATCCGGACTTCTTCGATTGCCACCTGATCGCGGCCCATGGCGGGTTGCCGGCGAAGCCGGAACCGCTGGCGCACGCGCATCGCCTGCGTGCGATCGTCGTGGCGGCGCCGGCGCTCGGCTTCACGTTCGACCGGGCGCGCCTGCGCGCCGTGACCATGCCGGTCCAGCTCTGGCGCGCGGCCGACGATGTCGTGCTGCCGGCGCCCTGGTATGCGGATGCGGTGCGCGCGGCGTTGCCGAGACCGCCGGACTTTCATGTCGTCGCCGGCGCCGGCCATTTCGATTTCCTGGCGCCCTGCTCGGCGGCGCTGGCGAAGGTGGCGCCGATGATCTGCGTCAGCGCACCGGGCTTCGACCGGGTGCGTTTCCACGACGCGTTCAACGAGGCGGTGGTGACGTTCTTCGAGACGTCCCTCGGACGCTGACGGGACGCGCTTCTCAATCAGCCTCTGATTTCTCAGCCGTCGTGATCGTCCCGCAAACATTCCGGCTTGCAAGTTTCGTTGCGCTGACGGGCGGCGTTTGCAACGCTCAATCCTGTTGGACCTGTCCACCAATCTTCGAGATTCGTTCGCTGATCGAGGGGCAGATCCTCTCAGTTTGATAGATCAGCGACAGAAACAACCAGATGCTGGAACTGCAGTCCCGAGCTACTGACTGGTTGCCCGTGACGAGCGGTCTCGGAAGCAGACCTGTCCACCTGGGGCGGAATTACTGCAGTCCCATCCCGGGCCCAACCAGCGAGCGGTTCCGACACCTGGGTCCAAAGGCCTGATCCCGAAAAACAGGCAACCGAGGGCTGCAAGGACCACCAGGGCGCTGACGCTCGCGTAAAACGCACGACGTGACGACATGGCTTTCGACCTGCGACGAGATGGCGTGCCTCTGCGGGCACCTGGACGACAGAAATTAACGTGTTCCACAGGACAATCCAATGTCGTCACGCCGGTGGGCAATGGCCGAACGAGACTCTACGCTCCGGACTTTCCATGGCAGCAGCTCGCAGACATGCCTGACTGACTGTTCCGCGATCCGGGATCAGGCTCGTTCAGCTTCGCCGTCGCAATGAGAGATGCGACCGCAGCGGCTATGTCGCATTTCGGTTCGAGCAAAGACGAGCCTTTGGGTCGTCGCTTCGAGAGGCGGGGTCTGGGGCCGACCGGCCCCAGCGGGTCAAGGGCAGCGCCCTTGTCCCTTGTTCTTCCTGTTCCGTGGCCCACGGGCTAGACCCGCGGCAGCGCCACGATGAAGCGTGCGCCCCTGACGGTGCCGTTGCCGTCGATGACGTTCTCGGCAGCGATCCGTCCCTTGAGCGCCTCGACGATCTGGCGGCTGATCGAGAGGCCGAGGCCGGAATGCTGACCGAAACGCTCGCCGGCCGGGCGTTCGGAATAGAATCGATCGAAGATGTGTTCGAGCTTGGCCTGCGGAATCCCCGGTCCCTGGTCGGTGATCGAGAGCACGGCCTTGTCGTCCCAGGCCCGCGCCGCGAGCACGATCCGGCCGTGCGCGGGGGAGAAGCTGATCGCGTTGCCGGTCAGGTTGCGCAGGACCTGGACGAGGCGGTCCTCGACGGCGAGCACGGTCAGCGTCTCGTCGGGGTCGCCCTCGATGACCAGCCGCGGCGCGTCCTCGGCGCGCGTCGCCTCGTGGATGTCGACGAGGGCGCGCAGCAGCGGGAACACCGGGATCGGCACGGTGGTCGCGCGCGAGAGCTCGGCGTCGACGCGGCTCGCATTCGCGATGTCCGAGATCAGCCGGTCGAGGCGCGAGACGTCCTCGCCGATGATGCCGAGCAGGCGCTTCTGCTGCTCGCGGTTGTCGATGCGCCTGAGCGTCTCGATGGCGCTCGCGATCGACGAGAGCGGGTTCTTGATCTCGTGGCTGACGTCGGCGGCGAAGCGCTCGGTCGCGTCCATCCGGGCCCACAGCGCCCTGACGCTCTGGTCGAGCGCCTGTCCGAGCTCGCCGATCTCGTCGGACCGGCGGCGGAGGGCGGCGGGCACGGCGCCGGTGCGCCCCTCGCCCTCGCGCATCGAGAGGGCCGCGCGCGCGAGCGACAGGATCGGCCGCGTGATCGTGCGCGACAGGTACCACGACAGCAGGACGGTGATGCCGAGCGCGAGCAGGAACAGATCGAGGATCGAGCGGCGCACCGCCTCGAGCGAGCGGTCGACCTCGCCGGCCGCGCGCGTGAGCAGGATGATGCCCACGGTGTGGCCGTCGTGCGCCACCGGTTCGGCGACGGTGACCAGCAGCCGGTCGTCGTGGGTGCGCCTGATGTAGGGCGGCATCTCAGGGCTGTCGCTGACGCCGCCGAGATGGAGCTGCTCGCGCACGTCGGGCGACCATTGCAGGCCCTGGCTGTCGCCTTTCTTGCGTTCGACGACGAGGTCGTCGCTGCCCGCCGGCAGCAGCGACAGCAGCTCGTCGTAGAAACGGCCGAGCGCCGGGACGATTTGGCCCATGATGGTGGCGGGGACATCGACCGGCATCGGCGGACGCGGCGGGGTGCCGTCGGGCCGGTCGGGATTGCTGTCGGCGATGATCCGCCCGTCCGGGCCGTAGAGGCGGGCGACCGAGAACGGGGTCGGTTCGGTCAGCCGCCGCAGCAGCGGCCGGGCGAGATCGGGGACCAGGGCGGGATCGGCATGGTGGCGTCCCTCGGGCGGGCGGGTGGCGCTCTGTCCGAGGGCGCCGGCGTAGATGCGCGCCTGCTCGCGCAGCGCGTTGACCTCGCCGACCAGGAGCCCGTTCTGGTATTGGTCGAGATAGAGCAGGGTGGCGACGAGGAGGGCGAGCGGCAGCGCGTTGACCAGCAGGACGCGCCGCAGGAGCGGCGAGACCAGACGGGTGCGGAACGGTGCTCTCGGCTGGGCGTCAGGCCTCCTTGTAGCGGTAGCCGATGCCGTAGAGGGTTTCGATGTGGTTGAACGTGTCGTCCACCGCTCGGAACTTCTTGCGGACACGCTTGATGTGACTGTCGATGGTTCGGTCGTCGACATAGATGTTCTCGCCATAGGCGGCATCGATCAATTGGTCGCGGGATTTGACCATGCCGGGCCGCATCGCCAGCGTCTTGACCAGCAGGAATTCGGTGACCGTGAGCTGGATGTCGTTGTCGTGCCACAGACATTGGTGGCGCGTCTCGTCGAGCGTGAGCTCGCCCCGGGTCAGGCGCGCGGCGGGACTGGCGCCGGAGGCCTCCAGCCGGCTCGCCTCGTTGCGGCGGAGCAGCGCGCGGATGCGCTCGATCAGGAGCCGCTGGCTGAACGGCTTGGTGATGTAGTCGTCCGCGCCGAGCCTGAGGCCCATGAGCTGGTCGACCTCCTCGTCCTTGCTGGTCAGGAAGATCACCGGCAACTGCGAGCGCGCGCGCAGCCGCTGCAGCAGCTCCATCCCGTCCATGCGCGGCATCTTGATGTCGAGCACCGCGAGATCGACGGGCTTGGCGGTCAGGGCCTGCAGCGCGCTCTCGCCGTCGGTGTAGGTCCGGACGTGGTAGCCCTCGGCCTCGAGCGTCATCGACACGGAGGCGAGAATGTTGCGGTCGTCATCGACCAGCGCGATCGTCTGTGTCATCCGTCCCTTCCCGTCCGGCTCCTGGACGAAGCAGGCACCTTGCCCAATTCGCGGGTCGGGCGATAGCGGCACGGGCCGCGTGGGAGAGCGGCATGAGCGACGGGTTCGAGGCGCGCCTGCTGCTGCGCGAGGCGCGGTCCGGCGTGCTGGCGACGGCCGCGGGCGGCGAGCCGCAGGCCGGGCTGGTCACGCCGGCGACCGACGCGGGGCTCGACATCCTGCTGCTGCTGTCGGGCCTGTCGGCGCACACCAAGGCGCTGGAGGCGGAGGCCGCCTGCGCGGTGCTGGTGAGCGGGCGAGCGGCCGGCGCCAACCCGCAGACGACGCCGCGGATCTCGGTCAACGGCACGGCCGAGAAGCTGAGGCGCGGCACGGAGGATTACGCAGCGGCGCGTGCGCGCTACCTGGCGGTGCATCCGTACGCCGCGCTCTATGTCGACTTCGATGATTTCAGCGTGTGGCGGGTGCGGCCCGAGGCGGCGCTTCACGTCGCGGGATTCGGCCGGGCCCGCAAGCTCGGGGGTGCGGCCTTGCGTCCCGCGCCCGAGGCGGTCACCGCGATCGAGGCCGCCCGCTCGTCACTGGAGGCCGAAGCCGCCCGGCTCGGCCACGTGGTCGGTCTCGATCCGGACGGGGTGGATCTGGCGGATGGCGAGGCGACCATCCGGCGCAGTTTCGCGCGCGCGGCGGCCGATGCCGGATCGTGGCGCGAGGCGCTCACCAGAATTGCCACCAGGGCCTGAACCCGATCCGGCGTTGTCGATCGGGCGCGCTTCCGGTCAGCGCGGTCACCACCAGCCGCGACCCGGCGAAATGGCCCTCGACCCACAGCGTGGCGGTGCCGTCGCGTGCCGCCCGGGTGATCGACGGCGCGAACCGGACCTGGCTCAGATCGACCCTGGCGTGGACGGTGCGGCCGCCGTCCTCGCGGGCGATGCGCCAGAGCGCGCCGTCGCGGTGGACGATGTAGTGGCCGATCGGTCCGCGCCGGACCGCGTCGGCTCGCCTGGCGGTCCTGGGGAACGGTGGCGTGGCCGGCGCGGGCGGCCTGGGCGGTGACGGGGCCGGCGCGGGCGGCGCTTGGGGCGGCGCGGGCGGAGGCGCGGCGGGCACGGGCGGCAGCGGCGCGGGGGCGGGCGGCGCCGGCTCGGGCGGCGGTGCCGGCGCCGCCACTGGTGCTGGTGCTGGTGCTGGTGCTGGTGCTGGCGCCGGCGGGGGCGCGGGGACGGATGGCAAGGGCGGCAGCCTGGCCTGTCCGGTCTCGACGGGCTCGCTCGGGTCCGGCACGATCGAGATCGCGCTGTCGGGACCGCCTACCGGCGGCGCCGGGGGCGGCGACGCGAGCGCGCTCGAGCAAGCGGCCATCGCCAGGATCCCGAGCGTCCGCCTCATAAAATGTCCCGTCATCGCAAGGAAGCGGCACTATAGCCGGTCTTGCCCGGGCGTCCGCCGTCGACTACCTGAGCGCCCATGACGGACGAACACGAGCACGACGGATTGCAGGCGGACATCGGCGAGGAGGTCACCGTTCCGCCCGGCCCGGAGCAGACGATGCAGGCGGCGGCGGATCGGATCGGCGAGCTGGAGGCGTCGCTCGAGGAGATGCGCGAGCGCTGGGTGCGCGCGGAGGCGGAGGCGCAGAATATCAGGTCGCGTGCGCGGCGCGACGTCGACGATGCGCGCCAGTACGCGGTGCAGAAATTCGCGCGCGACGTCGTCGAGGCCGCCGAGAATCTCAGGCGCGGCCTGGCCAGCCTGCCGGAGACGTCCAGCGACGATGCGATGCTGGGCAAGCTGCGGGAGGGTTTCGAGGGTGTCGAGCGGAGTTTCATCGGCATCCTCGAGCGCAACGGGATCGTCGCCACCGATCCGACGGGCGAGAAGTTCGACGCCAACCTGCATCAGGCGATGGCCGAACAGCCGTCCGAGCAGTATCCGCCCGGAACGGTGGTCGCGGCCTGGACCAAGGCCTGGACCTTGAACGGCCGGCTTCTCAAGCCGGCGATGGTGGTGGTCTCGAAGGGCGGCGAGCCTGCCGGCCTCGATACGTCCGCGTAAGGCTCAGATGCGGCATTCGCCGGGATGTCCGGAGTCGATGCATAATTCGTAGGCACATTTGGGCCTTGCCGGTCCGTGCGGCCTTCCATACATGCGAGCCTGTCACCCGGTCTCGTGAACGGTTGTCCAGAACCAGCCGGTCTGTTTCATGTCCATAGGGTCGCTTCCGGTGCTTCGGGCCGGTTGCTACCGCTGAAAGGAGTTTTGCGCGATGAGCAAGGTCATCGGTATCGACCTCGGCACCACCAATTCCTGCGTCGCGATCATGGAGGGCAAGGATGTCCGCGTGATCGAGAACAGCGAGGGCGCCCGCACCACCCCCTCCATGGTCGCCTTCACCGAGGGCGGCGAACGCCTCGTGGGCCAGTCGGCCAAGCGCCAGGCGGTGACCAATCCGACCAACACCCTGTATGCGGTCAAGCGCCTGATCGGGCGCCGCTTCGAGGATCCGACCGTCGAGAAGGATCGCGGCCTGGTGCCGTTCGGCATCGTGCGCGGCGACAACGGCGATGCCTGGGTCGAGGCACGGGGCGAGAAGTATGCGCCCGGCCAGGTGTCGGCGTTCATCCTCGGCAAGATGAAGGAGACCGCCGAGGCCTATCTCGGCGAGAAGGTGGCGCAGGCGGTGATCACGGTGCCGGCCTACTTCAACGACGCCCAGCGCCAGGCGACCAAGGACGCGGGCCGGATCGCCGGCCTCGAGGTGCTGCGCATCATCAACGAGCCGACGGCCGCCGCCCTCGCCTACGGGATGGACAAGAAGAACGGCGGCACGATCGCGGTGTTCGACCTCGGCGGCGGCACCTTCGACATCTCGGTGCTCGAGATCGGCGACGGCGTGTTCGAGGTGAAGTCGACCAACGGCGACACGTTCCTGGGCGGCGAGGATTTCGACGCGCGCGTGATCGATTATCTCGCCGACGAGTTCAAGCGCGAGCAGGGCATCGATCTGCGCCGCGACAAGCTGGCACTCCAGCGCCTGAAGGAGGCGGCCGAGAAGGCCAAGATCGAGCTGTCGTCGTCCAAGGAGACCGAGATCAACCTGCCCTTCATCACCGCCGACGCCTCCGGGCCGAAGCACCTGGTGATGAAGCTTAGCCGGGCGAAGCTCGAGAGCCTCGTCGACGACCTGATCCAGCGGACGCTCGGTCCGTGCCGTGCTGCGCTGAAGGACGCGGGCGTGTCGCCGTCGGAGATCCAGGATGTGATCCTGGTCGGCGGCATGACGCGGATGCCGAAGGTCATCGAGGCGGTCAAGCAGTTCTTCGGCCGCGAGCCGGCACGCAACGTCAATCCGGACGAGGTGGTGGCGATCGGGGCGGCCGTGCAGGGCGCGGTGCTGAAGGGCGACGTCAAGGACGTGCTGCTGCTCGACGTCACACCGCTGTCGCTGGGCATCGAGACGCTGGGTGGCGTGTTCACCCGGCTGATCGACCGCAACACCACGATCCCGACCAAGAAGAGCCAGACCTTCTCGACCGCGGACGACAACCAGAGTGCCGTCACGATCAAGGTGTTCCAGGGCGAGCGCGAGATGGCGGCCGACAACAAGCTGCTCGGCAATTTCGACCTGCAGGGCATCCCGCCGGCGCCGCGTGGCATGCCGCAGATCGAAGTCACGTTCGACATCGACGCCAACGGCATCGTGTCGGTCTCGGCCAAGGACAAGGCGACCGGCAAGGAGCAGCAGATCCGCATCCAGGCCTCGGGCGGCCTGTCGGACAGCGATATCGAGCGGATGGTTCGCGAGGCGGAGGCGAATGCCGCGTCCGACAAGCTGCGCCGTGAGCAGGTCGAGACGCGCAACTCGGCGGAGGCCACGGTCCATCAGGTCGAGCGGAACCTCAAGGAGCATGGCGACAAGCTCCCGGCGGCCGACAAGGCGGAAGCCGAGGCGGCGATCGAGGCGGTGCGCGGGCTGCTCGACGGTGCCGACGTGGAAGCGCTCAAGGCGGCCAGCGAGCGGCTGAGCCAGGCGGCGATGAAGATCGGCCAGGCGGTCTATCAGGCGAGTGCCGCCGAGCAGGCCGGTGCGCCGGCCGGCGCCGCGGCCGGGACCGAGAACGTCGTCGATGCCGACTTCGAGGATGTCGAGGACAAGAAGAAGTCCGCCTGAGTTCTGGCGTTCGACGAGGGATGGCGGGTCCGGTCGTGTCCGGGCCCGTCATGCTGTTGTCGCGATGAAAACCGGATTGGTGCGGCCGCGAAACATGGGCAGCAACTGAATGGCCAAGCAGGATTATTACGCCACGCTCGGCGTAGGCCGTGAGGCAAGCGCCGACGACCTCAAGAAGGCCTACCGCAAGCTCGCGATGCAGTTCCATCCGGACCGCAATCCCGGCGACACGCAGGCCGAGGCGCGCTTCAAGGAGGCCGGCGAGGCCTACGAGGTGCTCAAGGACGACAGCAAGCGGGCCGCCTATGACCGCTACGGCCACGCGGCCTTCGAGGGCGGCGGCGGCGGCGCCGGTGGTTTCGAGTTCCAGGCCGGTGGCCTCGGCGACATCTTCGAGCAGATGTTCGGCGAGGCGCTCGGCGGCAGGCGGGGCGGCAAGGCGCGTTCGGGCCAGGACATCCGCACCCAGGTCGAGATCGAGCTGCCCGAGGCGTTCACCGGCATCAAGTTGCCGGTCAACGTTCCGACGCGCGTCGGTTGCGACCACTGCGCGGGGACCGGTTCGGAGACGAAGGATCGCGCCGGCGACAAGTGTCCGACCTGCGGCGGCGCCGGCAAGGTGCGCGCCCAGCAGGGCTTCTTTCTTGTCGAGCGCGCCTGCCCGACCTGCGGCGGGGCGGGCCGCGTCATCCGCAATCCATGCACGGTCTGCCAGGGGGCCGGAACGGTTGCCAGGCAGCGCGAACTGTCGGTCCAGATTCCGGCCGGAGTCGAGGACGGGACGCGGATCAGGCTCGCCGGCGAGGGCGAGGCGGGACCCCAGGGAGCGCCGCAGGGCGACCTCTATGTCCATGTCGCGATCCGGCCGCACGAGCTGTTCCAGCGCGAGGGGGCCAACATCTTCTGCCGCGTGCCGATCAGGCTGACCCAGGCGGCGATCGGCGGGGAGGTCGAGGTGCCGGTGATCGACGGCTCCAGGACACGGGTGAAGGTGCCGTCCGGCACCCAGACCGGCGAGCAGTTCCGCCTGCGCGGCAAGGGGTTCTCGATCCTGCGGAGTGCGGCCCGTGGCGACATGTATATCCAGGTCGCCGTCGAGACGCCCCGGCACCTGACCAAGCGCCAGCGCGAGCTGCTCGAGGAGTTCGAGCGCGAGGCGTCGTCGCATCCGACCGGCAGTCCGGAGGCGGAAGGCTTCTTCGCGCGCATGCGGACCTTCTTCGACAGCAAGGCCGGATAAATTCGGCGTGTGGGCCGATGTTCTGTTGACTGTTGCGTTGAAACCACGCTCGGGTTGATCCATAACAGCGTGGTCTCAGGCGCTCCCCCCCCCCCAATGGCGTCTGGGATGACATGCAGGCGGCGCGATCCCCCAGGTCGCGCCGCCTTTACTTTGACGGTGGGTGAGGCGCTGTGAGAATCGGGATCGCCGGCATCACCGGCCGCGTCGGCCGGCTCCTGGCGGACCTGGTCGTCGAACGTGGCCACGAACTGGCCGGCGGCACCGGCGGTTCGGCCGGCACGATCGAGGAGCTTGCGCTTGCGTCCGACATCGTCATCGACTTTTCGCACGCGAGTGCCGCCGTCCGGCATGCGTCCGCATTGTCGGCGGCCGGGATCGCGTGGGTGCTCGGCACGACGGGGCTGGACGCGGAAGCCGCATCCGCGGTCGACCGGGCCGCGCGCCGGATCGGCGTGATCCAGGCCGCGAACTTCTCTCCGGGCGCCACGATCGTGACCGCGCTCGCGCGCCGGCTCGGCGCAGCACTGGACGAAGCCTACGACGCCGAGATCCTGGAGATGCACCACCGCGGCAAGCGCGACGCGCCGTCCGGCACGGCGCTGTCGATCGGCCACGCGGTCGCCGACGGCCGCGGACGGGACTTCGACGATGTCGCGCAATTCTCGCGCGCCGGCCAGACCGTGCGGCCGCCCGGCGAGATCGGATTCGCCGTCCAGCGGGGCGGCGGCATCGTGGGCGAGCATGCGCTCTCGTTCACCGCCGCGAGCGAGCGCATCACGCTGCGCCACGAGGCCTTCGACCGTCGCGTGTTCGCCGACGGGGCCCTGCGCGCTGCCTGCTGGCTGGCCGGCAAGCCGCCCGGACGCTACGGATTCGAGCAGGTGCTGGGCCTGGCCTCGCAGCCTTGACCCTGACGGCGGTTTCCGCCAAGCAACTGCCCCCCGACGGCCGTGCCCGTGGATTGGGGTTCAGGCCACCGAGGATCGTTCAATGCGCGAGAAGGGCAGCTACCTGTTTACGTCGGAATCGGTGTCCGACGGGCATCCCGACAAGGTGGCGGACCGGCTCAGCGACACGGTGCTCGACGCCTATCTCGCCGCCGATCCGCAAGCCCGCGTCGCCTGCGAGACGATGGTCACCACCAACCGGATCATCCTGGCGGGCGAGGTGCGCGGGCCCGCGCATGTAATCGACAGCCTCGAGACGCTGGTGCGCGCGGCGGTCCGCGATATCGGCTACGACCAGGACGGCTTCACGTGGCGGGGTGCCACCAGCTTCGAATGCCACCTGCACGCACAGTCCCCCGACATCGCGATCGGCGTCGATGCGTCGGGCAACAAGGACGAGGGCGCCGGCGACCAGGGCATCATGTTCGGCTACGCCACCAACGAGACGGCGAGCCTGATGCCGGCCCCGATCCATTACGCGCACCGGATCCTGCAGGAGCTGCGCACGCTTCGCCTCGATGGCGGATCGCAGTTGCAGCCGGATGCGAAAAGCCAGGTCACGCTGGCCTACGAGGATGGCCACCCGGTCCGCGCGAGCAGCGTCGTGGTCTCGACCCAGCACGACGAGGGCGCGCGGCAATCCGACATCCGCGCGGCCGTGGGCGGCGTCGTCCGCTCCGTCCTGCCGGACGGCTGGATGTGCGGCGAGGATGATTTCTACGTCAATCCGACCGGCCTGTTCGTCGTCGGCGGCCCGGACGGGGATTGCGGCCTGACCGGGCGCAAGATCATCGTCGACACCTACGGGGGCGCGGCCCCGCACGGCGGCGGGGCGTTCAGCGGCAAGGATCCGACCAAGGTGGACCGCTCGGCCGCCTATGCCTGCCGGTATCTGGCCAAGAACGTGGTTGCCGCGGGTCTGGCGGATCGATGCACGCTGCAGATCAGCTACGCGATCGGCGTCGCCCATCCGCTGTCGGTGTATGTGGACCTGCACGGGACCGGTCGTGAGGTCGATGAGGCACATCTCGAGCGCATTCTGCGCGAGGTGCTCGATCTATCGCCGCGGGGCATACGCCGGCACCTGCGGCTGAACCGGCCGATCTACGCGCCGTCGTCGGCCTATGGGCATTTCGGGCGGTCGCCCGACGATGGGCGCGACGATTTCACCTGGGAGCGGACCGATCTGGCCGAGACGCTCCGAGGCGCGTTTGGCAGGTAGGCAAGATCAGGGGGCCGAGGCCGGCCCCCTGGACCCCCGGCTTTACGGGCGCCAGCGTGGGCATCGGTTGCGGGCTCGGCAGCGGATGCTGCTCGATCGGACGCTGCCGCTGCTCCGGTTTCCGGTGGGGCTCGCGGAGTCGCCCCGGCAGGCGTTCGCGCGGCCGGTCGAGCGGTTGCGGTTCGAGGTCGGGTTCGGAGGCGGCGAGCATGCGGAGGCGATCGCCCGCATGTGTCCGGACGACGGTCTGATCGCGGCCGAGGTGTTCGCCAACGGGATCTGCTCGCTGCTCTCGCGGCTCGTCCCGGTGGGTGCGGCACCGGACGCGGGCCTTCCGGCCAATCTGCGCCTGTGGGACGGCGATGCGCGCACGCTGCTCAAGGCGCTGCCGGACCAGTGCCTGGACGCCGTGTTCCTGATGTTTCCCGACCCGTGGCCGAAATCGCGCCATGCCAAGCGACGCTTCGTGGGGCCGGCCAATCTCGACCTCGTCGCGCGCGTGCTCCGGCCCGGCGGCGAATGGCGGATCGCGAGCGACGATCCGACCTACCAGGACTGGGTCCGGTCGGTGATGGCCGCACAGGACCGGTTCACCCTGGTCGAGGACGCGGGCGCGCGGCCGGCGGGCTGGCCGCCGACGCGCTACGAGGCCAAGGCGCGCCGGGCCGGCCGGATGCCGATCTATTGGCGCTGCGAGAGACGGCTCTGACGTAAAGCGCGGCGGGCTCTTGTCCGGGTCGGTCGCGGCGACGACTTCGTCGAGCATGTCAGCTTCCCAAGCCGTGATCCCTCGCCTCCGGATCGACTTCGACAACCAGTATGCCCGGCTGCCGGACCGGTTCTTCGCGCGCGTCGCGCCGACGCCGGTCGCGTCACCGCGGCTGGTCAAGCTCAACCGCGCGCTCGCCGAGACCCTTCGCCTCGATGCGGACGCCATGGCCGAGCCGGATAGTGTCGCGATGCTGGCGGGCAACGCCGTGCCGGCCGGCGCGGAGCCGCTGGCGCTCGCCTATGCCGGCCACCAGTTCGGCAACTTCGTGCCGCAACTGGGCGACGGCCGCGCGATCCTGCTGGGCGAGGTGGTGGGACGCGACGGCCATCGGCGCGACATCCAGCTCAAGGGTTCCGGGCCGACGCCGTTCTCGCGTCATGCCGACGGCCGCGCGGCACTCGGGCCGGTGCTGCGCGAATACCTGGTCAGCGAGGCGATGGCCGCGCTCGGCGTGCCGACGACGAGGGCGCTGGCGGCGGTGACGACCGGCGAGGCCGTCAGGCGCGAGACCATGCTGCCGGGCGCGGTGCTGACGCGCGTCGCCGCGAGCCATCTGCGCGTCGGCACGTTCCAGTTCTTCGCGGCCCGCGGCGATCTCGAGGCGGTCAGGGCACTGGTGGGCCACGCGATCGCCCGCCACTATCCCGACGCCGCGGACGCCCCGATCCCGGCGCTCGCGTTCCTGGCCGCGGTGATCGGGCGCCAGGCGGCGCTGGTCGCTCGATGGATGCTGCTCGGCTTCATCCACGGCGTGATGAACACCGACAACATTTCGATCTCCGGCGAAACCCTCGACTACGGTCCGTGCGCGTTCATGGACGCTTACGATCCGGCGACCGTGTTCAGCTTCATCGACGAGGCCGGGCGCTACGCCTACGGCAACCAGCCGCGGGTGATGATGTGGAACCTGGCGCGGCTGGCGGAGGCGTTGCTGCCGCTGCTCGACGGCGACGAGGAGCGGTCGGTGGCACTGGCGCAGGAGGCGCTCGCGGCCTTCCCGGCCCAGTACGAGGCGGCCTATCTGAGCGGGATGCGTCGCAAGCTCGGCCTCGCCACCGAGGAGGACGGCGACGCGGCGCTGGCGGCCGAGCTGCTGGAATGCATGCAGGCGAGCGGTGCCGACTTCACGCTGACGTTTCGGAGGCTCTGCGGGCCGGCCGATGCGCGGTCGCTCTTCGGGGCGCCGGCGGCATTCGACGCCTGGTCCGAGCGCTGGCGGCTTCGGCTGGCCTCCGAGCGGGCGCCGCCCGAGGCGCGGCGCGATGCGATGCGGGCGGTCAATCCGGCGGTGATCCCGCGCAACCACTTGGTCGAGGCGGCGATCGCAGCCGCAGTCGAGCATCAGGACTTCGGCCCGTTCGAGGCGCTGCTCGATGCCTTGTCGCGTCCCTACGAGGAGCGGGCTGCGGGGGATGTGCATGCCGATCCCCCGAGACCGGAGGAGCGTGTCCGCAACACCTTCTGCGGAACCTGAGAGGCCGCGAATTCGCGGCGAAGGGATGCCCTGACTCGGCCGGGCCGAGCGAGATGGCTCCTCCCGATGGGGCGTCGTTACTTGCGGTTGTCGCGATCACAGCCCGGTCTGCCGTCCGATCGGCAGGTTTCGGCGGCATCCTGGATCATGGCGAGCATCGTGCTGGTCCGCGGCAGTGCCGCGAAAACCGACGGCGTGCAGTGTCCGCCGGCATCGTCGATACGGTTGGCGAGCTCGATGGAGGCGTGGCCGATGAAGTATTCGGAGTAATGTCCGGCCAGCTGGTCAGGATCGCGCAGTAGGAGCGGTAGCGCGACATGTGCGCCAGCAGGTCTCGATGGAGCGCTTCGCCAGCCGCACGGGCCGGATCGGGGGGCTGCCGGACATGCGCCTTGGTGCCAGGGACGTCGCGGCGAAAGATGATCATGAAAGCGCGGGCGACGTCGCGCACCGCGGCGCACTTCTCGGTGCCACACGCGCCGGCGGTGCGGTTCGCGTTGCCGACCTCATCCCAGGTTGCGGGGCCGTTCAGAATACCAGCGTAAGGATCGGGGGCCGCAGCGGCGGGTGCCATGACCGGAGGGCCGCGGCCAGAACGGACGCGCTCCCAGTGGACATGGCCAAGCGGCAGTCGCCGGACGTGCAACAAGAGAAAGACGGAGAACTCCAGCCGCGACTGTTCTGAAAAGCTCACGTACTTTTCTCGAGGGCCCAGATTGCCACGCCGCCCATGATGATGATCAGCACTCCGAGCGCAGCCATGCCAACCCTTATCGGCGTAGTTTGCGAGGGGATTCCGCATCCGAGCATGAATCGGTTCAGGATTATCATGCCGACGAAGAAAACGAGGAAGCCGCCAGCGAAGATGTATCGCGGCGCTCTAGACGGCGACGGGCTGCTGTAGCTCACGTGATCTCATTCCCGCTTCGCGCTCATAGACCGATTTCAGTGCCGGAAGCTTCGCTTTGAAGCGTTCTCAAGCACATTCTCGACTTTCTCGGTCGGAGTATCGGCATCGCTTACGACGGCAAAAGCGGGTTTGGGGGCGCCTGCCCCCAACGGGGTGCGGGGCAGCGCCCCGCTGCTTCGACTTGCGCTCTCAGTGCACCACCACCGGCAGGGCGGTGTCGGCGTCGCGGATGGCGATCGGCGTCATGCCGGCCGGGTCGCCGTCGGCCTGGGCCGGCTGGGTGCCACCCAGGATCTCGATCCGCGCGGCGCGCACGAGTTCCAGGCTGTGGGCGCGCCCGAGGCGGTCGAGCACCAGCGCGGCACCATAGCCGAGGGCCGCCCGGGCGCCGCTGTTGCGGAACAGGGCCACCGAGAAGCCGGGCTCCGAGCAGCGCGCCTGCGGTGCCAGCGTGTAGGCGCCGCCGTAGAAGCGGCCCTTGCTGACGACGACGCTGGCGGCTTCGGTGGCGATCCCGTCCAGAGTGACGCGGATCGGCAGGTAGTCGTAGCGGCCGATCTCGCGCAGCGTCTGCAGCGTGTAGGCCTGACGCCCGATGGCGCGCTTGAGCCGGTGGCTGACGCGGTGGACGACCTGCGCGTCGAGGCCGACGCCGAGCATCTGGACGAACACGCGGTCGCCGTCTGTGCCCTCGGCGACGCCCGGCCAGAGCGTGCGGGTTCGGCCGAAGGCGAGTGCCGCCGCGATCGCCTTGGCGTGATGCGGCAGGCCGAGTTCGTGGGACAGCACGTTGGCGGTTCCGAGCGGGATGATGCCGAGCGAGGACGTGCTGCCGAGCAGGCCGGCCGCGACTTCGGCGATGGTGCCGTCGCCGCCCGCGGCGACCACGATGCGCTCGTTGGTGCCGGCGGCCTCGCGTGCGAGCAGGGTCGCGTGGCCGGCCGATTGGGTCTCGGCGATTCGCGGCTGCAGGCCGTTGGCGATCAGCACGTCGACGACCCGCCAGAGGGCCGCGATCCGACGTCGTCCGGCGATCGGATTGTAGATGATGACCACGTGCGGTGACGGCTCGATCCATGACTGCGGCCGAACGGCTCGAGGCCCGATTCGGCATCGGAGCCGACTGTAGGAAGGTCAGCGGACGGCGGCTTGTGACATCTCCAAGACAGGAAAGTAACGGAAGATGTAACACCGCGGTGCAGACGTCATGTAAGATTCACATGGTCATGTTACGGAATTGTCTATCAGGGCCGCGCCAAAGGAATGAGCGTGCCGCATGAACGCGAGTCTCTCATTGCCGCTGCCGCTCACTTCGGCCGCGTCCCGCGCCGTCTCGCCACAGGCCTTGCGTTTCCGGAGCGTGTTCATTTCGGACGTCCATCTGGGCTCGCGCGGCGCGCGCTGCGACTTCCTCGCCGACTTCCTGCGCCGGATGTCGTGCGAGAACCTGTTCCTGGTGGGCGACATCATCGATGGCTGGAAGCTGAGGAAGTCCTGGCACTGGGATGCGGCGCATGACGAGGTGCTGCGCCTGATCCTCAGCCATGCCCGGCGGGGGACCGACGTCACCTACATCCCCGGCAACCACGACGAGATGTTCCGAAGCTGGCTCGGACTCGGGCTCGAGGTCGGCGGGATCAAGCTGCGGTCGCAGGCGGAGCATCTGACCGCCGACGGCAAGCGGATCCTGGTCATGCATGGCGACGAGTTCGACAGCGTCGTGCGCTACGCCAAGTTCCTGGCCTATCTCGGCGACTGGGCGTACGGCGTGGCGCTGGAGGCGAACCGCGTGTTCAACGCGCTGCGCCGCCGGCTCGGCTATTCCTACTGGTCGCTGTCGGCCTGGCTGAAGCGGCAGGTCAAGGAGGCCGTCAAGGCGATCGACCGTTTCGAGACCGCGCTCGCCGACGAAGCCAGGCAGCGTGGCTTCGATGGCGTGGTGTGCGGCCACATCCATCACGCCGAGATGCGCGAGGTGCACGGCGTGCGCTACATGAACGACGGCGACTGGGTGGAGAGCTGCACGGCGCTGGTCGAGCACCATGACGGCCGCTTCGAGCTGCTGGAATGGGCGGCGCTCAACGAGTTCTCGTTCGCGGCGCCGCGCGGCGCGATGGTGGCCGAACCTGTCTGACCGGCCCGGCGACCACGCTCTCGGCGGTAGCGGATACCGAAGCCTCCGCGTTCTCGTCATCTCGGATGCCTGGCATCCGCAGGTGAACGGTGTGGTGCGCACGCTGGGCACCGTCGTGCGGCTGCTCAACGAGGCCGGTCACACGGCGACCGTGATCGGGCCCGACCAGTTCCGGACCGTGTCGTGCCCGACCTATCCCGACATCCGGCTCGCGGTCCTGCCGGGACGCAAGCTCAGGCGGCTGATCGACGGGTTCCGTCCGGACGCGCTGCATATCGCGACCGAGGGTCCGCTCGGCATGGCGGCACGCGGGCTCGCGATCAGGCGCGGCTGGCGCTTCAGCACCGCGTTCCACACGCGCTTTCCGGAATATGTGCAGGCGCGGATCCGGCTCCCCGCCGCGATCAGCTACGCCTGGCTGCGCCGGTTCCATAATGCGGGCGAAGGCATCATGGTCGCGACCGCGAGCCTGAGCGAGGAACTCGCCCGGCGCGGCTATCGCAACATCAGGCCCTGGTCGCGCGGCGTGGATGTCGAACTGTTCAAGCCGGCGCCCGCCGATCCGTTCGAGGGGTTGGCACGGCCGGTGTTCGTGTGCATCGGCCGGGTCGCGGTCGAGAAGAACATCCGCGCCTTCCTGTCGCTCGATCTGCCCGGCTCGAAGGTCGTGGTGGGCGATGGGCCGCAGCGCGCGACGCTGGAGCGCGAGTTCCCGGACGTGCGCTTCACCGGCGCCCGCTACGGCGAGGAACTCTCCGCCGCGTACGCGGGAGCCGACGTGTTCGTCTTTCCGTCGGTGACCGATACGTTCGGCCTGGTGATGCTGGAGAGCCTGGCCTGCGGCACGCCGGTCGCGGCGTTCCCGGTCACCGGACCGGCCGACCTGCTCGCCGAGGCGCCGGTCGGGCGGGTCGACACCGACCTGCGCCGCGCGGCGCTCGGGGCGCTCGAGGTCGACCGGGCGTTGTGCCGTCCGTTCGCGGAGATGCATTCCTGGCAGGCCTGCACGCAGCTGTTTCTGAGCCACCTGGTTCCGGTGGCGGGTGCGCGGCGTTTCCAGCCGATGCCGTTGCCGATCGTGGAGCGGGACGTGCTCGCCGAGGCGGCGGATTAGGCCGGGGGACAGCGTCGGGGCGCTTCCCGGTCAAACACCCCGAGCCCCCCGGGGGGCGCATGACGAAGTAGGCGACGGTAGTGTGGCAGTTTGGATTTGGCTGCTGATCCATCCGTCTTTGGACGCCGCATCAGGTCGGTGCCATGTCTGGGGAAAGGCATGGAGGAGTAGGTGAAGGCAATCCACCTCATCTGTAAGCGCGGCGACGGTGTCAATCTGAACGGCGTCAATTCGAGCGATGTCAAAGGCACGTTCCTGTCCGGCCGGTGGGACCTAACGGAAGCGGATTCTCGCCTCCTCGTTGGGGGGTGGATGTATCTCCATTCGACGAAGGCCGACCGCTCAGAGTTCGGCGGCGAGATCGAAGCATATGAGCGTGTCACCGTTGAGGATGTCGGTCACACGCAGCGAACTGTGTTTCGGGTCAAACGACAGAGCGCCGGCACCGGCCAGCGATGGCGCGGAAAGCAGCACGGGATGGCTCACAGCGGTGAATTGGTGTCGGCGGACCTTCCGCACGAAAAGAAGAACCTTTGATCCCAAAGGATCCTAGAGGTGATGCTCGCTCCGCCGACGTGGTCGGTAATGCGGTCAAGATTGCCCGCATTACGACGGGACGTCGAGGATGAGCGCGACGCGATCTCCGGCGCGGCGGCTGAAAAGGAAAAGCTGGGCGGGCTGCCCGCGCCCGGAACCTGACGGCCGAGCAGCAGGCGGAGATCGTCAAGGGGGCGGTTAAGGCTCGTTGGGAAACGAGAGCGTCCCTTGCTCGGGTGAAGAAAGAGCCGATCTGGCTTGCTCGTCCAGAAATCCGTCCTGGATTCCCTTCATGATTACGTATGGCTGCATGGCGGGATCGGTGAACCGATATCGATATATTCGCTCAGAGCCGATCTGTTGAAGTACCTCTCCGCGCTTCTTGCTAGCTAATTCTTTGAGATTTGGATTGAAGCCATCAAATCCGATGTCGCGATCGAGAATGCGTTGTAGCGGCAAGAGAACTTGTTTTGCAGTGAAGTAACCGCTTTCGTCAGTAGGCGCCATGGCGCACGCTGTCAGGATCTGCCTAAAACGTGCGCGTTCCTGGTTGCTTCTGACTGCAAGCTCATAATCCGCCTTGAGCGAATTCTGCGAACCTTTCAGAAAGTCGTCGATAGAGTGATCCACGTTTCGCTCAGAGACTTGGAGGCTGCGGCTGTCAATCGCGGAAAGTGTGGCCCCTTTGCCAAGACTATGAGCAAATGCCGGAAGTCCCTTCGAGAGATTTATGATCTTCCATTTTGCGTCGCCCGCGATCTTCATTCCTAAACGGGTCATCCGACTCTCTAAAAGAACCTGCATCTCGTGGCTACTCATCCTAGGCATCAGGATTTCTTCCGCGCATCTTGTCAAAGATGCATGTCCTTCAACTAGGTGTTCTACGGTGTCGCTGATGCCGACCAAGATAATTGTAACGTTCAGGCCGTCGTCGGAGACCGCCTTTATAGTTTCAGCCATCTGCTGAGATTGGTCTTTTGCTTTTACTAGGTTATACTCGTCAACAACAATAATCGGGATTTGTTCTGGCTTGAAGTAAGAGAGCTCTCGAACCACGTCGCTTGGTGTCACTCCTTCTGGATAAGCTTCTGAAACGGCATAGCTCCGTGGTCCTTCTCCCAAATCCATTACATGACGGATGTCGCGGAAAATGGACATCCAAATCGACGAGAATGTATCGCTGCTAAAGGCGGCCTTTCTCACATAACTCAGCTTATGATTACCGGCAGGAACAACGTGCTGCATGACTTGAGCTAGAGACGTCTTGCCCACTCCAGCTTCTCCGTAGACGATTGCATGACGCCCAGGTTCAGCCACTGTGTCGATGAGACGGTTTATCTGCGCTTGCCTGCCGGTGAATAGTTCGGCGACGCCGATCGGCGTTGAGGGCGTGAATATGCGGACCGCTTCGAAGCGGAGTGTGCGCCATTCTTCGTTCGTAGGCGCAGCAGGCCGCTTCGCCATCACTAGACCCTCTAGTGCGATCACTAAACCGATAAGTGATATCACTAGTGTCCTCAGAGTCAATATCTGAGTTGGGTGGAGGCAAAGGTTCGGTATGAAATCTCAATGAAGAAGCTTCCTCTCAGCAAGCGCGTCCAAATCCTTTCGATGCTCCGCGAGGGCAGCTCGAAGCGGCCGATCACCCGGGTCATGGACGTCACGATCGACACCGGCACCAAGATCCTGGAAGACGCCGGTCGAGATTGCATCGCCTACCACGAGGCAACCGCTCGAAGTGTCGCCTCCGAGCGTGTTCAGTGTGATGGAGAGGACGCAGGCGATATGTGGACATGGACCGCGATCGGCGCTGCTCGCCCGCGATGGCGGCGGGGATCAGCGACCGTCTTTTGAGCATGGAGGACGTGGTGGTCCTCATCGATGCGGCGGCCACGTTCGCGAAGGTGCGCGGATGCTACACGCAGCGCGCTTCGAAGGCGGAAAGTTCACACCGAGACACTATCCCAGCGACGCTTGCCTTCGCCGCTGTCCGAGGGCAAAGCCGCTGGCTGATGTTCATCGTCCTCGCCTACCTGATCGGATCGATCCCGTTCGGATTGCTGCTGACCCGCGCCGCGGGGCTGGGCGACATCCGCAAGGTGGGCTCGGGCAATATCGGCGCGACCAACGTGCTGCGCACCGGGCACAAGGGGCTGGCGGCGGCGACGCTGCTGCTCGACGGCTTGAAGGGCTTCGCCGCCGTCGCGATCGCGACCCAAGCGGGATGGGCCGCGATCGCGGTGGTGGTGGGGCATTGTTTTCCGGTCTGGCTGCGGTTTCGCGGCGGCAAGGGGGTCGCGACCGGACTGGGCGCGCTCTATGGGCTCGACTGGCGGCTGGGCGCACTCGCCTGCGCGGTCTGGCTGGCGCTCGCGGTGCTCACCCGGCGTTCGTCGGCGGGTGCGCTCGGCGCGTTCCTCGCGTCGCCGGTCGTTGCTGTCCTGCTCCATTCGCATACGCCGGTATGGGCGCCGGGCGCGATCGCGGTGCTGGTGTGGATCCGCCACCGCGCCAATATCGGCCGGCTGCTCGCGGGAGCGGAGCCCGCGATCGGCAGGCGCGGGTGAGCGACCGGCTCGATCTGGTCCGGCTCGCGCGCGCCGAGGGTGTCGGGCCGGTGACCTACCGGCGTCTGCTGGCGCGCTTCGGAAGTGCTGCCGATGCGCTTTCGTCGCTGCCCGCGGTCGCGCGCCGTGGCGGCGCCGGCGCGCCACCGCGGGTTCCGCCGGCAGGCGCGATCGCGCGGGAGGCCGACGATCTCGCGCGGCGGGGCGGGCGTTTCCTGCTGCTCGACGAGCCGGACTATCCGGCCGCACTGGCCGCGCTGGACGACGCGCCGCCGGTGCTTTCCGTGCTCGGCCGGGTCGAGACGCTGCGGGCGCGGTCGGTCGCGATCGTGGGCGCGCGCAACGCGTCCGCCAATGGGCGCCGGTTCGCCGAGGCGCTGGCGGCCGAGCTGGCGCTGGCCGGTATCGTGGTGGTGTCGGGGCTGGCGCGCGGCATCGACACCGCGGCGCATCGCGGCGCGCTGTCGCGCGGGGCGACCATCGCCGCGATCGCGGGCGGACTCGACCGGCCCTATCCGCCGGAGAATGCGTCGCTGCAGCAGGAGATCGTCGACGCCGGTGGTGCCGTGGTGGCCGAGCAGCCGCTCGGCACGGTGCCCACCAACCGGCATTTCCCGAGGCGCAACCGGATCATCGCCGGACTGTCGCTCGGGTGCGTCGTGGTCGAGGCGGCGCCGCATTCCGGCAGCCTGATCACGGCGAACATCGCGCGCGACAATGGCCGCGAATTGTTCGCCGTGCCCGGCTCGCCGCTCGATCCGCGTTCGCGCGGCTCGAACGCGCTGCTGCGCGAAGGCGCGCATGTCTGCGAGAGCGCAGCCGACGTGCTGGCCGATCTGCCGGCGGCTCCCGGCAGGCCGATGTTCCGGGCCGCACGGCCCGCGGCGCCGAGAGCGGAGGTGCTCGCGCCCGATCCGGTGTCGGTGGCCGATGTGGTGCTGGGCCTGCTCGGGCCGGCGCCGACCAGCATCGACGACCTGGTCAGGAGCTGCCAGTTCTCGGCGGCCCTGGTGACAGGCGCGCTCGCCGAGCTGGAGATGACGGCGAAGATCGAGATCCTTCCCGGAGGCAAGGTGGCGCTGAAGTAGCGTTCCCCCGATTGGTGCGCGTCGGCGGCGCCATTGACGCGCGACCCGGCCACTGCCAGTTCTCCGCGTCCCTCGCGGCAATGCGGGGATCACCAAAAAAGGTCGGTGTCAACGTATGTCGGACGTCGTCGTCGTCGAAAGCCCCGCCAAGGCGAAGACCATCAACAAGTATCTCGGTGGCGGCTTCACCGTTCTCGCGAGCTTCGGCCATGTCCGCGACCTGCGCGAGAAGGACGGGTCGGTTCGGCCCGACGACGGTTTCGCGATGGATTGGGAAGCCGACGAGCGCGGCCAGCGCCAGGTCACCGCGATCGCCAAGGCGCTCAAGGGTGCGAGCATCCTCTATCTCGCGACCGACCCCGACCGCGAGGGCGAGGCGATCTCGTGGCATGTGCGCGCGATGCTCGACGAGAAGCGCGCGCTGCGCGGGATCGACGTGCGGCGGATCACCTTCAACGAGATCACCAGGAGCGCGGTGCAGCGGGCGATGGCAAGCCCGCGCGAACTCGACCAGCCGCTGATCGAGGCCTATCTCGCGCGACGGGCGCTCGACTACCTGGTGGGCTTCACGCTCTCGCCGGTGCTTTGGCGCAAGCTGCCGGGCTCGCGCTCGGCAGGCCGGGTGCAGTCGGTCGCGCTGCGGCTGGTGTGCGAGCGCGAGGCCGAGATCGAGGTCTTCAAGCCGCGCGAATACTGGACCGTCGAGGCCGCGATGGCGACGCCGGCCGGCGCCCCGTTCACGGCGCGGCTGACCCATCTGGACGGCAGGAAGCTCGACCAGTTCGACCTGAACGACGCGGCCAAGGCGGCGCGCGCCAAGGCCGCGGTCGAAGCCGGGCAGTTCGCGGTGGGCTCGGTCGAGCGCCGCCGGGTCAAGCGCAATCCGCCGGCGCCGTTCACCACGTCGACGCTGCAGCAGGAGGCGAGCCGAAAGCTCGGCATGGGGGCGCAGAACGCGATGCGCACCGCCCAGCAGCTCTACGAGGGGATCGAGCTGGACGGCGAGACGGTCGGGCTGATCACCTACATGAGGACGGACGGCGTGCAGATGGCGCGCGAGGCGATCGACGCGATCCGGGCCCAGGTCAAGTCGACGTTCGGACCCGACTACCTGCCGGTCGCCGCGCGCGAATACAGCACCAGGGCCAAGAACGCGCAGGAGGCGCACGAGGCGATCCGGCCCACCGATGTGGCGCGCCTGCCCGAGCACATCGCCGGACGGCTGAGCCACGACCAGCTGCGGCTCTACGAGCTGATCTACAAGCGCGCGGTCGCGAGCCAGATGCAGTCGGCCGAGCTCGACCAGGTGGCGGTCGAGGCGGCGACGCCGGACAAGGCGGTGCGGCTGCGCGCGACGGGCTCGATCATCGCGTTCGACGGCTTCCTCAAGCTGTATCGCGAGGGCAACGACGAGAGCGACAGCGGGGCCGACGCCGACGAGAGCCGCATGCTGCCGCCGATGTCCGAGCGCGACCCGCTGACGCGCGGGTCGGTCGAGGCCGAGCAGCATTTCACCCAGCCGCCGCCACGCTATTCCGAGGCGAGCCTGGTCAAGAAGATGGAGGAGCTGGGCATCGGCCGGCCCTCGACCTACGCCTCGATCCTGACGGTGCTGCGCGACCGCAACTATGTGCGGCTCGAGAACCGGCGCTTCATCCCGGAGGATCGCGGCCGCCTGGTGACCGCGTTCCTGACCAGCTTCTTCAGCCGCTACGTGGACGTGAACTTCACCGCGGGCCTGGAGTCGCAGCTCGACGAGATCTCGGACCGCGCGCGGGACTGGCGCGAGGTGATGGCGGCGTTCTGGCTGGATTTCTCGCGCGCCGTCGAGGGCACCCGCGACCTGAAGATCTCGGACGTCATCGACAAGCTCGACGAGGATCTCGGCGCGCATTTCTTCCCGCCGCGGCCGGACGGGTCGGACCCGCGCCGCTGTGCCGCCTGCGGCAGCGGCCGGCTCGGGCTGAAGCTCGGGCGGCAGGGCAGCTTCATCGGCTGCTCGAACTATCCGCAATGCCGCTACACGCGCGGCCTGGCGATCGAGGGCGGCGAGAGCGGCGACAGCCTGCGCGAGGGCATGCGTACGCTCGGCCAGCATCCGGAGACCGGCGAGGAGATCACCGTCCGTCGCGGGCCCTACGGCCTCTATGTGCAGCAGGGCGAGCCGGATCCGGAGGACAAGAAGGCCAAGCCGCGCCGCACCTCGCTGCCCAAGGGCATGGACGGCGACACCATCACGCTCGAGGTCGCGCGCGGCCTGCTGTCGCTGCCGCGCATCGTGGGGATCCATCCGGAGACGCGCGAGCCGATCGAGGCGGGGCTCGGACGCTACGGGCCGTATGTGAAGATGGGCGGGATTTTTGGCTCGCTCGACCGCGACGACGACCTGCTGACGGTTGGGCTGAACCGCGCGATCGACGTGATCGAGCGCAAGCGCGCCTCGGTGCGCAGCCTCGGCGCGCATCCGCGCGACCGCGAGCCGGTGCTGGTCCGCAAGGGACGGTTCGGCCCGTATGCGCAGCACGGGCAGACGGTCGCCAACCTGCCGCGCGAGGCCAGCATGGACGAGTTCACGCTCGAGGATGCGGTGGCGCTGCTGGCCGAGAAGGGCAAGGTGCTCAAGCCGCGGTTCGGCGCCAAGAAGAAGCCGCCGGAGAAGAAGGTGGCCAGAAAGCCGCCCGAGCAGAAGGCGGCGCCGACGCCCAAGCCCAAAGCCAAGACCAAGGCGGCCAAGCCTGCTAAGCGCGCCGGCGGGAGCAAGGCGGCCTAGTGTCCCCGTTGGGAAATCCTGAAGTGGATTTCCGGGACACTAGGCTTTCATGCTTGGTGGCCTGCTGGTCCCTGAAATCGGTAGATATTCCAGGGGCAGGACACTAGTGGCGGCCAGGCCGCCGAAGCGCCAGCGACGCAAGCAAGCGGCGCCGGACGCCGGGCGGCCGCTGCCCACGAGCGACGAGATCAGGCGTTTCATCGCCGCCCAGCCGGGCCGCGTCGGCAAGCGCGAGATCGCGCGCGCCTTCGAGATCGGCAGCGACAGGCGCGCCGAACTCCGTGACCTGCTCAAGTCGCTCGCCGCACGGGGCGACGTCGCCCCCGCCGGGCACAAGCGATTCCAGCCTCCCGGCCGGCTGCCCGAGGCGACCGTCGTGGTGGTCACCGGCACCGATCCCGATGGCGACGCGATCGCGCGGCCGGTGGCGTGGGAGGGCGACGGGCCGCCGCCGCTGATCCACATGCATCCGGAGCCAGGGGGCCGTACGGCGCTCGCACCCGGCGAGCGGGTCCTGGCACGCCTGCGTCCGATCGGGAACGGACGTTATGACGGCCGTACGCTCAAGCGGCTGGCCGACGCGCCGCCCCGCCTGCTCGGCGCGTTTCGCGCCGACGGCGCGGGTGGCCGGCTGCTGCCGACCGACCGGCGTTCCAAGGCCGAATGGCTGATCCCGCCGGGCGAGACGATGGGGGCGGCGACGGACGACATCGTGCTCGCCGAACCGTTGCCGCAACCGTCCGGTCGTTATTTCGGGCTGCGGCCGGCGCGTGTCGTCGAGACGCTCGGCCGGCTCGGCGACGCGCGCTCGGTCAGCCTGATCTGCATTGCGACGCACGGCATTCCCGACGTCTTTCCCGAGGCGGCGTTGGCCGAGGCGGCGCGCGCGCGGGCCGCCCCGCTCGGCAAGCGGGTCGATCTGCGCGCCACGCCGCTGTTCACGATCGACGGCGAGGACGCGCGCGACTTCGACGACGCGGTCTACGCTGAACGGATCGGGGCCGAGCCGGACGGCGAGGGGTTCCGGCTGCTTGTCGCGATCGCCGACGTCGCCCACTACGTGCGGCCTGGCTCGGCGCTCGACCGGGAAGCGCTGCGGCGCGGCAATTCCTGCTATTTCCCGGACCGCGTGGTTCCGATGCTGCCCGAGGGGCTGTCGAACGGCTGGTGCTCGCTCAAGCCGGGCGAGGATCGCGGCTGCCTGTTCGCCGAGTTGCGCATCGATCGCGACGGCAACAAGCGAAGCCACCGTTTCGGCCGCGGCCTGATGCGCAGCGCCGCGCGGCTGACGTACGAACGGATCCAGCGCGAGATGGACGCGGGCGGCGACGGCGCGGCACTCGGCCTGCCGCCCGGCCTGGCCGCCACGCTGTACGACGCCTACCGCGCCCTGCTCGGCGCCCGCGAGCGACGCGGCACGCTCGATCTCGACCTCCCCGAACGGAAGGTGACGCTCGACGACCAGGGGCGGGTGGCGGCGATCACGCCGCGCCCACGCCTGGACAGCCATCGGCTGATCGAGGAGTTCATGGTGCTGGCCAACGTGGCGGCGGCCGAGGAGCTCGAGCGGCTGCACCGCCCCTGCATCTACCGGACCCACGCGCCGCCGTCGGCCGAGAAGGCGGAGAATTTGCGCGCATTCCTGGCCACGATGGGGATCCCGCTCAAGCCCGCGGGCGAGCTGCGCCCGGCCGATCTCGACGCCGTGCTCAAGCGTGTGGCGGGAGGCGACCTCGCACCCCAGGTCAACGAGATCATGCTGCGCAGCCAGAGCCAGGCCGAGTACGGCACCGACAATATCGGCCATTTCGGGCTGTCGCTGCCGGCGTACGCCCATTTCACCAGCCCGATCCGGCGCTACGCCGATCTGGCGGTGCATCGGGCGCTGGTGGCCGGCCTGAAATTGGGGCCGGGCGGTCTGGCGGACGGCGAGGAGAGCGGGTTCGCGGCGGTGGCCGAGGCGGTCACCGCGACCGAGCGCCGCGCGGCGCTGGCCGAGCGCGAGGCGATCGACCGTTACCTTTCTGCCTATCTGGCGGACAAAGTGGGTGCCGTGTTCGCGGCACGCATTTCCGGCGTGACGCGGTTCGGCTTGTTCGTCACATTGCTCGAAAGCGGCGCGAGCGGATTGCTGCCGATCTCCTCCCTGCCGGACGATTTCTGGATGCACGACGAGACGTTGCAGGCGCTGGTCGGACGCCGAAGCAGGGCCGCCTACCGGCTCGCCGATCCGATCGAGGTGCGTCTTGCCGAGGCGAACGGGTTGACCGGCAGCCTGCTGTTCGCGCCGGCCGTAGCGGGCCGCAAGCGCCGGCCGTGAACGTCCATTACGCGACCGTCTGGTTTCGTTCGGGGCTCCGCGGCTCGGCGCGCACGCTGATCGTGATGCTGACGCTGCTGACGGTGCATTCGGCCCTCGCGGACGCGGCGATCGAGACGAAGCCCGACGGCTTCGATGGCACGCTGATGGGCAACGTGCTCGGCAGCGCGCTGGCCTTCATGGCGCCGCGCATCCTCGATCCGGTGTCGGTGCCGGAGCTCACGTCATGGGGGCTGGGCGGAATCACGGCCCTCGATCCCGCGCTGACGGCGAGCGTCGAGCCGGGGCGGTTGCGCCTGACCATGCAGACCGGTGCCGCGCAGCCCGACCTGGTGTGGCAGGGGGCCTCGCCCGCGGATGCGGACCCCTATGAATGGGGCCGGGCCGCGGCCTCGCTGTGCGCCGCCGCCTGGAACGCGTCCTCGCTGGTGCGCGGCTCCGGCCAGCAGGCGATGGTGCAGGGGATGTTCGACGAGCTGTTCAACCATCTCGACCCCTACTCCCGCTATGTGGCGCCGGCGCCGGCCGACACCGACCGGGACCGGCGGCAGGGCAGCGGCGGCATCGGCGCGGCGCTCGTCGACGGCCGGCACGGTCCGGTGTTCGCGGCCCCGGTGCCGAACGGCCCGGCGATGGAGGCGGGGATCGTCGAGGGCACGCGGCTGCTGTCGGTCGACGGTGCCGACATCGCCGGCGACACGCCCGAGGAGGCCAATGCGCGCCTCGCCGGCGATGTCGGCACGGACGTGCATCTGCGGGTCCGTACGCCGCGCGGCGCGGTCCGCGCGATGACCATCACGCGCGCCTTCGTCGCACCCGAGACGGTGTCCGGCACCAGCATCGGACGTCTGCTGGTGGTCAAGGTCACCGGCTTCGCGCGCGACACCGCCGAGGCGATGAGCGGCCTGCTCGACGAGGGGATGCGCCGCTACCGTCCCTCCGGGATCGTCATCGACCTGCGCGGCAATCGCGGCGGCCTGTTGCAGCAGGCGGTCACGGCCGCGGCCCTCGTGCTCGACAGCGGTGTCGCCGTCACCACGCAGGGCCGTTATCCGCAGGCGAACCACATCTGGAGCGTCCAGGGGGGCGACCTGACGCACGGGCTGCCGCTGGTCGTGCTGGTGGACGGCCGCACCGCGAGTGCCGCCGAGATTCTGGCGGCAGCGCTCGCCGACCATGGCCGCGCGGTGATCGCCGGCAGCTCCACGCTCGGCAAGGGCCTGGTGCAGACCATCCTGCAGCTTCCGGACGGCGGCGAGCTGTTCGTCACCTGGAGCCGCGTGCTGGCCCCGCTCGGCTGGCCGATCCAGGGGCTCGGCGTGCTGCCGCAGCTCTGCACCAGCCAGGGCTCGGCCCAGGTCGCGAGCCAGATCCGGGCGCTCGACGCGGGTGCGTCCGATCTCGGGCGGCCGCTTGCCGCCGAGCGCAACGCCCGTCCACCCTTGCCGGTCGCGCGCATCCTGGAGATTCGCGCGGCGTGTCCCGCCGCGATCGGCACGGACGAGGACATCGAGGCCGCGAAATCGCTGCTCGACGATCCGGTCGCGTTCCAGGCGGCGATCGACAGCCTGCCGAGGATGGAGTGAGCGAGCCGCGGCTGAAGGCGCGCTTCTGGGTGCAGGCCGCGCTGCGGCAGGCGCAGGGAAGCGGGAGCTTCGGCGCGGTGGTGCGCGCGGGCGACGACGATGCGGGCGGGATCGTCGTGCTGCTGCGGGCGCGCGACAACCTGACGACCGTGCTCGGGCAGACGCGGTCCGGCTCGGGCGCTCCTGCCTGGGCGCGCGTCGCCGGCGGCGGCCCGGTCGACCAGGAGACGGCGAACGCCTACGTGGCGCGGGAGATCGCGCGCGATCCCGACATCTGGGTGGTGGAGTTCGACGCCGATGACGGCCGGCCTCCGTTCGAGGCGCTCTTGTTGCCGGGCCGCCACGAGCTCTGAAAATCACCCGCCACGGTCTCGCCGGCTTCCTTTCGACGCTCTAGTGAACGGTCTGAACGATACGATGGCGCCGAGGACGGCGGATCGAACAGGGGACGTGATGAGGCGGCGCAATCGGTATCTGCTCGGCACGCTGCTCGCGACGCCGTTCCTCCTGCTGGCGGCCGGCGCCGGGGCGCAGCCCGTGCGCGGGCTGTATGTCGGGGCGGCCGGCGGCGCCAACCTGCTGCAGGACGAGGAGGTGCGCCTGTCGCCGTCCTTCCCGAGCGGCAAGACGCGCTGGGATGTGGGCGTCGCCGGCCTCGGCAGCGTTGGCTACGGTTTCGGCAACGGCGTGCGCGTCGAGATCGAGGGGAATTACCGGCAGAACACGTTGCAGCACTTCCTGCAGACCAGCTTCCCGACCCTGGCCGGCGGCAACCAGGACACCTATGGCGGGATGGCGAACGTGCTGTTCGACATGGATGTCGGCAAGAACTGGATCTATCCGTATCTCGGTGTCGGCGTGGGCTATGCCTGGACGCACTGGCAACTGCACGATGTCGGCACGACGGTGCCCTATGCGGCCAACCTCGCGGGGACGTCGCAGGGCAATTTCGCCTACCAGGCGATGTTCGGGCTCGGCCTGCCGATCCCCTGGGTGGTCGGCCTGTCGGCGACGCTGGAATACCGGTTCTTCAGCGTGCTCGGACCGCAGGGATTCCACGGCTCGTCGCTGGGCGTGGAGGGGCCGTTCGGCGCCGGGCCGTACACCACGCGCCGCGGCAATGTCGACATCACCAGCAACTACAACCACGCCCTGCTGCTCGGCCTGCGTTACGAGTTCAATCCCGCGCCGCCGCCGCAGCCGGCGGCGCCGGTGGTGGAAGCGCCGGCGCCCGCGCCCGCGCGCACCTATCTCGTGTTCTTCGACTGGGACCGCGACGCGCTGACGCCGAGGGCTCGGCAGATCGTGGCCGAGGCCGCCGCCGCGTCGACGCATATCCAGACCACGACGATCGAGGTCGACGGCTATGCCGACACGTCGCACGCGCTCCCGGGCGCACGGGGCGAGGCCTACAACCTGCATCTGTCATTGCGCCGCGCCGAGAGCGTGCGGGGCGAGCTGATCCGCGATGGCGTGCCGGCGAACGTGATCTCGGTGCACGGCTACGGCGACACCCATCTGCTGGTCGCCACCGGCCCGAACACCCGCGAGCCGCAGAACCGCAGGGTGGAAATCGTGCTGCACTGACGCCAGGGGTGCGGGGGCCGGCCTCGGCCCCCGGGTCTTTACCGGTCAGTGATGCCGCGAAGACCTAGCGCTGATCCGGTGGATGTGGCCCGCGCGTCCACCCGACGAAGGCGCCGAGCAGGTCTGGAAGTCGGCGGGCTGGACGATGTCCTTGCCATGGGCATAGCCGTCGAGGTCGTCGGCGTTGTCGAGGGCCTCGACCTCGTCGAACATGCTCATCCGCTGCTGGCAGAAGGCGACGCCGGCCTGCAGGCCGCGTTCGGCCTGAATATTGGCGAGCTGCGTGATGTAGTCGTCATGCGCCTTCTGCGCGCCGCGTCCGAAGGCCCGGCTGAAATAGGTGTTGAGCGCCGACTCCTCCGCGATCAGGTCGGGATGGAACTTGGCCACGAACGCATTGTACTTGTCCTGCTCGTTGCAGGAGAGGGCGGTCACCATGAGCTCGCTCTTGAGCCCGGTGACGTTGAACGCCTCGGTGTCGGTGCGGGCAGGCGCGCATTGCGAGGCCGAGGCATTGCTGCTTCGGGTCCGGATCGAATGGTGATGGGCCGCCTCGGCGGCGCCGGCCGCGAGGAGGCCTGTTGCAACAAGGCCCGCGTGCAGCAGTCGGGCTCGAAGACGAAGGATTCGCATGACGTTTCTCCGATGCCCGATCCCGGTCCGGTAGCCGCGCGAGACGCGAGCCGAAATGAGGAAGCGGGTGAACTAATATCCGCACCGACCAGTTCTACAAGAGTTTTCACTGGCAGGCTGAGCGGGAGCCTGCGATCGGTGGCGGGAATGCATCACGGATCGCCAAAACATGCCAGCCGCCGATTGCGCGTGGCCTGTCGCGCGGGCATCACGGATGGCGCCGCGGCACTCTGCTCGACAGGGGCAACACGCTCCCCTATAGCGACCGTCCATCGGACGACCGGGAGTGAAGCGTGCGCTTGCGACTTGTGTTGACCTTGCTCGCTTCGGTCGCGGGCGCGCTGGCCGGCTGCGCACATCCGGCTCCGGTGGCGGAGGCGCTTCCGCCCAACCCGTACGGCTACCTCAAGCCGGCCTCGATCTGTGTGACGCCGCGGATCCATATCCCGGCGGCGGGCCGGCTGCCCGTCACGATGACGCTCAACAACGATGGCGGCTACTGCAAGCTCGACGTGGTGCAGGCCGGCGGCGGGGAGTTCGCATCCTTCCTCGTCACGCGCGTGCCCGCCCATGGCTCGCCGCTGCTCTACAACTACGACGGGCAGTCCCGGATCACCTACACGCCGACCGGCGGCTATTTCGGGCCGGACAGCATGGTGGTCGAGCTCGTGCCGGGTCCCGGCCGGCCGCGCGTGTCGCTCGCGATCGCGATCAATGTCAGCAACGCGCCGGTCTCCGGCGCCCGAAGCTAGGCGGCAAGGACGGACGCTACCGGCCCGGCTGCCTCGCAGGACCGGGTCCTTGACGCCGCGGGACATTTTTCGAGGCGGCCTTCGGAGCGGGCCGGTGACGCGAGCGGTGAGCACGGCCGCCGCCTGCTATCTCCGCTTCGCGCTGCACACCACGCGCTGGCGGTTCGACGGTTCGGACGGCTCGCTGCGCGAGGCGCTCTCGGAGCCGTCGATCCTGGCGTTCTGGCACGAGCGGTCGCTGATGATGCCGATCGTCTGGCGGCTGAGCCGGCTTGCGGACGGCCGTCCCGACGCCTTCCCGAAGGTGAACATCCTGATCAGCCGCCATCATGACGGGCGCCTGATCGCCCGGATCATGGCGCGTTTCGGCGGCCGTGCCGTGCACGGTTCGAGCGCGCGCGAGAAGGGCGGCCGGACCACCGAGCGCGGCGGGGCCGCCGCGATCCGGCGGCTGGCCGCACTGCTGCGGGACGGCGGCCACGTCATCGTCACCCCGGACGGCCCGCGCGGCCCGGCGCGATCGGCCAAGCCGGGTCTGGCGCACCTCGCCCTGCTGAGCGGCCGCCCGATCCTGCCCTGCTCCGCGTCGAGCCGGCCGCATCTGCGGCTGCCGACCTGGGACCGGCTGATGGTGCCGTTGCCGTTCGGGCGCGGCGTGCTCGCGTTCGGCGCGCCGATGCGGGTCGAGCCGGGCACGGCGCCGCCGATCGAGGCCGCGCTCGACGACGCGATGCGCCGCTCGGATCGCGGGCCTTGAGACGGAGTGCGGCGGGTCTCGCCTGGCACGCGGCGGCGGCGCTCTCGGAACCGGCGCTGCGGCTGATGCTGATCAGGCGGCGCCGCGCCGGCAAGGAGATCGCGGGACGGCTGCACGAGCGGCGCGGCATCGAGCGCGAGAGCCGTCCGCCCGGACGCCTGCTGTGGGTGCATGCGGCGAGCGTCGGCGAGACCAACGCGGTCCTGCCGGTGCTGGGGCTGCTGGCGCCGGCGGGAATGTCGATCCTGCTGACGACCGCGACCGCGAGCGCGGCGCGCCTGCTCGAGCGCCGGCTGCCGGAGCTGGGCCTGTCGGGATCGGTCCGGCACCGGATGGCGCCGCTCGACGTGCCGCGCTGGATCGAACGCTTCCTCGATGCCTGGCGGCCGGACGCGGCGGCGTTCGTCGAGAGCGAGCTCTGGCCGAACGTGCTGGCGGCGCTGCACCGGCGCGGCACGCCAGCGGCGCTGATCAATGCGCGCCTGTCGGAGCCGAGCGCGCGCGCCTGGCGCCGCGTCCCCGGCCTGGCCGGGGAGATGCTCGGCGCGTTCGCCACCGTCTGGGCGAGGTCGGAGGAGGATGCGCGCCGTCTCGCGCGGCTGGGCCGGCCGGCGGACGCGATCGGCGACCTCAAGGCGGCCGTGGCACCGCCCGATGCGGACGCGGCCGAGCTGGAGCACCTCGCCGCGCGCCTGGAGGGAAGGCCGCGCTGGCTCGCGGCGAGCACCCATCCCGGCGAGGAGGAGATCGTGGCCGCCGCCGATGCCCTGCTGCGCGCGGCCCATCCCGGGCTGCTGACCATCGTCGCACCGCGCCATCCCGAGCGCGGGGCCGCGATCGCCGCGCTGCTCGGCGGCGCCCCACGGCGTTCGTCGGGCGAGGGACCGGCCGCGGCGGATTTCTGGGTCGCCGACACGCTGGGCGAGATGGGGCTGCTCTATCGGCTGGCACCGATCGTGCTGATCGGGCGGAGCCTCGGCCGGACGGCGTCGGGCGGTCAGAACCCGCTCGAGGCGGCGCGTCTGGGCTGCGCGCTTGCGATCGGGCCGCATCACGGTAATTTTGCCGCCAGCGTCGCCGCGCTGCGCCGCGCGGACGCGCTCGCGATCGTGGCCGACGCGGGACAGATCGCGGCCTGGGTGGCGCGCCTGATCGACCATCCGGACGAGGCGAGCGGGGCCGGCGCCCGTGCCGAGGCTGCGTCCGTGCGCGCCGACGGCCTGCTCGAGCGGACCGCTTGCATGCTGGCGGCCCTCGCGGGCGAGGCTGGCGGATGAACCGCCCCCCTGCGTTCTGGTCGTCCGGGTCGGGCGGCCTGCCGGCGCTCGCGCTGGCGCCCGCGTCGTGGGTGGTGTCGGCGGTGTCGGCGCGCCGCGCGCGACGGGTGGGATTGGCGGCGGGCGTCCCGGTGTTCTGCTGTGGCAACGCGACCGTCGGCGGCGCCGGCAAGACGATCCTGGCGCTCGACCTGCTGGGCCGTCTGTCGCGCCGCGGCCTCGATCCGCACGCGATCCTGCGTGGTCACGGCGGCCGTGCCGGGCGCGGCGCGATGCTGGTCGATCCGGATCGTGACGCGCCGGACCTGACCGGCGACGAGGCGCTGCTGCTGGCCCGCGCGGCGCCGTGCTGGGTCGCGCGCGACCGGGCTTTGGCCGCGCGGCATGCGGCGGGCGCGGGTGCGGGCGCCCTGGTGATGGATGACGGGCTACAGAATTTCGGTCTGCGCAAGGATTGCAGTTTTCTCGTCGTCGACGGCGAGCAGGGGTTCGGCAACGGCCTGGTCCTGCCGGCCGGCCCGCTCCGGGAGCCACCCCTGCAGGCGCTCGAACGCTGCCGCGCGATGGTGCTGATCGGGCAGGACCGGTTCGGCATCATGGCGCGCTTTCGCGGCCACCGGCCGATCCTGCGCGCGTCGCTGCGCCAGGGTCGCGAGGTCGAGGCGCTCCGGGGCCGGCCGGTGGTCGCGTTCGCGGGCATCGGCAGGCCCGGCAAGTTCTTCGACGGATTGAAGCGCGCCGGAATCGAGCGGATCAGGGATGTCGCCTTCCCCGACCATCATCGCTACGGGAGCGCCGACCTCGCCCGCCTGCTCGCGATCCGTGACCGGGCGGGCCCCGGCGCGGCACTCGCGACGACGGCAAAGGACGCGGTTCGCCTGCCGGCGTCGTTTCGGTCACGCGTCGTCGTCGTCGGGGTCTCGCTCGATTGGGCCGACGGCCGCATCGAGCGCGTGATCGACGCGGCGCTGGACCGTCGATGAAGGCGGCCGAACGGTTGCAGCGCGCCTCGCTCGGCGCGGCGGTCGGACTGCTCAGGGCGATCGGGCCGGCCGCCGCATCCAATCTCGGCGGCGCCGTCGCTCGCCTGATCGGGCCGGCTCTCCCGGTCTCGCGCGTGGCGGACGGCAATCTCAGGCGCGCGATGCCAGAGCTCGACCGGGCGGCCCGGCTGCGGATCGTGCGCGGCGTGTGGGACAATCTCGGACGGACGATCGCCGAGCTGCCGCATCTGCACGCGATCCCGAAGGACAGCCCGGCCGGGCCCGGCTGGGAGATGATCGGCGAGGAGTTCCTGCACGCCCAGGCCGCACGCGGCGGTCCGGCGATCTTCGTCTCCGGCCACCTGGGCAACTGGGAGATGATGCCGCCGGCGGTCGCGACCTACGGGATGCGCATGCACAGCATGTACCGCGCGCCGTCGAACCGCGTGGTGGACGAGTTCCTGCTCGACCTGCGCCGGCGGGCGATGGGGCTCGACGCGGACGGCAAGCTCCCGTTGCTGTTCCCCAAGGGGGCCGCCGGTGCCAGGACCGCGATGAAGCACCTCATCGGCGGCGGCTATCTCGGCTTCCTTGTCGACCAGAAGATGAATGACGGGATCGAGGCGCGCTTCTTCGGGATCCCCGCGATGACGGCGCCGGCACTGGCGGCGCTGGCGTTGCGCACCCGATGTCCGGTGATCCCCGGCCATGTCGAACGTCTGGGCCCGGCACGGTTCCGGCTGATCTGCGAGGCGCCGCTGGCGCTGCCCGACACCGGGGATGCGCGCGCCGACCAGCTTGCCTTGACCGAGACGGTGAACGTCGTGCTGGAGCGGTGGATCAGGCAGCGTCCGGAGGGCTGGCTGTGGCTGCACCGGCGCTGGCCGGCGGACCTGTCCGACGAGCACGAAAACAAGCGGCGATCGGGTTAGATCTCGTTATGACAACGAAAAGTCTCGGCTTGGATTGTCCAGTATAAAATTCAGTCCCGCCTCTCAAATCACGAAAATTTTAATGTGCGGTTGCAGCACAAAATCGGCGTCCTGGGCGCGCTCCTGCCAAAAATCCCGCAAAAACAACCGCGTGAAATCACACGATCGTGCAAGCTTCTTCCAACAGCGAAATAGATTATGGCTGGACTGTGACAAATCGGCCACGCCGATCGGTGCGTTATCAAATCTTCGTTGGCACCGGATTAACCCGCTCGGTAACATCTTCGTCAGTAGCCGAAAGCGCCAGGAGAGGCCGCCATCATGCCAAGAAGTGTGCTCCCGACCAGCCGTGCGACTCGACCGCTCCCGATCATCACCGAGCCGAGCCCCGACGGCAAGGTCGTCCCGCTCCGGCTGACGGTGCTGCCGCGCCACCGCAGCTATCTGCTCGCCTGGCTGCAGGCCGGCGGACGCATGGGGCTTTGCGACGCCGACGTGGCGACCGGAACCGACGCCGAGATCTATATCTGGGTGCGCGAGAACGCCGATCCCGCCTATGCGATCCGGGCCGAGGGCATGAGCTGGGTCGTGGTCGATCATCTGCGCGGCCGCAAGCTCGGCGCCTTCCGCAGCTTCGAGGCTGCCCTCTACTGCATCCGGCCGGTGTCGCCCGCGGGGGTCATCGCCGCCTGATCTAGCCGGCGGCCGGCAACCAGATCCTGAAGGTGGTTCCGCGGCCGAGCTCGCTCTCGATGCGAAGCGCGCCGCGATGCCGGTTGACGATGTGCTTGACGATCGCGAGGCCGAGGCCCGTTCCTTCCGGGCCGCGCGGCCGTCCGGCCTCGGCGCGGTAGAAGCGCTCGGTCAGGCGCGGCAGATGGCCGCGCGCGATCCCCGGACCGTCATCGACGACGCTGATCGAAACGCCGGCCCGATGCGGCATCGCGCCGCTGTCGTCGGCGCTGGCGATGACGTCGATCCGGCCACCCTCCCGGCCATACTTGCAGGCGTTGTCGAGCAGGTTTTCGAGCACCTGGACGAGCTGGTCCTCGTCGGCGAGCACCAGCGGCAGCCCGTCCGGCGCGCTGATCGACAGGGACTGGCAACGCGCGGCGACGCGCGGTTCGAAGCCCGCGACGACGCGCGCCACCAGCGATACGGCGTCCACCCGGCCCTGCGGCGGCTGATGCTCCGAGATCTCGATCCGGCTCAGGCTGAGCAGGTCGTCGATCAGCCGGTTCATCCTGGCCGCCTGCTCGGCCATGATGCCGAGGAAGCGGGCCTGGGCCGGCGGATCGTCGGCGGCGGGTCCGCGCAGCGTCTCGATGAAGCCGATCAGACTGGTCAGCGGCGTGCGCAGCTCGTGGCTGGCATTGGCGATGAAATCGGTGCGCGTCCGCTCGATCGCCCGCTCTCGCGTCCGGTCCGACAGCACCACGAGCACCCTGCCGCCGCCGGGGAGCGCGGGATCGAGCCCGATCACGGTCGCCACCACGTCGCGCGACACCGGAAGGCCGAGGGCGAGTTCGACCCGCCGGCTGACGGCGCGATGCACCATCGCCTGTTCGGCCGCGTGCTCGATCGCGGCGCGCAGGCTCGGATGGCGAAGCACCGCCGCGATCTCCGAGCCGAAGGCCGCCCGCGCCGCCTCGTTGGCCCGGCGCACGCCGCGATCGGCGCCGAGCAGAACCAGCGGATCGGGCAGCCGCTCGACGATCGCCTCCTCGGCGCCCAGCAGGGTCTCGATCAACGAGGCGCGCTCGGACAGCTTGCTTGCGAGCCGTGCGATCTCGTCGCGCGCGCCCTCGGTCGCCGCCAGCGCATGACGCCGCTCGACCGGGCCCGGCGTCGACCAGCCCGCGCGCCGGGCGGTCTCGGCGAGGAAGCCCACGTCGCGCTCCCAGCGCGAGACCGCGGCGAAGGCGGCCGCCAGCGTCAGTGCCGCACCCGTCGCCGCCAGGCCGGCCGCGGCCGGCGTGCCCTCGGTCCACGCCATCGCCGCCAGGGCGCAGGCCGGCACCGCGGCGATCGTGACCGCCCAACCGAACGACCGGCTCATGGCACCCGGGCGTGGCCGGAGCGTCAGGTCGTGCGCCGGCTCCTGATCCTCGCGTGCCGCCACGCCGGACGCGAGGCCGTCCATGTCAGGCGCCCGAGCCGAGCGTCGCGGGGGCGTGCGAGACGATGTGCGCGCCGCCGCCCGGATCGATCTCGAAGACCGCGAGCCCTCGCCTGACATGGCCGCCGGCATCGAGCGAGAACACGCCGTCGGTGCCGGCGAAGCCGTCGGGCCTGGTGAGCGCCTCGGTCGAGAAGCCGCGTCCGGCGAGAGCAGCCGCCAGAGCGCCGGCATCGTAGGCGACATCGTCGATCCGCAGCGGGGCTGCGTGATAGCGCGCGGTGAAGGCGGAGACGAAGCCGGCGCGGGCGGCGGGATCGGGGGCGGCATACCAGGCGCCAGCGATCTGGCCGAGCTTGCGCGAGAAGGCGCCCCAGAGCGTCGGTCCCATCAGGCGCACATGCGCGCGGTCGATGTCGTAGGGCTGCAGCAGGTCGATGACCTCCTGCAGTTGCGTGCCGGTGTCGGCGAGCAGCAGGGCGTCGAAGGGCAGCGGCGTTGCGGGAACGGCGGCCAGTGCGTCGGCCTGCGCCTTGACGGCGGGATCGCTGCTGGCGCGGTCGGCCTTGATCTGCGCGTCGTTGGCATGCCGGCTGTCGAACTCCGACAGGGCCTTCATGCCATTATTGATGCTGGCGAAATCCGTCCCGTGCCGCCCGATCGAGGCGCCGGTGGCGCCGAGCGCGTCGGCCATCGCGCTCCCCAACGCATTCTCGGGCAGGAAGCCCGCGAACCGCGTGCGTCCGTCGGCGCGCGCGGCCGCGACAAGGCGTTCGACCTGCTGCGCCGGTGTCAGGCCGAGCACCCAGACGCCGGGGGCGGCCACGCCCACGTCGCTGGTGAAGGCGAGGATCGGCACGCCGGCCGGGACGGCGACCGCGGCCGCGGCGCGCGTCTCGGCGGCGGTCAGCGGCCCGAGGATGATCCCGTCATGGGCCGCGATCGCCCGGCCGGCCGCGGCCGTGGCACCCGCTTGGGTGCCCGCCGTGTCCTGCACGTCGAGCGGGCTGGCGCCGGCCGCGAGCCGGATCGCGTCGAGCATCGAGTGGCCGAGCCCGCCGTTCGAACCCGACAGCGGCAGCAGAACGCCGATCCGCGCCGGCTCGGCCGCGGGCGCCGCGGTCTCGTCCACCGGCGCGGTCCCGAACGGCGTGCCGTTGCAGCCGGCGAGGCCCGGGACGACAAGAAGGGCGGCCGCGGGGCCGAGGAGTCGCCCAGGGAGTTGCAATGTCCAACGCCGATGGCGATCCGAACCCACAGGACGCATGCGAAGAACCCTCTCCCGATCCGGACGGGTCCGCCCGGCCCGCGGACCGATCCGGCTCCGGACTTGTGCTCATTTCCACGCCCATCGGCAACCTCGGCGACATCTCACGCCGCGCCGTCGAGGCGCTCGCCGGGTCGGACCTGGTGCTGTGCGAGGACACCCGGACGACGGCGCGGCTGTTCTCGGCGCTGGGAATCCGCGCGCGCACCGAGGCGCTGCACGAGCACAACGAGGAGGGACGGATCCCCGGCCTGCTGGCGCGTCTGGCGGCCGGCGCGTCGGTCGCGCTGGTGTCGGACGCGGGCACGCCGCTGCTCTCCGATCCCGGCTACCGGCTGGTCCGGGCTGCGATCGCGGCGGGCGTCGCGGTCACCGCCGTCCCGGGTCCGAACGCCGCCTTGACCGCGCTCACCCTGTCGGGGCTGCCGCCGCACCCGTTCCTGTTCCTGGGCTTCCCGCCGCCGCGCCGCGCGGCCCGCATCGACGCGTTCCGGCGGTTGCGGGCGGCCGAGGCCGCGGGATTGCGGGCGACGCTGATCTGGCACGAGGCGCCGCACCGGCTGGTCGAGACGCTGGAGGATTGCGCGGTGTTCGGCGCGCGCGAGGCGGCGGTCGCGCGCGAGCTGACCAAGCGGTTCGAGGAGGTCAGGCGCGGGGACGCGGCGGCACTCGCGGCGCACTTTCGCGACACGGCGCCGCGCGGCGAGATCACCTTGCTGCTCGGTCCGGCGGCGGCCGGCGCCGAGGCCGCCTCGGCCGGGATGCTGGACGCGCAGTTGCGCGACGCGCTCCGGACGCTGAGCGTCAAGGACGCGGCGTCGCTGGTGGCGGCGACGAGCGCGCTGCCGCGTCGGGTGGTGTATGCGCGGGCGCTGGCGCTCCAGGGGGCAGATCCCGAGGATTAGCCAGGATGGTCACGCCGCAGACCGCATGGCGCGCCAGTGGCAGCGCCAGCAGCGCGCGCCGGAGATCGTCGCTGGTGCCGGGGCCGATCAGGATATCGTCCACGCCGAAGCGGCGGCTGAAGGCGAGCAGGGAAGCGGGGAGATCCGGAACGCCGCGGCCGAGCAGCAGCGGCAGCGTCAGCGGATCGGCGCTGAAGGAATTCGGCACGAAGCTGAGCAGGCCGCCCGCCTGCGCATAGCTCATGCCGGCCAGCGCCTGCCAGAGCATCGAATCGCCCGAGCCGTAGGGCAGCACGAGGAGGCGTCCCGGGCCGATCTCGGTCGCGATCCGCGCCCGTTCGAACAGGCAGGGGTGCGTCACCGGTGCTCGCGCGCTGCGCGCCGAACCGGGCAGCAGGAACAGGCACGCGACCACCGCCACGGCCAGCGTGGCGCGCCCGCGTGCCGCGATGCACAGCGCGGCCGCCGACGCGGCGGCCAGATCGACGAACACGCCGATCCGGCATGGCAGCGCGCCGCGCAGCAGCGGCAGGTGCGTGACCGTCGACCAAGGCAGCGGGACGGGCAGGCGCCTGCCCGCGACGTGCAGGACCGGCCCGAGGCTGGCGAGGATGAGCAGCAGGAGCGTGGCGGTGAGCGCCGCGCGCGCACGCGCCGGGGTTTGGCCGACAGCGAACAGCACCAGGATCAGGCAGAGCGGCAGGCCCAGATAGAGGTCCTGCTCCTCGGCGTTGCCGGAGAAACGGCCGGCGAGAGCGGCGAGAGCGGCCGGCCTGAGCCATTCGGCGATCGTCGGCACGACGAGGTTGGCAAGGTCGTTGGAATAGAGTGCGGGCGGATTGACGAAGGCCGGCATCGACGCGGAGCCGCGGGCCATGCTGAGCAGCATCGGCAACGACGCGAACCCGGCGGCGGCGGCGGCGGCGGCGCATTCCGCGCCGATCCGGACCAAGGCGACGCGGTCGCTGGCCGGCGCGGCCAGCGCGAAGACGAGCAGCGTCAGCGCGCCACAGACGATGGCGAGTGCCAGGAGCTCGCTCGAGAGCCCGAACTGGGCGAGCAGCGCGCAGGCGAGCAGGCCCACGAAGCGGCGCCGTCGCGTCAGGCCCCGCCACCGCCGGACGATCAGCAACGGGATGACCGGCAGCAGGAAGACGAGATCGAGGTTGAGATGGCCGAGCGCCTGTCCGTTCTCGTAGCCCGAGAAGCCGAACAGGGCGCCCCCGGCGAGGGCGGCGTCGTTGCGGCCGGTCAGTTGCCGGGCGAGCAGGTACATCGAGATCGCGGCCGACGGGCGCGCCGCGAGGGTGAGGATGTTGAACGCGGCCACCGGTCCCGCTGCCCAGGTGATCGGCGCCGCGATCAGGGCGGCGGTCGGAACCGACGTCGTCCAGCCCATGCTGTAGCCTTGGGGCGCGAAGACGAGATGCGACCAGAACGGGTCCTGCCCGTGCGCGATCGCCCACGGCCACCAGGCGAGCGCCCAGGCGATCAGTTTCGGGTCGTCGCCGTATCCGAGCAGAATGGCGCCGCTGTGCCGATCGGGACCGATCGCGAGCAGGGTGATGCCGGTGTAGAGGATGGCCGCGCCGAGAACCCAACGGACGCGCTCGCGGGCGCCGTCAGACCCGCGCTGCGATATCGATATGGTCGGTTCCCCTCGCCCTATAGGCGTCCATGATGCCCGTGGCATCGAGGCAGGGGGAGAGGCCGCCGTCCGGCTCGATGACCGACAGGCGGTAGCCGAGCGAGACGAGCCAGTCGCAATAGGAGGGACCGTCGATGCCGGAGATGCCGGCGAGCATGTCCGGGCTGAACTCGCTCACGATCATCGGATGGTCACGGCGGATGACGGCGAGGCAGCCCTGCAAGGCGAGATACTCGGCCCCTTCGACGTCGGCCTTGATGAGGTCGATGCGGCGGTCGGTCGGCACCAGGCGCTCCGGCGGGATCGCCGGCACCGTTTCCGTCTCGGTGGCGTCGTCTTCATCGGACATGGTCGACGTCGTGCCGTTGGAAAACGACGAATGGAGGACGAGAAGCTCGGTCCGTGGGCCGGCCGCGCACTGGCAGACCACGATCTGCGAGAAGCCGTTTCGACGGCGGCTGATCTCGAGCAGATGGGCGTTGCGCGGGTTGGGTTCGACCGCGAGAACGTAGCCCTCGGGTCCGACGATCGAGGCCGCCAGCATCGAGATCGCGCCGATATTGGCGCCGAGGTCGATCACGCTCTGACCCGGAACGAGATGGTTCGCGATGCAGGCACTGACGTCGGGTTCGTAATCGCCGGTGAGGACAGCGCGGCCGACCGCGAGATCGTCCTCTCGCACCATGATCACGTAACCATCCTTCGTGACCTCGATCGGAGCCGTACCGGACGAACGGCCCAGTTCACGCCGGCTGAATTCCAGACTGCTCAAATAGCTCGCGACGACGGTCGACAGTTCCTCGCCCGCACGCGAGAAATGGCCGGCACGCTCTTCCGGATTGGGATGCCGCCCGAGGATCAGGCGGAAACAGGCCTCGATGTCGGCGGCGGAAGCATAATTGTCGAAACCGGAGGGGGTGGGAGCCGGCGGCGCCGGCTCCCGGTCGAGCAGCCTTCGCAGGCCGCGGATCAAACGTAGATGTTGGTGTAGGCGTTGAATGTGTCGCCGGAGTTCTTGATGGTCCCGTTCATGCCGCTCGGGAAGAACAGGCCGCCGCCGGGGCCCGCGCCGCCATAGACGATGTTGAGCACCTGGTTGAACGTGCGGCGGTAGCACTGGCCGTTCGGGTCGGAGTTGACGATGTTGATCGGGTTGCCGCCCGAGATGCTGGTGCCGTTGTCGTCGGCGGCACCCGAGATCGTCGCACGCAGGTTGGAGATCGCGTTGGTGACCGCACTGCCGCCCTGGCTGGCGAGGTAACCGCGGATCGCACCGGCGTGATAGCCTTCCATCGCCAGCACGCTCGAGGCGTAGGAGATGTTGCCGGGATCGGCGAGATAGGCGGCGCCGCCGGCATAGGCGGTGACGCCGACATCCTCGAAGATGTACGAGCCGATGATGAAGTCGATCTCGCTCGCGAACGGATTGAAGGTCTGGCCCTGGGCGATCAGTCCCGCTGCCACCGCGAGCGTGGTGAACGAGGCCGTCAAGTCGATCGGTGGTTGCGCAACCGCGCTGGAGCCGAGAGCGGCCAGCAGGAACGACACGTGCTGGAACTCGTCGGCCGCGATGCGCTGGAAATAGTAGGCGAGCTGCGCGGTCTGGAACGGCACCAGTGTGGTGGCCGGCGCCGTCGGCGCCGGGCCGCCGTTGGTCAGCGACAGCGCCTTGCCGGTGACGCCGAGCAGGTAGTAGTTCGCCTCGAGATACTCGAGGTTGAGCGCGAAGTTCAGCACGTCCGCGTCACCGAGCGTAAAGGAAGCGGCGCGGGCGGCGCGCATCATCGGCAGGCCGCCGGCGGCAAGGCCCGCGGCTGCGAGCGATGCCGTCTTCATCACGCTTCGCCGCTTGACGAGGTTGTCGATGTAGCCGGCGAGGCGGTTGTCTTGCACTGTCATCTGCGTGTCCTTCAGAGCGGGACCGTTCGGCCCCAATTGCGAGAAGCGGTCTCGATGTCGCGTCACGACGAAGCGAGCGCGCTGTTCGAATAGCTGACGCCCTTCGGGAAGATGGCGCCGCTGCTCTTTCCGGATCCGGCATAGGCGATCGCCAGCACCTGGGCCGGCGTGCGGCGATAGGCCTGGGCCTGGCTGTCGCCGTTGCTGATGTTGAACGGGTTGTTCTGGTCGGCGGTGCCTTCGTCGCCCACGCCCGACAGGGTCGCGCGCAGGGCGGAGATCGCGTTGGTCGCGGCGCCCGCGCCGAACTGCGACAGGAAGCCGCGAATGGCACCCGCCTGCTGTGCCTCGACGCCGAGGAAACCCGCCGCGTATTGCAGATTGACCTTGTCGGTGACGAGAGCGGCGGCACCGGCGAGCGCGGTGACGCAGACATCCTCGATCAGGTAGGCGCCGAGGAGGAAATTCACCTCGCTGGAGAATGGATTGAAAGTCTGACCGGCCGAGATCAGGCCGGCGGCCATGGCGACCGCGGTGTAGGCGGCGTCGAAGTCGATCGATGGTTCGGCGACGGCACTCGCCCCGAGCACGGCGCGGACGGTCCTGACATGCGCGAGCTCGTCGTTGGCGAGCTGTTCGGCGAAATAGGCGACGGCCGGATCGGAGAAGGGAACCAGGGTCGAGCCGGACGGGACGCTGATCGTGCCCGGGGTCCCGGCGCCGCCCCCTCCGCCATTCGCGGCACCCGCAACCAGGCTCGAATCGAGCTGAGCAAGGCCGGAGCCGAGGACGGCATGCAGATAATATTCGGCGCCGAGATACTCGAAGTTCAGCGCGAAGTTGAAAATGTCGACGTCCGTGATCGTGGCGGCTTCCGCGTCGCGGCTCGCGAGGACGGTGGTCACGCCGAGCGCGGTCGCGGCGGCGAGACCGGCGGCCGGCGACTTGAACAGGCTGCGTCGCGACCGGGCCGACGGTGCCCCGTCGACGGTTTCTGTGATTGACATGCTGGCTTGAACCTCCCGAACCCTGACGCTTTGCGTGCGCGTCACCGTGCGCATCTACGCGCGAATCCGTGGAATGGATGGGCTGTCACCGGGCGGACACGTCCGATTTCGCTGACGCCGCGTTAACAACTCCGTGATGTCCGCTCAGTGCTGGGCGCGCATCCTGGCGATCAGGCTCTGGATCGTGGGCGGCGGCGGCACCGCGTAATGCGGGACCTGGCCGCGCTGGAGCTGTTGCAACAGCGACAGGCCGGAGGCCGGCTCGGCCGGCTTGGATCCCTGGTCGGCGTCGTCGGACGGGATCGGCGTCGGCCTGAGCGTGCGGCTGCCGTCGGGCGAGATCACGACCACGCGGTCGGCGGCGATCGACATGATCGTGTAAGGACCGGCCCGGCCGCCCTCGCCCGCCACCAGCGGCTTGCCTCCGTCGTCGAACACCACGCGCCGGGAGGCGGCGGACATCAGGATCGCCGACAGGCGAGGCACCGCGTTGGCGGCGACCTGCGCGTGCTTCTCGGCCGCGGGGCGGCGATCGGCGCTGAACAGCGGGCGCGCGAGGATGGTGTCACCGTCGCCCGAATCCGCGATCCGCGCCGGCAAGGCGGAAGCCGGATGCGGCGCGATCCGCGAGGCCACGATCGCCGGCGGCGGCCCGCTGCTCGCGAGCTCGGCCAATGCCACCGCCAGCAATGCGGCGCCGAGCAGGAGCGGAGGGAGCAGGGCGCGGTTCATCGCCGCACTCTCGCTCCCGGACGCGCCATCGTCTATCCCCGCCGACACGCCGCGCCGCAAGAGGAGTACCCGCTTGGCATTCGTCTCATTCGCGCAGAATGCCGAGGACCTGATGCTCTGGCGCGCGCTGCGCCATATCGAGCGCGGCTTCTGGATTGATGCCGGTGCCGCCGATCCGGACGAATGGAGCGTCACCCGCGCCTTCCACGACCGCGGCTGGACCGGCATCAATGTCGAACCGAGCGCGCATTACTTCGACCGGCTGCGCGCGGCGAGGCACGGTGACATCAACCTCCGCGTGGCCCTCGGCGCCCAGCCCGGCAGCCGGCCGTTCCATGTCGTCGAGGACACCGGCCTGTCGACCTTCAACGACGAGCTCGCCCGCTCGCACGCGCGCGCGGGCTTCCGTGTGCGGCCGTCGGCGGTCGAGGTCTGCACGCTCGCCGACATCTGCCGGTGGCATGCGCCGGCGCAGATCCACTTCCTCAAGATCGACGTCGAGGGTGCCGAGGCGGAGGTGCTCGCGGGCGCCGACTTCACCCGTTTCCGGCCCTGGATCGTGCTGGTCGAGGCGACCGTGCCGCTCTCCGACCGGCGGACGGAGGCCGGGTGGGAGCCGATCCTGGCCGGCCACGGCTACAGGTTCGTCTGGTTCGACGGGCTCAACCGTTTCTATGTCGCGCCCGAGCACGCCGACCTGCTCGCGCCCGCGTTCGAGACGCCGCCCAACCATCTCGACGACTGGATGCTGGCGGCCGACCAGGAGCGGCGCCACCGGCTGGCCGAACTCGCCGCCTCGCTCGAGGCGGCCAAGCTCGTCGAGGCGGCCGGCCTCGTCGAGCGGGAGCGCGCCGCGGTGGAGCGCGACTGGCAACGGGCCGACATCGTGGCCTCGCTCGCCGCGCGCGACGAGGCCCTGCGTGAAGCAGGCGAGGCCGCCACGGACGCGGCCTGGCTGCGCCTGTCCATCGAGGCGCTGCGCGAGGCGGCGTCCACTCCCGAGCCGGCCCCGCCGGAGCCGCCAGAGCCGGAGCCAGAGCCAGCGCCGGCGCCCGAGATCGTCGTCCAGCCGCCGGTCCCACCCCGCAGGCGGCTCATGGCCCGCGTGCTGCTGCCGGCCTGGCGGCTGATCCGGCCGGTTGCCAGGCCGATCGCCTGGCGCGTCCGCACCTTCATGACGGCCGAACTGCGCGACGACCTGCATGCCGCGCTGCAGCGCGGCGTGCCGGACAGCGTCCCGCCACCGGTCGAACCCGCCTTCGACGATCATGGCGGCTCCTCGGCCGAGGCGGTTCGCCCGGCACCGGTCCTTGAAGGCGTGCGCGCGCCGCGCCGCGCCGTGCACCAGTTCCATCCGTCGATCGCGGCGGGCGACGCCATCACCAACGGCATGATGCTGACACGCGCGCGGCTCCGCTCGCTCGGCTTCGAGAGCGAGATCTATGTCGAGAATAGCGAGGATCTGCCGGGTGCGGCCCGGACACTGGAGGACCTGCCCGAGCACGACGACTACGTGCTGATGGTTCACCACTCGCTCGGCCAGCCCGACATCGAGCGGATCGCCGCGATCGCCGCGCCCAAGGTCCTGGTCTACCACAACATCACCCCCGCTCCCCTGCTCGACCACCCGCATCTCAAGGCGATGGCGGTGCTGGGACGCGAGCAGCTCGGCTTCTGGCGGACCCGCGTCGCGGCCGCGATCGGCGTGAGCGCCTACAACACGGCCGAGCTGCGGCGCGCGGGCTTCCCGGTCGTGCGGACCTGCCAGCTCCTGTTCGATGTCGACCGGCTGCGCGCGCACGCCGTCCGCGTCGAGCACGCGGGCGATCCTTTCACCATCCTGTTCGTCGGCCGGATCGTGCCGAGCAAGGGTCAGGCGGACCTCGTCGACGCCTTCGCGGCGTTTAGGGCGGCGTTCCGCGAGCGCCCGAGCCGGCTGGTGCTGGTGGGGCGCGTCTTTGCCGGGTCGGAGGCCTACGAGGCCGAGATCAGGCGGCGGATCGAGCGTCATCGTCTCGGCGGTTCGGTCGTGCTGACGGGAGGCGTCGACGACGAGACGCTGCACGATTGGTTCGCGCGCGCCGACATCTTCGCGTCGATGAGCCTGCACGAGGGCTTCGGCGTCCCGCTGGTGGAGGCGATGGCCCACGGCCTGCCGATCGCGGCGCTGGCGTCCGGTGCGGTTCCGCTCACGCTTGGCGACGGCGGGATCCAGGTCGCGACCGCCGACGGCATGCCGGGCGCGCTGCTGACGCTCGCGACCGACCAGGCGGCGCGCGCGCGGCTCGCGGACGCGCGGGCGGAACGGCTGGATGCGTTCGCCTGGGCGCGGCAGCAGGAGGCCCTGATCGAATCGCTGGCGATCGCCGGCGCGGTCCGGCCGCTCGGCGAGCCGACCGGTCCCCCGGCCTTCGACCTGACCGTGGCCGGCCACGTCAACGGCAGCTACAGCCTGGCCATCGTCAACCGGACATTGGCCCTGGCCCTCGACGCCGCGGCGCCGGGGCGGATCGGCTTGTTGCCGGTCGAGGATGAACCGGGGGCTTCTCTCGTCGATGTTCCAGGGGAGCACTGGGAACACCTGGAGATACTCGCGTCGCGGGAGCGGGCCCGGATCGGCGCGGTCATGATCAGCCAGCATTATCCGGTCTGGGTGCCGGACCCGGCGGCGGCGCTTCGTCTCGCCTACCTGTTCTGGGAGGAGAGCCTGGTGCCGGACCACGTGGTCACGGTGCTCAACGACGGCTTCGATGCGGTGCTGGCGCCCTCGCGGTTCGTGGCGAAGGTCCTGGTCGATTCGGGCGTCGTCGTCCCGGTCAGGATCATAGGCTTCGCGCCGCCGCTCGAGGCGTTCGCCCGCATGCCGGATCGCGAGCGGCGCGCCGACCGCCCGTTCACGTTCCTGCATGTCTCGTCGGCCTTCCCGCGCAAGGGGCTCGACCTGCTGCTCGCCGCCTACGCACGTGCCTTCGGCGCGGGGGAGCGGGTCAGGCTGGTGGTCAAGACGTTCCCCAATCCGCACAACGAGGCCGCCCGGCAGATCGCCGACCTCAAAGCGCGTTGTCCGGGCGTGGCCGAGATCGTCCATCTCGACGAGGATCTCCCGTTCGAGGCCGTGGCGGGGCTCTACCGCGACGCGGACGCGATGGTCCTGCCGAGCCGCGGCGAGGGGTTCAACATCCCGGCCGCCGAGGCGGCGGCGGCCGGCCTCCCGCTGATCGTCTCGGCCGCCGGCGGTCATCGGGATTTTCTCGGGCCCGACGAGGCGTGCCTGGTCGACGGACGTCACGCTCTTTCGACGAGCCATCTCGCGTCCGACGGCTCGATCTGGTTCGAGCCGGATCTCGACGCGCTGGTCGGCGCGATGCGCGACTGCGTCGATCAGCCGGACGCCGCGCGCGCCCGGGCCCGACGGGCGCGCGTCGCCGTTCTCGATCGGCTCGACGCCGGCCGGTTCGCGGAGCGCGTGCTGGCGGAAGTCGGCGCTCTGATGGGCGCGCCGCCGCCGGTGCCGCCGGCGCGGATCGCCGTCCTGACCACCTGGGGCGTACGCTGCGGGATCGCCGAGTATGCGGCGATGCTGGTCGGCGCCATGCCGGCGACCGTCTCCACGCTGACGATCCTGGCCGACTCCCGATCCGAGGCGCGCGATGCGCCTCGCGTGGTTCCCGCCTGGCAGCTCGGCGAGGATTTCGATGCCGGTCAGGTCGCCCGCGCGATCGCGCGGCAGGATCCCGGCGTGCTGCTCGTCCAGCATCAGCCCGGCCTGTTCTCGTGGGAGCGCCTGGCCGCGTTGCTCACGGACCCCCGCGTGCGCGGACGGACCATCGTCGTGACGCTGCACAACACGCGCAGCCTCGATGCGCTCGATCCGGCGGCGCGTGACGCGCTCGCGGCCTCTCTCGCGCAGGCCGCGCGTGTGATCGTCCACTCGCCCGAGGACCTCGATCGCCTGCGCGGTGTCGGCATCGCGCATGTCGCCGTGATCCCGCAGGGCGTTCCGTCCTCTCCGGCGCAGGCGCGGCCCGCGCGTCCGCTGCTGCGTGACGACGCGCCGGTGATCGGCGCCTACGGCTTCCTGCTGCCGCCCAAGGGGTTCGGCTCGTTGATCGAGGCGCTCAAGATCCTCCGCCGGACCTGGCCGCGGGCGACCTTGCGGATGGTGACCGCGCTCTACGACCAGGGCCCGTCCGAGGTCGAGCATCACCGGCTGCTGAAGCTCGCGCACGAGATCGGCGTCGGCAACGAGGTGGAGTGGCACACCGGCTTCCTGCCGCCCGACACCAGCCAGGCGCTGCTCGCCGGCTGTGACCTGCTGGTGCTGCCCTACCGCCCGACGCCGGAGGCCTCGAGCGCCGCGCTGCGGACCGCGCTCGCGAGCCTGGTCCCGACGGCCGTCACCCCGCTCGACATCTTTCGCGAGGCGGGGGAGGCGGTCGCTCGCCTGGCTGGCGACACGCCGGGCGAGATCGCCAGCGGCGTCGAGGCACTGCTCAAGGACGCCGACCGGCGCCGGGCGCTGGCTGGCCGGCAACAGGCCTGGCTGCGCGGGCGGTCATGGGATCTGATCGCGGGCCGCACGTTCCGGATGCTCGAGGCGCTGCACGCCGAGCGGCCTCGGGGCGAGTAGCGGGAGGCGCCCCGCTAGACGCCCGGCAACTCGTTGATCGACACGACACGCCACTCCCGGCTGTGCCGTTCGAGGACGGTCAGCGAGAGGTTCTGCACCGACAGCCTCAGCGCCTGGTGGGCGGTCAGGCCGAGCGCGTGCGCGGCCGCCGCCCGGATCGCGCCGCCGTGGCTGACCGCGACGATCTCGCGTCCCGCGCAGGTTTCGGCCAGGCGCTCCATCGTTCGCCCGACCCGCTCGCAGACCTCGACGAAGCTCTCGCCGCCGGGCGGCCGCTCGTCGGCCGCCACCGGCCAGAACGGGTGCGCGGGACCCGCGAGACGCGCCGGCAGATCGGCGTGCGCAAGACCCTGCCAATCGCCGAGATCCTGCTCGATCAGACCTGCCTCGACCGACAGCTCGGGCGGGCTCGGGCGCCATCGCCCGATCGCGTCGGCCGTGCGCCGCGTCCGCGACAGCGGCGTGACCAGCCAGAGCGCGGCCGCCGGCAGGCGCTGGGCAAGCGCCTGATACATCGGCACCTGGGCGACCAGGCTCTCGGGACAGAGCGGCACATCGCGGACCCCGTAGAGCCGGGCCCGCGCGCGCTCCTCGACCAGCGCGTGGCGCACCAGCCAGAACCGCGTGATGCCCGGCTCGAGGCCGACGGCGTCGAGGATCGATGGGGTCAAGGCCATAAGGTTGTCCGCGTCAGGGGTCGGGCGGTGCGCCGAAGCTCGGTTGCGGATCGTGCAGCTCCAGCAGCGCGCGATGCCGCAGGAGGAGCGACAATTTGTCGAGACAGGCGCGCGCGTCGCCGATCTCGCGGGCGACGCGCGCGCCGTCGTCGATCCCCTCGTGCGACGGCTCGCCCGACACCAGGCGGGCGCCCGCCGAGATGCGCAGCGCGCCGGCCAGGGCGCCGTCGCCGCCGGCGACCGGCGCCGGCTGCCCGATATGGCACCGCAGGCCGGCGAGGAACCGCTCGGCCACCGGAAGATGGGCGGGCAGGGCGGCACTCACATCCGCGTTCAGCCACTGGTAGAGGCGGCGCGCGCCCTCGAGGTCGAATGGCCGCCGGTCCGGCCCGAGCACCAGGAACGGCATGATGGTCTGGATCTCGTCCCAGCCGGCCTGCGCATCGCCGAGCGACGGGCGCCGCAGCGGCGGCGCCTCGATCCGGACCAGGTCGGGACTGGCGTCGATCGCGTCGCGCACGGCCTGCGTGAACTGCTCGAGGATTTCCCGCTTGCGCAGAGGCGGGACACGCGCGAAGGCCGCCATTTCCGCGCATGCCGCCTGCCAGCGCAGCAGCATGCCGGCGTTGACGGAGGCGGGCAGGATCGCGGTGTCGGCCCGTTCCGGCCAGTCGGGCCGGCCGGAATAGTCGGCCAGCCCTGCCGGCAGCGAACATCGCGCGAGCCGCTCCATCACCGGCGCGGGCAGCAGCAGCGCGCCGCAGAAGGGCGGCCCGGTGAAGAATTTCGACCCCGTCACCATCACGGTCCAGCCGATCTCGACGAAAGACCGGATCCGGGCCGCCGTCAGCCGCGCCTGGCAGGCGTCGACCACCACATCGACGGAGCCGCGGTGGCGCCGGCCGAGACGCGCCACGCAGTCGATCGACGGCGCCATCAGACCGGTCTTGGAGACGTCGAGATAATGCAGCAGGACGCGCCGCCCGCCGGCGACCGCGTCGGCCACGAGCCGCTCGCAGGCCGCGTCGACCTCGTGCGGCGGGATCAGGGTTCCGTCGGCGCGGCGGACGGCAAGGTCGGCACGCCTGGTGTCGCCCCGCATGCCGGCGAGCAGCCCGCTCTTGACGACGGTGGCGCCGCGCGACGTGTCGCCCGCGAAATGGCGTCCGATCGAGGCGAGAGGGACGCCGCTGCCGGTCTCCTCCGGCGCGGTCAGCACGTTGAGGATCGGACGGTCGTCGGCGAGCGAGGACAGGGCGAGCGCGAACAGCTCGCAATCGGTTCCCGACGCGGTCAGCACGACGCCGGCGGCGGCGGGCAGTCCGTAATGGCGGGCGATCGCGTCGCGGACCGCGCGCGCCTCCGCCAGCCCCGCCTCCTGTCCGGCACCGGCGAGCGCACCGAGCACGATGCGGCGCCGGGCGGCCTCGGCGCCCGCGAACCCGCGCTCCGACAGCGAGGAGGCGGTCGAGGACGCGAAGGTCAGCGCCCAGGGACGCGGCCGGTGGCTGCAGCCATAGTGGTTGAGCCGGCTGGACGCGCCCACGCCCAGCCGGGCGTCGCCGCCGGCGGCCAGAAGCTGCTCGACCGGGCCGAGCAGCTTCCAGGCGGCGCGCACCCGCTCGGCGGCGTGCGGCCCGAGGTCGGGTGGCGCATCCTGCAGCGGCGCGAGCTGGCGCCAGAGTGCGGCGAGCCGCTCGGGCGGGGGCGCCACCGGCGCTCCCAGCTCGAGGGCCCACTCCTCCGGCGGCCGGTCACCCGGTCCGTCGAGGTGCCAGAACAGAGCCGCGACACGGGCGGCCGCGAGGCCCGCGAGCCCAGGCTCGATTCCGGCGGAGACGAGGAACGACAGTTCGAGCGCGTGGCGGAGGTGAAAGGCGCAGATCCTGCCGGCCCCGACCGATGCGGGTCCGAGCACGATCCCGGCGTCGCGGCGGACGACGAAGAACCCGCCCGAGAGGGCGAGCCGCACACGCATTCCCTCCGCTACGATCCGCAGATCGGGCCGCTGGAGTGCCGCGAGCAACGGCGCGTTCAGTCCTTCGGCATACACACCGCATTCCCCCGACAGCGCCCACGGACGCGGGCCCGGGCACGCTGTCCGCAGCCGGGACCCAGATCAAGTTACCGATTATGGCGGAGAGCGCGCGCGTGCAAACCCGAGAGCGAACCGGCCTGTTGCTTGTTGCCCTCCCGGACAGGCGATGGCAGGTTGCCCCGCGTTCGGACCGTCTTGGCGGCAACAGGGATCAGCATGCGCATTCTCCTGACCGGCGGTTGTGGCTTCATCGGTTCGGCCGTCGTGCGGCGCCTGATACGTGATGGCGATCATTCCGTCGTCAATATCGACGTCATGACCTATGCCGCGTCCGAGGATGCGCTGGAGGAAGCCGCGACGAGCCCGGCTTACACGCATGTGCGCGCCGATATAACGGATGCGGACGCGATCGCGCGCGCGTTTGCCGATGCCGATCCCGATGCGGTGATGCACCTCGCCGCGGAAAGCCATGTCGACCGTTCGATCGATGGACCGGCGCCGTTCATCCATACCAACGTCGTCGGCACGCTGGTGATGCTGGAGGCCGCCCGCAAGCATTGGGCACAGCTCGACCCCGAGCGGCGCGCGCGGTTCCGTTTCCACCACATCTCGACCGACGAGGTGTTCGGCGCCCTCGGAGTCGACGATCCGCCGTTCACCGAGACGACGCCTTATGACCCGCGCAGTCCCTATTCCGCGAGCAAGGCGGCGTCCGATCATCTCGTCCGCGCGTGGTTCCACACCTATCATTTTCCGGCCTTCGTGACCAACACGACCAACAATTATGGTCCGTGGCATTTTCCGGAAAAGCTCATCCCGCTGGTCACGATCAACGCGCTCGAGGGCCGGGAACTGCCGGTCTACGGCGACGGGTCCAACAAGCGCGACTGGCTGTTCGTCGAGGATCACGCCGAGGCGCTGGTGCGCGCGGTCGAGCGCGGCGAGCCGGGCGAGACCTATGCGATCGGCGCGCGCCAGCCGCGGTCGAACCTCGAGGTGGTGAGCACCATCTGCAGGATTCTCGACGAGATCGTGCCCGATCAAGCGGGTCCGCGCGAACGGCTGATCCGGTTCGTCACCGACCGTCCCGGCCATGACTGGCGCTACGAGATCGACGCGAGCCACGCCGAGCGCGCGCTCGACTGGCGGGCCCGGCACGATTTCGAGCACGGCATCCGGCGCACCGTGCAGTGGTATGTCGACAACCGCGCCTGGTGGGAAGCGATCCGCGCGCGACGCTACGGCGGGCAGCGTCTCGGCACGGCGGCCTGATCGATGGCGAAAGGAAATCCGATCTCGATGAAGGGCATCGTGCTGGCCGGCGGGTCGGGCACGCGTCTGCATCCGATCACGCTCGCCAACAGCAAGCAGCTGCTGCCGGTCTACGACAAGCCGATGGTGTATTACCCGCTCAGCACGCTGATGCTGGCGGGCATCCAGGACATCATGATCATCTCGACGCCGGCCGACCTGCCGCAGTTCCAGCGGCTGCTCGGCACCGGCGAGCAGATCGGCGTGCGATTCCAGTATCGCGAGCAGGCGAGGCCCGACGGGATCGCGCAGGCGTTCCTGATCGCCGAGGACTGGCTGCAGGGTTCGGCGTGTGCGCTGGCGCTGGGCGACAACCTGATCTTCGCCGACCATCTCGGCGTGCTGCTGCGTGCCGCCGTCTCGCGGCCGGAGGGTGCGACGGTGTTCGCCTACCAGGTGCGCGATCCGGAGCGTTACGGCGTGGTGTCGTTCGACGAGTCGAGCCGCGCGATCGAGATCGTCGAGAAGCCGCGCGAACCCAAGAGCAACTGGGCGGTCACCGGGCTCTATTTCTACGACCATCGCGTGACCGAGTTCGCCCGCTCGATCAAGGCCTCGCCGCGCGGCGAGCTCGAGATCACCGATCTCAACCGGGTCTATCTCGAGGAGGGCTCGCTGCATGTCGAGCGTCTCGGCCGCGGCTGCGCCTGGCTCGACGCCGGCATGCCCGACAGCCTGCTGCAGGCGGCGACCTTCGTGCAGACGATCCAGGACCGGCAGGGCATGCTGGTGGGCTCCCCCGAGGAGGTCGCGTTCCGCATGGGTTTCATCGATCGCGACGCGCTGCGCGCGCGTGCCGCCCAGCTCAACAAGACCGAGCTCGGCCGGCTGCTCGGAGAGCTTGCCGATCACGCCTGAGCGTTTCGAAAGGACATGACCGCGATGAAGGCAGAGCGTCTCGCCATACCGGACGTCATCCTGGTCACGCCGCCGAAGTTCGGCGACAGCCGCGGCTTCTTCTCCGAGACCTTCAATGCGCCGCGCTTCGCCGAGGCCGGCATCACCCTGCCGTTTCTGCAGGACAACCAGAGCCTGTCGGCCAGGCGCGGCACCATACGCGGGCTGCATTGCCAGCTCGAACCGCACGCGCAGGGCAAGCTCGTGCGCGTCACCAAGGGGGCGGTCTGGGACGTGGCGGTCGATGCCCGCGTGGGCTCGCCGACCTACGGGCAATGGGTGGGTGCCGAATTGTCGGCCGAGAACTGGGCGCAGTTGTGGGTCCCGCCCGGCTTCCTGCACGGGTTCGTGACGTTGGTCGACGACACCGAGTTCGTCTACAAATGCACCGATGTCTACGACAAGCCCTCGGAGCGTGCGGTGATGTGGGACGACCCCGACCTGGCCATCGCCTGGCCGATCGCGGACGGCGAGGCGCAGCTTTCCGACAAGGACAAGCTCGCGTCGAGCTTCAGGGACAGCCACGGCTGGTTCACCCTCTGATGGCCGGGATCCTGGTGACCGGCGGCAACGGCCAGCTCGCGACGTCGCTGCTGCATGCGGGCGGCGCGCGCGTCCATCGCGTCGGACGGCCCGATTTCGACTTCGACCGGCCGGAGACGCTCGAGACCGCGTTCCGTGCGGCCGCGCCCTCGATCGTGGTCAACGCGGCCGCGCACACGGGCGTCGATGTCGCCGAGAGCGAGCCGGAGGCAAGCGCGCGCGCCAACCATGACGGGCCGCGCCTGCTGGCGGCACTCTGCGCGGAGGCCGGCATCCCGTTGATCCATGTCTCGACCGACTACGTCTATGACGGCACCAAGGGCGCACCGTATGTCGAGACCGATCCGACGTCGCCGACGGGCGTGTATGGCCGCACCAAGCGCGCCGGCGAGGAGGCGTGTTTTGCCGCCCATCCGGACACGATCGTGCTCAGGACGTCATGGGTGTTCTCGCCCCATGGCCGCAACTTCATCAAGACGATGCTGAACGCGCAGCTCAAGACCAGCACGCTCAAGGTGGTGGCCGACCAGCATGGATCGCCGACCAGCGCGCCGGATCTGGCGGACGCCATCCTCGCGATCGTGGCCCGGATCGAGAGCGACGGTTTCCAGCCGGCCCATGCCGGGATCTACCACGCGGCCAACCGGGGGTTCACGACCTGGCACGGGCTGGCGACGGCGACGTTCGAGGAGGCCGCCCGCCACGGCCGCGCGATGCCGGAGGTGGCCGCGATCACGACGGCGGATTGGCCGACGCCGGCCGCCCGGCCGCCCGACACGCGTCTGGATTGCGGCAAGCTCGAGCGAACCTTCGGGGTCGTGATGCCGGAGTGGCGGCCGAGTCTCGCGCGGACGGTCGACGAGGTGCTGGGCACGCACTGATCGCCGTCGATGAGCGATCGCGTCACGGTCCTGCTCTCGACCTACAACGGGCAGCGCTTTCTTGCCGACCAGCTCGCGAGCTTCGTCGATCAGACGCACGACCGATGGCGTCTGCGCTGGCGCGACGACGGCAGCGCGGACGGTTCGCGACGGGTGCTCGACGAGTTCGCGCGCATGCAGCTGGCCGGACGCTGCGCGCCGCTTGCCGACGACGGGTGCCATCGCGGCATCGGCGACAGTTTCCTGTCGATGCTGCGCCATCACGCGGAGACGGGTTCGGACGATCTGGTGGCGTTCGCCGATCAGGACGATGTCTGGCTGCCGGAGAAGCTCGCGCGCGCGGTGCGCGCGCTGGCTACCGTGCCGGACCGGCCGGCGCTCTACTGCGCCCGGCAGATGCTGGTCGACGAACGCGGCCGGACGCTGGGGCCGTCGCCGGACGTTCGCCGGCCGCCGGCGTTCCCGGCGGCGCTGGCGCAGAACATCGCCACCGGCTGCACGGTCCTGCTCAACGCGCGGGCCGCCCGGCTGGTCACGTCGCTCGCGGCACCCGCGCGGACGCTGCACGATTGGTGGTCGTTCCTGGTCGTGACCGCCGCTGGCGGCGAGATCCTCGTCGACGGGATCCCGGTCGTTCTCTATCGCCAGCATGGCGGCAATGCCGTGGGGGCGGCCGCGACGAAGCTGCGACGCGGCGCGAGCGCTTTGCGCCGCGGCCCGGCCGAGTTCATGGGGCTGCTGCACCGGCACGTGGCGGCACTCCGCGCCGCCGGCGACGCATTGTCGCCGGCGTCGCGCGACCGGCTCGCGGAGATCGACGGCGCGCTGCGCGGCGGCCTGCGCGACCGGGCCCGCCTGCTGCGTGGCCTCGACCTGGATCGTCAGACCTGGTCGGAGACCACGATCTTCAAATTGTGGTTTCTGGTCGGTTGAGGGCAGTCGTCTTTTCACTGGACTCGATGGATCGACCATTCGCCGGCGGGCAGGTTCAACCCGCACAAGGTCTTGATGTGGTGATCTCGGCCATAGGCGTCGATCCGCGTAACGTAATCCGGCCGATCGATCGACAGGAGGTTCCAGCCCGCCGGGAGAAACGTCGCGAACCCGTTTATGGTCGGCAGACGGATCCATTCGGCCAGTAGCATGGCGTCGATATCGTGTTCGACGAGGTCGGTCAGCCTCTGGCCCAGTCGGAGATCGGCCGGGCGTCCCTTGGCGACGAAAAAGGCACGACACGTGGCGGGGGGCTGGGCCACGAAATGCATCCAGGCCAATTCCACCCTGCGGTCGAGTTGCGGTATCCGCCACAGGTTGATCTGCTCGGCGAGCATGAAGCAGGCGAGCCCGGCCGTGAGTCGGGCAAGCCGATTACCTTTTCGTTCCTGCACCGTCTGCCCCGCGGCCTGAAGACCGGCCATCGCAACCGCGGTTACCGGCCACTGGAGGAAAATCTGCACACGCCCGATCGCGCGAATGCCTTTCGCGCCTGGCAGGAACTGGTAGGCCAGGATCCATGGCGTGTGGGATCCGACGTGGATCGTCAGTGTCCAGAAGGCGACGGCTGCCAGCGCCATGCACATGACCAGCCGGCATCGGGCGGACTTTCTGTGCCTGATCATCTGGATGGTCGCGGCGCCGAAGACGAGCAGAAGTACCGGCGTGAAGCCGGTCGCATTTTCGTGGCCTGTCGAGAAGAAGGGGCTCAGCCAGTCCTGCAAGCTCCCATAAAGCAGGCTGTCGCCTGAGAGGTTGAGGATGTCGAGAGGCTTGGACAAGTAGCCGAAAGCAACGGCAAAACGATGCATCCCGGTCTCGGACGCCTTCGGCAAGTAGACCACCAGGAACGGGACGACCGACACGCAGAACGATAGCGCCGCGCACGCGACGGGAACACGGCATGCCCACAAGTCGCCCAGGAACGCCCATGTGGCTCCTGCGCCGACGGCCAAGGCCAGGATCACCATCAAGAAGAAGGAATAAGCGAGAAAGAACCAGGCGGTATAGTAGGCCGTGAGCAGCCATGCGGATAGGAAAACGGCCGCCCCGATCCCGAGGAATGCCACTCGCCGCTGACGTCGCTGCTGCACGGCGTGCATGCACTCCGCGATGATGGTGGCCAGCAACGGTGCGAAGCCGACCGAAAAAAGCTGAACGTGGGCGCCCTGGATGTAAGAATTGTTCGCGATGGTAAAAATGCTGGCACCAATGAAGGCGAACCAGCCCTTCAGTCGAAGAACGCGCGTTGCGAACAGGCTGAAGCCGACAAAGCCGATCAACTTGACGACGACGTCGGTGAGCTCGCTGGAGAGCAACGGATCGAGCCCGAAACGGCGCCAGACGCTATAGAACACGCCGAATATGAAGTAACCATCATTGTAGCCGAGCGTGTCTTGCACTGGAAAGAAGAAAAGTGTTTCCGACCAGGAGCTGACGCCTTGATAGACATTGAACCAGTGTTCAAGCAGCGCGGTCTCGATGATCCCGTCGAAGCGGTCTCCAAACAATATGTTGAAACTCGTCGAGAGGTCTGTTCGAAAGAAGATAGCCAACGACAGAACCGCGGCTGCCGAGCCGGCCAGCCAGCGACCGATCAGGCGGACGCGAACCGGATCGAGCGGTTCGGGCGCCTCCCGATACGTGATCGGGGGTTCAACGGGAGGCGACGACAAGAAGCGCAATGGACGACCAATCATGACGAGGCGGCACGATTGCGCGATCTCCTGCGGAGCGGCAAGACCCGGTAGACTTGCTTTTGGAGCGGGGGAGCCATACCCGTTCCACGTCATGCGTTGCTGACCACCCACGCGACAGGCAGTAAGGTGTCCCAAGTCATTCACACAGGTATGGAGTGTAGCGGCCGCTCCGGACGACGGCAGGGCCGGCCCGCCCGCGGGCGTTCTTGAGCGACCGCACGGTGGACGAAGAGCTCGATGTGACCGCTCGCTTCAGACCGGTTTTGTCGGTGGTGGTGCCGTGCTTCAACGAGGCCGACGGCATCGACGCCTTCCATGCTCGTGTCTCTCTGGCAATGGCAAAGACCGGCGCGGACTGGGAAATTGTCTATGTCGACGATGGGAGCTCGGACGACACCGTCCGGAAGCTCGAGGCGATCGCCCGCGTCAACTCGCGGGTGGGCGTGTTGAGCTTGTCGCGCAATTTCGGCAAGGAGATAGCGCTGACTGCCGGTCTCGACCACGCGCGAGGGACAGGCGCCGTCATCGTCATCGACGCCGATCTCCAGGATCCGCCGGAACTGATCCCTGACCTGGTCGGGATCTGGGCGGAACGCGGGATCGACAACGTCTACGCCCAGCGCCGGGCGCGGGCCGGAGAGACTTGGGCCAAGCGGCAGAGTGCTCGCCTTTTCTATCGGCTGATGCATGGCCTCGGCGGCCGGATCGTCATGCCGCGCGATACCGGCGACTTCCGCCTTCTGAGCCGGCGCGCGGTGGACGCGCTTCTCCGGTTGCGAGAGCAGCATCGCTTCATGAAGGGAATGTTCGCCTGGATTGGCTTCTCCAGCGAGGCGCTCCTCTATGACCGCGAGCCGCGCTTTGCGGGCGCCTCGAGCTGGAGCTTCTGGCGCCTCTGGAACTTCGCCCTGGAGGGGATCACGAGCTTCACTGTCGTGCCCCTCAAGCTTGCGACATATCTCGGGCTCGCGACGGCTGCCTTCGCCCTGATCTTCGGCGCGCAACTGGTTGTCCGCACTCTTGTCTTCGGCAGCGATGTGCATGGTTACCCCAGCATCATGGCGGTCATGCTGTTTCTCGGAGGCGTCCAACTGATCACACTGGGCGTGATTGGCGAATATCTCGGTCGAATTTTCAACGAGACGAAGGACCGCCCGCTCTATCTCGTCGAGCGCAATCTTCCCGCGACTGGCGACGAGCGGGCGGCCGTCGATGTATTATCCCAGTCGCCGGAGCCGGTCATGATCCTCGACCGCCACCGGTGATCTCGCCCTGTCGCGTGAGATTGCGGGGACGCTGATCGATGAGCGGAATCGGGCGTGGTCACTATTTCGGCCTCGACGCCGTTCGATGCCTGGCGATCATCCTTGTCCTCGGTTGTCATTGCGGGATGGCATTCTCGGCTTGGTTGCTGCTCGATCGACCACGCTATCTTCCGTCATTTGGGTATTATGGTGTCGAGCTTTTCTTTGTTCTGAGTGGGTTTCTCATCGGCGGCGTATTGCTCGATCTGATCTCGACGAGGCCATCCCCGGGAGATTGGCTCGTCTTCATGGTGCGTCGTTGGATGCGGACGCTTCCGCTGTATCTCCTTTGGCTCGCGATCCTGACCCTGACCTGGCCACCAGGCTTGATGCATGACCAATGGCATCGTCTTGGGGAGATCGTTCCATCCTATGTCTGGTTCGGCCAAAATCTGGCGTGGGCGCCTCCTGACTGGTTCACTGTGTCCTGGTCGCTTTCGATCGAGGAGTGGTTCTACCTCACGTTTTCCGTGCTCCTCGTCTTGGGCGCGCGCATCGCCGGGTCTCGCCGGACGATGGTCACCATGGTGGGGATTTTCCTGATAGTTCCCTTCATGCTCCGCGTGTCCCAGTCCAGGTTTGTCGACTGGAACGAATATCTGCACAAGGCGGTCATCTTCAGGCTCGACGCAATCGCGTTCGGTGTCTCCGTCATCGCCTTGATCCGGATGCGGCCATCCTCGCCGCGAACCGAAATGATGATGTTGCTCGCCGGTGGAGCGATGATCGCTGCGCAGTCTGGAGGACTGATGCGGTTGGAGATCCTGTTCGGGCCTCGTTGGGAGCGTGCACTCGGTTTCGATGTCACCGATCTCGGGTTCGCGCTGATGTTGCCGGCCATGCTGCGTGTACCATCACCGCCGGCATGGGTGAGGGAGCCGGTCAGGCTCTTTGCGGCGCAGTCTTATGGTACTTATTTGACCCATTATACGTTGATCGAGTGGGTCGGCTTCGCCCGGATCACCACACACTGGGACGGATTGTCATCAAGTCTTGGCTGCGTCGCCCTGATACTGATCATCCCCGCGATATTTTGGCACGCTTTCGAAAAACGTGTGATGCGTCTGCGTCCCACATCACGGCGTCGAAGCCGAGACGGGCGGCCAGAAGGATCAGCAACGCGCTTGGCCTGATCCGTGCCATGCAAATTGGTGCTTCGCAGTGAGAACAGCAGACGATGAAGATCGTGGCGTGAGACATCCCGAGGCGGTGAAAAGGAGCCTCGCCACCCTGGCGCCTCTGTTGCCGACGATATCAGCCTTGGTTTGCATCGGCCTCTACGCCAGTCAGCTGTTCCTGGGGAGATGGCAGAACGACGAGTACAAACTATTCCATGCCGAGAGGCTTTGGGGATGGAACGCCCTGTTGCCTCGCCTGAGCTATTCGCCTCGCCCGGTCTCCGAAACATTGCTCTTCATTTACGGGAAAGCGGTGCTTGCCTTGCACCGTCCTCTGATCACGTCGTTCCTCGGACTACTCTGGGCGACCTTGCTGGTCATCGCGATCGTGGCGGCGCGCAGCGCGTTGCCGGCCTCGAGGATGAGAGGCCCGACTGCTGCAGCACTCGTGTTGTCGATCTTTGCCTTCATGCTCACAACGTCCGAGGTGACGGAGGCGTTCTTCTGGCCGATGGCGGCGGCCGCCTACTTGCCGACCTGCATGAGTGCGACGATGCTGTTCTTCGCGCTGTCAGCTCCTCCATCGAGGACGATGCGTCTCTCCTGTGCCGTTCTACTGATCATTGCGGCAGGGAGTAGCGAGGTCGGGGCAGCGTTCACCTTGGGCTTCGCTTTGGCAGCCTCGGTCGAGGCCGCGACTCGCATTTCGAGACCGGGTCTTCAGGACGATATATGGTGGATCCTGCCGGGCATTCTTGGCTTGGCGGTATTCGTCATGCTGGTCACGGTTCGTGTGCCGCTGAATGAACTGAATGCAGCCGCTCAGCCTGCCACCGGACATATCGGGATCGCCCTCGACCTCGCTGCCCGGCAGCTCGCAATCGATCTCATCGCCGACCCGGGGGCGGAAGGGGTCTGGAGCATGACGGGTGCATTCGCGGGCAAACTCTTGTTTGCTGCCGCATTTGCGGCGCTCTTTCGACAAGCCGGAGGTGCTGTTCCGGGCCGGCGTCATCTCGCCCTCGCGGTATCGCTTTTGATCGCGGCCTTCTTTTCTCTGTTCGCCGCTTACCTCCATTACGGAACCGCGTGCTGCGAACGCCAGGCGACAACCCGTCATTGGCTGCTGGAGATCCTTCTCATCATCACGGCGCTTGCGGTCATCTGCCGCGTGACGGTCCCGACCCGGTTCATGACCGGTCCCGCGATATGGCTTGTCTCCATGATCTTGACGATTTCGCTGCTCCCAGTGGTGACTCATATCGCGGGTATGAGGGAGGATTTTGCGGTCCATGGCCTCGCGCTAGAAGCTCGTTCGCGGACCTGGAAATCCGGCCTGAGCGCGGGCACCTCGGGCATGAAGTTTTATCTGCCACCCGACGGCGGTCGGATGCTTGTCCGCGGGACAAATCAACCCTTGGGCACTTTCCGAGCTGACAGTGAGGCACCGGAAATTGCCGCCGCCGCCGCCATGTTTTTCGGAAAATCTATTGTGACGATCTGCGAGCCTTGGCAAACCGAGAAGTCGTTGCTTCTCGATGGCCATTTCATCCCCGCCTGTCCTCCTCATGGAGGGCCGCCCGACATCGTCGGGAGCTACGCACGGTGAGGCAGTCTTCTGCGGGCGAAGCTGAAAGTTGTTGTCTTGGCTGCAGACCTTCTCACGACTTGGCAGAGCCGTTCGGACGTGCCGTCCGAGCGTCATAAAGTCGCCGAAGAGCGCGCAAGGGAGCCGTGAGCTGCCATGATGTCGACCGTTGCGTCGCGGCCAGCAGTAAGCGAGCTTGATGAAGTTCTTCAGCTTCACCGCTCCCCAATCCGGATGCCAAGGATGTGATCATCCTCGGAACGCTTGCTCGCGGGCGCAAACGGAGCAGGACATCCTCGACCGTCCCATGCAGAACCAAATTATCGTGCAGGAAGCTCAAGGGGTTGCCTTCTCCCGCCAAAACTTCGAAGCCTCTAGCGTCGACGAAGAAGACGTCGAAAGACTCGTAGAGGGCGTAGGCGAACTCCCGAGCGCCGAACCTCTGAAGATAGGCGAGGCACCACGTGTTGAACTCCATCCAGATCGGCGGCTTGAAACGCGTGATGAGTGTACTGGCCCCTTCCAGGACAGCAGGCTCGAATCCTTCCACGTCGATTTTAAGAAAATTTACCTGTTCCAAGCCTTGCTCGGTGACGTAGAGGTCTATTGTCGTCATCGGAATGGTGCTATCGCGAGATCCCGATGACTCCCGGCAATCATCAACAGCCACATGCGAACTCGAGCCTTCGCCGTGCATCGCAATGGCCACGCAATTTTGACCGAGAGCTTTGGCAACGATAGTACAATTCTCGATACCGTTGCCTTGGATGTTCCGTCTCAGATATCTGGCGTTTGACGGGTGAGCCTCGAAGACGTGCACATGCCCCGCCGGTATCAAAGTTACCAGCAAAATCGCCGTCAGGCCGATGTTGGCGCCGGCGTCGATGATGATCCCATTCGGCGGAACGTTTGCCCGGACCCAAGCCTCAAGAGGGGCTAGGTTGGCGGCGGTGCCTCGAAGATGTTGGTGGTAGGGATCATCGGAGTCACCCGCAATTTCGACGCTCTTGCCAGCTAATTGCATCTCGATCATTAGGGCCTCCCTCCTCCAGGGCAAGCGTCGATCGCCCCCTTTTGTCTGCGTCGTCCTCGCGATCGCCGCCGACCTTTAAGCGGGCCTGCCGATAGGGTTACGGAGTTTCTCTTTGCATTGTCGCCGGCCGGCGACCCGCGGCAGCCAGGCCGGTCATCAGGGACGATGCGGCGTCCCTGGTAAAGCGTTTGCGGACGACCGCCTGTCCGGCCGCCGCCATCGCGGCGCACGCGGCGGCATCGCGCCAGAGTGCCACGAGGCGCCGCGCGAACTCCCGCGCATCGTCGGCCACGATGGCCTCCTCGCCGTCGACGAGATCGAGGCCTTCGTTGGCGATCGTCGTGCAGACGATCGGCAGGCCGCGCCACAGGGCCTCGACCATCTTGCCTTTCACGCCCGCACCGTAACGGAGCGGACTGACGCCGATCCGCGCCCGCTCATAGGCCGGACCGAGGTCGGGAAGGAACCCCGGCACCTCGATGTGCGGCCCGGCCAGATTGGAGACCACCGCCGTCGGCGACGAGCCGGCCAGGATCAGCGTGATGGCGGGCTCCTCGTGCCAGACGAGCGGCATGATCTCGGTGGCGAGAAAGCGCGCCGCATCGACGTTCGGCGGGTGCACATAGCCACCGACGAACAGCACCGCGTCGCGAAGCGCGAACGCGTCCGGCGTCGGCGGCGCGGGTGGCGCCGGATAGAGGTAGGGCGGAATGATGCGCACATCGGCCGACGGCGCGAGATCGCGGATCACCGCGGCCTCGCCGGTGCTGATCGCCAGCACGCGGTCGACCTGGCCGAAGATGCGCCGCTCCAGCCACCGGTAGCGTTCGCTCGCCTCCAATGCGGCGGGATTCCCTTCCAGCTCCCAGCGCCGGCGCTCGCGCACATGATGCAGATCGTGCGGATAATAGAGGATCGGCGCGCTCGACCGCTCGCGGAGCAGGGGCAGCAGCGGCGCCGTCACGTCCGGACGCGCGGTCCAGATCAGGTCGACCGCGCCGCCGTGCCGCGTGAGCCACGCGTCGAGCGAGCCCGGCGGATGCAGGATTTCGACACCCATCTGCCGGAGCTGGTCGGTGTAGGGAGGCGACGGCCGCGGATCGGCCGCCGGCGCGAAGACGACCTGGAACCCCAGCGTCTGCCATAGCTCGATATACTGCCTGTTGGTCAACGCACCGGCATGACGGTCCCATTCCGGCACCCGATCGTCGATGAACAGGATGGTGCGGCCGTCATGGGGCCGGGATCGCAGGCGAAGCGGCGCTGCGTCCGGCGCGGGTTGGGTCCGCAGCTCGAACGACCATTTCTTGCAGAAGCGCGCATGGTTGCGGACGCTCTGGCGGTCCCGCATCTCCTCGCCGTACGAGTTGCTGCCGAGATGATCGACGACGCAGGCCGGCTGGTAGAGCACGCGCCAGCCGCGTTTGCGCATCGCGAAGGCGAGGTCGAACTCCTCATAGAACGCGGGTGCGAATGTCTCGTCGAAACCGCCGGCCGCGTCCCAGGCCTCGCGCCGGACCGCGAGGCACGCACCCGTGACGACGTCGACTTCGCGAACGAATTCGACATCCGGATCGTCCGGGTCGCCGCCGGCACCGTATGGGATGCCCCAGCCGTCGCTGCCGATCGAGCCGCCGGCCTCCTGCACGATGCCGTCGCTGCCAAGCAGCTTGCCGCCGATCATCCCGGCATCCGGGCGTTGGTCGAACAACGACAGGATCGGCGCCAGCCAATCGGCCCGCACCAGGGTGTCGTTGTTCAGAAACACCAGGACCCGGCCGCGCGCGCGGCCGGCGGCGCGGTTGCAGCTCAGCAGGAAACCGAGATTGGCGTCGTTCTCGTGCGTCCGCAGGCCGGTCGCGCGCCGGTCCAGCAAGGGGGCCACGCGAAGATCGGGGTTGTCGTCGGCGACCAGGACCTCGAAACGGACCGCATCGCCGCTGTTGGTCATGACGGCGTCGAGGCAGCGGACCGTGTCGGCGTAATGCCCCCAGACCGGGATGATGATCGACACCGCAGGGTCCGGTTCGGCCGCGAACGCCAACGGCTTCCAGACGCGCCCATTCCGCTCCATCGCGGCCGAGACCGGCAGATTTCGATGCCGGCCGATCTGCATCCAGTGCGCGAGCGCATCGCCGCCGTGCGGCAGGCCGTGGCGGTCCCGATACCAGGCGGTGTCGAACAGCGGATGCGGGTTCAATCCCGCCTGGTTGCCGAAACGGACCCAGTGCTCCAGCGCGCCCAGGCCCGACTGCCGGACATCGGCGTATTCGAGCCGGTAGGCCTCGGCATCGAGGATCGGGTTGGGGTCGAGATCCTGGCCGGCGCCGATCGTCAGGTAATGCAGCAGCGGATCGGCGGCCGCCTCCGGATGCTGGCCGGCATACCAGCGCGCGTCGAACAATGGGCCGGGATCCTGGCCGGACGCCGCCCCCACGCGCTGCCAGTGCAGCAGCGGGTTCTCGCCCGTCCCGGTCAGTCCTGGATTGCGAGCCAGGTACCATTCGGTATCGAATGCAGGGTTCGGGAACGCTCCTTCCCGAACGCCCACCCACGCATAGTGCTCGGCCGGGTCGGCCGAGGCGGCCAGGTCCGGGTGCCGTGCGCGATAGAACGCGGCGTCGAACAGCGTCGATCGGCGCAGCGCCGCGATCTCCGCGCGCCGCTGCCTGACCATCGCGCGATGACGGCCGAGAGCCCCGGTCGCCGCAAGCCTCGCCGCCTGGATCACTTTGCGCCGCGCCTGCCCGATGCCGGGCAAGGCGCGATCGAGCCGCCGGAATGGTCCCCCGAGCCGCCACCAGACGGAGCGGGCGACCATGTCGAGACGTCGCTGCAGGTCGGCCCGGTCGGCATCGCGCACGGCCATGACCTGATGGATGCGCTCCCATTCAGAGGCCCTGAACGCGACATCGCCGCGCAGCCGATCCCGCTCGGCGACAGCCTGGCCCAGTTCGGACGAGAGGCGCCGCTCGTGGACGCGCGTCTGCTCGAGGCCGAAGCCGAGCTTCTCGTTCAGCGCGTCCAGCCGGACGATCTCGCGCTCGGCCGCCGCCGTGCGCGCCTGAGCCTCGGCGAAGGCATCGCCCAGGCTCCGGAGCCGGGCGACGTCGCCGCGGAGCCCGGCGTTCGCCGCCTCGGCGTCGCGGCGCATCGCGAGCGCGTTCTGGTGTTCGCTGTGCGCGTCCCAGCGTTCGCCGAGCAGCGAGAACCGCTCCCGGATCCGGCTCGCCGCCTGCGGATCGCGGCCGAGTTCGCACAGGCCGCGCACCGCTTCGGGAACAATCGCGGCGGGTGCCAGCACGCCGAGCCCGTGGCCGTGCAGGAACGTGAACGACGGGTGGGCGCGCCGCAGCTCCTCCCACAACCGCCAGACGCCGAACGAGCCCTGGTGCTCGTTGATGTCGTGGAACAGCACCACGCCGCGATCCGACAGCGTCGGCCGCCAGTGCTCCCAGTCGTGGCGCACCGCCTCGTAGGTGTGCAGACCGTCGATATGCAGCAGATCGACGGAGCTTTCGGGGACGAACGGCCGCGCCTCGTCGAACGTGCAACGCATCAGTTCGGAGAAGCTGCCGTAGCGCGGGTCGTGGAAGCGGCGCAGCTCGTCGAGGACTTCCGCGCCATAGGACCCGGCGTGCTCGTCGCCCTCCCAGGTATCGACCGCCATGCAGCGCGCGCCGGAGCGCGTCAGTGCCGCCGCCTCGCAGAACGCGGCGTAGGACACCCCGTTGTGGGTTCCGAGCTCGACGATCGACCGCGGTGCCACGGCGTCGACCAGCCAGAAGGCGAACGGCACATGGCCATACCAGGCGCTCTGCACGCCGATCCGGGTCGGGCGGCGGAAGACGAGGTCGAGCGCCGGGTCGGACAGGATCCGGAGTGCGGCCTCCGCGCGGGATGGGTTTTGTTCGGCCAGGATGTCCAAGGACGCGCTCCGCTCGCCGGTCACGGCGTCTGCGAGACGGTCATCCCGGCACCGTCCAGGACTCGGCACCCTCGGTCACCAGGTGGACGTTGCTCGCGTGTCCGCCCGCCTCGTTGAGGGCCTGGATGATCGGGATCCGGCGCGCGGGCGGGACGATGAACATCATGAAGCCGCCGCCGCCGGCGCCGGAGACCTTGCCGCCAAGCGCGCCGTTGTCCATCGCGACCGCGAACAGTTCCTGGATGCGGCCGGTGCTGATCCCGTCGGCCGTCTTCTGCTTGGCGATCCAGGAGCGGCCGAGGATGTCGGCCATGCGCGGGATCTGGCCGCGCAGCAGCGCCTCCTTCATCTCGATCGCGTCCTCCTTGAGCCGGTGGAGGCTGCCGAGCGCGTCGCCCGGCAGCTGCATCCGGCGCTGCTGGTCCTCGATGATCGCCTCCGAACGGCGCGAGACGCCGGTGAAGCAGACGATCATCGAGGTCTGCAGCTCGTTGAGGATCGCGGGCGCGATGCGAAGCGGATTGACGATCACCCGGTCGCCCGCGAGGAACTCGAGGAAGTTGGTGCCGCCGAACGTGCCGGCGTATTGGTCCTGCTTGCCGCCGGCGAGACGCAGCTCCAGCCGTTCGATCTCGAAGGCGGTGTGGGCGACGTCGTAGCGGCCGAGCGGCAGTTGCATCAGCGCGCGATAGGCTTCGACGAGAGCCACCACCAGCGCCGAGGACGAGCCGAGGCCGGAGCCGGCCGGCGCGTCGACGAACGACGTGATCCGGACCGCGGGAACCTTGCCGCCGGCGAACTCCGCGGCCATGCGCCGGGTCACGCCGGCATGCAGCACCAGCCGCGCGCCCTCGAGCGCCGCGAGCTCGGCCGGGAACGTCTCGTCCTGCCTGAGGTCGGGCGCGCTGAAATGCAGTTGCCCATCCGGCGACGGCTCGATGAAGGCGTAGGCATAGCGGTCGACCGTCGTGTTCAGCACCGCCCCGCCGAACTGGTCGCAGTAGGGGCTGAGGTCGGTGCCTCCGCCGGCCAGCCCCAGCCGGAGCGGCACGCGGGCGCGGATGGTGGGAAGGACTGGCATGACGCTTGGCCATAGCGCGGCGCACGCGGCGGCGGAAGCTCAGCGCAACAACGGCGCGATCGTGTCGCGCAGATTGCCGCCCTCGAACAGCGTTCCCCTGATCCCGGCGGCGGCCGCCGCCTGCAGGTCGGTGCGCTGGTCGCCGACCAGCACGCAATCCGACGGGTCGAGCTCCCAGCGCGCGATCAGGTCGAGGATCATGCCGGGCGCCGGCTTGCGCCAGTCGCTCGCCCGCCGGTAGCGGGGCACCGTCGCCTCCTCGTGGCAGGGGCAGAACCGGATGTCGTCGACATTGCCGCCCTGGGCCCGGATCTCGCCGGTCATCCAGGCATGGAGGGCGGCGAGCGCGTCCTCGTCATACAGGCCACGGGCGATCCCGGACTGGTTGGTGACGACGAACACGTGCCACCCCGCGTCGGCCGCCAGCCGGATCGCCTCGATCGCGCCCTCGACCCACTGCCAACGGTCGCGCGTTCCGACCCAGCCATGGTCGAGATTGATGGTGCCGTCGCGGTCGAGGAACAGGGCACGGCGATGCAGCCGCGCGGGGATCTCGGTCTGCGCGCGCGCGAGGTCGCCGGGGACGCCGATATCGATGAAGAAGCCGCCGGTGACATGCGCGCCGAGCCGGCCGCCGGCGGCCAGCGCCGGCAGCACGTCGCCCTCGAGCGAACAGACCGGTGCCAGCACGTCGCGCACGTCGCGGCCGAGCAGATAGAGGCCCGCGTTCACCAGCCCCGGCCGCCCCGGTGCCACGCGCGGCCGGAACGAGGCGACGCGATCGCCGTCGAGGTCGACCACGCCGTAGCGGTCGGTGTCGGCGACGTGGCGCAGGACGATCGTGTTGTGGGCCTGCCCGCCCAGCAGACGGGCCAGGTTGACGTCGAGCATCGAGTCGCCATTGCACAGCAGGAACCGCTCGTGCAGGGCGTCGCGCGCGTGGAACAGGGCGCCCCCTGTCCCGGCCCGCGCCGGCTCGACCGAGCACGTGATCGTCACCGGCCGCGGCAGCGAGCGCGCGATCGCCGGCAAGGACGCTTCGAGCACCGGCGACAGATGTCCCGCCAGGAGCAGAACCTCCTCGATCCCGAAGCGGCTGAGTTCGCGGATCAGCCACCCGAGGAAGGGGCGGTCGCCGCAGCGAAGGATCGGCTTGGGGGTTCGCGCGGTGGCATCCCCGAGACGGCTGCCGAGGCCGCCGACCAGGATCGCCGCCTGGCGGACGGTCGCGCGAGCCGTTCCGTCGTCTGCTCCCACGCCGCTCCCTCCGGACCGGGGCCGCGCGAGGAGGCTCTTGCGCTGGGGCGGGACCGGTCGATACCCATCCTGCATGCACGGTCCATCCAGCCTCGGCAACCTGCTCTTCGAAGGCGCGCCCATCGTCCGGCTGTTCCATGCGGCGCTGGACCGGGATCCGACCGCGGCCGAGCTCGAGGCCGGCCGGCGGCTGGTGCGCGAGTCTGGATCCCTGGTGCCGCTGGCGGCCTCGCTCGCGACAAGCCGGGAGTTCCGCCGGCTGCACGGGTGGTCGGGCGAGGCAGGGACGCTTGCCGAGATGGCCTTCTCGCCGGCGATGCGGGTGGCCCTGCTGCCGGGCTTGTGTCCGGGCATGCCGCCCGACGAGCCGGAGGCCTACGACCTCTGGGTCAGGCTCTACGATCAGCCGGACCAGGCGGCGCTGGAGGCGATGCCCCGTCATGCCGGGCCGCCGATCGCGATCGCGATCGCGATCGGCGACACCGAGGCGGAGGCGGCGCTGGCGACGATCGCGTCGTTGCATGCGCAGATCCATCCGCATTGGACGCTCCATGCGGCGACGCGTCTTCACGCCGAATGGCCGCGGGCGGCACTCGCGCCCGCGCTCGCAGGCCCGCACGTGTTCGCACGGGCCTGCGAGGGCGATGATCCGATGCTGGCTTCGATCCGTGCGTGCATCGCTCACGCGGGCGAAGACGGCTGGGTCGCCATCCTCGAGCCCGGCGATCTGCTGGCGCCCACCGCCCTGCACGAGGCCGCCGGCTTGATCGCCGCGCGGCCCGATCTCGCGATGCTGCGGACCGACGAGGACGTGGTGGATGTCGACGGCAAGCGTCGGTTGCCCCGTTTCAAGCCGGCTTACTCGCCCCTGACCGACGATCCGGTCGGACAGCTCGCGGTCTATCGCGCATCCCTGCTGCAGGCGGTGCTCGCGCGCGACGATGCGGCGGCGCATCCGTTCCGGGCGATCGCATCGGACGCCGCGCGTCTGGCGGGCGAGCACCTCGTCCACCACCCCGCCATCCTGTGCCATCGCCGCTCGTCGCGGGTCGAGCCGCACAGGGCCATGAGCAGGGCCGTGTCGCCGCCCGCGCTGAGCGTCACGATCATCGTGCCGACCCGGGATCGCGCCGACCTGCTCGCGCGCTGCACCGACGGGATCCTGCGCCGGACCTCCTACCCCTCGATCGAGCTCCTGATCGTCGACAACGGGTCGACCGAGCCCGAAGCGTTGCGGCTGATCGACACGCTGGCGGCCGATCGCCGCGTTCGCGTTCTGCGCGTGCCCGGACCGTTCAATTTCGCGGGTCTGAACAATGCGGCGGCCGAGGCCGCGACCGGCGACCTGCTGGTGCTGCTGAACAACGACGTCGAGATCCGCGACGGCGACTGGCTGCGCGCGCTCGAGGGGATGGCCCGGCGGACCGAGATCGGCGTCGCGGGCGCGCGGCTCCTCTATCCGGACGGCACGCTCCAGCATGCCGGGATCCTGCTCGGCCCCGGCGGGGCGGCGACCCATGTCGGCCGCCATTTCCCGGCCGACGAACCGGGATATCTGGGCCGGTTCGAGCGGGTGACGGAGCTCTCGGCGGTGACCGGCGCCTGCCTCGCGATCCGCCGCGAGGTCTGGCGACGCGTCGGCGGCATGGATGAGCGTCTGGCGGTGACGTTCAACGATGTCGATCTCTGCCTGCGCGTGCGTGCGGCCGGTCTGCGCGTGGTCTGGACGCCGCACGCGACGCTCGTCCATCACGAGGCGCAGTCGCGCGGGCTCGAGTCGGAGGACATGGCCAAGCGCGAGCGCTTCGCGCGCGAGCAGGCGATCCTGGTGTCGACCTGGGGTGACGCGGTCGAGGCCGATCCCTTCCTGAATGCGAACCTGCTCGCTGTCCCGTCGGGACACCTGGTCCCGACCCGCCCGCGGGCCCCCCGGCCTTGGCCGCCGAATGATTGCCCGGTAATGACACGACAGCCCGCAGTGACGGCCGCTTCGGCCAACCAACGAGGCCGCGTCGATCGGCCGCCGGAGTGAGCCTTGCTGCAACCCGTCCCGACACGCCCGGCATGATGACGGGCGATCCGCTCCCGTCGGTCCTGATGGACCTGCGTCCCTGCTACGAGGGATATGCGGGCATCCCCCAGGAAGTCAGGCTGCTGTTCGCCCTGTTCGCGCGGATGTCGCTGCCCCGGTTCGGCGGCCTGATGTCCGGCATCCACTACACGTCGCGGCGGCCCAGGCGCCGGGTCACGCCGAGCGAGCGGGTCCTGGCGCAGACGCGCGTGCTGATCAGCCAGGACACCAAGCGGCAGCATTGGCCGGCGGCGCTCGAGATCGGCCTGCCTGGCTTCGCCAAGCGACGGCTGTTCAAATCCTATCTTGCGATGAGCGAACTGTTCAGGCCCGAGCGGCTCGATCTCGCGATCGAGCCGGAACTGTTCGAGGATTTCATCTGGACCAAGCTGTTCGAGAAGACGCTCGCGCCGCAGGACCGGCCGCTGGTGCACCGGGCGGAGTATTTCGCGACCGAGCTCGGCCACGAATACGCGCGCAGCCTCAGCCTGCTGCCGGGGATGTTCCGCAAACGGCTGGAGACGACGGGGTGGGACCTGTTCTTCGCGGCTACCGTCTCGCCCTATCTCCCGTCGCCCGGCACGGCGACGATCATCCGCTACTACGACGCGCTGCCGTTGCTCAGCCCGCACACGGTGGGCGAGCCATGGCCGCACGCGATGAGCCACGGGCGGATGCTCGCGCGCAACATCGACCAGGGCGCGAGCTTCTTCTGCGACTCCGAGCCGGTGCGCGACGACGTGCTGCGCCTGTTTCCGCACGCCGAGTCCCGTGTCCACACGATCCCCGTGCTGCTCGCCCCCGAATATCGCCCCGAGGTGCGGCCGCAACGCGACCTCAGGACCATCCTGACCAGGCGCGCGAGTCCGTCGACCGCGCCGAAATCGTCGCCGCCCGGCGCCGCGGGCGAGCTCCCGCGGCTGATCATGGCCGTCTCGACGCTGGAGCCGCGCAAGAACTACCTCAAGCTGTTCCATGCCTTCGAGATCGCGCGGCGGATGACGACGCAGCCGATGCAGCTCCTGATCGTGGCCAACCCGGGATGGCGGTCCGAGTCCGAACTGAAGGAGCTGGCAGCACTCGTGCGCGAGGGCGCGTTCCATGTCAGCGGCGTGCCGTTGAGCGAGCTCAGGATCCTCTATTCGATGTCGCACTGCGTGGTGACGCCGAGCCGCGCCGAGGGCTTCGACTATGCCGGCGTCGAGGCGATGGCCTGCGGCACGCCGCTGATCGCGTCCGACATCCCCGTCCATCGCTGGGTCTATGGCGACGCCGCGCTCTATTTCGATCCGTACGACGAGGAGCAGCTTGCGCGCCGCCTGGCCGACATGGTCGAGCTGCCACGCGAGACCGGCCTGCTCGCCGATCTGCGCGAGCGCGGACTGCAGCAGGCCCGGCTCTACCAGGCAGGCTCGATCGCGCCGAGATGGGAGCGCGCGATCGCCGGCCTGCTGCAGCCTGTTCGTGACCGCAGCATCGCCGCGCGTGTACCGGGCAGCACGGACCTTCATGTCGAGCATGCCTCGTGACGCGCGACGCGCTCGATGCGCGGCACGCCAACAATTTCGACGCGCTGAGGGTCTACGCGGCGCTGATGGTCATCTACGGGCACGGCTTCAACATGACCGGCCAGGTCGGGCCCGGGCTATGGGGGGTTCCGTTCGCGCGCGTCGGGCTCGACGTGTTCTTCTCGATCAGCGGCTACCTGATCACCGGAAGCTGGGAGAAGACCCCGCGGCTCGGGACGTTCTTCGTCAAGCGTGCGCTTCGCCTCTGGCCGGCGCTGATCGTCTGCACGTGCGTGACCGCGTTCGTGCTCGGTCCGCTGGTGACGGAAGACCATCTCCGCGACTACCTCGCCAGCCGCTACACGTTCCGCTACCTGGCCAACATCCTGTTCTATTCGCGTCTCTATCTGCCGGGCGTCTTTCTGCACGCGCACTATCCGGGCGCCGTCAACGGCTCGCTCTGGAGCCTGTTCCCGGAGGTGCTGTGCTACGTCTCGGTTCCGATCTTCGCCCTGCTGCCGGCCGCGATCCGCAGGGTGGCCCTCCTGCTCACCGGCCTCGTCGCCGGCTCGATCGGGCTCGTGATGTTCGAGGGACCGCACCCGAGCATCGCGCACATCTACGGCGCCGAAATACGCTACGTTCTCGTCACGATCCCGTTCTTCTTCATCGCCGCCTTCTACCGGCTGCTGGAAAGCCGCGTCGCTTGCCTGTTCAGGGGCGACGTCGCCCTGCTCTTCTTCGCCGCCGACTGGGGGATCGCGAGCTGGTTCGGCTGGTGGAACATTCCGGTCGAATGGCTCACGCTGCCCTACATCGTCATCTTCTTCGGCCGGTCGGCGATGCCGGTCCTGCGACGCGCCGCGCGTTTCGGCGACGTCTCCTACGGGACCTACCTCTATGCCTTTCCGATCCAGGTTCTGGTGATCACCTACATCCCGACCGCCGTGCCGATCCCGGCCTGTGCCGCCTTGGCGATCCTGGCCGGCTTCGTCTCCTGGCACCTCGTCGAGCGGCCCGCGATCAGGCTGTTCGCGCCCGGCCGTCGCCGGATGCGGGGCGAGGCGGGTGCCGGGATCGCATCAGGCGGTCCGGTCTGACGCGAAGCGCATATGCTCCGGCACCGGCGCCACCGCGTGGACCGGCGGGTCGAGCGGCAGGCGGATCGAGCGGGCGAGCAGGTGCAGCATCGGGGCCGGTGCGTTGCCGTACACCGGGTCGCCCACGATCGGGCATCCGAGCGACGCGCAATGGACACGGATCTGGTGCGTGCGGCCGGTCAGCGGCGTCAGTTCGAGCCAGCAGCGGGCGTCGTCGGTCCGCAGCCTCCGCCACCGCGTGACCGCCATCGCGCCGTCCGGGGTCGCCGCCATCCGCCACGATCGTCCCTGCTCGACCCGTCCGAGCTTCGACCGGATTTCGCCGTCCTCTCCCTCGGGCACGCCCGCCACGACCGCCCAGTAGATCTTCTCGGCCTGGCCTCGGGCGAAGCAGGCTTGCGCCGCGTGCAGCGACGCGCGACGCCGCGCCACCACCAGGCAACCCGCCGTATCGCGATCGAGCCGGTGCGCGAGCCACGGGCCGGCCTTGAACCGGCCCAGCTCGCCGAAATGGTCCTCCACGCTGCGGGCCGGATCGCCCCGGGCGGGATGGGCCGGCATGCCGGCCGGTTTGTCGACCACGACGAAGCGGTCGTCGCGGAACAGGACCGTCAGGCTCGGCGCCGGCACGGTCATGTCAGTCGAGCAGCTCGATGGCCGGGACCAGGCCATGATCGGCCGCGAGCAGGCGTGCCAGGCGCGCCGCGAACGCATCGACCAGGGCGCCATCCGGACCGCGCACGATCGCCAGCACCGGCCTTCCGTCGCGCCGGAGGCAACGCGGATCGCGGAAACATTCGGCCAGCCGCGCGCAGATGTCGGGATCGTCGTATTCGTCGGTCAGCGGCAGCAGCAAGGCCTGCGACAGACGCTCGTCGCCGGCGCGCGTCGCGGCGGCGGCGAGCATCACGTTTGCGAACACCAGCAGGAACGGCATCGCCAGCGTGGGTTCGGCGAGGTAGGCGCGAAGTGCCTCGATACGCTGGGGCAGGCCGTCGAACCAGCAGAAGCTCATCTCGATGAACGAGCGTCCGAGCAGTCGCAGGCGCGCGATCTCCTGGCGGAGTGCCGCCTTGAGGCTGGTGATCGCCGGTTGCCGGTCACGGTTCTCGAGATAGTGCAGCAGCGGGTTGTTGGCGACCGGGTCGCGGCGGCCGACATCGCCCATGTTGCGCGCGGCATAGAAGGCGGTGTCGAAATCGGCCGACGGGTTGACGCCCTCGGCCGCGCCGAAGCGCATGTAGTGCTCGAACGGATCGACCTGCCGGTAGACGATGTCGCGGCGCCGAGCCCGATACCAGGCGGGATCGAATTCCGGCAGCGGACTGACGTTCTCGATCCGCCGGCGCTCCAGGAAATAGCGCAGCGGATCGACCCCGGGTGCGAGATGCCGGCTCCGGCGCACCCAGGACGGATCGAAATGGCGCGATGGGCGCACGCCCGAGTTCCGAAATCGCGCGTAGTGCAGCAGCGGATCGAGCGCTTCCTCGTCCATGTAGCGCGCGCGATACCAGACCGGATCGAAATAGAAGTTGGGCGCCCGGTGCTCGCGCCAGCCGTAATCGACATAGTGCCGCAACGGATCGGTGCCGGAGGCGGCGACGTCCGGCGCGCTGACCAGGTAGTGATCGGCGTCGAACAGGCCGAGCGACGCGATCCGGGCCGCGTGTTCGGCGGACGCGAGCGACAGGTCCGGATCGGGCTCGTCCGCCTCGGCGATCGCCACAGGCGGCAGACGCACGGTGATCGCGCCCAGCGACGCGGCGGCCTCCTCGAAGGTCGCCGGCGCCGGCAGCCGCGCGATCCGCACCAGCAGCCGGCGGCGCGCGGCGAACGCGCCCCGGGTCGCGACCGCGTCGGTGCCGCGGTCGGCGAGCCATCCGGCGAGACGGCGCGCGGCGTCCGGACCGGTGACCGCGTGCGCATCCTCGACGAGCACGACGTGCTCCGCCGACAGGCCGCGCTCGATCGCGCGCGCGTGCGATCGCACGTCGCCGCCGGTGGCGAGCGAGCCCGTATCGATCGCGTCTCCTTCCTGCTCCGTCCCGTCCCATGCCGCGCGCGCGGCTTCCGTCCGGAACCGGACCGAGAGGCGCGCGTGCGCGGGCAGGCGCGGGCTCATGTCGGGGTCCGCGTCCGCCCGCAGGGGCAGGTGCGACCGCATCGCGCCACCATCGGCGATCCGCCGCAGCAGGTCCTCGATGGTGCCTGGACCGGCGCTCCAGGCGGCCAGCAGGCATGTCTTGCGGATCGCGAGCGGCGGGGTCGCGCGCGGGACGGCGCCGAGCATGACCAGTCCGGGCGCATCGTCGCGGTCGAGCAGGCGCGCGATCGACAGGAGTGCTGCCGCGCCGAGGCCTTCCCCGTCCGGCATCAGCACCAGCCAGGAGCCGGTTGCCGCCTCGGCGGCGGCGATCGCGGCGGGACGGTCGGGACCGCGTTCGACCAGCCGGACACGAAGATCCTGTCCGCGCAGCGCCGCGCGCGCCGCGGCGTCCTCGGGGGGCGGCAGGCCGTCGGACACCAGGCACGCCTCCCAGAACGGATAGAGCTGCGCGCGCATCCAGTCCTCGATCGGTTGCGTGCCCGCACGCACGATCGTGAACATCGGCAGCCGCGCGGGCCACGCGATCCGCCCTCGCGCCTCGTCGCGCGGCACGAATGACGACGTGCTCGCCAGCGATGTCGCGGCGAACCCGTCCGGTGTCCGCAGTCCCGGCAGCATCGACAGCCGTGCGTGCATGCGTGCGCCGATCGCCTCGGGGCTGAACGCGTCCGCCATGCGTGCGCGTCCTGCCTCGCCGCGTGCCGTCCGGCCGGCCGCGTCGGCGGCGGCGCGGCGCAGACTGGAAGCGAGCGCCGCGACATCGGGCTCGCTCCACACAGCATGCTCGAGATAGGGACCGGCCCGGCGGCCGACCTCGCGCAGGGTGGCGGCGACCGGATAGCCGGTGGTCTCGTCGAGGAAGTCGCGATTGCCGGAATAATCGGTCGCGATCACGGTGCTGCCGGCGGCGATGAACTCGGCGAGGTTGAGACCGAACCCCTCGGATCGGTGCGGCGAGACGAGACCATCGCACGCCGCCTGCAGCGTGTGCTGGTGGGCCTCGCTCAGCCGGCCGCCGATGATCCTGACGTTGGCGGCGCCGCGGCGGGCAGCCAGCAGGCGCTGCGACAGGTCCGGCGCGGCGCCATGATGCTTGACCACGAGCACACGGCGCGGCTCGGTCCCGAATGCGGCGCGGAATGCCTCGATCGCCGCGAACGGGTTCTTCCGCTGTTCGGTGCTGCCCGCATCGAACGCGCACAGCAGGACGAACGCGTCCTCCGGCAGGCCGAATTGCATGCGCGCGGCCAGGCGGTCGATCTGCGGACGCCGCGGGACGGGCAGCGGCATCAGATGCACCGGCACCGGCGAGGATGCCGCGATCGAGGCCAGCTCGAAGCGGGAATTGGTCCAGATCTCGTCGACGAGCGCGAACGAGGCGTGCCAGTCCGGCCGGAACGCGGCGAGTTCCCAGGCCCAGACGGCGATCGTGTAGGCATCGTCGAACGTCCCGTCCGGATAGAGACCGGCGAGCCTGCGGATCTGGTCGGCGTTGGCGAACACCAGGTTGATGCGGTAGCGCACCGGATTGTCGAGTTCGGCCGCGGTCAGCCGCGCGTGTCCGGCCTCGACGTCGTAGGGATGGAGGTCGAAGTCGACGCCGCTCGCGCGCACCGCCTCGAGCAGGTTGCGCGCCGCCGTGCCGAGCCCGCTGACCGCCTCGAAGGGCCCGAACACGTTGAGCCCGAACGGCCTTGCCGCCATGGCAACCGGATCGAGGTTGCGCGGCGCGGTGCGTCCGAGGCCGGGCGGATAGCGGCCCTGCCGATGCCCGACGCTCGCCCAGTGGCGCCACGCCCCCTCGACATCCAAGCCGATCTCGCGTCGCACGTCCTCGTTCGCGTACAGGTAGCTCGTGCCGTCGAACGCGCGTTCGTCGCGGCCGAACTCGTCGAGCCCGAGGCGGATCGGCTCGGCGAAGTTCAAGCGTGCAGTCGTGACAGGAACGAGCGGAGACGTTCGCTCGATGGGGCTGCGAACAGTTGCGCGGGCGGCCCCTGCTCGACCAGCTCGCCCGCATCCATGAACAGCACCCGGTCGGCGACGCGCCGCGCGAAGCCCATCTCGTGCGTTACGCACACCATCGTCATGCCCGAGCCCGCGAGCTCGACCATCACGTCGAGCACCTCGCCGATCATCTCCGGATCGAGGGCCGATGTCGGCTCGTCGAGCAGCATGATCCTCGGCCGCATCGCGAGCGCGCGCGCGATCGCGACCCGCTGCTGCTGACCGCCGGACAACTGTCCCGGATATTTCCCCGCCTGGTCCTGGACGTGGACGCGGCAGAGAAACTCCATCGCCACCCTCTCCGCCTCGGGCCTGCGGATGCCGCGCACACGCATCGGCGCCAGGACGCAGTTCTGCAGCACCGTCAGGTGGGGGAACAGGTTGAAGGACTGGAACACCATGCCGACCTCGCGACGGACACGCGCGAGCGAGGAACGGTCGGCCGACAGCTCGATCCCCTCGACGACGATCCGGCCGTCGTCATGTCCATCGAGTCCGTTGATGGTCCGGATCAGGGTCGACTTGCCCGATCCGGACGGACCGCAGACCACCACGCGCTCGGCATGCGCGACCGACAGCGAGACATCGCGCAGGGCATGGTGCTGGCCATGCCACTTGTTGACCCGCTCGAGAAGGATCGCGTCGGACATGGCGCGCATCCTTGCCGAGGTTGTGCGGCGCCGCCAGACTCCGAATCGCATGCTCAACCTGATCAAGCTCGCCGTCGGCGCCAGGACACAGGCCGACATCGCCGCGTTCCAGCGGGCGCGGACACCGCCGGGCTCCGCCGTCACCATCCAGACTCGGCAATTCCCCAAGCGCGCGGCTGAGCTGATCGATGGCGGCTCGCTCTACTGGGTCGTGGCCGGGCTCGCGACCGTGCGCCAGCCGATCGTCGACGTCCACGCGTTCCGGCGCGACGATGGCACGCGCGCGACCGCCATCCTGGTCGAACCGGCACTCGTGTCGCTGACGCCGCGGCCGGTGCGCGCCTTCCAGGGATGGCGCTACCTGCGCGCCGAGGACGCGCCGGCCGATCTCGCAACCACATCGGATGGCATGCCCGGAGAGTTGTGTCGGCGCCTTGCGGAGCTTTGCTTGCTCTGAGCGGCCGGAAGGCCGGGGCCGAGGCCAGCCCTTGGCTCGGGTTTAGCTTCGGAGCATGGCGTCGGCGGTCCGCAGGCTCAGCGCCATGATCGTCAGCGCCGGGTTGGCGGCGAGCGAGCTCGGGAAGACCGAATTGTCGCAGATCCACAGACCGGGCACGTCGTGGCTGCGGCCGAACGGATCGACGACGCTCGTGTCCGGATCGGTGCCCATGCGGCAGGTGCCGATCGTGTGCGCCGCGCGCTCGAGCGACCAGATGTCGGCGGCGCCGGCCTCGCGCCAGATCGACGACAGCAGTCCGACGGCGTGGCGGTGCATCGCCCGCTCGTTCGGGCCGTCGCTGACATGGATCGACGGCTTGCGAAAGCCGTTCGCATCGATCTCGTCGGACAGCACCAGACGGTTGTCGTCCGAGGGCAGGCATTCGCCGTTGATGCCGAGACCGGCGATGTGGTTGTACTGGTCGAGATAGCCGACCAGGGCATCGCCCCAGAGGCCGCGGCCGCGGGCGACCTGGTTGGCCCAGGTCACCGGAAGGATGCCGAGGCTCTGGACCAGGTAGCCGCCGGCGAAATCCGCGTCCGCCGGACGGATGAAATCCTCCGTGATCAGCGACGACGGATAGCCGTGATTGGGACGCGTCTCGGCCGCGAACGTGCCCCAGACCTGGGTCGCGACATGCGCCATGTAGTTGCGTCCGACCTGGCCGCTGCTGTTGGCGAGGTCCTGGTGCAGCAGCAGCCGCGGCGTCTCCACGGCGCCCGCGCACAGGATCACGGTGCCGCAGCGCTGACGCCGGTCCTGCCCGTCCTGGCGGTAGACGACACCGGTCACGCGTCCCGTCGTGTCGCGCTCGATGCCGTGCACGAAGCAGCCGGGACGGATTTCGGCCCCGTCCGCCACCGCGTCCGGCAGGTAGGTGACGTCCATGCTGGTCTTGGCGCCGTTGCGGCATCCCTGGTGGCAGGCGCCGCAATTGACGCAGGCCTGGCGCGCGCCCCGGTCGCGTGACAGCACGGCGGCCGGCGCGTCGGCGGTCCGGATGCCGAGGGCAGCGCACCCGGCGTGCATCAGATGGGCCGGCGCGTTCCGCGGCACCGGCGGCAACGGATAGCGACGCGCCTCGTCCCAGGGATACGAGGCGGGGCCGGAGACGCCGATATCGCGTTCGACCCGCTCGAGATAGGCCGTGAGTTCGTCGAACGCGACCGGCCAGTCCGCGCCCACGCCGCTCTCCGTCCGCAGCCGGAGATCGCGCGGGTCCGGCCGGGGGCAGAAGGCGCCCCAATGCAGCGTCGATCCGCCGACGCCGATCCCGCTGTTGTTGGCGCCGAATGCCTGCGGGTTCCCGCCGGCGCTCAGGCGCTCGTCGAGCCAATAGATGTCGGATGCCGCGACCTCGTCGGGGGTGAAGCCGGTGGGCGTCCGGTTGCGTCCGGCCTCGAGAGCCACGACGCGCCGGCCGGCGGCCGCGAGACGGGCGAGCAGCGGCGCGCCGCCCGCACCGGTGCCGACCACCACCGCGTCGACCACTTCGTCGTCGCGATGGCGGCGCATCCCGTCCAGGTTCACGACGCCGCCCCGGTCGCGACCGGCTCCCAGGGTTCGCGTTCGCCGAGCCCCGTCCGGACGAAGCCGCTCTTGCGCTCGCCGTCGCCGCCGTTGGCGATGCCGCTGTAGCCGATGCGGGCGAGCGTGGCCGGATGGGCCGCATAGGCGCGTGTGGCGGCGGCGAGCACCTCCTCGAACCACAGCTTCATCTGCATCGCGTCGAACGGTGCGCCATGCAGGGCCGCAGCCGCCGCGAGCCGGAGCAGATCGTCCTGCCCGGCGCCGTCGAGGCCGGCGAAGCGGCGCCCGTCGGCCGATCGCGCCGCGGCATCGATCGTGTCGAGCGCCTGCCGGTAGGCCTGGGCGTCGGGCGGCAGCGATGCGTAGCGCCAGCCATCGCCGGTCCCGGCGAGTTCGGCCTCGATCCGGGCGGCGAGATCGATCGGGCGCGCGCCGGTCTGCGGCACGAGGCGCGCGACCAAAGCGCGCAGCGTCTCGAACTGGCCGACATCCATCGAGGTGGGATCCGCCTTTGCCGCCGCGCCGCGCGCGGACAGGATTTCGCGTGTCCGTGCGCTCACGCGGTCGGTCGCGAGCAGCGCACGGTAGGCCAGCGGGATCGTCGAGGTCAGGTGTTCCTCGACCAGCCGGGCGACGTCGTCCGGCCGTTCGAGCGGCAGCAGATGTCCGGCGCCGTCGAGCACGACGACGCGGGCGTTCTCGAAATGCGCGGCAGCGGCGCCGAACTGCGCTTCCGGCCCGAGCGGACCGTCGGCGCCGCCCGCGACCAGCAGGGCAGGGGTCCGCAACCGTCCCACACGCGCCGCCCAGTCCTCGCGGCTGCCCGTGTCGAGCCACGCGCGCCAGGCGCCGGTGTCGGCGCGCAGCGTGTCCGCGGCCGCACCCTCGTGCGTCGCCGGGTCGAGCGCCGCCCCGATATTCTGCGCGATGAAGCCATGCGCCTCCCGTCCGCTCTGTTCGGCGCCGCCCACGAAGTAGGCGCGCATCGCCGCGCGCTGATCGTCCCCCATCGGTTCCGGCCCGGGCGGCGAGCCGGCAAGGAGCACGAGCCCGGTCAGCCCGTCGAGGCCCGGCTCGCCGTCCTCGGCACGCCTGGCCACCACCGAGGCGATTTTGGCCCCCATGCTGTGGCCGATCAGTGCCCAGCGAGGCGGCGCCTGGTCGCGAATCGCCGCCACGACATGGTTGGCCATGTCCAGGACGGCCCAGCCGGGCAGCGCCGCGGCGTCACCGAAACCCGGCAGATCGACGGCGACGCAACGGAACCGCCCGAGCCGATCGGCCACCGCCGCCCAGGACCGCGCGCTGCCGCCGAGGCCATGAAGAAAGAACAGGATGGGCTGATCGGGTTCGGACATGGCGTTCAGCTAAGGCGGACCGGCTGAACGGCTAGAGCAACCCCAGCGGACGAAGCGAGCATCCGTCCGACCGCGGACGGCTTGCCGCCAGCAGAACGGCCTGCACACCAGGACCTGCCGCACCTGGAGCCGCAGGCTGGAGACGGAGGGCGTGGTCGAACCAGTTCGCTTGCCCGGCGCCTGGGCGGGAGCGATGATCGGCCCGCGCTTGTCTGGCGCGGGTGCGAGAGGACGACATGACCGAGAAGGCGCCTACGATCGTCAACATGCACACGGCGCCGGAAGTCGCGGCCGAAGTGCCCGCCGCCTGGACGCATTTCCAGCGCGAGTTGACGCCTGCGATGAAGAATGCGGGGCCGGGGCGTTTCGGGATGGGCCGTCTCGGCATGAACGCGAGAAGGGTGCCCCCGGGCCACAGCGCGTGCCCGGCGCACGCGCACCTTCTGGCCGACGAGATCTTCGTCGTGCTCGAGGGGCACGGTCTGTTCCGCTACGGCGATCGCGTGCACGAGATCCGCCCCGGAGACTGCATTTCCTGTCCGGCCGACACGGGGATCGCCCATCAGATCGCCAACCCCGCGACCCCGGACGGCACGGGCGACCTGGTCTATCTCGCGATCGGCGCCGAGCCGCCCGCGGAGGTCTGCACCTACCCCGACAGCGGCGCGCTCGTTATCGATGCCCTCGCTCGCCACGGATTCCTGCGCGAGGCCGGCTATTACGAGGGGCAGCCACAACCCACGCCGCTTCTGACGCGCGGCCGCGACGAACCCGTCTGATCGGGGCGTTGTTGTTTCCAACGCATGGAATTCATTGGCGATCCAAACGCCCAGCGTTGGCGGGGTGCGGGGCAGAGCCCCGCGTCGCTGCGCTGGGCCCTGGCCGTGCTATGCCGCGCGGATGGATGATTTCGACGTCATCGTGATGGGCGCCGGTGCCGCTGGTCTGATGTGCGCGCTGACCGCCGGCGGCCGTGGCCGCCGCGTGCTGCTGCTCGACCACGCCCCCGAAATGGGCGCGAAAATCCTGATCTCCGGCGGCGGGCGCTGCAATTTCACCAACACGCGAACCGAGCCGGACCGGTTCCTGTCGGACAATCGGCCATTCTGCCGCTCGGCGCTCGATCGTTACACGCCGGCCGATTTCGTGGCCCTCGTCGACCGCCACCGGATCGCCCACCACGAGAAGGCCCTCGGTCAATTGTTCTGCGACGGATCGGCGCGCGCCATCGTGGGCATGCTGCGGGCGGAGTGCGAGGCGGCCGGCGTGCGCGTGGCGCTCTCCCACCGCGTGACCGAGCTCTCCCGCGCCGACCGGTTTCGCGTCGAGACCGACCGGGTGGCGTTCTCGTCCGCGAGCCTGGTGCTCGCGACCGGCGGGTTGTCGGTTCCCAAGCTTGGCGCCACCGGCTTCGCCCACGACGCCGCGCGCCGGTTCGGCCTTCGCCTGACCGAGATCGCGCCGGCGCTGGTGCCGCTGACGTTCGAGGGGCCGCTGCTGGACTTGATGCGGCCGCTCAGTGGCGTGGCGCTCGACAGCGAGGTGGCGCTCGCGCGGCATCGCTTCCGCGAGGCGACGCTCTTCACCCATCGGGGCCTCTCGGGTCCGGCAATCCTGCAGATCTCGTCGTGCTGGCGCGACGGCCCGATCACGCTCGACCTGCTGCCGGGCTGCGATGCCGCTTCGTTCCTGCTCGACCGCAAGCGCGCGCGCCCCAGGGCCGAATTGCGGAGCGTTCTGGCAGAACGCCTGCCGCAGCGTCTGGCCGACGCGCTGGCGCGGGCGGGCCCCGCCGGCCGCCTCGCCGACATCACGGATCGCTCGCTCCGCGCCTTTGCGTCGACGCTCGCGCGCTGGGCGATCACGCCGGCCGGATCGGAAGGCTATGCCAAGGCGGAGGTCACCCGCGGTGGTGTGGACACGCGCGACCTGTCGTCGCGCACGATGGAGGCGCGAACGGTGCCGGGCCTGTTCGTGATCGGCGAAGCAGTCGACGTCACCGGCTGGCTCGGCGGCTACAATTTCCAGTGGGCCTGGGCGAGCGGACACGCCGCCGGCCAGGCCGCTTGATCCCGAGGCGCGCTGCTCAGGACGGCACCTGCCAGGGCGTGATCGCCACCGCGCTCGGGTGGGACAGCTCCCGGTCGCACAGCCATCGATACACCGAACCCTCGACGCCAAGGCCGTGATCGATCTTGTGCGTCAGCTTCAAGAGGGGCACCGAAGACGCTTCGACGAGCGCGCGCATGCCTGCCGTCGGGGGATTCGGCAGCACCTGATCATACGGCACCAGGGCGTGCGGGCCATCCGCCGAACGCTTCGGCGTGACATCCCAGATCCGCCGACAGGCCTCATCGGCGTGATAGAGGTCGGCGAACAGATAGTGCATCCAAAAATAGGCGTCCGGCACCGATCGGTCGCGCTAGGAGCTTGTCCTGGTAACGGTTGAATGAGCTCGACGCGACGTTGGCTTGGTGATTCTCTTGGTGGATGAGCAAAGTGTTTCGCCCCTGGAAGACGGACGAGGTTTGGCTTCTGCCGCCGTCGGTTGCCGACTTCGTCCCGGCTGGCCATCCGGCCCACCTGATCCGCGACTTGGTGAGCGAGGAGCTTGATCTCTCCGCGATCATGGCCGCCTACACTGAGCTGAAGGGCTATCCGCCCTATCATCCGGCGATGATGGTGGCGCTGTTGCTCTACGCTTATCGCAGCGGCGTCTATTCTTCGCGGCGGATCGCGCGTGGCTGCGAGGAGCGGCTGGACTTCCAGGCGGTCACCGCATTGAACCGGCCGGATTTCCGCACGATCAGCGAGTTCCGGCGGCGTCACCTCGATGCCCTGGCGGACCTGTTCGTGCAGGTGCTGGCTGTCTGTCGCAAGGCTGGTCTGGCCGGCCTCGGTCATGTCGCCGTCGACGGCACGAAGATCAAAGCCAACGCGTCCAAGCACAAGGCGATGAGCTACGCCCGGATGGTCGAGGCCGAGGCTGAACTCGTCCGCGAAGTGGCCGAGTGGCTGGACCGCGCGCAAGCCGAGGATGCGGCCGAGGATGCCGAGCATGGCAGCACCCGGCGCGGCGACGAGCCGCCCGACTGGATGCGCGACAAGCAGGCTCGGCTCGCGCGCATCCGCGCCGCCAAGGCCGCGCTTGAAGCCGAGGCCCGACTGGCGGAGGCGGCCAGACCGCCGCCTCGGCGCGACGCCGATGAGGCCCCCAAGCCACGCCCAGGCAGACCTCCCGCGCACCCGCCAGGACAGCCGAAACCCAGCGCCCAGCGCAACTTCACCGATCCCGACAGCCGGATCATGAAGGGTCGCGATGGCTTCGTTCAGGCCTACAATGCACAGGCCGCGGTCGATGCCGACGCGCAGATCATCGTGGCGCACTGCCTGACCAACAACGGCTCCGACCAGGACGCCTTGTTGCCGCTGATCGATGCCGTGCAGGACAACACCGGCGCCATGCCCGACGAGGCATCCGCCGACAATGGCTTCTGTTCAGAGGCCAACCTGGCCGGCCTCGTCGAACGCACGGTGCGCGGCTACGTCGCGACCGGCCGCGCCAGCAAGCCGGGGTACGGCAAGAAGGGCGGTCCGCTGGTTCAGGCCATGCGCGCCAGGATCCGGCAAGGCGGACATCGAAGTCGATACCGAATGCGGAAATACGTCGTCGAACCCGTCTTCGGACAGATCAAACAAGCCAGAAACTTCCGCCAGTTCCTTCTCCGCGGCATCGACAAGGTCCGAGCAGAATGGGCACTGATCTGCATAGCCCACAACCTCGCAAAGCTCACCGCATGAGCACCAGCACCAATCCGCGCTCACACCCACAGCGCCAATCAAACCTTACCAAAGCCGTTACCAGGACAAGCTCCTAGTAGTCGCCGGCTCTCTTCGACCACTCGATGATGATCGGCGATTCGGGGACGGAAGCCAGGAACCAGTTCGAGAGCATCCTGTCCGGTCCTGGCCTGTCGAAGGCGAAGAAGCCGGCGGGTGCGCTGTCATCGAGCCATCGGTCCAAGGGCGTCAGACAGTAGGCCGTCGCGTCTGCCCAGACGCCGCCATGTCTGCCAAGGAGCTCCAGGCGAAGCAGATCGCTTGCCGTCACGTTGGAGACGCGTCGTGCCACCGCGGCAACGTCCGGCGGCATGAGCCGTTCGAGATGGGTCTTGTCGAGATAACGGACGTCCCAGCCGGGATTCAGTCGGCGCCAGGAACGCGCGCAGGCTTGGACGATGTCCGGTGCGCGGTCCCATCCCTGGAGCCAGAGTGACCACAGGATCCTGGGAACGGTCATGCGCAAGGCGCGTCCTCGTTACTGCGCGACAAGATGGCATCGAGCAGCGGGAGTCAACGTGCCCGCGCCGGGCAGGCCGCGTCACATCCCCGCCGCATGCCTTGCGACGTCCTGCGCCGCTCTGAGCGCTGCCCAGTCGGGCGCATAGCGGAGCGCCTCATCATATTTCAGGACCGCCCGCCCGGGTTCGTGCTTCGCCATCAGCAGGTCGCCCGATGCCTTCAGCGGGTCGGCGAAGTGCGGCGCCTCGGCGCTCGCCGTTTCGAGGCCGCGTTGGGCCGCGGCAAAGTCGCCCCGGCGGACTTCGTCCGGTCCGCGATGCAGGCTTACCGTTGATCGTCGAGAAGCTTCCCGCGCCGCCATTGCCGTTCGCATTTGTCGAGCAATCCGGCCAGGGCCAGCGGCAGATCCCAGGTCAGGAAGGCCGGGTTGGACAACGAGCGGGGTTTCGGGCGCTCCTCCTCTCGTGTCGCGGCGGCTTGTGCCAGGAAAGCCCTGCTTTCCCACCAGCCCGCCTCCTCGCCGTCGAGGGAGACCACGACCGCGAGAAGGTTGCTCCACGCCGGCCAGTCGTGCGCCTTGAGCGACATCGCCAGCCGATATTTCCCGGCCGCCTCGGCGTTGCGGTTCAAGTCCGCGAAAGCGTCCCCCCATTCGTTGGCGAGCTTCGCCCGTTCGTCGTCCGTGCCGGCGCGCGAGAAGGCGCCCGGCAGGAACGCCAGCGCGTCGGCATCCCGGCCGCTGTCCGCCAGACACACCGCGTATTGCAGCGGCTGCGACCGGCCGTAGACATAGTCCGCGGCCTCCGCCGCGAGATGGCCCAGGTCGACGCCGTCGAAGCTTCTGGCCAGGAAGCCGCCGCCGCGGACCGTCAACCGCAGGCCATTCTGGGTCTGCAGGAGGTCGCCGCCCACATGCAGACGTCCGTCATCACGATCTCGGCCCTGTTGATAACTCTTACCTGATCAAAGCCGGGGGTTTGGGGGCCGGCCCCGGCCCCCAATCTTCTACGCCTTTGCAGTCCCCATCCTGGTGGCGTCGACAAACCCCTCCGTCGCATCGTCGATCGCGCGCGACTTCCTCCCGGCCGGCGCATGGATATAGAGCTGCCGACGGTCGTAGCTGTCGCCGAAACTCGGACGCGCGCCCATCTCGTATGTCGGCGTCCGGGCATGGTCCGCCATCTGCAGTGCGGGATCGAACACCGAGTTGAACTTCCAGATCATGCCGAGGAAGTTGGTCTGCCCGCGCAGCAGCAGTTTCGTGGCGATGCTGGCCGTGCCGCGCATCGCCTTCAGGCCGAGATGCTTGCGGTTGAGCACCTGCTGGGTCTTGACCAGCTCGGCGTAGAACTCGTGCAGCGGCAGCCGCGTCGGCAGCACCGCGTGCTGGATGTCGAACAGCCGGTAGTCGCGCGTCGTCAGCCGCCGTTCCTCGCGATGCCAGATCTCGGTTCCCGGATAAGGCGTGTTGACCGAGATGTTCACCACCTCGGGGATGTCCATGCACCATTGGCGGACCGTCTCGAAGCGCTCGCGGTCCCAATCGGGGTCCGCGATCAGGTTGATCGCCACGATGATGCCGAGCGAGCGGGCGAACTCGAGTGCCTCCCAGTTCTCGCCGAGCGACGTCCGCTTGCGGAACTTCTTGAGTCCTTCCTCGTCGATCGCCTCGAGCCCGATGAACATGTATTCGAGACCGAGCCGCCGCCAAAGCCGGAACACGTCCTTGTTGCGGAGCAGCACGTCGCCGCGCGTCTCCATGTAGTATTGCTTCTTGATCCCCCGCCTGGCCGCGAGCTCGCCGATCGCCGTTCCGTGCTGCTCGTGGACGAAGGCCACGTCGTCGACGAGGAACACGCCGGGTTCGCCGATCCGCTCGAGTTCCTCGACGGCGACCTCTGGGGACAAGGTCCGGTAGGAGCGCCCGTAGAAGGTCCATGCCGAGCAGAAGGTGCAGTCCCAGGGGCAGCCGCGTGCGAATTCGACCGACGCGCACGGGTCCAGCGTGCCGAGGAAGTATTTTCGGCGGTGCCGCAGCTTGTGCCGCAACGGCCTCAGATCATCGAGGCTCTGGACGAACACCGGCGGCGGCCCGTCGCCGTCTTCCGTGATCACGCCCGGCACGGTGGCCAGACCGCCCGCGCCGCTGCGGCTGGCCGACGCCGCGTCGAGCAGCACCGCCACCGACGCTTCGCCCTCGCCGCGCATCACGCAATCGATCGCGCCCTCGGCATGCGCCAGCACGTCGCCCGCGACGAAGGAGACCGAATGGCCGCCGACGAAGATGAACAGCGCCGGATATTTTCTCCGCGCCGCCCGCGCGAGGTCGATGATCTCGGGAATGTTGGCGAGGTAGTTGCCGGAAAAGCAGAGTGCCTCGGGTCGGAAATCCTCGAGCAGCCGCCAGAAATCCGTGTGCGTCTCGACCTGCAGGTCGATGAGCGCGACCTCGTGTCCCGCCTTCTCGGCGGCGGCCGCGATCAATTCGAGACCGAGAGGTTCGAGCCGGAGGAAGACGCGGGTATACATCAACGCGCTTGGATGGACGGCGAGCAGCTTCAAGCGACGGGTTCCTTGCCGGGACGATCACTCTGCACGTCCTACCGCGCACGGCAACGCACAACCGGCTCAGAGCCCGAGATCACCCTGGCGCGACCGCCGGCCGTCCGAGGCCTGCACGGTGCGTTCCCCGTCGATGAAGCGCAGGGTCAACGCCGCCCCGGCCACCACGCCAGCCGCGCGCGTCACCGGGTGGCCGGCGTCGTCGCGGACCATCGCGTAGCCGCGCGCCAGCACCGCGTCGTGCGACACCGAGGCGAGCAGCGCGGACAATCCGTCGAGGCGCGCGCGCTTCTCCCTGATCATCGCCAGCAGCGGCCCGGCCGACAACCGGGCGCGCTCGGAGCGCAGGCGCGACCGCGCGAGGCGCGCCGCGAGCGCCTGCTCGAGATGCAGGCCGGCGAGCCGAAGCTGCGCGCGGCGGACGGCGATAAGCTCGTGCGGGCGCGGGAAATGCCGCTCCGCGCCGGCCAGTGCCGCCCGGCGCGACGCCACCAGGTTCGGTAACGCGAGCGCAAGCCGGTGCGCCCGGTCGTCGAGACGCTGCCGCCCGGCGCCCACGAGCGCGGGCAGATCGGGCAACCGTCCGCCCGCGCGCTCCAGCCGTCCTCGCCGTGCCTCGAGCGCGCGCGCGAGCCCCGCCGCCAACCGGGCCGCCCGGTGCGCAAGGTCGGCGACCAGCTCGGAGCGCACCGGCACCGCGAGTTCGGCCGCCGCCGTCGGCGTCGGCGCCCGCCGGTCGGCCGCGAAGTCGATCAGCGTCGTGTCCGTCTCGTGTCCGACCGCCGAGATCAACGGGATCCGGCAGGACGCCGATGCCCTGACCACCGCCTCGTCGTTGAAGGCCATCAGGTCCTCGAGGCTGCCGCCGCCGCGGGCCACGATCAGCACGTCCGGCCGCGGCGGATCGCCGCCGTGGGCGAGCCGGTCGAAGCCCGCGATCGCGCGCGCGATCCGCTCCGCCGCGCCGTCACCCTGCACCGGCACCGGCCACAGCAGCAGGGAACGCGGGAACCGCCGCGCGATCGTGGTGCGGATGTCCTGCAGCACCGCGCCCTGCGGCGACGTCACCAGCCCGATCACCGACGGCAGCCGCGGCAGCGCCCGCTTGGAGGCCGGATCGAATAGGCCCTCCCCGGCGAGCCTGACCCGCAGCGCCTCGATCCTGGCCAGCAGCGCGCCGGCGCCCGCATACTCGAGGCGCTCCACCACGAGCTGGTAGGTCGAACGTTCGCCATAGGCGGTAATTCGGCCGGTCGCGATCACCTCGACGCCGTTCTCCGGCTTGAGCCCGAGCCGGGCGACCGCGGTCCGCCAGACGACCGCGGCGATCTTCGCGTTCTCGTCCTTCAGCGACAGGTAGATGTGGCCCGACGGATAGCGCTTGAGCTCGGTGATCTCGCCGCGCACCCGCACGCGGCCGAAACTGCTCTCCAGCGTGCGCTTGACGGCGCCCGAGATGTCCGAGACGGAGTATTCGGGGACGTTGGTCTGGTCCATCCGGCCAACCTTACGGCAAGACAGTCGGGGGCGCTGCCCCCGAACCCCTGCCAAGGGCGCGGCCCTTGGATCGCGTTGACGAGGGATCATTCGACATGCGGGTGCTGGTGGTCGGAGCGGGGGGACGGGAGCACGCACTCGCGGCGGCACTGGCGCCCTACGCGGAGGTCCTTGCGGCGCCGGGAAATCCGGGCACGGCGTTCGTCGGACGAAATTTCGACGTCTCGGCCACCGACATCGACGGGCTGGTGGCGCTGGCGCGTCGTGAACGCGTGGAGCTGGTCGTTCCCGGGCCGGAGGCGCCGCTCGTGGCGGGACTGGCCGACGCCTGCGCCGCGGCCGGGATCCCTTGCGCGGGACCGTCCGCCGCCGCGGCGCGGCTCGAGGGCAGCAAATCCTTCGCGCGCACGATCGCGCAGGTTGCCGGCGTGCCGGGGCCGCTCTGGGAGCGGTTCGACCACCGCGAGCCGGCCCTGGAGTTCGTGCGCCGCCGCGGTGCGCCGATCGTGATCAAGCAGGATGGTCCCGCCGCCGGCAAGGGCGTGGTCGTGGCCGCCAGCCTCGCCGAGGCCGAGGACGCCGTCGCGCGCATGGACGGCCCGATGGTCATCGAGGAATGTCTCGACGGCGACGAGGTCTCGCTGTTCGCGCTCTGCGACGGCGAGGACGCGATGCTGCTCGGCGCGGCCCAGGACCACAAGCGGCTCGGCGACGGCGACACCGGGCCCAACACCGGCGGGATGGGCGCGATCACGCCGCCGACCGGCTTCGGCCGCGATGCGCAGGGCGACGCGCTGCGGACGGTCGTGCTGCCCGTCCTGGCAGAGATGGCCAGGCGCGGGACGCCGTTCCGCGGCATCCTGTTCGCGGGCCTGATGCTGACCGGCGCGGGTCCACGCCTGATCGAGTTCAACGTCCGCCTCGGCGATCCCGAGGCGCAATGCCTGCTGCCGCTGCTGCGTTCGGACCTGGCGGCCGCCCTGATGGCCTGCGCAACCGGGCGCCTGCGCGAGGCGCCGTGGCAGCTCTCCGGTGACGCCTCCGCGGCCATCGTGCTGGCCGCGCCCGGCTATCCCGGCACCCCGCGCGCGGGCGACCGGATCGGCGGCATCGACGAGGCCGCCTCGCTGCCGCTGGTGCGCGTCTTTCATGGCGGCACGTCGCGCGAAGGGGATGCCGTCACGTCGTCCGGTGGACGGGTCCTGACGGTGCAGGCGAGCGGTCCCGATCTGTCGCTCGCGCGCGATGCGGCCTACGCCGGCGTCGCCCTCATCGATTGGCCCGGCGCATTGTTCCGCCGTGACATCGGACGCCGCGCGCTCGCCTGACCAAGCCGATGCCGGGCGGCCTGGCCGTCAGCGACCGTATTGCGCGTCGCTGACGTGCTCCATCCAGTCGACGGGCGACCCGTCGAGCGCCTCCTGGATGGCGAGGTGGGTCATCGCGGTGGTGGCCGAGGCGCCGTGCCAGTGCTTCTCGCCCGGGCCGAACCAGACGACGTCGCCTGGGCGGATCTCCTCGACCGGGCCACCCTCGAGCTGCACCAGGCCGCAGCCGGTGGTCACGATCAGGGTCTGGCCGAGCGGATGGGTGTGCCAGGCGGTGCGCGCGCCGGGCTCGAACGTGACCAGCGCCCCGCCCACCCGGGCGGGATCGGGCGCGCTGAACAGCGGATCGATGCGGACCGTTCCGGTGAACCAGTCCGCCGGTCCCTTGCCGGACGGCTGACTGCCCGCGCGCTTGATGTTCACCCTTCGTCTCCCGTTGATCGGCGCCGCACACCGTCACCTTACGGCGGGAAGCGGTCTTCGTTGAGTGCGATCTTCGCACGCAGCGCATCGGCGAGGTCGATGTCGAGATGCTCGGCCAACAGGATCAGGTAGGAGAGCACGTCGGCGCACTCGGCGGCGATGACGGATTTGTGGCCGGCGGCCCAGGCCTCGAACGTCTCGTCGGATTGCCACTGCGTCAGTTCCAGCAGCTCCGCCGCCTCGATCGCGACGCTCGCGCAGAGCGCGCGTGACGAGTGGAACCGTACCCAGTCGCGCCGGTCGCGGAAGTCCGTCAGCAACCGGGCGAGTTCGGCGATCTCCCCGGGCATCAGCCCGACAGCATGCCTTCGAGCAACTGGCGGGCCTCGTTGCGATCGCACTGCTTGACCGCCGCGACCTCCGCCGACAGGCGTTCGATCCCGGCTTCGTAGAGGGTCCGCTGGCTGAAACTGCTCTCGGAGCCTTCCTTGCTCTGCTGCAGGTCGCGCACGACCTCGACGAGCGTCTTGAAGTCGCCGGAATTGATCCGGAGCTGGTAGTCCTGCAGACGCCGTGACCAGACGGCACGGCTGACCCGCGGGCGGCCGGTCAGCGTCTGCAGCAACTTCGTCATCTGCTCGGGCGAGACCAGCTTGCGCAGTCCCGACTTGGGGGCGGACGCGACGGGGATGCGCAGCGTCATGGCGTTGTCGGCGAATGCGACGTGGATCAGCTCGAGATCGTGCCCGGCGACATTCTCGACGCCGATCTTCTCCACGCGACCGACGCCATGTGCCGGGTAGGCGACCAGGTCGTTGAGCTGGAACCTCTCGGTGCCGGGCTCATGACGCAGCTTGGCGGTGGCGGCGGCGGCATCACGCGCCATCGCCGCGGTCTCGACTTTCCTCTGAGCCATGCTAGCCATTCCTACGACACCGACAAATCGGTCTCGTTGACGACACGTTCGTGCCCATCGAAGACATGCTTGATGCGATACTGGATGCCACTGCCTGCCAACGGAAGAAGACGAGTAATCTTGTAGTCTCCTCGTGGGGCATCGACGAATTTATTGTCGGTTTTATAGATCACCACGTCGCCCGTTGCAAACCTGTGCCGCTCCATACCTCGCGCCTCCCGACCGTCCGCAGATGTGCTGATAGCCTCAGATGGGATCGAAGAGGAATTTTGCCAAATTTATGTTCGGGTGCGTGCAACCAATCGGTCAATCGAGCGGGACGGCGCTGACCGCGTTATAGGGCGACCCGCCCGGCGTCAGCGCCTTGGTCGACCAGACAAGATAGACCAGAACCCGCTTCTCCTGATCGAACAGCCGCGACACGCGCAACTGCTTGAAGAAGAAGCTCTGCCGCTCGCCGAAGACGATCTCGTTGGCGGGCAGGTCGCCGTGCGGCACCACCTTGCCGGTCGCCCGGCACGCGATCGAGAACCGGCTCGGATCGGTGGCGACTCCGAGCGATCCCGAAATGCCGCCCGTCGCCGCGTGCGACATGTAGCAGGACACGCCATCGACCCGGGGATCGTCGTAGCGGTCGACCACGATCCTGTCGTTGGCGCCCAGCAGCCGGAATGTCGTGCTCACCTCTCCGATCCGCTTGCCGTCCGCCGACAGCGCGGGCGTCGTCAGGCCGGCAAGAACGATCGAGACCAGGATCCTGTTCATCGTGCCCCCCCATCAGCGTGCGCTCGCGCCCCATCGTCCGCTGCGGCCGAAGAACGCGCCCCAGCCCAAGGCCGCGCCCAGATGGCGCAGGACCTGGAAGGTGAACGGTTCCGCGAGCAACGCCACCACAGCAAGGACCGTGCCGCCGCGCGGCGCGGTGCCGACCCAGCCCCGGTACAGCCGCAGCCCGTTCAACAGGAATGCCGCGTCGAGCACGATCTTGCCGACGATGACCGCAAGAATGCCGAGCGACAGGTGCAGATGCCCCGTCACCACCGTTCCGCCCAGCACCGCGAGCGCGGTCAAGCCGTAGATCGGCTGCATCGTGTCCATCGCCTTGACCGGAAGCATCAGCGTGCCGAGCCGGCCGAAGCGCGGATTTCCGATCATGTCCCGGTAGCGATACTGCGTCTGCAGGAAGCCGCCGAACCAGCGCCGGCGCTGCCGAAGGAAGTCGCCAAGGCGGCCGGGTGCCGACGTGGTGGCACTCGCCTCCCCGAGCACGCGGGTCCGCCAATCGCGGCCGGTCAGCACGCCGTGCCGCCGGAGCCGATGGATCAGCTCGTAATCCTCGACCAGGCAATGCGGATCGAAGCCGCCCACCTCGACCACCGCGTCGCGCCGGAATCCGGCGAAGGCGCCCGAGATCAGCAGCAGGCAGTCCTCCTGCATCCAGGCCCGGCGCGAGAGGAAGTTGCGGACATATTCGTAACGCTGGAAGAACTCGAACACGCGGTTGCCGCGCGAGCTGCCGCAGACCGGGATCAGCACGCCGGTCGCCGCCACCAGCGCCGGCTCGGCGGCGAACGCGCGGGCCATCGCCTCGATCGCGTCCGGCGCGAGATGGGTGTCGGCGTCCACCGTCAGCACCAGCGGCGCGTCGGCGATCGCGATCGCCGCATTCAGCGCGCGTGCCTTGCCGCCATGCGGCAGACGGAGCCATCGCAGCGAGGGCAAGGCGGGCGCGGGTTCGCTCGCGGTGCCGAGCACCGGCAGGCCGATCCCGTAGCCTCGGCGGAACACCTCTGGCGTCGCGTCCGTCGAGCCGTCGTCGGCCACGATGATCATCGCCGGCGGCAAGGACTGCGCGGCGAGCGCCGCAATGGAACGCTCCAGGACCGCCGCCTCGTTGAAGGCCGCGATGATGATCGCGACCGGCGGCAGCGTCGCGTCCGACGCGATCGCCGCCGGCCGGCTCATGTCGCGGATGTTCCACCACACGAACCCCATCAGGAACGCGTCATAGGCGACGTAGACCAGGCCCACCGCCCAGACCAGCAGTCCGTGCGGCAGGAACGCCCGCGCGCACAGGATCATCCAGAGCGTGGTGATCGCGCCGTGGATCAGGATCGGCCGCAGCGGCGCCTTGCCGCGCGGAAAGAACGGCGTGGCCGAGGCGCGCGCGGCGTCCAGGCCGTCCGGTGGCGTGACATCGTATGGCATCAGCGTGACTTGTCCCTGGCCGCGCGCTGCGCAACTCTGCAACCGATGCCGGCTATCGCACGATCGCAGCGCTACACGAATACGGCGATCGCCCTGCACTGGATGGTGGCGGCACTGATCGCTGCCAACCTGTTGCTGGTCTGGACCGTCGATCGTCTGCCGGACGCCTACACGCGCCCGATGATCGACACCCACAAATCGTTCGGCCTGACGGTGCTCGGCCTCGCCGTCATGCGGCTGCTGTGGCGCTGGTCGCATCCGCCGCCGGGTTGGGATCCGGCGCTGCCGCGCATCGAGCGCCGCGCGGCCCATGCCGCGCACCTCACCCTCTATGCGTTGATCTTCGCGATGCCGCTGTCGGGTTATATCCACGATTCCGCCTGGCGAGGGGCGGCCGGCCATCCGCTCCGGCTTTACGGGCTGATCCCGTTTCCGCGGATCGGCCCGCTGATGCATCTCCCGCCCGCTCTACGCGACCGGGTGCACGACCTGTTCTTCGCCATCCACGCCAACCTGGCCTACGCGCTCTATACGCTGGTGGCGCTCCATGTCGCCGGCGCGTTGAAGCACCAGTGGTTCGACCGGCATCAAGAGTTGCAGCGGATGTGGCCCGCCCGTCAGGACGACGTGCGGCCCGGTAAGGCGAGCACCGGCGCCGGCACGTAGCTTTCCGGGAACAGCCGCTTCAGCGCCTCGACCTTCGGCATGTCGTTGAACGCGATGTATGGGTGGTCCGGATGCCGGGCCAGGAAGTCCTGGTGGTAGTCCTCCGCAGGATAGAACCCGCGCAGCGGATCGACGCGTGTGGCGATCGGACCCGAAAACACATGGGCGTGATCGAGATCGGCGATGTAGCGCGTGGCGAGCGAGGCGTCGGCGGCATCGCCGGTCCAGATCTCGGAGCGATACTGGGTTCCTTCATCCGGTCCCTGCGCGTCGCGCTGGGTCGGATCGAGTCCCACCGAGAAGAAGATCTGCAGCAGCTTGCCGGTCGAGATCACCGAGGGCTCGTAGGTGATCCGGACCGATTCCGCGTGCCCGGTCGTGCCGGTGCTCACCTGCTCGTAGGTGGCTTCGCCGCCCGGGCCGCCGGCATAGCCGGCGACGGCGCGGTCGACCCCGCGGACATGCTCGAACACGCCCTGGATGCCCCAGAAGCAGCCCCCGGACACCACGATCGTGCGCGGACCGCCGGTGGTTCTGCCCGCCTCGGCCGGCGCGGGGATCCGGACCGGGGTTTCGGCACGCGTGCGCCAGATCGGCGCGAGGGCGGCGGCGCCGATGATCGCGGCGAGGACGGTGCCCCTGAGAAGTGTCGAGCGTTGCATCGCTTGATCCCCTTGTGTGTCAGGCCGGACGGAAGGACATCGCGTCGCCGTTCATGCAGTAGCGCTGGCCGGTGGGGGGCGGCCCGTCGGCGAACACATGCCCGAGATGGCCGCCGCAGCGGTGGCAATGGATTTCGGTCCGGCTCATCAGCAGCGAATTGTCCGACGCCGTCTCGACCGCCCCGTGCAGCGGCTCGTAGAAGCTCGGCCAACCGGTGCCGCTGTCGAACTTGGTGCGTGACGCGAACAGCGGCAGGGCGCAGCCCGCGCAACTGAACACGCCCGCGCGGTGCTCGTTGTTGAGCGGGCTCGAATACGGATATTCCGTGTCCGACTCGCGCAGGATCCGATATTGCGCCGGCGACAGCAGGTGTCGCCACTCGGCGTCCGAGTGCGAGACCTCGAAATGCTCGACCGCCACGGCACGGCGCGGCAGGCCAGCGAAGCCCGCCAGCACCGCCGCCACTGTCCCAAGCCAAACCCGTCTGCTCGTCATGCTCCATCTGCTCGTCATGCAAGTCTCCTCCACCGACGCTTCGTACGACCCGTGACGGAGGTTACGCCGGACGGCTGCAATCGGCCGGCGTTTCTTCGATCACGGCATCAGCACGTGGTTGATGACATGGACGACGCCGTTCGACTGCTCGACATTGGCCGTCGTGACCTCCGACATGCCGCCCTTCGCGTCGGTCAGGTAGACGTGGCCGCCCTTGCTGCTGATGGTGAGCGGGCCGCCCTGCACGGTCCTGAGCGTTGCCTTGCCGCCGCCGTCCTTGATGTCCTCCATCAGGTCGGCCGCGTCCAGCTTACCGGAGACGACGTGGTAGGTCAGGATCGACGTGAGCTGCGCCTTGTTCTCGGGCTTGACCAGCGTGTCGACGGTGCCGGGCGGCAGCAGCTTGAACGCCGCGTCGGTCGGCGCGAACACGGTGAAGGGCCCCGGGCCGCTCAGCGTGTCGACCAGCCCCGCGGCCTTGACGGCGGCGACCAGCGTGGTGAGGTTGTGGGCCTTCGATGCGTTCTCCACGATCGTCTTGTTCGGATACATCGGCGCGCCGCCGACCATCTTCACGCCCATCGTCTTGGCGCCGGCCGTCATCGCGCCCATGCTTGCCGCACCAACGCCCGCAAGCATCAGTGTATATGCCGCTATGGCAACTGCTGTTTTCATCGTCATTTCCCGTTCGACTGAGGTCGCCCGTCAGGGCGTCAACATTCATACGTGACGCTTCCCCCCGCAGATGCGGGAACGCAACCAATCCCAGGGCCAACCGAAGGACCACGCATGAACTGCCTCGCCGGGCCGCGCGCCATGCTTCTCGCGGCAACCTGTCTCGTCGGTCCTCCGCTCGCGGTCGCTCCGGCGTTCCTGCCGTCGCAGGCGGTCGCGCGCGGCGCACCCGACAGCTTCGCCGACCTTGCGGCGTCGCTGCTGCCGGCGGTGGTCAACATCTCGTCGTCCGAGACGGTCAAGGGCGACGCCCCCGACAGCGACGAGGATGCGGCCCCCAACTCGCCGTTCCCGCCAGGCTCGCCGTTCGAGAAGTTCTTTCACGACTTCATGAACCGCCAGCATGGCCAGCATCAGGACGGGCAGGGCGACGGCCAGGGTGATGACGGCGACAATGCGCCGCGCAAGATGCAGAGCCTGGGATCGGGCTTCATCGTCGATCCCGCCGGCCTGATCGTCACCAACAACCATGTCATCGCGGGCGCCGACGAGATCACGGTCACGCTGCAGGACAACACGGTGCTCAAGGCGACCCTCATCGGTCACGACGACCGCACCGACCTCGCCCTGCTGCAGGTCCATCCCGACCGCAAACTGCCGGCGGTCGGCTTCGGCGACAGCGACAAGTCCCGCGTCGGCGACTGGGTGCTTGCGATCGGCAACCCGTTCGGCCTCGGCGGCACGGTGACCGCCGGCATCGTCTCCGCCCGCGGCCGCGACATCCAGCAGGGTCCCTACGACGATTTCATCCAGACCGACGCGCCGATCAACCGCGGTAATTCGGGCGGCCCGTTGTTCGACATGGAAGGCCATGTCGTCGGCATCAACACCGCGATCTATTCGCCGTCCGGCGGCTCGATCGGCATCGGCTTCTCGATCCCGGCCAACGAAGCCAGGCTCGTCGTCGACCAGCTGCGCCGCTATGGCCGAACCAGGCGCGGCTGGATCGGCGTGCGTGTGCAGGCGGTCACGCCCGACATCGCCGAAAGCCTCAACCTCAAGCCGGCCGACGGCGCGCTGGTCGCCGGCGTCGACCAGAAAGGACCCGCCGCCAGCGCCAAGCTGCGCAACGGCGACGTGATCCTCGCCTTCAACAGCGAGCCGGTGCACGAGATGCGCACCCTGCCGCGGGTCGTCGCCGAAACCGGCATCGACCAGCGCGTGCCGGTCGTGATCTGGCGCGACGGCAAGAAGCAGACGGTGATGCTGGTGGTGGCCGAACTGCCGGAGGACCAGGTCGCCAAGCCGGTCGCGGCCAAGCCGGCGCCCCCCAAGCCGAAGCCCGACATGGGCGAGGACATCGCCGGCCTCGGATTCTCGCTGGCTCCGATCGACGACGCGCTGCGGCAGAAATTCCAGATCCCGGACGGCCAGAAAGGTCTCGTGGTGGTGGGCGTGGCGAAATCAGGCCCGGCGTCGGACCGCGGCATCAAGCCGGGCAACATCCTCCTCGAGATCCAGCAGGACGACGTCACCAGCCCCGAGCAGGTGCAGGACCTGGTGACCAAGGCGCAGACCGATCACCGCACCGACGTGCTGATCCTGGTCCAGGACCAGGACGGCACGCGCTGGGTCCCGATGCCGGTCCCGAAAGGCCACGACCGGCATTGATCCTCACGCGGGGATCCTGGCCTACGACGACCAGGCGGCGATCCCCGCCTCGCAGCAGGCGACGTCCTCGTCCGTCGTGCCGCCCGAGCAGCCGATCGCGCCCACAACCTCGCCGCCGTGCAGGATCGGCATGCCGCCCTTGATCGGCACCCGGTCGGGAAAGGTCGCGTAGGCCGGCTCGTCCTTGAGCTGCGCCTGCAGCGCGCCGGTCGCGGTCCGCGCGATCGCCGCCGTGCGTGCCTTGCGCCAGGCGACCTCCGGGGTGTGCAGCCTCGCGCTGTCGAGCCGTTCGAGGGCGACCAGGACACCGGAATCGTCGACGACGGCCAGGCTCACGCCGAGCGCGCGCGCCTCGGCCTCCCGCACCGCGCCCTCGATCAGGATCCGTGCGTCCGAGAGTGCGAGGCTTTGGCGGCTGCGCATGGTCAGGTCTCCTCGATGATGTCGGCGCGAGTGTAGCCCTGCGCGAACAGCAGCGCGCGCAGATCGGCGTGCTCGACCCGGTTGGCGATCGCCGCGGCCAGCATCGGCTTCGGCCGGAACGCGATCCCGAGGCCGGCGGCCTGCAGCATCGCGACATCGTTGGCGCCGTCGCCGACCGCGAGTGTCGCCGACAGGCGCGCGCCGCGCTGCAGCGCGAACGCCTCGAGCGCGCGGCGCTTGGCGTCGCGGTCGAGGATCGGCCGCGCCACTTCGCCCGTCAGCGCCGCGCCGTCATCGAGCAGGACGTTGGCGCGATGGTCGTCAAACCCGCACAGCGTCGCGACGCGCGCGGTGAAGAACGTGAAGCCGCCCGACACCAGGACGCACAGCGCGCCATGCCGCCGCATGGTCGCGACGAGCGCGTGCGCCCCCGGCATCAGCTTCGTCTGTGCCCATGTCTCCTCGAGTGCCGCGAGCGCGACCCCGCGCAGGGTGCCGACGCGCTCGACGAGGGCGGTCGCGAAATCCACCTCGCCGTTCATGCTCCGCCTTGTGATGGCGGCGACGAGCGCCCCGGTTCCTGACGCCTGCGCGAGATCGTCGAGCGTCTCGCCGTCGACGATCGTGCTGTCCATGTCCGCGACCAGCACGGCCTTGCGCCGGCCGCGAGGCCGGACCGCCAGCGCGTCGACCGGCGAGCCGGCAAGGGCGGCGCGGACGAGCGCGAGCGGGGGCGGTGCCGCGCACGGGATATCGGCCGCCTCGCCGGGCGACAGGATCACCGGCTCGCCGCCCTCGACGAGGGCGCGGGCCCGGGCGATGTCACGCTCGCCCAGCGGCGCGCCGACCAGCGTCAGGATGTGCATCGGCGCGGCCTGGCGGATCGGGCCGTCACAGGCGGCGTGTGAAGGACAGAGCGACTCGGCTCGACATCACTCATCCTGCGAACTCCCGCGTCTTCTCAAGGCAGCGCGAGCGCCAGGATCAAGGCGGCGACGAGAAGTCCACACAAGGCGTACGAAAGCACCTGCTGCGGGCTGAGCCCGAACGGGCGTTTCGAAGCATCCGCGAACTCCGGATCGCACCAGGCGGTTCCGGGGAACAAAGGCGCCAAAACCATCGTCACCCAATAGACCGAGGCGGCTCCGGTCGCGATCAGGAACGACGGCAGTGTCAATGGATGCGATCCGAACAGCACCAGGAGCGCGATCGTGCCGTTGCCGATCCCCATGAGCATCGTCTGCCCATTGTGGAACTTGGCGTGTGGCGGCCATGCAGGATTGTAGAGATGTTGCCGCGCGGTCGCCGGCACGATGCCGTCGGCGACCAGGCCGCCAAACCCGTAGATGGCGACGAAGGCAACGAGATATTTGGCGATTTCCATCGGACGCACCTTCCCTGTCGAGCGGAAAGGACGCGCTGGTAGCCGGCTGCTGACGGCAGCCGCCATGCACGAGCGCTGAGCCACCCGGACTACCGACCGGGATGTGACTTTCACACGTCCGGAACCGCGAATGAACCAGCACGCCCGGGCGGTCAAGACATTTCGATACGAAACGGGGGTTCGCTCGCCACCAGGAACGGACCGCTTTCTCGGCAACCGGGCGACGACCGGTCAGCCAGCGTGGCGGGCAGGATCCGGCGTCTGAATTGAGACATGGCGTGACATCCGCCAGCCCCTCGGCCGGTCCGTTCTGTGCCATGCCGTTCGAGTTCTGTGCTAAGGCCCTGATGGCTGTACGGGGCGCCATGCAGATCCATGCCACATGCGTTGCACGTCGAGGCCGAGGGTTGCTGCTGCTGGGTCCGTCGGGTGCCGGCAAGTCGGACCTGGCGCTCAGGCTGATCGGACGCGGCTTCGTGCTGGTGGCCGATGACCGGGTCGATCTCGAAGGCGTGACCGCCTCGCCGCCGGCGCCTCTGGCCGGCCTGATGGAAGTGCGCGGCGTCGGGATCGTGCGGATGCCGCACGAGGCGCCGGTCCCGGTCGTGCTCGCGCTCGATCTCGCGCTGGCCCCCGAGCGCATGCCCGCGCCGCGTGTCCATCCTGGCACGGGAGTCACCCTGCTCGCCCTCGATCCGTTCGCCGCGTCGGCGCCGGACAAGGCGGCCCTCGCCTTCGATCTCGCCTGCAAGGCCCCGGATCGATGAGCGGCTTGCCGCACCGGATCGTCCTCGTGACCGGCCTGTCCGGCGCGGGCAAGGCGTCGATCATGCACGTGCTGGAGGATCTCGGCTTCGAGGCGGTCGACAATCCGCCGCTGGCACTGCTCGACGTGCTGGTCGAACGCAGCCGCAGCAAGCTCGCCGTCGGCATCGACGCGCGCACCGACGGCTTCGACGCCTGCGCCCTGCTGGCCGCGATCGAACGCCATCGCCACGCGGGCCAGCGGATCGATCTCGTCTTCGCCACCGCCGGCGATGAGGCCTTGCTCCGGCGCTTCACCGCCACCCGCCGGCGTCATCCGCTCGCCTCGGGCGGCCGCGTCGTCGAGGGGATCGCCGCCGAGCGTGGCGTGACCCTGCCGCTGCGGGACGCCGCCGACCTGGTGATCGACACCACCGACCTGCCGACGCCCGCGCTGCGGCGCCAGGTCGAGGAGCGCCTGTCGCTCGACGTCACCTGCCGCCTGTCGCTGACGCTGGTCTCGTTCGCATTCCCGTCCGGACTGCCGCCGGAGGCCGACATGGTTTTCGACGCGCGGTTCCTGAAAAACCCGCATTACGATCCCCATCTGCGGGAGCGGACCGGTCTCGACGAGACGGTCAGGCGCCACGTGCGGCAGGATGCCGACTACCGGACGTTCATCGATGCGATCGAGGCATTGTTGCGGCTGGTCTTGCCGAGGTTCGTCCGCGAGGGCAAGACATACGCGACCGTCGCGATCGGCTGCACGGGCGGGCGACACAGATCCGTGTCGCTGATCGAGGATCTGGCCCGAAGGATGCGGGCGACACCAATGAGCGACGACGACATCATACGGATCGCGGTGCTCCATCGGGGGCTGGAAGGCCTTCCCGGCGAGGGAACCCTGCGCGAGCAGGGCCGCGCGTCGGGCTCATGATCGGCATCGTCCTGATCGCGCATGGTGGACTCGCCCCGGCGCTGCGCGACGCGATGGAACACGTCGTGGGTGCCCAGGCGCAGATCGCGACGGTCTCGGTCGGTCCCGAGGATGACATGGCGGGCTTGGCCGACGAGGTCACCCGCTGCATCGAGGGCGTCGATACCGGCGACGGCGCCATCCTGCTGACGGACATGTTCGGCGGCACGCCGAGCAACGTCGCGGTCGCGATGATCGGCCGCGGCGGCGTCGAGGTCATCTCCGGCGTCAACCTGCCGATGCTGGTCAAACTGGCCAAGGCGCGCGCCGCGGCGACGCTGGGCGAGTGCGCCGATTGCGCCGAGGCCGCCGGCCGCAAATACATCGCCACCGCCTCGCATCTGCCGAGCGCCTGCCTCGGCGGTTCGGCCTGCGTCTCGCTTGCCCCGGTCCGTGCCGATCCGCATCGCGATCCTGCCCTGACAATGGACGCCCGACCGGCGAACGGCCGGTCCGGATGACCATCGGCCAGGACGCGTCGACCGTCCTGCGTCGAGGCGTCACGATCGTCAACGGCCGCGGACTGCATGCCCGCGCGGCTGCCAAGTTCGTCAACACCGCCGAGCGCTTCAACGCCTCCGTCGACGTCGTGCGCGATGGGCAATCGGTGGCGGCGCGTTCGATCATGGGCCTGATGATGCTCGGCGCCGGCCGCGGCTCGACGATCGAGCTGGTCGCGGACGGCTGGGACGCCAAGGAAGCGCTCGACGCGCTCGCGACCCTGGTCGAGGCCGGATTCGGTGAACAGGACTGACGCGCCCGAGGGCGTCGGCTCCGGGGCGGCCCGGACCGAGCAGGGCAGGATCCGCGAGCGGATCTTCCGCGGCCATCCCGCCTGCGGCGGCATCGCGATCGGCCCGGCCTACTGCACGCATGAGCACGAGGCCGACCAGTCCGGCCGCGCCCTCAAGCCCGAGGAGGTCGAGGACGAGATCGGCCGCCTCACTCGCGCGACCGAACGCTCGCTCGCCCAGCTCGCCAAGCTCCGCGCGCGCCTGACCCTGCTGCCCGACGAGAGCGAGCGCGAGATCGCGCCGCTCATCGACGCCTACCGCCAGATGCTCGGCTCCTCGCGGCTGCTGCGCGGCATCCACCGCCGCATCACCGATGGGCTCGTCTCGGCCGAGCTCGCGGTGGGCGAGGAGGTCCGCCTCGCGGCCGGCCGTCTGCTCGCGCTGCCCGAGGAGGACGGCGCCTCCCTTCTCCGTCGCGCCGGCGAAGTCGAGGAGATCGGCCGCCGCCTGATCCGCAACCTCGCCGAGGTGCCGTTCCGGGCGCTCGGCGACATGCCGCGCGGCGCGATCCTGATCGCCGACCGTCTGCGGCCCGCTGATGTGGCGCTGATCGATCCGACGCGCGTCGCGGGCGTCGCCACCGACGAGGGGGGAGCCGCCGACCACACCGCGATCATGCTCTGCGCGCTCGGCATTCCGTCCGTCATCGCCGCCGCCGGCGTGGCCGAGGCGGCCCGCGACGGTCATTTCGTCGTCATCGACGGCAACGCCGGAACGGCGACGCTCGACCCTTCGCGCGTGACCCGGGCCGAGGCCCGCCGCGGCGTCGCCCAGCACGCGAGCGAGCGCCAGCGCCTCGCCAGGCTGCGCCGCCTGCCGGCGCGGCTCGCGAGCGGCGAGGCGGTCGAGCTGCAATCCAATCTCGAGCTCCCCGCCGAGCTGCCGCTCGTGGTCCAGTCGGGCGCCAGCGGCATCGGCCTGCTGCGGAGCGAGTTCCTGTTCATCGCCACCGAGGAGCTGCCCGACGAGGCGGCGCAGACCGCCGCCTACATGGGCATCGTCAAGACGATGGCGGGCGACGTCACCACCATCCGCCTGCTCGATTGGGGTGGCGAGAAGGAGAGTGCGGCGATGGAGCGCGCCGGCGTCGGCCCGCGCGAGCGCGAGGCCAATCCGGCGCTCGGCCTGCGCGGCCTGCGCCTGCTGCTGGCCCATCCCGAACTGCTCGAGACCCAGTTCACCGCGATCCTGGCCGCGTCGATCGCCGGCCCGGTCCGGGTGATGCTGCCGATGGTGACCAACATCGGCGAGTTCCGGGCCGCCCGGGAGGCCTACGAGCGGGTCGGCCGCCGCCTGCGCCGGCGCGGCGTCAAGCTCCCGCAGAAGCTGCCGCCGCTCGGCGCGATGATCGAGACGCCCGGCGCCGCGCTGATGGCCGACGTCTTCGCGCTCGAGGCCGACTTCCTGTCGATCGGCACCAACGACCTGACGATGTACGCGCTGGCCGTCGACCGCGCCTCGAGCGAGGTCGCCTCACTTTATGATCCCGTCCATCCGGCGGTGCTCCGCCTGATCGGCGAGACCACCGAAGCGGCGCTACGGCTGCGCAAGCCGGTCTCGATCTGCGGCGAGATGGCCGGCAATCCCAAGCTCGCCCCGCTCCTGCTCGGCCTCGGCCTGCGCTCGTTCAGCATGAACGCGTCGGCGCTGCCGCGCGTCAAACAGGCGATCCGCGCCGTGTCGCTCGACGAATGCGTGCGGCTGGCGCGGCGCGTGCTCGAGGAAAGCGATCCGGCGCGGATCGCGGCGCTGCTGAGCGTCTGAAGGCCGGGGCGCTGCCCCTGGACCCCGTCGGGGCCGGCGGCCCCGAACCCGCGTGAGATCGGGGTTCGCTCAAGACTCCTGCATACTTCGCCTCGGCGGATGCACCGCGACGGGAGAGTTGGGTTGGCGCAACGAAGAGGGTTCGACGACGAGACGCTGCCCGTCTCGATCAAGATCTCGGCGCGACAGTCGCACGGCGCGCCGCCCATCGAGCAACGGCCGCGCGGTTTCGACGACGTTGCCATTCCGGTCACGATCACCATTCCGATGACGCCCGAATTGCGTGCGCATCTCGACCGCTCTCGTGAGCAGGGCGATGAAGACTTCTGACCAGGACTGCCCGCTTCGAACGAGCTGGAGCAGTCTTCGTCATGGTTGAGTAACGCCGCTCACCCCCGCGTCGATGTTCCGAGCCGAAACGATCCCGCATCGATCAAGGTCAGGACCGCGTGGGAGCGCGCGCCTGGACTTCCGGTTTTCTGACTTCGGTCGGTCAATCGGCCTCCCCGGGGGGTCGCGCTGCCGTTATCCTACAGTAACTAACTCTCGTTAAGCATTGAATAACATCAATTTCCTGCCCAGGGTGCGCCGCACAAAAGGAGTGCGCGCATGCCCTATACCGGACCCGGAACGACAATCGATGGAGCCGCCGTCTACAAAACGGCCTCGCTCGCGACGATCCTCCCGCCGTCCGTCGTCACCCAGATCGACGATGCCGGTTATGCCGATCTCGACTTCGCCTACGGCCTCTCGTCCGAACCGAGCACGACGGTCACCATCGGCGGCACGCCCGGCGCCCCGACCATCGGCTACACCGACGCGTCGGGCAACCCGGCGACGCTCGCCGTCGCCAGTGTCGGCGCGCAGGGCTCGAACGGCTTCCAGTTCACCGACCCGTCCGGGAGCCTCTGGACGGTGATCGACCAGGCCGTCGCCGGTGCCACCGCCGCCGATCCGGTGCTCGACATGGCGATTTCGATGGAGGCGGGCGATCCCGTGCTCGATCTGGCGCTCCAGCAGCTCAAGACCACCATCGACAGCGTCACCGGCGGCAACCCGATCGTCTTCCCGACCAACCCGCTCGACCAGCCGCCCTGCTTCGCGCGCGGCACCAGGATCAGAACCGCGACCGGCGAGGTCGCCGTCGAGGACCTCGCCGAGGGCGACCGCGTGGTGCTCGCGACAGGCGGGGAGGCGGCGATCACCTGGATCGGCCGGCGCAGGGTGCATGTCGGCCGCCACCCCGAGCCCGCTTCGGTCGGCCCGGTCCGCATCGAGGCCGGCGCGCTCGACGGCCACCTGCCGCACCGCGCGCTTCGTGTCAGCCCGGACCATGCGCTGCTGCTCGACGGCGTCCTGGTTCCGGCCGGATTGCTCGTCAACGCAGGCAACATCGTCCAGGAGACCACTCTTACGGTCGAGTATTTCCACGTCGAGCTCGCCCGGCACGCGGTGCTGCTCGCCGAGGGCGCCGCGGCCGAGACCTATCTCGACACCGGAAATCGCGGCACCTTCGCCAACGCGCCGATCGTCGCCCTCAATCCGGGCATGATGTCACCGCCGAATGCCGCTACGGGCGCGCCCTGCGCCGAGATGGTGTTCGGCGGCGAACGGCTCGAGCGCATCCGCGCGGCGATCGCCGAAAACATCCGGGACCTGCGCGCCGCTTCCTGACGACCAGAGCCGAAGAACCGGGGGCCGAGGCCGGCCCCCGGATCCCCGGCGAATGTCAATCCTTGCGGCGGAACATCGCGCCCGTGCGCTCGCGCATGGCCTGGAACGTGACATACAGCATCGGGATCACGAAGATCCCGACGCCGGAAGCGGCGATCATGCCGGCGAACACCGGTGTGCCCACGTCCCGCCGGCTGATCGCCGCCGCTCCGTTCGCGAACACCAGTGGCAGCAGGCTGAGAATGAACGCGACCGACGTCATCATCACCGCGCGGAACCGCATATGCGCGCCCTGCACGGCGGCGTCCACGATGCTTACGCCCTCCTCGCGACGCTCCTTGGCGAACTCCACGATCAGGATGCCGTTCTTGGCCGCCAGTGCGATCAGCACCACTAGGCCGATCTGCGCGTACAGGTCCACCGACAAGCCGGCCAGCGTGATGCCGATGAACGAGCCGAGTACGCCCACCGCCACCGACAGCAGCACCGGGATCGGGATCACCCAGCTTTCGTAGAGGCCGACCAGGAACAGGAACGCGAACAGGATCGACATGAACAGGATCGCGCCGGTCTGCCCCGCCGCCTGCTGCTCCTGGAACGCCGTCCCGGTCCATTCGTAGGCGTAGCCGGGCGGGAGGGTGCGCTTGGACACGTCGTCCATCGCCGCCAACGACGTTCCGGATGATTCGCCCGGCGCCGGGCTGCCCTGGATGGTGACCGCCCGATAGTTGTTGTAACGCGTCACCACTTGCGGCCCGGTGACCACGTGCAGGCTCGCGATCGCGCGCAACGGCACCGTCCCGCCGCTGCTGTTGCGTATGTAGATCCGCCACAGGTCGGAGATGTTGCCCCGGTCGGCCTCCTCGCCCTGCACGTTGACCTGCCAGACGCGGCCATAGAGGTTAAAGTCGTTGACATAGACGCCGCCGAGCGTCGTGCCGACGGTATTGAAGATGTCGCTGATGTTGACGCCGAGCGACTGCGCCTTGGCGCGGTCGATGTCGAGGAACAGCGACGGGTTGGTGTTGGTGAACGTCGAGAACACGCGCGCGAGGTGCGGATCGCCGTTGGCGCTGGCGACCAGTCCCTGCATCACGCCGTTGATGTCGTTGTAGTCCTGGCCTTCCAGCCCTTCGAGCTCGTATTCGAAACCGCCCGATGTCGACAGGCCGATGATCGGCGGCAGGTTGAACGGGAACACGGTCGCGGTCCGCACCTGCTGTCCGAGACCGAAGATATGCCCGATCAGGCCCTGCGCCGACGAGGCGACGGTCGAGCGGTCCGCGAACGGCTTGAGCCTGACGAACAGGAACCCGACATTGGGCTCCTGCACCGTGTCGATGATCGAGTAGCCGATCACCTGGAACACTTCCTTGACACCGGCGAGGGGCGCGATCTGGTGCGCGACCTGGTCCATCGTCGCCGACGTCCGCGCGACCGAGGCCCCGTCCGGCAGCGAGATCAGCACGAAAAAGCCGCCCTGGTCCTCCTCCGGCAAGAACCCGGTCGGCAGACGCGACACCAGCCCGAACGCGCCCAGTGCCACCACCACGATCAACACGATGCCGAGCACGCTGACCCGCACCAGCCGGCGCACCACCGAGGCGTAGCCGTTGCGCGTCCTCTCGATGCCGCGCAGCACGCGTCCCATGATCCCGCGCTTCGGGCCGCCATGGCGAAGGAACACCGCGCACAGCGCCGGCGACAAGGTCAGCGCGTTCAGCGCCGAGATCACCATCGCCGAACTGATCGTCACCGCGAACTGGCGGAACAATTGCCCCGACAGGCCGGGGATGAACGCGATCGGGATGAACACCGACAGCAGCACGAGCGTGATCGCGATGATCGGCGCGGTGATCTGCGTCATCGCGAGCTTGGCGGCATCCTTGGGCGCCATCTCGGGATTTTCTTCCATCACCCGCTCGACATTCTCGACGACGACGATCGCGTCGTCGACGACGAGCCCGATCGCCACCACCATCGCCAGCAGCGAGACCGTGTTGGCCGAGAAGCCGAGTGCCGACATGATCGCGAACGCGCCGATCAGGCTCACCGGCACCGCGACCGTCGGGATGATCGCCGACCGTACGCTGCCGAGGAACAGGAACACCACGATCACCACGAGGACGAACGCCTCGAGGAGAGTCTTGATCACCTCGTGGACCGTGTCCTTGACGAAGGTCGTGCTGTCATAGGTCAGGTCGTAGGCGAGATCGCTCGGGAACCGCTTCGCCAGATAGGCGAGCCGGTTGTTGACCGCGGTCGCGGTGTCGAGCGCGTTCGCACCCGGCGCGAGATAGATCGCGAGCGGCACCGAGGGGGACTGGTTGAGCTTGGCCTCGGAATCGAGATTCTGCGCGCCCAGCTCGACATGCGCCACGTCGCCGATCCGCAGCACCGATCCGTCCGGGTTGGCGCGCAGCACGATGTTGGAGAACTGTTTGGTGCTGGTCAGACGTCCGGTGGTCTGCACGTTGAGCTGGTATTGCTGCTCCTGGCTGATCGGGCGCGCGCCGATCCGGCCGATCGCGGCGACCGTGCTCTGGGCCGCGATCGCGTTGGTGATGTCGGTCGGAGACAGGCCGAGATTGTTGATCCGGTTGATGTCGAACCAGACGCGCATGGAGTATTTCTGCCGGCTCAGCAGGCTCGCCTGGCCGACGCCGGTGATCCGGCTGATCTCGTCGATGACGTTGATCGTCATGTAGTTGGCGAGGAACAGCACGTCGTAGGTCTTCTTGGGCGAATAGAAGTTGACGAACTCCAGGATCGCCGACGACTTCTTCTGCACCGTCGTGCCTTCGAGCTGCACCTCGGACGGCAGCTCGGGTGTGGCCGTCTGCACCCGGTTGAGCACGTTGACGGTGTTGATGTCCGGGTTGGTCCCGAGCAGGAACGACACCACGAGGCTGTAGGACCCGTCGTTGCCGCTGAACGACCGCATGTAGATCATCTTGTCGACGCCGACGACCTGCGCCTCGATCGGCTGTGCGACCGAGCTCTCGACGACGGAGGCCGACGCCCCGGGATAGCTCGCCGTCACCGAAACCTGCGGCGGCACGATGTCGGGGAACTGCGCCACCGGGATGCGCGACAGTCCGACCAGGCCCGCGAGCGTGATCACGATGGCGATGACGACCGCGAGCCGCGGCCGGTCGATGAAGATGTCGGAGATCATCGGGCGCTACCTGGACCCGCCCTTGCCGGCCTGGGCGCCGTTCTCGGCCCCCGCCGGGACCGGGGACGCCGCCGGCGCGCCGGGAGCGACTTTCGCGCCGTCCCTGACCCGCTGCAGCCCCTCGACCACCACCGTCGCATCGTCCGGCAGACCGCTCAGGACCGAGATGCTGGTGCCCGTCTGCTCGCCGGTGTGGATGTTGGTGCGGTGCGCGACGTCGTCCGCGCCGACCGTGAACACGTACGAGCCCTGCTGGTCGGACAGCACCGCCGACTGCGGCACCGTGATCAGCGAGATCGGCTGCGGCGCCTCGACGAGGGCGGTGACGAACTGGCCGTCGACCAGCGTGCGGTCACCGGTCGCCCCGCTGCCGCCCCCGACCTTCGGGTTGGCGATCGTCGCGCGCAGCGTGATCGTGTCGGTGGTGTTCGAGACGTTGGGCGCGACATAGTCGAGATGGCCCGCTTGCCCGTAGATCTGCCCGTTGCTCAACCGCGCGCGGACCTTGGCCGCCGCCAGGCCGCCGGCATGCGCGTAGCGCTGCTCGAGCGACGCGACGTCGCGTTCGGCCACGGGAAAGACCACGTACATCGGGTCCTGGCTGACGATCGTCGCCAGCGTGCCGCTGCTGGGACTGACGACGTTGCCCTGGTTGACCGAGGTCGCGGTGATACGTCCATCGATCGGCGCGCGGACTTCCGTGTAGCCGAGATTGATCTGCGCGGTCTCCAGGTTGGCCTGGGCGCTCAGCACCGCGGCGGCGTCGGCGCGCTGGGTCGCCAGCGTCTGGTCATAGTTCGACTTCTGTCCGGCCGGCGTGCTGAGCAGGTTCTGCTGCCGCTGGAACTGGGCGACGGCAAACTCCGCGTTCGCGCGCGCCTGCGCCAGCGTGCCCTGGTTGGCCTCCACCTGCGCCTGGAACGGCGGCTGCTCGATGACGTAGAGAAGCTGGCCCTTGGTCACCTCCGAACCTTCCGTGAACAGGCGCTGCTCGAGGAAGCCGGTGATGCGCGCCACGAGTGCGACGCTGTCGATCGCCTGGATGCGGCCGATATACTCGCTCGTCTGGACGATCGGCATCCGATGGACCGTCAGCACGCCGACCGCCGGCGGCTTGCCGCCAGGCGCCTGGGCCAGTGCCACACCTCCCGAGCCGAGCACGATCGCGAGGAGCGTGACACGCAAAGGCAACATGGCAGTCTCTCTTCGGCACTTCACCCGCGAACAACTACCGGCAAGCTGACCGATCGGTCAAACGCTCCGGCCTGCAACCCGGATGCGTCATGCCTGTTGTGCAGGCGCGCGGGATGCTCCGTGCGGCGAAAGCGAGAACCCCGACATGCCAGGCCAGACGACACACGCGCTTCGCGAGGGCAGCCCGTTGCTGAGCGGCGCCACATGGGATGGCAGCGGTGTGAACTTCACGCTGTTCTCCGCCCATGCGACGGCCGTCGATTTGTGCCTGTTCGACAATTCGGGAACCCGCGAGACGGCGCGTATCCGGCTGCCGGAATACACCGACGAGATCTTCCACGGCCATGTCGCCGACATCGGGCCGGGTCAGCAATACGGCTTTCGCGTCCATGGCCCGTATGCCCCCGAGGCGGGTCATCGTTTCAATCCGAACAAGCTGCTGCTCGATCCGTATGCGCGCGCCCATGCCGGGCGGCTCGATTGGAACGATGCCTGCTTCGGCTACACGATCGGCGATCCGGCCAAGGACCTGAGTTTCGACGAGCGCGACAGCGCGCCCTTCGTGCCCAAGAGCGTCGTCGTCGACCCGGGCTTCGACTGGACCGGGACGCGCGGCCGCGTGCAGGTCCCGTGGGAGCGGACGATCTTCTACGAGACCCACGTCAAGGGTTTCACGCAGAAGCATCCGGGCGTCCCCGAGGCCGATCGCGGCTTCTATCGCGGCCTCGGCGCCAAGCCGGTGCTCGATCACATCCGTTCGCTCGGCGTGACCTCGGTCGAGCTGCTGCCGATCCACACCTTCGTCGATGACGGCCCCCTGCTCGACAAGGGACTTCGCAACTATTGGGGCTACAACACGATCGGCTTCTTCGCCCCCGATCCACGCTACGCCGCCGATCCGATCGACAGCCTGCGCGAGTTCAAGGAGATGGTGGCGCGCCTGCACGATGCCGGGCTCGAGGTCATTCTCGACGTGGTCTACAACCATACCGCCGAGGGCAACGAGCAGGGTGGGACCCTGTCGTTCAAGGGCATCGACAACGCCAGCTACTATCGGCTCATGCCCGGCGACAAGCGCTTCTATATCAACGACACCGGCACCGGCAACACGCTCAACGTCAGTCATCCGCGCGTGCTGCAGATGGTCACCGACAGTCTGCGCTACTGGGTGAGCGAGATGCACATCGACGGATTTCGGTTCGACCTAGGAACCATTCTCGCGCGCGAGCCGAACGGGTTCGACGACCGCAGCGGTTTTCTCAAGGCGTGCATGCAGGATCCGCTGCTGCAGACGGTCAAGCTCGTCGCCGAGCCTTGGGATTGCGGTCCGGGCGGCTACCAGGTCGGCGGCTTCCCGCCCGGCTGGGCCGAATGGAACGACACCTACCGCGACACCGTGCGCGATTTCTGGCGCGGCGAGGCGGGTCCGAAAGCGATCGCGCCCAAGCTGCTCGCCTCGCCCGACACGTTCGCTCACCACGGCAGGCGTCCCTGGGCTTCGGTGAATTTCCTCACCGCGCATGACGGCTTCACGCTCAACGATGTCGTCAGCTTCAACGAGAAGCACAACGATGCCAACGGCGAGGATGGCCGCGACGGGAGCTCCGACAACCGGTCCTGGAATTGCGGCGCCGAGGGTCCGACCGACGACGAGGCGGTCAACCTGCTGCGGTCGCGCCAACTGCGCAACCTGTTCGCGACCCTGCTGCTGAGCCAGGGCACGCCGATGATCCTGGCCGGCGACGAGTTCGCGCGCACCCAGGGCGGCAACAACAACGCCTATTGCCAGGACAGCGACATCAGCTGGGTCGACTGGGACATCGGCGAGAAGGGGCAGGCGCTGCAGGCGTTCGTGGCCAGGCTGATCAAGGTCCGTTCCGAACATGCCATGCTGGCACGCGGGCGATTCCTAACCGACGAGGTGCGTTGGCTGTCATCGTCCGGGGAGCCGATGACGGCCGAACAGTGGGACGACGGGAACACGCGCTGTTTCGGCGTCCTGCTCGACGGCACGCTGCCTCCGACGGGCCTGCCCGTTGCCGGCAACGACGCGACCCTGCTGATCGTCATCAATGGCTGGCAGGACGGTGTCGCTTTCACACTTCCGGGCGACGGCGCGTGGACACGTCTGCTCGACACCAATCTCGAGCATGACGCGGAAGAATCCTTCGAGGGTGCAAGCGCCTACCTGGCGACCGGCCGATCGGTCCTGCTGTTCTCCCAGGGCGGCCGGGAGGTGCGGTCGTGATGCCGTCGACCAGGCGGCACATGATGCCGCACGGCGCGGAAATCGGTCCGGACGGACAAGTCCGGTTCCGCCTCTGGGCGCCCGGTTGCGCGCAGGTGGAGGTCGCCGTCGAGGGAGGCCCGGTCCTCGCGCTCGAAGCCGGCGATGAAGGCTGGCACACGCTGGCGACCGACGCGGCCACCGCCGGCACCCGCTATCGTTTCGTCCTGCCCGACGGGTTGCGCGTCCCCGATCCAGCCAGCCGCTTCCAGCCGGACGACGTGCATGGTCCGAGCGAGGTGATCGATCCGACGAGCTTTTCGTGGTCGGACGAATTCGCCGGCCGTCCGTGGTCCGAGGCGGTCGTCTACGAAATCCATATCGGTGCCTTCACCAAGGAGGGGACGTTCGCGGCCGCCACCGACCGGCTCGACCATCTTGCGGCGCTTGGCGTCACCGCGGTCGAGATCATGCCGGTCTCGGATTTCCCCGGCCGGCGCAACTGGGGCTACGACGGCGTACTGCCCTACGCGCCCGACTCCAGCTACGGCCGCCCCGATGACTTCAAGGCGTTCGTCCGCGAGGCGCATGCGCGCGGGATCATGGTCCTGCTCGATGTCGTCTATAATCATTTCGGTCCCGATGGAAACTACCTGCCGGTCTACGCGCCCGGCTTCTTCACCGATCGGCACAAGACGCCTTGGGGTGCCGGCATCAACTACGACGGCGAGCATTCCCGCCCGGTCCGGGATTTCGTGATCCACAACGCGCTCTACTGGCTCGAGGAGTATAATCTTGACGGGCTGCGTCTCGATGCCGTCCACGCGATCATGGACGACAGCACGCCGGACCTGCTCGACGAACTCTCGCGGGCGGTCCACGAGATGCGCGGCGAACGCCCCACCCACCTCGTGCTCGAGAACGAGGAGAACCAGGCGAGCCGGCTCGGGAACGGGCGGTTCACCGCGCAATGGAACGACGACGTCCATCACGTGCTTCATGTCGCACTCACCGGTGAGGATTCCGGCTATTACAAGGAATATGCCGGCCGGACCGATCTGCTCGGCCGCGCACTTGCCGAGGGTTTCGCGTTCCAGGGCGAGATGATGGAGTATCGCGACAAGACCAGGGGCGAGCCCAGCGCGGCACTCCCGCCCGTTTCCTTCGTGGCCTTCGCCCAGAACCACGACCAAATCGGCAACCGTGCCTTCGGCGACCGGCTTACGGCCGGCGTGGCACCGGAACGTTTGCGTGCCGTCGCTGCCATCCTGCTGCTGCTGCCTCAGACCCCGATGCTGTTCATGGGCGAGGAGTGGGGAGCGACGACGCCGTTTCCATTCTTCTGCGATTTCTCCGGCGATCTGGCGGATGCCGTCCGCCAGGGCAGGCGCGACGAGTTCAAGCGCTTCCCCCAATTCCAGGATCCTGCGCAACGCGACCGGATCCCCGATCCGCTCGCCGGCGTGACGTTCCAGTCGGCCAAGCTCGACTGGGACGCCATCGACCGGCCCCGGCTCGACATCACGAAGGAGCTGCTTGCGATCCGTCGCCGCTATGTCGAGCCGCTGCTCGCTCATCTCGAGCATGGCGGCAGCGCGGAGGTGCTCGGTATCGGGGCCGTCCGGATCGTCTGGCACGCCGGCGAGGCGGGCAGCCTCATCCTGCTCGCCAACCTGTCCGACGAGAACGTCGACCTGCCCGCCCGTGCTGCCGACGAGGACGTCTTCCATGTCACCGGCACCGCCGATGACCGTCTCGGACCCTGGTCGGTCCGCTGGTCGAGGTCACGCGCGTGACTCCGCCGCGCGCCACCTACCGGCTGCAATTCCGCAAGGAATTCGGCTTTCGCGATGCCGAAGCGGTTGCCCCGTACCTGTCGGCTTTGGGTGTCAGCCATGTCTACGCCTCGTCCTATCTGAAGGCGCGGCCGGGCAGCACGCACGGCTACGACATCACCGACCATGACGCGCTCAATCCCGAGCTCGGATCGGAGGCGGATTTCGCCGCCATGTGCGCGGCGTTCCGCGCGAACGGCCTCGGCCAGATCCTCGATTTCGTTCCCAACCACATGGGCGTCGGCGGCTCGGACAACAAACGCTGGCTCGACGTGCTCGAATGGGGGCCGATGTCGGAGAGTGCCGGCTGGTTCGATATCGACTGGGATCCGGACCGGCGATATCTGCGCGACAAGCTGCTCGCTCCGGTTCTGGGCGATCAGTACGGCATCGAGCTCGAGGCCGGACGGCTCATGCTCAAATTCGATCATGCGGCGGGCGAGTTCGCCGTCTGGGCCTACGATGTGCACAAGCTGCCGATCTGCCCGCTGCACTATGCGCGCATCCTCGGCCACGCCGACGGCTCGCTCGAGCGCATCGGCGACGCCTTTGCCGATCTACCCTCCTGGCGGCCGCAGGTCGCCGCCCGTGCCGCGACGCTCAAGGGCGCGCTTGCCGAGCTCATTGGCGTCGACCAGGACGCCGCCCGCGCACTCGCCAGCGCGGTCTCTCGCCTGAACGAGGATTGGCGATCGCTGGATGCGCTGATCGAGGACCAGTATTGGCGCGTGGCGAGTTTCCTCGTGGCCGGCGACGACATCAATTACCGCCGCTTCTTCAACATCAACGACCTTGCGGGCATCCGGATGGAGTTGCCCGCCGTCTTCGACAGTGCGCACGCCCGGATCAAGGCCATGCTCGAAGACGGGATTCTCGACGGCCTGCGCATCGACCATGTCGACGGTCTGCTCGATCCGAAGGAATATCTCGACCGGTTGCGTAAGATGGCCGAGCGGCCATTCTATCTCGTCGTCGAAAAGATCCTGGCACGCCACGAGGCACTTCGCGACGACTGGCCGGTCGACGGCACCACCGGATACGACTTCACCAACCTCGTGCTCAACGTCCTCGTCGACCCCGCCGGGGAGGAGGGCTTTTCCCAGTTCTACACCTCCTTCACCGGCGATCCGACGCCCTTCCGCCTCATCGTCCATCTCTGCAAGATGCGCATCATGGACAACGAGATGGCGGGCGAGCTCAACGTGCTCGGACGCGATGCCGGCCGGGTCGCGCGCCAGAATCCGCGGACAGCCGACTTCACCCGCAACATCCTGCAGCGCGCCATCAGGCAGATCGTCGCCTGCTTCCCCGTCTACCGCACCTATGTCGACCGCGACGGCACGCCGTCCGAAACCGACCGGCGCGACCTGGACTGGGCGATCGCGACCGCACGCCGCCTGGAGCCGGAGATCCCGCCCAGCGTCTTCGATTTTCTTGCGGCACTTTTCTCCGGCGACCTCGTTTCGGAACCGCGCAGCGGCTTCTCGCGACACGCCGTCCTGCGGCTCGCGATGAAGCTGCAGCAATACAGCGGTCCGGTGATGGCCAAGGGTCTCGAGGACACCGCCTTCTACCGCTACAACCGGTTCATCGCACTCAACGAGGTCGGCGGCGAACCAGATCATTTCGGCGTGCCGCTCGCGTCCTTCCACAAGACGAACGCCCAGCGCATCCGCCGCTTTCCGAACGCCATGCTCGGCACCTCGACCCACGACACCAAGCGCGGCGAGGACACCCGCGCCAGGCTCGCCGTGCTGTCCTCGATGCCTGACGAGTGGAGCCGGCAGGTGCAGTCGTGGAGCCGCCTGGTGCGCGCGCGGCGCGGCGACGTCGAGGGCACGGCACCTCCCGACCGCAGCGACGAATATCTGTTCTACCAGCTCCTGGTCGGCTCATGGCCGGTCGAACTTCTCGACGCCCGGGCCACCGACAGCGAGGCCGGCAGACAAGGATTGGCCGAATACGGCAAGCGCATCGAGGGCGCGCTCGAGAAGTCGATGCGCGAAGCCAAGCTGCACTCGAACTGGTCGGCCCCGAACATCGCCTACGAGGATGCCATGCTGGGGTTCGCAGCCGACGCGCTCGATCCCGGCCGGCCCGCCTTCCTGTCGGCGTTCCTGCCGTTCGCCCAACGTGTGGCGCGGCTCGGTGTCGACAACAGCCTGGCCCAGCTCGTGCTCAAGCTGACGCTGCCGGGCATGCCAGACATCTACCAGGGTTCCGAGTTGTGGGACCTGAGCCTGGTCGATCCCGACAACCGCCGTCCGGTCGATTACGGCCAGCGAGCCGCCATGCTCGAAGAAGTCGCACGCGATCTCGAGACCGATCGCGCCGGCCTGTTGCGCCGGTGCTACACGAACTGGCAGGACGGCGCGATCAAGCTCGCCCTGACCCGGATCCTGCTTCACGCGCGCGCGGCCAACCCGGTCTTGTTCGCCGAGGGCGACTACGAAGCGATGCAGGCCGACAGCGCACAGGCGGACCAGATCATCGCCTTCCGCCGCGACCACGGCGACCGCTCGCTCGCGGTCGTCGTGTCGCGCTTTCCAGGCGCCCGTCAGGACGGCGCCGCCTGGACCGGCACGCTCGCGTTGCCCGACGAAGAATGGCGCGACCTGCTGCGCGGCAACGCCGTCGGGTCCTTCGCGCTGTCCGACCTGCTCGCCGATCTTCCGGTCTCGGTACTGCAGCGCGGCGTGCTGTAGTCCAGCCGAGACAGGCCGCGCGAGCGGCATACGACATGCGTCAGGCCGAGAAGTTCAGGTTGGGCCGCAGTCCACGCAGGATCTTTCCCTCCGTCGACAGGTAGAAGTTTCGCGTGTTGAAGCGCGGCGTGCGCGCGAAGATCAGATACAGGTATTTGAAGTTCTCCGCGAAGCCATAGGCCGGGAACAGGTCGCCCTGGGTCATCGGGGTCGTCGTGATGTCGTTGATGATGGTGTAGCCATTAGGCGTGCGCGCGTTGTCTCTCAAACCCACGAAATACTGGTAGGCGGTGTTGGCATAGAGCTCGTTTCCGGTCCGCCAGTAGAGATCGACGAGGCCCATGACATATAGCGTATCGAGCGCCTCGATGATCGACAGTCCGACGGTGCGCCCCTGGAAGAAGAAGTCGTTCGGTCTGCCCGAAAGCGGCATCACCTGGTCACGGCCGAAGGCATACATCTTGTAGCCGTTCCAGGCGCGCGAGCTTGCGAGAGTCGAGTTGCATGCAAGACAGAGGCCGACCGGTCGTCATCCTTCGTGTCTGGACAGTCAAGAAAGAGAACGTGGTCGACGGTCGTCATGGCGTCGCTCCGCATGCGTTTCGGGACCGGTCGCAAGGTAAGGCGGCCGTCGCGCGAGTTCCGGGCCAGCTTCTTCGACACAGTCAAAGCCCCGGAGCCTCGGGACCATGGCCTACAGCCGCACCGCGGCCCCGACCAAGTCGAACACGTCGAGCAGGCGCGCGACGTAGTGATCGTGCACCGCGAAGGCCGACGATCGCGGATCGAAGAACCCGCGCTCCAGCGCATCCACCATGCGCGTGAGCCGCATTCCGTGCAGGCCCAGCAGGCGCTGGATCGGATCGAAGACGATTCCGGAGAACGCGGCGAAAATCGCCAGACCCACCATCAGCGATCCGGTCGTCGTCGCCACCAGCCCGAGCGTGGGAGCGACGGGAAACAGCCCATACCAGACACCGCCCAGCCAGCCGCCGAGAGGAAAGGCGGCGACCGCCGTCTGCTGCGCCATCACCGCGGCGAGCGCCGGCCCGAGCGACGCCGCGCCCGGCGTGATCTTGTTCAGCGCCAGCGCGCCGGCACTCAGGCTCACGAAGCCGGTGGTGATCTCGGCCGCCGCACCGCGCGCGCCGGCATAGATCGTCATCGCGCGGGCCAGGCGCTGGCGCAGCATCGGGTCGTCGCCGTGCAGGGCACGCTCCAGCACGGGCTCCGCCACGATCGCGTCGGACAATGCGTCGTGCCGGCTCTCGCGCGCGCCCTGGACGAATGGGAGCTCGAACAGTTCGGTCACGATCAGCCATTCGATCTCGCGCGAGACCGAGGTCGGCAGCAGGATCGAGCGGTGAAGCAGGCGCGCCAGGAACGTGGCGCCGACGCGATCGGCGCATCCGGCGCCCAGATGCAGCAGCAACTGCGGAACGGCGAGCGACAGATTGATCGGCGCCTTCGCGATGTCCCACCCCAGCGCGTTGCGGTGGAGCCTCAGTGTTCCGGATATGGAGAAGTGCGCGTCGACGAACCCGTCGACGCGCTCGCGTCTCGCCCTGAAATACGCGCGCGCGCCGCCGTCGACAGCGTCGACGGCGACCGCGCGATCGATCGACGGGCGCGCGGAGAGGGGATCCTCTGCTAGTGGTCGGTCCATCCGGTATACTGCGACACATTGTCGCGGGTGATCAGCTTGGGCGTCATCTGCGTGACTTCCTGGGCCGGCTTCTGGCCGTTCAGCAGGGCGGCCCCCTCGCGCACCGCGATCTGGCCCATCGTGTAGGGATCCTGGCTCGCGGACGCGGCGATCGAGCTCAACGGATCTCTCAAGGCCGCCACGATGTCGGGCGCGCCGTCGACCGACGTGATCACGATGCCCTTCCGGTGCAGCTGCCTGGCCGCGAGATCGGAACCGATCGCTTGCGGATCGTTGATCGCGAAGACGGCGGCGATGTCGGGATAGCGGATCAGGTAGCCCTGCATCACCGCCAGTCCGCCGTCACGCGATCCCTTGCCGTCCTGATCGGCGCTCAGGATCTTGATCGCGGAATCCTTCGACAGCGCGTCCTTGCAGCCGGTCACGCGGTCGATCACCGCCGACACCTGCGGTCCGTTCTCGATGATCACGTTGCCCTTGTGGCCGATCTTCTCGGCCAGGAACGCGCACGAGATGCGGCCCGCCATCACGTTGTCGGTCTCGACCGTCGCGTCCGCGCCGGCCGCCTTCACGTCGACGGCCACCACCGGAATGCCTGCCGCCTGCGCCCGCTTGATCGCGGGCAGGATCGCGTTCGGGTCGACGCCGTTGATCAGGATCAGATTGACGCCCGAGGCAATGAAATTGTCGACCTGGGTGAACTGCTTGTTCAGGTCGTAGTCGGCCGACGTCGAGACGACGTTGACGCTGGGGCTGATCGCCTTTGCGGCGACGCTGGCACCCTTGGCCAGAGCCACGAAATACGGATTGCCGAGCGAACCGAGCGTGATGCCGACGCCGGTCACCGGCTTGGCCAGCGCGCCGTCAACGGCGGCCAGGCCGAGCAGCGCCGCGCCCGCGAGCAAGGTGGTCCTGATCATTGTTCTCTCCCCCGATCCCTGTTTTGCTCGATACGTAGCCGGACCACTCATCCCTCGCAACGGCACCTCTCAGGTGCGCGCGCCCTGCTGGCGGAACCGGTCGAGCGTCACCGCGCCGATGATCACCAGGCCCTTGACGATGAACTGCCAGATGTCCGACACGCCCACGAGCAGCAGTCCATTGGTAAGCACCGCGATGATCAGCGCCCCGATCAGCGTGCCCCAGATCGAGCCGATGCCGCCCACGAACGACGTGCCACCAAGAATGACCGCCGCGATCGCGTCCAGTTCGTAGGACTGCCCGAGCTGCAATCCGTTCGCGGCATAAAGCCGCGCCGCCGACATCACGCCGCCGAGCCCCGCCAGCAATCCCGACGCCGCGTAGACGAACAGCAGGATCCCGCCCACGCGGATGCCCGACAGACGGGCAGCCGCCGGATTGCCGCCGACCGCGTAGATCCGAACGCCGAGCACCGTGCGTCGCAGCAGGTACCAGGAGACCAGAACCACCGCGAGGGCGATGATCGCGAGCCACGGCACGACGATCCCCGGCGCCACCGGAATGCCGTCATTGCCGATCCAGGCAAAGGGAAGCGACGGATTGAAGACCGTCTTGTCGCCGCCCATCAGCCGCGCGAGCCCGCGGATCGCCGTCAGCGTGCCGAGCGTGACGATGAACGGCGGCAGCTTGACCGCCGCGATCAGTGCGCCGTTGACCAGCCCGATCGCAAGTCCCGTGACCAGGCAAGCCGGAATGCTCAGCAGCCCCAGTCCCGGCAGCAGCGAGACGATCAGTGCTGCCATCGCCGACGCGGCCAGCGTCGAACCCACCGACAGATCGATGCCGCCGGTCAGGATAACGAATGTCATTCCCGACGCGAGCACGGTGTTGATCGAGGCCTGCTGGGCCACGATCGACAGGTTCTGCACGCTCAGGAACCGGTGTCCACCCAGGAAATGGAAACCGAGTGCCAGCAGGATCAGGACCGGCAGCATGCCGGCCGACTGCAGCAGGCTGCGTATCTGCACCGATCGTGACGACAGACCCGCGCCGCCGCTTGCCTGTGTCTCGGCGGCGGGCGAGGTCATCGGGGCATCGGACATGGGCGTCTCCTCAGGCGGCGAGACCCGCGGCATGTTCCATGATCGCTTCCTGGGTGATCGGGGTGCCGTCGCCGCCGACCTCGCCGGTCAGCGCACCCTCCCGCATCACCAGGACCCGGTCGCAGATCCCCACGATCTCCGCCATCTCGCTCGAGATCACCAGCACGCCCAGACCGCGCTTGGCGAGGTCGTCGATCAGCCGGTAGATCTCCGACTTCGCGCCGACATCGATCCCGCGCGTCGGCTCATCGAGGATCAGCACCTTCGGGTCGGTCTCGAGCAGGCGCGCGATCAGCACCTTCTGCTGGTTGCCGCCCGACAGGCTGCCGACCTGCACCATCGGGCTCGCGGCACGCACCCGCAGCCCCTTGAAGGCGTCCGTCGCGCGCTGCCGCGCATGCGCCCGGTCGAGCACGAAGCCGGCTCGCGCATCGCGCTCGATGACGCCGAGATTGATGTTCTCGCCACACGACATGTCGAGGAACAAACCAAGCCCCTTCCGGTCCTCGGTGAGATACGCGACGCCCGCCGCGATCGCCTCGCGCGGCGAGGCCACCGACAGCGTCCGCCCCTCCAGCGCCACCGTGCCGCCCGACGCGCGATCCGCGCCATAGATCAGCCGCGCCAGTTCCGTCCGTCCGGCGCCGACCAGGCCCGCGAGCCCGAGCACCTCGCCGCGATGCAGCGTGAAGCTGCACGGCTTGACCCGCGCGCCGCCGTCGGTGAGACCCCTCACATCGAGCACCACCTCGCCGCGCATTGCCGCCGGATCGTGCTCCTTGGTGTAGAAGCTCGACAGGTCGCGCCCGACCATCATCCGCACGATCGCATCGGGGCTCAACTCGTCGCGCGTCAGCGCACCGGCATAGCTGCCATCGCGAAGCACCGTGACCCTGTCGGCAAGCTCGTAGACTTCCGCCATCCGATGGCTGATATAGATCAGCGCGATCCCTTCCGACCGAAGCTGCCTGACCAGCGCGAACAGCCGGTCGGTCTCGCGCGCCGACAGCGCCGTCGTCGGCTCGTCGAGCACCAGGATGCGCGACCGGCGATGCAGCGCGCGCGCGATCTCGACCAATTGCTGCTCGGCGATCGACAGGCCGGCCACCAGCGTTTCGGGCCGGAACGGCGTGCCCAGACGCTCGAGCACCGGCCGGCACGCATCGTTCATCGCGCGCCGGTCGATCCTGCCGCCCGGCCGCCGGATCTCGTCGCCGAGATGGATGTTCTCCGCCACCGTCAGGTTCGGCGCCAGCGCCAGTTCCTGGTAGATGATCGCGATGCCGAGCGCGCGCGCCGCCTGCGGCCGGCCGATCGTGACCGCCTGCCCCTCGACGAGGATCTCGCCGCCCGGATCGGCCTGGTAGGCGCCCGACAGCACCTTCATCAGCGTCGACTTGCCGGCGCCGTTTTCGCCCATCAGCGCCATCACCTCGCCCGACCAGGCCTTCAGCCGCACCTTGTCCAGTGCGCGCACGCCGGGGAAGGTCTTGCTGATGTCGCGCATTTCGAGCGCGGGCGTGGGCTCGGTCATTGCACCGCCGGGTTTCCTCCCGGCGATGTAATCATGCCGAGGTTAGGAAGGCCAGGGCTCTGCCCTGGACCCGCTGGGGGCAGCGCCCCCAGACCGGCCAACATAAAGGGACGCGGCCCTCGGCACCCTCACGCGCATCCACGCCGCATACAGGGCGGGCACGAAGAACAGCGTCAGCACGGTCGCACTCAGCAGGCCGCCCATGATCGCGACCGCCATCGGGCCCCAGAACAGGGAAAAGGCGAGCGGCGTGAGGCCGAGGATCGCCGCCGTCGCGGTCAGCACGATCGGCCTGGCACGCCGCACCGTGGCACCCAGGATCGCCTCGAACGGATCCGCACCCGCGGCACGGTCCCGCTCGATCTGGTCGACCAGGATGACCGAATTGCGCATGATGATGCCGGCCAGCGCGATGAAGCCCAGCATGGCCACGAACCCGAACGGCATCCCCGTCACCAGCAGGCCCGCGGTCACGCCGATCAGCCCCAGGGGTGCGGTCAGGATCACCATCGCCACCCGCCCGAAGCTCTGCAACTGCACCATCAGCAGCGTCAGCATCGCGAGGACCATGATCGGCATCCCCGCATTCACGCTCGCCTGGCCCTTGGCACTTTCCTCGACCGCCCCGCCGGTCTCGATCCGGGTGCCGATCGGCAACGCCGCCTTGATCGCGGCAAGGCTCGGCAGGATCTGCGCCGTCACCACCGGCGCCTGGGTGCCGTCGGCGATGTCGCCGCGGACGGTGATCTCGTTGGTCCGGTCGCGATGGCGGATCGTCGAGGCCTCGACCGCCGGCACCACTCGCGCCACCTGCGACAGCGGCACCGCGCGGCCATTCGCACTCGTCACCTCGAGATCGCCAAGCCCCGCGAGATCCTGCCGGCTCGCCTGGTCGGCACGCGCGAGCACCGGGATCAGGTCGTTGCCCTCGCGATACTGTGTCATCACGGCACCCTGCAGCAATGTCTGCAGGGTCGTGGCGATGTCCTCGCTCGACAGGCCGAGCAGACGCGCCTTGTTCTCGTCGACCGACACGGTGACGGACTTGGCGTAGCTGCCCGACAGGTCGCTCACGTTCCTGATATGAGGATTGGCGCGGATCGCGCGGCCGACGCGCGCCGCGATCATCCGCAACTGGCCGGCATCCGGCCCCACGATGCGGAACTGGACCGGATAGCCGACCGGCGGTCCCAGCTCCAGCCGTGCGGTTCGGAACCGCACATCGTCGAACCCGCCCGCGGGCCCCGAATCGATGCGTGCGTTCAGCCTGGCGAGCAGCGCCTCGCGCGCGCCGATGTCGCGCATGTTGAGCACGAGCTGGGCGTAGTTCGGCTGGTCGAGTTCCGGCGAGGAGGCGAGGAAGAAGCGCGGAGCCCCGGTCCCGATATAGGCGACGTGCGAGACGATGCCTTTCTCCCGCGCCAGGATCGCCTCGAGCTGCTCGACCCGATCCCTGGTCGCGGCGAAGCTCGCGCCCTCCGGCAGACGCAGATCGGCGATCAGCTCCAGCCGGTCCGACGACGGAAAGAATTGCTGCGGCACGCGCGCAAATCCGGCGAGCGAGAGCACGAAGGCGGCAACCGTGGCTCCGATCACCCACCAGCGCCGGCGGACGCACAACGCCACCAGGCGCCGGAAGGCGCGATAGAGCCTCGTGTCGTAGACATCATGCGCGGTCGCCCCGGCGGCACGCGGCTTCAAGAGCGCCGCCCCGATCATCGGCACGAACAGCACCGCGACCAGCCATGACAGGATCAGCGCCAGGCCGACCACGCGAAAGATGTCCTGCGTGTATTCGCCCGTGCTCGACTGCGCGAGCCCGACCGGCAGATAGCCGGCCGCCGTCACCAGCGTTCCGGTCAGCATCGGGAACGCGGTCGAGCTGTAGGCGAAACTTCCCGCCCGCACCCGGTCCCAGCCCTGTTCGAGCTTCACCGCCATCGTCTCGACCGAGATGATCGCGTCGTCGACCAGCAGTCCGAGTGCGATGATCATCGCGCCCAGCGAGATACGCTGCAGGTCGATCCCGAGCAGCATCATCGCCACCATCACGCCGCCGAGCACCAGCGGCACGCTGATCGCGACCACGATGCCCGTCCGCCATCCGAGCGAGACGAAGCTGACCAGCAGCACGATCGCGAGCGCCTCGAAGAAGCTGTCCTGGAATTCGCCGACGTCGCGCGCGACCACGCGCGCCTGGTCGTCGATCGGTGCGATGCGCACACCGAGCGGCAAGGTCGGCGCGATCGCCGCGAGCTTCTCGTCGAGCCTGTGGCCCACCGACAGGATGTTCCCGCCCGCGTTCATCGACACCGCGATGCCGAGCGCCGGCTTGCCGTCATACAGCAGCATCGAGGCCGGCGGGCTCGCGACGCCGCGCGAGATGGTCGCGATCTCGCCCAGCGCGATCAGCCGGCCTTGCGCCTGCAGCGGCAGTGCCGCCAGCCGCGCGACCCCGTCCAGACCCGGTGTCGCGCGGATATACATCCGGTCCGATCGCGTCTCGACGAAGCCGCCGTCGGCCACGCTGTTCTCGTGCTGCACGGTTCTCGAAATGTCGGCCAGCGTCAGGCCGAGCTGCGCCAGTTTGCGCGGCGAGAAGCTGACCACGAGCTGTTCCTGCTGCACGCCGAGCAGGTTGACCTTGCCCACGTCGGCGACGCCGAGCAATTGCTCGCGCACGTCCTCCGCCACGTGGCGGAGTTCCGGCCGCGTGAACCCGTCGCCGGTGATGGCATAGACAAAGCCGTAGACGTCGCCGAACTCGTCGTTGAAGTCGGGACCCTGCACCCCCTGCGGCAGCGACGTCGCGATGTCGCCGATCTTCTTGCGCACCTGGTACCAGAGGCCGGGAATGCGCGCGGGCGGCGTGTTGTCGCGCAATACGACGTTGACCACCGAGCGGCCAGGCTCGCTGTAGCTGTCGGTGTAGTCGAGCGAACCGATCTCCTCGATCTTGCGCTCGATCGGGTCGGTGACCAGCCGCGCGGTCTCGTCGGCCGTGGCACCCGGCCACGACGTCACGATCACCATCTGCTTGATCGTGAACGGCGGATCCTCCGCCCGTCCCAGCGACAGATACGACCAGATGCCGGCCGCCGCGATCGCGATGCCGGCGAACAGCATCAGCGCGCGATGCCGCAGCGCCCACTCGGACAGGTTCATCGGGCCGGCCCCGCCCAGGCGGTCAGGCGCATGTCCGGATCGACCAGGTCGGCGCCCGCGGTGATGACGCGCTCGCCCGCGGCCAGGCCGGCCGAGACGATCACATCGCCGTCACCGTCGTAGCCCGCCACGGTGATCCGCCGCAGATGCGCGTGCGCGTCGCCGCCGAGCACCCACACCGCGGGCGCACCGCTCGAATCCGTCAGTGAAGACGCCGGCAACCGGGCGACCGCCTCCGAGTCCCGCGCCGCGAACGCGACCGTCATCGTCATCCCGAGCGCCAGCACCGAAGGCGCGGCCGGCAGCGCCACCTTGACCGTGAATGTCCGTGTGGCCGGATCGGCAAGCGCGCCGACCTCGCGGATCGTGCCCGGCATGTGAAGCGCCGGATCGGACCAGGGCGAGACGGTCACCCGTGCGGCGCGCACGGCGGCGAGCCGGTTCTCCGGCAAGTCGACCCAGACTTCCAGCGCGCCGGCATGCGCGACCGAGGCCACCGTCTGTCCCGCGGTCACCACCTGGCCCACCTCGACCGGCAGCGCGGTCACGACGCCGTCGACGTCCGCGACCAGGACGGCGTAGGCCAGTTGGTGGCGCGCGAGGCCGAGCTGACGGACCGCCTGCGCGAGACGCGCATCGGCCATCCGGCTCAACGCGACGCGACGGTCATATTCCGATGGGAGATAGCTCGGCGACGCCCGCCCGAGCGCCGCGTAGCGCCCGAAATCGGCCCGTGCCTGGGCGGCGTCCGCCTGCGCGGCGGCGACCGCGTTCTGGGCGTTCTCGGCCGAGAGCCGCAGGTCCTGATCGTCGAGACGCGCGAGCACCTGGCCTGCCGTCACATGATCGCCCACCTCGACCGGCCGTTCGACGATCTTGCCGCCGACGCGAAATCCGAGATCGGCCAGCGTCCGCGCATGCACCGCGCCGGAGAACGACGACGTCGGTCCCGCCGGCTGCATCTCGACGGTCTGCACCCGAACCGGACGCGGATCCTCGGACGCCGCCAGGGCGGAAGGTGCGAGCAGAAGCCACGGGAGAGCGACGAAGGCACGCATGGCAGGCATCTCCGAGCCGTTCGAGGACCGGAACCATGCATCAACAACGTTCAGTTAACAAGCGTCATTCTGACGGTCTGACGCGCATCGCGTCGATCGTCATGTCGATCACGGCGCCGATCAGCGCGTCGTGCGGGCTTTCGATCGCACCGGCCCGATCCAGCAGGAGCGCGGTGACGCCGTGCAGGCTGGCCCAGGCCGCCTCGGCGCGAAGCTTCACGTCGCCGGCCGAGAAGATGCCGTGCTCCTGGAGTTCGGCGACGCCACGGCGGAGCACGTCGAACGACAGATCGGCCGCCACGATGTCACCGGTCTCGCAATTGTCGGGTCCGACCCCGGGAGGCAGCCAGGCGACGAAGGTCAGGCGATACTCGTCGGGCCGTGACAGGCCGAACCGGATATAGGTCAGCAGTCCGGCCCGGAACCGGTCGAGCGGCGACAAGGCCATGTCCTGGCTCTGTTCGAGGGCGGCCAGAAGCTGCTCGAACGTCGCCTCGGCGATCGCGCGCATGATCGCCTCCTTGTCCGGGAAATAGACATAGAGCGCGGTCGGCGAGACGCCCACGTCGGCGGCGATCCGTCGCATCGTCGCATGACTGAACCCTTCGGACGCGAAGACGCCGCGCGCGGCCGCCAGGATCTCTCCCCTGCGGGAGTGCCCCTGACCACGTGCCTTGCGTGTCCGCGGTCTCGCCGGCGACACCATACTCATAGGTGAACGATGTTCTGTTGGGCTGGTCCTGTCAACCGAATCGGCACGAGTTGACGCAAGCGGCGCCTCGTTGTTCTGTGCGTCATGTCGGAAACGAACGAAGTCGCGATCATCCTCGGCCGGCCGGACTACGACCTGCCGCTGGGCGATCCGGAATGGCGTCCGGGCGGCGAACTCGCGACCGTGGGCCATGACGGCCTGCCTTATCTCTGGCGCTTCGACGGCGACCGAGCGTCGCTATGGGCGCCGGCGGCCAGCCTCGGCGGCATCCGGCTCGACCACCCGGCGTCGCGCGACGCCGGCGAATGCTGCGCGCTGTTGCGCCAGGCCCAGGCCCGGATGCGCGCCGTCCAGTCCGCGCTGCTCGATCTGGCCGAGACCCTGCTATCGCTGGCGGGGGAAACCCCGAGCCAGGCACTCAACGAACGGTTGCACGCGGTGCGCACACGGCTGGCCGACGAACTGCTGATGTTCACCGACGCGCCGGACGACGGCGCCTACGCCATTTTCCGGCCGATGCCGGAAGTCGTCGCCATCGACGGCGCGCCGAAATCGGACGAGGATCGCCGCAAGCTGCGCCCGCTGGCAGTCATCCTCCTCGAGCAGCACGCAACGTTGCTCGGCATCGAGGATCCCGACGCGTTGCTCGCGCTCGCGGCGCCGTAGCGCCCTCTACGCAAGCCGCTCCCTGATCCGGTCGGCCACGCGCATCGCGTTGGCGATGATGGTGAGCGTCGGGTTCACCGCGCCGATCGACGGAAAGAAGCTTGCGTCCGTGACATAGAGATTGTCGATCCCGTGCGCGCGGCAATCACGGTCCAGAACCGAGCTCGACGGATCGTCGCCGAAGCGCATCGTGCCCGCCTGGTGCGCAGTGCCGCCGATCGGCGTGTCCTTGCCGAGATAGAGCGCGCGATCGACCAGATGCGAATAGATGTCGACCTTGCCGCAGATGTGCTCGAGCTTGTGCCTGAGCCGCCGGTTGCCCTCCATGTTGGTCTCGGTCAGGTCGAGATGCACGCGCCCGTCCTGGTAATGGATCCGGTTGAACGGTTTCGGCAGATCCTCCGACGTGAGCCAGAAGTCGATCGAGTGCTTCGCCAGCCAATCGAAGGGCTTCTCCGGAAACCACTGCATCCATTTCGGCAACCCTTCGCCATGCACCGTGACGCCGTCGGTCTTGCCGACCATCTGGATATGTCCGAGCGGATACTCCCAGTCGTCCGCCCCGAAATAGAAATCGTTCAGTCCGAGCGTCTTCTGGAACTTGGTCGGGTTCGGCGTCTTGGAGATCGCCATCACGGTCGTGTTGTTGTGCCGCATGTAGTTGCGGCCGACCTGATCGGAGGCGTTCGCGAGCCCGTTCGGGTGGGCGTCGCTCGCCGAACGCAGCATCAGCAGCGCCGACGACAGCGCCCCGCACGCCACCACCACGATGTCGGCCGAAAAGCTGAGCCGCGCATCGTCCTGGACGACCTCGACACCGGTGATCTCGCGGCCCGACGTATTCGTCGTCAGCCTCTCGACATAGGCGCGCGTCAGCAGCGTCACATTGTCATGGGCCTGCAGCGTCGGGTCGACCACGATCACCTGCGCATCGGCCTTGCCGTTCGTCAGGCAGGGATAGCCGTCGAACTGGTCGCAGCGTATGCACGGCGAATGCGGCAGTGCCGCCCCGCTCTCGTCCTGGTCAAGCAGGATTCCGACCGGCAGATGGAACGGGTGCAGGCCTTCGCCCTTCAGCCCTTCGAACAGTTGCTCGATGCGCGGCTCGTTCCTGATCGGCGGATAGGCGTAAGGCTTCCTCGAGGGCGGCTCGGTCGGATCCTCGCCGCGCAGGCCGTGCACATGGAACAGCTCCTCGGCCGCCTGGTAATACGGTTCGAACTCGTCGTATTTGACCGGCCATTCCGGCGCCGCGCCATCGGGATGCCGCACGCTGTGAAAGTCGCGCTCGCGCAGCCGGAACAGCACCGATCCGTAGACCTTGCTGTTGCCGCCGACGAAGTAATGAAGTCCCGGTGCGAATTCGCGTCCGTCCGAGGAATACCAGGTCTCCTTCGCCTGGTAGCGGCCACGGACGAACACTTCCTCGCTGTCCCAGTTCTCCCGCTCGCGCTTGAGATAGTCGCCGCGCTCGAGCAGCAGGATCCGCTTGCCGGTCTTGGCCAGTTCCGCGGTCATCGTGCCGCCCCCCGGTCCGGAGCCGATCACGATCACGTCGTAATGCGCGCTGCTCAAATGTGGCCCCTCCGCGTCGGTGACGTCAGGAACGTTGGCATGAGCATGGCCGTTCCCGGAACCCCGCGCGGCAGGCCGCGCTCTCACAAGATCGTCGAAGGGGCCCGCTTGATGACATTCGGCATGGCTGTGACGTTCCTGATGCGTCTCGCGCTGGTGCTCCTGTTCCTGCCGTTCAGTGCCATCGACAAGGCGCTGAACTTCAAGGGTGCCGAGCGCCAGGCCGCCGAGATCTCGCCGTCGCTCGCGCCCGCCCTGATCGGCGCCGGCCTCTTCGTCGAGATCGTCATGCCGCTCGGCATCCTGACCGGCGTCGCCGACCGCCTGAGCGCCTTCATCATGGGCGGCTACTGCGTCGTCACCGCCCTACTTTGGAAGCAGTTCTGGCGTCCGGGCGATTTCTGGCAGGGCGGCAAGGGCCGGGACCTGTTCTGGGACTTCTTCAAGAACGTGGCCCTCGGCGCGGGCTTCCTGTTCATCACCTTCGGCATCGGCCCCGCCCATGTCGGCAGCTTCCTCGCCGACCCCTTTGCCTCGTCCCATCCCTACGCCCGGAGCCCGTTGAACCATGAGTGACGCCAAGCCGCGCATCCCCTACTGGCACCTCCATGTCGACAACGACGGCATCAGCCATCACGCCCGTTGCACGCTGACCGACTTCGACCTCACCTCGGTCAGCCCGCCGGCCAAGCCGCAATGGAACGGCCACAAGACGACCGGACGCATGAGCACGTCGGTCGTGGTTCTGCCCCCGGGGTGGGAAGGCGGCTGGCACGAGAACCCGCATCCGCAATGGATCATCCCGCTCAGCGGACGCTGGTTCGTGGAGGCCATGGACGGCCAGCGCGTCGAGTTCGGACCGGGCGACATCAGCTTCGGCGAGGACCAGGGCTGCATCGAGCGCGACGGCAGGAAGGGGCACGGCTCAGGCACCGTTGGCCACGAGCCCGCCGTCCTGATGCTGGTCCAGTTCGAGGACGCCCCGGTCCCGCATTCGCCCTGCCGTTTCGGCTAGAGAGCTGGGGTTCCGGTAGCAATGGAGCCGAAAATGCATGTCAGGGCTACCGCGCTTCAAAAGGGCCTAGATCTCGGCGATGCCGCAGTTCCAGAAACGCAAAGCGATCCACTGGCACGAAGAATGTGTCCCATGCTGCCGTGTCGCGGGGATCTAGCCCAACGGAGCTATGACCGCTCAGGGTGGAAACCGGTCGGTGAGCTAATAGGCATCAAGCAGGCCAAGCGGAATTGGTCGGAGCAACCGAGGCGCACTATGGTGAGCCATGTTCGATGATACCGACACCGGCGTGGTGATCGCTGACGGACGTTCCGGCCTACAACTGAGCCGGGTCCGAGACGCGAATGAGGTGGGCTATCCAACGCTCATTGAGGTTCAGGCTGGCCCGTTCACCGGATCGGTAGTGGACGAAACGGTGTGGGACTACGCCAAGTTTCTCGAGCAGCTTGAGGCGCTTTACTCCACGCTTTCAGGAACGGCGACGCTCGGCAGCTATGAGGGGTTCAATCTGTCGCTCGTTGGCGCCCGTGGCGGCATTCATGTTTCGGCAGTGATCATCGGCGAGCATGTTCCGGCGATCCAACTGACGTTCGAATTTTCTCTGGATCAGAGCTATTTGCCGCCGATAATCAGGGGCATTCGGCGAGAATTCCCCCCACCGACGCGACTGCACAGGCTCTGAATGACCACGCGAGCCCGTTCAATGTCGGATGAGATACTTTCGGAGTTTGGCAGGACATATCGAGGGCGACACTGCTCGATTCAACGTCGCGAGAATGAATGGGCTCTTAGCTTTGGTGACCACGAGGGCATAACGGTGGAGTCCCCTAGGCGGATCGTTCAGAACGATCGTATCGCCCATGCCGGGCAAGACGACGGGCAGAAGTTCGGCCATCCGCAGCCAGTCGACGGCGAAACTCGGGCCAATGAACTTCTGAAGGGAAGGCGATGCGAACGCCTCGATCTCGATCCTACCACTGCTGACTTGCGTTTGCACTTCGACGACGGGACCCGCGTGGATGTATTCAATGCCTCCTCTGGCTACGAGGGCTGGCAAGCTACGTTCCGCGTCGGCGGTGACGCCGTTTTTATCGTCGGGATGGGCGGTGGCGAAGTGGCGATTTTCCGTCAGCCTATGTCGTCGCGGGCACCGTAGTATATCCGTGATGGTCAGCCGGTAGCTTTGGCCCAAGCAAGCGTACGACGGTCCGCGACGGCGGAGTTGCGTCCTTTTTCAGGACTTTAGGATATTCGGCTCGACGGTCTGAGGATATCATGTGGCGGCAGCATTTTCGGCGCATCGCCAGATAACCGTAGACTTCGAGACCAGCAAGAAAGCCCCGCTTCTCGAAAACGAAAACTCCACTCAAGTCCGCTACATCGCCAAACAGGAAATCTGCAAGAACATTAAGGCCGCCTCCTGGCTCAGGTGCGCTCTCAACTGAAAGGTTGATTGACGGGCAGCCGCATGGACACTGCCAGTCTGTCACCGACACCTGCTCGAGCTGCGGCAGGAACGCGCGCGCCTCCGGATGCCCGTGGTCGAGCATCCAGCGGATGAGGCTCTTTTCGGATGGGGCAAGTGGCCGAGGCATTGTGTGTTATATCTAATCTCGAATGTCCAACGCTGGCGAGCGCCATACCTCGGGTCCCATGAGCGTCTGCTTTCAGGCATGCTCGCGCGGCATCGCGACGGCGGAGAAGGGTCGGAAGCGGCGCCATACGCTGCATATCGGTTGAAACACAACTTCGGCTCCGCTGCCGCCTGACCCCCAAGATCAGGGTTCTGCCCCGGATCAGTCGTGCGCGAGCACGCGTCGGCGTGACAGGGGCAGGTGCCCCCGACCGCAATTTTTGGCGGTCCAGGGGCCCGGCCCCTGGCGGGGTTCGGGGCAGCGCCCCGATTGCTTCATCGCTCCCGATGATCGAACCCGATATCGAGCACGTGCGCGCTATGCGTGATCCAGCCGACCGCGATCAGATCCACGCCCGTCTCGGCGATCCCGGGCGCCGTCTCCGGCGTCACCCGGCCTGACGCCTCGGTCGTCGCGCGGCCGCGCGCCAGCGCCACCGCCTCGCGCAGTGTGGCCAGGTCCATGTTGTCGAGCAGCACGATACCGACCCCGAGCGACAGCGCCTCCTGGAGCTGAGCCAGGGTGTCCACCTCGAGCTCGATCAGCACCAGGTGGCCGCAAGCCGCGCGCGCCCGCTCGATCGCCGGACGCACGCCGCCCGCGAGGGCGACATGGTTGTCCTTGATCAGGATCGCGTCATCGAGGCCGAACCGGTGATTGTGGCCGCCGCCGAGCCTCACCGCATGCTTCTGCAGCGCGCGCAGGCCCGGCGTGGTTTTGCGAGTGTCGGTGATCCGTGCGGCCGTGTGCGCGACCGCGCGAACCAGCGAATGCGTGGCCGACGCGACGCCCGACAACTGCCCCATGAAATTCAACGCCGTCCGCTCGGCGGTCAGCAGCGACCGGGCAGGCCCCGAGATCGTCGCGATCAGGTCGCCCGGCCCGAGGATGGCGCCGTCCGCGCGATGCTGCTCGATCCTGATCGTCGGATCGACCAGGTGGAAGGCGAGCCGCGCCGGACCGGCGCCCGCCAGGACACCTGCCTCGCGTGCGACCAGCGAGAGCGACGCCATCGCATCCTGCGGCACGATCGCGTTGCTGGTGATGTCGCCGGCCCGGCCGAGATCCTCGGCCAGCGCCGCCCGCACGATCGGTTCGATCAGCGCGTCCGGCAGTGGAACGCTCATGCGCGCTTCCGGCTCGGCACCAGTTCCGCGAGAAACGTCATCGCCTGATCGAGCGTCACGCGCGACCGGACCGCCGTCGCCGACCGGAGTGGGAAGTCGCTCCGGCAATGCGCGCCGCGGCTCTCGCGGCGCGCGAGCGCGGAGGCCGCCACCAGCAGCGCCGCCAGATGAGCGTCCTCGTCGACACTTCCCTGCAGCGCGAGCAGTGCTGCCGCCGCCTCGCGCATGCCGGCCTCGTCGCGCACGACACCGAACCCGCGCGACATGACCGGCCTGATCACGGCGGCACTGCGGCGCGGCGCCGGGCGAGCTGGCGCGATCGCGCGCCGGCGCACCGACGGCGTCGCGGCCAGGTCGGCCGCAACCGCGGCGCCCACGACCGCGGCCTCCAGCAGCGAATTGCTCGCGAGCCGATTGGCGCCGTGCAGACCCGTCGCCGCCGCCTCGCCCACGGCCCACAGTCCGTCGATGTCGGTGCGCCCGTTGGCGTCCGTCGCGATCCCGCCCATCGCGTAGTGGGCCGCCGGACGCACCGGGATCGGCATCGTGGCCGCATCGATCCCGGCGTCGCGACACAGCGCGTCGATGCCGGGGAAGCGCGCGGCGAACCGGCTGCCGAGGCACGCGCGCGCATCGAGGAACACGCGATGGCCCAATGCGAGCTCGGCGGCGATCGCGCGCGCCACTACGTCGCGCGGCGCCAGCTCCGCGCGTCCGTTCGCCGCTTCGCAATCGAGCATGAAGCGGCGGCCGGTCTGGTCGACCAGGAACGCGCCCTCGCCGCGGATCGCCTCGCTGGCGAGCGGCATCGGGTCGCGGCCGGCGTCGATCGCCGTCGGGTGGAACTGGATGAATTCGAGGTCGGCGAGGGTCGCCCCGGCCCGCGCGGCCAGCGCCACGCCCGCGCCGACGGATGCGAGCGGATTGGTGGTGTGCGCGAACAGCCCGCCGATGCCGCCGGTCGCGATCACCACCCGCGACGCAGCCAGCGTGCGCAGGCCGGACGGGGTCTCGATCACCACGCCGGCGACGCGCCGCTCGCCGTCGAGAACGAGCCGCCGCGCCGCGGCGTGCTCGATGATCGTGATCGATCCGGTCGCCCGGGCGCGGGCGATCAGCGCCCGCAGCACTTCGCGGCCGGTCCCGTCGCCGGCCGCATGCACGATACGCCTGCGCGAATGCGCGGCCTCGAGCCCGGTCAGCAGCCCGCCCGACGCGTCACGATCGAAGCCGGCGCCGAATTCCGTCAGTCGCGCGATCGCGGCCGGGCCGGCCCCCACGATCCGGGCAACGGAGGCCGGGTCGCACAGCCCGTCGCCGGCGGCGAGCGTGTCGGCGGCATGCAGCGAGGCGTCGTCATCGGACCCGACGCAGGCGGCGATGCCGCCCTGCGCCCAGCCGGTCGAAGTATCCTCGCCGAGCGAGACCGGCGACAGCACGATGCAGGGAAGGGGTGCCAGGGCGAGCGCGGTCGCGAGCCCGGCCAGGCCCGCGCCCACGATGACGGGGCTGCCGAAGGGAGCGGTCATGCGACCTCCAGCATCCTCTCGACCGCGCGCCGGGCGGGTGCCGCGACCGCCGCGTCGATCACGATCTCGCCCGAGAGCGTCTCCAGGCTCGCGCGGATGTTGGCGAGCGTGATCCGCTTCATGTGCGGGCACAGATTGCAGGGCCGGACGAAATGCGTGTCCGGGTTGGAGGCCGCGACATTGTCGCTCATCGAGCATTCGGTCAGCAGCAGCACCGAGGCCGGGCGCTCGCGCGCGACATAGTCCGACATGTGCGCCGTCGAGCCGGCGAAATCCGCCTCGTCGACCACGTCGGGCGGACATTCTGGATGGGCCAGCACCACCACGCCCGGATTGGCCGCGCGGAAATCGCGCACCTCCTGCGGCGTGAAGCGCTCGTGCACCTCGCAGTGACCATGCCAAGTGATGATCCGCACGCCGGTCTGGCGCGCGATGTTCAGCGCCAGGTACTCGTCGGGCAGCATGATCACCTCGGGCACGCCGAGGCTTTCGACGATGCGGACCGCGTTGCCCGACGTGCAGCAGATGTCGCTCTCCGCCTTCACCGCCGCCGACGTGTTCACATACGTCACGATCGGCACGCCGGGATGCCTGGCCCGCAGCGCGCGCACGTCGGCGGCCGTGATGCTCTCGGCAAGCGAGCAGCCGGCGCGATGGTCGGGCACCAGGACCTTGCGGTCCGGGTTGAGCAGCTTGGCGGTCTCGCCCATGAAGTGCACGCCCGCGACCACGATCACCGGCGCGTCGCTGCGGGCGGCTTCGCGCGCCAGCAGCAGGCTGTCGCCCACGATGTCGGAGACGCAGTGGAAAATCTCGGGTGTCTGGTAGTTGTGCGCCAGGATTACCGCATTGCGCTCCTGCTTCAGTCGCAGGATGGCGTCGATATCGTCGGCGAAGGCCGGCCATTCGAACGGCGGGATGACGTCGCGCACCCGATCGTAGAGCGGTGCGAGGCGGCGAAGGGCGTCGGCGGTGAGCGGTCGAGACATCGGGCACCTTTATGCTCAGACTGAGCATATGTTGGGGACGCGGACGCTGACCTGTAAGGGGGCGGCCGTCAAGCCATGGTGAGCGTCGACCCATCGCGGACCCTGACGCTGCCGATGGCCTTCTGCGTCGCCCTCAAGCAGGTCATCGGCGGCGGCGTGATCGTGCTGACCGGGACCGCCGTCGCGCTCACCGGCGCCGGTGCGGCGCTCGCCTACGCGTTGGCCTGCGTCGTCGTCCTGCTGGTGAGCCTGCCCTATGCCGTGCTCGGCGCCGCGGTCCCGGTCTCGGGCAGCCTCTATCGATGGCCCGCGCGGTTCATCGGACCGATCCCGGGCTTTCTCGCCTTCTGGATGGTGCTCGGGACCCATGTCGGCCTCGCGGCCTACGCCGCCACCTTCGGCGCGGCCCTGCATGCGCTGGTCCCGGTCGTCCCGGCGCGGCTGGCCGGTCCCGGCGCGCTGATGCTCGTGCTGGTCCTGAACCTGCTGGGCGCCGACATCTCGGCGCGCGCCGGCATCGTCGTCACGCTCGCGACCGCGGCCGCGCTGATCGGCCTGGCCGCCGCCGGACTGCCGCACATCGACGTGAGCCGGCTTGCCGACATCCTGCCGCATGGCTGGCACGGACTGCTGGCCGCGGCCGCCCTGCTCACCTTCCCGATCGGCGGCGCCACGCTGGTCTCCGAGCTCGGCGGCGAGATGCGCCGTCCCGGCCGCGACATCCCGGCCGCCATCCTCGGCGCCACGGTCGTCGCGGCCGTGCTCTACGTCGCCGTCGCACTCGTCGCCGCCGGCCTGCCGCCGTCCGCACCGCGCTCGCTCGACGATGTCGCCTCGATCGTGATGGGTCCCACCGGACGGCTGCTGTTCGGCCTCGGTGCCGGCATCATCAGCATGCTCGGCATCATCAACGCGCACATGCTGTGGGGCAGCCGGAGCATCCTGATGGTGTGCCGCGACGGCTGGCTGCCGACAAACCTCGCGCGTCCGAACCGGTTCGGCGCGCCGACCTGGCCGCTCCTGCTGCTGACGGTGATCGGCGCGACGCCCGTGCTCGCCGGGCTGGATGTCGCCGACATCATCCGCGTCAGCGCGCTGGGCGCCACCGGATCGGCGGTGCTGTCGGTCCTCTGCGCGCCGCTGCATGCGCGCGCCGATCCGGCGGCCTACGCGGCATCCCCGCTCGCCATCCGGCTCCGGACCCTCATCGGCGTGGCCGCCGCGGCACTCGCGGCCCAGGCCGCGACGCTGTTCGTCCTGCTGCGCGACCTGCCGCCGGGCCTCGTCGCCGCCTGGTTCGGCTGGCTCGGCAGCGGATTGCTGGTCGCCATCCTCCGCCGGCCGCGCGCGCTCCTGTCGAACGCGCCGTCTGCCCCACATTGCGACCCATGAACCGTGATTTCGAGATGACCCGAACCGCCGGCCTCGGCCGGCTCGGCCAATTCATCCCCGGCGCCGGCCGCGCCTACGCCGCCGGCCGCAACGCCGACCATGGACCGGACGGCCCGACCGCCACCTCGGCGCTGTCGCCCTACCTCCGGCGCCGGCTCGTCCTCGAGCGCGAAGTCGTCGACGCGGCCATGGGCGCCCACAGCCCGAGCTCGGTGGAAAAATTCGTCCAGGAAGTCTTCTGGCGCAGCTACTTCAAGGGCTACCTCGAAACCCGCCCCTGGATCTGGACCGACACCAAGGCGCTCGTCGCCGAGGGCACAGGGCGCCTCGCCGCCGAACCTGGCCTGCGCCAGGCCCACGCGGCCGCCGTCGAGGGCCGCACCGGCATCGACTGTTTCGACGACTGGGCGCGTGAGCTCGTCGCGACCAACTGGCTGCACAACCACACCCGCATGTGGTTCGCCTCGATCTGGATCTTCACGCTCGGCCTGCCCTGGGCGCTGGGGGCCGACTTCTTCATGCGCCACCTGATCGACGGCGACCCCGCGAGCAACACGCTGTCCTGGCGCTGGGTCGCGGGCCTGCACACGCGCGGCAAGCCCTACGCCGCGCGCGCCGAGAACATAAGCCGCTATACCGACGGCCGCTATTCGCCCACCGGCCTCAACGAGCGCCCGGTCGCGCTCGACGAACCGCCGTCAGCGCCGGCGATCAAGCTGCCGCAAGCCGGCAAAGCCACCGGCGACATGGCCCTGCTGCTGCATCTGGACGACCTCCACCCCGAGAGCCTGCCGCTCGATGGTGCGCGAATCGTCCGGATCGTGCCGCTCGTGGCGCACGCGGACGATGCCGCGGAGCCGGTCCGGCACGCCGATCGCGCCGCCATGGCCGACGCGCTCGCCCGTGCCAAGGCGCATTTCGGGGCCGAGGAGGGTGCGCCAGACGACCTCCCGCTGGTCGCCGCCTGGGCCCCGGTCGGGCCCTCCGCCGCCGCGCTGCCGCTCTGTCAACGGATCCGCCGCACCTGGGACGAACGCGCCTGGCCGCGAGCGACCCGAGGGTTTTTCCAGCTTAAGGAAGCGATCCCGAAAGTCATGTCGATATGATACACGCTAAACCCACCCACTCTAGGGGTAGGGTAAAGCCATCGACGGAGCAGTCCGATGGCCAGCGTTCTCAACCGGCCCTTTTTCCACAACGAAGACGCCGCTTACCCGAAGCTGGAAAGCATCGTCTGGCCAAACGGCCCCGTATGCCCGCACTGCGGTTCGACGGACCGCATGAAGCGGATGGGGGGGCAGCAATCCGTCCCGGCCTGCACAAATGCTACGCGTGCCGAAAGCAGAGCCGCGTGACGGTCGGAACTGTATTCGAGAGCAGCCACGTCAACCTGCACGTGTGCCTCCAGGCGGCATTCCTAACGTGCTCCAGCCAAAAGGGCATCAGCTCCGACCAGCTTGCCCGCACGCTTAGCGTGATCGTAAAGACGGCTTGGTTCATGTCGCACCGCCTTCGCGAAGCGATGACGGGCGGAACGCTGCCTTCAGTGGGCGGCGAGGCTGCGATCGTTGAGATTGACGAGACGTTCATCGGCAAGCGTGCCGATCGGGAAGTGCGTCGTGGCTAAGCCCACAAGCACGCACTCATCACCCTGGTTGAGCGTGGCGGTCCGCCGGCTCGTTCCACGTTGACGCCACGTCCGCGAAGGACCCGCTGCCGATCATCAAGGCCAAAGTCGGGCCCGGCACTCGCGTCAGTATGCTCACCTGAACAAGCACTTTGTCGACCACGGCTTCACCCGTCACGGCCAGGGCGAGCATGTCGTGGGCGATCTTAACACAAACACGGTCGAAGGCTTCTAGACCGTGTTCGAACGCGGCATGAAGGGCGTCTACCAGCATTGTGGTGAGAAGCATCTGCATTGCCACGCGGCCGAGTTCAACTTCCGGTCCAACAATCGCGTCCGGCTTGCGTGGACAATCAGGCCCGCACCAGCACCGCTTTACGGGGCATTGCAGGCAAGCGTCTATCTACCGCGCACCACTGGCGGGCTGACCTGCACGTCAATCTTGTTGTTCTACGTCAATCTTGCTACGACTTGATCCTGGCAACGGGAGTCGTCCGATGGCATTGCCCGCAGCACTAAGAGACGTTCACGATCGACTGGCTGACCTGCTCGCTGAGGCATTCGAGGTTGGAAGGCGAGCGGGCGCGAATGAGATGCGGGAAGCCATATTGCAGGCTGCAACGTCTCCATCTCGCCAGATGGAACCCGCCTACTCTCTATCCAACAGCGATGGTGCGCGCTCGCGTGCGGCGAAGGGCGAGGTAAGAAGGGGTATCAAAGCAGCAATGCGTCACATGCCTGGCGGCATCCGAGAACACGATATTGCTGTGATGGCTCGCCGGCTGGGGATCGATATCAATGAGCGATCGATCGGCGGTGAACTGCGCCGGATGCGCGGTCAAATCTATCGGCAGGACGGGGGGCTTTGGTTTCTGATCAGAGCACCTTCTGCCGAAGAATCGGCGGGCTCCGAAGAACCCGCCGATGAGGCATCTCTAGACAGCGAGGAGGCCGAAGATGAGACCGCCATAGCCGCCTGACTTATCCACTCCCCGATCATGCAGGTCTAGGACACCGGCACGGTTGGCAGCGGCGTAGGCCAGCACATTACCGGGGGCGGGTCATTAACCCGTCCCCACACTCAGTGACCCCGTGGCGAAACTGGCAAACGCACCGGCTTTGGAAGCCGGCTCCCTCCACGGATTGCGGGTTCAAGTCCCGCCGGGGTCACTTCATAGTCGTACAACCCCACCAAATGACTAGCAATTGCGTTCTTTGGCTAAGGCAAAAACGTTTGCAGCCTCCAATATCGCAACAGCGCAGGAACTCGTTGATGGCGAAACCTCCAACGCCAGAAATGTCGCAGGTGGAGCAATTCAAAGAAGTCGCTCGCGAGCTCGGCTGCAACGAGGACGACGCAGCGTTCGACGAGAAACTAAAGGGGATTACGCGACAGAAAGCAGAGCCGACTGATACGGAGAGCCGCAGCGAATGACGAAGGGGGAGGTAACCCTACTGTTCGCCTGCGTTGGCGTTGTCATCTCGATCACCTTAAGTTTGCTCTACCAGATAGCGAACTCTCTGGAAGCGATCGTGCGCCAGCTAAAGGCACTGCGCAGGGGGGATCAGACCACCGACGTGCAATGAACCCACCACATTTAGTAGCGGGTTCGGCAACTATCATATTTCAAAGTTATGGCGAATGGTCAGGGGCTCCGCCCCTGAAACCCCGCCGGGGGCGGGCGCCCCCGGACCCGCATCACAGGCAGCGGCTCGATCGGGCCAACCACGAACAGATAGGACGCGGCCCCGACCAGGCACAAACCGCCCGCGGCCGCGAGCGGGATCACGAACGAGCCGTGCGTGATCGTGAGCATCACGCCGGTGAAGCTCGTCGTCACCACGCCCGCGATGTTGGACGCGAAATTCTGGATCCCGCCGATCGAGCCCACCTGCGCGCGGGTCGGTGCGACGTCGCCCGGCAGCGACCAGATACTCGCCGCCGTGAACGCGAGCGACGCGTAGGCGAAGCCGAACAGGCCGAGCGCCATCCAGGCCGCCGGCACGATCGCCGCCAGCGTGATCGAGGACGACAGCAGCATCCCGCCCACCAGGCAGGTCTTGCGCGCCGCCGTCAGGCTCCAGCCGCGACGATACAGCCAGTCCGACGTGATGCCGCCGAGCCAGCCGCCCGGGATCGCGATCAGGCCGGGGATCAGCCCGAAGATGCCGAACTGCTTGAGCGAGAAATGCCGCGCCGACATCAGGTAGGTCGGGAACCAGGTGATGAAGAAATAGATCGTGAAATTCAGGCAGAAGAACCCGATCATCATCCCCCAGATCGTCCGGTAGCGGAACAACGACACCCAGCGTATCGGCGGCTCGCCGGCGGGGGGCGACGCCCGGCTCTGCTCCATCTCGCGCAGCGCCGCCGGCGTGACGTCCGGATGCTGTTCCGGCTTGCGGTAGAAGACGAGCCAGACCGCGGCCCAGACGAAGCCGAGCAGACCCGTCACCACGAACGAGGCGCGCCACCCGAAACTGAAGATCAGCCAGGAACACAGCGGGATCGCGACCAGGTTGCCGACGCGCGAGCCGGAGTCGAAGATCGAGGACGCGAACCCGCGCTCGTGCGGCGGGAACCAGCGTGACACGACGCGCGCCGACGACGGATAACCGCCCGCCTCGCCCGCACCCAGCAGCAGCCGGAACCCGAACAGGCTCGCGGCCGAATCGGCGACTGCCGTCAGGCCGGTGAACAGCGACCACCAGCACACCGCGATCGGGAAGATCAGACGCGCGCCGTAACGGTCGACCAGCCAGCCCGCCGGCAATTGCATGATCGCGTAGGTCCAGAAGAACGAGCCCAGCAGCAGCCCCATGGTCGTGCTGTCGACATGCAGCGCGTTCTTGATGCTGGGTGCGGCGACCGCGAGGTTGGCGCGGTCGGTGTAGTTGATCGTCAGCGCCGCGAAGCACAGCCCGATCATCAGCCATCGCGCCGGCGGCATCAGCGTGCCGCGTCGGCCGGCCGTCGTGTCAGCGGCGTGACTGGACATTCCGGGGTTCTCCCTGTTGTTGTGCGCGACCGGAGGATGGATGGTTCTCTCGCGACAGGATGTCGACAGCCTGGCCCTGGTGTCGACCGCCACGATCACGACCGTGCTGCTTGCCCACGGGCTGCGCAATGTGTGGATGCGCGGGACGCGCCCGCTCACGCGAGGGACGGCAAGGGTGGTGGGACCCGCGTTCACGCTCCGCTTCGTGCCCGCGCGCGAGGACCTCGCCACCCCGCAATCCTGGGCCTCCCCGGTCTCGACCCGAAGCGCCATCGAGGCGATGCCGGCGGGATGCATCGCCGTCGTCGACGCGCTCGGCGTGACGGACGCCGGCATCTTCGGCGACATCCTGTGCGCGCGGATGGCCAGGCGTGGCGTCGCCGCCCTCGTCACCGACGGCGCCGTCCGCGACGCCGAGGGCGTGTCCGCGACCGGGTTGCCGGTCTGGTGCGCCGGCATCGCGTCGCCGCCGTCGGTCGCGGGCCTCACCTTCGTCGGCTGGCAGCAGCCGGTGGGCTGCGGCGGAGTCGCGGTGTTCCCCGGCGACATCGTGGTGGCCGACGGCGACGGCGCCGTGGTGATCCCCGCCGCCCTGCTCCCCGCCGTGCTCGAGACGGCACCCGAGCAGGAGCGCCGCGAGGCCTGGACGATGGCGCAGATCGAGGCCGGCGCGACGCTGCCCGGCCTCTATCCGATGAGCGCCGAGACCGCCGAACGCTATGCAAGCTCGAAGGATGGGGGGTGAAAGGCCCCGGCATGAAAGGACTGCGCGGCGGCCTGACCGACTACGGCGACGCCGAGTTCTCGCTCTTCCTCCGCAGCACCTTCATCAAGGCCGCCGGCTACACCGACGACGCGCTCGACCGGCCGATCGTCGGCATCACCAACACCGCGAGCGACTTCAATCCCTGCCATGGCGGTGTCCCCGATCTGATCGAGGCGGCCAAACGCGGCGTGATGCTCGCGGGCGGCCTTCCCATGGTCTTTCCGGTGATCTCGATCGGCGAGTCGTTCGCCAATCCCACCAGCATGTTCCTGCGCAACCTGATGGCGCTCGACGTCGAGGAGATGATCCGCGCCCAGCCCATGGACTCCGTTCTCCTCGTCGGCGGCTGCGACAAGACGCTGCCGGCGCTCCTGATGGGTGCCGCCTCCGCCGGCCGCCCGGCACTCGTGCTCCCGACCGGCCCGATGCTCGTCGGACATCACCGCAACGAGATCCTCGGCGCCTGCACCGATTGCCGCCGCCTGTGGGCCGATTTCCGCGCCGGCCGGCTCGACCGCGACGGGATCGACCAGGCCAGCGCCCGCCTCGCGCCCACCCGCGGCACCTGCATGGTGATGGGGACCGCGTCCACCGTCGCCTGCATGACCGAGGCGATCGGCATGGCGCTGCCTGGTGCGGCGACCGCGCCCGCGACCCATGCCGACCGCATCCGTCTGGCCGAGGCGAGCGGGGCGCTGGCGGCCCGGCTCGCGCGCGACGGCGGCCCGATGCCGGCCGCGATCATGACCGAGGGCGCCTTGCGCAATGCCTTGACCGTGCTGCAGGCGATCGGAGGCTCGACCAACGCGCTGATCCACTTCACCGCGATCGCCGGGCGCCTCGGGCTCACGGTGGATCTCGACGCGTTCGATGCGATCGGCCGCGAGGTGCCCGTGCTGGTCGACCTCAAGCCGAGTGGTGCGCATTACATGGAGCATTTCCATCATGCTGGCGGCATCCCGCGTCTGCTCCGCGAACTCGCCCCGTTTCTCGACCTCTCCCAGCCCACCGTCGCCGGCGCCATCCTGCGCGACATCGCCGGTGCGGCCGAGATCGTGTCCGGACAGGACGTCATCCGGTCGCCGGACACACCGATCGCGCGGAACGGCCTGGCCGTCCTGCGCGGCAGCCTCGCCCCCGACGGCGCCCTGATCAAGCGCTCGGCCGCGACCGCGTCGCTTCTGCGGCACGAGGGCCGCGCCGTGGTGTTCGACGGTCTCGAGGACATGGCGCACAGGCTCGACGACCCCTCGCTCGACGTCGAGGCGGACGATGTCCTGGTGCTTCGCAACGCGGGCCCGGTCGGCGCGAGCATGCCCGAGGCGGGCTACATCCCGATCCCGCGCAAGCTCGCGTCCCAGGGCGTGCACGACATGGTCCGCATCTCCGACGCGCGGATGAGCGGCACCGCCTTCGGCACCATCGTGCTGCACGCGGCCCCCGAGGCCGCCATCGGCGGGCCGCTCGCCTTCGTCGAGACCGGCGACCGGATCCGGCTCGACGTCGATGCGCGGCGGCTCGACCACCTCATCGAGCCCGACCTGCTGGCCGCCCGCCGGCGCGCCTGGCGCCCGCCGCCGGCACCACCCGGTTGCGAACGCGGCTACTTGCATCTGTTCCGCGCCCATGTCGGCCAGGCCGGCCAGGGCTGCGATTTCGATTTCTGCCGGGCCCGGATGCCGTGACGCTCGACGCCACCACCGAAGGCGTGTTCGCGATCGCGCCGACGCCGTTCCGGCCCGACGGCGGGATCGACGAAGCCTCGATCGACCGGATGACCGACTTCTATCAGGCGGCCGGCTGCGACGGCATCACCGTGCTCGGGATCATGGGCGAGGCGCCGAAGCTCGACTCCGCCGAAGCGGTCGCGGTCGCCGCGCGGGTGATCAGGCGCGCGACAATTCCGGTCATCGTCGGCGTCTCCGCGCCCGGTTTCGCCGCCATGCGGGCCTTGTCGCGCGCGGTGCGCGACGCGGGTGCCGCGGGCGTGATGGTCGCCCCACCCTCGGCGCTGCGCACCGACGACCAGATCGTGACCTACTATGCGCAGGCGACCGAGGCGGTCGGCGACGCGCCTTTCGTCATCCAGGACTATCCGCTGACGGTCGGCGTCGTCATGACCCCGGGCGTCATCAGGCGGATCGTGGACGCCAACCCGACGGTCGTCATGCTCAAGCACGAGGACTGGCCGGGGCTCGAGAAGATCTCGACGCTGCGATCCTACCAGGCCGAGAACGCCATGCGCCCGATCTCGATCCTGTGCGGCAACGGCGGCCTGTTCCTCGATTTCGAGACCGAGCGCGGCGCCGACGGCGCGATGACCGGCTACGCCTTCCCCGACATGCTGGTCGATGTCGTGCGGCATGCGCGCCAGGGACGCCGTGACGCCGCGCACGATCTGTTCGACGCGCACCTGCCGCTGCTTCGCTACGAGCAGCAGCCCGGCCTCGGCCTCGCCGTGCGCAAATACGTGCTGTGCCATCGCGGCGCGATCGCGCACGACACGCAACGTTCGCCGCATGCGAAGCTGAGCGCCACCGCGAAGTCGGAAATCGATTTTTTGCTGACGCGTCTCGCGTGTCACGACCCACGCGCTTCCATGGGAGAATGATCCGATGGATCTCGGCATCGGCGGCCGCACGGCACTCGTCCTGGGCGCGAGCAGCGGTCTCGGCCGTGCCGTCGCCCTGGCTCTCGCGGCCGAGGGTGCGGCGGTCGCGATCGCGGCACGGCGGCACGACAAGCTCGCGGAAACCGTTGCCGCCATCCAGGCCGCCGGCGGCCGCGCGCTCGCGCTCACATGGGATCTGGCCGATCACACGGTCATCGACGGCAACGTCGCCAGGATCGAGGCGGCGCTCGGCCCGGTCGACATCCTCGTCAACAACACCGGTGGCCCGCCGGGAACGCCGGCCGCCGGCCAGAAGCCCGACCTGTGGCGCGCCCAGTTCGAGACCATGGTCTTGTCGGTGATCGCGACGACCGACCGCGTGCTGCCGGGCATGCGCGCGCGGCGCTGGGGCCGGATCGTCACCTCGACCTCGTCCGGCGCGGTCTCGCCGCTGCCCGGGCTCGCGATCTCGAACGCGCTGCGTGCCTCGCTGCATGGCTGGTCCAAGACGCTCGCGCGCGAGGTCGGCGCCGATGGCGTCACCGTCAACATCGTCGTGCCCGGCCGCATCGACACCGACCGGGTGCACGCGCTCGACGCCCAGCGCGCCGAACGCGAAGGGCGCCCCGTGACCGAGATCGCGTCCGCGAGTGCGGCGACGATCCCGGTCGGGCGTTACGGCACCGTGGACGAATATGCCGCCCTGGTCGCGTTCCTCGCGAGCGCGCTTGCGTCCTACGTGACGGGTTCCGTGATCCGGGTCGACGGCGGGCTCATCCAGGCGCTTTGACCGGAGCCGGGCCGCTTCTCATCAGCCCCCACGTCACCGCGGCACCGCCGAGCGCCGCGCACGTCCCGATCGCGAACACCGAGGAGTAGCCGAACGCGGTCGCGGCGAGCCCCGCGACCGGACCGGTCCCGCCATAGGCGATGTCCTGGAACGCCGCGAATCCGCCGAGTGCGGTGCCCCGGTGCTGCGCCGGCACCTGGCGCACGATCTCGACGCCGAACGACGGGAACACCATCGAGCAGCCGCAGCCGGTCAGCGTGGCGCCCACGTAGGCCGTCTGTGGATCGGGTGCGATGAACAGCACCGCCTGGCCCGCGCTCTCCACCAGCAGCGACGTCAGCGCCACCTTCAGCCCGCCGATACGGTCCGGCAGATGTCCGAACACCACGCGCACCAGCACGAAGGCGAGCCCGAAACACGTCAGGGCAAGCCCCGGCCGCGGCCAGCCGCGCGAGACGAAATCGAGCGAGACGAACGCGCCGATCGCGGCGAACCCCACACCCTGCAGCGCGACGCCGAGGCCGGGCCGCCAGATCGACCCGACGATCCGCCAGAACGACGCGCGCGTGCCGCCCGCCGGGGCGATGCCGCTCACGCAGGCCAGGATCGCGAGGCCGACGAGCGAGAGCACGACCGACGCCTCGCCGATCGCCGCGAACCCGCCGATGGCGTTCAGCCAGAGTCCGAGCGGCGCGCCGGCCGCGATCGAGCCGTACATCGCCATCCCGACCCAGGCGAGCACCGTGCCCGAGCGCGACTGGCCCGCGATGCCGATGCCCCAGGCCAGCGCGCCGACGATGAGCTGGCTCTCGCCGAACCCCACGACCAGCCGGCCGACCAGCAGCGTCGCGAGCCGCGCCGCGGGCGACAGGGGGAGCGCGGCCGCGACATAGAACAGCCCGGCCACTCCGGCGAGCGCCACGCCCGAACGCATCGACCGGCTCGCCCCGACCCGGTCGGCGACCCGTCCGGCGTAGCCGCGCGTCAGCACGGTCGCGAGGAACTGGATGCCGACGCTGACGCCGACCAGCACGTTGCCGTAGCCGAGATCGCCATGCACGACGAGCGGGATGACCGGCAGCGCCATCCCGACCGTCAGGTAGGTGACGAAGACGCCAGCCGCGAGTGCGAGCAGCGGGACGCGAGGGAAGCTCAGCGCTCGACCTCGGTCCAGACCCCGCCATGGACGCTCGACGCCACCGCCGCCTCGATGAACGCCATGCCGGCGACACCGTCCTCGATCCGCGGCAGCAGGTCCGCCTCGCCACCGCCGAGCAGGTCGGCGGCCTCCGTGTAGAGCTGCGCGAATCCCTCCAGGTAACCCTCCGGGTGGCCGGCCGGGACGCGCGTGGCGCGCGTCGCCGGCTCGGACAATCCAGCCATGCCCCGGAACAAGATCCGCGGTGCCTCGCCGAGCATGGCGAGCCGGAGCTGGTTCGGATGCTCCTGCGCCCATTGCAGTCCGCCGATCTCGCCATACACGCGCAGCCGCAGGCCGTTCTCGTGTCCGGGCGCCACCTGGCTGCACCAGAGCGCCCCGCGGGCGCCACCCTCGAAACGCAGCAGCATCCGCGCGTCGTCGTCGAGCCGGCGACCGGGAACAAAGGTCGCGAGATCGGCCAGCAGCGCGCTCACCCGCAGCCCGGTCACGAAGCACGCCAGATGGTGCGCATGGCTGCCGATGTCGCCGACGCTCCCCGCCGGTCCCGACCGGCGCGGATCGGTGCGCCAGGCCGCCTGTTTCTGGCCGATCGCTTCCAGATCGCGCGCGAGCCAGTCCTGCGGATACTCGACCTGCACCACCCGGATCGCGCCGAGCGCGCCGGCGTGGACCAGCGCGCGCGCCTCGCGCACCATCGGCATGCCGCTGTAGTTGTGCGTCAGCACGAACGGCAAGCCGGACGCGCGCACCTCTTCGCGCAGCCGCCGCGCGTCGGCGAGCGAGGTCGCGAGCGGCTTGTCGCAGATCACCGGAATGCCGCGCGCGATGAAGGTGCGGCAGATCGCGACATGGAGGTCGTTCGGCGTCACCACCGCCACGGCGTCGATCCGGTCGTCGCGCGACGCCTCCCGCTCCGCCATCTCGGTGTAGCTGCCATAGGCCCGGTCGGGCGCCACATGCAGCGCCGCCGCCGACGCGCGCGCGCGATCCGGATCGGACGAGAAGGCACCGGCCACGAGCTCCCAACGATCGTCGAGGCGGGCGGCGACCCGGTGCACGGCGCCGATGAAAGAGCCTTCGCCGCCGCCGACCATGCCGAGACGCAAGCGACGCGCGCTCATAGGCCGAGCATCCGCCGGTTGGCGGCGAGATCGGTGCCGCCGGCCGCGAAATCATCGAAACTGCGGCCGGTCACCGGGATGATGTGTTGGCGGATCAGGGCGGCACCCTCGCGCGCGCCCACCTCCGGATCCTTCATGCAGCACTCCCATTCGAGCACCGCCCAGCCATCGAAATCATGCTGCGCGAGCTTGGAGAATACGGTTCCGAAATCGATCTGGCCGTCGCCGAGCGATCGGAACCGGCCAGGCCGCTGCAGCCAGGGCTGATAGCCGCCATACACACCGGACCGCGCGCTCGGCGTATATTCGGCGTCCTTGGCGTGGAACGCGCGGATCCGCTGGTGATAGACGTCGATGAAACCCGCATAGTCCATCACCTGCAGCACCATGTGGCTCGGATCGTAGAGGATGTTGCAGCGCGGATGATGGCCGACGCGCTCGAGCAGCATCTCGAACGTCACGCCATCATGCAGGTCCTCGCTCGGGTGCAGCTCGAAGCAGACGTCGCAACCCGCCTCGTCGAACGCGTCCAGGATCGGCCGCCAGCGCGACGCCAGCTCGTCGAACGCGGCCTCCACCAACCCGGGCGGACGCTGCGGGAACGGATAGAGGAACGGCCACGCGAGCGCGCCGGAGAAGGTGGCGTGCGCGGCCAGGCCGAGCCGTCGCGAGGCGCGCGCGGCGAGGTGCAGTTGCGCCACTGCCCAGGCCTGTCGCGCGGCCGGATTGCCGCGCACCGACGGATCGGCGAAACCGTCGATCGCGACATCGTAGGCGGGATGGACCGCGACCAGCTGTCCCTGCAGGTGCGTCGAGAGCTCGGTGAGCGTGACTCCGGCATCGGCGAGGGTGCCGCGCACCTCGTCGCAATAGGCATCGCTTTCCGCCGCACGGGCAAGGTCGAACAGGCGCACGTCCCACGAGGGGATCTGCACGCCCTCGAACCCGCATTCCCTGGCCCATCGGGCGATGGCGGCCAGCGAATCGAACGGCGCCGCGTCTCCCGCGAACTGCGCCAGGAACAGACCGGGTCCCTTGAGGGTCTTCATGACCGCGCCTCCCTTGGTTTTGATCCTCGTGACGGTGGGATCATCATGCACAGGCCCTGGCGCTCGTCACGCGTGGGCGTTAGCAAGCCCGATGCCTTCAGCCCAGACCGTCCGCCGGCCCCTCATCCTGGCCTCGGTGATGGCCGCCATGTTCATGATCGCGATCGAGGTCACCATCGTGTCGACCGCGATGCCGCGCATCGCGAGCCAGTTGGGCGGCCTGCACCTCTATGCCTGGGTGTTCTCGTCCTTCCTGCTGACCCAGACCGCGACCACGGTGATGTTCGGCAAGCTCGCCGACATCTATGGCCGCAAGCCGGTCCTGCTGGTCGGGATCGCGATCTTCCTCGTGGGTTCGATCCTGTGCGGCCTTGCGACCTCGATGCCGGCCCTGATCGCGTTCCGGCTGATCCAGGGCGTCGGCGCCGGGGCCGTGCAGCCGGTCTCGATCACCATCGTGGGCGATCTCTATTCGGTCCAGGAGCGCGCCAGGATCCAGGGTTTCCTCGCCAGCATCTGGGGCGTCTCGTCGGTGCTGGGGCCGCTCGCCGGCGGGCTGATCATCCAGCATCTGAGCTGGGCCTGGGTCTTCTGGATCAACGTGCCGGTAGGGCTCGCCGCTTCGGCCGGCTTCATCGCCTTCCTCTCCGAGGATGTGGCGCACCGCGCCCGCCGCGTCGACGTCATGGGCGCGGTCCTTTCCACGATCGCGATCGCCGCCCTGATGGTCGCCTGCACCGAAGCCGGCCGGTCGGGCGGCCGTGCGGCCGTGGCTGCGCTCGGGGTCTTCGCCGTCAGCGCGGTGCTGTTCGTGGTCCAGGAGCGGCGGGCCGCCGATCCGATGCTCGACATCACGCTGTGGACGCATCGGCCGATCGCGACCGCGAATGCGGCCACCCTGCTCAGCGGCATGGCGATCATCGGCTTGACCACCTTCCTGCCGATGTATGTCCAGGGCGTCCTGGGCCGGTCGGCGCTGCTGGCCGGCTTCACGCTGACGGTGATGGTGCTCGGCTGGCCGATCGGCGCCACCATCGCCGCGAGGAATTTTTCCAGGTTCGGCCTGCGCGGCACGCTGATGATCGGCGCCGTCCTGATGCCGGCCGGCGCCGTCGCGTTTCCGCTTCTCCACGAGGGCATCTCGCCGCTCGTCGCGGCCAGCGGCTCCCTGATCGTGGGTCTTGGCATGGGTTTCCTGAGCAATGCCGCCATCGTGATCATCCAGGAGAGTGTCGGCTGGACCGAACGCGGCGCTGCCACGGCCTCGAACATCTTCGCGCGCAACCTCGGCAGCACCCTGGGTGCGACATTGCTCGGCGGCGTGCTCAATCTCGGCCTCGCGCACCAGCCGCACGCCTTCGAGAGCGTCCGGAACCTCCTCGGCGCGTCCGGCACGGTCGCCGATGCATCCGTCCGTGCCTCGCTCGCCCATTCGCTGCATCTCGCGTTCTGCGTGATGTTCGCCGCCACCATCCTGACGCTGCTGCTGGCGACCCTGGTGCCGACGATCGCCGTCGGCCAGGCCAGGCGGGCGCCCACCGCCGCCCAATGACACGCGGATTGAAACGGCCACCCTCGCGCTACGTTCAGCCGGAGACAGTGGCCGGGAGATCCGATGGACGGCTTCGAGATACGCGACCCGCGTTTCGCGGGCTACATCCTCGGCAACGCCCCGCTCGAGACGCTCGCCTCCGGCTTCCGCTGGATCGAGGGCCCGGTGTGGATGGGAGATTGGGACTGCCTGCTGTTCCAGGACCTGCCGCGGGACCGGACCATGCGCTGGTCCGAGACGCGCGGCGTCGAGGTGTTCCGCACGCCGTCGAACTACGCCAACGGCCAGACACGCGATCGCCAGGGAAGGCTGATCGCCTGCTCGCATCGCGGGCGCTGCGTGACCCGCACCGAGCATGACGGACGTGTCACGACACTGATCGACCGCTTCGAGAACAAGCGGTTGAATTCGCCCAACGACGTCGTCGTCAAATCGGACGGCACGATCTGGTTCACCGATCCCGTCTACGGCATCTCGACCGACTACGAGGGCGGACGGCAGCCATCCGAGCAGCGTCCGCGTGTCTACCGCTACGACCCGGCCACGAACCGGATCGACATCGCCAGCGAGGATTTCGACGGACCCAACGGCCTCGCCTTCTCGCCCGACGAGCGCCGCCTCTACATCGCCGAAACCGGCGACCAGACCAGGCCGGACCCGAAGCAGTTCATTCGCGCCTACGACGTGTCCGCCGAGGGGCGCCTGACCGGCGGCGACATCTTCCACAAGATCGAGCCCGGCTACGCCGACGGATTTCGCGTCGACGCGGACGGCAATCTCTGGAGCTCGGCCGCCGACGGCGTGCACTGCGTCGACCCGGGCGGCCGCCTGCTCGGCAAGATCCTGATCCCGCACACCGTGTCCAACCTGACCTTCGGTGGGATCGACAAGAACCGCCTCTTCATCGGCGGGTCGCACACGCTCTACGCGATCTTCCTCGACCGGCGCGGCGTGCAGACCCCGTGACGGCGCGCAGGCTCGCCTCGATCTCGATGACCGTCGGCGATCTCGACCGATCGGTCGCCTTCTACACGCGAGCGCTCGGCTTCGCGCTCGAGGACGAAGCGGCTCTCGAGGGCGAGGCGTTCGCCCGCCTGATGGGCGTCGCCTCGGCCCGTGCGCGGTCGGCGACCTTGGCACTCGGCGACGAGCGCATCGAGCTGCTCGCATTCGAGACGCCGGGCGAGCCCTATCCGTCCGAAAGCCATGGTCCCGATCTCTGGTTCCAGCACTTCGCCATCGTCGTCGACGACATGCGGCAGGCCTTCGGCAGGCTGTGCGACGCCGGCTTGAGCCCGATCAGCACCGACGGTCCGCAGATCCTGCCGTCACGCTCCGGGGGCGCGACCGCGTTCAAGTTCCGTGATCCCGACGGACATCCGCTCGAGCTGCTCGCCTTCGCGGCCGGGCAGGCGCCGGCCAGATGGCAGGATTGGTCGCCGGGCCCGCTGCTGGGCATCGACCATTCCGCGATCGCGGTGGCCGACACCGCCCGCAGCGAGGCGTTCTATGTCGGCATGCTCGGCCTGCGGCCACGCGCGCGTTCGGTCAACAAGGGCGTCGAGCAGGAGCGCCTCGACGACACCTTCAACGCCGTCGTCGAGGTGACCGGTCTCGAAATCGGCGACGGCAGCGGCCCGCATGTCGAGCTGCTCTGCTACCGGGTGCCGCCGACCGGACGCCCGATCCCTCGCACCACCAGGAGCGACGCGATCGCGGCGACGAGGCTGGTGTTGGAAACCGCGGACCTGGAGGGGCTCGCGGGCGAAGCCGCCGAGAAGCGCATGCAACTCATCTCGCCGGGCCTGGTGCCGATGCCCGACGGCACGAGAGCCCTCGCCCTGCGCGACCCCGACGGCCATCAACTGATCTTCCAGCAGTAGGGCCTCGCTCTTGTCATCGCCGAGGGTCCGGGGGCCGGCCTCGGCCCCCGGCCTTCCTTCAGGGCATCTCCGCCATCAACGCGAACTTCCCGTTCCCGTAGATCAACGACCGGTGCCCTTCACGCATCAAGGCGCGATCGACCTTGCCGATCACGATCGAGTGGGTCGCATAATCGACGAGCTGGTCGACGCGGCAGAACACGGTCGCGACCGCGTCGGCGAGATAAGGGATCTCGAGCGTGTCCACGGCCCATTCGCCGGCCTCGAAGCGGAACTCCGGCTCGGTCCGGCCGCCGAACGACATTGCGAGCTCGGCATGCGGCTCGCCCAGGATGTTGACGCAGAACAGGCTGCCGACAGCCAGCGACGCGTGCATGCTGGCCGACCGGTTGACGCAGACCAGCAGCGCCGGCGGGTCGGCCGACAGCGAGGTCACCGCGGTCGCGGTCATGCCCGAGCGCTGTCCGGTCGACGGATCCCGGTTGGTCACGATGGTGACGCTGGCCACCAGTTGCCGCATCGCCGCCTTGAACGAGGCGGCCAGGTCCGCGCTCCCGCTCATCGGCACATCAAGACCGGCAGGTCGGCGAATTCGAGCACGTGCCGTGTCACCCCGCCGAGGATGAGCTGGCGCAGCCGCGAATGGGAATAGGCCCCCTGGCACATCAGGTCGGCGCCGAACGACCGGGCTCCGGCCAGCAGGCCGGCCCCCACTTCGCGGTCGATCGGCTTGAACTGGAACGTTTCCGCCTCGACCCCGTGCATGCGCAGATACCCTAGCAGTTCGCGCGCCTGCGGGCCACGCCGCTGGTACTCATCGGCGTGCAGCACCCGAACCGCATCCGCCCGGACCAGCCACGGCATGCAGGCCAGCACGGCGGTGGCACTCTCCGCCGAGCCGTTCCACGCAATCGCGACCCGCTTGCCCAGCGCGGTGGGCTCGGTCTTCGGCGCCACCAGCACCGGACGCCCGCTGTCGAACAGCACCGCATGCAGCGCGTCCGAGCTCGACAGGTCGGTCGCATCCGGATGCGGCACCACCGCGAGATCGGCGAGCCGTGCCGACTGTGCCACGATGTCGTCCTCGCGACCGACGATCGTGCTCAGCCCGGCGCTCGGCTCGTCGCGCCCCAGCCGCGCCTCGGCCACCGGGACGTCGTGCGCGAGCACGAACTCCTCGAACGCCCGCCTGACCTCGCGCGACCGCTGTCCCGCCTCCCGCTCGGCCGCCGACATCATCTCCTCGACCATCGCCCCCGACAGTCCCTCGCCGGCCAGGGGTGCCACCTCCCGGCAATCGGCGCTGACATGCAGTGCGGTGACGTGCGCGCCGAACTGGCGCGCCACCAGCAGAGCGGTCGCCAGGGCCGCCCGGCCCGTGGCCGTGCCGTTCAGCGGCAGCAGGATCTTCCGGATCGGGGTCATCGATCGCTCCTTACGGATAAAGCCGGCCGGTGCGCCAGCCATCCTCCGCACGTTCGAATAGCACGCGGTCGTGAAGACGATGCGGCCTGTCGTGCCAGAACTCCATCACCGCCGGCTCGACCCGGAAGCCCGACCAGTGCGCCGGGCGGGGGATCGCGTCCGGAAACCGGCGGTCGATCTCGGCCACCCGCGCCTCGAGCGTCGCCCGATCGGCCAGCGGACGCGACTGCGCCGACGCGTGCGCGCCCAGCCGCGACACCCGGTCGCGGGTGCCGTAATAGAGGTCGGCCTCCGCCTCCGGCACGGGTCGCGCGGGTCCCTCGATGCGCACCTGCCGGCGCAGGCTCTTCCAGTGGAACAGCAGCGCGACCCGCGGGTCGGCGGCAAGCGCCCGTCCCTTGCGGCTTTCGAGATTGGTGTAGAAGACGAAGCCGCGCGCATCGTGACCCTTCATCAGCACCATCCGCGCCGACGGCCGGCCGTCGGCGTCGACGGTCGCGAGGCACAGCGCGTTCGGATCCTCCGGCTCGCTCGCCGCCGCGTCCGCGAACCAGCGTCCGAACAGGGTCATCGGGTCGTTCGACCCGAACACGTCCTCGCCGGTCTCCATCGATGGTCACTCCCTTGTCGGCCCCACCCCACTGTGCCACGACCATCGCAGGATCAGCCAACGCGGAGGACGGTCATGCCGGACGGCGCCGAAACCGAACGCGACGCCACGGGACGCGACGTGCCACAGAGCGTCGTGCCGCGCGGCACGCTCATGCAGGGCAAGCGCGGCGTGGTCATGGGCGTCGCCAACGACCGTTCCATCGCCTGGGGCATCGCCGCCAGCGTGGCCGCGCAAGGCGGCCAGCTCGCCTTCACCTACCAGGGCGAGGCGCTCGGCAAGCGCGTGCGCCCGCTCGCGCAGAGCATCGGCTCGACGCTGGTGCTCCCGTGCGACGTCGGCGACGACGGGGCGATCGACGAGACCTTCGCGGCGATCAAGGCCGAGTGGGGCACGATCGACTTCCTCGTCCACGCCATCGGCTGGGCCGACAAGGCTTACCTGCGCGGCCGGTATGTCGACACGCCGCGCGACGCGTTCCTGACCGCGCTCGACATCTCCGCGTATTCCTTCACCGCCGTCTGCCGGCGTGCCGCTGCCATCATGAAGCCCGGCGGCTCGCTGCTGACGCTGACCTATCTCGGCGCCGAGCGCTGGATGCCGCACTACAACGTCATGGGCGTCGCCAAGGCGGCGCTGGAAGCGAGCGTGCGCTACCTCGCGGCCGATCTCGGCGGCGACGGCATCCGTGTCAACGCGATCAGCGCCGGCCCGATCAAGACGCTCGCCGCCAGCGGCATCGGCGATTTCCGCTACATCCTGAAATGGAACCAGTTGAACGCGCCGCTCGAGCGCAACGTCACCATCGAGGAGGTCGGCGGTGCCGGTCTCTATCTCCTGTCCGACCTCGGCAGCGGTGTCACCGGCGAGATCCACCATGTCGACTGCGGCTACCACATGGTCGGCATGAAGAACCCCAAGGCGCCGGATATCGCCACCGTCGACTGAACCGATGACGCACAACCGTTTCGGGCATCTGCTGACCGTCACCACCTGGGGCGAAAGCCACGGCCCCGCGATCGGGTGCGTCGTCGACGGCTGCCCTCCGCTGCTGCCGCTCAGCGAGGCCGACATCCAGCCCTGGCTCGACCGCAGGCGCCCCGGCCAGAGCCGCTTCACCACCCAGCGGCGCGAACCCGACCAGGCACGCATCCTGTCCGGCACCTTCGAGGGCCGCACCACCGGCACGCCGATCTCGATCATGATCGAGAATGTCGACCAGCGCTCCGGCGACTACGGCGAGATCCTCGACCGCTACCGTCCCGGCCATGCCGACCTCGCCTACGACCTCAAATACGGCATCCGCGACCCGCGCGGCGGCGGCCGCTCGTCGGCCCGCGAGACCGCGAGCCGGGTCGCGGCCGGCGCTGTCGCGCGCGCGATCCTGGCCGGCGCCACCGGCGGCGGGCTGCGCATCCGCGCGGCCCTGGTCCAGCTCGGCGCGCTCGCGATCGACCGCGCCGCCTGGGACGACGCGGAGATCGACCGCAACCCGTTCTTCTGTCCCGATCCGGGCGCGGCGGCGGCCTGGGAGACGCATCTCGACGCGGTGCGCAAGGCCGGATCGTCGGTGGGTGCCGTGATCGAGATCACCGCGACCGGCGTTCCCGCCGGCCTCGGCGCCCCGCTTTACGCCAAGCTCGACGCCGATCTTGCCGGCGCCCTGATGGGGATCAACGCGGTCAAGGGTGTGGAGATCGGCGACGGCTTCGCCGCCGCCGCCGCGCGCGGCGAGGACAACGCCGACGAGCTCCGCATCGGCGAGGATGGCGTGCGCTTCCTCGCCAACCATGCGGGCGGCGTTCTCGGCGGCATCTCCACCGGCCAGCCGGTCGTGGCGCGGTTCGCGGTCAAGCCGACCAGCTCGCTGGCAACGCCACTGAAGTCGGTGACGCGCACCGGCGCCGAGATCGATGTCGCGACGCGCGGCCGCCACGACCCGTGCGTCGGCATCCGCGCGGTGCCGGTCGGCGAGGCGATGATGGCGCTGGTGCTGGCTGACCATCTGCTGCGCCATCGGGCGCTGGCTTGAGAGTCCATGGGAAGAATGGGGGGACCGAGGCCGGTCGCCCCAGACCCCCCGGCGATGATGGGGCGCCGTTTCGACTGTGCAGCCAGCTTCTGGAGCGTGGCGACCCGCGGGCCAATGCGATGCTGCCTGGGCTCGCGCATCTGCGCTTCGCGCCTGGCTGGTGCGAGCTCGGAGGCACCCTCCAGCGGCTGGACCAGCCAGGGGCGGCCATGGCGGCGTTCGGCCGCGCGGTGGCGATCGATCCCGGCCTCGCCGCCGCCTGGTTCGCGCTCGGCGGTCTTCGACAGGATCTGCGCGATCCTTCGGGGGCGGCCGATGCCTACCGGAGCGCCCTGCGCGCCCGGCCCGATCTGCACGAGGCGGCATTCAACCTCGGCGTCGCACTCCTCGATTGCGGTCTGCTCGACGACGCGCTGCACGCCTTCGCCCGCGCGCTCGCCACCCGTCCGGAGTCGTTCGGACGCATCGCCCAGGCGCTGGTCTCCGGCCCGACAGGCTGTCTATGGCTCGAACCCGACGGGCTCCGGCGCGCCCTCCTGGGCTGACCTGGCCGCCCGGAAGGCGCGACGGTAATGATGCGGGCCGCCCAGCAATGCCGACGCGGTGGCCTCGTATCGTGCCGCGTCGCCGTCGCTGAACGTCTCGTAGCAGAGCGCTAGTTCCTGCCTCGGCACCGGGAAGCAGTGCGCGATCGGCGTCCCGCGCGGGAGGGTCCCGGTAAAACCCGGATCGGTCCAGATCGCGGGAAACAGGATGCCCACATCATGGAAGCGGTCCGCGTCGACCAGCCCGGTCAGCAGGCGGAACGGCAGATCGGCGCGGTTGACCGGGTGTGTCGCGAACAGGGACCAACCGGTCTCGAGTTCGATGGTCCAGAAACTGTTGAACTTGACCACGACCTGGCCAGGCGAATGGAACGGCGTGCCCTCGAGCTGCGCCGGCGCGTGGAACGCGATCGGCGCACGCGGATGCGCACGTGCGCGCAGGGCCGGCACGTCCCAGCTCCAGGACAGCCTTCCATCCCGGACATGAACGTCGCAGGCGAGCGGGATGACGAAACCGTGCCCCATCGCATCGATGAAGGGCGGGCAGTGCTTGACCGTCCGGATATCGCCCCCGTGCATGTCCGACGCCGCGTGACGTGGCATCCGCCGCAGCCAGTCCGGCAACGCCGCGCGCGCCGCGACCGGCCGCGGCAACGTCGCTTCGAGTGCCGGATCGCAGCGAAACACCACACGCATCAAGGACAAAGCCCCTGCCTGACCGCGCGCTGCCAGCCGCCATAGCGCCGTGCACGCTCGTCTTCGTCCATCGACGGGTGGAAGGTTCGCTCGATCGAGCCGAACGACGTGCTGTCGTCGGGCTCCGCGCACAAGCCCGCCTCCACGCCCGCGAGATAGCCGGCGCCGACCGCGGTCGTCTCCAGGCATGACGGACGCTGCACGTCGATCGCGATCATGTCGGCGAGGAACTGCATCGTCCAGTCGCTGGCCGTCATGCCGCCGTCGACACGCACGATCGTCCGCGACGTATCGCCGCCGTAATCGGACAGCATCGTGCCCAGCAGGTCGCGTGTCTGGTAGCCGATCGTCTCCAGCGTCGCGCGCGCGATCTCGCGGCGGGTCGTACCACGGGTGAGCCCGGTGAGCAGCGCGCGCGCCTCGCTGTTCCAGTGCGGGGCACCCAATCCGGTGAACGCTGGCACCAGATAGACCGGCTGGTCCGGATCGGCGGCGGCGGCAAGCCCGGCCGTGTCGGCGGCATTCTCGACGATCCCGATCCCGTCCCGCAGCCACTGCACGCTGGCGCCGGCCGAGAAGATCGACCCTTCGAGCGCGTAGTGCCGCTTGCCGCGCCGTTGCCAGGCGATCGTCGTCAGCAGGCCCGACCGCGAGGGCACCGGCGTTTCGCCTGTCGTCAGCAGGACGAACGCGCCGGTTCCGTATGTCGCCTTCACAGCACCGGGACGAAAGCAGCCCTGACCGACGAGGGCCGCCTGCTGGTCGCCGGCGACACCGCGGATCGCGATCGCGCCATCGAACATCTCGTGGATCGTGGTTCCGAAGTCCCCCGAGCTGTCACGGATCTCGGGCAGCACCGCGCGCGGGATACCCACGATGTCGAGCAACTCGTCGTCCCAATGTCCCGTCTCGATGTCGCAGAGCAGGGTGCGCGACGCATTGGTCGCATCGATCGCATGCACCGCCCCGCCGGTCAGCCGCCAGAGCAGGAAACTGTCGACGGTTCCGAATGCGAGGCGCCCCGCGTTCGCGGCCTCGCGCGCGCCAGCCACATGATCGAGGATCCAGCCGATCTTGGTGCCGGAAAAATACGGATCGAGCCTCAGGCCGGTGCGCGCCTGGACGATGTCGCCATGGCCGGCCCGCTCGAGCGCCTCGCAGGCGGGTGCCGTGCGCCGGTCCTGCCAGACGATCGCGTTGTGGATCGCCCGGCCGGTCGACCGGTCCCAGACAAGGGTTGTCTCGCGCTGGTTGGCGATGCCGAGCGCCGCGATGTCGGCCGCGGCAAGGCCCGCTTTTGCAAGGGCCCTGCGCGCGGTTCGCAGCGTCGTGTTCCACAGATCCTCGGGGTCGTGCTCGACCCAGCCGGGATGCGGGTAGTGCTGCGGGAACTCTTCCTGCGCCGCCGCGACAGGCGAAAGATCGGGCGTGAACACGATCGACCGTGTCGACGTGGTTCCCTGGTCGACGACAAGCAGGTGGGAGGTCACTTCGATGCTCTCGAGAGATGGGGGACCGTCGCCGGCCCCCCTGAGGCTCAGGTCTTGTTGGTCTGCGGCGCGGTCCAGCTCTTGAGCAGCTCGTCATAGTCGACGGTCTGTCCCTGCGGCTTCTCGTTGGCGAGCTTGCGCTGCGGCGCGAGATTGCCGTCCTTCTTGGCCTGGTCGTACCAGTAATCCGCGGATTGCGGCTTGTTCATCACCGGTCCGAGTTCGCCCTGCACCTTGGAGCGCTCGAGCCGAGCCATGATCGCGTCCTGGTCGCGTGCCAGCCCATCCATCGCCTGCTGCGGCGTTGCCCCGCCGGAGATGGCGTTGGAGATGTTCTGCCACCACACCTGGGCCATCTTGCCGTAGTCCGGCACGTTCACGCCCGTCGGCGTCCATTGCTTGACCGCCGGCGAGCGGTAGAACTCGACCAGGCCACCGAGCTTCGGCGCCACCTTGGTCGCCGCGTCCGACATGATGTCGCTGGTCCGGATGATGTGATTGGAGACCATGAACTTCTTCAGCGTGACCGTCTTGGAGGTGCAGAACTGCGCATAGAGCCAGCCTGCCTTCACCCGCTCGATCGGCGCGTATTTCAGCATCGTCCAGCAGCCCTGGTCCTGGTAGCCGAGCTTCATGCCCTCCTTCCAGTAGGCACCATGCGGCGACGGCGCCATTCGCCATTTCGGCGTGCCGTCCGCGTTCATCACGGGAAGCTTCGGGTCCGACAGCGCCGCGGTGAAGGCGCTGTACCAGAAGATCTGCTGCGCGATGTGCCCTTGTCCGGGCACCGGTCCCGACTCGAGGAAGTCCATCCCCGTCGCTTCCGGCGGCGCGTATTTCTTGAGCCACTCGACATACTTGGTCAAAGCATAGACCGCGGCGGGTCCGTTGGCGTCGCCGCCACGGGTGATCGACGATCCGCGCGGGCGGCTGTCGGTCATGCGGATGCCCCACTCGTCGACCGGCCTGCCGTTCGGCAGTCCGCGATCGCCGGCGCCGGCCATCGAGAGCCACGCATCGGTGAACCGCCAGCCGAGCGAGGGGTCCTTCTTGCCGTAATCCATGTGGCCGTAGATGCGCTGGCCGTCGAGCTGCTTGACGTCGTTGGTGAAGAACTCGGCGATGTCCTCGTAGGCCGACCAGTTGACCGGCACGCCGAGCTCGTAGCCGAATTTCTGCTTGAACTGCGACTTCAGCTCGGGCCGTTGGAACCAGTCGTGCCGGAACCAGTAGAGGTTGGCGAACTGCTGGTCCGGCAATTGGTAGAGCTTGCCGTCGGTGAAGGTCGCGAACGACAGACCCATGAAGTCCGGCAGGTCGATATGCGGGCTGGTGACGTCCTTTCCTTCGTTCGCCATGAAGTCGGTGAGCGAGCCGCCGACGATGTCGTGATAGCGGGGATGAGTGCCGATGAAGTCGGAATCGTTCATCCAGAAATCGTAGATCGGCCGGCCCGACTGCATCTCGACCTCGATCTTGTCGACGATCAGGCCCTCGTCCATCATGTTGTGATTGACCTTGATGCCGGTGATCTCGGCAAAGGCTTTCGTGAGAACCTTCGATTCGTATTCGTGGACCTTGAGGATCTCGGACGCCGTGTTCAGCTCCATTCCCTTGTAGGGTTTGGCGGCGCTGATGAACCATTCGAGCTCGGCCATCTGCTGATCCTTGCTGATCGCGGACGGCTGGAACTCGGCATCGACCCACTTCTTGGCCGCATCGACCTGCTGGCCTCGCGACGTCCCGGTCTTGATGAGCATGCCGGCGCCGAGTGCTGCGGCTCCCTTGATCACGTCGCGACGTTTCATTGTGTTCTCTCCCTCGTTTCGGTTTTCAGGCGTAGCGGAACATTGCTGCTCCGAACAGGACGGAGGCGGCCAGAGGATACCAGAGCACGTCGCCGCCGAGACGCATCCAGACGATGAAGATATACGCACTTCCGATCAGGCTGACAAAGAAACGATCACCACGGGTGGTCGCGAACCGGAGCAACCCGCGGCGTGGTGTCTCCGGCCGGTAGATCGCGAGCAGCGTCAGGAGCGTCAGGCTGATCACGATGAAGGCGAAGAAGATCGCCGTCTGCCAGGTCCAGGCCATCCATCCGAGGTTCACGGCCGACATCAGACCCGTCCCAGGGCGAAGCCCTTGGCGATGTTGTTGCGCACGAACCAGATCACGATCGCGCCCGGGATCATCGTCAGCACGCCCGCCGCCGCCAGCAGGCCCCAGTCCGCGCCGGCGGCCGTATAGGCCTGCGTCATCACCGACACGATCGGCTCGGCCGCGTTGGCGGTCAGCGTGCTCGCCAGCAACTGCTCCACCCAGGAGAACATGAAGCAGAAGAAGGCCGCCACACCGATCCCGTTGGCGATCAGCGGGATAAAGATGCGGATGAAGAAACGCGGAAACGAATAGCCGTCGAGCGCCGCGGTCTCGTCGATCTCGCGCGGTATGCCCGAGATGAAGCCTTCCAGGATCCATACCGCGAGCGGGACGTTGAACAGGCAGTGCGCGAGTGCCACCGCCCAGACCGTGTCGAACAGGCCGATCGAGGAATAGAGATTGAAGAAGGGCAGGGCGAACACCGCCGGCGGCGCCATCAGGTTTGACAGCAGCCAGAAGAACAGGTGCTTGTCGCCCACGAAACGGTAGCGGCTGAACGCATAGGCGGCCGGCAAGGCCACGGTCACCGACATCACCGTGTTGATCGCGACATAGCTGATCGAGTGCATGAACCCGCGCGACCAGGTCTGGTCCTCGAAGATGTGCTGGTAATGCTCGAGCGTCGGCGCGTGCGGCCAGAGCGTCAGGCCGCCGTTGATCTCGAAGTTGGTCTTGAGACTCATGTTGATGAGCCAATAGACCGGCAGCATCAGCACGACGAGATAGGCGATCATGCCGGTCGGCCGGCCGATCCCGCTCTTCATGCGTCCCTCCGCTGGTCGACATGGGTGGTGTAGGTGAAGAACACCCAGCAGACGGTGAGAGTGATCAGGTCGTAGGTCAGCGACATCGCCGCCGCGTTGCCGAGATCGACCTGCCCGAGGGCGAGCTTGACCAGATCGACCGACAGGAAGCTCGTCGCCTCGCCCGGACCGCCACCGGTGACGATGAACGGCTCGGTGTAGATCAGGAAGCTCTGGATGAAGCGAAGCAGCATCGCGATGATCAGCACCTTGCGCAGCTTCGGCAGCTCAATGTTGACAAACACCGACCAGCGGCTGGCGCCGTCGATCCTTGCCGCCTGGTAGAACGCATCCGGGATCGCCTTGAGGCCCGCATAGCACAGCAGGGCCACCATCGACGTCCAGTGCCAGACATCCATGATCACGATCGTGCACCAGGCCGAGGTCGGATCCTGGGTGTCGTTGTAGTTGATCCCGAGCCCGTTCAACGCGGCACCGAACAGGCCGATATCCTGGCGCGCGAAGATCAGCCAGATCGTGCCGACGACGTTCCATGGAATCAGCAACGGCAGTGCGATCACCACCAGCACGGCGCCCACCTTCCAGCCATGCTTGGGGATGCACAGCGAGACGCCGATCCCGAGCGGGATCTCGATCAGCAGGATGACGAACGAGAACCCGAAATTGCGGATGATCGCGCCCGCGAAACGGGCGCCGATATCGGTCGACGGATCGAGCAGGTTCTGGAACCACTGGGCGCCGTTCCAGAAGAAATTGTTCTGCCCCATCGTGTCCTGGACGGAGTAGTTCACTACCGTCATCACCGGCACCAGAGACGAGAACAGCACCAGGACCAGGACCGGCAGCACGAACAGCCAGCCGCGGTTGTTCATCGGCTTGTCGTTCATGCCGCGCGCCCCTCGACCCGCAGATCGTCGACATAGACGTGCATGTTGGCGGGGTTCAGGACCAGCCTCGCCTCGTCGCCCGACAGCGACACGCCGTTCGGAACCGTGGCCACCATCTCGTGCTCGCCGAGCGACACATGGGCCAGCCGCGTCCGGCCGAGATCGTCCACCCGGCGCACCCGCACCGGCAGCCCGCTCGACATGTGCAGCGTCGCGAAATCCGGCCGTATGCCCACCTGGACGCGGGCGTCCCGAGGCAGATCGTAGGACGCGCCGAGCGGCAGCTCGTGGTTGCCCACGAACGCCGACGCGCCGACCACCCGCGCGTCGACGAAGTTCATCCCGGGCGAGCCGATGAAGTAGCCGACGAACCGGTGCGCCGGCCGGTCGAACAGCTCCGCCGGCGTGCCGATCTGCACCGCCTCGCCGTCATTCATCACCACCACCTGATCGGCGAAGGTGAGCGCCTCGACCTGGTCGTGCGTGACATAGATCATCAGCAGGTCGAGCGCCTGGTGGACCTTCTTGAGCTTCGAGCGAAGATCCCATTTCAGCGCCGGATCGATCACCGTCAGCGGCTCGTCGAACAGCACCGCCGACACGTCACGTCGCACGAGCCCGCGCCCCAGCGAGATCTTCTGCTTGGCGTCCGCGGTCAGTCCGCGCGCCCGCTTGCCGAGCACCGGTCCGAGATCGAGCATGTCCGAGATCTCGGCCACCCGCGCGTCGATTTCGCGCTTGGGCATCTTCCGGTTGCGCAGCGGGAAGGCCAGATTCTCGGCCACCGTCATCGTGTCGTAGATCACCGGGAACTGGAACACCTGGGCGATGTTGCGCTGTTCGGTCGCAAGGCGCGTCACGTCCCGGTCGTCGAACAGAAGACGGCCCTCGGACGGCATCACCAGTCCCGAAATGATATTGAGCAACGTGGTCTTGCCGCAACCGGACGGTCCGAGCAGGGCGTAAGCCTGCCCGTGCTGCCACACATGGTGCATCGGCTTGAGCGCGTAGCGCTTCTGGCCGGACTTGTCGGACCCGTAGGAATGCCCGATATGGTCGAGAGTTATCCGTGTCATCGCGCGCGCCGTCAGGCCGAGACCGCGACGGGCGGCCGCGCGGCCACGCGGCCTGCGCGCGCACCGTCGGGTCCGAACACGAACAGCCCGTCCGGGTCGATCCGCACCTCGGCGCCGGCACCCGGTTCCCATTGATGGATGCCGTGCACCAGGCACACCCAATTCGCACCTCCGACATCGACATGAACGAAGCTTTCCGAGCCGCTGAGCTGCGTCGCGATCACGGTCCCCGCGAAGCGCATCTCCGCCGGCCCGCTGCCGAGCAACGCATGCTCGACGCGGAACGCCATGCGGTACTCGCCGTCGGGTAGATGGCCGAGCGGCCCGGCCGTGCCGAGAGGCGTCCCGTCCGGCAGCGACACGTTGCTCCCTCGCCTGGTGATCGACGTCTCGTTCAGCGGCGGATCGGAGAACACCCTTGCCGCCTGCAGATTGGCCGGTTCCCGATAGACCGACGCGGTCGGCCCGAACTGCGTCACCCGCCCTTCCGCCAGCGTCGCCGTACGGCCGCGCAGCAGCAGCGCCTCGGTGGGCTCGGTCGTGGCGTAGACCAGGATCGCGCCGGTCTCCGAGAAGATCCGCGGCAGCTCCTCACGCAGTTCCTCGCGCAGCTTGTAGTCGAGATTGGCGAGCGGCTCGTCGAGCAGCACGAGATCGGCACGCTTGACCAGCGCACGCGCGATCGCGGTTCGCTGCTGCTGTCCGCCCGAAAGCTGCGCCGGCAACCGGTCGAGCAGCGCTTCGAGACGAAGCACGCGCGCCGCCTCGCGGACCCTGCCGTCGAGCTCGGCGCGCGCCACGCCCGCGACACGCAACGGCGAGGCGATGTTCTCGTAGATCGTCAGCGACGGGTAGTTGACGAACTGCTGATAGACCATCGCGACCGAGCGTCGCCTGACCGGGATCTTCGCCGTGTCCTTGCCGTCGATCGTGATCCGGCCGGTCGTCGGCCGGTCGAGCCCGGCCATCAGCCGCATGAGAGTCGTCTTGCCGGCCAGCGTCGGTCCGAGCAGCACGTTCATCGTGCCGCGTTCCAGCTCGATCGACACATCCTCGATGATCGGATCGGCGCCGATCTGCAATCCCACATGGTCGAGAACGAGGCTCACGCGGCCATCTCCCGCGTCACCATCCGGTCGAGCGCCTCGTCGATCGCCGCGATCTGCGCGGCCGACAGGCGCAAACCCAGCTTGCTCCGCCGCCACACCGCATCATCGGCCCGCCGCACCCATTCGTGCCGCACCAGATAACGAAGCTCGGCCTCGGTCAGACCCGCCCCGTAGTCGCGCCCGAGGTCGTCGAGGCTTGTGGCAGAGCCCAGCAGCATCCGGATCCGCGTGCCGTAGGCGCGCACCAGTCGCCGCGCCAGCGGCCGCGGCAGGAACGGGGCGCGCTCCAGGGCGCGCGCGACCTCGCCGTCGAAATCCTGCATCGGGAAATCGCCGCCCGGCAGCGGCTCGCGGCCGGTCCAGCCGGCCGGTTGGCCCGAGGCTTTCGGCAGATGCGGGGAGAGCTGCTTGAGCGCGGTTTCGGCAAGCTTGCGGAAGGTCGTGATCTTGCCGCCGAAGATCGACATCAGCGGCGCCGACCCATCCGGCGCGTCGAGCGTCAGCACGTAATCCCGGGTCGCCGCCTGCGCCGCTCCGACACCTTCGTCGTGCAACGGACGCACGCCCGAATAGGTCCAGACCACCATGTCGGGCGTGACCGGAACGCGCAGATACTCGCTCGTCGACTTGCACAGATAGGCGATCTCGTCGGGCGAGGCCGACACCGTCGCCGGGTCGCCCTTGTAGTCGAGGTCGGTCGTGCCGATCAGGGTGAAATCGGTCTCATAGGGGATCACGAAGAAGATCCGTTTGTCGTCGTTCTGGAAGATGTAGCATCCATCGTGCTCGTACAGGCGCGGTACCACCACATGACTGCCCTGCACCAGCCGGACCGGGGCCCGGGTGTTGCTCCTGATCACATGCTCGCCGACCTCGCTGACCCACGGCCCGGCGGCATTGATCAGGGCCCGCGCACGGACCCGCCGCGTCGCCCCGCTCTCGTCGTCGCGGACGGTGATTTCCCAGAACCTGTCGACGCGTTCGGCCGAGACGCACGCGGTGCGCGGCGAGACCGTGGCGCCGTTCTCGGCCGCGGACTGCGCGTTCAGCACCACCAGACGCGAATCCTCGACCCAGCAATCCGAATACTCGAACCCGCGCCGGAATTCCGGCTTGAGCGGCGCGCCGACAGGATCGCGATCGAGCCGGACCGTCCGGGTCGGCGGCAGTTTCTTGCGACCGCCGATATTGTCGTAGATCAGCAGGCCAAGGCGCAGCAGCCAGGCCGGCCGCAACTTGCGGTGATAGGGCAGCACGAAGCGGAGCGGCCACACGATGTGCGGCGCGATCCGCCACAGCACCTCCCGCTCGGTGAGCGCCTCGCGCACCAGCCGGAACTCGTAATATTCGAGATAGCGCAGGCCGCCATGGATCAGCTTGGTCGACGCGCTCGACGTGCCGGACCCGAGGTCGCGCTGCTCGCAGAGGAACACCCGCCACCCACGGCCCGCCGCGTCGCGCGCGATCCCGCACCCGTTCACGCCACCGCCGATCACGGCGATGTCGTACAGTTCAGGTTCGCCCCCGATGTCCACGGATGATCCGCTCCCGGCACGCGCGCCGTTCGCGCGGCGCTTTCGTTTTTCATCAAGCCACGAACGAAAGGAACTTTCAAGCGATCATGTGTCGGCCTCTTCCGGGAGGCCGGTCTCGACCACCTCGACCTTGTTGAGGCGGCACAATTCGGCACTCTCCGGCGAGAGCCGGTCGGTGACCAGCACGTCGATCTCCGACAGCGACGCGATCCGGACCGGCGCGCGCCGCGCGAATTTGCTGGCGTCGGTGACCAGCATCACCCGGCGCGCGTTCTCCAGGATCGCGCGCGAGACATGCACCTCGCGCACGTCGTAGTCGAGCAGGGCGCCGGTCTCGTCGATCGCCGAGGTGCCGATCACGGCAAGGTCGACGCGGTAGTGGCGGATCAGTTCGACCGCCATGTGTCCCACGATGCCGCCGTCGCTCGGACGGATGTCGCCGCCGGCGACGACCACGTCGATCGACCGGTTCCGATAAAGCTCGGTCGCGACATTGATGTTGTTGGTCACCACCAGCAGGCCGGTCCGGCCCGACAGGGCGCGCGCCACCTCTTCGGTGGTCGTGCCGAGATTGATGAACAGCGAGGAATTGTCCGGGATCTGGGACGCTGCCGCCTGACCGATCAGCCGCTTCTGCTCGCCCGCCACCAGCTTGCGCGCCTCGTAGGCGAGGTTCTCGACCGACGAGGCGATGATCGCGCCGCCATGCACGCGCGTCAGCACGCGGGTCTCGCACAGTTCGTTGAGATCGCGCCGGATCGTCTGCGGCGTGACCGCGAACCGCGCGGCGAGCTCGTCGACCGACAGCCGCCCGACCTCGCGCGCCAGCGCCACGATCTCTGCCTGCCGGCGCGCGCTGGTGCGCGAGGACAGCTCCCCGCTCACCCCGCCAGGACCGTTCCCGGCACTCATAATCCGAGGTTGAAGGCGATCGAGACCCGCAGCCTGTCGCCGCGATAGATGCGGACCTGGTGGTTCAGCCACGACGGAAACAGGAACAGCAACCCGGGCCGCGGCAGGATGGTCTCGCTGCTGCCGGCACTCTCGTCGCTGGTGGTGCGGAGCGCCGGCGCGTACATGCCCGGCGCCGCGCCGCGCGGATCGAGCATCTCGAATTCGCCGCCGAGCGTGGGGTCGGACGCGCAGCCCCCGTCATCGACATAGTAGGTGCCGGACCAGTAGGCGCCCGGATGGTAGTGGCAGATATTGCCGTCGCCGGGTCCGTTCACGTTGGCCCAGGCCTGCAGCGTCCATGCGGGCTTCACCCGTTCCCCGGCCCGGTCGACCGTGAGCTGGTTGGCGAGCTGCTTGGCGATCGTCAGGACCTCGATGACCCGCGGACCGCCCCAGTCGACGATCTCGCGATCGGAGTGCCATCCGCCGGCATTCGAGGCCCGGACGCTCTCGCTCACCTCACGGCGGCGAAGGATGACCGCGCTCAGTTCCGCGTTCCGCGCCGCCGCGTCCGGCAGCTCCACCGCCGCGACCTGTGTGGCGAAAAGCCCGCGCAGATTGATGTCCAGCCTGGCCATCGGTCCCCCCGGCATGTTCTTGGCGGCGACCATAGAAGCGCATCGCCGGGAGGAGAACGTCTACCCGATCGCGCGCCGGTAGAGGTGCCATGTCGCATGGCCCAGCACCGGCATCGCGACCGCGAGCCCGATAAAGGCCGGCAGCGAGCCTGCCAGCAGCAACGCCGCCACGATCAATCCCCAGAGCGCCATCACGCCCCGGTTCGCAGCCACCGCCGACAGCGACGTCCGGACCGCGTCGACCGGCATCGTCGCCCGGTCGAGCGCCAGCGGGATCGAGAACACCGACGTCGCCATCGCGACGACGGCGAACGCGAGACCGAACAGGTTGCCCGACACGATCAACGCCCAGCCGGCGGGACTGCCGAACACGCGCGCCATGAAGTCGCCCATCGCCGCGTCGCGGGTCCCGCCGAGCGTCGCGCCATAGAGCGCCTGCGCGACCGCGATCCAGACCAGGAACAGCGCCACCAGCGCGCCCCCGAGCAGCACGACCGACGCGAAGCCCGGCTCGCGGACGACGTCGAAGGCATGGCGCCAGTTGGCCTCCTGGCCACGCTCCCGCCGCCGGCTGATCTCGTAGAGGCCGACGGCCGCCAGCGGGCCCACCAGCGCGAAGCCGGACATGACGGGATAGAGCAGCGGGAACAGGCCGCCGCCGGTGGCGATCCGGCCGAACACCAGCGCCGCGACCGGATAGAGGAAGCACAGGAAGAAGAGCTGGGTGGGCGCCGCCCGGAAATCCGTCCAGCCGGCCGACAGCGCCTGCCTCAGATCCTGCACCCGCAACGTGCGGATCCCTCCGATCGCGTCGCCCGGCGCGATCGCCTGGTTGACTTGGACCTGTGCCATGACCGACCCCCGCTTGCCTTGTCTCGACTACAGCATGTTCGCGTGGGCGCGTCAGAGGGTTTCCCGCATCCGCTTGGACCGCGGCCTCGCCGCGCGCCGGCGCGCGGTCTACAGGGTGGCCGATGCTGGTTTCCGACTACGATTTCACGCTGCCGCCGGACCTCATCGCGCAACGGCCCGCGCGTCCGCGCGACGCCGCCCGCCTGCTCGTCCCGCACCGCGCGCCGCCCGACCATGCCGTGCGCGACCTTCCCGCCCTGCTCTCGCCAGGCGACCTGCTGGTCGTCAACGACACCAAGGTCATCCCGGCCCGGCTGGCCGCGACCCGTCACGGACCCGTCGCCGCCAGGGTCGGCCTGACGCTCGACGCCCCGCTCGGCGACGGCACCTGGCGCGCGCTCGCCAGGAACGCCCGCAGGCTGCGTCCCGCCGACCGTCTCTCGCTCGACGGGACGGACATGCGCGCCGAGATCGTGCGCGTCGACGAGGGGGGCGCCGTCGTCGTCCGCTTCGACCGCGAGGGCGCGGCGTTCGACGCCGGCCTCGCGGACGCCGGCCGTCTCGCCCTGCCGCCCTATATCGACCGTCCGCAGGGGCCGACGCCGGACGACGAAGCCGACTACCAGACCGCGTTCGCCCGCCACGAGGGCGCGGTCGCGGCTCCCACCGCCGGCCTGCATTTCACGCCCGCGCTGCTCGCCGCCCTCGCCGAGCGCGGCATCCTCCATGTCGCGGTCACGCTGCATGTGGGCGCCGGCACCTTCCTGCCGATGCGCACGGACGATGTGTCGTCCCATTCGATCCATGCCGAACGCGGCATCGTCGGCGCGGCGGCGGTGGACGCGATCGCCGCGGCCCGGCGTCGCGGCGGCCGGGTCGCGGCCGTCGGCACGACCAGCCTGCGCCTGCTCGAGACCGCCGCTTCCGGCGGCGGGCTCGTTGCACCCTTCAGCGGCGAGACGGCGCTCTTCATCCTGCCCGGCCACGAATTTCGCGTGGCCGACCTGCTGCTCACCAACTTCCATCTGCCGCGCTCGACGCTGTTCATGCTGGTCTGCGCCTTCGCCGGCACCGCGCGCATGCGGCAGGCTTACGCTCACGCGATCGCCAACCGCTACCGGTTCTACTCCTACGGCGACGCCTGCCTGCTGGCGCGCGACGCGTGAACGCTCTCGCCTGGACCATGACCCGCCAGGACGGCGCCGCGCGCGCGGGCACGCTCGCCACCGCCCACGGCGCGGTGAAAACACCGGTCTTCATGCCGGTCGGCACGGCCGCCACCGTCAAGGCGATGACGGCCGACGCGGTCCGCGCCACCGGGGCCTCGATCGTGCTCGCCAACACCTATCATCTGATGCTGCGTCCCGGCGCCGAGCGGATCGAAGCCCTTGGCGGCCTGCATCGCTTCATGGACTGGCCGGCCCCGATCCTGACCGACAGCGGCGGCTACCAGGTGATGTCGCTCGCCGGCATGCGCACCATCGACGAGGACGGCGTGACCTTCCGCTCGCATATCGACGGCACCCCGCATCGCCTGACCGCCGAGCGCTCGACCGCGATCCAGCATGCGCTTGACGCCACCATCACCATGGCGTTCGACGAATGCACGCCGTTCCCGGCGACCGAGGACGAGGCCCGCGTCTCGATGCGCCTGTCGATGCGCTGGGCACGCCGGTCCCGCGACGCCTTCGTCGCTCGCCCCGGCTATGGCCAGTTCGGCATCGTCCAGGGTGGCGTCCATCCGGCCCTGCGGGCCGAGAGTGCCGCCTCGCTCACCGGCATCGGCTTCGAGGGCTATGCGATCGGCGGCCTCGCCGTGGGCGAGGGGCAGGCCGCGATGTTCGGCGTGCTCGACGCCACCGTCCCCGAACTGACGCCGGCCGACCCGCGCTACCTGATGGGCGTCGGCACCCCCGATGACATGCTCGGCGCGGTGATGCGCGGGATCGACATGTTCGACTGCGTCATGCCGACGCGTGCCGGCCGCACCGCGCGCGCCTACGTGCCGGAAGGCACGCTGAACCTGCGCAACGCGCGTCATGCATCGGCCGGCGCCCCGCTCGAGGCGGACTGCCCATGCCCGGCTTGTTCGCGCCATTCGCGCGCCTACCTGCACCACCTGTTCCGCACCGGCGAGATGCTGGGCCCGATGCTGCTCACGTGGCACAATCTCGCCTACTACGCGCGCCTGATGGCGGGCATCCGCGAGGCGATCGTCGGCGGCCGGCTTGCCGGACACGCCACCGCTCTTCGCGCGCGCTGGCAGGAGGCAGATCCATGAGCACCGACGACGCGGGCGTGAGCGGCCTGACCCAGCTCGGGCGCACTGTGGCGTCTCCCGCGAGCCCCGCCGAGGCGACGCTCGAACGGGTGCGCAACCCGCATCCCGGCCTCCTCTACGTCGCCCGCTTCACGGCGCCCGAATTCACCTCGCTCTGCCCGATGACCGGCCAGCCGGATTTCGCGCACCTCGTCATCGACTACGTGCCCGACGGCTTCATCGTCGAAAGCAAGTCGTTCAAGCTGTACCTGACCAGCTTTCGCAACCATGGTGCCTTCCACGAAGACTGCTCGGTCTCGATCGCGGTGCGTCTGGTCGAGACGCTCGCGCCGCGCTGGCTGCGCATCGGCGCCTACTGGTATCCGCGCGGCGGCATCCCGATCGACGTGTTCTGGCAGACCGGCGAGCCACCCGCCGGCGTCTGGATCCCGGCCCAGGAGGTGCCCCCCTATCGTGGCCGCGGCTAGGCTCGAGGACTTCATCCGCACGCGCGCGCTGGCACTCGGCTTCGATGCGGTCGGCTTCGCGCCGGCGTCGCTCGGCGAGATCGCGCGGCAGCGTCTGGCCGAATTCCTCGCCGCCGGCCGGCACGGGGAGATGGACTGGCTCGAGCGCCGGGCCGACGAGCGCGCCCATCCGCGCCTCCTGTGGCCGGACTCGGTCAGCGTGATCTCGCTCGGCCTCTCCTACGCGCCCGCCAGCGATCCGCTGGCGATCCTCGGCCGCCCCGACCGCGGCGCGATCTCCGTCTACGCCCAGGGCCGCGACTACCACCAGGTGATCAAGGGCATGCTCAAGCAGCTTGCCGGCGCCATCGTCGCGCGCGCCCGACCAGCCGCGGTCAAGGTCTTCGTCGACACCGCACCCGTGATGGAGAAGCCGCTCGCCGAGAGCGCCGGCCTCGGCTGGCAGGGCAAGCACACCAACCTCGTCTCGCGTAGCCACGGGAGCTGGCTGTTCCTGGGCGAGATCTACACGACGCTCGCCCTCGAACCGTCCGCCGCGCGCGCCGGCTCCTGCGGAAGCTGCGACCGCTGCCTCACCGTCTGCCCGACCAACGCATTTCCCGCCGCCTACCAGCTCGATGCACGGCGCTGCATCTCCTACCTCACGATCGAGCATGCCGGCCCGATTCCGCTCGAGCTCAGGCCGCTGATCGGCAACCGCATCTATGGCTGTGACGATTGCCTGGCGGTCTGCCCCTGGAACCGCTTCGCGCGCAGCGCCGGCCACGCGAAATTCGCACCCAATGCCGCGCTGGCCGCACCGTTGCTCGCCGACCTCAGCCGGCTCGACGATGCGTCGTTCCGCGCCATGTTCGCGGGCTCGCCGATCAAGCGGATCGGCCGCGACCGGCTCGTGCGCAATGTGCTGATCGCGATCGGCAATTCGGACGACGCGAGCCTGCGCGGCTGCGCGCTCGATCGCGTCCACGATGCCGATCCGGTCGTCGCCGACGCCGCCGCCTGGGCCGCCGAACGGCTTGCGACATGCCATGACCGGCCATCTTGAACGGCGAAGCCTGTCGCTCGCCGGACACCGCACCAGTGTGGCGCTGGAGCCGGAATTCTGGCGCGCGCTGCAGGCCCTGGCCGACCGGAGCGGCGTCCGCCTCGTCGTCTTGATCGGCCGCCTCGACGCCGAGCGCGATCCGATGCGGCCGCTCGCGTCGGCACTGCGACTCGCCGCCCTCTCCTCGGTCTCGCGTTAACCGTTGCGAAATCATTTCGATCCAGGATCGAGACACGGCCAGGATGGCCCCGCATCAGGGAGAAGCCCAATGACCACCGTCTCGAACGCCACCACCCAGACCGTCAGCCCGCTGACGCTCTCCCACACCCTGCTGTCGCTGGCCGAGGACGCCGATCGTGCCGGCATGGCACGCAGCGCCGCCCGCCTGCTGCGTCTCGCCCACACCGTCTGTGCCGAGCGTCCGGTCCGTCGCCCGGTCGAGGTCTGATCCTCGGGATATCCGAGCGCGCACCCCCCTGCTGGGAAACTGGGCCGGGTGCTACATTCACCGCATGAGCTACTGGGGAAAACTGTTCGGGGGCGTGACCGGGTTCGCCATGGGCGGCCCGCTCGGCGCCATGGTGGGTGCCGCCCTCGGCCACGCCGCCGACAAGGGCTCGCTGCCCGGATTGGGCACCCGCCTCAATGCGGTTCCGTCCGGTCCCAACGTCGCGCGCGTGGCGGCCAATGTCGCGTCCCTGATCGGCCGCAAGGAGCAGATCTACGCGATCGGCATGGTCGTGCTCTCGGCCAAGCTCGCCAAATGCGACGGCCCGGTGACGCGCTCGGAGATCGACGCCTTCAAGCGCCATTTCCGCGTCCCGCCCGAACAGGCACGTGAAGTGGGGCGCCTGTTCGACCAGGCGCGCGACGGCAGCGACGGCCCGGAGGATTATGCCCGCCAGATGGGCCGCGCCTACGGCACCGACACCCAGCCGCTCGAGGACGCGCTGACCGCGCTTGTCGCGATCGCGCGCGCCGACGGCGCGATCAACGAGCGCGAGGAGAAGTTCCTCCGCCGCGTCGCCGACGGGTTCGGCCTCGGCGCCCGCGCCTTCGAGCGCGCACGCGACGGCGCCGCACGCCGTTCGGCCGACGAGCCCGACGCCTATCTCGTGCTCGGCCTCAAGCAGGGCGCATCGGACGACGAGATCCGCGCCACCTGGCGCCAGCTCATGCGTGACAACCATCCCGACAGCCTGGCCTCCCGCGGCGCCTCCTCGGCGGTGATCGCGAGGTCCGCCGAACGCGTCGCCCGCATCAACGCCGCCTGGGACCGCATCAAGCGCGAGCGCGGCCTGTGAGCCTCGCCGTCCAGCGCCTGCCGAGCCCCAACCAGGGCCCGCGTCCGGCGGAGATGCCGACCGACATGCTGATCCTGCACTACACCGGCATGCAGACTGCGGCGGCGGCGGTGGAGCGGCTGCGCGATCCGCAGGCCGCCGTCTCGTCGCACTACGTCGTCGACGAGGACGGCAGCATCCTGTGCCTGGTCGACGAGGACCGGCGGGCGGCCCATGCCGGCATCTCCTTCTGGCGTGGCCACGAAGCCCTGAACGACCGCTCGATCGGCATCGAGATCGTCAACCCGGGCCACGAATGGGGCTACCGCCCGTTCCCCGACCCGCAGATCGAGGCCGTCATCGCGCTCTGCCAGGGCATCGTTGGCCGTCATCCGATCCCGGCCCGCAACGTCGTCGGCCACAGCGACGTCGCACCCGACCGCAAGCAGGATCCCGGCGAGCGCTTCCCATGGCAACGTCTTGCCGCAGCCGGCATCGGCGTCCCGCCGCCGGACGTCGAGGACGCCGACGACCCCACCCCGATCGACGCCGACCAGATCGATCCCCTGCGTCACCGCCTGCACGCGATCGGCTACCGCGTCGACCAGCCCCTGTCGGTCGTCCTGGCCGCCTTCCAGCGCCACTGGCGCCCTGGCCTGGTCACCGGCGTCCCCGATCGCGGCACGCTGCGCGTCGCGCAGGCGGTGCCCGCCTAAACCATCCCCTTCACGCGTAGCAATCCGAACGCCGCGATGGTGATCGCATCCAGGATCTCCCCGTCGCGGATCATGTCCTCGAGCCGCGCGAGCGCGATCCGCCGCACCGACATGTCCTGCTCGGACACCTCGCGCCGCGGGGCGCCCTCGCGCAGCCCGGTCGCGAGGAAGACATGGCCGCGCTGGTTCGAGTAGCCGGCGCCCTGGAAGATCTCGCCGGCGCGCACGACCGCCGCCGCCGTCAGCCCGGTTTCCTCGGCGAGTTCGCCGCGCGCGACCTCCGCGGGATCCGTGCCGGGCCTGTCTTCCCACATGCCCATCGGCAGCTCGATCATCCGCCGCCGGATCGGATAGCGATATTGTTCGACCAACGTGACGTCGCCGTTCGGATGCAGCGGGAACACGGCCACGAAATCGCTTCGCTCGACGACGCCATACAGCCCGTCCGAGCCGTCGGCGCGCCGGATGATGTCCTCCCGGACACGGGTCCAGCGATTGTGGTAGGCGATGCGGCTGGAGAGGGTCGTGATCCCACCGTCTGTCATGTCACTCTGCTCGCGATGCGTGACCAGAGTGACGGGTGAACGGATGACCGACAAGCGCGCGGCCTTGCTCGAGACCGAAGAGGGCAGGCGCCTGGCCGATCCCGCTTGGCGGCGCTGGGGTCCGTATCTCTCCGACCGGCAATGGGGGACGGTGCGGGAGGATTACAGCGCCGGCGGCGACGCCTGGAACAGTTTCCCGCACGACCACGCGCGCAGTCGCGCCTATCGGTGGGGCGAGGACGGCATCGGCGGTTTCGGAAACGACCGGTTGCACTGGTGCCTGTCGGTCGCACTCTGGAACGGGCACGACCCGATCCTGAAGGAGCGCCTGTTCGGTCTGACCAACAGCGAAGGCAATCATGGCGAGGACGTCAAGGAGCTCTACTACCATCTCGATGGTGTCCCCACCCATTCGTACATGCGGATGCTCTACAAGTATCCGCATGCGGCATTCCCGTACGAGCGTCTCGTCGCGGAGAATCGTGCGCGAGGACGCGACGTTCCCGAATTCGAACTGCTCGACACCGGGGTCTTCGACGATCAGCGCTATTTCGACATCGACATCGTCTATGCCAAGGCGGACACCGATGATCTCTGCCTGCGCATCGCGGTGACCAACCGCGGCCCGGACGAAGCGGCGATCTGGGTCATTCCCCAGCTCTGGGCGCGCAACACGTGGTCCTGGTATCCCGACCAGATCAGGCCGTCGCTCGTCGGCACCGGCCCGGGCGAGGCGCATGCCAGCCATCCGAGGCTGGACAAGCTTTGCCTGTCGTTCGAGACCGCGACCGAGCTGCTGTTCTGCGAGAACGAGACCAACCGGCAGCGCCTGTACGGCGAGGTTGCCGAGGGTTTCTGGAAGGACGCATTCCACCGTCGCGTCGTCGATGGCGAGCACGACGCCGTCAATCCGCGGGCGACGGGCTCCAAATGCGGCGGTCTGCATCGTGTGTCGATCGCGCCCGGCGCGACCGCTACCGTCCGCGTCCGGCTCGGCCCGACCGGCCGGCCCGACCCGTTCCGCGATTTCGACAACATCGTCGAGCGCCGCAGGCAGGACGCCGACCAGTTCTACGACGCCGTGCAGGCGACGATCGCCGATCCGAACGCGCGCGCGATCCAGCGACAGGCCTTCGCCGGCATGTTGTGGTCCAAGCAGTTTTACTACTACGACGTGCGGGAGTGGCTGCGCGGCGACGTCACCGGCCCCGCGCCGCCCGCCGTGAGGCTCGGCGCGCGCAACGCGGACTGGCAGCATTTCCGTGCCGCCGACATCATCAGCATGCCCGACGCCTGGGAATATCCGTGGTTCGCCTCATGGGACCTCGCCCTGCAGACGCTGGTGTTCGCGGCCATCGATCCGGACTTCGCCAAGAGCCAGCTGCTGCTGCTGCTGCACGAATGGTACATGCATCCGAACGCGGCCTTGCCGGCCTATGAATGGTCGTTTTCGGACGCCAACCCGCCGCTCCATGCGTGGGCGGCACGGCGCGTCTTCGAGACCGACCGGGCCATCACCGGCGTCGCCGACCATGATTTCCTCAAGCGCGTCTTTCGCAAGCTCGCGATGAACTTCACCTGGTGGGTCAACCGGAAGGACGCGCGCGGCCGCAACATCTTCCAGGGAGGCTTTCTCGGCCTCGACAATATCGGCCTGTTCGACCGCTCGGCGCCGGTGCCGATGGGCGGCACGCTATCGCAGTCCGACGGGACGGCGTGGATGGCGATGTATGCACTCGACCTGCTGCGCATGGCCATCGAGCTCGCCATGCTCGACCACACCTATGAGGACATGGCCTCGAAGTTCTTCGAGCACTTCCTGCTGATCGCCAAGGCGGACGCGGAATCGGGCGGACTCTGGGACGGGACCGACGAGTTCTTCTATGACGTGCTCGAGACACCGGATGGCCAGCAGATCCCGATCCGCACCAGGACCGTGGTCGGTCTCATTCCGATCTTCGCGGTGTCCGTCCTCTCGGCCGAGGACGTGGCCAGGATGCCGGCCTTCGCGAGGCGGATGGATTGGCTGCTCCGCAATCGTCCGGATCTCGCCAGCCTGGTGTCGCGCTGGAACGAACCCGGCAAGGGCGAAACGATCCTGCTGTCGCTGCTTCGCGGGCACCGGTTGAAGAAATTGCTCGCAAGGACCTTGGACCCGGCGGAATTCCTCTCCGATTTCGGCATCCGTGCCGTCTCCAAGGTGCACCAGGCCGAACCCTACGAGTTCCGCTGGAACGGCAATGTCTTCGCACTGAACTACGAACCCGCCGAAAGCACCACCGGTCTGTTCGGCGGCAACTCGAACTGGCGCGGCCCGATCTGGATGCCGATCAACTTCCTTCTGATCGAGAGCCTCAAGACATTCGACCTCTATTACGGGTCCGGCTTCGAGGTCGATCTGCCCTATGCGCCGGGGCGCACCGGATCGCTCGCGGAGATCGCGGCCGAGATCGCGATGCGACTGGGCGCCATGTTCAAGCGCGGGACCGACGGGCGCCGGCCGGTGCACGGCGATGCGCACCTGCCGCAGAACGATCCGAATTTTTGCGACCACCTGCTGTTCTACGAGTATTTCCACGGCGACGCCGGACGCGGCCTCGGCGCCTCGCACCAGACCGGTTGGACCGGACTGATCGCGTTGCTCCTCAGCCCCTGAGGCCGCGATCGCGCGCGAACAGGCGGCATTGCCAGAGCATCGCCGCCTCGGTCAGGGGATAGCGTCCGCTTTGTGTCGGGTGCAGGACCTCGTCGGGCAGCACGCGGCCCATCGTGGTCTGGATCGCGACCGAAACAGGTGCCTCGAGACCAGCGCGCCATGCGATGCTCACCATCGCCTTGGGCGAGCGTAGAAAGATCGCCGCCTGCACGGCTTCGATCGACAGGCCGGCGGCCGCGGCGAGCAGGGCGGGGGCGGTCGCCGAGCCGTCCGCGATCGCCGCGCGCAGCACATCCACTGGCGACGGGTCGCCATCGAGACGAGTGCGCGCGCTTGGCCTCGCATCCTCGCTCACGGCGGCGTCGAGGCAGCGCTGGCGCAAGGTGGCGATCGTGGCTGCCCCAAGCACGCCGGTGGCCGCGAACGCGTCGATCAGAGGTGCCGCGACCAGCCGGTCGAGGACCTTCCCTGCATGGACCGGGCCCGACCACGCGATGTCGAGCATCGCTTCGCGCGCCAGCGGACTGTTCCGGCCGTGGACGATCTCCCGGCAACGCAGCGAGTCGATCCCGCCCGGCGCATGCGCCTCGCACGCATCCGCCAGCACCGCGACGAGTTGGCTCGGCGTCATCGACATGACCGTCTGCGGCAGCACGGTTTCGAGGCGGAACCGTGTTGTGAGCGCGAGATCCTGCAGTGCCCGGCCCTGTTCGGGATCGAGCGACCGGGCCACCGCGCCGATGATCGACTGGACATTCTTGACGGCGTTGGCGATCCCGGCGCACAGCCGCTTCGAGACGAGGGTGGCGAAGCGCCTTCTCGCGGCGGCATCCGCGCGGTCGATCAGCGCGGGTTCGGCGATCCGCAGGCGCTCGATGATCAGCACATCGGTCGACAGGGTTGGCGTCGAATCCTCGCCCCTGACCGGTGCGGTGTTCGCCCGCTCGATCGGGGCGACGGCGCCGAGCGTCGGCTTGACCAGGGACGCGACCAGCGAGGCGCGCCCGCCCGCCTTCCCGTGGGCCGCGATCTTCTTGTCGACACCGACCTCGACCAGATCGCTCATATTCCGATCTCCTGCTGGGAGGCGCGCCAGACGCCCTTGCCGCATCGTTTTGCATGCATCATCGCCGAGTCCGCCCGCCGAGAGAGCGAGTCCAGATCCTCGAGACTTCGCGCCGGCCGCGAGGCCAGGCCGACCGAGGCGCCGAGCCTGTAGGGGAGACCGCCGAAATTGCCCGTGATCCCGTTGCGGCAGAGCCATTCCGCGCGCTCCGCGGCCGCGAAGCCATCCGCGCCGTCGAGCCAGATCGCGAAATGATCGCCCGCGATCCTGCACACGAGATCTGTCGGCCTGACCAGGTCGCGGAGCACGGCCGCCACGTGGGCCAGCGCGTCGTCCCCGCGCTCCGCCCCATGGGTATCGTTGAAGGCACCGAAATCGTCGAGGTCGACCGACATCAGCGTGCCCGGCCCGGCATCCCGGTCGAGGCGGTCGAAACGGCGTCGCGTCTCCTCCTGGAATGACCGGCGGCTCGGAAGACCGGTCAGGACATCCGTGCGCGACTGATCGCTGATCTCGCGCTGCATGCTGTCCTGCTCGATCACGCCGCGCAACGCCGACGCCACGCCCAGCGTCAGGCGGCGCTCGTCGTCGCGCCAGTCCGGCTGCTCGTTACGGCGCCAGACCACCAGCACCGATTGCGGTCCGAAACGGGTCTGGTTCGAGCACACCAGCAGATGGCGCGCCGCCGCACCAACCGACAGGATCGAGGGCTGCAGCGAGAGCGCGTCGAGATCGGGCATTCCTTGTGCCGCGATCTCGTCCCACCCGTCGCCCGCGCCGTGGAACGGACCCGACATCGCGTCCGCCCGAGACGGCGCGTCGCATGCGTCCGGTTGCGACACGGGAACGACGGCGGCGCCCTCCGCGCCGAGGCATGCGATCAGCTCCTGCAGTCCGGCGCGCACGATCCGCGACGTCAGGATCTCGTCACGCATCCTGGCAACGATCCGGTCGAGCGTGGACTGGAACAGGACCGCCTTGACGCTGGCACGCACCATGTCGTCGTCCGAGGTCACGTCGATCCCGATCCCGCGCACGCCACCGCCATCGGTCGGACGCAGGGAGATCGCGAACAGGGCCGCCGACCCGTCACGCTGGCGCAACCAGGCGTGCTTCATCCGGATCGCGCCGCCGGCCGCGAACGGATTGACGGCCGCCCCCGCCGGGCGGTCCCAGCCGCACAGGATGTCGGACGACAGATGGCCGATGAGATCGTGCGCGTCGTAGCCGAGGATCTTCGCCGGTGCCAGGAAGACGAAGCGCCCGGCGCGATCGGTCTCGAACATCAGGTCCCCGACCGCCTCGCAGAGATCCTTCCAGAACGCGCGGCTCGCCAGCGCGGCGTCGATCGCCGAAATCTCCCGCGCATCCGATGCCCGCGCATCCGATGAACGTGTCACCGTACGCTCGATGGAAGCGTCGTGCCTCATCGCCATGCTCCCGTGCCGACGCGTCATTCTCGCGGCTGGACATGAACAAGACGTTTACGGCGCCGGCCGCGCGTGGCGGCGCGGCCCGCGCCCCGAATTGACAATCCTCGGGCGGGCTGAGCATGGTCCGCGCCCGTCACCTCGAAGCCCGCGTGACGGACAGCCTCCGCGGTGTTCGACATGGAAACCCTTCGCAGACGCATCGAGCAGGCCTGGACGATGCGCGACACGCTCTCGGCCGCATCCGCCGACGTCCGCGAAGCCGTCGACGCGGCCCTCGAAGGTCTCGATCGCGGCACCTTCCGGGTCGCCGAACCCGACGGGAACGGCTGGATCGTGCATGCCTGGCTCAAGATGGCGGTCCTGCTCGCGTTTCGGCTGAATGGGTCCGCCTGCGCCCCCGGGATCGCCCATGCCGGTTCCTTCGACAAGCTGCCGCTCAAGTTCGGCGGCTGGGTCGAGACCGACTTCGAGCGCGCCGGCCTGCGCGCCTTGCCCGGCGCCCTCGTCCGGCGCTCCGCCTTCATCGGTCGCGGCGTCGTGCTGATGCCGTCCTTCGTCAACGCCGGCGCCTTCGTCGGCGACAACACCATGATCGATACCTGGTCGACCGTCGGCAGTTGCGCGCAGATCGGCCGCAACTGCCACATCAGCGGCGGTGTCGGCATCGGCGGCGTGCTGGAACCGCTCCAGGCGAACCCGGTCATCATCGAGGACGACTGCTTCATCGGCGCGCGCTCCGAGGTCGCCGAGGGCTTCATCGTCGGCCGCGGGTCCGTCGTCGCGATGGGCGTCTTTCTCGGCGCCTCGACCAAAATCGTCGAGCGCGCGACCGGCACCATCCATCGCGGCGCGCTGCCGCCCTATTCCGTCGTGGTGCCCGGAACCATGCTGGGCGCGGCACTGCCAGACGGCAGCCTGGGCCCCTCGCTCGCGTGCGCGGTCATCGTCAAGCAGGTCGACGAAGGCACGCGCGCCAAGACCTCCATCAACGACCTGTTGCGCGATTGACGGGCGATCTCCGCGAGCCGCTGGCTCTGGCCCGCGCCCTGATCAAGTGCCGCTCCGTCACCCCGGACGATTGCGGCGCGCAGGCGGTGCTCGCGCGCGCGCTCGCGGCCCTCGGCTTCGCCGTGACCCGTCTCCCGTCCGGTCCGTCCGGACAGAAGACGCCGAACCTGTTCGCCCGCATCGGCGACCGGTCCCCTCATGTCTGCTTCGTCGGCCACACCGACGTCGTCCCGCCGGGCGATGCCGGCTGGACCACGGACGCCTTCACGCCCGACATCCGCGCGGGAAGGCTGTTTGGACGCGGCGCCTGCGACATGAAGGGCGCGATCGCCGCCTTCGTCGGCGCCTGTGCCGATCATCTCGCCGATGGTCCCGCTGCCGGCTCGTTGAGCCTGCTGATCACCGGCGACGAGGAGGGCATCGCGCTGCACGGCACCCGCGCCGTCGCCGAATGGCTCCAGTCTACCGGCCAGATGCCCGATTTCTGCCTCGTGGGCGAGCCGACCAACCCGGCAACGCTCGGCGAGACCATCAAGATCGGCCGCCGCGGCAGCCTCAACGCCGCCATCGCCGTGAACGGCATCCAGGGACATGCGGCCTACCCCGAACGCGCCGACAACCCCGCTCACCGGCTGGTCGCGCTGCTGGACACCCTGATCGGGACCGCGCTCGACGGGGGAACGCGGCACTTCGCCCCGTCCGGACTGCAGGTCACCTCGATCGACATCGGCAACCCGGCGTCCAACGTCACGCCCGCCCGTGCCACGGCGCGGCTGAACATCCGCTTCAACGACGCCCACAGCGGTGCGTCGCTCGAAAGCTGGCTGCGCGAGGCGGCCCATCGTCACGCGCCCGATGTGGTCATCGACGTCCAGACCGCGGCCGAGCCCTTCGTCAGCGAGATCGGCCGTGAAGCGCTCGCGCTCCGCGATGCCGTGCGCGCGGTCACTGGACGCGAGCCGCTCTTCGACACCACCGGGGGAACGTCCGACGCCCGCTTCCTGGCCCCCTTCTGCCGCGTCGCCGAATTCGGGCTGGTCGGCGCCACCATGCACCAGGTCGACGAGAACGTTCCGGTCGATGATCTGCGCATGCTCGCCGCCATCTACGCCCGGTGGCTCGACACGGTCCTGCGCCCGGCGGTCTCGGCCTGATGGCCTCGACCGGCCGCGTCCAGGGCATGCTGCTCGGCCTGTCGCTGCTCGGCCGCGGCAAGCGCGAGGGCCTCTCGCATTTCGACGCCAGCCCGCAGGGCTTCCTGGCCAGTCTCGCGCCCTGGGTCGCCTTCGCGCTCGTCGACGGCTTCATCACCATCCTCAATGGCCGCCCCGCCGAGGGCGTGCTCGAGAGCGAGATCCTGCTCTGCTTCGTCCTCTCGCCGCCCGTGGTGTCCGAGGCCTTGTCGCTCGCGTGGCGGCGCGACGCGCACTGGCTGCGCTACGTCACCGCCTCGACCTGGTGCGAATGGCTGATGCCGTTCATCTTTGCCGTCGGCTGGATCGTTGCCAGCCTGCTGGTGACCGCGGGCCTGTCCTCGAAGGCCGCGATGCTGGTGTTCGTCGCCGGCGTCGTCGCCTACTGGTGCTGGCTGCACTTCTTCCTCGGGCGCACGGCCCTCGACCTCTCGCGGCTGAGAGCGTGCCTGCTCGTCGCGGCACTCGTCGTGGGCAATGGCGCGGTGGTCGGGATCGCCATCGGCCTCGGCGGCCGCGCGCGCGCGATGTTCGGCGCGTAGCAGGCTAGGGAAACATGCAGGCAAGGGCTCTGCCCTTGACCCGCTGGGGCCAGCGGCCCCAGACCCGATTTATCAAGTCAGACGTCGCCGAACGGATCCGCCGGATAGCCCACCCGCACCAGGCTCAGGCCGTGGGCCGGCGCCGTCGGGCCGCCGCTCCGCCGGTCTCTCGCCTCGAGGGCGGCCGCTACGCGATCGATCGTCCAGCGCCCGGTCCCGACCAGCGCCAGGGTGCCCACCATGTTGCGGACCTGGTGGTGCAGGAAGCTGCGCGCCTGCGCGTGGATGGTGACGATGTCGCCCGCGCGCGCCAGCTCCAGCCGGTCGAGGGTGCGCACCGGACTGCGCGCCTGGCAGGCAGCCGCCCGGAACGAACTGAAATCGTGCCGGCCGAGCAGGCTCGCTGCCGCCGCCGCCATCGCGCCCTCGTCGAGCTCATGTTCCACGTGCCAGACCCGGCCGGCCGAAAGCGCCGGGCGCGCCCGCCGGTTCAGGATCCGGTAGCGATAGACGCGCAGGATCGCGGCGAAGCGCGGGTGCCACTCGTCCGCAACACAGGCCGCGCGGATCGCCACGATCGGATGCGGCCGCAAATGAAAATTCAGCGCGTCGCACAGCCGATCCGCCTGCCAGTCCCGGCCCCTCGGCTCCGGCAGATCGAGTGCCGCGACCTGTCCCTCCGCATGCACGCCCGCGTCGGTCCGGCCCGCGACATGGCACGGGACCGCGCGCCCTCCCGCAAGCCGGGATGCTGCGTCCTCCACGACCTGCTGCAGCGACAGGCCGGTCGCCTGCCGCTGCCAGCCGACATAGTTCGATCCGTCATATTCGAATGTGATGGCCCAGCGGCGCAGGCCGGTCATCGTCCGGTGCCGAGCACCGTGCCGCGCGCGATGGTCTGTCCGCGCAGGAACGAGGGCACGTCCATCGGCGCCCGCCCGGGCGACTGGATGATGTCGAGCCTGAGCGCGCCGCTCCCGCAGCCGATGGTCAGCCGATCGTCCAGGACCTCCCCCGGCGTGCCCGACATCGCCACCGGGTGAGCCGCGATGATCTTCAGGACCGTCGCGTCACCGGCGGCCGGAACGAGGGTGCGGGTTCCAGGCCACGGCGTCAGCGCCCTGATCTGCCGGTCGATCGCATCGCTGTCGCGGGTCCAGTCGATGTCCGCATCGTCCCGGCCCAGCTTGCCCGCGTAGGTGATGCCTTCCGTCGGCTGTTCCACCGCCGCCGGCGCCTCGGCCAGCGCGCGCAGCACCAGGCGCCCTCCGATGGGCGCCAGCCGGTCGTGCAGGTCGCGCGCGGTGTCGCGCGGTCCGATCGCGATCGCCTCGCGCATCAGCACCGGCCCGGTGTCGAGGCCCACATCCATCCGCATGATGCTGATGCCGGTCTCCGCGTCGCCGGCGAGCAGGGCGGCCTGGATCGGTGCCGCGCCACGCCAGCGCGGCAGCAGGCTCGCGTGGATGTTCAGGCATCCGCGCCGCGGTGCGTCCAGGATCCGTGCCGGCAGGATCAGCCCGTAGGCCGCCACCACGGCGCCGTCGAGGCCGAGCGCCTCGAACGCCTCGCACTCCGCGTCGGGCTTCAGTCTCGACGGGGTCCGGACCGTCAGGCCCAGCGCGTCGGCCCGGGCGTGCACGGCGCAGCGTGTCAATCTCTGCCCGCGTCCCGACGCCCGCGGCGGCTGCGTATAGACCGCCTCGAGGCGATGCCCGGCACCATGCAGGGCGTCGAGCGCCGGGACGGCGAAATCGGGCGAACCGAAGAACGCGAGGCGCATTCCGTCCAAGTCAGGCCGTCATCTTCTGCCGCCGTTCCTTGGCGAACCGCCGCATCAGCATGTTCCGTTTCAGCGCCGACAGATGATCGACGAACAGGATGCCATCGAGATGGTCGATCTCGTGCTGCAGGCACGCCGCCAGCAGACCGTCGGCATCGAGGACATGCCGGCACCCGTCGAGATCCTCGTAACGGACCGAGACATGCGCCGGACGCGCGACGTCCGCGTAGATGCCCGGGATCGACAGGCATCCTTCCTCGCGAACCACGGTCTGGCTGCCATGCGCGATGATGTCCGGATTGATCAGCGTCAGCGGCGCCTTGTGGTCGTCCGGGGCGAGATCGACCACGGCGAAGCGAAGCGGCACGCCCACCTGCGGCGCCGCGAGCCCGATGCCGGGCGCTTCGTACATCGTCGCGAACATCCGTGGCACCAGGTCCGCGAGCAGCGTCCGGTCGCCTTGCGTCACCCGCCGCGCCTTCGCCTTCAGCATCGGGTCGGGCGACACCAGAACCGGCAGCAGACCATGCTCCTCCGTCGCCCCCATCGCCCTGCTGTCAGCCCCCATCTCCCGGTCGATGCGATGTAGACGCCTCGACGATGCCGATCAACGTGGCAACGTCCCGACCCGCCGGCAGCGGTTGCAAGCGTCCTCCCGAGCCCCATTTTTCGTGTTGTGGGATGCCGACCGGGTCCCGCCGTCTCGCTCCAAGGAGGAGGCTTTCTCGTGAGCACACGCGTCTTCGGCTCGCCGATGTTTCTCGGCTTCGACCATCTCGAGCAGATGCTCGAACGCGCATCCAAGACCTCGTCGGACTCCTATCCGCCCTACAACATCGAACAGACGTCGACCAACGGTCTGCGCATCACACTGGCGGTGGCCGGCTTCGGCATGGACGACCTGCAGATCACGCAGGAGGACAATCAGCTCGTCATTCGCGGCCGCCAGTCCGACGACGGCGCCGAGCGCCAGTTCCTGCATCGCGGGATCGCCGCGCGCCAGTTCCAGCGGGCCTTCGTGCTCGCCGAGGGGATCGACGTGACGGGAGCCTGGCTCGACCGCGGGCTACTGCATATCGATCTCGCCCGGCCGCAGCCCGAGGTCCGCATCAAGCATATCGAGATTGCCGGACGCGATGCCGAGGCCAAGGTCGGCAGGCCGCAGCCTCGCATGGTCCAGGCCACCGTCACCAAGGGTTGAGGCGGCACATCGCCCGTTTTGGAGCGTCATCATGAACGAAGTCACATCCGACGCGGCACAGGCTCGCGACGAGCCGCCAGTCGACATCCGCCACCTCAGCCAGCGCCAGCTCGCGGCACTCGGTGTCGCCCAGATTGCCTATGTCAGGCCGATCCTGGTCGATGGCGCGAGGGCTTTCGCCATCCACGCCGCCGACGGCACGCCGATGGCGATGACGGGCGATTTGGAGGTGGCACTCGCCGCGGTCGTCCACCACGAGATGGTGCCGGCGCTGGTTCATTGAAGTTCAACGGGCAGTGAGCTCCCACGGGCATTGACGCGAACGGAGCGCCCGTGGCGCTCCAGGGTGTCAGTTGCGCGTGCTCGACGGATCGATCCAGCCGATATGGCCGTCGGCGCGCCGGTAGACGACGTTGAATTCTCCCGAGGCGCCGTTGCGGAACATCAGCACCGCCTGATCGGCGAGATCCATGCGCATCACCGCCTCGCCGACCGTCAGCCGCGCGATCTCGGTCGGCGTCTCGGCGATCACCGTCGCGTAGGCGGCGTCCGACGAACCGTTCTCGCGCACCGTCCGCGCGGACGGCTCGTTCTCGACCAGGATATATTGTCGGGCCACTTCGGGACTGGAACGCAATGAAGCGATGTCGCGCGCATGGTCGTTGACCCGCCTGCGATAACGTCGAAGTCTCTTGGCGATATGCTCGGCCGCGTCGTCGAACGCCGCGTTCGCGTCCGCCGCCTCGCCCTCGCCGCGCAGCGTCAGTCCGCGTCCGGCATGAACATTGATGTCGCACGTAAAGAAGCTGCGTGCCCGGCCGAACGTCACGTCAGCCTCGAGCGCATGATCGAAATATTTGTGCGTGATGACGTCGAGATGGTCCGAGACGCGTGTTCGGAGCGAGTCGGACAGCTCGATATGCTTGCCCGAAACGGTGATCTGCATGGTCCGTCCTCCTGCTGCCCGAGGTGGATCACCGGCAATTCGCGGCAATCCGATGCGGAGTCAGGCGGAGAGAGCCTTCTCCCGCTTTCGCTGCACGGAGCTCGGAATGCGCAACGCCTCCCGGTATTTGGCCACGGTCCGGCGTGCGATGTCCACGCCTTCTCGACGTAAAGCCGCGACAATCGCGTCATCGGACAGGATCATCGCCGGACTCTCGGAATCGATCATCCCGCGGATGCGGAAGCGCACCGCCTCCGCGCTGTGCGTCTCCCCGGTCATGCCGGCGATCGCGGTGGTGAAGAAGTATTTGAGCTCGAAGGTCCCGCGCGGCGTGGCGATGTATTTGTTCGCCGTCACCCGGCTGACGGTGCTCTCGTGCATCTCGACCGCGTCGGCGATGTCGCGCAGGATCAGTGGCCGCAGATGCCCGACCCCATGGCGCATGAAGCCGTCCTGGCGCCGGACCACTTCGCTCGCCACCCGCAGGATCGTCTGCGCGCGTTGCTGCAGCGACTTCACCAGCCAGTTGGCACTCGCGAGCTTCTCGGCGATGAACAGTTTCTCTTCGCGCTGGGCACGCACGAGCACGCGCGCGTGGAACGCCTCGCTGACCAGCAGCCGCGGCATCGTGTCCGGATTGAGCTCCAGCATCCAGCCGCCTTCGGCCGCCGCCCGCATCAGCACGTCGGGCACCACCGGCAGCGGCGGCGTCTGGTCGTGCGCGGCTCCCGGCTTCGGGTTGAGCGCCCTGATCTCGGCGACCATCTCGGCGAGATCCTCGGCATCCACGCCGCAAAGCAGTTGCAGCCGCTTGAGCTCGCGCCGCGCGAGCAGCTCGAGATTGTCGAGCAGTGCCGCCATCGCGGGATCGAAACGGTTGCGCTCGGCCAACTGCACCTTGAGGCATTCGGCGAGGTCGCGCGCCAGCACGCCCACCGGGTCGAACCGCATCATCCGGTGCCTGACCCGCTCGACCGCCTCGAGCGTCGTGCCCAGCGCCGCCGCGATCGCCGACGGCTCGGCGGCCAAGCGTCCGGAGGGATCGAGCAGCGCGATCAGATGCGCGCCGATCAGGCGCTCGGCCGGGTCGGACAGTTCGAGGCGAAGCTGCTCGCCCAGATGCTCGCGCAGCGAGCGCGCGCCTTCCGCCAGATCGTCGACGCCCCACTCGGCATCGTCGAAGTCGCTCCTGCGGGCGCCGCTCGAGGACCCGGCCGACGAACCACCCTCGGACATGCCGGCCATCTCGCCCGTCTCGAAATCGGCTGTCAGATCCGCGTCGAGCGGCGCCGTCCCCGGGTCCGGCATCGATTCGTTCGCGACAAGATCGGCCGTGTCGCCCGTTTCGCTTCGCGTGCCGCGCTGGTCGATCGCCGGCATCTCTGCCGGCACCTCGATCCGTTCGTCGCGCTCAAGCAACGGGTTGCGTTCGAGTTCCTCCTCGATGAAGGCCGCGACTTCGTGATGCGAGTATTGAAGCAGCTTGATCGCCTGACGCAACTGCGGCGTCATGACCAGATGCTGTGATTGCCTGAACTCGAGCCGTGGGCCTATCGCCATGGGACGAGAGGCTACAACGAAAACCTTTCTCCAAGGTAGACGCGTCTCACATCCTCGTGCGCGACGACTTCGTGCGGCGCGCCCTCCATCAGCACCTGGCCGCCATGCATGATGTAGGCGCGGTCCACGATCTCGAGCGTCTCGCGCACGTTGTGGTCGGTGATCAGCACGCCGATCCCGCGATGCTTCAGATGCGAGATCAGATCGCGGATCTCGCCGACCGCGATCGGATCGATGCCGGCGAGCGGCTCGTCGAGCAGGATGTAGCTCGGCTGGCTCGCGAGCGCGCGCGCGATCTCGAGCCGCCGCCGCTCGCCACCCGAGAGCGCCAGCGAGGGCGCCCGGCGCAGATGCGAGATGCCGAATTCCGACAGCAGCGCGTCGAGCATCGTCTCGCGCCGGTCGAGCCTCGCCTCGACCACCTCGAGCGCCGCCATCACGTTCTGCTCGACATTCAGCCCGCGGAAGATGCTGGCCTCCTGCGGCAGGTAGCCGATCCCCAGCCGCGCCCGCCTGTACATCGGCAGCGTCGTGATGTCGGCGCCATCGAGCGCGATCGATCCGGTGTCCGGCCGCACCAGGCCCACGATCATGTAGAACGTCGTGGTCTTGCCGGCACCGTTCGGGCCGAGCAGCCCGACCGCCTCGCCGCGCTGGACCGAGATCGAGACGTTGCGCACCACCGGCCGCTTCTTGTAGCTCTTGCCGACGCCGGTCGCGACCAGGCCGCCCATCCCGGGTCTTGGGTCTTGGCGCGCGTCGGCGGCACCGACATCGACCCGGAACTGCTCGTTCATGGCGTTTTTCCCGCCGGCTTGTTGGCCGCACCCGCCGGCGACTGCTCGTTCGGCACGATCAATCCCTGCACCCGATTGCCCGGATCCTGCGTCAGCGTGGCGAGCCCGGTCCGCATGTTGACGATCGCCGCCTGGCCGTTGAGCTGGTTCTGGCCACGCGTGATCCGCACATTGCCCACGATCCGCGCGATGCCGGTGTCGGGCACGTACACGCCGCGTTCGCCGCGCACGGTCTCCGTCTGCGTTCGTACCACCACGTCGCCATAGGCCTCGGCCTTCTTGAGCTTGCCCGAGGACTGGAGCGGATCGGCCGGCTTGGCCGCCGAGGCGCTGACCGGCTGGACGGGCGCGGCGCCCGGCGCGGGATGGTCGGGTGCCGAGTAGCCCACCAGGATGTCGGCCTGGATCCGCCGTCCGTCGGAGGTCGTCAGGATCGCGTCGCCGCGCGCGACCGACCGGCGGATCGGCGGCGAATACTCCATCGAGTCGCGCGCCGTGATCACATCGGTCGGCGTCGTCAGCCGAAGCGCCTGTCCGGTCAGGATCAGCACGGACTGGTCGATGTCGTACAGCGCCTTATCACCCCATGCCTGATCGGTCGTCGTATAGATATGGACATGTCCGATCGCTTCGAGCCGGTAGATCTCGTTGTTGCCGGTGTCGTCCGGCGCGCCCGTCTGCGGCGAGGCGCTCGCTTGCGTGGGCGCGGTCGTGGGCGCGGGCGCCGCACCGGGCGCCGTCTTCTTCCGGTAGAAGGCGACCAGCCGGTCAGCATCGACCGTGACCGCCCCGCGCACCGCGCGGGCCGCGTTGTAGGCGGTGATGGTCTGCGCGCCCTGGTCCCAGTCGATGCCGCCGGCCGCCGTCACCGTCACCGATCCGCCCTGGCTCAGATCGATCTGCTGCGCGGCCGCGGGCGGCACCCACGCGAAGCAGACGAGCACGACGGCGATCGCTCCGCGCCTCACCGGGCGGCTCCCGGCCGGCGAGACCGGTCGTCGTTGAGCACCAGCCGGGCCGGCCCCTTGAACTGGGCGATGCCGTCATGGCTGGACATGAAATAGCTCTGCGCGTCGAGCACGCCGATCGGCCCCTCGATATGGACCCACCGGTTGGAGGCGTCGACGCTCTGACGGAGGTCGATCGTGGCGGTGGGTCCGGTCATGAAGGTGCCGTCGTCGCGGTAGAGCACCACGTTGCCGGCAAGATCGAGGATATGGCTGTGCGGCGCATACACCCCGCGATCGGCCGTCAGCATCAACCAAGACGCGCCGTCGAGCAGGTCGGCCTTGGGCATCCGCATATCGACCCGGTCGGGTCCGACCTGATGCGCCGAGACCGCCGTGATCATGTAGGGCCGGGCATGCGCGTCCAGGCCGTGATAGCGCGCGTCGCTCATGTCGCCGCTGCTCGCGCGCAGCGCCGTCGCCTCGCGCAGGCTCATCCGGGCCATGCGTGTCGACCGGTCGAGTTCCGGCCACAGCGCCACCGAACCCAGCAGCGCCAGCGCGCCCAGCGGCAGCAACCGCTTGCTCCAGCGCACCATCAGCCGGCGGCGCGCGATCCGCGCCGCGTCCGGCACCGCGCGCTCGATCGTCGTCGCGGTGAAGTTCGCCCGCCGCCCGCTCGCAAGATGACGCGCGATCTGGTCGGGTGCCGCCTTGACCGGTCCGCGGACGTCGTTCACGCGATCCCCGCTCGCAGCAGGTCGTGGATGTGCAGGATGCCGAGCGGCCGGCGCCCGGCATCGATGACGAACAGGCTGGTGATCGGCCGCGTGCCGTCGTTCATCACGTGCAGGGCCTCCGCCGCGAGTGCGTCCGGACCGATCGTGCGCGGGCCGCGCGTCATGATCGACCCCGCCCGCAGCGTGCGCAGATCACGGTCCAGCGCGCGGCGCAGATCGCCGTCGGTCACGATCCCGTCGAGCGTGCCGTCCTCGCCCACGATCCCGAGGCAGCCGAACGATTTTCGCGTCATCAGCACGACCGCCTCCATCATCGGCAGGCCGGGCGGCGCCAGCGGCACCGCGTCGCCGTCATGCATCAGGTCGCGCACCCGGCGCAGCCGGTTGCCGAGCCGGCCGCCGGGATGAAAGACGCCGAAATCGGTCGCCGTGAAGCCCCGCCTGCGCAACAGCGTCACCGCCAGCGCGTCGCCGAGCGCCATCTGCATCGTCGTGCTCGTGGTCGGCGCCTGGCTGATCGCGCACGCTTCCGGCGCCTGCGGGAGCAGCAGCACGATGTCTGCCGCCCGCGCCAGCGTCGATTCGGACCGTCCCGTCATCGCGATCAGCGTCACCCCGAACCGCCGGCTGTGCGCGATCAGGTCTGCGAGCTCGGCCGTCTCGCCCGAATTCGAGATCGCCAGCACCACGTCGCCCTCGATGACCATGCCGAGATCGCCGTGCGAAGCCTCGGCCGGATGGACGAACAGCGATGGCGTCCCGGTGGAGGCCAGCGTCGCCGCGACCTTGCGCGCGACATGGCCCGACTTTCCCATGCCGGACACCACGACGCGTCCGCCGCCGGACGCGATCGTCTCGACGGCGCGCATGAAGGCGCCGCCGGGCGGACCCTCGAGGGCGTCCGACAGAAGCGACAGCCCGGCGGCCTCGCAGCGCAGCACGTCGACGGCACCCGCGAGGGCGTCGGCCGGCTCGCCTGCGTCCGGTCTTGCTGTCCACCCCACGGGGCGTCTGGACAAGGGAGCCGTCACCTCGGGCCTTTCCTGCCGATCCCCTATCTCTAGGGACCGGACCCGCCCATCGCTAGTGGGCAAAAATATCGGGCGTCTCGTAGCCCAGCACGTCGAGGCGCGCGCGCGCCGGCAGGAAGCGGAAGCATTCGAGCGCCAGCGCCAGCCGCTCCTCGCGCACCAGCAGCGCCTCGAGCCGGTCCCACAGCGCGTGCAGATGCAGCACGTCGGACGCCGCATAGCCGAGCTGCTCGGGCGACAGCTCGGCCGCCCCCCAGTCCGACGTCTGCTGCTGCTTGCTGATCTCGATGCCGAGCAATTCGCGGCAGAGCTCGCGCAGGCCATGCCGGTCGGTGAAGGTGCGGACCAGCTTGGCCGCGATCTTGGTGCAGCGGACCGGCGCCACCTCGATGCCGAAACTGTGCTGCAGCAGGGCGACGTCGAAGCGCGCGAAATGCATCAGCTTGAGCGTGGACGCGTCGGCCAGCAGGCGCTGCAGGTTGGGGCAGTCGGCCCCGCGCCCGCCGAGCCGCGGCGGGCTCACCTGGACCAGATGCGCGTTGCCGTCACCCGCGGAGAGCTGCACGAGGCAGAGCCGGTCGCGATGCGGCAGCAGGCCCATCGCCTCGGTGTCCACGGCCACAACCGGGCCGAGATCGAGCCCGTCCGGCAGATCGCCGCGGTGCAGGTGGATCATGCCGGTGTCAATGAACTGGGTGATGCTCATCCGTCTGCGGCCGATGGTGCCCAGGAGAAGACTCGAACTTCCACGACCTTGCGGCCACAGATACCTGAAACCTGCGCGTCTACCAATTCCGCCACCTGGGCAGGCCGGCTGGAGGCAGCGCGTTTAGCGAGTGCCACCCCCGGCGTCAATCAGCCCGATCCAAGCGCCCCGATCCCCGGACGATGCAACTTCGCGCGCGCGTCCGTGATACGAACCAGCCAGCAAATCGAGGATCGCCCCATGCTGAACCCGCAGGTCGCGACCGTGTTCGGCGGCAGCGGCTTTCTCGGCCGCTATGTCGTCAAGCGGCTGCGCCGCGCCGGCCACGTCGTGCGCGTCGCCAGCCGCAATCCGAATGGGGCGAACCATCTGCGCACCATGGGCCCGACCGGCGAGGTGGTCCCGCTCTACGCCTCGTTCACGCAGCTCTCCTCGATCACCCGCGCGGTCGAGGGCGCGGCGATGGTCGTCAACCTGATCGGCATCCTCGCCGAGCAGCGGCCAGGCGACTTCAAGCGGGTCCATGCCGAGGGCGCCGGCCTGATCGCGGGGGAGGCCGCCCGCCTTGGCGTGGCGCGGCTGGCCCATGTCTCCGCGATCGGCGCCGACCCGGCCAGCGACAGCCTCTACGCCGTGAGCAAGGCCGAGGGCGAGCGCGCGGTGCGCGAGGCCTTTCCCGGTGCCGCGATCCTGCGACCGTCGGTGGTGTTCGGCGCCGAGGACAATTTCTTCAACCAGTTCGCCGGCCTCGCCCGGATCTCGCCGATCATGCCGGTCTTCCTGGGCGACACGCGTTTCCAGCCGGTGTGGGCCGCTGACGTCGCCGAGGCGGTGGTTCGCTGCATGCTGGACGGCGTCGGCGGCCTGTTCGAGCTCGGCGGCCCGGACGTGATGACCTTCCGTGAGATCCTTCGCTGGATCCTGCGCGAGACGGCACGCCGCCGCCCGCTCGTGGACGTCCCGCTGGCGCTCGCGCGCGTCCAGGCCTCCCTGCTCGAACGCTTGCCGGGCAGGCTTCTGACGCGGGATCAGCTCCGTCTGCTCGCCCACGACAATGTGGTCGCCCCCGACGCGGCCGGCTTTCGCGGCCTCGGCATCACCCCGGCCTCGATCCAGCTCATCGTTCCCGAATATTTGGCGCGCTATCGCGCCGGCGGCCGTCGACGTGAGCTTCCGGTCTGACAAAAGGCCGATCCGGCCCTAACCGGCACGATGGCGGCCACCAGCCCGTAACCTTGCTCGGCACCACGTCCATCAAGGTCAGGGTCACTGTCTTTTAGGAGCAGCCGAACAACGCCATTGTCGAGTGGCAACCCGGCACCGAGGATCGATGCCACATGGCCGACAACATGCTCCGCTTCGTCACCCTGCCGCAGCAGCAGCCGGAAAAGCGCGCGGTCGGCGTGCGACGCACCGATTTTGACGAGATCTACGCCGATTTCGCAATCCCGCAGGCCGCCGAGCAGTCCGCCCGCTGCAGCCAGTGCGGCGTCCCGTTCTGCTCGATCCACTGCCCGCTGTCCAACAACATCCCCGACTGGCTCAAGCTGACCGCCGAAGGCCGTCTCGAAGAGGCCTACGAGGTCTCGTCGGCCACCAACAATTTCCCCGAGATCTGCGGCCGCATCTGCCCGCAGGACCGCCTGTGCGAAGGCAATTGCGTCATCGAGCGCGGCTTCGAGAGCGTCACCATCGGCGCCGTCGAGCGCTTCATCACCGACCATGCCTTCACCCAGGGCTGGGTCAGACCGGTGTCGCCGCCGGTCGAGCGCGAGACCTCGATCGGCATCGTCGGCGCCGGTCCCGGCGGCCTCGCCTGCGCCGAGCAGCTCCGCAAGCGCGGTCACCAGGTGCATGTCTACGACCGCCACGATCGCGTCGGCGGCCTGATGATCTACGGCATCCCCGGCTTCAAGCTCGAGAAGGAGATCGTGCTGCGGCGCCATGCGCTGCTCGCAGCCTCCGGGGTCAATTTCCACGTCGACCGCGCCGTCGGCACCACGACCACCGACGGCACGATCGCGTTCTCCGACCTCCGCCGCCGCCATGACGCACTGCTGATCGCGACTGGCGTCTACAAGGCGCGCGACATCGGCGGTCCCGGCGCCGGCCTCGGCGGCATCGTTGCGGCGCTCTCCTACCTGACCGCCTCGAACCGCATCGGCCTCGGCGACCATGTCGAAGCCTTCGCCAGCGGCGCACTCGACGCCGCCGGCAAGCGCGTCGTCGTCATCGGCGGCGGCGACACCGCGATGGACTGCGTCCGCACCGCCGTCCGCCAGGGCGCGGCCTCGGTGAAATGTCTCTACCGGCGCGACAAGCTCAACATGCCGGGTTCGGCGCGCGAGGTGAAGAACGCCGAGGAGGAGGGGGTCGAGTTCGTCTGGCTCGCGGCCCCGGAGGCCTTCACGGGCGACGACACCGTGACCGGCGTGCGCGCCTGCCGCATGCGCCTCGGCCTGCCCGACGCCTCGGGCCGCCAGTCGGTCGACCGGGTCGAGGGCAGCGAATTCACCCTCGAGGCCGACCTCGTCATCAAGGCGCTCGGCTTCGACCCGGAGGAGCTGCCCGCTTTGTGGGGCGATCCGGCGCTCACCGTCAGCCGCTGGGGCACGCTCAAGGTCGACCACCGCACCTTCATGACCAGCCTGCCCGGCGTGTTCGCCGCGGGCGACATCGTCCGCGGCGCCTCACTGGTCGTCTGGGCGATCCGCGACGGCCGCGACGCCGCGCGCAGCATCGAACAGTATCTCGCCGAACGATCGGCCATCGTGGCGGAGGCAGCCGAATGACCGAGGATTTCATCCAGGCCTGGCACCGCAACGCCGCCCGTCTGTCCGGCACCTACGACCCGTCGCAGGAACACGATGCCTGCGGCGTCGGCCTCGTCGCCTCGCTCGACGGCACCCCGCGCCGCGCCGTGGTCGAGGCCGGCATCGAGGCGCTCAAGGCGATCTGGCATCGCGGCGCGGTCGACGCCGACGGCAAGACCGGCGACGGCGCTGGCATCCATGTCGAGATCCCCCAGGAGTTCTTCGCCGACGAGATCGCGCGCTTCGGCGACACGCTCGGCGCCGGCCGCATCGCCGTGGGCCAGGTGTTCCTTCCCAAAACCGACTACGCCGCCCAGGAACGCTGCCGCCAGATCGTCGAGACCGAGATCCTCGAGTTCGGCTATACCATCTATGGCTGGCGCCAGGTGCCGATCGACACCAGCGTCATCGGCGAGAAGGCCAACGCGACCCGCCCCGAGATCGAGCAGATCGTCATCCGCAACGCGCTCGCGAGCCCGGACGACATCTTCGAGCGCGACCTCTACGTGATCCGCCGGCGCATCGAGAACGCCGTCATCGCCGCCCAGATCGGCGAGTTCTACATCTGCTCGCTGTCCTGCCGGTCGATCATCTACAAGGGCATGTTCCTCGCCGAGCATCTTGTCGACTTCTATCCCGACATCGCCGATCCGCGCTTCGTCAGCCGGTTCGCGATCTATCACCAGCGCTATTCGACCAACACCTTCCCGACCTGGAAACTCGCCCAGCCGTTCCGGATGGTCGCCCACAACGGCGAGATCAACACGATCTCGGGCAACGTCAACTGGATGAAGAGCCACGAGACTCGGCTCGCGGCCCCCTCGCTCGATCCCTATCTCGGCGACATCAAGCCGGTCGTTCAGGCCGGCGGCTCCGACACCGCCTCGTTCGACAACGTTTTCGAACTTCTCGTCCGCGGCGGCCGCGACGCGCCGATGGCCAAAGCGCTGATGGTGCCGCCGAGCATGAATCTCGAGCGCGCCGTGTCCCCATCCCACGCGGCGATGGTGCTCTACTGCAACGGTGTGATGGAGCCCTGGGACGGGCCGGCGGCGATCGCCGCGACCGACGGACGCTGGGCGATCGCCGGCCTCGACCGCAACGGCCTGCGCCCGCTCCGCTACACCACAACCTCGACCGGCTTGCTGATCGTCGGTTCCGAAACCGGCATGGTGAAGATCCCCGACGCCGAGGTCACCGCGCGCGGCCGCGTCGGACCCGGACAGACGATCGCGGTCGATCTCGACGACGGCCGCTTCTACGACGCCGACACGCTCAAGGACGTGCTCTCCACCCGTCACGACTACGCCGCCTGGACCCAGCGCACGCAGCGGATCGACGACCTCGTGCGCGGCGAGACGATCGAGCGCGCCGCCTACATCGGCGAGCCGCTACGACGCCGGCAGCTCGCCGTCGGCGTCACCCTCGAAGAGCTCGAGATGATCCTCACCCCGATGGTGGCCGACGGCACGGAGGCCATCGGCAGCATGGGCGACGACACCCCGCTCGCCGTGCTCTCCGAACGCTATCGCGGCCTGCACCATTATTTCCGCCAGGCCTTCAGTCAGGTGACCAACCCGCCGATCGACAGCCTGCGCGAAGCGGTTGTGATGAGCATCAAGACCCGGCTCGGCAATCTCGGCAACGTGCTCGAGGAGAACCCGCGCCAGTGCGACATCCTTTCGCTCGACAGCCCGGTCCTCTCGAGCGCCGAATTTGCGGCGCTCGTGGACTTCCTCGGCGACAAGGCGGTCATCATCGACTGCACCTTCGAGGCGTCCGAGGGTGCGACCGGACTGCGCGTCGCCATCGAGCGGATCAGGCGCGAGGCCGAGGACCATGTCCGCGCCGGCGGCACCCACGTGATGCTCACCGACGAGCAGCAGTCGATCGACCGCGCGCTGATCCCGATGATCCTCGCGACCGCCGCCGTGCACACCCACCTCGTGCGCCAGTCGCTGCGCACCTTCGTCTCGCTCAACGTGCGCAGCGCCGAGTGTCTCGACACCCACGCGCACGCCGTGCTGATCGGCGTCGGCGCCACCACGATCAACGCCTATCTCGCCCAGGAGAGCATCGCCGATCGCCATCGTCGCGGCCTGTTCGGCGACATGACCCTCAGCCAGGCCGTCGCCCGCTACCGGCGCGCGATCGACAAGGGACTGCTCAAGGTGATGTCCAAGATGGGCATCTCCGTCATCGCCTCGTATCGCGGCGGCTTCAACTTCGAGGCGATCGGCCTGTCGCGCGCGCTCGTCGCTGAATTCTTTCCAGGCATGGTCAGCAGGATTTCCGGCATCGGCCTGTCGGGCATCGCGCGCAACGTGCTCGAGTTCCACCGCATCGCGTGGACCGAGGATGCCGTCACACTTCCCGTGGGCGGCCTCTACAAGCTGCGCCGCAGCGGCGAAGTGCACGCCTTCGACGGCGGCCTGATCCACACGCTGCAGACCGCGGTCGCGACCGACAGCTTCTCGACCTATCGCCGCTACGCCGAGGCCGTGCGCCGCCAGAAGCCGGTCGCGTTGCGCGACCTGCTCGATTTCCGCGAGGGGCGCCAGAAACTTCCGGTCGAGGACATCGAAAGCATCACCGAGATCCGCAAGCGCCTGATCGCGCCCGGCATCTCGCTCGGCGCCCTCGGCCCCGAGGCGCACGAGACGCTCGCCATCGCCATGAACCGCATCGGCGCGCGCTCCGACAGCGGTGAGGGCGGCGAGGATGCGCAGCGCTCCAGGCCGCGCACCAACGGCGACAACGCCTCGTCGGCCATCAAGCAGATCGCGTCCGGCCGTTTCGGCGTCACCGCCGAATATCTCAACAATTGCCGCGAGATCGAGATCAAGATGGCGCAGGGGGCGAAGCCCGGCGAGGGCGGCCAGCTTCCCGGCTTCAAGGTCACCGGCCTGATCGCCAAGCTGCGGCATGCGACCGAGGGAGTGACCCTGATCAGCCCGCCGCCGCATCACGACATCTACTCGATCGAGGATCTTGCCCAGCTCATCTACGATCTCAAGCAGATCAATCCGCGGGCCACCGTCTGCGTCAAGCTGGTCTCGCGCTCCGGGATCGGCACCATCGCCGCCGGCGTCGCCAAGGCGCGCGCCGACACGATCCTGATCTCCGGCCATTCGGGCGGTACCGGCGCCTCGCCGCAGACGTCGGTCAAGTATGCCGGCATGCCCTGGGAGATGGGCCTCGCCGAGGCGCACCAGGTCCTGATGCTCAACCGCCTGCGCCACCGGGTGAAGCTCCGCACCGACGGCGGCCTCAAGACCGGACGTGACATCGTCATCGCCGCCATGCTCGGCGCCGAGGAGTTCGGGATCGGAACCGCGAGCCTCGTTGCCATGGGCTGCATCATGGTGCGCCAGTGCCACTCCAACACCTGCCCGGTCGGCGTCTGCACCCAGGACGACAAGCTGCGCGCCAAATTCGACGGCACGCCCGAGAAGGTCATCAACCTGTTCTCGTTCATTGCCGAGGACGTCCGCAACATCCTCGCCGATCTGGGCGTGCGTAACCTCAACGAGATCATCGGCCGCACCGATCTGCTCCGCCAGATCAGCCGCGGTGCCGACTATCTCGACGACCTCGACCTCAACCCGATCCTCGCCCAGGCCGATCCCGGCCCGTATGCGCGCTACTGCACCCGCGAGGGCCGCAACGAGGTCCCGGACACGCTCGACGCCCGCATGATCGAGGACGCCGCTTCTTTCTTCGCCCATGGCGAGAAGATGCAGCTCCACTACACCGTGCAGAACGTGCACCGCGCGATCGGCACCCGCTTCTCGAGCCACATCTACCAGCGGTTCGGAACCGGCGCGCTGCAGCCCGGTCACGTGACGGTCCGCCTGCGCGGCTCGGTCGGCCAGTCGCTCGGCGCATTCGCCGTGCGCGGTCTCAAGCTCGAAGTCCTCGGCGACGCCAACGACTATGTCGGCAAGGGCCTGTCGGGTGCGACGATCGTCGTCCGTCCGGCGCCGTCCTCGATGTTGAAAAGCAACGAGAATGCGATCGTCGGCAACACCGTTCTCTACGGTGCGACCGAGGGCGAGCTGTTCGCGGCCGGCGGCGCCGGCGAGCGCTTCGCGGTCCGCAATTCGGGCGCCATCGCCGTCGTCGAAGGTTGCGGCTCGAACGGTTGCGAATACATGACCGGCGGCACCGTGGTGATCCTCGGCGAGGTGGGCGAGAATTTCGGTGCCGGTTTCACCGGCGGCACCGCCTTCGTCTACGATCCCGGCGACGTCTTCGAGCAGCGCGTGAACCCCGACACGCTCGGCTGGAGCCGCGTCGACGCGGAGGGCGACGCCGAACTGCGCGCGCTCGTCGAGCGCCACGCCCACGAGACCGGCAGCCGCTACGCGGCCATGATCCTGCACGACTGGCCACGCCTCGTCGGCCATTTCTGGCACGTCGTCCCGCACGAATACGCCAAGGCCACCGGCCGGACCCGCGTGGCCGAACCGCTGCGCGCCTGACGCTAAATCAAGGGGAGCCCCGCATCATCTCCCGATAGGCGACCTGATCGGCGTGCATCCGCTGGAACACGTCGTATTTCGCATCGTGGAAGGCCCGCGTCGCAGGATCGGGCGCGATGATCCGGCCCGCCCGTGTCATCGCCGCCATCGCCGTGCGCTGATCCGGATAGGCGCCGGCCGCCACCGCTCCGAGGATCGCAGCGCCGAGCAGCACCGCCTCCGGCTCTTCCGGCAACACCACCCGGCAGCCTGTCGCGTCGGCATGCTCGCGCAGAAAGACCGGGTTCTTCGTCCCGCCGCCCGACGCCAGGATGGTGTCGATCGCGTATCCGGTCGCGTTCATCGTCTCGATGATGTGCCGTGTCCCGTAGGCGATCGCCTGGATCGTCGCGAGATAGAGCAGTGCGAGATCGTCGGCTCCGGCCGACAGCGACAGCCCCGACACCGTGCCGCGCAGGCTCGCGTCCGCCCGCGGCGAGCGGTTGCCGTGGAAGTCGGGATCGACATGGAAATGCCGCGTCGCCGTCGTCCCGCCCAGTGTCTCGAGCCGCGCATTGAGCGTCGCGTAGATGCTCGCCCCCTCCTTCGAAGCATCCGTCAGTCCCGGATAGGCGGCGTGGGTCCGCACGACATGGTCGATCAGGCTGCCCACCGCCGACTGGCCACCCTCGTTGAGCCACATTCCCGGGATCATCGCCGAGAAGTAGGGGCCCCAGACGCCGGGCACGAAACGCGGCGCGTCAGACACCGCCATGTGACAGCTCGACGTGCCGCCGACCAGGGCGATGCGCCGGTTCAGCGTCGCGTCGCCGGTCTCGCCCGGCAGTGCCGCCCCGACCGTCCCGATACCGCCCGCGTGCGCGTCGATCGCCGACGTGCCCACCGGCGTGCCTTCCGGCAGCCCCAGTTCGGCCGCCGCCCGCGCGTCCAGTCCTCGCCCCACCGGCGCCCCGATCGGCAGCACCTCCCGCCCGATCCGCGCGAAATCGTCCGCCGCCAGCGCGCCGAGCCCGATCGCCTCGAAATAGGCCGGATCCCAGCGATTCTCGTGTCCCAGATAGGTCCATTTGCAGACCGTCGAGCAGAGCGACCGTGTCGTCGCGCCCGTCGCCCGCCAGGTGAGGAAGTCGGGCAGATCGAAGAAGTGCGCCGTCCGCCCGAAGCTCGCCTGGTTGTTCTCGGCAAGCCACATCAGCTTGGGCGTCTCCATCTCGAGCGAGATGCGCCCGCCGACGTAGCGCAACACGTCGAAGCCGCCGTCATTGATCCGGTCGGCCTGCTCGCCCGCGCGATGATCCATCCAGACGATCACGTTGCGAGCGTCATCGCGCTCCGTGTTCGCCGCCACCGGCTCGCCCGCCGCGTCGACCAGCACGAGCGAGCACGTCGCATCGAACCCGATGCCGGCGATCGTCACGCCGCTCGCCTCGACCGATGCACGCACCGCGGTCACCACCGCGCGCCAGATCTCCTCGCTCGATTGCTCGGCATGCCCCGGATGCGGCCTGGTCGTGGTGATCGGCACCACATGCTGCCCGAGCGCGCGCCCGTCCCGCGTGAACACGCCGGCGCGCGCGCTGCCGGTGCCGACATCGACGCCGACGAAAGCTTCGGTCATCGTGGTTCCTCCCAATCGCGGCCCGATCCTGCCAGCCCCGGTGCCGGCCGCCAAACCAGCGAGATGGAGGATAGCCATGTATCTCGAGAAATTCCGCCTCGACGGCCGCATTGCCGTCGTGACCGGCGGCGGCCAGGGCATCGGCTATGCCTGTGCCCAGGCCCTGGGCGAAGCGGGAGCCACGGTCATCGTGGGTGAGATCGACCCGGCGCGCGCCGCGGCCGCCGAGGCGAGCCTGCGCGCGCTCGGCATCGCCGCCCACGGCGAGACGCTCGACGTCACCAGCTCGGGCAACGTGGCGGCGCTTGCCGAACGCGTGCGTTCCACGCACGGCGCCGCGCAGATCCTGGTCAACAACGCCGGCATCGCGATCAGCGAGGTGCCGGCCGAGAACACCACCGACGCGCTGTGGCGCAAGCACATGGACGTCAATCTCGACGGCGTCTTCTATTGCTGCCGCGAGTTCGGCCGGATGATGCTCGAGGCCGGCCGCGGCTCGATCGTCAACATGGGCTCGATGTCCGGCTTCATCGTCAACAAGCCGCAGGAGCAGAGCTCCTACAACGCCACCAAGGCCGCCGTGCACCACCTGACGAAGTCGCTGGCGGCCGAATGGGCCTCCCGCGGCGTGCGCGTCAACGCGGTCGCGCCCACCTATATCGCGACACCGCTCACGCTGTTCGGCAAGGAGAAGCCGGAGATGTTCCAGACCTGGCTCGACATGACGCCGATGGGGCGCCTCGGCGAGCCCGAGGAGATTGCATCCACTGTCCTGTTCCTGGCATCCGACGCGGCCAGCCTGCTCACCGGCAGCATCGTCCAGGCGGACGGCGGCTACACCTGCTGGTGAGACCCCGACTCTTCAGGCCGGCAGCGGATCGGTGCTTTCGTTGAGGATCGCGAGATACGCCTGATAGCCGAACACCCGGCCGCGCCGCCGGCCGGTCACTTCCTCGACGATGCCAAGACGCACCAGATCGGCCAGCGCCGCGTTGATCGTGGGCGGGGTCAAGCCGGTTCGATCGACCAGTTGATTGGACGTCAGGAACGGGTGCTGCTGGAAAAGGTGGTGGGTTCGCAAGGCCGAACCGGCGCGGCTCTCGAAGCTGATCCGTTCCCGGTCCCGTTTGTACAGCGCGACGATCCGGATTGCCGCCTCGAACGCCTGGTTGGCGGTCTCCGCCACGCCATCGAGGAAGAACTCGAGCCAGGCCTCTCACGCGGACTTCCCGCAGCAGGCGGTAGTAGTCCGCCCGGTGGGTCTTCAGATACAGGCTGAGATAGAGCAGCGGCTTGGCAAGAACGCCGTGCACGCACAGAAACAGCGTCACCAGCAGTCGGCCGATGCGGCGATTGCCGTCCAGGCGTCCGCAGGCGCGGTCCGCCAGGCTGAGCCTGTCGAGGAGCGGGAGCACGTCGATGGTCGGTTGAAGCGGCAATGGCGGTGGAACGAAGGCACGAACCCGGTCGCCCGCGACCGAAGTCTCGACGAAGCGGCCGAGCCGCGAGGCGGAGTTCCGCATCTTCGCCATGTCCAAGCCATCGCAGCGAACCCTGATTAAAATAAGAGTGGATTTTCGTTACCAAGCTCCTCGCTTACCCAAGCTGGCTTAATCAAGCCGCCAGCAGCGCCCCCACATGCGCCGCCACCGACGCGCCCAGCGCCGCGAGGTCGTAGCCACCCTCCAGCACCGACACCAGCCGCCCGCCGGCGGCCGACATGATCGCCTCCGTCACCCAGGCGAAATCCTCGACCTCCAGCTCGAGCTGCGCCAGCGGATCCGCGCGGTGCGCGTCGAACCCGGCCGAGACGATCACCAGGCCCGGCGCGAAGGCTTGCAGCGCCGGCAAAATGACCCGCTCCCAGCCGCGCCGGAACGCGACGGTGCCGCTCCCCGGCGCCAACGGCACGTTGACGACGTTTCCCGCCGCACCCTGTTCCTCGGCCGCACCGGTGCCCGGATAGCACGGCGACTGGTGGCTGCTGGCGAAGAAGAAGTCCGGATCGTCCCACGCCATCGCCTGCGTGCCGTTGCCGTGATGGACGTCGAAATCCACCACCGCCACCCGCTCGACGCCCCAGCGCGCACGGGCGTGCAGCGCCGCGATCGCCGCGTTGCCGAACAGGCAGAACCCCATCGCGCGCGCGGGCTCGGCATGATGCCCCGGCGGCCGCACCGCCGCGAACGCCGTCCGGACCTGTTCGCCCATGACCGCATCGACCGCGGCGCACGCGCCGCCCGCAGCCCGCAGGGCCGCCTCCACGCTCCCGGCACTCATCAGCGTATCCGCGTCGAGTGCCACGCGTTCGCCGCGCGCCGGCCGAAGCCCGAGGATCCGATCGACATACGACGCCGGATGCGCCCGCTCGAGCTGCGCCCGCGTGGCCGGCGGCGCCTCGGAACGCTCCAGGGCCGCGAACGCCGGCACGTCCAGCGCGCGCATCACCGCCCGCAGCCGGTCGGGACATTCCGGATGTCCCGGCCCCGTGTCATGGTCGAGCCCGGAAGGCTGCGTCAACAAGGCGGTGCTGCTCATGGCGTCATCATGACCGAGGAAACATCGCGCGACCATTCGCCCTGGCTGCGTGGCGCCGCGACCTGGGCGGTCTTCCTGGCCCTTTACCTCCTGCTCGCAGGCGCGATCAGCACCAACGAGTTGCTCGCCGGCGTTCCGGCCGCCGCCGCCGCTTCCTGTTTCGCGACAGCGCTCCATCGCGTCGAGGAGCGCCGCACCAGCCTGCGCGGCCCCTGGCCACGTCTCCTGCTCCGCCCGCTCACCGCACTCCTGCCCGACGCGGTCAAGGCCGCCCGCGTGCTGCTCCGCGCGATCGCGCGCAGGCCCAATGGTCCCGTCGGCTTGTCCACCCGTCAGCCCTTCCGCGAAGGCATTGATCCGCGCGACGCCGGACGCCGCGGCCTCGTGACGCTCGCCACCTCGCTCGCCCCGAACGGCTACGTGCTGGCCGTCGAGGCGGACGCGCTCATCCTCCACCGCCTCGCGCCCGCGCGGCCGCGATCCGACCGCGAGTGGCCGCTATGACCCCCTGGATGCTCGCCGTCATCGCCCTGATCCCGGCGCTGGCGGTTCCTTCGATCGTCGCCGGCCGGGGCGGCACGTCCGGCCGCCTGGTGGCCCTGCAGCTCGCAACCGCGATCACGACGATCATCCTGGCACTGATGACCTTCGCCTTCGACCAGAGCGCGTTCGCCGACCTGCCGCTTACGCTCGCCCTGCTCGGCCTGCCCGGAACGCTGGTCATCGCGCTCTTCCTGGAGCGCTGGCTGTGACCCGCCCTATGATCGACGCGCTGCTCGTCGTCATCGTGCTGTGCGCGTGGCTGGGCTGCGCCGGCTTCGCCCGCCTGCGCGCGCCGCTCGACCGGCTGCATTGCGTGGCTTTCGTCAACGCCATCGCCGGCGTCGCTCTCGTCGTCCTCGCCTTCACCGCCGACGGCCCCTCGGTGCGCGCCCTCAAGATCCTGCTGATCGTCTGCATCAACCTTGTCGGCGGGGCCGCGCTGTCGCACGCGACCGGCCGGGCGCTGACCTTGCGCGGCGAACCAGGCCCGTGACCCTCCTCGTCACCCTGCTCTTCATCCTGGTCGCGATCACCGGCGCCGGTGTGGCACTCACCCGCGCGCCCCGCCGCCAGGTCATCGCGATGAGCGTCAACGGCCTGGCGCTCACGCTGCTGTTCATGGCCCTGCAGGCGCCCGACGTCGCCTTCTCCGAACTGACCGTGGGCACCGCCGCCGTGCCGCTGTTGTTCCTCGTCATCCTGGCCAGCGTGAAGATGGATCGCTCGCCTCGGCCGCCCGAGGACGGCCAATGAGCCCGCGCGTCCGCCTGCTGCTCTTCCTCCTGGCCTGCGCCTGCACGATGCCCGCCGCGATCCACGTGGCCGCGCACATGCCGACCTTCGGCGCCCATCCGATGCCCTACGGCGACGCCATCAACGCGGTCGCCACCAGCGAGCGGCACGTCACCAACATGGTCAGCGCGATCAACTTCGACTATCGCGGCTTCGACACGCTGGGCGAGGAGTTCATGCTCCTCTGCGCGGTCACCGGCACCACCGTCCTGCTGCGCGGCACCCGCGGCGAACAAACCAGCGCCCGGCCCGGCATCGTCGCCGGCCGCCCGATCGTCCCCCGCTCGGACGCGATCGTGCTGATCTGCCGCCTCTTCGGCGGCGTCATCCTCCTGTTCGGCGTCTATGTCGCGCTGCACGCGATGACCACGCCCGGCGGCGGCTTCCAGGGCGGCGTCATCGCCGCGACCGGCGCGCTGATGATCTTCATCGGCGAAGGCTACCGCGCCTGGCGCCGCGTGGTCCGCGCCGAAGCAATGGACGCGGCCGAAGGCGCGGGCGCCGTGCTCTACGCGCTCTGCGGCTTGGCGTCCCTGCTCGCCGGCCACCCGTTCCTGCAGAACATCATGCCGCTCGGACAGCGGAAGGACCTGTTCTCCGGCGGCCTGATGCTGGTCGAGAACGCGGGCGTCGCCTTCGCGGTCGCCGGCGGCTTCGCGGTCCTGTTCATCGAGTTCCTCGAGGAAACCCGCGCCATGCAGGCTGAGCCATGACCGTGGCCCTGCTTCCCTGGGCCGTCGCCGTCTGGCTGTTCGGCATCGGCCTCTACGGCATCGTCACCAGCCGTCATTACGTCCACCTGATCGGCTGCCTGTCGGTGGTGCAGGCCTCCACCTACGTCCTGCTGCTCGCCGCCGGCTACCGCATCGGCGCCGGACCGCCGATCTTCTATACCCACCCGCCCGGCACGCCCGCCGTCGACCCCGTCGTGCAGGCCCTCGTGCTCACCGACATCGTCATCGGCGCCACCGTCACCGCCCTGCTGCTGGCACTCGCCCTGCAGCTCCACAAGCGCCGCGGCACCCTCGACCCGGAAGCCCTGCGAATGCAGCAATGACCGGTATCGCCTCGCTCCCGGCGCTCACCGTCGCCGTCCCGCTCGCCGTCGCCGGCCTGCTCCTCGTCTTCAGCCGCCTCGTCCCGCGCCATGTGCCCGACATCGTGGCCGTCCTCACGGCCGTCGCTGCCGCCGCGTCGTGCCTGGCGATGACCAGGGCCAGCGCCCACGGCCCGCTCGTCACCTGGTTCGGCGGCTGGACCCCGCGCCAGGTCGGCGGCCACACCATCGTGCTCGGCATCGCCTTCGTCGTCGACCAGGCGGGTGCGTCCATCGCCTGCTTCATCGCGATTCTGTTCGCGGCCAGCCTCGTCTTCGCCTGGGGCTTCTTCGAGGAGACCCACGCCCACTTCCAGGTGCTGATGCTGCTCTTCATGGCCGGCATGCTCGGCTTCTGCCTCACCCACGACCTGTTCAACCTGTTCGTCTGGTTCGAGGTGATGTCGGTCGCCGCCTTCGCGCTGACCGGCTACCAGCTCCGCACCGACGCGCTCGAGGGCGCGCTCAACTTCACCATCGTCAACACCATCGGCAGCTATCTGATCCTCGGTGGTATCGGCCTGATCTACATCCGCGTGGGCGCGCTCGACTTCGCGGCCCTCCAGCGCGGCGTCGCCGCCGCACCGAACGATCCCGTCATCACCGCCTCGTTCGCGCTGCTGGCCAGCGGCCTGCTGATCAAGTCCGCCCAGGTCCCGTTCCAGTTCTGGCTCGCCGACGCGCATGGCGTGGCACCGAGCCCGGTCTCGGTGATCTTCTCGGGCGCGATGGTCTCGATCGGCCTCTATGGCGTCGCCCGGATCTACTGGGCGATTTTCGCGCCGTCGCCCGGCATCGGCCACGTCGTGCACACGCTCCTGCTCGGCATGGGCGCCGCGAGCGCCCTGCTCGGCGGCGTGATGTCGCTGATGCAGCGCCAGATCAAGCGCCTGCTCGCCTTCTCCACCATCTCGCACGCCGGGATCATGCTCGCGGGAATCGCCCTGCTCGATCGCGACGGCCTGTCCGGCATGCTCGTCTACCTGGTGGGCCACGGCCTGGTGAAAGGCGCGCTGTTCATGGTCGCCGGCATCCTGCTCGCGACCTGCGGCGGCATCGACGAGATCGGCCTGCGCGGCCTGGGGCGCCCGGTCTGGCCGGCCGGCCTGGTGATGGGGTTCGGCGGATTGCTGCTCGCGGGCTTGCCGGTCGGGCTGATGGACGAGGGCTTCGAACGCATCGAGGCGGCGGCCCACGCCGCGGGCGACACCTGGGTGATCGCGGCGTCCGTGCTCGGCTCGGCACTCACCGGAGCCGCGGTGCTGCGCGTCACCGGCCGCGTCTTCGCGGGCCTCGGCCCCGTCGCCGGCGAGGAGGAACGCTCCCCCACCGCCGAGGAGCAGGAGCGGTCGAACCGTCCGCTCTGGCTGATGCTGGCCCCGACCGCGCTGCTCCTCCTCCTGGCACTCCCGGCCGCCCACCTGGCCGGCGACTTTGCCGCCACCGCCGCGGCCGCCTTCATGCACCCCGACGCCGGTCTGCTCGCCGGGACACCGCCGCAAGCCTCCGGCCCGCTCCCGATCCGACCGGTGCTGGATCCGGCACTCTCCTGGGTCGCCGTCCTGCTGGCGGTGCTGCTCGCCGCGTCGGAACTCGCGCGCGACCGCTTCCCCCGCGCTCTGACCGACGGCTACGACCGCATCACGGCGCCGGTGCTCGACGGCTTGCGCGCGCTGCAGAGCGGTATCGCCGGAGACTACGTCGCCTGGATCGCGGTCGGGCTCGCGCTGTTCTCCGCCGCCTTCGCCGCTTCGTGAGGCCCCGCCTTGAAGCCGTGCCTCATCGTGGCGGGTCCCACCGCGTCGGGAAAGTCGGCGCTCGCTCTCTCGCTCGCGGCACGCTTCGGCGGGATCGTCATCAACGCCGACGCGATGCAGTGCTACCGCGAGCTCCGCATCCTGACCGCGCGCCCGACGGAAGCCGACGAGGCGCGCGTCCCGCACCGTCTCTACGGCACGCGCGCCGCCGCCGACCCCGGCACCGCGGCGAGCTGGCGGCGCGAAGCCGCAGCCGCGATCGACGAAGCCCACGCCGCCGGCCGCCTCCCCATCCTCTGCGGCGGCACGTTTCTCTATATCGAGGCGCTGACCAAGGGGCTCGCCGACATCCCGGCGCCGGGCCAACCGGCCCGAGACGAAGCCCGCCATCGCATCGCGGCCGAGGGCGCGCCCGCGCTGCACGCGCGCCTCGCCGCCGTCGACCCGGAGACCGCCGCCACCCTGCGTCCGTCCGACGCGCAACGCGTCGCCCGTGCCTGGGAGGTCTGGCGCGGCACCGGGCGCGGCCTGCTCGCATGGCGGCGTGAACCGGGCCTGCCTCCCGCCCGCTGCCGCTTCGCCGCCGTGATGATCCGCCCGTCGCGCGCCGTCCTGCGCGCGGCGATCGAACGGCGGATGGATGCGATGCTGGACGCAGGCGCGCTCGACGAGGTCGCGACCCTCATCGCCCTCGCCCTCGACCCGTCATTGCCGGCCATGCGCGCGCACGGCGTTCCCGAGCTCGCCTCCCACCTCGCCGGCGATCTCTCCCGGCGGGAGGCCCGCGACCGCACCGTGGCCGCCATCGTCCGCTACACCCGCCGGCAGGAAACCTGGCTCCGGCATCACGATCTGGCCGAACCCGGCCGGACGCTCACAATAGAAACGCCAAACCCTATCTTAGAGCAACAAATGGAAAGCCACAGGGCATTTTTTGAACTATTGTTGAACAATGAGGCTTGACGGGAGGCGGCGCCCAGCCCTTATTGCGCGCCCGACCGAACCGCCGGCCACGGACAAGGACCTCGACGCATGGACACCGGGATCGTCGCCCTCCCGATCGACAACGCCAGCCAGGCGAGCACCGGCGCCGAAATCCTGCTCCGGGTCCTTCGCGACCAGGGCGTCGAAGTCATCTTCGGCTATCCCGGCGGCGCCGTCCTGCCGATCTATGACGCGATCTTCAAGCAGGACGCGATCCGCCACGTCCTCGTCCGCCACGAGCAGGCCGCCGTCCATGCCGCCGAGGGCTACGCCCGCTCCACCGGCCGCACCGGCGTCGTCCTCGTCACCTCGGGCCCCGGCGCCACCAATGCCGTCACCGGCCTCGTCGACGCGCTCATGGACAGCATCCCCATCGTCTGCCTCACCGGTCAGGTGCCCACCCACCTGATCGGCAACGACGCCTTCCAGGAAGCCGACACCACCGGCATCACCCGGCCGGCCACCAAGCACAACTATCTCGTCAAGGACGGCCGCGATCTCGCGCGCGTGCTGCACGAGGCCTTCCACATCGCCTCGCACGGCCGGCCCGGGCCGGTCGTGGTCGACCTGCCCAAGAACGTCATGATCGCCGACGCGCCCTACACCCCGGCATCCACCGCGCCGCACCGGTCGTACCGGCCGGCACGCGAGCCCGACGCGGGCGCAATCGCCCAGGCCGTCACCATGCTCCGCCGGGCCCGCCGCCCGATCTTCTACACCGGCGGCGGCGTCATCAACGCCGGCCCCGATGCCTCCGAGACGCTGCGCCGCCTGGTCGACATCACCGGCTTTCCCTGCACCAGCACGCTCATGGGTCTCGGCGCGCTGCCCGCCAGCCACCCGAGCTTCCTCGGCATGCTCGGCATGCACGGCACCGTCCAGGCCAACCTCGCCATGCACGGATGCGACCTGATGGTCTGCGTCGGCGCCCGTTTCGACGACCGCGTCACCGGCCGGATCGACGCCTTCTCGCCCAACTCGCGCAAGATCCACATCGACATCGACCCGTCCTCGATCAACAAGAACGTTCGCATCGATCTTCCCGTGATCGGCGACGCCGGCCGCGCGCTCGCACTCCTCCTCGAAGGCTGGACGGCGAGCAACGAACCCACCGACCCCGACGCCATCGCCGCCTGGTGGCGCACCATCGAGACCTGGCGCGCGACCCACTGCCTCGCCTACGCCCAGCCGCCCGAGGCCGACGCGATCATCAAGCCGCAGCACGCGCTCGCCCGGCTCGAGGCGCTGACCAAGGCCTCCGGCCGCGACGTCTTCATCACCACCGAAGTCGGCCAGCACCAGATGTGGGCCGCCCAGTACCTGAACTTCGAGCAGCCGAACCGCTGGATGACCTCGGGTGGCCTCGGCACCATGGGCTATGGCCTGCCCGCCGCGATCGGCACCCAGATCGCCCACCCCGACGCGCTGGTGATCGACGTCGCCGGCGAAGCCAGCATCCTGATGAACATCCAGGAACTCGGCACGATGGCCCAGTACCGGCTGCCGGTAAAAATCTTCATCCTCAACAACCGCTACATGGGCATGGTCCGCCAGTGGCAGGAACTCCTGCACGGCAGCCGCTACGCCGAGAGCTACAGCGCCGCACTCCCCGACTTCGTCCAGCTCGCGAGCGCTTTCCACGCCAGGGGCATGCGCGCCACGACGCTTGCCGAGCTCGACGCCACCATCCAGGCGATGATCGTCCATCCCGGCCCCGTCGTCTGCGAGATCATGGTCGACGAGACCGAGAACTGCTTCCCGATGATCCCGTCCGGTGCCGCGCACAACGAGATGATCCTCGGTCCCGAGGGCGAAAGCCGCGCCCGCGGCATCGCGAGCGGCGGCATCACCGACGAAGGCCTGATGCTGGTCTGACCGTCATGGCCTACGATCCGACGCCCCATCCCGACGCCACCCGCTCGGCGACCATGTCGGTGCTCGTCGAGAACGAGACCGGCGTGCTGGCCCGCGTGATCGGGCTGTTCTCCGGCCGCGGCTACAACATCGACAGCCTCACCGTGGCGCCCGTCGACGACGACCGCACCCGCTCGCGGATCAACATCGTCACCTCCGGCACCGAGATGGTCATCGCCCAGATCAGGGCCCAGCTCGATCGCCTGGTTCCCGTCCACCGTGTCGCCGACCTGACCGACGAGGGCCCCCACGTCGCCCGCGAGATGGCGCTGATCAAGGTCGTCGGCACCGGCGAAATCCGCTCCGAGGCGCTGCGCCTCGCCGACGCCTTCCGCGCGCGCGCGGTCGACACCACGCGCGAAAGCTTCGTCTTCGAACTCACCGGCTCGACCGAGAAGCTCGATGCGTTTATCGACCTGCTCCGGCCGCTCGGTCTCGCCGAGATCTCGCGCACCGGCATCGCCGCGATCGCGCGCGGCACGCGAACACTGAGCCAAAGGCCAGGGGCCCTGCCCCTGAACCCCGCCAAAGGCTAGCCTTTGGAAACCGAGATTGGTGGCCACGAACTATGTCTCAGTCAGTCCCGCTGGCGAGCGATCAGCTCAAGATTCTTAATGACCATGACATGAGAGTGATGGTCGAGCAGAGCGTTGAACTTCGACATGCCGAGACCGCCGCATTCGCAGGTGTGGCCATAGCGGCCACTATTCTAATGAAAATCATAGGTCCTAATCTCGACCAGGATCTTACGGCAATTCTGATTTTTTCACTGGTATTGGTGGTTATTGGAGCAGTCTGCGAACGTCGGGCTCGGGTCGCAGAGGCGACTTTGGCTAAGGCCTACGAAGCATTCCTGCCTCGAAACGGGATAGATCGCAGCGCGATTGTCTTGATGAGCAGGATCGACTTGCAAACCAAGCGGGCTGACCGAACGCCCATACCGCTTCTATTTTTCTCGATTGGCTTCGTGTTTGCCGCTCTCGTACTAGGCAATAGAATACTACTCGGCTGTCTCCATCACTAAAGGTGAATCATGCGAGTTTACTACGATCGCGACGCCGACGTCGGCCTGATCAAGGGCAAGAACGTCGCCGTCATCGGCTACGGCAGCCAAGGGCACGCGCACGCGCTCAACCTCAAGGACAGCGGCGTCGCCGGCGTCACCATCGGGCTGCGTCCTGGCTCACAGGGCGCGCAAAAGGCCGAAGCGGCGGGCTTTCGCGTCCTGCCGCCGGCCGAGGCCGCTGCTTGGGCTGATGTCATCATGGTGCTGACGCCCGACGAGGGGCAGGGCGACCTCTACGCCGCGCATCTCGGGCCCAACATGAAGCCGGGCGCCGCCCTCGCCTTCGCGCACGGCCTGAACATTCATTTCAACCTGATTGAAGCACGCCCCGACATCGACGTCTTCATGATCGCGCCGAAGGGTCCCGGCCACACCGTCCGCTCCGAATACCAGCGCGGCGGCGGCGTCCCCTGTCTGATCGCCATCGCCCAGGACCCGTCCGGCAACGCCCACGACCTTGCGCTGAGCTACGCGTCCGCCATCGGCGGCGGCCGCGCCGGCATTATCGAGACCACGTTCAAGGAGGAATGCGAGACCGACCTGTTCGGCGAGCAGACCGTCCTGTGCGGCGGCCTCATCGAGATGATCAAGGCGGCCTACGAGACGCTGACCGAAGCCGGCTACGCACCCGAAATGGCGTATTTCGAGTGCCTGCATGAAGTCAAGCTGATCGTCGACCTGATCTACGAGGGCGGCATCGCCAACATGAACTACTCGATCAGCAACACCGCCGAATACGGCGCGTATGTCACCGGCCCGCGTCTGATCACGGCCGAGACGAAGGCCGAGATGAAGCGCATCCTCACCGACATCCAGACCGGCCGCTTCACCCGCGAGTGGATGCTCGAGAACAAGGTCAACCAGACCAGCTTCAAGGCCACCCGCCGCAAGCTCGCCGAGCATCCGATCGAGAAGGTGGGCGAACAACTCCGCGCCATGATGCCCTGGATCGGCAAGAACGCGCTGGTCGACAAGGCAAGGAACTGAGGTCAGGAACCAGGGGCGTCGTGCTTGCCACGCCTGCCGGCATGACGCCCCTGGACCCCGCAAGGCGTTCGCCAGTAATCCGAGAGGTGACGCTTGCGACCAGCGTATGATGGTATGAGGCTCAGGCTGCGTTGCGCTCGGAGCGGCCAGTAAGTAAAGTGGTTACTCTCTCGACGCGGGCATTCGTTGGACTTCCCGACATGATCGGATCTGGTGGCAAGCGGTCTTAGTTGTTTGGAAAAACGATCTCTGAATTACCGCTTACGTCGAAAAAGCCGACGTGGTGTTTCGCCGCCAGCCGACGGACCTCCGTATACGCAGCCTTGGCTTGGGACCATGCAAATCCAGCGTAAATCACCGAAATGCCAATTGAGTATTCTGTAACGCGGTTCGTCCATGTCTTAGATCGAAGCGGACCATTCATCGGCGGGAAAGACTCAATGATCTCGAAGTACCACTTAGCCAAGCTCGATGAGGTAACACCAGGATCGTAGTAGTTGTGAGCCTCGGTCAACTTCATTTGACAACCGTACCATTTTAGGAAGGAGTCGTGCTGATCTGGTGCAGAGGAGGGCTCAAAGACCATCAAGTCATAGCTCAACGATGCCTCCTTCTCGATCACTGCATTCAACTCGTCGCAATGCAAGCTCGTCAATGACGATTTGGCTCTGGAGCAGCCGGCGAAACATTATCGATCGGTGCCCGCTGTCGCGGGCACTCGCTCGAGATCGGGTTGAGCCGCGCCGCCTACGGGACGCACAGCCTCCGCCGGACGAAGGTGGCGCTGATCTACAAGCCGACCCGCGATCTCCGGCGGTGCAGATCCTGCTTGGTCACACAAAGCTTGAGAGCACGGTGCGCTACCTTGGCATCGACATGGAAGACGCACTTGCTCTGTCGCAGGCTACAGACCTCTGAACCTTGGCGTGACGCTGGTGCGTCAACGGCCTGGATCTCGTGCCGGGACGGAACCTCTCGCCTTTGCATTCGAAGCGAAAAGCCGTGGCTGTGCCTGACACTCGGAAGCGGACCTGAGAGCACCGTAAGCGTCCGGTCAGACCCGCCGGTGGACTAATAATAAAATGTTTCGAGCGTATCCTCGTTGTGTGATGGAGGCAGGGTGCGAGCTGCCTTTCTCTCGCACGGTGCCCAAGCCCCTGGGCGCGGTCAGCATTACCCTCTGGAGTCCCTCTCGGGATGGCCTTCCCCTCCACCACGAGCGGAAGATTAAATGATTGTGCCGGCTGGATAAATCGGACGCAGGATGTGTCGCCTGCAGCCAGCCCATTCTCTTCAACAGAGCACCAGTAGGGGGTTCTGCAGCACCGGAGCCGAGATGGCACTTCAGCCGATTGGCTGACGGTGCAGCGTACTTCCCCCACCCGCGGCAGCCACCGAATTCTCGCGAGTGCTCCGCGAGCTGCCCTAATCCCAGGGTTGAAATTACGAGCAGGCGAGGTCCAAGGCGCACCAGCGATACCAAACACCGTCGTCGACCAAATGCAGCGTGTTGCCACGACCGGTGAGCAGGCTAGGCCGATGCCAAATGGGCGCCCACTCGTTGTCTGATTGCGGCAGAGGGCGGAGTGGTAGCGTCCAGGCCGCGAGCAAGGGAGCCTGCTCGCCGACTCCCTTTTCCACCAGATCAACCAGAGCAAGCCGGTTAGCCTGTTTCTGATACCCGCCGGCAAGCAGGGCGTAGTTGCCGTCTACGGCGATTGCCGTTGACCCACGAATGCGAGTGCGCCACCACCGTGCGGGCTCGCCCGGGACGAAGCGCACCAGTGGAAACTCAGCATAGGCAGAGGCCCATGCGCCCGGCCCAATGACGTTCAGGGCATAGCAGTCCGCGATGGTCCCGGCCTCAGCCGGCCAGACTGGCAGAGGCAACAGGGTGCCATCGGCGGTAAAGCAAGCAACCCCGTTGCTTGATGGAGGCCACTCTTGCCCGGGCACCCGCCAGCCATCGTTTCCGAACATCCCTTCGTCGAACCAGCCGACCCAGACGCGGTCTTCGGCGTCGATGGCGACGTGCTCGATCCCGTCGCCCAACGTGAGGCGGTCGAGAACAACGCCGTCCGGAGCCAGCACCCGCGCGTCAGCCTCGCCGCCGGATCGTGAGGCGACAACGAGCCAGCGGCCGTCGCTAAACCGGTCGAATTTCGGGAACGGCGTTTCGAGCGGGAAGGCCGGCCCCTCGGTCCAACCTGCCGACGTAACCAACCATATTTGCGCGTTACCGGTGATCCCCAGTTCGAACAGTCGGGACGGAGGGTTAGGAGAGAAGGATGCTTGGAGAGCTTCCGTGATGCGGAGGTGCTCACCTACAAGGTCAACATCAGCTGTAAGCATCGCAAGCGTGCCGTCCGCAAGCACGGCGTAGCAAACTGGCTGCCATCCTTGAGGCGGCGCAAAAAGGTGCATTGCCGACGAAGCCAAGGTGGCGGCTGATTGATTGAACATGCTCATCAGAGCCTATGGCTGCCCCACTGAGGTACACTCTTGTAGTATGATCGCATCGGACACTTCCTACCTGCCATCAGCACTCTCGACCATGACGTCACGGTACAGCGTGCCTGACTGCCGCGATCGACCCCAACGCGACGTCCGCTTTCACCTTGTCTGCGCCCAAAAGCAGATCAGCCGCTGTCGGCCAAAGCCGGACATCCGGCTGTCGCTGTCGCGTCGTCAGCCTTGCACCTGGCGGATGCCCAGGCTCGTTCATCTCATCGACCGCCCGATCTGCTCGATCAGGTGCGCGCGCCGCTTTGGGCCGACGAAACCGAGAAGAATCGTGCAGGCGCCAGAGTGGAAAGCCGTTTCGAGTTCCCCGCCTTGAAGCTCTCCGGCGATCCAGAACGAGACGCAGCCCCGGAAATGAAACGCAAGCTGATCGGCGAGCACGGCTTGGGCAAGCGCCCTGAGATCAGCGGCGACGCCGGCAAGATCTCCAAGCGCCAGCGACCATAGCTCCCGTGAGTTCTGCCGGACCGAGACGGGCACGGGGCTGGCGATGCCGAGCGACCCCACCACCGCCTTGTGGATATCGGCCTTCTCCAGCAAGAGCGCGATGCTGATCCGCCCCATCGCCAACATGCGGTCGACCGCATCCCCACCAGGTGCCTCATCACGAAACCGCGTCGCCATTCGCTCGATCAACCGCGACGAGAGCGCCTGCATGATCGCATTCTTGCTACCGAAGTGATTGAACGGCGTCGCGAAGCCGACGCCAGCCTCGGCCGCCAGCGCCCGCATCGAGAAGTCCGCCGTCTCGCCGTTCCGCAGCAGCCGCTCGGCCGCGTCGAGCACGATGTCGCGGGCGAGCTGCCGGTTTCTCTCCCTCAGGTTCTGTCGCGTCGTTCCCGCCACTGACCCGCTCCCTCCTGTCCCGGCAACCACTTGAAACCCATATCATGATATAAATATCATAGTCCGATCTCGTCACGGCATCGTCCAGCCGAAGCGGAAGGAGCAGTCATGACCAACAGGACCTTTCTCATCACCGGAGTCAGCTCCGGGCTCGGCAAAGCCTTCGCCGAGGGCGCGCTGGCAGCGGGTCACCAGGTAATCGGTACGGTCCGCAACAAGGACGCCGCACCGGCGTTCACCGCCCTCGCACCCGGCCGTGCACACGCCGTCATCCTCGACGTGACGGATTTCGACGCCATACCGGGCGCGGTCGCCCAGGCGGAGCGCGAGGTCGGACCGATCGATGTCCTCGTCAACAACGCCGGCTACGGCCACGAAGGCATTCTCGAGGAATCGTCGCTGCAGGACATGCGTCGGCAGTTCGACGCCAACGTGTTCGGCGCAGTCGCGATGATCAAGGCGGTGCTGCCGGGCATGCGCGCGCGGCGTTCAGGCCGCATCGTCAACGTCACCTCCATGGGCGGCTTCATCACGATGCCGGGCATCACCTCCTACTGCGGCAGCAAGTTCGCCCTTGAGGGCATCTCGGAGGCGCTCGGCAAGGAGGTCAAGCCGCTGGGCATCCACGTCACCGCATTGGCGCCGGGCCAGTTCCGGACCGACTGGGCAGGGCGCTCGATGATCCGTGCCGACCGGAGCATCGCCGACTACGACACCCTCATGGATCCGCTTCGCGCGGCGCGGCAGGCAAAGAACGGCAACCAGCCGGGTGACCCTGCCAAGGCGGCGCAGGCGCTGCTCCAACTCGTTGCTGCCGACAATCCGCCCGTGCGGCTCTATCTCGGGACCGACGCACTCGCGCTCGTCGAGGACAAGATCAATGCGATGAAAAACGAGATCGCCCTGTGGGAGCAGACCTCCCGTTCGACGGATTTCGGCCGACAAGGTTGAGTGGTTGCGGCGATCTGCCGGAATGTGTGCCCAGTGGACACCGGGCTAGAGCCTGATATCTTCAGCCTGACTCGGTGTGGGATTCCGCTGCGGCTCGAAATCTGATTCAAGATGCTGGCTGGGCGGGAGGCCAGCATCGATGGGTCGTCCGTATTCGTTGGACCTGCGCGAGCGGGTCGTGGCTGCCGTCCACTCCGGCATCAGTTGCGCCGAGGCTGCCGAGCGCTTCGAAGTCAGCCACTCTTCTGCGATCCGCTGGACGCGGCGAGAGCGTGAGACAGGTAGCCCGGCCGCGTTGCCGATGGGAGGCAAGCGACCCTTCACATTGGCCGCCGACCTGCCCTGGATCGCGGCACGTATGGCGGAGAAGCCCGACATCACCTTGCGCGAAGTGCTGGCCGAGCTGCGCGATCGCGGCGTCAAGGTCAGCTATTTCGGTGTCTGGCACATCGTGCGGCGTTCAGGCCTGAGCTTTAAAAAAAAGCGTTCACGCCAGCGAGCAGGATCGTCCGGACGTCGCCCGCCGCCGCGCGCTATGGAGGCGGTATCAGGGCCGGGTTGATGCAAACCGCCTGATCTTCGTCGACGAGACCTGGGCCAAGACCAACATGACGCCGATCCGCGGGTGGTTTGCCCGCGGCGAACGCCTGGTGGCCAAGGTGCCGCATGGGCACTGGAAGACACTCACGTTCGTCGCCGGATTGCGATCTGACGGGATCTGCGCGCCGTTCGTGCTCGACGGCCCGATCAACGCCGCGAGCTTCCTCGCCTGGGTCGAACAGTGCCTGGTGCCGACGCTCCGGCCCGGCGACGTCGTGGTCGTCGACAACCTCGGCAGCCACAAGGGTGCGGCGGTCCGTCGTGCCATCCGAGCTGCGGGAGCCAAGTTGATCTTCCTGCCGCCCTACAGCCCGGACCTCAACCCGATCGAGCAGGTCTTCGCCAAACTCAAGACGCTGCTGCGCAAGGACAACGCACGGACCGTCGAAGACACCTGGAAAAGTATCGGCCGCGTGCTCGACGCCTTCAGTCCAATGGAGTGCACAAACTATCTGAGGAACTCAGGATACGCGCCAACCTAAAGCTATCAGGCTCTAGTCACCTTCCACGATTTTGAAATAGTTCTCGTCGACGTCCTTGATCTCGACTGAGCGGGTGAGCCGAACACCCACGCTGAAGCGCACCATGAGGTCCGTGAGCATGTCCCCGTCGATCAGGATGACGCTCAAGCTACCGGACCGCCTCGCTGCTTGCGCAGCACCACCGGTGAAAGCGGAGGTCGTGATCAGGACTCCCTTCTGGGCACCTTTCCCGATCAGTGCTCCAATGAAGGCCTGAACCGTCTCACCATCAACTTTGTTTCCAGGTTTGTCTTCGGTCAGACGGCATTCATCCACGATGAGCGAACGAGATCTTTCATCACCCAGGCTTTGTCGGCGCAATGCTTCAGGACAGGGAGCATCAAGGCATCGTAAGTCGGGATCGTCATGCAGACCTCTTCTCAATCACGTGGATCGTGTCCGCCACCGCCAAAGCCAAGCATCATCCCGAGATCATCCCTGTCAGCTCCAGCCGTGCGCTCAAGTGCGCTTCGGTCACATTGAGCCAACCCAACCGGTAACAGTGTTGCGCCAGCGGAAACAGCGTGATGTGCTGTCCCGCCACTCGTGCGACGCCTGACCTTGTTCGCGTCGAGCAACCGAGATGCGCCACCCGGGCCAATCCGCCAAACTTTGCAAGACCGTCCAGGTCGCGATGATCCTCGGCCGGTCGGTCGGTCCACTTGACGTCGTATGCCCAGACCGGACGACCACGCGCGGGATCCACCTGCACCACGTCCACCTCACCATCACTCCAGCGGGCGTAATGCAGCGAGGAGATGTCCGCGGTGTGGATCCACTGCGCGAAGGTCGCGGTCTCCGCCAGCGCACCCAGCGCCGAACTATCGGCCGTCACCGGACCGAACAGCGCCGCCCGCATCGACGGGTTGGTCAGATAGACCTTGAAGTATCGCTGGCGCTGGAATCGCTGCGCCCGTTCGTCCACCCGGCGCAGCCGGATGATCAGGAATGCCGCTTCCAGATACTCGAGATAACGCCCGATCGTGTTCTTCGCCACGTGCGCGTGCTTCGACAATCCCTCGAGGTTCACCTCCTGCCCGGTGTTGTAAGCCAGCGCCGTGAACAGCCGGTTCAGCTCCTGGATGTCCTCGATCCCATACAGGCTCGGCAGATCGTGCATCAGCACTTTCTGCACGATGTCCCGCCCGACAAATCGCTGGAAATCGGCACGGATCGCCTCGCTCGCCACCACCTCCGGATAACCGCCGAAATTCATGTAGTCGACAAAGGCCTCGTTCAAGCCTCGCAGGTCGCGCGCCACCACATCCGGGCGGCCCGAAGGGTCGCGAATTTCCTCGACCAGATCGCGCTCGCGTCCGGTGAAGCGAAGGAACTCGGAAAACGTCAGCGGCGGCAGGATGAAGTCGGTAAACCGGCCCGCACCCGACTCCTCGCTCCGCCGACGCAAGGCCGCCCTCGCTGAGCCGGAACACACGAAGCGGGTCGCCGGCCATCGGTCCACCAGATCCTTCAGATGCGTCTCCCAGTCGCGCAGATATTGGATCTCGTCGAACACCACGAGTCGCGATCCGGTTGGATCATGCGGACACTCCCGTTCGAACAGCTCGAGAAACATGCCGAGTGAAAGCCCGGTGTAAGTCGGCGTGTCGATCGACGCGAACAGCACCGGCCCTAGCGCGCCTGAGGTCGCGAATTCGCCGATCAGTTGCTGCAGCAGGGTTGTCTTCCCAACACGACGTGAGCCGAGCAGAATCACCGCCCGGCGCACCGGGCTCGCGATCAGCCTTCGCAAAGGTCCATCGTAGGATCGCCGCGGCAGAGTGTAAGGAACGCGATCGAAATCCGGAGGCGCCGACCACCAGGGATTATCGGCACGCAGGCGGGTGGAGACATCGTCGGCGGAGATCGTCAGCATGGTGACCAAACTAAGATCAGCCAACTGATACTAAGTCAAATATTGTCAAAATTCCCAGCCCTGACAACGACTTGTCGCCGGTCGTTAGCGCTCACCCGGCCGAGCCTGCGCATGAACGTCGTTCGCGCCACATGACTGGCATCAAGCGGCAGCCAAGGCCGGACCGGCATCGTCGGCTCGGCCGCCGAAGCAATCGGACCGACCTATCCTCAATTTCGCGAAGTGCGCACTCGGTGCGGCGTTGAACACGGCAAAAATAAGCTCAGGCGGCTGACACTAAATTACGGCTTGTCAATTATCTGAGTGATTACAATAGTTTGCTACCTGAACTTAGTGATGCCCACGCTGCCGCTATCAGTCCATCCGCATCCAACCTGAGCGCAGCGAAAGGAACCAAAAGGTCGACGCCACGGATGCAAACAGGCGCTTGCGGCCCGCTGAAGACACCCCGACGGTCGCCGCATGACCCAGCCCATCAGCCCCACCGATCTCGACGAGCTCCGACGCCTGATGCATCTCGATTGGGCCGATGGCGCCGTCGACGGCGGTCCACCGCTCGCCGACACCGACCGCGCCACCAATCTCTACGGCGTCGTCGCCGACCCGTATCACCGCCTCGCCTTCGGCGGGCTCTCCCGCGCCCGGCTGCAACTGATCTGCATCCACAACCTGATGGAGAACCATCAGTGGGATAAGGCCTCCCGCGCCATCGCCCGCCTCGACCGCATGGAGCGCGACCAGGAGCGTGATCGCGAGCGCGAACCCACGCCGCTGCCGCGCGCCATCATGCAGGCGATGTCGACCGCCCAGCTCTTCGAGTTCTGCGCCGGCCAGCTCTCCCTCACCCCGGCCGAGTTCCGCCGCAAGTTGGAAACCCCGGCGCCCTTCACGTGACGGCGGGGCCCTGAGCCCCGACCGAGCCCGTCCCATCCACCCCCAACGCCTGCCAGCTTGCCGGAATCGAACGATCCTCTCGCGGCCCCCGGCCGGCGAGCCCTTCGCGCATGCGCCGTCCCGTCCCAAACCACAGCCCGCTCAAGTGGATATCGCAAAAATAAGACGGAAGACGCAACGAGACCCGCCGATTGCATCGGTTGCCACGGGCATGCGTTCCTGACCTCCGATATCGATCGAAAGGAGGCATTGATGGCTGATGCGAGAATGATCGCCCAGATGACCGGCAATCCCGGCTTCATCGCGGCTCTCGACCAGAGCGGCGGCTCGACCCCGGGCGCCCTCAAGCTCTACGGCGTCGCCGAGGACGACTATGGCAGCGAGGCCGAGATGTTCCGGCTGATGCACGAGATGCGCGTGCGCGTCATCTCCGCACCCGCCTTCACCGGCAGCAAGGTGATCGGCACCATCCTGTTCGAGCGCACGATGGACGGCGAAGCGGAGGGGCGGCCGGTGCCCTCCTATCTCTGGGAGGAGCGCGGCGTGGTCCCATTCGTGAAGGTCGACAAGGGGATCGAGGCAGAGGCGGACGGCGTCAGCCTGATGAAGGATATGCCCGACCTCGACGCCCTGCTCGAGCGCGCGGTCAAGCTCGGCGTCGCCGGCACCAAGATGCGCTCGACCATCCGCCTCCCCGACGCGCGGGGGATCGCCGCCATCGCGCGCCAGCAGTTCGAGGTCGGCGAAAGGATCGCCCGCCACGACCTGATGCCGATCCTCGAGCCGGAGGTGCTGATCAAGAGCCCCGACAAAAAGGGCTGCGAGGCCATCCTGCGCGATGAACTCATCCATGGCCTCGACGCCCTCTCCGAGGGCCGTCAGGTCATGCTCAAGCTCACGATTCCGGAACAGCCGGACTTCTACCTGCCCTTGATCGAGCATCCGCGGGTGGCCCGCGTCGTCGCACTCTCGGGCGGCTATCACCGCCAGGAGGCCTGCGAGAAGCTCGCGCGCAACCACGACATGATCGGCAGCTTCTCGCGTGCCCTCCTCGAGGATTTGCGGCGTTCGATGTCGGACGCCGAGTTCGACGGCGCGCTCGAGGCGGCGACGAACGAGATCTACGCGGCCTCGGTCCACAAATCCTGACCGGCCGAAGCCTGAATGGCATCCGTAACGCGACCGCAGCCCAGCGGCGGCCCCGGCAAGGGGGCGGCGGGGTCAGTGCAGGCTATCGCGACCGAAGGCCGAATCGAGCAGGCGCAGGATTGAGCGATCGACGCCGAACGAGCTCGTCGTCGCGAGATCCGCGCCGACCGACCGACCCGACCGCTCGCGATCGACGAAGGCCCTGCCCGCGACGATCACCACGAGGTCCGGATTGAGCGAGGCCTGGCGCGCCTGGGCGATGCTCTCCGAGAGCCTCGGCAACTGATCCTCGCGGCTGAATGCCGAGCTCAACGACAGGTCGAGCGCGTCGAACCAATGGCCGCCGACCAGGTCCCGCAGCGCCTGGTCGTCCGCCGGGAACTCGCAGGTCGGCGACCAGCCGGCATGGGCAAGCACGTCCGAGTCGAGCGCGGCACCGAGGCGGTGCAATTCGCCCGGCTCCGGTGCCACCAGAACCAGCGGATGGCGCCGGCGTGGCCCGATCCGCACCGGGCGCCGTCCCAGGAGCTGCACCGCTGACTGCAGCCGGCACAGGCCGAGCGTGACATCGAATTCGCTGCAATCATCGTCGCGCCAGAGATCGCCCAGCCTGCGCGCGGCCGGCTCGAACAGGGTCGCGTACAGCGCCGGCAACGCGTCGTCCGCCCGCAGTTCCTCGATCAGGTCGAGACAGGCGGCACGGTCGGTCGCGATCAGCAGTTCGGCGAGGTCCGCGGTGCGCGCGTGCGGCAGGATCGGGCGCGCCCGCTCCGGCGCCGCATGGCCTTGACGCGCCAGTTGCGGGATCACCGCGGACAGCATCACACCGCGCAGGATGTCGGCGACCGTGCCCGGGACCGGAAAACTGGCAAGCGCGTCGAGCGCGCCTGGCTCGGGGTCGGTCGCGAACAGCTTGACCAGAAACGAAGGTGCGGCGTGCGGCGTCCGCTGGAGGCTCTCCACGATGCCGGGCGGCGGTGCGATGATGTCCCCGCGGTCGCCGGCCCCCGGCATCGCGAGCTTCATGCTCCAGTCGGCGAAAGCCCGCTCGCGCACCGTCTTCTTGTCGAGCACTTCGATCTCGGTGTGCCGCCGGTCGCGCAGGATCGACATCATGATGCGATCGACCGCCTCGCCCGGGCCCTCGAGCCACTGGTAGAAATTCCTGTGGTCGTAGACCATGACGCCGGTCACGGCTTCACGCTCGTTGCGCTCCCGGGCCGCGCGGGTCAGCGCCAGCAATTCGGGCGGCGAGAGAGCTTCGATGGCGCGGCTCCGGTAGACGACGGCCGACAGGCCACCAGTCTCGCCTCCCGCGCACTCTCGCGACCGCGCCGTCGAGCCGCCCATGCTGGTTTCCCCCGGTCGCATCGCCACTTACATGGCGGATATTTCACAAAGCTCGCTGATCGAACGAATGGTCAAGAGGAAAACCTCATCGCCGTCATCCGAGGGGCCACGATCCCGCGCGAGCGCCTTGACCGGCGCGCGGGCATCCGCCCCACTCGCCCGATGACCAGCAACCCGCTCCTGTCCGACTGGACGACGCCGTTCGGCGTGCCGCCCTTCGATCTCATCCGTCCGGCACATTTCGCCCCCGCCTTCGAGCAGGCGATGGCGGCCCATCTCCAGGAGATCGCCGCCGTCGGCCGCGATCCGGCGCCCCCCGATTTCGCCAACACGATCGAGGCGATCGAGCGCGCCGGGCGCCTGCTCGATCGGATCGAAAGCACCTTCTCCAATCTCGTGGCCAGCCTCGGCAGTGACGCGCTGCAGGCGATCGATGTCGAGATGTCGCCCCGGCTGGCGCAGCACCGCATGCGAGTCTCGCTCGATCCCGCCCTGTTCCGGCGCGTCGACGCGCTCCATGCCGCCCGCGAGACGCTGGCGCTGAGCCCGGACCAACGCCGCCTGCTCGATCGCACCCATCTCGGCTTCGTCCGCAGCGGCGCCCGCCTCGAGCCGGCGGCCCGCGCACGGATGAGCGCCATCTCGGAGCGTCTGGCCGTCCTGCACACCGAGTTCGGCCAGAACGTTCTGCACGACGAGAGGACATGGACGTTGCCGCTCGCCCGGACGGATCTCGGCGGCCTGCCCGAATTCGTCCGCGCCGGCGCCCGGCAGGCCGCCGCCGCTCGCGGCAGCGAGGGGTTCCTGCTGACCCTGTCGCGCTCGCAGGTCGACCCGTTCCTCACCTTTTCCGACCGTCGCGACCTGCGCCAGACGGTCTACCGGGCCTGGATCGCGCGCGGCGCCAACGAGGGCGCGCACGACAACCGCCGGCTGATCCCGGAGATCCTGTCGCTGCGGCGCGAGCGCGCGCGGCTGCTCGGCTATGACGACTACGCCGCCTTCCGCCTCGCCGACACCATGGCGGCGTCGCCCGCGGCGGCGGACGGATTGCTGCGCGAGGTCTGGGCTCCGGCCACCCGCAAGGCGGCCGCCGAGCGCGATCGTCTGCTCGCCTGCGCCCGTGCGGAGGGCTCTAACGATCGGCTCGAGCCGTGGGACTGGCGCTACTATGCCGAGAAGGTCAGGCGGACGGACTACGCGATCGACGAGGCCGAGCTGAAACCCTATTTCGAGCTCTCGAACGTCCAGGCCGCCGCCTTCGCCACGGCCGAGCGCCTGTTCGGGATCGCGCTGCACGAGCGGTCCGACATTCCGACCTATCATCCCGACGTCGCCGCCTTCGAGGTCACCGACCAGGATGGTCACGTCGGCATCTTTCTCGCCGACCATCTCGCGCGCGCCGGCAAGCGGTCCGGCGCCTGGATGAGCAGCTATCGCGACCAGGAGACGCTCGACGGCGCGATCTCGCCGATCATCGTCAACAACAACAATTTCGCACGCAGCCGGCCGACTTTGCTCAGCTTCGACGATGCCGAGACCCTGTTCCATGAATTCGGTCACGCCCTGCACGGGCTGCTGAGCCGCGTCCGCTACCCCTCGCAGTCGGGCACCAGCGTCCGCCAGGACTTCGTCGAGTTGCCGTCGCAGATCTACGAGCACTGGTTCGCGCTGCCCGAGACGCTGCGCACGTATGCGCGGCACAACCGGACCGGCGCGCCGATCCCCGACGCGCTGGTCGCCAGGCTGCTGGCCGCCCGCGGTTTCAACCAGGGCTTCGGCACCGTCGAGTACACCGCCTCCGCCCTGATCGACATGGCGCTGCATCGCCACCCGGACCCGGGCGCGATCGATATCGACGCCTTCGAGCGCGATCTCCTCGCCGAGATCGGCATGCCGGCCGAGATCGGGCTCCGCCACCGGCCGTCCCATTTCCAGCACCTGTTCGCCGGCAACGGCTACGCGGCGGGCTACTACTCCTATCTCTGGTCGGAAGTGCTGGACGCCGACGGCTACGAGGCCTTCACCGAGGCCGGTGACCCTTTCGCGCCCGAGGTCGCAGCCCGCTTGCGCACGCTGCTGAGCGCGGGCGACACCGACGATCCGATGGCGCTTTACGTCGCCTTCCGCGGCCGGCCGCCGAACACCGCGGCCCTGCTCCGCAGCCGGGATCTCGCCGACGCCTGACCCTACTCCTCGAACCGGATCGACCGCATCAGGGTCTCGCGCGCCGAGCGCAGGTGCCGCGCGCAGGCCGTCTCGACCGCGGCCGCATCGCCGCTGCGCAGGGCCGCGATATAGTCGAGATGCTCGTCGACCGCGACCGCGTTGCGCTCGCGCAGGTCGGTCCTGTTCCAGCGATAATGGTAATGGAACACCATCGCGATGACATCGTAGAAATCGGTGATGAAACGATTGTCGGCGGCCCCGTGCACGAGCCGGTGGAATCGCTCGTCGAGCTCCGAGAAGGCGGGATAGGAGGTGTCGATCGCCTCGCGCATGGCGACATGCTCGGCTTCGATCAGCCCGAGATTGCGCCAGATCGGATGCGTCTCGGGCAAGCGCGCGAACAGGGCGGCCGAACGATGCTCGAACATCTCGCGCACATCGGTCAGCTCGAGCGCGAAGGCGCGCGTGAAGCCCTTCAGCACCCAGGTGCTGTGCCGCCGCTTCTCGATCAGGCCGAACCGGCTGAACCGGATCAGGAACTCGCGCACCGTCCCGGTGCTGACGCCGATCTCGCGCGCCATCTCGAGCTCGTTGATGCCGCGGCCAGGCAGGGCGTCGTCGACCAGGATGCGCTGCATGAACCAGCGCTCGACGATGTCCGCGGTCCGGTCGGTCTCGCCCGCGGCGAAATAGTCGCGGGCGGAGGGCGGCCGCAGCGCGCGCTTCTCGCGCTTGTCCCAGGCGATCAATCCCGCTTCCGCCAGCCGGGTCAGCACCGCGCGAACGGTGGTCCGGCTCACGCCGAGCAGGACGCTCAACTGCGGTTCGGAGGGAAGTGCCGTACGCTCGGCCAGCAGATCGAGACAACCATTATACGCCTGCTTGAACAGCGTGTTCGGCTTGGACATCTGCCCCCCGGTGGCATGGACAATGCGGCCCTTGTCGTGTTCTTAATAGATAGAATACAGAGCGACGATCAGACGACCTACGTTTGGCACAAGGGGAAACAGTCATGAACAAACTTCGGAGCGGCCGATCGGTCCTCGCCGCTGTCTGCATGGCCGCCGCATTGAGCGCCGCGCGTCCGGCGTCCGCCGAAACCATCCCGGTGATCGTCAAGGACACCACCGCGCAATATTGGCAGATCGTGCTCGCCGGCGCCCGCAAGGCGGGCAAGGAGCTCGGCATCAACGTGCCGACGTTCGGCGCGCAGAGCGAGGCCGACATCGCGGGCCAGATCAGCGCGCTCGAGAATGCCACCTCGTCCGGGCCGCCGGCGATCGTCATCGCGCCCACCCAGTTCAGCGCGCTCGGTGCGCCGATCACGGCGGCCGCGAAGGAGACCAAGGTCATCGGCGTCGACAGCTCGGCCGCCACCAGCGCCTTCACGTCCTTCCTCACCACCGACAACGTCAAGGGCGGTGCCCAGGCGGCCGACGCGCTCGGCGAGGCGATCAAGGTCAGGAACGGTCGTGCGTCCGGCGATGTCGCCGTCATTGTAGCCCTGCCGGGCGTGGGCTCGCTCGACGCGCGCGTGAAGGGCTTCAGGCAGGAGCTCGCCGCGAAATATCCCGAGCTCAAGATCATCGCGGTGCGCATCGCCGACGGCCAGGTCACCACCGGACTGAACATCGCCAACGATCTGCTCACGGCGCATCCGAACCTCGCCGGGATCTTCGCCGCCAACCTGCCGATGTCGCAGGGAGCGAGCCAGGCGGTGGCCGAGGTCAAGCCGGCCAGGTTGAGCCTCGTCTGCTTCGACAGCGACGACAAGCTCGTCGGCATGCTCAAGTCGGGCGTGGTCTCGGCGCTCGTCGTGCAGGATCCGTTCCGGATGGGCTACGAGGGCGTCAAGATCGCCGACGACGCCGCGCACAACAAGCCGGTTCCGAAATCGATCGACACCGGTGTCAACGTCATCACCAAATCCAACATGGACACCGCGAAGTCCCAGGCGCTCCTCAATCCCAAGCTCGGATGATGCGTGCATGATACCCGAGGCCTCCGAAGCCGCGCGCGCGCATGATGCGCGCGTGCCGATCATGGAGCTTCGCGGCGTCGACAAGCGCTACCCCGGCACCCACGCGCTCAAGCCGTGCGATCTCGTCTTCGTCGAGGGTGAGATCCATGCGCTGGTCGGCGAGAACGGCGCCGGCAAGTCGACGATGATCAAGGTGCTGACGGGCGCCGTCGCGCGCACGTCGGGGACCATCCTCTGGCGCGGCGAGGAGATCGCGCTTGCCACGCCGCAGGACGCGATCGCGCGCGGCATCAACGCGGTCCACCAGGAAGTCGTGCTGTGCCGCCATCTTCGCGTGGCCGCCAACATGTTCCTCGGCGACGAGCGCCTGTCGGGCGGCGTGCTGCTGCGCGAGCGCGACATGCGCCGGCACGCGCAGGCGATCCTGGACGATCTCGGCTTCTCGATCGACGCCGGCGCCCAGCTCGCCGACCTGACCATCGGCCAGCAGCAGCTCGTGGCGACCGCGCGCGCCGCCATGCGCGGCACCCGCTTCCTGATCCTCGACGAACCCACCGGCTACCTGACACGGCAGGAGACCGACCAGTTGTTCCGGCTGGTGCGCCGCCTCAACGCGGAAGGTGTCACCATCGTCTATATCAGCCACCGCATGGAGGAGATCTTCGAGCTCGCCGGCCGTGTGACGGTCCTGCGCGACGGCACCTTGATCTCGACCCAGCATGTCGCCGAGACCGACGAGCGCGCGCTGATCCGCGACATGGTCGCGCGTCCGCTCGCTGACGTGCATCACAAGGAAGAGGTCGCGCTCGGCGCGCCCATGCTCACTGTCAAGGGGCTGAGCGGGCCCGGCTTCTCCGATGTCTCGCTCGACGTGCGGGCCGGCGAGATCGTGGGCCTGTATGGCTTGATCGGCGCCGGCCGCAGCGAGTTCGCGCAATGCCTGTTCGGCCGCACCAGGCGCACAGCGGGCGAGATCGTCTTCAAAGGCAAGACGTTCGACGTGCGCAGCGAGCGCCACGCGATCGACGCCGGCATGGCGCTGGTGCCGGAAAGCCGCCGCGACCAGGGGCTCTGCCTGACGCTCGGCGTCGGCTTCAATCTCAATCTGTCGATCTTCGACCGCCTGGGCCGCGCCGGTCTCGTCAACGGCCAGGCCGAGCGTCAGGCGGCTGCCCGGCAGATCGCGGATATGCGGATCGTGGCGCGCTCCGCCAAGTCACCGGCCGCCACGCTGTCGGGTGGCAACCAGCAGAAGGTGGTGATCGGCAAGTGGCTCGGTCACGGCGCCGATCTGTTCATCTTCGACGAGCCCACCGTCGGCGTCGACGTCGGCACCAAATCGGAAATCTACCGGATCTTCACGCGCCTGCTGCGCGACGGTGCTGCCATCATCCTGATCTCGTCCTATTTGCCCGAGGTGCACGACTTGTCCGACCGCCTGCACGTCTTTCGCGCCGGCCGCCTGGTGGCGAGCCATGTCTCCCGCGACGTCTCCGCCGAGACCATTCTCGCGGAGGCGATCGGTGGCTGACGCCATCGGCATCGCCGCGCGGCCGGCGGCCAGGCGCCCGGCCTGGATCGGCGGCCTGCTCAACCTGACGCTGCTCGGCCTGCTGCTGCTGCTGTGGGCGGTGCTTTCGTTCACGACCGACAGTTTCGCCACCCACGGCAACTTCACCAACCTGATGCGCCAGGCCTCGCTGTGGACGATCATCGCCATCGGCGAGACCTTCGTCATCATCACCGCGGGCATCGATCTGTCGGTCGGCGCCATCGTCGGCCTGTCGAGCACCATGGTGGCGCTGCTGCTGACCGCGCACATGTCGATCTTCGTCTCGTGCCTGCTCACGCTGGTCCTCGGCGTCGCCATCGGCGTGTTCCACGGTTTCGCGATCGTCCAGATGCGTCTGCCGCCCTTCATCACCACGCTGGCGACCTTGACCGCGCTGCGCGGCATCGGCCTGCTGATGACCGGCGGCCAGACCATCTCGGGCATGCCGGAGAGCTTCGGGGACTTCTCGCGCGGCGCGTTCCTCGGTGTTCCCAATCTCTTCGTGATGGTCATCGTCGTTGCCGTCCCCGCCTACGTGCTGCTGCACCACAGCCGCTGGGGCCGCTATCTGTTCGCCACCGGCAGCAACCCGGAGGCGGCGCGCCTGTCGGGCGTGCATGTCGGGCGCACGATCTATCTCGCCTACATCGTCTCGGCGACGCTCGCCGCACTCGCCGGCATCCTCACCGCGTCGCGGATCGGCGTCGGGGTCGCGACCACCGGCGATGGTTGGGAACTGCAGGCGATCGCGTCCTCGGTGATCGGCGGCGCGTCGCTGTTCGGCGCGGTCGGCTCTGTGCTCGGTCCGGTGCTCGGCGCCGGCCTGCTCACCACCATCAACAACGGCGCCAACCTGCTCAACGTCAATCCGTTCTGGCAACGGATCATCACCGGCGGGCTGATCCTGGTGATCGTCTATTTCGACCAGCGCCGCCGGAGGCGGGCATGATCGCGCGCCGTCCGCTCGGGCGCACCGGCCTCGATGTCACCGAGATCTCGTTCGGGGCCGCCAGCATCGGCAATCTCTATCGTGCCATCAGCGGCGAGGATGCCGATGCGACGCTCGAGGCCGCCTGGACCTGCGGCATCCGCTTCTTCGACACCGCGCCCTTCTACGGCCATGGCCTGTCCGAGCGCAGGCTGGGCGACTTCCTGCGCACCAAGCCGGCGAACGACTACGTGCTGGCCACCAAGGTCGGGCGCAGGCTGGTCCCGGTGGCGTTCGACGCGGTCCCCGATCATGGCTTCGTGGATCCGCTGCCGTTCAAGCCGGAGTTCGACTACTCCTACGACGGCATCATGCGCTCCATCGAGCACTCCCATGCGCGGCTCGGACTGAACCGGATCGACGTCGCCTGGATCCACGACATCGGCATTCTCACCCACGGCGACGCGAACCAGGGCCATCTCGACGCCCTGTTCTCCGGCGGCCTGCGTGCGCTGGAGAACCTCAAATCCTCCGGCGCCATCCGGGCCTACGGCCTCGGTGTCAACGAGGTGGAGGTCTGTCTCGACGTGATGGCGCGCGCGCCGATCGACGCGATCCTGCTCGCCGGCCGCTACACGTTGCTCGACCGATCGGCGAGCGACGCCCTGCTGCCGCTCTGCGTCGAGCGCCAGACCTCCCTCGTCATCGGCGGTGTGTTCAATTCCGGGATCCTCGCGACCGGCCCCGTCCCGGGCGCCAACTTCGATTACGGGCCGGCCAGCGACGACATCCTCGCGTGCGTCCACGGGCTGCAGGACGTGGCGGACCGGGACCACGTCTCGCTGGCGGCGGCCGCCATGCGGTTCCCGCTGCGGCACAAGGTGGTCGCCTCGGTCCTGATCGGAACCGCGAAACGCTCGAGCCTTTCGCGCAATCTCGATCTTCTGAAAGAGCCGATGCCCGACGCCATCTGGACCGACTTCGAGCCCCACACCCTGCGCGGCCGCGTCGCGCGATGAAGGCGCTCGTCTGCGGCAAGCCCGGGACGCTGACCCTCGAGGAACGGCCCGATCCGTCGCCCGGCCCGAACGAGGTCGTCGTCCGCATCCGGAGGGTCGGCGTTTGCGGCACCGATTTTCATATCTTCGCGGGCAAGCATCCGTATCTCGCCTATCCGCGAATCATGGGCCACGAACTGGCAGGCGTGGTCGCATCCGCCCCGAGCGGCAGCGCGTTGCGGCCGGGGGAGACGGCCTACGTCGTGCCCTACATCTCCTGCGGCCAATGCCGCGCCTGCGAGCGCGGCCTGACCAATGCCTGCCGCAGGCTCAGCGTGCTCGGCGTCCACCAGGACGGCGGCATGGCGGAGTATCTCGCGGTGCCCGAGAACAACGTCGTGGTCGCGGACGATCTCGGGCTCGACGACGCGGCGATGGTCGAGTTCCTCGCCATCGGCGCGCACGGCATCCGTCGCGGATCAGTCACGCGGGCCGACCGGGTGCTCGTCATCGGCGCGGGCCCGATCGGCATGGCGGCGATCGTGTTCGCGGGCCTGCGCGGCGCCGATGTCACCGCGCTCGACACCAGGCGCGATCGCCTCGATGTCGCATGCGCCTCGCTTGACGCCAGGACAACGGTTCTGTCCCCGACTGTCCAGCAGGAATTCGAAGACGCAACCGATGGCGACCTGTTCGATGTGGTCGTGGACGCGACCGGCAACGTGGGCTCCATCTCGCGCGGCCTCGACTTCGTGGGACACGGCGGCCGTCACGTGCTGCTGAGTGTCGTGCGCGAGAATATCGTCTTTCCCGATCCCGAATTCCACAAGCGCGAGACGACGCTGCTCGCGAGCCGCAACGCGCTGCCGGCCGATTTCGCCGAGGTCGTCACGCAGATGCGCGCCGGCCGCATTCCGACCGAGGCCCTGCGCACCCATCGTGCGGCGCTCACCGATGCGCCGCGCTGTTTCGAGGACTGGCTGCGGCCGGAGGCGGGCGTCATCAAGGCCGTGCTGGAGGTCTGAGCCCATCATGACGCCGATCGTCCAATTCGGAACCAGCCGTTTCCTGCAGGCGCATGTCGACCTCTTTCTCAGCGACGCGTTCTCGCCCGCGGCCGGGGAAGGACCGGTGACCATCGTCCAGACGACCGGGTCGGCCGAGCGGGCAGGGCGGGTGACCGCCTTCGATGCCGGCCATTATCCGGTCCGCCTGCGGGGCCTGCGCGACGGCCGGATCATCGACCGGACGATCGAGGTGCGCAGCGTTGCCCGCGGCCTTGCCACGTCCGCGCACTGGCCGGAGATCGAACGCGTCTTCGTCGAGGAGGCCCGGACGATCATCTCCAACACCGGTGACCGTGGCTACGATCTCGACCCGGCCGACCGTCCCGACGGCGACGTGCCGCGCGCCTTTCCCGCCAAGCTGCTGAAGCTGCTGCACGCCCGCTTCAGGGCCGGCGGCGAGCCGCTCGATCTCTATCCGTGCGAGCTGGTGGGCTCGAACGGCGACACGCTGCGCCGGATCGTGCTGACGCTTGCGGGCGCGTGGTCGCTCGATGCGGGCTTTCGCGAATGGCTCGTGGCCGGGTGCCGTTGGGTCAACTCGCTTGTCGACCGCATCGTCTCCGCCCCCATCGAGCCGGTCGGCGCGATCGCGGAACCCTATGCGCTGTGGGCGATCGAGGCGCGGCCCGGCATCGTGCCGCCCTGCCGCCACGACGACATCGTGCTGACCGACCGCCTGGTCGACTACGAGCGCCGCAAGCTCCTGATCCTCAACCTCGGACACAGCTATCTCGTCGAGCTGTGGCGGCAGCGCGGATCGCCCGACGCGATGACGGTGCATCAGGCGATGAACGACACCGCCATGGCGCATGCGCTCGACGACCTCTACGAGCACGAAGTGCTGCCGGTATTCGACGCACTCGGCATCGGCGACGCCGCGCGTGCCTACCGCATGACGACGATGGAGCGGTTCTCCAACCCGTTTCTGGAACATCGCTTGGCCGAGATCGCGATTAATCACGACGTCAAGCGCCTGCGAAGGTTCGCGGCCCTGGTCGCTCTCGCCGAGCAGCATGCGCCCGCGCTAAGCCAGCCGCGGCTTCGCGCTTCGCTGGCCGGCTGAAAGGAGGCTGCGTGTCCGTCATCAGGCTTCACGAGGCAGACAATGTGCTGGTCTCGCTCGCACGCTGCGAGTCGGGAACCTCATTCGTCGGCGTGGTCGCTCGTGCGTCGATCCCTGCCGGTCACAAGGTGGCCGCCGTCGCCATCCGTGCGGGCGAGCCGTTGCGCAAGTTCGGCCAGGTGATCGGTTTCGCGAAGTCCGACATCGAGGCGGGCGACTGGGTGCATGAGCACAATGTCGTCATCGGCGACGCCGAGATCCGCCTCGACGAGACCCGCGCCGGCGTGCCCTTGCAGGCCACCGGTCCCGCCACGTTCGAGGGCTACCGGCGTCCGGACGGACGCAGCGGCACCCGCAACATGATCGGGATCGTCAGCACGGTGAACTGCTCGGCCACCGTCTGCCGGCTCGTCGCCCGCGAAGCCGAGCGGCTCGGACTGCTCGACGATCATCCCGGCGTCGATGGCATCGTTCCGATCGTCCACGGCGCGGGTTGCGGCATGGGCGGCACCGGTCAGGGCTTCGAGCTGCTCGCCCGAACGCTGCGCGGCTACGCCTCGCATCCGAATTTCGCCGCCGTGCTGATGATCGGCCTCGGTTGCGAGGTGATGCAGATCCCCCGGCTCGCCGCGAGCCTCGGTGCCAACCGCATCCATCCGCTCGTCATCCAGGAAGCGGGCGGCACCGCGAGCACGGTCGCGGCCGCGATCGCATTGCTGCGCGACATCCTGCCGGCCGCCGCCGAGGCGCGGCGCGAGACGATCCCCGTCTCCGAACTCGTCCTCGCCCTTCAATGCGGCGGCTCGGACGGCTATTCGGGACTGACCGCCAATCCCGCTCTCGGGGCCGCCGCCGACATCCTCATCGCCCAGGGCGGCACCGCGATCCTGTCGGAGACGCCGGAAATCTACGGCGCCGAACATCTGCTCACACGCCGCGCCGCGAACCCCGAGATCGCCCGGCAACTGATGGCCCGGATCGCATGGTGGCGCGACTACACCGCGAGCCTCGGCGGCGAGATGAACAACAACCCCTCGCCCGGCAACAAGGCCGGCGGCCTGACCACGATCCTCGAGAAATCCCTGGGCGCGGTCGCCAAGGGCGGCACCTCCGCACTGCAGGCCGTCTATGACTACGCAGCAACGGTCGACGCGCACGGCCTCGTGTTCATGGACACGCCGGGCTACGATCCCGTCTCGGCCACCGGCCAGATCGCCGGTGGCGCCAACATCCTCTGCTTCACGACCGGCCGCGGCTCAGCCTTCGGCTGCAAGCCCACGCCGTCGATCAAGCTCGCCACGAACTCCGACCTCTATCGACGCATGCGCGACGACATGGACATCGATTGCGGCGACATCCTCGATGGCGTCCCCGTCCGGCAGAAGGGCGAGGAGATCTACGGCCGCATCGTCGCCGTCGCCTCCGGCGAGAGGTCGAAATCGGAACTGCTCGGCTATGGCGACAACGAGTTCGTGCCCTGGCAGCTCGGCGCGGTCATGTAGGGCGATGACGCGCACGGCATGCATCGGCGAATGCATGGTGGAGCTGTTCGAGCGCCCCGACGGCCTGCTGCAGCGGGGCTTCGGCGGCGACACGCTCAACACCGCGATCTACCTCGCCCGTCTGGGCATGGCGGTCGACTACGTGACCGCGCTCGGCCGCGATCCGTTCAGCGACGAGATGCTGCGTGCCTGGCGCGACGAAGGGATCGGGACCGATCTCGTCCTTCGCTGCGAGGACGCCCTGCCGGGTCTCTACCTGATCCAGACCGGCGCGACCGGAGAGCGGCGTTTCTCCTACTGGCGCGACAGCGCGCCGGTCCGCCGCCTGTTCACGATGCCCGAAATCGCACGCGTCGAGGCGTCGCTCGCGGGCTACGACATCCTCTATCTGTCCGGCATCACGCTGTCGCTGTTCGATCCGCAATCGCGCGCGCGCCTGTTCGGCATGATCGATGATGTTCGCCGGTCCGGCTGCAGGATCGCCTTCGACACCAACTTCCGTCCCCGCGGCTGGCCCGACCGCGAGAGCGCGCAGCACACCTACCGCGCCATGCTCGCGCGGACCGACCTGCTGCTCGCGGGCGTCGAGGATCTGATCCTCCTCGACGCAAGCGCCGATTACCATGACATGGCGTCCACACTGCGCGCTTCGTGCCCGGGCGAAATCGTCCTCAAACTGGCCGACCCGGGCTGTCTCGTGGCGGAGGAGGGTGAATGGCGGCATGTGCCCGGCCTTGCCGTCGCCTCGGTCGCCGACACCACCGCGGCCGGCGACAGTTTCGCCGCCGCCTATATCGCCGGGCGCGAGGCCGGCCGGACGCCGGCCGAAGCGGCGCACGAAGGGCATCGCCTCGCGTCGCTCGTCGTCCAGCACCGCGGCGCGATCATACCCCCCCACCTCATGCCAGACAGGGAATTGCATGCTCAAGGGACTTGACCCGCTGCTGTCGCCCGACCTGCTTCACGCGCTGGCTGCCATGGGCCATGGCGACACGATCGCACTCGTGGACGCCAATTTTCCGGCTGCCGGCAACGCGCGGCGCCTCGTGGTATTGCCGGGCATCGACGTGGTCGGCGCCGCGCGCGCCGTCCTGTCCGTATGGCCGCTCGACGCCTTCGTCGATGCGCCCGCCACGACCATGCAGGTCGTGGGCGACCCGCATGCCGTGCCCGACATCATCGAGGAACTGACACGCCTGGTGACCGGCACCGGCGCGCCGGCGCCGGCCGCGATCGAGCGGTTCGCCTTCTACACCGAGGCCAGGACCGCCTTCGCCATCCTGCAGACCGGCGAGCGCCGTCTGTACGGCAACATCATCCTGCGCAAGGGCGTGATCGAGTGATCATCGACGCCCATCATCATGTCTGGCGGCTCTCGCGCGGCGACTATGACTGGCCGACGCCCGGCATGGCGATCCACCGTGACTACGGGCTGGACGATCTGGATCGCGTCCGCGGCGACGTCTCCGCGACCGTGCTCGTCCAGACGACGTCCACGGACGCCGAGACCGACTTCATGCTCGCGGTGGCGGCATCGTCGGCGGGTCTCGTCCGCGGCGTCGTCGGCTGGACCGATCTCCGCGCGCCTGGAGCGGCCGCCCGGATCGGCATGCTCGCCAATCGCCAGCCACTGGTGGGTCTGCGCCCGATGCTGCAGAACTTGCTGGATCCGGCGTGGATTCTTCGCGACGACGTCTCGCCGGGCCTTCATGCCATGACGCGATCCGGGCTCACGCTCGACCTGCTGATCCTGCCCCACCAGCTCGCCCTGGTCCCGATCCTGGCGGACGCGCATCCAGCGCTGCCGATGGTCATCGACCATGCCGCCAAGCCGAGGGTCGCGGCCAGGCTGTTCCAGCCCTGGGCCGACGACATCGCGCGCGCGGCGCAGGCGCCGAACGTGTTCTGCAAGCTGTCGGGCCTGATCACCGAGGCATCCGGCGACTGGGCGGTCGAGCATCTTCGCCCCTATGTCGACCATCTGCTCGCCGTCTTCGGCGCCGACCGCCTGATGTGGGGCAGCGACTGGCCGGTCGTCGACCTCGCCGGCGGCTACGGCGCCTGGACACACGCCACCGAGAGGCTGCTCGACGGCCTCGATCCCGGCGGCCGGGCGCGCATCCGCGGCGGCACCGCCCGATCGTTCTACCGTCTCGACAGGATCTGGCCGTCCTGACCGGGGGTTGGGGCCGCTTGGACCTGCGCCGCGTACGATGCTAAGCCGTTGCCTGATGCAAAGCGTGCGCGCCGGTCTGCTTCGACTTATCTGCCCCTGAGCGCAGGACGGGCCGACATGCCCGTGCCCTCAGGGGAACGGACCGCCCTCCCAGCACCTCACGCCAGCAGGCCAGCCCATGACAATCCAGCACCCGAGTTTCGGCGCCGTCCCCCCTGACCGCGTCATCATCTTCGACACCACGCTGCGCGACGGCGAGCAATCGCCAGGGTTCTCGATGAACATCGAGGAGAAGCTGCGCATGGCCCATGCCCTGGCCGAACTCGGCGTGGACGTCATCGAGGCCGGCTTCCCGGTCGCCTCGCCCGGAGACTACGCCAGCGTGGAACGCATCGCGGCGGAGGTTCGCGGCCCGGTGATCGCGGGCCTCGCCCGCACCGGCGGCCGCGACGACATCGTCCGCGCGGGCGAGGCGATCCGCGGCGCCGAACGCAAGCGCGTGCACCACTTCATCAGCACCTCGCCGCTGCACATGAAGTTCAAGCTGCGGATGGAGCCGGAGACGGTGCTCGACGCCATCGCGCACGGCAGCGAGATCGCCCGGCGCTACGCGGACGACATCGAGTGGTCGGCCGAGGACGGCAGCCGGACCGAGCCCGATTTCCTGTGCCGCTGCGTCGAGGCGGCGATCAAGGGCGGGGCGACCACGATCAATATTCCCGACACCGTGGGCTACGCGCTGCCGGAGGACCTCGCACGCATTTTCGCCATGCTCCGCGAACGCGTGCCCGGTGCCGAGAAGGTGATCTTCTCGACCCACAACCATGACGATCTCGGCCTCGCGGTCGCCAACACGCTCGCCGCCATCGGGGCCGGCGCGCGCCAGGTGGAGTGCACCATCAACGGCATCGGCGAGCGCGCCGGCAACGCCGCACTCGAGGAGATCGCGATGGCGGTGCGCACCCGCGCCGACCGCGTCCCCGTCACCACCGGCATCGAGACCACCCGCCTGCTGCGCGTCTCGCGCCTGCTCGCGACCATCACCGGCTTCGACGTCCAGCCCAACAAGGCGATCGTCGGCCGCAATGCCTTCGCCCACGAGAGCGGCATTCATCAGGACGGCGTGCTCAAGCACGCCGCGACCTACGAGATCATGACGCCCGAAAGTGTCGGCTGGACCAAGTCCTCGCTCGTGCTCGGCAAGCATTCCGGCCGCGCCGCGTTCCGCGACAAGCTGCGCGGCATGGGCTACGGCGAGATGGGCGACAACGCCATCAACGACGCGTTCGCGCGCTTCAAGCTGCTCGCCGACCACAAGAAGATCGTCTACGACGATGACATCGCCGCCTTGATGGACGAGGAGGTGCGTGACCATTCGCGCATCCGCTTCGTCGCGATGGATCTGCGCGGTGGCTCGCGTCGGGCAGCCGAGGTCGATCTCGAACTCGAGGTCGATGGTCATCCCCGAACAGCGCACGCGTCCGGCACCGGGCCCGTGGACGCGACCTTCAACGCCTTGCGGGAGATCTTTCCGCACGAGGCGACGCTGGTGCTGTTCTCCATCGGCGCGATCACCGAAGGGACGGACGCGCAGGCGCGCACGACCGTGCGCCTGTCGGAGAACGGCCGCACCGTCGATGGCCAGGGTGCCGACACCGACACGATCGTCTCGGCGGCGCGTGCCTACATCCACGCCCTGAACAAGCTGGTGGTCAAGCGAGAGAGGCGCGCGCCGGAGGCATTGACCGCCTGAGCGGCTCGACCCCGAGCGGAGGCACCGGTTCCGGCCGCCGCAGCATGACGAGGTTGGCGTCGACACGTCGCGGCTCGCCGCATGCGACCAGGACGGTGCGCGCCGCCTCGATCGCGTTCAGCCGGTCTGGCCGTGATGTCCGTCGGCCCAGGATGAATACGCATGCCGCTCGCGCGTCGCGCGCGAGACGGTCGGCATCCGCCCGCACGAGCGCCGACAGGATCGACGGTGCCAGCCACACCGCGCCGAACGCATGACCGTCCCTTGCATCCTCCCACATCCGGCGCCTGTGTTCCGTCGTCGCGCTCTCCGCGATCGTGGCGCCATCGCGCCACAACTCGACCAGCAGATCGGACCAGTCCCGCCTGTTCTGCATGTCCGGCGATGGGAGCGGAAGCGTCCGCCATCGTTCGCAGACCATCTCCACGATCCGCAGCGCCGCATCGACCGCCATCATGCCCTGGAGCGGGTGGGCGAGCGGCGCGATGTCGCCCCGGAGGCAGAGTGCGGCGTGCCGCGCCGCCGCCAGCAGCAGCCGCTCCGCGTCGTCCCGGCGGAGATCGAGGAGTCCGGCCGTGCCGAGCGCCAGCACCGCGTCCATCGCGAGCCCGGTCGCGAAATCGCCCGGCAGCCGCGCATCGCGCCGCAGCGTGGCGAGCAGGCCGCCGAGCCCGGCCGGCGCGCGCGACAGGGCCGAGGCGATCATGGCATCCACCGACTCGCCATAAAGATCGTCGCGCGCCGTGTACTGGCGGATCGAGCGCGACACTTGTGCGGCGGCGTCGCGGGCGGCGGTGCCACCGGGACCACGCGCGTCCCTGATCAGGGACGTCGCGAACAGTTCGGCCTGTGTGCACAGGCGCCTCGCCTGGTCACGCGGCAGCCGGCCGAGCAAGGCTGCATCCGCCGCGAGAGCCGAGAAGGCCAGCTTGCCCGGCTCGAACTGCGCTCCCGAGCCGCCGAGGCCGAGGCGAAGCCGGATCGATCGCAGAAAGTCGGGGATGGTCCGCATCCGACGCTCCGGAGTGTTGCGGAACGATACTGTTCCGCAACCTCTTCCGCAAACGTTCCGCGATCAGTCGCCGGGCTGGCCGTAGCCGGGCGGCGGATAGCTGCCCTGGGGGTAGTTGCTCTGGGGATAGTTGCCCTGGGGGTAGCTGCCCTGCGGATATCCGCCCCCCTGGTATCCCGGCTGCTGATAACCCGGCTGCTGATAGCCAGGCTGCTGATAGCCGCCCTGGTAGCCCTGAGGCGCGTAGCCTGCCGGCTGGCCATAGCCCTGCTGGCCATACGCCGGTTGACCATAGCCCGGCTGGCCATACGCCGGCTGGCCGTAGCCGCCCGGTCGCGACGGCGCTGTCACGGCCCCACCCGCCGCGCCGAGCGCGCCGCCCGCGAGCGCGCCGATGGCGGCCCCGCGACCGCCCCCGGCGAGAGCCCCGATCGCCGCACCGCCGCCCGCACCGAGCAGGCCGCCGCCGACCGCACGCTGTCCCGGGTCGCTAGGATCCGTGCAGGCCGCGAGGCAGGCCGCGAGCGCAAGGGGAATAACCGCGCGGGCACGCACCGCCCTCACCACTAGTATCCGCGCGACGGCGTCGTCGCGGCTCCGCCGACAGCGCCCAGGCCGCCACCGGCCAATGCGCCGATCGCCGCGCCATGGCCGCCGCCGGCGAGGCCGCCGATCGCCGCACCCGCGCCTGCGCCGAGCAAGCCACCGCCGACGGCGCGCTGGCCGGGGCTGTAGGGATCGCAGGCCGACAGGCCCAGCGCGAGACCGATCGCCGCGATCGCCGCCGTCCGCCGGGCCGTGTGTGCGTGTGTCTGAGACATCGGTTCCTGTCCTTGCGCTTCGCGCTTTGCTGTGAACGAGACGAGATTAACCTGCTATCCTGTCCATCGACGACATGGCGTTAACGCGACGTCTTTACGGCCATTGTTGGTCTCACGCTTCTGTGAAGACTCGCAAGCCGAGACCCCGGCACCGACGCGGGCTTGCCCACCGGCGAGCACGCGGTTAAGCCCCACGCCCGACCCGACACACGCCACGAGCGAATGCCCGCCGAGCGGCGTCCGATGGACGCGGCGACGCCGGCCGCCTCTTCCCGCCCGGAGCCACGCCGATGTTCTCCCGCCTTTTCGGCGTCATGTCCGCCGACATGGCCATCGACCTCGGCACCGCGAACACCCTCGTCTACGTCAAGGGACGCGGCATCGTGCTCGACGAGCCCAGCGTGGTCGCCATCGCCGACGTGCGCGGTCGCAAGCAGGTACTCGCCGTCGGCGAGGAGGCCAAGCAGATGCTCGGCCGCACGCCTGGCAACATCTCCGCCATCCGGCCGATGCGCGACGGCGTCATCGCCGACTTCGAGGTCGCCGAGGAGATGATCAAGCACTTCATCCGCAAGGTGCACAACCGCCGCGGCTTCGCGAGCCCGCTGATCATCATCTGCGTGCCGTCCGGATCGACCGCCGTCGAGCGCCGCGCGATCCAGGAGAGCGCCGAGGCCGCCGGTGCGCGCCGGGTATTGCTGATCGAGGAGCCGATGGCGGCCGCGATCGGCGCCGGCCTGCCGGTGACCGAACCGTCGGGCTCGATGATCGTCGACATCGGCGGCGGCACCACCGAGGTCGCCGTCATCTCGCTCGGCGGCATCGTCTATGCGCGTTCCGTGCGGGTCGGCGGCGACAAGATGGACGAGGCGATCATCAGCTACATCCGCCGCAACCACAATCTGCTGATCGGCGAAAGCTCGGCCGAGAAGATCAAGCTCGAGGTCGGCGCGGCGCGGCCGCCCGAGGACTGGGAGGGCGATGGTCCCTGGCGCGAGGTCAAGGGACGCGACCTGATGAACGGCGTGCCGCGCGAGGTCGTCGTCACCCAGCGGCAGATCGCGGAGAGCTTGGCCGAGCCCATCAGCCAGATCGTCGAAGCGGTGACGGTGGCGCTCGAGAACACGCCGCCCGAACTCGCGGCCGACATCGTCGACAAGGGGATCGTGCTGACCGGCGGTGGCGCGCTGCTGTTCAGGATGGCCGACGTGCTGCGCGACTCCACCGGCCTGCCCGTTGTCGTTGCCGAGGACGCGCTGAGCTGCGTCGCACTCGGAACCGGTCGTGCGCTCGAGGAAATGAAGCGGCTGCGCAACGTGCTCACGACGATGTATTGATGCGTTGAAGCGCGCCTTGACAACGTTGCGACTCGCGCGCGCCACATCTCGCAACTGACGAATTTTCGGCGCAATATCCATAAGCTGCCGCTCCCGGGAGGATCGCCCGCCATGCTTCGGCTGTCCATCCAGGCTCGCCAGGCGCTCGCCAAGCTCGGCGTTCCGCTGTTCTTCACCGTCAGTCTCGCCGTCATGCTGGTCGGCCGCGCCGACGACCGGCTCGCCAGCAATGCCCGCATGTGGCTCGCCGATCGCCTGTCGCCGCTCTACGCGACGCTGGCCGAGCCCGCGACCCGCATCAGGCGGATCGGCGAGGACCTGCTCGGGATCGTCGACCTCGCGTCCGAGAACAGGCAGCTCCGGGCCGAGAACGCACGTCTCGTGCGCTGGTATGAGGTGGCACTCGCGCTCGAAGCCGAGAATGCGACGCTGAAGGAGAATTTGCGCTGGATACCCGAGCCCTCGCCAAGCTACGTGACGGGCCGTGTCGTCGCCGATGCCGGCGGCGTCTATGCACGCGCGGTTCTGCTTTATGTCGGTCCCAATAGTTCCGTCCACAAAGGCCAGGTGGCGCTCGATGCCTCCGGGCTGGTCGGTCGCGTGACCGAGATCGGCCGTCGCTCCGCGCGCGTGCTGCTGATCACCGACAGCAGCAGTCGCATCCCGGTCGAGCTCGCGCGTGAGCACGCGGCCGCGATCATGGTCGGCAACAACGGACGCTGGCCGAGCCTGATGTTCCTGCCCGACGGCGTGCATCCGACGGACGGCGAGCGCGTGCTGACCTCCGCGGAGGCCAATGCGTTTCCTGCCGGGTTGCCGGTCGGCATCGTCAGGCGCCAGCCCAACGGCGGCTTCGCGGTGGTTCCGCTGGCCGCTCTCGACGAGCTCACCGTTCTGCGTCTGTTCGACTACAATCTGCAAGCCGTCCAGCCGCCCGCAGCACCCGGCCGTGCGGTGATCGAGCCCCTCCGGGCCCTCCCGGCGCAGGCGATTACCCAACCGGCGACCTCACCTCATTGATGCCGCGTCGTGGTGAGCATGGAATTCCTGTCCGAGCGGCGCCCGGGGATCCGGCCCGGACCCACCCTGCTCCGCCGGCTGGATGCCGCCGGGCGGCGGCTGTTTCCCGCCGTCTCGACGCTGCTCGCGATCGTGCTGCTGGCCTTTCCCTCGCATCTTCCCGGCGATCCGGAACTGCAGCAGGTCATGGCCCTCATCTTCGTCTATTTCTGGTCGGTCTACCGGCCGGCCTCGATGCCGCCGTCCGCGGCCTTCCTGACCGGCCTGCTATGCGACCTGCTGGGTCCGGCGCCCCCGGGCATCGCCATGCTGACCCTGGTCGCCGTCAACGGAACGAGCATGCGGATCCGCACGCCGCTCGTCCGGCAGGGCTTCCTCGTGGTCTGGCTCGCGTTCGCCGGCATGGCGGCCTGCGCCTTCCTGGCCCAGTGGGTCCTGACCTCGGCACTCGAACTCAGGCTGGTGCCGATCCCGCCGGCGATCTTCGAGCTTGCGCTGGCCTGCGGCCTCTATCCGCTGGTCGCGGTCGTGCTGATCAGGCTCCATGCCGGCTTCGCGGCGCCCGAGCGGGCGTGAGGATCGTCCGTTGAAGCGCCCGAAACGGCGGCTTCTGGCCAAGAAGCCGGTCCGTATCGACGACGAGCGGCGCGGCGTCTTCACCCGGCGTGCCCTGTTCGTGATGGCGGCGCAGACCGCAATCCTCGGCGGCCTCGGCGTTCGCCTCTACCGGCTCCAGGTCACCGACGGTGCGAAATACCGGACCATGGCCGACGACAACCGGATCAGCACGCGGCTGCTCGCCCCGCCGCGCGGCCGGATCGTCGACCGGTTCGGCGAGGTGCTGGCCGGCAACAAGCTCAATTGGCGTGCGCTCCTGCTCGCCGACGAGACCACCGACCTCGCGCTGACGCTCGACCGGTTCAACACCATCGTGCCGCTCGACGCGACCGCGCGCGGCCGCATCGGGCGTGCGGTCGACCGTCGTCACCGCTTCATCCCGATCATGCTGCGCGACTTCCTGAGCTGGGACGACATGGCCCGCATCGAGGTGGCGTCGCCCGACCTGCCCGGCGTGATCATCGATGTCGGCACCACCCGCATCTATCCGCAGGTGGAGCATCTCGCGCATGTCGTGGGCTATGTCGCCCCGCCCAACGAGGCCGACGAGACGGACAACGCGCTCCTCGCGCTGCCCGGCATGCGCGTCGGCCGCGCCGGCATCGAGCGCACCCACGAAGCCGAGCTCTGCGGCCAGGCTGGCAGCGTGCAGATGGAGGTCAATGCTGGTGGTCGCGTCATCCGCGAGCTCGACCGGCGCGAAGGCACGCTCGGCGCCGAGGTCGGGCTGACCATCGATGCCGGCCTGCAGCGCTCGGTGCTCGACCGCCTCGCCGATGCCTCCGCCTCCGCCGTGGTGATGGATTGCACCAACGGCGAGGTGCTGGCGATGGTCAGCAACCCGTCCTTCGACCCCGGCCTGTTCGACAGCGGCGTCAGCCAGGCCCAATGGGCGGCCTGGAACTCGCCGGACGCCCAGGCGACGCGGCCGCTGATCAACAAGGCGGTCGCCGGACTCTATCCGCCGGGTTCGACCTTCAAGCCCGCGGTCGCGATCTCGGCGCTGCAGGCCGGCACGTTGACGCCCACCGACCGGATCAACTGCCCCGGCTATATCGACGTCGGCGGCGTGCGCTTCCACTGCTGGAAGAAAGGCGGCCATGGACCGCTCGACCTGCATGGCGGCCTGATGAATTCGTGCGACGTGTTCTTCTTCGAGGTCGCCCGCCGCACCGGCATGGACCGGATCGCGCAGGGCAGCCACAATCTCGGCCTCGGCGTGAAGCTGCCGATCGAGCTGCCGCACGCCAAGCCGGGCGTGATCCCGACCCCCGAATGGCGCCGCGCCCATGGCCACCACTGGAACGGCGGCGACACCATCAATGCCGGCATCGGACAGGGGTTCGTCGAGGTCACCCCGCTCGCGCTGGCGACCTATGTCTCGCGCATCGCGACCGGCCGCGCGCTGCAACCCCATCTGACCCGCGCGCTCGGCGGCGTGATCCAGCCGGGCGCGTCGGCCGACGACTGGCCGAGCATGGGCCTGCCCGAGGACCAGCTGCACGCCGTCCGCGACGGCATGTGGGCCGTGGTCAACGATCCGCGCGGGACCGCTCCGAAAGCCCGCCTGCCGCTGGCCGGCGTGCAGATGGCGGGCAAGACCGGCTCGGCCCAGGTCCGCCGCGTCTCGCGCTGGGCGCGCGAGTTCGGCCATTTCAACTCGGCCAAGCTGCCGTGGGAGTTCCGGCCGCACGCACTCTTCATCTGCTACGCGCCCTACGATGCGCCGCGCTACGCGATCGCGCTGGTCATCGAGCATGGCAATGCGGCCGCCGAGGTCGCCGCTCCGCTCGCACGCGACATCATGGTCGACACGCTCGACCGCAATCCGAGCGTCAAGCCGGAGGCGCCCGGCCAGACCGTGGCCGACGCGTCCCAGGCCGCGTCCGGACCCGCCGCGTCCGTGGTGCTCCCTTGATCCCGTTGCCAGGGCGTTGATCACCGACAAGCGGCTGCTCCGGGCCGAGCCGAGCTTCGGGCTGCTGGCCAAGCTGTGGCGGGTGAGCTGGCTCTACGTCCTGCTGGTCGCGGCCCTGGCCGGCGTCGGCTACGCCGCACTCTACTCGGCCGGCGGCGGAGCTGCGCACCCATACGCCGCGCCGCAGAGCGTACGCTTCGCCGCGGGCCTGGTGATGATGCTGGTCCTGGCGCTGACCGACATACGCTGGCTCGCCCGCCTCGCCTGGCCAGTCTACGCGATCTCGATCGCGCTTCTCGGCCTGGTGCTCAGGATCGGCCATGTCGGCAAGGGCGCGGAGCGCTGGATCGACATCGCCGGCACCCAGATGCAGCCGTCCGAGTTCGCCAAAATCGCGCTCGTCCTCGTGCTCGCCGCCTACTTCAAGGATGCGAGCTGGCGCCGCATGGCCAACCCGCTGTTCCTGATTCCGCCCGCCATCCTGATCCTGATCCCAGTGGGCCTCGTGCTGAAGGAGCCCAACCTCGGCACCGCGGTGATCATCGCGCTGGTCGGCTGCTCGGTCGTGCTCGCCGCCGGCGTCCGCCTCTGGCAGGTCGCCCTGGTCGCGATCCCGGTCCCGTTCGCCGCCAACATCGCCTACCGTCAATTGCACGACTACCAGCGCGCCCGCATCACGACCTTCCTCAATCCCGAGAGCGATCCGCTCGGCGCCGGCTACAACATCATCCAGTCCAAGATCGCGCTCGGATCCGGCGGCATGTGGGGCCGCGGCTTCCTGCACGGCACGCAAGGCCAGCTCGACTTCCTCCCCGAAAAACAGACCGACTTCATCTTCACCACCATCGCCGAGGAATTCGGCCTCGTCGGCGGCCTGTCGGTGATGGCGCTGCTGCTGCTGCTCATCCTGGGCGGAATGCTCATGGCGCTCACCTGCCGCCATCAGTTCGGCCGGCTGCTCGCGCTCGGTATTTCGGTGAACTTCTCGCTCTACTGCTTCGTCAACCTCGCCATGGTCATGGGCGCCATCCCGGTGGGGGGCGTTCCGCTGCCGCTGGTCTCCTATGGCGGATCGGCCATGCTCACCGTGATGTTCGGCTTCGGCCTGCTGATGTCGGTCTGCGTCCACCGCAAGGCCGAGTTCGGCACGCCGGGGCCCGACCAGATCTGGGAGAGCTGATGACGCCCAAGCTGCTCCGCCTCTACCGGCGCACCGACTACGTCGTCGATGGACATGTCCACGTCGCGATCGGCCACCGGTCCCGCGCGTCCGACGCCATGCTCACGCGTCTCGGCGCACGCGCGGGCGGCCTCATCACGGCCGCCAACCCGCGCAGCCGGACCATGCCCGATGCCTGGAACCGGCGCATGACGCGGCTGCTCACCGGCCAAGTCGCGCGGCCCACCCTGCCGGCCGAGGGACGCTACCGGGGCTGGCGCGAGGAAGGCCTGTTCGTGAGCGGCGATCCGCGCAGGCTCGCGCGTGTCGGGCGGATCTTCCGGCAGAACGCCCTCGTCGTCGTCGAATATGGCCGCCCGGCACGGCTGCTGCTGCTCGCGCGCTGAAAGGCGGGGGTTCCATACGCATCGTCGCGAGGTGGCGCGCGGAGCTTCGATGGCTTCATTGCCGTCGGGACCAGCGGCCGGCGCATCGGCCGCGACGCGCCGTGCCTTGTGCGCATCGCTATCCGGCCAGCCGCTTTTCCGCCCGCTCGATCGTCTCGACCATCGTCTGCGCCGCGCGCTTGGCGATCGGATCCTGTGTCGTCATCAAGAGTCGGTCGGCCGTCATCAGCGCCGGCGAGAGGATGCCGCGCAGATCGTGCCGCAGCCGCTTGAGCGTCTCCGCCTCGATTGGCTCGATCGGCTCGACCGCTTCGACCGCGGGCGCGGACACCGGCGTCACCGGCCGCGAGGCGAGAGAGGCCGTCAGGCCCGAAACCGCAGAAGCGGCGAACACCGCGATCGCGCCGTCGGCGCCCGACAGCGACAGGATCGACCAGACCAGGATGCCCACGACGGCAACTCCGAGACCGAGCGCGCCGCGCCTGCGCCAGACTCGAGCCGGCCTGGCCGTCTCGCCGAGAGCGTTCATCGCCTGTGTCACGAGGCCGCCCTTTCTTGACTCGTTGGTTCATCTTGGTGGCCCATGATTGACCCTCAAGCAACCGCCGCCTATAAGCCGCGCCCTGACGGATCCGCGACGGCCTGCCCGTATGCGCGTCCAGCCCCGTCCGATTTTTTGGACATGACCCGTTCCAGGAGAGCGCACACGTGAAGCGCACCTATCAACCGTCCAAGCTGGTCCGCAAGCGGCGCCATGGGTTTCGTGCCCGCATGGCGACGCCCGGCGGCCGCAAAGTGCTGGCAAACCGCCGTGCCAAGGGCCGCAAGCGGCTTTCGGCATAGGGCAGGGTTCGAGAGAGCCCACCGATTCGATGGTGGCGCCGCGCCTCAAGCGCCGCGCGGAATTCCTGCGCGCCGCTGCCAAGGGCCGCAAGGCCGCAATGCCGGGTGTGGTCGTCCAGGCCCTCGCTCACGGTGATCCGCTGGCGCCGGCCCGCCTCGGCTTCACCGTCACCAAGCGAGTCGGCAACTCGGTCGTCCGCAACCGCGTCCGCCGCAGGCTTCGTGAGGCGGCCAGGGTGGTCTTGTCCCGTCGCCCGATCGAAGGCTTCGACCTCGTTCTAATCGGCCGCGAGGGCACGATCGGCCGGCCGTTCCCCGCGTTGCTCGAAGACGTCGAGCGCGCGCTCGTCCGTGCGGGCGCGCGCGGCGAGACCCCATGATCGCGATCACCTTGCCGATCCGGGCATGGCAGTGGATCGTTCGTCCGTTGCTCGGTCCGAACTGCCGCTTCCTGCCATCCTGCAGCGACTACGCGATCGAGGCCTTCGAGCGCCATGGCGCCCGTCGAGGCGCCGCTCTCACCGTCGGGCGGATCGCCCGCTGCAACCCCTGGTGCAAGGGTGGCCACGATCCCGTGCCGCACGGGCATCATCCGAAAACGGCCAGGCATTGATGGAACAAAAGCGCCTCTTTCTCGCCATCGCATTGTCGGTCGCGATCCTGCTCGTCTTCCAGGTCCTGATCCCGCCCCCTCATCGCCAGACTCCGCAGACCGTCGCCACCCGCACGACCCCGGCCGCCGCGTCGCCTGTCGCAACCGGCGACGTGGCCTCGCCCGGCACCCAGCCCGTCTCCGTCGCACCGCCAGCGAACGCGCCACGGCTCGCGATCGACGCGCCGCGCGTGCATGGCAGCATCGACCTCGTCGGGGCGCGTTTCGACGACCTTGTCCTGCGCGACTATCACGAGACCGTCGCGCCCGGCAGCCCGCTGGTGCGCGTCCTCGAACCGCAGCGCGACCCGCAACCCAACCTGATCCAGTTGGGCTGGGCCGCTTCTCCGGGTGCCGCGATCCGCATCCCCGACAGCAACACGCTCTGGCATACCGATGCCAAGACGATCGCGCCGGGAAACCCCGCGACATTGACCTGGGACAACGGCGCCGGACTCGCCTTCAGCATTCGCATCTCGGTCGACGGCAACTACATGTTCACCATCGACCAGGGCGTCCGCAACACCGGCGCGTTACCGGTCCAGCTCTACCCCTGGTCGCGCGTTTCGCGCGGCTACACGCCGGTGGTCGCCGGCTCCTACCTGATCCATGAGGGCCCGATCGGCGTGCTGGACGGCGTCCTGCAGGAGATCGGCTACAAGGCGACCGTCACCGACAGCGAGAAGAATAACGGCGTTGCGCAGACGCACGCCTCGACGGGCGGCTGGGCCGGGATCACCGACAAATACTGGCTCTCGGCGGTGATCCCCGCCCAAGACCAGGCGATCACGGCGTCCTACCGCCATGTCCCGGGTGTCGGCCCGGATGCGGCCGGCACGTACCAGGTCGACACCCTCGGCAGAGACGCGGTCATCATCCCGCCGAACGGCTCGGCACATGTCGATAGCCACGTCTTCGCGGGAGCCAAGGAAGTCCACCTGCTCGACGCCTACATGCGCGACCTGAGAATCCCGCATTTCGACAAGGCGGTCGATTTCGGCTACTTCTACTTCCTGACCAAGCCGATCTTCTTCATGCTCGACTGGCTCAGCAGCCAGATCGGCAATTTCGGCCTCGCGATTCTTGTGTTCACCCTGTTCGTCAAGGCGCTGTTCTTTCCGCTCGCCACCAAATCCTACCGGTCGATGAGCAAGATGCGGCTGCTCGCGCCACGCATGCAGAGCATTCGCGAGCGCTTCAAGGAAGATCCGACCGCGATGCAGCGCGAGACGATGGCGCTCTACAAGTCGGAGGGCGTCAATCCGGCCAGCGGCTGCCTGCCGATGCTGATCCAGATCCCGGTGTTCTTCTGTCTCTACAAGGTGCTGTACGTCACCATCGAGATGCGGCACGCGCCGTTCTTCGGCTGGATCCACGATCTTTCGGCGCCCGACCCTACCAACCTGTTCAACATGTTCGGGCTGCTGCCGATCAACCCGACCAGCCTCTCGCCGCTGCTCGCACTCGGGATCTGGCCGATGGTGCTGTGCGTGACGATGTTCCTCCAGCAGCGGCTCAACCCGCCGCCGCCCGATCCGGCGCAGGCGCGCATCTTCCAGATGATGCCGTTCATCTTTACCTTCATGATGGCGCGCTTCCCGGCCGGCCTCGTGATCTACTACTGCTGGAACAACCTGCTCACGGTCGCCCAGCAATGGTTCATCATGCGCAACACCACGCTCACCAAGCGCCAGCCCAAAGTCGCCCGGACCTGACCGACCCGAACCTGACCGATGAGGACGCGGCGCAGCTCGAAGCGGGGCGCCTCCTGTTCGCGCGCGAAGCGACCTTCTTCCACGGCGCGCAACGACTCGATCAACTGCCGGACCAGCGCCTCCCCGAGATCGCCTTTGCCGGCCGCTCCAACGTCGGCAAATCCTCGTTGATCAACGCGCTGACCGGGAGGCGGACGCTCGCGCGCGCCTCCAATACGCCGGGCCGCACGCGTCAGCTCAATTTCTTCGCGCTCGGCGAACGGCTCACCATCGTCGACATGCCCGGCTACGGCTACGCGCAGGCTGGACATGCGATCAAGCGCGACTGGCAGGGGTTGATGCTCGATTACCTGCGTGGCCGTCAGTCGCTCGCGCGCGTCGTGCTGCTGCTCGACGCCCGCGTCGAGATCAAGGAAAGCGACAGCACGGTCATGGACCTGCTCGACCATGCCGCCGTCGCCTTCCAGCTCGTGCTGACCAAGGTCGACAGCGTCAAGGACCCCAGGCGGGCCGCCAAGGAGGCCGAACTCAAGGCGCTCGCCCGCGCCCATCCCGCAGCCCATCCGATGGTCATCGCAACCAGCGCCGAGACCGGGTTCGGCATCGCCGAGCTGCGCGCCTCGCTCGCCGCCCTCGCCTTGCCCGACGCCCGGACCGCCGTGATGGAGGACGCACGATGAGCATGAGCGAGGCCGGGCTCGCCCGCGCCCGTGAGCAGGCCGACATCCTGGCCCGCGCGCTGCCCTACCTGCAGCGCTACACCGGCGACACGATCGTGGTGAAATACGGCGGCCACGCGATGGGGTCCGGCCCGCTTTCGGAAGCCTTCGGCCATGACGTGGCACTCCTCAAGCAGGTCGGCGTCAATCCTGTCGTCGTTCACGGCGGCGGTCCGCAGATCGACCAGATGCTCCATCGTCTCGGCGTCCAGATCAGCTTCATCGACGGCCTGCGCGTCACCGACGCCGCCATGGTCGAGGTCGTCGAGATGGTGCTGGCCGGAAGTGTCAACAAACAAGTGGCCGGCCTGATCAACCGCGCCGGCGCGATGGCGGTCGGATTGTGCGGCAAGGATGGCGGCCTGATCCGCGCGCGCAAGCTGCGGCGCACCACACGCGACCCCGACAGCCACATCGAACGCGCGCTCGACCTCGGCTTCGTGGGTGAGGTCGAGCGCGTCGACACACGCGTCGTTCACGCGCTTACCGGCTCCGGCCTGATCCCGGTCATCGCACCGGTCGGCTACGGTGCCGACGGCCAGACCTACAACATCAATGCCGACACCGTCGCGGGGGCCATTGCCGGCGCATTGGGCGCCACACGCCTGCTGATGCTGACCGATGTGCCCGGCGTGCTCGACAACGACCGCCAGCTCATCGCCGAGCTCAGCATCGAGCAGGCGCGAGCCGGGATCGCGAGCGGCATGATCTCGGACGGCATGATCCCCAAGGTCGAGACCTGCCTCGCGGCACTCGCCGCCGGCGCCTCGGCCGCCGTCATCCTCGACGGACGGGTTCCGCACGCGTGCCTGCTGGAGCTGTTCACCGATGCCGGGCCGGGCACGTTGATCCGAGCGTAGGAGGCTCGCGGCGCTTCAGCGCAGCGGGGAATCGGGGTCCGGAGGCGCGATCGTCGACGTCGCTTCGATGATCTGCTCGGGGCCGACCTTGGAGGGCCAGACTAGACCACCTAGTCCTGTGCGGTCGGTCGGATGACGATGCTGCCGACATCCACTTCCGGCGGCTGCTCGAGCGCGAAGAGGATGCCGCTTGCGACCGCCGCCGGAGGGATCGCGACGCCCCTCAATCGCTCTTCGATCGCCGCCCGTGCCCGCTCATCGGTCATGGAACGCGCAAAATCCGTGGCGATCACGCCCGGCGACACCTCTGTCACGCGCAGGTTCGGCCCCGCTTCCTGCCGCAGCGCCTCGGTCAGCGTACGCACCGCGTTCTTGGTGGCGGCATAGACGCCCATGGTCGGCAGGATCTTGAGGCCGGCGGTGGAAACCACGTTGATGACGTGGCCATGGCCCTGCCGCGCGAACACCGGCAAGGCGGCGGCAATGCCGTAGAGGGTGCCGCGCAGGTTCACGTCGATCATCGCGTCCCAATCCTCGACGCGCAGCGCGTCGAAGCGCGAGATCGGGCCGATGCCGGCATTGTTGACGATGGCGTCGAGCCGGCCGAAACGTTCGACCGCGTGCCCCACCAACGTCTCGAGATCGGAGCGCCGGGTGACGTCGGTCACGCGATACGCCGCCTGTCCTCCGGCATCGTTGAGCTCGGACGCCAGCGCGGCAAGGACGTCCCCACGCCGCGCGCCGAGCATCACCGCGTGGCCTTGCTGGGCAAGAAGTTGGGCCGTCGCCCGCCCGATGCCGCTGCTGGCACCCGTGATCGCGATCACCTTGCTCGTGTCGGTCATGGCGCTTCTCCTTCGGCGCCGAAGCTTAGCCGCCTGGAGGAGATGAGCTATGCCAGGGACACCATGATTTTATCGCGATCGTCCAGGCCAGTGCTTGATCCGCTGTCCGATGTCCTCGCCGTGCTCGATGCGCCCGACGCGGCTCGAGGTGGCAGGCGATTGGTCGCTCGCGTTTCCCGAGCGCGACCGTCTCAAGTTCGTAGCCGTCGTCAAGGGGATGTGCTGGATCAAGACGCCCGCCCGAGGGCGTGAGCGCCTCCCCGCCGGCGACGTGTGCCTGATCGGGTGTACTGCCCACACGGTCGCCAGCGATCCCGAACTGCAAGCGGTCGACGGCTTGTCGTTGATCGACTGCGCGGGACGTCTCTCGCTGCGGCTCGGCGGCGACGACACGGTGATGCTCGGCGGCACCGAGATGACGCAAAGCGAGATCGGATCGGCTACGGTCGCCGTCCGCCTCGCCGAGGTCTTGCTCGTGGAGGCGATCCGCGCCTGCATGAGTGGGGCAGCACGCGCTGGCTGGTTGGACGCGCTCGCGGATCCGCGTCTGGGCCGGGTGCTCGCCCTGGTCCACGACGATATCGCCGAGCCTTGGACGGTGGCTCGCCTGGCCGCGGAAGCGGGCATGTCGCGCTCGGCGTTCTCCGCGCTCTTCACGCGCATGGTGGGACAGCCGCCGCTTGCCTCTGTCCGATCCTGGCGATTGGTGCGCGCTCGCGCGCTGCTCGATCAGGACGAGGCCAACGTCGCGCGCGTGGCCATCGGCGTCGGCTACGCATCGCAGAGCGCGTTCGGTCACGCTTTTCGTCGCGCTTTCGCCACGACGCCGCGCGGTGTCCACATGTCGACCCCATAGAACCGGAACACCATCGACGTCCGGCGCGCCCGAGATCAGGCCTTCTCGACCTGGCCATACTCTAGATCGACCGGTGTCGAGCGTCCGAAGATCGAGACCGACACCTTCAGGCGGCCCTTCTCCTCGTCGATCTCCTCGACCGTGCCGTTGAAGCTGGTGAACGGCCCGTCGGCGACCCGCACCTGCTCGCCCACCTCGAACAACACCGACGGACGCGCCGGGCGTTCGACGCCCTCCTGCGCCTGGCGGATGATGCGCTCGGCCTCGGCTTCCGAAATCGGCGAGGGCCTGGTCTTGCTGCCGAGGAAGCCCGTCACCTTCGGCGTGTCCTTGACCAGGTGCCAAGCCTCGTCGGTCAATTCCATCTTCACCAGCACGTAGCCCGGAAAGAACTTCCGCTCGGCGTTCACCTTCTGGCCACGGCGGACCTCGACGACATCCTCGGCCGGAACCAGCACCTCGTCGAAATGGTCGGCCAGCCCCTTCTGTGCCGCCTGCTCCTTGAGCTGCTGGGCGATCTTTTTCTCGAACCCGGAATAGACGTGAACAACATACCAGCGCTTGGCCATCGAATGCTTCCCTCAGCCCTGCAGGCCGAACAAGGCGCGCACGCCGTAGCCGATCGCCTGGTCGAATACGAGAAAGAACAGGGCGACCAGGACAGTCATCGCGAGCACCAGGCCGGTCGTGACCATGGTATCGCGTCGCGTCGGCCAGGTGACCTTGGCCACCTCGGCACGAACCTCGCGCGCGAACTTGATCGGTTGAACTGCCACATGTCCCCCTGTCGCCCGCGCCCCAATCAACTCACGGGAGCGCGCTGGCAGGGGTGGAGGGTCTCGAACCCCCAGCCTCCGGTTTTGGAGACCGGCGCTCTAGCCAATTGAGCTACACCCCTGCGCGGCCCGTGCCTCTCAGGCGCGCGGGAAGGGCGTAGAAAGAGCGGTGACCCCGCAAAGTCAAGTGACCAGTCACGGAGAGCGCGGTTGGAGCGGGTGACGGGAATCGAACCCGCACAGCCAGCTTGGAAGGCTGGAACTCTACCATTGAGCTACACCCGCGCGCCACGATCTAGGATAGCACACGATTGGTGGAGGGGGTTGGATTTGAACCAACGTAGGCGTGCGCCAACGGATTTACAGTCCGTCCCCTTTAACCACTCGGGCACCCCTCCGGCGCGGTCGGACCTAGTGCACCGGCGCGATCGAAGCAAGCGGCTTCGTTCGCCACGGGTGCACTGGTCTGAGCGGCTGCCCCTGTCAACGCGGGTCCGATCGGGCCAATATATGCACCGTGACACAAGCTCCTCGCAGCGGGCCGCCTGAGCGGCGCCATCCTCATGGTCCGGGCCACCGCCCCGCCGTCCAGCGTGCGCGTCCTTCCTCGCCGGCGCCCGTCGGCCCGAAATCGCCAGCCGGCACCGTCTGGCTCTACGGGCTGCATCCGATCGCGGCGGCACTCGCCAATCCGCAGCGCCGATTGCGCCGCCTCCTGCTGACCGAGGAGGCGGAGGTGGCGCTCACGGCGGAGCATCCCAAGCCCTGGCCGCTCGCCGCCGAGCGGTCAGACCGCGCGCGCGTCGACCATCTGCTCGGCCGCGAGTCCGTCCATCAGGGGGCTGCCCTGCTCGCCGACCCGCTGGCGCCGCCGCCGCTCGCCGCCTGCCTCGAGCGCCCCGGTCCGATCCTCGTGCTCGACCAGATCTCCGACCCGCGCAACGTCGGCGCGATCCTGCGCTCCGCTGCCGCCTTCGGCGTCGCCGCCGTCATCGCCCAGGACCGCAATGCACCCGAGGAGACCGGAGCCCTGGCGAAGGCCGCCTCGGGCGCGCTCGAAACCATGCCGCTTCTGCGTGCGGTCAACCTGGCGCGCACGCTTGTCGCACTCCGCGCTGCCGGCCTCTGGATCGTGGGACTCGCCGCCGGCGCCCAGACGCTGTCCGGACCCTCCTTCGCCGCCCGGCGGGTGGCGCTCGTCCTCGGCGCCGAAGGCGAGGGGCTGCGCCGCCTCACGCGCGACAGCTGCGACGAACTGGCGGGACTCGCGATGCAGGGCGCTGCCGAAAGCCTCAATGTGTCGGTCGCCGCCGGCATCGCGCTCTACGAAATCGCGCGACGGGCCTGACCGATGGCGTCCCCCTGGCAGGAACTCGAGATCGAGCCGACCGGCGACGTGGTCGCGATCAGGCGCGCCTATCGCGCCCGCCTCGGCCGCACCAGGCCCGAGGAGGCGGCACGCCTGCTGGCCGCCTATGAAGGTGCGATCGCGGCACTACCGGTTTCGACCGGCCCGACCGCCCGACCCTCCGCCGCGAGCGGCGCCATCGATGAGGCGATCACCCAGGGACGCGCGGTCGACGCCGCTGCCCTGATCGTCGAAGGACGCGCCCTGTCGACGCTGACCCTTCGGCACGACATCGAGGCGGTCGAACAGTTGATCGCGCACCTGACCACCGAGCGGACGGTCACGCGCGCCGACATCGAGCGTGTCGCCGAAGCCCTCGGCTGGTTCGATGACGCGCGCGCGCTTCCTGCCGGCGCGGCGTTCATCCGTCTTCGCGCCCGCCTCGCGGCCGAGCGCTGGCTCGAAGGCCTGCGCGAGGCGGCGTCGCGGCCACGTCTGTTCGACGCACGCGCCGCCGCCGCCAGGCTGCTGATCGGTGCCGCGCCGACAGCGCTCGCCCGTGTGACGACCCCGCGATCGGCGCTCGTGACGTTGTTGTCGGAGTTCGACGGGCATCGGGAATGGATCGAGGGACGGCTCGACCAGGACACCATCAGCGATGCGAGGCGAATGGTCGGGACGTAGCGGTGAGCCTGGTTGGTGCGGCGCGTGCGGTGCTCGCCGCGAGCGGTGTCGTCGCGGCGTTCGTGGCACTTCTGCCGGCCACGCTTGCGATCCTGATCGCACTGTTCGACGTCAGCGCCCATGGCCTGCTGGGCATGTCGGGAACGCTGCTTGGTCTCGCCACGCCGTTCGGTAGCGGCGACGGTCTTGCGACCTTTCGCGGGGTCTCGATCGACTTGCCGCGCGCCATCCTCGTCTCGGCGCTGCGCGGATTGCCGCCGATCGGCATGATCGTCCTGGCCGCACGGCCCGGCACTCGCACACGATGGACGCTGGCTTCGGTCTGCGGCTCGCTCGCGGTCCTGACCGCCGGCTGGGCCGCGGCGCCCGGTCTGGTGGCCGGGCTGGGCTTGATGCTGCGCGCCAACAAGAACCTGGGGAAACAGAAGCCTGTCCGCCCGGACCCCCCGGCAATCGTCAGATGACGTAGTCGACCGGGGGCAGCGTCTGGTCCATCGTCAGGGCCGGCATGCCGGTATGGCGGGTCCCGAGCGGACGCGCGGGATTGCCGACGACGGTGGTGTAGGCGTGCACCGCCTCCAGCACGATGCTGCCAGCCCCGATCTTCGCACCCTCGCCGACCTCGATGTTGCCGAGCACCTTGGCACCGGCCCCGATCAGCACGCCGCGCCTGATCTTCGGATGACGGTCGCCGCACTCCTTCCCGGTCCCACCCAGCGTCACGCCCTGCAGGATCGAGACGTCGTCCTCGATCACCGCCGTCTCGCCGACCACGATGCCGGTCCCATGGTCGATCAGGATCCGCCGCCCGACCTGGGCCGCCGGATGAATGTCGAGCCCGAACACCTCCGAGCCGCGCGATTGCAGCGCCAAGCCCAGGTGGCGCCTCCCTTGTGACCAATACCAGTGCGCTGCCCGGTGCGCCTGCAACGCCTGGTAGCCCTTGAAGAACAGGAACGGCGTCATGTGGTCCGGGCACGCGGGGTCGCGGTCCCGCACCGCCATCAGGTCCTCCGAAGCCGCATCCAGGATCGCCGGATCCCGCGCGATCGCGTCCGCCAACAGCCGGCGCAGCTTGTCGGCATCCAGCCCATCGCCCGCGAGCTTGGCGCCGAGCAGCGCCGACAACGCGTCCGCGAACCCGTTGTGCCGGGCGATCGACCGCTCGACGAGGCCCGCGAGCGCGGGTTCGTCGCCGGCGATCCGCGCGGCCTCGGCACTCAGGATGTCCCACAAACCGATCCGACGCAGGGTGCTGGCGTCGGGCTTCTCCCGCAGGATGGTCGTCATGATCTGGCAGCGCTTCCCCTGTCCCGACCTGCATCTGGGAAGCCGCCGGCAATCACGCCAGCGCCAGCCGTCAAGCCCATCGCCCGCCGCATGAACAGTCGCTTGAGCGGCCCGATCCGCCCGACAGCGGCGATGCCCAGATCGCGCGCCGTCCGGAGCGGCGCGATGTCGTTGCTGAACAGCCGGTCGAGCAGGTCGGTTGCGGCCAGCATCGCGAGGTCGTCCGGACGCCGCATCGCCTGGTAGCGTGCCAGCAGCGACCTGTCGCCAGGATCGGTCCCGGCCCGCACCGCGTCGCGGACCAGGCCGCCGAGCGCGATCGCGTCGCGCAGACCGAGGTTCAGTCCCTGACCCGCGATCGGATGAATACCGTGCGCGGCGTCGCCCACCAGCGCCAGACGCTCGCCCACATACCGGTGCGCGTGCATCGCCGACAGACGGTAGAGCCAGCGCCGCCCGATCGGCCGCACCGCACCCAGATGCTCCCCCAGCCGCCGCCTGATCTCGTGCGCGAAGATCGCGTCGCTCGTGTTCATCATCCGCTCGGCGAGCATGCTCTCCTCGGTCCAGACGATGGCGGAGATGTCCGCGGCACCCTCGGTCGGCGCCATCGGCAATTGTGCGAACGGCCCGGCCGGCAGGAAATGCTCCAGCGCCCGGTTGCCGTGCGGGCGCTCGTGCGCGATGGCGCTCACGATCCCGCTCTGCCTGTAGGCGATCCTGGTCACCGGGATCCCCGCCGCACGCCGCAGCGGGCTGTCGCGTCCCTCGGCGGCCACCACCAGGCAGGCCCGCACCGTGCGTCCGTCCTCGATCTCGAGCACCGCGCGGCCGCCCGCGATGCCGCGGTCGTGGAAGCCGGCCGGCGCGATGACCGTGATCCCCGCTTTATGCAGCGTCTTGTTGAGCGCCATCCGCAGGCTGCGCGCCTCGGTCATGAAGCCGAACGGCCCGGCGCCGGCCTCGCTTTCGTCGAAATGCAGGAACAGCGGCGAGGCCGGCCGGCCGAGCTTGCCGTCGCTCACCCTGATCGCTTCGATCGGGCAGGACGGCAGCGGAAGATTGGCCCATACGCCGGCTGGCTCCAGCAGGTCGCGGCGCGAGCCGGACGCGATCGCATAGGCGCGGCCGTCGAAGTCCGGATGCTCCATCGGCGGCAGCGCGCGGCTGTCGATGACGGCCACCGAGACGCCGCCGGCGTGGAGCAGGCAGGCGAGCGACGCCCCCACCGGCCCGGCGCCGACGACGCAGACATCGACATCGATCATGACCTCGACCTTCCAGGAATGCGGCGGATGTTCGTTTCGGCATCGTAGGAAGCGTGAAATGCTCATTTCGAGTGCAAAGCGTCACGACCGATCGTGATCGGTCGCCGTCGGTCCGATCGGGAACCCTGGCACGCTTATTGAAACAATAGCTGGCCGACGACGTGGCCACGGTCTGCCGTCGACCCAACGGAGTGAGGTGGATGAAGCTCATATTGGCCATCATCAAGCCCTTCAAGCTTGACGACGTGCGCGAAGCGCTGACGCCGCTCGGCGTGCAGGGTCTCACCGTGTCGGAAGTGAAAGGGTTCGGGCGCCAGAAAGGCCAGACCGAGATCTATCGCGGCGCGGAATATCACGTGAGCTTCCTGCCCAAGGTGAAGATCGAGATCGCGGTCGCCGATGGCCTGGTCGACCAGGTCATCGAGGCGATCACCAAGGCGGCGCACACCGGCAAGATCGGCGACGGCAAGATCTTCGTCCTCGACATGCATCGCGCCGTTCGGATCCGCACCGGCGAGACCGACGACGAAGCGCTCTGAACGCCAATCCCTCGGAGACGACATCCGCATGAGAACGTCCATCAGGCTCGCGCGCGCCGCCGCGATCCCCGTTGCAATGCTTGCGATTTCGACCGCGCCAGCGTTCGCCGCACCCACGCCGCCGCCGAAGGTCGACACCGGCGACACCGCCTGGATGCTGACCAGCACCGCTTTGGTGCTGATGATGACGGTGCCCGGATTGGCGCTCTACTACGCCGGCATGGTGCGCAAGAAGAACGTGCTCGCGACACTGATGCAGGCCTTCACGGTCTGCTGCCTGGTCACCATCACCTGGATGGTCGCCGGCTACAGCCTCGCCTTCACCACCGGGTCCCCGTATATCGGTGATACCAGCCGCTTCCTGCTGCGCGGGATCGAGGCGCACATCGTCAAGGGCGTCGATGTCGGCTTCGTGCTGGGCGCTGGCTCGTCGAACGAAACTCCGTTCACGATCCCCGAGACCGTCTACATGATGTTCCAGATGACGTTCGCGATCATCACGCCGGCGCTCATCGCCGGCGCCTTCGCGGACCGGATGAAGTTCAGCGCCATGTGCATCTTCATGGTGCTCTGGTCGCTCCTGGTCTACGCGCCCATCGCGCACTGGGTCTGGTCACCGATCGGCTGGGTCGGCACCGGCATCGGCGCCATCGACTTCGCCGGCGGCACCGTCGTGCACATAAATTCCGGCATCGCCGGCCTGATGTGCTGCCTCGTGCTCGGCAAGCGCACCGGTTACGGCCATGAGGACATGGCGCCCTACAACCTCACCTATGCGGTGATCGGCGCCTCGCTGCTCTGGGTCGGCTGGTTCGGCTTCAATGCAGGGTCCGCCGTCGGGTCGAACGGCCGCGCCGGCATGGCGATGGCGGTCACCCAGATCGCGACCGCTGCCGCGGCACTCGGTTGGATGGGGGCCGAATGGCTCACCAAGCGCAAGCCGACCGTGCTCGGCATCATCTCGGGCGCGGTCGCTGGCCTCGTCGCCATCACGCCCGCCTCGGGTTACGTGCTGCCCGGACCGGCGGTGATCATCGGCGTCGCCGCCGGCGTCGGCTGCTTCTGGGCATCGACGTCGCTCAAGCACATGCTCGGCTACGACGACGCACTCGACACGTTCGGCGTGCACGGCATCGGCGGCATCATCGGCGCCCTGCTCACCGGCGTCTTCGCCTTCGGTCCGCTGTCGGCGACCGACGCCAGTCCCACCGGCACCGTGGGCGGCCTCGCCCAGTTCGTCATCCAGTGCAAGGCGGTCGCCATCACGCTGGTCTGGAGCGGGCTGATCTCCCTCGTCATCCTCAAGCTGATCGACTGGACGATCGGACTGCGGGTGAGCACGGACGAGGAGCGCGAAGGTCTCGACATGACCCTGCACGGCGAGCGCATCAGCTGATCGAAGGACGGCCAGGATCCCGATCTGGCCGTCTCCTAGCCGTCCTCCAGGATCTTCCTCACGGTCGCCACCAATTCGCCCGGGCCGTAGGGCTTCCTGAGCAGGGCCACGCCTTGTGCGCGTCGCCAGTCCGGCCCCAGCACGTCCGGCCGTCCGGTCGCCACGATCACCGGCAGGGCCGGCGTCCGGCTCCGCATCGCGTGTGCCACGTCGAGCCCGGTCCTGTCGCCCGGAAGATGGATGTCGGTCACCAGCACGCTCACCGGGATCGGCGACCGTTCGACCAGCTCGAGCGCCTCGTCCGCCGACCCGGCATGCAGAACGGTGAAGCCCGCATCCACCAAGCTCTCCGCCATGATGCTCCGGATCAACACTTCATCTTCGACGAGGAGAACACACAAACCCGCTTCAGCCTTCCCCAATGATCCGTCTCGGATAAGGCCAACTCGCCGCCCCTCGTCCCGTTTCCTGCATCCGGAGCGGCCGCCGATCACGAAGCGGCGGACGTGGCAGGATCGTCACAAATTCGTCTGCTCGTCGTCCGGCGGATCGTCCTGCGGTCGATAGTAGAGCGCCGCGCAGTCGGCCCCGAGCACGCCGCGCCTGACACGCACATCGTCCCGCCACGCGTCGTCGATGATGTCGAGCACGTCGATGTTGCGGTCCTCGAAATACATCTTGTGGACCTGCCGCCGCTCGGCGCCGTAGACGATGCGCCCGATGCTGGCCCAGATGCTGGCCATGCTGCACATCCCGCATGGCTGCAGCGTCGAATAGAGCGCGGCCCCGCGCAGATCGTCACGGCCGAGCCGCTCGCAGGCGCGACGCATCGCGACGATTTCGGCATGTGCCGTCGGGTCGTGCCGCAACCCGACCTCGTTGTGCGCCTCACCCACGATCACGCCGTCGAGCACGACCACGCAGCCGATCGGCGATGCCCCCGGCTTCTCTCGCGCCGAGCCGGCCAGTTCCAGCGCGCGCCGCATTAACCCGTGATCGGCCGCGTCCTGCTGATCCACTGCGAGTTCCTACCAGTTGGGCCAGAGGCCGGGCGTCGCGATCTCGACCGAATGACCATCGGCATCGCGGAAATAGAGGCTGGTGCCGCCGCGCGGCCAGACGATGCGGCTCTCGATCACGATGTCCATCGCGGCCAGGCGCGCCTCCCACGCCGCGAGCTCGCCCCAAGGCATCCCGAAGCACAGATGCTGCTCCCCGCTCGCGTCGTGCGGCGGGATGTCGCCGGTCGGCGTCGGGCTCGGGCTGGTCGATGCACCGCGTCGGAACAACAGCAGCACCGACCCGCCGGGCACGCCCATTCCCGCCATCCTGTCGTCGCGGAGGAAGCATGCGAGCCCCAGCACGCGCGCATAGAAATTCTGCGCGCGATCGAGATCCTCGACATACAGCGACAGTTCGAGCATGTGGCTCAGGCGCGGTGCGGCATCGTCCATGGTCCCCTGAACGCGCCGCGACGCCGCGGGCTTCCAGCCTTCTGGACGGACGCGCGAACCCGCCCATCCTTTCGTCCAGCGCAACGGACGGCCCGGAGACCTCGATGATCCTGATGGAAGAGCGCAGTGCCGCCGCCGTCACCGAGCGTCTCGATCCGTCGCGCCAGACGATGCGTCTCGACCGCGTGTTCTGGAGCCATTTCTCGCCCAATCTCGGGCCCGGCGGCTGGGTGACGGGCGTCCTGCTCGTCCATCTCGGCCTCGACCTGCGCACCGGCCTGCTCGCGATCCTGGTCGGCAACGTCGTCGGGGCGATACCCGTGGCGCTCGCCGCCATGATCGGTCCGGTCACCGGCCTGCCGCAGATGGAGTCGTCCCGTCGCGCCTTCGGACGCGACGGCCTCCGGCTGCCGGCCTTCCTCAACTGGATCTACTGCGTCGGCTGGGACGCGGTGAACAACGTGCCGGCGGCGGCCGCCCTGCTCGCCCTGTTCGCTCTCGGCGCGATCACGGTGCCGTTCGCGTTTGGCCTCGCCGTCCTGGCCGCCATCCAGATGGCCGCCAGCATCTATGGTCACGATCTGGTCCAGACTCTGCAGAAATATCTCGGCGCCGTCCTGCTCGTGATCTTCGCCATCGTCGGGCTGACCGCGCTCGCCGCCGCGCCGCACCTCTCCATCGTCGGCGCCAAGCCGACGCTGCCCGGCTTCATCCTCGCGACCGCCATCCTGGCGAGTTTCAACCTCTCCTGGGCATCCTATTCGTCCGACTACACCCGCTATCTGCCCGCCAGCACATCGCCCCGCGCGATCGTCGTGCGCGCGTTGGCGGCCCTCCTTCTCTCCGCGATCCCGTTCCAGGTCCTGGGTCTGATCACCGCCGGCAGCATCGGCGAGGCGTCACCCACCGCCGTCATCGCCAACCTCCAGCACGCCGCCGGATTTCTTGCTCCGTTCGCCCTCGGCGCGATCGCGCTTTCCTCGATCACCGGCAACTCGGTCAACGACAACACGGCGTCCTACAGCCTGATCTCGGCCGGCATCCGCGTCCCGCGCGTGGTCGCCGCCATCGTGACCGCCTCGCTGGGCTATGTCCTCGCGGTGGCCGGCGCCGGCCACTACGCCGATCTCTATTCGAGCTACCTCGTGCTCACGCTCTACTGGATCGCGCCCTGGACCGGCATCGTGCTCGCCGACTGGTGGATGCGCCCTGGCCGCGACGTCCAAGCGCCACGCGCCTGGATGCCCGAGGCGACGCTCTTCATCGTCACCTCCGTGCTGACCATCGTCCTGTTCAGCGCGACCGACCTTTACACCGGCTTCGTCGCCCGCGCGCTGGGTGGCGCCGACATCGGCTACTATGTCGGCTTCACGCTCGCGTTCGGCGGGACGGTGCTGCTCGGAAGAAAGCAGCGGGGCGTCGTGCGGAGCACGCGTGCGGCGTGACGCCCCGTGCCCCGCCGGGGGAGCGCCCCCGGACCCGTCTAAATGATCGCCGCCGCCGCGTTGACCGTCAGCGCGATGATCACCGTGTTGAACAGGAAGCCCAGAAATCCCTGCACCGCGGCGAGCCGCCGCAGCTGCCGGTCCGAGATCTGCACGTCCGACACCTGGAACGTCATCCCGAGCACGATCGAGAAATAGAGGAAGTCCCAATAGTCCGGCGCGTTCTCGTTGGGAAACATCAGCCCGCCGCGCAGCGTGCCGTCGGGCCGCAGCTCGTAGAATTCATGCGCGTAGCGAGCGGCGAAGACCGCCTGTGTCACCAGCCACGACAGCACCAGCGTGGCTGCCGTGAATGCGACATGCTCCTTGGCGACCGGCGGCGGCAGATGGCTCGTATCGCCGAGTGCACCCACGATCGCGAAGAAGCTGAAGCCCACCGCCGCCATCATCACCCAGAACACCGTCCATTCGCCCTCCTGTTGCGCCTCGGCATTGCGCGGCATCTGCGCGGGCGGCGTCGCATAGAACATCCAGGCGATGGCGAGCAGGAACGCCACCGCACCCAGATCCCAGGCGCAGACCGCTCGCAGGTTCGGCGACACCGCCAACCGCACCAGCGGATAGCTGAGCAGCCCGACCGCAAGACCGAGAAAGCTGCGCGGATGGCCGAGCAGCAAGCCGCGTGACGGCCACGTCATTGATCGAGCCTCTCCAGCGACAGACGGTTCCCGCCGAGGCGGCCGAACAGATCCGCCCGGCACGTCAGCACCAGGATTTGCACGCGGGCCGCCGCCGCGGAGAGGATGTCGAACATCTGCTCGATCCGCGTCTCGTCGGAAAATGCGAGCGCATCGTCGAGAACGACCATCGCTGGCCTCTCGCGATCGGTCAGCATTTCCGCGTAAGCCAGACGGGCGAGGATCGCGATCTGTTCGCGGGTTCCATCCGACAGGTTCTCGAACGGCTCGGATCGGCCGGACCCACGCGCCACCGTGCTGACGCGAAAATCGTCGTCGCACTCGATGACCGCCCCAGGCAGCAGCACGGCGAGCTTGGGCGCGATCCGACGCGTCAACGGCAGCATCGTCGCCGCGCGCGCCTCGTTCACGGTCGCCCGCAACGTATCCGCGAGCCGCGACAGGGCCTCCGCCTCTCGATCAAGGGCGCCGAGCCGAAGCACCAGAACGTCACGTTCGCGTTCCGCCGCGGCGAGCCTCTCATCGATGCCCGCACCCCCGTCGGCGTCGATCCGGGCGCGCAAGGACGCGATCTGCTCGCCGAGCGTGCGGCCCTCCGTCTCCCGGTTGGCGAGAGCTTCCTCGAGCCGTGCGATGCGAGCCTTGAGCGACGCGCTGTCGGGCGTGTCGCCCTGTGCCTGCACATCCGCAACCCGCATCGCGGCCGTCCGCTCGTCAGCCGACGCCTGATCCGCGAATGCCTCGAGAAGCGTGCGCGGCTGTGCCCCTTCCGCGTCGCGCAGAGCCGCGGAACTTTCGTTCGCATGCCGCATCGCGGCCTCCGCGGCGCTCCGGGCAGCGGCCGCCTCTTCGCGTCGCTCCACCGTGATGTCGGCCGTCGTGTTCGCCTCGGCGCGCATGAGCAGCAGCCGGTCCGCCGCCAGGCCTCGCCGCGCTTCGGCGTCCTGCAACCGCATCGCCAATGCCTCCTGATCGAGCGCCACGTCGCCAGCCGCTGCGATCCGCTGACGCAACATCTCGACGTCGGCCGCCAGCGCCGGCACGCCGGGTTCGAGCCGCGCCGCTTCGTCGCCCGGAACCAGGCGCGCGAGGACCTGTCGCAGTTCGTTCAAGCTGACGACAACCCGCTCCCGGGTCGCGCAGGATTCCTCGGCCGCTGCCATCGTCGCGACGCCCGCTTCCCCGAGAAGCCCCGCCAGGCGCCGCTCGTCGTCGAACAGACGGCGCAGCGTCTTGTCCCGATCCTGGATCGCCGGCCTGATCCAGATCACGCCGACGCCTTCGATGGCGACTCTCGCGTCCTCCACCAGACTGATCCTCCCCGCATCCGTCCGGACCGATCGTCCACCCACCGAGACACCGATCGCGGGAGCACCTTCGGGGACGATCTCGATCGAGGTGGCCTGCGCATCGAGCTTGTCGCGGCTCGTGGCGCAGGCGCGCGCTACAAGGCGCAGGGCTTCAAGGCGAACACCGTCCATCGTCATCGATGCCAGAACGCCTTCAGCGGACGCGATCGCCGTTTCGGTCTCCCTCGCGCGGCCGAGCCGAGCCGACCGCTCCGCCAGGCGGGCGCGATCCTCGCCGCCGGCCGCCTCCCGCCGCGCAGCGCTCAAGGTCTCGTCCGCCGCGCGCAGGTCGGCCTCGGCCGCTTCGAGCCCGGTCCGCGCCGCGTTCGTCATCCGGGTCGCATGTTCGGCAATGTCCGTCGCCTCGCGTGACCGGGTCGTCAGCGCGATCGCTTCACCCTCGAGCTTTTCGATATCGGCGCGCCAGGCAAGACGGTCCTCGACGTCCGCCTGCGCGCGCAGCGCCGCGTCGCGCGCCGCCGACCATTTCGTTGATGCCGCGTCGAGTTCGGCCGCGAGCCGGTCGGCGCGCGCCAGGTCCTCGCGCGACTTGAGGATCTCCGCTCGCTCGCGGCCGGCCCCAAAATCGCCGCGCAGCCTGGCCCGGCGCTGCTCGCACGCCGTCAGCGTCGTCAAGTCGGCCGACAGCCGCGCCCGCCTGCTTTCGAGGTCGGCGATTTCGGCGCGCTTTTCGTGCAGCTCCATGCCCAGGCTCCGCCGGGCGCCTTTCGGCCGGCCGTTCGGATCACTCAGCAGCGCAAGCTCGCCTTCCACCATGCGCAGCAGCTTGTCGCCGCGCCCGAAACCGGCGATGCCGCCAAGCTCCGCCTCCAGGCAACTCGTCAAGGTGCTCCTGGCCAATCCGGCCTCGAGATCGGCCTGGGCGAACGATCCGCCCTGCGCCACCCAGAGCGCGTGCCAAAGGCCGATATGTTCCGGCTTGCCGCCAGCCTCGACGCCGAGCAGGTCGCGCAAGCGTGTCTCCGCCGCATCGTCGTCGAAGCGGTGCCCGCCCGGTCCGATCAACCGGGCGTATGGACGCGCCAGGAACCGCTTCTCGATCCGCCACTCCGCGCCGGCGATCGCGAATGTGAGGGCCACCTGCGGCGCCGTGTCGCTGCCGAAGGTCTGCAGCGCCCGGATCGCGGCGGTTCTCGAACCATGCCGCTGGAAGAGCACGGCCGACAGCGCCGCCAGCAGCGTCGACTTGCCGAATTCGTTCGGTCCGCACAGGACATTCAGTCGCGGGCCGAACGCGCTGATCCGATGCCGCACCTGGAACTTGCGGAAATTCTCGACCTCGAGCGCGATCAGGTTCAATTGCCCATCTCCTTCAAGAGCCGGTCTCCGTTCGCATCCGTCGCGTGAAATGAGCCAGCCGCAGGAGCGCCGCCCCGGCGACCGGGTCGCCGGCATCGGCCCCCGCCGCCAGGCGTTCCGCCGCGAGCCTGATCGGTCCGGCCGGCTCGATCGCCTCCAGATCGCCTCCGTCGGGCCGCGCCATCAGCCCTGTCCGATCGATCCGCAGCATCCGGAGCGCAGCCGCCATGCCGTTCTCGATCCGCTCATCGAACAGGGTGCTCTCCCCCAGCGTGAGCGAGCCCGTCACGACCAGGCGAACCAGTGTCCGGTCCAGCGCGGGCGCCATTCCGCGCAGGCGCGCCTCGAGAGCGTCGATATCCGCTCGACCGAACAGGCCTTGGTCGATCCTGTGCCAAGAGAATTGTCCCACGCGATGCGGCCTGACCACCGGCATCGCCGATGGGCCATCGACCGCCACGACCAGCACCTCGCCACCGCCGCGACCGCCAACCGAAAAATCATCGATTTCGGGTGTCCCTGAATACCAGGTGCGTGGCGCTGCCGCCTGTGCCCCATGCCAGTCTCCCAAGGCGAGGTAGGCAAGACCGGACAAAGCCGTGCGATCGGTCGAGATCCGGTTGTGGCCGGCAGTGCCATCGTCCCCGAAGCCGCGGATCGAACCATGCGCCAGCCCGATTCTGGGAGCACCCTCCGGCGTCGGCATCGCGTCGAAGCAGTCCGTCGGGTCACCGGTCGCGTGGCGCTCCCGCAGAGCCGAGGGCAGGAGCCACATCCCGCCGATCGGAGCCGGAACCTGTTCGACATGCACCGAGACGTTCGCCGGCAGTCCCGTCCGCAACAGCCGATCCCAGGCGCCACCGGGCCGATGCGGGTCATGGTTGCCGGGGATCAGATGCCAGCCGACGTCGGCGAGTGCCGCCATGCGCTCGATCGGCTGGCGAAGCGTGCGTTCCGTCGGCCGCTCAACGTCGTAGATGTCCCCCGCCACCAGCACCAAGGGTGCATTCTCGCTCCGGGCAAGCGCGCCGATGCGGCTGATTACCTCGATCCGGGCATCGGCCAGCACACCAAGCGTCACGTCGTCGGCGAAGCGAAACATGCGTCCGACCTGCCAGTCCGACGTATGGATGAACCTTGCCTCTCCCGGCATGTTGCCTCCCACTAACCAGTCCCGCCGGGTTGTCCCCATCGCCAAGAGGGACTAAGCCTCCGCCCGGCTCTACGGCAATCCGGGTGATCCGCAGGGCGTCCGCAGGCGGGCCCGGCCGAGCTCCTCGGGGATTGTCATGGCACGCAGCAAGATCGCCCTGGTCGGCGCCGGCAACATCGGCGGCACGCTGGCCCATCTGATCGGCCTGAAGGAACTGGGCGACGTCGTGCTGTTCGACGTCTTCGGCGGAGTCGCCGCCGGCAAGGCGCTCGACATCATGCAGTCCGCCCCCGTCGACGGCTTCGACAGCACCATGGCCGGCACCGCCGACTATGCCGGCATCGCCGGCTCGGATGTCGTCATCGTCACCGCCGGCTTTCCACGCATGCCCGGCATGTCGCGCGACGACCTGCTCGCCAAGAACGCCGAGGTGATCGGCCAGGTCGCGGACGGCATCAGGAGCCATGCGCCCGACGCCTTCGTCATCGTCATCACCAACCCCCTCGACGTCATGGTCTGGGTGATGCAACAGAAATCCGGCCTGCCGCCCCACAAGGTCGTCGGCATGGCCGGGGTGCTCGACAGCGCCCGCTTCCGCCATTTCCTGGCCGACGAGTTCAAGGTCTCCGTCGAGGATGTCACTGCCTTCGTGCTCGGCGGCCACGGCGACACGATGGTGCCGCTCACCCGCTACTCGACGGTGGCCGGCATCCCGGTCCCCGACCTGATCCGCATGGGCTGGACGACGCAGGAGCGGATCGACGCGATCGTGCATCGCACCGCCAATGGCGGCGGCGAGATCGTCAAGCTGCTCGAACGCGGCAGCGCGTTCTATGCCCCCGCGGCAGCGGCGATCGCGATGGCCGAAAGCTACCTGCGCGACAAGCGGCGCGTGCTGCCCTGTGCTGTCCTGCTGCAGGGGCAATACGGTCAAAGCGGTTTCTATGTCGGCGTCCCGGTCGTGATCGGCGCGAACGGCGTCGAGCGCATCGTCCAAGTCGAGCTCACCGACGCCGAACGCTCGGCTTTCGAGGCCTCCTGCGGCGCCGTCAAGAAGCTGGTCGAGGACTTCAAGAAGCTGGGTGTCTGACCCACCTAGACAGTGTCCCGATAAAACCGACGGCCCACGTGTCGCCGCATTTGCGTGGCATCGTCGTGGGCGGATGAGAAGGACGGCGAGAGACAATGGCGGGCGTTGACATCCTCGCGGGCGCATTCAGCGGCGCCAATGCGGCCTACATCGCCGACATCTATGCGCGCTGGACGCGGGATCCCGGCAGCGTCGATCCGAGCTTCGGCGAGTTGTTCGCGGTCTTCAACGACGAGGCCCGCGCCGTGCTCGAGGATGCGTCCGGCGCGACCTGGGCGCCGAACCATTTCGCCCTGCCCGACGACGGAACCCCGCCCGCCATCAAACCCAAGCCCGCCCTCTCGACCGAACCCGTTCTCGACGAAGCCGCGCTGAACGAGCGGGTCGACCAGAGTCTGCGCGCCATGCGGCTGGTCCACTCCTACCGGGTCCGCGGCCATCTCGAAGCGAGGCTCGATCCGCTCGGCCTGCAGAAGGCGCGGTCGCACGGCGATCTCGATCCGGCGTCCTACGGCTTCGAGGACGATATGCTCGACCGGCCGATCCATGTCGGCGAGGACGCCGTCAATCTCGTCGGTGGCCATACCGCCACGGTCCGCAGCCTCGTCGGCATCCTGCGCCGCAGCTACTGCGGCCCGATCGGCGTCGAATACATGCACATGCAGGACCCTCGCCGGAAGGCCTGGATCCAACAGCGCATGGAGGGCGCTCCCTGGGAGCGCGCGTTCGATCCCGCGGCCAGGCTGCAGATCCTCCAGCACCTGACCGAGGCCGAGGGCTTCGAGGCGTTCTGCCAGAAGCGCTTCGTCGGCACCAAACGCTTCGGTCTCGAAGGCGGCGAGGTCACCATCGCCGCGATGCACGCCATCATCGAGCGCGCCGCCCAGACCGGCACCGACGGCATCGTCATCGGCATGCCGCATCGCGGTCGCCTCAACACGCTGGTCAACATCGTCCGCAAGCCGCTCGTCGCCTTGTTCAGCGAATTCGCCGGCCTCTCCAGCAAGCCGGACGACGTCCAGGGCTCCGGCGACGTGAAATATCATCTCGGCACCTCGACCGACGTCGAGATCGCCGGCCACAATGTGCACATCTCGCTTCTGCCCAACCCCTCGCATCTCGAGGCGGTCGATCCCGTCGTCGTCGGCAAGGTCCGGGCGTCGCAGGATCGCCAGGGAGACATCAAGAACCGCCGCAAGGTGATGGGCATCCTGATGCATGGCGACGCCGCGTTCGCGGGCCAGGGCTGCGTCTACGAGACGCTCGCGATGAGCCAGCTCATCGGCTACCGCACCGGCGGCACCATCCATGTCGTGGTCAACAACCAGATCGGGTTCACCACCGTCCCGGCCCACGCCTACTCCGGCCTCTACTGCACCGACGTCGCCAAGACCGTCCAGTCCCCGATCCTGCACGTCAACGGCGACGAACCCGAGGCGGTCGTCTACGCCGCGCGCATGGCTGCCGAATACCGCCAGGAGTTCGCCTCCGACATCGTGCTCGACATCGTCTGCTACCGCCGTCATGGCCACAACGAGAATGATGAGCCGGCCTTCACCCAGCCCACGATGTACCGCGCCATACGCGGCCAGCGCACGACCCGCACGCTCTATGCCGCCAGGCTCGAGCATGACGGGGTCGTCACTCCCGAGAAGTCGGCCGAGATGTGGGACCGATTCGCCACTGGCCTCGGCGAGGCCGCCGACGCGTCGCGGAACTACAAGCCCAACAAGGCCGACTGGCTCGAAGGCAAGTGGGCCGGCATCAAGCAGGGCAGCGACGACGGCGAGATCGAGCACGACGCGACCGCTTCCTCCCGCGACCAGCTTGCTCGCATCGGCCGCGCGCTGAGCACGGTTCCTGACGACTTCGACCTCAATCCCAAGATTGCCCGCCAGCTCGACGCCAAGCGCCAGGCGATCGAGACCGGCCAAGGCATCGACTGGGCAACCGCCGAGGCGCTCGCTTTCGGCGCTCTCCTGCTCGACGGCCACCGCGTCCGCCTTTCGGGCGAGGATTGCCAGCGCGGCACCTTCAGCCAGCGTCACGCCGTGCTGATCGACCAGTCCACGCAGAACGAATACATCCCGCTCAACAACGTCGACGACACTCAGGCGCGCTTGGAGGTCTACAATTCGCTGCTCTCCGAGGTTGGCGTGCTCGGTTTCGAATACGGCTACACGCTGTCCGATCCGCACACGCTCGTGCTCTGGGAAGCGCAATTCGGCGACTTCGCCAACGGCGCGCAGGTCATCATCGACCAGTTCCTGGCCAGCGGCGAGACCAAGTGGCTCCGCATGTCGGGCCTGACGCTGCTGCTGCCGCATGGCTACGAAGGGCAGGGGCCGGAACATTCCTCCGCCCGCCTGGAGCGTTACCTGCAGCTCTGCGCCGAGCGCAACATGCAGGTCTGCAACCTCACCACGCCGGCCAACTACTTCCATGCCCTTCGCCGCCAGCTCAAGCGCAATTACCGCAAGCCGCTCGTGCTGATGACGCCGAAATCGCTGCTCCGCCACAAGCTCGCGGTCAGCAATCTCGACGACATGACCGACCGAAGCCGGTTCTGCCCGGTCATCGGCGAAATCGATCCGATCGTCGCCGACGACCTCGTCAAGCGGGTCGTGATCTGCTCCGGCAAGGTCTACTACGATTTGCTTCAGGCGCGTCGCGACGCCGGCCTCGACGACGTGGCCATCATCCGGCTCGAACAGATCTATCCGTTCCCGCTCAAGTCGCTCGCGCGCCTGTTCTCCCGCTACGACTCCGCGCGCTTCGTCTGGTGCCAGGAAGAGCCCGGCAACATGGGTGCCTGGAACTTCGTCGACCGGTTGCTCGAGCGTGCGCTCGAAGCGGTCGGTCTCGAAGGCGTGCGCGTCGAATATGCCGGGCGCCAGCATGCGGCCTCTCCCGCGACCGGCCTCGCCAGCACGCATGCGGCCGAGCAGGCTGCCCTCGTCGCGGCGGCACTCGGATTGACCGATACCAGATCAGGGACCGCACGATGACCGCCGATATCAAGGTGCCGACCCTGGGCGAGAGCGTCACCAGCGCCACGGTCTCCCGCTGGCTCAAGAAGCCCGGCGACAGCGTGCGCGCCGACGAGGCGGTCGTCGAGTTGGAAACCGACAAGGTCAGCGTCGAGGTCAATGCACCTGAAGCCGGCACGCTCGGCGATCACGCCGCCGCCGAGGGCGACGAGGTCGAGGTAGGCGCCCTGCTCACGACGCTGGATGCCGGGAACGGCAAGGGACCGCCTTCGTCCGCGCCACTCCCCGAACGCAAGCCGGGTGCCGGCATCAATCCCCCGCCCGCGCCGAGCGGTCCGGTCGCGCGTCCCGCGACGCCCCCGGGCGATCTTGCACGCGAGAACGGCCACGCGCCGCTGCCCGCCGCCACACGCGTGATGACCGAGAACAACGTCTCGGCGGCCGACATCGGTGCCGGTTCCGGCAAGGACGGCCGTCTGACCAAGGGCGACGTCCTCGCCTTCCTCGAGCGTCCGGCGCCCGCCGCCAAGGCGCCTGCGCCGAGAAGCCCGCGCACCGGCGATCCGCGTGAGCAGCGGGTCAAGATGACCCGGCTGCGCCAGACCATCGCGCGGCGCCTCAAGGAGGCCCAATCCAACGCCGCCATGCTCACCACCTTCAACGAGGTGGACATGTCGTCCGTCATGGCGCTCCGCACCCAGTATCGCGAGCAGTTCGAGAAGAAGCATGCCGGCGCCCGCCTCGGCTTCATGTCGTTCTTCGTGCGTGCCTGCACCGCGAGCCTCGCCGAATTCCCCGCCGTCAACGGCGAGATCGATGGCGACGAGATCGTCTATCGCAACTTCGTCAACATGGGCATCGCCGTTGGCGGACCGAACGGTCTCGTCGTTCCCGTCCTGCGCGACGCCGAGACGCTCGGCTTCGCCGAGATCGAGCGCCGGATCGCCGATTTCGGCAAGCGCGCCCGCGACGGCGCGCTCAAGATCGACGAGCTCTCGGGTGGCACCTTCAGCATCACCAACGGCGGCATCTATGGATCGCTGATGTCGACGCCGATCCTCAACGCGCCGCAATCCGCCATCCTCGGCATGCACAAGATCCAGGAACGACCGGTCGCAATCGCCGGCAAGGTCGAGATCCGTCCCATGATGTATCTGGCCTTGTCCTACGACCATCGCATCATCGACGGGAAGGAGGCCGTCTCCTTCCTCGTTCGTGTCAAGGAAGGCATCGAGGATCCGCGCCGTCTGCTGCTGGGCCTCTGACGTTGCGAAAGAAAATTCATGCCGGTTGAGATCAAGGTCCCGACGCTCGGCGAGAGCGTCACCACGGCCACCGTGTCGCGCTGGCTCAAGCAGCCGGGCGAGGCGGTCGCCGCCGACGAGCCGGTCGTCGAGCTCGAAACCGACAAGGTGTCCGTCGAGGTCAACGCGCCGCAGGCTGGCGCCCTTGGTGCTCACGCGGTTGCCGAAGGCGACGAAATCGAGGTGGGCGCGATGCTCAGCACCATCGAGGACGTGGGGGCTGCGGCACCCAAGCCAGCGCCACCGGCGGAAACGCCCGCCTCCGCATCGAGCCCGGCCAAGCCATCCGCACCCGAACCGGCGCCCAAGCCGGACGCCTCGGGTCCGACCGACTACGACCTCATCGTTCTGGGTGCCGGCCCCGGCGGCTATGTCGCCGCCATCCGCGCCGCCCAGCTCGGCCTCAAGGTCGCCTGCGTTGAGAAACGCGCCACCCTCGGCGGCACGTGCCTCAATGTCGGCTGCATCCCGTCCAAGGCGATGCTCCAATCCTCGGAGAACTTCGAAGACGTCCGCGACCACTTCGCCGAGCACGGCATCAACGTCGAGGGCGTCACGCTCGACCTTGCCCGGATGCAGCATCGCAAGGGCGACGTCGTCAGCGCCAACGTCAAGGGCATCGAGTTCCTCTTCAAGAAGAACGGCGTCACCTGGCTCAAGGGCGAAGGCACGTTGGGCCGGCCCGGCCGCGTCACCGTGGGCGACAAGACGCACACCGCCCGGCACGTCATCATCGCGACCGGCAGCGAAAGCATTCCGCTTCCCGGCGTCGCCATCGACGAGAAACGGATCGTCACCTCCACCGGCGCCCTCGAGCTCGACCGCGTGCCCGGACATCTCGTTGTCATCGGCGGTGGCTATATCGGCCTCGAACTCGGCACCGTCTGGCGCCGCCTCGGTGCCGAAATCACCGTCGTCGAATATCTGGACCGTCTGGTTCCGGGAATGGACGGCGAGATCGGCAAGACCTTCCAGCGCGTCCTCGGCAAGCAGGGCATCAAGTTCCAGCTAAGCACGAAGGTCACCGGTGTGGCCGAGGCCGGGGACAAGCTGACGGTCTCGCTCGAACCCGCCAAGGGCGGCGAGACATCCACGCTCGAGGCCGACATCGTCCTTGTCGCCATCGGCCGCCGGCCGCGCCTCGATGGCGTCGATGTCGAGGCCCTCGGCCTCGCCCTCGACGACCGCGGCCGCATCGCGATCGACTCCCACTATCGCACCAATGTTGCGGGCGTCTATGCCATCGGCGACATCGTCGCCGGTCCCATGCTCGCCCACAAGGCCGAGGAGGAGGGCGTGGCCTGCGCCGAGCTGATCGCCGGCAAGGCCGGCCATGTGAACTACGACGTCATTCCAGGGGTCGTCTACACGTGGCCCGAGGTCGCCTCGATCGGCCACACCGAGGAACAGCTTCGTGCCGACAACGTCCAATATAGCGTCGGCAAGTTCCCCTTTACCGCCAACGGCCGCGCGCGCGCGATGAATGCGACCGAGGGGTTCGTCAAGATTCTGGCCGATGCCCGCACCGACCGCATCCTCGGTGCCCACATCATCGGTCCCGATGCCGGCACCCTGATCGCCGAGCTCGCGACCGCCATGGAGTTCGGCGCCAGCGCCGAGGACGTCGCCCGCACGTGCCACGCCCACCCCACCCTGAGCGAGGCGGTCAAGGAGGCGGCACTCGCCGTCGATGGCCGTGCGCTGCATATTTAGGACTGCGGGGCCCTGCCTCGTACCCCGCCAAAGGGCCGCCCTTTGGAAACCGGTCCCGTAAATGCTTGCGCTCACGATGGGAGATCCGGCGGGGATCTCGGGTGAGATCACGGTTGCTGCCTGGCGAGCGCAGAAGGCACCCTTCGTGCTCTACGGCGATCCGGACTGGATCGCGAGCTACGACGTCCCCATCACCACGGTCTCCAGCCCACACGAGGCAAGGCGGCTTTTTGCGCGCAGCCTGCCGGTGATCGAAATCCCGCTCGCGGCACCTGCACGGCCCGGAAAGCCGGACGCCAGCAACGCGCCTGCGACCCTCGAAAGCATCGCGCGCGCAACCCGTGCCGCCCGCGCGGGCGAGGTAAGGGCGGTCGTCACCAACCCGATCAGCAAAATCGTTCTCTCCCGCGCCGGCTTCCCGCACCCGGGCCACACCGAGTTCCTCGCCGAACTCTGCGGCTGTGCCGGTTCCGAAGTCATGATGCTGGCGTCGCCCCTGTTGCGCGTCGTGCCGGTGACCATCCATCTCGCACTCCGCGTCGCCCTCGACCAGCTCGAGACCGGCACGATCGTCAAGGCCGCACGCACCGCCGATAAGGCGCTTCGGTGCGATTTCGGCATTGCCCGTCCGCGCCTCGCGATCGCCGGCCTCAACCCGCACGCCGGGGAGGATGGCAGCATGGGCGACGAGGAACATACCATTATCCGCCCCGCCATCGATACGCTGCGTGCCGGCGGCATCGATGCGCGCGGTCCGTTTCCTCCTGATACCCTGTTCACCGATCGTGCGCGTGCGACCTACGACGTGGCGATCTGCATGTATCATGATCAAGCGCTCATCCCGCTCAAGGCGCTCGACGTCGACGGCGGCGTGAACGTGACGCTCGGCCTGCCGATCGTGCGCACCTCGCCCGACCACGGCACCGCATTCGACATCGCGGGCGAGGGCAGGGCGGCGCCGGACAGCCTCATCGCCGCCTTGCAACTCGCCGACCTGCTCGCCAGAAATCGTCTGGGAACCGCGCCATGATCCCGCTCCGCCTCGGCGTGAACGTCGATCATGTCGCGACCGTCCGCAACGCGCGTGGCGGCGCGCATCCCGATCCGGTCGCGGCCGCGCTGGTGGCACAGGAGGCTGGTGCCGATGGCATCACCATGCATCTGCGCGAAGATCGTCGGCACATCCGTGACGATGACATCGCTCGTGCAAGTTCGGTCCTCCGCGTCCCGCTGAATTTCGAGATGGCAGCGACCGACGAGATGGTTCGGATCGCGATCCGGACCCGACCGCATGCCTGCTGCCTGGTTCCCGAACGCCGCGAGGAGGTCACAACCGAAGGGGGGCTGGACGCGGCCGGTCACACCGACGCGCTCCGCCCCAGGATTGCGGCATTGCGCGAGGCCGGCATTCGCGTCAGCCTGTTCGTCGATCCCGATCTCGCCCAACTCGAGGCCGCGGCCGCGCTCGGCGCACCGGTCGTGGAACTGCATACCGGCGCCTACGCCCACGGCAGGCCCGGCGAGCTCGAACGCCTTCGCAATGCCGCCGCACAGGCGGCGCAACTCGGTCTCGAAGTTCACGCCGGCCATGGTCTCGATTATGTCAACGTGATTGCCGTTGCTCGGATCGCGGAATTGCGTGAACTCAACATCGGCCATTTCCTGATCGGTCAGGCGATCACCGACGGCCTGGTGCACGTCGTCGCTCACATGCGCGCCCTGATGCGGCGTCCTTGAGGCCGATTTCCGACCTACGGAACTGTGGCACCTGGCTTCATACCCTCCAGCATCCGGCACGCACCTCTGTCCCCCGCTTGGCATCGATCCTGGGTGCGCTTGAGGAAACTCGAACGCGGCAGCGCGTGATGATGAAACCTCGTTGCCCGAAGCGTGGCGTGATGATGATGCCGGACAGCACACGACGCGAGCATCAGCAGGCTCGCGAGCCACCGCGTCGCGCGCATGCTCAATCGGCTCGTCTCGCAGACAGGCTGCTCCCGAGCCCACGCCAGAGCAGATCGTTGAAGGCCGCCACCGGCGCGTGATCCTCGCGTGACCAGTCATAGCCGACCGTCCGGGCAGCCCACCACGAGGCGGGATGCGTGCTGATCGGAACCGGTGCCGCGTCGGCGTGCCTGGCAGGCATCGGCAGCGTCGTCGCATAGAGATACGCCGATGGCGTGGCGGAAAAGTGCCACGCCGCCCTCGACAGGTCGAACACATCCGTCATCGGGCGCTGGTAGGCGTCGAACAGGCTCAGATGGCCGATGCCGAGCACATCCTCGATCGTGCGCAGCATGCTGATGGTCGTGTAGCGTTGCGATACGACCGCGGCTTGCTTGACGTAGGGCCCCACGACATAGGCCGTCGATCGATGCGCATCGACATGGTCCGGACCGTCCTGCGCGTCGTCCTCGATGACGAAGAGCAGCGTGCTGTCCTTGAAGCGGCCGTTCGAGACGTCCTCGACCAGCCGTCCGACCGCATAGTCGTCGTCCGCCTGCTGCAGCTCGGGCGTGTTCACGCCGGCGAGCGCGGTCGCAAACTTGCCCATGTGGTCATGGCTCAGCCGCACGAGCTCGAGCGACGGCATCGCACTGGTTGCTTCGTAATGTTGGAACTCGCGGTGCCATTCCGCGTACCGGACCATGTCCGGCTGGTTCTGATCGAAGCCTCGGAAATAGGCGTCGGTCAGGTCGATCAGCCCCGGGGCGTGGCAGATCGCCTGCGGGTCGTGGTGGGCGAATGCATCCATGTCGTCCGCACGCCCGGTATTGGTGACCTCGACGCCGTAGTTTCGGACCGTGAGCCCGCGCCGGAGTGCGGCGTCCCACAGCACTCCTGTCTGCGTCGACGTCTCGTCATCGCCCGGTCCGTCCGCGATGTCGTCGCTGTTCGTGCCCGGCAGCAAGTTCGCGTCGTCCGGATAATGCGGATCCGCTCGCATCCTGTTCCCCAGCGAACCGAGTCCGACATCGACCCCGCGGACATCGCCCTCGGAATCGTAGGGCGCGTTCGTCTTGCGCCGCGAATACTCGAGCGGGATCGTCTTGACGTTGAAGTCGGTCTCGCGCGCCTGCAGGTCCCACTGCCAGCCGTTGCCCGACACCTCGCTGCTGTCCTCGAAATTGTCCAGATCGACGAACTGCGACGCCATCGCATGGAAGTTCGGCGTCACCGCCCGGCCGAACTCGACCAGCGCCGGATCGCCGTTGCCGGTGCCGAGATCACCCAGGATCTGGTCGTAGGTCCGGTTCTCCTTGATGATGTAGATCACGTGTCTGATGCGCTGCCGCAAGGACGTCATGACCGACCGGTCGCGTGCATCGTGGCCATCCGTGAAACCGTCATTGGCGGCGACACGACGCGTGAGCGCCTCGAGAACCGCGCCGTTCGGGATCGGCGACGCCTGCAGGCTCGCGCCCTCGCGCTGCAAGACATACTCATTCGCCCGGCAGGTCGCGAAATACCGATCCTTGCCTGTATCGCGTGCCACTGAGGAATCGCAGTTGCCCGGGTTGGGTCCCGGATCGCTTCTGCTGTTGGAGACATAGAGCCAGCCATGCGCGACGCTGACGGCGTTCGGATACCAGCCCGTGGGGATCAACCCCATCGTGTGCGGCACCCGGCCCGGCGTCACGTCGAGCACCGCGATCGCATTCTCGCCACCGTTGCTGACATAGAGCGTCCGGCCGTCCTCGCTGAGTGACAAGTCGTTCGGGGCGGCGCCACGATAACGAGGCGACCTCGTCAGTAATGTCCCCGGTGCCGCCACCGGAATGCGCGCCACGACCTTGTCCGCTTCCGTATCGATCACCTGCACGCTATCGTCGTTGTCGGCAGCGACGAACAGGCGATGTCGCTTGCGGTCGAGCAACATCTTGATCGGCGTCCCCCTGACGGGAATCCGCGTGGCCAGTCGCGGCGCGGCGCCGGACATGTCGAGCACGTCCACTTCACGATCGCGAATGCTGGACACGTAGGCGGTCCTGCCATCGATCACGACCCAGAACGGTGTCTCGCCGCCTGCCATCCCGCTGAACGCCGCATCTTCCACGCCGGGACGGAGATCGAGCTCGCTGACCGTGCGTGCCGCGACATCGATCGACGAGACGCTGTCATTGAACTCGTTGGCGACGACGATCGTCCGCCCGTCCGCCGTCACCGCGAGTCCCGCCGTCGAGGGTCCCTGCTTCAGGCCGACGCCGTGCGCATGTCCGAGTGCGATCGGCCCGCCATCCTCCGTCCACGAGCCGCCCGCCTTCTTGTAGGCGACCACGCTGTCGCCCCCGCCGGTCCCGGCATAGAAGGTCCGCCCATCGGCGGAGAACGCGATCCCCGCATTCGCGGTCGAAATCCTGATGGTCTGCGTCTGCACCGGCCTGCCGCCGGAGATGTCATAGGCAAAGACGTACTCGGAGGACGCGGCCTTATCGAACGCGTGCGTCGCGGGTGACTCGATCGAATTGTACCCGCTCGTCAGGACGAGCAGCGTCTTGCCATCCGGACTGACCGCGCTGCTCATCGCCTGGCCGGCGACGAGGGCCGGATAGAGGCCGAGGTGCGGATCGAGTGGCATCGTCGACACGCCAGGCACCGCGTCGGGCGTGATGAACTGCCCCGAAGGAAGACGGCGATTGTCGGCTGGATTGCCGGTCTCGGCACGCGATGCGGCCGGGAGCATCAAGCCGGCCGCGCCGAGAACGAGCAGACACGCACGTCTTCGCCACGCCGTGGCGTCCGGGAGAGTCGTCTCGAGGGCAGGCGGGTTGGCCATGGGTCCAACGTCTACCCCTCTCGGTGCGCGCGTCACAAAAGTTTCTCCCACAATGCGGACGCGTTGGAACATGTTCCACGCGTCTGACGGGAGCCTGACAGAGCGGACACGCCATGGCGTGTCCCGGTATGGATCTCGGGGAGGAAGGCGATGCGGCTCCTGCTGATCGAGGACCATCGCGCGCTGCGCGACATGATGAATGCTCATCTGCATGAGCGTGGCTTCGCGGTCGACGCCTTCGCTCACGGCGCCGATGCACTCGACGCCGCGTCCCGCACCGAGTACGACGCCGCGGTCCTCGATTTGGGCCTTCCCGACATGGACGGTCTCGAACTGCTTCGCAAGCTCAGGACCGGCGTCGCCGCCGAACTGCCCGTCATCATCCTGACCGCGCGCGATGCCGTCACCGATCGGGTCGAGGGTCTCGATGCGGGCGCCGACGACTATGTGCTCAAGCCGTTCGACATCACCGAGTTCGACGCGCGTCTGCGGACCATCCTGCGTCGCCCCGGGCCCCGCCGCACCACGATCGAGGTCTTCGGCGACCTCACCTTCGATACCGCGTCGCGCTCGGCAACCGTCGGCATCGATCCGCTCGAACTGACGCGCCGCGAAGCCTGTCTGCTGGAGGAGCTGATCAGGGCCAATGGCCGCACCGTCGTGCGCGACGCGCTCGAGGAGCGGCTGTACGGCCTCGACGAGAAGGCGAGCGCCAACGCGCTCGAGGCCATCGTCTCCCGGGTCCGTCGCCGCCTCTCGCTCGCCCAGTCCACCGCGCGGATCGAGACCTCACGTGGCATCGGCTACCGCTTGAGCATCGCGTCCTGATGACGCTTGTCCAGAGCCTGCGCGTCCGGCTCGTCGGACTGACCTTCATCGTGGTCCTGGTGTCCCTCGCCGCCGTGGCACTTCTTCATCAAATGGCGCAGCTGCAGGGCGCTCCCGCAAGGCTGAGCGGGCTCCTGCTCGGTGACGAGTTCCCCGAGCCCTGGCAGGACGTCGCCATCCTGCTGCCCTTCAGCGCCGTCGTCCTGGTCCTGGTGTGGACCGTCAGCGTCTGGGGTCTCGGCCCGTTGATCAAGGCCTCGCAGCAGGCAGCCCTGGCCGGCCCCCGCAACCCGCACGCCAGGATCAACGTGCCCGGTCTGCCGAGCGAGCTTCAGCCGCTGGTCGGTGCCATGAACGGCGCGCTCGATCGCCTGGCCGATGCCTACGAAGGCGAACGCCGCTTCACCCAGGATGCGGCGCACGAACTGCGCACGCCGCTCACGGCGCTGGGTCTGCGCCTACAGCGAGCGCGGCTCGAGGGTGCGACAGACTGGCAGGCCGTCGAACGCGATCTCGCGCAGATGGGCCGCCTCGTCGCACAGTTGCTCGATCTCGCGCGCAAGGAAGCCCGCGCCGGCCGCGACGAAGCCTCGTCCCTGGTCAATCTCGCGCGGATCGGACGGGAGGCGGCCGCCTCGGTTCTTCCTCTCGTCGAGCAGTCCGGCCGGACAATCGACGTCGACTGCCCGGAGGCGGTGACGGTGGATGGCCACGCCGACGATCTGCGCGACATGATCCGCAACCTGCTCGAGAACGCGCTCAAGCACGGCAGCGGCCGGATCGCGCTCTGTCTGCGATGCGGCGGGAACGACGCCGTCCTCGAAATCGCCGACGAGGGACCCGGCGTCCCGCCCGATCTGCGCGACGCGGTCTTCGACCGGTTCCGAAAGGCGCGCCAGGACGGCGATGGCACCGGCCTCGGTCTCGCCATCGCGCGCGCGGTCGTTGCCGGTCACGCCGGCCGGGTCGGTTTCGTCGACGGATCGACCTGCCGCATACGCGTCACTCTGCCGCGCCTCCCGGGGCCGCCCCACGCCGAGCGCCGGATCGAGCCCATGATCCGCGCGGGAGCGGCGGCTTAGCATGGCATCGTCCCACGCCATCCGCGTCCATGATCTCCAGCGTGACGAACTGCCGCTTCCGGTCGCGTTTCTCCTCTCCTGCCTCCTCTCGGTCGGCATCGCCCTGACCGCGGTCCTGACCCTGCAGAACGCTGTCCGTCCGGTCCCCAAACCGGCGCCGCTCCACGTCGTCCTGCTGCAGCTCCCGTCTCAGCCGCCGCGACCGCTCGTCGCACCCCCGCCCGCAGCATTGCCACCGCCGACCGTTGCGATCACCGTGCCGGTCGCCCCGTCCGGACACGTCGTGGCGGGACCGCGACCGAGCCTGCCGGTTCCCGCAAGGCGTCCGCCTCGCCCACCGCATCGCGCGCGACACGCGGCCGAACGCCAGGCGGCAACCGAGCCCCCCGCCCGTCCGGCCGCCGCCACTCCGCAAGCCAGCACCATATCATCGCCCCAGGCGGATCCGGCCGCGCGGGACAGCCTGCAGGCGCGCATCAGGGAGGCGATCCACTCCTCGTTCCACTATCCCGAGGCGGCGCGCGTCACCGGCACCCACGGCACGGCGGTCGTGGGCTTCCTCTATCGGGACCGGTCGGCGCTCGCGATCCGTATCATCCAGTCGAGCCTCTCTTCGATTCTCGACCGTGCGGCGATCGGGATCGTCCGGGATGCGGAGATGCCGCCGCCCGGCAAGCTCGCAGGCCAGACGCTCAGTCTCGAAGTCCCGGTCGTCTTCGATCTGAGCACCGATGACGACTGATCGTGGCGCCGCCGCACTGACATCATAACGTCACTCGCCCGTCAGCTTCGCGTCAGCTATCCGGCCCGGAACAGTCCGGAGAGTGAGATGCGGCGAAACCGGCGTTGTCTATTTGTGGTTATGCTCCTCGCCGGCGGTGCCCCCGCCCACGCGCAGGTCGTTCCGGCCAATGCGCCCGAGAATATCGGCGCGGTCGAAGGCAGCGCATCCGGTCTCTCGACCGGCACCGGTTCGGCACCGGTCGCGCCAACGACAGCGACGCAATTTGCCCCAAGCCAGGCGCCCCTCGACTCGATCCAGCCGACCAGTGTCGTCGGCAGCGAGACGCTCAAGAAGATCGCCGCGGCTACCGACGACTACAACGAGGTCGTCCTGCTCACGCCCGGTGCGACCGATGTCAGCGTCGCCGGTCCCGGTCTGCAGCAGGATTTCGGACAGAGCATACGCGGTCTGCAATATACCGAATTCAGCGTGCTCTATGACGGCATTCCCGTTCCCGGCTTCCCGTTCAACCTCGCCCCGCAGCCAGGCGCCTACTTCCTCTCGCGGGACTTCTCGAGTGTCACGGTCAATCGCGGGCCGGGCCAGGCCTCCGCCATCGGCCCGGCGACCTTCGGTGGCTCGGTCGATCTCGCGTCGCAGAACCCGCTCGCCACGCCCGAGACTCAAGTCTACGGCACGTTCGGCTCCTTCGGCACGAAATTCTATGGCATCCAGGGCAACACCGGCGACATCCCGCAAGTCGGCGGCGCGTCCGGCGTTCTCGACCTCACGCGCGAGGAAGCGCGCGGTTCCGACACCGGCATCTCGACGGAACGGCGCAACTTGTTCGCGAAATACGAACAGCCGATCGGTCCCGACACCGTCGTCACGTTCGCAGCCAACGCCGACAACGCCTTCACCAAGACGCCCTACGGCGCGACCCTCGCCAACATCGCTGCCAACGGCATCGATTACAGTCTCAACAACGATCCGCGTTCGCAGAGCTTCAGCGACTACACGCGCGACGTCTACACGACCGACTTCGAATATCTCGGCGTGCATTCCTTCCTTGGCAATGGCTGGACGCTCGACAACAAGGCCTACACCACGGGATATTTCCAACGCGATCAGCACGGTCTCGATCCCGGCGGCATCAGGTCCAACCTTTTCGGCACGATCTATGTCAACGACGTGCCGACGACCGTCGACAACGACGTCCCCGCTCAGTTCAACAAGTTCGACTACCGCGATTGGGGCGACGTCCTGCGCATCACCAGGGCCCTCCCGTTCGGCCAATTGCGCTTCGGGACCTGGTTCGACCGCGAAGGCTTCCGCTCCTACCAGTACGATTTCGACGCCACGCGCGGTTCCGTCCCCTACACCCTCGCGCCGGCGGCAAGCGCCTTGACCCAGGACTATTTCTCGTCGCTGATCACCCTCCAGCCCTATGGCGAGTTCGCCTACCGGCCGACCAGCCACATCACTCTCACGGCCGGGGTGAAATACAGCTCGGTGACGCGCACCCTGCAGGGCCCGATCACGCTGGGCGGCTTCCCCGCCAACGACCACGCGACCTACAACAAGGCGCTCCCATCGTTCGACGCCAACTGGCGCCCCTTGAAGGGTCTCGCCGTCTACGCCCAGGCCGCCAAGGGCTTCCTCACACCGCCGCTGACGCTGTTCAACACGAAGTTGCCGATCGAATTGTCACCCGAGTCGACCTGGAGCTATCAGATCGGCACCGCCTACCATCGGCGCTGGCTTAGCCTCGGCGCCGACGCCTACTACATCGACTTCAGCAACTTCATCAACAGCACCACGGTCGCCGGCCAGACCAGCTATTTCAATCAGGGCGGCGCCGTCTTCAAGGGCCTCGAGTTCGAAGGCACCGTGACGCTCGGCGGCGGCTTTGCCGTCTACGCCAACGGGACCCTCGACGACAGTGCCTACAATTCGAACGGCAATAATCTCGCCCAGACCCCGCGACGCACCGCCGCCGCATCGTTCCTTTACGACAGGGGATCGGTCTTCCGCGCGGACGACGACCTTTACGCCAACATCAACGCCAAGGTTGTCGGTCCCCAATACTACAACGACACATCGGCGGTCGGGCAGTTCGATACCAACCCGATCAAGACTTGGACCCAGGTCGACCTGAACGCCGGCTACGTCTTCCCCGCGTTCCACCGAAAATTCCGCGCCAGCGTCAACGTCAGCAACCTGCTTGGACACCGCAGCTTCGTCGGCACCGATGGGGCCACCCTGGAAGGCCAGACGCTCTATTGGGTGCAGGCCGGCCGAAGCCTCTTCTTCTCGTTCGCGGCCTATCTCTGAACCGCGGGCTGCGTGAACAGCAACGAGGTTCCGTACGAAATCCACACACGGTGCCGCGCGAACCAGTCGGCGCCGAGCAGCATGTCCGCCTGGTCCCGCAGCGTCGTCACGGTCAATGTCTGGCCGTGCACGGTTTCGTTGCCCATCGAAAGAGTGCCGAACCGGTGCCAATGATAGACGGTCTCGTGGCCGTCGATGCCGCTCGTGATCCCGCCCGGCTCGCCGTCGAGCGTGCCCGGATCGGCGCCTGACGCGACGGCTGCGCTCCGTGAGACGATCCGCGACCGCGCGCCGCTGTCGAGCAGGGCCGTCAGGCCGTGACGATCGAGCGTGGCCGCCAGGAACATCCGGTTGCCGACCCGTGTCAGCGTGATGGTGTCGGCCCGGCCCGGCCAGGGTGGCAGGTCACGGCACAAGCGCGACAAGCCATCCGCCTCGTACAGCCGCAGCACGCCGCGCGACACATCGATCTCCACCTCGAAATGCGACAGCAGGTCGCCGCCGATCAATCCCACCACCGCCGGCACGATCCGCGGCATCGATGGCAGCTCCCCGAGCGGAAAAGGCACGTCATCCAGCCGCAAATTGCCAAGCGCGAGCGATGCGGTCGCCACCGGAACGCTCCCTGCGCGACCGCCCGTGCCGGTCACCTCGGCGGGATGCGCGCGCTCGATCCGGAGCCCGCGTGCGGCACCTGGCGACAGGAAACCGGCATCCGATCCGGTGTCGACCAGCAGCGAGACGGGCCGATCCGCCAGCACAGCCTCGACACTGAGGAAGCCATCGGTGTCGCGCAGTGCCAGGTCCGCCACCAGACGAAGCCCGCAGTCCGCCGCTTGAGCGGGCCCGGCGCCAAGGCCGATCAGGAGCGCCAGGGGCAAGCGGATCAATCCGTGCGCACCTGTCGTCCCCTGGCGTCGACCGCCTTGTCGATCTGAAGCTGCCGGCCGGCCCGTGCGGCATAGTCGCCATGGCGTTCGTCGATCATCCCCGCCAGCATCGGAAACGCCACGCTTTCGGCGACATTGTGCAGGAATCTTGCCGCGAGAAAGCTCGCGCAATCCTGCAGCCGCCGTTCGAGCCTGGTGCGCGGCGCGAGTTCGCAGGTGACCACACGTTCCGCGGGCCGGCCGAAGCGCCGGGGCCGAAGCTTGGCCATCGCTCCATTCCAGGGTGCGAGGCCCGCCAGGATCTTGTTGCGGTTGATCTGGAACCAGCGATGGCTCTCGAGCCGGTCCGGCAACGCGATCCCGAGATCGGAACCGGCCATCGCGGTCTCGGCCGCCGGTTCGGCCACGCCGAAATCCGCCGCCTGGAAAAAGCGATGCACGCCGCCCGCATCCTCCAGACGATTGAACAGGTCCTCATCCTCGAAGCCCCAGCCGAGCAGGTATTCATGATACCCGCCGACCGCCTGCCAATCCTCACGCCGGAACATCGCGATCTCCGACGACGACGCCTTGTCGCTGCCGTAGCCGCTCAGGTAGCCGCCCCGCATCTCCAGCGTTCGGCGGTAGCGTCCCGTATCGCGCAATGCGGCGCCGCAATCGACGGCCAGAATCACCGCGCCGGCCGCCGCCTCGATCCCCACATTCAGCGCCAGCCCCTTTGCCCAGGGTTCGTCCGCGCCGACCCGGACCACGATCGTCTTCGCCAGCCCGAGCACGCCACGCCCCGTCAGCGGCGACGCGCTGCCGAAATCGACGACCACGATTTCGCCCACCGCCTCGTCGCGCGTCCAGCGCTCCAGCGCCGCCTGCAGTCGCTGATCGTCCCTGACCGCGATGACCAGCGACAGCAGGCCGTCACGCTCCATCGAGGCGGGCGCGTGGATGAGCGTTCTGCCAGACCCGCGTCAGGCTCGTCTCGTCGACGCCGGCATAGAGCTGCGTCGTCGCGAGCGACGCGTGACCAAGCAGTTCCTGGATCGCGCGCAGATCGCAGCCGCGCTGCATCATGTGCGTCGCGAATGAATGCCGCAGCGCGTGCGGTGTCGCATGATCGGGCAGCCCGATCCCCTGGCGCCACGCGCGCATCTGCCGCTGCGCCACCGATGCGCGCAGCCGGCCACCGCGAACGCCCGCGAACAGCGGCGCGTCGGCGACGAGATCGGGGTTGATCGCGAGCAGGGATGCGATCGCATCGCGCACCGCCGGCAGCACCGGGACCAGCCGCTCGCGGCCGCCTTTTCCCGTCACCCTGACCGTCCCGCGCGCGATCACCGCCGCGTCGGCGCGATCGAGGCCGAGCGCCTCGCCGATCCGCAAGCCGCTGCCATACAGCAGCATGAACAGCGCCGTGTCCCGCGCCTGCACGAACGCGTCCTCCGACAGCGCCCCGATATCGGGGCCGGCCGCGAGCGCGTCGACCTCCGCCAGCGGCCGCGGCAGACGGCGCTTGGATCGCGGCGACGCCAGCATCCTGGGCGTCGTGTTGCGCATTGCGTGATGCCGGGCGAGATAGGTCCAGAACCCGCGGATCGCCGCCAGCCGGCGCGCCCGCGTCCGCGCGGCGGCGTCCTGATCGCGCGCCCGCGCCGATGCCTGCTCGGTGAGGAAGGCGCGCAACTCCGCGGGACGCAGCCCATCGAGATCGGCCATCGTCGGCTCCTGTCCCAGATGGCGGGTCAGGAACCCCAGGAACAGCGACACATCGTGCCGGTACGCCGACACCGTATTGGCCGCGGCCCGTCGCTCGTGGGCAAGCCAGCCCAGCCACCGATCCATCGCCTCGAGCGCCATCATGCCCGATCGAGCGCCGCTTCGAGTGCCGCACCCAGCAAAGCCAGCGCGCCCTCGGAGCCAGGCGCCGGCAGCCCCTCGTCACGGCTGCCGAGTGCCAGCACGCCAGCCGGACCGAAGTTGGGCCGTATCCGCACCAGCACGTCGCGCCGGACCAGGTCGGCGGCCGGCCCGTGCAGGGCCGCCCCTTCCGTGATCGTCTCGCGAAAGACGATGTCGCGACCCCCCATCAGCCGGGCCGCCAGACCACCGAGCGGCCGGACACAGGCGCGCGACCCGTCGCCCTCGAGACACAGATGGGCGGCGTCGATGCCCAGCGTCGCCGCAAGCTCGTGCTCCAGCCACTCGAGCGGGTCGCTCGCCCTGATCAAACCGAGCAGCGCCTGTTCGACCCGGTCGCCGAGCGACCGCCCCGCTCGCCGGCGCCGCACATTGTCCTGCAGCTGCACATTCTGCCGACGGGCCGCCGCGAGCATCGCCGCCATGTGGTCGGCCACCTGTTCGCCATGCACCCGTGCGGGCGGCGCCAGCGTCAGATACAAGAAGGCATGGCGCGCCAGGAAGTCAGGTCGCATCTCGAGGAACCGGACGATGTCGGCCTCGTCGATCGCCCCGTTCGTCTCGCGCCCGCTGCCGGGATCGCTGGTCATGCCGGCTCCCTGCCAAGCCCGGAGGCGACCGTAGAGCAAGCCCGGCCGGCGCGTCCAATGAACCCGCGGCGTGTCCGGGTCCTGCTGCCCTACCCGTTCGCCGGCCCGTTCGACTACCGGATCGACGGCGACGCCGCGCTGGCACCCGGCGATCTCGTCCTGGTCCCGTTGAACCGGCGCGCCGAGCTCGGCGTCGTCTGGGACCATGACGCCGGCCCCACCGTCGATGACGCACGGCTCAAGCCGGTCGCCGCGCGCCTCGACGTCCCGACACTGCCGGAAAGCCTCCGGCGCTTCATCGACTGGGTGGCGCGCTACACGCTCACCCCCCCGGGTCTGGTGCTCGCGATGGCGCTCCGCGTCGACCCCACCCCGCCACCCGGGCCACAGCCCGGATGGACCCGCGCCATCGTTCCGCTGCCGAGACTGACCCCGGCCCGGCTCCGCGTCCTCGCGGCACTCGACGAACGCGAACCCCGTCCCACCGCCGATCTGGCGCGGGCCGCCGGCACCGGGGCAGGGGTGATCCGCGCCATGGCCGATGCCGGCCTGCTCGTCCTCGCGCCGATGCCGGCGGCACCCGAGCCGGCGCCCGATCCGGGGCATACGGCACCCATCCTTTCCCAGGAGCAGGGAGCGGCCGCCCACGCGCTGGCCGCGCCGGTCGCCGCCCGCGCCTTCATCGTCACCCTGCTCGACGGCGTCACCGGCTCGGGCAAGACCGAGACCTACCTCGAAGCCGTCGCCGAATGCCTCCGCGAGGGGCGCCAAGCCCTCGTGCTGCTGCCCGAGATCGCGCTCTCCTCGCAATTCCTGTCCCGCTTCGAGCGCCGTTTCGGCGCGCCGCCCGCGGTCTGGCATTCGGAACTCGGCTCCAGACGCCGCCGCGTCACCTGGCGCGCGGTCGCGAGCGGGCAAGCACGTGTCGTGGTCGGCGCCCGCTCCGCCCTCTTCCTGCCCTTCGCCGACCTCGGCCTCGTCGTGATCGACGAGGAGCACGAGACCGCCTTCAAGCAGGAGGAAGGCGTCATCTACCATGCGCGCGACATGGCCATCGTCCGCGCCCGGCTCGCCTCCGCACCCGCGATCCTCGTCTCCGCCACGCCCAGCCTCGAGACCCTCGCCAACGTCGAGGCCGGTCGTTTTCGCCACCTCACGCTGAGCACCCGCCACGGCGGCGCCCGCCTGCCGTCGGTCACCGCGATCGACATGCGCGAGGGTGGCCTCGAGCGCGGCCGCTTCCTCGCGCCGAGCCTCGTCGACGCCATCCGCAACACCATCGAAAGCCGCGAACAGGCGATGCTGTTCCTCAACCGGCGCGGTTACGCGCCGATGACGCTATGCCGCGCCTGCGGCCACCGGCTCGCCTGCCCGAACTGCACCGCCTGGCTGGTCGAGCATCGCGCCAGGCGCCTGCTCGCCTGCCACCACTGCGACCACACCGAGACGCTCCCCTCCCATTGTCCCGTCTGCAACGCCGCCGGCACCCTCGCTCCGATCGGCCCGGGCATCGAGCGCATTACCGAGGAGGCGCGCGCGCTCTTCCCCGCGGCGCGCATCCTGGTGATGGCGAGCGACACCATGCAGGGACCGGCAGCCGCCGCGGAGGCCGCGCGCGCGATCGAGGCCCGCGAGATCGACCTCGTCATCGGCACCCAGATCGTCGCCAAGGGCTGGCATTTTCCGCACTTGACGCTGGTGGGCGTCGTCGATGCCGATCTGGGCCTCTCCGGTGGCGACCTGCGCGCGTCCGAGCGCACCGTCCAGCTCCTCCATCAGGTCGCCGGCCGCGCCGGCCGCGCCGAAAGCCCTGGCCGCGTCATGCTGCAGACCTACGCCCCGGAACACGCCGTCATGCAGGCTCTCGTCGCCCGCGATCTCGACCGCTTCATGCGTCTCGAGGCCGACGCGCGGCGCCCGAGCTTCTGGCCGCCCTATGGCCGTCTCGCGGCGCTGATCGTCAGCGCCGACGATCCGGCCGAGGCCGACCGCACTGCCATCGCCCTCGGCAAGTCGGCGCCGAGCGGGGAAGGGATCGTCGTGCTCGGCCCTGCCCCGGCACCGCTCGCGATCCTGCGCGGCCGCCATCGCCGCCGGCTGCTGCTGCGCACCTGGCGCAGCGTGGCTGTCCAGAAGCTGCTCATCGCCTGGCTCGCCCAAGTCAAGCCGGGCCGCGGCGTCCGGATCGACATCGACGTCGACCCGGTCTCTTTCCTCTGACCCGGGAGATGTCGGCATGCCGTCCCTGATCTATTGGCTCACGACGGCGGGCGAGTCGGTGCTCGGCCTGTTCGGCATCCGCGCGCCCTACGAGCAGCCGACCTACCGGATCGTCACGACCCTTGCGAACGGCGTCGAAATCCGGACCTACGAGGAGCGCACCGCCATCGAGACATCGTTGGACGATGGTCGCGACGACCAGGCGTTCGGCCGCCTGTTCGCCTACATCACCGGTGCCAACACGCCGTCGAAGTCGCCGCCGCAAGCGATCGCCATGACCATTCCGGTCGAGCGCTCGGCGGGAAACACGCTGCGTTTCTTCCTGCCCCGTGCAGTCGCTGCCGGACCGCCTCCGCCGCGGGACCCGCGCGTGCACGTGGTCGTCCTGCCGCCCGAGACTGTCGCCGCCCTCCGCTTCTCCGGCTCCCTCGCCTCCGCCGAGATCGCGCGCCAGGATCTGATCCTCCGCGCGGCGCTCGCGGCCGGCGGCTGGCACGCCACGGGAGCCACCGCGCGCTTCGGTTACGATCCGCCCTTCACACCGCCTTTCCTCAGACGCAATGAAGTGGTCGTGACCGTCAGCCGGTGAACCGGCCGCCAATTCACCCGTTCTGGACCCACGACACAACGAGGAGGACATCATGGTCGACAAGAACCGCGTCGAAGGCGTGGGTCACCAGATCAAGGGCGGTCTGAAGGAAGCGGCCGGCAAGATCACGGGCAACACCAAGACGCAAGCCGAGGGTGCGGCCGAGAAGACCGGCGGAAAGGCCCAGGAGACGGTCGGGAACGCCAAGGACACTGTCAGGGACGCCTTCAAGTCCTAGACACCTGGGGGACCGAGGCCGGTCCCCCACACCCCTGCGATCAATACAGGTGCAATTCCGGCGGCGCGGGTTCAGTGGTGGGTTGGGATAGTCTCGTGCCGGTCAACGTCACCTGCTCGCCGCCGGGCTCACGCGTCACGAACGGGACGTTCAACGAGCTCGCCAGGACCTGGTAATTCGGATCACCGGTCAGATCGATCGTCCTCGATCCGCTGCACTCACGTATCGCTGTCTGGAACGGCACGGCGCGCTGGGGATAGTCGTACAGTTGATGGACGCACTCGTCATCGGACTGCCGGATGTCCGTGCGGCCGGCCGCACAGGCGGCGAGCGCGGATGTCAGCAGCAGCGTGATAAGCCGCACCTACTTCGCGACCAGTCCGTTCGACAAAACCGCCTGATCGTGCGCGCCGCCACCGCCGAAGATGCGCGCATTGTCACCTTCGCCGCGTTCCAGCACGTTCTCCAGCCCGAGCGCCGGGAACAACAGCTCCGACACCCGGTAGGCTTCCTCCAGGTGCGGATAACCCGAGGCAATCACCGTATCGATCCCGAGCGCCTGGTATTCGCGTAGCCGCTCCGTCACCACCCTTGGCGACCCCACGAGCGCCGTGCCGGCGCCGCCGCGCATCAAGCCCACGCCCGCCCACAGATTGGGGCTGACCTCGAGCGCATCCCGCCTGCCGCCGTGCAACGCCATCATCCGTCGCTGGCCTTCGCTGTCGGTAGCGTCAGCCATGAATTTTTGCGTCCTGGCAATCGTCTCGTCCGACAGTTTCGAGATCAGCCGGTCGGCCGCCTGCCACGCCTCCTCATCCGTCTCCCGCACGATCAAATGCAGCCTGATGCCGTAGCGCATCGTCCGTCCACGCTTGGCGGCCAGCGCGCGCATGTTGTTGATCTTCTCGCCGACCGCGGCCGGCGGCTCGCCCCAAGTCAGGTACATGTCGGTCTGGTCGGCCGCGACCTGCATGGCTCGCGGGGAGGAGCCGCCGAAATAGAGCGGCGGATAGGGCGCCTGGACCGGCGGGAACATCAGACGGCCGTTCTTGACCGAGAGGTATTTGCCCGAAAACGAAACCGTCTCGCCCGACATCACCTCGCGAAAGATGGTCAGGAACTCATCGGCCTGGTCGTAGCGCTCGTCGTGACCGAGATGAATGCCGTCGCCCGCGAGATCCGCCGGATTGCCGCCGCACACCACGTTGAGCAACAACCGCCCATTCGACAGGCGGTCGAAGGCGGATGCCTGCCGCGCCGCCTCGCCAGGCAGCGTCATTCCCGGCCTGAGCGCCACCAGGAAGCGTAGCCGCTCGGTGAACGGGACGATCGACGCCGCCGTGATCCATGCATCCTCGCATCCGGTCCCGGTCGGCAGCAGCACACCCTTGTAGCCGAGCCGGTCGGCCGCGACCGCGATCTCGCGCATGTAGCGGTTGTCGGCGGCCCGGCGTCCCGTGTTCCCGCCGAGATAGCGTCCGTCGCCGCTGGTGGGCAGGAACCAGAACATGTCGAGCGGGTGGGTGGCGGCGTTGTCCGAGAACATGTCCATCGTGCCGTATTCCCCGATCGCGGTCGCGTTGTGAGCGTGATTTGCCGTTACCACGCTCTACTTAGGCAGTTTGTCGCGAAATCACCATCCCGGGGTGAACGACGCCGATCGATGAATGTTCGGCGCGCATGCAACAATTCAGGTCGCGGGGCATTCACGCCAACGTGTGATCATCGCCCGGCTCCCTCTCTCGCCTGGGGCGGCACAAGGGCGTTTGATCGCCGACATTGAAGTGGCCCGGCTGCCCGGCTACGAGCGGTCCGAGGAGGCCGATCGAGCGATTGGGGACAAGGTTCGAGAACTCGCCAAGGAACAAGCCGCGCGCAGGTCGCGCTGAGGAGATCCTCGATGAACGTGATCCAGAAGACCGGAACCGGTAACTCGCTCCAACAGCTCGGCGCCGCGGGACAGGCCCCGTGGCTCGACTTCATCCAGCGCAGCTTCGTTGCCGGGGGAAAGCTCAAGGCGCTCGTCGACGATGACGGGTTGCGTGGCGTGACATCCAATCCATCGATCTTCGAGAAGGCGATGGGCCACGGCACCGAGTATGATCCGCAGTTCAAGGAGATCGCCGGCCGGGGCGAGCTTGACGCCTCGTCGCTCTACGAGACGCTCGCCATCAGCGACATCCAGCACGCCGCCGATGTGCTCAAGCCGGTCTGGGACGAGAACGAAGGCCTCGATGGCTATGTCAGCCTCGAAGTCTCGCCCTATCTGGCGCTCACCACCGAGCCCACCATCGTCGAGGCGCGCCGGCTCTGGGGTCGGGTCGACCGCACCAACCTGATGGTCAAGGTGCCGGGCACCGACGCCGGCGTGCCCGCGATCCGCACGCTGATCGCCGACGGCATCAACATCAACGTCACGTTGCTGTTCTCGATCGACGCCTACAAGCGCGTGCTCGAAGCCTACATCCAGGGTCTCGAGGATCGCGATGCGAGGGGGGAGCATGTCTCCGGCATCTCGTCGGTCGCCAGCTTCTTCGTCAGCCGGATCGACGGCAAGATCGACGGCGCGATCGACAAGCGCCTCGCCGCCGATGATCCGCAATCCGCTGCACTCAAGGCCGTCCGCGGCAAGGTCGCCATCGCCAACGCCAAGCTGGCCTACCAGCACTATGTCGAGGTGAGCCGGTCGGCGCGTTGGCAGGCGCTGGTCGCAAAGGGCGCCAATCCACAGCGCCTGTTGTGGGCCAGCACCGGCACAAAGGATAAGGCCTACTCCGACATTCTCTATGTCGAGGAACTGATCGGTCCCGATACGGTCAACACCATGCCTCCCGCGACCATGGACGCCTTCCGCGACCACGGCACCGTGCGCCCGTCGCTGACCGAGGATCTTGACGGCGCCCGTCACGTGCTCGCGGAGGCCGAGCGCCTGGGTCTCGATCTAGCCGGCGTCACCAGCACCCTCATCGATGAGGGCGTGAAGTCGTTCGCGGAAGCCTTCGACGCCCTTCTCGGCGCGGTCGCCGACAAGCGCACCGCGTTGATCGGGGATGCGGTGACCAGGACCACCCTGCATTTGCCGCCCGACCTCGACGAGGCCGTCAAGAAGAGCCTCGATGCATGGCGGACCGGGGGCAAGGTCCGTCGGCTCTGGCAGCGCGACGCCTCGCTCTGGACCGGCGACGACGCCGACGGTGATGAAAGCAACTGGCTCGCTTGGCTCGACATCATCGACGAGCGCCTCGCGCACGTGGACGAACTCGAGGCGTTCGCGCGCGATGTCGAGAGTGCGGAGTTCGACCACGTCCTGCTGCTCGGCATGGGCGGTTCGAGCCTCGGGCCCGAGGTGCTCGCCGAGACGTTCGGCCATCGCGGCGGCTATCCGGAGCTCCTGGTTCTCGACAGCACCGATCCGCAGCAGATCGCGTCCTTCCAGGACAGGATCGATCCCGCCAGGACCCTGTTCATCGTCAGCTCGAAATCGGGAGGCACGCTCGAGCCCAACATCCTCAAGGCTTATTTCTTCAAGGTCGCGAGCGACGCGCTGGGCCATGCCGCCGGCAAGCATTTCGTGGCCGTCACCGATCCCGGCTCGCACATGGAGGAGGTCGCGAAGGAAGATGGCTTCCGCCACATCTTCTACGGGGACAAGCGGATCGGCGGCCGCTACTCGGTGCTATCGAATTTCGGCCTTGTTCCCGCCGCCGCCGCCGGCATCGATGTCCGGACCTTCCTCGAGACTGGCCTGCTGATGGCTCGCTCCTGCTCGAGCGCCGTGCCGCCCCAGCAGAACCCGGGTGTCGTGCTCGGCACGGTCCTGGGCGTCGCCGCGACCGCATTCGGCCGCGACAAGGTCACCATCGTCGCTTCTCCAGGCATCCATGACATGGGCGCTTGGCTCGAGCAGCTCCTGGCCGAAAGCACCGGCAAGGAGGGACACGGCCTGGTCCCGATCGACAACGAGGCGCTCGGCGCATCGTCGGTCTACGGGACGGATCGCATCTTCACCTACCTGCGCCTGGCCGACGCGCCCGACCGCGCACAGGATGCCGCGATCAAGGCGCTCGCGGACGCCGGCCAGCCGGTGGTCACCATCGGCCTGCCGGGCAAGCTGCAGATCGTGCAGGAGTTCTTCCGCTGGGAAATCGCGACCGCAGTGGCGGGTGCGATCATCGGGATCAATGCCTTCAATCAGCCCGATGTCGAAGCCAGCAAGATCGAAACCAAGAAGCTCACCGATGCCTACAACCAATCCGGCGTGCTCCCCGAGGAGAAACCATTCGCGACCGACGGAAATCTGAGCTTCTTCGCCGATCCGAAGAACGCCGCAGCACTGGGCACCGGCGACAGCCACTCGATCCTGTCCAAGCATCTCGCCCGGGCCGGCGCAGGCGATTACGTCGGCATCCTTGCCTACATCGAGCGCGATCAGCACACGCGGACCTGGATCGAGCAGGTCCGCGAAGCGGTCCGCGATCGCAAGCACGTCGCCACCGCCGCCGAATTCGGTCCCCGCTTCCTCCACTCCACCGGTCAGGCCTACAAGGGCGGCCCGAACAGCGGGGTGTTCCTGCAGATCACCGCGGACGACGCCCATGACCTCCCTGTCCCGGACGCCAAATACACGTTCGGCATCGTCAAGGCGGCCCAGGCACGCGGCGATTTCGACGTTCTGAGCGAGCGTGGCCGCCGCGCACTTCGAATGCACATCAAGGGCGATCTGAAGTCCGGCCTGGACAACCTGGCTGCGGCCATCATCGCCGCCCTTTAGTCGAGCGGGTCCGGGGCCGCTGGCCCCGGCGGGGTCAGGGGCAGAGCCCCTTACCTTTCAACGTGGAGAACCAAATGCAGATCGGCGTGATCGGCCTAGGCCGGATGGGCGGCAACATCAGCGTCAGGCTCTCGAGGCATAACCACGAAGTCGTCCTCTACGACCACGACCCGAAAGCGCTCGAGGGTGTGCACGGCCGGGCCGAGCGCAGCCAATCCTCGTCCGGCCTGGACGACATGGTCTCCAAGCTCGACAAGCCGCGCGTGGTCTGGGTGATGCTGCCCGCCGGCAAGATCACCAAGGATACGATCAACGCGCTGTCGGGCCTGATGAGCGAAGGCGACATCATCATCGATGGCGGCAACTCGTTCTACAAGGATGACATCCGCCACGCCAAGGAGCTCCGCGAACGCGGCATTCACTTCGTCGATGTCGGCACATCGGGTGGCGTGTGGGGCCTGGATCGCGGCTACTGCATGATGATCGGCGGTGCGAAGCAGGCTGTCGACCATATCGACCCGATCCTGTCGGCCCTCGCGCCGGGCATCGGCGACATCGTGCGCACGCAAGGCCGGGAAGCCCATGATCCGCGCGCCGAGCAGGGCTATCTGCATTGCGGCCCGGCGGGTGCCGGCCACTTCGTCAAAATGGTCCATAACGGCATCGAGTACGGCATGATGCAGGCCTATGCCGAGGGCTTCGACGTCATCCGCAACAAGCGGTCCGAGGACCTGCCCGAGGACGAGCGTTTCACGATCGACACCGCCGACGTGGCCGAGGTCTGGCGCCGCGGCTCTGTCGTATCGTCCTGGCTGCTCGATCTGACGGCCTCCGCACTCGCCAAGAACGACAGCCTGTCGGATTATTCGGGCAAAGTCGCCGACAGCGGCGAGGGACGTTGGACGATCGAGGCGGCGATCGAGGAGGCGGTTCCGGTGCCGGTTCTGTCGGCATCGCTGTTTGCGCGGTTCCGCAGCCGGACCGGCAACAATTTCGGCGAGAAGCTTCTCTCGGCGATGCGTTTCCAGTTCGGCGGCCACATCGAGCAGCACCATGTCGAGGACAAGCATGGCGGCGGAGACGATCCGGAAGGCGATGCCGCGGCAAAGCATTGAGCGCGGAGCGCGTTGTTGGGCATAGACCACATCAGCGAACTGGGCGGCTTCGCGGACACCGAGATCGAGCCGCAATCCCCGCCGCATCCGGCGCCGGCGTCGATCTTCGTCATCTTCGGCGCCGGCGGTGACCTCGCTGCCCGGCTTCTGTTGCCGGCGATCTACAATCTCGCGTGCGCCGGCCTGCTCGACGATGGATTCGCGATCATCGGGATCGATCGGCTCGATCTCGACGACGAAGGTCTGCGCGCTCGCTTCGAGGACAGCCTTGCCAATTTCGTGGCCGAACGCCGTGGCAAGGACCAGGCGGCCGCACTCGACCGGACGCGCTGGCAATGGCTTCGCTCCCGCATCTCCTACCTGGCAGGTGATTTCGACGACCCCGCGCTGTTCGAGCGGATCGGCGCACGCACCGCCGGTGCGAACGCGGTCTTCTACATGGCCGTCGCGTCGCGCTTCTTCGCGCCGCTGATCGAAAGCCTTGCCGCCGCGGGCGTCACCAGCGAGGAGGAGGGACGTTTCCGGCGCGTCATCATCGAGAAGCCGTTCGGTTCCGATCTCACCTCCGCCCGCGCCTTGAACACGCGCCTGCTCAAGGTTCTCGACGAGAGCCAGATCTACCGGATCGATCACTATCTCGGCAAGGAAACCGTCCAGAACATCCTCGCACTGCGTTTCTCCAATGGCATCTTCGAGCCGCTCTGGAGCCGGCAGAACATCGACCATATCCAGATCACGGCGGCCGAAACCGTGGGCGTCGAGAAGCGAGGCGGTTTCTACGAGCAGACCGGAGCCATGCGGGACATGGTGCCCAACCACCTGATGCAGCTCCTCGCGATGACCGCCATGGAAGCGCCGACATCGTTCGATGCCGACGCCGTTCGCGACGAGAAGTCCAAGGTGCTGGCCTCCATCCACCCGATGCAGTTCGGCGTCGAATACGCGCCGGTGGTGCGTGGCCAATACGTCGAAGGCGCCGTCGGTGGCGAGATGCGCCGCGCCTACCGCCAGGAACCCGACATCGCGCCGGACTCCACGACCGAGACCTTCGTCGCCATGCGGCTGTCGATCGACAATTGGCGCTGGGCCGGCGTCCCGTTCTATCTGCGCACCGGCAAGCGCCTCGCCGTCAGGCGCACCGAGATCGCCGTGCATTTCAAGCAGGCGCCCTACGCGCTGTTTCGCGAGACGCCGGTCGAGAAGCTGACGCCGAACATCATGGTCCTGCACATACAGCCGCGCGAGGGCGTGACGATCCAGTTCAGCGCCAAGCTTCCCGGACCACGCGTGTCGCTCGGCGGCGTGCGGATGAATTTCGACTACGCCGACTTCTTCCAGGAAGGTCCCAGCACGGGCTACGAGACGCTGATCTACGATTGCCTGATCGGCGATGCGACCTTGTTCCAGCGCGCCGACAATATCGAAGGCGGCTGGCGTGCCGTCCAGCCGGCGCGCGACTCTTGGGAATCAGGTGAGGGAACCGTGCATCATTATCAAGCCGGATCGGCGGGCCCGCGCGAAGCGGCCGCTCTGTTGGCGAGGGACGGCCGTCGCTGGCTGAAACTCACGCGATGATCGCCAGACCGAAGGCGGCACCCGCGAGCCGCATCCGCCTGGTCGTGACCGACATCGACGGCACGCTCGTCGACCGCGAGAAGCGGCTCTCGCCACGCGCCATCGCAGCGGCGGCCTCGCTCCGCCGTGTCGGCGTCAAGCTCGCCCTGGTGAGCTCGCGGCCGCCCCGCGGCATGGCGATGTTCCTCGAACCGCTCGGCATCGACACGCCGCGAGCCGGGTTCAACGGCGGCGAGATCGTCAGCCCCGAGGGACGCCTCGTCGAGCGTCTCGCGATCCCCAATCCATCCGGCCGGCTCGCGGTCGAGATGCTGGTCACCAACCATGTCGACGCCTGGGTCTTCGCCGACGACCAGTGGTTCATCACCAATCCAGCCGGTCCCTATGTCCCGCTCGAGCGTCGGACGGTCGGCATCGAGCCCACATTGGTCTCCGATTTCGACGCCGTCATCGAACGGGCCGGCAAGATCATGGGCTCGACCACGGAATACCATCTGCTCGAGCGGATAGAGACCGAGATGATGACCGGCCTCGGCGGGTCCGTCGCGGCGCATCGCAGCCAGGACTACTATCTCGACGTCACCCATCCGCAGGCACGCAAGGACCACGCGCTCAAACGGCTCGCTCGCATCCTCGACATTCCCGTCCACGAAACCGCCGCTCTCGGCGACATGCCCAACGACAGCGACATGCTCCGTGTGGCGGGCCTCTCGATCGCCATGGGCAATGCGCCCGAGGACGTGCAGGAGGCGGCGATGTTCGTCACCGACACCAATGAACGCGACGGCTGGGCCCAGGCGATCGAGCAGCTCGTCCTGCCGCGCGCTCCCGGCGTGAACTAGGGGAACCACCGATGGTGCAAAAGATCTCCCTGCTTCTTGCCGACGTCGACGGCACGCTGGTGACAAAGGAGAAGAAGCTGACCGACCGCGCGATCGCCGCCGTCCACAGGCTTCATGATCGCGGCATCGAATTCGCCATCACCAGCGGCAGGCCGCCCAAGGGCATGGCGATGCTGTTCGACGCGCTCGACCTGCGCACGCCGATCGCCGGGTTCAACGGCGGCCTGCTCGTCAATCGCGACCTGTCGATCATCGAGAGCAAGAACCTGTCGCGCGACATCGCCGACCGCACCGTCGCCTCCCTGCGCAAGCACGGCCTCGATGTCTGGGTCTATGCCGGCGAGGACTGGATCATTCCGAAGGCGGACGCGCCGCACGTCGCCCGTGAGCAATGGACCGTCAAGTTCGCACCCCGCGTCTCGACCGACATCGAGGCGGCGCTCGACCATGCCGTCAAGATCGTCGGCGTCTCCGACGATCTCGAACGCGTCAAGGAAGCCGAGCATGACCTCCAGGCCGAACTCGGCGACGAGGCGTCCGCCGCCCGCTCGCAGCCCTACTATCTCGATGTCACCCACCCCCACGCCAACAAGGGCGACGTCGTGCTCACCCTCGCCAAGCGTTTGGGCATTCCGCCAGCGCAGATCGCGACTTTTGGCGACCAACCCAATGACGTGCTGATGTTCCGCCGCGGCGGCATGTCGATCGCAATGGGGCAGGCCGGCGACGACGTGCGCGAGGCCGCGACCCATGTGACCGACGACAGCGAGAACGAGGGTTTCGCCAAGGGCATCGAGCGCTTTATCCTCGGTGAGGTCGCCTCATGACCCAGATCGACGACGAGATCGTCCTCGACGACGCGGAGGCGCTCGCGCGTCATGCAGCCGCATGGCTCGCCGAGCGCGCTTCTAGCGCTCCCGGTCCCTATTTCACGGTGGCGTTGTCGGGTGGTTCCACGCCCAAGCGGCTCTACGAGATCCTGGCCGCCGACCATGCCGACAGCTTCCCGTGGCAGCGGACCCATCTCTTCTTCGGCGACGAGCGCTTCGTTCCGCCCACCGACGCCGACAGCAACCAGCGCATGGTGCGGGAATCCCTGATCGACCGGATCGACCTGACCCCGGCCAACTACCACCCAATGCCGACCGAGGGCGATCCCGCCGAGGCCGCGCGCTTCTACCAGGACGAGCTCGCCGGACACTACCGTGACGAGGTGCTCGAGATCCCGCGTCCGCTGTTCGACGTCGTCCTGCTCGGTCTCGGCGACAATGGCCACACCGCCTCGCTGTTTCCCGGCACCGACGTGCTCGACAACACCCTCGATTGGGTAGCGCCCTGCGTGCCGCACGACGCGCCGCACACGCGCCTCACGCTCACCTACCAGGCGATCGCCAGCTCGCGTGATGTCGTCTTCCTCATCAAGGGTGCCGACAAGCACGCCGCGCTTACCCGCGTGCGCAACAATGACCGCTCGCAGCCAGCCAGCCGCATCACCAGTATCGGCCGCGTCACCTGGCTGCTCGACCGGGCTGCCGCCGGCGTATGAAGCTGTCGTGACCGACCCCAACGCCCACCTCAAGCAGCAGGCCGCCATCGCCGCATCCGAACTCGTCGAGGACGGCATGGTGGTGGGCCTGGGCACCGGGTCGACGGCTGCCTTCCTGATCGACGCCCTTATCGAGCGGGTGCGCGGCGGACTGCAAATCGAGGCGGTCGCGACGTCCGACCGCAGCGCCGCCCAGGCCGAGGCCGGCGGCATCAAGGTCGTCGGTTTCGCCGATGTCGGTGCGATCGACCTCGACATCGACGGCGCCGACGAGATCGAGCCAAAGTTGCTTGGCCTCATCAAGGGACTCGGCGGCGCGCTGCTGCGCGAAAAGATCGTCGCTGCCGCCAGCCACCGCTTCGTCGTCATCGCCGACGACAGCAAGCTTGTCGATCGTCTCGGCATCAGCACGCCCGTGCCGGTCGAGGTCGCCCCGTTCGGCTGGGAGGCGACGGCGCGCCACCTCCAGGGAATCGGCGCGCGAGTCATGCCGCGCCATTCGCCGCAGGGCGCGCTCTTCGTCACCGACGGCGGCAACATGATCCTCGACTGCCATTTCGGTCCGCTCGACGATGCCGCCCGGATCGACCGCGCGATCCGCGACATCGTGGGCGTCTTCGAGACAGGCCTCTTTCTCGGACGCGCCCACCTCGCCATCATCGCCGGTCCGCAAGGCGTGCGCCAGTTCGCGGCCGCCACATGAGCAAGGCCGCCGACGGCACCGGCATCCGTCCGTGCGTCCTGATCTGCATGGGCGTGTCGGGTTCGGGCAAGACCACGGTCGCCCATCTGGTCGACGATGTGCTCGACTGGCCGTTCCAGGAGGGTGACGAGCTGCATCCGCCGGCCAACATCGCCAAGATGAGCCAGGCGATCCCGCTCACCGATGACGATCGGTGGCCCTGGATCGACAAATGCAAGGCGTGGATCGACGGCCAGCTCGCCAATGACGGGACCGGTCTGATCACCTGTTCGGCGCTCAAGCGCGTCTACCGAGACCGCCTCGTTGCCGGCACGGACGGACAGGTGCGGATCCTCTACCTCAAGGCCAGCCGCGAGACCCTGCTCGCGCGCCTCCAGGCCCGCCGTGGGCACTACATGCCGGTCGACCTGCTCGACAGCCAGCTTGCCATCCTCGAGGAGCCGACGCCGGACGAAAACCCGATCGTCGTCTCCGTCGAGCAGCCGGTCGACGAGATGAAGCGGGAGATCCTCGAGAAGCTGCGCGCCTGACTTCGACGCCGCTGCTGGCTCGCCTCGCGTCGCCCTGGCATTTCTCGGCTGTGGTCGTGCTCGGCTACCTGTTGCTCATGCTGCCGTTCCTGGCCGTGCATCATTTTCACGCCTCAGCCTTCATCGTGGCCGGACGATACTTCGTCGATGCAGCCCACACGCCGAGCCGGATCCAGATCGGGAACGGTTTCGGCTACGACGGCCAGTTCTATTACCGGATGGCGGTCGCTCCGTTCTCGTTCGAGCGTGTGCGTGCGGGTGTCTGGTTCGACGCGCCCACGTATCGGATGGGGCGTATCGTCTATCCGCTGCTGGTGTGGGTCGTGACCGTCGGTCAGCCGAAGCTGGTTCCGGCGGCGATGTTCGCCGTCAACCTGCTCGGATTGGGCATGATCGGCGGATTGTCGACCGTCCTCGCGCGTGACTTCGACCTGTCGCGGCTGACCGCGCCGGCGATCGTCGTCTGGGCCGGCTTCGTCGGCACGCTGACCCATGACACGACCGAGATCACCGCCGCCGCCTTCCTTCTGGCCGCCATCCTGTATCACTCGCGGCGGCATTTCGTCCTGTTCGCCCTGTGCGGCGCCGCCGCGACTCTCGCGCGCGAAACGACGGCCCTGACGCTCCTCGGCTTGCTTCTCGTCGACATCGCCAGATGGCGCGAGGGCGGACGCGCGGTCGCGATCCTCTGCGGTGCTGCCTTGCTCGCGCCGGTCGTCGCCTGGCACGAGGCGCTGCCGCGCTTGTGGCACCTCCCCGGATCCAGCGGCGGGTTCGGACAGAACATCGGCTGGCCGCTCGTGGGCCTGATCGAAGCGCTGCGAGCCGACGTCGCCAGGCTGCACGGCTGGATCGGGATGCGCCGGCTCGACCTGCTGCTCCGGCTGGTCTCGTTGTTCACCGCACTCGGGATCGTCGGCTTCTGCCTCGCGGTGACGAGCGTCATCGGCCCGGCACTCGGGCGCGGGAGCCAGACCCCGCTTGCGGTCGGCTGGATCCTCACCGCGGCTCTGATGACCACGCTGACGGCAAAAGGTCCCTGGATCGATCCCGTCGCCTACGGTCGCGCCTTCACCGAATTCTGGATCGTCGGCTGCCTGCTTCTCGGCGGCGCGCGGGCGCGCTGGCCGATCGCGACCCCGGCCGCGATTGCGTTCTGTGCCGGGATGTTCGCGTCGCTCGTGTTCCTCACCGCAATTCAACTCGGAGTATTGGCTTAACCGCATCGCTCCTTCAGCGGGTGTTCATCATTTCGGTCGATGATCAACCGCATGACGAGCAACACCCTTTCCGTGGTCCGAGGATGGGTGGCGGCCATGACCGCCGCCTCGCTCTTCGTGCCCGTCGTCGCCGCCGCGCAAACGAGCGGCCGCCTGCTGGCGACATCCGGCGTCGTCCAGGTCGAGGGTGCGGGCGGCGGCGGTCTCGTGCCCTGGGCGCTGATCACCGGCTACGGCACGCGTGACCAGGTCGGCGGCGACATCCACGACACCGTCGTTCCGCTCTCGAGCTTCACCCTCAACACCGCCGGCGCCGCAATTGGCTTGGACGACCGGGTCGAGCTCTCCTACGCCCATCAATGGTTCTACACCGGTGCGGCCGGTGGCCGCCTTGGTCTTAAATACGGCTACCAGTTCCATCTCGACGTCGCCGGGATCAAGGTTCGCCTGCTCGGCGACGCGGTCTACGACCAGGACACCTGGCTGCCGCAGATCGCTGTCGGAACGGAACTGAAGTCGGCCGACCAGCACGCGGTGCTTCGGGCCATCGGCGCGCGGAGCACGGACGGTGTCGACGCCTACGTCGCGGCAACCAAGCTCTTCCTGGCGCAGAGCCTGCTCCTCGACGTCACCATCCGGGCAACGAAGGCCAACCAGTTCGGCCTGCTCGGTTTCGGCGGTGACCTGAACGGCGGCTACAGTCCGCAGTTCGAAGGCTCGGCGGCGTTCCTCGTCACCCGCAGGCTCGCCATCGGCGCCGAAATTCGCACCAAGCCCGACAATCTCCGGTTCGCCCACGAAGGCGACGCCGCCGATCTCTTTGCCGCTTATTTCCTCGACAAGCATCTCTCCGCCACGCTGGCCTTCGTCGATCTCGGCAGCATTGCGCGCCAGGGTGACCAGGCCGGTGCCTACCTCTCCCTGGAGCTCGGCTACTGATGCGCATCAAGCTCGCCCGCCTCGCGTCGCTCCTTGTCTTGATCGTCAGCGCACCGCCAAGCCGAGCCGATGGCCGCCTTTTCGACAGCCTCGGCGGACAGTCAGGCATCACGCGCATCGCGGGCGACGCGGTGGCGCTCTACATGAGTGATCCGCGCCTGCGGACCTACTTCGACAACATCAATCCCGATTGGCTCAAGCCACGCTTCGCCGTCTACATCTGCCACGTTGCCGACGGTCCCTGCGCATATCACGGCCGTTCGATGGCGGCGTCCCATCGAGGTCTGCACATCGACGAGGCCGCTTTCGATGCCGTCGTGGAGGATCTGCAGGCCGCTCTGCGGTCGGCGAACATCCCGTTCTGGACCCAGAACAGACTTCTCGCCCGCCTTGCGCCTATGGAGCGCGACATCGTCTCTCGCTGAACGGACCCTCGAGGCAATCGTGAAGAAGCTCATCCTCCCCTGTCTGCTGCTCGCCGCCGGCCGCGCCTTCGCCGGCGATCCGGTCGTTGTACACCAGAAGGATCGCGCCTTCACCGTGCGGCAGATCCAGGTCGATACCGGCGACACGGTCCGCTTCGATAACGATGATGATTTCGGCCATCAAGTCTATGCCAGGTCGCCGTCCTTCTCCTTCGACACCGATGAAACCGAACCGGGCAATCATGCCGATATCCGGTTCTCGACAGCCGGCCACTACCGGGTCCTCTGCCACATCCATCCCAAGATGCGGCTCGATGTCGATGTGAAGTGACTGCCGCGTGATGTCGATCCGCTCGAAGATACTCCTGGGATGCCTGGCGCTGACCATGCTGACTGCCCTGATCGGCGTCAGTGCGCAGCGCGCCGAGCGGCGCCTCGGCAATCTGGCGCTCGGCATCTATGACGACGCCTTCATGGCCGTCAGCTACCTGCGCGCCGCCCAGGTCGAGTTCGCGGATCTCGCCTCCGACCCTCGGACGCTGACACCCGACGCCTCGCAGGACCTGCTCGACGATCTAGACATCGTCATCGAGCGCGCGACCTCCTCGAAGGGTCGTCTTCAGGCCGCCGCCCTCAAACGCGATGTGGCCGCCATCCTGCCCCGTCTCGCCGCGGACCATGCCGTGTCGAAACCGATCCAGGACGCATTCGACGGACTCGTCGAGACCTTCGCCGACGACGGCTTCCACGACCGCCGCCGTGTCGGCGAACTCGTCGATGCGCAGAGACGCTGGACGGCCGCCCTGCTCGCCGGCAGCCTCCTGGTGGCACTTTGTGTCACCGCGCTGCTCGCGCGCCTGATCGCCCCGCCGATCGGTCGTGCCGTCAGGATCGCACAATCGATCGCCGGCGGCAGGCTCGACAATCCGATCGCCGTGAGCGGGCGCGGCGAGACATCCGACCTGTTGCGCGCACTCGCGATGATGCAATCCAGCATCGCCGGCGGCATGGCCCGGATCGAAGCACTCATGGCCGCGCAGGCTTCCTCCCACGCCGACGAGATCGCCGCGCACAACGCGCAGATGACGGCGGCACTCGACAACATGAACCAGGGCCTTTGCCTGTTCGACGCCGACGATCGGCTCCTCGTCGCCAACCGCCGTTTCGGCGAGATGTTCGCAATCCCGCCGCTGGGCGCGCACGCGTCCGAAATCCTGGCCGACGCCGGGCTCGCCACGTTGCTCAGTGTCTCCGGTGGGTCGATCGAGGCCTTGTCATGCGAACTTCCCGACGGGCGGACGATCGCGGTGTCCCAGCAATCGGTTGCCAAGGGCGGATGGGTCGCGACCTACGAGGATGTCAGCGAGCGCCGGATCGCCGAGGCTAGGCTGGCGCACATGGCGCGGCACGATCAGCTCACCAGCCTGCCGAACCGGCTGCTGTTTGGCGAGCATGTCAGGACCGCCATGCGCCGCCGTTATCAAGACCATTCGATCGCGATGCTGTGTCTCGACATCGACCGCTTCAAGAGTGTCAACGACACGCTCGGCCATCCGGCCGGCGATGCGCTGCTTCGCGCCGTCGCCGACCGCCTGCAGGCCTGCTGCCGCGAGGAGGACTTCGTTGCACGGCTTGGCGGCGACGAATTCGCCATCGTCCAGGTCGGCAGACAGCCGCAGGCGGCCAGCGGTCTGGCACGACGGCTGATCGAGACGATGGCCGAGCCCTTCATCCTGACCGGCCATCCCGTCGAAGTCGGCATCAGCATCGGCGTCGCACTCGCCAACGACACCGGCGCGGTGAGCGAGGAGGATCTGTTCAACCGCGCCGATCTCGCTCTCTATCGGGCCAAGGCCGATGGACGCGGCTGCTTTCGCTTCTTCGATGCCGAAATGGATCTGCGCGTTCGCGAACGGCGCGCTCTGGAGCTCGACCTGCGCGGCGCGCTCAAGAACGGCGAACTCGAGCTCTATTATCAGCCGCAGCTCTCGACCGGCCTCCGTCTCGTCGGCTTCGAAGCCCTTGTCCGCTGGAACCATCCGACGCGTGGTCTCGTCAGCCCAGCCGATTTCATCCCGCTCGCCGAGGAACTCGGCCTGATCGGCGCCCTCGGCGATTGGGTTCTCAGGCACGCCTGTCTCGCCGCCTCGGCGTGGCCGGATGACGTCAAGGTCGCGGTCAACCTGTCCCCTGCCCAGTTTCGTGGCCGCATCCTCGCCGATGACGTCGCAACCGCCCTACGCGAGGCGGCCCTGTCGCCACATCGGCTCGAACTCGAAATCACCGAGGCCCTGCTGATGGAGGACGACGACCGGATCATCGGGACGCTCCGGCAGATCCGCGCGCTCGGCGTGCGCATCGCCATGGACGATTTCGGAACCGGCTATTCCTCGCTCGCCTATCTCAGCCGGTTCCCGTTCGACAAGATCAAGATCGACCAGTCTTTCGTCCGCGGCATGACCGCCAGCGAGGATTCGTGCGCGATCGTCCGGGCGATCATCGGCCTAGGCCGCTCGCTGGGCATGGCGATCAACGCCGAGGGCGTCGAGACCCAGGAACAGCGTGCGAGGCTGACATTGGAGGGATGCGGCGAGCTTCAGGGCTTTCTGTTCGGTCGTCCCTGTCCCGAAAGCGCGATCCCCGACATCCTTAAGCGGTTCGCGGTATCCGATCGCGAGCCGGAAATCGCGTAGGCGGCCAGCAAAGGACCGGGGGCCGAGGCCGGCCCCCGCACCCCCTCGCGGACTGTCAAGCCGCTTCCGCCATCGCCCCGTTCAGCGTCAGCCCGTCCGCTCCCGCCGAAACCCGCACCGTCTCGCCATCGGCGATCCGCCCTTCCAGCAGCAATCCGGCCAGCGGGTTCTGCAGGCTGCGCTGGATCACCCGCTTCAGCGGCCGCGCGCCATACACCGGGTCATAGCCCTCGTGCGCCAGCCAGTCCGTCGCACTGCCGTCCAGTACGAGCGTGATGTGCCGGTCGGCCAGCAACGAGCGAAGCCGTCCGAGCTGGATCTCGACGATCCGCGCCATGTCCGTCCGGGCCAGCCGGTTGAACAGGATGATCTCGTCGAGCCGGTTGAGAAACTCGGGCCGGAAATGCTCCCGCACGACCCGCATCACTTGCGCATGCGCGATCGCCGCCTGCTCCCCGTCCGGCAGGTTTGCCAGCACGTCGCTGCCGAGGTTGCTCGTCAATACGATGATGGTGTTGCGGAAATCGACCGTCCGCCCCTGGCCGTCGGTCAGCCGCCCATCGTCGAGCACCTGAAGCAGGACGTTGAAGACGTCCTCGTGCGCTTTCTCGACCTCGTCGAACAGGATCACCTGATACGGACGCCGGCGCACCGCTTCCGTCAGCACCCCGCCCTCATCGTAGCCGACATAGCCAGGCGGTGCGCCGATCAGCCGCGACACCGCGTGCTTCTCCATGAACTCGCTCATGTCGATGCGCACCATCGCCCGCTCGTCGTCGAACAGGAATTCGGCCAGCGCCTTGGTGAGCTCCGTCTTGCCCACGCCGGTCGGTCCGAGGAACAGGAACGAACCGATCGGCCGGTTCGGATCCTGCAGACCGGCGCGCGCGCGCCGCACCGCGTGTGCCACCGCTCGCAGCGCGTCCTCCTGTCCCACAACGCGCGCGCGGAGATGGTCCTCCATCCGCAGCAGCTTCGCCCGCTCGCCTTCCAGCATCCGGTCGACCGGCACGCCAGTCCAGCGCGAGACCACCGACGCGATCGCCGCCTCGTCCACGCTCTGGCGCACCAGCGCGCCGTGCTCGCCCTCCTGGTGCAGCGCGATTTCCGACTCGAGCGCCGGGATCACGCCATACAGCAGCTCCGACGCACGCGTCAGATCGCCACGACGCTGCGCCACCTCGACCTCGCTGCGCGCAGCGTCCAGCCTCTCCTTGAGCTTCTGCGTGTCGGCCACGCGGCCTTTCTCGTTCTGCCACGTCGCGGTCATCGCGTTCGACCGCTCCTCGATCTCGGCCAGTTCGCTCTCCAGCTTGCCCAGCCGTTCGCGGCTCGCGACGTCGTCCTCGCGACGAAGCGCCTCGCGCTCGATCTTGAGCTGCACCAGCCGCCGGTCGAGCTCGTCGAGCGCTTCGGGCTTGCTGTCGACCTGCATGCGCAACCGCGACGACGCCTCGTCGATCAGGTCGATCGCCTTGTCCGGCAGGAACCGATCGGTTATGTAACGGTTCGACAACGTCGCCGCCGCCACCAAGGCCGCATCCGTGATCCGCACGCCGTGATGCAGCTCGTATTTCTCCTTGATGCCGCGAAGGATGCTGACCGTATCTGCAACGCTCGGCTCGCCCACATAAACCGGCTGGAAACGCCGCGCCAATGCCGCGTCCTTCTCGACATGCTTGCGATACTCGTCGAGCGTCGTGGCCCCGATGCAATGCAGCGTGCCGCGGGCCAATTCCGGCTTGAGCAGGTTCGACGCGTCCATCGAGCCTTCCGCCCGGCCGGCGCCCACCATCGTGTGCATCTCGTCGATGAACAGGATCACTTCGCCTGCGGCGGTCTCGACCTCCTTGAGCACCGCCTTGAGCCGCTCCTCGAACTCGCCGCGGAACTTCGCACCCGCCACCAGGGCGCCGAGATCAAGTGCCAGCACCCGCTTGTTCTTCAGCGTCTCCGGCACGTCGCCGTTGACGATCCGCAGCGCCAACCCCTCGACGATCGCGGTCTTGCCCACGCCAGGCTCGCCGATCAGCACCGGGTTGTTCTTGGTCCGCCGCGCCAGCACCTGGATCGTGCGCCGGATCTCCTCATCGCGTCCGATCACCGGGTCGAGCTTCCCCGCCCGTGCGATCTCGGTCACGTCGCGCGCATATTTCTTGAGCGCATCGAAACCGGCTTCCGCGTTCGCACTCTCCACCCGTCGACCCTTGCGGATCGCGGTCAGCGCCTGCTCGATCGCCTGCGGGTTGGCGCCCGCCTCGCGCAGCGCGCGGCCGGCGCCGCTCTGGCTCGCGGCGAGTGCGGCGAGCAGCCGGTCCTGTGCCACATACTCGTCGCCCGCCTTCTGCGCCGACTGCTGCGCCGAATCCAGCACGCGCACGAAGTCCGGATCGGCCTGCGGTTGTCCCGCGCCCGCCCCCTGCACCTTCGGCAGCCTCGCCAGGTCCGCGTCGACCGCGAGCCTCACCCGCGCCGGATCGGCCCCCGTCGCCTTGATCAAACCTGATGCGGCGCCTTCCTCATCGTCGAGCAGGGCCTTGAGCAGATGCTCGGCCGTCAGCCGCTGATGATACTCCCGCAATGCGATCGTCGAGGCCGCCTGCAGGAAGCCTTGCGACCGTTCGGTGAATTTCTGGATGTCCATCGATGCTTGTCCCTTTCGGCAACGAGCGTGGGTGCGTCCCCCGGGAGGCAACGCCCTTCACGACTTATCGCAGATAGGAAAAGCGGGTCCCCTGCTCAAGCGCCCGAAGGAAAGCCGGGGGCCGAGGCCGGCCCCCGGACTCCCGGCGAAACTACTGGGCGATCGACCCGGCGTACAGGACGGGGCCGGTCGGCAATCCGGTCGGCGAGCCGCCCGACGGCTCCAGGCTCACCAGGATCTTCCCGGGTCCAGGCGGCAGCTTGCCAGCCGCGATCCGTGCCCCGCTCACAGGCAGCAAGCCGAGTGCAGCCGGCTTGGTGGCACCCGACGCCAACGACCACAACTCGAGAGTCCTTCCTTCCGGCACCGAGGCCGGCACCACCGGCCGCACGTCGAGCGCGCCGCTTGCCTCCCGCTGGACGGTGAATGCCGCGTCCGGCCGGCCGTAGGCCACCAGCGCCGTGCTCACCTGAGGCGTCCGGCCGCGTTCGATCGACACCAGCAGCGCCAGCGACGCCGCGAGCGCCAGGCTCGCCGCCGTCGCCGCACGCCAGACCCCCACATTGCGCCACAGCGTCGGACGCCCGGTGGATACCTGCCGCACGTTCGCGGTTGCGACTGCCAGCCGGCGCCACACCCAGGCCGGCGGCGCCACCTCGGCCACCGTCGCCACCAGCGGCGCCAGCCGCATCTCCCAGCGTGCGACCGCCTCGGCGAACCCGCGATCGCTGTCGATCCGTCGCGCGGCCGCGGCTCGCGCCGTGTCGTCGAGCGTGCCGAGCACGAACTCGCCCGCGTCATCCGGTGGTTCGAGGGTCTCGCTGCCGCTCATGACCGGCCCGCCTGCCCAAGGCACTCACGCAGGCTCAGCAGGCCGCGCCTGATCCACGACTTGATCGTCCCGAGCGGCATCGTCAGCCGTTCCGCGAGCTCCGTGTGCGACAGCCCATCCATGAAGCTCAGCGTCACCACCCGCCGGTAGCGCGCATCGAGCACGTCCAGACAGCGATGCAGCGCCGAGCCCTCGTCGGTCGTCATCAACTGGTGCAGCGGATCCGGATCGGTGTCGGGTGTCTCCGCCTCGCCCTCGAGCCCGGGCCGCTCGCGCCCGTATTTCCGCAACAGGTCGATCGACCGATACCGGACCAGCCCGATCAGCCACGCCTCCACCGACCCAAGCGTCGCGTCGTAGCGGGCCGCCCTCTGCCAAGCCTGCAGCATCGCGTCGTGCAGCGCGTCGGCCGCCATCCCCGCGTCCCGTGTCATCCGCAGCGCCAGCCCATACAATCGCGCCGACTGCACTTCGTAGAGCCGCTTGAACGCCGCCTGGTCCCCGTCCGCGCAGGCCGCGATCAGTTGTTCGAGATCACCGGAGGCGGCTTGACGCGAGTCACTCATAGGCAGGCGCAGCCCGATCCTGTCGACGCGACGGCGGCGACCCCGAACCGTTCTACCCGTCCCGACACGCCCCGACCAGTGGGCACGTCGAACGTCGGCCACCACCGTTGCCCGCGTCGCGTTCATACCTGCCTGCTTCCCTCATCCGGTCTCGAACCGGCCGCGAATGAACCCAAGGCTGTCCCGGAACACCGGCGCCAGGAACCGGAGCGGTGCAGCCACCGCGCCGATCAGTTCCAGATGTCCGATGCCGGGATACTCATGAAGCGTTACGCTGCCGTGACACGCCCGGATGCGCGCGGCGAGGCTGACCGTGTTGCGCGGACGCACGACGGTGTCGTCGAGGCCGGCCGCCAGCATCATCGCGGGCGCCCGCCCGTCCACATGCGAGATCGGCTGGGTCGCGGCCTGGCTTGGCGCCGGCGCGAACAGCGGGCCGAGATAGGGCCGGTCGAACGGCAGGAAATCGTACGGGCCGGCGAGCCCGACCGCGCCCGCCAGATCGACCGCGCGTGACAGACCCGCACCCGTCAGGAACGAGGGGTCGAGCGCGAGCATCGCCGCGTTGTAGGCCCCGGCCGAGTGACCCATCAGGATCATCCCGCGTGACAGATCCCCGCCATAGCTGCCTGCATGGCGCTTCGCCCAGGCGCACGCGAGCGCGCAATCCTCCAGGAACGCCGGATAGCGGACTTGCGGATACAGCCGGTAGTCCGGCACCACCACCACGAACCCGGCGTCCGCGTAGGCCCCTCCAACGAACCGGTAGATCTCCTTCGAGCCCTCCGTCCACCCGCCGCCATAGAGGAACACCAGCACGGGCGCGCCGCTCGGTTCGCCGGCCGGGGCGTAGACGTCGAGCCGCTGTCGCGCGAGGCCGCCATAGGCGATGTCCCGCCCCGCCAGCCGTGACGGCGCCAGTGCATTCAGCACGCCGCTTGGCGAACACCCGGCAACCGCACCGCCGAGCACGACCGCCCGTCGGCCGAGAACCCGCCGATCAAGCAGCGAAGGCGCGCTCCAGCACGCGCCGGCATGCGAACGTTCCGGCGAACGCGCCCGCGGCGCGGCCCCCGCCCGAACGCGCACCCCGATACAGGTCCGACACGAAATCCGGCGCGTCCCGCTCCAGCAGCGAGACCGACAACGCGACCGCGGCCCGTTCCGCGAACAGTCGCGCGCGTCCCTCCTGCGCGAGCGCCGCATCCATCGCGTCCGCCACCGCCCCCCGCCCGTCGCCGGCCTCGTCCAGCACCGCGTCGCGGATCGCCGGCTCCCGCTGCAGCGCGCGCAGCATGTCCAGACACATCAGGTTGCCCGGTCCTTCCCAAATGCCGTTCAGCGGCGACTCCCGAAACAGGCGCGCCATCACGCCTTCCTCCACAAAACCGTTGCCGCCCAGGCACTCCATCGCCTCCGCCACCAGCGAAGGCGCGCGCTTGCAGACCCAGAACTTTGCCAGCGGCACCAGGAAGCGCGCCAGCAGGGTTTGCGCCGGATCGTCCAGCGCCGCCGCTGCCCGCAGGCAAAGGGCAAGCAGCGCCTCGCTCTCGGCCGCGAGGTCCGCCAGCACCGCCTCCATCAGCGGCTGGTCGATCAGCGCGCGCTGGAACGCGCAACGGTGCCGCGCGTGGTGGATCGCCTCGATCAGCGCGCGGCGAACGTTCGCCGCCGACCCGACCGCCGCCTCCAGCCGCGTCAGATGCGCCATCTCGATCAGCGACGCGATCCCGCGTCCTTCCTCGCCGACCAGCACGGCCCACGTCCCGTCATACTCGATCTCGGATGACGCGTTCGACCGATTGCCCATCTTGTCCTTCAGCCGCTGGATGGCGAACCGGTTGCGCGTCCCGTCCGGCAGCGATCGCGGCACCAGGAAGCAGGTCACGCCGGCGTCCGTCCGCGCCAGCGTCAGGAACCCGTCCGACATCGGCGCCGAGCAGAACCATTTGTGTCCGGTCAGCCCATACTCCGCCCCGAGCGGCCCATCCCCGCGACGGACCGCGATCGTCGCCACCGCCCGCAGATCCGACCCGCCCTGCTTCTCGGTCATCGCCATGCCGATCGTCAGACCCGTCTTCTCCGCGAACGGCAGCGGCCGCGGATCGTATTCGCGCGACAGCACCCCTGCCTCCAGCGCGTCCCGCAACACCGGCGACCGGCGCAGCACGACCAGCGACGCGCCCGTCATCACCGCCGGGCAGATCACGCCGGCATCCGCCTGGTTCCACAGATAGCCGAGGGCCGCCTGCACGACGTGCCCGGCCCGCGGCGCCGTCCAGGCCGTGCAATGCACGCCCGCCGCGAACACGCGCCGCATCAGCGCGTGATAGGCGGGGTGGAACTCGACCAGGTCCACTCGGTGCCCGAACCGGTCATGCGTGCGCAATTCCGGCCCGTGCCGGTTGGCGAGCCGCGCCGCGTCCTGGACTTCGTCGCTGCCCGACTCGCACCCCGACCGCTCGAGCGCGTCCCGCGCCCAGCCGCCGCCCCATCGTTCCACCAGTCCGCACAGCGCCGGATCGCTCCCGAACAGATCGATGGCGGGGAGGGGCGGCGGCTGGTTGCTCACGTCATGGGTCGGCACGCGCCGAGAGTGACCTCTTCAAGGCGCGTGCGGAAGGGCCTGGTATTCGCGGCTCTGCATCTCGGCGAGCCGCGACGCGGTCCGCTCGAAGGCCCGCGCGCCGTCGCCGCGCTCGTAGATACCGTCCGGCGGCGCATCGGCCGACGCGAACAGCTTCACTTTCGCCTCGTACAGCGCGTCGATCAGCACGATGAACCGCCGGGCAAGATCGAAATTGTCCGGCCCCAGAAGCGGGACATGGTCGATGATCACCGTCTGGTAGTGCCTGGCGATCTCGAGATAATCGCCCGCGCCCAGCGCCGTCGCGCACAGCGCGTCGAAGTCGAATCGTGCCACGCCCGCGGCCGCGAGCGGCACGGCGACCCGCCGTCCCTGCACCGTCAGCACGGCCGGGCGCGCTGCCTCTCCCTCGGTCAGCAACGCGAAGGCGTCGTCGAGCGCCTGGTCGCCGCGCCGATCCGCGGGCACCACCCAGGACGCGCCCCTGATCTCCCGGCGGCGCCGATAGTCGCGCTCGGACGCGACTTCCACCGTATCGAGTTCGCGCCGCAACACCGCGATGAACGGCTTGAACGCATCCGCCCCCGGCCTGTTCTGGAACAGATCCTCGGGCCGCGTGTTCGACGTTGCCACCACCACAACGCCGCGTGCGAACAGCGCCTCGAACAGCCGGCCGAGGATCATCGCGTCCGCGATGTCGTTGACCTGGAATTCGTCGAAACAGAGCAACGTCGCCTCGCGCGCGACCGCGTCCGCGAGCGGCGGGATCGGATCGCTGATCCCCGGCATCTCCCGCTTCAACGCGAAGACGCGCGCATGCGTGTCCTGCATGAACCGGTGGAAATGGATCCGGCGCTTCGCCGCCGGCGCGGCCTCGAAGAACAGGTCCATCAGCATCGACTTGCCGCGGCCCACGTCGCCCACGAGATAGACGCCGCGCGGCCGTTCCGCCGGAACCGGCGCTCTTCTCAGCCGTCCGAACAGTCCTCGGGTGGACGCCGGCTGCGGCTCATAGACGTTCAACTCGCCCCAGAGCCGGTCGAGCCGTGCCGCCGCCCGCTCCTGCTCCGGGTCGCGAGCGAGCGCTCCGCTGGCCACGCGTCCCCGCCAGATCGCCAGCGGCCCTCGCTCGTCCGCCTTCCCGGCCTCCATGCGCCTCTCGAAGTTCGTGCGCGCGCTCGATAGAGCCTGCGGCGGAGGGCGTAAACCGACCGTTGGCAACCTTCATCAAGCGTTCGCGAGCGGTGTAACCATTTCAACGACTTGTTCGTTGATCCGATGTTGGGGTGTTCGGTAGAGCAGGCGTTTCACATGACAAAGATATTGAGGATCATCGGGTTGGCCTGCGCACTACCGATGCTGCATGCCCAGGCGTCGGACTTGCGCATGACGGTCGAACAGCCGAACTTCACTTGCCAAGGCGCACAGAAATACCTGTCGCGCGTGACATTTCATCCTGCCGATACTTTGGGGGCACCGCTCCCATGCTGTGACGGCAAGATCGGTTGCGCCCAGTTCCTGTCGACCAACACGATCGTGCGCCAGGCGCATCAGTGGCACGGCTGAGACTTGCCGAGTGCACGCGCGGGCGCTACGCCGCGCGGCATGACCGAACCAACGGCACTCGACTACGCCAGGCTCGACGCCGAGCCGCCCGTCACTGACCCGTTCCCGCACGTCGTCATCCCCGATTTCGTGCCGCCGGACATCTTGCCGCGGGTCATCGAGGGTCTGCCTCCGATGTCGAGCGGCGGTTCGTTCCCGCCCTCCGCCCTTCGTCTCGGTCCGGCTGCGCGGGGGCTGGTCGCGGAACTCGAGGGCGACCGTTTCCGTTGCTCGGTCGCGGCCAAGTTCGGCCTCGACCTGACCGGCGCCCCGACGATGCTGACCGTCCGCGGCCGCACCCGCGAGCGTGACGGGCAGATCCACCGTGACAGCTCCGCCAAGCGCGTCACGATCCTGCTCTATCTCAACCCCGAATCCGAAGCCTGGGCGAGGCGCGAAGGGTGCCTTCGCCTGCTCCGATCCGGCGACGACCTCGACGACTACGCCGTCGAGGTCCCGCCCGTGAACGGCACGCTGCTGATCTTCCCCAACGGTCCGGCAACCTGGCATGGCCACAAGACCTATGTCGGCCGCCGCTACGCGATCCAGCTCAACTACATGGCTGACGGCGCCAAGGCCCGCGCCGAACTGCGCCGCCACAAGGTCTCCGCGGTCCTCAAACGGTTCGCCTCCGCCGCCTGACGGCCGGCTGCGGCGCGCGATCCTTCTGGCGGGCGATCCCGGCCCTACGATCGGTCTTGGTGAAGAGACGACCACGTCTGCCATAGAGCATGTGCGTCATCCCCCGCCCGATGTCTTCGGCGTGATCGCTCTTCCACCAGGCGTTCGGCATCCGCAACGGTCTTGATCACCAAGGCCGCCGCCTTTTCTCGGAGGCCGCCGGTCGAGAACAGGTCCGGCCCGAATCTGCGCGCCAGCACCTGGCGACAGGCATCCGCGTAAAGCCCATGCACATCCTCGATCTTTCCGACCGGGGCAGCCCGGGCCTCGGTCACGGCGCCGGCCGACAGAAGCCGCGCCAGCCAGTACTGGTCGAATGCGAGACCGTCCGAGAACAACCTGCCAGAACCGGCCACCTCTCGAAAACGATCCGCCACCCAGATGGCGGGTTTCCCATCCGCCGCGAGCATGTCCCGGCTGATCCCATGGATTGCCTGAGACGATACGTCCCAGTCGGTCCAGTCCTTCTCGGGGCGGATCAGATGACTTTCCACCATGCCGGCCTCATCGCACCATCCGATCTCGATCGGATAGGACCGCACGCCCAGCGAACTCGCCTCGAAATCGACGAACAGCATCACCGTCCCATGAACGCGATGCCGGGTCGCTTCTGTATCGTTCCGACCACAGAATAAGACCGCACCGTCCGGATCTGTCGTAGCAACATCCAATAACTTGTCAGTCACGATCAGGAGCCGCCTCGATGCTTCACACGGATCGCGGTCCGGATGCAAGCCGCACCCCGAGGCCAGACCTTCTCGGTTGCCTCACCAGGCACGCCCACCAGCGCCTGGCGGGCCGCGCCATCCCGCTCTCCGTCGTCGAGTGGCTCATCGACCTCGGACAGCGCGTCCATGTCGGCCAGGGCGTCGAGGTCGTCCGGTTTCACGGCCACAGCCGGCGGCTCGTCAAGCGCGCGATCGGCCCGAAGGCCTACGCCAATCTCGAGCGGACGCTCTCGACCGCCTACGCGGTCGTCGCCGGCGACGGGACCATCATCACCGTCGGTCACCTGACGCGCCGCGTCCACCACCACTGATCGAAGGAACCCGAATGCAGGACACCGATGCGTCCACCAGGCGCCTCACGCGGACCGCCGCGGCGACGCTCGAACGCACCTTCACCACGAGGCCCGACTTGCGGGGCAGTGTGGCGGACCTTGCCGCGACCTGGCTTCAGGCATCCCCCGGCCGCGTCTCGCGCGACAGCGCAGGCCGCCTGCGCCTCTCGGGCGAGGCGCGCGCGACGCTCGGCAAGCTTGGGCGGACACTCCAATGGATGAGCAGCCCGTCGCACCACAAGGGCCAGCAGGCGGCCAGGATTGCCGCCAAGACTCTGCGCGGCCTGGACTGCAACCGTCTGACGTTCGCCGGGTTGCTTGATCTCGCCGCTGAGTTCCAGGCCGCCCGCTTCGGCCATATCCGCGCCAATGCTCAGGCAATCCCGCGCGCCCCCAGCACCCGCATCGTCCTCGACGCAGAAGGCACCGTTGCCACACGGATCACGAGCCTTGCCGAGCTTCGGCGCCTCGGCCGCGAGCTCGGCAACTGCCTCAACGACTCCGTCATGGCGCCTCAATACGGGCGCGAGCTTCGGGTCGGCGAGACCGAGTTCTGGCGGATCGATGTCGGCCAGGAGGCTCGGCTGGGCTACTCCTTGGGGCCGCCGGTCCGTCGAGGAGGAGATCGACGACGAGATCGCGCGCAGCGAGGAGGACGGGTTTTCGAGCCCGCCGCTCCGCTACGTCTACGACGCCGCGATCCGGATCGCGCTTCGTCACGCCTGCCGCGCCGATGGCCGCGTGCACGACCTGTGCCTGAACGCCTTTCGCAACGCCCCGCACTGGTTTCTTGAGGACTGGTTCGGCGACCTTGGCCGTCCCGTCTCGACAGGATCGTCTCCGCCGACCTCCTCGACCGGACGTTCAGCCGACGCGAGGACTTCGTGGTCCAGACCTACGCCGACCGCTCGTTCGGCGTGTTCCAGGAGGAGCCGTCGGACGTCGTTTTGAGGTTCGCGGCTTCCGCCGCCGAGGAGGCGCAGGCTTGGTTGTTTCATCCGACCCAGAAGACCGAGCGGCAGCCCGATGGCGCGCTGCTTGTCACGTTCCGAGCCGGGGGTTTGCGTGAGATTTGCTGGCATCTCTGTCAGTGGAGCGATACCGTTTGGGTCATGTCATTGCCTGTCTTGAAAGAGCTGATGTCAACGTTGACGACCACGGCGGCCGAACGTCATGGCTAGGTCAGATGGGTCGAGAAAGATCTCGTTGTTCCTCGATGACGATCAGGTCGGTGCTGAAATACAGCGCCTGACAAGAGGTGCGCACCTCCGATGTGCGGTCGCGTTCTGGGGCAACGGAGCGTCTACAAGTCTCTTCCGAGGCTCGCCTCCAAGTAATGCCCATCTCGTCTGTGACGTCTCTATGGTTGGATCAAATCCAATGGAGTTGAGGTCGCTTGGAGCTCCGAACAACGTAAACTTAAGGTATCTGCGCGGTCTGCATGCCAAGGACTAGTCGAGGCTGGCACGTTCCACCATCCAGATAGTACAGCCTACAAACAGGCTGCCGACTGGTTTGAGCGTATCTGGAAGCTTTCCAGCCAGATTGACAGCGCTGCGCTCGAACTTGCTGACGAGAGGTGGCGGCGCAGATCGCGCATTTATACCCCTCCACCAAATCGGGAGCCACTTCCTGATTCCCTGCTCGATGTCGTTGCTGCTGACCCCGGAAGATTTCGCGGGGTTGGCTTCGTCTTCGCGTCCGGGCGAGCAACTGTCGAACAGCGGAATCAGACCGCAGATGCCTTGATCGAACGCGATGACGAACGCGACGCGCCGCTAATGACCGAACACGATCGCGAAGATATTTCCAACTGGGATGTGGGAGACGTCTTCAGCAATTGGACGCCGCAGGACATCTCGGCGTGGCCACTGAATTTCATCTTGATCCAAAAGGAACAGAACGGTACGGTTTCCTATTCGTTTTACGAACGTGCACACTTTATCCTTCTTCCGAAGAATAGTGGGATGGTGTTTGGAAGGCGGCCGAGATCCCTTCGACGCAAACTCGGCTTCTCCAGAGGTTGCCGACGAATGGCGAACGCCGATCAGAAACGTCTGCAAGCTATATTCAAACACATTGGCGAAGACGGAAGCCTCTACGAAAGTGGTGATCTGTTTGCGGAGCTTCTTGCGACTCTTGACCTGCGACAATAATCTCGCACCGTGACTTGTCTGAAGGCTCAGGTCGGGTTTTCCGTCGGTGGCGTGCCGGCATGGTGCCAATATCAACGACGCGCTCAGGCGAGACCGCCGTTCGCCAGCCTTACGAAAGCGACATCGTCGTTGCTGGCATCTTCGCGCCATCCGGTATAAGCCAATTTACCATCAAGGTCTCGGAAGACATATCTGAAAGGTGCGCCCTTTGACCTTGGAAGCAGATGCGCGCCGCGGGGCGCTCCGGTTCGCGTCAAACCTCAGCCCGGCTGTGGAAGGCGTGCGCCGAGCAACGCTTTAATGGGAGTTTTGCTGCGTGGAGACCCGGCGCGATTATGCCGTTCGGCCGACCGCGACGACCCCAAAGCGCAACGCCACCTGACTTGAACCAAGCTGGCCATATGCCTTTTCAAAACGGGCATATGGCCAGAGAGCAGGCGTGCATGCTGGATGGGGAGCAGGGCAAGAACTCCGACGTCCGAGCCGCTTATGACGGCCCCAGCCTGATCGTCAGAATCAGGTCGGGCGCTCCCGTAGGCGCGGTCGATGCCGTCCTGGCCCAGGGGATGGCTAACGCTGACCGACCTCGACGCGATCGTCCTGCCGCGAAAGACACTCGCGCGCCGGCGCAAGCTCGGCGTGCTGATCGGGCACGGCATCGTCGTTTGAGTAGAGGCGGCCTCGCCTCGCGTGGCGCCGCTGCCGCCGGCCTTCGCCAACCTGGCAGAAGACGGCGCGCGTCTTCATCGCGCCCGCTGGAACAGCCCGGGCGCCGATGGTCACCATGGCGCCCATCGCGGCGCTTTGCGTGCTCAAGGTCCGCGTGCATCTCGACCTGCCGTTGTCGCTGACCCCCGGCGACTACGTGCTGATGACGGTCGACCTGGACGACCTGCCTGTCGGTGGCTGACGGAAGCTCGCACCCCGCTGCTCGAGGTGCCGTCAGCCATAATCGAGCAGTCGGCCAACCTGCTCCTGAACCCCGTCCATCCGGCTGCGGCATCCGCCACGATGGCGACCGTCAGGCCCTTCTTCTTCGATCAGCGTCTTTAGGCGAATAGGTCAACGCCGTCACGCGTCAGCGCCCTCGATGACCTCGCTAAGCGGATGGAGGTCTGGAGGCCCCGCCTCCAGTGGGGTCCAGGGGTGAAACCCCTGTCCTTCCCCTTGCCTCCTCATCGTCCGTCACTCCTCGACCGACGTCCACTCCCGGCCCTCGCGCGCGAGCAACTGTGCCGCCCCGGCCGGTCCGACGCTGCCCGCCTGATACATCTCGACCGCCGGCGGCGACGCCAAAGCCGGGTCGACCGCCGACCACGCAGCATCGATATTGTCGGCCCGCTGGAACAGCGTCGCGTCGCCGATCAGGCAGTCATAGATCAGCGTCTCGTAGCCGACATTCGGCTCGAGCTTGAACGAGTCCTCGTAGCTGAACTTCATTGCCACACCCGACAGGTCCATCTTCGGCCCGGGGATTTTCGCCGAAATGCCGAGCGTGATGCCCTGCTTGGGCTGGATGCTGATCGTCAGGTTGTTGGGCGCCAGCTTGTCGACCGGCGTATCACGGAACATGGCGTAGGGCGCCTGCTTGAAATGCACCACGACCTCGGTGCGCCGGCCCGACATGCACTTGCCCGTTCGCAGATAAAACGGCACGCCCGACCAGCGAAAGCTGTCCGCCTCCAGCTTCATCGCGATGTAGGTCTCCGTCACACTGTCTTGCGCGACGCCGGGGCTTTCCCGATAGGCCGCGACCGCCTTCCCGTTCACCGTCCCGGCCGTGTATTGGCCGCGGACCACATCCTCCGGCCGCACCGGATGCAGGCTCTCGAAGAACGACTGCTTCATCGACCGCACGCTTTCCGCGTCGAACGAGTTGGGCGGCTCCATCGTCACCATCGACAACAGCGTGAACAGGTGGTTCGGCACCATGTCGCGCAGCGCGCCCGTGGGCTCGTAGAACGCGCCCCGCTGCTCCACGCCCACCGTCTCGGCCGCCGTCACCTGGATGTGGTCGATATACTCCCGCCGCCAAAGCGGCTCGAAGATCCCGTTGCCGAACCTGAACGCCAGGATGTTCTGCACCGTCTCCTTGCCCAGGAAATGGTCGATCCGGTAGATCTGGCTCTCGTCGGCCTGCGCCAGCAGCGCAGCATTCAGCGCCTTCGAGCTCGCCAGATCCGCCCCGAACGGCTTCTCCACCACCAGCCGCCTGAACACGCCGTCCGACTGCTTGAGCAGCCCGGCCTTGCCGATCGATTCCGCCACCACCGAGAAGAACCGCGCCGCCACCGCGCAGTAGAACACCGCGTTGCCCGACACCCTGGCCTTGAGTCTCTCGATGTCCTCTGGCTTGGTGAAGTCGGCCTGGCAATAGCTGATCCGTGACGCGAGCCAGCCCCAGTTCGTCTCGTCGATCTTGGGCGTGTAGAACTCCGCCGATGGGTCGCGGGTGAACTCCTCCATCGTCTGCCGCAGCTCGCCGCGGAACCCGTCATCGGAGCTTTCGACGCGGTCGACCGCGATCAGCTTGAAGTCGTCGGCCAGCAGATGCGCCTCGCTCAGATTGTAGAACGACGGGATCAGCAGACGCTTGGTCAGGTCGCCATGCGCGCCGAAGATCACGAAGGTGCAGGATGGCGCCTTCTCGGCTGCCACCGGCGGGATGCGCTTGTCGATGCTGGACGGCTTCATCGTCGCACTCATGCCAAAACTCCTCCTCCATCGCTCCACCGACGACGCACCGCCCGAACCATGGTTCCGGCCAGACCCGTTACGCTGCCGCGATGCCGCGATGCCGCGCTTGCCCCGGCACCGTCATGCGCCTACCTCGGCGGACGAGAAGGGAAGGGATGTGCATGTTCAAGGTCGCAGTGGTCGGCGCCACCGGCGCGGTCGGCCGCGAAATCCTCAAGACCCTCGCCGAGCGCGACTTCCCCGTCGCCGACATCGCCGCCGTCGCATCGGGCCGCTCGACCGGCCAGGAGGTCTCGTTCGGAGACAAAACCGTTCTCAAGATCCGCAATCTCGAGACCTTCGACTTCGCCGGCTGGGACCTGGCCCTGTTCAGCCCCGGGGCTGCCGTCTCCGCCATCCACGCGCCGCGCGCCGCAGCAGCCGGCTGCCTGGTCATCGACAACACCAGCCAGTTCCGGATGGAGCACGACGTTCCCCTCGTCGTCCCGGAAGTGAACCCGCACGCGCTGGCACGCATCCGGCGCAACATCGTCGCCAATCCGAACTGCTCGACCATCCAGATGGTCGTGGCGCTCAAGCCGCTTCACGACCTGGCGAAAATCCGCCGCATCGTCGTCTCGACCTACCAATCCGTCTCCGGCGCCGGCAAGGAGGGCATGGACGAGCTCTTCACCCAGACCAAGGGCAGCTTCGTCAACGACGCCCCCACGATCCAGCAATTCACCAAGCAGATCGCCTTCAACGTCATCCCCCACATCGACGACTTCATGGATGACGGCAACACCCGCGAGGAATGGAAGATGGCGGTCGAGACCCGCAAGATCCTCGACCCCGACATCGCCGTCCAGGCCACCTGCGTGCGCGTGCCCGTCTTCATCGGCCACGCCGAGGCGATCGCGGTCGAATTCCACCATCCCGTCACTCTCGAACAGGCCCGCGCCGCCCTGCGCGGCGCCCCCGGCGTCGTGCTGCACGACACCCGCGACGACGGCGGCTACGCGACGCCGATGGAGACCGCCGGCGAGGACGCGGTCTATGTCAGCCGCCTGCGCGTCGATCCGACCGTCCCGCACGGCCTCGCACTTTGGTGCGCCGCCGACAATCTCCGCAAGGGTGCGGCCCTGAACGCGGTGCAAATCGCCGAACTCGTGACCAAGGGCGGGGCGCTGCCCCGCACCCCGCCAAAGGCGTTGCCTTTGGAAACCGCCACCTAAACTCCCGGTTGATGGCACGCCGATCCCTCAGGTGGTGGGAAAGCGCCTTGTTCTTGGTCGTTTTTGTCGGGTTACGAATAATGTCGCCGGACGCCGACCGCTATATCGCTCCGGCAGCTTTCCTGCTCCTGTTTTCCGTCTATGTCGTCGTCATCTCCCGCAGTCGAACCGGGTATGTTCTGGTCGCGGTCTCTGCTCTCATGATTTGGTTCGCCCTCACCCATCCCCCCAGCATGCCGATCGGCGCCGCTCCGCCGGATGCTCGCCCCGAAAACCCGCACGAGAACGTTCACACCTGACGCGGGTCATTGATGCTTCGCGTGATGAGACCGCCGAGGAGAGACCGTTGCACGTCGCCGGATCGCATGTTTGGAACCTTGTTGCCTGACGGTTCCCGCAACAGTGGCTGTCGTCGTTTTCTTCCAGCGCAGTCCGGCGCCCGATCAAACCGGGTCGTGCCATGCCGCATCTTCTCGGCGAACGTCCCTGTTCTACGCCAGATGCAGGAAACCCGACACTCCCATGAACACGCCGACCCCGATCACCAGCGCGCCGGACACATAGGGCAGCAGCCCCGTCCACCGGTCGAAACCCGCCAGCCGGCGCGAGGCATGCGCCACACCGAGTGCGGCGATGACGCCGAGCGACACCAGCGTCACCGCGAGCCCCAGGCTGAACGCGGTCACCAGGCCGATACCCAATACCACGCGTTTCAACCGCAGGCAGACCAGCAGCATCGTCAACGCGGCCGGGCAGGGCATCAGCCCGCTGCTCAGGCCGAACAGCGCGATCTGCCGCGTGGTCACCGTGCGTCCGTCGAACCGTTGCTTGATCTGGCGCGCATGAAAGCGCGCGTGCGCGTCGTCGCCATGATCATGACCATGCGAATGATCATGATGATGGTCATGGCCATGATCCCCATGCGCGTGCGCCTCCTGATGCGTGCGGGCGAGGCGCCAGATCATCGTGAGCCCGATGCCCACGATGACCACGCCCGATCCGAGCTGCAGCCAAGGCTCGACGTCGTCGCCGATATAGCGGTCGCCGAAATAGAGCGCCGCTCCCGCCAGCACCCAGATCAGCACCGAATGCGAGAACGCCGCCGACAGCCCGAGCAGCACCGCCTGTGGCACGCTGCCGCGTGTCGCCACCACGAACGACGCGATCATCGTCTTGGCATGTCCCGGCTCCAGCGCGTGCAGAGCGCCGAGCACGAGGCCCGTGCCCATCAGCCAGAGCAGCGACGAACTCTCGATCAGATCGGTGGGGTTCATCAAGCGGTTCCTTGCCGGCTGGTGATCCTGCCGCGCCGGACGAAAAGCTGCAGGCAGAGCAGGACATTGAAAAACAGACTGATCGCCACGAACCAGTCCGGGAGGGCCTGGCCCGACAACCCCGGCACCCCGCGCGTGACGTCCACGCGCGCACGGCTCGCATGTCCGGCATCGTCCTCGACCTCGATGCGCCAGCGCCCGTCGCCGCTGGCGTGCAGCGGGACCTCGCCCGCCGGACCGGTTCTCCCCGTGGCCACCGGAAAGACGCCGCCCGGACCAAAGACCCGATAGTCCGCGCCCGCCATCACCGTCCCGTCGGTGTAATGAAACAGCACCGTCGCATCGCCCGTTCCACGCAGCGCCACGTCGATGCCGTGCGCGTGCGCGGCCTGGACCCACAGCACGGCAGCCAGGGCGGTGAGCAGGCGCATCGACGCTCTCACAGCGACAGGGTCCGGCGCGCGAACCAGGCCAGCGCCACCAGTCCCGCGACCCCCGACGCCCCAGGCAGGAACCGCGCGGGATAGGCCCGCACATGACGAAGCGCGAACCCAACCGGCAGCACCAGCATGGCGGCCACGAGTTGCGCCGCCTCGACGCCGACATTGAACGAGAACAGCGCCACCGCCAGCGGCCACGCCGGCAGCGACAACGGCCCAAGTGCCGCCGCGAACCCCATGCCATGGATCAGCCCGAACCCGAAACCCAGCACCCACCGTCGCTCCGGCAGCACGGACACGATGTTGTCGACCGCGGTCGCCACGATCGTCAGCGCGATTGCGCCCTCGATGATCCGCGACGGAATGCTCACCCAGCCCAGCGTCGCCGCCGTCACCGTGATCGCATGCGCCACCGTGAACGCGCTCAGGATCTTGGTGGTCTGCAGGAACGCCGGCCCGAACCGCTCGACCGGTTCCCATCTCCCGCGCGCGCCGCGGCGGAACATCGCCGGGAACAGCAGCAGCGCGATGAACAGCAGATGATCCGGACCCGACATGATGTGGGCGACGCCCACTCGGAAGAAATCGGCGAAGGTCTGTCCGAGGCGGCCTCCCGCCGCGACCGTCACCTGCGGCGACGCCGGCGACAGCACCGCCACATGGAACGAACCGCCGGCGATGACATCGACCAGCGCCCGGTGCCGCGGATCCAGATCGAACATCAACCGGTCGTCGATCCCCACCGCGCGGACCGTGCTCGGGCAGCGCGCGGTGAAGTCCAGCACCGCGTAGCCGTTGCCGGCCCGCTCGTCGGCCAGCAGCGCCACCGGTCCCGGCTTGCAGGCCGATCCACCCGACGACAGCGCCAGCCGCGGCATCGCATAATCCACGATCGCCTGCTGGCGGGCGCGCAGATCCCCCCACGTGATCCGTCCGGTCGGATCGAGACCGATCGCATAATCGAGATCGCGCAGCGCGATCTCCCACTGCACCCGCATCGCGGACCCGGCCGTGACCACGGTCAGATAGCTCGTGCTCAGGCTGTGCGCGGCGGCCGGGACCGCGCCCGCCATGCAGGCGACCACCATCAAACCGGCCAGCCAGCGCCGCATGTTACGCATCCGCGCCGAGATCGTCGTAGCCCTTGATCCGGTAGATCACCGCCGAGAGGATCCAGCTTCCCACGAAGACGCCGATGACGATGAAGCCGATGCCGCCGAAGTGCGCGTTGAGCGAACCGATCCTGTTCCAGAACATCCCCTTCAGCGCGAGCTGGTCGCCGATCAGCCCCAGCACCTCGATCCCGCCGACCAGCACCGCCACGACGATCGAGACCGTCGTGATCGTCATGTTGTAGTAGATCTTGCGCATCGGCTTGAGGAACGCCCAGCCGTAGGTGCCCAGCATCAGGATGCCGTCCGCGGTGTCGATCAGCGACATGCCGGCGGTGAACAGCGCCGGGAACACCAGGATCGACCAGATCGGCAGCCCGCCGGTCGCCTGGGCGGCCGAGATGCCGAGCAGTCCCACTTCCGTAGCGGTGTCGAAGCCCAATCCGAACAGCACGCCGAGCGGGTACATGTGCCACGACCGGCCGATCAGCGCGAACAGCGGACGAAAGATCCGCGCCATGATCCCGCCGCCTCCGAACAGCCCGCACTCCTCCTCGACACCGCCTGCCTTGACACATTGGAAGCTGCGCCAGGTCGTCCTGAGCACGAGCAGGTTCATGATCGCGATCGCGAACAGGAACCCGGCCGAAACCAGCGTGCCCAGCACGCCGCCGATCGCCCGGAACGCCTCGAACTGGCTCCTGAACTCGGTCGCCGTCACCGCGATGGCGATCGTCGCCAGCACCACGATCGTGGAGTGGCCCAACGAGAAGAACAACCCGGTCGCGACCGGCCGCTTGCCTTCCGCCATCAGCTTGCGCGTGACGTTGTCGATCGCCGCGATGTGGTCGGCGTCCACCGCGTGGCGCAGCCCGAAACTGTAGGCGAGCAGCGACGTGCCGAGCAGGAGCGGAGTGTGCCGGAAGGTCACCAGCGCCCACACCCAGGCGAGGAGATTGGCCGCCACCAGCACCACGGTGATCCCGACCATTCTCGCCCGGAGATCGGCGGTCCCGTCATCGATGATCCGCCGCAGGATGTTCGGCATCGCTAGGGTTCCTCAAGTCGCGCGGCAGGCGGGCGGGCATCGATCAGCGGTGCAAGCCGCGCATCCTCCACATGGTTGCCCCGCCACCACGCGCGCACCGCATCGGCGGCGTTCGGGTGCCCCGTCGCCGCCGCGGCCTCCAGCAGGATACGCGCGTCCGCGGGCTCCCGCTGCGTCGACCAGTTGGCGAGCGCCGTCTCGAGCGCGCGTCCGGGCTCGTGCTGGAGATGCAGCTCGAACCGAGCCTGCTCGCGACGATGGATCGTGTCGCCGCGCAACCGGCTGGTCTCGAAACGCGCGGCGAGGTCGGCGACATGGCTCGCGAGGCGATCGTCACCCGTCACCTGCTCGGCCAGTGCCAGGCGCAGCAGCAACGGATCGATCCGCATCCGGTCGGGCGCCTGCAGCAGTCCGATCACCTCCCGCGCGCGGCCATGGTCCAGCAGCCAGTCCGACCAGGCGCCGAGCAGGTATGGGTCGTCGCCGTCGAGCGCCAACGCCTGGCGATAGTGCTGCTCGGTCGTCGGATCGCCGAGCCGTTCGGCGATCTCGGCGGCCAGCGTCTTCGCCCACTCGGCGGTCTCCGGCTGCGCCTTGGCTTCCGCGTCGTTCTCGGCGAGCGAGATGGTGATCGCCTTCAGTGCGAGGGCGGCGTGGCCCGTCAGCCCCATGATCGCGGCGGTGCAGATGTCAGGCGCCAGGCCGAGGACATGGGTGGCGAGCTGGCCGCAATCCTGCCGGGCGGCGGGGTAGTCGGCCTGCACCTGTTCGACGGAGGCGAGCGTCAGCCAGGCCTGCTCGGATTCCGCATCGGCGGCGAGAACCCGATGCAGCAGCGAGATGCTGCCGTCGAAATCATGAAAGCTCTGCATCACGACCGCGCGCAGCAGCATCACCGTCATGGGCGTCGCCGGGCCGAGCGGCCAAGGCGACAGCGCCGCCTCCGCATGGCCGAGGAAACGCGGGTCGCCGAGCCGGCGCGATTGGATGATGTCGAGGCGTGCGGCCTTGATCGCAAGTGAGAGGTCGTTGCGGTCCAGCGCCAGGCGCCGGTCGAGGTCGCGCAGGCTTCGCGACATCGGATCGGCGGCGCCAGGCACGGTCTCGAGGACAATATCATCGCTTCCGGGGACGTTCGGCATCGCCAAGGCCGGCAACGGAGCCGCGATCAGAAGGGAAGCGAGAAGGCGGCACGGGACATCTCCCGCGCCGCGCCCCGAGGAACCGGAGAGCCGGATCATGCGGCCCTTCCGGCTCCGGTGACGACTACTGGTGGACCGGCTGCGGCGAGCCGCTGAGCGGCGGCTCCACATACGGGAATGCCTGCAGGTAATGGGTATCGTCGGTGTAGGCGCCGTCGGTGAAGTCGAGCAGGCCCGACGGTGCGTCCGACGCCTGTCCATACAAGCCCAGCGAATAGAGCCGTCCCATCGCGACGCGCAGCGTGATGTCGACGACGTCGTCGCCAGGGCGGCGGCCGTTCGGATAGCCGGCCTTGTCGCCGCCGATCACGCCGAGGCGGCTCTGCGAACCATACGGCGTGATCGGAATGCTGGTGTTGAGCCGCATCTCCTCGGACGGCGTGACCGTGCCGGCCGGCTGGTTGACGCCGGCAAGCCCGGTCAGGAAGACCGCCACGAGATCGTTGCGCGGAAACTTCGTCGGCGCCTTGACGCCGGCGCTGGCGAACAGGGAACCGATCAGCGTCGGCACGGTCGGGTTGGTGACGTAGGTCAGGAACTGCGCGTCGTCGGCCGGCAGCGACGCGTTGAACTTGTCCTTGTCCTTCAGCCCGATGACCAGCTCGTTGACGAGCGGGTTGGCGAGCCGCGAGACCTGGGTGAAGACCGGAGCGCCGGTTCCCTGCGCGAAGCTGGCGTTGTCGGACGTGGTCCAGGCGCCGACCACCGGATCGGAGCCCTTCGTCAGGCAGGCGGACGGCGCTTCGACGACGAGCGAGGTGACGTTCTTCTGGGCAAGATCGTCCTGGGCGGATGCCGCGTACTGTTCGCCGACCGGATGGGCATAGTTGACCAGGTCGAAGGTGGTGCCGAGTGCGACGACGAACGGGTCCTTGCGTTGGCCGACGAATACCCGCGCATTGCCGCAGCCGGGGAGTGCGAGTTCATAGCTGAACGCGGAGGCATACGACGCATAGTTCGGGATCGACTTGTCGCCGATCCGGTCCGACGGTTTCTGGAACAGGCCCTGGCCCTGCGGCGAGAACAGCAGCTTCTCGTTGCCGCCGTTCGTCAGCAATGTCACGTAATAGCCCTCGACCGTGTTCTGGCCCGGCGAGTTCGCCCCCGTGATCTGGCCGTCATTGATCAGCGCGATCGAGACCTGCTTGCCGCCGACGGTGACCTTGAGGTCCTTGGTCAGCTCCACGAAATGGAACCGGAACGTCAGGTTCGGCTTGCCGCCGCCGGAATTGTCGACATTGATGTCGTAGTAGCCGAAATGGTCCATGTTGAAGAAGTTGGGGCCGCCGGCCGGATCCTGCAGCGGAACGTAGTCGGCGATCATCGTCACGTAGCTCGACCGTCCCGGCTCGTAGCTGCGGAACATGAAGAAGTCCGACGCATCGAGGCGCGGCATGCCCGCGATCATCGGCGCCTCGCGGTGGCTGGACGCATGTGCGGTGTTCTGCAGCGTCATGGCAGCGGCAAGCGATGTTGCCGCCAGCAGAAGTCTTTTCATCCTGGCATCTCCCCGTGCGTTTCGCACTGTTCCGGTCCGGCACGAAGCAGGATGGCTCCGCCTCCACCCTATCGGACCCGTGCGCCTCGTTGGATGCCCGGAATTTCGTTTTCTCCACAAAGATCACGCGTTCGTGATAACACGCGCGCTAGCGTCCGGTGTCGACGCTCCTTTGCCTGGTCTCCAGATCGTCGAAATACCGGGCAACCTCCTGTGTCACACCGCCGAAATGCAGGTAGTCCTCGTTGAACGCGGCGATGTTGCGCAAGCCTTCTACGTCCAGCAGGGTGAGGATCTTGTGCTTGATCGCGATCAGATTGCGCGCACGGAATTCCTGCAGAATCCGATTGACGTGGACCGGCGTCAATCCGAGCGTGTCCCCGAGCTCGGTCTGGGTCAGCGGCAGCGGAAACGCCTCGCCGTTGTTCAATCCGATCGCCGCATGCCGCCAGAGCAGCTCGCACAGCAGGTAGGCGATCCGGCCTCGCGCGTCGCGGCGCCCGAGCGAGACGATCCGCTCGCGCAGCATCGCCTCTTCCTGCAGGGAGCTCCACCAGAGGGCCGCCGAGATGCGAGGACGTTGCGCGAACAGCTCGAGGATGCTCTCCCGCGAGATCGGTGCGATCCGGACCGGCGTGATCGTGCCGAGCGAGTGGTCCATCGCCTTGAGCAGGAACACGTGCGCGTCGCAGAGATCGCCCGGTATCAGGAATGTCATGATCTGCCGGCCGCCGTCGGGAAGGCTCCGGTAGCGGATCGCCATCCCTTCCTTCAGCACGAACACCGACCGCGGCACCATGCCCTCGGCAACGATGTCGACGTCTGCTTCGAAATCCTCGTCACGCGCGATCAGCACATCGAGAACCTGCCGATCCGACTCCGAGAGCGGTGCGAAATGCGAGAGCTTCCGCGTCAACGGGTTGCCGCTCGGGAATCTCGGGAACGATGGTTCCCCGTCGGCCACCGCGGACGACGTCATGGGCATTTCTCCGTCTTCTTATCTCAGGTGAATGCCAGACATCTTTCGCGTCGGTAAAGAGGGCTGAGGCAGGGAAGCTGCCGTAACGAACGGGGACGGGGGACAGTCGATGAACTCAGCCGGCGCTCAGTCGGTGCGCGAGGGTTCAGCAGGTGCGGTTGCACGGAGGGTCCCGGAAATCCCCCTCAGGAGGCCGATCGACGCCATGCTGACGACCACTTTTTCGCTCGTCCCCGCGATCTCGCGCTTCACCTCCACCACCCCCTCGATGGCATCGACCATGTCCCACGGGGCGACCATCCCCTTCTCGATCAGCAGGAGCAGGAGGCTCTCGACGAGCAAGAGTGCCGCTTGGCCGTGTGGGTCCGGAGTCAATGTCATCGGTCAGAATAGCGCCGGTCCGCGCGAGCCGTCGCACAACCAGGTTAGTCCGCCATGCCGCGCGGGACGCGTCCACGCGAGGACACGCTGATGTCGGTCAATGTGCCGCAACCCCTGGTCTGGCGGATCGGCTCGCCAAGGGCGCCGCAAATGCCGGCGTCCGCACACATCGAGATGCGCCTTGCTGCCGAGTTCGCCACGCTCGCGGCTCGCAGCGAGGTTCTTCCCGTCCTCGAGCATGAGATCTGCCGCGTCGCCGCGGAAGGTCTGAGGGTCAAGTTCGCCAAACTGCTCGTCTACGACGCCGATGAGCGGACCTTCCTGCTCCAGGCCGGCGTCGGCTGGCGGGACGGCATCGTCCGTCGCACGCGCCTCGACGCGGACGTCGGAACCGCGGCCGGTTTCGCCTGGCAGAGCGGCAGGTCGATCATCTCGAACGATCTGCGGGTCGAGCCGCGTTTTCGCGTCCCCTCCATCCTGGCCGAGCATGGGATCGTGCGCAGCATCAATGTCGTCGTCCCCGGCGACGCCGAGGCGGCCTATGGTGTTCTCGAAGTGGAAAGTCCGGATCCTGGACGGTTCACCGAACACGACGTCTCGTTCCTGCAACTCCTCGCCCAAAGCCTGGCCGCCGCGATCGGCCGCATCGGCTCGCGCACCCTGCACGACGAGCAGACCCACCAGAGCGACAGCGATCATCGCACGTCGCTGCACGAGCTGCAGCACAGGATCAGGAACGATCTGCAGGTTCTGTGCAGCGTCATCGACCGCGAGCGACGCTGCACGTCCGACCTGGAGGCCCTGATCGGCTTCGGGCGCATCGGCCGTCGCGTGATGGCTGTCGCCGGCCTCTACGATCACCTGCTGGGCCACGGCGGCCGAGAAGACGTGGACATGGGGATCTATCTCGGCTCGCTGTGCGAAAAGATCGCGCGCGCCGCCGATCTCCCCTTCAGGAATATCGTGTTGAAAGCCGACCTTCAGACCCTGATGCTGCCGATCGGTCAGGCCGTCAGGCTCGCGGTCGCAATCAACGAGCTTGTCACCAATGCTGTCGAGCACGCCTTCCCGGACGGCATGCCGGGCACGATCGAGATCGGGCTGACGGCCGCACCGAATGACGGAGACGGGTCACCCTCGATCAGGGTCTCGGACGACGGCTGCGGCTTCAACGGGCCGAGGATCGGCAGCGCCGGCCTGGTGTTCGTGGCCGAGCTCGCCCATCAGGCCGGCGGCACGCTGGAGCGTGAGGAAGCCCAAGGCACGAGCTGGCGCATCAGGCTGGCATCCCGCGCCCGATCGTCCTGACATGTGGGCACTCGAGCCGGCGGCTCAGTCCCCCTCGGCGGGCGAAATCCCGGGTTGTCCGTAGGAGGTCTTCTGCGGATAGCCGACCTGCAACGACTGGTAGCCGGCCGTGGACGCCAGGCCGTGGCCGCCCCCGCCCAGCCAGCCTGGAACCGGCGCCGCCGTGAACGTGCGGGCCGAAGCCGCCGGCGTCCCGTCCGTCCGGCCCAAATCCGAAGGCTCCGGATCGGCGCAGCTCGCCAGTCCCATGACGCCCACGATCGCAAGGCCCAGCCATTTCACGCGGAACGTCACCGGCCACTCCCCGACGAGGCGATGCAGGTCGTTACCATATCGGCACGGAATCCGGCCGTCAAACGATGCGTGGCCGAACCCGGCGATCGCCGGATGACCCCTCGTATCCCGCGCCGCAACATTGACCTATCGGTCATGCGAGCCTAGTTGCCTCCCGCAAGGATCGCACCGGGACAAGGCAACCATGGCAGATGCGCGCGACGCGTTATTCGTCGGCCAGACCAGCGACGGCCGCCCCGTCCGACGTCCGATGTCGCCCCATCTGCAGGTCTACAAGCCCCAGCTCACCTCGGTCCTCTCGATCGCCAACCGCGCCACCGGCATGGCCATCACCGCCGGAACGCTGATGATGGTCTGGTGGCTCGTTGCCGCCTCCGAGGGCGCCAGGGCCTACGCTCACGTCCAGTGGTTCGCGAGCAGCTTTCTCGGCATCCTCGTGCTTGCCGGATGGACCGCGTCGCTCTGCTACCACACCTTCGCGGGCCTTCGTCACCTCGCCTGGGATGCCGGCTACGGCTATGACCTGCCCTCGGTCCATCTCTCCGGCCGCGTGACCGTCATCGCGACGATTGCCGCGACGATCCTGATCATCGCCGCCTCCCTCGTCGTCTGGCTCTGATGTCTCAAGGCGCGGGCGACACGACCGCCACGAAGGCCAGCCCCGCCAGTTCGGGTGTCATGCGCTCCCAGCTCGGCCGCGCCCGCGGCCGCGGCGTCACCGGGCCGTCCGCCGTCGAGCACTGGCGTATCGAGCGGGTCACCGCCATCGCCCTCGTGCCGCTCACCATCTGGTTCGTTGTCGCCGTCATCGCCCATCTCGGCGCAACTCAGCCCCAGATCGTCCACTGGGCCGGCCGGCCGGTGAACGCCGCCCTGCTGCTCGCCATGATCATCATGACCTTCCATCACACCCAGCTCGGTGTGCAGGTCATCATCGGTGACTACATACATTCCAGGCCGGTCGAGCTCGCCGCCACGCTCGCCAACAAGGGCGCGGCTCTCATCCTGGCGCTGCTCGCCATCGTCGCCGTGCTCAAGATGACCTTCTGAGACCACCGACCACCTAGGACTTGTCATGAACGCGATCAGCAAGCCGTCGAACGGCGCCTACACCGTCATCGACCACGCCTACGATGTGGTCGTGGTAGGCGCCGGCGGCTCCGGCCTGCGCGCCACGCTCGGCATGGTCGCCGCCGGCCTGCGCACCGCCTGCGTCACCAAGGTCTTCCCCACCCGCTCCCACACCGTCGCAGCCCAAGGCGGGATCGGCGCCAGCCTCGGAAACATGGGCGAGGACAATTGGCGCTGGCACATGTACGACACCGTCAAGGGCTCGGACTGGCTCGGCGACCAGGACGCGATCGAATACATGTGCCGCGAGGCCGTCCCCGCGATCTACGAGTTGGAGCATTACGGCGTCCCGTTCAGCCGCACCGAGGACGGACGCATCTACCAGCGCCCGTTCGGCGGCCACATGAAGGATTACGGCCGCGAGCCCGCCCAGCGCGCCTGCGCCGCCGCCGACCGCACCGGCCACGCCATCCTGCACACGCTCTACCAGCAGAGCCTCAAGCACAACGCCGAGTTCTTCGTCGAATACTTCGCGCTCGACCTGATCATGGACGAGGATGGCGCCTGCCGTGGCGTCATGGCCTGGTGCCTGGAGGACGGCACCATGCACCGCTTCCGCGCCCAGCAGGTCGTGCTCGCGACCGGCGGCTACGGCCGCGCCTATCTCTCCTGCACGTCGGCCCACACCTGCACCGGCGACGGCTCCGGCATGGCGATGCGCGCCGGCCTGCCGACCCAGGACATGGAGTTCGTCCAGTTCCATCCCACCGGCATCTTTCCCGCCGGCTGCCTGCTCACCGAGGGCTGCCGCGGCGAGGGCGCCTACCTGACGAATTCGGAAGGCGAGCGCTTCATGGAGCGCTACGCCCCGACCGCGAAGGACCTCGCGAGCCGCGACGTCGTCTCCCGCTCCATGACCATCGAAATCAACGAAGGCCGCGGCTGTGGTCCCGGCAAGGACCACATCCTGATGCATCTGGAGCATCTCGGCGCCGACCTGCTGCACGAGCGTTTGCCCGGCATCTCCGAGACCGCCCGCGTCTTCGCCGGCGTCGACGTCGTGCGCGAGCCCGTCCCCGTCCTCCCCACCGTCCACTACAACATGGGCGGCATCCCCACGAACTATCACGGCGAAGTCCTCCGCCCGACGCCCACCGATCCCGACGCCATCGTCCCTGGGCTGATGGCGATCGGCGAGGCCGCCTGCGTCTCGGTCCATGGCGCCAATCGCCTCGGCACCAACTCGCTGCTCGACCTGGTCGTCTTCGGTCGCGCCGCCGCCCATCGCGCCGCCGAGACCGTCAAGCCCGAAGGCCGCCAGCCCGAACTCCCCGGCAAGGCCGGCGAATATGCTCTCGATCGGTTCGACCGCACCCGCCACGCCAAGGGCGGCACCAAGGTGGCAGAGATGCGCGTGGGCCTGCAGCGCACCATGCAGGCCCACGCCGCCGTCTTTCGCACCACCCGAAGCCTCAACGAGGGCTGCGACAAGATCCGCAACCTCTACACCGGCCTCGCCGACATGTCGGTCACCGATCGCAGCCTGATCTGGAACACCGATCTCGTCGAGGCGCTCGAGTTCGAGAACCTGATCGCCAACGGTGCGGTCACCATCTTCTCGGGCGCCGCCCGCGAGGAATCCCGTGGCGCCCACGCCCAGGACGACTTCCCCGATCGCGACGACGAGAACTGGATGAAGCACTCCGTCTCCACCTGCGACGACAAGGGCGACGTGAGACTCTCCTACCGCCCCGTCCGCATGCAGACGCTCACCAACGACGTCTCCGTCTTTCCCCCCAAGAAGCGCGTCTACTAGTCGTCGCGAGGGACCTGCCCGATGGTCGAACTCACCCTTCCCAAGAACAGCCGCGTCGGACCCGGCCGCACCTTCAAGGCGCCCCCGGGCGCCACCCGCGTCAAGGAATTCAAGGTCTATCGCTGGAGCCCCGACGACGGCGACAACCCGCGTATCGACAGCTACCACGTCGACCTCGACCGCGTCGGCCCGATGGTCCTCGACGCCCTGATTCACATCAAGAACGAGATCGACCCCACGCTCGCTTTCCGACGCTCCTGCCGCGAGGGCATCTGCGGCTCCTGCTCGATGAACATCGACGGCACCAACACGCTCGCCTGCCTCAAGCCCAACGACGACATCAAGGGCGCGGCAAGGATCTATCCGCTGCCGCACATGGCCGTCGTCCGCGATCTGGTCCCCGACCTCACCGCCGCCTACGCCCAGCTTCGCTCCATCGAGCCCTGGCTCAAATCCGACACCAAGCCGCCACCCGACGGCGAGCGCCGCCAGTCGGTGCAGGAGCGGAAAGAACTGGATGGCATGTGGGAGTGCATCCTCTGCTTCTGCTGCACCGCCGCCTGTCCCAGCTACTGGTGGAACGGCGACAAATATCTCGGTCCGGCCGTCCTGCTCGCCGCCTATCGCTGGATCGCCGATAGCCGCGACGAAGCGCAAGGCGAACGCCTCGACGCGCTCGAGGACACGTTCAAGCTCTACGCCTGCCGCACCATCATGAACTGCGCCCAGACCTGCCCCAAAGGCCTCAATCCTGCCCAGGCCATCGGCAAGATCAAGCAGCTCCAGCTCGAGCGGAAGGCGTAGGAAGCAGGGCAGGGGAGGCGAGGGCCCTGCCCTCGACCCGCTGGGGCCGGCGGCCCCAGACCCGCGTCAATTAAGATGTTCGACGAACCACTCGATCAGCCGGGCGCCCGGGCGCGTGCCTGGCGAGACAGCTTGCTCGTCGACCACGGCATCTTCCGCACCGTCTGGGACAACTGGGCCGAAGTCATTCCCGGCAAGCTATATCGCAGCAACCATCCCACCCCCGGCCGCCTCGAGCGCGCCGTGGAGAAACACAACATCAAGACCCTCATCAACCTCCGTGGCCATCGCCAATGCGGTTCGGATGCGCTGTCGCGCGAAGCAGCCGACCGCCTCGGCCTGATCCACATCGACATGGCCTTCGAAAGCCGCGGCGCGCCCCATGCCGACCGCATCCTCCGCTTCCACCAGATCTACCGCGAATTGGTGACCCCCGCCTTAATGCACTGCAAATCCGGCGCCGACCGCGCCGGCCTAGCAAGCGGCTTGGCCATCCTCTTCGAGGGCGGCACTGCCGCGCAGGCGCTGAAGCAACTCGGTTTGCGCTACGGCCACTTCAACCGGTCCCGAACCGGCATCCTCGACGCCTTCTTCCTCCACTACCAATCCCAAGCCGAGGGTCGCAGACCATTTCTGGACTGGGTGGAACAAATTTACGATGAAGACGCCCTGAAACGCGATTTCGTTTCGAACGGGATCTCTAACTTCGTTGTAGATACGGTTCTAGCGCGTGAGTAGCCGGGAAACCTACTATCGAAGTCGATGTGGGCCGGCACAATCGCATGCCAAATTCTCATCGCCCCGAACGCCCGATACGCTCAGGTGGTGTGCTTGCGGTCACATCGAAGTGGATATGTGTCTTCTTACGGGACAGTTGTTAAAACCCCTCCTGCGAGCACGAAGTGATGCGGACCAACTGAACCCTTCTCTTCTATCTGACCATAAACAATTAGGAGGCGGCTGTTGACGCGATACTCAAGCGGCTCAGTAAGCGTCTTCGGCCAATTACTCACTGTCCCGGGCAGCCGAACGATCGCACCGGTCTCGGCATCGATCATTGCCACCATGATGCACCCCGCACCGCATCCAATCTCGGCGACAACATAATGGCCGGCGAAGTCAACATCGCCGTCCGCCGCATCCAGCAGCTCAGACTGATACTGCCGGCTCCAGCTCGTTTGGAACCGCGGCGCGGCGCGCTTCGCCACATGCGTCACCGCCGCCGGATACCGCGTGAATGCGGACGCATCGCTCCGCGCATCGGCGAATACCGGCATCGCCAGTATCAACGCCAATGCCATCATGCGCATCAAAACCACCGATGCTTGTTCCAGAACGCGCGAGCTTTCGCGACTGTTTGGTAACGGTCGCGGATATAACGTATTCCCCCCTGGCACTCTTCTACAGCATCGCCGATCGACTTGGCTCCACTCGGGTAATACTCGTCCCACTGAGCCTCCAGAAGCTGATAAAGTCCTCGGGCACTCGACCCCGACTGGTTCTTCGCGCCAACGACCCCCATCGACTCCTGCGCCATGATCCAAAGCAGATTGTCGTAGTCCCCCGTGGCGACACCTTCCTTGGCCATTGCTTGCCGCAGCGCCGCCGCCGAAGCAGGAGGAACCAGTGAAGGATCCTTCGGCCTCCAGGGATGTTTTTTCGCCGTTAGGGCGCGTTGGGCGACAACAGTTGGGTCAGCCATTCTTGATGCGCGCCGCGTCTCTGTTTGTAGAGCCCAGAAATATCACAGGGAAAGTCGAGGCGAACAAGTGGATTCGAACAGCCGAACAAACGTGTGAGCTGTTGCGCGTGAGGGCGTCGATCTGACTGCCTTCGGCGGCGCGGACGGCTTTGCCGCATTCCTCGCGACCGCGGGTTCAAGCCTCAAGCACGAGTTGCGCTCCGAGGAGGCTTTCCGCGCACTCGTCGATTGCCTGGCACGCGTGTCGGCGCGCGCGGCGGGTCAGACCTAGCCGCAGACCGTGTCAGCCTCATCGACGACATCGGCAATGATCCAACGATCATCCTGCTTTATGAAGTGTAGATCGTATCGCCGCAGTGATGGACCTTTCCCTCGACGATGAAGCGGTAACGTGTCCAAACCGTAGCAATCTGATCGAAGCTTTTCGATCCGATCTCATCGATGGTTTCACTGGCGGATTTCGAGGCGTCGGCAGTCAAAATGAGCACGATGCACCAAACAGTAGTTGATCTTCAAATGGAGCATTCAACTTTGTCGCGCGCGTAGAGGTTTCTCATCATGACCTATCTTCAGGGCTGCAGCGACTGGCGCCCCGGCCGGCCAAGCCGCCTCAGCACCGCGTGTAGAGGGCCAGCTTGAGCGCTGGATCGTCATTGGCTTGGAAGCTCGCATATTCGTATCGCACGACGCCAAGCGTCGGATGACGCAGGTGCTTGGTGCCGGACACCGGTGCACTGACCCCGTGTTCGGACCACCACGCATCGAACTCCGGACAACGCGCGCGGATCCGGTCCACGAGGGCGACGAAGGCCGTGTCGCCGGGCCAAAGATCGTGCGCCGCACGGAACAGTGACACCATGCGCCGCGCCTCCGCCGCCCAGGTCTTGCCGAACACCTGTCTGGCGGCCGGATCAGTGAGCATCCAGTGCAGGATGTTGCGGTCTTCGGGCGCGAATTGGCCGAAGTTCCCGAAGAGCGCGGAAGCTTCGTCGTTCCAGGCCAGGACGTCCCAGCGCTCGCCTGTGAGGTAGGCAGGCTCCGGCAGGCTGGCGACAAGGCGGCGCAGCACATCCGGTGTGTCTTCGCGCCGGAACGGCTGTCGTCCGCTTGCCGCGGCAAGCGAGCGCAGGTGGGCCAGCTCCACCGGATCAAGCCGCAGGGCGCGGCCGAGTGCCTCCACCGTCTCGGCGGATGGGGAAACGGCACGGCCCTGCTCGAGCTTGACATACCACTCGGCGCTGATGCCGGCACGCTGTGCCACTTCCTCGCGCTTGAGACCAGGCGTACGGCGGCGCTGCCGTTCTGCCTCGCCATGGCCGTCAGGCCTCAGGCGTGTCCGGCGGGAGCGGAGGAAGTCTCCAAAAGGGCGGTTACCGCTCAAGCCATGCTCCCGAGGGTGGTACTGCGGAAGACCGGTATCCGACCGGTTCTCCCTCATTGCCCGCAGCACGTCATCTCGGGGCTTCGTCGTCCAGGGAGTTCTCTGATGTTGGCCGCAATCCTCCATGATTTCGGGACGAAGCTGAGCGTCGAGCAGGTGGCCGATCCGCTGATCGGTACCGGCGAGGTGCTGGTGGATGTCGTCGCCGCACCGGTGCTGTCCTATACGGACGAGGTGTTGAGCGGCGCGCGGCGATACCTGTTGCCCACGCCGGTGGTGCCGGGCGCCGGCGCGATCGGCCGGGTGCGCGCGGTCGGACCGGACGCCACTCGGCTGCAGCCCGGCGCATGGGTGTTCTGCGATCCCACGGTCCGGGCACGCGACGGCGCGCCCACGCCCGACATCACCCTGCAGGGCTGGAGCGCCCGAGGCGAGGGCGGGCAGAAGCTCCAGCGCTACTTCCGCGATGGCACGTTTGCCGAGCAGGTCCGCGTGCCGACGGAGAATGCCGCGCCCATCGGCACGATCGACCCGGCGGAGGCTGGACGGTGGTGCGCGGTCGGTGCGTTGCTGATCGCGTATGGCGGCTTGCTGGCGATGGACTTTCGGCCCGGCGAAACGCTGCTGGTCAGCGGAGCCACCGGCAACTTCGGCTCGGCGACCGTGGCGGTGGCGCTGGCGATGGGCGCACGCTGCGTCGTGGCGCCGGGCCGCAACGCCGCGGTGCTGGACGACCTTCGGGTCCGCTTCGGCCAGCGGCTGGTGCCGGTTCGGCTGAGCGGCGATGGTGCGGCGGACACGGAGACGATGAAGCGGGCGGCGCCCGGCCCGATCGACGCGGTGCAGGACTTCCTGCCTCCCTCGGTCGGTGCCGGCGTCGCGCGCGCCGCCATCATGACGCTGCGACAGGGTGGCAGGGCCGTGCTGATGGGCGGCGTCGGCATGCTGGGCGGCGAGGATCTCGCGCTGCCCTATCCCTGGATCATGCGCAACCTGATCACGGTGCGCGGGCAGTGGATGTATGACGCCGCCGCCATACCGGGCCTGATCGGCCTGGTTCGCGGCGGGCTGCTGGACCTCGGCCACTGGGCAGTGACGGCGTTTCCGCTGACCGGGGCCAACGACGCCGTCATGCACGCGGCGGCCAACGCCGGGCCGTTCAAGCTGACGGTGCTCAAGCCGTAGCTGCCGGGAGCAGGGGTGTTCGAGCCGGACGGAGGGCGGTGGATGTGCGAGTTGTGTCGGAAGCGGCGGCCATACGCCGCCCATCGGCTGAAATGCACTTTCGGCTCCGCTCCTGCCGGTTGTGGTTCCTGGTGAACGGTGTGACCGCGATTGACCGTGTCTTCGTGAGCGCGGCCGAGGGGGCCCTCCTGCTGGCGCAGTGAAAGCTGCTGGCGTCCACATTCGTCGTCAGCGAGCGCATCGACGGGAGGAAATTGTCCAAAGCGCTTCGAACCCTCGCCTGGTCGGACAACATGGCCGTTGTGGAACAGGTGATCGCGGCCGTCGACGAGCTGAGCGTGTTCGAGACAGACATCCGTCTGACTGAAAGGCCCGCTGTCGCCATCCCTACCGATTACGTCTTCCGTCAGCGCCGTTCGTGGACGAGCCACTGGTTGACGATCAGCGTGCCGCTCTATGTTCTTGAAAAGATCGCCCATCCGCTCACATCGTTTCGCACGGCGACGTGATCGTTGTCTGGAAATCGGTAGATGTCGATCGGGCCGCAATGGACTTGCCGTTCGGGCGGGATCGGATGTCCCCTGCTGAACACCGCGCCTGGCTGCTCCACACGTCCGCAATCTCGCACGGTGACGCGAAGGTAGGACACCATCGGAGGAAGATCGCTCGCCAAGCCGCGCCCGATGACGACATTTCCTTCCGGCAAGGATAGCATGTCCTTGAGCGGCGATATCCGCTGCGACCAATCGACGAATTCCGCCGAGGCGTAGAACTCGCCGTTTTCACGGGAGCCACCGCCGCTGATGAGCAACGCGCCCGCATTGTAGTTCATCCGCAGTTGCCGGCGATCGATCGTCATCTGTGTTTTAGCAAGGAATCGTTCCAGCGAGGTCCGCCCGCCGGCCCCCCAGCCAGATACATCTGCCGAAGCGATTATCGATACCGCTTGCCAGTGCCCCTCCGCCCATGCCGGGATCGAGGCCGCAACGCAATCATGGGAGGTTCCACAGACGATGACGACCCCGGCGAGGCTCGGACCCAGTCGCATTTGGTCAGCCTAGGCCAGCGTCCACCATCGGCCGACCGAGCATCGAGATTTCGGGCATGCTCATGCGACGTGTAAGCTGAAGATCCTGGATAACCTCAACGGGTGTCGTGATGGTCGTCTGACTTTGCTGCGTGGCTGTCGTCGAACTGCTGTTCCTGGTAACCCCGGTCGTGCCGGTCGTCTCCACGCCTGAACCAAATATCTTCAACTCGAGTTTCGCGGCGAGGCTCATGTTCGCTGAGTAGGTCGGATCAGTATGGTTCTGGCCGGTGGTTTGCTGTGAGGCGCTCGATCCAGCAGCAGTGCGGGCCTTCAGCAGAAACATCATCGCTCCCGGCGTCAACGGTGCGACAGGAGCCACCGGCTGAAGGCTACGGTCGGTTTTCGTGTCGACCGCTTGGACCGCCAGGCGACCCCGGGCATCGAGCGGAATTCCGCTAACGATGATGCAACCAAAGTTGTCGGCGAGGTAGAATTGACGAAAAGGCGCCGACTTGGAGAATTGCCAAAGTACGCGCTCGTTAGCTCCGATGCTAATAAGATCGAACACCCATGACTTAAGTATCGTATCGTAACCATCGACATAGATTTTCACGACATGTGTTCTTGACGGTGCCATCTCGGCAGAGTCATCCGAACCAGAGTTGAAAAGCCTAGCAATCGCGGGGCGCGTTCGCAACGATCGCCGGTAACAATTCACGATCGCATCGTAGCCAGCCGCGGGTCCGGGGCGGCTCGCCCCCGGGCGGGGTTCAGGGGCGGCGCCCCTGACCTTTTCGGCTCAGCGTTCGCGCAGCCGGGGCATCAGCTCGACCAGGTTGCAGGGGCGGAAGCGGCTGTCGAGCTGGTGGACGAGGATGTCGTCCCAGGCGTCGGCGACCGCGCCCTTCGAGCCGGGGAGCGCGAACAGGAACGTGCCGGCGGCGACGCCGGCGAGCGCGCGGGACTGGATCGTCGACGTGCCGATCTTGGCGTAGCTCAGGGAGCGGAACAGCTCGCCGAAACCGTCGATCCGCTTGTCGATCACGCGCTCGAACGCCTCCGGCGTGACGTCGCGGCCGGTGATGCCGGTGCCGCCGGTGCTGATCAGGGCGTCGATGTCGGGGGCGTCGATGCAATCGCGCAGATGACGCTCGATCGCGTCGGCATCGTCGGCCACCAGGGCGCGGCCGGCGAGGACGTGGCCGGCCGCCTCGATTCGGGCGGCGAGGATCGCGCCGGACATGTCGGTCTCGAGCGTGCGCGTGTCGGAGACCGTCAGCACCGCGATGCGTACGGGCAGGAACGGCCGTCCAGGATCGAGGGGCACGCTCAGCCCGGCAGGCCGAGGACGCCCGCCCGGTAGCCAGGCGTGGGCGAGGTGGCACCGATGGCGGCCGCCAGGAATGCAGGGCCGTAGGTCGGGTTGGCGATCGTCATGAACAACTTGTTGTCGCGGAGCACCTGAACGCCGGCGTCGGTGATGATGTAGGTCGAGGTCTCGCCCTTGGTCACCGGGCTGAGGCTCGCGACCATCTGATGGTAGCTGGCCTCGTTGGCGGGGAGGCAGGCGACCTTGGCGCAGTAGTGATCGTGCACGTTGGCGAATTCCTGCCGCAGCTGACCGACGCCCGCGGCATGAAGATACTCGGTGAACAGGACCTTGGGTCCCGGCTGGCCGATCACCGCGTCGGCCGCGTGGCCGGGCGACCTGACATACAACGCGCTGGCATACCCGTTGACGATGCCGAAGAAGACACGCACGCCGGCGCCATTGACGCGCAACGTTTCGCCCCCGGCGGGATAGGTGTCCGGAAACGTGGCACCCCCCGCCGTGACCGCGCCGGCGGCGAGCGGTGTGAGGGCAAAGGCGATGGCGAACGTGATCGCGGGACGCATGGTCATGCCTGTCTCCCCATCCGGCGATGACTGCCGGTTGCGGAGACGGCAACGCATCTTGACGTATGGGTCAAGCCTTTCGCCCGAGATCGGGGAGGAGAAGGGTGAGGATCCCGATCGCGGGAAGCACCGAGCAGACCTGATAGACGAACTCGATGCCGTAACGGTCGGCCAGCAGCCCGAGGGCGGCGGCACCGAGGCCGCCCATGCCGAAGGCAAGGCCGAAGAACAGGCCGGCGATCGCGCCCACACGCCCGGGCGAGAGCTCCTGGGCGAAGACGATGATCGTCGAGAAGGCGGAGCTCAGGATCAGGCCGATGCACACCGACAGGATCGCGGTGCCGGCGAGGCCCGCATAGGGCAGCGCCAGCGTGAACGGCAGCACGCCCAGGATGGAGACCCAGATGACGCGCTTGCGGCCGATCCGGTCGCCGATCGGGCCGCCGGCAAAGGTGCCGACCGCGACCGCGCCGAGCAGCAGGAACAAATGGAGCTGGGCATCGCGGACGGGGAGGCCGAAGCGCTGGATCAGGTAGAACGTGTAGTAGTTGGTCAGGCTGGCCAGGTAGACGAATTTCGAGAAGACCAGCATGCCGAGGATCGCGAGCGCGAACGCCACGCGGCGCGGATGCAGGCCGTGCGGCGCGGCGGGGCGCCTGGCGGGCGGGGGCTGGGCGTGGGTCCGGTACCAGCCGCCGACGCGGGCGAGGATGGCGACGCCGAGGAGGGCCGCGGCCGCGAACCAGGCAATGCTCGACTGGCCGAACGGCAGCACGATGGTGGCCGCCAGCAGCGGGCCGATCGCGGCGCCGGCGTTGCCGCCGACCTGGAACAGCGACTGCGCCATGCCGTGACGGCCGCCGGAGGCGAGGCGCGCCACGCGCGAGCTCTCGGGATGGAAGACGGCCGAGCCGAGACCGACGAGGGCGGCGCCGGCCAGGATGATGCCGAAGCTCGGCGCGCGCGACAGCACGACCAGGCCGGCGAGCGTGCTGCCCATGCCGATCGCGAGCGAGAACGGCTTGGGATGGCGGTCGGTGTAGAGGCCGATCGCCGGCTGCAGCAGCGAGCCGACCGCCTGGAAGGTGAGCGTGATCAGGCCGATCTGGCCGTAGCTCAGGCTGAACCGGGTCTTCAGGATCGGGTAGACCGCGGGCAGCAGCGATTGCAGCATGTCGTTGATCAGGTGGCAGAAACTGATCGCGAACAGGATGCCGAAGACGGTGCGGGAGGCGTCGGGTCCGCGGGGACCGGTCGCGAGATCGGGGGCGGTGGTGGCGCTCATGGCGCGTTAACGCCCGGAACCCGCTCGGTGGCAATCCCCGCCTGGCGGAGTGCCGGCTCCTCGCTTGCGTCGGGCGACAGGCGGACGACGCGGCGTCCGGCACGGGCGAGATCGAGGAGCTGGTCCGAGGCGTCGCCGGTGACGGCGAGGCGGGCGGCGTCGCGGCGGGCGACCTCGAGGATGGCGGGGCTCTCGTCCGGCCGGTGGACGATGATGTCGGCCTCGCCGAGCAGGCGGAGCGCGCGCAGGACGAGCAGGTCGGCGTCGCCTGGGCCGGGATCGACGAAGTGGACGATGCCGGGGATGGATGCCGCACCGTCGAGTTCGTCGAGGTAGGCGCGCTCCGCGGCCGCCTCGTCGCCGGCGAGCATGAGGTCGGCGGCGCGGCCGCCGAGTGCGCGTTCGAGCATGCGGCGGCGCTCGACGACATCGGGCAGGCGCGCGCGGGTGACCGCCTTGAACCGTTCGGCGAGTGCCGCGAGGCGGCCGTAGGCGGGATCGATCAGCGTCTCGATGCGGGCGCGCAGCAGGCGGGCGAGGACGGGTGCTGCGCCCGCCGAGCAGATCGCGATCTGCAGCGGCAAGCGCTCGACGGTGGCGGGGGTGATGAAGGTCGCGAGCGCCGGCCGGTCGACGACATTGACCGGGATGCCGCGGGCGCGGGCCTCTTCGTGCATGGCGTGGAGGTCGGCATCGGGGGCTTCGGCGCCGATGGCGAGGCAGACGCCGTCGAGAAGGTCGGGGGTGAAGCGGGTCGCGCGGCGGATGTGCGCGCCGGCGCGGGTGAGGGTCGCGAGACGGCGGTCGGCGGCCTCGCCCTCGCCGAGGAGGAGGACCGGACGGTTGCGCAGATCGAGGAAGACCGGAAAGAGCATCGGGTGGATGTGAGGCCGCAGGCGCGGCGGAGACAGGGTGCCGGTTCGCCGTTCACTCCTCGAAGATGGTTTCCAAAGGCCAGCCTTTGGCGGGGTCCAGGGGTGGAACCCCTGGGTTCTTGATCCGGAGAGCCGCTGTCCCGCAGCGTCGGGATCGAACTACTCGAACGCGATCACCACCTTGCCCACCTGCTGGTTGCTCTCGAGATAGCGGTAGGCGTCGGCTGTCTGCGGGAACGGGAACACCTTGGCGATCTCCGGCTTGAAGCGCCGATCGGCGAGGCGGTCCTGGATGTATGTCTTCATCGCCTCCAAGCGGCCGGGGACCTTCATCTGCAGCAGCGAGTAGCTGGTCAAGGCGATGCCCTTGCCGAACACGGTCATCGGGTATTCCATCGGCTCCCCGGACAGCATGCCATAGATGAAGATCGTGCCGTCGACGGCCACCGCCTGCGCCAACGTCGCCACTTATGACCCGCCGACCGGATCGAAGACGATCCGCGCGCCCTTGCCGCCGGTGATCGCGTTCACCCGCGCGGGCAAATCATCTTCCTGCGTGGCGATGACGTGGTCGGCGCCGAGGTCGAGCAGCCGCTGCTTCTTGGCCGACGTGCGCGTGGTCGCAATCGAGGTGGCGTCCTGGGCGCGGACGATCTGGATCGCAGCCAGGCCCACCGACGAGCTCGCCGCCGTGAGGATGACGGCCGGATGTCCTTCATCCACGGCCCCGGACCACTCCCGTGAGAGAGAAAGTATGTCGGCAAGCGGGGATTCATGATCGTGCGGCTCGACCGGGATGATGCGCCCGAACTGCTGGCCGACTCGCTCCGGCTCATGCGGCGAGCTGGGTGACCGCGTCGCGCGCGGAGGCGATCGCCTGCTCGCGCCCGTCCGCCACGTTGAGGCCCTCGGCAATGACGACTTCGAGGTTCTTCACGCCGATGAAGCCCAGTGCCAGCCGGAGGAACGACTCCGCATGTTCGGCAGACGCGAACCCGGAGTCGGCTCCATAGACGCCCCCTCGTGCGATCGCGAGAATGACACGCTTGTCGCCAACCAGGCCTTCGGGACCAGTCGCGCCGTAGCGGAAGGTCGTTCCCGGCACGATGAGACGGTCGATCCACGCCTTCAGCCCGGATGGGAGGGTGAAGTTGTACATCGGCACGCCGATGACGACGGTGTCGGCTTCGACGAACTCTTTCAGGATCGCGTCACTGGTGTCGCGCTTCGCCTGCTGCGTCTCGTCCAGCGTCGGCATGGCTTTGGCCAATGGATGAGCGGACGGTGCGGTCACGGCTGTGAAGTGCGGCAAGTCTTCCGCGACGATGTCGCGATAGGTCACGTCGTGCTCACTGCCGCCGAGTTTCCCGACGATGAGCGCCGAGAGTTCGCGCGAGACGGATCGAGGGCCGGTGATGCTGCTGTCGATGTGGAGGATCTTCATGTGCCGCAGGCTCCTATTGTTACCAAGGTCGTGGTATGTGCCTACCCAGATCGACAGACAAGAACGCACAGGTTTGTCACCAGGGGCACACGGATGTGACCGACACAGCTTTGCAAGATCTTCCGATCCGGCAAGACGCCGGCGCCTGCCTCAAGGTCACGCACGTGCTCGGTCGCATCGGCGACAAATGGACGGTTCTGATCATCGTCCTGCTGAGCGAGCGCGGATATCGGTTCAACGACCTCAAACGCGGGATCGACGGCATTTCGCAGCGAATGCTCACCCTGACGTTGCGGAACATGGAGCGAGACGGTCTGGTGACACGAACCGTCACTCCTTCCATCCCGCCGCGCGTCGACTACGAATTGACTGGCATCGGGCGGTCGCTGGCAGGACCGGTGAAGATCCTGGCTGACTGGGCTTTCGAAAACCTCAGGAGCATCGCTGTTGCGCAGGCGCGTTACGACGCCCGGAAAGACAGCCCTTGATGGGCGTTTGCTGGCCGTCCGCCTTCGACGCTCGCGGACGGCTTCCACTTTGCGTGTTCATAGCTTAGTAAATCCCAATTCGGGCAACCGAAATGTCTAGTCTAGGCGCTTGAACCCAGCATACCCATCGACCTGCAGCACGCCCTGGAAGCTCGCCAGGTGTCCCGCAGGACGCATGCCCTTACGGTCTTCGGAATACACGTAGGCGGCCGCGGGGTGAGATGGTCCGCACCAGGGCCGGTCATCGACGGCGTAACACCATAGCCGCCCTGTCTTGGTGCGGCCGCAGCCAGGGTCGAGCACAGGCAGTGTGGTGTCGTCGGCAAACACCTTGCTGGACGACAGCACCGTGCTGATCACTAGGTCGTAGAGCGGTGCCAGCCACCAGCAGGCGGTGCCGACCCAATTGCTCAGCGTCGAACGGTCCAACGCAATGCCCTGGCGCGCCAGCATCTGGGACTGCCGATACAGCGGCAAGGAATCACAGAACTTGCTGATAAGAACATGCGTGATTAGAGCCTCTGTCGGCATGCCGCCATCGATCGGCCGCGCCGGTGCTTCCGCCACAACAACCGCCTCCTCGCAACTCCGGCAGGCGTAACGCGGGCGGCGGGTGACACGAACCCGCAATTGCGCAGGCACAATGTCGAGCTGTTCGGTGCGTACCTCACCGATGCTATGCATCGTGCCGCCGCAGCAGGGACACGCCTAAGGTGCGGCATCGACCAGCACCTCATAGCGCGGCAGGTGGGCGGGCAGCGCCCCATGGTTGCGCGCAGCGCGTTCGGCGCGGGGTTTGGCTGGCGGCACCGCAGCCGCGTCCTGCCCGGCTTGGTTTTCGGCGATCGTCTGTTCCAGGTCCTCCAGGCCGAACTGCAACTGCTCGTCCGCGAGTTGCTCCGAGCGGCGGCCAAACTGGTGGCGGGTCAGGCGCTGGATGAGCAGGCGAAGTTTGTCATTCTCGGCATGCAATTCGGATTGCTGATGCAGCATCGCCCGCAGCATCTGCTGCAACATGTCAGGGTCATCCGGCAGGGTGTCAGGATCGATCTGCACAGGGGGATGATGAATGAGGCAACCGCGTCGTAGCCAGCATTTATGGCGCCGCTGGCTATAGAAATCACCCAGCAAGCTCGGGCCTACGGGCGCGCGCCGGAGCTCGCCACTCGATGCGGTCGCATTGGGCCGTCACTTCACATCCAACCCTGACCTCCCCGAGCTTCCCGGCGGGAGCTGCGCGCCCTGCCCTTCGCCCGGCTTGATGATGCCGATCTCGTGCACCTCCGTGCCCGGCTGAGCTTCCAGCAGGACCTGCCGCTCACGCTTTATTTTCGGCGATATGGTAGTTGCCAAACCCTACCCACGAGGGGTAGTGTCTGGCCATCGACGGGAATCGACCGATGGCCAGCATCCTCAACGCCCCCTACTTCCAGGATGAAGAGGCCGCCTACGCGAAGCTAGAGAGCGTCGTGTGGCCGAACGGAGCCGTCTGCCCGCATTGCGGTAGCCTAGACAAGATGAAGCGCATGGGCGGCGCTGCGACCCGCCCCGGTCTCTACAAATGCTACGCCTGCCGCAAGCAGAGCCGCGTGACGGTCGGCACCGTGTTTGAGAGCAGCCACGTCAAGCTGCATATGTGGCTCCAGGCCGCTTACCTGATGTGCTCCAGCAAGAAGGGCATCAGCTCCAACCAGCTTTCTCGCGTGCTCGGCGTGACGGTCAAGACCGCATGGTTTATGTCCCACCGTCTCCGCGAGGCGATGGCGGGTGGCGTGCTGCCGCCGATGGGTGGCGAGGGCGAGGTTGTCGAAATCGACGAGACCTACATTAGCAAGAAGGAAGGCGCGGAAGTTCGTCGCGGCTACGCCCACAAGCATGCGGTGCTGACCCTGGTGGAGCGCGGCAAGGGCGCCCGTTCCTTCCACGTTGATGGCACCAGCGCCAAGGATCTCCTGCCGATCATCAAGGCAAGCGTGGCGCCGGGCACCCGCATAATGACGGACGAAGCCGGCCAGTATGCTCATCTCGCGAAGCACTTCGCGGGCCATGACTTCGTCAGCCACGGCAAGGGCGAATATGGGCGCGGCGTGGTTCACACGAACACGGTCGAAGGCTTCTACTCGGTCTTCAAGCGCGGCATGAAGGGCGTCTACCAGCATTGCGCCGAGAAGCACCTGCACCGCTACGTTGCGGAGTTTGATTTTCGCTACAACAACCGCGTGAAGCTTGGCGTCGATGACGTTCAGCGCACCGACGCCACGCTGAAGGGGATCGTAGGCAAACGGTTGACGTATCGACCACTTGGTGAAGAAGTGAGCCGCCCAGTCTAGTGGCAACAACAGATGTCTGAAGACAACCCAACGGGAGCCTACACTCCGTTCAAGCTAGATCGGCAGTTTAATACAGACGGGTTCTGGTCACGACCGTCCAAAAGCAAAACCGGCGCGGACCATGACGCATTCATCTTTATAGGCGTTGGGCACACTCTTACAAACTGGGAGCATGTCGAGTTATCTCTTTCCATCCTTTTCGGTGTTCTTGTAGATAGCGGCTCCTTTGCTGCTGAGCGGGCATACGGCACCATAGCGAACAATCAAGGAAAAGCTGCGGCGCTTCAAAAAGCTGGAGAGACTTTCTTCGCTATGCGAAGGATCCAAATAGACTCTCAGGATCGCGCAAAAATAAACCTGCTAAACCAAGACGAGAAGGTGTTTAATGCTCTAATCCACAACTACAGGTCTGCCGCTTCGCGTCGGCATGAGATTGCTCATGGTATTGTCTGGCACTTGGGAGACACTCCAGGAGATAACGGTTCCTGGTTTCTCGTCGCCCCGCTCTACCAATCATCGAAAACAAAGAGTTGGGTAGAAGATGACGCCAAGTTGAGACAGAGAACAGGGCGATCGATCAAGACGGCCTTGTTTGGCGAGTTCTCAGACTATTACAGAAAGAATAGTGAATACGTTTATGGAGTGAACGACATAAAGGTGCTTGCGCGAAAATTTGAACATCTTGAAGCGCAGATCATTCGTTTTGTAAATCATCTGCATCCGGGGAAGTTGCCCGATTACACACCTCGATCGTTTTCACCTCCCGGCCTGATACAATGAGGCAGATGCGATCCACTAAGAAATTTCGCAACGACGAGTCTTCTACATACGCGTCGAGCAGAACGTCGAGCCGCTGTCGAATTGTCTCTATTGATTGCAACAAATGGACCTCCACGCATCGGAGTAAGGCTTCTCAGTGTCTCTAGTAAGAAGGAAGGGCGGATGAAAACCAAGAAAGAGACTAGTGACACCCAGCACGAGCGCTTCAAGGAAGCCGCTCGCCAACTAGGCTGTGACGACGACGAGGAGGCGTTTGACGGGAAGCTGAAGGGGATCGCGCGGCAGAAGCCGAAGGACACCGAGAGGCCGGCACATGGCTAGCCTCTACGTCTGCTGGGGGCTTTGTGTCATCTTCGGCTTGATGGTGCTTCACCAGCTAGACCGCCTTTCCAAGCAGCTTGCCGAGCTAACGTCCGAGGTATCTCGCATGCGGACCTCGACGGCCGGTGCGTTGTGGACAGTGGGATTCGGTCCTGACAAGCCTACCCTTGAGCGTGTGATCGATGAGCTGAGTGATGTGCGATCATCGCTTGCGGAAGTGACCGAAGCGCAGCGTCAAACAGGCCGACCCATCATCTAGTGGCTGGGTTTGGCAACTACAACGTCGCTTTATTTTCGCGACGCTTTTTGGGGTGGTGATGAGGGTCGATACACCGACTTCATGCCTTTTGGGGAATGATCCACGTCAACTGCTACGGAACTTCAGTTCGCCGATCCGTGCAACAATCGTCTTCAGGATGGGCGACGAGTTTGCTTCGTTGTAGCCCAACGATAGATCGATCACCGGCGCCACCCCTGCCAATGGCTTGCTGATGACGGTCGCGGGTAACAGGTTGCGCGCGTAGAGCGGCATCAACGCGATGCCGCCCGTCGAGGCGACCAGTGTCATCGCCATCGATAGATTGTCGACATAGTGGTCGGGCGTGAGGTCGATACCCAGTTTCGCGCCATAGGCATCGGTGACCGCCCGCAGCGCAGGCGACTTGTCGTAGGGAACGCCGATCAGCGTCATGCCTTCGATATCTGCCGGCGTGATGGCATCCTTGCTCGCCAGGGCATGACCGCTCGGGAGCAACGCGATCAAGGGCTCGTCGATCAGGCGCGTGAACACCACACCTGGCGCATTCTGCTCGTGCCGCATAAAGGCGAGGTCGATCTTCCCGCGGGCCAGCCCATCGGCAAGGTCCGGGGATGAAAGGCTGAGGATGACGATCTCGGTCGTGGGCAATGCGTCGCGCATGATGTGCATGACCGCTGACAGCCAGTCGAACTCGTAGCCGGTCAGAAATCCGATGACGAAGCTTGCCTTGGCGGGCGCTGCCGCGCGGCGGGTTGCTTCGGTCGCTGCTTCCACCTGCAGCAGAATGCCTCGGGCGTGATCGAGGAACACCCGCCCTGCGGCGGTCAGTTCGATGCCCTTCACCCCGCGGGTCATCAGGGCGCAGCCAAGTTCGTCTTCAAGGTCGCGCATCTGCCGGCTGAGCGACGGCTGGGCGGTGTGCAGGCGCTGCTCCGCGGCGACTGTCAGGCTGCCCTCCTCGGCGACGGCGATGAAATATCGGAGGTGCCGCAGGTCCATGCTCCATGCCTTACAGGTATGGAGCCCCACAAACAAAGTCTTATTCGGGCTTCATCGGAACCCTTAATTGGGGCCTTACGAAGGCCAAAGGTGCCGATAGCGTTACGGGGCCTTCGCCCAACAGTCGATTAAAACCAGACACAAAAAGCATGTCATCATCCGCCCCTTGAAAGGAAGTCACGATGAATACGCCAGTTGTCCTGATCACCGGTGCGCTCACCGGTATCGCCCGCGCTACCGCCCTCGCCTACGCACGCAAGGGTGCCAAGATTGTCGCTGCTGGCCGCAAGCCAGAGGCTGGCGCTGCCCTGGTGGCGGAGCTTGTCGCGGCTGGCGGCGAAGCGGAGTTCGTCCGCGCCGATGTTCGCCACGAGGATGACGTCCGCGCGATGGTTGACGCCACGGTTGCCCGGTTCGGCCGCCTCGACATCGCGGTGAACGCCGCCGGCACCGAAGGCCAACCCGGCGCTGCCGTCGACCAGACGCCGGAGAGCTTTGCGGCGACGTTCGACACCAACGTTCTGGGCACGATCCTGAGCATGAAGCACGAGCTGCGCGTCATGCAGGCCCAGGGCAGTGGCAGCATCGTCAACATCTCCTCGACGTTTGGCCATGAGGGTGGCGCCGGCGCGTCGATCTATGCGGCGAGCAAGCATGCGGTCGAAGGACTGACCAAGTCGGTGGCGCTCGAGGTCGGCACCCTGGGCATCCGCGTCAACGCGGTGGCGCCTGGTCCGATCCAGACCGGCATGCTCGACCGCTTCACCGGCAGTGCAGACGTGAAGGCCTATCTCGCCACGCTTAATGCCCAGAAGCGGATCGGCCAGCCGGACGAACTCGCGCAGGCGATCCTCTACATCGCGTCGAGCGAAGCAAGCTTCGTCACCGGTCACATCCTCACAGTCGACGGCGGCAAGTCAGCCGGCTGATCGCAGGGGCCGGGCTGAGAAAGCCCGGCTCCTGTCCAGCCTGATCCGAACCATCCAAGAGGTCGCTCGCCATGTCATCCGACCGGTTGAAGCTCTACGAATCTACGAGTTCGCCCAATTCCCGCCGCGTCCGCATCTTCCTCGCGGAGAAGGGGATTTGCGTGACGCGCGTCCCCGTCGATCTGGGCGCCAAGGAACAGTTTTCCGAGGCCTATGCCCGCATCAATTCACGCCGGGTCGTTCCGACCCTCGTCCTCGACGACGGAACGGCGATCGGCGAAGTCCCGGCGATTCTTCGCTACCTGGAAGAAACGTACTCAAACACGCCGCTCCTCGGATCATCGGCCAAGGAGAAGGCTCTGGTGACGATGTGGGAGCGCCGGATGGAGCTGGAAGGGTTTGCTGCGGTCATGGAAACCGTCCGCAACAACGCTGCCGGCCTGAAAGAACGCGCGATTGCTGGCCCGCATGGCTATGAACAAATCCCTGCCCTGGTAGAGCGCGGTCGCAAGCGCATCGCCGACTTCTATGCCGATCTCGAAGTGCGGCTGGCCGAGGAGCCGTTCGTCGCTGGCGAGCGGTTCAGCGTTGCTGACATCACTGCGGTCGTCGCCGTCGATTTCGCAACGCGGGCGCTGAGCCTGGCCATCCCGGATACCAGTCAAGCTACCCAGCGATGGTACGCCGCGGTCACCGCACGTCCCAGCTTCGCGGCCTAATCGCACCCGACGCTCGGCTGGCGCTCCACCACAGCTTCACGGTGCTTTGTGCCGCTTCACTAACGGACGTCCGTCCGTCGACCACAGTGGCACAGGCAAAAGGAGATTTTCGATGCTGCCTTCGTTCTCTAATCGAACGACCCTTGTCACCGGCGGCCTGACCGAAATCGGACGCGCAGTCGCCCTCGCCCTCGCAAGGCAGGGCGCCAGCGTTGTGGTGTCCGGGCGCAACGCCGAGGCCGGCGAGGTGCTGGTCGGTGAGCTGCGCGGCCTCGGCGGCGACGCTGCGTTCATCGCGGCTGATGTCCGCCACGAAGACGAGGTGGCGGGCCTGGTCGATCGGGCGGTCGCTCGCTTCGGCCGCCCCGGCATCGCAACAAACAATGCCGGCGGAACGGCGGAAGAGATTGCGGCGGCCATCCTGTTCGTCGCGTCCGATGCGGCAGCCTACCTGACCGGAGAGGTCATCCACGTCAACGGCGGCAAGACCGCTTCCTGACCCAAACCCCAAGCAGAAAGGGCTGACCATGGACAAGCTGTTCACCCCGGTGCGCGTCGGCGCACTGGACTTGCAACACCGGGTGGTGCTGGCACCGCTGACCCGCATGCGTGCCGAGATGCCTGGAAATGTGCCGGGTGCGGCGATGCGGGACTACTACCGGCAGCGCGCCACTCCTGGCGGCCTGCTGATCGCGGAGGCGACCTTCGTCGCACGCCAGGGCAATGGCGGCTACGCCTCTCCCGGGATCGAGGACGAGGCGCAAGTCGCGGGCTGGCGCCCCGTCGTCGAGGCGGTCCACCAGGAGGGTGCGCGTTTTCTGCTGCAGCTCTGGCATGTCGGCCGTGCCACCCATACCGAGCTGCTGCCCGGAGGCGCCCAGCCGATCGCGCCCTCCGCCGGGGAGAGTGGCGCCGGCTCGCTGCTGCGGGGCGGCTACGCTCCCGCCACGCCATCCCGTGCCATCTTAGCCGACGAGATCCCGGGGATCGTGGCGCAGTATCGCCGGGCCGGGGAGCGCGCGCAGGAAGCGGGGTTCGACGGGGTGGAGGTCCACGCCGCCAATGGCTACCTGATCGACCAATTTCTTCAGGATGGCTCCAACCGGCGCACTGATGACTATGGCGGCAGCATCTCGAACCGGATGCGCTTCCTGCTGGAGGTAGTGGACGCGTTGACGGGCGTCTGGAGCGCGGAGCGTGTCGGCGTGCGCATCGGGCCGAGCAACAGCTTCAACGACATGCATGATACCGACCCGCATGCGCTGTTCACCGCTGTCGCCGCCGCACTCGCGCAGCGCCACATCGCGTATCTCCACGTGATCGAGCCGCGGGTGACGGGCAACAACGAAGTGGGCGACCAGACGCCGCTGGCCGCCGCGGCGATGAAGCGTGCCTTTGGCGGTCCGGTGATCGCGGCGGGCGGGTTCGACGGGCCGGGGGCGGAGGCGATCGTGGCAGGCGGAGGTGCTGATCTCGTGGCATTCGGCCGCCATTTCATTGCCAATCCCGACCTGCCGGAACGGCTGCGCCACCACCATCCGCTCAACACCTATGACCGCGAGACTTTCTACTATGGCGGCATGGCGGGCTACCTGGACGACCGCCGATACCCCAAGCTGGAGCAGGCGGCATGACCCCGCTCTCGGGCAAGACAGCCCTGGTAACCGGTGCGTCCCGCGGCATCGGCCGGGCGACCGCGCTGGCGCTGGGGCGGCAAGGGGCCAAGGTGCTGATCCATTACGGAAACTCAAAGGCAGAGGCCGAGACGGCGGCCAAGGCCATTCTCGCCGGCGGGGGGCATGCCGACGTGTTGGAGGCGGACTTGGCCGCACCGGACGGGCCGCACCGGCTCGCTGCCGAGGTGCTGCGGATCGCTGGCGGGCGGCTCGACATCCTGGTCGCCAATGCCGGGATTTCGAAGGCCGCCCCCATCGAGGACCACACAGTGGCGGAGTTCGACCGGCTGTTCGCGGTCAACGTTCGGGCGCCGTTCTTCCTCGTTCAGCAGCTTCTGCCCGTGCTGGGCGAGGGCAGCAGCATCGTGCTGCTGTCGTCCCTGGCGGCGCGGACCGCGGTCGGCACGTTGTCCGCCTATGCCGCCACAAAGGGCGCCATCGACACACTGGTCAAGCACCTGGCGCTGGCCCTGGGTGAGCGGGGGATCCGCGTCAATGCCGTGGCGCCTGGCGTGATCGATACCGACATGTCCAGCTTCACCAAGACGGAGGCGGGGCAGGCGGTCACGCTTGGCATGCAGGCGCTGAAGCGTATCGCACAACCGGACGACGTCGCCGACGCCGTGGCCTTCCTGGCGTCCGACGCGGCACGCTGGATCACCGGCGACACCCTGCGCGTGGACGGCGGTTCACGGCTCTGATGACAACTCGAGAGAAGGACACACCCATGAGCGAGAAGACGGTCAAGATTCCCGGGCCCGACCACCCGATCACGATCGAGCCGACACCCGGCCGCGTCGTCGTGATGGCCGCCGGGCACGTGGTTGCCGATAGCAGTCACGCGCTGACCCTGCGGGAGGCCGCCTACCCGGCCGTCCAATACATCCCGCGCGCCGACGCGGACATGACGGCCCTGCATCCGACCGACCATACGACCTATTGCCCCTACAAAGGCGATTGCAGCTATCTCAGCATCGTCCCGGGTGGCGACCGAGGGGTCAATTCCGTCTGGAGCTATGAGGAACCGTATGCCGCGGTGGCCGCGATCAAGGGCCACCTCGCCTTCTATCCCGAGCGCGTCGACTCCGTCGCCATACTGCCCGACTAGCCGCTCACCGTGACACCGACGCGTTCCACAGCACCGGCACGGGCACCGTGGCCTTTCGCCAGACCGCACATGGTTTGCCGGAGATCGTATCGATGCGACCAACGGGACCACAGCGCGAAAGCCCGGCTGCCAAGCTTGATGCGGTCCGCTGTTCGATAAAACGCTTGCTGTGCCGACAAGAGTTGGAACGGCGAACTTAAACTCTTCGGCCAAAGCACTCGCCTGGGACTGATTGGCTGCCATCCTGGCGCAGGTGACGATTTGTTAGTCGCGGCCTAGCCGAGGCGACAGCGGCTCTCGAATGCTAGAGCCTGATAGCTTTAGGTTGGCGCGTATCCTGAGTTCCTCAGATAGTTTGTGCACTCCATTGGACTGAAGGCGTCGAGCACGCGGCCGATACTTTTCCAGGTGTCTTCGACGGTCCGTGCGTTGTCCTTGCGCAGCAGCGTCTTGAGTTTGGCGAAGACCTGCTCGATCGGGTTGAGGTCCGGGCTGTAGGGCGGCAGGAAGATCAACTTGGCTCCCGCAGCTCGGATGGCACGACGGACCGCCGCACCCTTGTGGCTGCCGAGGTTGTCGACGACCACGACGTCGCCGGGCCGGAGCGTCGGCACCAGGCACTGTTCGACCCAGGCGAGGAAGCTCGCGGCGTTGATCGGGCCGTCGAGCACGAACGGCGCGCAGATCCCGTCAGATCGCAATCCGGCGACGAACGTGAGTGTCTTCCAGTGCCCATGCGGCACCTTGGCCACCAGGCGTTCGCCGCGGGCAAACCACCCGCGGATCGGCGTCATGTTGGTCTTGGCCCAGGTCTCGTCGACGAAGATCAGGCGGTTTGCATCAACCCGGCCCTGATACCGCCTCCATAGCGCGCGGCGGCGGGCGACGTCCGGACGATCCTGCTCGCTGGCGTGAACGCTTTTTTTTAAAGCTCAGGCCTGAACGCCGCACGATGTGCCAGACACCGAAATAGCTGACCTTGACGCCGCGATCGCGCAGCTCGGCCAGCACTTCGCGCAAGGTGATGTCGGGCTTCTCCGCCATACGTGCCGCGATCCAGGGCAGGTCGGCGGCCAATGTGAAGGGTCGCTTGCCTCCCATCGGCAACGCGGCCGGGCTACCTGTCTCACGCTCTCGCCGCGTCCAGCGGATCGCAGAAGAGTGGCTGACTTCGAAGCGCTCGGCAGCCTCGGCGCAACTGATGCCGGAGTGGACGGCAGCCACGACCCGCTCGCGCAGGTCCAACGAATACGGACGACCCATCGATGCTGGCCTCCCGCCCAGCCAGCATCTTGAATCAGATTTCGAGCCGCAGCGGAATCCCACACCGAGTCAGGCTGAAGATATCAGGCTCTAGTCTACAGCCTGGGCCCAGGCCAGTGGCCCGGTCACCATGATTACGGGTGGCTCCTCAAATAACCGCTGAACGCATCGGAGATCGACGTAAGTCGTGCGACCGCAGGCGTTGAACGCGACGGCAGCGGTTCACGCTGGTGCACCATGGCGGAGGCCGTCGACGATGAGAGCAACCATGCGTTCCGCGCGGCCGGGTTCGCAATTTTGGGCGGACATGCACAAGCTCGCCACCGCCCCGAGAAGCTCGTCGGCATCGACATCTGCGCGGATCACGCCAGCGACGGCGGCAGCTCCGAGAAGCGTGCGGAAGGCCGGCCGAAGGCGCCTGTCGAAGTAACCCGGCAAGTTGTCGAACGCCGGATCTCCCGAATGCAGTGCCTTGGCGAGCCCCCGTTTGGCAGCGACGAAGGCGGCGTATCGCTGCATCCAGCTCGCCAAGGCGTCGAAGGGTCTATGCTCGGCGGACAGGATCGGTGCGGCGTCAGCGCAGGCGTCGATCTCGTGTCGGAAAACGGCTGCGATCAAGTCAGCGCGCTCGGCAAACCGGATCGTTGATCCGTATCGAACGAACGAATGGTGTGTGATCAAACCGCTCCTGACTATCCGATCGACGATGATGATCACCGGACTGTCACCGACCAGTGGGTTTCCCTACATCCCGGGCACGGGTGTCGCGCTGGATGCCGGCTCCACGATCCGGTAGCCGATGCCCGGCTCGGTCACGATGCAGGCGGCGGCCTGCGCGCCGAGCTTCTGCCTCAGGTGGCCCACATAGACGCGGAGATACTGCACATCCTCGGCATGCGCCGGTCCCCAGACCGCGGTCAGCAACTGGCGATGGGTGATGACGCGGCCGGCGTTCTGCAGCAGCATCGCGAGCAGCCCGTGCTCGCGCGGGCTGAGCACGATGCGGGCGCCGTCGACGCGGACCTCATGGGCGAGCGTGTCGAGGGTGATCGGTCCGATCGACTGGATGTCGGCGGTACCCTCCTGGGCACGGCGGCGGCGGAGGCTCGCGCGGATGCGGGCAAGCAGCTCGCCGACGGCGAAGGGCTTCTCGACGTAGTCGTCGGCGCCTTCGTCGAGCGAGGCGATCTTGTCGGCCTCCTGGTCGCGGGCCGACAGGATGATGACGGGCATGTCGCTGAACGCGCGCAGCCTGGCCAGCGCCTCGCGTCCGTCGAGGTCGGGCAGGCCGAGATCGAGCAGCACGAGGTCGGGGGAGCGGGCGGCGGCGAGGCGCAGGCCCTCGCGGGCGTCGGCGGCGGACAGGACGGCGAAGCCGTCGGCTTCCAGCGCCGGCTTGAGGAAGCGGTGGATCTGCTTCTCGTCGTCGATGACGAGGATGGTGGTCATGAGGGCTGGTCCCCGAGCTGACCCCCGAGCTGACCGAGGATCCAGCCCTCCCAGACGCGGTCGATACCGGTCGGGGCGTCGGCGCGGCGGCCGTCCGCAACCTCGATCATGCCGAGCAGGCCCAGTAGGGCGTCGAACTGGTCGTCGCCGCCGGCAGCGGGACCGAAGCCGTCGTCGATGGCGGCCGCGAGAGCTCGAGTGAAGGACACGCGGTGCGCGGCGGCCCACTGGTGCAGGCGGGGCGCGAAGCTCGCCCTGGCGATCGGGCTTCTCTTGCTCATCGGCCCGAAGCGCAGGCCGATATGGCCATAGGCCTCGGCTGGATAGGTCTCGGCAAGGACCGGTCCCAGGCGGGACAGGATCGCGAGATCGCCATCGAACGGCCAGAGGCGGCAGCCGCGCAGGCGGGCCGGGCGAAGCACGTCGCGCCAGCCGACGATCGCGGCCTTGCCGACCTGCTTGGCGCCCATGGTCCAGAACAGCGGCGACGCGGCGCCGCGCACGTCGCTTGCGCGCTCGCAGGCGCGGATGAGCTGGTCGATCGACGACACGCCGAGACCGCCCAGGAGCTGGCGGTGGCTGCGGCCGCCGGGGGCGTTCGGATAGAAGGGCCGGCGCGGCGAAATCTCGTCGGGCGTGTCGGCGACGCGGAAGAAGTCCGGCCAGTCGCCGGTGCCGAGAACCGCGAGCGCCTCGGGGAAGCCGGAAAGGCCGGTCCGGGCGCCGAAGGCCGCCGGCAAGCCGATCGGGAAATCGAAGCCGGCCAGCGTCCGCGGCGCGGCAATGTCGCGCACGAAGGCGTCGAGGGCGCCGGTCGGTCGCGGCACGTCGATCCGCCAGCCATCGGCGCGGTCCGCCCGGGCGGTGACGCGGCCGTGCGCGTCCTTGCTCCAGTCGGAGTGGATCAGACGGTCGAACATCAGGCGGCCGGAAGCCGGAGGGTGATCTCGGTGCCGGGATGGCCATTGCCGGTCCGGCCGCGCGGACTGCGGGCGGTGATGGTGCCGCCCATCGCCTCGGTCAGGCCGCGGGCGATCGCGAGTCCGAGCCCGGTGCCGGGTGCGGCGCGGTCGCCGCGGCGGGCGCGATAGAAACTGTCGAAGACCGCCTCGATCTCGTCGGGCGCGATGCCCATGCCCTCGTCGGCGATGGTGATGGTGACGCTGGCGCCGTCGCCGGTGGCGCGAACCGCGAGCGGGGCCCCCTCCGGCGCGTAGCGCGCGGCGTTGTCGAGCACGTTGACCAGCACCTGTTCGAGCAGGGTCTGGTCGGCGCGCACGGCGAGACCCGCCGGCACGTCTCGCTCGGTGAGGCGGGCGGCTACGCGCGCGAGGGCGGCGTCCAGCGCGAGGGCGAGCTCGACATCCTCGTGCCTGGGCGCCACCTGGCCGCTCTCGAGGCGGGTCATGTCCATGATGTTGCCGAGGAAGCGCGCCATGCGCTGGGTGTCCTCCTCGATGGAGGCGAGCAGGTCGGTCCGCGTCTCGTCGGGGAGCGCCGACCACGCGCCGCGCAGCGTGCCGGCCGCACCCTGGATGCCGGCAAGCGGCGTGCGCAGGTCGTGCGACAGCGAGTTGAGCAGGGCGGTGCGCAGGCGCTGGGTCTCGGCACCCGCCTCGGCGCGCGCGGCCTCGGCGGCCAGCGCGATGCGTTCCAGAGCCACGGCTGCCTGGTCGGCGAGTGAGGCGAGGGTCTGCAGGGTCGGCGCGTCGAAGCCGTCGCCCTCGGGCTGGACGCCGAGCACGCCGCGCAGGCCGCGGGCGGTACGCATCGGCAGGAAGCGCCAGGCGGCGGACGGCAGGGTCGCGGTGCCGCGGCCGGTCTCCTCCGCGCGGGTGAAGGCCCAGCGGGCGGCGGCCCAGCTGCCATCGTCCATGGTGTCGGCGGGCGGGACGCTGGCGGCGATGTCGAGATCGTCGTGCCGGGCGGTGAGCACCAGCGCGCGCTTGGCGGCGGTCGCGGCCTGGGTGGCGATCTCGTGGTTCAGCGCCGCCTCGGTGGTGGGCGTGCCGAGCGCGCGCGAGAAGCCGCCGACCCGTCGCAGGCCGTCGATCCGGCTCTGGGCGGCGCGTTGAGCACGGCGGAGCCGCTCGGCGAGGAGGCCGGAGGCGACCGCAACGCCCGCGAAGACCACGATCGCCACGACGTCGCGCGGCTCGTCGATCGTGAGCTGGTAGATCGGCGGGATGAAGAAGAAGTTCCAGGCCAGGAACGACAGCAGCGCGGTCGCGAGACCGACGGCGAGGCCGCGGAAGGTGGCGGCGAGGACGACGCCGCCCAGAAAGATCATGCCGAGCGCCTCGTGCTGGAGCAGGCCGCGCGCGGCCTCGCCGAACAGGGTGACGGCGGCGGCGATGGCGGGCGGGATGATCCAGTCGAGGATCCCGACATCGGCCAGGCGGGCGGCGGCGCGGACCGGCATCGGCCCGCGCCTCTGGCCGGGCGAGGCGGCGGCGACGACGAGGGTGACGTCGGGCAGCGCACGGACCAGGCGGGTGCGCAGCGAGGTGTTGCCCAATCCGCCGAGGCGGGCGCCGGGCGCGCGGCCGATGATGACCTGGGTGACGTTGCGGGCGCGGACCACGGCCTGGATTTCGGCGGCGATCGCGCCGGCGCGGATCTCGACCTCGGCGTCGAGCTCGCGGGCCAGCGCCACGACGCGGGCGAGACGGGTCGCGTCGTCCGGCCGCGCCTCGACCAGCAGAGCGCTCATCGGCGCGTGCAGCCCGTCCGACAGCATCTTGGCGTGGCGGATCGCGGCCTCCGCGGCGGCCGGATGGCCGGTGATCAGCGCGAGGATGCGCTCGCCGGATGGCCAGGGCCCGGCAATCGCGTTGGCGCGCATGTAGTCGCGCACGTCGGCGTCGACATGCTGCGCGGCGCGGCGCAGCGCGATCTCGCGCAGCGCGCCGAGATTGCCCTCGCGGAAGAAGCCGTCCATCGCGCGCTTGGCGATGTCGGGGCGGTAGACGCGGCCGTCGGCGAGACGGGTGCGCAGCTCGGCCGAGGTGATGTCGACGAGCTCGATCTCGGAGGCCTTTTCGAGGACGCGGTCGGGCAGGGTCTCGGTGACGCGCACGCCGGTGATGCGGGCGACGGTGTCGTTGAGGCTTTCGATGTGCTGGACGTTGAGCGTGGCCCAGACGTCGATGCCGGCCTGGAGGATCTCGGCCACGTCCTCCCAGCGCTTGGCGTGGCGGCTGCCGGGGACGTTGGAATGGGCGAGCTCGTCGACGAGCAGCAGGCCGGGGCGCCGGGCGAGGGCGGCGTCGACGTCGAATTCGGGCAGCGTGCGGCCGTTATAGTCGATCTGGCGGCGCGGCAGGATCGGCAGGTCGCCGATCGCGGCCTCGGTCTCGGCGCGGCCGTGGGTTTCGATGATGCCCGCGAGCACGTCGCAGCCGGCCTCGAGGCGGCGGCGGGCGGCGTTGAGCATCTCCCAGGTTTTGCCGACGCCGGGTGCCGCGCCGAGATAGATGCGGAGCTTGCCGCGCCCCTCGCGGTCGGAGCGGGCGAGCAGCGTGTCGGGGTCGGGCCGCGCCCGCTCCGCGAGGCTCATGCGGCGCGGGCGACGTCGCGCGACATGGCCAGCGCCTCGGCGGTGCGGATGCCGTCGATCGCGGCCGACAGGATGCCGCCCGCGTAGCCGGCGCCCTCGCCGGCTGGGAACAGGCCGCGGATGGTGGGCGACTGGAACCCATCGTCGCGGGCGATGCGCAGCGGCGAGGAGGTGCGGGTCTCGACGCCGGTCATCACCGCGTCGGGATGGTCGAAGCCGGGGATGCGGGCGGCGAAGGCGGGGATCGCCTCGCGGAGTGCCTCGACGACGAAGCCAGGCAGGCAGCGGCCGAGGTCGGTGGGGGTGACGCCGGGCTGATAGGAGGGGAGGATTTCGCCCAGTTCGGTGGAGGGGCGTCCGGCGAGGAAGTCGCCGACGCGCTGGGCGGGCGCGCGGTAGCCGCCGCCGCCGGCCTGGAACGCGAGCGCCTCCCAGTGGCGCTGGAACGCGATGCCGGCGAGCGGTCCACCGGGATAGTCCGTGGGATCGATGCCGACGACGAGCCCCGCGTTGGCGTTGCGCTCGGCGCGGGAATACTGGCTCATCCCGTTGGTGGCGATGCGGCCGGGCTCCGAGGTGGCGGCGACGACCTGGCCGCCGGGGCACATGCAGAAACTGTAGACCGAGCGGCCGGACCGGCAGTGGTGGACGAGCTTGTAGTCGGCGGCGCCCAGGACGGGATGGCCGGCGTGGGCGCCGAAGCGGGCACGGTCGATCGCGGCCTGCGGGTGCTCGATGCGGACGCCGATGGAGAAGGGCTTGGCGTCCATCGCCACGCCCGCCGCGTGCAGCATCGCGAAGCTGTCGCGGGCGGAATGGCCGGGGGCGAGAATGACATGCCGGGCCGGGAGTGCGGTGCCGTCGGAGAGGTGCAGCGCGCGGAGGATGCCGTCGGGGGCATCGAGGCCGTCGACGCGAGTGGCGAAGCGGTATTCGCCGCCGAGCGCCTCGATCGTCGCGCGCAGGTTGGTCACGACGGTGACCAGGCGGAAGGTGCCGATATGCGGCTTGGCGTCGATGAGGATGTCGTCGGGCGCGCCGGCGGCGACCATCTCGTCGAGCACCTTGCGGCCGAGGCGGAGCGGGTCGCGGACGCCGGACCAGAGCTTGCCGTCGGAGAAGGTGCCGGCGCCGCCCTCGCCGAACTGGACATTGCTTTCGGGATCGAGGGTGCCGTTGCGCCAGAGCCGCCAAGTGTCGGCGGTGCGGGTGCGCACGGCCTGCCCGCGCTCGATGACGATCGGGCGGTAGCCCCACTGCGCGAGGACGAGGGCCGCGAACAGGCCGCAGGGGCCGGCGCCGACCACGACCGGGCGAGGCTGGCCGGGCGCGGGTGGGGCGGCCCCGAAGCGGTAGGCGAGATCCGGCGCGCGGGTGAGGCGGGGATCGTTCGGCGCGCGGGCGAGGATGCGGCGCTCGAGCGCCGGATCGAGGGTGACGTCGACCGTGTAGACGAGCTTGACGCCGCGCCGGCTGCGGGCGTCGGTGCCGCGCCGGACGATGTGCGCTTTGAAATTGGCCGCGTCGGAGAGGCCGAGACGCTGCCGCACCGCGTCCTCGATCGCCTCGGGCGGGTGGTCGAGCGGCAGGGTCAGTTCGGTCGCACGGAGCATGACGGGCAGTAAGCTGGGGCTCCGCCCCAGGCCCCGCCAGGGGCCGGGCCCCTGGACCGCCAATGTTTCGAATGGGTCCCGAATTTCACTCAAAGGATGCGGCTGCTGAAGGCGACCGCGACGAGCATGGCGGCCAGGACCAGGAAGGCCGCGGGGAGGTTCGTCAGGTGGGCGATGACGCCGATGCCGGCGGGGCCGGCGAGGATGCCCGCATAGCCCAGCGTGGTGATCGCCGGGACGGCGACGTTCTCGGCCATGACGCTCTGCCGGCCGACGGCGGTGAACAGGACCGGGACGATATTCGCGCAGCCGACACCGACCAGGGCATAGCCCAGCAACGCGACCGGCCAGGACGGGATCGCGGTCGCGATGACGAAGCCGGCGGCGGCGCACAGACCACCGAGCAGGACCACACGCCTCCGGCCGAGCCGTTCCACGATGCGATCACCGGCGAGACGGCCGATCGTCATGGTGGTGGCGAACGCCGCGTAGCCGAGGCCGGCGATGGAGGTGGCCATGTGCCGAATGGTGGTCAGGAAGACCGCGCTCCAGTCGAGCACCGCGCCCTCGGCCAGGAACATCACGAAGCACAGCGTGCCGATGAGGAGCACGATCCCACGCGGGATCGCGAAGGCCGGCCCGTCGTTTGCCGCGCCGTAGGGCAGGAGGTGCGCGACGGCGGCGGCTAACGAGATGAGGACGCCGAGCGAGACGCATGATGCCGCCGACAGCGGCGAGGCGCCGGCGCTGAGCAGCGCCGCCATCCCGCCGGCTCCGGCGATGCCGCCGAGGCTGAACAGACCGTGGAAGCCGGACATCATCGCGCGTCCGCTGGCGCGCTCGACGATGATCGCCTGGATGTTCATTGCGACGTCCATCGCCCCGATGCCGGCGCCGAAGATCATCAATGCCGGCACCAGCGACGGGAGCGACGAGAGAGTGGCGAGACAGGGGAGGCTGCCCGCGACCAGGAGGACGGCCACGATCATGACGCGCCGGCAGCCGAAGCGGGCGGCCAGCGCGCCGGAGACGGGCATGGTCACGATCGAGCCGATGCCGAGGCACAGCAGGAGCAGGCCGAGCGCGCCGTCGCTGACGCCGGCACGGGCCTTGGCGAACGGCACCAGGGCGGCCCACGCGGAATTGCCGGCACCGGTGAGGAAGAAGACGGCACGGGTGGCGTGCTGCTCGGCGACGCCGAGCGGGTGCGCGCCGAGGCGGGACGCGATCGTCATCGGCGTGACGGAGGCGGGCGATCGGCCGCGGCCGGCAATGCCGGTTCGCAGGCCGGGTTTGAACCATTGTAAAGCGCGTCGTTCATCGACCGCGCAAGCTCGATCGGGTGTTGCTTGCGCTTGGTACCATTTTTTGGTATCACACACATTGTGAAGGCAAGGTATCACAAAACGCTCGAGGCGCTGTTCGCACGGCCTACACAGAGCGGTCTCAAGTGGAGGGATATCGAGGCGTTGTTGTCGCAGATCGGTGCGGAGATCACGGAGAGGGAAGGCTCGCGCGTGGCAGTCGTGCTGTTCGGGGAGGTCCGGGTGTTCCACCGGCCGCATCCAGGCCCTGATACGGATAAGGGTGCGGTGGCAAGTGTTCGGATGTGGTTGAAGACAAACGGAGTAGAGCCGTGAATGGCGTCATGATCATCGGCAACCATCGGGCTGTCGTCCTGTTCGACCCGGAGATTGGCCTGTTTCGCGGCGAGTTCCTGGGCCTGACCGGCGGAGTCGATTTCTACGCGGACAGCGTCGCCGGGCTGCAGCGGGAAGGGGAGACGTCGCTGCGCGTGTTCTTCGATGTGTGTCGCGAGAAGGGGATCGAGCCGACCCGTTCCTTCTCTGGAAAGTTCCAGGTTCGCTTACCGCAGGAGCTTCACGCCCGCGCGGCCGAGGCGGCGGCGGCGCGTGGTGTCAGCCTGAACCAGTTGGTCCAGATCGCGATCGAGGACGAGATCGCCGCATGACGCGCTTGGAGGGTCAGAACCCCAAGATGACGTCGCCGCCGAAGGTGAAGGAGCCGGTCTGCAGCCGGTCGGTGAAGAGCGAGGTGCCGCTCAGCGTCTTGTCCCAGCGGATCTCGGGACGGAACGCGAGCAGCGTGACGTGCGGCACGGTCGGCTTGTAGGTCAGCCCGAGCGTGTATTCGCTGTAGGTGGCGCGGCCCTGGCTGAACGAGGTGTTCGGCCGGCCGCCGAGCGCGTTGATCGCATCGAGCGTGCCGGGATAGGCAAAGACGAAGAAGCCGGCATTGTCGCGGTAGATCTCGGCGCGGCCGTTCAGGGTGACGGACGACGTCAGGGCGTAGGAGACATATTGCGCGCCGCCGTAGGACTCGGCGCCGACGCTGTCGTCGTGCTGGTAGTTCAGTTCGGTGACGAAGGTGAGCTTCGGATTGGCCTTGTAGGTGGCGATGAAGTCGCTCTCGTAGCGCATCTGGCTGTTGGCCTGCGGGTCGGTCCGCAGCGCGTTCTCTGGGCCGACATGGGTCAGGCTGAGCAGGGTCAGCTTGCCGCCGGCGAGGTTGTTCAGGCCGAGGCCGAACAGGCCGGCCGGCTCGCCGTTGTTGTCGCCGCTGCCGGTTCCGAACGTGGTGCTCTCTCCGGTGTCGACCTGGCCGTAGATGTCGATGGTCGGGTTGACGTGCCAGACGGCCTCGAGGCCGGTGTGCTGGAATGGCCCGAAATTGAAGATGTACGAGTGGGAATAGAACGGGTTGGTGCTGGGATCGATCGTCTCGTAGCCGATCGGGGTGACGAACTGGCCGAGCTTGAAGTCGATACCGCCGGCGGTGAGCCAGGGCGCGTGCAGCAGCACGTTCGCCTGCAGCAGGGTCAACTGGTAGCGGCTGCTGGTCAGGTAGTCGAGCTCGCCGAGATAGTGGATGTAGCGGGCATCGGTGCCTCCGGTCGCCTGCAGGGTGAAGCCGACATCGTAGCCGGTGGCGCTCGAGTTGATCGGCCGGGTGGCGGTCGCCTGGACCTGGTTGAGCAGCGGGGTGTTCGCCTTGTCGTCGAACAGGCGGCCGTAATTCAGGCCATCGCTCGGGCGGTCGGGATTGCCGATGATGCCGCCGTCGAACTGCAGGCCGAGCGAGATGTTGCTCGCCCAGGAGGCGGATGTCGCGGCGGCGGGCGCGGGCGGAGTGGTCTGGCCGGAGGCCGCACCGATCGCGATCGGTGCGGCCAGGACCGACCCGAGGATCATGCGAGGAAGGCGGGCGCGTGCGTGCAGGCAAGGCATGTCGGGCACCTGGTCGGAGGGCTGGAGGATCAGCGGTTGAGCTGGAGGAACGGAAGTGGCGAGGACGTGCTGCCGAGCATGGTCTGCGGCGGCTGGCCATTCCAGCGCTTGAGCGTCTCGGCGGCCATGATGCGGGAGTAGCCGTCGACGCCGCCGGCGGCCTCCACCCGGAGCTTGATCGCGGTCGCATCGGCGGCGGCCTGGATTTCGGTGGCCTTTCCGGATGCCGCGGCGTTGAGTAGCGTGCTCTGGCTCTGGCCGCGCGCGTTCTCGATCGCGGCGTCGGCGAGGCCCTTGGCCTCGGCCGCGGCCTGCTCGGCCTCGATCTGCTTCTGATGGAGGATCTGCTCGGCGCGGTAGGCGTTCGTCTTGGCCAGCGTGTTCTGGTTGACCGCCTGCTCGTATTCGGGACTGAAGCGAAAGCCGGTGATCTGCAGATCGATCAGCTCGATCCCGAACAGCCGGCGGAGGTCGGCCGAGATCACCGACTTCATGATGCCGATGACGCGCTCGCGTTCCTGGGCGATGTTGAGCACGTCCTCGCGGCCGAAGATGGTCATCGTCCGGTCGGCGACGATGGCGAAGATGTTGCGGTCGATGTCGACGTTGCCGACGCCGCCGGTGTTGTAGAGCAGATTGTAGACCGCGTCGGGCGGAATGCGGCGGGTGATCGAGACGCCGAGCATGATGACCTGCCCGTCGTGGCTGAGGACGCGAAGGTCGCCGGGCGGGCTGACGGTATCGGTGCTGACCTGGATGCGATCGACGTCGGTGAACAGCGGCAGCTTGAGATGCACGCCCGGCCCGATCGGGCTCGCCGGCGCCTGGTCGACCCGACCGAAGGTGCGGGTGAAGGCGAGTTCGGTGGGCTGGATGGTGTAGACCGATCCGTAGAGCAGCCAGCCCGCGATGACGGCGGCGATTGCCGCGAGGATCGGCCAGTTCTGGCGCTGCCGCCGTTGCATGAGCGGTATCTGCCGCACCTGGTCCATCCAGGGCGAAGGCGTATCACGGGGATCCACTGGCCTGCCTTCTAGTCATGGGATCCAAGGGGCGACTGCCCCTTGGCCTTCACCTGGCTGCGAACTGCCGATCCATCGCGAGGTTGAGCTGGAGCACGTTGACGCGCGGTTCGCCGAAGATGCCGAGCAGGCGGCCGGTGGTGTTGGCCTCGACGAGGTTGCCGACGTCGCCGGCCGGCACATGGCGGGCGGCGGCGACGCCTGCCACCTGCCGCGCGGCGTTCTCGGGCGAGATGTCCGGATCAAGCCCGGAGCCGGAACTGGTGACGGCGTCGCCCGGGATGTCGGCGCCGCCGTAGGTGGCGGCGTCGCCCTTGACCCGGTCGTGCAACGACGCGCTGGTCGGGCCGAGATTGGAGGCACCCGACTCGCTCGCGTCGTACGGCGTGGGGATGGTCTTGCCCTTGGCGTCGGTGCCGGTCAGCGCCGAGACGCGGCCGTGGAAATAGATCGGCTTGGTGAAGTTCTGACCGATGAGCGCGGAGCCGACGGGCTTGCCGCCCGCCATGATCATGCTGCCGTTGGCTTGATAGGGAAACGCGACCTGGCCGATGCCGACAAAAAGAAGCGGGAAGGCGACGCCGAAGAGCAGGGTGAAGCCGACCAGGAGGGCCAGCGTCGGACGCATGAAGGTGAGCATTGGCTTGGCCTCAGACGAAGATGTGAAGGGCGGTGAGCACGAGGTCGATCGCCTTGATGCCGATGAACGGTGCGATCAGGCCGCCGACGCCGTAGATCAGCAGGTTGCGCCGCAGCAGGGCGGCAGCACCGATGGCGCGGAAATTCACCCCGCGTAGCGCCAGCGGCACGAGCGCCACGATGATCAGCGCGTTGAAGATGACGGCCGACATGATCGCACTCTCGGGCGTGGACAGGCGCATGATGTTGAGCGCCTGCAACTGCGGATAGCTGGTCACGAAGATCGCAGGCAGGATCGCGAAGTATTTCGAGACGTCGTTGGCGATGCTGAACGTGGTGAGCGAGCCGCGGGTGATCAGCAGCTGCTTGCCGATCTGCACGATCTCGATGAGCTTGGTCGGATCGCTGTCGAGATCGACCATGTTGCCGGCTTCGCGCGCGGCCTGGGTGCCGGTCTGCATCGCGACGCCGACATCGGCCTGCGCAAGCGCCGGCGCGTCGTTGGTGCCGTCGCCGCACATCGCGACGAGGCGCCCTTCCGCCTGTGCCTTGCGGATATAGCTGAGCTTGTCCTGCGGCGTCGCCTCGGCGATGAAATCATCGACGCCGGCTTCGGTCGCGATCGCGGCGGCCGTCACCCGGTTGTCGCCGGTCACCATGACGGTGCGGATGCCCATGTTGCGCAACTCGGCGAAGCGCTCGCGTATGCCCGGCTTGACGACATCCTTGAGTTCGATCGCGCCGAGCAGGCGTCCGTCGGAGGCGACCGCGAGCGGCGTGGAGCCGGCGCGCGCGATCCGGTCGACCGCCTGGGTGAAGCTCGGCTGGGCCGCGACGTTGCCGGTCAGCGCGAGCACCTGGTCGACCGCGCCCTTGCGGACCACGTGCCCGTCATAGTCGACGCCGGATAGCCGCGTGCTGGCGCTGAACGGAACCACCGACGCACCGGCGGGACGGTCGATGAGGATGCTGTATTTCTCGCGCGCGAGAGCGAGGATCGAACGGCCTTCGGGGGTTTCGTCGCCGATCGAGGCAAGGGCGGCGGCCTGCGCGAGCTCGTGCTCGCCCACGCCCGGAACCGGCGTGAAGCTCGACGCCATGCGGTTGCCGAAGGTGATGGTGCCGGTCTTGTCGAGCAGCAGCGCGTCGACGTCGCCCGCGGCCTCCACGGCGCGGCCGGAGGTGGCCACGACGTTGAAGCGGATCAGGCGGTCCATGCCGGCGATGCCGATCGCCGACAGCAGGCCGCCGATCGTGGTCGGGATCAGGGTGACGAACAAGGCCGCGAGCACCGGGATCGCGAGAGTGGTCGACGAATACGAGGCGAACATCGGCAGCGTGACAACTGCCATCAGGAAGATCAGCGTCAGGCCGGCGAGCAGGATGTCGAGCGCGATCTCGTTGGGCGTCTTGCGGCGCTCCGCACCCTCGACGAGCTTGATCATGCGGTCGATGAAGGTGCTGCCCGGATCGGCGGTGATGCGCACGACGATCCAGTCCGACACGACGAGCGTGCCGCCGGTCACGGCACTTCGGTCGCCGCCGGCCTCGCGGATCACCGGTGCTGACTCGCCGGTGATCGCACTCTCGTTGACGCTGGCGATACCCTCGATGATCTCGCCGTCGGACGGCACGAGATCGTTGATCTCGACCAGCACGATGTCCCCGCTGCGCAGCTCCTGGGCGGGCTTGGGCTGGTAGAGCGCGCGATCGACAGGATTGGGCAGCAGTTTCGCCATCGTGTCGGACCGCGCGCGGCGCAGGCTCTCGGCGCACGCACGTCCGCGTCCCTCGGCGACCGCTTCGGCGAACGTCGCGAACAGGACCGTCAGCCAGAGCCAGAACGCGATCGCGAAGGCGAAGGCGACATGCTTGCCGCCGGCCACGTCGAGGATGCCGATGACCGTGGTCAGGGCTGCGACGATCTCGGTGACGAAGATGACCGGGTTGCGGGCGAGGGTGACCGGATTGAGCTTGGTGAAGGCGTCGCGCGTCGCGCGCACCAGGATGGCGCGGTCGAACAACGACATCGCGGCCTGGGACTCGTTCCTGCCCGGCTGCGTCGGCCCCTTTTGTGAAGGCGGGGTCTTGATCGGAGCGATCGCGTCCATCAGTAGGTCTTTCCTGCGTTCATCACGTAGTGCTCGGCCAGCGGGCCGAGAGCGTCGGCGGGCATGAACTGCAGACCGCCGAGGATGATGATCACGCCCACCAGCAGCCCGACGAAGAGCGGCTTATGGGTCGGGAACGTGCCGGCACTCGATGGAAGCTTGGGCTTGAGCGCCAGCGAGCCGGCGATGGCGAGCACCGGGACCGCGAAGGCGAAGCGTCCGAGCAGCATGGCGATCGCCTGGCCGTAGGCCATGAACGGACCTGTCGCGGTGATGCCCGCCATCGCGGAGCCGTTGTTCTCGGTGGCCGACGTGTAGGCGTAGAGCATCTCGGACAGGCCATGCGGTCCGGCGTTGTCCATCGCTGCCCGTCCGACGGACAGGAAGCTGCCCAGACCGCCGCCGCCGAGGATGCACAGCGTCAGGATCAGCACCGCGAGCATCGCGAGCTTGATCTCCTTCGCCTCCACCTTTTTGCCGAGATATTCGGGCGTCCGGCCGACCATCAGCCCGGCGACGAAGACCGAGAGGATCGCGAAGACGATGATCGTGTAGAAGCCGGAACCGACGCCGCCCGGTGTGACCTCACCCAATTGCATCAGGAACAGCGGGACCAGGCCGCCAAGCGGCATGTAGCTGTCGGTGAAGGAGTTGACCGCACCGCAGGATGTTCCGGTCGCGGAGACGTTGAACATCGCCGACAACGCGGTTCCGAACCGGACCTCCTTGCCCTCCATGTTGCCCATGGCCGACGAGATGCCGAGGTGCGACAGCATCGGGTTGCCCGCGCCTTCGGCGACCGCCACGCCGATCACGCCGAGCGTCATCAGGCCGGCCATGGCCGTGAACAAAGCGACGCCCTGGCGGCGGTCGCCCAGCATGTGGCCGAACATGATCGGCAGGCCGAACGGGATGATCAGCATCAGCCAGTTCTGCAGGATGTTGGTCAGGACCGTCGGATTCTCGAACGGGTGCGCGGAGTTCGCGTTGAAGAAACCGCCGCCGTTGGTGCCGAGGATCTTGATCGCTTCCATCAGCGCCACCGGACCGAGGGCCACGGTCTGCTGCGCGCCCTCGATGGTGTTGACGGTGGGATAGGCCTGCAGCGTCTCCGGCACACCGGAGGCGAGCAGCACGAGGGCCGCGAGGAAGCTGATCGGCAGCAGGAGATAATAGGTGCCGCGGATGACATCGACGAAGAAATTGCCGAGATTGTTGAGACGGTTGCCGCAGAACGCACGCGCGACGGCAACCGCGGCCGCGATGCCGGTGGCCGCCGAGACGAACATGTGCACCGTCAGGCCGAACATCTGCGCGCCGTAGGAGATCTGGCTCTCCGGCACGTAGGACTGCCAGTTCGTGTTGGTCGTGAAGCTCGCGGCCGTGTTGAAGGCAAGCTGCGTGGGCATGCCCACGATGTGCTGCGGGTTGAACGGCAGGTAGAATTGCAGGCGCAGGATCGCGTAGAGCAGCAGGAAGTAGACCGCGTTCAGCAGGACGAGTGCGAAGACGTAGCTCTTCCATCCCATCGTCGATTCGGGATCGATCCCGCAGACCCGGTAGGTTGCCCGCTCGATCGGGCCGACGACGGGCGTGAGGAAGGTGCGCCCGCCGGTGAACACGGCCGCCATGAAGCGTCCGAGCGGGAACGCGGTCGCAAAGATGATGGCGAGCACGAGTGCGATCTGCACCCAACCGTTGAAGGTCATGCGACGTCTCCGGTGAGGTCAGAAATCTTCTGGACGGACGAGCGCCCAGACGAGATAGACGAACATGCAGGCGGCCACCGCGCCGCCGAGGACGAGCTCGAGCATCAGATGCGCTCGCACAGTTCGGCGTACGCGCCCATGAGCAGGATCAGGCCGGTGCCTGCTGCCGCGAGAAAGAAGTCGAGCATTGTGTTCACCATCTGAAACGGGTCTGGCTGGACCGGATCGCGGGAAACTAGGCGCTCGGGCCGTAAAGGCGCGATGTGCAGGGTGGGCAGCGGGCGTAAAGGGCGCGTAAAAGCGCGGTTGCTGTCGCCAATCGGTCGGCGCGGAGCGATCATCCTGGAGACGTGTCATGCGCAAGCGCCTGCTCAGCCTGCATTTCCTGGCCCGGGAACGGGCGAACGACGAGAAGCTGACGCGGCTTGCGGACGGACGCTGCCATAGCGGCAACTGGCGTGTTGCCGAACACGTCGCGGCGTCCGCGATCGGTGCGGAAATCCATCTCCACGAACGACAACGCGCCGCGTCCTGGATTGCTGGGCGGATCGACGGATGGCGCCGGCATCCCGTCGAGCGTGGGCGCATCGTGTTCCAGTTTCAGCGCGATGACGCTCTGTGTCGCGAGGAACCGGACGGGTGGGGGAGAGGGGCCGAGAAGAAATATGTGAGGGCGTGAGGGCGTGAGCTCTCGCGGCTCTACCGATGCTTGCTGTTGTTCAGGGCTGGAAGATGCCGTCCGATCAGAACGCTCTCTTCATCCAGGTAGGTGGAAATCTCGCCGACCGGCGTCGTGACGATCGTGCCCGGTCGGGCAAGGACGAGACCCGATCCGGCTCGTTCGAGGCGTATCCGCCACTGCGCAGCCTCGACTGCGCTCGTCGCCATCTTGTCCGGTGCATCCATTTTGCCGAGACGAGCCGTGAGATCGCGGCTCCAGGAGCGGAGACGGGCACCGAGCGGACCCTTTGACGATCCGATCCGGCAGATCTCACCGTCGATCAGGAACGCATAGATTGCTCGAGTCCACGATCCTGCGTTCTCGTCCGTCAGTTCGACGACGAAACGCGTGGCAGAAGGCAGGTTGACGATGGCGACAGGCCGCATGCCGTAGGCCTGGAGGGTCTGCAGGCCAGTCACGTTGATGCTCGCCCCCTGCCGTATACGCCGCCAGCCAGCACTAGAAAGGAGGCCTTTTCGAACCGGATGGCGCATGATGCGCGAACCATGCTCCACTCACGACGCGGCATGGACCATCCTTTGCCCGTTTCGCGACTGGAAACAGCAGCCTTCAAGGCTGCCTCGGCATGGCGGCAATGGGAGCGGCCCCACCCCTGCGGCGCATCTGGACGCATGTCGAGGTTCAAGGTGGGGCGTTCGGTAATCCAGAGCATGGTGTCTAGAGCCTGACGCGCCCTGCTCAATGAACTGGAGCCGGCCGAGCTTGCGCCGTTTTCGCCCCGGATGACGGGCTGAGACCGGCCGCGCTCGCCAAGCCGGTCTGGTCGAAGTAGACGCTCAGTGCAGGTGCTGCCTGCAGATAAGATTGTAGTAACAGGCCGAGCTTGCGTTGCATGAGAGGGTATTGACGCACCAACGCGGCGAACTGAGCGCCGTGTCCGAAAGTCTGCTCCGCATAGGTTTCGAAATCGCCGACTGTGCCGGTGAGCCCGTATCTGCTCACAAAACCTGCTTGGTTCAGCCGTCGAACGACGGCACGAGCATCGGGATCACTCAGCTCGGCCTTGTAATCCTCGAAATTCCCGTAGCGGAATCCCGGTTTGTTGCCGGACTGCCAGACCCTCCAGTCCGGAGGCGCCACGTCCCGCACGCGGCCGGCAATGGCCTGGTGAACAGTGTCTTCGATGAAATCGACATTGTTGCTCGCCGAGCTGCAGTTGACCGCGATCATTCCGGGCACCTGCAATCCGCCGTTTTGTCTGCCCCAGACATAGAGATCGCCTGCGAGAACGATCCGCTGCAGCAGCGCCTGGATGAAGGCGGGCGGATAGCTGCTCAGGGCTTGCTCGACAGCGTCGAGACAAACTCTCTCGTCTCGGGGCTGAACGTCCCACATCTCCACGTCGCGATCTGGACGGCGCAGCTCCGACGCAATCGTTGCCTGCAGGTTATGTTCAATGATGCGCACGCCGTCGATGTCGCGCGCAATGGAGGCTCGCACCGTCAAGAAGGTCGCCACTAGCAAGACGAAGGAAGCGATACGTCTCAATGCCCGGCGGCCTTCGCGACCAAGGCCGCCGCGAAGCCAAGGGCCGCAGGGTCGATCTCCGCGTCCGCTCCCCAGGTCAGAACGTTCGTCGCCAGCACGGCGCCGGTGATGATGGCCGCCGATGCGTAGAGAGCAGTCGGACTTCGCCACCAGCCATAAGAGTGGCCGCCACCGCCGGCCGTCGGGGTGCCACCGCCGCGCATCCCCGCTGCTGAAAGGCCGATCTCGTCGTTGCCGGACTGAGCGGGAAGTCCGATCTCCTGGCCTGCCAATCCAGCCGGCCCCTGCGGCGCGTTCGGCCGCACATCGAGCGTTATGGTCAGGTTCTCGGCGACCCAGAGCATGGTCGGGGCGAGGTGCCCGGCGACGTGGAAGCTGACAGGCCATCGCCGGCAACCCGCTTGTCGGCTAGTTCGATGCCCTTGTCGGTGAAAGTCAGCAGGTCGACCTGCTTGTCGAGCCAGAGAATGATCTGGCCCTCGAACTTCATCGTGTAGTCGAAGGCGGGCGTGCCGCGCTCCACCGGCGGGTACAAGGCGAGGTTGAACTTGAACGCCGGACTGTTGACGCGCGTGCCGGAGGCGCCCCGGATCGCGACGAGGGGCGCCGAGCCGGGCTCCGTCGCCGGCGCGGTGCGCAAAGCGACGCGCGGGTGGGTGCGCTGGTCCGGATGCCGATAGGCCAGGAGCCGCCGGAGATGGGGCTGGTGCGACGCGACGCGCGGCGGGATCGCGATCTCCTGGCCGACAAGGATGCGATCGGGGTCGGTCAGCGGCCTGGTGATGCGGGCGGCGATGCCGGTGTTGAAGGCGAAGAGCTGCGGCCAGTAGCGGGCATGACCGAGTTCATGCTGCGCTATGCTCGACAGGCTGTCGCCCGCGCGCACGCGGTGCCGCCGTATCGACATCGCGACCTTCGATCGTTGCGGCTCGATACGACATCTGTTTCCGGTCGGGTCCTCGTCGTCAAGCTTTCGCGCAGATCTCTGACGCCTTCGGACCTGGCCGGCTGCTACCGCTGAACGTGCCAAAGCGACAATTCGTGCTCTAACAGCCGTCGCTCGCCGCTCGGCGATGCCGGAAGCGCTCATCGCGCTCGCTGTTCGCGCGCATAGACGATCGGCGGCATCCCGACGTGGCGAGCAAACGCGGTGCTGAACGTGCTCGCCGAGCTGTAGCCCACTCGTCCGGCGACCTGGGCCACACCGGCCCTCTCTCGGCGCAGCAGGTCCTTCGCCAGCGCGATGCGCCAGCCCAGCAGGTAGTCCATCGGCGTGACACCCAACTCGCGCCTGAAGCGCTCGAAGAAGACCGAACGCGAGAGTGCCGCCTCCCTCGCCAGCTCGACCACTGTCCAAGCTCGGGTCGGACAATCATGCATCCGCCGCAACGCGACCCCGATTTGGCCATCCGCGAGCCCTCGCAACAATCCCGGAGGCGGGGCGGGATCCGTGGTGGAGCGGAGCGCCTCGATCAGCAATATTTCGAGCAGGCGGCACAAGACCACGTCGCGACCGGGCCGGTCGCCACGGGTTTCCTCGTTGACGAGTTCGACGAGCGTGGTCAGTCGCCCTTGTCCCCGGACGTGCACGAGCCGCGGGAGAAGCGACACCAACAGGTCCGAGTCGTCCGAGCCGAACGCGCAGTGACCCACGAGCATCCGGACGTTGGGTGGGTCATCCTGGCTGCCGAGCCTGAACACGCCGGGGCTCGTCTCGACCCGCTGGGGCTCGACGCCATTCGGCGGCGCTTGCAGGCTCGATGCGGCGAAATCGTAAGCCGCGGGCACCAGGACGAAGTCGCCTCCGACGAGCGTGACCGGCTCCTGTCCGGCCACCGACAGGCGACACGAACCGTCGAGCAACACGCAATAGAAAGGACGTCCCTCGTCCGATCGCCGCACGGCCCAGGCACCGGCTGCCATGACGAGCTTCGACAACGAGGCGTTCGGCTGAAGCAGGCCGACGACTTGGGTGAGCGGATCGGACAATTCCGGACTGACGCCAACGTTATTCGGACTTCCACCAGTAGCAGGTCCGGCCAAGACCGCCCACCCTCCCGCTGCGCATCAGCAGGAAGCTCCCATGAACACCATCCTCATCACCGGCTGCTCGTCCGGGTTCGGACTTGCGACGGCGCGCTATTTCCTCGATCGCGACTGGACGGTCATCGCCACGATGCGCACGCTTCGCGGTGACGTCCTGGCCGGTTCCGACCGTCTCCGGATCCTGCCGCTCGATGTGACCGATGCGGACAGCATCGCGCGCGCCGTCGATGCGGCCGGGCCGATCGACGTTCTGGTGAACAACGCGGGCGTCGGCCTGCTCAACGCGTTGGAAGGCGTGTCGATGACCATGGCCCGTGAGGTGTTCGAGACGAACACGCTCGGCACCATCGCCATGACCAAGGCCGTGCTGCCGCAGTTCACCGAGCGGCGCTCGGGCGTCGTCGTCAACGTGACGTCGAGCGTGACGCTGCGGCCGCTGCATCTGCTCTCGGTCTACACGGCCAGCAAGGCGGCGGTGAACGCGCTGACCGAATCGCTGGCGCTGGAGCTGGAGCCGTTCGGCGTGCGCGTGCGACTGGTCCTTCCGGGCCGGGCGCCGGAGACCGCGTTCGGCGCCAACGCCCGCGCCCGGATGGGAATGGATATCCCGTCAGCCTATGCCGATCTGGCAGCGCAGGTCTTCGCCCGCTTGCAGCAATCCACGGGGGAGATCACGCGAGCGCAGGACGTGGCGGAAGCGGTGTGGCGCGCGGCCACCGATCCGTCCTGCCCGATGCGGCTGCCCGCCGGCGCGGACGCAGTAGAGTGGGCCGAAGCGGCGAGGCACGCATGATGCAATCATGATCCGAAGCTGGTCGCGAGAACGACGCACTTGCGCATGATCGTCGGCAATGCCTCCGCGCCGAGGCTTGTCACCGGGCGCACGAAGCCGTCGGCGTCGATCCGGGATACGCCCGCCGCGTAGAGTTCGAGCCTGATCTCCAGATGAGTGAGCGTGTGCGCCACCGAGCCGACACGCCGCCAACGCGCAAGCATCGGCGCGGCCGGCAGCGCTTCGGGTTCCGGCCAGGGCTCGGGGCGCCATTCGGTACCGGGCAGTTCGGTCATGCCCGCGAACAGCCCGGTCGAGGGCCGACGCCGGAGCAGCACCTGGCCTGCCGGATCCTCGAGCCAGAAATGCACGCCGTGGCGGAGCGGGCGCGCGCGCTTCGCCTCGCGCCGCGGCAGCGTCTCGGCGAGGCCCGCGCGCCTGGCCGCACACCCTGCCGTCCAGGGACACAGCGCGCAGGCCGGCCGGCGCGGCGTGCAGAGGGTGGCGCCGAGGTCGAACAGGCCCTGCGCGAACTCGGACGGATGCGCGCGCGCGTCGGCGTCCTCGCCGAGGGTCGCCGCGAGCCGCGCCAGGATCGGGCGGGACCGGGGCAGCGGCGTTTCGACCGCGAACAGGCGCGACGTCACGCGCTCGACATTGCCGTCGACAGGAACCGTCGGGATGCCGAACGCGATGGCGGCGATCGCGCTCGCGGTGTAGGCGCCGATGCCGGGCAACGCGCGCAGCCCGGCGATATCGGCGGGGAAGCCGCCGCGCGCTGCCGCAACCCGGGCGCAGGCGTGCAGGTTGCGGCCGCGGGCGTAGTAGCCGAGGCCGGCCCAGAGGGCGAGCACCTCGTGCTGCTCGGCGCGCGCGAGGCTCTCGACATCGGGGAAGCGGTCCAGGAATCGCTCGAAATAGGGTATGACGGCGGCGACCGTCGTCTGTTGCAGCATGATCTCGCTCAGCCAGACGCGGTAGGGATCGGGATGCGCCGAACGCCAGGGCAGGGTGCGCTGGTGGCGGCGGTACCAGGCCAGAAGGTCGCGGGCGAGGAAGTGCATCGGAGGGATCGATGGCGGGTTCGGCGGGCGGCGGCAACTCGGGGCCGAGGAGCCTGGCGGCCCTGCTCTCGCCGGTGACGAGGGCGGCGTTCCGCAAGCGTTCGCCGGCGGCCGCGCGCATCATGTCGGACTGGGTGGCGATCGTCGGGCCGGATCTCGCCTCGCGGACCGTCCCGCGCAAATTCGCCGCCGGAATTCTGACGCTCGGCTGCGACGGCCCGACGGCGCTCGAGTTGCAGCATGTCGCGACCAGGCTCGCCGAGCGGATCAACGTGCAGCTCGGCGAGGCGCAGGTCAGGCAGGTCAGGTTCGTCAACGAGACCGTGGCCGGCCCGGCGCCCAGACGCCGCGCCGCTCCAGTGGTTCCGGACAACCTGCCGGAAGGCGAACTCGCCACCTCGCTCGCACGCCTGGCCGCGGCAATTGCAGCCCGGGATGGACCCCTTTAGTGAGGGGATCCCAAAGGGCGCCTGCCCTTTGGCGGGGTGCGGGGCGGAGCCCCGCCTGTGCTTCGGAGTTCCCGATGATCGTCACGCGTCGCCTGTTCCTCGCCGCCCCCCTGCTCCTGCCCGCCGTCGCGCGCGCCGCCGACGATCCCAGGCTGACCCTCCGCGCGGCCGGCGATCCGCGGGCGCCGGTGCATGTGCAGGAATGGTTCTCGATGACCTGCACCCATTGCGCGCGCTTCGACCAGACGGTGTTTCCGGAGGTGAAGGCCAAGCTGATCGACACCGGGAAAGTCTATTACGTGTTCAAGGACTTCCCGCTCGACCGGGTGGCGCTGATGGCGGCGATGGTGGCGCGCGCGCTGCCGGCCGACCGCTACGAGCCGTTCATCGACTCGCTGTTCGCGAGCCAGGATCGGTGGGCCTTCGCGCCGGGCGTCGACAGCAAGGCGGCGCTGATGCCGATGGCGGAACTCGCCGGCATGTCGGCCGCGACCTTCGAGGCGACGGTGTCCGACACGGCCTACCAGCAGGCGCTGATCGCCGAGCAGGATGCCGGCCAGAAGCGCTATCACATCGACAGCACGCCCACCTTCATCTTCGGCCAGACGGCGCATCCGGGCGAGATGACGTACGAGATGTTCGCAGGCCTGGTCTCGCACGTCTCCGGATAGACCGGCTGTGCCGGCGATCGTCACGAGGCTGCGCATCGCCGGCTTCAAGAGCTTCGCCGAACCGACGACGATCGACATCCTGCCCGGCCTGACCGGCATCGTCGGACCGAACGGCTGCGGCAAGTCCAACGTCGTCGAGGCGCTGCGCTGGGCGATGGGCGAGACCAGCGCGCGGAGCCTGCGTGGCGGCGAGATGGACGAGGTGATCTTCGCGGGCTCGGCCGCGCGCCCGTCGCGCAACATCGCCGAGGTCGTGGTCACGCTCGACGACGCCGCGGGCCTCGCCCCCGCCCCGCTGCATGGCGAGATCGAGCTCCAGGTCAGCCGCCAGATCGAGCGCGGCGCCGGAAGCACCTACCGGGTCAACGGCCGCGAGATGCGGGCGCGCGACGTGCAGACGATGTTCGCCGACATCGCGAGCGGCGCGCGTTCGTCGGCGATGGTCAGCCAGGGACGGGTCGCGTTCCTGGTCGATGCGCGGCCGGAGGACCGGCGTTCGGTGCTCGAGGAAGCGGCGGGCATCACCGGGCTGCATGCGCGCCGTCACGAGGCCGAGATCAGGCTGCGCGCCGCGGAGGCCAATCTAGGACGTGTCGGCGACCTGCGGTCCGGCCTGGAAGGCCGGCACACGACGCTGGCGCGCCAGGCCGAGGCCGCGCGGTCCTATCGGGAGGCGGTCGACACGCTCGCGCACGCCGAACGCGCGTTGCTCGGCATCATGCTCGGGGGCGCTCGGCGTGCGGTGGTCGAGAGCGGCCGGACGGTGGCGCACGCGCGCGCCGGGCTGACGGCGGCCGAGCAGGCGGCTTCCGGGGCGGAGCGCGACGAACGCGCGGCGGAGGCGTCGCTCGGCGACAGCGGGCGCGCGCTGTCGCTGGCCGCGACGGCGGTCGAGCGCGCGCGAGCGGCGCTCGAGACGGTCGAAGCGGAGGCCGCGCGCGCGGCGGAGTCGCTGGCCGGCATCGAGACGCGGCTCGCGGAGGCGACGCGCGATCAGGCGCTCGCGGCCCGGCAGGCCGAGGACAGCGAGGCCGCGCTCTCGGCCCTGACGCGGGAGGCCGAGACCCTCCGCGGCGTGCTCGACCGGTTCGCGGAACGGCACCGGACGGAAGTGGCCGCGCGCGACGCCGCCAGCCTCGCGGTGGCGCGCGAGGCGGACCGGCATGGGGCGCGGCTTCGCGCCGACCAGGACATCGCGGCGCTCGAGACGGCGCACCGGACCATGACGAGCCGCCGCGAGACGGTCGAGGCGGCGCTCGCCGAACTCGAGGCGCTGGCCGTCGAGCGGGGCGTGCTGGAGAACGCGGCCGCGTTCGTCGTGACGGCGGAACGCGCGCTGGCGGACGCGCGCGCCGCGACGCGGACGGCGGAAGCCGAACGGCGGGCGGCGGACGATGCGGTGGCCGGGATCGCGCGCGAGGAGGCCGCGCTGCGGGACAGCGCCGGACGCGCGGCGGCCGGCCGGGATGCGGCGCGCGCCCGGCACGACAGGGTCGCCGGCGAGCATGACGCCGTCATGGCACGGCTCGAGGCCGCCAGGGCCGCGATGATCGTGCCGGGCGCGGTCGAGCGTGCCCTGGCCGCGGCCGCTTCCGCCCGGGATGACGTCGAGATGGCGGCGAGCGCGCTCGGAGCCGCCGAGATCGAGCGCGCGCGCGCCGAGGCGGCGAGCCTCGCGGCACGCGAGACGGCACGGGAGGCGCACGCCCGGGCACGCGACATCGCGTCCGATCTGGAGCGTCTCGAACGCGAGCAGGCTCGGCTGCGTATGCGGCACGCGGACTTGAACGCCGCCCACGACAAGGCCAAGGACGAGCTGGTCGGGCACGATGCCCTGATCGGGGCACGCGAGACCGCCGCCGCCAGCCTCGCATCGCTCGCCCACGCACGCGCCCGGGCCGCGGGCGCCGAAGGCTTGTGTCACGAGGCAATGGCGTCGGCGGCGGCGATCCGAGGCGCGCTGATGTCGTGCGACGCCGGCATCACCGCCGCGAAAGTCGAGATCGCGGCGCTCGGCGCCATCGACGGAGCCAATTGGCCGCTGCTGTCGGCGATCCGGGTGCCGGAGGCGCTCGAGCGCGCCGTCGCCGCCGGGTTGGGCGATGCGCTGGCCGCGTCCCTCGATCCGGCGGATCCGCGCCATTGGCTGGCGCTGGGCCCGCTCGATGATCAGGCGCTGCCGGCGCCGGCGGTCGCACTCGCGGGCCTGATCGATGCACCCGAGGCACTCAACCGGGCCTTGTCCCGGATCGGACTGGTCGACGAGGCGGAGGCGCGCACGCTGCAGGCGGCGCTCGCGGCTGGACAGGCGCTGGTCAGCCTTGACGGTTCGCTGTTCCGATGGGACGGCCTCGTGCTCGGCGACCAGCCGTCGCCCGTCACCGAACGGCTGCGCGCCCGGCGGCGGCTCGATCAGTGCGAGACGAGCCTGGCCGAGGCCCTGGCCGCGCGTCCCGCGCTCGAGACCTCGCTGGCCGAGGCCGAGTGGCACCTGGCGGCGTGCGAGCGCTGCCTCGTCGAGGCGCGCGCGGCGACCGAGGATGGCGAGCGGGCGGCGGCCGCTGCGTCGGCGTCGGAGGCGGCGCTGGTGGCGCGCGAGGTCACCACGCGCGCGCGCGCCGACAGCGTCGGCGCGGAGCTCGCGCGCGTGGCGGCTTCTCTCGCGGAGGTGGGCGAGCAGGCGACGGCCCGGCGCGCGGCGGATGGGCAGGAGGGCGAGCGCCTCTCGGCTCTGGAGCGCGCCGCCTCGTCGGAGTTCGATCGCGCGGTCGCGGCCGAACGGCACGCGCGCGACGCGCTGCGGGCGGCGGAGACGAGGCAGGCCGAGATGGACGCCGAGGCAAGGCGGCTCGCCGCACGGGACGAGGCGTCGGCGGCGACGTTGGCCACGCTGGAGCGCATGCTCGGTGCGCTCGACGAGGCGCTGACGGCGTCACGGGCCGAGCTCGCCGACGCGTCCGGAGATGCGGACGCGCATGCTCTCGAGGCGATGGCCGGACGCGTCGCGTCGGCGGCCGGGCATGCCGAGGCATGCCGGCTTGCCGACACGGCATGCCGCGACGAGCGCGCGCGCGCGGAGGCGGCGATCGATCGCGCCAGGCTCGACCACGCGGCCCTGCTCGACCGGGCGCGGGACGTGGAGACCAGGCGTGCGGTGCTGCTGCCGGAGTGCCAGGCGATCGCCGCTTCGTGCGCGCAGTCGGTGGACCGGTTGTCGCAGGCGCGGCAGGCGAGGGCGGCACTCGGTCCCGAGGAAGGCGCACTCGCGCAGGCACGGCAAGCGGAGGTCGAGTGTGAGCGTCGCGCGGCCTCGCTCGAGGCGGAGGCCGCCCAGTCGCGGACCCGCCTGGATGCCATCGCGTCGCTGGGACCGGCCGCTCGGCAGCGCCGTGACGAGGCCGGCGCCCGGGTGGCGGAACTCGGCCTCCGGCTCGACGAGATCCGCCGGATGCACGCGGCGGCTCGCGACGCGCCGGAGGCCCTGCGGGCGAGTGGCGAGATGGCCTCGCGCGCGTTCGACAATGCCGAGCAAGCGCGGGAGGCGGCCTCCCGGCGGGCGATGGCGGACCAGGACGACGCGTCGGCACGGCGCGAGGCGCGCCGCGATGCGGACATGGCGGTCGCGAGCGCACGCGAGGCATGGCTGCGTGCGGAGGCGGCCGAGATCCAGGCGGCCGGAACCCTGGCCGACATCGATGCCCGGGTGCTCGAGGCGGGCGGCCGGATCGAGCCCGCGGAGGCGACCGCTGCCGCGGAGACGGAAGCGCGGCGGCGCGTGGCGCGTGCGCTCGCGGCGCGCGACGCCGTCGGACCGGTCAATCTGCTCGCGCAAGCGGAGGCCGACGAAGTCGGGCAACGGCTGGCGGCACTGGTCGCGGAAGCGGCCGACCTCGAGGAGGCGGTGGCCAGGCTGCGCGGCTCGATCGGGCACATCAACCGCGAGGGCCGCGAACGCTTGACGGCCAGCTTCGTGCGGATCGACGCCCAGTTCCGGGTCCTGTTCGGCCGCATGTTCGATGGCGGCCGCGCGCACCTCGCACTCGTCGGATCGGACGATCCGCTCGAGGCCGGCTTGGAGATCTACGCGCAGCCGCCGGGCAAGAAGCTCGCGACGCTGTCGCTGCTGTCGGGCGGCGAACAGGCGCTGACCGCCCTGTCGCTGATCTTCGCGGCCTTCCGCTGCAACCCGGCACCGGTGTGCGTGCTCGACGAGGTCGACGCGCCGCTCGATGACGCGAACGTCGAACGTTTCTGCCGCCTCGTGTCGGACATGGCCAGCGAGAGCGGGACACGGTTCCTGGTGGTCACGCACCACCAGCTGACGATGGCGAGCATGGACCGCCTGTTCGGCGTCACGATGCAGGAACGTGGCGTGTCGCGGCTGCTGTCGGTCGATCTCGGACGCGCGGTCGAGATGACGGCGCAGTAGGGGTCAGGGAAAGCCTCGCATCCTCGTTTTGCGCCCTCGGCGCTGGCCAAAGACGGGCGTGGCGGGCATGGTCGGAGGGTTCCGATGGAGGCTGCCCGATGATCCGACGCGTTCTTGCCGTTGCCGGGGCGATGGTGCTGGGAGCCGCGGGGGCGCAGGCGCAGATCAAGATCGCCGTCGCGGGGCCGATCACCGGCCAGTACGCCGCCTTCGGCGTGCAGTTGCGCAATGGGGCGCAGCAGGCGGTGGCAGACATCAACAAGGCAGGCGGCGTGCTGGGCCAGCAACTGTCGCTGACCATCGGTGACGATGCGTGCGATCCGCGCCAGGCCGTGTCGGTGGCGAATCAGTTCGCCGACCAGGGGGTGAAGTTCGTGGCCGGGCATTACTGCTCGGGCTCCTCGATCCCGGCCAGCAAGGTCTATGGCGAGGAGGGAATCCTGGAGATCACGCCGGCCTCGACCAATCCGGACTACACCGACCAGGGCGGTTGGCAGACGTTCCGGCTGTGCGGACGCGACGACCAGCAGGGCAAGGTCGCGGGCGATTATGTCGCCGCGCACTTCAAGGGCGAGCGCGTCGCGGTGCTGAACGACAACACCGCCTATGGCAAGGGTCTCGCCGACCAGACCCAGAAGAACCTTGTCGCGGACGGCGTGCAGCCGGCGCTGGTGCAGACCTACACGCCGGGGGAGAAGGATTACTCGGCGGTGGTCAGCCGGATGAAGGATGCCGGCATCCAGGTGATCTATCTGGGCGGCTACCACACTGAGGCCGGCCTGATCATCAGGCAGGCGAAGGAGCAGGGGATGAACGCGACGCTGATCGGCGGCGACGCGTTGATGACCAAGGAGTTCTGGCAGATCGCGGGGCCGGCCGGCCAGGGAACGATGATGACGTTCGCGCCCGACGTGACCAGGCGCGCGACGGCGGCGGACGTGGTGCGCGAGTTCGCGGCGGCACACATCGATCCGGAGGGGTATACGCTCTACACGTACGCGGCGGTGCAGATCTGGGCGGAGGCGGCGAAGAAGGCGGGCACGGCCGATCCGCAGAAGGTGGCGGCGACGCTCAAGAGCGGCGGCCCCTGGGCGTCGATCCTGGGATCGATCGGTTTCGATCGGAAGGGCGACGTCGAATGGCCGAGCTACGTGTTCTATGTCTGGAAGGACGGCGCCTACAACGAGTTGTGAGACGCGGCCGGTGGCATACGCCGTCCAGCAACTGATCAATGGCGTGACGCTCGGGATGATCTACGGCCTGATCGCGGTCGGCTACACGATGGTCTACGGCATCATCGGGATGATCAATTTCGCGCACGGCGACGTGTTCATGGTGGGATCGTTCCTGTCGCTGATCGCCTTGCTGGGCCTGTCCGTGCTCGGGATCACGTCCGTGCCGCTGGCACTGGCAATGACGCTGGTGCTGGCGGCGGGGCTCGCGGGCTTGTATGGCTGGACGATCGAGCGGGTGGCGTATCGGCCGCTGCGCGGATCGTTCCGGCTCGCACCGCTGATCAGCGCGATCGGGATGTCGATCGCGCTGCAGAACTTCGCGCAGGTCAGCCAGGGCGCGAACATCAAGGCGATGGCGCCGCTGGTGCCGGGCGGGTTCGCGCTGATGCGGCAGGGCGACTTCACCGCACAACTCACCTACATGCAGATCGCGGTCGTGCTGACGACGATGGTCGTGCTCGGGCTGTTCACGTTCCTGGTGACCCGCACGCCGCTCGGGCGTGCAATGCGGGCGTGCGAGCAGGACATCCGGATGGCGTCGCTGCTTGGGATCGACACCAACCGGACGATCAGCCTGACGTTCGTGATCGGAGCAGCGCTGGCGGCGGTGGCCGGGCTGCTCTACCTGCTTCGTTATGGGGTGATCGATTTCTATATCGGGTTCCTGGCCGGGGTGAAGGCGTTCACCGCGGCGGTGCTGGGCGGGATCGGGTCGCTGCCCGGCGCGGTGCTGGGCGGATTGCTGATCGGGCTGATCGAGACGTTCTGGTCGGCGTACGGGCCGGCGCAATACAAGGATGTGGCCGCGTTCTCGATCCTGATCCTGGTGCTGATCGTGATGCCGACCGGATTGCTGGGACACGCGGACGTGGAGAAAGTGTGAGCACGCTGCGGCGCGCGACGCTCGCGGGGCTGGTCGCGGCAGGGTTGTTCGTGCCGATGGTCGGGCTGCGGATGGAGCCGGGGCCCGCTTCGCTGGTGCTGGCGTGGCGGCCGTGGGAGGCGGGCACGCTGGTGCTGGCGGTGGTGGCCTGGGTCCTCGTGGCGGGCCTGTGGCCTCGGCGTGGACAACCGGTCGCACGGGGACGGCTGTCGGGCGCGGGGCGCCTGGTGGCGCCGGCGCTGCTGGTGTTCGCCGCACTGCTGCCGGTCTTCGCGGGGCGCTACACGATCGATCTCGGCATCGTGGTGCTGACCTACGTGATGCTCGGTTGGGGACTGAACATTGTCGTGGGCCTGGCCGGGCTGCTGGATCTCGGCTACGTCGCGTTCTACGCGGTCGGTGCGTATTCCTATGCGCTGTTCTCGACCACCTATGGCTGGGGATTCTGGACTTGCCTGCCGCTGGCGGGACTGTTCGCGGCGCTTGCCGGCACGCTGCTCGGATTTCCAGTGCTGCGGTTGCGCGGCGACTACCTGGCGATCGTGACGCTCGCCTTCGGCGAGATCATCCGGGTGGTGATCAACAACTGGTCGAGCCTGACCAACGGGCCGAACGGGGTGTCGGGGATCCCGCGGCCGACGCTGTTCGGGTTGCGCTTCTCGGCGTCCGGCGGCACCGACACGTTCGCGGGCTTCTTCGGGGTGCCGTTCAGTCCGACGCAGCGGGTCGCTTATCTCTACTACATCATTCTCGCGCTGGCGCTGCTGACGAACTGGGTGACGTTGCGGCTGCGCCGGTCGCCGCTGGGCCGCGCGTGGGAGGCGCTGCGGGAGGACGAGATCGCCTGCCGGTCGCTCGGCATCAACGTGACGGTGACGAAACTGACGGCGTTCGCGATCGGGGCCGCGTTCGGCGGCTTCGCGGGCGCGTTCTTCGCGACACGGCAGGCGTTCGTCAGCCCGGAGAGTTTCACGTTCATCGAGTCGGCGACGGTGCTGGCGATCGTGGTGCTGGGCGGCCTCGGCAGCCAGCTCGGGGTGGCGCTGGCGGCGCTGGTGATGATCGGCGGCCTCGAGATCCTGCGCGGGCTGCTCGGCAACCTCGACAACCGGCCCGGTTTCGAGTGGATGGGCGCGTTGATCGGCGATTTCGGTCAATACCGGATGCTGATCTTCGGGCTGGCGCTGGTGGCGATGATGATCGTGCGGCCGCGCGGGCTGGTGTCGGGACGGACGCCGTCGGTGGCGCTGGGCCGTGGCTGAGAGGCTGGAGGTCGAGGGGCTCACGATGCGGTTCGGCGGCCTGACCGCGGTCGCGTCGCTGAGCTTCGCCGCGCGGTCGGGGCGGATCACGTCGGTGATCGGGCCGAACGGGGCCGGCAAGACGACGGTGTTCAACTGCATCACCGGTTTCTATCGGCCGAGCGAGGGCGCGTTGCGGCTGACGCATGAGGGTGGGGCGACGTTCGGGCTGGAGGGGATGGCCGGGCATCGGATCGCGCGACGGGCGCGCGTGGCGCGGACGTTCCAGAACATCAGGCTGTTCGGTGGCATGACGGTGCTGGAGAATCTGCTGGTGGCCCAGCACAACGCGCTGATGCCGTCGGTGGCGGCGGGATTGCTCGCGGTGGTCGGGCTCGGCGGGCACGCGCGCGCGGAGCGGGCGGCGGTTGACCGGGCGCGGGTCTGGCTGGAGGCGACCGGGCTGCTCGGCCGGGCGGACGATCCCGCGGGCGCATTGCCGTACGGGGCGCAGCGGCGGCTCGAGATCGCGCGCGCGATGTGCACGCGGCCGGTGCTGCTGTGCCTCGACGAGCCGGCGGCGGGGCTCAATCCGCGCGAAACGGACGAGCTCGCTGACCTGGTTCTGCGCATTCGGGACGGGTCGGTTTCGGATGCGTGCTCGGTGCTGCTGATCGAGCACGATATGGGACTGGTGATGCGGATCTCGGATCATGTCGTGGTGCTGGACCATGGCAGGAAGATCGCGGAGGGTCTGCCGGCGTCGGTCGCCGCCGACCCGGCGGTGATCGCGGCGTATCTCGGCGAAGGGGACGAGGACGAGGCGGCCTGATGCTGCACCTGACCGGCGTCACCGCCTTCTATGGTGCCGTGCAGGCGCTCCGCCATGTCGATCTGCGGGTCGAGGCGGGCGAGATCGTGGCGCTGATCGGCGCCAACGGTGCGGGCAAGTCGACGCTGATGATGACGATCTGCGGCAGCCCGCGCGCGCGCGACGGGTCGATCGTGCATGACGGGACCGACATCACGCGGCTGCCCACGCACCTGATCATGCGCCGGGGGATCGCGCAGTCGCCGGAGGGGCGACGCATCTTCGGGCGGATGACGGTCGACGAGAACCTGATGATGGGCGCTCAGGTGTCGGGGATGGGGAGCTTCACGCGGGAACGCGAGAAGGTGTTCGCGCTGTTTCCCCGGCTGGCCGAGCGGGCCGTGCAACGGGCCGGGACGATGTCGGGCGGCGAGCAGCAGATGCTGGCGATCGGTCGCGCGCTGATGACGCGGCCGCGGCTGCTGCTGCTCGACGAGCCGTCGCTGGGCCTCGCGCCACTGGTGGCGCGGCAGATCTTCGGGGCGATCCGGACGCTGAACCAGTCGACCGGGCTGACGGTGCTGCTGGTGGAGCAGAACGCGTTCCAGGCGCTGCGGCTGGCGCATCGCGGCTATGTGCTGGTGAACGGCGCGATCACGATGGAGGGCACCGGGCGCGCGCTGCTGGCACGGCCGGAGACCAGGGCGGCGTATCTGGAGGGTGGGGGCGGTTGATGAGCCACATTATATTACACAACTCGCTTCCGCTGGTGGCGGCAATGCGGATGCAGGCCACGCCGGCGTCGCGCGAGCAGCCGATCCGCCTTCATGATGGAGGATTCGAGCAGCAGAAATCGATAAGAAGTAGAGAGACCGCTGCGAAACGTCGCAATTTGCGATTCATTAATGCCGAAGCGTGATGGCGGAGGCGGAGATGCGGCGTGGCGGGAACGGGCAGCGTGGTTTCGCCGAGGCGTTCCTCGGTGCGGACGTCGGCAGCAACCGCAAGCTGGAGGGCATCTCCGCGCAGCTCGATTGGGACGCGCTTGGCGCGCTCGTTGACGGCTTGCGGCCCGGCCGAACCGGCCGACCGCCCTACGCGCCGCTGGTGATGGTTCGGGTGCTGCTGTTGCAGCAATGGTATGGGCTGTCGGACGTCGAGGTGTGCGAGGCGCTGGCCGACCGGCTGAGCTTTCGTCGGTTCTGCGGCCTTTCGCTGGACGAGGCGACGCCGGACGACACCACGCTGTGCCGGTTCCGCACGGCGCTGGGCCAGGCCGGGCTGGCCCCGGCGATCATGTCCGAGGTGCATTGTCAGTTGGACGCGCGCGGCCTGGTGCTCAAGCGCGGCACGATCGTGGATGCGACGCTGATCGCCGCGGCGGTGGCGCCGCCGACCCCGCGCGAAGGCCAGGTCACCGACCGTGATCCGCAAGCGGCGGTCGCGGCCCGCCGCGGTGGTGCGGTCTATGGCTACAAAGCCCACGTGGCCGCCGACGAGGGCACCGGGCTGGTGCGCGACTGACAACTGTCCTCTTCTCGTTGGCGTAGTGCGTCGGACGCACCTCAAACGCAAGAGAGGCGAGCATAAGCTTTCTATCCTGCCCGGTTCTGATGAGTTTGGAGGTCGTGAGTTCAACCACGACCAACTACATTGTTTGCAACAATATACAGATCTCTAACGCCTCTTTTGGCTTGCCTGCGCTTAAAGATGCCAACTGCTCTGGTCGAAACTACCTTTCTGCTGGACTCGACCACGTTCTACAGCGGACATGTTCTCCAGCGCCACTGTCTTTTTGAAAGCTCAAGCTGTTGCATCTTCAAGGGCGATCGCCAATCGTTGACTAACTACGAACAACTCCCTCAAGCGTTTTATCGCTAGCGAATCGCTTCCACCATGCGCGATTGAGTTTCGTACTCCATACATCGAGTTGAGGCCTTGTTCCACATCCTCATTTTCTTCTACGAACTTGCGAAATTGCCTTGCCCAACCGGTATCAAACCGGTCAAGCAGTTGGGCTATGGCTTCACAATCATAATTCGTCCCCCTCCTGAAGTGGGACCGGACAAAATTGAGGACTCGCTCATGCGCTCGTCTTGACAGCCTCTCAACGATTACAATTTCCACTGTACGCTCGACGAAGCCACATAACAGAACTGCACCCAATCGAGCCAAAGATGCTTGAACGTCCTCGGGTATGTCCTTGCTTGAAGCTCTAGATATATACAGCTCGATTTGGTTGACGCGATTACGAATCTGTATTTGCATTCAGATGCTGCTGAATGCTTCACGAGCGAGCCGGAGGCGAATTTTGACACTCTCCTCGTCAGCTGTCGCTCGCTCCCATGATCTCCTGAAATCTGGATTCTCAACCAGAGCTCGATACGCCTCTTCGACCACCGCCGCAGCTGGGGTGGGACCAGCTTCTAATCGTGTGGCAAGGCCCGTCATCGCCCCATCGAAGACAGCGGCGTTAAGCGAGCGAACGGGGCGGAACGCGCGACTGCCGAGAGCGTTGCTTACCAGCGCGATCGTCCGCACAAAAATAGCTTCTAGCTGGCTTAGCCTCTCATCGGATGCCGCGTTCATAGTTGCAGAAAAGTCGTTAAGAAATGTAGCCATTGGCCTAGCATATCTGTCGCCATTTACAGACATGGCAAAAAACCGAACGATGAGCTCCTCATCTTTAGCTCGTTTATTTTCAGCGCCGCCAAATACCTGTCGCCAGTCTCTATTCAGATTTAGCTTTTTCACTAGGGTGATAAATGGCCCTGCACTAATGCAATTTCTGATTTCCTGTGGAGAAAGTCGAATGCCCCCAGAGTTGATGCGTTCGAAAACAAAGTAAATGCTGTCAAGCACTTCGGCTGGCTCGTCCTGGCGGAATATTGTTGCATGAACTATCGAGTCATCAATCTTCAGTTGGTCAGAGGAGTTGAGATCTACGTAGGTCTTGCCATTCCAAGGTTCTCTAACTCCTACAAGCCGGAACTTCCGCTCACCAAATAGACCGCTATAGAAAGCTTGCAGTGTGCGTAAACGTTGTTGCCCATCAATCACAAGGTGTTTGTTGGTCTCTGCCTCCTTGTAAAGAAATATGCCAGGTATGGGCAGACCCATAAGGAGGGATTCGATAAACTTCGATGCATGGCGGTGAGACCAGACAAAACGTCGCTGAAATTCTGGGACTATAAAAGCGCCCGAAGCCATACGCTTAACCAGAGCGTCGACGGCATAATCCGCTCCGTAGCTCGTGATCGAGAATTTCTTTATATCAGTCGGCTCGAGAAGGGACTCGTCCTCAACTCCCTCAGCGAGTGTGATTTCATATTCATCCAGGGATCCTACCTGATCGTCGGACACCTCAGTGACACTCATTCTCGATCCTGCTTTCCATCCCGTATGGCATGGTAATACCTTTTTTGGGGCTACCTCGGCCAGCGGGTTCTCTTCGGGCAGGATAAGACATGTGATCCTAGCGTGTCATTTTCGTATTCTGCTGACAGCGAACACGTTCGGCGACAGGTCGGGAGAAGACGCATGGCAGAGGCGGTGGTGGCGACGCTGGCGGCGGTGCGCGCGGGCGCGCCGCTGGTGCACAGTATCACCAACCTGGTGGTGACCAACCTGACCGCGAACGCGCTGCTGGCGATCGGTGCATCGCCCGCGATGGTCGAGGGCACCGACGAGGTCGAGGAGTTCGCCCGCGTCGCGTCCGCGCTGGTGATCAACACCGGCACGATGAGCAGCGGGCGGGCGGCCGCGATGCGGCTGGCGGCCGAGGCGGCGCGTGGTGCCGGCACGCCCTGGGTGCTCGACCCGGTGGCAGCCGGGGCGATCTCCTATCGGACCGGTGTCGCGCGCGACCTCGCGCATCGGGGGCCGGCGGTGATCAGGGGCAATGCGTCGGAGATCATGGCGCTCGCCGGCGAGGCGGCTTCAGGACGCGGCGTGGATAGCGCGCACGGGTCGGAGGCGGCGCTCGACTCGGCGCGGCGGCTGGCGATCGACACCGGGGCAGCGGTCGCGGTGACCGGCGCGGTCGACGTCGTCACCGACGGCACCAGGGTCGCGAGGGTCTCGAACGGGGTCGCGCTGATGACGCGGGTCACCGGGCTGGGCTGCACCGCGACCGCGCTGATCGGCACGTGCCTGGGGGCAGGCGTGCCGCCGCTGGCGGCGGCGGCACATGCGCTGGTGCTGCTCGGACTGGCCGCGGAACAGGCGGCCGCGCGCGCGAGGGGCCCGGCGTCGTTGCAGGTCGAGCTGCTCGACGCTCTCCATCTTTTGAACGCCGACAGCGTCCGCGCCGGCGCCCGTCTCAGTTCCGGAACAGGCTGAGGATCAGCAGGAAGATCCCGATCGCGGCGGCCTGGAGCAGGATGCGCCAGCGCATCAGGGCGTTCTGGCGGCGCGGATCGGCGCCCTTGCCGCGCACCAGGCCCACGATGCCGAAGGCCAGGATGACCAGCACGCCGAGCATGGCGAGGACCATCAGCAGGGTCAGGAATGCGCGCATCGGCCCTCAGATGGGCGATCATACGAGTTCTTCACCCTTCTCCCCCTTCTCATCCGGGCGCGATGGGATGACACAACCCGCCCGATGGCGCCATTGACCCTGTCCGCGCGGTTCGTCCGCGTCCTGTTCCTGCTGTCCGGCCTGCTGATCAGCGGGCCCGCCGCCGCCGCGTCGCCCGCGCAGAGTGCCGCGGGCGCTGCCGCCCCTGGCCTGACACAGGCTGACGCCCAGCAATTGCTGGGCGTGCTGAACGACCCGCAGCGGCGGGCGGCCTTCATCACGACGCTGACCAACATGGCCAAGGCGGTCAGGCCGCCGACCCAAGCGGCGAAGGCGGCGGCGGCCGCCGGCCTGGCGCCCGACAGCCTCGGCGCCGAGGTGCTGACCAGCGCGGGCGCGCTCGGCGGCGCGCTGAGCCGGCAGGCGACCGACCTGCGGCGCGCGATGCGCGACTTCCGTGACCTCGGGCCGTGGCTGCGCTCGATCGTGGGCGATCCGGTGCGCCGCGGCGAGGTGGTCTCGGCGCTGGCGCGGCTGGTGGTGGTGCTGGGCGCGTCGCTGCTGACGGTGGTCGCGATCAACCGGCTGCTGAACCGGCCGATCGGCGCGATCGCGCGATGGTCGGCCGGCATGGCGCCGGCCGACGAGGCCGCTCACGACGAGGCCGGCTCTCGGCCGGGCGAGGACGACGAGACGATCGCCGACCCGCCGGCGACCGAGGAGGTCGCGCGGACGCGGCACAATGTGAGCTTCCGGCGGCTGGTCCGCGCGCTGGCGCGCCTGCCGTTCGCGCTTGCCCACCTGCTGCTCGAACTGCTGCCGGTGGTGGGGTTCGCGGCCGTCGCCTTCGTGCTCGAACTGGCCGGGTTCGTGGGCAGCGCGGAAAGCCGGCTGGTGGTCGAGACCGCGCTGCGCTGCTTCATCGTGGCGGGAGCGATGATCGCGATCGTCAACACGCTGATGGCACCCGGCTCGCCGTCGCTGCGTCTGCTGCTGGTCAGCGACAGGGTGGCCGCCCTGGTGACGTTCTGGCTGCGGACCGGGCTGCTCGTCGGCGCCTGGGGATTCTCCTCGATCTTCGTGATGCAGACGCTGGGACTGTCCGGCTTCGCCTCGCTCGCGCTGGCCAAGGCGCTGATGCTGCTCGAGCACACGCTGCTCGCCTGCCTGATCGTGCAGTCGCGCCGCGACGTGGCGCACCGGCTGCGGCCGCCGCGGCGGGTCCGGGGGGTGCCACGGCGGATCCTGGCGACGCTCGCCTCGCGCTGGTGGATCTACGCGATCGTGCTCGACTACGCGTTCTGGATCATCTGGGCGCTCGACATCAAGAACGGCTATGCCGCGCTGTGGACGATCAGCCTGGAGACGCTGCTGGTCGGCGTGGGGGCCCGGCTGGTGTGGATCGCGCTGCTCGGCGGACTCGCGCGCGGCATGCGCTTCGATGACCCGGCGGCCGGCCGCTACCCATGGATGCGCGCCCGGGCCGAGCGCTACTACCCGGCGATGCGCCGCCTGGTGACGATCGCGACCGTCGCGGTCACGCTGATCGTGCTGCTCGAGGTATGGGGCATCGATGCGCTCGCGTGGTTCAACCGCGGCGCGCTCGGCGACCGGCTGTTCTCGGCGCTGATCGGGATCATGGCGTCGCTGGCGATCGGGGTGCTGATCTGGGAGGCGGTGAACATCGCGCTCGACCGGCATATCGACCGGTTGGGGCGCGATCCGATCGCGGGCACGGCGCGGGTGGCGCGCGTGCGCACGCTGCTCCCGATCCTGCGGATCATGCTCTCGATCGCTCTGGTGACGATCATCGCGCTGACGGTGCTGTCGGAGATCGGCGTCAACATCGCACCCCTCCTGGGCGGGGCGGGGATCGTGGGTGTGGCGATCGGCTTCGGTTCGCAGAAGCTGGTGCAGGACTTCATCACCGGCATCTTCCTGCTGCTCGAGAACGCGATGCAGGTCGGCGACGGCGTGACGGTCAGCGGCCTGTCGGGAGCGGTCGAGCACCTGTCGATCCGGACCATCCGGCTGCGCGCCGGCGACGGGTCGGTCCACATCATCCCGTTCTCGTCGGTCACCACGGTGACCAACAGCAACCGGGGCGTCGGCAACGCGCCGGTCAGCGTGGACATCGCGCCCGACGAGGACACCGATCATGCGGGCACGGTGCTCAGGCAGGTCGCGCTGACGCTCCGCTCTGATCCGGACTACAAGGACGGCATGTTGAGTGAGCTGCAGCTCTGGGGCGTCGACAAGGTCACAAGCCAGGCGGTGACGCTCGTCGGCCAGATCGCCTGCACCGATAAGGCACGCTACGGCGTGCAGCGCGAGTTCAACCGCCGGATGCGGATCGCCTTCGCCGACGAGGGGATCAGGCTGGCGATGCCGGCGCAGTCGGTGATGATGCTCCCCGACGCACCGAGGCGGCCGGCCGCCCAGATTCATGATGCGATCGGACACGACGCCGGGCCGGAGAACGTGACGGACAGCCCGCCGACGAGCGCGCTCGGACACGGGGCATGACATCGCTCGAGGCGGCGTCCCGGCAATTGCGCGAGGCCGGGTTCGCGTTCGCGCGCGCGGCCACGATTCGGGCGGCGCTCGGCGAGGCCGTGCTCGCCGACTGGGACGGGTTCGCCTCGAGCTGGAACGATCTCGGGCCCGACCTCTACATGGCCGACGGCGGCCGCTATCGGCGGCGGCGGCACGCGGCGTTCGCAGCCGATAGCGGGGGCTTCACCCGCAAGCCCAGCCAGCCGCATTACCAGAGCCGGGACTTCAACCCGCTCAACGGCGGCGTCGCGCGCTGGTTCGCGCCGATCGACGAGGCGACCGCCGCGCACCCGGTGCTGCACGCGATCCTGCGGACCTGCCGCGACCTGTTCGAGGGGCTGACGGCGCCCGACGCGCTGCCGCCGGCGTGGCATGTCGAGCTGCACCAGTTCCGGATCGAGGCGAAGCAGGACGCGCCGGGCCAGCCGACCCCGGAGGGGATGCACCGCGACGGGGTGGACTGGGTGCTGGTGCTGCTGGTCGCGCGACGGAACGTGGCGTCGGGCGAGACGACGATCGCGGGCAACGACCGCACCCCGCTCGGCTCGTTCACCCTGACCGAGCCGCTGGATGCGGCCTTCGTCGATGACGGGCGGGTCTATCACGGCGTCACCGGCATCAGGCCGGTCGACCCGTCGCTGCCGGCGTGGCGCGACGTGCTGGTCGTGACGTTCCGCCACCAGTAGCAGCCGGCCACACGCATGCTGTTCAATTCGCAGCTCTTCCTGCTGGTGTTCCTGCCGCCGGTGCTTGGCGCCTATTACGCGTGCGGGTCGGTTCGGCCGGCGCGCCAGCTCGTCCTGATCGGCGCGTCGTTCGGCTTCTACGCGGTGTGGGACTGGCGCTTCGTGCCGCTGCTGTTCGGGCTCACGCTCGTCAACTGGCTGGTGGCGCACGCCTTCGCGCGGAGCGGGCGGCGCATCCTGCTGTCGCTGGGCGTGGCGCTCAATCTCGGCGTGCTCGGCGTGTTCAAGTATGCGAACTTCCTGGCCGCCAACCTCGACGCGCTGCTGGGCCGGACCCATGCGGCCTGGCCGATCGTGCTGCCGCTCGGCATCAGCTTCTTCGTCTTCCAGAAGATCTCGTATCTGATCGACCTCAAGCGCGGCGACCGCCGGCAATACGGACTGCTCGATTTCTTCGAGTTCGTGACGTTCTTCCCGCAACTGATCGCGGGGCCGCTGGTGCGGCACAACGAAATCATCCCGCAATTCGCGCGGCCGGTGCCCGCGCCCGGCACGGCCGAGAACCTGTCGCGCGGCGCGGTGCTGTTCATCATCGGGCTGGCCAAGAAGGCGGCCCTCGCCGACAGTATCTCGCCCAACGCCGACGCGCTGTTCGCGCTCGCATCCGGCCATCCGATCGGGGCCGCGGGCGGATGGGCGGCGGCGTTGTGCTACACGCTGCAGATCTATTACGATTTCTCGGGCTATTCCGACATGGCGATCGGACTGGCGCTGATGTTCGGACTGCGGCTGCCGTTCAATTTCGACGCGCCGTATCGGGCGGTGTCGGTGCGCGATTTCTGGCGGCGCTGGCATCTGACGCTGTCGCGGTTCCTGCGCGACTACGTCTACATCCCGCTCGGCGGCAACCGGGTCGCCGAGTGGCGCATGGTGGGCAACCTGCTTGCCACCATGCTGATCGGCGGCCTGTGGCACGGCGCCGCGTGGAATTTCGTGGCCTGGGGCGGATGGCACGGCGCCGGGCTTGCCTGGAACCATCTGTGGGCAAGGACGGGCCTGATCGTGCCGCGCGCCTTGGGCTGGGTGCTGACGCTGCTGTTCGTGATGGGCGGATGGGTGCTGTTCAGGGCGCCGGATTTCAGCACCGCGTGGCATGTGCTGGGCGCGATGGCGGGCGTGCAGGGGATCGGCCGCGTGCATGTGCGCAACGCGGTCGTGGTCCTGATCGCGGCGATGGTCGCGGTCGCCGGACCGACCAGCCAGGAGTTTGCGCTCGAACGCCTGGGCACGGCGCGGTGGGTCGCGATTCCCGCCGGCGCCGCGCTGGTGTTCCTGCTGCTGCTGGTCGGTGGCCGCGTCCAGAACGAGTTCATCTATTTCCAGTTCTGAACACGCATGGCGCCGTTTCGCGGTGACGCTATTGCTGGCGGCGTGCGCCCCCGCGCTCGCGGTCTACCTGTTCATCGTGCTGGTCGATCCATGGGGAATGCTGCCGGTGCATCTGCCCATCGCGCGCGCGCCGATCTCGACCAACGCGCGCTTCTCGTTCCCGGCGCTGGCGGTCGACCGGAAGTTCGATGCATTGATCGTCGGCACCTCGACGAGCCGGCTGCTGCGCCCGGCGGTGCTCGATCGCGCCGCGGGCGCGCATTTCGCGAATCTGGCGATGAACTCGGCAACACCCTGGGAACAAGGCAAGATGCTGTCGCTGTTCGCGCGCGCCCATCCGGACGCGCGCGCCGCCATCGTGGGGCTCGACGCCGCCTGGTGCCTCGCCGGTCCGGGCAGCCCACGCCTGACCGGGCGTGCGTTTCCCGCCTGGATGTATGACGGGTCGCGGGCATGGGGCTTCCTGCACGTGATGAATTTGTATGCGTTGCAGGAGGCGGCGAACCAGTTCGCGGTGGCTGCAGGGATCAAGCGGTCGCATTACGGGCGCGACGGCTACACCGATTTCCTGCCGCCCGACAACGCCTACGATCGCGGCAAGGTCGACGCGCTGTTCACGCGCTGGGGCATGGTGAGCCGGGCGCCGGCGGGGCACGGTCCGGTAGTGCTGCCCGATGTCGAGGGCCTGCCCAAGCTGCTTGCCACGCTGCCAACGACGGCCCGGAAAATCCTGTTCTTTCCGCCGATCACCGTCGAGACGATGGGCGAGCCCGGCAGCGCGATCAGGGCTTCCTGGGACCAGTGCAAGCGGGACGCCGCGTCGGTTGCATCGGCGGTTCCGAACACCGTCGTGGCCGATCTCGCGCTCGATGACGAGACCGACCGTTCGCGCGACAATTTCTGGGACCCGATCCATTACCGCGTCGCGGTGGCGGACCGGGTGATGGCGGCACTCGGACGGGAGCTGGCTACGGGGACATCGCGGGCGCCATGACGTGGACATAGAGCTCGCGGAACATCCACGAGGTCAGGCCGACGGAGAGGATCAGCAGCGGCACGTTGAGCATCAGCGTGAGCGAGTTCCAGCGCTGGGTCTCGGAGAAATCGAGATGGAACAGCAGGATCAACTGCGCCATCACCGTCAGCAGTGCCACCACCGAGATGATGGAGATGGTGATCACCGGCGAGACCGCGTGCGTTCTCACCAGCAGCAGCGATGCGCCGAGCAGGGCGATGGAGACGACGTAGCCCAGGACATACTGGCGCTCGTTGGCCAGCTTGACCTCGGGATGTTCCCAGGGCTCGAGATGGTCGACCGGCATCAGACGGAACCCCGCAGATAGACGAAGGTGTAGACGAACGTCCAGACCAGCGCCTGATACAGCCAGAAGATCTTGAGATTGATCAGACGGTAGACGACCGGCAGCTTGAGGCCCTTGCGCGCCACCTGTGCGATCATGACGAGCATCCAGAGCAGGCCGAACGCATTGTGCAGTCCGTGCACGACGATCAGCGTGAAGAAGATCGAGAGATAGCCGCTGCGTTGCGGCACGGCGCCGCTGCCGACAAGGCGCGCGAGCTCGCGCCACTCCAGGCTGACGAAGCCGAGGCCGACGACGAAGGCGACACCGATCCACGCCATCAGGCGCCGGGGCCGGTCGCGCTTGAGGTCGACCATGGCCATGCCGTAGGCCAGCACGCTGGTCAGCAGCACGATCGTGGCCGCGTATGCGTGGACGGGTGACGCGACGTCGCGTGGTCCGGGACCGCCGGCGAGCGCGGTCTTGTAGGTCAACACCTCGTAGGCCGCGAACAGTCCGGCGAAGATCAGCGAATCGCTCAGCATGTAGAGCCAGAAGCCGAGCTGCTGGGTGCTCATCATGTCGTGTTCGTGGCCGCCGGTGGCCCACAGCGTGACTTGGCGCGGATCGGGGACCGCCGTCATCGCGGCACTCCGGGCAGGCTGTCATCGCCGTCGAAGGCGACGACGCCGCCTGGCACGAGGGCGCGCGGCGGTGCTGCGCGCGCGCGCCGGCTCGCGGCCTGTTCGGTCCGCCGCACCTCGTCGGCGGGAATCACGAGCGCGGTGGTGTCGTCGAACGAGCGGACGATGACGACGATGACGATCGCGATCAGCGCCGCGATGGCCAGCCACCAGATCCGCCATACCATGGCAAAGCCGAACGCGGCGGCGCCAAGCCCGAGCAGCATCGGAACCATCGTGTTGCGCGGGATCTCGATGTCCTCGTAATGGTCGGGCGCGGACCGCATCAGGCCGTTCTCGCGGCGCCAGGCCCACTCGTCGCGAGTGTTGACGTTCGGGATGACGGCAAAATTGTAGACCGGCACCGGCGAGTGCGTCATCCATTCCAGGCTGCGTGTCGTCCCCCAGGCGTCGATATCGACGCGGTTCTCGGCACGGTCGCGTATGCTGACGGTGATCTGGGCGACGTAGGCGACGAGCCCCGCGATGTAGATCAGGATGCCGAACTCCTCGATGATCAGCAGCGGCTTCCAGCTTTCGAACGGGATGTAGGCGAGGCGCCTGGGCATGCCGTCGAAACCGAGGCCGAACATCGCGGTGAAGACGGTGAAGGTGCCGGCGACGAACAGCCAGAAGACGAGCTGACCGAGCCGCTCGTTGAGCTTGAAGCCGAACACCTTCGGAAACCAGAAGGTCGCGCCGGCGATGGAGGCGAACAGCGTCACCATCACGATGCAGTGGAAGTGCGCCACCACGAAGACGCTGTTGTGGGTCATGTAGTTGATCGCGGGGATCGCCAGCATCATGCCGGTCAGGCCGCCGATGAGCTGCATGAAGATCGCACTCACCGCCCACAGCATCGGCGTGGTGAAGCTCAGGCGCCCGCGAAACATGGTGAAGGCCCAGTTGAACACCTTCACGCCGGTGGGGATCGAGACCAGCATCGTGGTGATGCTGTAGAAGACGTTGACGATCGGCCCGGCTCCCATGGTGAAGAAATGGTGCAGCCAGACGCCCCACGAGATGCAGCCGATGCTGAGCGTGGCCGCGACCATCACCGGATAGCCGAACAGCGGTTTTTCCGAGAAGGTCGGAATGATCTCCGACATCATCCCCCAGGCCGGCAGGATGATGAAATAGACCTCCGGATGGCCCCAGATCCAGAACAGGTCGGAGAACAGCATGAAGTTGCCGCCGACGCCGGTGGTGTAGAAATGGGTGCCGAGATAGCGATCGAGCGTCAGCAGGGCGACGGCGACACCCAGCACCGGAAAGGCGGTCAGGCCGATGACGTTGGTGGTGAGCGCGGTCCACGCGAACATCGGCATGCGCATCCAGGTCATGCCGGGTGCGCGCATCTTGATGATGGTGGCGATGATGTTGACTGCCCCAAGCGTGGTCCCGATGCTGCCGATCTGCAGCGCCCAGCTCCAATAGTCCACACCGACATCGGGACTGTAAGGCATCTCGGTGAGCGGCGTGAGGCCGACCCAGCCCGCCTGGCTGAAGTCGCCCACGAACAGCGACAGCATCACCAGCCCTGCGCCCACCACCGTCATCCACAGCGCGACCGCGTTCAGATAAGGGAACGCCATGTCGCGCGCGCCGATCTGCAGCGGCAGCAGATAGTTCATGAAGCCGGCGAGGATCGGGGTGGCGGCGAAGATCAGCATGATCGTCCCGTGCGACCCGTAGACCTGGTCGTAATGATAGGGCGGCAGGTACCCATGTTCGGCGCCGAGATAGCCGGCAGAATGGGGGCCGGCCGCCATCACCTGCTGCGTGCGCATCATGATCGCGTCGACGAAGCCGCGGAACAGCATCACGACGCCCACGATGACGTACATGATGCCGATCTTCTTGTGATCGACGGTGGTGAACCATTCGCGCCACAAATAGCGCCACTGTCCGAGGTAGGTGATCGTCGCCAGGAGACCAACGGCGACGATGACCGCGAAGACGAAGGCGCCGAAGACCACGACGCTGTCGAACGGGATCTCCGACAGCGTCAGACGGCCGAGCAGGACGCTCCAGGGACCGGGGCCGTGGATCATGGCGACATCCCCGTCTGGTGTTCCTGCGCGGGCGTCGCCTGGTTCTGCTGGCGGCGGTCGTTGTTGTAGGAGGCTTTCTTTTCGGTCATGTTCGCAGGCGTCGGATAGGTTTTTCCCATCATGACCTCGTCCATGGCGTGTCCGAACAGGCCGCTGGCCACGTTGGAGAATTGCCGCACCGTCCCCTTGCTGTTGATCGTGGGGACGGTGAACCGCTCGAAGGCGGCGTCATCGAGATGGGCCGCCGACGCGCCGGCGTCGCTCACCCAACGCTCGAAATCGGCGGTGGAGACGACCCGCGCCCGGAACTGCATCCAGGAGAAACCGGGGCCGCTGAAATCCGCGGCAAGTCCCTGGTAGGTGCCGATCCGGTTGGCGATGAAGGCCTGCCGCGTCAGCATCCCGGGCATGACGTCGATCTGTCCCGCCAGTTGTGGAACGAAGAAATCATTTGGAACCGTGACGGATGTCATGCGAAGCCGGACCGGCGCGCGAACCGGGACGACGAGCTCGTTGGCGGATGCGATGTGGCGGTCAGGATAGATGAACAGCCACTGCCAGTCGGTGGCGATGACGTCGACATCGATGGCAGGCTTGTCGTTGTCGGGACCGCGGCCGTGCGCCATCACGCCGGGATCGAACGGATTGACCGCGAAGGTCGAGCGCCACGAATAGACGCTCAGGAACGCCACGATCAGCAGGGGAAGTCCCCATGACAGGATCTCGATGGCGAGCGAATGGGACCAGGCCGGACGGTAGGCGCCTTTGCCGGTCGCCCGGCGATAGCGCCAGATGCACCAGACCAGCAGGAGCGTGGTCGGACCGATGATCAGCAGCATCGCGCCGACATCGACGAGCAGCGAGTCGAAACTCGCCTGGGCGTTCGGCCCGCGCGGCTTGAGCACCCAGAACTGGTCGGACGAACAGCCGGCGAGCACCAGCGCAAACGAAAATGTCAGCGCCCGAAGTCCGGCACTCATGCGGTGTCTCCGACGCTGCTTGCATTGCGGGCGTCGTTCAACTGACCCCGACCGGGACGGCGTCAAGTTTGCGGCGCGAGATTATCCCTCAGGTGCCGCCGACCGGGTCCTCGAGCAGCGCATCCACCGCATGGCGGGCGGCGAACACCGCCTCCTTGAACGATCCCCGCCGCGAGCCGTCCGCGCGCGCCAGGCCGGAGACCGGCGGCGCGCCGTCGGGATGGATGATCCAAGACCGCGCGCCACAGCGTTCGCCGCCGATCACGGTCCGGACGCCGCGATATTCGAGCTCCTGCTCGATCATCCGTTCGACTTCGCGGTGATCTTGTAGAGATAGCTGGTGCCGGTGACACCGAGATGGCCGGCGAGCGGACCGCCGCCCGGACCGGAAAGGCTGAGCGTTTCGCTGTGCGAGCTGGTGGCGACGCCGGACGTGGTGGCGGCATCCACCCGGCAATGATGCTCCAGGCAGCGGAAGGTGCCGGTCACGCCCGCGTCGGGCAGGCGCGAGATGCCGATCCAGCTGTCGACGAGCTCGCCGTCGGCGCCGGCGAGCAGGGCGAGCTTGCCGTCGAGCGTGTCGGTTCCGAACACCAGGCTGACGTCGTAGGTGGCCGCCCTGACCGGGAGCACGTTGGGGACGTTGAGGTCCGACCCCATGCCGGCGGGGACCGCCGCCATGCTGCGCAGCGCCGCGTTCCAGAACGCGCGGGTCCGATCCGGCACGTCCTCGCCGCCGGTGATGTCGACGGCGAGGCCGTAATCGTAGATCACGCCGTGACGGAGGAAGGTGCCGAGGCGCTCGCCGATGTTGGGAAACGGCTGTGGCAGCGGGGCGAAGACGTTGCCGAGATCGCTGTGCTCGGCGAGATCGGAGTAGACGATGGCGCGGATGGTCTGGGTCGCGTCCGAGAAACGGCCGCCGTCGGAGGCGAGCGCACGGATGATGTCCTTCTGCGGCGGACTGGCGCTGTCGACGCGCTGCTCGTCCGCCGGCCGCTTGGCGGCGAGATAGATCCGGGTCAGCGCGCCGCCGAAATCGCGCGCGAAGAAACGCTGCTGCTCGGCGATCCGTGTCGCCGGGTTCGCCTGCAGCAGATAGATGCCCTTCGCGGCCTTCGCGCGCTCGTCGTCCGACAGGCTCGGCCAGCAGCCATGCCACATCTCGGCGCTGCGGCCGTTGGCGGGCGACAGCCGGACCACCGTGACCCCCTCGCCCGGCGTGAGCGTCGCCCGCAGCTTGTCCATCAGGTGCGCGGCCCAGGCGGTGTCGCCGTCGACCATCATCATGTCGTCGACATAGACGACCGTCTGGCGGACGGTCGGCTGCTTGCACCATGCGGGATCGAGGCCCTCGGCGCCGAAGAGCTGGGCATGGGCCGCGAATGGAACCAGTCCGAGCAGCAACGCGCAGAGCGCGGGACGGATCACGCGAGCGTCTCGATATAGGCAGGGTCGATCCGGTGCGGGGTGACGCGCAGCGCGCGTGCGTCGAGCATCGACGGCGGCTCGGCGGCATCGTCGCCGTCGATGCTGATCACCGCACCCGACCGCGCCGCCCCGTCGGCGAGTGCCGCGCGATAGGTCGCGAGATTGCGCAGCACGGCCGCTTGGACGGCGCGCATGATGGCAAGCTCGTGCGCCTTGACTTGGGCGAGCATTTCCGACTGCGGGCGGACGCGGGCGCGCTTGGCCTCGGCGACCGTGCGGCGTTCGCCGAGCTCGCGCTCGGCGCGCGCGGACGAAACCTCGCGATCGTCCCGGTAGGGCCGGTCGATGCGCAGGAACCTCTTCTGCCATTGGCCGAATTGGGCGGTCGCCGCCATGTGCGCCGGATCCTCGTCATGGCAGAAGAACGACAGGAAACAGCCGACCAGCCAGGCGAGCAGGTTGGCGAGCATGCTGATCAGCACGTCGCGCGACGGGTCGAAGGCGACCGAGGCCTGCGCGCCGAGGATGTTCTGCGCGGGCTGGGCGGACGCCTGATGCATGACCACCGAGAAACGCGCGAAACCGGCGAACAGCAGGACGAAGACGAGCGACATCGTGCCGATGCCGATCAGGCGGCGTGAGCTGGCCTGCTGCATCGCGTCGCGATGGCGGCCGAAGCGGTGGCTCCACTGCTTGAAGACGATGCCGTGCGCGTGGCTCGCGAAGGCCATGGCGATGGCGATGATGGCGGTCGCCCCGATCGCCATCGCCGGGATGCCGAAGAACATCACCAACGTGTCGTAGTTGATCAGCCACTCGGCGGCGCCGACGCACACCAGCGCGAGCCAGTAGAACGGGTTGTGCGCGCGCATGTTGGCGTCGCGGTTGCCGTGCGCGAGACGGCTCGCCTCGAAGCGCGAGCGGGCCTCGGCGTAGCGGTCGCTGGTCTCGCGCCAGGCATGATCGGTCTCGGCGCGGCGGGTGATCGCGTCGAGCTCCTCGCGGGCGCGTGCCTCGAGCGAGGCGGTTTCCACCTCCAGCGCGGTGGCGGCCTCGAGGTCGGGCATCGACGGTTCGATCGCGATGTCGAACGCGGCCCTGGTCGCGCGCCAGTCGGCGACGAACTGCCGCGCGGGCTGCAGGACGGACAGGCGCTCGCCGGCGGAGAGGCCGCGGGCGTCGAGGCTGATATGGCCGGAGCGGGCCTCGTCGTCGGCGGCGGCGGCGAGCACGGCGGGGTCGGCGAGCAGCATGCCGGCACGCCCCGGTGGAAAGGCCGCGACCTGGCCGAGCGCGTCGATCAGCGGCTGCGACCTCGCGCTTCTCGACTTGGCGGTGGTGGCTCCGGCGCTCACGGACGCACTATGCCGGTTGGCGCTGGGCGCGCAAAGGGCGCGGGTCCGGGGGACCGAGGCCAGTCCCCCGGACCCCCTGCGAGACTAGAAGGCGAGGAACGCGCGGATCGCCTCGCCGATTTCGGAGCCGTGCGTCTCCTGGGCGAAGTGGCCGGTGTCGTACAGGCGTATGTCGGCTTCGGGCAGGTCGCGCCTGAAGGCTTCGGCGCCCGCGGGGAGAAAGAATGGATCGTTCCGGCCCCAGACCGCAAGGAAGGGCGGGCGATGCTGGCGCAGATAGGCCTGGAATTGCGGGTAGAGTGCCACGTTGGACTTGTAGTCGCCGAACAGGTCGAGCTGGATCTCGTCGATCCCGGGTCGCGCGAGAAGGGCGCTGTCGAGGGTGTAGGTCTCGGGCGCGACCAGGGTCTCGTCGCTGGCGCCGTGCGTGTATTGCCACTTGATGGAGGCGGGCTCGAGGAAGGCGCGCAGTGCGGCGCGGTTGGCCTCGCTGGGCTCGCGCCAATAGGCCTGGATCGGATTCCACCCCTCGCTCAGTCCCTCCTCGTAGGCGTTGCCGTTCTGCGAGATGATGGCGGTGATGCGGTCGGGGTGCGCCAGCGCGAGCCGCCATCCGATTGGCGCGCCGTAATCGAACACGACGATGGCGAAGCGGTCGAGCCCGACGGTCTCGGTGAAGCGGTCGATGACCTGGGCGAGGTGCGCGAAGCTGTAGGTGAAGCCGGCCCGGTCGGGGGCGTCGCTGAAGCCGAAGCCGGGCAGGTCGGGGGCGACGACGCGGTGGCCGGTCGCGAGCAGCGGGATGAGATGCCGATACATGTGGCTCGACGTCGGAAAGCCGTGCAGCAGCAGCACGGCGGGCGCGTCCGCGGGGCCGGCCTCCCGGTAGAAGATGTTCAGCCCGTCGACATCGACGGTCTTGTGTGTGGTGCTGGTCATGGCTGGCTCCTGGAGCGGGCTTTCGAGTAACCGCTCGAATTGCCCCAAACAAGTTACGGGCATACCGGTAACTTTTCAACAGCAGTCAAGGCGGTTATTTTCACTGGATCGCCAGCACGAAGGGATCGATGACCGATGCGAGCCCGCCCGGCGCCGGTGTTCATCGCCGACGACCCCGCACTGGATTTCCTCAACACGCGGGCGACACCGACGCGAGGGGAGGTCGAGTGGATCGAGGACGGCCGCGATCTTGTCGACTGGCTGCGGCGGATCGGCGCGATGCCGCCGGAGGCGGAGGCCTTGGCCGCGACCGCTGTCGCGGGCGAGCTCGATCATGCCGCCGCGCGGGCGCGGGCGCTGCGGGAGTGGTTCCGCGGCTTCGTGCTGGCGCACGCCGGACGCGCGCTCGACCGGGCGGACCTGGCCCAGTTGGACGAGCTGAACAGGCTGCTCGCCCGTGACGAGATGCATGGGTCCGTCGGCGCGGACGATGCGGGTGGCTTGGCGTGGCGGTGGCATCGGCGCTGGGCGACGCCGGAGAGCCTGCTGCAGCCGATCGCGCGGGCGATGGCGACGCTGGTCTGCGAGGTGGATTTTACCGATGTGCGGCGGTGCGAGGGGCACGCCTGCACGCTGCTCTTCCGCGACGTGACCAAGGCGCGCGCCCGGCGCTGGTGCAGCATGGGAGTCTGCGGCAACCGCGCCAAGCAGGCCGCCCATCGCGACCGGGCGCGAGGAGCGCTGTCCGGATGAGGGAGATTGCCGCGCTTCTAGCGTTCCTCCTGCCGTGTCCACTCGCTGCTGCACCGCCACTCGTGCGGGACGGTGTCGAGCAGCGAGGCGGCCCCTTCGAGATGCCGCATGAGGATGCAGCAGCGTGCTCGACGGCGCGCGGATCGTCGACCTCGACGAGGATGGTCTCGCGGCGTGACGGCTCTCCAGGGTCCGACGCTGCGGTCACGGGATCAGCCGGCGGTGATGGCCGATCAGGCGGCCTCGCCGAGAACGAGCGCCAGGCGGTCGCGCATGGCTGCGATGACCCGGATCCGGTCCGGCAGCGGGAGGGTCCCGATCACTTCGGCATCCGTTGCCTCGATGGTGGCGATCTTGGCCGGACGCACCACGGAGGCCGCGGGAAGACCCGCCTCGGCCAGATCCGAGACCGGGACGTCGGCTGGCCAGCCTCGGTTCGCAGCACTCGTGATCATCAGCACCCAGAGCAAATTGGACGCGGGCGGGTCCGGGATGGCGACAACGAGGGCGGGACGGCGCTGCTGGACGGGCCGGTCGGTGTAGGGGAAGGGGACTTTCACCAGATCCCAGACCTCAAAGGCCGCCATAGGCTTCCGCGTCGGCCGCGCTGTCCCATTCGGAGAAGCGCCGGAACGGGTCGTCCGCCGCGTACGGCTGCGCCCGTGTCAGCACGACGCGGCCGGCCTCGATGGCATAGGCGATCTCGTCCCCCGCGCGCAGACGCAACGCGACGCGCACCGGCTGAGGGATCGTGGTCTGCGCCTTGGTGGTCAGCCTGCTGGTGATCATGCGGCAATGTAAGGATGTTCCTTGCAGGGTGGCAAGCGATCGGTTGATGCTGCCTTACGGGACAATCATGGTGCAATGACCAGGCGGATGTGGCGCTGAAGCTCGCGACCGCCTTCCGCAAAGCGACGGGCCTGAGCTCACGCATCTGGCGCGCTACGCGCCGCCTCTGCGCAGGACCCTTGCGCGACGTCGCGCCAGGGTGGCGCAGTCCAGCGACGAGGAGCCGCTTCATGACGGAAAGGCACGACTTCGGGACCTTCGGCCGCTACCAGGAGGTGCCCCTTGACGACATGTCGCCCGACATCAAGGCCGCCTATGACACGACGATGCGGTTGCGGGGCCAGGTGCCCGGTCCGCACAAGATCTGGCTGGCCAACCCCGCCTTGTCCGAAACGGTCGTGATGGTTCACCGGCGTGTCGCTGACGCTGGCCGCATACGACGTTCCCGCCAACGCCGTCGGTCTGGAACAATAGGGTGAACGACATGCAGACGACGCATTTGGGCGGTCGCATTCCGCTGTTCGATCCTGCCGGCCTCACCGACGAGCAGAGGCCGGTCTACGACCGCCTGAGCCGTACGGTAATACAGTGGGCCGATGCATCGGGCTTCCGGAGCACCGAGGGCGACCGGCTGATCGGACCGTTCAACCCGGTCCTGCTCAGCCCGGGCATCACGCAGGCCTTCCTGGACTTGCAGGACGCCGAGCAGGCGAACAGTTCGCTCGATGATCGGGTCCGGCAAGTCGTCATTCTCACGGTCGGCGCGGTGTGGCGATCGGACTACGAAGTCTACGCGCACGCAGCGGTCGCCCGGAGGGCAGGGCTGCCGGAAGGCACGATCAACGCCCTCGTGTCGGGCGCGGTGCCGGACGGGCTGAGCGAGCCGGAACATCTCGCGGCACGCGTCACGCGCGCGCTGTCCACCGGCCACCGCATCGAGGCGGCGCTCTACCATGACGCCCTGGCTGCGTTCGGGACGCGCGGCTTGGTAGATCTCGTCTATCTGGCCGGCTGCTACCACATCGTCTGCGGCCTGCTGAACGCGTTCGAGATTCCGGCTCCCGTGGAACAGACGCGGTCGGAGCCCGGCCGGACGAAGCAGGCAGCGCTCGCCGACTGCTTCGCCGGGCTGATCTGGCGCGTCGACGTGCAGCCCGGCGGCCGGGACATCCAGGCCCGGGTCTGGCTCGCGCACGACACGATGGGCTACTTCCCCGGCAAGCTGAAGCCCGAGCAGCCCGGCGTGAACGGCGTGCGTTACGCCGCCCGGACCAACCATCTCTACGACACGGCGACCGCCAGGAAGCTGCTCATGCGCGTGCCCGTCGATCCGGCGACGCTCGAGCCGGCAGGCGCGCCCGAACTGGTGGTCGCCGGCCGCATGGGCGACGATTTCTGCATCGACGAGGATGCCGGCGTCATCTACCTGGCCACCCACCGGCAGAACAGCATCGACCGCATCTCGATGGACCCTGGCGACAACAGCGGCTTTCCGGAGAGCGTCGTGGCGGACCCGTTCACCGAGTCGCTGATCGGGCCGTGCAGCGTCGCCTGGGGCCGCGCACCCGGCGACTACGGCCGCGTGGCCTATGTCATCAGCGACGGCGGCACCGCGTCTCCCTCCCCGGGCGGCCCGCTGCCGGCCAGGTTGCAGCTTGTGGAGTTTTAGCCTCGCCGATCCCTTCAAGCCGAAAGCGTTTCGGCTTCGGCGCCCGGATACTTGGCCCACGATTTGCTCCGACCGGACCTATGGCTGTCAAACGTCGTGCCTTCCTCGCGTCCCTGCCGCTCGCGGCGAGCGGCGCCCGCGCCGGGACGCCTGCCTACCAGCCCCCCGGCGATCCGCGTTTCGACCGTCCCGACGTGCATGCCGGCGACCGTCCGGCGGGGGCGAGTTTCGCGTCGCGCTCCGCCGCCATGGGCCTGTCGGGTGCCGCGGCCGGCTCGCATCCGATCGCGGTCCTGACCGCGATCGAGACCCTCAAGCGCGGCGGCTCGGCGGTCGACGCCGCAGTCGCGATGAACGCGTGCCTCGGGTTCCTCGAGCCCACCAGTGCCGGCCTCGGCGGCGATTGCTACGCCATGCTCTGGGATCCGGCGCGCGCGCGGGTCGTGGGCCTCGCCGGATCGGGACCGTCCCCGCGCGGCCTGTCGCTGGAGACGGTGCGGGCGCGGGCGCGCGACGGCGTGATCCCGAAACTGGGCGCCGTCAGCATCTCGGTGCCCGGTGCGCTCGATGCCTGGTGGACGCTGCACCAGGCTTACGGAAAGTTGCCGTGGGCGGACGTGCTGGCACCGGCCATCGCGCTCTGCGAGACCGGCGCGCCGGTGCCGCAGATCATCGGCGCCTACATCGCCCGCAATCTGCGCGCCTTTCTGCGGCCGGGCGCCGGCGTCGAGGAGACCGCGAACGCCCAGGCGACCTATGCGCCCGATGGCCATGCGCCGCTGGAAGGCGACGTGTTCCGCAACCCCGACCTCGCCCGCACCTACCGGATGATCGCCGCCGGCGGCCGCGACGCGTTCTATGACGGGCCGATCGCCGACACGATCGAGCACTATTTCCGGCGCATCGGCGGCTGGATGACGCGCGATGATCTCCGGCGCCACCATTCGGTCTGGACCGACCCGCTGGTCACGACCTATCGCGGCGTCGAGGTCTACGGCATGGGCGAGAACACCCAGGGGCTCGCCACCCTGCAGATGCTCAACATGATCGAGCATTTCGACCTGCGGGGCATGGGGTACCAGTCGCCCGCGTCGCTGCAGGTGCAGATCGAGGCCAAGCGCCTCGCCTACGAGGACCGCGCCCGCTACTACGCCGATCCTAAATTCGCCCGGGTGCCGGTGGGCTGGCTCAACTCGAAGGATTACGCGGCGAGCCGCGCGGCACTGATCGATCCGGGCCGGATCAACCGGACCATCGGGCCGGGCGACGCGCCCAGCCACGGCGACACCACCTATTTCACGGTGGCGGACGCGTCCGGGATGATGGTCTCGATGATCCAGTCCAACTTCCGCGGCATGGGCTCCGGCCTGGTCGCCGACGGGTTGGGCTTCATGTTCCAGGACCGCGGCGAGCTGTTCTCGCTGCGCGACGGGCACCCGAACCTCTATGCGCCGGGCAAGCGCCCGTTCCAGACCATCATTCCCGGCTTCGCGACCAGAAACGGCCAGCCCTGGATGTCGTTCGGCGTCATGGGCGGCGACATGCAGCCGATGGGTCAGGTGCAGATCATCGTCAACCGGATCGATTATGGGCTCGACAATCAGGCCGCCGGCGACAGCCCGCGCTGGCACCACGAGGGCTCGTCGCAGACGATGGGAGAGGATCTGCCGGACCTCGGTCCGGCCGGACTGCTCAGGCTCGAGGCCGGCGTCCCTGCCGCCACCAGGCAGGCGCTCGAGGCGCTCGGCTGGAGGCTCGGCGCGTCGGACGGCGGCTTCGGCCGCTATTCCTGCATCGAGCACCGCATGAGCGGCGCCGATCGGGTGTATGCGGCCGCGAGCGAGATGCGGGCCGACGGGCTGGGTCTGGCGTTCTGACCCGCCAGGTGGATTTGCGTCCGACCGTCGGACCATGGGCGCCGGATTCGCGCAGCTCCGGGACGACACGCGCGTCTCGTGCGAAACGCTGGCGACGACCATCAGGCGCACGATCGGTGTCCTGCAGGTGGCGGATGTCTCGCTCGCCGGCGCCCGATCCGACTTCATCACCCTGCAAGTCCTGACCCGGGAGCACGGCGTCCGGGCCGATGTCGTCATCCGCGCGATGCAGCAGTGGCGGGCACAGGATCAATTCCTGTGCTCGCCCTCCGCGATCCGCTGCTCGGCCAGCATGCGCCAGGGCGCGTCAGGCGCGGACCCGTCCACGGCACGGCGGAACAGCGCCATCGTCGTCCCGCTCACATGACCCTGCGCGCGTGTCTCGGCCTCGGCCGCCTCGAACGCGACCGTCGGGTCCTCCTTGATCGCGAGCGCGCTGTTCCACGCGTCCGCCGCCTCCTGCCAGTTGCCACGCTGGGCTTCGGCCTGCCCCACCAGCAGATAGCCCTGTCGAGTCCGATCCGAACGCGGATCGAGGGTCTTGAGGCTGGCGCGAAGCTGGTCGAGCAGCTGCGCGTCGCGATCGAGCGTCTGCCGCGAGGCGGCCACTCGCGCGGCCAGCGGCTGGGCGGGCAGCCCAGGATGGCCACCCAGCAGGTAGAGTGCCACCGATCCGATCGGGATCAGCACCAGGGCGGCCAGCAGCGGCGCGCTCCGGGCGGCCGCCGCCGGCGCCTCGGCGATGCCGGCTTCCGCCAGCAGCCGCCGCTGGATCTCGAGCCGCGCCGTCTCGTGATCCTCGGCGCGGACCAGGCCGTCGGCGAGGTCCCGGTCGAGCTCCCTGAGCTGTGTGCGGTGCAGCGCCAGGGCGGCGTCCCGGCGGCCGCGCGAGGCCGGGGCCCGCGCAAGGCGAAGCGCCAGCGGCGTGAGCGCCAGCAGCGCGACGACGATCAGGGGCAGCCACATCATCGATGTCGCGTCAGCTCTGCCAGGCGGCCGCGTTCGGCCTCGGTCAAGGGAGGCGCCACCGGACGGCCGGAGCGCCTGAATGCCGCGACGGCGACGATGCCGAACCCGATCACCAGCGCCAGGACCGGCATCGACCACAGCAGCAGGGTGGCCGGGATCAGCGGCGGCGCCAGGCGGACGAAATTGCCGTAGCGCGCCGTCATCCAGGCCATGATCTCGTGCGTGCTGCGTCCTTCCGCCACCTGCGTCCGCACGATGCGCCGCAGGTCGCGCGCGAGATCCGCGCCCGAATCCTCGATATCCTCGTTCTGGCAGACCAGGCAGCGCAACTGCCGGCCGATCTGCTCCGCCCGGTGCTCGAGCGCCGGATCGGCGAGCATCTCGTGCGGATCGCTGACCGCGGCCGCCGAATCCAGGTTCGCGCACATGACCAGGAACGCGAGCGCGAGACGCATCATTGCAACCTGCATCATCCGAGCCGGGGCAGCAGGTCCCGATCCACGATCGCGGGCGTCAGCGGTCCCGAGTAGTGCCACGCGATCCGGCCGCGCGCGTCGATCAGGAAGCTCTCCGGGACGCCGGTCACTCCCCAGTCGATGGCGGTGTCGCCGCTGCGATCGGCACCGATGCGGGCATACGGGTCGCCGGTGCGGCCGACGAAGCCGGCCGCGTTGTCCGCCTCGTCCTTGTAGGCGATGCCCCAGATTGGCAGCGCGTTCCGCAGATCGGCCAGCACCGGCGCCTCCTCGACGCACGGAATGCACCAGGAGGCGAAGAAGTTGATCAGCACCGGCTTCTGGAGTGCTGCAATGTCGGCCGGCCCGAAGGCGCGCCCCGGCTTCTGGTCGGCGAGCGCGAAGGCCGGCACCGCGCGTCCGAGCAGCGGCGTGCCCACATCGTGCGGATCGAACCGGCCGGCGCTCATGCCCGACAGCATCTCGTAGAAGGCGCCGCCGCCGGCGAGCGCCAGGCCGGCCGGGGCCAGGTAGAGCAGCCGGCGGCGGAGAACTGCGCTCATTCGGCGGGAAGAGGCAGGGCCCGCGTCCGGCGCAGCGGCGCACCCACGCGCGCCCGCCGGTCGGCGAGCGACAGGCCGCCGCCGAGCGCCATGATCAGCGCGCCCACCCACATCCAGGGCGCGAGCGGGTTCAGGTGCAGGCGCAGCACGGCGCGGGTGGTGCCGTCCGTCACGTGCTCGTCGCCCAGCACCGTGTAGAGGTCGGCGAACCCGTTGGTGTGGATCGCGACCTCGGTCGTCGTCTGCTGCTGGGTGGTGAAGTTCCGTCGCGACGGATGCAGCACCGCGATCGTCCGGCCGCCATGCGAGATCCTGATCGTGGCGATGCGCGCGGTATAGTTCGGACCCTGCGCGCTGGTCAGCGACTGCAGCGTCCAGTCGTCGCCCGCCAGATGGAACGTCTGGCCGGGGACGGCTTCCACGATCCGGCTCTGCGCCTGCGACATCCCGGCCAGCCCCGCGAGCGTCACGCCCATGCCGGCGTGCGCGATCGCGGCACCGAAGGCCGCGCGCGGCAGGTGGCGCAGACGATTGAGGCTCTGCGCCACCGGGATCCGGAACAACTGCACGCGCTCGGCGATCGCGTGCACCGCACCCGCGATGATCCAGGCCGCGAGCGCGAACGCCGCGATCGGGACCGTGCCCCTGACGCCGAACACCGCGATCAGGCCGGCGGCGAGTGCCACCAGCGCCACCCACCACAGCCGGGCGAGCACCGGCATCAGCCGCGCCCGCTTCCACGACAGCATCGGACCCACCGCCATCACCGCGAACACCGGGATCGCCATCGGAATGACGGTCGCATCGAAGAACGGCTTGCCCACCGAAATCTTGGCGCCGAACAGCAGCTCCATGAACGGTGGATACATCGTCCCGGTCAGCACCACGGCCGCGATCGAGCACAGCAGCACGTTGTTGAGCACCAGCGCCCCCTCGCGCGAGACGGGCGCGAAGATCCCGCCCGCGGCGAGCGTCGGCGCCCGGAACGCGAACAGCAGCAGCGCGCCGCCGATGTTCACGCCGAGCAGGCCCAGGATGAAGACGCCGCGAGTCGGATCGTTGGCAAACGCGTGCACCGAATTGAGGATGCCCGAGCGGACCAGGAACGTGCCGGACAGCGAGAGCGAGAAGGCGCCGATCGCGAGCAGCACGGTCCAGATCTTCAGCGCCTCGCGCTTCTCGACGACGATCGCGGAGTGGATCAGCGCGGTGCCGGCGAGCCATGGCAGCAGCGAGGCGTTCTCGACCGGATCCCAGAACCAGTAGCCGCCCCAGCCCAGATCGTAATACGCCCACCACGAGCCGAGCGCGATGCCGCAGGTCAGGAAGCACCAGGCGGCGACCGCCCAGGGGCGCACCCAGCGTCCCCAGGACGCATCGATCCGGCCCTCGATCAGGGCTGCGACCGCGAAGGCGAACGGCACCGCGAAGCCGACATAGCCGGTGTAGAGAATCGGCGGATGGAACGCGAGGCCGGGGTCCTGCAGCAGCGGGTTCATCCCCTGTCCGTCGGCGGCCGGCGGGAACACCCGGTCGAACGGGTCGGACGTCAGCAGGCAGAACAGCAGGAAGCCGGCCGAGGTGAAGCCCAGCACGCCGATCACCCGCGCCCGCAGGGCCGATGGCAGGTTACGGCCGAAGCCCGCGACGGCGCCGCCGCAGATCGCCAGGATCAGGCCCCACAGGATGATCGATCCCTCGTGGTTTCCCCATGTCCCGGTGATCTTGTAGAGCAGCGGCTTGGCCACCGCCGAGTTCTCGGCGATGTTCGCCACCGAGAAATCGTTGTCCACCGCGGCCGCCACCAGGCAGAGCGCCGAGATCGCCAGCGCCCCGAGCTGCCCGAACGCAAGCGCCGGCGCCGTCCCCATCATCCGCGCATCGTGCCGGGCTGCACCCCAGATCGGGATGATCGCCTGGGCCGCCGCCAGGCAGCAGGCCAGCGCCAGCGCGAACCGGCCGAGCTCAGGCGTCAGCAGTGCGTCCATGTCAACCACCTTGGGTCAGCTTCCCTCGGCCACCCTCTTGTCCGTCCGCGCCGCCGGCTTGGAGACCGTCATCGAATTCCATGAAGCGGCCGAGGGCGGCGGCCCGAAGCGCGGGTCCCACTTGCCGGCGCGCCGGAGCGCGTCGGCGACATCCTTGGGCATGTAGGTCTCGTCGTGCTTGGCGAGCACCTCGGAGGCGTGGAACATGTGGTCCGCCCCCATCTCGCCAAGAGCCACCACGCTCTGGCCTTCGCGGAACAGGTCGGGCAGGATCCCGGTGTATGACACCGGCAGCGCCGCCTGGCCGTCGGTCACCGAGAAGCGCGCGACCGGCGTGCCGTCGACATGGGCCAGATGCACCGAGCCCGCGAGCACCACGCCGCCGAGCCGCACCGTGCGATCGGACGCCGGCGGATGCGCCACGATCTGCGACGGCGCCATGAAGAACACGATGTCGGAGCGGAACGCGGCGAGGCTCAGCCCGACGGCCGCCGAGAAGCCCGCGGCGCAGGCCGCCACCAGCGCCAATCGCCGGGATTTGCGCGTCATGAGCGCGCGCGGGGCCGGGCGTGCTCGGCGGTCGCGAGGAGCCGGCGGGCACGTCCGAGGCGCAGCATCGACGACAGCCCGAAGAACACGATCGCGGCGACCGTCAGGCCGTACGACGCGGCGATGAACGGCAGATGGGTCATCCGGCTTGTGCGGACCGCACCAGGAGCAACGACCGTGCACGCTTCTCCATCACCGCCGCTCGCAGGCGCGCGTTCACGATCGCGGCGAAGCCGAGCGTGAACCCGATCGTCGCCACGAACAGCGGCCAGAGCATCGAGAGCGACATGGTGGGCGCACCGGTCAGCGTGATGCTGTCGGGCTGGTGGAGCGTGTTCCACCATTGCACCGAGTATTTGATGATGGGCAGGTCGACCGCGCCGGCCAGTGCGAGGATCGCGGCGGCGCGGTAGCCGCGCTGCGGATCGTCGAAGGCGCGGATCAGCGCCACGTGTCCGAGATAGAGGAAGAACAGCACCAGCATCGAGGTCAGGCGCGCGTCCCACACCCACCAGGCACCCCACATCGGCTTGCCCCACAGCGACCCGGTCGCGAGGCAAAGTGCCGTGATGGTGGCGCCCACCGGGCCGATCTCGGCGGCCGCGAGGTCGGCGAGCGGATGGCGCCACACGAGAGCCACCAGCGAGCATGCCGCCAGCCCCGCATAGCCCGACATCGCGAGCCACGCCGTCGGCACATGGACATACATGATGCGGACCGCGTCGCCCTGCTGCCAATCGGCCGGCGAGAAGAACAGGCCCCAGATCAGTCCGGCGGCGGTCAGCGCGATCGCGGGCCATGTCAGGAACGGCTGGATCCGCGCGCCGAGGCGTAGATACCGGCCGGGATTGGCGAACCTGTGCAGGTTCCACCGACCGCCACGACCCGGCGCCTCAACCACGCCTGTTTGCGTCGCCACATCCACGAAAGCTCCATACTGCGTTGGCATGCGACCGTCCACGACGTTGACGTCGTCGAGGTCCACGACGTTGACGTCGTCGAGGTCCACGACGTTGACACTTCGACGATGCACAGTTGGCGTTGAAGCGGCAGCCTTGAAGCGCGATGATCGCGCGTCGTCGGAGGGTCGCATGCCGTTCGCCATTCTGTGCAGGGACAAGCCGGGCAGTCTGGACGTGCGGCTGGCCACCCGCCCGCAACACATCGCCTACCTGCAGACCTACATCACCAAGCTGATCCAGGCCGGCCCGATGCTCGACGACGACGGCCGCCCCTGCGGCTCGATCCTGATCGTCGACGTCGCCGACCGCGCCGAAGCCGAGGGCTTCGCCGAGAGCGACCCCTACAGCAAGGCCGGGCTCTTCGAGAGCGTCGTCATCCGCGGCTACCGGACCGTGTTCCAGGATGGCGCCGTCGTCGAATGACCGCCGGCCGCTGGCTGCTGAAATCCGAGCCCAATGCCTTCTCGTGGGACCAGCAGGTCGCCAACGGTGTCGAGCCCTGGACCGGCGTGCGCAGCCACCAGGCCAGGCGCAACATCGCCGCCATGCAGGCAGGCGACCTCGCCTTCTTCTACCACTCCAACATCGGCCGCGAGATCGTGGGCGTCGTCGAGATCGTCCGCACGGCCTATCCCGACCCATCGGCGCCAGGCGAGGATTGGCTGGCCGTCGACACCCGGGCGGTCAGGCCGGTCGAGCGGACGGTGACGCTGTCGCAGATGAAGGCCGACCCCGCGCTCGCCGACTTCCTGCTCGTCAAGCAGCCGCGGCTCTCGGTCGTTCCGGTCCGGCCCTCCGAATGGGCGCATGTCTGCCGCCTCGCGGGTCTCGGCGCGCTGGCGTAGCGCCCGCGATCCGAAGGGGCTGGACCGGGCGCGGGGCGCGGCGGCATCCTCGGCACAACGGGGCGCGTCAAGCGCCGGATAAAAGGAAGCGCCATGGTCCATCTGGAAAGCGTCCCGAACGACTCGGACAACCAGGACGTGTTTCACGTGAAACCTTCGGTTGCGATGAACGCCCTGGTCAACGCCAAGACGCAGCAATTGATGACCAACCACGCGGCGCACAGCCCGGCCGACTTCTGGGCGCTGCAGGCCGAGCGTATCGCCTGGATGCGCAAGCCCACCATGGCCGGCAACTGGACGTTCGACGACGACATCTCGATCCGCTGGTTCGAGGACGGCACGCTGAACGCGTCGGTCAGTTGCCTCGACCGGCATCTGCCCGCGCATGCCGGCCAGCCGGCGCTGATCTGGGAAGCCGACGAGGAGGGCGTGAGCGCCACCGTCACCTACGGCGCCCTGCACGAGCAGGTCTGCCGGCTCGCCAACGCGATGAAAGCGCTTGGCGTGAGAAGGGGTGACAAGGTCGGTATCTATCTGCCCATGGTGCCCGAGGCGGTCGCCTCGATGCTGGCCTGCGCCCGCATCGGCGCCGTCCATTCGGTGATGTTCGCCGGTTTCTCGCCGACCGGCATCGCGAAACGGCTGGTCGATTGCGGCGCCAAGCTGCTGATCACCGGGGACGAGCAGCGCCGCGGCGGCAAGAAGCTCCCGCTCAAGCGCAACGCCGACGAGGCGATGGCGAACGCGCCCTGCGTCCGGCACGCGCTGGTCGTCCGCATCACCGGCGCCGGCGTGCCGATGACCGACGGCCGCGACGTCGATTTCAGGACCGCGCTCGCCCAGGCCTCGCCCGACTGCCGACCCGAGGAGATGCACGCCGAGGATCCGCTCTTCATCCTCTACACCTCCGGCAGCACCGGCGCGCCGAAAGGCCTCGTCCACACCACAGGCGGCTACCTCGTCTGGGCGGCCTACACGCACGAGATCGTCTTCGACATCCGCCCCGAGGAGATCTTCTGGTGCACCGCGGACGTCGGCTGGGTCACCGGCCACACCTATGGCGTCTACGGACCGCTCGCCAACCGCGCGACCTCCGTCATCTTCGAGGGCGTGCCGACCTATCCCGATGCCGGACGCCTCTGGCGTGTCGTCGACCGGCACCATGTCGGGATTTTCTACACCGCGCCGACCGCGATCCGCGCCCTGATGCGGTTCGGCGACGAGCCGGTGCGTCGCACCAGCCGCGCGTCGCTCCGCCTGATCGGCAGCGTCGGCGAGCCGATCAATCCGGAAGCCTGGCTCTGGTACTACCGCATCGTCGGCGACGAGCGCTGTCCGATCGTCGACACCTGGTGGCAGACCGAGACCGGTGGGATCATGATCTCGCCGCTCCCCGGCGCGGTCGCCCTCAAGCCGGGTTCCGCCACGCTGCCGCTGCCCGGCGTGATGCCCGTGCTCGCGGATGCGAACGGCAAGCCGCTCGAGGGCGAGGCCGAGGGTCAGTTGCTCATTGCGCAGAGCTGGCCCGGCCAGGCCCGCACCATCCACGGCGACCACGCCCGGTTCCGAAAGACCTATTTCGAGATGCATCCCGGCTACTACACCACTGGCGACGGCGCGCGGCGCGACGCCGAGGGCTACTACTGGATCACCGGCCGGGTCGACGACGTCATCAACGTCTCCGGCCACAGGATCGGAACCGCCGAGGTCGAAGCCGCCCTCGACCACCACGGCTCGGTCGTCGAAGCCGCCGTCGTGGGCGTGCCGCACGAGGTCAAGGGGCAGGGGATCTACGCCTACGTCGTGCTACGCGGCGACAAGACGTCCGACGATGCGATGAAGGGCGAGCTCGCCGGCACCGTCCGCAAGATCCTCGGTGCCTACGCCGTGCCCGATACCATCCACGTCGCCCCCGACCTGCCGAAAACCCGCTCGGGCAAGATCATGCGCCGCATCCTGCGCAAGATCGCCATCGGCGACGTCGGCGAGCTCGGCGATACGTCTACGCTCGCCGATCCCGGCATCGTCGACATCCTCATCGCCGGCCGCGAGTGATCGCGATCAAAGCCTAGGCAAGAAGCGGGGCTCCGCCCCGCGCCCCGCCAGGGGCCGAACCCCTGGACCGCCAGTGGATCCGGCCGCCGCGCGGCCGTACGTAATGTTGTCATCGAGCATCGTCGACGCGGCCCAGACCGGGCTGATCGGAGTGGCGATACGCTGGCCCGTGATGTCCGGCGCCGATCCGTGCCCCGGCTCGAACAGGCATGGGAACCGTCGCTCGGGATCGATGTTCGCCGCCGACGAAACCTATGGCGTGCCGGCGTTGCTCGCGGCCAGCAGCGCGTTCGGGCCCTGGCCGGGCTGCCCCTCATAGGTCGTGAACGCGTCGGCCGAGCTGTAGGGCGCGTCGACCGGTGCCTGGATCACCACCGGGATGCCGAGCACGTGAAAAGCGGGGTTCTGGTTGCGGTTGCGCACCGTCTGCGTGGTCGACAACGACTGCGACGCGGTCGATGCCGTGCCGGGATTACCCGGCGACAGCCCGCCACCAGCGGCCACCGTCTGGGCCAGCGCCGGACCGGCGCCGAGCGCCAGGACCACCGCGAGATGCCGAACGCCGAACCTGGTCATGATCAATCCCTCTGTCTTCTCGTCATCAACGTCCGGTCCCGAGGGGACGTTACATGCCGGCGATCACCGTTGCGCGATCAATCCGGCGACTCACACGCTCATCTGCCGCGGCCGGTCGGGCAGCGGCAGCACGATCCTGGCGGCGAGCCCCGGGCCGGCATCCTCGAGCCGCAGCTCGCCGCCGTGGAGCTGCACCACCGCGAGCACCAGCGCGAGCCCGAGGCCCGACCCCGGCGTGCTGCGCGCCGTCTCGCCGCGGAAGAACCGCTCCGTCGCACGCGCCAGATCCTCGGGCGGCATGCCGGGCCCGTCATCGACGACCGAGACCACCGCGCGGCCGCCGATGATCGCCGCACCCAGCCTGACGACTCCGCCCCGCCGCGAGAACTTGACCGCGTTGTCGAGCAGGTTCGCGATCGCCTGCTGCAGCAGCGCGCGGTCGCCGCGCACCTCGAGGCTGGCCGGTGCCTCGACCTCGACGGTCGCACCCCCCTCCTCGGCGAGCGCCGCGTAGAATTCGCCCAGCGTCGACAGCAGCGGTGCCAGATCGAACAGCCCGAACGCCGACCGCCGGCTGCCCGCCTCGATCTCGGAGATGCGCAGCAGCGCCTCGAACACCTTGGTGATGTCGTCGAGATTGTCGACCGCGTGCTCGATCGCCGCGCGCAGCTCGTCGGGGTGCCGCTCGTGCGCGAGCGCGTCCTCGAGCAGGCCCCGCGCCCGCGTGATCGGCGTGCGCAGATCGTGCGCGATCGAGTTCGACACCTGCCGCACCCCGTCCATCAGCCGCGCGATCCGGTCCAGCATGTCGTTGATCGTCTCGGCCACCTGGTCGAACTCGTCGCCGGTGCCGATCAGCTTGACCCGCTCGCCCAGTTCGCCCGCGGCGATCCGCGACGTCGTGTCGGCGACGTTGCTGACCATGCGGTGGAACAGGTTGCGCACCACGATCACGCCGACCATCGACAGCACGAACACCAGCAGCAGCGCGTAGAGCAGCGTCTGGCCGAGCAGCCGGCGCAGCATGTCCCGGCCCCTGATGTCGCGGCCGATCAGCAGCCGGTCGCCGCCCGGCAGCTCGAAGGCGCGCATCTCGGCCAGGCCGCGCGTGCCGCCGCGCGAGACCGGCAGCTCGTACCACAGCGACGTGGACGTGATCGCCGGCGGCCAGTGCTCGATGTTGCCGGCCAGGTGGTTGCCCGCCGCGTCCTCGAGCAGATACAGCGCCGCGTTGTCGATATCCTGGTCGAGCCGCTCGTGGATATTGACCACCAGGCTCGCGAGCCCGCCCTCGAGCCAATGCTCGGACAGGATCTGCGCGTCGGCCCGGATCGCGCTCTCGACCTGGCGCTCGAGCAGTCCCGCCGTCGCCCACCAGATGAACAGCATGAACACCGCGGCCGACAGGCTGAACAGCGCGGCATAGACCGACGCCATCTTGAAGCTGGCCGAACGCAGCATCTCCGGCCAGCGCGACCGGCGCTTTGCCTTCGTCGGACGGCCGCGCGCACCGCCCCGAATGTCTCCCGCGGCGACGGCGCCCTCAGTCCGCACGCAGCATGTAGCCGGCGTTGCGAACCGTGTGGATCATCGCCGTCGGATACGGCTTGTCGATCTTGTGCCGCAGCCGCGAGACATGCACGTCGATCACGTTGGTCTGCGGATCGAAATGGTAGTCCCACACGCCTTCCAGCAGCATGGTGCGGGTGACCACCTGGCCGGCATGGCGCATCAGGTATTCCAGCAGGCGGAACTCGCGCGGCTGCAGGTCGATCTTCTGCCCGCCTCGCTTCACGCCGCGCGACAGCAGGTCCATCTCGAGGTCGCCCACCAGCAGCTTGGTCTGCGGCGCGTCGCTCCGGCCGCGCCGGCTCAGCGCCTCGATCCGCGCCAGCAGCTCGGAGAACGCGAACGGCTTGGTCAGGTAATCGTCGCCGCCCGCCTTGAGGCCCGCCACCCGCTCCTCGACCTCCGACAGCGCCGAGAGCAGCAGCACCGGCGTGGAGTTGTTCTGCGAGCGCAGCATCTCCAGGATGCGCAGCCCGTCGATCCCGCCCGGCAGCATCCGGTCGAGCACGATCGCATCGAACGCCTCGCTCACCGCGAGGAACAGCCCGTCCTTGCCGTTGTCGGCGCGTTCGACGACATGCCCGGCCTCGCGCAGCCCCTTCGAGATGAAGCCTCCGACGGTGGGGTCATCCTCGACCAGCAGGATTCGCATCGGCCTTCCTCAATGAGTGCGTGCGGCGTGTAATCCATAAACCAGCCAGAACAATGGCGGGCGCCTGTTGACCGGGTGAACTCGCGGTTAGCTGCCTATTCGCCATGCTCGGCCGGCCGCCGGCCGACCGTCACCGGCAGGTCGGTGGGCTTGCCGCGCCGCAGCACGGCCAGGCTGATCGAGCTCCCCGGCGCCGCGCGCGCGACCGCCCGGATCAGACCGCGCGCATTGTCGACATGGTCGCCGTCGACCGCCGTCACCTCGTCGCCCGGCTTCAGCCCGGCATGGGCGGCGGGCCCCGCCCGATCCACCGACGCGATCACCACGCCCTGGTCGCCGCCGCTTCCGTCGCGCACCGAGACGCCGAGCCAGCCGCGGTCGATATGCCCCTTGTCGCGGAGCTGGTCGACGATCGGGGCCACGATCTCGCTCGGAATGCCGAAGCCGATGCCCACCGAGCCGCCGGTCGGCGACACGATCGCGGTGTTCAGCGCCACCACCTGGCCCGCCATGTTGAACGACGGTCCGCCCGAGTTGCCCGGGTTGATCGGCGCGTCGAGCTGCAGGAAATCGTCGAACGGCCCGGCGCCGATGTCGCGCCCGCGCGCCGACACGATCCCCGCCGTGATCGACGACCCCAATCCGAACGGGTTGCCCGCCGCCAGCACCCAGTCGCCCACCTCGACCACGTGGCTGTCGCCCCAGGTCACGAACGGCAGCTTCTCCTTGCTCTCGACCTTGATCACCGCGATGTCGGTCAGCTCGTCGGTGCCGAGCACGTGCGCGTCGAGCTGCCGCCCGTCGGCGAGCGAGACCACGATCTTGTCGGCCGCGCCCACCACATGGTTGTTCGTCACGATGATCCCGGTCGGATCGATGATGAAGCCCGACCCGGCGCCGAGCACCTGTTCGCGCCTGGCGCGCATCCGGTCGCGGAACTGCTTCTCGAACGGCGTCCCGCGCAGCGCGGGCGGCACCTCGACATTGTCCTGGTCGGACGCGATGCTCTCCGTCACCGCGATATTGACCACCGCGGGCACCACCCGCTTGGCAAGCGGGGCGAACGACAGCGGCCCGGTCGCCACCAGCGCTGAGGGCGAAGAGGCCCGCGTGGGCGCCGCGAACGCCAGCAGCGAGACGGCAAGAACAGCGGACCGGAACAGGCGCGTATCCCCCTGTGGATTCGGATACGAGTACAGCACGATCGCGCGCCGCCGGGAAATGCAGGACCGAGGCAAGGCCAGGGCGCCGCCCTGGACCCGCTTGGGCCAGGCGGCCCCAGACCCGCGATACGGTGAAAGCTAAAAGCGCTTCGTGGACTTTGACTTAGCCACCGCGCTGGCACCGCCGGCGGGGGCTTGGCCCAGGATCGACCACGCTCCGCGTCGATAGCGGCCGACAGATAAGGTCAGTTTTGGCCGAAAGCGGTCAGTCTGCTTCGGAAGCTGGTGGTAAGGAAAGCGGGCCTTTGCAGCAGGCGCTCTACCTTTTTCGGTTATCATATCACTTCGGCAAACGGTCGTTTGACAGAGTGATACGAACCCGAAGCGCGATACTAATTACGGACGCCTTGCTCGATCCTCATCAAACATCGCGCACAGCATTGGACATGGCACGGGGCTGGCGCGGTCACGATTCGATAGATGAAGATGGCTCCGGCCACTACCATCCGGAACGGGTGGCGAACGTTGGGTGGAGATTTTAGCTATGCCGTTGAACTTGAAACAGCATTACACATCGCCGCCGGGGTTCTGCTCGACTAAGGTGACCGTCGCAGGCGGTCGTCGATGACCTCGCCTCTCGATGACATCATCAAACAGCGCGCGAAAGTTTACGCGGAGCGTCTCACGGCGGCTGCCTCCAAAGCCAAGAAGGAGGAGGAAATCCGTATCACGTCTGAGCATGAACTCGCGTTCTTGCAAGACGCGGCTGGGATTAAGCTTGAAGGAAAACACGAGTTCACGGTCGCAAGCGGTTTCGTTGATAGCGTCTATGACCGCGTCATCATTGAATACAAGAATCCCAACAGCGTCGGTGGCCGCCTTGGCCCAACCCTAGAATCACCTGGGACGAAGAAGGTTCTCGACCAGATTAAGAACCGGTTCGAGGACTTGAATACGCAGCACGGTCAGCCTCTTAATTCGCTGTTCGGCGTCGGCATGGACGGGCGCTATTTCGTCTTCGTCCGCTTTCGCAACGGGCAATGGTCAATCCAAGACCCGGTTCCGGTTACTCAACATTCTGCTGAGCGCTTTCTGCGCGCCTTATTTAACCTCGGAACCAAGGGAAAGCCGTTTACCGCGCTGGAGCTGGCGCAGGACTTCGGAGCGGACGGCGAAATAGCCTCGGCGGCCATCCGCGCACTCTATGACGCGCTGATGGAAACACAAAGCCCGAAGGTTTTGATATTTTTTAATGAGTGGAAAGTCCACTTCAACGAAGTCTGCGGCTATGACGTAGATGAACCGTCTGAAAAAATCATCCGGCTGGCGGAAGCGTATGGCCTGCCCTCCAAGGGGATAAAGGCGGCCAATCTCCTTTTCTCGCTGCACACTTACTACGCACTGTTCATGAAGCTGCTGGCCGCCGAGCTGGTATCGTCCGTCCATCAGTTGCCCGGTGGCACACCTCTCCGCAAGATGATGCAGGCTGTAACGCCCGCCAAACTGCGCCGCGAGTTGGAAGACCTCGAAGCCGGGTCAGTGTTCCGCCACTTTAACATTACCAACTTCCTGGAAGGCGACTTGTTCGCTTGGTATATCCCGGCCTGGTCGCCGGCAATGGACGGCTGGATACGCAGCCTGGTCATCAAACTTGACAGCTATAATCCCGGAACCCTTTCCGAAGACCCGGCAGAAAGCCGCGACCTTCTCAAGAAGCTCTATCACCGCCTTTTTCCGCGCAGCGTGCGGCACGACCTGGGCGAATATTATACCCCGGACTGGCTGGCCGAACGCCTCCTCGACAAGCTGGCTTATGTTGGCAATCCCGATGTCCGCCTTCTCGACCCAGCTTGCGGCTCCGGCACGTTCCTAGTGATGGCAATTGCCCGCATCCGCAAATGGTATGAGGAAAACCGGGAGAGTTGCGCATTCGATGAGGAAGGGCTTTGCCGCAAGATTCTAGAGAACGTTATCGGGTTCGACTTGAACCCCCTGGCGGTTATGGCAGCCCGAACAAACTACCTTATCGCCATCCGCGACCTGGTAGGCCACATGGACGGCATCGAGATACCGATTTACCTATGCGACGCCGTAATGACCCCTTCGGAGCATGGCGGCCTATTCGCAGGCGCCCTCGACAAGGCGCGCAATTTGGAGACGGCGGCGGGCACGTTCATCATCCCTACCGAAATTGCCCAAACCCAAACCCATATCGCGCGCTATGCGGAGTTGCTGGAAGAGTGCGTCCGGAGCAAATACTCGCCGGACGAGTTCGTCCTGCGATGCGAGGAGGAAAAGCTCTCGGTCAAAGAGAAGCTCCTGCACACTGACTTGTTCAAACAGCTCGTCAAGCTCGATGCCGAAGGCCGCAACGGCGTATGGGCGCGCATCATCAAAAACGCATTCGCTCCGCTGTTTACGCCGCAAGTGGATTTTGTCGTAGGCAATCCTCCGTGGGTCAACTGGGAGAGCCTTCCCGACGTGTATCGCAGATCCACGGCCAAACTGTGGACGGACTATGACCTGTTCCGCCAGAAGGGCCTGAAGGCGAAGCTGGGCGGGGCGAAGGATGACATCTCAATTCTGATGACGTACGTTTGCCATGACGCATATCTGAAGCCGTCAGGCAAACTAGGCTTTGTCATCACACAATCCGTCTTCAAGACTAAAGGGGGCGGTGAAGGGTTCCGTGGCTTCCGCTATAGCCGCCCTGGGAATGCCGAAACGCACATGGCCCCTCTTGAAGTCGAAGACCTGAGCAACCTTCAGCCTTTTGAGGGCGCGACAAACCGCACAGCCATTTTTACGGCCGGAAAGTCGGCCAAGCCGGTCGCCTATCCCGTTCCCTACGTGCTGTGGAATAAGCACAAGCGCGCTGCAATCGAGCAGGATAGCTCCCTAAAATATGTGTTTTCCAAGGTTGATCGGCTATCACAAGTCGCGACGCCAGTTGAGAAAACAGACCTTCGTTCGCCGTGGATTACGGCTTCTGCCCCCGTGCTGAAAGTCCTTTCCGCGCTGCGCGGCCAGGGTCGTTATAGTAGCCGCAAAGGCGTCTACTGCCCGACAAACGCTATTTACTGGCTTACAGATTGCAAGAAAGGGGCCGGGAAAACCCTAGTCGTCACTAACCTATCCGACACCGGGAAAAAGAAACTGCGCCAGGTCACGGCGGCGGTCGAACCCACCTTCGTCCATGACCTGGTGCGCGGCAAAGACGTGGGCCGGTGGCGTTGGAACACCGCAACGAAAATCATCCTGCCCCAAGACCCTGCGCACCCGTCTACTGCGGTTCCCGTCGATACGTTGAAGGTCAAATTCCCCAAGACCTTTGTCTTCTTTAAAGGATTTGAAAAAGAGATTCGCGCTTGTGCGTTGTTGGCGCAGTTTTTCAACCCAAAAGTAGACCCGTTTTATTCGTCCTACAACGTGGGCGGCTACACCTATGCACCGTTCAAGGTGGTGTGGAAAGAGATTTGCCGGGAGATAGAATCTGTCGTCATTGAAGACCCTGACCGCTCGGTTGTCCCCGACCACAAGCTAGTAATGGTGGCATTTGACAAGGCTGAACCGGCCTACTTCCTCTCGGGGCTTCTGAATTCAATTCCCGTCGGGCTGTTCGTCAGAAGCTATGCGGTGCAGACATCTATTTCCGGTCACATTTTCGATTATGTCGCATTCCCGCAGTTTGACTCGAAGGATGCGACACATAGGGACATCGCCAAGCATGCGCGTGACCTTCATTCCGCGAAGGCCGTGGCTGTTGCGGAGCTCGAAGAAAGGCTTGACCAAGCGGTCGCTCTGGCTCTGTACATCCCTCAAGCCAATCTGAAGGTGATGCGGAAGGAGCTTAACATTCTACGCGGCGGTGCGGTTATTTGAGGCGGCGTGATAATCTAACGTACTGGGATGGACCGCGCTGGGTCAGGGTGCTGCCTTGATTTGCATGAGGTGAATCCTCTTGCCTCGGCGGACGCCGATTACGTCTACCTGTGCCTCCCACAGCGGCTTCACGATATCACTCATCATGCCGGGCGGCACGACGACCTTCTGCCTCACGTCGCCGGACGTGACGATTTCAATCTCGCCGGACTGCTTGTCAGATTTCTTGGTGGCGTTCGCAATCAGCAGTTCACCGCGCAGTTTGACCAGCTCCTCCTCTGGCTTCGCCTTCCTACCCTGGTCAGGGACAACGTCCTGCGGCGTGAGGGCGGGGGTTTCGCTCACGGCCTGCGTCATCGCCACCTGCCTGGTTGTTCCCCGTCGCACGGTGGTGAATCCCACCATGTTGACCTTCGCACCGTCCGGCTGAAGCGTACGGGCGAGGCCGACGAAATTGCGATAATACGCCTCCCCGCTAATCCGTTCCTTGAGCTGTGTATCGTCGCCCTGTGTGTAGAGCTGGAGACAATCCAGAAGCTCGTCGATTACCGCCTCGCCGGGTGAAAGCCCCGGCAGCGATTGTTGCTGCGAGCCGCCGACGCGGAACGTTACCGCGAAGCAGGCGGCGCGGGGCACGGATAGATACATTTCGAGGTTCTGCGCCAGTTGCGTGTCTCTGCGGCCCCGGTCGCGGTAAGGGCGGTTCATCTGACGCTCGGCGGTGCGGTAAAGAAGGTTTTCAGTGCTATGCACGCGGCCCAGGAACACGTCGGTCGGTGCCATGCCGAACCCGACCGACTTGCCGGTAAGCGCCATCTGGAATTCTTCATCCCCAAGCTGCACGCCGCGCAGTTCGAGGTGACGGTGGAAGCTCACCTGTTCGAGCAGGTCTTCTAGCTCGCTGGCGATGTCGGCTGGCGGCTCCCCCGCGAGGGCCTTGAAGATCAGCTTCTGGGCTTCGGCGAACCGCCCGCAATCGCGCGCTAACGTGGCAGCACTTCTAAACAGCACAGAGCGGGTAGGTTCCGCGCTCCGCTGTTTGTCGAGCGCGTCAGCCGCCATCGCTTCCAGTTCATAGGCGGAGACGACATGATTGACGGCGGCCTGGTCGTCGCCGCGCATCCGCGCAAGCAGGGCCAGATCACTCTGCTCCATCGCCTGCCGGTGAATGTGCTTGATGTCCATCACTTGCTTTCCACGCAAGCAGTGGGCGTTCCGAACTCGACGACCGCGACGAAGCCCGACGCCAAGTGGTCGGTAGGCTTCATCTGGTCTTTCTTCTGTTTGATTCGGGAAGCAATCTGAGTCTGCGTTCCGGTCAGAACCCCCGAAACCTCAAGGCGGGATGTCCCTGCAAACGGCAGGTTGTCTGAGTCCTTCTCGCCCAGCCAATAATCGAATCCGGTGCCCTTTTTCGAGCGGTCAACAACAACCAAACCGGTCACTTCGCGCACTACGAGGATGGCAACCCCGCATGCTCCCCGCTCCGTGGCCTCCTGCATGTCGGCGTAGCAGCGGCGCTGCTGCTCATCGACAGGCAGCCACTCGACGTGCATGTCGTAGGGCATCATGCCACCACGTTGCAGCCGCACACCGGAGGGATGTTTCCGGTCTTCGAGGCACACGGCTGCGGCCTCCGCGAGCGTCTGTCCGGCAGCGGCCGTGAGACCAGGCATGCCCTCGGCCAGTGCCGCGAGCCTCATGGCCTTTTTCGCTGGGGCGGCTTCCTCTGCCTTGGAGGCCTCCGCCGCTCCTGGGGCCTTGTTGTTCAGTACTGCCTTGGAGCGCTTCTGTGGGCGCGATGCAGACGGCCCGATTCCGGTGCGCTTTCCTCCTGGTTGCTGGTTGCTTTCCATGGGCGCAACGCTCCGCTGTGCATTGAACCCGGTCAAGGGGTCGGGGAGCCGATGCCACGGGCAGCCGGGGAGACGCCGCGTGCATCCAGCGCAACCTATTCCGTGCGTGTCACGGTGGTTGCCGCGAACGCTTTGAGGGCGGCAATGAACTTGAGCCGGACATCCTCGAACAGTCCGTAGGGCAGGGGGCCGTAAGCTACGGTGGCGGCGTCGCCCGGCGTCGCCGGGCGGAGGTCTGGCCCCGGCCACGCGAACCTGTTGGCCTCGGTCAGCATCACCCATGAGCGGGCATCGTCGAGCCGGAGACGGCGTTTGACAGCGGCGGGGATTTCGACGGCAAGCAGGGGATTGGATGGCGGCGTGTGCGTAATCGGCAGCACCGTTACCACCTGGTCGCTCGCCTCGTTGGTCGTGGCGAGAACGATGGCGCACGGCCTGTCCTTTACGCCTTCTTCCTGGCCGCGCGCGTGCTCTGACGCCCAAAGGTAGCTGTAGCGGATAACCAGGCCGGGGACAGGAACAGGGAACGCCACACAGCTACTGCTGCAACTCGGGGTCGAACGCCTTCGACGACTCCGGCGCGCGCGTCGCTTCCAAGGCGGCAATATCTGCCTCGGTGAAGTCGGATAGGGTGAGAACCTGGCGGTCACGCCGCTTGAGCCGCTGATACTCGTCGGCGGAAATCAGCACCGTGCGATCACGGCCGTTGCGCGTAACCGCGACGGGCTGGGTCAGGGCCATATCCTGGTAGCGGCCGATATTGCGCTGAAACTCACCGGCAGGAACTTTAAGCATCGGGAAAGCGCCCCTTCCATGAAAGCTGTACTATACATGGAATGCATGACTCTTCAATCCCGTTAGGTGGCCCTGCTACCTTCCCAGCCCCAACCCGCGCCCTTCCCTCTGCCGCTCGCGGTCCGGCTCCGGCTCCCGCGTCAGCCCCCGGCGCTCCCGCTCCTCCTGCCGTGCCTGCCATCGCTCGGCCTCCTTGGCCTTCCGCTCGACGCGGTGCTCCCAACTACCGCTAAGCGTCACTGCCTCCCGCGTCTCGGCGAAGTGGCGCGCGAACGCGTCCAGCCTGTCCCGGTGCTCACGTCCAACGCCAGGCAGCTCCATCGTCCGGCCGCTGCTGCCGGCGCGTAGCGCGGCCCGTTCGCCTTCGTCGCCAAGCCGCTGCCCGGCCGCGGTCATGAACCGGTCCGGCTCGCCGGCAACGCCTCGGTCGGCACGGCCCCCCTTCTGCCAGGCGGCGGCAACCGCCTCCTCCCGCCGCCGCTGCCAGGCGTCGAAACCTTCCCCGAGCGGCGTCTGATCCGTGACCAGACGCGCCGTCCGCACGTCCAGCGCCGCCTTGGACAAGCCTGGTATCTCCACCCCGTCCCGGTTCTGCTGCGTCTGCACCTCCTGCACGTAGCTGCGCCGGGCGTGCTCGGTTGCCTCGTGGATGCGCCGCAGGCTGTCCGGCACGGCGCGCGATGCCCGCTCGGCCCCGGCCCGCTCCTCCCGGCTGGCGGCGGAGGTGAACCACCCGACCTCGCACCGCAGCTCGCCGAACTGCTCCGGGTTGTGCGCGATCTCCTGCCCGGCCCGATACCAGCGTTCGCGCTGCACCACCTCGCCCAACGCCGCATAGGCGGCGGCCGGGTCGCGATAGGCGCCTTGCAGGTAGTGGCCCAGCGCCTCGCGCTCCCGCTTCACCGCGCCATCGGCCATCACCACGCCAACGACGCTGCGCTCGTCCAGCCCGCGCCCGAGGCTGTCTCGGCCCTGCCCGGTCGGATCGCGGTAAGCCGGCAAGAACGGCGGCGGCGCGCGTTCCGCCTCCCGCGCCTTCTCGACCTCGCGGGCCTTGGCCAGCGCCTCCAGCTCCCACGCCGCCACCTGCTTGCGGACATGGACAGGATCGACCGGCCCTTCCTTAATCTCCTTCTCGGCCAGCTCGCGCGCGCCGTGCAGCTTGACCTCGTGGCGCTCGGCGTCGCTGAGCCGCACCATCTCCCGATCGATCTTGCCGCCCACGGCGTCCATCAGCTCGCGCCCGGCCGGCGAGAGCAGCGCCCGCACCTGCTCGTAGGTGCCCTCGCGCCGCGAGTTGACCGGCAGCACGTCCCGCAAGTGCCGTCGCCGCTCCTGCCGCTCGGCTTCCTGCTTCTGCTCGCGCGCCAGCTCGTCGCGCGTGGCCCATGCCAAAGAGGCGGAGCGCACCTCGCCGCGCGCCATCTGCCGGGCGAGCTGGCCGGTGTCGCGCGCCGTCTCCCGCGCCACAAACACCTGCGCGCTCTCCCGCTGCCGGGTCAGCGCCACATAGCTCGCCGCCGATCGCCCGTGCTCGGTGTGGTAGAGATACGTCCGGTCCAGGGTCTTGCCCTGCCCCTTGTAGATCGTCCCCGCGTAGCCGTGCCGAAGGTCGGCGCGCGAACGCGCGCCGACCTTTTTCTTGCGCGGATCAAGCAATCACTTCCGGCCATGCAGTTTTGGAGTGTCTGCTTCCCGGAAGCCGGTCGGGCTCGATTAGCGGTCGCTATGGGCGCATAGCCGCCCCGGTCACGATCAGCCTTGGCTGTCTGGATGCCCAACGCCATGGTCTTCAGCGTCCGTCACATGCTGGCGTAGAAGGCGGTTGATCTCAGTCCGATAACCTCGACCGCGCGCGCCCTGAACCAGGTCTCTACGTCCGCATCCAGACGCAGGATCACCGGTTGCTTGATCGGCCGATACAACCGCGCCTCGCGCGATCCCAGCGTTCGGCGGGAGCTTCAGGGATGTCCGTCACATCGATCTGGTCGTCGGGAAGGCCGGCCAGCCGAGTGAGCTCGGCAGGCTGCTCAGGACTACAAACCTTCCTGCCCATAGCGTTTCCTCTCGAAAGCGGTGGCCTTTTGGGCGCCGATGATACGTCCCTGGCTCTCATCATCCTGGTCCGGATAAGCGTGGACCGCGGCGAGGATCACGACAGCACCGACCAACCCGATCGCTCGACCGTCCAGACAGCGCCATCATCCCGTGCCCCGCAAATCTCGCGGCCCTCGAGCCGGCACCGCACCCTCCGACCAAACTTGATTGCAAAAAAACATTCAAGTTCAACCCGCGCAAAACTCTGTCGGCCGCCCCAAACACAGCGCCATGGTCCGCGGATGCACACCGAGTCCCTCGACCCCGCCCTACAGGAGGAACGCCGCGAGCTCGCCCGCGGCCGCTGGGGCGGCAAGCGCGCCGCTGCCGGGCGCCAAGCGGAGCAAGCAGGTCCTCCGCGACATCGACGGTGCCGCCGCCCTGCTCGACGTCCAGGCTGACCTTCTGTCACATATCGCGACCCGCGCCGTGGTGCCGCTGCTCCCGGAAGATGACGTGCGGGCGCCGATCGGCGAGTTAAACCCGGTCACCGAGATCAAGAGCAAGCGGCACGTGACGGTGACGCAAGCGCTCGCCGCCATTCCGGGACGCGAGCTGAAGCGAGCGGTGGCATCGGCAGCCGAGCATCACGATCGGATCGTGCGAGCATTCGACATGCTGCTGGTCGGCTTCTGACCGGCTGAAGGTAAGATCAGGCATCGACCGGTCCGCGGGGTCAGGGCAAACTTGCCGCCACGATTCGCGTGGTGGCAGTGACGTGAGCTGCGACTTCCCTCCACGCAAAGGTAGCGTCCGTTTCCAGGGTGGCACCGCAACGCCTGTCAGCTCGGTCCCGTTGTCGCTCACGGCCGTCGCCGGATAGTCGCGCAGCGCCGCGATTGCGTCGAGTTCACGCACGCCCGACAGCGACGTGTCCGCCACAAGCGCCAGGCACTCGCGCGAGTCATCATCAACGATGCACAGCATGGTGAAAAATGCGGGTTAAGCTTCGCCTACGACGGAGGCATTCGCTTCCGATGTCCGCCGTCGCCGCACTCGTCCAGAGTGGCGGCGACGAGCGCGATCACGCCCCGCGCTGCGCGCCTCGAGCTCGACCGAGGAACCCTCCCGGTCCGCACAGAAGCCCCGCGCAACTTCCCCCGGCGCCCCGCGGTTTCAGTGCTCGCCAAGCCATGCCATACAACCCGTGCCGGCCGGTCTCGCCAAGAAGGAGCTCCAATCATGGCTGACGTCACCCAAGCCGCCATCAAGACCGTCCCCAAGCCCCGCGACCAGCACCTGCGGGACCTGGCCGACTGCATCAGGTTCCTGTCCATGGACGCCGTGCAGCAGGCCAAGAGCGGCCATCCCGGGGCGCCCATGGGCATGGCCGACATCGCGACCGTCCTCTACCGCGACTTCATGCAGTTCGACGCGGCCGATCCGCACTGGTTCGACCGCGACCGGTTCCTGCTGTCGAACGGCCACGGCTCGATGCTGCTCTACAGCCTGCTCTACCTGACCGGCGTCCAGGACATGACGCTCGACGAGCTCAAGCGCTTCCGCCAGGTCGACAGCAAGACCGCCGGCCACCCCGAATACAAGCACGCCGACGGCATCGAGACCACGACCGGCCCGCTCGGCCAGGGCATCGCCAACGCGGTCGGCTTCGCGCTCGCCGAACGCATCCTCAACGCCAGGTTCGGCGACGACCTCTGCCACCACTGGACCTACGTCTTCATGGGCGACGGCTGCCTGATGGAGGGCATCAGCCAGGAGGCGATCTCGCTCGCCGGCCACTTCAAGCTCGGCCACCTCATCGCCTTCTGGGACAACAATTCGATCTCGATCGACGGCGCGACCAGCCTCTCGGTCTCCGACAACGAGGTCGAGCGCTTCCGCGCCTCCGGCTGGCACGTCCAGGAGATCGACGGCCACGACACCGACGCGATCCGCGACGCCATCACCGCCGCCCGCGCCGTCACCGACAAGCCGTCGATGATCGCCTGCAAGACCATCATCGGCTTCGGCTTCCCGACCAAGGCCGGCACCCAGAAGGCGCACAGCGACGCCCCCGGCGAAGACGAGATCGCCGGCGCGCGCGAAGCCCTCGGCTGGAATTCGCCCCCGTTCGTGATCCCCGACGACCTGCTGCGCGACTGGCGCGCGATCGGCGCCAAGGGCCGCGAGGCCCGCCTGGCCTGGGCCGGCCGCGTCGAGGCGGCGCCCGATAACCTCCGCTCCGAGTTCCAGCGCCGCAACAGCGGCGAGATGCCCGCCGGCTGGCATCAGGCGATCGCGGCAGCCCGCGCCGAGTTCATCGCCGGCGGCAAGGAGATGGCGACCCGTTCGGCCAGCGGCGCCGTGCTCGACCATCTCGCCGCCGCCATTCCGGAACTGCTCGGAGGTTCCGCCGACCTGACGCCCTCGAACAACACCAAGGCCAAGGGCATGATCGAGATCAGGCCCGGCGAATACGACGGCACCTACATGCATTACGGCGTGCGCGAGCACGGCATGGCCGCCGCCATGAACGGCATCGCGCTGCACGGCGGCCTGATCCCCTACGGCGGCACCTTCCTGTGCTTCTCCGACTACTGCCGCCCGGCCATCCGTCTCGCGGCTCTGATGCAGGTCCGCACGATCTTCGTCATGACGCACGATTCGATCGGCCTCGGCGAGGACGGCCCGACCCACCAGCCGGTCGAGCAGCTCGCCGCGCTACGGGCCATCCCGCACCTCGCGGTCTACCGTCCCGGCGATCCGGTCGAGACCGCCGAATGCTGGGAGCTGATCCTCGACGCGCCGCGCCAGGCGGCCCTCATCGCCCTGTCCCGCCAGCCGATGCCGCTCCTCCGTCGCGAGCCCGGCAGCGAGAACAGGTCGGCCAGGGGTGGCTATGTCCTGCTCGAGGCCGAGGGCGAGCGCCGTCTGACCATCCTCGCCACCGGCTCGGAACTGCATCTCGCGGTCGAGGCGCGCGACCTGCTCCAGAAGCAGGGCATCCCCACCGCGGTCGTCTCCATGCCGTGCCGCCCGCTCTTCGAGGAGCAGGACGCCGCCTACAAGAGGGCCGTCCTCGGCTCCACCCGTGCGCGCGTCGCGGTGGAGGCGGCGGTCGAGATCGGCTGGGAGCGCTATATCGGCCTCGAAGGCCGCTTCGTCGGCATGCACGGCTTCGGCGCCTCCGGCAAGATCGCCGACGTCTACAAGAAGTTCGACATCAACGCCGAGGCCGTGGTGCGCGCCGCGCACGAGACGCTGGCGGAGGTCGCCGCCCTCTGACAGCGGCATGCGGCGGCTGTCGCCGCGCCTACCTGCAAGCGAGCGCGCACCGATGACCAGCAAGCCTGCCATCGCGCGTCAGCAACCGCATGCCCTCTTCCTGCGCCTGCACGAGCAGCAACTCGTCGAACGGGTCCTTGTGTTCCAGCGGCTCCGTCAGCACGGCCGCGGCGTGACGAGTGGTCAACGGCAGGAGTTCCCAGTCCATCGCCGCCGCGAACGCCACCACCGAGGCGGGCTCGACCAATCCCTGTCGCGCCCCCGAGATATGAAATCTGTGCCACTTCAGCCTCAGTTCCCAAACCGACACGGCCGACAGCACGAGCGACGCGCCCGCCATCGCCCGCCGCTCTGCTTCCATCAACGCCCCCGAATCCAGCGCCGCCCAGATCGCGATATGCGTGTCGAGCAGCAGCCTCAATCGTCGAGGCCAAGCACCTGCCGGCTGAACGCGGGATCATCGACATCGGGCGACAGGCTCAGCCTCAATCCATCGAGCCCCAGCGACTGACGCACAACGTCCGCCCTCCCGAAATCCATCCCGCAAGCGTTCCGCGCGGGAATCAGCTCGACAAACGGCACACCATGTCGGGTCACGACAACCCGCTCACCGGCCGCCGCCGCCCCGGCAGCTTCGGCAAAGCGAGCTTTGGCATCCCTGATCGAAAGTTCCATCATCATCTCCCACGGAGGCGACGCCTCCAGCCTGCCCCTCGACGATATCATCACCCGCCATTGTGGTCACCAAGTGACCACAATTTGATTTGGTGCGCTGCAGCAGTATCATGAGATACGTGAGCGTCCGGCCCATGCCACACCCTCCACCAGCCGGACGCCGCCGCCAAACCCCGGATCCTCCGATGCCCTTCCCCCTCTTCGCCCTCGCCCTGGCCGCCTTCGCCATCGGCACCAGCGAGTTCGTCATCGTGGGCCTGCTCCCCGACGTCGCCCGCGACCTGCATGTCACCATCCCGAGCGCCGGCCTCCTGGTGACCGGCTACGCGCTCGGCGTCGTCATCGGCGCGCCAATCCTCGCGATGGCCACCGCCCGCACCCCGCGCAAGGCCGCCCTGCTCGCGCTGATCGGGACCTACGCCGCCGGCAACCTGCTCTGCGCCGTCGCGCCGGATTACGCGCTGCTGATGGCGGCCCGCATCCTGACCGCGCTCTGCCACGGCGCCTTCTTCGGCATCAGCTCGATCGTGGCCGCCGAGCTGGTCTCGCCGGCCAGACGCGGCCAGGCGATCGCCGTCATGTTCAGCGGCCTCACGCTCGCCAACGTGCTCGGCGTGCCGGCCGGCACCGCGCTCGGCCAGGCCGCCGGATGGCGCGCCGCCTTCTGGTGCGTGGTCGCGATCGCGCTGGCCGCCACCGCCGTCATCGCCTGGGCGCTGCCGCGGACATCCAGGCCCCGGCCGGGCCGGCTGCTGGCCGAGTTCGCCGTGCTGCGCAAGCCGCAGGTGATCCTGGCGATGACGATGAGCGCGCTGCTCTCGGCGAGCCTCTTCAGCGTCTTCACCTACATCACGCCGATGCTCGAACAGGTCACCCACCTTCGCCCCGGCGCGGTGACCTGGCTGCTGCTGCTGTTCGGCGTGGGCATCACGATCGGCAACCTGCTCGGCGGCCGGCTCGGCGACTGGCGGCTGATGCCGAGCATCGCGGGCGTGCAGATCGGCCTCGCCGTCGTCCTGGGCACGTTGATGCTCACGCTGCCGATCGTCCTGCCGGCCGCCGTCATGCTGCTGGTCTGGGGCGTGCTGACTTTCGCCGCCGCCGCCCCGCTGCAGATGCGCGTCGTCGACACCGCGCCGGAAGCGCCGAACCTGGTCGCCACCCTCAACCAGGGCGCGTTCAATCTCGGCAATGCCGGCGGTGCGTGGCTCGGCGCTTCCGCCCTCGGCGCCGGCTTCACCTACCAGACCCTGCCCAGTCTCGGCGCGTTCCTGAGCATCGCCGGTCTGGGTGCCACCGCCCTGTCGATCATCCTCGGCCGGCGTCAGGCCGTGCCCGTGCGCCCCTGAGCCGGATGGACGACCGCGTCAGCCGGCCCTAACATTCGCGCGTGACGGGCGATCAACGCCCGCACGACGATCCAAGGGAGAGTTCGAGATGTCGCGTCGGCATATGATCCGCGTGGGCGGCCTGACGGCTGCCCTCCTGTCGACGCCCGCCCTCGCGGCGAGCTTCGGCATCGCGCCGGACTTCGGCCCCAACGTGACCATCTTCACGCCGACGACGCCGCTCGCCCGGATCCAGTCGACCGTGAACGCTATCGCCGCCCGGCAGGTGACCAACCAGTTCGGCTCGCCGAGATACGCGCTGCTCTTCATGCCCGGCACCTACGGGTCCAAGGCAAGCCCGCTCAACTTCCAGGTCGGCTTCTACACCACCGTCGCCGGCCTCGGCCGGTCGCCCGGCGACGTCGTCATCAACGGCTCCGTCGACGTCTACAACCAGTGCGTCGGAGGCAGTTGCACCGCGCTCGACAATTTCTGGCGCTCGCTCTCGAACCTGACCATCAACGTGACCGGTGCGTCCAACAGCGCCGATCCCGCCAACGGCTGCTACGCCTCCGAATTCTGGGCCGTCTCGCAAGCCTCTCCGCTGCGGCGCGTCGGCGTGAACGGCAACCTCACCCTGGACGACTACTGCACCCAGCCATCGTATGCGAGCGGCGGCTTCATCGCCGACTCCGCCTTCAGCGGCTCGATCGTCAACGGCACCCAGCAGCAATGGCTGACCCGCAACAGCAACATCAATGGCTGGTCGAACGGCGTTTGGAACCAGGTCTTCTCGGGCGTTCTCGGCGCGCCGGCCCAGTGTTTCCCGCAGCAAGCCTCCTGCGGGCCCTACACCACCCTGCCCGCGAGCCCGGTCACCCGCGAAGCGCCCTACCTGACGGCGACCGCCAACAACATCGACGCCGTCTTCGTGCCTTCCGTCCAACACAACACCACCGGAACGACCTGGAGCACCCATGCCACGCAAGGCCGGTCGATCCCGCTCGCCCGCTTCTTCATCGCAAGTCCCTCGGATCCGGTGCAGCTCATCAACCTCGCCCTCGCACTCGGCTTCGACCTCATCCTGACGCCAGGAGTCTACGATCTCGACGCCAGCATCGTGCTGCCGCATCCCGACACCGTCGTCCTCGGCCTCGGCATGCCGACGCTCGTGCCTCGGAACGGCACCCCGGCCATGGTCGCGCGCGCCAACAACGGCGTCGAAATCGAGGGCGTGATCTTCCAGGCCGGCCCGAAAAACTCGGCCGTCCTGCTCCGCGACGGCAGAGCGGGGCAGGGAGGCAGCAACGACGATCCGTCCGGCCTCTACGACGTCTTCTTCCGCGTCGGCGGTGCCGCCCCCGGCAGCGCCACCGACAGCCTCGTCGTCGACGCCGATGATGCCATCATCGACAATGTCTGGGCCTGGCGCGCCGATCACGGCGCCGGCGTCGGCTGGACCGACAACACCGCCGACACCGGCGTGGTCGTCAACGGCAACGACGTCACCGCCTACGGCCTCGCCGTCGAGCACTACCAGAAGGACGAGGTGATCTGGAACGGCAACGGCGGCACCGACATCTTCTTCCAGAACGAGCTGCCCTACGATCCGCCCAGCCAGGCCGCGTGGAGCGAGGCGCCCGGCATCGACGGCTATCCCGCCTTCAAGATCGCTGATCACGTGCGCGACTTCAGCGGCTACGGCATGGCCAGCTACAGCAACTTCGATCTCGGCGTCGGCATCTTCGCCGACCACGCCTTCGAGGTTCCCGACACGCTGCCGCCGTCGAGCTTGAACGGCCTGCTCACCGTCTTCCTCAGCACCACGTCGTCGGGCGGCATCCTGCACGTGATCGACCAGACCGGCGGCTCGGCCACCATCGCCAACCCCAGCAAACCGGTGACGGTCACGTCCTATCCGTGAACTCGCCGAAAAAGCAGGCGAGGGCGCTGCCCTCGACCCGCGAAGGGCCGGCGGCCCTTCGATCCCGCTCAATCAGGCCGCGACGCCGGGAACGTCCATCCTATTAGCCCGCAACACGAAACGGATCGAGGACCCGCAAGCCCGGAGCGAGAGCCATGCCGTGCTGCATGTCCTCCGACCACAGCGTGTCGCAACCGGCATGGATCGCCGACGCACCGATCATCGCATCTGAGGTGGCCATCCCATACCGCTCCGCGAGCACCAGACCTGTCTCGTGTACCTCGAGCGTGAGCGGATGAACCGTCAGCAGAGCGCGCAGTGTTCTCAGGAAAGCTCGTGTCTCGGCCCACGACATTCCCATCGTGCGCCGCGCGGCATTGGCAAGCTCGTTGAGAACCTGGACGCTGATCGCGCCGCCGGCGGCGATCGTCGTCTCGGCTCGATCGGCCTTGGCCGCATCACCCGAGGCTAGATAGACGAGAATGTTGGTGTCGAAGAAACTAGCCTTCATCCGCCTCGTCGCGGTCGAACTTGAAGTCGGCGGGAAGTCGGCCGCGAAACGCGCGCAGACGCGTCAACAACTCTTCAGGTCCGGGCTTGCGTGCCACACCGAGCCGCTTGGCGTCGGCGACATGAAGCTCGATCTCGTCGCCCTCCTTGAGCGCCAGCGCCTGGACCACGACGGCAGGAAGGCGGACAGCAAGGCTGTTGCCCCATTTGGCCACGTGCATGAGACCATCCTTGGATACACATCGAACACAATGTTTATCACATCGCCTGCCGGTGAAGACCCGCGCGCGCCGCCCGGCCCGATCAGCCCCGCTTCCACCCGACGCCGCCATCCACCACCAGCGTGCCGCCGACCACATAGTCCCCGGCGCGCGACGCGAGATACACCGCGCTCCCCGCCATGTCCTCGCTCTTCCCGATCCGCCGCGACGGGATCTGCCTGGCGATCTCGTCGCCGTGGTCGCGCGCGTCGCGGTTCATCTCGCTCGCGAAGGCTCCCGGCGCGATCGCGTTGACCACGATGTCGTCCTCGATCAGCCGCAGCGCCATGCGCCTGGTCAAATGGATCAGGCCCGCCTTGCTCGCCGCATACGAGTAGTTCTCCAGCATGTTGACCGAGATCCCGTCGATGCTGGCGATGTTGATCACCTTGCTCGGCTTCTCGTGCGTCGCGCGCGCCTTCAGCGCCCCGTGCAGGGCCTGGATCAGGAAGAACGGCGTCTTGACGTTCAGGTTCATCACCTTGTCCCAGCCGCTCTCCGGGAAGCTCTCGAACGGTTCGCCCCAGGCCGCACCCGCGTTGTTGACCAGGATGTCGAGCCCCGCCTCGTGCGCCAGGAACCGCTCCGCCATCGCCCGCGCCCCCGACGCACCCGAGACGTCGCCGGGCATCGCGATGCACGTCCCGAGCGCCGACAGCCGCCGCGCCGTCTCCTCGCACGGACCGGCCTTGCGCGCGGTGATATAGACCTTCGCCGCCCCCGCCCGGAGAAAGCCCTCCGCGATCATCGCGCCGATGCCGCGCGAGCCGCCGGTCACCAGGGCCACGCGCCCCGCCAGCGAGAAATAATCCTCCATCACGTCTTCCTTTCCCGTCCGTCACCAACGCCCGCGCATCGAGCGGCGGACGCCGGCAAGCGCTTCTACTCCCCGCCGCCCGCGCGCTCTATGGTGCGGCAACCCGCGAAAGTCCGCCCCAGCCCGATGCCCCGCTTCCGCACCACCGCACTGACGCCCTCCGGCGAGCTCGCCCGCACCGTCGTCGACGCCCCCGACGAGGCGGCCGTCGTCGTCCAGCTCCAGCGCCAGAACCAGATCCCGATGCGCGTCGAGCCCGAGGGCACCGGGTTCCTCTCCAACCTGATGTCGCTCGAGATCGGCGGCGGCGGCGGCATCGGCCGCGAGCAGACCACCACCATCACCCGCGAGCTCTCCACCATGCTCGGCGCCGGCCAGGACCTCGACCGCTCGATGCGCTTCCTGATCGAGATCTCCGCCTCGCCCAAGGTCAAGCGCGTGCTCGAAGCCGTCCGCGACCGCGTCCGCGACGGCAGCCCGCTCGCCGCCGCCCTCGCCCAGCACCCGAAAACCTTCTCCCGCCTTTATATCGGCCTCGTCCGCGCGGGCGAAGCCGGCGGCACCCTCGCCGCCACCCTCGAGCGTCTCGCGACCCTGATGGAAGCCCAGCGCAGCCTGCGCGCCACCGTCCGCTCGGCCCTCATCTACCCCGCCCTGCTGCTCGTCGCCGCCACCGGCTCGATCGTCCTGCTGCTCACCCAGGTCCTTCCCGAGTTCGTCCCGCTCTTCCAGCAGAACGGCGTCGCGCTCCCGGCCGCCACCCAGTTGATGATCGACATCGGCGCCTTCCTCGGCAGCTACGGCATCTATCTCGTCATCCTCGCCGTGATCGCCGGCTTCGGCGTGCGCGAGGCGCTGCGCCGCCCCGCCTCCCGCCTCGTCGCCGACCGCCTGCTGCTGCGCGTCCCCGTCGCCGGCGGCCTCGCCCGCGAGATCATGGCGGCCCAGCTCTGCCGCACCCTCGGCACGCTCGTCCTCAACGGCGTCTCGCTCATCGCCGCCCTCGGCATCGCCAAGGAGGCCGTCACCAACCTCTGCGGCGTCGACGCCATCGACCGCGCCACCCTGTCCGCCAAGGGCGGCGGCGGCCTCTCCGCCCCGCTTGCGACCGCCGGCATCTTCCCCCAGCGCACCATCTACCTGCTCCGTCTCGGCGAGGAGACCGCGCAGCTCGGCGCGATGGCGCTGCGTGCCGCCGAGATCCACGAGGAGCGCACGCGCATCAACATGCAGCGCCTCGTCTCGCTGCTGACGCCCGCCATCACCATCGTCATGGGCGGCGTCATCGCCGGCATCGTCAGCTCCCTGCTGCTCGCCATGCTCAGCCTGAACAACCTCGCCCAATGACGGCCCGGTCGCATCCCCTGCGCGACCGCGGCTTCACCCTGATCGAGATGCTCGTCGTCCTCGTCATCGCCGGCCTGATGATCGGCCTCGTCGTCGCTCGCGGTCCCTCCCGCTCGCCGAGCTTCCTGCTGCGCTCCGAGTCCCGGGTGATCGCCTCCAGCCTGTCCGAGGCCCGCGGCCGCGCGATTGCCACCGACCACGACGTCGACGTCGGCATCTCGCGAAACCCGCCCGGCCTGACCATGACCGGACGTCCGCTCGTCCCTCTCCCGCCCTCCCTCACGCTGGCGCTGCTGACCGCCGACGGCGACGCCAACCCGCTCGACCGCCGCCTCGTCTTCCATCCGGACGGCGGCGCCGACGGCGGCGGCCTGCTGCTCGCGAGCGAGGCCGGCCGTGTCGCGATCGCGGTCGCCTGGCTCACCGGCCGCATCACCGTCAAGCCGCGCGCCGACGATGAACGCTAGGCGCGACCGCGGCTTCACCCTGATCGAGGTGCTGGTCGCCTTCGTCATCGCCGCCCTGTCGCTCGCCGTCCTCGCCCGCGCCGCCGTCGACGGCCTCGGCAGTGCGCATCTCTCGGCGCAATACACCGAGGCGCTCGCCCGCGCCCGCTCGCGCATCGCGGGCCTGCCCAGCCCGCCCACCGCCGGCGACTTCCAGGGCGACGAGGGCAACGGCTTTCACTGGCACCTGCGCGTCTCGTCCGGCAGCCGCGTGACCACCCGCCAGAACGTCAATCTCGTCCTCTACGACGTCGCCGTCTCCATCTCCTGGACCGACGGCGACCGCAAGCGCGTGCTCCAGCTCGACACCAGGCGCGCCGCAACCGTTCAGGGCACCTCATGATGCCGAACCCCCGCCGGGACGCCGGCTTCACCCTGATCGAGATCATCGCCGCCCTCGTCGTGTTCGGCTTCCTGATGGCGGCCCTGCACCAGGGCGTGCAGTTCGGACTGACCGCCTGGCGCCTGCAGACCGACACCATCGCCCGCGACGCCGATCTCGACGTCGCCGACCGCCTCCTGTCGAACCTGCTCACCGGCATCGCCCCCGTCGGCGCCGGCGATCCCCCGAGCGTCGTCGGCGGCAAGACCGAGCTCGCCTTCACCACCGCCCTTCCGGTCCGCATCGGCGATCCGCCCACCAGCCTCGCCGACGCCCGTCTCGTCCAGGACCACGAACGCCTCGTCCTCGACCTCGTCCCGCATTGGCACGCGCTGCGCCTCGGCCCGGCGCCCCCCCCCATCCACACCGTGCTCGCGACCGGCATCGACACCATCGAGTTCGGCTACTGGCGCCGCGCCGACAGCAAGTGGCTCACGAGCTGGAAGGGCACCCAGCCGCCGCAACTCGTCCGCCTGACCATCTCGCTCCGCAACGGCCGCCGTTGGGCCCCCGTCATTGCCGCCCCGAACCTCTCGCGATACGACCAGTGACCGGGCCGCCGTGATCGGACGTCGACCGGGCGCGCGGAGGAGCGCATGGCCAGCTACATCGTCGCGCGCGCCAACCTCGTCGTCGTCGCCGTCCTGCTCGCCGTGGTCTGCGTCGTCGGCGGCGCCACCTGGGACCGCTTCAGCGCGCTGCGCGCCGCGCGCACCTGGTCGCAGCACAGCGATGCCGTCCTGCAGACCATCGCCCATCTCGATCTCGCCGTCCGCGAGGCCGAGACCGGCCAGCGCGGCTTCCTGCTCACCGGCGACGCTGCCTACCTGCAGCCCTACGAGGCGGCACTCGGCCAGGTCAGCGATCTCGAAGGCGAGCTGCAGCGCCTGACCGCCGACGAGCCGGCCGCCCAGGCCCACCTGCACGCGCTCGCGCCGATCCTGCAGCGCAAGCTCGAGGAGCTCGCCCAGAGCATCCAGCTCCGTCGCAGCGTCGGCCTCGACGCCGCGATGCGGATCGTCCGCACCGGCATCGGCCGCGACCTGACCGGCCGGATCGAGACCGCGCTCGGCGCCATGACCGCCGGCGAGCAGGCGCTGCTCGACCGCCACGTCGCCGAGGACGACCGCCGCGGCGTCTGGGTCCGCGTGCTCGTCCTCGCCGGCACCCTCGTCTCGATGCTCGCCCTGGTCTGGGCCTCGCGCATGCTCAACACCGCCTGGGCCCGCTCGCACGCCGCCGAGGTCGAGCAGCGGCGTCTGGCGCAGCGCCTGCGCACCTCGCTCGACAGCCTCAGCCAGGGCCTCGCCGTGTTCGGCGCCGACAACCGGCTCGCCAACTGGAACGACTGCTTCCGGATCCTGCTCGACCTGCCACGCCCCATGCTGCGGCCCGGCACCCCCTACGCCAGCTTCGTCGCCCACACCGCCGAGGCCGGCGGCTTTCTCGAAACCGAGGACCAGCTCCGGCACGGCAAGCGCACCGCGGGCGAGGCCATCACCTACGAGCGCACGCGGCCCGGCGGCCGCCTGCTCGAGGTCCGCCGCACCGCCATGCCCGACGGCGGCTTCGTGCTCACCATCTCCGACATGACCAGGCGCGCCCAGGCCGAGGCCGTGCTCCGCGAAGCCCAGAAGATGCAGGCGATCGGCCAGCTCACCGGCGGCATCGCCCACGACTTCAACAACCTGCTCACCGTCATCCTCGGCAATCTCGAGCTCGCGCGCGGCAAGCTCGGCGCCGAGCCGGCGCTGCAGACCCGTATCGAGCGCGCCGTCTGGGCCGCCCAGCGCGGGGCCACCCTCACCAGCCAGCTCCTCTCGTTTGCCCGCAAGCAGCCGCTCGCACCCGGACCGGTCAATCTCGCCGCCACCGTGCCCGACCTGCTGCCGCTGCTCCGCCGCACGCTCGGCGAGCACATCGAGATCCGCTTCGTCGACAGCGCCGGCCTCTGGCCCGCCATGGCCGACGCCGCCCAATTGGAGAACGCCGTCCTCAACCTCGCACTCAACGCCCGCGATGCGATGCCCGGCGGCGGCCGGCTGACCATCGAGCTCGCCAACAAGGTGCTCGACGACGACTACGCCCGCCGCCACGCCGAGGTCACCGCCGGCGACTACGTCATGCTCGCCGTCTCCGACACCGGCCACGGCATGACCCCTGACATCCTCGCCCGCGTCTTCGAGCCGTTCTTCACCACCAAGCCCGACGGCCGCGGCACCGGCCTCGGCCTCGCGATGGTGTTCGGCTTCGTCAAGCAGTCGGGCGGTCACGTGAAGCTCTATTCGGAACCGGGCGAGGGCACCACGGTCCGCCTCTATCTCCCGCGCGCGATCGGCGCGCCGGTCCAGAACGCCACGCGCAGCAATCCGCCGGTCGATTTGCCGCGCGGCTCGGCCACCATCCTCGTCGTCGAGGACGAGCCGTCGGTGCGCGAGGTCGCGGTCGCCATCCTGACCGACCTCGGCTACCGCGTGCTGCAGGCCTCCGACGGCGACGAGGGGCTGCTCGTCTTCGGCCACCACGCGGGCGAGATCGACCTGCTGCTGACCGACGTCGTGCTTCCTGGATCATTGCGCGGCCGCGAGCTCGCCGAGCGCATCACCGCCGTCCGTCCCCAAGTGCGCGTGCTGTTCATGTCGGGCTACACCGAGAACGCGATCGTCCACGGCGGCCGCCTCGACGACGGCGTGCAGCTCATCAGCAAGCCCTTCCAGCGCGACCAGCTCGCCCGCCGCGTCGCCGACTTGCTCGGCATCCAGGCCAACTCGAGCACGACGGTCGTCGAACTCAAGCCCCGCCGCTCGACGTGAAGCGAAGCTCAGGGGCGTTGCCCCTGGAACCCCACCAAAGGCGGTCGCCTTTGGAAACCGTGACTAAAACGCTAGATGGCTTGGCAGGGTTGCGGCTTCGTCTGCAGCCTGGGTATGAAGACGCAATGAATGTGATCTGCACGATGTTCGTTGCGCTGGTCGGGCTTATGACTTGGACGATGACACTCCAGCTCGACGACGCGGGTTCTACTGACCAGGCCCCGGCCGGAGGGAAGGCCCGCAACAAATAATGGGCGGCAGGAACCAGCGCATGCAAGTCATCCCTTGGCTGCGGAGGCGCTTGATTTACCGACTCGTTGCGACCCGATGGTTCGCCGCTCTTCTCCTGGTTCAGGGCGCAACCGCGCTGCTTCTGCGGTATGCTCTGCCGGAGCCGGAGCCGGAGCCGGAGCCGTATGGCGGCGCCGGAGACCTCGTAGCCGGAGGCGTGATGGTTCTAGGCATCGGTTTTTACTGGCTTTTCTTCTCGTTCTGCCTTGTCGTCGCCGTCTTCGTCAACCGCCGGCACCGCTAACCTGAACTCCAGAGGCTTGACCGGACGCGCCAACGACAGTTCCGTCGGATGCGTGTCCGATCATCGCGCTTCCTTCGCCTTCACGCTCGGCGGCATCATGGACACAACAGGCAACGACAAGATCCTCGACATTGCCGAAGATCTCGACACCGGACGTGAGGCAGGTCGTAACAACAACGTGCTCAAATCCGGCAGGTCGTCGACTGGCCGGAGGCGAATGGCAGCTTCGGGAGCCAAGTTGGTAGGAGCAGACAGTTCAACCGCGTGCTAATTTGCTACTTTCCGAGACATCTTCTGGGAAGCGCAACTGCCTAAGAGTCCATTTCGGATCGGTTGTTCAACGTGCGAGCCTTCGTAGCAGGACCATGCTGGAGGCGGCGTAGAGGAAGGCTTCGACGGAGGCTATAGACGCCTCGAAATCTTTCGCCAGACGTCGGTTCCGGTTGATCCAGGCGAAGAAACGCTCGACCACCCAGCGGCGAGCGATGACGGCGAAACCGACCTGTCGGTCGGATTTGCGCAACACTTCGATGCGGATCGAGCTTGCATCGGTGACCCGCTGGCCGGCGTAGCCGCCATCCGCGTAGCCGAGGGCCACGAACGGCCAGCGTGCTCGCGAGGCACGCAAGAAGGGACCAGCTTCGTCACGGTCCTGGATGGCGGCCGAGTGGGCTTGCAGCTTGAGCGCCCGGCCATCGGTGTCGACCATGGCGTGGCGCTTGCGGCCTTTGATCTTCTTGCCACCATCGTAGCCTCGGATGCCGCCGCTCTCGGTGGTCTTGACACTCTGGCTATCGATCACCGCCGCCGTCGGACTGGCCTCGCGACCCGCCCGTGTGCGGTCGAGCATCACCAGATGATGATTGATCGTCTCCCAGGTGCCGTCGTCACGGAACCGGGCAGACCAGCGATACACGGTCGACGAGGGCGGGAAATCCGTCGGCAGCAGGCTCCAGGCGACGCCGCCCCGCAGGATATAGAAGATCGCATTGACGATCTCCCGCATCTCCCATTTGCGGTGGCGCCCGCAGCGGCTGGGCGGGGGCAGGAATGGCGAGAGGATCAGCCACTCCGCGTCAGTCACGTCACTTCCATAGCGCAGCCCGGCGCGGCTATGCTGCGAACGGGTGGTCGGGGTCCACATAAGGCGATGGCTTCCAGCAAGGCTTCGAACACCTGCTTGGAATCACACCTTGCCCGGCCATCCAACCCCACTCACAGACCGTTCCACATTGATTCCGAAATGGCCTCTAAGGTCAACGCTAACTTGTCAGAAGCTCAAGGCAACAAAGGGCAGACCTGCTTTGATTTGGTCCACGCGCGCACCGCTGAAAATCATCTCAACGCAAGGCTCGCGTTTGGCCGGGTCCAGGACTGGGTCATAGCCGAGCGCACAATTTGCGAACTGCCGACGATTGCCGGTGTCCAAGTAACTCTCCGCCGGGGCGCCGTTGGCAATCAGAATACCGTGCCGTTCAAGTTCGACGTGCCAAAGCGTCACCTCGGTCTGATGCTCCCACACGATGGAGGCGCCATTCACCAGCAACCCGGCCTGCACAAGCACGCCGTCTAGATAAAAACCGTGGTCGGCGGAGACGATGAGGTCAGAGTTTGGCGTGTCGCTGTCAAGCGCGCCCTTGCGGACACGGACCACCTGCCCATCGATCTGACGACGATGGCCAACCCAAACGACGCAACATGTGTCGCCGTTTACGAGACGGACGATGTCGACACCGGGCTTTAGCTCCTCCACAGCAGCTTGCCCTGCGGTGGTCTCGACCAAGGTGCCGGTGGCAAAGCAGGGAAATTCGCCTGAAACAGAGATTGTGCCATCAACATAGCTGTCAAAAAACTGAGGCGGCCTTTCAAAGTAAAGGTCCTCTTGCATAAAATAATCTGCAGGTCCGAAGTGCGCGGAGCCTATCACGGCGCCGTCAACAACATTATCAATTGTGAAGTTTGTCGGATAACCCAGTTCTTGATCAACGAAAAAACTGGCTTGTTGATCAGTTATGTCGAGTTGAAAATCGGAGACTGGACTTCCGTTTGGGCCACCGATGAAAAGGCCACTAGGTTTAGTGACGGGAATAGGAGTTCCGGAGGCGAAATCAGACCTCGTACTACTCAGAAAGCCGCTTTCACCATAGAAAGAAAGACCTCCGTTCGAGTAATCTTGAACGTTACCCGCAATAACTCCAAAAGCATTTATGGCACTCGGATAAGTCAATGCTACCCCAGGATAGGCGTCTTTAACCGACAGAATCGTCAGGTCGCCATTAGCGGTCTCTGCAAACCCCTTTGTGGTTCCTTCGTCGCCATTATCAACGAATGACCCAATTACTGTCCCCGCATCATTGATGCCCGTGATTGAAATACTGGTCACATTTCGCGTTGCGTCAGAAGTAGTAGGCAGTGTGAATGGCGAAACCAAACCGCCTTTGAACAAAAAGGATGAGGAGAAGGATGAGCCAACCACATCGCCCTCATCACTCACACCCGTGATGAGCGCGCCGCTTGGAATTTTGAACGTTTCATAGTGCCCATCTGATCCGACAAACCCGACAGTTTGACCATCGACCACGCATGTCCCAGCCAGAGATCCAAATTCGCTGACGGCCTCCACTTGCACTGAAGCTGATCCATCCACAACGATTTGCTCAAATTGTCCATGGTTGAATATCGCACTGCCACCGTTAACGCCCTTTAGCGCAACGTCACCAAACTCGTCTACGCCAACTGGCAAATACTGATTAGTCTGATCTGTTGACTCCGTCAGCTTGCCATTCTGATCTACAAACCATATGAAACGTCCGTCTGTATTGTATGCAACTCCGTAACTTGTTCCAAAGGAATTAGTCCCGTCTAGCATGGTGTTCTGGTAACCTGGCACAGAAAGTATCTGTGTTTTGAACGGAGTAATGATCACACCTGAGAAAGAACTCGATCCAGAACTGTTCTTTTCCAAAGACCCTACTGCGGTATCAAGGCTAACATCACTGAGGAACTCGCCTTCGTATCCTGCAAGCTTAATCGGCGTCGGTTCTATTGTCTCAGACATGTTCGATCCCGATCGTTGGATTTACCGCCAAACTTCAACGCTGTCGCGAAGCCTACGCCGAGGCGCCTTGTTGTGGCCTGGAAGGCTGACGTCGTCAATCCGGTGTTAGGAAGGTAGCGTTCTCGGTGTCAGGCTCGATTTATCAGACCGAGCTCTCCTCGTCCGGCATTGAGGGCACACCGGCAGACGCGCTCAGTTTGTCTTGGCAGTAACCCTGAGCTCCATGTTTCGTTGGAGGAAGCAGACCTCGTGCGCCCGCCGCCCAGGCCTGTTTTTCAAGGATAACAACGCAAGTCTGAAAACCTCGACGTCGCTTTTCAAGGTTCCCGGTGCGACAGACCGGCACCGAGGTCAGCCCGCACCGCTCGATCGCGGAGGCCTTGAACTACCGAGGAAGCCTCGGGGCTTTGCCCCGAACCCCACCGGGGGCAGGCACCCCCGGACCCGCGATCGCGTCCAGCGATCGCGCGAACCGCCGCAGGTCGCTTGCGTAGGCGTCGGGCGCTTCCCAGGCCGGGAAATGGCCGCCATGCGGCTGCGTCGTATACTGGGCAACGTCATAGAAGCGCTCGGCCCATTCGCGCGGCGCCCTCGCGATGTCCTTCGGCCAGACACACACCGCGGTCGGAACCCGCACACGGTCGTCCGCTCGAAACGGCCGCCGGAAATGGGCGCTGTCGTAATAGGCGCGCATCGACGAGCCGATCGTTTCGGTCGCCCAATACACCATCACATTGTCGATCAGCATCTCGAGCGGAAAGCTCCGCAGGTCGGTGTGATCGCTCCAGGCGTGGAATTTCTCGACGATCCAGCTCGCCAGACCCGTCGGGCTGTCGGCCAGCGCGAACGCCAGCGTCTGCGGACGCGTGTAGTGCACATGCTCGTAGGCGCCCTCGGCGCTCTCCCAGCGCGCGATCTCCTTCCTGTAGGCCTGCTCCGCCTCGCTCAGCGGCAAGGATGCGGTCGGCGGATCGGCGACCGACGACACGTGAATGCCCAGCACGGCCTCGGGGTGCGCTAAAGCAAGGCGTGTGGCAACGCCCGCGCCGATATCGGTCCCGGCGGCCAGATACCGCGAATAACCGAGATGCCCTGTCATCAGCTCATGGAACAGGTCCTCCGGCCAGACCTGGTGGGGCCGGGTCGGCCGGTCGGAAAAACCGAAGCCGGGCAGGGCGGGCATCACCACGTCGAACGCCTCGTCGGCCGAACCGCCGAACGCGGCCGGATCGGCGAGCATCGGCGCGAGCTTGCGGTATTCGACGACGCTCGACGGCCAGCCGTTCATCAGCAGCAGCGGCCTGGCGCGCGGGCCTCGGCCCTTGAGGTGAACGTAGTGGACGCCGAAGCCGCCGATCACCGCGCGGAATTGCGGCATCGCATTGAACCGCCGTTCCGCCGCGTCGAAATCGTAGTCCGTGCTCCAGGCGCGCACGAGCGTCCGCAGAAACTCCTTCTCCATGCCGTACGACCAGCCCGCGGCGACGTCGTCGCTCCAGCGTGTCGCGAGAAGTCGCCGTCGAAGATCGGCCCGCAGGACGTCGTCGAACACCACCTGGAACGCCTCGTCGGACGCCACATTCAGTCTCCCGGCTTCTCGAGCAACGATGTCCGCACTGCGGATCCGTTTGCCAAGACAGGGCGCAGTCAGGCGATCCAAACGCCCCGCGTTTGGCGGGGTGCGGGGCAGAGCCCCGCTGCTCCGTCGCTGCCCCTCGACGCGAAAAAGTTCACGGACGCTCTTCCCCGACCTCGACCCCACCCGAAACCAGGGCCCAATTGGCGGCCGCCGATCCCGCCGCGACCGCAGCCGCGATCAGCAACGCGGGCGAGAACGACCCGGTCGCCTCGACGACGTATCCGGTCACCAGCGGCGCGAGCGACCCGCCCACCGACCCGCCGATGTTGGCGATCGCTTCCACGGTCGCGACCAGCGCCGCCGGCGCCAGCCCGGCCGCGAGCGCCCAGCCGCAGGTCGTCGCGAGATTCGCGCTGAACAGTGCCGCCGACACCGAGGCGAGCGCGAGGAACGCGTTGCCCGAGACCACCGCCAGGATGCTGCCGATCGCCGCCGCGGACAGCCCCGCCAGCAGCGGTGCCTGGCGTGCCATCCGCTCCCCGAACCGGGTCGCGAGCCGGTCCGACAGCCAGCCGCCGCCGACCGCGCCCAGGAAGCCGCAGAATTGCGGCAGCGCCGACCACAGCGCCGCATCGGCGGCAGGCATCCCCCAGCGCTGCTGCAGATATCCCGGCAGCCAGGTGACGTAGAGCCACGTGACATAGACCGTGCCGCCGAAGCCGATCGCCAGTCCCCAGACCGAGCGCTGACGCAGCAGCCGCCCCCATTGCAGCGGCCCCGCGATGCGTGTCGTCGTGTCCCGCCCGCTCGCCGGGCCGCGATAGATCACCGCCCACGCCACCGCCACCAGCAGTCCGGCCGCGCCGAGGGCCGCGAAGCTGACCCGCCAGCCGGCCGCCAGCATCAGCGGCGTCAGCAGCAGCGGCGCGATCGCGGGCCCCAGTGACGCGGACGCGTTCAGCAAGCCGAGCGGAACCGCGCGTTCGGCCGGCCCGAACCGTTCCGTGCACACCCGCGCGCCGCCCACGAACATCGGCGACTCGCCCAGCCCGAGTGCCACCCGGGCCGCGATGAACTGGGGCAGGGTGCCCACCAGCCCGCTCAGCGCCTGCACGCACGACCAGGCGCCCAGGCCCACCGCCAGCGCCAGGCGTGCGCCGAACCGGTCCACGAGGCTGCCGGCCGGCAACTGCGCCACCGCATAACTCCAGGCGAAGGCCGAGAGGAGCAGCCCGGCCTGTCCGGCCGAGAGGCCGAGATCCGTCCGGATCGCCGGCAACGCGATCGACACCGCGGAGCGATCGATGAAGTTGATGCAGCCGGCGAGCACCAGCAACCCGACCAGCACGGAACGCGATCGGCCCAACGCCCTCATGGGCTTGCCGCACTGACGCGGAACGCTCGGATGATGTCCACGGTCCGCGAACGTCCGTCTCGGGATGAAGTGCCACGCCCGCCTTTGCCGGAACGGGCGTCGCGCCTATTGAGCAGCAACCGCCACCACGAGAGACCGCCCTGCCCAACTGGCGCAACCCGCTCGATTATGTCCGCCCCCGCACCGTCCGCGTCGGCGTGACCGGCCTCGCGCGTGCCGGCAAGACCGTCCTGCTCACGTCGCTCGCCACCAACCTCCTCGCCCCCGGCGCGCTCGGCGGCCGCATCAAGCGCGCCAGGCTCGCGCCGAGCCTCGCCGAGACGCTGCCCCGCTTCGATCACGCCGCTCATCTCGCGTCGCTGGCCGCCGATCCGCCGCGCTGGCCCGACCGCACCGACGCGGTCTCCCTGCTCGCCATCGATCTCGAGCTGGGCGGCGACCTCCTGCCCGCGCGCGCGATCCGTCTCGAACTGCTCGACTATCCCGGCGAGTGGCTGCTCGACCTGCCGCTGCTCGACACCCCGTTCGACCGCTGGTCGGTCGACATCATGGCGCGGTTCGATCGTCCGGCGATCGCGGACGCCACCCGCGCCTTCCTCGCCTTTGCCCGCGCGCTGCCGGCGCGCGCCAGCGCCGATGACGCGCTCGCCGCCGCCGGTCATCGCCTGTATGTCGACACGATCGAGCGCCTGCGCGACGCGCACGGCCTCTCGCTGCTCCAGCCCGGCCGCTTCCTGATGCCCGCTCCGGGCGCCGCCCCGCCCTGGTCGCTGTTCTTCCCGCTGCCCGGCGCCAGCCCGCTCGCGGACCTGCTCCGCCGGCGTTACGACGCCTATGTGGCCGCGACCCGCGACGCCCTGGTCTCCCCCCTGTTCGGCCAGGTCGACCGCCTCGTCGTGCTCGCCGACCTGCTCGGCGCGCTGCACACCGGCCCGGAGGCTTTCGCCGACGCGCAGGCCGCCCTCGCCGCGGCGGCCGCCGGCCTGCGCTGGCAATCCTCCTGGCTGTCGGCCCTGCTCTCGCTGGCCACGCTGCGTCTGCCGTCCCGCGTCATCGGCCGCGTCGCCTATGCCGCCAGCAAGGCCGACCACGTCTCCGAGCGTCAGCGCGGCAACCTCGCCGCACTCATGGGTGCGCTCACCGGCCAGTCCGACACCCGCATCGCCGCGAGCGGCGCCACCACCGCCGCCTTCGCCATCGCCGCCGCCCGCTGCACCGAGGATTTCGTCTGGACGCTCGACGGCCATCCGGTCTCCGCCGTCCGCGGCCGCCTGCTCGGCGACCAGCGTCTCACCCGCTCCTATCCCGGCGAGGTCCCCGACACGCCGCCCGGTCCCGAATTCTGGGCCCATCCCTTCCTCGCCCTGCCCGCCTTCGAGCCCGCGCGCCTCGCCCATGGCGGCCGCCAGGGCGTTCCCAATATCGGTCTCGATCCGCTGCTCGGCTTCCTCCTCGAGGACCTGTTCTGATGTCGCCACTCTGATGCCGACCATCGCCCCCCGCATCGAGACCGAGACCGCTTTTGCCACCCGTCTCGAGATCGCGGACCCGATCCTGCTCGCCGCCGAGCCCGCCGACCCGCGCTGGAGCATGCCCGCCCTCGTCCTCGCCGGCGCCGCCATCCTCGGCCTGGGCCTCGCGGCCCTGCAGACCGGCAATTTCGTCGCGGCCGAATTCGCCCGCGCGCGGGCGCTCGGCGCGCTCACCCTCGCGGTCGCCGTCTTCGGCTTCGGCCTGATCCTGCTCGGCATCTGGCGCGAGCTGCGGTCGATCGCCGCCCTGCGGTCGGTCGACCACCTCAAACGCGACCTCGCCGGGGCCGACCCGCGCGCGAAGGCCGCCGCCGCTCGCGCCTGGCTCGCGCGCGTCGGCGATCCCGGCCTGCGCCCGGCGCTCGACGCGCTCAACGATCCCGACGCGATCGTCCCGCTGCTCCGTGCCGGCGTCGAGGCCGAGCTTGCCGCGCGCGCCGAAGCGCTTGCACGCCGCGCCGCCTTCCAGGTCGTGGCCGGCATGGCGGCCGCACCCGCCCCGGCGCTCGTGGTCCTGCTCGTCTCCTGGCGCGGCCTGCGCCTGATCCGCCAGGTCGCGTCCCTCTACGGCCTGCGTCCCGGCCTGCTCGGCACCTTGGGGCTGCTGCGGCGCACCGCGATCTCCGCCGGTGCCACCGCGGTCACCGAGGCCGCGGTCAACACCGCCACCCATGCGGTGCTGTCGACGCCGATCCTGACCCATCTCGCCGGCGAGATGGCCGGCGGCGCCGTCGCCGCCCGGCGCATGATCGTCCTCGGCCGCGCCGCCTCGGTCGCCTGCACGCCGCTGCCGCCCGACTAGAGCAATATCGCAATCGTGGTCGTCCGGCGGCCGCCCCACCCCACATGCAAGCCGAGCGGCAGCACGCCGCGACCCGGGACCGGCCCATGCTGATCAACATCACCGAGATGATCGTGCTGTTCGCGCTCGTGGTCTCGTTCTGGATCGCGCTCTGGACCTCCGGAAGTGCCGCCCGCGCTCATCCCGCGCGAGACGGACGATTGCCGTCGGCGACCGAGCGCCATCCCGACGCCGGGCTGCATCTCTGCCGCCGCGGCATCGCGCCCTTCCTCAAGCATCCGCGCGACCGGTTCTGACCGCTCACATCACCAGCGCGATCACGAAGCCGTCCCAGCCCTTCGCGCCGACCGTCTGGATCGCGGTCGCCGTCAGCCTTGGCTCGGACGCGATCATCTCGAACAGGGTCCGCGTCCCGACCACCGCCGGATCGACGCTTCGCGCGTCCGTCACCGCCCCGCCGCGCACGACATTGTCGGCGACGATGACCGCCCCCGTCCGTGCCAGCCTGAGCGCCCACCCGAGATAGGCCGGATTGTTCGTCTTGTCGGCGTCGATGAACACCAGGTCGAACCGGCCACCCTCGCGCTCGACGACCGGCAGCGTGTCGAGGGCCGGCCCCACGCGCAGATCGACCCGATCCGACACCCCGGCGCGCACCAGGTTGGCGCGCGCGACCGCCGCATGCGCCGCCGACGCCTCGAGCGTCACCACCACGCCACCCGGACCGAGAGCGCGCGCCAGCCAGATCGTCGACGTGCCCCCGAGCGTGCCGATCTCGAGCACGCGCGCGGCCCCGATCATCCGTGCGAGCAGGTGCAGCAGCTTGCCCTGCGGCGGCGATACATCGATCGCCGGCAATCCCGCCGCCGCGTTGGCCGCCAGCACCGCCGCCATCACCGGATCGGGACCGAGCAGCCTGCCCTCGATGAACGCGTCGACCTCGCTCCATTCCCGCGCCGGCGCTCCACCGGCCGTGACAACCTCCGCCCCGCGCGCCATCCTCACCCCATGACCAACCAGGCCCGTTTCGACATCGGCGCCGTCGCCGCCGGCTTCCCGGCCACCGCCGACACCCTCCTGCTCGACCGCTACCTCGTCGACAACCCGCACGCGAGCGCGCGCGTCTTCCGAGTCTATCGCGGCACTCCCGCCCACTACCATCGCGGCAGCGACGAGTTCCTCTACGTCTTCTCCGGCCGCGGCACCTTCTGGATCGGCGACGATACCACCAAGGCCGCCTTCGGCCCCGGCCAGCTCCTGTTCTTCAAGCAGAACACCGTCCACGCCCTGCCCGACATCCACGAACACCCCGTCGTCTTCCTCGCCATCGACACGCCCCGACGCGATCCCGCCGACATCGTCTTCCTCGATCCCGCCGCCGGCACCGCCGAAGGCTTCATCGCCGGCACCTGAGCCAGGCGCCACGCCGATGCACTCGCTCAGACGCCGGCTGATCGGCCTCTGGGCGCTGTCGCTGCTCGCCGGACTTGCCGTCGGCGCCCTGCTCGTCGTGCTGCAGCGGCAGACCGTCGCCGCCCAGGCCGGCCGCGCCGACGCCGTGGCGGCCCACGCCTGCGACCTCATCCGCGACCGCGTCGCCTTCTACCTCGCCGGCGCCCCGGAAAACCTCCCGCTCGACGATCGTCTCGACCGCGACCTCGCCCAGGCCACGGGCCTCGCACTCGCCCACCAGAACGGCGTCGAGGGCGGCATCTGGCAGGCGGGACGCGGCCCGCTCGCCTACGCCTTCCCCACCTACGAGGGCACCGGCCCCAAGACCGACCTCCCCGCCGCCGAACGCCCGGCGATCGCCGCGATCAACGCCCAGGCGCTGGCCGACGAGCAAGCCGCCGGCCGCTCCGTCCACACCCGCGCGCAATCGATCCTGATGCATGCCTGTCCGCTCTCCGGTCCGATCCCCCGCCTGACCGCCTGGACCATGATCCGCGTCCGCGCGACCGCCGGCCTCGCGCCGCTGCGTCTCGGCCTCTTCGTCCTCTTCGCCCTGCTCGTCCTCATGGCCGCCTGGCTCGGCCGCATCCTCGTCGTCTGGTCGCGCCATCTCGCCGGCATCGAGGCCGCCCTCGCCCGAGCCGGCCCCGACGGCATCCCGGCCCTGCCGCCCACCGGCGAGCGCGAGCTCGACCGCGTCGTCGCGGCGTTGAACGATGCCACCATCCGGCTCGCGAGCGCGCGCCGGGAACAGACCGCCCTCTCGCGGCGCCTGGCCGACACCGAACGCCTCGCCAGCCTCGGCCGCGTCGCCGCCGGCGTCGCCCACGAGATCCGCAATCCGATCGCCGCCGCCCGCCTGCAGGGCGAGAACGCGATGGCGGGCGACGATCAGCGCCGGCGCACCGCGATCGCCGACATGCTCGCCCAGCTCCACCGTCTCGACACGCTGGTGGCCGAGCTTCTCGCCATGACCCATCGCGCCGAGCCGAGGCCCGAGACCGTGACGCTCGGCCCCTTCCTCGACGCACGCCTCGCACTCCACCGCGCCGCCGCCGACGCCTCCCGCATCATCCTCGAACGCGAGGGCGAAGGGCAGGCGCGCATCGATCCCGCCCTGATCGGACGCATCCTCGACAACCTGCTCGGCAACGCCATCCGCCACACCCCGCCCGGCGGCCGCGTCACCGTCACGGCCCAGGCTTCACCCCCGCGCATCATGGTCGCCGACACCGGTCCCGGCATCCCGCCCGAGATCGGCGATCGCCTGTTCGACCCGTTCGTCACCTCGCGCGCCGACGGCACCGGCCTCGGCCTCGCCATCGCCCGCGAACTCGCCCGTGCCCACGGCGCTCAGCTCACGCTCGAACGCGCGGGCGGGCCGGGGGAGGGGGCGTTGTTCGCACTCACGCTATGAACACCATCCTCGTCGTCGACGACGACACCCCGCTCCGTCGCGCGATCGCGACCACCATCGCCGATCTCGGCCATCGTCCGGCCGAAGCCGCCGACGGACCCTCGGCACTCGCCTGGCTCACCACCCATCGCGCCGACGCCGTCCTGCTCGATCTGCGCATGCCGGGCATGGACGGCCTCGCCGTGCTGCGCGCCATCCGCGGCCGCCCCGCCCCGCCGCCGGTGGCGATCCTCACCGCCGTGCCCACCAGCGACAACACGATCGAGGCGATGCGCCTCGGCGCCGTCGACCACCTCGCCAAGCCGGTCGGCCGCGATGCCATCCGCGCCCTCCTCGACCGCATGCTCGCCGATCGTCCGGCCGCACCGGCGGCCGCCTCGACCGGCACCTTCGTCGGCGCCAGTGCCGCCATGCGTGACGTCCAGAAGACCATCGGCCTCGTCGCCGACAGCGACGCCACGGTCCTGCTGGTGGGCGAGACCGGCACCGGCAAGGAGATCGTCGCCAACGAAATCCATCGTCATGGACGCCGCGCGAAATCCCCGTTCGTCGCCGTCAACTGCGCCGCCATTCCCGCCGAGCTGCTCGAAAGCCTGCTCTTCGGCCATGTCCGCGGCGCCTTCACCGGCGCCACCGCCGACCGTCCCGGCTTCTTCCGCGAGGCGCACGGCGGCACCCTGTTCCTCGACGAGATCGGCGACATGGATCTCGCCATGCAGGCCAAGCTGCTGCGCGCGCTGCAGGAGCGCGTCGTGACCCCGGTCGGCGGCCGCCCCGTCGCGGTCGACGTCCGGATCGTCGCCGCCACCCACCGCGACCTCCCGGCCGCCATTCGCGACCGGCGCTTCCGCGAGGACCTCTACTACCGGATCGGCGTCGTCCCGATCCCGCTGCCGCCGCTCCGTCACCGCCTCGCCGACATCGTCCCGCTCGCCGAGCACTTCCTCGCGACGTCCTCTCCCCCGCGTCAGCTTGCCGCCGATGCCGCCGCCCGCCTCCTCGCTCATCCCTGGCCGGGCAACGTCCGTGAACTCCGCAACGCGATGGAGCGCGCGGCCACCCTCGTCCGGCACAACACCATCCTCGCCTCCGACCTCGCCTTCCTCTCGGCCGATCTTCCCGGCGGCACCGACTGGCTCGCCGGCACCCTGCCCGAGGCCGTCGCCCGTCTCGAGACCGCGATGATCCGGCACGCGCTTGCCGGCGCCGCCGGCAACCGCGCCCGGGCCGCCGAGCGCCTCGGCATCCGCCGTCAGCTCCTCTACCAGAAGCTCGCCCGCTACGGCCTCGCGTCCCCCGACCGGACCGGCGACGTCCCGGAACCGGACGATGGCGAGGACGAACCGCCCCTCGGTTCAACGCCTTAGCCCTGGCACGCGTGGTGCAGCCCCGATGAGCGGGCACCTTCGCCCCTCACGGATGGAGACCACCATGCGGACACGCCATGTCCTGCTCGCGACGCTCGCCAGCGTCTTCGCCGCCGCGGCCGCCGCGGCCGCCGCGCAAGGCCTCGCCACCTACGATCCCGCCCAGCTCCCCGCGAGCCGGGGTATCGTCGCCCAGTACAGCCTCAGCCCGCGCGGCGACGTCGACGGGCTGATCCTGGCCGACAACACCGAGGTGCACCTCCCGCCGCATCTCGGCAGACAGCTCGCCGCCGCCATCAAGCCCGGCGACAGCGTCACCATCCATGGCCTGCACGCCCGGTCGATCGCCATGATCCAGGCCCTGTCGGTCCGCGACGACGCGACCGGCCGGACCGTGACCGACCACGGCGGCCCGCCACCGGCCCCGCCGATCCGGCCCGATCTCCAGCCGCTCTCCGATCAGGCCCACGTCAAGAGCGCGCTGCATGGTCCACGCGGCGACCTCAACGGCGCGCTCCTCGACGACGGCACCATCGTCCGCTTGCCGCCGCCCGAAGCCCAGCGCCTGGCGGCCGACCTCGCGCCGGGTGCCGCGATCACCGTCGATGGGCAAGGCTATGCCGGGCCGCTTGGCCGCGTCATCGCGGCCGACGCCATCGGCCCCGATCCGTCACAGCTCGTCGCCGTCGACGCGCCGCCTCCGCCTCCGCCCGTGCCACAATAACATCACTCAGGATCGGGGCGCTGCCCCGAACCCCGCCGGGGGTCGTGCTCAAGCACGCCTTATGGCGTCACGCCCCCGGACCCGCGTCAGGTTAGCGCGACTTCTGGTAGAGCTTGGTCGCGACCTCGAACATCTCCTGCGGCGCGTAGTCGGGCGCGAACGCTCCGTAGGTGCCGGGAAGGTCGGGCATATGGCCGCCCTGCGGCAACCCCTCGACGATCTCGAGCTTGCCCGGCGGATCGCCCGGCAGCGCCATCTCGCCGCCGCCCCAGATGCTGCCGGCTTCCGCATAGTCCGAGCTGCTGAAACGGTAGATCCGCCGGTGGCTGCCCTCGTCCAGGTATTTCTGGCATTCCGGGATCTTGCTCAGATTGATGTTCGGCGTCGGCAGCATCTTCTCGATCTCGACGCCCGTCAGGTGCTTGAGCGCCAGCGCGTAGGCATGCGCGTGCACCGAGCCGCGGACCAGCAGGTAGCCGCACACTTCGCGACCTGTCGGTTCCTTCATCGTCTCGTAGACGCGCAGCTTGTGGATCCGCGCGCCGCATTCGAGATGGAAATTGTGCAGCAGGTCGATGATCACGTTTCCGGTCGTGGTCACCATGTCGGTGTTCCACGAGGCGGCATTGCTGTTCACCGGCGTCGCACCGCCCCCGTTCGACAGGAACGCGCCCGCGAGCCGGACGTCCTGCATGTCGGCATAGGGCGCCTTCGAGATGTCGACATTCTCGGTCGGGTCGCCCGGACCGTTGTTGAGCATGGCCACACCCGTGCTCACCAGCTCCACATGGCCGAGTTCCTCGGCGAAGATCGCCGACACCAGGCTGTAGAACGGACGCAGTTTCGCCTTGTTCCGAAAGTTGAAGCTCTGGAACATGTAGTTTCCGAGCGTCGACATCTCGCCGTATTTGCCGCCGAGCAGTTCCTGCAGGGCCGCCGCCGCGTTCGGGTTCGGCGCCTTCGGTTCCGGAAGCTCGGCCTGGAGCTTGTCGATTCGCATGAACATGGATGTGTCCTTCAAGAGACGGCCGATCTTGCGACCGGCTGCCTCCCAACGCCGCCTTTCCCGAAAGGCTCCAGGCCGCCATGTTCGATCCCGTCAACGAGGCCCGAACTCACTCGATGGTGACCGGCTTCAGCCCTCGGACCGCGGATCTCAGGCCGCCGGCCGCATCACCCTATCCTTGCCGTCATTCTCGACTCCCCACGGATTGCCCGGCGTCGGACCCAGCGTCCCGCCACGCACCATCCCCCAGCCGCCCGTGAACCAGTTCTTCATCGCGTCCTGCCCGGCGTCGTAGCGCGCGGGCCCGTACGGCAGCGGTGCCTGGTGCAGGGTCGCCACCAGCGTGTCGGAGGTCTGCGTCTCCTGCTCGTAGTAGGTCAGGCTCGGGAACAGGCTGAACCGCTTCAGCCGGCTGGTCGCCTGCCCGTCCGGCGCGATGCGGATCTCGAGTTCCGACCAGATCGGCGCGAACGGCGTCGTCGCCCGCGCCGCGCCCTTGCCCAGGCCGCGTCCGAGCAGCCCTCCGAACGGGTTGCCACCCGATGCGACCGTTCCCGCCGCCCGGCCCACGAAGCCGCCGACCTCCTCCTGCCCGATCGTCCTCGCGCCCACCACCTGCGTGAACACGCGGTGTTCCCCATCCGTCGTCATCGTGCGCCGCGGCTCGTAGTCATGCGAGGGCGACCCGAGAAACGAGTCCGCGAAATAGCCCCGGCTGTCGGGTGTGAAGCCGGCCTTCACGATCGTCCCGTTCTCGACCTCGACGCCGACCTCGAGGAAGTTGGCGAAGCGAAATCCCTGGCACGCCCGGAAGAACGCCCGCGTCAGCAGCGGCGACGGCCCGGTCCCGTCATTCTTCGGCAGGCTGATCGGCAGCGCCGGACCGAGCGCGACCTGCAGCCGCACCGCCTTGTCGATCCAGCTCGCCGTCGCGATGCCGTGCGTGTAACGCGTCATGCCGCACCTCAGGAAGGGCTTGGTGTTGCGCCGATCCTGCCACTCAAGCTCCATGCGGCGCCAGTGAAGGTTCTTTCGAACGGTGTGGCTCCCTGAGCTTGATGTCCCTGACCGGCGGCTCGCCGAACATGCGCTTGTATTCCCGGCTGAACTGGGACGGGCTCGCGTAGCCGACGGTGAAAGCGGTCGTCGTGACGGGTGCGACGCCGGCGAGAAGCAGGCGACGCGCCTCGAGCAGCCGCAGGTACCGCTGATAGGCGAGCGGGCTGTAGCCCGTCACGGCTTTGAAATGACGGTGCAGCGACGTGGCACTCATCCCGACGTCGGCCGCAAGACGTCCGACGCTGAGCGGCTTGTCCGCGTTGGCGCCGATCCACTCGACCGCCGCCCGGACCTGGGCGAAGCGGGAGCCGCGCCGTCCGACCTGGCGAACCGTGCCGCCGAGCGGCCCCTGGAGCAGGCGATAGCAGAGCTCCCGCTCGAACGTGCCCGCGAGCACGGCCGCGTCGCCCGGCGTCGCCAGGAGGCGCAGCAGACGGCCGAACGGCTCCAGCACCGACGCGTCCGCCGGCGCCGACGCGAAGCTCGGGGCATCGCCGACGGCATCCGGCAAGCTCAGCAGCAGATCCGCGATCACACCGGGGTCCAGCATCAGCTGTGCGCCGACGTAGGGCCGGGCGGGCGAGGCCTGGATCACCTGGCTGACGAACGGAAGACCGACCGCCGCCACGGCGCAGGTCCCGGCCGGAAAGTCCTGCGTGCGACCGGCGAAGGTCAGGCGCTTCGCCCCTTGCATGACCACATAGAACACCGGCTCGAACAATGCCGGAACGGGTGGCGTCGGTTCGCGGCTGCGGCGGATCGTCAGGCCCGCGACGGCCGACCTGGCCGGTGGCCTATCGGCATGCGCTTCCGCGATGGCCGCCAGTGCGGCCATCGATTCGCCCGCCTCGCTCACGGCTCGCCTCCGCTCGACAGCCTCCGAGGTGATGCGTCTGGCAGGATCGGGCAAGTGTCTGGCAGCATCGGGAAAGCGGCGGCGGCTTCTCATCCCGACATCACCGGCCGGGCGCCACCGCCGCGTCCATCAACAAGGAGTTGACGATGACCGATCAAGCGTTCTCGACCCTGTCGCGCGAAGCCAAGGGTCCCATGGCGCCGGCGCCGGTGCTTGGCGGACAGGTTCAGGCGGTGGCCGACGCCATCGCGGCATGGCCCGAGGTCGAGGCCACCACGCATTGGCGCTTCGATGACCAGACCCGCATCGACGGGATCGACTTCTATGTCGGGCCGCACGAGCTCGGCCACATCCATCTCGACGGGTCGATCCATCTCGCCACCACGCCCGCGCTTGGCGCGAAGCTGGTCGCCGAGGGTGTCGGCCGGCCCTTTCCCTGGGCGAAAGGGTGGACGATGGCCGACATCAGCCGCCTGGGTGTCGATGCCGCCGTGGCGTTGTTCCGCCGCAACTACGAGCGGCTACGGCCGGCCGCCAACTGAGCAGCGTGTCACTTCCAGGAGGTTTCATGCCCGGATCCGCATAATCCGATCATCGGGAAGCGCACTCGCCTCCACGACCGGGGATCATGTCGGCCTCAGGCTCCCGGACCTGGATGCGGCCCTCGCCCGGTATGGCGAGAAGCTGGAGTTCCGGCCTGTCGGGAGAACGGCGTATGCGAAAATGCGATACATGTTGATCGCGCCCGCCGGCAACCAAGACTTCCGTATCGAGCTGATCGGCGGCCCAAATGCGGTGGATCGGCCGCCGCCGAGCTTGCCGCGTCTCGCGAGGGCAGGAGGCGGGCTCGATCTGGATCAACGTGGCTGCCAAAATCGACGCGGATACCCAAGGCGCTGTTTCGTGGTCATGAGCCTTCGCAGGTCGTCTGGCTCAGATCGATCCGGCTCGATGTCCATTCCGAATGGGTCGGGTCCGACAAGGGGCTCATCACAAAGAGACTGCGCACCAATGACAACCGGAGGACGTTCTACAGGATCAGTGCGCCGCCAGATCGAGATCGTTGTCTAGGAGCTTGTCCTGGTAACGGCTTTGGTAAGGTTTGATTGGCGCTGTGGGTGTGAGGGCGGATTGGTGCTGGTGCTCATGCGGTGAGCTTTGCGAGGTTGTGGGCTATGCAGATCAGTGCCCATTCTGCTCGGACCTTGTCGATGCCGCGGAGAAGGAACTGGCGGAAGTTTCTGGCTTGTTTGATCTGTCCGAAGACGGGTTCGACGACGTATTTCCGCATTCGGTATCGACTTCGATGTCCGCCTTGCCGGATCCTGGCGCGCATGGCCTGAACCAGCGGACCGCCCTTCTTGCCGTACCCCGGCTTGCTGGCGCGGCCGGTCGCGACGTAGCCGCGCACCGTGCGTTCGACGAGGCCGGCCAGGTTGGCCTCTGAACAGAAGCCATTGTCGGCGGATGCCTCGTCGGGCATGGCGCCGGTGTTGTCCTGCACGGCATCGATCAGCGGCAACAAGGCGTCCTGGTCGGAGCCGTTGTTGGTCAGGCAGTGCGCCACGATGATCTGCGCGTCGGCATCGACCGCGGCCTGTGCATTGTAGGCCTGAACGAAGCCATCGCGACCCTTCATGATCCGGCTGTCGGGATCGGTGAAGTTGCGCTGGGCGCTGGGTTTCGGCTGTCCTGGCGGGTGCGCGGGAGGTCTGCCTGGGCGTGGCTTGGGGGCCTCATCGGCGTCGCGCCGAGGCGGCGGTCTGGCCGCCTCCGCCAGTCGGGCCTCGGCTTCAAGCGCGGCCTTGGCGGCGCGGATGCGCGCGAGCCGAGCCTGCTTGTCGCGCATCCAGTCGGGCGGCTCGTCGCCGCGCCGGGTGCTGCCATGCTCGGCATCCTCGGCCGCATCCTCGGCTTGCGCGCGGTCCAGCCACTCGGCCACTTCGCGGACGAGTTCAGCCTCGGCCTCGACCATCCGGGCGTAGCTCATCGCCTTGTGCTTGGACGCGTTGGCTTTGATCTTCGTGCCGTCGACGGCGACATGACCGAGGCCGGCCAGACCAGCCTTGCGACAGACAGCCAGCACCTGCACGAACAGGTCCGCCAGGGCATCGAGGTGACGCCGCCGGAACTCGCTGATCGTGCGGAAATCCGGCCGGTTCAATGCGGTGACCGCCTGGAAGTCCAGCCGCTCCTCGCAGCCACGCGCGATCCGCCGCGAAGAATAGACGCCGCTGCGATAAGCGTAGAGCAACAGCGCCACCATCATCGCCGGATGATAGGGCGGATAGCCCTTCAGCTCAGTGTAGGCGGCCATGATCGCGGAGAGATCAAGCTCCTCGCTCACCAAGTCGCGGATCAGGTGGGCCGGATGGCCAGCCGGGACGAAGTCGGCAACCGACGGCGGCAGAAGCCAAACCTCGTCCGTCTTCCAGGGGCGAAACACTTTGCTCATCCACCAAGAGAATCTCCAAGCCAACGTCGCGTCGAGCTCATTCAACCGTTACCAGGACAAGCTCCTAGTTCTCGCACTCGCTCGCTATTCTTGGAGATGATGCACGTCGAAGCTTGGTCCGACTGGAGAGTGCCGCCCCTGAACCCATCACCTTGGAACTCGCATTCCTCGTCTCGATAGGTCACCCAAGCTCTCTGTGAAGCGTCAAGCAGAGCGCGATGCCGCGCATCCGCCGAGGCACGAGCTCGATTAAGCACGAGCTGAAGCGACTGTTCGGCGGCAACATGAGACCGGCCGATGCAATCTCGGATAGAGTGTTCGTCTCGTCGACCCATGCAATCATCGGCAGCGTTTGTGGGCTTTGCCCAAAGACTTACTGCCAGTAACAATGTTGTCGCTGTGACAGATAAAATGCGCAAAGGACGCTCCAGCAGATCCAGCGTCTAACTCTCCATCAAACTCAGGACAAGACCAGCGTGTTCGGGGGTGGAGACAACCGGCACAGAGCGTGTTGCCGGAAAAGAACCGCGTGTCAGACTGGACGCATTCTTTTGTGCAACGATGTCGAGGGGACGTGGTGTTTACCAAAACCTGCGCACTGATTTTCGCCGAACATTACGCCGCGCCGCCGCACCAATCAACAACACGAAAAACTCATTCTCAAGCCGAAGTGAAACCGCCAAATCTCGACCGGTGTGGTCGCCGGAGCAGACGGTGACGCAGCAGCAGCAGCAGGAGCGGCAGTCCCCGCGGTTGAAGTCATTTGTCGCTTACGGCTCCATCGAGCAGTGACACGACTGGTGGTTACGCAGTTACCAACGGCAATCAAGCGGGCCTCACTATAATATTACAGTAGTTGCCAATGGTGGAGAATCTGTGACATCAGGTGTAACGCAGGGGCTTAATGGCACAGCTGTGGCTAACTTTGAGCCTCCAGAGACATACGACCAACGCTCGATCTTCTTGCCGAATCCCGAGGGAGCGTTGGCTGAGGTGAATAAATCTGGCGCCGCGCCCGATCTGGGACTGTATACGGGCATGGGGAACAACTGCTACACCTACTGCGCTACCGTTTTGCAAGCAGGCGGCGTAGAGGGGTTGCCAAGTAGCCCATTACTTATGAAGAAGTTCTTTCAAGGACTGCCTCGATTTCCCTGAGGAAACGGATAAATGCAAAAACGACGACGTGACTTACTTGAAGCAATGATAGACATTATACATTCGCCCTTGTCTACTGGCGATCTTTTGGACTTAGCTCTACAGGTAATGATCAGTTACCGAACGTTTGAGCGGAGACTTTCTGCGCGAAAGGCTCTTCCAGTCGATAATGATTTACAGCAATCTAGATCAAGCGAATTTAGCATCACACTAATTGAGTTCTTGGATGAGATATTGGCGGAGGCCTTGCTCGCTGCCGATAGCTTAGACGCAAGAGATAAGAGAGCATTTGTTACTGAGAAATTGACCCAGCTGAACCAACGGATTAGCGAGTTCGAGATGTAGGTCTTGTCCTTCTTTAAGTTTAAAGCCTGCCTGTAACTTTTTTTACTGACCATCAGTCGTCTTGAAGGAGGCAAGTGTGGCTTGTTACACAATAGACGATCTAAATATAATTACTCCACTCCAGATAGTAAACAAAAAACCTGAGGTGTACGTTGGCGAGCGCCCTTGGCGCCCAAGACTCCTGCAAATGGTCGTCTCTGATCTATATTTTCTTAGTGTATTTCCGTTCACGGTACAAAGTGATTCTATATGGACGTCTGTACATTCTCCTATTGATTGGCTTCAGCAACCCGGCGGGAAAATCGATTTGAGTATTTTCTTTCAAATGCGTCGCTTAAGGAGAGAGGGAATTTTGCAATTCGGAGTGAGTTGTTGCTTGCCGCATTGGCCGACGCGGTAGTCACGGCATCACCTAATGACGTCAATTGGATTACGGGTAACCAGTCCGACAATCCGCTGTCTTCTGATCTTTCCGACTTGATATCGTCGCGCACATTCGGGCGACTTATCGGATTTCGATGTTCTGACATTGAGGAACGAGATGTATAGGTAAAATGGACTAACTTGCTTCCCGAATTATTGTGGAGAGTTCGCTCCAGAAGGATGCCGAGGTCAAGGCTTTCGCAGAAAGGACCATCTGGCACGCAGCGGTAGTGGGCGTCTAGCCCGCCGCATACCAATCGAGGATTCCGTGTTTACGAGAGCTTGGATCGCCTCTGCCCGTGAACCAGAGGTGTCCGGGAGCCGCAAAGGACCGGAGGTAGCATGGACCAAATCGCATCTTTGGTCATAGGCTCGACTGATGCAGACGAAGCCTAGTGGTCACACAATGCTAATGGGTCGCGACTTCACGCTGTTTTTTGTTGGCTCCGCTTTGTCGGCAATCGGCACGGCTCTGGTTCCGGTGGCGCTCAGTTTCGCATTGATTGGCACTGGTCGCTCTGCCGGCGCGCTAGGCATCGTGCTGGCGGCACAAACGCTACCGACCGTCATTCTACTTTTCCTCGGCGGCATACTAGGTGACCGCTGGCCTCGGCGGAGCATTATGATCTCTGCCGACGTGTTGCGTTTCGCGGCGCAATCGGTGTTGGCCCTCGCGCTGATCAACGGCAACGCATCGCTGCTCACGATCATCGTGCTGACTGCGCTGATCGGGGCTGGCACCGCATTCTTCTACCCGGCCCGCGGTGGACTGGTCCCCCAGATCGTCACGAAAGACCAGCTGGGACGAGCCAACGGCGCGCTGAGCGGTGCCAACTCCCTTGCCACCATCGTTGGTCCCGTCCTGGCCGGCGCTATCGTTGCAACCGCAGGCCCCGGATGGGCGATCGGTATCGACGGTTTAACCTATGCGGCCAGTGCCCTGTGCCTCACGTTCGTCCGCCACCGGATTGAGACACGTCAAGCTGCGACCTCCCGCTCGCTGCTGCAGGACCTCCGCCTCGGTCTGGATGCCTTCGCGAGCCGGCGTTGGCTCTGGCTCGTCGTTGCGCAGTTCGGGCTGCTCAATCTGGTAGCACTGGCACCCTTCATGGTGCTCGCTCCCGTCCTGCTCGCCCGGCTGCCGCACGGCGCTCAGCTCTGGGGGCTGCTATTGGGCGCCATAGGGGTGGGCGGCTTGACAGGGGTCGCCGCCATAATGCGTTGGCAGCCGGTATGGGCCATACTGACGATCCAAGCGGCAGTCGTGCTGCTTCTCCTACCTCTCGTCCTTTTGGCTGTAAACGCTCTCTTTCCAGTAATCCTGCTCGGCGGTGTTGCCTACGGTGCCGGCGCTGCAATCGTAAACGTAATGATCGGCACCATGATCCAGCGCGAGATTCCGATGGAACTGCTATCACGCGTCTTCTCGATCGTGCAGATCGCGGCCGGTGTGCTCGCTCCTGCCGGCTACGCTTTGGCTGGTCCTGCATCGGCGTTGCTGGGTCCGCACCGAGCGTTAGCCGCCGGCGCAAGTATGGCAGTAGCCAGCGTCGCTGCATTGATGTGCTCAGCCGACATTCGGCATTTCGGTGCTCACGGATCTGCAACGCTTAGCCAATAGCTAACGTCTTCGCGTCGACCATCCTTGTAATCAGGCTTCCCAGGCTTGCTGTTGCCCCAGATGCCGTTCGGCCGAAAGCGGAAGGCATGGTGGATCCCAATCATGGGGACAGACACGAGGTCCGAGGTCTGATATGGAAAGGAACACTTTTGCGGATGTTGATGACGGCTGCCACAGCACCACCATGAACTTTCAAGATGCAGCACGCCCATGACGCCGGACGCAACAGGCCCAACCGGTCGCAATGCGCCGCGAGATAGTTCAGCAGATCGCCCTTGCTCATGTTCACCGCAAGCGGCCGGTGACCTCTTCGAGGTTGCCGTAACACGCAACACCTATTCCTGCGGGGTTGCCACTACCCTTTTCAGCTTTCCGCAGGCAGCCAGTCGGGCACATGCGCTCAGCAGCCTGGCTGCCGTCTGGTAGTCGCTAATCCGATCGCGGAGTGCCATCACACGGCTTGGTCAAATCTAGGCCGCAGTAGACGCAGACTCTTTTGCGGCATCGGCCCCCAACATTTGAGGCTTACCTTCCCGAACTTGAAGGCGGACGTGCCGCAGCGCGGGCAGTTGAAGAAAAGCATCACAGGCAGACCAAAGATGAGCACGGCCCCGAAAGGCGACGATGACGGCCTCGTCGCCGATCGACAGGACGGTGGATCGGGGATCCTTCGGTCCGGTGGGTCGATCGGCGACGGAGGCGCGCCGCTTCCATTTCGCGACCGTCTTCTGATTGATGCCGTGTCGCTTGGCGAGCGACCTCAGGCTCTCTTGACTATGCTGTATCGCTCGACGGACTGCCTCTGTCGTCGTGGCGCTGCCGTGGAGAACCTGACCCATAGTGCCTCCCTCCACTCCCGCGATAGGAGTGCACCATCAAAGCCCGGGATCAAACACCTAGGGCGCGATCGTTGCCAATAGCAGCCGCTGAGCCGGTTCCAGCAGGGCTGCGACCTCGGTTGCCGCACCCGTCCGCTGAAGCATTGCCGCAACCGGGTGGAATGCGATCGCAACGGTGCCGTCCTCACTTTCCCGCACCAGCACACGCAGCGGCAGGTCAAGTGCCGCCCGCGGCGCCGCCAGCATAACCGGCGTGCCGCCTTTGGCGTTGCCATAGACCAGCACCGTCGCGGGCGGCATCGCCAATCCGACATTCCGCGCGTTCGCGGCGTGGTCGATCCGGGTGAAAATCGTCATTCCGGCGCCCTCGATCGCGTGCGCCAGTTTTTCGATCGTCGAGTCGAATGGCAGCGGCGAAGCGTGCTCGACAATGTCCGGTTCCATGTCGCTCATCGCGCTTCCTCCTGTGCAACATCGACAACCAGCTTGCCGCGCACCGTGCCGGTCTCGATAGCCTTATAGGCGTCGTTGGCCGAGGCCAGCGTAAAGCGGCGCGTGTCCAGCGTGGGAACAAGTTGGCCCGCTTCGGCGAGCTTCGTGGCCTCGGCCAGGATTGCGCCGTGGTGGTCGCGACCCTCACCGGTGAGTAGCGGCAGCAGCGTGAAGATCCCCGAGTAGCTGGCCGCCCGGAACGACAGCGGCGCCAGCGCGTGCGTGCCCCAACCCAGGGCGCTGACCACGTGGCCGAAGCGCCGGACCATCGTGAAGGCCGCGTCGAGAGATGGGCCGCCTGCTGTATCGAACACGATGTCAAAGCCGCGCCCGCCTGTCAGTCGCGCCACGACGTCGGCGGTCGGCTCTGCCCGGTCCACGAACTGCGCCGCCAACGCCTCGACCGCGATTCGCGCGGCAGGAGAGCCGGTGGCCGAAATGGTGGCGCTCCGAGCGCGGGCGAGCTGCAACACCATCTGGCCGACCCCGCCGCCGCCGCCCAGCACCAGAACATGCTGCCCGCTGCAAACCGCAGCGCGATCCACCAGCCCCTCCCACGCGGTGATAAACGCGAGCGGCAATGCCGCCGCCTCGCTCATGGTGAGGTTCGTGGGCTTGCGGGCCAGCAAGCGGGCGTCCGCGACCATGTACTCAGCCAGCGAACCTGGCATCCCGCCGACGCCTCCGGCCATGCCGTACACCGCGTCGCCCTCATGGAGAGCCGCAACCTCATTTCCAACAGCCACCACGACCCCGGCTACGTCGATGCCAAGTATGGCGGGCAATGCCTGGCGCGCGTGATCAGCAGCTCCCGCACGGATCTTTGTATCAAGCGGATTGACCGCACTGGCGGCGACGCGCAGCAGCACCTCGCCCGGACCAGGTTGCGGCGTGGCCACCTGAATCAGCCGAAGCGGTTCGCCCTTCGCTTCCGCCAGCAATGCCCGCATCATGCGAGGCATGCCGGGCGCGGGCTAATTTCAATGGTCATCTGCGCTGCCGCATCTGAAGATCACACTGGTGCACATCCTATCATGCCACGACAGAATCGGAATTGGAGCGCCTGATAGACGCGCGGGAACGCCTGCGCACCGTTGAGAATGCCGGAAGCAATGGTAGGCGGCTCTCACCGGAGGGATACAGCTGATCCAACGAACCAATCCATACCGCCCGCCGAAGATACCGTGCCTACGCGTGGCCAGCAGGCTGGTCAGCCGAATGTTGGTTCTGGACGAAGCCTGCGATCGTGGTCTGGAAGGGCGTGGTCGGACGTCCGATCAGTCGGCCAAGCTGACCGCCATCATCGAACAGCGCCCCCTGCGCCACACCCGCATCGGTATTTGACAGGACCATGGCCAACATCTCCGGCATGCCGGCTTTCGCTGCTGCCGTTCGGAACTCCTCGGTCGTCATGTTCTGGTAGGCGATCGGCGTGCCAGAGGCGCCGGCTGCCACGGCAACCAGCTCGGCCAGCGTGAAGGAGGCGTCGCCAGCCAGTTCGTAGGTCCTGCCCGCATGGTCGCCGCCTGCCAGAACGGCCGCCGCAGCCACGGCATAGTCTGCACGGGCGGCGGACGACACGCGCCCTTCTCCGGCCGCTCCGGCAAAGGTTCCGTGCTTCAGGGCCAGCGGCAGACGCCATGTGAAGACCTCGGTGTACCACCCGTTCCGCAGCAGCGTATACGCCACACCGGCTTCCGCCAGGGCGGCTTCGGTATCGCGATGCTCCTGCGCGAGGAACAGCGGTGACGTATCTGCATGCAGGATGCTGGTGTAGGCGATCAGGCTGACCCCGGCGTTTCTCGCGGCAGCGATGACGTTGCGGTGCTGCACCGTCCGCTTGCCGATCTCACTGCCGGAGATCAGGAGAAGCCGATCCACGCCATCGAGCGCGCTCGCCAGTGTTTCGGGTCGAGAATAGTCCGCGACGCGGACTTCCACGCCCTTGTCGCGGAACGCGACCGCCGCCCCGCCGGCACGATCGCGCACTCCCGCAACGATGCTGCTGGCAGGCACCGTCTCAAGCAGCGCGCCGATCACAAGGCCGCCGAGCTGGCCTGTGGCACCGGTGACGAAGAGCCTTGGCGTAGCAGACATGATGGTCTTCCTTGTCGCTCAGGAGAGACCAGGTAACTAAGCAAGACCGCAGGCGGCGTGAAGGAGGCAGGATTTTGGGACAAGGCGAGGCAGCAGTAACCGTCCCGGCATCCGTCGACGGGGCGGACCCCTGTCTCGGAGGACCGCAGCCCTGGCGACCGAACGAACGATGCCCCGTGCGCGACGTTCTCGACCGCATCGGCGATAAATGGTCCACGCTGGTGCTCGGAAACCTTGCACCGGGCCCACGCCGCTTCAGCGCGGTCCGACGCGCGATCCCGGACATATCCAAGCGAATGCTGACGCAGACCTTCCGCGATCTGGAGCGCGACGGCCTGATCGCGCGCACGGTGTTCCCGACCAAGCCGCCCAGCGTGGAATACCGCCTGACGCCTCTCGGCAGCACGATCCTTGAGCCGCTGGCCGCCCTTGTTCGATGGGCCGATCGAAATCACGCCGCCATCAAGACAGCGCGTTCGATCTTCGATGCGTCCGGTTGACGCCGGTAGCCTTTCAACTTTCGCCGGCGCGCGGGCTTGCGCGCGCAGCCGCGCCATGCCGGCCGCGTGGAGCGGCTCGACACGATCGACCGGCGGCGCATACCCGCGCATCAGCAGGAGGGGCATCGACGTCCCCCGGTGCCACATGCCGTCGATCCGCTCCGGTTACCGGCCCACGCACCGACGGCCACGTGCCGTCCAGCGCCGCATCCCACGCGATCATCGTAGGCCCGTGCCCGGCGCCGCGTGATGGCCCAGATGCGACACCACCATCCAGACCGGCACCAGCGGCACCAGCGACACCACGCACGCGATGATCCGCCGGCCGCGGACCAGGAGTGAAGCGACCGCGGCGGCATCGCCCAGGACGATCACCCAGGGCAAGCCCGCGAACGTCGCGAAGGTGATAGTGGGATGCGGCGAATCGCCGGTGGCCATGATGCCGGCGAACACCAGCACGAACGACAGGCTGGCCAGCCCCGCCACGCTCGCCGCGACCGCGATCACGGCGATCGCGGCGGCACCGGCGGAAACCACGCGGCCCATCGTCACACCCTGCGGATCACCGGTTCGAGCGCCGCATCCGGCTCACGCCTGACCGGCGCGGGCGACGCGGCCGGGCAGCACGACGAGCTTGCCGTTCGCCCGCCCGCTCAGGCTGATGTCGAGCGCCTCGCGCCAATCCTCGAGACCGAACGTGCGAGCGACCGGCACCGTGAACCGGCCGGCCGCGGCAAGCTGCGCGAACTCTCCCAGCACGTCATGGCGCAACCTCGCGTCTTCTCCGAGGCTGCTGCGGGCGCCGAGCCGCGCGGCCGCCGCGAAGTCGGTGATCGTCAGGACCCGGCGCGGATCGTTGCCGGCGATCCTGATCAGATCGGGCAGCGCATCGCTCGGCGGAGCGGTGTCGAGAACCAGATCCGGAGCGCCGATGCCGATCACCCGGTCGACCATTCCTGCGCCGTAGGCCGTCACCGTCGCACCGAAGGCCCGCAGCCGGTCCGCGAACCGCTCGCCGGCGGTGGCGATCACACGAGCGCCGCGCGCAAGCGCGATCTGGACGGCCGCGAACCCCACCGTCGTTCCCGCCCCATGGATCAGGATCACGTGCCGCGCCGCCAGGCCGAGATTGTCGAGGCTGCGAAACGCCGTCTCGGTCGCCATCGGCAGCGCCGCCGCGTCGACCAGGTCGAGCCCCGCCGGGACAGGCACCCAGCGATCCATGATCGCATGCTCCGATGCGCCGGCGCTGGCGGAGCCTGCGTAGTCGGCCGTGCCGAACACATGATCGCCGGCGCCGACATCGGTGACACCGGCGCCCACCGCGTCGACGGACCCCGACACCTCCAGCCCGATCCCGCGCGGCAGATCACGGGCGAACAAGCCCCGGCACAGGGCCCAGTCGGCGGGGTTGAGCCCGCACGCGTGCACCACAACCAGGATGCGGCCGGGACCGGGGCTCGGGATCGCCGCGTCTTCCAGCCGCAGCACGTCGGCCGGTTCGCCATACGCGTGAAAGCGAAGGGTTCGCATGGTGGCGGCGTCGGTCATGGCAGGGCTCCGATTGCCACCGGAAAACGCCGTTCCCCGCGTTCCGTTCGGTCGCGCGATCGCTCACCCGATGACCACGTGCTCGGTCGTGAGCACGAAGTCTGGCCGATGAGACCGCGCCGCCCGGCCGCCCTGTGCCGCCGCCACCGACGACGCACCCATCAAATCCGTGACAACCAAGCCTTTTCAAGCACTTGCCTCGATTGCGAAGACACCGAATTTCAAGCGGGCGGCGGTGCGGACAACGCTATGCTGCGCGCCATGGACGATCCCGAGACCGACGACCGCTCCGCCCGATTCCGCAATTCAAGACCATCCCCTGGCTGGGGCGGCGCGCGCGCCGGTGCCGGCGCCCCGCCCGGCCCACGCGCGTCTCGCATCGCGCGCGATGCAAGGATCGCCGGGCTCGCACGCGCCGTCGTCCGTCCCGACGCCCGCGTGCGCCTCGGCCAGCCGGACATTTTCCACCTCGCCGCCCTCAGCCTGATGGCCGACCGTCAGTTCGAGCTCGCCGGGGATCTCTTCTGCCGCGCCGAGCGCCTTTGGCAGCGGCGTGACCGCAACAGCCGCGCCGCGCGCGCCGCCCGAGTGGCAGTGCGCGCCGCCCGAGTCGCAACCGAGCCGCCCCTGTCGTAAGCTCCCCGCGGCGGATCAGGCGCGCAACGGGAGACAGCATGGACCTGCACGTGGACGACGCGAAGCCTGTCACCCAGCCCTCGCGGGTGGCCGAAATGCGCGAACGCATCCTCTCCAAGCTCACCTACGAGGTCTGCAAGGATCCGGGCACCGCGAGCGCGCGCGACTGGTTCGTCGCCACCGCCATGGCGGTCCGCGATCCCATCGCCGACCGCTGGCTCGCCTCCACCAAGGACACCTATGCGACCGGCGGCAAGCGCGTCGCCTACATGTCGCTCGAATTCCTGATCGGCCGCCTGCTCTCCGACGCGCTCGAGAATCTCGGCGTCCGCGACGACGTGCGCGCCGCCCTCGCCGAACTCGGCGTCGACCTCGAGGCGGTCCGCGCCCAGGAGCCCGACGCCGCCCTCGGCAATGGCGGCCTCGGCCGCCTCGCCGCCTGCTACATCGAAAGCATGGCCAGCGTCGGCGTCCCCGCCCACGGCTACGGCATCCGCTACGAGAACGGCCTCTTCCGCCAGTCGATCGGGCTCGGCTTCTGGCAGCAGGAATGGCCCGAGGACTGGCTCGCACTCGGCAACCCCTGGGAGTTCCGCCGCCCGGAGCTCACCTTCGAGGTCGGCTTCGGCGGCGCCGTCGCGGTCGAGACCGGCGCCGACGACCGCGTCCGCTATCGCTGGATCCCGGCCGAGACCATCTTCGCGCTGGCCTACGACACGCCCATCGTCGGCGCCGGCGGCCGCCAGGTGAACACGCTGCGCCTGTGGTCCGCGCGCGCCAGCGACCCGCTCCATCTCGAGGAGTTCAACCGTGGCGACCACGTCGGCGCGCTCGCCGACCGCGTCCGCTCGGAAGCCATCTCGCGCGTCCTCTACCCGAGCGACGAGAGCCTGGCCGGTCTCGAATTGCGCCTGCGCCAGGAATTCTTCTTCGTCTCGGCGTCCCTGCAGGACATGCTCAGGCGCCACCTCGCGCACTACGCCGATCTGGCCAACTTCGCCGACAAGGTCGCGATCCAGCTCAACGACACCCATCCCGCGATCGGCATCGCCGAGATGATGCGCCTGCTCGTCGACGTGCACCACATGAATTGGGACCACGCCTGGCGCATCACCAGCGACAGCTTCTGCTACACCAACCACACCCTGCTGCCCGAAGCGCTCGAGATGTGGCCGGTCCCGCTGATGGAGCGGCTGCTGCCGCGCCACATGCAGATCATCTACCTGATCAACAACACCCATCTCGACGGCGCCAAGCGCGCCGGCTACGCCAACGACGCCTTCCTCGCCGGCGTCTCGCTGATCGACGAGACCAATGGCCGCCGTGTCCGCATGGGCCATCTCGCCTTCGTCGGCTCCCGCCGCATCAACGGCGTCTCGGCGCTGCACACCGACCTGATGAAGCGCACCATCTTCCACGACCTCGATCAGGTCCATCCAGGCCGCATCGTCAACAAGACCAACGGCATCACCTTCCGCCGCTGGCTCTACACCGCCAACGAGGGTCTCTCCGGCCTGCTCGCCGAGACCATCGGCAGCCGCGTCCTGTCCGACCCGATGGCGCTCGCCGATCTCGTGCCGTTCGCCGGCGACCCCGCCTTTCGGGACCGGTTCCGCGCTCAGCGCCGCCGCAAGAAGGAAGCGCTCGCGGGCCTCGTCCGCCGCGAAGTCGGCATCGCCGTCGACCCCGACGCCATCTTCGACGTCCAGATCAAGCGCATCCACGAATACAAGCGCCAGCTCCTCAACGTGCTCGGCATCATCGCCAACTACGGCGCCATCCGCGCCTATCCCACCCAAGATCACGTCCCGCGGGTAAAGATCTTCGCCGGCAAGGCCGCCGCCAGCTACCTGCGCGCCAAGCAGGTCATCCAGCTCGCCCACGACGTCGCCCGCGTCGTCAACAACGACCCGTCCGTCCGCGGCCTGCTCAAGGTCGCCTTCCTGCCGAACTACAACGTGACGCTCGCCGAAGCCATCATCCCCGCCGCCGATCTCTCCGAGCAGATCTCGACCGCCGGCATGGAGGCGTCCGGCACCGGCAACATGAAGCTCGCCCTCAACGGCGCGCTCACCATCGGCACGCTCGACGGCGCCAATGTCGAGATCCGCGACCATGTCGGCCCCGACAACATCTTCATCTTCGGCCTCACCGTCGAGGAGGTTGCGCAACGAAAGCGCCGCGGCCTCGAGACGGTCGCCCGCGACGCCGTCGACGCCTCGTCCTCGCTTGCCGAGGTGCTGCACGCCGTCCGCTCCGGCGTCTTCTCTCCCGACGAGCCCGCGCGCTATTACGGCCTGATCGACGACCTGATGAACAACGACCGGTTCCTGGTCACCGCCGATTTCGATTCCTACTGTGCCGAACAGGCGCATGTCGACCGAGTCTGGACCGACACCGACACCTGGTGGCGCAGCGCCGTGCTCAACACGGCCAACATGGGCTGGTTCTCGTCGGACCGCGCCATCCGCGAATACGCCGACGAGGTCTGGCAGGTCCCGCTGCCTGCGTGATCGCGGGGCTCTGCCCCGCACCCCGCTGGGCCTGAGGCCCAGACCCCCGACTGGCTCGATGAAGTCGCGATATGGGGTCCGCGCGACTAGCGGGCGCAAGTGCCCGCGACCGACCTGGGTTGTAATTCTGACTGTCCTGGTACTTTTGCTTGCTTCCATCGTCGACACTGCGGCTGCGGCAGGGAAGGGCGGCACCAAGGCTCTGCTGGCGGCCTTCCGGAGAGCATCCGGCGGCAGCCAGTGGTCGAGTGTGAGATCGCTTCACTTCGTCACAATGGTCAAAAGCGGGGGAATGACCGGTCTCAAGGATCGATGGGAGGATGTTTGGACCGGTCGTTACGTCGAACGCATCCGCTGGCCGAACTTCGCGACGCTCGACGGCTTTGACGGGGTTACGTCTTGGCGCCAGGGCCGGAGCGAGATCCCGTACACGCTCGGCGACCGGGACGCGGCGCTGGTTGCAGCCGACGAGTCCTTTCGCGTGGCTCGTGGCTGGTGGTTTCCGGATCGTCATCCCGCAACCATCGCCTTGGCCGGCTTGCGCCTCCTGAACGGCCGTCCCGTCGACGCGATGGAAATCACGCCTGAGGGTGGTCGACAGTTCGAGGCATCGGTAGACAAGGCGACGCATCTCCTCGCCAGGATCGACGAACAGCAGGCGGAAGATCAGGTTGTCACAACCTTTGGAGACTATCGTCTGGTAGCGAGGGTCATGCTGCCGTTTTCGGTGCGATCCAGCGACGGTTTAGACCCAGCTTTTGATGATCTCGAAACGGTCAAGGCTGTCGAGGTCAATCCCAACGTGCCTGATAGCTTCTTCAGCATCCCGCCTAGACCGCCCGAAGACATCGAACTGCCCGCGCACCACGACAGTGTGGAGGTGCCATTCGAGTTGACCGCCGGTGACCGGATCCTCGTGCCATTGACGGTTGATGGACACCGGACCCTGAAGGCGGAGTTCGACAGCGGGGGCAGCCTGATCCTGCAACCCGCGACACTTACCAAGCTCGGCATTGCGGCCACCGGAAAGTTCAAGCAGGGCGGGAATTTCGAGGGCGCGACCACAGCTCAGACAGGTCGGCTTGAAAATGTCGCCCTCGGAGATGCGATTGTTCGCAACGTGGCTTTTCACAGCTATGGCTTTGCGCCGGGCCAACCTGACAAGGCGCTGGTAGGGCTCGAAATCCTTCAGCGTTTCGTCGTTCGACTCGATTTCGATCGCCATATCATGACACTCACGCGCCCGCTGGCGTTTGATGATCACGGCCTCGGGACGGCAATACCTTTCTGGTTTCAGGACAATCAGCCTGAGATCAAGGGGTCGATCGACGGGATCGCAGCATTCCTTACGATCGATACGGGCGAAGCTGCTTCGCTGGATATTCTCGCGCCGTTCGCCCGCCGATATGATCTGCTGAACCGCTATCAGGCCAATATTTCCGACGAGCCTGCGACTGGTCCGGTACGCGAGGTCTGGGCGCGCAGACGGGCTGGCTCGGTTGCTCTCGACGGCCCGGACGGCCGGCCGTTGGCGGAGGTTCATCAGCCGGTGATCCGGATCTCGCTGGAGCGATCCGGATTTGGCGCCGATCGCGACGTCTCGGCAAACATCGGTCTCGGCATACTTCGGAAGTTCAATTTGACGTTCGACTATCCCCGGCAACGCATCTTCCTGGAGCCGAACAGACTCCATGCGCAAAAGGACGTCTTCAACCGCGTGGGACTTCGTCTTCGGCCGCGGGGAGCCGCATGGGTGGTGAACGCAGCCTATCCTGGCAGTCCTGCAGCCGACGCCGGCATCAGGCCGGGAGACATAGTCTTGGCCGTGGACGGCAAGACCGCAGACATACTCAGTTCCGAACAAATCTGGAGCAAGTTCAAAGCTCCGGTAGGAACAAAGCTGATGCTGAAGGTTTCCAGCCCTGCAGGTGAGCGATCTATCGTCCTCTCCTTGCGAGATATTCTTTGATTTGTGCTGAGAGAACCGTCGGAGCTCAAATCATCGATGTCGCTCATAGAAGATGCACATCTCGCCTTGGCCTCGCGCCGGTGCATGGACCATGCGTCTGCCGGTCTCCGTCATCCCGCAAGCCTGCGTCACGGCGCGTGGAGCGACATTCTCTACCTCAGCGCCCGCTTCGATCACGTCCAAGTCTAGCCGGTCGAACCCGGCGCCGAGCAAGGCAGCCAAAGCTTCAGTCGCAAACCCTTGGCCGTGGTAGGCGGTGCCCAACCAGTAAGCTGCACCGCCACGACGCCTGTCATTCTCGTTTCTGGTCAGGGTCATCCACCCGGCAAGTGATCAGCTGTCCTTGACGATGATCGCGCACGGCGCGGGATCGAGCCCTCTGCGGACTGGTGGCACGTATCCGCCTATGCCGACTACGACCTCAACGTAGCCGACGAACTGGGACTGACGACTGTGCTTGTCACGCGTCCCCACTCACGAGCAGGCACCGCATCCTATGTAGTCCCAGACCGGAACGGTCTCCTTGACCTCATTCCGGCGGAGTCAGGATGACAACCAACGTCCAGACTTCAGTAACGTGTGCGCAGAAGCCTGACCCCAAATGGCCGAACGATCCGCAGGACGTCTTGCCGATGTGGGGCAACCTCAGTCTGAGTGAGCTGCTCGGTCGCGCCGCATCGGACATCTCCGGAGGAGGCCGAACCCCTCCTCCCGCATCGCTCGCTTCGCCGCGAGACGTCTTGATGACATTCGAATCGGGTCAGCTTCCTGTCAGGCACAGCGCCAGCGCCTGGACTATTGCGCTTGCGGTCGCGGTCCGTTCCGACCCGCGCGAATGACAGGACATGTCGATGGCCACGAAAACGTTCCGCACTTTCCTGAGGGCGGGTTCGGTCTGCGTCATACCGCCCGTCGCGTTCGCCGCACCGTTGCCGGCCTATCAGGTGGGCATCCAGCCGAACGGCTCGATCGTGTCCGCCTACGACCAGGTGCTGACGCCGGCCGGGCGCCAGATCGGCCTCGGCTCGCCGGTCCGGGTGACCGCCGTCGCCGTCCAGCCGGGCGGACGCATCGGGGCGGCCCTCATCCAGGGCGGCAACGCGCCGATCCAGACCTTCGACCTCGCATCGGGCCAGGTGCTCTCGACGTTCGTGCCCGGAACCGACAAGAGCGGCTCGATCGCGGGCCTGCTCTTCTCGGCCGATGGCAAGCGCCTCTATCTGTCGCAGAATGACGGCGCCGTCACGGTCGCCGATGTCGCCGCCAACGGCGTCCTGTCATTGAACGTCCGGATCACGCTGCCGCCGTCGGCCACCAACACCTACAGCAATGGCACGCCCAACCCGTGCGGCATGGCGCTGTCGCCGGACGGCACCCGGCTCTATGTGGCACTCAACGAGAGCAATGCGCTCGGCGTCATCGACCTGACGCGGTCCACGCCCTCGGTCAGCACCGTCCCGGTCGGCAACGTGCCCGGCGGCGTCGTGCTGTCGGGCGGCTTCGCCTATGTCAGCAACGAGGGCGGCCGTCTGCCGACGCCGGCCGACTTCACCGTGCCCTCGTCGGGCGTGAACATCGTGGCCGATCCGCAGTCGGCGTCATCCACGACCGGCACCGTGTCGGTCGTCGACCTGCGCACGCTCGCGGTGGTCAAGACCATCGCCGTCGGCCTGCACCCGACCGCCATGACCACGGACGCCGGCCACGTCTACGTCGCCAACACCAACAGCGACACCGTATCCGTCATCGACACCGCGACCCGGAGCGTCGCGCGGACCCTGGCGGTGCGTCCGTTTCCGGCCGCACCCTTCGGCAGTTCGCCCAACAGCCTCGCCATCGTCGACGGATTTCTCCTGGCGACGCTTGGCGACAACAACGCCGTCGCCGTGCTCTCCCTCGATCCGGCGGACGCCGCGTCCCCGGTTCGCGGCCTGATCCCGACCGGCGCCTACCCCGACAGCGTCGCCTTCGATCCGGTGCGCCATCAACTCGTCGTCGGCAACGATGAAGGAACCGGTACGCTCGGCCCCGTCTACAGCTTCGACGGCTATGTCGGCCACGGGCCTTACGCCGACACCGGCACCGTGTCGCTGATCCCGGTGCCATCGATCGCCGACGTGATCCGCGACACGCTCGCGGTCTACCGCAACAACCATTGGAGCCTCGCCAACATCATCAACGCGTTCGGCGACTTCCCCGACCCGAACGCGCGGCCGCACGCCATCCCGGCGCATCTCGGCGAGCCGTCGCTGATCAAGCACGTCTTCCTCGTCGTCAAGGAGAACCGCACCTACGACCAGATCCTGGGCGACATCGGCCGCGGCAACAGCGACCCGTCGCTCGCCGAGTTCGGTGCCGCCGTGACCCCGAACCACCATAAGCTGGCAACGACGTTCCCGTTGCTCGACAATTTCTACGACAGCGGACGGCAGTCGGGCGACGGCCACCAGTGGATCGTGCAGTCGATCGCGCCGGACTATATCGAACGGCAGGTCGGCGCATTCACGCGCAGCTATCCCTACAACGGCGGCGACAGCATGGCCTACAGCGCCACCGGCTTCCTCTGGCAGGACGCGCTCAAGGCCGGCAAATCGGTGCGCGTCTACGGCGAATACGCCGACCAGGAAAACTACACCTTCAGCGGCAACGTCTCGACCACCTGGAGCGACTTCTACCGCAACACACTGATCATCGAGGGCAAGGCCACCGGCGACCTGACGCTGCCGATCGGCTCGGTCTCCCAATCGACGCTGATCCCGTCGCTCAACGCGGTGCTCGACCACGACTATCCGGGCTTCGACCTCGGTATTCCCGATCAGTTCAGGATCGACGCGTTCAAGTCGGAGTTCGACGGCTTCGTCAAGAACCGCAACCTGCCCAACCTGGTCGTGATGACCATCATGTGCGACCACAACACCGGGACGGCCGCGACGCAGCCGACGCCGGCGGCGCAGACGGCCGACAACGATCTCGCACTCGGCAGGCTCGTCGACATCGTCAGCCACAGCCCGTACTGGGGATCGTCGGCGATCTTCGTCGAGGAGGACGACGCGCAGGCCGGCGTCGATCATGTCGACGGCCATCGCTCGCCGGCGTTCGTCATCAGCCCGTATGCGAAACACGGCGCCTATGTCGACGACACCTACTACACGCAGGTCAACATCAACCGCACCATCGAGCAGATCCTCGGCCTGCGGCCGCTCAACCAGTTCGATCTCGCGGCGGCACCCATGAGCACCGCCTTCACCGACCAAGCCGATCTGACGCCCTACGCCGCCGTGCCCGAGCAGATCCCGCTCGACCTGCTCAATCCGGGATCGTCGGCGATGAACACCATCGAGCGCGCCTGGCAGCTCGCATCGAACGCGATGTTCAAGGGCAGGCTGCGGACCCCGGACGCGGAAGACGAGAACGCGCTCAACCACGTCGTCTGGTATGCGACGACCGGCTACAATCGTCCCTACCCAGGCGAGAAAACCCTCCTCTGGCCCGCCAGCTTCGCCAAGCTGAACGATTAGGGACCGTCCCGAGTCTCGCAGGGGGTCTGGGGGACCGGCCTCGGTCCCCCAGCCTTTCTCTTTGACGATTCCGCGCTCACCGGGCACGCCCTTGCCTTGCCTGTTCCGCAGCCTGTAAGACGAGCCGCCAAGGTCGGGCGCGCCGCCATCGACGCGCGACCCGTGAAAGGTGCCCGCCATGGCCTCCGCCCTCAACACGCCGCGCATCGAGGAAGCGCTCGCCTTCGACGACGTGCTGCTCGTCCCCGGCCAATCCGCCATCCTGCCCGGCGCGGTCGATGTCAGCGCCAGGCTCACCCCGCGCATCACCCTGAACATCCCGCTGATGTCGTCGGCCATGGACACCGTCACCGAGGACGCGATGGCCATCGCCATGGCCCAGCTCGGCGGCATCGGCGTGATCCACAAGAACCTCGGCGCCCCCGAACAGGCCGCTCAGGTGCTGCGCGTCAAGAAGTTCGAAAGCGGCATCGTCGTCGATCCGGTCACCGTCCACCCCGACCAGACGCTCGCCGAGGTGCGCGCCACGATGGCCCTCCACCGCATCTCCGGCCTGCCCGTCGTCGAGCGTGGCACCGGCCGCCTCGTCGGCATCCTCACCAACCGCGACGTCCGCTTCGCCAACGACCCCGACGAGCGCGTCGCCTCGCTGATGACCAGCGAGCGCCTGATCACCGTTCGCAACGGCGCCACCCCGGACGAGGCGCGCCGCCTGCTGCATCAGCACCGGATCGAGAAGCTGCTCGTCGTCGACGAGGACTATCGCTGCACCGGCCTGATCACCGTCAAGGACATGGACAAGGCCGAGGCGCACCCGTTCGCCAACAAGGACGCGCTCGGCCGCCTCCGCTGCGCCGCCGCCATCGGCGTCGGCGACGCCGAGCTCCAGCGCGCCGAGCTGCTGATCGAGGCCGGCGTCGACGTCCTCGTCGTCGACACCGCGCACGGCCACTCCGCCGGCGTCCTCGCAGCCGTCGGCCGCCTCAAGCATCTCTCCAATTCCGCCGACGTCATCGCCGGCAACGTCGCCACCCCCGACGGCGCCCGCGCGCTCATCGACAGCGGCGCCGACGCGGTCAAGATCGGCATCGGACCGGGCAGCATCTGCACCACCCGGGTCGTCGCCGGCGTCGGCGTCCCCCAATTCACCGCCGTGCTGGAGACCGCCGCCGCCTGCCGTGCCGCCGGCGTCACCGCCATCGCCGATGGCGGCGTCCGCACCTCGGGCGACATCGTCAAGGCGATCGGCGCCGGCGCCGACGTGGTCATGATGGGCTCGCTGCTCGCCGGCACCGACGAGGCGCCCGGCGAGGTGTTCCTCTACCAGGGCCGTTCCTACAAATCCTATCGCGGCATGGGCAGCCTCGGCGCGATGGCGCGCGGCTCCGCCGACCGCTACTTCCAGCAGGACATCAAGGACACCCTCAAGCTCGTCCCGGAAGGCATCGAGGGCCGCGTCGCCTATCGCGGGCCGGCCGCCGCGGTCATCCACCAGATGGTGGGAGGCCTCCGCGCCGGCATGGGCTACACCGGCAGTGCCACGCTCGCCGAGTTGCAGGGCAGGGCGCAATTCCGCCGCATCACCGGCGCCGGGCTCCGCGAGAGCCATGTCCACGACGTCGCCATAACCCGCGAGGCGCCCAATTATCGCCAGGAGTGATCGGGCTCCGCCCCAGACCCCGCCGGGGGCAGCGCCCCCGGACCCGCTCGATTGACGCCGTCCGCACGCATCGCCGGCGCGATCGAACTGCATGACGCGATCGACGCCGATCGGCGCCGCCCGGCCGATGCCGTCGCCAACGAGTTCTTTCGCCAGCGGCGCTATATCGGGTCCACCGATCGGCGCGAAGTGTCCGCCCTCGCGTGGGACATGCTGCGCTGCGCCCGCCGCCTCGACTGGTGGCTCGCGCGCGCCGAGGCGCCGCCCACCGGCGCGCGTCTGCGCGTCGCGGCCCACCTGCTGCTGTCGGGCACGCGCCTCGAGGCCGTCCGGCCGCTGTTTTCCGGCGGCCGTTTCGCGCCCGGCTCGCTCGACCCCGACGAGGCCCGCGCGCTGGAGGCGATCGACGGCCATACGCTCGACCACCCGCACATGCCCGACGCGGTCCGCCTCGAAGTCCCGGACTGGCTGCTGCCCCGCCTGCAGGCCCGCTTCGGCGCCCAGCTCGAGCCGGAACTCGACGCCCTGCTCGAAGCCGCCCCGCTCGACCTCCGCGTCAACCTGCTCCGCGGCACCCGCGACGACGCCATCCGCGCACTCGCCAGCGAGGACATCGAGGTCACCGCCACCCCGCTTTCGCCGTGGGGCCTGCGCACCCCCGGCCGCCGGATGGTCACCACCGGCAGGGCATTTCGCTCAGGCCTCGTCGAGATCCAGGACGAAGGCAGCCAGCTCGTCGCACTCGCGGTCGGCGCACGACCGGAAATGCGCGTCTGCGACCTCTGCGCCGGCGCCGGCGGCAAGACGCTCGCGATCGCCATGACCATGGCCAATCGCGGGCATGTCGTCGCCTGCGACGTCTCCGCCTCGCGTCTCGACGGCGCCGTCAAGCGTCTTCGCCGGGCGGGCGTCCACAACGCCGAACGCCATCTGCTGGTGGCCGGCGACAAATGGGCCAAGCGCCGCGCCGGCTCGTTCGATCGCGTGCTGGTCGACGCCCCCTGCACCGGCACCGGCACCTGGCGCCGCAACCCCGATGCCCGCCGCACGCTCACCGAGCGCGACCTCGACGAACTCGTTCCGCGCCAGGCCTCGATCCTCGACACCGCCGCACGCCTGGTCAAACCCGGCGGCCACCTCGTCTACGCGACATGCTCGGTGCTGCCCGAGGAAAACGAGGCGCAGATAGAAAGCTTCCACGCCCGCCATTCCGGCTTCACGCCGGTCCCGCCCAACGAGGCGGGATTGCCGGGCACCGGCGACTTCCTCACCCTGACGCCCAAGCGCCATGGCACCGACGGCTTCTTCGCCGCCATCCTGCGGAAATCGCCGGCCTGACGATCATTCCGCCTGGGCAGCCGGATGCGCGATCGCCTCCTCCTGCTGGTGCAGCGCCGCGAGCGCGCTGTGCGCCTGTGCCGCCTGGGCGATCTGCGAGGCCGTCAGCACGCCGCGGATCTGCAGTGCCACCGTCAGCCGCTCCTGGTCGAGCTGCGCCTTGAGCTGCTCCTGCTGCTGGATCATCGGTGTCAGCGTCGCCGCCGTCACGCTGCCTGACGACAGCATCGCCGAGGCGATCTGCCCGTCGATCGCCCGCAACGCCTGCCGCGTCGACTTCGTGGCCTCCAAGCCGGCCTTGATGTCGGCGTGAACCTGCTGCTGCTGCGCGTCGCTCAACGTCACCCCGTCGAGCAGGCCGAACAGTCTGTGGTCGCCATGTCCGCCCCACCCTTGGGCGTGCGCGCCGGCCACCGCCGACAGGCCGAGTGCGAGAGCGAAGAGCGCCGTGCGCCGATTATTGGGTTTCATCGACTGTATCCTCGAGCCGCCGGACTGCCCGGCGGACGACCCTGAATATCGGCCTGCGATGTGACTGGCGTTTGTGGAACGGGCGACAGACTGTAACGACCGGATCAGGCCTCGTCGCTGTCCGGCTCGAACGTCACGCCGTGAAAGATCTCGGACATCGCGATCTCGAGCCCGATCTCCGGCATGCGCAGGACCGCGTCCGCGCCGCTTGGCATGTCGGCGACCCAGTCCTCGCCCTTCCGGCAGAACACCACCGCCGCCGGCTTGATCTGCTGCAGCACCACGTACCGCTCCACCGACGGCGTCGCCCGGTATTCGGCGTTCTTGGTCACGAAGTCGGTGGCGACGCTGCTCTCGCTCACGATCTCGAAGACCACCACCGGATCCGTCACCACCTGCGCCCGCGGCGGTACCGGCGTGCAGACCACGAACGCGTCCGGATAGCGGATGCGCCCGGCAACGTTGATCTTCAGTTCGCTGCCGAACGGCTGGCACGGCTTGTCACGCAACCCGATCCCCAAGGCGATGATCAGGTTTCGCTGGATGGCCGCATGCGCCGCCGTCCCGCCGGTCATCGCGACCGGCTGGAACCCGTCGAACTCATGGCGGAGCTCCTGCCGTTCCTCCCAAGCGAGGAACTGCGCCAAAGTCATCGGCTTGCGCAAAGCGACGTTCATGCCTGCGGTACTAGCATCTCTCGGCTTCGGGTGTCCTGGTGCAGAACGTCCGGCGCTCCGAATCCGCCCGGTCATCGCTGCTCGCGACCGAAGCTGTCCTGGGCGGCTCACCCCGGATGCGCCAATCTTCGACCATGCCACCGATGCCGACGCTTCGTAGTGACCTGCTCGTGTTCTACCTGCCCGATCGTGACGAGTGGATCGCGGCCGTCGACCGGATGCGGGCTGCCGGTTTCGAACCGGTCCCGGCCTTCAATCCCTATTGGGATCGGTTCGGAGCGACCTTCGAGGATCCGGACGGCTATCGCGTCGTGCTTCAGCAAGCTGCCTGGGGCGGCTGACGACCCGGAGCAGTCGTTGCATCCACTAGAACCCGATCCCGAACCCCACGCCCACCGGCGCATAACCATACGCCGGCGGCGCATAGGCGACCACCGGCTGCGGGATCGGCACCAGGTTGCCGTACGCCACCATGCACTGGCTGTAGGTCTGGTCGTAGCGGCGCTGCAGCTCATAGGCCGAGGCGTTCGCCGCCCCCGCGCCCGCCACGCCGCCGAAAGCGAGGCCGGTGCCGGCGCCGATCGCCGCCCCCGCACCCGGATTGCCCGCCGCCGCGCCGATCAGCGCGCCCGCCGCGGCCCCCGCCAGCGTGCCGAGGCCGGCACTCGCGAGCCCGCTGTCCGCCGCCGCCTGACCCGGCGTCCGACCGCCCGACGCGTAGAACGATTGCTGCCGGCAGTAGGCATCCTCCTGCTGGAACTGCGCGTAGGTCTTGCCCTTCGTCGGCAGCGCCATGAAGCTCGGGCCCGACGGCGGCTCGACGGCACACCCGCCAAGCCCCGCCAGCAGGATCGAGCCCAACGCCAGCTTACGTCTCATCGCGGCCCTCCACCGGCTTCAACCGACCAGGCTGCGCGTCTTCCGCCCGAGGGATGGCGACGCGCTCGTCGGCGTCGTCGCCTCCGCGGGCAGCTCCCGGCGCAGCAATTTGCCGACGTTCGAGCGGGGCAGCGGCATGTCCCTGAACTCGACGACGACGGGGATCTTGTAGCCGGTCAGGTGCCGCCGGCAATGCGCAATGATGTCACCGCTTGTAAGCGGACCGTCGCGGGGCACCACGATCAGCCGGACCCGCTCGCCGGCCGTCTCGTGCCTGATCCCGATGGCGGCGGCTTCGCGCACCCCCGGATGCATCGCCACGACCTCCTCGATCTCGCTCGGATAGACATTGAATCCGGACACGATGATGATGTCCTTCAACCGATCGACGATCCTGACCATGCCGTTCTCGTCCATGATCCCGACATCGCCGGTCGACAGCCAGCCGTCCGCGTCCAGCACGTCGTCGGTCGCCGCCTGGCGATGCCAGTAACCCTTCATCACCTGCGGACCGCGCGCGCAGATCTCGCCCGGCTCGCCGATCTCCGCCCACCCGCCATCCGCACGGCGCAAGCCGATCTCGGTCGAGGGCACCGGCAGCCCGACCGATCCCGTGAACCGCATGCGCTCGGGATGCCCGAGGTCGATCGGGTTGGACGTCAGCACCGGCGAGGATTCCGTCAGGCCGTAGCCCTCCGTGATCGGCGTGCCGGTCACCGCGAACCACCGCTCCGCCAGCCCGCGCTGCATCGCCATGCCGCCCGAGATCACCAGCCTCATGGCCGAGAAATCGAGCCCGCGGAACGCCTCGTTCTCGAGCAGGTTGGCGAACAGCGTGTTCGTCCCGCACAGGCCGCCGAACGTACGTCCCTTGATCATCCGAAGCAGACGGCCGACGTCGCGCGGATCGGGAACCAGCACGCTCTCGCCGCCGAGCACGAAGAACGTCAGCGCGCTCGCGGTCAACGAAAACACATGATACATCGGCAACAACGTCAGATTGACCATCGGCTCGCGCGCGATCTCCGGCCCGAGCCAGATGCTCGACTGCAGCACGTTGGCGACGATGTTCCGGTTGGTCAGCATCGCGCCCTTGGCGACACCGGTCGTGCCGCCGGTGTATTGCAGGAACGCCAGATCGTCGGGGCCGGCCGAGACCGGGCTGAACCCGTGCCGGCGCCCCGCCCGCAACGCCGCCCGGAACCGCATCGCACCCGCGATCACGCCAGGCCGAATCCGGCGCTTGCGCCGTGCGGCCGCGCTGATCAGCGGCCCGGCCACTCCCGCGAGATCGCCCAATCCGGTCATCACCACATGGCGCACGGCAGCACCCGCCAGGCAGGCGGCCAGCGTCGGCGCCACCAGGTCGATCACCACGATCACCGCGGCGCCACTGTCGGTGAGCTGGTGCGCGAGCTCGCGCGGCGTGTAGAGCGGATTGACGTTCACCACCACCGCGCCCGCCAGCAGCGTGCCGAAGATCGCGACCGGATATTGCAGGCAGTTCGGCATCATCATCGCGACCCGGTCGCCGGGGCCGACGCCGATCGATTGCAGGTAGCCCGCGAACTCGCGCGCGCGCCGCATCACGTCGCCGAAGGTCAGCGAGCCGCCGATCGACGAAAACGCGATGTTAGCAGAATGTTTGGACGCGTTAGCGGAGACCAGCGCCATCACCGACGGCCAGCGGTCGAGCTCGTCCTCGATCGACGCCGGAATGCCGCTCGGATACGAGCGCAGCCACACCGGATCGGGCGCATGTGCCATCTCGGATTCCCCTCGCGAGGCGGCGTGCAGCCGTCTTCTAACACCGACGAGATTGCCTTTCCCTATAGGGAAAGGCAAGCGCCCGCCGCTAGACCCGTTCCAGCTCCGCCTTCAGCTCCGGCAGCGCCTTGAACAGGTCCGCGACCAGCCCGTAATCGGCGACCTGGAAGATCGGCGCCTCCTCGTCCTTGTTGATCGCGACGATGATCTTGCTGTCCTTCATCCCGGCCAGGTGCTGGATCGCCCCCGAGATCCCGACCGCGAGATAGAGCTCCGGCGCGATGATCTTGCCCGTCTGCCCGACCTGGTAGTCGTTCGGCACGAAGCCGCTGTCGACTGCCGCCCGCGACGCCCCGACCGCCGCACCCAGCCGATCCGCGATCGGCTCCAGCAGCGAGAAATTCTCGCCCGACCCCATCCCGCGGCCGCCCGACACCACCACCCGCGCCGCCGTCAGTTCCGGCCGCTCGCTCTTGCTCAGTTCCGACGAGACGAAGCGCGACAGGCCCGGATCGGCAGCTTCGTCGACCGCCACGATCTCGGCCGAGCCGCCTTCGGCCGGCGCCGGATCGAACGCCGAGGCGCGCACCGTGATGACCTTCGTCGCATCCGCCGACCGCACCGTCGCCAGCGCATTGCCGGCATAGATCGGCCGGACGAACACATCCGCGCTCTCGACCGCCATGACGTCCGAGATCGGCTGCACGTCGAGCAGGGCGGCCACCCGCGGCAGCACGTTCTTCCCGGTCGCCGTCGCCGCCGCCAGGATATGGCTGTAGCCGCCCGCGAGTCCCACGATCAGCGCCGACAGCGGTTCGGCGAGCGCGTTCGCATACACCGCGCTATCGGCCACCAGCACCTTCGCGACACCTGAAATCCCCGACGCGGCCTTCGCCGCCGCCTCGACGCCGACGCCCGCCACCAGCACATCGATCGGACCGAGCGCTGCCGCCGCCGCGATCGCCGACCGCGACGGCTGCTTGATGCCGCCCGCATCGTGGTCGAGCAGGACCAGCGCGTTCATGAAATCACCTTCGCCTCGTTGCGCAGTTTGGCCACCAGCTCGGCGACCGACCCCACCTTCACGCCTGCCGACCGCTTCGGCGGCTCCACCACCTTGACCACCGTCAGCCGCGGCGCCGGATCGACGCCCAGATCGGCCGGCGTGACCGTCTCGAGCGGCTTCTTGCGCGCCTTCATGATGTTCGGCAGCGACGCATAGCGCGGCTCGTTCAGCCGCAAATCGGTCGTCACGATCGCCGGCAGCGTCAGCGCCACCGTCTCCAGCCCGCCATCGATCTCGCGCGTCACCGTCGCCGTCTCGCCCTCGATCGCGAGCTTGGACGCGAACGTCCCCTGGCCCCAGCCGAGCAGCGCCGCCAGCATCTGCCCGGTTGCGTTCATGTCGTCGTCGATCGCCTGCTTTCCCATCACCACCAGGCGCGGCTGCTCGCGCTCCACCAGCGCGCGGAGCATCTTGGCGACTGCCAGCGGCTCCGGCTGCACGTCGGTCTCGACCAGGATCGCCCGGTCCGCACCCATCGCCAGCGCCGTGCGCAGCGTCTCCTGGCATTGCGCGGTCCCGATCGACACCACCACGATCTCATCAACCACGCCGCGCTCGCGCAGCCGCACGCTCTCCTCGACCGCGATCTCGTCGAACGGGTTCATCGACATCTTCACGCCGGAAACGTCGACGCCCGAACCGTCCGATTTCACTCGAACCTTCACGTTGTAGTCGACGACCCGCTTGACCGGGACGAGAACCTTCATGACCGCATCTCCGTTCACATGCCGCCCGGATAGTTCGGGCCGCCCGAGCCTTCCGGCGTCACCCAGTCGATGTTCTGCGTCGGATCCTTGATGTCGCACGTCTTGCAGTGCACGCAGTTCTGCGCGTTGATCTGCAGCCGCGGCGCGCCGTTCTCGACGCCGACTGCCTCGTAAACGCCCGCGGGGCAATAGCGGCTCTCGGGACTGCGGTATCTCTCCCAGTTCACCCCCAGCCAGCGCTCCGGCTCGCGCAGCTTGAGATGGACCGGCTGGTTCTCCTCATGGTTGGTGTTGCTGATGAACACCGACGACAGCCTGTCGAACGTCAGCGTCCCATCCGGCTTCGGATACTCGATCTTCGCCACCTTCGACGCATCAAGCAGCGTCTCGTAGTCGGGATGCGGATGATGCATCGTCCACGGCGCCCGCCCGCGCAGCACCATGCTGTCGAGCCCCGCATACAACGTCCCGCCATACAGGCCGAACTTCGCGAATGCCGGCCGGAAGTTGCGCACCCCGTGCAGCTCGGCGCACAGCCAGCTCGACTTGAACCGGTCGATATAGCCCACCGGCTCCGCCGGCTTGCCGTCGGCGAGCGCTTCGCCGATCGCCTCCGCCGCCAGCATCCCCGACTTCATCGCCGCATGCGTGCCCTTGATCTTCGGCACGTTGAGGAACCCCGCCGTGTCGCCGAGCAGCGCGCCGCCCGGGAACGTCAGGCGCGGGATCGACTGCAGCCCGCCCTCGCTCAGCGCGCGCGCGCCGTAGCTGATCCGCTTGGCGCCCTCGAAATGCGGCCGCACCGCCGGATGCAGCTTCAGCCGCTGCATCTCGTCGAACGGCGACATCCACGGGTTCTGGTAGTCCAGCCCGACCACGAACCCGTACGACACCAGGTTCTCGCCGAAATGGTAAAGCCACGACCCGCCGTAGGTCGATCGGTCCAGCGGCCATCCCGCCGTGTGCTGGATGAAGCCCGGCTTGTGGTTCGCCGCCGGAACCTCCCACAGCTCCTTCACGCCCAGCCCGTAGGTCTGCGGTTCGACCCCCTGTCGCAGGTCGAACCGCGCCATCGCCTGCTTGGCGAGACTGCCGCGGCAACCCTCCGCCAGCAGCGTGTATGTCGCCCGCAGCTCCATCCCCGGTTGGAAGTTCGCCCCGTGCGCGCCCTCGCGCGTGACCCCCATGTCGCCGGTGGCGACCCCGACAATCCGCCCGTCCTCCTCGATCAGCTCGGCCGCCGAGAACCCCGGATAGATCTCCACCCCGAGCGCTTCCGCCTGGACCCCGAGCCACCGCACCACGTTGCCGAGCGAGACGATGTAATTGCCCGCATTGTGCATCGCCGGCAGCAGCACCGGCGACCGGAACGATCGCCGCTCGGTCAGGAACAGGAACACATCTTCTCCCGCCTTCGTCTCCAGCGGCGCGCCACGCTCGCGCCAGTCGGGCAGCAGCTCCTCGAGCGCCCTCGGCTCGATCACCGCCCCCGACAGGATATGCGCGCCGACCTCGCCGCCCTTCTCGACCACGCACACCGACGCGTCGGGCGAGACCTGCTTCAGGCGGATCGCCGCGGCCAGTCCCGCGGGACCGGCCCCGACCACGACCACGTCGAACTCCATCGACTCACGCGGGCTCTCACGCTCTGACAAAGGCGTCCTCGCTGATCGCCATCATCGACTCCTTGCCCGCGAGCACCGCCTGCATCAGCGCGAACGATTGCGGCAGGATCCGCTCGGAAAAGAACCGCGCGGTCGCCAACTTGTCGCGGTAGAACGGCTCGCCCTCATGCTCGGACGCGATCAGCGCCGCCCGGCACCACATGAAGCCGAGCGCCACCGTGCCCAGCAGCCGCAGGTAATCCGTCGCCCCCGACACCGCATTCTCCGGATCGCTCTGCCCGGTCGCCACGATGTATCCCGTCGCCTTCTGCAGCGCCCCGAACGCCCGCTCCAGCCCGCTCACCATCTTGCCGATCTTCGGATGCGCCCTGTTCGCCTCGACGAACTCGCTCACCGGATGGAAGAACGTCCGCAGCAACCGCCCGTTGCCCTCGCCGAGCTTGCGCCCGACCAGGTCCAGCGCCTGGATCCCGTTCGTACCCTCGTAGATCTGCGCGATCCGTGCATCGCGCACATACTGCTCGATCCCGTGGTCGCGGATATAGCCGTGCCCGCCATACACCTGCACCGCGATGTTCGCCGCCTCCGACCCGAGATCGGTGAACAGCGCCTTGATCACCGGCGTCATCAGCGCGAGGAAATCCTCCGCGTCGCGCCGGGCCTCCGCATCGGTCGAGCGGTGCGCGGCTTCCAGCGCGCACGCGACCCAGGTGCCGAGCGCCCGGCACCCCTCGGTCGTCGCCCGCATCGTCATCAGCATCCGCCGCACGTCCGGATGCACGATGATCGGATCGGCCGCCGCCGGCGCATGGCCGCTCTTGCCGAGCGAACGCCCTTGCAGCCGGTCCCGCGCATAGGCGACCGAACTCTGGTAGGCGGCTTCCGCCACGCCCAGCCCCTGGTTGCCCACCGCGAGCCGCTCGTTGTTCATCATCACGAACATCGCTTGCATCCCGCGATGCGGCGCGCCGATCAGCCAGCCCTTGGCGTCGTCGAAGCTCATCTGCGCGGTGGCCGACGCGCGCAGCCCCATCTTGTGCTCGATGGACGTGCACACGAGCCCGTTGCGCTGCCCCTTCGAGCCGTCCGCGTTGGGCAGGAACTTCGGCACCAGGAACATCGAGATGCCCTTGATGCCGGCCGGCGCGTCCGGCAGCCGCGCCAGCACCAGATGGATGATGTTCTCGGTCAGGTCGTGCTCGCCGGCACTGATGAAGATCTTCGATCCCGTGATCCGGTAGGTGCCATCCCCCGACGGCACCGCGCGCGTCCGCAGCAACCCGAGATCGGTCCCGCAATGCGCCTCCGTCAGGCACATCGTCCCCGACCATTCGCCGCTGACCATCTTCGGCAGGTAGAGATCCTTGATCTCGTCCGACCCGAACCCGAGGATCGACTCGTAGGCGCCGCGCGTCAGCCCGGGATACAGCCCGAACGACAGATTGACCGCACTCGTCATCTCCTCGAGCATCTTGCCGACCGTCTCCGGCATGCCCTGGCCGCCATACCGCGGATCGCACGAACTCCCCGCCCAGCCGGCCTCGCAATACGCCTGGTAGGCCTCGCGGAACCCTTTCGGCGTCCGCACCACGCCGTTCTCCAGCCGGCAGCCTTCCTCGTCGCCCGAGGCATTGATCGGCAGCAGCGTGGCACTGAGGAACTTTCCTGCCTCCTCCAGCACCGTGTCGACCAGCTCGGGCGTGAACTCGCTAGACGGCACGCCGCGCCTGGCGGTCTCGTCGCCCAGCAGCTCGTGAATCACGAAACGCATGTCGCGGATCGGGGCCTGATAGGTCTGCATGTCGGCTTCTCCCTTGGCTCTCGATGTCGGTGGGCGCGCTAGTTCCGCAACGGCTTGCCGGTCTCGAGCATGTGCTCGATCCGCTTGATCGTGGGCCTGGTCCTGGCCAGCCGGACGAACGCCTGCCGCTCGAGATCCATCACGTCCGATTCGGTCAGCACGTCGAGCATGTCCGTCTCCCCGCCGCTCAGCACGGTGGCGAGCTCGAGCCCCACCGTCACGTCATGCGGGGTCGCCTGCCCCTGTGCCGCCATCCCGCGCAGCGCCAGCTCCATCGCAAGCTTGCCCGAAGGCCCCGGCAACCGCAGCTCCGCGGGCGGCGGCGGCGCATAGCCCTCGACCATCCCCAGCGCGCGCGCCTTCGCGTCCGCCAGCAGCCGGTCCCGGTTCATCGTGATCCCGTCGGCCGCCCGCAGGATCCCCATCTCGCGCGCCTCGGCCGCCGACCCCGACACCTTCGCGGTCCCGATCAGCTCGAACGCCTTGACCGACGCCGGCATCGGCCCCTTCGGCGCACCCTTCATCTCGCGCCCGCGCAGCAGCATCGCGCCGCAGCCGCCCCAGCCCGGCACCAGCCCGACCCCGCCTTCCACCAGCCCCGCATAGGTCTCCGCGTGCGCCTGCACCGCGTCCGAATGCAGCACCAGCTCGCAGCCGCCGCCGAGCGCCATGCCGAACGGTGCGGCGACGACAGGGAACGGCGCCCGCTTCAAACGCAGCATCGTCGCTTGGCCCGACGCGATCATCTTGTCGAGCTCGCTCCAGGCCGCGATGTTCACGCCGTAGATCACCGCGCCCAGGTTGGCGCCGACCGAGAAATTCTTGCCCTCGCCATACAGCACCAGCGCCTTCATTTGCGCGCCCACCAGGTCGATCGACTTGTCGAGCAGCGACAGCACCGCCTCGTCGATCGACGCCGCCTTCGCCGTGATCTCGAAGCACGCGACGCCGTCGCCGAGGTCCCACAGCGAGGCCCCCGCATTGCGCAGCAGCGGCTTCGCGCCACGCTTGACATCCTCCAGGCTCAGGACGCCCGCGGGCCGCTCGACCGCACGATAATGCCCGTCGGTTCCGAATGCCTGCTTCCGCCCGCCCTCGACCGTGTAGAACGGCTCGCCCCTCGACGCCGCCGCGTCGAGCAGGGCAGGGACCGGGATCCCCGACGAACGCAGCCGCTCGGCGAACCAGGCCGTGCCCACCTTGTCGATCAGCTCGAACGGTCCCCAGCGCCAGTTGTAGCCGAGCCGCATCGCCTCATCGACCGCCGTGATCGTCTCGGCCGCGTCCGGCACCAGCATCGCCGCATAGGCCAGCACCGGCCCATACACCGACCACGCATACCGGCCGGCACGGCTCTCGCTCGACAGCAGCGCCCGCAGATCGCCCTTGGTCGCGGCGAGCTCCGGCAGTTCCGCCCGTCCCTCCGGCCGATACGCGCCGGTCTGCAGGTCGATCACCTCGCGCGTCCGCTTGCCCGAAGCCGCCTTGCCGACCCGGGTGAAGCCGCCCTTGCCCTTCCGTCCGGTCTGGCCCGACGCGATCATCCGCGCCATCAGCGGGATCTCGCCCGCGATCTCCTGGAACCAGTCCGACGCCGGCAGGCTCTCGCGCATGCTCGCATTCACGTGCGGCATCAGGTCGAGCCCGACCAGGTCCGACAGCCCGAACACCCCGGTCTTCGGAATGCCGAACGGCGAGCCATTGACCGCGTCCGCCTCCTCGATCGTCATCTGCTGCTCGATCGCGAGGCGCACCGCGCGCGTCATCCAGTAGCAGCCGAGCCGGTTGGCGATGAAGCCGGGACTGTCGCGGCACGCCACGATCGACTTCCCGAGCGCGACGTCCGCGAACGCGGACACCGAAGCCACCAGCGCCGGATCGCTGTCCGGCCCCGCCACGACCTCGAGCAGCCGCATGTAGCGCGGCGGATTGAAGAAGTGCGTGATCATGAAGTCGCGCGCGAAGGCCGGCCCGAGGCCCGACACCAGGTCGCGCAGCGGGATTGTCGACGTGTTCGACGATACCGCCGTCCCCGGCCGGCGCGCCGCCTCGATCCGCCGATACAGCGCCTGCTTGAGGTCGAGCCGCTCGATGATCGCCTCGATCACCCAGTCGCACTCCGCGATCCTGCCGAGATCGTCCTCGACATTGCCCGTCTCCACCAACCGCGCGGCCGCCTTCGACATGAACGGCGCCGGCTGCGTCTTGAGCATCTTGGCGACCGCCCCCTCGGCGACCGCGTTCCGGTTCTCGGCACCCTGCGGCACCACATCGAGCAGCAGCACGCCCGCGCCCGCGTTCGCCACCTGGGCGGCGATGCCCGCGCCCATCACGCCGGCCCCGATGACGGCGACCTTCCTCATCGCCATCACACCCGCTCCAGCACGGTCGCAATTCCCTGGCCGCCGCCGATGCATTGCGTCGCCAGCGCGTAGCGGCCGCCGTCACGCGCCAGCAGGCTCGCCGCCTTGCCCACCAGACGAGCCCCCGTGGCCCCCAGCGGATGCCCGATCGCGATCGCGCCGCCGTCGATGTTCAGCGCCTCCTCGCGCACGCCCAACTCGCGCACCGTCGCGATCGACTGGCTCGCGAACGCCTCGTTGAGTTCGACCACATCGAGCGACGACGCCTCGATCCCCGCCCGCGCCAGCGCCTTGCGCGACGCCCCGATCGGCCCGATCCCCATGATCTCCGGCGCGCAGCCCGACACCGCCTGCGCCCGGATCCGCGCCATCGGCTTCAACCCGTGTTCGTGAGCGTACTCCTCCGAGCACACCAGCACCGCACTCGCCCCGTCGGTCAGCGGCGAGGACGTGCCCGCCGTGACCGATCCGTCCGGCCGGAAGGCTGGCTTCAGCCCGGCCAGCCCCTCGGCCGAGGTCTCCGGCCGCAGGCAGCCATCCTGCTCGACTCGTCCGCCCTTGATCGCGATCGGCACGATCTCGGCCGCCATCCGCCCGTCGGCGCGCGCGGCCGCCGCCTTGCGCTGGCTCCCGACCGCGAACGCCTCCTGCTCGGCCCGCGTCAGTTGCCACTGACGCGCCACGTTCTCGGCCGTATCGCCCATCGTCATGTAAGCGCCCGGCACGCTCTCGTGCAGCGTCTTGTTGGGCATGAAGTTGAACCCCGACATCGGCAGCCGGCTCATGCTCTCGACGCCGGCCGCGATGAACGCGTCGCCCGATCCGGTCGCGATCGAGCCGGCCGCGATGTGCACCGCACTCATCGACGAGCCGCAGAAACGGTTCAGCGTCGCCCCGCCCACGCTCTGCGGCAGCCCCGCCAGCAGCACCACCAGCCGGGCGAGATTGAAGCCCTGCTCGCCCTCCGGCATCGCGCAGCCGAGGATCAAATCCTCGATCGTCGACGGGTCGACACCTGTCCGCTCGATCAGCGCGCGCACAACCTCGGCCGCGAGATCATCCGGCCTGGTGCGCGCCAGCGCGCCCTTGGCCGCGAACGTGAACGGGGAGCGGCAATAACCGGCGATGACTGCGTGTCGCATGAACGTTCTCCTTGACCCCCGGGCCGCGTGTGCTCAGCCCGCTTTTCGTTTCGACGCGAATACTTCCGCGGCACCGTCCCCGATCGACTGCTCGACCGTCGCCAGCAGACGCCGAAGATCGTCGAGCGTCTCGGTCAGCACCGCCTGTTGATGCTCGAGATCCTGCATCCGTTCGCGAAGCCGCCCGGCGAGACTGCGCATCTGCAGCACGCCGTCCGAGCTGTTGTGGTAGAGTGCGAGGAACTCCTTGATCTCCCGCAGGCTGAAACCCAGCCGCTTGCCGCGCAGGATCAGCACCAGCCGCGCCCGGTCACGATGCGTGTAGACGCGATTGCTCCCGACCCGGCTCGGCGACAGCAATCCCTTGCCCTCGTAGAACCGGATCGCGCGCGCCGTGGTGCCGAACTCTCGCGCGAGCTCGGTCACGCTGTAGATACGGTCCCGGTCGCCCGGCATCGGATCGATGATCGTCCGCGGCACGCGTCTGGAATCCCTGTCTCGATCGATCGGCTCGAAATCCGGGGCAGAAGGCTGCCCTATACGTCAACCCTTGATTAGCCGCCGCCCGGGCGTGCCGCAAGGCCGCCCGCCTCGCCCTCTCTCAAAAAAACGTCTTCAGGCCGACCGACAGCGCGTTGTTGTCGATGTTGTAGTGTCCGATCAGGGTGCCCGCCGGCAGATCGACCGTGCCGAGCGCCGTCCGGTTGATCGTGTCGCCGATCGAGTTGTGGATGTTGTTGGCGTCGATGAAGAAATAGTGGGTGTAGGCGATCGACAGCGCCACCATCCGGGTCAGCCGGTAGCTCGCACCGATGCCGAGCTCGATCCGGCTGCCGTCCGGGATCGAGGCCTGCCGCGTGCTGTCGTCGATCGGGCTTTGGTCGTAGGTCAGGCCGCCCTGCAGCAGCAGCTTCTGGACCGCGGGCGGCCGGTAGTTGACGCCGACACCGGCTGTCACCGTGTCGTGGAAATTGTACTGGAGGTTCGTCGTCACCGGGATGGCCGGGTTGTCCGGATTGATCCGGCTGTTCTGGAACAGCGACCATTGCGTCCAGGTGGCGTTCGCCATCACCGCCCACGCCGGCGTCACCTGCCAGTAGAACGAGGTGTCGACCCAGCCGGGAAGGGTCTGCTTGACATGGGCGTTGTAGATCTGCGTCCGCAGTTGCGGCACGACCAGTGCGCCCAGCGGCCCCTCCGCCACCTGCGGCGGGATGTAGATGGTCTGGAACCCTTCGAGCACGTGGTCGACGCGCGAGTGGTAGTTCACGCCGACCCTGAGGCGGTCATTGAACTGGTAGAGAGCGCCGACATCGTAACCGGCCGCGTAATTGTCGCCGCGGAACTCCGCATAAGGGTCCGATCCTGCCGGCCCGAGCGGGATCGCCACTCCATTGACCGTCGCATTGCTCAGATCGACCGCGTGCGACTGCCGATCCTTGAAGTAGCTGACATAGGGGCCGCCGCCGATCGACAGATGATCATTGATCGCATAGGCGGCCGAGAACAGTCCCTGCACGTTGGTCGGGATCGAATTCGTGTCCTCGTAACGCCCGACATAGTTCGACGGCGAGAAGCTCAGGCGCGAGGCGAACGGACTCTGCGCCGAGAAGCCCACCTTCAGGTCGGGCGTCAGCGAGATCACGATCGCCGATCCCGCCGAGATCGCGGGGTCGATCCCGTGCCGCGACTGCGGCCCGGAGACCGGCTTGTTGCCGATGGTGTCGTTGCCGACGAAGTTCAGACTCGGATCGATGAAGTTGATCGAGCTGTCGAGCTCGGTGCCATGCAGGCGCACCATGCCCGCCGGATTGGTCCATGCGGTGCCCGCGTCGTAGGCCTTCGCCGCCTCGCCCGCGTAGGCGTTCGCCGTCCAGTCGGTCAGGCCGTCATTGAGAGCGAAACCGGCGTTCGCGCGCGCGCCAACCGGCAGGGCGATGACGCAGGCGGCCACGATCGCAGCCGAGCGCGTGTTGGACATCATGGACGAGGCTCCCCAGGCGACAAGGCCGTTCGCGGCTCTAACGGCAGCGATGCGACCTATACGTCAACCTAACGAAACGTCTGCCGCTCCACAACAGCCTCCCGCGTCCCGATCCCATCGCGCACGCATCGCGCGATGCTTCGCGCGATCTCGCGTGGCTGCCGGCTCACCTGCGGCAATCCCATCAATTCCCCATGCGCCGACCTCGCCGGCGGCCCCGCGACCCACAGCCGCGGCACGGCAAGACCGTCGTCGCCGACTGCAAGGTTCGACACATCGGTCTCGAGACCGAGCCCGAGCGGGTCGGGTCGAACCAGCCCCCGTGCGTGCAGCGACGCCAGCACGTCCGACGACGCGACCGCGCTCGCATGGCCCGGTCCGGTGCAGTTGACGATCACATCGCTTCGCAGCCGGAGCGTTGCACGATCGCCACGAATTCGGCAGGCGAGTGCCAGACCGTCCTCGTCCGCCCTCGCGTCCAGGATCGCCGCCGCATGCACCACCAGTCCGCCCGCCGCCTGCTCGCCGGCGACCAGGGACGCCACCTGCGGCGCCGATTGGAACCGGTGCACGTCCCAGAATGCACGCAAATGCCGCAGCAATCGCCGCTGCTCGGCGAGCGGCAACGAGCGCCACACCACCGGCGCCTGTTCCCGCAGCGCGGCGATCACGTCCTCCCACGGCCTGTCGAGGCGGCCCGCCTCCGCCACTGCGTCGCGCACCCGCCTCGCCAGTCCGCGTGCCGTTCGCGACGGGCCGGCCGTGAAATCGCCGAAGCTCGACACCGTCCTGGTCGTCCGCTCCCGTGGCAGCAGGCCCCGCCTGCTGACCGCCACGATCGGTTCGCGATGTCCGCGACGCCGCAGGCTCGCCACCACGTCGCACGACGTGAGCCCCGTCCCCACCAGCAGCACCCGGCAGTCGGGCGCCCGCGCGATCCGCTCGATCGCACCGAGGTCCCACGGATCACGCACCAGGCGCGGATCGTGCGCGATCGTCCGCAGCACCGCCGGCAGCCCCGGACGCGGGTGTCCGGTCGCCAGCACCAGCATGTCCGCCGCCAGCCTGCCGCCATCGTCGAGATCCACCGAGAATTCGCCGTCCGATCGGCACGCCGCCACCGCGCGCGCCCGCCGATGCGCCACCGCATGCCGCGCGGCCTCGGAGGCGACATAGCGGCCGAACACCGCGCGCGACGGGAAGCGTCCGCCCGGGCCCACCATCGCCGGATCGGCCGCGACCGCCCCGATCGCCGATAGCCAGTCGTCGAACGCGTCCGGCGCCTCCTCGAACGGCGACATCCGCGAAGCGGCCACGTTCGTGCGGCACGCGGGGTCCGGCGTGCCGTAGGCGAGACCTGCCCCGAGCGTCTCGCGATCGTCCACGACCGTCACGCGGGCGGCGAGGCCAGGATGGTCGCGCTTGAGATGCACGGCGACCATCGCGCCGGAAAACCCGCCCCCGATGACGACGATCCGCGTCATCCCGCTCAATCCCGCCTGGTCTCGATCTCTGTCAGCCCCATCGCCAGCAGGCGGGCGAGATCCGCGGCCGCGAGCCCGACGCAGCCCGACGTCGCCGCACCCGAGGGTGGTGCCGCATGCAGGAAGATCGCCGATCCGGCACCCGGCCGCACCGGACGATCATTGTGCCCCAGCACGCCCACGACATCGTAGAGTGCATCGTCGCGCCACAGCGCCTCGGCGCGCGCGCCGTAGGGCAGCCGCACCATGCGGTTGTAGAGCGGATCGTGGGCAGCGTCGCACCAGCCGTCGCTGGCCGCGATCGGCTCGCGCGAAACGGCGCAGGCCGGCGGCTTCACGCGATCGGCCCGGTACAGCACCCTCCGGATCGCGAGCACCCCCAACGGCGTCCCGCCATCGCCCTCCTCCTTGTTAGCAACGATCCCGCGCGCCCCCACGACCGCCGCGAAGCGTTCCGCCCCTGCATGCAGCCACGCCTCGTGCGCGCCCCCGTCCCCGCGTGCCACGACGATGCCGCGCAGGCCCGTCATCCGATCATGTGGCCGAAGCGGCGCCGCTTCGTCGCCAGATAGGCATCGTTGACCCCGTTCGGCGGCACCACGTGTCCGACACGCTCGACGATGTCGATGCCGAAGCCGGTCAACGCCTCGACCTTCTCCGGATTGTTCGTCAGCAGCCGGATCCGGCCGATCCCGAGCCGCTTGAGCATGGTCGCCGCGATCAGGAAGCTGCGCTCGTCGGCGTCCCAGCCCAGCGCCCGGTTGGCGTCGATCGTGTCGAGCCCGCGGTCCTGCAGCGCATAGGCACGCAGCTTGTTGACCAGCCCGATGCCGCGTCCCTCCTGCGCCAGGTACAGCAGCACGCCGGCGCCGTCCTCTCGCATCCGCCTGATCGCGCCGCGCAACTGGTCGCCGCAGTCGCAGCGCAGGCTGCCCAGGAAATCGCCCGTGAAGCATTCCGAATGCAGCCGCACCAACGGCGCCTCGCGCCGCCCGGGATCGCCGACCACGAGGGCGAGATGCTCGATGCCTCCGTCCGGCGCGCGAAACGCCACCAGTCGCGCCTCGCTCGAATCCTCGAGCGGCACCGACGCCTCCGCCACGATTTCGAGCGCCAGCCCGGTCTCGTGGGCGAAGCCGAGAACGGCCTCGCTCTCGACCGTCTGCATGCCGGCGTCCAGCGCGCGCCCGGCCGCGCTTGTGTCGGCACCGGCGATGATCGCCGCCGGTGCAAGCCGCGCCAACTTGACCGCGGCCAGCGCGGCGCGCGCCTGAAGCGGCACCGGCGCGTGCGCGAACGTTCCGGCGAAATCGATCGGCGGATTCAGGCGCGTCGGATCGGCGATGTCGCGCAGCCACGAAGGCGCCCGTCCCGCAAGCTCGCCGAACGACGCGGCGATCTCGAATGCCACCAGGCCAGCGTCGTTCTGCGCCACCCGTCCCGACGAGACCACGAGCAGGACCGGACCCGTCCCCGCGACCAGTCCCGCCTCCTCGATCGCCTCGACCGACAGCGTCTCCGCCGCGCCCACCATCAGCGAGCGGTCGGCTTCGAGCAGGACCGCGTTGCCGCGCCGCAGTTCGCCCACCGCGCGATAGACCGATCGCAGCCGCATGGACGATCGTGTTCTCGATCCGGCCGGATGATCCTTCATGCTCGCCTTCGCCAACCTCGCGACGAACATGGGGCTGCCATGGCGTGAGGTCGAGAACCGGCCTCCCCTTCCCGCGGTGGGCGACCGCCCTTGCGCTTCCGACCCAAGCTCACGACAATGTGCGTGGTGCTCTGGGCGAGTGCACGACGAGAGCGGATGCGGCGCGCGTTTGTTGCCGAGGCAATCGGAACGAACCCGGGCGGAAAGCGCTGTCTCGGGCGAGCCGATCACCGCGTTGGATGGAGCATGAAATGGCTGGCGAACGGCCGATCCTGATCGTCGATGACGACGACTCCCTGCGCGCGACACTGATCGAACAGCTCCAGGTTGACGGCGAGTTCAACGCGGTCGAGGCGGACAGCATCGCCGAGGCCGGCGGCAAGCTCGATGGCGCCGCGTCCCGCTTCGACGCCGTCATCCTCGACGTGGGCCTTCCCGACGGCGACGGGCGCGACTTCTGCGCCGACCTCCGCAAGCGCGGCATGCGCATGCCGATCATCATGCTGACCGGCTCCGACGACGAAGCCGACGTCGTGCGCGGCCTCGACGCCGGCGCCAACGACTACGTCGCCAAGCCCTTCCGCATCGCCGAACTGCTCGCCCGCCTGCGCGCCCAGATGCGCATCTTCGAGAACAGCGAGGATGCCGTCTTCACCATCGGACCCTACACCTTCCGACCGTCCGCCAAGCTGCTGCAGGAAGCGGTGCGCAACCGTCGCATCAGGCTGACCGAGAAGGAGGCCGCGATCCTTAAATTCCTCTATCGCGCCGGCACCCGTCCCGTCCCGCGCCAGGTCCTGCTCAACGAGGTCTGGGGCTACAACGCGGCGGTCACCACCCACACGCTCGAGACCCACATCTACCGCCTGCGCCAGAAGATCGAGCCCGATCCGGCAAACGCCTGCCTGCTCGTCACCGAGGGCGGCGGCTATCGGCTCGATCCGCTCGGCAATGGAGTCGCCGGAGACGGCGCCGCCGCTTGAACTTGAATCAGCCGAAATCGACCGCCACCGGCACGTGATCGGACGTCTGCGTCCAGTCGCGCGCCTCGACCAGCACATGCTGCGCCCGCAGGCTGCCGACGAGGTCGGGGCTGACCCATACATGATCCAGCCGGCGGCCACGGTTCGACACCCGCCAGTCCCGGTTGCGATACGACCACCACGTGTAGAGCCGTTCACTCGCCGGCACGAAATGGCGGACGGCATCGACGAACCCGACGTCCCGCCACGCATTCAGCTTGGCGATCTCCACCGGCGTATGGCTGACGACGTCGAGCAACTGCCTGTGGCTCCAGACATCGTTCTCGAGCGGCGCGATGTTGAGGTCGCCCACCAGCACCGTCCTTGCCCGCACCCCCGTCTGCGCAAAATGCAGCGCCACCTCGTCGACGAAGGCGAGCTTGTGCGCGAACTTCGCGTTCACGGCCGGGTCTGGCACGTCGCCGCCCGCCGGCACGTAGAAATCGTGCAGCTCGAACGGACCCGACGGCGCATCCACCGTCGCGTGCAAATGCCGGCAGTCCCCGCGCTCGCACCAGTCGGGCGAATCCTCGTGCACCCGCAGCGGATGACGCGACAGGATCGCGACACCATTGTAGCTCTTCATGCCGCGCCGGGCGACGTGCCGATAGCCGAGCGCCGGCCCCGCGTCGGGAAACAGCTCGTCGGGAACCTTCGTCTCCTGCAGGCAGATCACATCGGGCGCCAGCATGTCCGCCACGCGCTCGAGCAACCCCCATCGGAGACGCAGCGAGTTGATGTTCCAGGTCACGAGTCGCATCGGCGGGTTCCAGGAAAGACGGCGCAACTCCGCCATCGCGCGGCGCTTGGCAAGCGCATGATCGATCCGGCCTCGCTGCACGCGGAACTCCTGACCCTCGACAGCCATATCGACGTGCCCTGGCCAGACACGCCCGATCCGCGCGCCGATGGTCCACGCCGCGTCGACCTGCCGAAGATGCGCCGCGGCGGCCTTTGGGCCGGCTGTTTCGCCGCCTTCATCCCGCAGGAAGCGCGCGACGCCGACGCCTACGCCCGCGCGCATGCCCGTGCCGACGGCATGCTCGACACCATCGATCGCATGGCCTCCGGCGCCGAGGACGAGATCGCCGTCAGCCTCGCCGACACCGCCGGCGATGTCCGCGCCGCCCGCGCCGCCGGCCGCCTCGCGGTCATCCGCTGCATCGAGAACGGCCACGCACTGGGCGAGGACCTTTCCCTCCTCGCATCCTGGCGCGCGCGTGGCGTCCGCTACCTGACACTCGTGCACAACGGCCACAATGCGCTTGCCGACAGCGCCAATCCGCGCGCCGATCTCCACGATCCGGAGCGCCTCCACAACGGCCTCGGCGACCTGGGTCGCGAGGCGATCCGCGAGATGAACCGGATCGGCATGATGGTCGACGTCTCGCACCTGTCGCGCCAGGCGATGCTGCAGGCGGTGCAGGCGAGCGCGGCGCCGGTCGTCGCGACCCATTCCTGCGTCGCCTCGCTCTGCGCGCATCCGCGCAACCTCGACGACATGCAGATCGACGCGCTGCGCGACACCGGCGGCCTGGTCCAGATCACGGCGATGGCCCCGTTCCTGCGGCCGCGCGCCAGCCCCGGCCGCGCCAGCGTCGCCGACTTCGTCGACCATCTCGATCACGTCGTCACCCGCGCGGGCGTCGCCCATGTCGGCATCAGCTCGGATTTCGACGGCGGCGGCGGCATCGACGGCTGGCAGAACGCGGCCGAGAGCGGCAACGTCACCGCCGAACTCGTTCGCCGCGGCTATGGACGCGCCGAGATCGAGGCATTCTGGGGCGGCAACTTCCTGCGCCTGATGGACGCGGGCACCACCATCGAACAGGGCCGTTCGAGCGGCTGAAGCAAGACCCGGGGGCCGAGGCCGGCCCCCGGACCCCCGGCGACAACAGGAAGCGGCAGTCATTCGAGGTTTTGCTCGGACTCGGTCGGCTGCCTTGATCCGCGTCAGATCGGACGTGTGGTCGTCGCGGCAAGCCAAAGCAGGGTGAGGCCGATCGCTGGCCATCGATTCGTCCAGATGGCGAGCCCTAAACAAGCGGCCTGCATGAACAGGAACAAGCCCGAGAGTGCGGTAACCCGATCGCCGGGACCCAATGCCTCGCGAGCGGCGATGAAAATGACGAAAGCCGCCCAAGCCGTCCACGGCGCGACGGTTCGCCGGTTCTTCCGCGCAAATGCAAGGAGATCCGATGAACGACCGAACGTCATACCTCGGTTGATCACCGAGTTGCGACCGCATTGGCGACGGTGCGGTCATAGTCCCGACGCTGCTTGTCGATACGGAAAGCCTGTTTGGTCTGCGCATTATGCGTTCGCGCCGCCCACGCCTCGACGACGACCGCCGTGAACGCTACGCCCGATGCAACGGGCATGGCCCATTCCGCCAGAGCGCCTTCCGTAAGGGCGGGGATGGAGCGGGTCAGGAAGGTCTTCAGCAGCTTCTTGCCAAGACTGCCGGCCGGCGTGATCAGGCCCAGACCCTCGCCGATCTTGACGACGTCATCCCAGGTCGCCGGCCGTTCGTAGGTTGGACCGCGATCAGCCATCACATCGGGATAGAGCTTTTCGAAGATCTGATCAGGGAGAGCCCACGGAAAACTCGCGACGTCGAACTTGCTCCAATCGACATCGTGAAATCCGAACGGTCCGAAGGCCGAGCGTTGGCGGTGCAACAAGGCGGTATAGAAAAAGGACTTGTTCGCTGGACCCGCTTTGAGGCCGCCGGACGTGTTGAACGCGGCTGTCTGTACGGCTTGATACCATCCTTGTCGGGCCGTCGATTGAGATGGAAAACCCATCCCACGAGGCCGATGCATGCGCCCAAGGCCTCATCTTCGAACCCGGAGCATGCCGACGGGCTGATCTCCAGCGTCTGAAGATACATTGTCAGTTGCATTGACATGTCGAAAGACCTTCTTGACCGCAACGACGTGACCTTAACAGCTCGCCGTCATGTCTCCTGTCTAGCAACGGAGGCCTTGTTCCCGCCTTGACCTAAAACGCCGTCTCGCGATGGGACCGGGGCAGTGACGCTGTCAACCGTTCTTCGGTGATGTCATAGCTGACACGATTCGATGGTCTACGCCACGCCGCTATGAGGATGGCTCGGGCGCACGCCGCGAACAACGATCATGAACCGCCCAGCAATGACCGTTGCCGGTCTGGGGCCGCTGGCCCCAGCGGGGTCTTGGGGCGGCGCCCCAAGGCTTCCTCGATCGATCGACACGCTCTCCGCGCCTCAGGTCTCCTCCTCGCGGTCGCCCTCGACCTCGATGTCGCTCGAGATCGCGTCGGCGTCGTCCTCGAGGTCGTCGGTGCTTTCCATCACGTCGTCCTCGTCTTCCGCCGCCTCCTCGGTTTCCTCGGGCTCGACCTCCGGATCGACGTCGTCCACTGGCAGCGGCTTCTTGACCCGCTTCTCGTCCGCCAGGTTGCCCGAGGCGCGGCGCACGCGTGGCTGCTCGACCGGCTGTTCGGTGCTGCATTTCGGGCAGACGGCCGGAGTCCGGGTCAGGTCGTAGAAGCGTGTGCCGCACGAAACGCACACGCGTTTCATGCCGAGTTCTGGCTTGACCATCAGATTGCCTTGCAAGTCGGGGCGCCGCGGGCCCGGGCGTCGAGGAAGCGGGCGGCCATGCCACCGTGCGCGTGCGCTGTCAAACCACGGCGGCGCCATGCTAAGCGCCGGTCATGACCGAGCCTCGACCGATCACCGTTCGTGCCGCGTCCCCGCTTGCCGGCGAAGTCCGCGTTCCCGGCGACAAGTCGATCAGCCACCGGGCGCTGATGTTCGCATCCCTCGCCGTCGGACGCACGCGGATCGAGGGGCTGCTCGAGGGCGAGGATGTGCGCCGTACGGCGTCGGCGATGCGCGCCCTCGGTGCCGTCATCGATCACCAGGACGGCGTCTGGCACGTCAGCGGGCGCGGCGTCGGCGGTCTCGCCGAACCGGCCGACGTGCTCGACATGGGCAATTCCGGCACCGCCGCGCGCCTGCTGACCGGCCTGCTCGCGACCCATCCCATGTTCGCCGTCATCACCGGTGACGCCAGCCTGCGCGCGCGGCCGATGCGGCGCGTCACCGTTCCGCTGGCCGAGACCGGCGCCCGCTTCGCCGCGCGCGACGGCGGATTGCTGCCGCTCGCGATCGAGGGCACCGGCGAGGCGCTGCCGATCGAGCACCGGCTCGAAGTGGCGTCGGCCCAGGTGAAGTCGGCGCTGCTGCTGGCCGGGCTCAATGCGCGCGGCACCTCGATCGTCGACGAGCCGGTGCCGACGCGCGACCACACCGAGAACATGCTGCGTCATTTCGGCGCCTCGCTTCACTCGGAGAAGCTGGCGGGCGGCGGCAACCGCCTCATCCTCGACGGACAGCCGGAGCTGATCGCGCGCGACGTCACGGTTCCCGGCGACCCCTCGTCGGCCGCCTTTCCGCTGGTCGCCGGCCTGCTGGTTCCGGGCTCGCGCGTCACCGTGCGAGGGGTCGGTCTCTCGCCGCTCCGGACCGGCCTGTTCGAATGTCTCGAGACGATGGGGGCGGCGCTCGCCATCACCGGCCGTCGCGAGCAGGGCGGCGAGGCCGCCGGCGACATCGGCGTCGCGTTCGCCCCACTTCACGCCATCGACGTTCCCGCCGATCGCGCGCCGCGCATGATCGACGAGTATCCGATCCTCGCGGTCGCGTGCGCCTGTGCGCGCGGCGAAAGCCGCCTGCGCGGCCTCGGCGAGCTGCGCGTCAAGGAGAGCGACCGGCTCGCGGCGACCGCGGCCATGCTCGCCGCCAACGGCGTCGGCGTGAGGATCGAGGGCGACGACCTGCTGATCGCGGGCGCCGGTGGGCCGCCGGACGGCGGCGGGGACGTGGCAACCAGCATGGATCATCGCCTGGCGATGAGCGCGATCGTGCTCGGTCTCGCCGCCCGGCGGCCCGTCGCCATCGACGACACGCGCTTCATCGAGACCAGCTTCCCCGGCTTCATCGCCCTGATGAACCGCCTCGGCGCCGGGCTGTCGTGAGACCGCCTGCTGCCTTCAAGCCGATCGTCGCCGTCGATGGCCCGGCGGCGTCCGGCAAGGGCACGCTCGCCCGGCGCCTCGCCGAGACATTGGGCATTCCCTATCTCGACACCGGCCTGCTCTATCGCGCGGTCGCGCGCCGGATGTCCGGCGGCGGCGATGTCGCGGCCGCGGTTGCCGCCGCCGGCAGCCTGACCCCCGACGATCTGTCACGGACGGACCTGCGCACGCCTGACATCGACCGGATGGCGAGCCGCGTTGCCGCCTGGGGTCCCCTGCGCGCCGCCCTGCTCGAGCGCCAGCGCGAAGTCGCGGCGGCGGAAGGGGCCGTGCTCGACGGCCGCGACATCGGCACCGTCGTCTTTCCCGGAGCGAATGCCAAGCTGTTCGTGACCGCGTCGTCGGCCGAGCGTGCACGCCGGCGCCTGCGGCAGCGTGGCCAGGAGGCGACGCCCGACGCCGTCGAGGCCGAGCGCCTCGCGATCGAGGCGCGCGACGACGCGGATGCCGCGCGCGCGTCGGCTCCCCTCCGCCGCGCCGACGACGCCGATCTGCTTGACACGACGTCTCTCGATCCGGATCAAACCTTCGAGGCGGCCCTGGCGCTCGTGCGCGCCCGCCTTGCGATCGCGACCGCCGGCGACCATTTCGGTCCTTGACTCGACGGTCGATCCGCGTCTCTACCTCCGCCCGTCATCAAACCAGGCCCGGCGTCTCCCTCTGGAGGCCGGGCCAGCCGCGTCGGCATCGCCGTCGCGCATTCCGGACCGCGATCCGCGCGTCCACACAGGATACTGACCGCCCTATGGCATCCAGCGCCGTCGCCGAAGCAATCGATCATTTCCATGGCGAGGATTTCGCCTCGCTCCTCGACGAGACCCTCGGTCGCGACACCGGCTTCGACGGGTCGGTCGTCAGCGGCAAGGTCGTCCGCCTGACCGACGAATTCGCCATCGTCGATGTCGGCCTCAAGAGCGAGGGGCGCGTGGCGCTCAAGGAGTTCGCGGCCCCCGGCATGCGGCCCGAGGTCGAGCCCGGCGACGTCGTCGAGCTCTATGTCGAGCGCTACGAGGACCGCGAGGGTCTCATCGTCCTCTCACGCGAGAAGGCACGCCGCGAGGAGGCCTGGACCAACCTCGAACGCGCCTTCGAGGGCAACCAGCGCGTCAACGGCACCATCTATGGTCGGGTCAAGGGCGGCTTCACCGTCGATCTCGGCGGCGCCATGGCCTTCCTGCCCGGCAGCCAGGTCGATATCCGTCCGGTGCGCGACGTGGGTCCGCTGATGGGCACGCCCCAGCCGTTCCAGATCCTCAAGATGGACCGCGCCCGCGGCAACATCGTGGTCTCACGCCGCGCCGTGCTCGAGGAGACCCGCGCCGAGCAGCGCTCCGAGCTGATCCAGGGGCTCAAGGAGGGCATGATCCTCGACGGCGTGGTCAAGAACATCACCGACTACGGCGCCTTCGTCGATCTCGGCGGCGTGGACGGCCTGCTGCACGTCACCGACGTCGCCTGGAAGCGGATCAACCATCCCAACGAGGCGCTGCAGATCGGCCAGCAGGTGCGCGTCCAGGTGATCCGCTTCAACTCCGACACCCAGCGCATCAGCCTCGGCATGAAGCAGCTCGAGGCCGACCCGTGGGACGGTGTCGCGATCAAGTATCCGCCCGGCGCCAAATACACCGGCCGTGTCACCAACATCACCGACTACGGCGCCTTCGTCGAACTCGAGGCCGGCGTCGAGGGCCTGGTCCATGTCAGCGAGATGAGCTGGACCAAGAAGAACGTCCATCCCGGCAAGATCGTCTCGACCAGCCAGGAAGTCGACGTGATGGTGCTCGACGTCGACAGCTCCAAGCGCCGGATCAGTCTCGGCCTCAAGCAGGTCCAGCGCAATCCGTGGGAGCAGTTCGCCGACGATCACCGTGTCGGCTCGACCGTCGAGGGCGAGATCCGCAACATCACCGAGTTCGGCCTGTTCGTCGGCCTCTCGGCCGACATCGACGGCATGGTCCATATGTCCGACCTGTCCTGGGACGAGCCCGGCGAGGTCGCGATCACCAAGTACGAGAAGGGCCAGGTCGTCCAGGGCAAGGTGCTCGACGTCGACGTCGAGAAGGAGCGCATCAGCCTCGGCATCAAGCAGTTGCACGAGGACCCCGCCGCCGACACGATGAGCCGGATCAACAAGGGCGACGTCGTGACCTGCATCGTCACCCAGGTGCAGGCCAACGGCATCGAGGTGAAGGTCGACGAGGTCCTCGGCGGCTTCATCCGCCGCGCCGAACTCGCGCGCGACAAGGGCGAGCAGCGTCCGGACCGTTTCGCGGTCGGCGAGAAGGTCGATGCCAAGGTCATCGGTGTCGATCGCGCGTCGCGCAAGCTCTCGCTCACCATCAAGGGCCGCGAGATGGAGGACGACAAGCAGGCGATGGCCGAGTTCGGTTCGTCCGACAGCGGCGCCTCGCTCGGCGACATCCTCGGGGCCGCGATCCGTCGCCGCAACCAGACCGGCGAAGGCTGAACCTTCCGGGCGACCAACGGGAAGGGGTCACCTTCGGGCGGCCCCTTTTTCGTGTCTGGCGCTCCTCTGACAGAAAATTTTCAGTCCGCTGAAGACACGATGTAGGATGCGGCATCGAAAGGTGGCGGCCGCGGCAACTCTGCCACAGACTTCAAACTGTCATCGTCTTGTCGGAGTTTTGTAACGGGCCGTGACTAGGTGTTCCCGCCAACGCAGTGGCGGGACACGGCTTTGATACGACATCGATTGCCTTTGCGCGGCCTGCTCGCCGCGACGACAGCCTTCACCCTCGCCCCGGCCTTGGCTCATGCCCAGGTCACGCCGGTGGGTCCGGTCGCGCAGGCGCCGGCAACCGACATCGGACGGGTCACGACGTCCAGCGGCGGCAGTGCCGCGGACGTGACGCCGAGCGGGACCGGTTCGCGCGCCCAGGCGAAGGCGGCCGAGCACAACGCCATCAACAAGATCGTCGTCCAGCCGCTGAGCGAAATCCAGAAACTGCCCGATGTCAGCATCGCCCAGGCTCTCGAACGTCTTCCGGGCGTTTCGCTCGAGACCGACTCCGGGGAGGGCCGCTTCATCAACATTCGCGGCGAGGATGCCGACCTCAACAGCGTCACGTTCGACGGTGTCCGGGTGCTGCCCTCGAACCTGTCCTCGCCGACCGGCGGTGGCCGCGCCATCGCGCTCGACGTCCTGCCGGTCGGCCTCGTCGGCGGGCTCGAGGTGAAGGAGACCCTGCTGCCATCCGACGACGCGGAAGGGATCGGCGGGCAGGTGAACCTGTTGCCCCGCCGTCCCCCGACGGACGGACATCCCTTCATCGAGGGCACCCTCGGGTCGGGCGTCGAGGCGCTGCGCGGAACCTCGGTCACCGACTACTCGATCACCACCGGCCTCAGCTTCGGCTTCGGCAGCAACGACGGTCCGTTCAGCAATCCGCCGCCGCTGTCGGGTTTCATGTCCAACCCGCGCCCGATCAGCATCCTCTTCACCGACGGTCAGCATAACGACTATCGCGGCGTCGACGACTACGAGCCCGGCTACTCCGACCAGCAATCGGCCGGCGCGCCCGACAAGCTGCTCAACAACGTCACGCTGCGCCACTACCTCTACAACCGGCGGCGTTTCGATCGCGGCGCCGAGATCGACTTCGACCCGAACGACACCGATCACTGGTACGTCCGCTACGCCAACGCCGGCTACAACGAGCATGCCGGCAAGGACTTCCTCTCCTTCGGTGGCCTCGACTCCGGCTTCACCGCCGGCGGCCCGATCGGCTATCTCGATCCCGCCGATCCGACCGGCCGGACGTTCCTCGCGCCCGCGGCAACGGTCGCGCGCACCAGCACCGACACCGAAGAAGAGACGCGCAACCAGATCCTCTCCTGGGGCGGCAGCAACGTCCTCTTCAACCGCTACAAGCTCGACTACCGAGGCGCCTACTCGGCTGGAACCGACAAGTTCACGACAGCCTACAACTCGAATTTCGCCGATCCGAACACGATCGCCCTGTCGTACAACAATCAGGCGACCTACCCGCTGTCCTACCACACGGTCGACGGAACCAACCTGCTCGACCCGAACATCTATCGGCTCACCAGCGTCACCAATCAGCCGACCAGCAGCGCCGACCGCGAATACAGCGGTGCCGCCAACCTGACGATCCCGTTTCATCTGCTCACCCCCGAAGACCAGATCGAGGGCGGCGCGATCCTGCGTCTGCGCAACCGCATCGTCCAGAATGCCTTGGGTTCGTCGCTGTCCCCGAACCTCGTTGGTCTGCCACTCAGCCAGTTCATCGGCGGACCGAGCCTGAATTTCTACAACGGGTCCTACAATATCGGCCAGTCGATCGACGAGGCGAGCGTCGCCGGTCTGCTCGGCGGCGCGCCCGCTCCCTATGATCCGAATGCCGTCCAGAACGACACCGAGAACGTCTACGGCGGCTACATGCAATACAGCGGCTCGCACGGGAAACTCGGCTGGCTCGCCGGCGTGCGCGTCGAGGACACATTCGGCGTCTATCGCGGCTTCACCACCACGACGGATGCGAACAACAACACGTTCAACACGCCGAATACCACCAAGCACGCCTACGCCAGCTATTTCCCGAGCGTGCAACTCCGATACGATATCGATCCGACGATGGATGTGCGCGCGATCTACTCGACCGCGATCGGCCGGCCTGGCTTCCAGCAGATCACGCCGGGCCAGACATTCAATCTCGCCACCCTGACTCTGACCACCGGCAACGCCAACCTGGCTCCGATCTATTCGGACGACTTCGACCTGTTCTACGAGTTCTATCTGCAGAAAGGCGGCAAGCTGTCGTTCGGCGGCTTCGACAAGGAGCTCAGCTCCTACATCTTCCAGGACACCACCAGAGGCACGATCAACTCTCCCTTCGTCCCGGCCAACACCGCCGTCAATCTTACGACCTACCAGAACTCCGGACCGGCTCGCATCTACGGGATCGAAGCGGAATACACACAGCAGTTCCTGTTCCTGCCTGCACCATGGAACGGCCTCGGCCTCGACACCAATTTCACCTACAACCAGTCCGCGGCCACCATCAGCCGCGATCGCGGCGACGGCGTGATCGCCAACGAGACCCTGCAATTGCCGCAGACCTCGCCTTACAACTTCAACGTTGCCGTCTTCTACGAACGCTATCCGTACACCTTCCGCATCGCCGCAAACTACGTCTCGAAGGACCTCTACTCGCTCGGCAGCACCAAGGGCGCCGACGTCTACGTCCAGCAACGTTTTCGCCTCGACCTCGGCACCGCCTACAACATCAACAAGAACATCCAGCTTTATCTCGACGGCCACAACTTGACCGACCAGACCTTGAAATATACCGAAACCGCCTCGGCCAATCGTCCCATCCAGCGGGAGTTCTATGGTGTTGACGTCCTCGGCGGTGTCCGCTTTACCTATTAGCGTTTGCGTGTTGCTGGTGGGGGCGCCGCCGTCGCTTGCGCAACACCGCCCGCCGATGCCGCGCTACGACCATGTCTTCCTTATCGTCGAGGAAAACCAGGGTCTGGCCGACATCGTCGGCAAATCCTACGCGCCGAACCTCACGCGTCTCGCACACCAGTACGGTGTCGCGTCGCACTACTACGGCGTCGTGCATCCGAGCGAGGGCAACTATGTCGCCATGCTCGGCGGCGACAATTTCGGCATCCACGACGACGAACCATATTTCTGCAAGCATGGCGCCACCCAGGCCGCCTGCAAGCATGCCTCCGATCCCGCCTACCCCGACCACACCCTCGACCAGCCCGACCTCGCCGGCCAGCTCACCTCCCATGGCCTGACCTGGCGCGCCTACGAGGAAAGTCTCCCCACGCCCGGCGCCACCGACGTGATCTATCCGGTCCCGAACAATCCCGACCACCGTCCCGCCGCCCTCTACGCCTCCAAGCATGACGGCTTCATGAACTACGTCTCCGTCCAGCATGACCCGAACCGCGCCAACCACATCGTGGGCTTCGACGCGCTCCACGCCGACCTCGCGTCCGGCCGCATGCCCAACTTTGCCTTCATCGCCCCCAACCAGTGCGACGACATGCACGGGTTGAAGGGCGACAACGTCCCGCCCGACTGCACCAAGGAGAACGAGCAGGGCCGCATCGCCCGCGGCGACGCCGTCGCGGGTGGCCTGGTCACCGACATCACAAGCAGCCCGGTCTGGGCCGGTCCAGGCAACGACGCGATCGTGATCGTCACCGACGAGGGCGGTCATCATGCCATCCCGGGCGATGCCACCGCCTGCTGCGGCGCCGCCTCCGGCGGCCACGGGCTCGCGATCGTCGTCACCAATCATGGTCCGCGCGGCGTGGTCGACAGCACGCCCTACAACCATTATTCGCTGCTGCGCACCGTCGAGGACGCGTTCGCGATCGCCCATCTCCGCCATGCCGGCGACACCGACAAGGGCGTGGTCGGCATGGCGCCACTCTTCGCGCTCGCGGATCGAGCCTCGGATCAGGGAACCAGATGATGAAGCTCGTGCCGATCGGCCTGTCGGCCAGCCTGTCGACAGGCCTCGCCTGCGCTGCCGTCCCAGCCTATGCCGCGGCACTCTCCTACACGACCACGCGGACGGTCCCACTCGGGTCACCCGACCGCTGGGACTATGTCGTCTACGATCCCGCCTCCAAGCGCGTCCTGGTCTCGCACGCCGACCACACCGACATCGTCGACGCCGACGACGGCCGCATCCTCGGCAGGCTCGACGGCCTGCATGGCGCGCATGGCCAGGCGGTCGCCGGCGGCGTCATCTTCGCCGACAGCGGCAAGACCGCCCAGCTCACCGCCTTCGACGCGCGGAGCTTCAAGCCCGGCAGGACGATCCCGGCCGGAATCGACGCGGACGCCGTCATCGCCGACCCGGCGGACGGGGTGATCGCCGTGATGGACGGCGATGGCCAGACCGCGACGCTGGTCGACAGCGCGACACAATCGGTCAAGGCGACCGTCCCGCTCGGCGGCGCCCCCGAGTTCGCCGCCGCCGACGGCGCCGGCCACATCTACGCCAACATCGAGAGCACCAGCGAGATCGCGCGGATCGACGTCGCCGCCGGCCGTGTCGGCCAGCGCATCCCTGTGCCCGGCTGCCAGTCGCCGCATGGCCTGGCGATCGATCCCGCGACCCACCGCCTGTTCACCACCTGCGTCAATGCCGAGCTCATGGTCGTCGACACCGACGTGGGCAAGGTGCTCCAGACCCTGCCCATCGGACACGGCACCGACGCCGCGGCCTTCGATCCGGTCCACCATCACGTCTTCAGCTCCAACGGCGACGGAACCCTCTCCGTCTTCGACGAGGAGCCCGCCGGAACCCTCAAGGCCGCTGCCACGATCAAGACCGCGATCGGCGCGCGCACCATGGCGGTCGACGCCGACAGCGGCCGCGTCTTCCTCGTCACCGCCGACGTCGATCCGGGCAAACCGCCGGTGCGCGGTCCGCACGGCTTGCGCATTCCCTTCAAGCCGGGAAGCGTGAAGCTCCTCGTCCTCGACCCGAACCCCGCCTGATCCGTTGCGTCATTGGCCTGCCAGGCGGCGCCGCCGCGCGCGCATCGAGATCATCCCGATGATCGACGTGATGATGTTCCTGCTGGTGTTCTTCGTGCTGATCAGCACCAACGTCCTGCCGGCGCTCGGCCTGAAGGTCGCCCTGCCCAGATCCTCCAACCCCGACCATCTGACCGAGCCCAGGCGTGTCACCATCACCATCAGCAAGGACGCGCGTCTCTTTCTCGACGCCGACCCGGTCGATCTCTCCCAATTGTCCGGGAAGCTCCAGGGCATGCAGGGCAACGGCGTCAAGCTCGCCGTCATCATCGCCAGCGACCAGGGAGCGCAGGTGCAGGCGCTCGTCGGCGTCATGGATGCCCTCAAATCGGCCAGCGTCCAGGCGGCATCCATCATCAGCAAGAAGCAATGAGGGAGGACCGGGCCGAACTCGCGCTGCAAGGCGCGGCGCTTGCGATCACGCTTGGCCTCATCGTCGTCTTCACGACACGCGACATCATGCCGTCGCGGCTTCCGGTCGAGGCGCCGAAGCCGACGCAGGTCACGCTGTCCGTCGTCGAGGAGCCACCGCCCGAGCCGCCGCCGCCGCCCGCGCCCGAGGTCACGCCACCCCCCGATCCGCTGCCGCCACCCCCACCGCCGCAGGCCGCCCCCTCACCCCTGCCACCACCGCCGAAGCCGTTGCGACGCCTGCGGCCCCGCCATCCGCCGCGTCCGGCGATCCGCGACATCCCCCCGCCACCCGTCCAGCAGCCACAGGCAGTCGAGCCCAGGCCGCCATCGCCCGCGAAGGCGTCGCAGGCGCCGGAGAACCATTCCGCCGAGGCGGCCTATGTCGGGCGCCTGCATTCCCTCGTCTCGCGCAACACCAGGCCGCCCGACAATCCCGCCTACCGCCTCTCCCATCCCTCGGGCGACGTGGAACTGGGCTTCACCCTGTCGCGAGACGGAACGGTCTCGAATGTCCACATCCTCGCCAGCTCCGGGCATCCGATCCTCGATCAGCAGGGCCTTCTGATCGTCTCCGGCCTGCGCTTCCCGCCGATGCCCGACGACGTCTATCCCGGGCAGTCCTCCCACGCATTCACCGTCCCCGTTGGCTTTCTCCCGGCCGCTGGCGGCGCCGACAATCTTTGATCCAGCCCACCCGAGGACATCTCCATTGAACTACGACCGCCTGCACGGCCTGACCTTCGATGCGCTCTATGCCTGCATCTGCCTGCTGACGTTCGTGCTCGTCGAACGGCTGCTCTATTTCGCCTACCTCACCATCCGCGCCTGGGGCGTGCGAGCGAAAATTACCGCTTCCGGCCATGATCCCACTTATCATGTCGACGCCTTCAAGGGCGGCGACGTCATCAGCAAGGCGATGGACGAATATGTCGCCTTCCAGCGCCGCGACGTGCCGCGCAATCGCGTCGACGATTTGTCGACGGCGCTGGTGCTGCGGATCGAATCGCGCGTCAACGCGCGGCTCTGGATCCTCGACACCATCGTGACCGCCGCACCCCTGCTCGGCCTGCTCGGAACCATTCTCGGCATCATGCAGACCTTCACCGCCCTTGCCGCCGGGGGCGTGTCCGATCCCGCCGCCGTCAGCAAGGGGATCGGAACCGCTCTGCTCGCGACCGCCATCGGCATCGGCACCGCGCTCTATGGGCTGCTGGGCTACAACCTGCTCAACCGCCAAGCCGAATATCTCAGCGACCGCTTCAAGGTCTTCCTGCTGCGCACGACCCTGTAGCGGTCACTCCGCCGCCAGCGCTTCCGCCGATGCCGTCTCGGTTAGGAACCGTTCGGCCTCCAAGGCCGCCATGCATCCGGTGCCCGCCGCCGTCACCGCCTGGCGGAACACCTTGTCCTGCACATCGCCGGCTGCGAACACACCTTGGATCGACGTGCGCGTGCTGCCCGGACTGGTGACGACATAGCCTTCGTCGTCGAGTGCGAGCTTGCCGCGGAACATCGACGTGTTCGGCGTGTGGCCGATCGCCACGAACACGCCGTCGACGGCAAGCGTCCGCGTCTCGCCCGAGACGACATCGCGCAACGCGACGCCACCCACCACCGGCGGCGTCCCGGTGGACAGGATCTCCTCGACGGTCGCGTTCCAGATCACCTCGATCTTCGGATGCGCGAACAGCCGCTGCTGCAGGATCTTCTCCGCGCGCAACCGGTCACGCCGGTGGATCAGCGTCACCCGGTCGGCATGGTGCGTCAGGTAGAGCGCCTCCTCGACCGCCGTGTTGCCGCCGCCCACCACGGCCACCGTGCGCCCTCGGTAGAAGAACCCGTCGCACGTCGCGCAGGCCGACACGCCCGCGCCCTGCAGCCGCTTCTCCGAAGCGAGCCCGAGCCAGCGCGCCTGCGCGCCCGTGGCGACGACCACCGCGCCGGCGACATAGACATCGCCCGAATCGCCGGTCAGGCGGAACGGGCCTCCGGGCGGCAAGTCCGCCTCCATGACGATGTCGTAACGGATATCGGTGCCGACATGGCGCGCCTGCGCCTCCATCTGCTCCATCAGCCACGGCCCCTGCACCGTGTCGGCGAAGCCGGGATAGTTCTCGACATCGGTCGTGATCGTGAGCTGCCCGCCGGGCTGCAGGCCGCACAGCAGGATGGGATGGAGGCCCGCGCGCGCCGCGTAGATCGCCGCGGTGTAGCCGGCGGGTCCCGCGCCGATGACCAGCAGGTCGGTGTGATGTGTGCTCATGGTCCACTCGATATCATGTGCGGCGCGCGGACAGGCAAGCGCGACTTGTCGGCGCTGGAGACCGCCGTATCATCGCACCCGCACCGCCAGGGAATCGGGCGTGCAGGAGGAACATCTGCCCGACAGCGACCGCGTGCACCGGACGGTCGAGCTCGACGTGATCGATCGGCGGATCCTGCGTGAGCTCCAGTCGGACGGCCGCATCACCAATGTCGAGCTCGCACGACGCATCGGCATCTCCCCGCCCCCTTGCCTGCGCCGGGTTCGCCGCCTCGAGGAGACCGGCATCCTCCGTGGCTATGCGGCCGACATCGATCCGCTGCTCGCCGGCTGGCCGATCACCTTCTTCGCCCTTGTCGGTCTCGAGAGCCAGAAGGAGAGGGTGCTCGCCGAGTTCGAGGCCGTCGTCTCGCGCTGGCCGGAGCTGCGCGAATGCCACATGATCCGAGGCGGCGGCGACTTCCTGCTCCGGCTCGTCGCGCGCGACACCCCGCACGAGAACCGGCTCACCCAGTCGCTCACCGGCCTGCCGACCGTCTCGCGCGTGCAGACGCTGCAGACCATCCGAACCGCGCGCCATCTCGCCGGCCTGCCGATCTGACGCCGGAGCCCAGCGCATGAGCGATCGATCCGCCGTCCTTCGGGACCCCGCGACCCAGACGGACAGCGGTCCCGACCTCACGATCGTGGTCCCCTGCTTCAACGAGCGCGCGAACATCGCCCCGCTCGTGGCCGCCCTCGAGCCCGCGCTGTTCGGCATCACCTGGGAGCTGCTGATCGTCGACGACAACAGCCCGGACGGGACCGCGGACGAGGCAAGAAGCCTCGGCGCGCTCGACCGGCGTATCCGCTGCATCCGCCGCATCGGTCGGCGCGGCCTGTCGAGCGCCGTCATCGAAGGAGCGCTGGCGGCCTCCGGCCAGTGGGTCGCCGTCATGGACGGCGACCTGCAGCATGACGAGGTCATCATCCCGTCCATGCTGGCCCTGGTCAGAAGCGGTGCGTGCAAGATCGCCGTCGGCAGCCGCCATGTCGACGGCGGCGAGGCGGCCGGCCTCGTCTCCTCCCGGCGGCGGCTCCTGTCGCGCACCGGCATCCGTCTCGCCCAGGCCGTGCTGCCGGCCAAGCTCGCCGATCCGATGAGCGGCTTCTTCGTCACCGAGCGGGCAACCTTCGAGCGCCTCGCACCGCGTCTCTCCGCCAGCGGCTTCAAGATCCTGCTCGACCTCATCCTGTCCTCGCCCGTTCCGCTGCGCGTCAGCGAGGTCCCGTTCCGGTTCCGGCCGCGCGCGTCCGGCGCCAGCAAGCTCGACGTCCTCGTCCTCGTCCAGTTCGCATCCCTGCTGCTGGACAAGTTCACCGGCGGCATACTGCCGACCCGCTTCCTGGCGTTCATGCTGGTCGGCCTGCTCGGCATCGCGGTCAACGTGGCCGCGCTGGCGATGATCCGCGCCACCGGCCTCAGCTTCGGCTATGCCCAGACGATCGCGACCGGCATCGCGATTGCCGCCAATTTCTGGCTCAACAACGTCATCACCTACCGGGCCTACCGGCTGCGCGGCACGGCGCTCGGTCGCGGCTTCCTCCTCTTCATGCTCGTGTGCGGTCTCGGCGGGGCGGCCGACATCGGCATCGCCCACATGCTCTACCAGGCGCATTCCGGCTGGAACCTCTCGGGCGCCGCCGGTGCCGTGATCGCGGTGGTCTGGAATTACGCCGTGTCGTCGACGCTGGTCTGGCGCGTCAGGTGAAGCGGGCCGCCGCCTTCCTCGCGGCGCTGACCCTGGTCCGCTTCCTCGCCGCATCCGCCATACCGCTCTCGCCTGACGAGACCTACTACTGGACCTGGTCGAAGGCGCTCGCCGCCGGCTACCTCGATCACCCACCGATGGTGGCACTCTGGATCAGGACCGGCACCGCGCTCGCGGGCGACGACCGCCTTGGCGTCCGTCTGCTCGCGCCCCTCTCAGCCCTGTTTGGCTCGCTGCTGCTGGCCTTCGCCGCCCGCGACCTCCTGGGGCTCGGACGCGAACGCGCGATCGCCGCCGCCGTCCTGCTCAACGCCACGCTGATGGTGGGTGCCGGCGCCATCACCATGACACCGGACACGCCGCTGCTCTTCTTCTGGACGCTCTCGCTCTGGCTGTTCGGCCGCTCGCTGGCGACCGGCTCGGACGGCTGGCTGATCGCGGGCTTCGCGTCGATCGGACTTGCCTTCGATTCGAAATACACCGGCATCCTGCTCCTGCCCGCGATCCTGCTGTGGCTGCTGCGCGGACGCGGCCCGCGCGCGTCGCTCGCCTGGCCGATCTGGGCCGGAGGCTTCGCCTGCCTGTCGCTCATGGCGCCGGTCATCGTCTGGAATGCCGCGCATGGCTTTGCGAGCTTTGCCAAGCAGGGCGGCCGCGCGGGCGACATCCATCTCCAGGCCGCACTGCGCTTCCTGTCCGAACTCGTGCTCGGGCAGCTCGGTCTGGCGACGCCGCTGCTCGCCATCCTGTTCTGTGCCGGCGTGATCCAGGTCTCCCGGCGCGCGTGGCGCGGAGACAGCGGCGCGACCCTCGTGGCGCTCGCGACGCTGGTCCCCGCCGCGATCTTCGTCGAACACGCAGTCGGTGGCCGGGTGCAGGCCAACTGGCCTTCGGTGCTTTATCCGTCGGCGGCGATCGCGGCCGCCTGCTGCTGCCCGCCCCGCCGCGGCTGCCACGCCGCCGCGTCCGGTCTTGCGATCACCCTGCTGGTCTATCTGCAGGCCGCTCTGCACCCGATCGCGCTGCCCGCGCGTCTCGACGTCGCCGCGGTCAAGCTCGGCGGCTGGCAGGATCTATCCCGCCGGATCGGCGCGATCGCCGACGCGGCCGCCTGTCCGCTGGCGGCCGACAACTACGAGATCGCGTCCGAGCTGGCCTGGCATGGTGCGGCGGCCAGGATCCTCGGCACCGATCTACGCTGGTCGTTCATCGATCTGCCGCATCGAACGCTTGCCGGCTGCGTGCTCCTCGTGCGCAGCGACAGGCGACGCGAGCCGCCGGACCCCACAAAGTGGGCGTCGTCCGTCATGGTCGCGACCCTTGGAAGGGGCCCCGGCCGGACGGTGGAGCGATACGATCTCTACCGGGCCCAGGCGCGCGGCATCCTCGCGACAAGCCTGCCCGTCCGATCCCCCGCTTTAAACCCGCGCTAACCCTTCCGCGGCATTCTCTTCCTCTCCACAGGAACCGATGCATGGCGAAGAAGGCGAAGAAGGGCGCACCCACCATCGTGATCCGCCGTGAGGAGATCGTCTCCGGCACTCATCACGGCGGCGCGTGGAAGGTCGCCTACGCCGACTTCGTCACCGCGATGATGGCGTTCTTCCTGCTGATGTGGCTGATCAACGCCACCACCGAAAAGCAGCGGCGCGGCCTGGCCGACTACTTCAGCCCCATCGGCCCCGCCACGCGCAGCATGTCGGGCAGCGGCAAGCCGTTCGGCGGCCTGACCCCGAACGAAGCGGGATCGCTCGTCTCCAATCGCGGCTATGTCAGCAATGTCGACCAGACCGGCAAACCGCCGCCGGACGAACAACCCACGCCGCAGACCCCTCCGAGCAACGGCAGGCTGGGTGGCCCGTCGACCGGGGACGCTGGAGAGAAGGGCCTCGCCAATCAGCTCGGCGCCGCCAGGTTCGCCGCGCCCGAATCCGATCCCGACGCCATTCCGATCGAGGGCAATTCCAACCTGCCCGGCGCGTCTGGTCATGGCACCGATCAGGAATCCGACAGCGACGCAGACTCCCCGTCCTCCCCGCAAGACGAGCTCGCGCATGACGGCAACCCGTCGCCACCACCGCCGGTCGTCGCGCGGCCGGCCGCCGACGAAGCCGCGGCGGCAAGACAGGCGCAACAGCGCCTCGCCGGCGCCGCCTCCGCGATCAAGCAGGCCGTCGCGTCGGATCCGGCCATCGGCGATGCCGCCCGTCAGGTCGCCGTCGACCTCACGCCCGACGAGCTGCGGATCCAGATCTTCGACGCCGAGGGTAAGCCCATGTTCGACCCGGGGGCGGTCGTCCCGAACGACCGGGCCCGCCGCATCCTCGCCCGCGTCGCGCCGGTGCTCGCCCGTCTCGGTGATCCGATCTCCATCGTCGGCCACACCGATGCGGCGCCATGCGGGGGACGCTGCCGCTCGAACTGGGACCTGTCGGCTGCCCGCGCGGAATCCACACGCGCGGCTCTCGTGGCGGGTGGCCTGGACGATCAGCGTATCGCGGGCGTCGCCGGCCTTGCCGACCACGAACTCCTGCTGCCGGCGCAGCCGATGGCAGCCGCCAACAGACGCGTCGTGATGATCGTCCACCGGCCGCTGCCGAGCATCGTCACCAGGTCGCCGGGACAATAGGTCCGTGCTGATCCTGGGCGGCCTGGGCTTCCTGATCGCCTGCGTGTTCGGCAGCTTCCTCGCCTCCGGCGGCGCCATCGGGCCGCTGATCGCCGCGATGCCGTTCGAGATGCTCAGCATCGGCGGCTCGGCCGCCGGCGCCTTCCTGATGGCCAACTCGATGCACGACGTGAAGCACACGCTCGGCGGTTTTCTTAAGGCGATCAAGGGATCGCGCTTCCGCAAGCCCGACTACATCGAACTGCTGACCGTGCTTTTCCAGCTCGTCCGCCTCGCGAGCAGCAAGGGACCGGTCGCGGTCGAACCGCATATCGAGGCCCCCGCCGAGAGCCCCATCTTCAAGACGGCTGCCAAGGTCCTCGCCAATCATCACGCGACCAGCCTGATCTGCGACTACATGCGCATGGTCGGCATGAACGCCGACGACCCGCACCAGATCGAGGACACGATGGCGCGCGAGCTCAAGAAGGGTCTTCACGAGGAGCTGCATCCTTCGCACGCCCTGCAGACGATGTCGGACGGGCTTCCCGCCCTCGGCATCGTCGCCGCCGTTCTCGGCGTCATCAAGACGATGGGCCACATCAACGAAAGCCCGGCCGTCCTCGGTGAGATGATCGGCGGCGCCCTCGTGGGCACCTTCCTCGGTGTGCTGCTGTCCTATGGCGTCGTGGGTCCGGTCGCGTCGCGCCTCCGTGGAGTCGTCGAGGAGGAAGCCCAATACTACGAGATGATCCGGGCCGTGCTCGTCGCGCACCTTCATGGCAATGCACCGCAAGTCAGCGTCGAGAGCGGGCGCAAGGTCGTCCCGACGCAGCACATGCCGAGCTTCGCCGAGCTGGAACAGGCGTTGCAGACTTGCAACGCGGTGTAGCGAGCCGGAAAGAACCGGGGCCGGCCCGGGCACGCACGCCCTACAGGTGCGGTCGCCTTTCCGTCGCACCATGCAGCAGGAAATGCTTCAGCGGCGGCCAACCCGCGGCGGCGACATCGGGATTGCGCTCCAGGTAACGACGGCCGTCGAACATCGTGCTCGACCGCGCGCGCTTCTTCCTGATCGGATGCGAGAGCATCCCCGGCAGCTCATCGCCGGCGGGCCCGAACAAAGCGGTCTCGACACCGAGCGCCACGACGAGCGAGGCGAGCGCCGGAAACCCGACCAGCATCTCCCCCGACGCTCGCGCCCCGTCCGGGATCACGCAGGTCAGCTCGATCGGCCGTGGACCGCCGGTCGATCGTTCGCTCGATCCGATCGTGACGACCGGTTTCGAGCTTGGTCGCAAGCCGTAGAAGCCGGATGACGCCGGTGATGCCGCCAGCGAGCATCCGATCTCGAAACGCTCTTCCGTCCGGCTAAGCGTTTCTAAATAGCTTTCGATGTCGTGGCGCCGACACGAGAGGCCGCCCACGTCGAACAGGGCCACGAATTCGTTGCATTCGAGCGGAATCGCCATCTCGTAACTGAGCTCGCGCTCCCAGCCGGCCACCACCGAACGGAAATGCCTCTGTCGTTCCGCGAAATCATCGTCCGTTTTGCAATGCCAAAGGATCGTGCAGCCGGCGCTCTCATAGCGGCGGAGGGTTGCCACAACCTCCGGATCGGTCGAACCGTTGTCGAAGACAGTCAAGTTCTCCAAGCCGAACAGGTAGCCGTGATACCCCAGCCACGCGTCCAGCAACGCCCGCTCGTCCCGCTGCATCATGAGGCATCGCACGCGGGCCATCGTGCGAGCGCCTAGACGGCAGGGTCGAGCGACGAACGCATCGCCTCGATGCGCGGTCCAGGCGGCAGCGCCCGGAAGTTCCTGAGCATGGCAGCATCGTTCGTGCCGGCGCCCTCGCGCGCGAACCGCGACAGAAAGCGCGTGCTTGCGCCACCGCATCGAGCGAACACGTAGCGCAGCAGGTCATCCTCGATCCGGTCGTCGCGCACGACCCCGGCGAGACGGTTGCCGGAGATCGCCGTGATCAGATCCTGCAGACCGGAATCATCGGCAACATTGGGAACCCCGACGATCGCCGCACTGCACGCGATGCCGTCGGACGCCTCGGCCGGATCATCGGCGAACAGATGTCCCCCCTCGTCCGAAGCCGGAGCCGGTCGGGCGCTCCATGTCGAGGGCAACAGCGCGATGGCGTCCTCCCGGGCAAGCGATTCGAACATTGCATCCAATGGCGCGTGGCACGTCACCCCGTTTGACAGATACAGGATCGGTCCCGAACGGCCGGCCGAGCCGCACCTGTTCCAGGGCAGCAACCCGGGTCTGTCCTCGGCGGGCGTTTGCGTCTCGAAGGCGATGTTGCGCAGCTCGGGCAATCTTTCGACGAGCATGTCGGATGCGATCCGCGTCTCGATCAGCAGGCGAGGCGGCAACGGACGGTGCGCGAGCATCGATGCGAGCCCGAGCACGATCTCCTCGTCCGCGTTCCCGGAACCGTCATGCCTCCAGACGACGGCCGGCTCGAACCGGCGCAGCGCCTCGATGCGCCATCCGTCGGCCAGTAATGTCGCCCGTCCCGACCGCAGCGCGACCTGGCCGCCGAGCAAGGGCTGCAGACGCAGATCGATCGCAAGGCCGGCCACACGCAAGACGAAATCATGCTCCAGCCGGACCTCGCCGTTGCCGAGCAGGCGCCGATCGCGCTCGTGCATCCAGCCGCCTCCCGCGAAGTCCCTGACCAGCGCGAGGTCGTCGATGTCCACGGGAAGGAACTCCTCCCATGCGCCGACCCGTTCGGAGCGGAGGATGGTGCCGCCCTCGCTGCCGGCGCACAAATGGGTTCCACGCCATTCGAGCGTGATGCTCGAGCGCCGTTCGCCTGGCCCGATGCCGAGCGCGTGCGGCAGGCCGTTCCGGGCCGGTGCCGAAGGGCGGATACGCACCGGCCGGCCGTCGTACTGGCCGGAGCGCAGAGGCGCCGCGTCGGCATCGCAGAGCACGAGCGCCGCGTGGTCCAGACCACCGAGAGGCAGATGCCTGAAATCCGCCTCGCCGTCGCCGAAACAGACAAGGCTTCCATGGTGGGTGACGAAACAGACGGTCATCGTGTCGGCGGCATGGTCATCAGGTCCGGTCGCCGTAGCCGTCCGGATGCGCGACCCGCCAGGCGTGGGCGGTCGCCACGATCTCGTCGAGGGAGCCGAAATTCGGCCGCCACGCTGTCTCCGCCCTGATCGCGTCCGACGAGGCGACGAGGATCGCGGGATCGCCCGGCCGGCGCGCGCCGACCGTCATCGGGACGCTGCGGCCGGTGACGCGCTCGACGCTCCTGATCACCTCGATCACCGAATGGCCGCTGCCGCTTCCAAGATTGTAGACGGCACTTCGATCGGCGATCAGGTCCAGGGCCGCCAGATGCGCGCTCGCAAGATCGGTCACGTGGACGTAGTCCCGCACGCAGGTGCCGTCCGGTGTCGCGTAATCGTTGCCATAGACCGTAATTTCCGGCCGGCGTCCCATCGCGGCATCCAGAACCAGCGGGATCAGGTGCGTCTCGGGGGCATGGTCCTCGCCTGCCCGTCCATGCGGGTCGGCGCCGGCGGCGTTGAAGTACCTGAGGCAGGCGCTACGCAGTCCATGGATGCGATCGGCCCACAGCAGCGCGCGCTCGATCATCAACTTGCTCTCCCCGTAGGGCGAGCCGGGCTCGATGCGGGCACGTTCCGAAATCGGAATCTCGTCCGGATCGCCGAACAGGGCGGCGGTCGACGACAGGATGAACCGGCCGACACCGTGGCGAACGCAGGCGTCGAGCAACGCGATCCCGAGCCCGGCGTTTTGCGCGAAATAGAGGAACGGCATCCGCATGCTCTCGCCGACCAGCGACAAGGCGGCGAAATGCATCACCGCGTCGAACCTTCCCTCCGACAGCACGCGATCGACCAGGACCGGATCGGCGAGATCGCCCACGATCAGCCGGACGGATGCCGGCACTGCCGCCCGATGGCCCTGACGCAGATTGTCGAGCACGACCACCTCGTCGCCTCGGTCGAGCAGCGCCAGGACCGTGTGGCTTCCGACAAAGCCGGCGCCGCCGGTGACGAGGACGCGCATTGGGCTGGGCCTCCGAATGTTCGACATCTGCGAAGTTCAGCGTTTGGCCGCCAGAAACCGGTCGGCGCTGACGAGCGATTGATTGATGACCTGATGCATATCCAGATACTGATAGGTGCCGCAGCGGCCGATGAACGTCACGGTCGGGTCGAGATCGGCCTGTTGCTTGTATTGCTTGTAGACCAAGTCGTAGCGCCCGTCGGAGGTCTTGACCGGATAGTAGCGCTCCAGATCATTGTCACGATAGTCGCAGGGCTCTTCTCGTGTCACCGTCTTGCGGCCTGATCGGCCCAGGACACGATGCAACGGCAGCCGCGCCCAGTCCGTCTCCCGTGTGATCGGCCCGCTGTCGGTGAAATTGATCGTCGCCGCCCGACCATGTTCGGAGGCGGCCGGACGGTTCCCGTGGTGGAATCGGATCGACCGGTAGGGCAGCGGTCCGAACCGCTCCCCGTAGAACTCGTCGATCGGCATGCTGTTGAAGCAGTGGCTGTAGCCGTGCAGCATCGAGCGATCGAACGATGTCGACAAACGCACCGTGATCCGCTCATGGTCAAGGATACGCTCGAAGATGCGCGTGTAGCCCTCGGCCGGCAGCATCTGGAATCGATCGCTCGGAAAATACCGGTCCTCGTCGTCGGTACGGATCGGGATCCGCTGGACGACGGCGGCCGCCATGTCCTCGAGATCCAGATTCCACATCTTGCGGGTGTAGGGACGGAAGAACAGGTCCGTCAGACGCTCCCCGATCTGCGAATTCAGGTGCTCCGCCGCGTTGCGCGGCGCCTCGATCGGAACCGCGACGCGCTTGAGGAATTCTTTCGCCGACGCCTCGTCGGGCAGGTCCTCTCCGAACACCATTTCGATCGTGCGTCGATTGACTGGAAGCGGCACGAACCGGTCACCGTCGATCAGCGCCTCGACCTTGTGCGCGTATTCGACAAATGAACCAAATCGCTTTAGCCAGTCGACGACCCCCTCGTTGTTGGTATGAAACAGATGCGGCCCGTAACGATGCACACGCACGCCGGTCTCGTCGACCTCGTCATAGGCATTGCCGGCGATGTGGCCGCGCCGGTCGATCACCTCGACGGTGAGGCCCGCCTCGGCCAGCACGCGCGCGTGCACCGCACCCGCGAAACCGGCGCCGACCACGAGGATGCGTCCTTCGGCCAATGTCGGATCCTGTCCGATGGCAGGTCAGCGCGCCGTCTTCGCCTCGATCTTGGTGACGAAATCGCCCACGTTGACGAGCTCGTCGATTTCGGTGCTCTTGAACCGTATCCCGAACGTCTTCTGCGTCTGCAGGATGATGTTGACCATCGCGATCGAGTCCCAGCCTTCGACGTCGCGCGCCACCATCTCCGGACGCAACACCAGATCGGGCTTGTCCAGGCAGTCCCGGATCACGTCCTGGACCCGGCTGAAGATGTCGGTCTGGCTCATGCGGCCGGCTCCTCGATGTTGATGAAATGCGGCGTCGGTCGATAGTCGGCGATCGTCAATCGGCTGCGAATCGATCCCGCCGGGTCGTCCGGGTGGACCGGGGCGTGCACGAAGCCGAGCTTGCCGTAATGGTCGCGCACCATGGCGTTCTTTTCCGATGGAATATACTGGCCCACGAGCGACGCGGCACCGAGCAGCGTCACTTCCCGGACCAGCACGTCCAGCATCGCCGCCTCGACGCCTCGGCCAAGCACCCGGCAGCTCATCAGCCAGGTGTCGATCACCGCCTCCCGTCCGTCGACCTTGGCGATCACGATCGCGATGATCCCGTTATCGCCAAAACTGTCGAGCAGCCGGAATGTCAGCCCGGCCGCCCGCGGGTTTTCCGCCACCGCCAGAACGTCCGCACTCGTGACCCGGCGGGTCGTCAGGTTGAACTGGTTGGTCTTGTTGATCAGTTGCACCGTCCGCTCGTGGTCGACCGGTCGGAACCGGTGCCAGGGCATGCGCATCTCGAGACTGGCGAGGTAGGACGAGATGTCGCCCGCATCCTCCCGAAGACGTTGTCGCTCGGCGTTGGCCGCATACTGCGCGCGACGCGCGAGATCGTCCGCAGTGACCGCGACCGCCTCGAAGTAACCCGCATCCGCCAGGCAGAACGGTACCAGCCCGGGATCGTCGGGCACTTCGGGCACCGAGACCGTCGGCAGGGCCGCGCGGACCTGGTTGCGCTCGAACGGGTTGTCATCGAGGAAGACGAGACTCTCGACGCCGATATTGAGCATCTCGGCGATCCCCCGGATGTTCGACGCCTTGTCGTTCCAGTTCGCGACGAACGCCGAGATGTCGCCCCGCCTGAGCAGCATGTCGGGATGCTGCTCGAACGGCAGCAGGGCATTCGCCTCGTCGTTCTTCGAGCAGACCGCCAGAATGACGCCGCGGCGCGACAGTTCGAGCGCGTGCTGCTGGACCGCGAGGAACGCTTCGCCGCCCGGGCTACCCTGTCCGAGCACGATCCCCTCGAGACCGTCATCGCCGATCACGCCACCCCACAGCGTGTTGTCGAGGTCGAGCACGAGACATTTGGCACTCCGCCCCTGCTGGGCCGCGAGCACCCGTCCGACGATGTCGCCATAGAGCGGTGCCGCGATCTGGCTCACCTCCTGCTTGGCCTTGAACCACATCAACGGGTCGTACCAGGTCGACGGATCGCGGCCGGCCGTGACCGCAGCCGGATCGATCAGATCCACGCCCGCTGTCTCGGCGCGCTCGGCCATCGCCTCGTTCATCCGGTCGACCAGCGAGGCCGGCGACAGGGCATGGCGGCGCTCGTTGCTCCCCATCGTTCGCGGCAGCACCGGCAGCAGGGTCTGCTGCAGGATCGATACCGTGGGAAAGCGTTCGCGGGCCCGTGTCCAGCAGGTCTCGACATGGTTGACGAACGCCGCGACCGCCTCCTCGGCGGAGGCCGCACGGGTACCGCGGCTCGCCGCGGTTCGTGCATCGAACGCCAACAGGATGTGCGTCGGTCGGAACGCGGCGAGCGACGATCCGGGGTCGACGATATCCTGCAGATACCGCCCGTATTCGCAGGCGTGGGTCTCGACCCACAGCCCCCGCCGCAGTCCCCCGACGATGATCCCCCCTTCGAGCTGCGACAGCGTCAGCGAGCCGAGCAGGGCGAGGCGTACCGGGCTCGTGCCGGAGCCCACCGGCGCCCCGTCGGTGAATAGCAGGCGGCGCAGCGCCGCCAGTCGGTCGGTGGACAGAGCATCGAGATCATGCCGCGCCAGTGCGACCAGCTCTGGCCACGGCAGACCGGTCTCCCGAGCCCGTCTCACCCTGGCCGAGGCGTCTTGCGACGGAGGAAGCCAATAGAGACCTGTCGAAGCCATCTGCCCGCCGAGATGTTGCCAAGTGACGTATGACGGCTTTGTCCCGAAACTCCGGAGCGCCAGCAGGGCTTTGCTGGCCCGGTCCAAACTCGCCCCGGTTGCCATAAAGCCTTATGACCCTGGAGTCACCCTAGGAGCTTGTCCTGGTAACGGCTTTGGTAAGGTTTGATTGGCGCTGTGGGTGTGAGGGCGGATTGGTGCTGGTGCTCATGCGGTGAGCTTTGCGAGGTTGTGGGCTATGCAGATCAGTGCCCATTCTGCTCGGACCTTGTCGATGCCGCGGAGAAGGAACTGGCGGAAGTTTCTGGCTTGTTTGATCTGTCCGAAGACGGGTTCGACGACGTATTTCCGCATTCGGTATCGACTTCGATGTCCGCCTTGCCGGATCCTGGCGCGCATGGCCTGAACCAGCGGACCGCCCTTCTTGCCGTACCCCGGCTTGCTGGCGCGGCCGGTCGCGACGTAGCCGCGCACCGTGCGTTCGACGAGGCCGGCCAGGTTGGCCTCTGAACAGAAGCCATTGTCGGCGGATGCCTCGTCGGGCATGGCGCCGGTGTTGTCCTGCACGGCATCGATCAGCGGCAACAAGGCGTCCTGGTCGGAGCCGTTGTTGGTCAGGCAGTGCGCCACGATGATCTGCGCGTCGGCATCGACCGCGGCCTGTGCATTGTAGGCCTGAACGAAGCCATCGCGACCCTTCATGATCCGGCTGTCGGGATCGGTGAAGTTGCGCTGGGCGCTGGGTTTCGGCTGTCCTGGCGGGTGCGCGGAGGTCTGCCTGGGCGTGGCTTGGGGGCCTCATCGGCGTCGCGCCGAGGCGGCGGTCTGGCCGCCTCCGCCAGTCGGGCCTCGGCTTCAAGCGCGGCCTTGGCGGCGCGGATGCGCGCGAGCCGAGCCTGCTTGTCGCGCATCCAGTCGGGCGGCTCGTCGCCGCGCCGGGTGCTGCCATGCTCGGCATCCTCGGCCGCATCCTCGGCTTGCGCGCGGTCCAGCCACTCGGCCACTTCGCGGACGAGTTCAGCCTCGGCCTCGACCATCCGGGCGTAGCTCATCGCCTTGTGCTTGGACGCGTTGGCTTTGATCTTCGTGCCGTCGACGGCGACATGACCGAGGCCGGCCAGACCAGCCTTGCGACAGACAGCCAGCACCTGCACGAACAGGTCCGCCAGGGCATCGAGGTGACGCCGCCGGAACTCGCTGATCGTGCGGAAATCCGGCCGGTTCAATGCGGTGACCGCCTGGAAGTCCAGCCGCTCCTCGCAGCCACGCGCGATCCGCCGCGAAGAATAGACGCCGCTGCGATAAGCGTAGAGCAACAGCGCCACCATCATCGCCGGATGATAGGGCGGATAGCCCTTCAGCTCAGTGTAGGCGGCCATGATCGCGGAGAGATCAAGCTCCTCGCTCACCAAGTCGCGGATCAGGTGGGCCGGATGGCCAGCCGGGACGAAGTCGGCAACCGACGGCGGCAGAAGCCAAACCTCGTCCGTCTTCCAGGGGCGAAACACTTTGCTCATCCACCAAGAGAATCACCAAGCCAACGTCGCGTCGAGCTCATTCAACCGTTACCAGGACAAGCTCCTAGCCCTTACGGTTTGACCAAGGTCTACTGGAGACGACCTCTCGTCCGTTGTCCGACCGCAGAACCTCACGCCCCGCTCGCCGGTCAGACCTCACGCGGCGCTCGTGGAGACATCGAGCAATTGCAGCAACCGCTCCTTCGATCCCGCATCGAAGTTTGGAAACGTCTCGACACTTCGCACGATTTCAGCCTTCATCGTCCCGACACGTTCGACAAAGTTACGCCGAATAATTTTTTCGGCTTCGGATAGCCCAGGAAGCGAGCGTAGCCGCGTCAACTCTTGCTTCAGTGCCTCTAGGTGCGGAAGGGCGCGCCGATCCTCGACGGATGACGATCGATCGAACCATTTCAGGAAGCCGCCCAGCACTTCGACCTTGAACGACAAGTCCCGCCGTAGATCGAAACCTCTCGATGTCTTCCAGATGTACTCGTCGAGCGACTTGAAGAAATAATGGGCGATCCAGGCGTCCTGGAAAGTCGGAACGCCATGATGCGCGTTGTTTGTGCTTCCAAGCCCATGATGCACGCGGCCGGCCGCGTTGAGGTAGACCGGAAAGCGCCGATATCCTCCTACCGGATTATGTGGCCAGCTCGCCGTGTGCAGTCGCGTAATGAAGGCCGTCTTGACCATGTGATTTTCTGGAGGCTCACGATAGGTGAAACGCTCGATCAACGGCCGTTCATCCCATCGTGCTTCGCCGCTGGGCGTGTACATCGACCAGTTCATCGAAACGGCTTCCGCGCCTCTGCTGGCCTGCAGCCGCAAAAAGTCGGTCAATGATGCGTGACGATCCGGATTAAGAACGATAAATTCATCAAGGTCGATAAGAATGGTCCAGCGGAAGTCGAGGGGTTGCTCGAGATAAGTCAAGCAGTGCGTGTATGCGCGTGTCTGTAGATCCACGCCCTTGCTGATCGAGTTGCTGATCCATGTAATCAGACCCGCCTCCGCCAGGCGAGACAGGAGTTCGTCCGAGCCATCATTGTTGTCGTTTGAATAGACGAAAAAATGTTCGACGCCGAGCGCTCGGTGATGCGCGATCCACTCCAGGAAATAGATCCCCTCATTCCGCGCGGTCGTCATCACGCAGATGCCTTTGCGTGGCTCGATCGCTTCACGTGCCAGCGCATGGAGGATCTCCCCGAGCGATGTCAGCCGTTCCCAGCCGAAGTCCCGGCCGAGGTGATCCCACGATTGATCGAGTGTGATCTGCGACGGGCCGGTCCGCTCGATATTCCAGCGCCGGAATGCGGGAAAGAGTTGGGTAAGCCACTTGTCGTCGCAGCCGACAGGGAGCAGGCGGTCGAGAAAACCATCCTCATCGAGACAACGCACGGCCACGACTTTGAGGTCGTCCCGATCCATCAAACGAAGGACGGCCTGACCGCACGATCGCACGATGTCGGCCTCCTCGTCATAGACCCATGCGAGGAACGACCGTGCTGTCAGCGGAGCGTCCATCAGGGTCTGGATCGACTTCAGCAGCCTGAGTGCCGTCGGATGGATCGTCGGCCGCTCGATGGGCTCCAGCAGAAACCCCTCCCATTCTCCGGGGCCGCCGCGGTTGCAATTGAGGTCCGCGTCAGGCGCAACCGTCGATGGCACGCCGCAGATGAAGCGAGGCGCCGTAGGGCTCCTGATCGCGACCCTGCCAGGCACGAAGGTCCGGTCGAGCACGAATGACAAGACGGGTGCGACGAGCGGGTCGCTGAGCACCCTGATCGGCCGGCTCGCGGTCTCGGCAATCATGAGAAAGCCGAATACTGTGTTGCCGCGCGGCCTGAACATCACGACGTCAGCCACCGTCTCACCTGGGCCAGCGCCCCGGGCGACGCAACGAGCGGTAGGATCGTCGACGCTGACAACGGCGCCTCCGGTGGAATTACGCAGCCTGAAGACGTCAAACTTCTCCGTGTCGGTTCGCGAGACCAGATCGACCGGCACTGGGGCATCCTCGAACGGGGGCCGTCGCCGAAACAGTTTGAGCATCGGTCGGACTTACCTAGCCTGAAACCATCACTTGGGACGGCCCCTGGCGGCCGCGCAACCGATATGCCACGCCTTCCTCTCACCCGCAACCAAGCCCGCTGATCCCCCGCGGGACGTGGTCGCCAAGAACGGCTCGGCGGCTTCGCGCGGCCAGCCATCGTGTCGTTGGTATCTCACCCCGTTGCTCGCCGGCGCCGCCAACCTCGGTGCGCGGGGGCAGATCATGCTGGCCGGTCGTGCCGGCCGAGGCTTTGATGAAAGCCGCTCATCCTGCTATTTTCCGTCGACGAGCTTGTCACATCCTCGCGATAAAACGCGGACGGGCGGGATGATCGTCTCGGAAAGGCGGTGCGCCCGTGAGCCGCGACACGCCCGTAAACCTCGAACCACGTTCCCTGAGGTGTCAGCGCCATGAAGATTGCGGTCGCCGTCCGAGCCCATCGAACGACTCAGAAGCTCGAGGCGTTGCTTGCGTCCTTAGCGCATTCCGACCATTACGATTTTTTTCTTGCAGCGAATGAGACACGTTCCTCTATCGAACCGTTCGGAGTCGCCAAGCTGGCTCACACCGTCGACATTATGGCTCCCCTTGGGGTCACTTACGTCAACGAGGCGAGGCTGGTCCACTGCAGCGATTTCCTTTTCAATTTCCTGCGTGAACGACTGCCCCTCCATGACTTTATCATCGTTATCGAAGACGACGTCCATTTCCCTTTGGGTGGACGGGACTTCGTCAACCGCGTGATCGATGCGGTCCACGCACAACCTGTCGACCTGCTTGGTGGCAAGTTCGAAAAGGCAGACCAGAGCTGGTTCTGGTATCCTAAATCAAAACACGCCTTCGCCGAGATCTACGGTATTTATTTCCCGTTCATTGGGATGTCGGCACGCGCCATTGACTACCTCGCCGAGGCTCGGCGGCGGGAGACGTTTCACCTCACGGTCGAGGGGCCGGTGTTCTGCGAGGCATTCGTCCCGAGCGCTCTCGTGCAATCCGGCGGCTTCGTCATTCGCGACGTCAACGAGCTTGTTCCGAACTCTTATCGCAACGACATGTTCCATCCCTGGCTGCCTTACCTTCTCGAGGATGCCGGCTGGACCTCTTCAACAGTCGAGATGGTGCATCCGGTTCTCGGCGCCCAAGACTACCTCCATAGACATTTCGCCGACGCCAAGGAGAAAGGAAACGTCGTCCGGTTTGTCGCCGAGCTCGAGAGGCAGCATGCCTCTATTCCTGCCTCGTTGCGGACGGAATACGCGTCGCGGGCGACGGCAGTCCTTCACGCAGCAATCATCGAGCGGCTCGACCGGTTGGAGAAACAGCTGGCCCCGTCAGGCCAGTAATTTCCGAGGTATCGCCGTCGATCGCATTGCTTAGTTGTCGACCATCTCGCGCAGGTCTGCCGTGCAGTCTAGCGTCTGCGCAAAGCTGCCACCGACTGCCACCTGGACGCCGGGCGGGTTGGCAATCGGCTGCGGTGTGACGGTCAAGTGCGACAGGGCAAAACTGGTGTCACCATCCGTCTCCGGCGTGGCCTGAAAGATGGTCGCTGCTGCCGTCCCGTTGCTGGGCACCCAGTGGCCATGGATGCGCCAGCTGATCCGGAATCCCCCTGCCGCGCAGAATAGCTCGCCGTTCACCGCCGCCATTCCGTACGAAAGACCCGGAAAACCTCCCGCCGCATCGGTGAGCGGGAGCACACCGGTCCCCGTGATGAAGCCTCCGGCCGCTTCCTCGTAGATGGAGTGATGGTTGTTCCCCAGCACGAACAGGTTCCCAGCGAAGATCGAATTGGTCTGCACGATACCATATGCCACCAGCGAGCCGCCCATCGTCAGATTGCCGCCCATCGTGAAATTGCCGGCAACAGACAGATTGCCCGAGCTGTCGAGCAGGAACGTCTGGACATTGTCAGACAGAATCTTCAACGAACCCACGGTCGCGAATGATCCAACGGTGACAGCCTGCGGGATGCTCAATCCGCTGCTGGTTTCCGAGATGTCCGGCGTGTTGGAGATGTTGTTTACGTAGCTATTGTCATCGGTATAATACGGAATGTTGGCCGCACCGTCGGACGTGTATGTGGCACAACCTCGCAAGGAATTTCCCGTGACGCTGATCGCGGTGACATACTTGTCGTTGCCGATGCAGATGCCGTTCACCTGCGCGATCTCGTTTCCCGATACAGTATCCGGGAAACCACCGGTTCCATCCTGCGCGTCGTCGGTCAGATAAACTCCGTACTCCGGAGCGATCGAGCTGCTGCCATCTCCGTTGATGTTGTTGCCGCTCAGCGAATTGTTGGTCCCGTCCCGGACCCAGATGGCGGCCCAAGCCGGCAGGCCCTGCACGCTTCCGTCCGCGTGAAGGAAGTAGTCACCGGTAAGGCTGCTGCCGGCGACACCATTGAGATAGATGCCGTCGACTGTGTCATTGAATTGTGACCCGCTGACCGAGATCAGTTCAGACACATTGTTGGGCGTGTCCGCGCGGATCCCGATCACGTCGGCGACCGACTTGAAACTGGAGATGTAGGCGCCCTGGAAACGGTAGAGATCGAGTCCGGCCAGGCCTCCGGACGTGCTCAGATCGGAAATGACAGCGTCGACGCTGTAGTCGCCCGCGTTCGGATCGCTCGATGTCGGGTCCGTGCCTTGCAACAGTACGCCGTCGGCGACACCGATGCCGAGATTGCTCGCCGTGCTGCCGCTCCCGGCGGTGCCGGACGTGCGGGTAGGTGAACCGCTGTTCGGCGGTCCGGGAGATGCTGGCGAAGGCAGACCCGAGATTGGCGTCGCCAACCCATTCGGGTTCGGCAGCGTTCCCCAACCTGGCATATTGACCGAGACGTTGGAGATCGTCGGCCCGGCCAGATCCGTTAAGTCGACGCCGACGGCCCAGGAATCAGTCTGTCCGTTTGGATTGCCAGGATAGATCGAGATGTTGGAAACCGTGATCGCGCCAACATTCTGATGCCGCGGCAGATACGTATTGTAAGTGGTGACTTCGGGGCCGCCGGCGGCGATTGAGAGAGCTTGCCCGAGAAATGTCGACCCGGACGGATTGACGCCGGGACGTTTGCTGATGGTCATTCCGTTGATCGTCAGGCTTGCATTATTGGAAACCGTGAACATCAGCCCGTTGGTCGGGGCGGTCCATTCGAGGTGCGTCGCTCCCACACCGATCCCTGTCACCTCCATGGATTTGGTGACAGCGACTGTGATGGCGCCGGAGATCAGGCAAACACCGCCGGGCAGCACGACTTGGACGCCACTCGCCTGGGCGTTCGCGAGACTTGAGCTCGTCTGTGCTGCGGCGAGAACAGCGTTCAAGCCGGCGGTCGCATCGTCGATGCCGTCACACTGCATCCCGTAATCCGCTCCATACAGGATAGAGCTGTACGAGGCGCTTAATGTTTGTGCCACAGACCCCGGAACCGCGGCGGCAATGCTGGCCGCCATCGCGGGATCGACGTTCACCGATGTCGGACTCGACGCTTTAGAGACGGATGTGACGAGGCAGACGGATGAGACGGCCACTAACAGCGTCTGGAACGTCATGGCTAAGCTTCCGCGGCAGTTCACGGGCGGATATAAATCACTTCCTAACGCTCCGCAAACCTTGTTAGAGAACCGGGCGCAATCTTTGAAACGGAACTTCCAGGGAAAGATCGTCGCCTGTTCTTATTTATGAGAATAGCGGACGTGCGCGATCGTCGACCGATCCTCAAGCCCGCCAATCAGTGATCGGAACTTGTCCGTGACAAGCTGCCTTTGATCAGGTGGCTTAACGGATTGCTCGGGAGAGACTGCTTCTCGAACCCGGTTCCGCTGACGAGCTTGCTGCCTCGGATCACATGGACCTGGTCAAGATGGAGCACTCCGTCTCTCGGAAGCTCGAGGCGCACGAACCTGATCGCCCGCTGCAACTGGACGATCCAGGGTGTGTCTGGCCCTTGCCCAAATACGGTTTGGGGCATGTGCGTGGCCGCCAAGTTCCATGAGCGGCCGTCGCGCGAGACATGAAGCTCAAGGCCGTGCGCTCGCTCGCTTTGAAAAATGCGATTGAAGACGCGGATCTCGTCGATGAATTCCACGACGAGGAGGTCGACCATCCACCAAGGACGATATTCGCGCGTGGTGTGGAATTTGAACTGCCCGCTGACCGGTCCCGTTAGCGCGCCGCGCGCCTCGTCTGGACAGACAGAGAATTCCGACAAGGAGCTCTGAACGGCGGGCTTGTTCAGGCCGACATTCGCCTCGACCAAGCCATGCCGGCGATGATAATCCGCATCGCCCACACTGCGCATGAGGTCCGTGCAGCGCCTAGCCAGCTCGAAATTGCGCGCGGACCATAGGCGGCCATGGAGCCGTGGCAAATAAAGGGCAAGTGCGTCGCCAATAATGCGCTGCCTCATTGGATGGTCCGCGAAAAAGAAAGCCTCCGCGGGAGACATCCACTGGTCAAGGCCGATTACGAACCTGCGCGCGTCTAGAACGGGATGGACGAAGACCGCTCCTTCCATGGCCGGCAGGGCATCTTCCACAAATGGAGGTGCCCATGCAAAATATCGAGTCGAGCCAAGCTCATCGAGCGTGGCCATCTTGTAGCCGGCGAGATGCATCTCGGTGGGAACCGCCGCCTCGCTGAACGGCCAGTTTCTGATCTCCCCATCCCGTAGACGCTGGCCCATGCGCACCCTTCTCTCGAACAGCGTATGCGCCGCGCGACGGGACAACAGCATGATCGAGATGAGCCAGTGTCTGATGTCCTCGAAAGCGTAAACGCCTTCGCATGAAGGAAGCCAACCCCAATTGAGAAGCGGCTCGCGGATCGGCTGCGACGCGTAGTCGATCTGGGTTTCGGCCATTCTCGTGACCAACTCGTCCATATTCGACATGATCAGGGCGTCGTGTTCGAGAACAAGGTAATAATCATAATCCGGGTAGCGGCGGGTCATCAGATGAAGATGATAGTCGCCACTGTACCAATACATGTTGTGGTTCGACTGGTGCCCAAGGCCGACGGCCTTCGCCGACGCTTCCGTCACCCGGATGATCTTGCTCTCCTCGTGGTCGATCCCCGACACCGGGCCGGCCGACTCGTTGACAACCACGAAAACGTCACCGCCCGGAGCATGGTCGATCAGACGATCGAGCTGCCGTTTCGCAAAGTCATCCCAGAAATGGCACTTCAGCAGAACAGCATAGGTCATTGGTGGTCGGATCCGTTCAGATCACCCGTAATTGGTCACGATCTCCTCCAATGCTCAAGCCCGGACCTCCTCTTGGCGTCGATGGCCCCTGGGCCTCCCTCCGTGCTGCCCCGGATGCAGCCCGATCCCGGCGATCACTGTGCAATCATCTCCTTCAAATCCGCGGTGCAACTAGCATTTGGCGTTCCATTGCCGATTACCACCGCCACCCCGGGCGATGCGCCTTGAAGAAGCTGCGGCGTCAGTGAGAATCGAGGAGACGTGCCGCCGATCGCATATGTGGTATCCCCATCACTGTCGGGTGTGAAAACGCCCGCGCCTGACGGCCCACCGATCGCCGGCGTTCCTTGCAGGCCGTAATGACCGAGCACACTCCAGCTGGCCATATAGGCAGAAGCGTTGGCGCAGAACAACCGCCCGAAGATCTCCGCGTTGCCCTTCGTCAGCGGCGGGAACTTGCTGCTGGTTCCCGTTGCCAGGACCAGCGTTCCCGGGCCGCCGTAGCCGAAGAACCCACCCCAGGCGTCCGCGTGCGTGCTGTTCATCGCTTCCGTCATCGTGCCCACGCTGGAGTCCAGCACGAACTGATTGGCGAGCACGAAATTGGTTGGGAAGTCCTGGATCGTCAGGCTGCCGGCGTTGGCGTAGGTGCCGACAAGGACCTTGTTCGGAAACTCCGTACCGGTCGCCGGCGTCCATAGCATCGTCGGGTATTGGAAGATGTTGTTGGCATAATCATTGTTGCCGTTGGCGTCGGTCACGTAGGTCCCGCAACCCTCGAAAGAATTTCCGGTCGCGATCACAGCGCTGTAGTGGCTGTCGGTGTAGAGACACGTTCCGCTGAAGCTGAAACCGACGTTTCCGGAAACGGTTTCCGGAAAGCCGCCGAACGGGTCCGGCCCGTCTGCGGTGAATGCGACCCCCGATGCACTGGCTTGGTTCGGCGCACTGAACTGATTACCCGAAATCGTCCATAGGCCGCCGCCATGGTTCCAGACGGCCTGGAAGAACGGGGAGGTGAAGGAGTGCAACATGTCATTGTTTGACAGACCGAGCCATCCGACACCGTTGAGATCGATGTCCATCACGAAGCCGTTGAACAGACTGTCCTCGATCTCCATCAGTTCGGGTAGACTGTCGGCGTCGTTATGCTCCGAGCGGATCTCGTAGCCCCCATACACCGCGTCGTAATCGGTTACGTAACCGCCCTGAAAGTCCTCGATATCTAGGCCGACATTGCCACCGTCGGAGCCATTGTGCTCGAAGGCCGTATCGATCGCGTAAGAGCTGCTGTTGGCGAGTTGGTCGCCGGAAGACACCGGTCCGGCGATGCCGCTCGAGAGGACGTCGCTCGCTGCTACTGGGCTTGCGATACCGCCCGGTGGAAAGGTGACTGTGCTCCCCGACACCGTCCCGGTTCCCAGCGCGTTCCCTGTCGTCACGTCGACGATCAGTCCGGAGGTCAGATTGAGGTTGCTGCCGTTCGGCGCAATAGAGACAGTGGTCGCTCCGCTTGAAGCAGCGGCGGCGGCAGTCGTGGCATTGAAGACGATCGAATTGTTTATGACAGAGTATGCTATCCCGAGAATCACGTTGGCGCTGGCATCTTCTATCGTGTCACCAGCGTTTACGCTCAGTCCGGCTGCATTCATGGGAACCGTCGTCGCGCCGGCGGCCTCGGCGGCAGCGACGCTCCCGTTGTTGCTCGCCGTCCCATGGATCCAGAAATCGTCGCCATTGCCCGGCAATATTGCGGCCGGTATCGCCGCAGCGCCGTTGACCAGGGGGTTGGGTGCGTTGGCGTAGGCGCCGTTCCAACCGTCAGCGACACCTCCATTTTTCACGTTGACGTATTCGATCACCGGCCGGGCAAAGCTGTTGACTTCAAGTCCGACATTCCAGCCGTGGGAGGTATCATCGTGATCCTGTCCTTGAATCTGGATGTGCGACGCCACGAGGATTCCGGCGTTCTGGCCGACGTCGCCATAGGCTTCCACATCGAGGGCTTTGTTCGCAAATCGGGTCCCTTGCGAGAACGCATTGTTGGGATCGGATTTCGATATCGTGAAGTCATCGAGAGTGATGTCGACCTTGTTGCCAGGGCCGCCCACAAGGAAGTGGAATGCATCGGCGTTCGGCGCGGTCATGACGAACTGCGTGGCGCCGATGCCCATCCCGCTGAAGCGGAGCGGCTTGCTGACGACCCAGCTTTGCGGCTGCGAAAAGTCGCATTTGCCGATGGGCCAGGAGACCATCGCACCCTTCGGCGCGTTCAGATAATGCTGGTAGACTCGCTGCATGGCCGCTGAGTTGTCGGTGACATAGGTCATGTAGCCGGCATCATTGGCTGCATTCACGTTGGGTGGTGTCGAGACCGTGGCCGAACTGACCCCGTTCACAACGGGGCCGTAGCCGGTGATCGTCGCGCGCCACGGCCCCCAGTAATAGCCGCCCTTCAGAGGCCGGCCGACATCATCGGGTCCGAACACGTAGCTTCTGGAGGTGATCGTCGACGAGGAGGTATTCCCGGTGAAAGTGACGGCGATTCCCGCGTCGCAATCGACACCGTAGTCCGCTGCATTGATCGTGTCGTTCCAATGCTGCGCGAACGTGCGCTGTGTGGCGTCCGCCGCCGCGGCCGAGAGAGATTGCGACAGCGATCTAGCGGCATCCAGGCCAGGCACCGTCACCCCAATCTGGCTGGTTGGGATCGCGGCATTCGCGACCGATACCGCATTGGCTGCGGCCGTGCGGGCTGTCGGATCGACCCCGGCGCCACCCAACGCCGTCAGGTTGCCGTTGGCATCGACACCGATGCTCGAGCCGTCGGCCGGGATGTCCTTGCCTGTCAGTGCCGCGCACGACGTCGCCCGGCCGGTCGGGTCGAATGTAGCCTTGACGCATGCTCCGGCAGCAATGCCGCTCTTCGGCATCACCGCAGCCGGGATCAGTCCGTTGCCGTCGAGTTGCGCGAAGCCGCCCGCCTTGCCGCCAACGCTCGCGGGTATGGCCGCGGCTGCCAACGCCTGCGCCGCACTCGCCACCGACTGCGCCGCACCCGCCTGTGCCCGCGCGACCGCGTCCGTCGGCGATGTCACGCTCGACGGCAACAGCGAGAGCGGCACCAGCGCGTTGCTGTCGAGCTGCGCGAACCCGCCCGCCTTGTCGGCCAGGCTCGACGGCATCGCGTTCGCCGCCAGCGCCTGCGCCGCGCTCGCCGCCGACTGCGCCGCACTCGCCTGCGCCCGCGCCGCCGTGTCCGCGGGCGACGTCACGCTCGAAGGCAGCAGCGAGAGCGGCACCAGCGCGTTGCTGTCGAGCTGCGCGAAGCCTCCGGCCCTGTTGGCGGTGCTCGCGGGAACCGCCGCCGCCGCCGCCGCGGCCGCCGTGGCGGCCGTCGATCGTGCGACCGGATCGATCCCGCTCAGTGCGCTGGCGGGAATGGAAGCCGCCGGCACCAGCCCGTTCCCGTCCAGCTTCAGCCAACCGTTCGGCTGCCCCGCCATCGCGAGCGGCACCGCGTTCGCGGCCTCCAGTGCCAGCGCCGCCATCGTCGTGCTCGACCCGTTCGCTTGCACCAGGGCACCGGAGACGTCGACGCCCGGCAGCGCGCCGCCGGTCGCGGTGATGTTCCTGAACGCGCCGTCGCCGCCGAGCGTGAATGCGGGCGCCGCGCGCGCGATCGTTGTTCCGAGCAGAACTGGGGCTGCAAGCATCGCCGCGACATGGCGCCATGCGAGGAGGGGCATTCTGATCCTTTCAGACGCGGAGCGGAGACGCGGGGCCATGTCTCGGCCCGCTTGCTGGCCGCGGCACCCGGACGGACACGCGCCCGGGCATGGGCGAACGATGATGCTGTCTTCGACGCATCGCAAAACCAAACCTGCCCGGGATCCCGTGGCCGGGTTTCCCTTCAACCGCGCTGATCGTATAAGCTGAACCTCTCCTGGGGTCCTGGCGCCTAACGGCGGGTAGTTTCCACACCGTTGTCGGGTGCCCGCCCGGCGTCCGTCAACCGGGCGGCGTACGCAACCAGGGGACCCTATACCCGAATGACAGTCCGGCCCGGCATCGCGATCACGACGTTCAACCGCCGCGACCTCCTGCTCGCCCAGATCGCGCAGATCGAGGCCTACAGCCTGCTTGAATTCGACCTCGTCGTCTGCGACGACGGGTCCACCGACGGCACCATCGAGGCGGTCAGGGAACTGGGCTATCCGCTCGTCACCGGCCGCAACAAGGGCGTCGCCTGGAACAAGAACCGCGGCATTTTCTACCTCACCCACTACAGCCGCGCCGACGCCTTCATCCTGATGGATGACGACGTCGTGCCCACGATCTATGGCTGGGACGCCGAATGGACCCACGCGGCCATGGCGCTCGGCCATGTCAACTACACCCATCCGGATTTCCGCCCGCACGTCCTGTCCGGCTCCTGCACCGCGGGCGACCCTGGCATCTCGACGCTCGTCGGCGGCATGTGCATGGCGGTCGGACGCGAGGCGGTCGGCAGCGTCGGCTACATGGATGTCCGTTTCGGCCGCTACGGGCACGAACACACCGACTATTCCCGCCGTTTCGTACGCGCCGGCTATGGCGGCTTCAACCGCGACTGGCGGGGCGAGCAGCGCACCCTTTTCTACGTGCTCGACACCGGCATCCGGCTCGAGAAGACGGTCTCGACAGGCTCGCCGGAAGAGGCCGACCGGAACGCCGACCTGCTCAATCGGCTCGCCGAAGAGCCGGTGTATCGTGCCCCCTGGCGGACGGACGAGCAGCGTCGCGATTTCGTGGCCGAGCTGCGTGCCTCCGTCAACGCCGCTCCCATCGGCGTCGAGGAGCGTCTGCGAGACTTCGACGAGGATCTCTATCTCCAGGCCAACCCCGACCTCGCCCGCGGCAACGTCGACCCGCTCCGCCACTATCTGTGGGTCGGCTGGCGCGAAAACCGCAAGCTGCGACCTTGATCCGCTTCCAGATCCCCGATCCGAATGATCCGCTCCCGGTAACATCATCGACGAACGACAAGGACAGCCGGCCGAATGTATGGCGTAACGACCGTCCATGACACCGTGCTCTGCTTCGACCGGACCGCCCAGCGCGTCACCCATCGGCTGCCCGCGCTCGTCGATCCCGCCGATCTCGTCCTCTGCACCGGCCTCGAGCGGCCTGACGTGGAATTCGGCGTGTTCGATCGCGACAACTGGCGGCCCGTCGATATCGGCCTGACCGGCGCCTCGCGAGCAACCGCGCCGGGGCGCCTCGCGGTCTCGATGTATGGCGGCCTCGCCACGCTCCGCTCCTCGCTGGGGCTGGTGCGAACCCCACCCGACGGCACCATCCTGCTCGATGGCACCGAGGCCGCCGCCTGGGAACGGCTCGCCTTCATCGAGCGCCGCGCGCTCGTCGACGTGCTAGAGCTGTGCCGCTCGGACTGGGTGCGCGTCGGCACCCGCACCCTGATCGACCACAACGCGATCAAGCTCGAGAACCGGACCTCGGTGCTGATCGGCGAGCACGTCTACCCGATCGGCGACAATTTCCCGCTCTCGTCACGCCGAGCCGGCCGGCAACGCAACCTCCTGTTCCGGGAAGGCTGGATCGTCGACGAGTTCATCGCCTTCCGCCCGCTGGTCTATTTCGTGCTGATGGGTGCTGGCGCCTATGCCGAACAGCTCAAGCTCGCGACCAGCAGTCTCGTCGAGTTCGGCCACTACGGCGGCGACGTGCTCGTCGTCACCGACCGCGACCGCTCCCTGATCGAAAGCCTCCTGCCGCCCTCGCTGCTCCCGCGTCTCTCGGTCCTCAATGTCGCCAGCAGCGGCAAGATCGACGCTGTCCTCGCGCGGCTGATGATCGGTGAGCACGAGGGCATCACCGACCACGCGCCGATCCTGTATGTCGACACCGACGTCGTCTTCGACCGGCCGCTGCAGCCCACGCTCGAGACCGCCCTCCTGTCCGGCAGGATGAGCGCCCAGTCGGAGCGCTGGAACGAGTTGCCCGGTTCGGACGCGGCTGGCGGCGACCTGTTCAAGGTCGACCCGATCCCGTTCCGCGACAGCATCGGCTTCAACGCCGGGATCTGGTCTATGCCGGGCGGTCACGACAGTGTGCAGATCGTCGAGGCAATCCGGCTCTCCGTCAGCCGCTATTTGCACAAGCACGGCCGCGAGTCGCTGCCCTGGCTCGACCAGGCGATGGGCAACTACGTGCTGCGCAAGCTCGACGCATTTGACGCCCACCTGATCACATCGACCACCAGGCTCTGCCAGTCCTACGAGACGCTCGACGCGAGCGACCCCGCTGGCTTCGTCCATTTCTGGCCCGTCTCCGCCCACGCCGCCGAGCGCGCCGCCGCAATGGCCGACTATCTGGAGCGTCTCCGTCGCGCCCAGGACCTCGACGCGACGCTACCCGACCCCGCCTGAGACCACGTCCGTCCGCAATAGAGGCGGTGATCGCGGTCAATGGCGCGCCCGGAAAGACTCGAACTTCCAACCCCCAGATTCGTAGTCTGGTGCTCTATCCAATTGAGCTACGGGCGCCGCCAGGCGTCGGCATCTAGACCAACCCACGCGCCCCGGCAAGCCCGGCCGATCAGTGCCGCAACGGCCGGATCACCTGGACCTGGTCCAGGTGCAGATACTCCTTTCCCGGCAACTCGAGCCTGACGAACCGGGCCGACGCGCCCACGCCGACCACCAGCGGATGCCCGTCCGCCCCGCCGAATGACGCCCCCTCGTGCCGTCCCACCTCGCGCCAATCGCGCAGATCATCCGAGATCAGAACGATCAGCCCATCGGCACGCGCACGCACATCCATGCGGTTGAACACGCGCACCTCCTCGATCGGAACCGCTTCTTCGAGATCGACCATCCACCACGGCCTGACATCCGCCTCCGTGTGAAACGATGCGGTTCCCGTCACCACGCCCGCCACCGCCTCGTCTGTGAGTTCCGGCGGACGCCCATTGATCCAGGAACTCTGCAGCGTCCGCTTGCCGAGAGCCAGATTGCGGCCGTCACGACCATGATGCGTCAGATAGGCATCGTCGCCGAGCTCGTGCATCAACTCGATGATGCGCGCGCGATAGCGCGTCCGCCCCTTCTGCCTCTCCTCGTCGAACAGGAACGGCAGCACCACGCGCCGCGACCCCGGGCTCTTCAGGCGTCCCCACAACACGCTCTCCTTGTCGAAGAACTCCTCGTGCACCGAATGCCATTGCATGATCTTCGCCACGAACCGGTTCGTATCGAGAATCGGATGGACGAAAGTGCCGGCCGCGTATTCGGCCAGGATCGCCTCGTCATAGGGGGGCGCCCATCGGTAGAACGCCAGCGAGCCCAGCTCGTCGAGCGGCCTCATCTTGAAGCCGCCGATATGCATCTCGGTCGGGATCGCGATTTCGCACATCGGCCACGAGGTGATCGCACCCTCGCCGAACCGCTCGCTCAAGACCCGCCGCCGGTCGAACAGAGCGATGGCCGCGCGCCGCGAAAACACCGCGATGCAGGTCAGCCAGTGGCGCATCTCCGCCATCTCGTAGACTCCGGTCGCACTCGGCAACCAGTGAAACTCCTCGAGTGCCGGATCGGCGATCGGCTGACTGACGAAGTCGACGTCCTGCCGCGACAGTAGATCGATCAACGGGTCGAGATCCGTGTTCACCACCAGGTCAAACTCGACCATCACGTAATAGTCGTAATCCGGATGTGACCGCGTCAGCAGATGAAGCGCATAGTCCGCGCTGTACCAGAACTGGCTGAATTCCGAGGTCCGCGCCAGACCGAGCCGCCCGATGTCGTCCTCCGTCGCCCTTATCACGAAATCCGGGTCGTGCCTGATCTCGCCCGCCGGGCCGCGCGTTTCGTCGATGAAGACGAAAATGTCCCCTGTCCCAACCCTCGCTTGCAGCCGATCGAGCTGGCGCTGGACGAAAGCGTCCCAGAAATGGCTTTTGAACAGAACGGCGTAAGTCGCCAACGCGTCGATCTTCCAACCTTCGAGACCGCCCCGGCCGTCCCCGACGATGTCAGAATACGGTCGCGTCACCCCCCTGACAATGCGCGCGGCCTCGCTTGCGCCGCCCGTTTCCGGGCCTCACAAGGGGACGCGACGAAGCGGGGCAGGTGAGCATGTCCAAACCCAAACTCGATCTCCGCCGCCTCCCGCTGACCGGCCACCAGTGGCAATACGGCCGGGTCGACGAAAGCACGTACGCGCTTCGCATGATGCTCCTCGACGGTGGCCGCATCGGCGGCTACCACCAGCCCAACGAGCATCGCTGGGAAATCCGTGATGGCGGTCTCGCCTTTCTCGACCGCGCCGGCTGCGCCACCTCGATCTTCGACCTCGCCGAGCGGCGCGAGGGCCGCCTCTATCTCGAAGGCTGGTTCCTCGCTCATCGCGCGCGACATTATCTGCGCGAGGTCGAACCGGTCGGCGGGATGCCCACCTCCGGCCGCACCCTCGAAATCCGCCATGGCCTCCGCCCGAAGCGCAATCTCGTCCTCGTCCGCGCCGGCACGAGCTCGGCCCATGGCCAATGGTCCCGTGACATCGATCCCGCCGACCGCAATTGGGACCTTGGCATAAGCTGGTACGGCGCGGAGACCGACTTCACGCCCGATCCCGACTCTGCCTACCACATCGTCCAGTCGGACCGGCAGAAATGGCCCGCCATCCACGAGCTGCTGACCCCTGACAGCCCGCTGTGGCACTACGACTACATCGCCTTTCCCGACGACGACCTGGCCTGGAACTGGCGCGGCGTGAACATCGCCTTCGAGCGCATGCGCGACTTCGACCTCATGCTCGCCCAGCCGTCGCTCGATCCGGCCGGTCACGTCATCCACGCCGTCACCCGCACCAATCCGGACACCGCGCTGCGATTCACCAACTTCGTCGAGGTGATGACGCCGATCTTCTCGCGCGCCGCGCTGCGTCTCTGCGCGCCCACCTTCGCCCTCAGCCAGTCGGGCTTCGGCCTCGACCATCTTTGGCCCAAGATGATCGGCGAGCCGGAGAACCGCATCGCGATCATCGACGAGACCAGCGTCGTCCACACCCGTCCACAGGCGCAGACCTACGACATGGCGCAGGCGATCGAGGAAGGGCGGCACCTGACCGAACGCTTCCGCGCCGCCGAGCGCTACGACGTCCTCGGCTCCATCAACCGGATCGCCTGATCCGCGCCCTCGTCAATGCCCCAGCAGACGCTGCAGCCCGGTATGCGTCGGCCGATGCAGCGACACATCCGCCCGGCAGGTCGGCGTCCCGTATGTTCCCGTCACCGCATCGCCCTCGAGTCGCGCCTCGAGCACCATCGGCAACGGCTTGTGGTTCATGTCCGAGCCAAGCAACTGCGCATGCAGCATGTCCGGATCCGCTCCTCGCCGTCCCTTCAACGCCAGCACCCCGTCGCCCGGCACGAACGTGATCTCCCGGTCCGACACCACGAGGTCCGACGGCGCCTGATCCGGGCAGGCGCCCGCCACCGTGTGCAGTGTGCCCACCCACTCCCCATCGGCGTGCGAGGCCGGGCTTTCGGACGCGCACCCGGTGACAAGCGCGCAGACGGCCAGCCAGTGCCTCCGACCCCATCGGTTCGTCACGCCACATCGCCTCCATTTCCGCGCCGGTGCTACACAGCCTCATCCTGCTCGTCCGATTGCGGCGCGCAAGAAGCCGCGGAGATGCCATTGCCCCAAGCCCTTGACCACACCCACGACGACCGCATCCTGATCCTCGATTTCGGCAGCCAGGTCACGCAGCTCATCGCACGCCGCGTCCGCGAAAGTGGCGTCTACTGCGAGATCTGGCCCTTCGCCACCGATCCGGAGCGCATCCGCGGGTTCGATCCCCGCGCCATCATCTTGTCCGGCGGCCCCGCCAGTGTCCCCGACGAGGCCTCGCCGCGCGCGCCCGACATCGTCTTCGCGCTCGGCGTCCCCGTGCTCGGCATCTGCTACGGCCAGCAGGTCATGTGCGCCCAGCTCGGCGGCGAGGTCGCCATCGGCGAGCACCGCGAGTTCGGTCGCGCGACCATCGACATCACCGACGACTGCGCGCTCTTCCGCGGCGCCTGGGCGCGAGGCGGCCGCGAGCAGGTCTGGATGAGCCACGGCGACCGAGTCATCCGCCTGCCGCCAGGCTTCCGCGCGGTCGCCACCAGCGAGGGCGCCCCCTACGCGGTGATTGCCGACGAAGGGCGCCGCCTCTACGGCACGATGTTCCATCCGGAGGTGGTCCACACCCCGCACGGCGCCGCCCTCCTGCGCAACTTCACCCACCACGTCGCCGGCTGCGCCGGCATCTGGACGATGGCCGGCTTCCGCGAGGCCCAGATCGCGCGCATCCGGGCCCAGGTCGGCAACGGCCGCGTCATCTGCGGCCTCTCCGGCGGCGTCGACAGCTCGGTCGCCGCCGTGCTGATCCACGAGGCGATCGGCGAGCAGCTCACCTGCATCTTCGTCGACCACGGCCTGCTTCGCGCGAACGAGGCCCGCGAGGTCGTCCGCACCTTCCGCGACCGTTTCAATATTCAGCTCATCCACCGTGACGCGAGCGACCTGTTCCTCACGGCACTCGGAGGCGTCACCGACCCGGAGCAGAAACGAAAGACCATCGGCGGCCTCTTCATCGACGTCTTTGAGGAGGAAGCCTCACGCATCGGCGGCGCCGACTTCCTCGCCCAGGGCACGCTTTATCCCGACGTCATCGAGTCCGTCAGCTTCACCGGCGGTCCCTCGGTGACCATCAAGTCGCACCACAATGTCGGCGGCCTGCCCGCGAGAATGCGCATGCAACTCGTCGAACCGTTGCGCGAACTGTTCAAGGACGAGGTCCGCGCGCTCGGCCGCGAACTCGACATCCCCGAGACCATCGTCGGTCGCCATCCGTTTCCCGGCCCGGGCCTCGCCATCCGCATCCCGGGTCCGGTCGACCGCGACAAGGTGAAAATTCTCCAGAACGCCGACCGCATCTTCCTTGAGGAGATCCGCGCCCAAGGGCTGTACGATGCGATCTGGCAGGCCTTCGCCGTTCTCCTTCCGGTCCGGACGGTCGGCGTGATGGGCGACGGCCGCACTTACGACCAGGCGTGCGCCTTGCGTGCGGTCACCAGCACCGATGGCATGACCGCCGAGATCTACCCGTTCGACATGAGCTTCCTCGCCCGCGTCGCCGCCCGCGTCGTCAACGAGGTGCGGGGGATCAACCGCGTCACCTACGACATCACCAGCAAACCGCCCGGGACCATCGAGTGGGAGTGAGGGTTTGGCGTGCTTCGGCATAGTTTCGGCAACGATACAGTGGAGAGAAAGTGGTTTTCGGAAGCGCCTCACTCCACCTTTCGCGAAAAACCTCGCTTCCACAACGCTCAGCGGCAGTTGTTTCTTGGTCGTGGCGGACGCAGCCGGTCGAAGCCTTCGATAGTTCTGTCGATGTCGTTTTTACGCGTCTTCAGGTGACTGAGCGATACATCGGGGAAGTTGGCTGACTGGCGGTATTGGCGAGAAGGAGCGGCGAGCGTTGGGAAGCCGAACGCCCGCATCAGCGCGCCTCCGGCTTGTCCGCGACAAGGAACCACATCAGCGCGCCGGCAACGCCAAAGGCAGAGCTCGAACGACTGACGGTTAATCCAGCTTCGGCCAGCACCTTGGCGTAGTCGTGAGTTGGGACATAGTCGCCAATGACGACACGCCCGCCGGGCTTCAGCACGCGGGCGATCTCTCGGCACGCTTTGGCCTGGTCAGGCTTTCGCTCGATGTTGTGCAAGCAGAGCAGCGAGACCACGACATCGAACCTGCCGTCGGAGGAAGAGAGTTTCGTCGTGTCTTCGGTGCGGACCCCGGCGCGGTCCCCTACGCCCTCGATCGCGATGTTGCGGCGGGCGGCGGCGGCAGTGTTGTCGCTCAGGTCCTTGGCTGACCAGATGTCTATGCCGACTGCCCGCCCGCCGCGCGTCAGACGCTTGGCGGCGCCGGCCAAGAGCATGCCTCCCCCGGTCCCGACATCGAGCACCTGCTCGTCCCCGCGCCAGTCGACCAGGTCGAGAATCGCGTTCCTGGTGCGGAACTTCCCTCCTAAGCCGTATTGCAACATGGCTAGCCCCAGTAGCAGCGGAAGGGCGCCGCCGATGACCAGGACCCATCCGATCGGCCTGGCGAACCGAAACAGGTTCAGGGAGGCAAGACCGGCCCCGAGGCCGACAACCGAGGCGCCGATACCAAGCATGCCGAGCATGATCCCAGGAGCATCCCAGCCATAGCGCGGTTTTTCATTGGCCTGAGCAACGGCATCGAGCATGGTGAATCCGTGCTGTTTTTGAACAGACGAGTCCGTATCATAAATACGCCGCTGCATGGTCAATTCGAACACATCGCCTGAAACGCCGTCACGGGTGGGTCGCCCGCGTGACCCCGCCAGGGTCGAGGCGATGCTCGACGCAAGCTGGCGGCTCTTCCTGGCGCATGGCGTCGAGCCGGTATCAGTCGATACGATTGCGGCCGAGGCGAAGATCGCGAAGGCGACGCTCTACGCCTACTTTCCGGACAGGCGCGCCCTGTTCCAGGAGGACGTGCGTCGCGAAATGGCCAAGATAGAGGCAGCGCAACGGCTGGGAGGGCAGCAGGGGGGAGCCGGGCCAAACGCTTCGCAGCGTGCTCACCGACTTCGGCATCGGGATCATGACGTTCCTGACCAGTGCCGATGCCGTGAATTTTTACGGCTCGCTATCGGGCGAGCCGCGCCGTGACCCTGAACTCGCACGCAGTTTCTACGAAGCGGGACCGGGCCGAACCTTGGCCAACCTGAGCTCTGTCCTCAGGAGCCCGCTTGCAAGTGATCTCCACATAGATGATGCCGGACGCGCAGCCGAAATGCTGATCGGCCTTTGGCAGGGCATGACAACCTACAAGCTCATGCTCGGGATTGATCACGACGAGGTCGTGTCCTCGATCCCCGATCGGGTAGCGCGGGGTGTAGAGCTATTCCTGCACTCGATATACTCGAGTCGTTGATCCGGCCTCGACCTTACGGCAGCGGCAACGCAACTCGGCATGTGGTCGGCGGCTCTCGCGCGGTGGTTGGCCGGACCAAGAGTGCTGTGGATGAGTAGGCTGACAGTATTCTCGAAGGCCACCGTTAGGCGCCTCGGCGCATCTCAGTGGAAGAACGAGCCGAGTGTGGGCGATTGCAACCGATGGGGCGGCAGGTTGAAAGACCCTAAAAAAACCCAGGTTCGGCAACAACGAGATTTTCTGCCGGTATCGCGCCACGGTGTTGAGCCGATCGCGAGCGTGAAAAGTTAAAGGTTCACAACGGTTTCCGTCGGCTCCGAACAAGCGAGTGGAATTTAATGCAAAGCTCTGCCTGCATTCGCTGGGGCCGTTGTGCGTTCGCAGGCCTTCGGCGTGACAGCCCAGATCCCTGTGACAAAGGCCCTAACGGAATAACAGCAACGATCTGCGCGCCTGGTGCGCCGTCCGCGACCGTCTCGCCGTCACCATCGAATCACCCCTACAACCTATCAAACGCGCCTGATTTCGCCGCCCGCAGCGACCGGCATGCCCGCATGCTGTTCGGCCGAAGCCTGCTCACCCTCTTCGACGAATTGAGCGACACTCTCGTCGCCTGATATTTATCACGAGGTATCCATCTCCCCGGGGCGCGATGACCGCCAGATGCCGCCTGACCAAATCATCTTCGATGAATGAGTCACCTCGACACCAATATCGTCGTCGCCTTGCTCACCGGCCGCTTGACTTCGGTCCGGGACCGTTTCGACGCCACAAGAGCGGCGGGAACGTCAATGGCAGTGTCGATGATCGTCTATCACGAGGTGATGTATGGCGCGGCCCATAGTCGGCGTCATGACGCCAATGAGGAGGCGATCGCGCTATTTCTGACAACGCGCGGCCTCGATCTCTTGCCTTCCACGAGGGCGACGCGCGCGAAGCCGCCGACATCCGCGCCCATCAACGTAGCCAGGGCACCCCGATCGGCCCCTATGACGTATGGACCCTACCATCCTGGCTTTCGGCCAGAACACATGACGCTTACACGGAACCTGCCGTCGAGGCTTTGGCAGCTCATGACGTCGTTGAAAATTCAGTCGCGACTTCCGGTTCCGGTCGCGCCCGCTCCTGCTCGCCTGAACTCGTTGGACGCGCGATGCACGTTGAAACATCATCTCCCGAGACACGATCATCCGTTATCCATTACAAGCCGAGCTACACCGGCCCGGCCAGCCGATCGAGCGCGATCAACCGGCCGAGCAGGCGCGCCATGTCGCGAAGCGGGATCATCGTGGCGCCATCGCTGGGCGCCTGGTCGGGTCTCGGATGCGCCTCGATGAACACGGCGGCCACGCCCACCGCCACCGCGGCTGTCGCGAGGATGGGCGCGAACTCTCTCTGGCCTCCCGATCGGGTGCCTTCGCCGCCGGGTTGCTGGACGCTGTGGGTGGCGTCGAACACCACCGGGTAACCGGTGCGCTTCATGATCGGGATCGAGCGCATGTCGCTCACCAGCGTGTTGTAGCCGAAGCTCGTGCCGCGCTCGCAGAGCAGGATGCGCTCGTTTCCCGTGTCCGAGATTTTCCTGGCGACATTCTCCATGTCCCATGGCGCGAGGAACTGGCCCTTCTTGACGTTGATCGCGGCCCCCGTCTCGCCGGCGGCGATCAGAAGGTCGGTCTGGCGGCAAAGAAAGGCGGGGATCTGCAGCACGTCGACGGCGTCCGCAGTCGGGCGGCAATGCTCCCGCTCGTGAACGTCGGTGAGCACGGGAATCCGGTAACGCTCGCGGATGTCCGCCAGCACCTGCAGACCCTTGGCGAGGCCGACGCCGCGTCGTGCCGCACCGCTGGTGCGATTGGCCTTGTCGTAGCTCGACTTGAAAATAAGCGGGACGTTCAGTCCTGACGTGATCTCGACCAGGGCTGCCGCGCATTCGTCGGCGTGTTCCGCGCTTTCGATCTGGCAAGGTCCCGACACGAGAACCAGCGGCAGATCGTTCCCCACCGTGATGTCTCCAACGGTCACGTCAGGCATGGTTCGCTTTCTTCAATGATGGTTTCCAAAGGCGCCTGCCTTTGGCGGGTCCAGGGCAGCGCCCTGGCCTTCAGACAAGCCTGCTCTGCTGCACGGCAGCTTCGATGAACCCGGCGAAAAGCGGATGCGGCGCGAAAGGCTTGGATTTGAGTTCCGGATGAAACTGAACCCCGATGAACCACGGATGCTCGGGATACTCGACGATCTCCGGCAGCACGCCGTCGGGAGACAGGCCGCTGATCCTGAGGCCGCTCTGCTCGAGCTGCTCGCGGTAGTGGATATTGACCTCGAAACGGTGGCGGTGGCGTTCCTCGATCTCGGCTTCATCGTCGTATTCGGCGCGGACGCGGCTGCCGTCGACCAGTGACGCCGGATAGGCGCCGACGCGCATGGTGCCGCCGAGATTGCCTCCCTGACGGCGGCGTTCGATCTCGTTGCCGCGGGCCCATTCGGTGAGCAGGCCCACGACGGCGTGGTCGGTGGGCCCGAATTCGGTGGAACTCGCTTCCCGGACGCCCGCGAGGTTCCGGGCGCACTCGATGACCGCCATCTGCATCCCGAAGCAGATGCCGAAGAACGGGATCCGATTCTCGCGGGCGAAGCGGACGGCTTCGATCTTGCCTTCCGCGCCTCGCTCGCCGAAACCGCCGGGGACGAGGATGCCGTGCACATCCTCAAGGCGGGCGATCGCGCGGTGACGGTCGTCGGCGCCGCGCTCGAAGATCTGCGCGTCGAGCCAATCGATATTCACGCGGACCTTGTTGGCGATGCCGCCATGGTTCAGCGCCTCGATCAGGCTTTTGTAGCTGTCGAGCAGGTTGGTGTATTTGCCGACGATCGCGATCCGCACCTCGCCTTCCGGGTGGCGCGTCGTGTGAACGATTGCCCTCCAGTTCGAGAGGTCGGGCGTATGGTCCAGCGGCAGGCCGAAATGGCGGAGGACTTCACGGTCCATGCCCGCTTCGTGATAGGCGATCGGGACCGCATAGATCGTATCGACGTCGAGTGCGGCGATGACCGATTCGGCGCGAACGTTGCAGAAATTCGCGATCTTGCGGCGCTCTGCGTCCGGGATCGGGCGGTCGCAGCGGCAGAGCAGCATCTGCGGCTGGATGCCGACGTTCTGAAGCTCCTTGACGGAGTGCTGGGTCGGCTTGGTCTTGAGTTCGCCGGCGGACGGAATGTAGGGCACCAGGGTGAGGTGGACGAACATGGTGCGCGCCGCGCCGAGGTCGTTGCGGAGCTGGCGGATCGCTTCGAGGAACGGCAGGCTCTCGATGTCGCCGACGGTGCCGCCGATCTCGATCAGCGCGAAATCATGGCCGTCGGTGCCGGAGATGACGGCATCCTTGATGGCGTCGGTGATATGCGGGATCACCTGGACGGTCGCACCGAGATAGTCGCCGCGACGTTCCTTCGCGATCACGTCCGAATAGATCCGGCCCGTGGTCGCGTTGTCCGCCTTCGTGGCGTGCACGCCGGTGAAGCGCTCGTAGTGGCCGAGATCCAGATCCGTCTCGGCGCCGTCGTCGGTGACGAACACCTCGCCGTGCTGATAGGGGCTCATCGTCCCCGGATCGACGTTGAGATAGGGGTCGAGCTTGCGCAGCCGCACGGAGTAGCCGCGCGCCTGCAGGAGCGAGGCCAGGGCTGCCGCGGCGATGCCCTTGCCGAGAGAAGAAACCACGCCGCCGGTGATGAAGACGAACCGCGTCATGGGCGGTTGTCGTAGCCTGTTATCGGCGTGGCGTGAACCTGGCGCCTGGCGGTTTGTCGCACTGGAGAACGATGGAGGCGGCGTGGCGTCCGGACCGGATGGCGCCGCCGACGGTGCCGGCGAGCCCGGTCGACTGGGTGGCCTCGCCCGCGAACAGGAGGCGGCCACCGTCGACGGGCTCGGCCAAGGCGGCGCGGGCGGGGAAGTCGCCGGCGCCGGCATAGGCGTAGGCGCCGAGGAAGTGCGGATCCGTGCCCCAGTCGGTGGCATGGCATCCTGGGGCGAGCGCTTTGGCGACCCGGGTCGCGCCATACAGGGACGCGAGCACGGTGCGGGCGAAGTCGTTGGCGGCGTCGTGATCCGCGGCAAGGGACCAGGCGGTGCGACCGCCATGGAAGCCGATCACATGGGGTTCCCCGCGTGGAAAGGCGCCGAACAGGATGGCGGGCTCGCCTGGGCGAAGGCGGTGCTCGATAAGGCCCTCCTCGCCTGGCGCGAAATCGAGGCGGTCGCCGCTGGCGGGATCGAGCGCCAGCACGAGGCGGCTGAGCAGACCCATCGGCAGGCGCGCGATCGCGTCCATCGTGGCGGCGGGAAGCGACGGGGTGTGCTTGATCGTCTCGGCCCGGAGCACGCCCGTCGAGACGGTGACGATGACATGGCTCGCGCGCAGCGTGCCGCCCCCGGTGTGGACGAGGACGTGGCCGGCGCGCGTCCGATCAATATGGGTCACTTCGGTCTCGAGCGTGATCGGACCGGCGTCGGGCGGGAGCAGGGCCGCGAGCATCGCGCCCAGGCCACCATCGCGCGGCATGAGGTCGCCGCCCGGAAGTTCGTTGGCGCGCCAGTCCTCGACACCGAGCCGGTCGGCGTCGGCGGCCGCGATGATAGCCGCTTCCCAGGTCTCGACGTTGGCGATCCACGGGTCGTCGCGGATGGTGCCGGCGGCATCCGCAAGGGTGCGGTCGGGCGCCCCGGCGCGGGCCATGACGACGTCGCGCCAGCGTGTCCCGGCCTCTTCGTAGGCCTGCTCCTCGGCGCTGGTCGCGCGGCGGCCGCCCGTGAACAATTGACGCGAGCGCTCGGGGAACGCCTCCTTGAGCGGGATGCCGGCGGCCTGGGCGAGCGGCACGACCGGATTGCGCTCCGGCGCGTGCAGCCAAGCGGCGCCCTCGTCGAGCCACGCGCCCCGCAGCAGCGCCGGCCGGGTGGTGCGGGCGCGCCCGCCGGCGGTGCGGCCGGCCTCGACGACGATCGTCTCCAGGCCGTGCCGGCGCAGATGGGCGGCCGCAGCGAGGCCGGCGGCGCCGGCGCCCACGATGACGACCGGATCCAAAGTCACCTGGTCGGGACGGCGGGCGTGCTCGGCGGTGCCTTCACCGGTTGCGGGTGACTGGCCGACACATGGTTGACGGCGCGCGGCGTGGCCAGGATGTCGTTGCCCACCCCGGCCGTGCCGCGGTTCAGCACCGCCAGCAGCAGCGACAGCGCCATGAAGGTGACGGCAAGCACGGAGGTGCCGCGGGTGAGCAGGTTGGCGGTCCCGCGGCCCGACATGAACGAGCCCATGCCCTGGGTGGCGCCGATGCCGAGGCCGCCGCCTTCGCTGCGCTGGATGAGCACGATCGCGATCAGCGCCAGGGTGACGAGAAGGTGGACCACGAGAAGGGCCGGGATCATCGGGCGGCACGCCAGATGGCGAGGAAATCTTCCGCGTTCAGGCTGGCTCCGCCCACCAGCGCGCCGCCGACCTCCGGGACCGCGAGGATGGCGGCCGCATTGTCGGCCTTGACCGATCCGCCATACAGGATGCGCACGGCGGCTCCCGCGTCGCCGAATTGGCGGACCAGCTCCTCGCGGATGAAGCGGTGCATCGTCTCGATGTCGGCTGCCGTCGCGGTGCGGCCGGTGCCGATCGCCCAGACCGGTTCATAGGCGATGGCGCCGGCCTGGTCGGCGAACTTGTCGGGCAGGCTGCCCTGGATCTGCCAGCCGACGGTCTCGACCTCGCTGCCGGTCGTACGCTGATCGAGCGTCTCGCCGACGCAGACGATCGGAATCAGGCCGGCCTCGCGCGCGGCGAGGATCTTCTCACGCACCGTCTCGTCGAGCTCGCCATGGTCCGCGCGCCGCTCGGAATGGCCGAGGATGACATGGGTCGCGCCGATCTCGGCGAGCATCGCCGCCGACAGGTCGCCGGTATGGGCGCCGTTCGCCGCCTGATGACAGTCCTGCGCGCCGACGGCGCAGCGCGTGCCGGCCAGGATGCCGGCGACCGCCGCGAGCTGGGTCGCGGGCGGGCAGACGAGAAGGTCGGCGCCCCCGTCATGGTTGGCCGCCTCACGGATAGCGGCCGCGAGCGAGGCCGCCTCGCGGGTCAGTCCGTTCATCTTCCAATTGCCGGCGATCAGTTGCGCCATCGGCGGGCCTCTCAGAGAAGGGCGCCGATAGACCACGATGGCGTGCGCGAGGCAATCATGCGGCTTCGAGCGGAGACGCTCCGCGGCGGTGGTCAAGCATGGACGCCGCTCCTATGGTGCGCCGCCTTCCCGCACAGACGATTTCCGGACGAATTGATGCTTGGACAGATCAGGACGATTTTCGCCAACTCTTGGGTGGCGCGCATCGCGGCGGTGCTGCTGGCGGTGGCGTTCGGGGCGTGGGGCATCCAGGGGGCGCTGACCGGCGGTGGCGCCGGAGCGGACGATGTCGCGACCGTGGCCGGACAGAGCGTGACAGCGGTCGATTTCGACAGCGCCTATCAGCGCGCGCTCGACCAGGAGGCGCAGCAGATGGCGCGCGCGCAAGGCGGGGCGCCAGATCCGAACGCGCTGCCGCCCGAGATGAAGAAGGAGATCGGCGCCGAGGTGATCCGCGAGCTGGTGCAGCAGCGGGCGATCGTGGCACAGGCGGCCAAGCTCGGTTTGCGGGTGCCGGATGACGTGCTGCGCCAGACGGTGTTCGCGATGCCGGTGTTCCAGAACAACGGCCAGTTCGACCGGCAACGGTTCGACCAGGTGCTGCAGGCGAGCCGCCTGACGGAGAAGCGGGTGCTCGACCTGGAGCGGGACGAGCTGATGGCGCGTGGGCTGATCGAGCCGGTGCGCGCGTCGGCCGTCGCACCTTCGGTGCTGGTCAAGTCGCTGTTCGACTTCATCGCCGAGACCCGCACGATCGACCTGGTCAACGTGCCGTTCGCCGCCGTGCCGCCGCCGCCTGAGCCCGATCCGGCGGTCCTGCATCGCTTTTACGTCAACCATCCCAACGCCTTCCAGGCGCCCGAATACCGGCATGTCCGCGCGGTGGTGCTGTCGCCCGAAACCATCGCGCCCGACGTCACGGTGCCGGAGGCCGAGATCAGGACGGCGTACGCCGCCCAGGAGCAGCGGCTGTTCAAGCCCGCGCGGCGATCGGTCCAGGTGGTGACGGTGCCGACCCAACCGAAGGCGAACGGGATCGCCGCACTCTGGCGTGGCGGAGCGCAGTGGGCGTCGGTCAAGGCGCTGGCCGAGAGCGACGGCGGCACCGCGGTGTCGCTCGCCGACGCCGCCGAGCGCGAACTGCCGTCGCCTGCACTCGGGCACGCCGTCTTCACGGCCGACGAAGGGGCAATCACCGATCCGGTGCAGGACGGTGCCGGCTGGGTCGTGCTCCGGGTGATCGGCTCGAAGGCGGCATCCGGCGACTACGACAGCGAGCGGGCCACGCTGCGCGAGCAGATCGCCGAGCGGCACGCGGCCTCCGCGATCCAGGACAAGGTGGACAAGCTGCAGGACGCGGTCGCGGGTGGCGGTCTCGACAAGATCCCGACCGACACCGGGGCAGTCGCGGCCGAAGGGACGCTCGATGCGCAGGGAATGACGCAGGCCGGCGATCCCGCGCCGCTGCCCGGATCGCCGGCCTTGAGGACGGCCCTGATCGCGCACGCCTTCGCGATCGCCAAGGGCACGCCGGCAACGCTGCAGTCGGGTCCCGGCGGAAGCTATTACGCGGTCGAGGTCCAGGCCGTCACGCCGCCGCGCAAGCTCGGCTTCGACGCGGCGCTGCCCTCGGTCGTCAAGCAATGGCACGACGAGGCGGTGCGGCACGCGGCCGAGGTGCGGGCGGCCGCGATCTATGCGGACGCGCAGGCGGCGCACGCGCTTGGCCCGGCGGCGGCGAAGGCGGGGCTCGCGGTGAGTTCGGCAGGGCCGTTCTCACGCGCCCGCCCGCCCGCGGGCGTGCCGGCGCCGCTCGCGCGCGTGGTGTTCGGCCTCAGGACAGGGACGGCAACGATGGTCCAGACAGGCGACGGCTACGTCGTTGCCTTGGTGACCGGAATCGCTCACCCGCCGGTCGCAAGCGAGAGCCGGCAGTTCGACCAGCTGCAGGCGCAGGTGCGCGGCTCGGTCGCCAACGACATCGAGGCGAGCTACGCGGCCTGGGTGGTGCGCGAGACGAAGCCGAAGCTCAACGAGGGGGTGGTGACGCGCGTGCTCGGCCAGTGACACAGGCTGTGATGGCGCGGACGCTGCCGGCGGACCTGCTGACGCCGGTCGGCGCCTATCTGCGGCTGGCTGGACGTGCCAACTGCTTCCTGCTCGAGAGCATCGAAGGTGGTGCGGCGCGCGGACGCTATTCGGTGATCGGGCTCGATCCGGACCTGATCTGGCGGTGCCGCGCCGGACGGGCGGAGATCGGGCGTCGCGCGCCGGGCGGGTTCAGCTTCGCGGCGGACGGGGCGCCGCTCGACAGTCTGCGCGCGTTGGTGGCGGCCAACCGGATGACGCTGCCGGTCGGGATGCCGCCGATGGTCGCGGGCCTCTTCGGCTATCTCGGCTATGACATGGTGCGATACATGGAGCGTCTGCCGCTGCACGGCGTGGACGATCTGGCGCTGCCGGACGCGATGCTGCTGCGGCCGTCGCTGTTCGCGGTGTTCGACAATGTGCGCGACGAGCTGACGCTGGCAGCACCCGTGCGCGAGGCGGGCGAGGACGCGGCGCTGGCACGGCTCGACTGGGCGGAGGCGCGGCTCGCCGAAAGCCTGCCGTCGGCGCCGCCGACGCGCCAGACGGAGGCGGTCGAACCGGTGTCGAACTGCACGCACGACGGGTTCCTGGCCATGGTCGAGCGGTGCCGGGCGCTGATCGCGGCCGGCGACGTGTTCCAGGTGGTGCCGAGCCAGCGTTTTTCGCGTCCGTTCGGGCTGCCGGCGTTGTCGCTCTACCGGGCGCTGCGCCGGGTCAACCCGGCGCCCTTCCTCTATCTGCTCGAGCTCGATGACGGACATGGCGCATTCGCGGTCGTGGGGTCGAGCCCGGAGGTGCTGGTCCGGCTCCGCCACGATACGATCACGATCCGGCCGCTCGCCGGGACGCGGCGACGCGGCGCGGATCGGGCGGAGGATTTGGCGCTCGAAGCCGAGCTGCTGGCCGATCCCAAGGAGCGGGCCGAGCACCTGATGCTGGTCGATCTCGGGCGCAACGACGTGGGGCGCGTGGCCGAGATCGGCAGCGTCCGCGTCGCGGAGAGCTTCGCGATCGAACGCTTCAGCCACGTGATGCATATCAGCTCGACCGTCGAGGGGCGGCTCCGTCAGGATCGCGACGCGATCGACGCGCTGGTGGCCGGCTTCCCGGCGGGGACGCTGTCGGGCGCGCCGAAGATACGCGCAATGGAGATCATCGAGGAACTGGAGCCGACGCGGCGCGGGGTCTATGGCGGCTGCATCGGCTACTTCGCGGCGGACGGGACGATGGACACCTGCATCGGACTGCGCACCGCGGTGCTCAAGGACGGGACGATGCACGTGCAGGCCGGATGCGGCGTCGTCGCCGATAGCGTCGCCGAACGCGAGTGGGAGGAGACGCACCAAAAGGCGCGCGCGCTGTTCAGGGCGGCGGACGAGGCGCAGCGTTTCGCGTCGTCCGCGTCATGATCCCGAGATAAAAGGCGGCGGGCCCGGTCAGCGGCAACATGCTAGCCTCCGGCGGCGTGACGAAGCGGGTCTCGACGATCTCGCGCTGGTCGAGACGCAGCGCGGGCTTCGTGTCCAAATGGAGCGCGAAGAAGGCAACCGTGTCACGTCGCCCATCCCAGAGGCCGGTTTCGACATGGACGGGCTTGAGCGTGCCGGGCGCGACGTGAAGCCCGAGTTCCTCGTCGAGCTCTCGACAGGCGGCCAACGACGGGGTCTCGCCCGCCTCGAGGCCGCCGCCCGGCAGCGAATACTCGCGCCGATAGGACTGGCGGACGAGAAGGAGTTCGGAACCGACATGGATGCCGATCAGCGAACCGCGATGCGCCGGCCTGAGCACGCGCCAGACGATCCGTGCGGAGACGAAAGCGGTCCGGTAGGCGGCCCGATGCACATGATCGACGATCGAAACCATGCCTGTCAGTAACACCGTTTCGTGCCGCGCGTGCGTGCGGTGGTGCGCGCACATGGCGCTGCTTCTGGTGCTGGCGGTGCCGGCCCCCGGGCGAGCGTCGTCCCTCGATGGCGCGTGGCCCGATCCCAGTTCGGTGACGAATATCCGTCCGGCCGACATGACGCTCGCCAGCAGCGACCCTTTCACGCCCGCCGATGCGGGGCTCGCGCGGCGCAGGACGGTCGGCGCGCGGCTGTTCCTGCCGCCCGGCGCCACGGCGTCGCACAAGGTGCCGGCGATCGTTCTGCTGCACGGCTCGATCGGCAATACCGGGGAACGCGGCTTTCGCTACGGCTTGCCGCTCGCGGCACTCGGGGTGGCGGTGCTGGTGGTCGAGACCTACACGTCGCGCGAGGATCTGGCGCGCAGCTTCATCGGCCGCGCGCTGCACATCACCGAGACGATGTTCGATGCCGACGCCTACGCGGGGCTCGATCTGCTCGCGCGCCGGCCGGAGATCGACGCGTCGCACATCGCCCTGATCGGGTTCTCCTACGGCGGCATGGCGGCGACCTACGCGATGCAGTCGATGCTGGCGGACCGGCTCGCGCGGCGGGGCGAGCGGTTCGCGGCCTTCGCCTCCTACTACGCGCCCTGCATCGCGCGCTTCGACGATGTGCGGACGACCGGCGCGCCGCTGCTGATGATGTTTGGCGGCCGCGACCAGTTGATCAACCAGGGCCGATGCGCCGCCGTGGCGGCCGACCTGCGGCGCGGCGGAAGTGCCGTTACGATCCTCGACTTCGCGCGCGCCGTGCACCAGTGGGACGGCGAGATGGCGCCGCGGCTGATCGGGCGGCATCTGGCCGATTGCGACTTCCGTGTCGACCAGCATGGGATCGTGCACGACCGCAACACTGGTTTGGTGATGACGGGTCCGCTGACGCGCGGCGTGATCCTGGCATTGTGCACCGGCAGCCGGCCGTGGCCGATCGGACGGGACGCTTCGGTCAACGACCAGTCGAACGCGGCGCTGGGACGGTTCCTGCGGTCGAACGGGTTCAAGGGTGCGACAAGCCCGGGCGCGGGGACGCCGTAGATCTGTCGCAGGTCTTCACAGCTTCGTCATCCTTGTCGGCCCATGCCACTGACAAATCTCGCTCTTATGTCTGGCCCGCATCCTTGCTCCGGGCGCGATCCTGGACGTCCAGGAGCAGATCGGCAACAACGGCACCGGCGAGACGATCTCGGTGGCACTCGATGCTTTGGCGAGCGAAGCCAGCACGGCGCCCTCGTCGACCCAGGGATCGGTCACGATCCCGTTCTCGTCCGGACCGAGCCCGGAATACACCGCCTATGACGGTGCGCTCGCGGCCGGGTACTACGCGCTCGACACCTCGATCACGAGCGCGGCGTCCGACCCGAACTACCAGGCGAATTTCGCGATCCCCGAGCCTGCATCGTTCGCCTAGAGCCTGATAGCTTTAGGTTGGCGCGTATCCTGAGTTCCTCAGATAGTTTGTGCACTCCATTGGACTGAAGGCGTCGAGCACGCGGCCGATACTTTTCCAGGTGTCTTCGACGGTCCGTGCGTTGTCCTTGCGCAGCAGCGTCTTGAGTTTGGCGAAGACCTGCTCGATCGGGTTGAGGTCCGGGCTGTAGGGCGGCAGGAAGATCAACTTGGCTCCCGCAGCTCGGATGGCACGACGGACCGCCGCACCCTTGTGGCTGCCGAGGTTGTCGACGACCACGACGTCGCCGGGCCGGAGCGTCGGCACCAGGCACTGTTCGACCCAGGCGAGGAAGCTCGCGGCGTTGATCGGGCCGTCGAGCACGAACGGCGCGCAGATCCCGTCAGATCGCAATCCGGCGACGAACGTGAGTGTCTTCCAGTGCCCATGCGGCACCTTGGCCACCAGGCGTTCGCCGCGGGCAAACCACCCGCGGATCGGCGTCATGTTGGTCTTGGCCCAGGTCTCGTCGACGAAGATCAGGCGGTTTGCATCAACCCGGCCCTGATACCGCCTCCATAGCGCGCGGCGGCGGGCGACGTCCGGACGATCCTGCTCGCTGGCGTGAACGCTTTTTTTTAAAGCTCAGGCCTGAACGCCGCACGATGTGCCAGACACCGAAATAGCTGACCTTGACGCCGCGATCGCGCAGCTCGGCCAGCACTTCGCGCAAGGTGATGTCGGGCTTCTCCGCCATACGTGCCGCGATCCAGGGCAGGTCGGCGGCCAATGTGAAGGGTCGCTTGCCTCCCATCGGCAACGCGGCCGGGCTACCTGTCTCACGCTCTCGCCGCGTCCAGCGGATCGCAGAAGAGTGGCTGACTTCGAAGCGCTCGGCAGCCTCGGCGCAACTGATGCCGGAGTGGACGGCAGCCACGACCCGCTCGCGCAGGTCCAACGAATACGGACGACCCATCGATGCTGGCCTCCCGCCCAGCCAGCATCTTGAATCAGATTTCGAGCCGCAGCGGAATCCCACACCGAGTCAGGCTGAAGATATCAGGCTCTAGCTCGGCGCGGCCCTCGCGGGCTTCGGCTGCCTGATCCGCCGTCGTTCGGCTTCGGCACGACCGTCCTGAAGCCGCCGCGTTCAGGCGCGCTGGTAGAGCAACCGTGCCCTGATCGTGCCGTCGAGATCGCGCAACTGCTCGAGCAGGCGCTGTGCCTCGCCATCGGCGATGTCGGCTTCGACGACGACATAGCCGACATCGCCCTCGGTCTGCAGATACTGGCCGGCGATGTTGGCGCCGGCCTCGTCAAAAACCGCGTTGACCTTGCGCAGCAGGCCCGGAACGTTGCGGTGGACGTGCATGAAGCGGGTGCCACGCGGACGCAACGGAAGCTGCACCTGCGGGAAGTTCACCGCTCCCAGGGTCGAGCCGATGTCGCTGTAGTCGACGAGCTTGCGCGCGACCTCGACACCGATCCGCGCCTGCGCTTCCGCCGTCGAACCGCCGATGTGCGGCGTCAGGATGACGTTCGGCAGGTTCTGCAGGGGCGTCACGAACCGGTCGTTGTTCGAGCGCGGTTCGCTGGGAAAGACGTCGATCGCGGCGCCCAGCAGATGGCCGTCGCGGAGTGCGGCGGCGAGCGCCTCGAGATCGACGACGCTGCCGCGCGCGTTGTTGAGCAGGAACGAGCCTCGCTTCATCGCCCGGATCTGGCGTTCGCCGAACATGCCCTCGGTGTCCGCTGTCTCTGGCACGTGCAGGCTGACCACGTCGCTCTCGGCGAGCAGCTCGTCGAGAGAGGCGGTCGGATGCGCGTTGCCGTGGCCGAGCTTGGCGGCCACGTCGTAATACAGGACGCGCATGCCGAAGGCCTCGGCGAGCACCGAGGTCTGGCTCCCGATGCTGCCATACCCGACCAGGCCCAGGGTCTTGCCGCGCACCTCCCAGGAGTTGGCGGCGCTCTTGTCCCAACGTCCGTCGTGCGCGCCGGCGGATTTGTCGAAGATGCCGCGCATCAGCATCACGATTTCGCCCATCACCAGCTCGGCCACCGAGCGCGTGTTGCTGTAGGGCGCATTGAAGACCGGCACCGCGCGCGCACGCGCGGCGGCGAGATCGACCTGGTTGGTGCCGATGCAGAAACAGCCGACCGCGATCAGGCGGTCGGCCGTTTCGAAGACGTCGGCGGTGAGCTGGGTGCGGCTGCGTATGCCGACGACATGGACGCCCGAGACGGCCTCCCGCAGCGCCGCGCCCTCGAGCGCGCCCTTCAGGTGGACGACGCGCTCGTAGCCGGCCTCATGGAACAGGTCGACCGCGCTCTGGTGGATGCCTTCGAGCAGCAGGATGCGGATCTTGTCTTTGGGAAGGGACAGTTGATCGCTCATGCGCGGGCTGTAGATCAGACCTTGCTGAAGCGCCAGGGCGAGGCACCGGTGATGGCGGGATCGAGTTCCAGCCGGTGCTCGAGGGGCGGGAAGGCGCGGCTGCGGCAGTCGAGCCGGCTGCAGAGGCGGCAGGAGAGCCCGATGCCGACATGGCAGCGGAGATCGAGGCCGTCGGCGTAGACCAGATCCGGCGCGTGCGCGATGTCGCAGCCCATGCCGATGATGTGGACCGGCGGCGGCTCGCCCCAGCCGGACGCGGGGGCGGCGACGCAGCGGGCGATGGTCAGGAACGTGGCGCCGTCCTCGAGTTCCGCGACCTGGACACGGATCACGCCCGGCGTGAGAGCGGCGTGATGGACGATCCAGCGCGGGCAGGTGCCGCCATAGCGGGCGAACGGGAAGCGGCCGGCCGAGAAGCGCTTGGAGATGTTGCCGGCAAGATCGGTGCGCAGGAAAAAGAACGGCAGGCCGCGGAGGCCCCCTGCCTGGGACGAGGGCGCCTGCAGCGTCGTCAGCCGCTGGCAGGCCTGCTCGTAGCTGACCGAGAAGCGGGCGGCCAGCGCATCGAAGTCGTGCCGTAGCGCGCGCGCTGCCCGCAAGAACGCAGCGTAGGGCATCAGGAGGGCGGCGGCGGCATAGTTCAGCAGGCCGATGCGGATGATGGAGGCGGCTTCCTTCGAGGACGGGGCCAGGATGCCGAGGATGGTGTCGATTTCGTCGCGGGCCTCGAGCAGCATGAGCTGGAAGGCCATCTGGAAGCCGCGGCTCTCGCGCGGCAATTGTTCCGAGAGCAGCAGCGCGCGCGCCGCTGGATCGTAATGCCGGATGGCGCCCTCGAGCGGCATCACGCGCACCGTCAGGCCATGAGCGAGCCGGAGCCGCTCGGCAATGAAATGGTTCATCTCGGCGGGCGAGGTCTCGCCGCCGATGGCCTCGGCCCGAAGCTCGAGCGTCGGAAAGTGGTTGGCGTTGTCCTGGAAGGCGTCGTGCGCCTCCTCGTAAGGCAACTGGATGCGCCGGCCCGACGGCAGCGCGATCCCGGACGCGTCCTCGCGCGCGACACGGAGCGCCCGGTGCAGCGCGAGCACCGAGGCGCTGGCACGCGGCAGGCCGGCGAGCGCCTCGCGTTCGGCATCCGGCACCTCCTCGCCGTCTAGGGCCTGATCGCCGAAGGCTTCGCGCAACGCCGCCTCGGCGCGCCGCTCCTCGGTGCCGGCCAGCGTCGCGAAATCGACCTGGAACAATTCGGCGGTCTTGATCAGCAGGCTCGCCGTGACCTTGCGCTGATCATGCTCGATCAGGTTGAGGTAGCTCGCGCTGATGCCCAATCGGTCGGCGAGGGCCGACTGTGTCAGGCTCCGGTCCTGCCGCAGGCGCCGGATCGCCCGGCCGATCATCGGTCGTGTCATGCGTGATTATTTACAAGGTTTACAAAATCGGCGCGAGAAGTGTCTTCGCCGCGACATGTTTCGGCCGGCAGGATGCAGACCGACGCTGCGCGGCCGCGCGTCGATGCGTAGAACTCACCAAAGACGGAGGACAACATGCTCGACACGACACAGCCCGATCCCGCGATCGACACCGGCCGCTGGGATGGCATCAGGCGGGACTACTCACCGGCGGACGTCGAACGGCTCGCCGGCTCGTTCCGTATCCAGCACACGCTCGCCGACATGGGCGCTCGCCGGTTGTGGCGCCTGCTCAAGACCGAACCGTTCGTCAACACGCTCGGTGCGCTGACCGGCAACCAGGCGGTGCAGCAGGTCAAGGCGGGCCTGAAGGCGATCTATCTGTCGGGCTGGCAGGTCGCGGGCGATGCCAATCTCGCGGGAGAGATGTATCCCGACCAGTCCCTTTATCCAGTCAATTCCGTGCCTCAGGTGGTGCGCCGGATCAACAACGCGCTGCGCCGCACCGACCAGATCCATCATCTCGAAGACGACCATTCGCAGGAATGGATGGCGCCGATCGTGGCCGACGCGGAGGCGGGCTTCGGCGGTGCGCTGAATGCCTACGAACTGATGAAGTCGATGATCGACGCGGGCGCCGCCGGCGTGCATTTCGAGGACCAGCTCGCGAGCGAAAAGAAATGCGGGCATCTGGGAGGAAAGGTCCTCGTGCCGATCAGCCAGCACATACGCACGCTCAACGCGGCGCGCCTGGCCGCCGACGTCGAGGGCGTGCCGACGGTGCTGCTGTGCCGCACCGACAGCCAGGCGGCGCAATTGCTGACAACCGACATCGACGAGCGCGACCGGCCGTTCCTGACCGGCGAGCGCACATCGGAAGGCTTCTTCCGGATCCGCGAGGGGGCCGGCGTTGAATACGCGATCGCACGCAGCCTGGCCTACGCCCCCTATGCGGATCTGCTGTGGTGGGAGACGAGCGATCCCAACCTCGAGGATGCACAACGGTTCGCGGACGCGATCCATCGCGAGTTTCCCGGCAAGTTGCTCGCCTATAATTGCTCGCCGAGCTTCAACTGGAAGAAGAAGCTGCCCGCCGACAAGATCGCCGCGTTCCAGCGCTCGATCGGCGCGATGGGCTACAAGTTCCAGTTCGTCACGCTCGCCGGCTTCCACAGCCTCAACTATTCGATGTTCAAGCTCGCACGCGGCTACAAGGATCGCGGCATGGCGGCCTATTCGGAACTGCAGCAGGACGAGTTCGCGATGGAGGCGGAGGGCTACACCGCCACCCGCCACCAGCGCGAAGTGGGTGTGGGCTATTTCGACGCGATCGCGACGACGGCCTCCGGCGGTCTCGCATCGACCACCGCGATGCATGGCAGCACCGAGCATGACCAGTTCACAAAGGAAGCTGCCGCGTGAAATAGAATTCGGGAGGGCAGGGCGCGACCCCCTGATCCTGGGCTGATCATCCAGCAATCGGGTTCAGCGGGCCGCGCTGCGAGCCGACCCACTCGCGCCAGAGCAGGATCAGGGCGGCCATGATGGCCGGGCCAACGAAAAGTCCGACCAGGCCCCATGCCTCGACGCCTCCGAGAATGCCGAGCAGAACCCAGATGAAGGGCAGCTTGGTTGCGCCACCGATCAGGACCGGCCGGAGGAAATGGTCGGCCACGAACGTCACCATGAAGCCGAGCACCACGATGATTACGGCGGCGATCACCTTGCCGGTCGCGGCCAGGATGGCGGCAGCCACGCAGAACGCGATCGCGGCGCCGAAAGGCACCATGGCGAACAGGGCGGTGAACAGACCGAACAGGGCAGGATGCGGCACGCCCGCGACAAGATAGGCGATCCCGAGCACAACGCCTTCGCCGAGACCGACCAGCACCAGGCCGTCCACCGTACCATGGATCGACCGGATCATCTGGTGACCGATGTCCTCCCCCGCCGGCCCGAAAGCACGCCGGCTCGCGACCCGCATCTGCTCGGAGACCGTCTCGGCGTCGCGGAGCAGAAAGAACAGCGCAAGCAGCATGAAGCCGAGCAGCACGATCCGGTGCACGGCCTCGCGGCCCACTTCTCGGCCGGCGTTCGCCAGGCCCCCTTTGACGGCATGCCCGGCAAGTGCCGAGACCTGACCAGGCTGCCCCAGTTCCCGCTGCCAGAGCTGCGCGAGCCCCGGGCCGCCAGGCAACCCGCTCAGGAAATGCGGTGCCGGTATGCCGGACTGGCGGGCCTGCTCGACCCAGGACGTTGCGGCATGGGCGTCCTCGGCGAGCGGCACGGCGATCATCGCGAGCGGAATGACGAAGACGAGGAGAACGAGAAGGATCACCGCGGCAGGCAGAAGTCCGCGTCGATGCCGTGGCCACCGGTCGGCCAGCCGGTTGAACATCGGCCAGACGCCGATCGCGAATATGACCGCCCAGACCAGGGCTGGGAGAAAGTCGCGGAGGGTGAAAATCCCGGCCAGCAGGAGCAACAGGGCCGCGATGATGCTCGTGCTTCGCTGCGGCGAGGACATCTGCGTCTCGCCGCGTCTCGTCCAGGTTCCCGGCCTGGCCGTCTCTTCGATCTTCGATGTCATGATGCGATCCATCCAGCCAACCGGTCAGGCTGTGGAACGTCCCGCCGGGCGGCCGGTTGTCGGCGAAGTCAGACGACGCGGCCGTCAACGACGCCGTTCTCGAGCACGAGCCTGCGGAACGCGTCCTCGCTCATCGGGCGGCCGAGAAGGAAGCCCTGCGCCTCGGTGCAGCCGAATTCGCGCAGCATCGCGAGCTGCACGTGCGTCTCCACGCCCTCGGCCGTCGTCGTCAGGCCGAGCCGCTGGCCGAGATCGGCGATGGCGCGCACCACCGCCTGCTTGTCGGCGCGATTCTCGATGTCGGCGACGAAATCCTGCGCGATCTTGATCTTGTTGAAGGGGAACGAGCAGACATGGCTCAATGATGAGTAGCCGAGCCCGAAATCGTCGAGTGCGATGCGAACGCCGCGCTCACGGAACCCGGTGAAGACGTCCTTGATGGTGGAAGCCGACGACAGCAGCGCGGTCTCGGTGATCTCGACCTCGAGCCGATCGGGCTGCAGCCCGCTTTCGGAGAGCGCGTCGCCGACGACGGCCGCGAGATTGCGGTCGCGCAACTGGACCGCCGAGACGTTGACCGCGATCCGCAGCGGCCGCGCCCAGTGCGACGCGGATCGGGTCGCGGTGCGCATCACCCAGGCGCCGAGATCGACGATGATGCCGGTCTGCTCGGCGATGCCGATGAAGCGGTCCGGTGCCAGGCGGCCGCGGGTCGGATGCGCCCAGCGCACCAGCGCTTCCGCGCCACGCAATTCGCCGCCCGGCAGGCTGACGATCGGCTGGTATTCGAGAAACAGCTCGCCCGCGGCGATCGCCTGGCGCAGGTCGGTCTCGATCGCCCGGGCGTCGGCGCGCTCGTCGGCCATCTCCCGGGTGAAGAAGCGCGCCGCGCCGCGCCCGGCGTTCTTGGCGCGGTAGAGCGCCAGATCGGCGTCGTGCAGCAGCAGCGTGGCGGTGCCGGCGTCCTCCGGCGCGCGCGCGGCGCCGATGCTGGCCGCGATCTCCACGCGCGCGCCCTGGACGTGAAGCGGCATCGAGACGGCGTCCAGGATGCGCTGGATGACCGATCGGGCCTCGCTTATGTCGGCGGTCTGCAGGATGACGGCGAACTCGTCGCCACCGAGCCGTGCCACCACGTCATCGTGGCGCACAGAATCGCGCAGCCGCTGTGCCACGACCACCAGCAGCGCGTCGCCGCCCGGATGGCCGAAACGGTCGTTGATGTCCTTGAACCGGTCGAGATCGACGCAGAGCAGGGTCACCGGCCGCGTGCCGGCCGCCTGGCACGCGGCATGAAGGAGCTCGCCGAACAACCGCCGGTTGGGCAGGCCGGTCAGGACATCATGCCGGGCGAGAAAGGCGATCTCGCGCTGCGAGCGTTTCGCGTTGGTGATGTCCGATCCGATGCCGCGATAGCCCTGGAATTCCCCGCCCGCATCGATGACCGGCTCGCATACCATGTTCCAGAAGCGTTCCTGGCCGGCGATGCGGACATTGAGTTCGCCATTGTAGATCGGCGCGCGCCGGTCGAGGCTGCGGATGATGGTCTGGGTGCCCTCGTCATCGGTCCTGGTCGAGGCGAGGCTGAAGATCAGGCTGCGCAGCGAGATCCCGAGCAGCATGTCGGCCGGCTTGCCGGTCACCCGCGCCAGCCGCGGCGAGACATGCGTGAGGCGAAGCAGGCGATCGGTCTCCCACAGCCAGTCGCTCGCATTCTCCTCGAAGTCGCGCAGCAGGAGACCGATCACCTCGCCCTGCTCCTCCACGCGCATCCGCGAGACGGTCTGCAACACCAGATTGCGGTTGGTGAACAGCATCGCCGAGCCGATCAGGACCCCGTAGCTGACGAAAGCCAGCGCCGTCAGCGGCGCGAATTGCGCATTGACGCGCCAGGCGGCGAACGTGCCGCCGATCATGGCGGGGATCCAGCAGGCGAGAGCGACCCTGCGCGGCATGAGCAGAAGCGACGAGCTGAGCACGCCGATGTCGATGCCGAACAGCAGATCGCGCCCGGTATGGGTCGCCGACACCACGACGATGGTCGAAAGCGAAGCCCAGGCAACCCCCAGCACGCTCGCCAGGAGTGTCAGGTTGTCGAGGAACCCGCAGGCGGCTCGCCGCCGGTCCTCGAGCTTGGACCATTGGTGGATGCGGTAGAGAATGAGGCCGTAGACGGCAGCGATGGCGATGCCGAAGGCGTCGATCGACACCGAAATCGGCTCGTGGCGCAGGCCGAACGTGAGCACCAGCAGCGTGGTGATGCCGGTCAGCGCCAACAGCGAGAAGAGGCGGGCGACGGAGCTGGCCTGCTCGAAAGCGACTTCGGCAACGACGCGTTCCGACGCGTCCGACAGGTCGAGCTGCTCCCAGTGCGCGATGAGGAAGTCACGCAGAGCGCGAGCGCTTTTCGACCGTGCCGGCTCGCGACCGGCGTCGCCCACCCATGATCCACTCACTCGGCTGAAATCTCGCCCACTTGACCGGTGCGTCGGCACCAGTCGGAGTCTTCAGCGTAACAGTTTCGTCATAGCGGATCTACGTTCCAGCAACGTAACTTTTTCGTGCTCGACCGCCGGCCAGAAGCCGGATCGCCGGTTCGAGCAGGGCGGGATCTCCGGCCGCGAGGACCTCCCCGGGGCCGTCGCTGTCGAGCGGCCGGCCGGCCCAGTCGGTGATGACGCCTCCGGCACCTTCCACGACGGGAGCGAGGGCGGCCCAGTCCCAAGGCTTCATCGATGCCTCGACGACGAGATCGATCTGGCCCAGGGCGAGCAGGCCGTAGGCGTAGCAATCGCCGCCCCAGCTCGTGCGCAGCGCCGCGGCAGCCAGGGTGTCGAAACCCATCCGTGCCTCGGGTCCGAACATGGCCGGCGAGGTCGCGGCGAGTTCGGCGCGCCCGATGTCCCGGCAGCGCCTCGTGCCGGGCCGGCCGCCGAGGGGCCCGCGGAACCGCGTGGACTCGCCGCGAAACCCGATCCAGCGCTCGCCGGTGACCGGCTGGTCGATCAGTCCGAGCAACGGGACGCCGTCCTCGAGCAGGGCGATCAGCGTGCCGAAGGTCGGCCGACCGGTGATGAAGGCACGCGTGCCGTCGATCGGATCGATCAGCCAGCGATACCGGCCCGGCGATCCGCCGGAGCCGAACTCCTCGCCCAGGACCTCGTGGCCGGGCTCGCGTGCCGCGATGGTCGCGCGGATCGCGCGCTCCGCGTCGCGATCCGCGATGGTGACCGGGGACTTGTCGTCCTTGCTCTCGGCATCGAGCGATACAGCCCGGAACCAGGGCCGGATGATCTCGCCCGCCCGATCCGCCGCCATCTCGGCGGTCGCGATCAGCCGGGCGCCGTCCGACACGGATCCTACTTGCCGGCGGCCGGCGCGCTGCGGGCCGAGTGCGTGGGAGCCGCGTCCGATGGCTGCTGGCCCACGCTGCTCGCCTTCGCCGCTGGCGCCGACGTGGCCGCGGGCAAGGGCAGCGGGCTGTCCGACAGGGTCCGCAGGTAGGCGACCACCGCCGCGCGTTGCTTGGTGCTCGCGATGCCGGCGAACGCCATCTTGCTGCCGGCGGCGAACTCCTTCGGGTCGCGCAGCCAGACGTCGAGATTGTCGTAGCCCCACGCCTCGCTCGCCTTGGCCTTCAGCGCGCCGGAGAAGCTGTAGCTCGGCTTGTCGGCGATACGCTGGCCGACCACGCCATAGAGGTTGGGGCCGACCATGTTGGTCCCGCCCTTGGTGAAGGAGTGGCAGGCGCCGCAATATTTCTGCGCGTCGGCCTGGCCGCCGCTTGCATCGGCCTTGGCGACCAGATCGGTGAACGAGTGTCCGGCCGGCGTGGTGCTGTCCATGCCCGGACCGCCGGCGGCCTGTGCGCCGGCCCCAGGTGCCGGCTTCGGCACCGGCGGCAGGGGCTCCGGCTTGGCGGCATCGGTGCGCAGATAGTCGATCACGTCGGCCCGCTGGCGGTCGCTGGTGATGCCGGCGAACGCCATCTTGGTGCCGGGCGCATAGGATTTCGGATCGGTCAGCCAGTCGTTCATCGCATCGAACGTCCACGGGCCCTTCTTGCCCTTCAGCGCGGAGGAGAACTCGTAACCCGCCTTCTGCGCGATCGGGTCCCCGATCACGCCATACAGGTTGGGCCCGACCATGTTGCCGCCGCCCTGGTTGAGGGTGTGGCAGGCGCCGCACAGCTTCTGTGCGTCGGCCTGCCCGGCGGACGGATCCGCCTTCGCCAGCAAGGCCGCGATCGGCACGACGGCCGGCCCGGTGTCGGGCGCGGTGGCGCTGACGGGGCCATGGATGACGATCGCGAGCTTCTCTGGACGGTCCGAGGTCACCAGCTTGCCGCCGATCAGGCCCGCGAGGCCAAAAGCGGTTCCCGCGGCGAGAACGCCCGCGAGGATCTTGTTGACCTCGATACTGTCCATCCGCGCGCGTGACCCCCGGGCTCCCGCAAACTATAGAGCGTGCGTGACCTATTAGAGAACGCGTCCGGAGCCTTCAACCCGGCGCACGCCAGCCGCGGGACCATCCATGAGCGCCATCATCGTCATACCGGCCCGCATGGGCTCCGTGCGCCTGCCGGGCAAGCCGCTGGCTCCGATCGGCGGCCGGGCGATGGTGCTGCATGTGCGCGACCGCGCGGTCACCGCCGGCATCGGCCCGGTGCTGGTGGCGTGCGCCGAGCGCGAGATCGCCGACGCCGTCGAGGACGACGGCGGGATCGCGGTGCTGACCGACCCCGCGCTCGCGTCGGGCTCGGACCGTGTGCATGCGGCGTGCGTGGCGTTCGATCCCGCGAGACGCTTCGACGTGGTGATCAACCTGCAGGGCGACCTGCCGACGATCGCGGGCGCCGACATCGCGCGTGTGCTGGCACCGCTCGACGATCCGGCCTGCGATATCGCGACATTGGTGGCGCCGATCACGTCCGAGGACGAGGTGCGGTCGAACGCCGTGGTCAAGGCGGCCTGCGTGTTCGAGGGCGTGCAGGCGGTGGCATCGGCGCTCTATTTCTCGCGCAACCCCGTGCCCTGGGGCGATGGCCCGCTCTGGCACCATGTCGGGATCTACGCCTTCCGGCGCGCCGCGCTGGACCGGTTCGTGGCGCTGCCCGCAAGCGGGCTCGAGCGGCGCGAGCGGCTCGAGCAGTTGCGCGCGATCGAGGCCGGCATGCGGATCGGCTGCGCCCGGATCGAGACCGCACCGTTCGGCGTCGACACCCCCGACGATCTCGACCGCGCGCGCGCGCTCGCCGCATGAACACGATCGCCTTCCAGGGCCGGCCAGGCGCCTATTCCGACCTCGCCTGCCGGGAGCGCTTCCCGGGAATGACCACGCTGCCGTGCGAGAGCTTCGAGGCGGCGATCGACGCGGTGCGCGCCGGCCGCGCGTCGCTCGGCATGCTGGCGTGCGAGAACAGCCTGGTCGGACGCGTGCCTGACATCCACGCGCTGCTTCCCGATTCGGGACTGTCCATCGTCGCCGAGCATTTCCAGCGGGTGGAGCATTGCCTGATCGGCGTCCCCGGCACGATTTTGTCGGACATCAGCCATGTGCACAGCCATTCGGTCGCGCTCGGCCAGGTCCGGTCGCTGATCCGCGAAATCGGCGCGGTGCCGGTGATCGAGGCCGACACCGCGGGCAGCGCCGAGCTGGTCGCGCGCTGGCACGATCCGTCGCACGCGGCGATCGCGAGCGCGCTCGCCGCCGACCTGCACGGGCTTGCGGTGCTCCGCGCCAATGTCGAGGACGCGCGGCACAACACCACGCGCTTCTACGTCGCCGCGCGTGCACCGGTCGAGCCGGCGGGAACGCACGACGCACCGATGACAACGTTCGTCTTCCGGGTGCGCAACGTGCCGGCCGCCCTCTACAAGGCGCTCGGCGGGTTCGCGACCAATGGTGTGAACATGACGCGCCTGGAGAGCTACATGCTCGACGGCGCCTTCACCGCGACGCGGTTCCTCGCCGACGTGGAAGGCCATCCGCGTGACCCCGCGCTCGCGCGCGCGCTGGAGGAGCTCGGCTTCTTCGCCGCCGAACTGCGGATCCTCGGCAGCTATGCGCGCGATCCGTTCCGCGACCGGCCCGCGCCGGGATGACCGGGCCAATGAAGATGGGCCGATGAAGACGGGCCGATGAGGACCGGCCTGCTGATGCTCGGCGCGGCGCTGGCCGAGATCGCCGGCTGTTTCTCGGTCTGGGCCTGGTGGCGGTCGGGTGCGACCGCCTGGTGGCTGCTGCCGGGCGCCGCTTGCCTCGCGGCCTTCGCCTGGCTGCTGGCACTGGTGCCGTCCAACGCGGCCGGACGCACCTATGCCGCCTACGGCGGGGTGTATGTGACCGCCTCGATCGTCTGGCTGATGCTGGTCGAAGGGCGCAGGCCGGACGGTTTCGACGTGACGGGCGCCGCTCTCTGCCTCGGCGGCACCGCCGTGATTCTTCTCGGGGCGCTCAGGGGACAGGGATGATCGTCGTTCACCATCTGGAGAACTCGCGCTCGCAGCGCGTGCTGTGGGCGCTCGAGGAGCTCGGCTGCGACTACGAGGTCAGGCGCTACGCGCGTGATCCGGTGACCATGCTGGCGCCCGCGTCGCTGAAGGCCGTGCATCCGCTTGGCAAGTCGCCGGTGATCGTCGACGGTGGCCGGACGATCGCGGAGTCCGGCGCGATCCTCGAGTATCTCGCCGGGACCTACGGCGATGGCGCGCTGCTGCCGCCGGCGGGCACCGAGGCGCGCGACCGGGTCACCTATTTTTTGCACTACGCCGAGGGCTCGCTGCAGCCCTACCTGGTGATGAAGCTGATCTTCGCGCGCCTGTCGGCGCCGCCGACGCCCGCGATCGCGCGGCCGCTGACGCGCGCCATCGCGGGACGCGTGGGCAAGCTGTTCCTAGACCCGAACATCGCCACGCAGCTAGCGTTTTGCGAGAACGAGCTCGCGAGCCGTCCCTGGTTCGCGGGCAATGCCTTCTCGGCCGCCGACATCCAGATGAGCTTTCCGCTCGAAGCGGCCGGATCGCGCGGTGTCGTCGGGCCGCGTGTCGCCCGGTTCCTCGAGACGATCCATGCGCGGCCGGCCTACCGCCGGGCGCTGGAACGCGGCGGGCCGTACACGCTGGGCTTCTGAGACCGTACTGGTCAACTAGAACGGTTATTGCTCGGTGCGGGTCGGCCGTAACGTTCCGCGCATGACGCGTGGAACAATCGGCGGCTGGAGACCGCGCAATGCCGGGCGAGCCTTTTTCACGTTCTGCCGCATTGGCCTCGATCCTCGGCCTGATCATGGTGCCGGCCGGGCAGGCGCGCGCACAGACGCCGCAGACGCCGTCCGCCGGCGTCGTGACACGAACCTCCAATCCGACCGAATCCGGGCCCGCGAACGGCAGCAGTCCGACGGGCGGCACACCGACCGCGTCGAACCTCGAACCGGCGATCCAGGTCGAGCGGATCAGGAAGGTCTATCAACAGTTGCTGCAGCGCGAGCGCGACATCCCGACCTCGGTCACCGAGCTCGGCACCAAGCAGATCGCGCAGTCCGGCATCGTAGGCTCGATCCAGCAGACCCTGACCCAGGCGCCATCGGTCAATTCCTACCAGCAGGGCATCGGCCAGAACTCCCCCGAGCTCACCATACGCGGCGACAAGGACAGTGAGCTCGCGTCGAACCTCGACGATATCCCGATCCAGTCGCTGATCACCGGCGGCAGTGCCGGCAGCTTCGTGGGTCAGGCGTCCGGCTACGTGACCAACGGCGAGATCGGCTCGGTGAACGTCTATCCGGGCGTCACCACGCCCGACAACCAGGGGTTCAACGCGCTCGGCGGCACGGTCGCCTACGAAACCAAGAAGCCGACGGCGGACAGGAATTTCGAGCTCGAAGGCGGCGTCGGTTCCTTCAATCTCTGGCATGGCGGGTTCGAGGCCAACACCGGCGCGCTCGGCGGCCCCGACGGCGTCAGGATCCTGCTGCACTACGACCAGAGCTACAATGGCGGCTACCAGGACTACACGCCGTCCCGCTACCGCGAGATGCTGTTCAATGCCGACAAGCCCTATGATGGCGGCCTGTCGCATGTGACGGCGACCGTGACCTACAACACCGGCTTCACCTACTCGACGGCGCGCAACCCGGTGCCGGTCCCGCTGCTGCAGGAGTTCGGCCAGTTCTGGAATTTCCCGCGCAGCGAGACCTTCAACCAGCTGCAGAACAGGTTTCTGTTCGCCAACGTAGGCGACGAGACCTACATCAACTCGCATCTGATCCTCAGCGCGAAGCTGTTCTACGAGCGGGAGGACGACGCCAACGTCGAATATCTGTCGGCCAACGACATCTCGCTCAACTATCCCTACCCGAGCCCGGCCTCGCCGTTCTTCTTCGGCGACATCCTCGTCAGCCCGTCGCTGACGCCCGCCACCCGCGCCGGCTACATCACCTATAATCCCGGCCAGGTGTTCGGTTTCCAGCAGCGCGATACCGGCTTCCTCGGGCCCCATCTCCCGAACCAGGGTCCCTTCGCCATCGAAGGCCAGACCTCGAGCACCACGCTCACCACCACGCAGACCTTCGGCCTGCGTCCGCGGATCAACGTCTTTCTCCCGCACAACACGATCACCATCGGCGGCCTCGCCGCCCGCGCCGACGAAAGCCAGAACGAGTACGTCTACGGTCCCAACAATAATCCGACGCGGTTCGGCTACAACGATGTCGGCGGCGAAGGGAACAATTTCGGCACCTATCCGGGCGGCCAGCACCGCACCATCCTCGACGCCTACGCGCAGGACAAGATCGACATCCTCAACAACAGGCTGCATCTGCAACCGGGCGCAACGCTGCAGACGGCGATCACCAGCTTCGATGCCGCCTACTCGACAGCCACCGTGACGCCGCAATTCCCGAACGGGACGGGCTACAGCATCAACACCTACACTAAAGCGTTCCTGCCCTATTTCGGCGCCAGCTACGACATCACCAAGCGGATCAACCTCTACGCCAGCTATGGCCGCTATTCGCTGTTCGCGCCGAGCAACACCTACGGCCCGACCGTGAACGCGCAGAACCAGATCGTGCCCGCGCCTTCTCCCGGTCCCGAGAACGTCCACGACTACGAAGGCGGCATCCGCTACGATTCCCCGAGCCTGCTCGCCAATGTCGACTACTATTACGAGAAGCTCGACAACCAGATCGGCTTCTTTCAGGATTTCAGCACCGGCCAGACCATTCACGGCAACCCCGGCTCGTCCGAGTTCAAGGGTGTCGAGATGAACGGCACCTGGAAGATCTCGCCGGACTGGTCGGTCTTCGCGACCGGCTCATGGAACCTGGCCAAATATCTGGCAACCTGGGACGCACCCGTCACGCCGCAGGACGGCCAGTTCGGCATCGCCTTCCGCGACACGCCCTATTCGAGCGTCCCGGAATGGCTGGCCAATTTCGGCTTCGAATACCAGCACACCCACGTGCTGGTTCCGAACGATCATGTCGACGTGCGCGCCTACGGGCACTATGTCGGAGAGCAGTACACCACCGCCTATATTCCCGGCTTCCCGGGCAACTCCGACCCGATCACCTCGGCTGCCGCCTACACCTTCACCCACTACAAGATACCCGCCTACACCACCTTCAATTTGCTCGCGACCTACGACCTGCCAATCCACCATTCCTACATCAAGGACGTGAGCTTCGCGCTCAACGGGCAGAACATCTTCAACCTGCACTACTACCAGTACTTCTTCCAGGAGGTCGGCGCCCCGCTGGGCTACTTCATCTTCGACAGCTCGAACTTCGCCAACGCCGTGCCCGGCATCCCCGTCAACGTGACCTTCGACGTGGCCGCGAAATTCTAGACCGTGTCGCTCTCAGCGGCCGCCGTCGACGCGCAGGACCTGGCCGGTGATCCAGGAGGCGCGGTCGGACGCGAGGAACAGCACCGCGTCCGCGATGTCCTCGGCGGTGCCGAGGCGCCTGAGCGCGATCCGTCCCACGAGGTCGCGCTGGCCCTGCGCGCCGAGATCCTGCCATTGCCGTTCGGTGGTCGGGTTCGAGCGCACGAACCCGGGGGCGACCGCATTGACGGTGATGTTCCAGCGTCCGAGCTCGTGCGCGAGCTGGCGCACCAGGCCCAGTTGGCCCGCCTTGGCGCTGGCATAGGCCTGGATCCCCGTCAGGCTGACATCGATGCCGGCACCGCTCGAGATCATCACGATGCGGCCGCGCGATCGCGCCTTCATTCCCGGCGTGACGGCACGCGCGAGCAGGAAGGCGCCGGTCAGGTTGATGGCCTGGATGGCGTGCCAGTCGGCGTCGGTCACGTCCTCGACCGCCCGCCCGGTCTGCCCCGCAACGCCGCCCGCGCTATAGACGAGGCCGTCGACCGGTCCGGTGCGCGCGATCAGCGCCGCGATGTCGGCCCCACGCGTGACGTCGAGCAGGTGCCCAGCGCATTCGGGACCACCCGCGCGCACGGTCCCGGCGAGCCCGTCCTCGTCGATGTCGCACGCCACCACTCGTGCGCCCGCGCCTGCGAGTTGACTCACGATCGCGCGCCCGATGCCCTGCGCGGCACCCGCCACCAGAAACACCTTTCCTTCGAGGTCCGGATCGGAGGTCAATGCAGCGCCTCGATCAGCGCACGCGTCTCCTCGACGGCCACGTTCCAGATCGTCAGCATCTCGTTGTCGGACCGCTCGTAGCGGCCGCCGAAATTGCCGTCGCCGAGATAGGCCCGGGTGCGTGCCGGGTTCATCGGGCGCATCAGGGCGGGATCGATCGGCGGCTTGGCCGTTTCGGGCTGCGTCACGCCGGGCAGACGCGTCCACGGAAAATTTTCCATCCACGACGCGTGCGAGGCAACCGGATCGACCGCCTGGACCGCCTCCCACGTCCGCGGTGCATTCCACCAATTGTGGAAATTGACCGAGCAGTCGGGATTGCGGGCCTGCCATTCGGCGGCGATCGGCTGCCCGGGCTGGTTGCCGCCATGGCCGTTGACGAACAGGAACTGCCGGAAACCCTGGCTGGACAGGCTGTCGAGAATGTCGTGCAGGATGCGGCTGTAGGTCTCGACGCGCAGCGAGACGGTCCCGGGATAGGCCAGGAAATAGGGCGTGATGCCATAGGGCAGCACCGGGAAGACCGGCACGCCGAGCGGTGAGGCGGCGTCGGATGCCACACGCTCCGCCAGGATGGAATCGGTCGCGAGGCTGAGGAAGGCATGCTGCTCGGTGCAGCCGAGCGGGATCACTGCCCGCCGCTCGCCGCCCGCGAGGGATTCGTCGACCTGCGGCCAATTCATGGCGTCGATGTTCATGAGGCTTCCTCCGCCGCGGCTTTGGCACTTCTGGTTTTCTGGACGAGCGGTTCGATCAGCCGGCGGACGTCGCCGGGATCGGGCGTGTGGCGATACTCGAAAGCCGGCATGCCGTCGGGCAGCGCGAGACCGAGATCGTCGGCGCCGGTCGCAAACACGACCACATCGACGCGGCCCATCATCGAGGCGAGGAGGGGCGTATCGTAGAGGGCCACTTCGACCTGCGAGACATGCGGTGCGAAGCGCTGCACGCCTGTCTTGAGAAGCCTGGTAAATTCGGGAAAGATCGAGATGACGCCGATCCGTACGCCCGGATCGAGGGAAGCGAGCGCCTGGCGCGTCTCGCCGGCGGGAATGAAGGTGACGGCGGCGACGACGCCGTCAGGCAGCAGCGCCATCACGTCACGCCGCCGGTGCGCGAAGGTGATCACCAGATCGGCGGAGGCCGCGCGACGCCGCGCGCCAGGGTCGGTCTGCAGGGCGGCCAGCGTGACCGGCTCGATCGAGACGGTGTTGCCGACGATCTGGACCATCTCCGCGCAATAGGTCGCGGTGGTCTGGGCGAAATGCCCGGCCACGACCACGAGCGGCCGGTCCTCCATCCGGGCGGCGATCAGCCCGACGAGGTCGCTCGGCCGGAGGCCGAGCGCGCGGCCATGCAAGATCACCCCGTCGATCGCCCGGTGCAGCGCCACGTCGTGCGGCTCGGCATGACCCGCTGCGGGCGCGATGTCGGCGACGAACGTGCCCGACCCCTTGCGGCTGACGATGATGCCGGCCGCTTTGAGGTCGGCGTAGACCTGTGCCACTGTCATCGGCGCCACGCCGAGATGGTCGGCCAGATCACGCACCGAGGGCAGCCGTTCGCCGGGACGCAGCGTGCCGAGACCGATGCCGAACTCGATCAGGCCGCGCAACTGGACACCGAGTGCCACCGGAAGGTCACGATCGACGGCATAGGCGGCCAGGCTAACGGCAGGGGCGGATCGTTCTGACATGTCAGTACGGTCATACCGCGCGACGGCGCCAGGCGCCATCATCCACCAGCCGATCGACTGCAAAAAATCCGAGCATGGCGCAATAAGTCTGCTCACTGCTGGTGCATCCTCGGAGAACAGCCGCGCGATTGACCCGAGCGCAGGCAGGTCCGTATTGTCATATCTTCTTGGTACGCCTGGACACCGAGAAAGGAGTGCCAATTGCTCGTCGGACGCGTCCTTCTCATCGCCATGGCGACGTTTCCCGCGGCGGCGATGCCGGTCCGCGGCGGGGTCATGACCTACGGGCGCTACGCCGACAGCCTGCTGCTCGACCCGGTCCTGAACGACAGCAACTCCGACATCTGGATCCTGTCGAACCTCTACGACACCCTGCTGCTGCCGAGCGACGACGGGCGCGGCCTCAGGCCGGGGCTGGCAACGAGTTGGCGCGTATCGCCGGACGGCCTCACGGTGACGCTATCCCTGCGCCAGGCGAGGTTCTCCGACGGCTCGCCGATCACGGCGAGCGATGTCAAATGGTCGCTCGACCGCGCGCGCGATCCGCGCAACGGCATCTGGAACTTCCTGCTCGGCGCGATCGCCTCGGTCATGATCGCGGATCCGGCGACCATCGTGCTGCACATGCGCCATCCCGACCCGTCGATCCTGCCCGCCCTGAGCACGTTCAACGCCGCCATCATGCCGCAGCGCGCGTTCGAGGCGTCGCATGGCGCGGACGACCGTGAAAAGGCGATCGATTTCGAGCGCCATCCGGTGACGTCGGGACCGTTCGTGCTGCAATCGTGGGTGCGGGGCGCCACAATGCGCCTGCGCCGGAACCCGGACTATTGGCAGATCGGGGAGGACGGACGGCCACTGCCCTATCTCGACGGCATCGAGTTCGAGCTCGTCGCCGACGATGCGACGCGGATCCTCAAGGTGCAGTCGGGCGAACTCGACGGAGCCGAGCTGATCCCGTATTCGCGAGCGGCCGAACTGCGGCGCGATCCGCTCCTGAACCTGAGGGTGTTCCCATCGACACGGGTCGATTATGTCGTGCTCAACGTGCGGCCCACGCTGCCCGACGGCGCCGCCAATCCGCTCGCCTCGTCCAAGGTGAGGGAGGCTCTGAACGATGCGGTCAATCGCCGCGGGCTGATCGAGATCGTCACGTCGGGACTCGGATCGGACATGACCTCCTACCTGTCGCACGCGACACCGCTGCATGTCGATGTTCCCGATGCCACGCTCTACGACCTCGACAAGGCGCGCGCGCTCCTGCGCCAAGCGGGCTTCCCGCACGGGTTCGCGGCCACCATGCAGATCATCGCCAACAGCGAGATCGACCTCGAGACCAGTACCGCGTTGCAGGAGATGTGGTCCGCGATCGGCATCGATCTGCATCTGCGCCAGGTCGACGCGGGATCGCTGATCGCGCTTTACCGCAAGGGCGTTTTCATGATGTCGCTCTCCGCCTGGACCGACGACATCGCCGATCCCGATGAAGCGACGTCTTACGCGGTCTATCGTCCTACCATCGAGGCACTCCATTCCGGATGGCACGACGACGAGGCCGACCGTTTGTTCGTGGCGTCCGGCATGGAGCTCGACACCATCAGGCGGGCGGCCGAATACGCGCGCATCCAGCACATCTACGAAGGCGGCCCGATCGTGCGGCTGTTCGAGGCTCCGTATGTGGTCGTGCTCCGCCGTGGTGTGAGGGGATTCCTGCAGCTGCCACTCGGCAACAACATCTTCGACAAGACATGGCTGGCCCGATGAGAGCCGGCCGCATCGCGTCTCGTGTCCTGCAGGCGATGCCGACGCTCGCCGCCATCATCGTGATGACCTTCCTGATCGTGCGCCTGCTGCCCGGCGATCCCGCGAGTGCCATCATCGGCAACCGGGTGACCGATGCGGAGATCGCGGCCGAGAAGCAGCGTCTCGGGCTCGACCAACCACTGACCGCGCAATTCGCGACCTATGTCGAAGGGCTCGCGCATGGCGATTTCGGACATTCGACCCGGCTCGGCGTCCCGGTGGCGTCCCTGATCGCGCAGCGCCTGCCGGTGACGTTGCTGCTGACGGCGATGGCCTCGATCATCGCGCTCGCGATCTCGGTGCCGCTCGCCCTGCTCGCGGCGCTCAAACGCGACGGACCGGTCGACATGGCGATCCGCCTGGTCTTCCAGGTCGGGCTGTCGATGCCGGCCTTCTATGTCGGCATCCTGCTGCTGACGCTGTTCTCGGCACGCTGGCGGTTGTTGCCGGTCGGCGGCTACGGGGACGGGTTCGGCGCCCATCTGGTGCATCTGCTCCTGCCCGCCTTCTCGTTGGCGCTGAGCCTGTCGGCGATCCTGATGCGCAATCTGCGCGCGTCGATCTGCGATGTGCTCGACGGTCCGCATGTCGAGTTCGCCCGCCTGAAGGGCCTCGCCCCATTCCTGGTCCTCCAACGCCACGTGCTGCGCAACGCGATGATCTCGACGGTCGGACTGTTCGGTCTGAGCGCCGGCACGCTGCTCGGTGGTGCCGTGATCACCGAGACCGTGTTCGCGATCCCTGGTGTGGGCGTGCTGATGGTCGACAGCGTGTTCGGCCGCGACTATCCGGTGATCGAGGCGCTGACGCTGGTTCTCGCCGCCCTCGTGGTGTGCACTCTGCTCGCGACCGACCTGCTGCAGTCCGCACTCGATCCGAGGATCGAGCCGTGATCGGCCGCATCCGCAGCTGGCCGGTGTCATTGCGCACCGGCCTCGTGCTGCTCGGCGTGAGCCTCCTGATCGCGGCGTCGCCGCAGCTTTTTACGTCCGTCAGCCCGCGCCACTTCGACTACGACCACCTGCTGCGCGCGCCGAGCCTGTCGCATCCGCTCGGGACCGACGAATTCGGCCGCGACATGTTCTCGCGCGTGGTCTGGGGCTACGGCATCGACCTGCAGATCGCGATCTTCGCGACCGTGCCGGCGCTTCTTGTGGGCACGTTGGCCGGCATGCTGGCGGGTTTCTTCGGTGGGATCGGCGAGACCGCCCTGCTGCAGCTGGTCAACGTGGTCGTCGCCTTCCCGTTCCTCGTGCTGGTGATCGCCATTATCACCGTGCTCGGGCCGGGCCTGGTCAACATGTATGTCGCAACCGCGCTCGTCGGATGGGTGTTCTATGCCCGGCTGATGCTGTCTGAGATGAAGCTGCAGCGCCGCCTCGACTACGCATCGGCCGCACGGGCGCTCGGTTACGGATGGGCGCGGATCATGCTGCGCCACCTGCTGCCGAATGCGGTGACCGCAATCCTGGTCTACTGGATGACCGACATGGCGCTTGCGATCCTGCTGGGCTCCAGCCTCGGCTATCTCGGTCTTGGCGCACAGCCGCCGGTTTCCGAATGGGGCGCGCTGATCGCGGGCGGAAAGAACTACATGGGCCAGGCGCCCTGGATGAGTCTGTTCCCGGGCATCGCCATCGTCATGACCGGCCTTGCCTTCAGCCTCACCGGCGACGGACTCGGCGCCCTCCTGCAGGTGCGGCGATGATGTCCGACGCCGCAGGTGCCGCGATGACGCTCGCACTGCATCAGGTCACGGTCGCGTTCGGAACCGGTCCGGCCGCACCACGCGCGGTCGACGGGATCAGCCTGTCGCTGGCCGAGGGCGAGATCGTCGGCATCGTCGGCGAGAGCGGCTCGGGGAAAAGCCAGCTGCTGCGAGCGATCATGCGCCAGCCGCCGCGTGGCGCGCGGCTCGGCGGCGCGGTCGTGTGGCGTGGACGCGACCTGATGGGCATGCCCGAAGGCATGATGCGCGGCGTCCGCGGCCGCGAGATCGCGCTCATCACGCAGGACGCCTCCGCATCCCTCAACGGCGTGCTTGCGATCGGCACCCAGATCGATGAGAGCCTTGCCGCCCACACCAGGCTGCGCGCAGGAGCCCGCCGGCGGCGCGCGATCGAGCTGCTCGATCTGGTCGGCATCCCCAACGCGGTGTCGCGGGTCGACGACTATCCGTTCCAGTTCTCGGGCGGCATGCTGCAGCGGGTGATGATCGCGATCGCGCTTGCCTCCGAGCCGAGCCTGCTGCTCGCCGACGAGCCCACCACGGCGCTCGACGTCACCATCCAGGAGGACATCCTGCGCCTGCTGCTGTCGCTGCGGAACCGGCTCGGGATGGGCATCGTGCTGGTCACCCACGATCTCGGTGTGGTGGCGCGGCTCTGCGAGCGCGTGGTGGTGATGTATTCGGGACGGATCGTCGAAAGCGGCCCGGTGCGTGACTTGTTTGAGGATCCGCGCCACCCCTATACGCGCGGTCTGCTCGGCGCGATCCCGGGACGCGCCGCGCCACGAACTCTGCTCACCGCGATCGAGGGCACCACACCGGCGATCACCGACCGTCCGGGAGGCTGCGCATTTCATCCACGATGCCCGGATGCGGCCACGCGCTGCGCCGCCACCGTCCCGGCGCTAGAGCAATGGCGGCCCGGCCGGACGGTCGCCTGCCTGCGCCAGGCGGAGCTGTCGGCCGCGTGAGCGGGAGCATCCTGCAGGCCGACCACGTGTCGAAATGCTTCGGCAAACGCCGTGCACCGACCGTCCGCGCGTTGAGTGACGTGAGCCTGTCCGTCGCGTCCGGCGAGGCGCTGAGCATCGTGGGCGAATCAGGGTCCGGTAAGTCGACGCTGGCGCGCTGCCTGACGGCACTGCATGCGTGCGACGAGGGCCGCGTGGTCTACCGGGGGCGCGATCTGGGCGCAATGGGCGGTTCCGAACGACGCGCCTTCCATCGGAAGGTGCAGCTCGTATTCCAGAACCCGTTCAGCGCGCTCAACCCGCGCATGACGGTGGCGCAGACGCTCGGCGAAGCGCTCCGCGTGCACCGGATCGTCGAGCGCCGCGCCGTGGCCGGCGAGATCGTGCGCCTGCTCGCGCTCGTCAGGCTGCCGGCCAACGTGCTGGACCGCCGGCCGCACGAATTCTCCGGCGGCCAGTTGCAGCGGATCGCGATGGCGCGTGCGCTGTCGGTGCGGCCCGAGATCATCGTGGCCGACGAAGTCGTCTCGGCGCTCGACGTCTCGGTCCAGGCGCAGATCGTCAATCTGCTCGTCGCACTGCAGAACGAACTGGGCCTGGCCCTCGTGTTCATCGCGCATGATCTGCGTCTGGTCCGCCACATCTCCCATCGTGTGGCGGTCATGTATCGCGGCACGCTGGTGGAACTCGGCGACAGCGAGTCGCTGTTCACCAATCCGACGCACCCCTACACGCGGCTGTTGCTCGCATCCGCGCCGACGCTCGAACCGGCCCGGCGCACGACGCCGCTACCGATCGGGACCGGAACGTCCGCCCAATCGGACGGGTCCGGATGCGTCTTCCGGCAGCGCTGCGACAGAGCGATCCCGCGCTGTGCCACGGAAGCGCCTCGCCTGCGCACGATGTCGCCCGGACGCGCGGCGGCCTGCCACGTCATGGCTGCCTAGGAGGGATCGATGCGGAACACACTCGCCCGAGAGACGGCCCGGTTGAACGACCTGCTGTGCGCGATCAACCTCCTGTCATGGGACGCGCGCACGCAGATGCCGCCCGCCGGCAACGCAGCCCGCGGACATCAAGTGGCGACGCTCACGTCGCTCGCATGGGACATTGCCACCGGACCGGCGATGCAGGACGCGATCGGGTGGGCGCAGGACGATCCGGCATCGAGGGATGCCGACGAGCGCGCCCTGCTGGCGGACTTCGCGCGCCGGCTCGCGACCATGCGCCGCCTGCCGCACACCTTGCTCGCCGAGATCGCGGGATGCAAGGCGACGGCACACGCGGCTTGGATCGCCGCCCGGCAGGAGAACGACTTCTCGGTGTTCTCCCCGGTGCTGGAACGGATTTTCGCGCTGCAGCGGGAGCTCGCCGGCGCCATCGGCGGCGACGGCCACCCGTATGACGCATTGATCGACCAGTACGAACCGGGAATGACGCTGGCGCAGTTGGAGCCGCTGTTTGCGTCGCTCCGCGCCGGGATTGCGCCGCTCCTGCGAAACGCGCCGGAGATACCGGACAAATTCCTGCGGCAGGATTTCGCCATCGAAAAGCAGCGCCAGTTCGGGACCATGATCGCGTCCCGCTTCGGCTACGACTTCACCCGCGGGCGCGTCGACGACACCGTGCATCCTTTCGAGATTTCGATGACCCGCGACGACGTCCGCATCACCACGCGCTTCCGCGCGCATGATCTGCACGGACTATCGGGGATGTGGCACGAGGCTGGGCACGGGATCTACGAGCAGGGCATCTCGCCGCGATGGACTCGCGGGATCGGGACGATCGACCTCATCAACCTTTATGCGGTGGGTGGTGCAAGCTTCGGCGTGCACGAATCGCAATCGCGCTTGTACGAGAACCGGGTCGGCCGGTCGCGCCAGTTCTGGGAGCTGCATTACGGGACCCTGCGCGACATCTTTCCCGAACAACTGGAGCGCGTGTCCGTCGGCGCGTTCTGGCGCGCCATCAACGCGCCCAAGCCTGGATTGATCCGGATCCGCGCGGACGAGCTGACCTATGACGCGCACATCATGCTCAGGGTGGAGCTCGAAGCGGCACTGATCGGGAACGAGATTGCAATCGCAGATTTGCCTGGGATCTGGAACGAGCGGATGGCGCGCGACTTCGGACTGTCCGTTCCCGATCTCGAGCACGGCGTGCTGCAGGACGTGCATTGGTCGTCCTGTCTGGTCGGTTCGTTCGCGACCTACACCCTGGGGAGCGTGATGTCGTCGCAGTTCTTCGCTGCCGCATCGAAGGACGCCGCGGTCGCGACCGGCTTGCGGGACGGGCACTACGAACCGCTGCGCGACTGGCTCGGCCACCACGTGCATCAGCACGGACGCAGCCGCGGACGCGATCGTCTGCTGCGCGACGCGACCGGCAGCGCGCTCGATCCCGAGCCCTATCTCGCCGATCTGCGTGCCAAGGCCGAGGCCCTGCAATGATCGCGATCGGTCTGCATGGCGGCTGCGGCGTGATGTCGGCGGCCGACCTGCCCGAGGCCGAATGGGCCGCGGCGCGAGCGGCTATCGCGGCAGCGCTGCGCGCCGGCTGGCAAAAGCTTCAAGCGGGAGCGTCCGCCGTCGACGCCGTCGAGGCGTGCGTGGTGGTGCTGGAGGATCAGCCGCACTTCAACGCGGGCCACGGCGCCGCGCTGAACGCAAGCGGCGAGCACGAACTCGACGCCTCGATCATGGATGGTGCCACGGGTGCGGCCGGCGCGGTCTGCGCCGCACGCGCGATCCGCAACCCGGTCCGCGCCGCGCGCGCTCTGATGCAGGCCGGCGGCCCGCTGATGCTGGCAGGGCCGGCTTGCGACCGGTTCGCGGCCTCGACCGGCCTGCCGCTCGAGGCGCAGGCCTACTTCACCACACCACGCCGGATCGCGTCGCTGCAGGCGATCCGCGCCCACGGGCCGTCGGCAACCGAAGCCGAGAAGCACGGAACGGTCGGGGCGGTGGCGCTCGACGAGGGCGGCCATCTCGCGGCCGCGACCTCCACCGGCGGCTACACCGGCAAGCCCGAGGGACGGGTGGGAGACTCGCCCGTGATCGGCGCCGGCACCTACGCCATGGACGGCGTCTGCGCGGTCTCCTGCACCGGGCAGGGCGAGTTCTTCATCCGCCACGCCGTGGCGCACGAGATCGCCGCCCGCATGCGCCATCTCGGCGAGGACGTCGAGGCGGCGGCGCGTTTCATGATCGAGACCGAACTGGCCCCGCATCGCATCGGTGCCGGCCTCATCGCAATCGACCATCACGGCCGCATCACCGCGCCTTTCAACACCGAGGGCATGTTCCGCGGCTGGATCGGAACCGATGGTGCGATGGTCGTGGCCACCCACCAATAAGGGCCGGGCTCCGCCCGGACCCGCGAGGGGGCCGGGCCCCCTCGACCCGCCATCAACGGTTCCAAAACTTGTCAGTCCGCGTCACGCGTGAAGGGCGTTGATCGCATACAAGCCCATCAGGCTGTGCTGGGTGAAAGCACAGGCATCGACGACGCCCCAGGACAAGGCGACCGCAAGGACCGGGGCGACGACCGCGAGCGTCACGCGGCGGAGCGTCGGGTTCGATGTGGTGAAGGCCTCGGCGGTGATGTTGGTCATCACGGTGTCTCCCGTCTGCCGGGCTTGATTGCCAGGCGACCGAGAGATTGCAGCGCACGTGCCAGCCTGGATCTTCAGGCCAAGCCATTGTTTTCGTTGTCTCTATGCAAGCCAGGCATGGAGCATCGCTCGCGTTCTTCACAGGATACGCCAATCAATGGCGCGATCCGCCAGTCGGTTGCCAGAATTACCCCGCGGTCGGCAACTGCGACGACGTCTCGTCCTCGCCCGCCGTGAACACCGCCGCTTCCGTCACCAGGTGATAGAACCGCCCCTCGAACAGCGACATCACCTCCAGCGTCAGCGTATGCGATCTCTCGCGGATCGGACTCGCCAGACTCTCGTGCATCGCCTCGCGCGACGGAAAATCCATCTCCATGATCATCGCGATGGCCCGCGCGTCCGCGTCCGGCTCCACCACCCGCTGCACCCGCACCGCCCGCACATGCGGGAACTGGCGCCAGATCGGGTCCAGCCGTTCCTCGACCTGCCGGAAGAATTCCTCCTCGTGCCCGGCCTTGATCGTCCCCTCGTAGATGGCGGTGCGTGTCAGCATGTGCGTCTCTCCGTTCAGGTCTCGTTGCACCAGTCGTCGATCAGCATGCGCGCGATGCTGAAGCGCGGCGGGATGCTGAAATCGCCATTCTCCCGATCGCGTATGTCCGCGCGCGTGAACCAGCGCGCCTCCACGATCTCGTCGTCGTCGATGACGATCGTCTCGTCGCTCGTCTCGGCGGTGAAGCCGAGCATGATGGAGGCCGGAAACGGCCAGGGCTGGCTCGACCGATAGGTGACCTTGGTCGTGCGCACGCCGCATTCCTCCAGCACCTCGCGCGCGACCGCCTCCTCGAGGCTTTCTCCCGGCTCGACGAAGCCGGCCAGCGCCGAGAACATCCGCCCCGGAAACCGGGCCGACCGCGCCATCAGCACCCGCTCCCCGTTGCGGACCAGCATGATCACCGCGGGATCGGTGCGCGGGAAATGATGAGTGCCGCACTCGGTGCACTCCATCACGTGGCCAGCCTCGATCGGCCGGCAGGCGCCGCCGCAGACCCCGCAGAACAAATGCCGCCGGCGCCAGTTGATCAGCCCGCGCGCATGCACCAGCAGCGCCGTCTCGTCGGGCGCCAGTGACGACGCCACCGCGCGAAGCTCGGCAAAGGTTGCGACGTGCCTTGCGGGATCGAAGCCGGCCTCGGCATCGTCGCCGAGATCGACCGCGATGATCGGCCTGCCATCCGTGGTGCCGAGCAGAACCCAGGGGCGGTGATCGAGAGCCACGCCAAGCGACGGCGCCTCCGCGATGCTGGGCAGCACCGCGCGTGGCGGTTCGCCCGTGCCGACGAGGTGGCGCCCCGCATGAACCGGCACGATCAAGGTGCCTGGGCTCGATCGCGCGGCCGCGACGAAGGCTGCGTCCTTCCGCCGGTTGCCCGCGCGGTCGATCGTGCCCAGCGCCGACACACCATCCGGGCTCATCGGGTTGTCTCCATCGCCCCGAAACGTGCGCCGACCCGCGCCGGTTCGGCCAGCCGGCATCCGGAGTGCCCGGTCTTGCTCCGCCCCCCGTCCGGCGTGATATGCCATCACCGGGAGGTCGGCGGCGGACGGGCAGCTCGCCAACCCGGTCAGGTCCGGAAGGAAGCAGCCGCAACGGGTTTCCGCTCGGGTCGATCGTTCGGCCTCCCACCTTTTCGCCGTCCGCGAGGGACATGACCGACATCTCCGACGTGACCGGCGACGACGCGCTTCCCGTTCCGCCGGCCGAGGGCGACGGGATGTTCGGGGCCCCGCCTCCGGCCGCCAAGCCGTTCGTGCCGGACACCTACCGTGTGCTCGCGCGCAAATACCGGCCGACGAATTTCGACGATCTCATCGGCCAGGACGCGACCGTCCGCGTTCTGCGCCGCGCCTTCGCGACCAACCGGGTCGCGCACGCCTTCATGCTCACCGGCGTGCGCGGAGTGGGCAAGACCACCACCGCGCGGATCATCGCCCGCGCGCTCGCCTGCATCGGGCCCGACGGGCAGGGCGGCCCGACCGCCGATCCGTGCGGCGTCTGCCCCAACTGCACCGCGATCCTCGCCGACCGCCACCCGGACGTGCTGGAGATGGACGCGGCCTCCCGCACCGGCGTCGACGACGTGCGCGAGATCATCGAGGCCACCCGCTACCGGCCGATGGTGGCGCGGGCAAAGGTGTTCATCATCGACGAAGTCCACATGCTGTCGCGCAACGCCTTCAACGCGCTGCTCAAGACGCTCGAGGAGCCGCCGCCGCACGTGACGTTCGTCTTCGCCACCACCGAGCTGCGCAAGGTCCCGGTCACGGTCCTGTCGCGCTGCCAGCGCTTCGACTTGCGCCGCGTCGGCCAATCGGTGCTCGCGGCACATTTCCGCAGCGTCGCCTCGACCGAGGGGTTCACGATCTCCGAGGCGGCCGTCGAGATGATCGCGCGCGCCGCCGACGGATCGGTTCGCGACGGCCTGTCGCTGCTCGACCAGGCGATCGCCTACGCCGCGATCGGCGACGGGACGATCGACGTCGCGACCGTGTCGGACATGCTCGGCCTCGCCGATCGGGCGACGCTGTTCGACCTGCTCGAAGCGGTCATGGGCGGCCGCGTCGCCGACGCACTGTCGCTGCTCGGCAAGACCTACAGCGAGGGCGCCGACCCCGGGCAGGTCCTGACCGACCTGCTCGAGCTGATCCATGTGCTGACCAGGATCAAGTCGATCCCGGCGCTTGCGGCCGGCAGCGAACTCCCGGAGCTCGAGCGCACCCGCGGCGCCGCGATGGCCGAGCGCGCGAGCGTCGCGACATTGGCGCGCGCCTGGCAGATGCTGCTCAAGGGGCTGAGCGAGCTCGATCTGGCGCCGAGCCGGCAGACCGCGGCCGAAATGGCCCTGATCCGGCTCTGCTATCTCGCCGAGCTGCCGCCCCCGGGGGAGCTCGTCAAGCGCCTCTCCGCGCAACCACCCGCCGCTCATCCCGGGCCGCCCGCCGGGCCCGCCCCCGGAGGCGCACCGTTGGTCACCCGCGGCAGCGCACTCGCACGCGCCCGGCCCGAGACCTCCCCCGAGGCTTCCGTCGAGAGCCGTCCCCAACCGACGAGCTGGCGCGCCCTCGTGGCCCTCGTGGGCGCGAGCGGCCGCGAGCCGGTTCTGCACGGCCATCTCCGCAGCGCCGTCCATCCGGTGCGCGTGGCCCCCGGGATCGTCGAAATCAGGCAGCTCCCCGGCACCCCGCGCGACCTGGCCGGGCGTCTCGCCGCGGTGCTGCGTGCCGAGACCGGCACCCGCTGGACGGTGGCACTCAGCACCGCGGGCGGCGAGCCCACGCTCGACGAGCAGGGCTCGGCGGTCCGCGAGGCCGGGCGCCAGGACATCGAACAGCATCCGCTGGTGCGCGAGATCCTGCGCGTCTTTCCCGGCGCGCGCATCGGCGAGGTGGCCGACGACCGGCTCGACCGCTACGGGTTGCCGGTCGAGCGCCAGACGGACACGGTGCTCGGCGGCGAGGCCGACATCCCGCCCTTCGCGCCGGTGGATGCCGGTTTCGCCGACGACATCATGCCGACCGACCCCGAAGATTTCGAACCACCGGAGGCCCCGCAATGAAGAACCTGGCCGGCCTGATGAAGCAGGCCACCGAGATGCAGGAAAAGATGCGCCAGATGCAGGAGCGGCTCGAAGCCCTCGACATCGACGGCGAATCCGGAGCCGGTCTCGTGCGCGTGACGCTGAGCGGGAAGGGCGATCTCCGCCGGATCCGGATCGATCCGAAGCTCGCCGACCCCGCCGACATCGAGATGCTGCAGGACCTGATCGTGGCGGCCCACGCCGAGGCGCGCCGTCATCTCGATGCGACCACGACCGAGGAGATGCAGAAGGTCTCGGGCGGCCTCAACCTGCCGCCCGGCCTGAAGCTGCCCTTCTGATGCCCCACCCAGGGGCGCATCCGGCCTGCTGACATGGGCGGCCCCGAGATCGAACGTCTGATCGGCCTGCTCTCGCGCCTGCCCGGATTCGGACCGAGGAGCGCACGCCGCGCCGCGTTGCGCATGCTGCTCGCACCCGAGACGCGGATGCTGCCGCTGGCCGCGGCCCTGACCGAGGCCGCGCGCCTGGTGCGCGTCTGCGGCGAATGCGGCAATCTCGACAGCGCCGATCCGTGCGCCATCTGCGGCGATCCGCGACGCGATCGAGCGACGGTCTGCGTCGTCGAGGGTGTGGGCGATCTGTGGGCATTGGAACGGGCCGGCGTCCATCGCGGCGTCTACCAGGTGCTCGGCGGGACTCTCTCGGCGCTCGACGGACGCGGACCGGAGGAACTCAATGTGCGCTCCCTGATGACGCGGCTCGGCGGCGGCGGCGTGCGCGAGGTGATCCTCGCACTCGGCGCCACGGTCGACGGTGCCACGACCGCGCACTGGCTCGCCGAGAAGATCGTCGACCGGGCGGCGGAACTCGACCATGAGGTCGCGATCAGCCGGCTCGGCCACGGCGTGCCGATGGGCGGCGCGCTCGACGTGCTCGACGACGGAACACTGCGCGCCGCGCTCAAGAGCAGGATCCGCGCGTGACCGGGCTCGACCTGCTTCCCCGGTCGGCTTTGGTGACCGGCGGTGCCGCCCGTCTCGGACGCGCGATCGCGCTCCGCCTCGCCGATGCGGGCGTGGCGGTCGCCGTGCACTGCCGCACCAGCATCGAGAGCGCCGAGGCGACGGCGAACGCCTGCCGGGCGCGCGGCGTGGCGGCTTGCGTGCTGCGCGCCGACCTCGCGCACGAATCCGACACCGCCGGCCTGCTCGCGCGCGCCGCCGCCGCCCTGGGGCCGATCGGCATCCTGGTCAACAACGCCAGCCTCTTCGAGCGCGACGAATGGGACGATGCCAGCCGCGAGAGCTGGGACGCCCACCTCGAACCCAACACACGGGCGCCCTTCGTGCTGATGCAGCACTTCGCCCGCGACCTCCCCGACCACGCCCAGGGCTGCGTGATCAACATGCTCGACCAGCGCGTCTGGTCGCTCACCCCGCACTTCGTGTCCTACACCCTCTCCAAGGCGGCGCTGTGGGCGCTGACCCGGTCGATGGCCCTGGCGTTGGCGCCCAGGATCCGCGTCAATGCGGTCGGTCCCGGTCCCGCCGCTCCCAGCCCGCGCCAGACCGACGCGCAGTTCGCCAGGCAGTGCGCTTCGCTGCCGCTCGGCCACGGCACCGATCCCGACGAGGTCGCATCCGCCGTCATGGCGCTGATCTCGCTGCCCTCGGTCACCGGCCAGATGATCGCGGTCGACGGCGGCCAGCACCTCCAATGGCACGCATCGCCCTCCGGCGTGACCGCCGAGGAGTAGCGGGTGAGCGGCATCGCCCGGCCGGGCATACGGCACGTCTTCCTGCGCGACATGGTGCTGCAGGGCCGGATCGGCGTGCACCCGCATGAGCACGGGCGCGTGCAGCGGCTTCGGATCAACGTCGATCTGGCGATCGAGGAGCGGATCGGCGGCCCCGAGCGCGACGAGCTCGCACTCGTGATCGATTACGCGCGGCTCGCCCAGACCGTGCGCGACACCGTCGCCGCCGGCCACGTCAAGCTGGTCGAGACCCTGGCGGAACGCATCGCGCGCGCCGCCTTCTTCGACGCCCGGATCAGGCGCGCGCGCGTGCGCGTCGAAAAGCTCGACGTCTTCGACGATGCGGCCTCCGTCGGGGTCGAAATCGAGCGGAACGCCGACGATTTATCCACGCGGGCCGATTGACACCCTGCTATTTCAACGGACTGCGGGATTATGTTGAAGCGATGACAGCCGATTTCGCAACTGTTCAATCATATCAATGGGTTGGTCAGCCCTGCCCGCCGATTGGGCAAAGGGTCGGAAGTGTAGGAAATCTGCCATATTACGGGTGGTGCGGACCGCTAGCCCACAGACTTGTCCACAGCCTTGGTGGATAGATCGATGACATCGGACGCCGAGGCCGACTTGTCCGACGCGCCGGGTGCGGACGCCATCAAGCGCGCGCTCGCCACCATGCCGCTCAGTCCCGGCGTCTACCGGATGCTCGATGCCAAGGGCGAGGCGCTCTATGTCGGCAAGGCGCGCAGCCTGAGGAAGCGCGTCGTCGCCTACACCCAGCCGGCCCGCCTTCCCGAACGCCTGCGCCGGATGGTCAACGAAACCGTCTCGATGGAGGTGGTCACCACCCACACCGAAGCCGAGGCGCTTCTCCTCGAAGCCAACCTCATCAAGCGCCTGCGCCCGCGCTTCAACATCGTGCTGCGCGACGACAAATCCTATCCGTGGCTGATGCTGACCGAGGACCATGCATTCCCGCAGATCGCCAAGCATCGGGGAAGCCAGGGCAAGAACCGCAGCTACTGGGGTCCGTTCGCCTCCGCCTGGGCGGTCAACCAGACCGTCACCGCCATGCAGCGGATCTTCCTGCTGCGCTCCTGCGCCGACACCGTGTTCGCCAACCGCTCGCGGCCCTGCCTGCTGCACCAGATCAAGCGCTGCTCGGCGCCGTGCGTCGGCCGGATCGACGAGGCGGCCTATGGCGAGCTGGTCGCCCAGGCGAAAGCCTTCCTGACCGGCCGCGCCAACACCGTCCAGCGTGAACTGGCCGCCGAGATGGAGGCTGCCGCCGCAAACCTCGAGTTCGAGCGCGCCGCCAGCCTGCGCGACCGCATCCGCGGGCTGACCCATGTGCAGGGCGGCGGCGTGATCAATCCGGCCAGCCTCGACGATGCCGACGTCATCGCCGCCTGGCAGATCGCCGGCCAGACCTGCGTGCAGGTGTTCTTCATCCGCGGCGGCCGCAACAACGGCAACCGCGCCTTCTTCCCGGCCCACAGCCGCGCCCGCGAGGGCGGCGAGAGCTCCGGCGAGGTGCTCGCAGCCTTCATCGCCCAGTTCTACGACGACAAGACGCCGCCCCGGCTGATCCTCGCCAGCGACCCGATGGAAGAAACCGACCTGATCGCCGACGCCCTCTCGATCAAGGCCAACCGCCGGGTCGAGATCGCGGTCCCGGTCCGCGGCGAGAAGCGCGCGGTCATCGAGCACGCCCAGATCAACGCGCGCGAGGCGCTCGAGCGCAAGCTCGCCGAAAGTGCCGGCCAGGCCAAGCTGCTCGAGGGCGTCGCCGCCACCTTCGGCCTCGCCGCCACCCCCGAGCGGATCGAGGTCTACGACAACAGCCACATCATGGGCACCAACGCCTACGGCGTGATGATCGTGGGCGGCCCGGAAGGCTTCCGCAAAAGCGCCTACCGCAAATACGCGATCCGCGGTCCGATCGCGCCCGGCGACGATTTCGCGATGATGCGCGAGATGCTGGAGCGCCGTTTCGGCAAGGCGCTCAAGGCCGGCGGTGCGGCCGACGATCCCGACTGGCCCGACATCGTGATGATCGACGGCGGCGCCGGCCAGTACTCCGCCGTCCGCGGCGTGCTCGACGATCTCGGCGTCACCGACGTGACGCTGATCGCCATCGCCAAGGGCCCCGACCGCGACGCCGGCCGCGAATGGTTCCACGTGGCCGCCCGGCCGGCCTTCCAGCTGCCGCCGCGCGACCCGGTGCTCTACTACCTGCAGCGTCTGCGCGACGAGGCGCACCGCTTCGCGATCACCACCCACCGGGCCGGGCGCTCGAAGGCGCTGGTCACCAGCGAGCTCGACGAGATCGACGGCATCGGCAGCGCCCGCAAGCGCGCGCTGCTCAACCATTTCGGCTCCGCGCGCGGCGTCAAGGGCGCCGGCCTGACCGACCTCGAACAGGCCCCCGGCATCTCCCGCGAGACCGCGCGCCGCATCTACGGCCACTTTCACCCCGACTGGCGCCCGGAGAAGGCGGGGTAGGGCAGGGGCGCTGCCCCTGAAACCCCGCTGGGGCCAGGCGGCCCCAGACCCGCGATGATGAGATTTCGCGATCCGGCTTGACCATCTCGTCCCGAACAGTCTCATTGCCGCCAGTGCTAACCGGACAGGGATCAACTCCAGCAAGCCAGCGACAGCTGTCACAACAAGCAACCGCCAACTTTTCTATGGGGCGCTGCCTGCTCGAAAGAATGAAGCATTTGGAACCGGACTGCAGCCGAGGCAGGTCACCGGCGACGATATAGCCGCGACTCCCTGGATACTCCCGGAGCGACAATTCCGGGAACTGGACGAACTCGTAAAGCGGGGGAAAACCCTGCCGGCCAAAGCACGATTGATTGGAAGTGGTGGATGGACAAGAAGGCGTCCGTCGCTGAGAGTCCATCTCGAACCGGTTGTTCGACGTGCGAGCCTTCGTAGCAGGACCATGCTGGAGGCGGCGTAGAGGAAGGCTTCGACGGAGGCTATAGACGCCTCGAAATCTTTCGCCAGACGTCGGTTCCGGTTGATCCAGGCGAAGAAACGCTGGACCACCCAGCGGCAAGCGATGACGGCAAAACGACCTGTCGGTCGGATTTGCGCACCACGTCGATGCGGATCGAGCTTGCATCGGCAGTCCAAAATCTCGCCTGATGTTCGACGCCGAGTCACGCTGGAACCATGAAGATGTGGCCGTATCGAGACGCGCACTACAAGCAAAGCGCATGCATCCGTGATGTACGGAGCAACCGTTACTTCAATCGTCCTTCAGAAGGATACCGATCTTCATGACCCTGCGCGGTTTGCGATGGTACATCGTCGCCCTGATCAGCTGCGGGACGATACTCAACTACCTTGCCCGCAACTCGCTCGGCATCCTCGCAGCGACCTTGAAGTCCGATCTGCATATCACGACGCAGCAATACAGTTACGTCGTAGGCGCCTTCCAGGGCGCCTATACGTTGATGCAGCCGGTCTGCGGGGCGTTGGTGGACGCTCTCGGCCTCCGCATCGGTTTCGCTATATTCGCGGTCGGTTGGTCGGTCGCGAACATGCTGCATGTCCTTGCGGATGGTTGGGTGTTGTTTGCGGTGTTCCGCTTCCTGCTCGGCGCGACCGAGGCGGCGGCCATCCCGGCCGGCATGAAGGCCATCGCCGAGTGGTTTCCGCAACGGGAACGATCAATCGCAACCGGATACTTCAATGCCGGAACGTCGTTTGGTGCGCTGCTCGCCCCTCCCCTTGTCGGCATACTTGCCATCTATTATTCCTGGCGCATGGCCTTCGCCGTCACCGGCGCCCTGGGCCTCATCTGGGCGGCTGCCTGGGTCTCGTTCTACCGTAGGCCGGTCGATCACCCTGCGATCACCGCCGATGAGCGCAAATTGATCTTGTCGGGCCAGGCACCCCGAGCGGCAGCCGCAGGCGCAACATCCAACGGGCGCCTTGGCTCTTCCATCATCCTCCGTTCATCAACATTCTGGACGTTGGCGGTGCCGCGCTTCCTTGCGGAGCCGGCCTGGCAAACGTTCAGCTTCTGGATCCCGCTCTACCTTGTCACCGAGCGGGGGTTCGACATCAAATCCATCGCCTTGTACGCTTGGCTTCCATTCCTTGCCGCAGATATCGGTGGGATCCTCGGCGGCTACCTATCGCCGTTCTTCATGCGCACGATGGGTGTTGGGCTCGTGCCATCGCGTGTGCTCGGCATCTTCTGCGGGGCGATCTGCATGATCGCGCCGGGAACGGTGATGTTCACGCACGGTCGGACGGCCGTGATCATCCTGTTCTCGATCGGCGGGTTCGCCCATCAGATCATCTCGGTCCTCATCAACACGCTGACCGCCGACCTTTTCCCGCAGGAGCAGGTCGGTCTGGCCAACGGGTTGGTTGGTCAAGCCGGATGGCTGGGTGGCCTCATCTTCTCGCTGGCGATCGGACAGCTTGCCGGGGCGATCGGTTACGGGCCGTTGTTCTCGTGCCTATCCGCCTTTGATCTTCTCGGTGCCATGTTCCTGCTCTTCATGGTACTCCGCTTCAAGATCTCCGCACTCGCAGGAGCTGTCTGATGCGCCCCGCCACCCTGTCCGCCCCTCCAATCTTCTCCCTGCAGGCGAGCGGTCCTGGACGCATTTCCCTTGCATCCGACACGGGAGCCCGGGTCGACATCCTCGTCCTCGAGGACGACATCCTGCGCCTCCTCGTGCTCCCTGATGGACAATCGACGCTGCCCCCGAGCTGGGCCATCGCCCCGGGCGCCGAGGATGTCCTCGAGCCTGGCCGCGACCGCTTCAGTCTTGCGGGCTTCTCTTGCCCGGACTTCGACCTCATCCATGGCGAGCGCGATATCGTAGTGCAGACAAAACGCCTCCGCTTGACGGTCACCCTCGATGGGTTGCGGTGTCATTGGGCCCAATGGAGCCGCGAGGCATGGAGGGACATGTTCGCCGATCGTGGAACCCAGGCCTATAATTTCGGCTGGTGGGATGATCGTTCCTATCATTACGTCGCTCGTCACGATGGTGAGCGTTATTACGGTCTCGGCGAGCGAGCGGGTGCGCTCGATCTCGGTGGGCGTCGCCATCGCCTGCGGATGATGGACGCGATGGGCTACGATGCGGAACATACCGAGGCGCTCTACAAGTCCATCCCCTTTGTCATTGCCGCCGATGCGGAGAGGCAGTGCTTCGGCATGTTCTACGACACGATGGCCGACGCCACGATGGATCTTGGCTGCGAACTCGACAACTATCACGGCAACTACAGGTACTTCACCAGCGACGACGTTCGTGACATCGATCTGTATGTCATCGCGGGGCCGGCTCCGCTCGACGTCGTGAAACGCTTCACGTGGCTGACGGGGCGTCCTGCCCTTATGCCGTCATGGTCCCTTGGGTATTCCGGGTCGACCATGACGTACACGGACGCACCCGATGCACTTGATAAGATGATGAGCTTTATCGAGAAGCTGCGCCAGAGCGACATCGGATGTACATCCTTCCACCTTTCGTCCGGCTACACGTCAATCGGCGACAAGAGGTACGTCTTCCATTGGAACCAGGACAAGTTCCCGGACCCCGCCGCGTTTGTGGCCGCTTATCGTGAGGCTGGCATCGAGCTCGTCCCGAACATCAAGCCTGCCCTCTTACGGTCGCATCCGCGCTATAGTGAGGTGGCTACCGCCGGATATTTCGTCAGCAATGCAGATGGGCATCCCGTGGAAACTCAGTTCTGGGATGAGGTCGGCAGCCTGATCGACTTCACGAACTCGGGGGCGGCCGAGTGGTGGCGAGCTAACGTCACCAGCAGGCTGCTCGACTACGGCATCCTCTCGACGTGGAACGACAACAACGAATATGGGCTGCGGGACCCGCGCGCGCGGTTCGACTTCTTCGGGACACCCCGCGCCGCGGCCCAGGCACTCACGGTGCAGCCGTTACTCATGATGCGTGCCTCTCGCGCCGCGCAGGAACGGCGTTGGCCCGGCAAGCGCCCCTACGTGGTGAGCCGTTCGGGCATGGCAGGGATGCAGCGTTACGCGCAGACGTGGAGCGGAGACAACTACACTGCCTGGAAGACCATCCGATACAACGCGAGGATGAGCATCGGCCTGAGCTTGTCTGGCGTGTCCAACACAGGCCATGACGTCGGCGGGTTTCATGGTCCGCCGCCCGGGCCGGAGCTGTTGATCCGGTGGATCCAGGCCGGTATCACGCTTCCCCGCTTCGGCATCCACAGCTGGAACCCTGAGGGTTTGGTCAGCGAGCCTTGGATGTATCCTGAGGTCTTGCCGCAGGTCGTCGCCCTCATGGCGTTGCGCCAGCGGCTCCAGCCGTTCTTGTTCGATCTTGCCGTGGCATCGCACCTGACCTACGCCCCGATGCTCCTTCCGGTCTGGTGCATGTTTCCCGAGCAGCCGAACGCCTGGCAGGATGATGATACGTATATGCTCGGTCCGGACGTGCTCGTGGCCCTCGTTGCCGCGCCGGCACAGGCCGACGTGGTGGTCGACCTGCCCTCCGGGCATCACTGGACCCACCTGTTCACGGGCAAGCGGTATGAAGCAGGACGGGTGACGATCGGTTGCGGTCTGTCCGATCCCCCCGTCATGCTCGTCAAGAGCGGGGCCATCATCACGTTAAGCGATGGACCGGTGGGGTTCGGCGTGAATTCGGTCGCGGATCGGATCCTGGTATTTCCCCCGATCGGCGATGCGACTTTGTCATGGTCGCATCACGATGATCGCGTGCGTGATGCGCAGGATGGATCAGTATGCCGAGGCACGGTTACGACTGACGATGCGATCGTCAATGTCACGATCGAGTTTGTCGAGGCGCCGGACAGGTGGCCGATCCTGGTCCTGCCGGCTGAAGAACACCGCGCTCTGGTGGTTCATGGAGCGCGGGTCGAACCGCATGATATCGATGGATGGCGTGCGGTGCGCCTCGGTTCCTTTCACTTGAACCACCCCCCCTCTGAGCGAACTGTTGAAAACCCTAATCCACGACCTCCGACTATTTGACGGCGTTTGCCGTGACTGGATGGCGAGCGTCTGGTCGGGTTCGACGATGCCCACCCTGTCCGCGCCAAGGCCGGACCGGACGGCAGGGCGCGGCCTGCGTTCGACCGCAGGCACCGGCTCCGCACGGTCAGAACCTAAGACGACCGGAACGCAACGAGACCCGTAGAGGATTCTTCGGCGGAGGTCGATGCGGTGGTGCGCGAGGAAGGAGCTTTCAGATGAGCACGCTCAAGGTCGGCATCGCGTCGTGTGACGACATGAAGGCCCATACGATGGAGTCGCCAAGGTGCTGTCGAACAAGAACCCGGTCCTGTTGGCGACGATTGCCGCGACGCACCCGGCATCGCTGCCGGAGTTGGCGGGCACGACCGGTCGCAAGATCTCCACCTGTCCAGAACCTTGACGACCATGGAACGCGACGGCTTCGTGAAGCTGGACCTTGGGGAGCGGGCCCGCATCCGGCCGGAAGTGCCCTAAAAAGCGATCTCTCTCGAGCTGTCGTTCCGCGACTACGGTCGTCCCGGCACAACCCCCTTACCCTCAGCTCCCCTTGGCATAGACCGCCTTCGCATTGTCCGCGTCGATCAACTGTGTCGGCACCGTCACTAATTTCGGCACCGACGTCGCGCAGTCGACCAGGATCTTCTTGGCCAGCGCGAGCGCCTCGGCAGCCCCGGTCGGATACACCATCGTCGCTGCCCACTCCCCGTCCGCGACCGCGCGGATGCCGCCCGACGGCCCGGGCAGCCCGTCGGTCCCGATGATCTTCACCTGGCCCAGCTTGCCGGCCTGCTTGACCGCGATATAGGCCCCCGCCGCCGCCAGATCGTTGCAGGCATAGACCAGCTTGATCTCGGGGTGCGCCTGCAGCATCGCGCCGAACACCGTCACCGCCTTGTCCTGCATCCAGTCCACCGGCTGCACCGCGACGACCTTCAGCTTCGGGTTGCCCGCGATCCCCGCCTTGAACCCCTCCAGCCGCTCGATCGCCGGCGACGAGCTCGGCAGGCCCTCCAGGATCGCCACCTCGCCACCTTCCGGCATCAGCTTGGTCGCCGCCCAGACGCCGGCCTGACGCGCGATGTCGCGGTTGTCGCCCGTCACGAAGCTCGTGTAGTCGTCGCCCACCGTCTTGCGATCCAGCTCGATGACCGGAACGCCCGCCTTCATCACCCGCGTCACCGCCGGCGTCAGCGGCGCCGCCTCGTAGGCGGAAATGAACAGCAGGTCGACCTGCTGCGTCAGGAAGTTCTCGACCTGTGAGACCTGCGTATTGTCGTTCGCCTGGCCGTCGGCGATGACGATTTTGAACTGCGGATAGTTCTTCGCCAGCGCCTGCATGTCCCGGTCGACCTGCGCCCTGTACGGTTCCTTGAAGTTGGCCTGGCTGAAGCCGATCGTGTAATGATCGTTCGGCCCGCAGGTCTTCGAGATCGGCTTGCCCGTCTGCGCCAGCGCCGCCAACGCCGTGACCGGCACCGCCGCCAAGCCCACCCAGAAACATCTGTTCATGTCCGTTCCTTCCTCTGTTCAGCGCGCGCTTGCGTCGCGTCCGATGATCGTCTGCAGTCCGGCGGCCAGCACGATGATGATCCCTGTCGCCAATAATTGCATCGCCGCACTGACGTCGTTGAGCTGCAGGATGTTGGCCAGCGCCCCGAGCATGACCGCGCCCGCGATCGTGCCCACCATGCTCCCGGCGCCGCCGAACAGGTCGGTCCCGCCGATCACCACCGCGGCGATCGCGTTCAGCTCGTAGCCTTGCCCGTCATTGGGACTGCCGAAGCTGAACTGCCCCGCATGCACGATGCCGGCGACGCCCGCGCAGAACCCGCTCAGCCCGTAGACCGACACCTTGATCGCGCGCACTGGGATGCCCGACAGCCGGGCCGCCCGCTCGTTGCCGCCGACCGCGAACACGTACCGCCCATAGCGCGTCCGGTTGAGCAGGAACGTCGCCGCCAGCGCCAGCACCACGAACACCAGCGTCGCCACCGGGAACAGATCGTCCAGCACCCGCTCGCCAAGGATCGCGAACGCGGCCGGCGCATTGCCGGGGCCTTGGCCGTAATTGATGTTGATGAAATTGTTGCCCGACGCGATCAGCGCCAGGCCGCGTGCCGCCTGCAGCCCGGCCAGCGTCACGATGAACGCCTGGATCCGAAGCCGTGTCGACAGCCAGCCCTGCATCAGCCCGAACAACGTCGCCGCCGCCAGCACCAGCGGCAGCGTGGCGGCCAGTCCCCAGCCGTCATCGACCAGCAGCGTCGCGGTCAGCACGCTGCCCAGTCCGAGCACCGCGCCCACCGACAGGTCGATCCCGGCCGCGATGATGACGAACGTCATCCCGAGTGCCAGGATGCCGGTCTCGGAAATCGAGCGGACGATGTTTGCGATGTTGTCGGTGCCCAGGAACAGGATGTGACCATGCCGGCGCGGCGAGAACGCGATGCCGCCGGCCAGCACCACCAGCAGGCCGAACAGGCTCTGGAACCGCAGCAAGGTCTGCATCGGGCGCCTGCGCGCGGCGGCAGCCGGGCGCGCCGGCAGCGCCGGCGTGGCCCCGCTCATGCCGCCCACGCCTCCCCGACGCTGCTCCGCCGCACCGTCTCTTCGTCGACACCGGAATCGAAGCTCGCGACCGTCACGCCGCGCTGCATCACCAGGATCCGGTCGCACAGTCCGAGCAGCTCCGGAAGCTCCGACGACGCCAGCAGCACGCCGAGCCCCGTCGCCGCCAACGCGCGGAGCTGACGATAGATCTCCGCCTTCGCCCCGACATCCACGCCGCGCGTCGGCTCGTCCAGCAGCAACAGGCGCGGGCTGCTCAGCAGCTCCTTGCCGAACACCACCTTCTGTTGGTTGCCGCCCGACAGATTGACCACGCGTGCGTCCGGCAGCCTCGGCCGGACGTCGAACCGGTCGAGTGCGCGCGTCACTTCCGCCCGCTCCGCCGCCGCCGAGACCAATCCCCAAGGCGTCACCCGCCGCAGCGTCGACATCACGATGTTCCGGCCCACCGAATGGCCGAGAACCAGCCCGGTGCCGCGCCGGTCGTCGGTAACATACGCCAGGCCCGCCCGCCGCGCGTCGGCGACGCTTGCCAGGCGGACCGGGCGGCCGTCCACCAGCACGTCACCCTCCCAATGCCCTCTCACCTCGTAACCGAACAGCGCCGACAGCAACTCGGTCCGCCCGGCACCCATCAGGCCGGACAGGCCGACGATCTCGCCGCGATGCACCGACAGCGACACGTCGAGCGGCGCCTGCCAGCCGGCGCGCGGCACTGCGGCAACGAAGCGCGCGTGGCGCAGTGTGAGCAAAGCCTCGCCGGTGCCGCCCCCGCGCGCCGGAAACAGCTCGCTGAAATCGCGCCCCACCAGCAACCGCACCAGCTCGGCCTGCGGCGCGTCGGCTAGCGCCTGTCCGGCCACCGCGCCATCGCGCATCACCGTGACCCGGTCGGCGATCCGCGCCACCTCCTCGAGCCGGTGCGAGATATAGACCACCCCGACACCGCGCACCCGCAGGTCCCGGATCACCGTGAACAGGTGCTCGGCCTCCGCCGCCGACAGCGAGGCCGTCGGCTCGTCGAGGATCAGGATGCGCGCCTCCGCCGCCAGCGCCTTGGCGATCGCGACCAGTTGCCGCTCGCCGAGACGCAGGCTGGCCACGCGCGACGCGGGGTCGAGATCGACCCCGGCCCGGTGCAGCAGGTCGCGCGCCTGCCGCCGCATGCGCGCATCGTCCAGCGTGCGCCGGGCGGTCAGCAGCTCATGGCCGAGAAACAGGTTCGACGCGATGTCGAGCCCCGGAACCAGGTCCAGCTCCTGCGGGATCATCACGATGCCGGCCGCGTGCGCGTCGCGCGGCGTGGCCAGACGGACCGTCTCGCCGCCCAGGCGCATCGTGCCGGCGTCCGGCGCGACCGCGCCCGAGATGACACCCATCAGCGTGCTCTTGCCGGCGCCGTTCTCGCCGAGCAGGACATGCACCTCGCCGGCGCGCAGGTCGAAATCGACCCCCCGCAAGGCGCGAACGCCGCCGAAACGCTTCTCGATCCCGTCGAGCTGCAACAAGGGCTCGCTCATGCGCGCGGCATCCTCCCCCGTTCCGTTTTGAAAACTAGCTACGATCCGCCCGGCGGGAAACGCAAGGGGCCCGGCCTGGACCCGCCGTGCGTCAGCACACCAGTATTGTGCGCAGCCAGTCAGCCCGCCGGAAACAGCCGATCGTCCCACCAGACGGGCAGATGCAGATCGTGAGTGACTTCATCAAACCGAGGGTGAGCCGGGTTCAGCAGGAAGTTACGTTCCATCCTGGCGACGACGCTGGGAATGCTGGTTCGGCGGCAGCCGTCCGCTCCCGTGCACGAGTTTCTCGAGCATCGCGGTCGAGTAATGTTCGCTGGCGTAGACCATCGGGCTTGACGACGTGTTCCACCGACCCGGTGCTAGCCTCGAACCGCTCGCGTCGAAGATCGGATGGGCGCCGTCCGGGTCGCCGATACGGTAGGCCTTGAGAACGCCATCGAGCGTCTGCGCATTCACACAGCGCTACCGTACTGCAGGCGCGGCCAGCCTCGCGAGCCGTCCCCCTTCCTCCGCGGACAGCCGGGATGCCGCCTGATCGGGCGCGGTGGATGCGAACGCTTTCCGACGCCGGGCCAGGGTCGCCCGGGCAACGATCCGGAACACGAACTGGAGATCAACCTCAAACCCGCCGTCGCTCGTCAGGCCTCATCGCGACGGCCGGCACCTACCCCATGACCAGGCCTTCGATATCGTGCTTCTGGGTCACCGGAACCAGCTCGTCGACCACGCGGCAGGCCAGGTGCGCGCGCAACACCGGCGGCATCGCCGCGTGGAACGCGCGCGTCACCATCAGGTCGTGCAGGGCGGCATGGCCGGCGCCCGGAGCATCCACGCCGAGCACCAGCACGGGCCGCGCGATCGGCGACGGGTGCGCCGTGCCGCGATGCATCGTCAGCGCCGACCGGCACGAGATGTCGCCCATCCGGGGAAATTTCCGCACCGCCCGTTCGGCGAAGCGTCCCCACAAATCCTTCTCCGGGAACATCTCGTGGTTCCAGTCGCGGCCGTCGTCCCACTGCGTGCCCGGTGCGATCTCGAACGGGCCCATTTCCTCGGTGACGTCCACGCCGGTGATGTTGAAGGCGAGCGACGTCATCCGGCGTCCCTGATGGCTTTCGGGCGGCGACGGGAAGTCCCGATGCCAGGGCTGGTCCTTCGCACCCTGGAACGGCGTATCGAAGCCGACCTCCACGATCCGCCAGTCCGGCCCGAGCACGCGCTCGGACATCGCCGCGATCCATGGATGCGTCGCCAGATCGGTGAAGTCGGACAAGGCCTGCGGATGCAGCTCCACATACCACCGCCGGGGACCGCGCCCGATCGCGCCGCCGGGCCGGCGGATCGCCTCCCAGAACGAGGTCATCATGTCCTCGCGCAGCCGTTCGACCATGTCGCGCGGCAGGGCTCCCGGCCGGCCGACGATTCCGTCGCGCTCCAGCACGGCAAGATCGGCGTCGATGTCGCCGGACCGCGCCGCGCCGGTCATCCCGACACCAGCGGCGGCGTCTGTTGATGCTGCACGACCCGCCACTGCTCCGGCGCCAGCCGCCGATACACCGACGTGCAATGCGCCTCGTACGGCGTGACCCCTTCGCGCTCCGCCCGCGCTCTGTAGGCGATCACGATCAGCCCTTCCCGCGGCCGGGCGACCTGCCGCTCCGTCAGCGCCACCGTCGACCACCGCGGCGTGCTGGCCACCGCCTCGATCGCCTGTCCGCCGCTCATCACGTAGGGCGGGGCAGGCAGCACCATCAGGCACTCGTCGTCGATCTTGGCGCGGTAGTTCTCCGCGTCACCCGTCCACAGGCTCTCCTCGAAACTCCAGACCCGTCCATCGTCCATTGCCGCACTCCTTCATCCAACCCAGGCATCAACCCGATGCCAGCACCTGCTCGACCGTCGTCCACCCGATCCCTGGGTAGCGCCCGTTGTCCAGCGCATCGAGTGCGACCAGTCCGCTGAACATGTTCTCCAGGTATTGCATGCCCTGCCAGGCCGGAAACACGTACTGCCGGCGCGGAGCGACCGCGCGCGTCGCCACGATCAACCCCCGCAGGGTGGCGACACTGCCGGCCCGGGTCAGCCGGAACGTCCGCCCGGTGACCCGGCTCGCTGCCGCCGCCAGCTCCCGCGCGCTGAGCTGGTCACCGGCGATCCGAAGCACCCGAGGCGCCGACGCATCGAGCGCCGCGGCCGCCGTGAACGACGCCGTGTCGTCTCGCGTCGTGAAATCCAGCCGCTGATCGGGATCCGACCAGTAGATCACCCGTCGCGCCTGGCGCAGCACGATCGGCGCCTGCCCGATCAGCAGATCGCTGAAGCCACCGTTGAAGATGGTGGTCGCCCCGATCCGGACGCCCTGCAGACGTCCCTGGAATTCGCGGCGAAGATCGAAATTCCGATTTCGTCCCGCCGGCAGCCGAAGATAGTCCGCCGAGAAGTCCGACGGGATGAAGCGCGGCACGCCGGCCCGCACCGCCGCATCGAGCAGCACCGTCCGCGCATCGACGATGACCTCGCGCAGGCCGGACAGCGCCGAGACCACACAGTGTCCCCCGGCACACGCGGCCGCCATGTCGCGCGCGCTCCGCGTGTCGACCTCCGCGACCTCCGCCCCGAGCCCCCGCAACGCACGTAGCCTTTCCGGTGCCGATCCGATCCGGACCACGGCCCTGACCGCCGCGTCCCGCCTGCGCAGTGCCTGGGCGATGCGAAATCCCAAATCACCGGTTGCACCGGCCACGATGATCATGGTGTCGCTCAACGCCATCCTCCGGCCGCCGTGATCCTGAACAGGGCCGGCCGACCGCGGTTCCGGCCCCAGCCCAACTGCGCGCGCTCCTCGACCGGGTCGGAGCCGGGAGAACACCAATGACCGGCCTGCGCGATCCTTGCTATGCTCGACCCGCATGCTGACGGACCTCCCCAACCTGCTGACCTTGTCCCGCATCGCCGCGATCCCGGTGCTGGTGATCCTCGTGCTGCTGCATCGTCCGGACGCCGACCTCGGGGCGGCCCTCGTCTTCGCCCTCGCCGGCGTCACCGACTGGTTCGACGGCCACCTCGCGCGCAGCCGTGCCCAGATGTCCGACCTCGGCCGCATGCTCGACCCGATCGCCGACAAGCTTCTGGTCGGCGCCTCGCTGATGGTGCTCGCCGGCGCTGCCCGCCTGCCGCTCGCGGCCCTGCTGCCGGCGATCGTGATCCTGCTGCGCGAGATCCTGGTCAGCGGACTGCGCGAATATCTCGGCGGCCTGCGGATCGGCCTGCCGGTGACGCGCCTCGCCAAGTGGAAGACCGCCGCCCAGATGGCGGCACTCGGCCTGCTGCTCGCGGGCGACGACGGCGCCCGCATCGCCGGGCTCGCTTTCCTGCATGTCGGCCATCTGGGCGCGATCATGCTCTGGCTGGCCGCGCTCCTGACGCTGATCACCGGCTGGGACTACCTGACCGTCGGGCTGCGCCATGTCGGTGCTCCCGTCCGTCCCGGCCCGGCGCGTTAAGGCGGCAACACCCCGGCCGCAACCTGCTCGCGAACGCTTGAGCCCGGCTTGACCAGAGGGCACATTCCGCCGCGACGAAAGCGGCCGGTCCGCGAAGGAGTTTGCTTGATGCGTCGGCTGGCACTTCCGCTCGCGATGATGACACTCGCCGGCTGCTCCGGCTTCGGCCAGTTCACGCGCAACACATTCACCCTGCCGGGCGCCAACCCCGATCTGCCCAGCGGCACCAGCGAGGTCATGCAGCGCGTGCAGGCCAAGCCCCTGCCCACCGAGCCGATCGAGCCGGAAGCGGGCAATGTCTGGCCCGGTCCCCCCAAGCCGTTCCCGACCCTGAGCGAGGTCGAACGCCAGACGCAGAACGGGGAGGCCGCACTGCCCTACACAGCCGGCGGCACCGGCGCCGGTTCGGGCACCGGACCCTCCGCCTTCGGGCCGAGCAACGGCGCCACCAGCGGATCGAAATACAAGATGCAGAGCAACCCGAACGCGCCGAGCACCATCACCATCCCGAACGGCAACGGCACCAGCACCGTCATCTCGCCCGACGGGAGCGTGAAGATCGTCCCCACGCCGGGCGCATCCGCCCCCGGAAAATAGCAGGCGGACTGCCCATATCGGCTCGATGCCGAACCTGCCCCTGCGCATCGTCTATCTCGCCTGGCTGCGCGAGCGCGCCGGCCTGTCCGAGGAGAGCGTCGTCGTGCCCGACGCCGTCCGTACCGTGGCTGGCCTGATCGACTGGCTCCGTGCCCGCGGCGGCCGTCCGGCCGCGGCCTTCGCCGAGCCGCGCGCGCTCCGCATCGCCGTCAACCAGCGCTTCGCCAAGCCCGGTGACACGGTCGCCCCCGGTGACGAGGTCGCGTTCTTTCCTCCGGTCACCGGCGGTTGAGCGCGCGGATCGTCGTCGGGCAAGCCCGCTTCGACGTCGGCGAGGAGTTCGCTCGCCTGACCGAGGCGGCCGGACCGGGCGCCGGCGGCATCGGCTGCTTCGTGGGCGTGGTGCGCGGCGGCGGCGGCCTGACCGCACTCACCCTGGAGCATTATCCCGGCATGACCGAACGGTGCCTGGACGAGATCGCGGGCGAGGCCGAACGCCGCTTCGGGCTCGCGGCCTGCACGATCATCCATCGCGTCGGGTCCTTGCTACCCGGCGACCCGATCGTGCTGGTGCTCGCCGCCGCCTCGCATCGGGCGGCGGCACTGGACGCGACCCGCTTCCTCATCGACTGGCTCAAGACCCGCGCCCCGTTCTGGAAACGCCACGAGTTCGACGACGGCCGGACCGAATGGGTCGAGGCCGCACAGGCCGACGACGCAGCAGCCGCCGCCTGGATCAATCGGCACTGAGCCTCTTCGCGAAGAACAGCGCCTCCGGCACCGGATTGCTCCAGTAGGCCGGGATCCGCGTGAAGCCCAGCCCGCTGTAGATCGCGATGGCGGCATGCATGCGGGGCAGTTACGCGCCACCCCGAGCCTGCCGTTCAATCCGGACTTCCTTTCGCGCCGCCGCCTTCGGCTCAAACCGGCACCAGGCGCGCACCGCGCAGCGCCAGCATTCGGGCGCGCGCGCCTTGCAGACATAGCGGCCGTGCAGGATGAGCCAGTGATGCGCCGGCCGCAGCATCTCGGCGGGCACGCGCGTCACGAGTCCGTCCTCGACGGCGCGCGGCGTCTTGCCCGGCGCGAGCCCGGTCCGATTGCCGACGCGGAAGATATGCGTGTCGACCGCCATCGTGCTTTCGCCGAAAGCAACGTTCAGCACGACGTTCGCTGTCTTGCGTCCGACGCCGGGCAGCGCCTCGAGTGCCGCGCGGTCTCCCGGGACCTCGCCGCCATGGCGTTCGATCAGCAGCCGCGACAGGGCGACGACATTGCGTGCCTTGCCCTGCCAGAGCCCGATCCGGCGGATATGGCTCGCGACCAGATCCACCCCGAGCGCCACCATCGCGGCCGGATCCGGCGCCTCGGCGAACAATGTCCGGGTCGCGAGATTGACCGACTTGTCCGTCGCCTGCGCCGACAACACGACGGCGACCAGGAGCGTGAACGGCGTGGTGTAGGTGAGCTCGCTCTCCGGATTCGGGTTGGCCGCCGCCAGCGCCTCGATGAAGGGCCGGACGGAGGCAGCCGGCATTCTTGTCGTGCGCGTGGTCTTTGCCATGACGCCATCTGAGCCAGCGGCGCCGCTCTGGCAAACCATCCGGGCTGGGCCATTTTCCCTGGTCATGACCGCTGACGTTCCCGTGTTCGAGGCGATGATCACGCCGCATCGCAGCCTGACGCCGCGCGGCGCGCGCCGGATCGTGTTGGCGCTCTGCACCGCGTCGGGTCTGTCGGCCGCCATGTTCCTGCTGCTCGGCGCCTGGCCGGTGACCGGGTTCTGTGGAGCGGAGGTGGCGCTGGCCGCGACCCTGCTCCTGCTGCACGCGCGTTCCGCGCGTGCCAGCGAGTTCGTTCTGCTGACCGACCGCTCGCTGCGCGTGGTGCGCACCGATCCGTGCGGACGCCGCGCCGTGTGCGAGTTGCCGGCAGGTTGGCTCAACGTCCGGCTCGAGGAGTGCCGCGGCACCACGCCGCGCCTGCTGGTCGCGCACCGCGACCGCCAGGTCGAACTCGGCCGTGTCCTCGGCGACGCCGAAAAACGCGACCTTGCGGCGGCGCTCCGCGGTGCGTTAGACCGCCAGCGCAATCCCGTCTTCGACAACCCGCAACTATAGGCTGCGGGGTCTGGGCCCTGAGGTCCCGGCCGGGTCCAGTGCGGCGCGCTGGAAACTGAGAGTATCGTCATGTCGTCCAAGAGCGCCGTCGTCGGCGTGCTGTCATTCCTGTTCGGCCACTGGGCACGCCATCGTGGTCTGGTGGTGCAGGTGGTGCTGGCCATCGTCGTCTCGACCGGCGCCGACGTCGTGCTGCCGATCCTGTCGGGCGCCCTGGTGACCGATGTCGCCAGTCCTTCCAGCGTTCCCGCGATCCGCCACGCGGTGCTCGTGGTGCTGGTCGCGATGACGGTCCTGGGCGCGCTGGCCGTCGCCGCGCGCCGCGCCGCGTTCCTCGGCATCACCGGCCTCACGGTCCACAACATGACCGCCATCGCGCAAGACGCGTTCTGGCGGGTGCAGCGCTTCTCGACCGACTGGCACGCCAACAGTTTCGCGGGTTCGATCGTGCGCCGGATCACGCGCGGCATGTGGGCGGTCGACCTGCTCAACGACACGCTCCTGGTGCTGCTCTTGCCGGGCGTGCTGGTGCTGGTGTTCGCCACACTCATCCTGCTCGTCCGCTTCCCCGAAATGGGTCTGCTGCTGGGCGTGCTCTCGGTCGGCTACGTGATGCTGTCGTCGATGCTGCAACTTCGTTACGTCTCACCCTCGGCGCGCCTGTCCAACCGCTGGGACAGCCGGGTGTCCGGCACGCTTTCGGACGCGATCAGTTGCAACCCGGTGGTCAAGGCGTTCGGCGCCGAGGAGCGCGAGGACCGGATCCTGTCGGGCACCCTGTCGCGCTGGGCGCGGCGGACCAGGCGGACCTGGGTGCGGGGCACCAACAGCGGCAACGCTCAGGGCCTCGCGTTGCTGGTGCTGCGCACGCTGGTGATCGCGGACGCGTTGCGGCTGTGGTGGGCGGGCATCGCGGGGCCGGGCGACCTCGCCTACGTGCTGACCACCATCTTCCTCGTGCAGGGCTACCTGCGCGACATGGGCCAGCACATCTCCAACATCCAGCGATCGGTCAACGAGGCGGAGGAGTTGGTGATCCTGCAGGCCGAGCCGCTCGGCGTCGAGGACGCGCCCGATGCATCCGCGCTGCGTGTCAGGCGTGGCGAGATCGCCTTCGAGCACGTCGTGTTCCGCTATGCCGCACAGGACGTGCCGTTGTTCGACGGTCTCGATCTGCGGATCCCGGCCGGCGAGCGGGTGGGCCTGGTCGGACCGTCAGGGTCGGGCAAGACCAGTTTCGTCAAGCTCCTGCAACGGCTCTACGACGTCGACAGCGGCCGCATCACGATCGACGGCGTTGCCATCGCCGGCGTCAGGCAGGCGAGTCTCCGCGGCCAGATCGCGATCGTCCAGCAGGAGCCGATCCTGTTCCACCGGTCGCTCGCCGAGAACATCGCCTACGCGCGTCCAGGCGCCCGCCCGGCCGAGGTGATCGAGGCGGCAAGGCTTGCCAACGCGTCCGACTTCATCGAGCGCTTGCCCAGGGGCTACGCGACCCTGGTCGGCGAACGCGGGGTGAAGCTCTCGGGCGGCGAGCGTCAGCGCGTGGCGATCGCGCGCGCCTTCCTGTCCGGCGCGCGTATCCTCATCCTGGACGAGGCGACATCCAGTCTCGACTCCGAGTCGGAGACGCTCATCCAGGAGGCGATGCGACGGCTGATGGCCGGGCGGACGGTGATCGTCGTCGCGCACCGGCTTTCGACGGTGCGCGCGCTCGACCGGATCCTGGTCTTCCGGCATGGCCGGATCATCGAGGACGGCCCGCACGCCGGCCTGCTGGCGCGCGACGGCGGCCTGTATCGACGCCTGTTCGAGCACCAGGCGCTCGGCCTCGCCGCGGCGGAATGAGGCGCGCCTAGAAACATATGAGGTAGAGCAACTTACCGCAGCCTGACAGGAACGCAGGGCGTTCCAGTCAGGCTGGGGTTGCTCTACGCCTCGGCGATCATCCGGCCGAGCCGGCGGCCGCCGAACAGATGCACATGCAGGTGCGGCACTTCCTGGCCGCTATCGGGCCCGACATTCGACAGCAGCCGGTAGCCCGGCGCCTCCAGCCCCATCTCCCGCGCGACGGTGCCGACGGCGCGGATGAAGCCGCCGATCTCGGCATCGGTCGCACGCGCCGAGAAGTCGGCGAACGAGACATAAGCGCCCTTCGGGATCACCAGCACATGCACCGGCGCCTGCGGGGCGATGTCCTCGAAGGCGAGCGCGTGCTCGTCCTCGAACACGCGTCTCGCCGGGATCTCGCCGCGCAGGATGCGCGCGAAGATGTTGCCAGCGTCATAGGGGCTCGATCCGTCCACTGCCATCAGGTCGCTCCTGTTCGTCCGGCCTTCTCGTCGTGGCCGCTGACGCCCTCGCGCCGGCGCAGCTCCCGCCACACGTCCTGCGGTGCGACGCCCTGGTCCACCCACAGCACGATGAGGTGATACAGCACGTCGGCGCTCTCGCCGATCAAGCCCTCGCGGTCGCCGGCGACCGCTTCGATCAGGCACTCGAAGGTCTCCTCGCCGAGCTTCTGGGCGACCTTCCGCGTGCCGCGCGCGAGCAGGCGCGCGGAATGGCTGCGACGCGGATCGGCATCGCGCCGGGTGGTGATCAGCGCGTGCAGCCGGTCGATCACGGCAAAGTCGGGGACGGCAAAGTCGGGCACGGGCAAGTCGGGGACAGCTCCGACGGACGCAGCGGTCTTCTTGCGCGGGCCCTTCGTCATGCGCGCAACGCGAGCCGCGATCCCGGCGCCGGCGCGTCACGCACCGGCAGCGAGGCCGCGCGCATCGCCGCCTTGACCTCGGCGATCGAGAACCGGCCGAAATGGAACACGCTCGCCGCCAGCAGCGCCGATGCGCCGGCCTGCGCGCCCTCGACGAAATGGGCCAGCTCGCCCACGCCGCCGGAAGCCACCACCGGCACGCGCACCGCATCCGTCACCGCGCGCAGCAGGTCGAGATCGAAGCCGTCGCCGGTGCCATCGCGGTCCATGCTGGTCAGCAGGATCTCACCGGCGCCACGCGCCGCCACATCGCGGGCCCAAGCCACCGCGTCCATCCCGGTGCCGGTGCGCCCGCCATGCGTGAACACCTCGAAGCCGTCCGGTTGCCGGCGCGCATCGATCGCGACCACCACGCACTGGCTGCCGAACTTCTCCGCGGCCTCGCTCACCAATGCGGGCCGGCCCACGGCCGCGGAATTGATCGAGCACTTGTCGGCTCCCGCCAGCAGCAGCCGGCGCATGTCGTCCGTCGAGCGGACGCCGCCGCCCACCGTCAGCGGCAGGAAGATCCGTGACGCGGTGCGCGAGACGACATCGAGCATGATGTCGCGCTTCTCGTGGCTCGCGGTGATGTCGAGGAAGGTGAGCTCGTCCGCGCCCGCCGCGTCGTAGACCGAGGCCTGCTCGACCGGGTCGCCCGCGTCGCGGAGCGAGACGAAGTTCACGCCCTTGACCACCCGCCCGTCCTTGACGTCGAGGCAGGGGATGATCCGCAGCGTCAGCATGCGGCCGCGGCGAGCAGAACGAGCGCGTCGCGCGCATCGATCCGCCCGTCATAGAGCGCGCGTCCGACGATCACGCCCTCGATCCCCGGACGATCCCCGGCCGCCGCCACGAGCGCCTCGAGATCGGCGAGCGAGCCCACGCCGCCCGAGGCGATCACCGGGATGCCGACCGCGTCCGCCATCCGCGCGGTGCCCTCAATGTCGAGCCCTGCCAGCATGCCGTCGCGCGAGATCTCGGTGAAGACGATCGCGGCGGCCCCGGCATCCTCGACCCGTCGTGCCAGTTCGGTCGCCTGCAGGTCCGACTGCGCGGCCCACCCCTCCGTCGCCACCAGACCATGGCGCGCGTCGATGCCCACCGCGACCCGGCCGGGAAACCGCGCGCAAGCCTCCCGGACCAGCGACGGGTTCTTGACCGCCGCACTTCCGAGCACCACCCGTGTCACCCCGCGCGCCACCCAGGCCTCGATCGACGCCATGTCGCGCAGGCCACCGCCGAGCTGCACCGGGACGGTGGCGGCGCGCAGGATGGCTTCGACCGCGTCCACGTTCACCGGCCGTCCGGCGAAGGCGCCGTCGAGGTCGACGACATGCAGCCAGCGGCAGCCCGACGCGATCCAGGCCCGCGCCTGCGATCCCGGATCGTCGGAATAGACGGTGGCGTCGGCCATCTCGCCCTGGCGAAGCCGTACGCATTGGCCGCCCTTGAGATCGATGGCCGGATACAGCGTGAGCGCGCGCGTCACGAGGCGGCCTCGGACGGGGAGGCACGTCCGGCCTTCTCGCCCGATTGCAGCCGCTTGAAATAGAAGTGGCCGCCCACCGTGCGCCCGTCGACACGCGCGTAGCACGGATGCGAGCCCCAGCGCTCGAAGCCGAGCCGCTCGAACATGCGGATCGCTGCCGCCTGGGTTTCGCGCACGTCGAGATTGAGCACCTGGTAGCCGAGCGCGCGCGCCGCCTCCTCCACCTTGATCGTCAGCAGGCGCGCGATGCCATGGCCGCGCGCATAGGGGGCGACGTAGCTGTGCGCCAGGCTCGCCGCGAGCGCCTGCGCCTCCATGTTGCGCGCGGGCCGGACGAGCTGGGCCGCGCCCACGATGACGCCGTCGAGGCGCCCGACGAACAGGCTGCGCTCGGGGACCAGCAGCAGCCCGTTATAGTACCGCTCGAGCGTCTGCCGGCCCGGGGAGTGGACCCAGCCGAACCCGCCGCCGTCGAGGATGGCCGAGTCGGTCGCCTCGCACAGCGCCTGCATGTCGTCGTCGCTGATCGAGGTCAGCTTGTCGACGCCGATCGCGCGCGACCGCTCGCCGCTCAAGCGCCGGGCGTCCAGCGCAGGAAGTTGGCGAGCAGCCGCAGCCCGACCTCCTGGCTCTTCTCCACATGGAACTGCGTGCCGGCGCGGTTGCCGCGCGCGACGATCGCGGCCCTCGGCAGACCACCATAGGACGTGGTCGCCAGCAGGTCGGCCGCCTCGCCGCCCGCGAGCGCGTAGCTATGCACGAAATAGGCATGGTCGCCCGCGTCGATCCCTTCGAGAAGCGCGTGCCTGCCGGGCGTGAAGTCGAGCGCGTTCCAGCCGATCTGCGGCAGCCGCATCGGTGCCGCGCCGGGCGCGGGCCGCATCAGCGCGATCTCGCCCGCGATCCAGCCCAGGCCCGGCGTAATCCGATGCTCGAGACCGCGCGCGGCCATCAACTGCATGCCGACGCAGATGCCGAGGAACGGCGCGCCCTCGCGGGTCCTGCGCTCGATCGCATCGAGCAGGCCGGGCGCCGCATCGAGGCCCCGCCTGCAATCGGCGAACGCGCCCTGGCCGGGCAGCACGATCCGGTCGGCGCGCCCGATCACCGACGGCTCGTCGGTGACGGTGATCGTGGCCTCGATGCCGGCGCGCTCCGCCACATGCGTCAGCGCCCTGGACGCGGAGGCGAGGTTGCCGCCCGCGTAGTCGACGACGGCCACGCGGATCATCAGGTTTCGCCGATGCCGGAGGGCATCGTCAGGCTCCGCCGGTGCCGGTTTCACGGTCGGCCAGCCTGAGCCGCGCATCATCGGTGACGCGGCCGGCGACGATGCCGCACGACGCGTAACCGCCGGCGGCGAGCTCGAGGCGCCGCAGATCGTGGCCGAACATCCCGATCGCGGCGGTCACCCCCGCGAGCAGCGCCACCGGCCACGGGCCGCCCAGATGCAGGGCTGCCGCCCGTCCGAGGGCGAGCTCGACGATCGCGCTCGCGAGCGCCGCCAGCCACGCGCCGTGCCGCGCGAGCCAGAGCGGCCCGAACAGCAGGGCGCCGAGACTGCCGCCTTCCGGCACCAGCGCGAGCCGGCCGCCGCGGCGATGCGCGGTGTAGACCCTCACAGCGCGCCCTTGGTGGACGGTATCGCGGAGGCGGCACGGGGATCCGGCTCGACGGCCTCCCGCAGCGCGCGCGCCACCGCCTTGAAGCAGGCTTCGGCCACGTGATGGTCGTTGCGCCCGGCACGTTGCGTGACGTGCAGCGCCATCAGGCCGTTCATCGCCAACGCGCGGAAGAACTCCTCGAACAGCTCGGTGTCCATCTCGCCGATCTTGTCGCGGGTGAAGCCGGCGTTCCAGGCGAGGTAGGGCCGCCCGGAGAGATCGATCGCGGCGTCCACCAGCGCCTCGTCCATCGGCACGGTGGCGCTGCCGAAGCGCCTGATGCCACGCTTGTCGGCGAGTGCTGCGACCAGCGCCTGGCCGAGCACGATCCCCACATCCTCGGTCGTGTGGTGGAAATCGACATGCAGGTCGCCGGACGCCTCGACCACGAGGTCGATCAGCGCATGCCGGGCAAGGGAGACTACCATATGGTCGAGGAACCCGATGCCGGTCGCGACGGAGGCATCGCCGGTCCCGTCGAGGTCGAGCGTGACCGTGACCGCGGTCTCGCCGGTCCGCCGTTCGACCTTCGCGCGCCGCCCGTTCTGCATCGCTCGCTTCCTACAGGATCGCGCGCGCCCCCGCTACGATGCTTGTTCCGCACGCCGGGCGCGCCATCTGAGCCCGTCATGAACACTGATGACCCTATCGGCTGGCACGGCACCACCATCCTCTGCGTGCGCAACGCGACGGGCGTCACGATGGCCGGCGACGGCCAGGTGACGATGGGCCAGACGGTGGTGAAGGGGAACGCCCGCAAGGTGCGCCGCATCGGCCCCGACAATTCGATCCTGTCGGGCTTCGCGGGTGCGACCGCCGACGCCTTCACCCTGCTCGAGCGGCTCGAAGCCAAGCTCGACCGCTACCCGGGCCAGCTCGAACGCGCCTGCGTCGAACTCGCCAAGGACTGGCGCACCGACCGCTATCTGCGCCGGCTGGAGGCGATGATGGCGGTGGCCGACGCCGAGCGCGCCTTTACGCTCACCGGCAACGGCGACGTCCTCGAACCCGAGGACGGCATCATCGCCATCGGCTCGGGCGGCAACTACGCGCTGGCCGCCGCGCGCGCCTTGGCGACCGTCGAGGGGCTCACGTCCGAGGCGATCGCACGCCGGGCGATGGCGATCGCCGCCGACATCTGCGTCTACACCAACCATTCGCTGATCCTCGAGACGATCCCGGTCGGCTGAAAGCACGCCCATGGACACACCCACCTATTCGCCGCGCGAGATCGTGGGCGAGCTCGACCGTTTCATCGTGGGCCAGAACGACGCCAAGCGTGCGGTCGCGATCGCACTGCGCAACCGCTGGCGCCGCGCCCAGTTGCCCGAGGGCGTGCGCGAGGAGGTGGTGCCCAAGAACATCCTGATGATCGGCCCCACCGGCTGCGGCAAGACCGAGATCGCGCGCAGGCTCGCCAAGCTGGCGCAGGCGCCGTTCCTCAAGGTCGAGGCGACCAAGTTCACCGAGGTCGGCTATGTCGGCCGCGACGTCGAGAGCATCGTGCGTGACCTCGTCGAGGCGAGCCTGACGATGCTGCGCGACCTCAAGCGCCGCGACGTGCAGACCCGTGCCGACCAGGCGGCCGAGGACAAGCTGGTCGACGCGCTCGTGGGGGCCACCGCATCGGCCGAGACCAAGAACAAGTTCCGCACCATGCTCCGCAACGGCGAGCTCGAGGGCAAGGAAGTCGAGGTATCGGTGGCCGACGGCGGTGCGCCGGTCGGGCAGATGGACATGCCCGGCATGCCGCCCGGCCAGGTCATCAACCTGTCCGAAATGATGAAGGGCATGTTCGGCCGCAAGGAGCAGCAGAAGCGCATGGGCGTGCCCGAGGCGCGCGCGGCGCTGGCGCGCGACGAGGCCGACCGGCTGCTCGACAATGACAGCCTCACGCGCGAGGCGGTCGAGCACGCGCAGGAGCACGGCATCGTCTTCATCGACGAGATCGACAAGGTCTGCGCCCGCACCACCGAGGGCGGCTTCCGCGGCGGCGACGTCAGCCGCGAGGGTGTGCAGCGCGACCTGCTGCCGCTGATCGAGGGCACCACCGTCTCGACCAAGTACGGGCCGGTGAAAACCGACCACATCCTGTTCATCGCGTCGGGCGCGTTCCACCTCGCCAAACCCGCCGACCTGCTGCCCGAGCTGCAGGGGCGCCTGCCGATCCGCGTCGAGCTGCAGCCCCTGTCGCGCGCCGACCTGCGCCGCATCCTGGTCGAGCCCGAGCACTCGCTGCTCAAGCAATATGCCCAGCTCCTCGGCACCGAGCGCGTGTCGCTGACCTTCGCCGACGACGCGATCGATGCGCTGGCCGAGCTTGCCGCGGACATCAACGACCGGGTCGAGAATATCGGCGCGCGGCGTCTGGCGACCGTGCTGGAGAAGCTGCTCGAGGAGGTGAGCTTCACCGCCTCCGACCGGCCCGGGGATCGCGTCACCGTGGATGCGGCCTACGTCCACGAGAAGGTGTCGCCCCTGGCCCAGAAGGGCGACCTGAGCCGGTTCATCCTGTGAGCGATCCGTTCGTGGCCCCCGACGAGGACACGGCGGCCGCGGCCGTCGAGGAGATCCGGGCCGAACTCGCCCTGTTCGACGACGACGAGACCTACTACGAATACATCATCGACCAGGGCCGCAAGCTTCCCAAGCTGCCCGCCGCCTGGTGCGACGAATCGCACCGGCTGCGCGGGTGTCTCGCGCAGGTCTGGCTCGAGGACGATGTGCGCGAAGGCCGCATGGTCTTCGCCGGCGGATCGGACAGCACGATCGTGGCCGGCCTGGTCCGTCTGGTGCTGCGCGTCTATTCCGGCAGGCCTGCGGCCGAGGTGCTGGCGACCGATCCGGTCTTCCTCAAGGACCTCGGCCTGATCCGGTCGCTGACGTCCAACCGCAGCAACGGCGTCGACTCGATGGCGCGCGCGATCCAGGACCGCGCCCGACGGGCAGCAAGCGCCGCCTGACTCCTGCAAGGGGTTGCGCGGCACGCCCCATGCGCGGTCTGATGCAACACCATCCGACAGGGAAACGACCGCACATGAAGAGCCGAGACAAGGTGGCGCTGCTCGCCTCCACGCTGCTCGCGGCGTCGAGCCTGTCGGCCACGGCCGCCACGGTCGACAGCACCGTCTACGGGCGGCCGCAGAGCGTGGGCCGGATCGATCTGGCGGCCCTCGCCGCTGGCCTTGCGTCCAAGCCGGCCCCGGGCCTCGCGCGCGCCGGCGCGTCGCCCGTGCCCGAGTTCCGCACCATGCCCAGGCCCCTCATGCCCCCCGGCATCGGCTCGGCGTTGGCCGGCGCCAAGGACGCCCTGCCGCTGGCCGACAGCCTGGCGCTGACGACCCTGGTGCCGAGCAGCCTGACGGGGTTCAGCGGCATCGACCATTACGACCAGCGCGTGATCGCCGACAACGGCAACCAGTTCAGTCTCGAGCCGCCCGACCAGGCGCTCGCCGTCGGCAACGGATACATTGTCGAAGCCGTCAACAACGCGCTCGAAGTCTACGACACCAAGGGCAATCCTCTGCTCGCGGCGCCGGTTTCGACGAACCGCTTCTTCAACCAGGTCTCCGAGATCAACCGGACCAATTCACAGCTCCAGCAGGGCCCGTCGCTGTCGGATCCGCGCGCCTACTACGATCCAGACCTGAAGCGCTTCATCGTCGTGGAATGGGCGACGCTGAACGACGCCAGCGGCAACGCGCTCAACATCTCGGTGCAGTTCGTGGCCGTCAGCGCGACCGCCGATCCCACCGGCGTCTACAATCTCTACTCCTTCGAGACCACCAACCCGACGGTCAAGGGCTGCCCCTGCTTCCCGGACTACCAGCAGATCGGGACCGACAAGAACGGCCTGTTCATCACCTCGAACCTGTTCGGCATCAGCAGCAGCGCGTTCACCGGCGCCAAGATCTACGCGATGTCGAAAACCGCTCTCGCCGACGGCACGCTGCCGACGATCGTCGAGTTCAAGCCGCGTCCAGGCGACTTCACCGTCCATCCGACCGTCGTGCCGCCCGGCGGCCGCTTCGCCACCACCGGCAACGGCACGGAGTATCTTGTCGAAAGCCAGGCCGACCTGACCGCATCGGGCACCGCGAAGGCCGTCGACGTCCTCGCCATCAGCAACACCGCCTCGCTCGCCAAGCCGGCGCCGAGCCTGCAGCTCGCCAAGGTCGCCGCGCCCTCGCAGAGCTACGGCAATGCGTCGAGCGGCATCCTGCCGCCAGCGGTGCAGGCGGACGGGTCGCGGCCGCTCGGCGGCCCATCCGGTCTGAATGCACCGGTGCCGCTTCTCGACGGCGGCGACTCCCGCGTCGGCTCGACGCCCGTCTATGTCGATGGCCGCGTCTGGACCGTGATCGGCACCGCCGTCACCGGCGCGCAATACAGCTACGACGCCGTCGCCTGGTTCAGCCTCGACGTCTCGGGCGGCGCGGCGGCCCTGAAGGCGTCGGTCGCCAGGCAGGGCACGATCGTCGCACCCGCCGGCGTCAGCCTGCTGTATCCGGCGATCGCGATGCCGGTCGGCGGCAACGGCGCGATCGGCGTCACCGTGACCGGCCCGACCTCGTATCCGAGCACCGCGGTCATCCCGATCTCGTCCGCCGGCAAGACCGGTTCGGTCGAGCTGTCGGGCATCGGCGCGCTGCCCGACGACGGCTTCACCGCCTACGCGGCCTATGGCGGCGCGGGGGTCGGACGCTGGGGCGATTACGGTGCGACCGCGGTCGCCGAGGACGGCACGCTGTGGCTGGCCAACGAATACATCCCCGACACGTCGACGCACCCGCGTTCGCAGCTCGCCAACTGGGGCACCTACGTCACCCACCTCGTGCCGTAGGATCGTCGCCCGGTCAGCGTCCGATCGAGCGCGACACCAGGATCGCGGCGACGCCGAGCGCCGCGAGCCCCACGCCGCGGTAGGCCCAGGGCGACTGATCGACCATGAAGCTCGACCGCGGATAGGGAAAATAGCCGGTTCCCTGTCCGAGGAACAGCAGACCGAACAGCAGTCCGATCACGCCCGCGATCATCAACAAGTTTCGCACGTCCGCAGCTCCTGTGACCGGATGGTGACAAAGCCACCTTCATTCTGACACGACCCGGCTGCACACATTGGTGCGGGGCGTGATGCAAGGAGAGGCGGCGTGATGTCATTGGAAAGCCGGACCGCGAGGCTGCTCGCGGCGACCAGCCTGTCGCTGTCCTTCGGCTGGGCCGACATCGCGGCGGCCCAGGCGCCGCCACCGCCCACGAACGAAGCCCCGACATCGAACGGCGCGGTGCCGCCGGCCAGGGTGGGCCGGCTGTCGGCGATCAACGGCAGCGTCTCGTTCCACGCCGCCGCCGAGGCCGGCTCGACCGCCTGGACCGCCGCCACCGTCAACTACCCGGTCACCACCGGCGATGCCGTGTTCGCGCAGGCCGGCGGCCACGCCGAGATCGAGGTGGGCAACGATCTCGCCGCTCTCGACGGCGGCACCGAACTCGACATGGCGACCCTCGATGACACCCAGTTCGTGACCAGCGAGCCGCAAGGCCGCCTGTTCCTGGCCCTCGGGCCGCAGGCGCAGGGAGCGGTGAACACCATCGCGACGCCGCGCGGCGTGCTGCAGTTGGCGGGGCAGGGCGAATACGAGATCGTTGCCGGCGACAGCACCACGCCCACCACCATCACCGTCGTGCAGGGCGGCGGCCAGTTGACCGCGACCGGCGTGCAACTCCAGATCGCGGCAGGCCAGACCGCGACCATCACCGGAACCGACCAATTGTCGGGCAACGTGGCGGCATCCGGGCCGCCCGATCCGTTCCTGTCGGCGATGCTGGCGGAACTCGCGCACGGCAACGGCGCGCTGCCGCCTTCGGTCGCCAACATGACCGGCTGCCGGTCGCTCGCCAATGTCGGGACCTGGCGGCCGTCGCCGCAATACGGCCATGTCTGGTATCCGCCGGTCCAGGCCGGATGGACGCCCTATCGCGAGGGCCACTGGGCCTATGTCCAGCCCTGGGGCTGGACCTGGGTCGACGACGCACCCTGGGGCTTCGCGCCGTTCCATTACGGGCGCTGGATCGACGATGGCGGCCAGTGGGGCTGGGTGCCGGGCGACGAGGGCGCTCCCGAAGCGGACTACGCCGAGCCGGTCTACGCGCCGGCGCTGGTGAACTGGACCGACATCGGCGCCGCCGCCGTCGCCGGTGCCGCGATCGGCGCGCTCGCCGCCGGCGCCGTCGGCTGGATCCCGCTCGGGCCGAACGAGCCCTACTATCCGCCCTATCGCGGCGACCGCGGCTATTTCGACCGGATCAACCGCGTCGATGTCCGCAACATCCGCAATGTCTCGATCACCAACGTGCACATCAACAATTTCGACAACTACGCCAATCGCCGTGGCGCGACGCTGGCGCCGCGCGACGCGATCATGCACGGACAGCCGATGGGCCGAACCGCCCATGACTTCACCCCGGCCGCCTTCCGGCAGGCGCGTCCGTCGCCGGTCGGACATTCGGTGCTCGGCGCGCCGCCACCGGACGCCCGGCGCGGCGCGCCTGGCCACGGCCCCGCGATCAACCCCACCTTCTTTCATCCGCAGCATCTGCAGAACGGACGGCTGCCTTTCCGGGGCGCTCCGGGACAGCCGGCGCAGGCCGCCTTCCGGCCAGGGGCCGCCGTCCCGGGCGGCCTGCCCGGGCTTCGCCCGCACGAGCAGGTCGTGACCGGCCGTCCCGGCGCGCCGCCGGTCGTTCCCCGTCCGGGCCAGGAGACGCGGATTCCGGGCGCGGCGCCGGGACGGCCGGAGCCTGGACATGCCGGGCTTGTCGCGGGGGCAGCGGCCGGCGCCGCGGGAGCCGGCCTCGCCGCGCATGCCTTGGCCAACCGGAGTGGCCCGGGACCGGTTCGCCCGGAGGCGCCGCGTCCTCCGGTGCCACCCCATGTCGCTCCCGTGGGCCGCCCGATGCCGGCGATCCAGCGTCCCGGGCAGCCAGCGGCACAGCGCTTCGCGCCGCCCCGGCCTCAGCCGCACATCCAGGCGCCTCGCCCGCCCGCACCTCGCCCGCCCGCTCCTCGTGCGCCGGCGCCGCATTTCGCGCCGCCAGCGCGGCCGGCACCACATTTCGCGCCGCCACCGCGGCCGGCACCACATTTCGCGCCGCCACCGCGCCCCGCCGCGCCGCATTTCGCGCCACCGCCGCGTCCCGCCGCACCGCCCCGCCCCGCGCCCCGCCCCGCACCCCCGCCCGCGCGGCCACAACATCACTAATCAGACGGCAACCGTCGTGTTGAAAATATTCAACAAGGATTTCCGATAGAACCTGGACTTGACGTTCGGCTTCGTCCAACGTTCACGTCTCACGTGCATCGAGCGTTGAACATGACCGTCGTCTTGGCCGAGGCCCCCGGATGGCGCCACGTCGCCCACCGGATCGCCAGCGAGGAGGAGGCGGTGGCGGTCGCCCGCGCGCTGGCGGCCAAGTTCGCGGCCGGCGCCTCCGCGCGGGACCGCGATCGCATCCTGCCGCGCGAGGAAGTCGAGACCTTCTCGCAAAGCGGCTTGTGGGCGATCACCGTTCCGCGCGCTTTCGGCGGCATCGGCGCCTCCTTTGCGACGGTGGCGAGGATCATCGCCATCGTCTCGGCCGCTGATCCCTCGATCGGCCAGATCCCGCAGAACCATCTCGGCGTCCTGCAGGCGATCCGCAGCGTCTCGGATGTCGACCAGCAGCGCCTGCTGTTCGATGCCGTCCTCGGCGGCAAGAGGTTCGGCAACGCCTTCTCGGAGCTCGCCGGCAGGACCGTCACCGATTTCCAGACCCGGCTCGAGGAAGATGGCAACGGGGTGCGGATCAACGGGCGGAAATTCTACTCCAGCGGCGCGCTTCTGGCCCATCTGGTTCCGATCGGAGCCCTCGACCGGGACGGGAGGATGCACCTCGCCATCGCCGAGCGCGACGCGCCCGGCCTGTCGGTCATCGACGACTGGTCGAGCTTCGGGCAGCGCACGACCGCGAGCGGCACCGTCGTCCTCGAGAATGTCTTCGTGCCGCACACCCATGTCGTGCCGGCCTGGCGCGGCCATGACCGGCCGAACGCCGACGGGGCGGTCTCGCAACTGATCCAGGCCGCCGTCGATGCCGGCATCGCATCCGGGACGCTCGACGCGACGATCGCGTTCATCCGCGACGGTGCGCGGCCCTGGGTCGACAGCGGTCTCGACCGGGCGGCCGACGACCCCTATACGATCCGCGACATCGGCGACCTCGCCACGCGGCTGCACGCCGCCGAGGCACTCCTCGAGCGCGCCGGCGTCATCGTCGACGAGGCCGTCGCCTCGCCGAATGACGAGACGGTCGCCGAGGCCTCGGTCGCGGTCGCGGAGGCCAAGATCCTGACGACCGAGATCGCGATCCTCGCCACCAACAAGCTGTTCGAGTTGTCCGGCACTCGCTCGACGCTCGCGCAGCACAATCTAGACCGGCACTGGCGCAATGCCCGCACGCACACCCTGCACGATCCGGTGCGCTGGAAGTTCCATCACGTCGGCAACTATGCGCTGACCGGCACGAGGCCTCCCCGCCATGCCTGGATTTGAATTCCGCCAGCGGCTGGCCGCCCACCGCATCGCGACCGACCGCGAAGCGCTCGACATCGCGCTTTCGCTGACGTCCGACCTCGCCGCCGACGCCTCCGCGCGTGACCGGGACAGGCGCCATCCGCGCCACGAGATCGACGCCTTCAGTGCCAGCGGGCTGTGGGGCATCACCGTGCCGCGCGAGTACGGCGGTGCCGACGTGTCCTGCGTCACGCTCGCCGAAATCACCGCGATCATTTCGCAGGCGGACGCAAGCATCGGCCAGATTCCGCAGAACCACTGGTACATGGTCGAGGCCCTCCGGCTGAACGGGAGCTGGTCGCAGAAAGGCTTCTTCTTCGACCTGATCCTGTCCGGGGCGCGGATCGGCAACGCGTACAGCGAGCGCGACAGCAAACGTGCGACCGATCACAACACGCGCATTCGCATGACCGGCGAAGGTCTCGTCCTGAACGGAAGGAAATTCTACTCCACCGGCGTCCTGCATGCCGACTGGATCGCCGTGGTCGCGCGCAACGAGGCCGACCAGCCGGTGATCGCCTTCGTTCCCGCGATCAGCGAGGGTGTAACGATCGTCGACGACTGGTCGAGCTTCGGTCAGCGCACGACCGCGAGCGGCACGACGATCCTCGAGAGCGTTCGCGTCGATCCCGCGCATGTCGTCCCGCATCACGAGGCCTTCGAGCGGCCGACCGCGATGGGTCCGTTCGCCCAGATCATCCACGCCGCCGTCGATGTCGGCATCGCGCGCGCCGCCCTGGCCGAGACGATCACGCATGCGCGCCGTGCGCGCCCGTGGGTGGACAGCGGCAAGGAGAGCGCCGAGGAGGATCCCTACACGCTGGCGACCGTCGGCCGATTGCGAACCGATGTCGACGCGGCGTCCGCGATGCTCGCGCGCGCCGGCCGCTTCGTCGACGCGGCGAGAGACGAGGCCGATGAACGCACGGTCGCCGAGGCTTCGGTCGCGGTCGCGGAGGCCAAGATCGTCGCCAACGACGCCGCCCTCGCCACCGCCAGCACGCTTTTCGAGCTGGCCGGCACACGCTCGACACTCGCCGTCCACAACCTCGACCGGCATTGGCGCAACGCGCGCACCCATACGCTGCATGACCCGGTCCGCTGGAAGTATCACGCGATCGGCAACTTTCATCTCAACGGCGCGAAGCCGCCGCGCTATGGTGCACTTTGACATTGAAACCCAACGATCCCGAAGCCCAGTCGCAAGGCCTCCTGATCTATTACGGCACCGATAACATCGGCGACGAGATCCAGAGTCTGGCCGCACGGCAATTCCTCCGACAGATCGATTACCTGATCGACCGCGAGACGATCTCCTCGTTCAGGGCGGATCGGCCCGACGAGCAGGTCAAGGTGATCTTCAACGGGTGGTTCTGCCATTTCCCCGAAAACTTCGGGCCGGTTCCCGGCATCAAGCCGCTCGCGGTGTCGATCCATGTTACCCCCCGCGCGCGTGAGAGATTCGCCGACCCGCGTCTCCTGTCGTTCCTTGCCGCCAATGGCCCGGTTGGAGCACGCGATTTTGACACGCTCGAGTTCTTCCATTCGGTCGGCCTCGATGCGTATTTCTCCGGCTGCCTGACAATGACCTTGCCGAGGCCGGACGTGGCGCCGTCGGGCAACGTCGTCCTCAACGATGTCCCGCCCGAGGTGATCGGCCACGTCGCCGGCATGACGATGCGCAACCTGCTGCTGACCAGGCATAGCGGGCACATCGAGCATTCCCCGCATCTTCGCCTCGCCAAGGCCGAGTCGCTGCTCGCGTCCTATGCCGCCGCGCACGCGGTGATCACCACCCGGCTGCATTGCGCGATGCCGTGCGTCGCGATGGAGACGCCGGTGCTGCTGCTCAACACCGCGCCGGACCAGGAGCGGTTCGCCGGGCTCCATGAATTCGTCAACCACTGCTCCGTCGAGGATTTCATCGAGGGCCGCTATCAATGGCATCCGGAAAACCCGCCGCCGAACCCGCACCGGCACAGCATCCTGCGCCACAATCTCATCCGGCGCGCCAGGCGGTTCATCGATCCCGACGCGGTGCTGTCGCCGGAGGCGTGAGCCCGTCCGCCGGCGCCGGTCATCCGCCGGCGGTCACGGCCCCGGCCGAGCTTGCCGCCGCGACCTCGATCAGCCGGCCGGTCCGGACGTCATAGATATGGCCGTGGATCCGGATATGGGCCGCCACCAGCGGGTGCGAGCGGATGCGCGTCACGTCCTCGGTCACGCTCGCCTCGAGATCGGTGAAGGTCAGCCACTTGATGAAGCGGCCATGCACGCTGCCGGGGCCTTCGCCGGTGTCGTGCCAGCCATGCTCGTCGATGGTCGCGGTCTCCAGGCTCTGTTCGAGCAGTCCGCCGATGACCTCGTCGGTGAAGAGCTGCATGCCGCAGCCGGTATGATGGATCACGAACCATTCGTTCGTGCCGAGCAGCTTGCTGCTGATCACGAGGGAGCGGATCGCGTCGTCGCTGGCCCGGCCGCCGGCATTGCGGATCACATGTGCGTCGCCCTCGGCGAGCCCGGCGAATTTCGCCGGATCGAGCCGGGCATCCATGCAGGTGAGCACGGCAAAGTGTCGTGCCGGCGGCAGCGCGAGCGCGCCCTTGGCGCCGAACGACGCTGCGTACTCGTTGTTGGCGGCGATGATCTTGTCGATCGTCTCGGGCATCGGTCAGGACCTCATCTGGTGGAACATTTGGCAACGGCGATCGATCACGATTCCCAGCCTGCCAGGCGTTGACCGAGCCACTTGAAGAACAGGTTCATCGCCAGGCCGATGATCGCGAGGATCAGGATGCAGGCAAAGAATTGCGGCATCTGGATCAGCGACGAATAGTAGGTGAGCCGGCTGCCGATCCCGTTCTGGCCGCCGACCATCTCGGCGCCGACGGCGGTCAGCAGCCCGAAGATCGCGCCGACCATCAGACCCGTGATGACCATCGGCATCGCCATCGGGATCCTGATGTGGACGAAGACCTGCAACGGGTTCGCGCCGAACGAGCGTGCCAGCGCCACCTTCGCCTGATCGACCCGTCGGAACCCGGTCGAGGCATTGATCATCACCATCGGACCCGTCGCGAGTGCCACCGCGATGATCCGCGGCGACAGGCCGAAACCGAGCTTGAGGATCAGCAGCGGCACCAGCGCCAGCATCGGCGTCGTCACCAGGATCAGGATGTAGGGGGTGACGATCTTCTCGACCAGCGGGAACTGCGTCACGATCATCGCCAGCACGAAACCGAAGCTCGCGCCGATGGCGAACCCGGCCAGCAGCTCCTCCAGGGTGACGATGATGTGCGGCAGGAAGAACGGGAAATCGGTCACGGCGGTCAACGCGATCACGCTCGGCGGCGGCATCACGTAGGTCGGCACGTGCAGTCCGCGCAGCAGCGCTTCGAGACCGGCGATCACGATGGCGGCGACCAGCAGGACGAGTGCGATGTCGCGCATCGTCGTCCCGCCGGTCCCCCGCCACGCCGGCATCCTGCTCGATGCGGCGTCGGCGCGCATCGTTCGGCTGTCGAGATTGATGTCCATCGTTCGGTCAGGCCGCCTGGCGTGCAGGCGTGCGATCGAGCGATCCCTTGATGGCCGCGACGATGTCGGCGAAATGGTGGGTGTCGATCGCCGACAATGGCCGTGGCCGCGGCAGGTCGATATCGAACACGCGTTGCAGGCATCCCGGCCGTCCACTCATGACGAACACCCGGTCGGACAGGAACACGGCCTCCGGGATGCTATGCGTGATGAAGACGACGGTCTTGCCGGTCTCGAGCCAGATCTCCTCGACGAGCAGATTCATCTCCTCGCGCGTGAAGGAATCGAGCGCGCCGAAGGGTTCGTCCATCAGCAGGATTGACGGATCGACCGACAGCGCGCGGACGATCGAGGCCCGCTGCTGCATGCCGCCCGACAATTCGCGCGGATATTTGTGCTCGAAGCCCTCGAGCCCCACGCGCCGGAGCAGCGTCGCGATCCTCGCGCGGGTGGTGCTCGGGTCGGTCCGGCGCAGCCGCATCGGCAGCTCGATGTTGCGCGACAGGCTTTGCCAGGGAAGCAGGTTCGCCTCCTGGAACACCATCGCGACCTCGGGATGCGGGCCTTCGATCGGTGCGCCATCGAGCAGGATCGCGCCGCTGTCCGGTCGGTGCAGGCCAGCCATCGCCCACAGCAATGTCGATTTGCCGCAGCCGCTCGGGCCGACGATGCTGACGAACTGTCCCTGCTCGACATCCAGGTCCAGGCCGTCGAGGGCCGCCACCGCGCCGCTGCGTGTCCGATAGGTCTTGCCTAGATTCCTGACCGAGAGCTTGCTCGTCACGACGGGAATCGCGCCGGATTGCGCGCCCTGATCGGCGCCATGTCGACCGCCGCGTATTCGGGCGGAAGCTTGAACGCCTCGGCCTGCGCGCGGACCTTGGCGTGGTCGAAATCGTTCGCGTGCGCCACGAATTCGTTGCTGATCACGTCGGCCGCCTTGATCTTGCGGGTGATCTGCCCGGTCTTGGCGTAGGTGTCGAAAAAGAACTGGAACTGTGCCGGGTCCATCCAGCCCCAGCCCTTCGACGCGGTCAGCGGGCCGCGGCAGACATTGGTGAGCTGCACGATGTGCTCGGTCGACGCCGAGGGCGGCACGGTGCGCGCAAGCTGTGGAAACTGCTTGTCGACGATGACCGCCGCGGCACGCGGATTGTGCATGCCGAACTCCAGCCCCATCGCGTAGCCGCGCAGATAGTCCGCCCAGATCGCATGCTTGACCGGGTCCTTCAGCTCGGCCCGGCTGATGTCCTCGCCGTTGGCGGGAAACCGGGATTGCTGGAACAGCAGCAGGTAGGAGAAATCGAGACCTTCGGCGTGCCATGTCGCGCGCTGGCCTTCCCAGCACAGCGCCGCGTCACCGCGGCCTTGCGCCAGCGCCTGCCCCCAGCTGGTGCCTGCCTCGACGCACTCGACGCTCGCGGGATCGATCCCGAACTGCGCGAGCTCGGTGTCGATGATCGGCTTCCAGCCGATGCTGCCGAGCACGATGGTCTTGCCCTTGAGTGAAGCGACGTCGCGGACGGCCTCGCCCTTGCGGAAGGCGAGGCTAAAGATGTCGACCGGGTGCTTGCTGAACACCATCAGGATGTCCATGCCGCGATCGAGGCCGAGCGCGAAGACGCCGGGCGCGGGCGAGCTCGCGTCCGCCCGGCCCTGGTCGATCAGCGTGACGCAGGCGGTGCCGTCGCGCGGACCCGACTGATAGACGACGTCGAGATCGCCGTAATACCCCATCGCGCGGGCCGTCCAGTGGAACCAGTCGTCGAGGGTCTCGACATAGCCGCGCGGCGCGATCCACTGGAGTTCGCGGGAAGCCGCACCGGCCACCAAGGGTCGCGCGACGCTGGCGGCGGCCGTCAAAGCGAGCCCGCGTCCGGCGACCCGCATCAGACGACGGCGCGCCAGGCCGCTCGTGGCGCCGGGTTCGTTGGGCTCTGCGCGCATCACTCGTATCCCTTCGGATCGGTTGCCGCGATGATAGTGGCACTACCGCAAAACGTGACAAAGACTAATCACGTTCCAAAGGAGCTAAATTCTCGTAAATCACAAATTCGAACCGCTGATCGTGGACAACGCACCCCATGTCGTCCAGTCTCCAGCCGGACAAGCGTCCGGAGCAGCGCATGACCAAGGAAATCCGCCTGAACGCGTTCGACATGAACTGCGTCGGCCACCAATCCTCCGGCCTGTGGCGCCATCCGCAGGATCGGGCTTCGACCTACAACACGCTGGGCTACTGGACCGATCTGGCACGCACGCTCGAACGCGGCCTGTTCGACGGCCTGTTCCTCGCCGACGTGCTCGGCGTCTATGACGTCTTCGGCGGCAACCCGGACGCCGCGCTGCGCAACTCCTCGCAGGTGCCGGTCAACGATCCGGCGATGCTGATCTCGGCGATGGCCGCCGTCACCGAGCATCTCGGCTTCGGCCTGACCTGCACCCTGTCCTACGAGCCGCCGTTCCCCTTCGCGCGGCGGATGTCGACGCTCGACCACCTGACCCAGGGGCGGATCGGCTGGAACATCGTCACCGGCTATCTCAACAGCGCGGCCAAGGGGGCAGGGCTCGCGACGCAGGCCGGGCACGACACTCGCTACGAGATCGCCGAGGAATACATGGACATCGTCTACAAGCTCTGGGAGCAGAGCTGGGACGACGACGCCGCCGTGCGCGACGCCGCATCCGGCATTTTCACCCATCCCGAGCGGGTGCGGCGCATCCAGCATGACGGCGCGCATTTTCGCCTCGACGCGATGCATCTCTGCGAGCCGTCGCCACAGCGCACGCCGGTGCTCTACCAGGCCGGCGCCTCGACCAAGGGGCGCGCATTCGCGGCCGGCAACGCCGAATGCGTCTTCGTCGCCGGCCCGTCGAAAAAGGTCGTGGCCCCGGCGGTCGCCGACATCAGGCGCCGCGCGGCCGAGCTCGGCCGCGATCCCGCGTCGATCAAGATCTTCTCGCTGCTGACCATCGTCACCGGCCGCACCGACGAGGAGGCGCGCGCGAAGTTCGCCGACTACCGCTCCTATGTCAGCACCGAGGGCGCTCTCACCCTGATGGCCGGCTGGACCGGCATCGATTTCTCGCGGTTCGCGCCCGACGATCCGGTGACGCATATCCGCAACGACGCCATCCACTCGGCGGTCGACGCGTTGACCGTCGATGATCCCAACCGGATCTGGACGGTGCGCGAACTGGCCGAGGAATCCGCGATCGGCGGCCTCGGCGGCCGGGTCGTGGGCTCGCCCGAGCGCGTCGTCGACGAGATGCAGTCCTGGATCGCCGAAACCGGCATCGACGGCTTCAACCTCGCCTACGCCATCACCCCTGGCACGTTCGAGGACATCGTCACCTACATCGTCCCCGAACTGCAGCGCCGCGGCCTCTACAAGACCGCCTATGCCCCCGGCACGCTGCGCGAGAAACTGTTCGGCGCCGGCGCTCGCCTGTCGGCGCCGCATCCCGGCGCCGCATACCGGACCGCCGCGCGCTCGCTGGCCGCCTAGGAGATCCGCGATGCGCGCATTCGGTCTTTCCCTGTTCGCGATCGCGGCCTTCACCCTCTGTGCGAGGGCCGGCGACATCCCGAGCCTCGCCGGCAAGCGGATCGGCATCACCACCGTCGGCACCAGCCACTATTGGGACCTCAGGGCCTACCAGGCGCAGATCGACGAGGTGCGTCGTCTCGGCGGCACGCCGGTCGCGCTCGACGCCGGCCGCGACGACAGGCGCCAGATCGCCCAGATCCAGACCCTGATCGCCGAGCGCCCCGATGCGATCGTGGAAGAACTCGGCAATGCCGCCACGCTGGAGCCCTGGCTCAGGCGGATCCGCGCCCGTGGCATCCCGCTGTTCACCGTCGACACCGTCTCGCCCTCCTCCCTCAACGACACCACCTCCGACAACCACAAGATCGGCCACGAACTCGCCGAACAGCTCGTGGCCGACCTGCACGGACGCGGCAGGATCCTCGTCTTCAATGGCTTCTACAGCGTTCCCGTCTGCGCCATCCGCTACGACGAACTCGTCGCGGTCCTCCATCGGAACCCGGGCATCACCGTCATCGAGCCCGAGCTGCACGAGGTGATCCCGAACACGGTCCAGAACGCCTACGGCCAGATCGTCGAGATGCTCAACAAATATCCCGCGCATGGCAGCATCGCCGCGATCTGGTCGGCCTGGGACATCCCGCAGATCGGCGCCACCCAGGCGCTGCAAGCCAATGGACGCAACGAAATCCACACCTACGGCGTCGACGGCAGCCCCGAGGCGGTGCAGATGCTGGCCGATCCCGCCTCGCCTGCCTCCGCGATCGTGGCCCAGCAACCTTCGCTGATCGGCAAGACCGCGATCGACAACATGGCGCGCTACCTCGCCGGCCATCACGACCTGCCGGCCTTCACCTACATCGACAGCAAGCTGGTCACCAAGGCCAACGCGGCCGCGGTCCGCAAGGAGCTCGGCCAGGGCTCATGACTCCGGCGTCGCTCGCCGTCCGGGGCCTGGTCAAGAGCTTTGCCGGCGTCCGCGCGCTCGATGGCTGCGACCTGACCGTCACGGGCGGCACCGTGCATGGGCTGGTCGGCCAGAACGGTGCCGGCAAGTCGACCCTGATCAGGATACTGGCCGGTCTGCAGCAGCCCGACGCCGGCACCGTCGCCCTGGCCGGCACGGATCTGCTCGGTCCCGATCTGCCGCCGTTCTCGCCCGCTGCCTCGTCCCGAGCCGCCATCGGCGTCATCCACCAGGAACGGCTGCTTGCGGCGTCCGCCACCGTCGCGGAAGCCCTTTTCCTCGGCCGCGAACCGCGATGGCCGCTCTTGGGCCTGCTCGACCGCCGCAAGCTGCGCGCCCGCGCACGCGACGCGTTCTGCCGCCATTTCGATCTCGAATTGCCGGTCGACGCGCTCACGGGCGACCTCACCGCGGGTCAGCAGCAGATCCTGCAGATCACCCGCGCCCTGCTCGACCATCCGCGCCTGCTCGTGTTCGACGAGCCGACCGCGTCGCTGATGCAGCGCGAGGTCGAGCTGCTCGCCGGCATCGTCGGCCGCCTCAGGCGGGACGGGATCACCATCCTCTATGTCTCGCACTATCTCGCCGAGATCGAACGGCTTTGCGACCGGGTGACCGTGATGCGCAACGGACGCGACGTCGGCACCGTCGTGCCGCGCGACGTCCCGCTGCGCCGCATCGTCGAGATGATGGTCGGCCGCGATGTCGCCTCGATGTTCCCGCCGCGCGACCGGGTCGCCGGCAAGCCCGTCCTCGAACTGCGCGGCCTCTCCAGGAGCGGCGCGTTCGACAACGTCTCGCTGACCGCGCACGCGGGCGAGATCGTCGGCATCACCGGGATCCTCGGCTGCGGCGGCAAGCGGCTGCTTCGCGCCCTGTTCGGAGCCCCACCCGCCACCGGCGGCGCCATCGCGATCGACGGCGCCGCCGTGCGCATCGCCTCGCCGCGCGCGGCCGTCGCGAGCGGCATCGTTCTGGTGCCGGAGGACCGGCGCCGCGAAGGTGTCGCCGGTCGCCTGACGGTGCGCGAGAACGTGACGACGCCCAACCTGCGCGCGTTCGGCCGCGGCGCCTTCCTCGACCGCGCCGCCCAGGATCGCGCGGCCGATGCCCTGATCGCGCAACTCTCGATCAAGGCCGACGGGCGCGAGCAGCCGACGATGACGCTGAGCGGCGGCAATCAGCAGAAGGTCGTGCTCGCGAAATGGCTCGGCCGCGGCGCGCGCGCCTTCCTGTTCGACGAGCCCACGGTCGGCGTCGACATTGCGGCCAAGGTCGAGATCTACACCCAGATCGCCAACCTCGTCGCGCGCGGTGCCTGCGCGGTCGTCTTCTCGAGCGACCTCGAGGAACTGCTCGGTCTCACCGATCGCGTGCTGGTCATGTATCGCGGCGCGATCGTGGCCGAGCATGTCGCGGCACAAGCCGACGCGGCGCTGCTGCTGTCGGCCTCGACCGGCGCGCTCGGCGCATGAGGGCGACGCGCGCCGGGGCGATGGTCGCGATCGCGCTGCTGCTCGCCTTCTTCGCAATGCGCGCGCCCGGCTTCGCCGATCCCGCCAATCTCGCCAACATCGTCCAGCAGTCGGCCGTGCTCGGTGTGCTGGGATGCGGCATGACGATCGTCGTCATCGCCGGTGGCGGCGACGTGGTGCGCGGCGGCATCGACCTGTCGATCGCCGCCAACATGGGTCTGTGCACCGCCGTCTATGCCGTGCTTGCGCGCGCGCAGCACGGCGACGTCGCGGCCCTCGCGGCCGCCCTGCTGACCGGCCTCGGCGTCGGCGCACTCAACGCGTTCGTGATCCTTGTCCTCGGCGTGGTGCCGCTGCTTGCCACGCTGGCCACGATGAGCATCTGCGGCGGCCTCGAGCTCGTCCTGTCCCACAACACCGTCGTCAACGCCGATACCGGACTGCTGACAGCACTCGCCGGCGACGGGCCCGCCGGCCTGTCGGGTCTCGCCTGGGTGCTGGTGGCGACGTTCCTGCTCCTGTCGGCCATCCTCGACCACTCTCCGGCCGGCCTGCGTCTGCGCGCCGTCGGCGAACGGCCCGACGCGGCGCGCGCGGCCGGCCTGCCCGTCGAGCGATTCGTTGCTTGTGCCTACCTCGCCAGCGGCGCCTGTGCCGCCGTCGCCGCCCTGCTCTCGGCGGCCTTGCTCGGCGGCTCCTCGCCCGGCTCGAACGACAGCCTGCTGCCGGCGGTGCTGGTCGCCCTGCTGGGCACCGTGTTCTCCCGCCGCCTGATGCCGTCGGTGGCCGGCACCGCCGCCTCCGTGCTGTTCGTGGGCGCGCTCGCCGATGCGTTCCAGTTGCTGAACCTGTCGAGCTATTGGGTGAGCGGCGTCCAGGGTCTGCTGATCGTGGCCGTCGTCGCCGTCACCACCCAGGCGCGCCGGGCGCACGCATGAGCGTCACCCAGCCGCTCGCGCGACCTCGCATCGTTCGCGTCGATGCCGCGCGCCTGCGCCGAGCGGGCCTCGCCGCTGCCGTGGCGCTGCTGTTCGCGCTCTTCGCGCTGATCGCGCCCGGCTTCCTGAGCGTGGGCAATCTGCGCAGCCTGCTCGTCGATCATGTCGTCGTGCTCGGCTGCATCGCCGGCGCGATGACGCTGGTGGTGATCGCGGGCGGGATCGATCTCTCGCTCGGCACCAGTGCCGACATGGCGAGCCTCGCCTTCGCGCAGGCGCTCCTGGCCGGCTTCGGCTTCGGCCTCTCGGTCGGCTGCGCGCTCGCCGCCTCGCTCGCCGTCGGCCTGTTCAACGCGGTCCTGATCGGCGGTCTCGGCATCGCGCCGTTCCTCGCGACCCTCGGCACCCTCTTCATCGGCCAGAGCGTCCAGCAACTGGCCTCCGACGGCGGCCAGACGATCTACCTGATGAATGTCCATCTTCCGGCCGCGATCGGCTTCGTCAGCCTCGGCCGCCTCCTCGGCATCCCGGTGCCGGTCTGGCTCGCGTCCTTCTGCCTTGCCGCCCTCTGGTTCGCGACCGAGCGGACCGCCTTCGGCCAGCGGATCATGGCAGCCGGCCTGCAACCCGCGGTCGCGCGCCTGTCCGGGCTGCCGGTCCGCCGCGACACCGCACTCGCCTATGTGCTCGCCGCCGCCTGCTGCGCGATCACCGGCATCATCCTGACCGCGACGGTCAAATCCTACTCGCCGGGTGCCGGCAGCGCCTTCACGCTGGATGCGATCGGAGCCGCCTTCATCGGCACCACGATGCACCGCGGCGGCCGCGCGAACATCCTGGGCACCACGCTCGGCGTCGTCATGCTGAGCATCACCGCCGACGGCCTGGTCCTGGTCGGCTGGCCGTTCGAATGGCAGCGCGTCGCCAACGGCCTGCTCGTGCTGGCGGTGCTGGGCGTCAGCTTCGGCGCCCGCGCCCGCCGAGCGTGAAGCCGCAACTCCCTTGTCCCAATGGGCGTGCTCGCCCATCCTACGCTCCATGTCAGAAGTGCTCGCCCGGCCCGTCGACCAGCCCTTCCAGCCGCTTCATCAGCCGGCCAAGGAGCGCAAGCGCCGCTTCGTGCTGAAATCCGACTACGAGCCGGCGGGCGACCAGCCGAGCGCGATCCGCGAGCTCCTCGAGGGCATCGGCAACGGCGAACGCGACCAGGTGCTGCTCGGCGTCACCGGCTCGGGCAAGACCTTCACGGTCGCCAAGGTGATCGAGGCGACCCAGCGCCCGGCGCTGGTGCTGGCCCCGAACAAGACCCTCGCGGCCCAGCTCTACAACGAGATGAAGGGCTTCTTCCCCGACAACGCGGTCGAATACTTCGTCAGCTACTACGACTACTACCAGCCCGAAGCCTACGTCCCGCGCTCGGACACCTATATCGAGAAGGACGCGCAGATCAACGAGCAGATCGACCGCATGCGCCATGCGGCGACGCAGGCGCTGCTCGAGCGCAACGACGTCATCATCGTCGCCTCCGTCTCCTGCATCTACGGCATCGGCTCGGTCGAGACCTATTCGCGCATGGTCGTGCGCCTCGAGCGCGGCGGCGCCATCGCCCGCGACGTGCTGGTGCGTGCGCTCGTCGAGCAGCAATACAAACGCAACGACAGCGCCTTCCAGCGCGGCACCTTCCGCGTCCGCGGCGAGACCGTCGACATCTTCCCCAGCCAGCACGAGGACCGCGCCTGGCGCGTCACCCTGTTCGGCGACGATATCGATTCCATCCAGGAGTTCGACCCGCTGACCGGCGAAAAGACCGCCGATCTCGAGGAGATCAGCGTCTACGCCAACTCGCACTACGTCACCCCGCGTCCGACGCTCAACCAGGCCGTCCGCGAGATCAAGGGCGAGCTCAAGCACCGCCTCGACGAGCTCGTCGCCAACGGCAAGCTGCTCGAAGCCGAACGCCTGCAGCAGCGCACCCAGTTCGATCTCGAAATGATCGAGACGGTCGGCGTCTGCAAGGGCATCGAGAACTACTCGCGCTACCTTTCCGGCCGCCGCCCCGGCGAGCCGCCGCCGACGCTGTTCGAATACCTGCCCGAGGACGCGATCCTGATCGTCGACGAGAGCCACGTCACCGTGCCGCAGATCGGCGGCATGGAACGCGGCGACCATGCCCGCAAATCCATCCTCTCCGAGTTCGGCTTCCGGCTGCCCTCCTGCATCGACAACCGCCCGCTCAAGTTCGACGAGTGGGAGCGCTTCCGCCCGCAGACGCTGTTCGTCAGCGCGACTCCCGGGCCCTGGGAGCTCGAACGCACGCTCGGCGCCTTCGCCGAGCAGGTCATCCGCCCGACCGGCCTGATCGATCCCGTCATCGAGATCCGCCCGGTCGAGCGTCAGGTCGACGACCTGCTGCACGAGGCGCGCATCGTCACCGAGCGCGGCGGCCGCATCCTGGTCACCACGCTGACCAAGCGCATGGCCGAGGACCTCACCGAATACCTCACCGAGCACGGCGTGCGCGTCCGCTATCTCCACTCCGACGTCGACACGCTCGAGCGGATCGAGATCATCCGCGACCTGCGTCTGGGCGTGTTCGACGTCCTCGTCGGCATCAACCTGCTGCGCGAGGGCCTCGACATCCCCGAATGCGCGCTCGTCGCCATCCTCGATGCCGACAAGGAAGGCTTCCTGCGCAGCAAGACCTCGCTGATCCAGACCATCGGCCGTGCCGCGCGCAACATCGACGGCCGCGTCGTGCTCTACGCCGACGTGATGACCGCGAGCCTGACATTCGCCATCGACGAGACCAGCCGCCGCCGCGAGAAGCAGACGCGCTGGAACGAGGCCAACGGCATCACGCCGCAATCGGTCCGCAGCCACATCTCCGAGGCGATGAGCTCGGTCTTCGAGCAGGACTACGTGACCGTCAAGCCGGTGCGCGGCAGCAAGGACCTCGACCTGGTCGGGAAGGATCTCAAGAGCTCGATCGCCGAACTGGAACGGCGGATGCGCGCCGCCGCCGCCGACCTCGAGTTCGAGGAAGCCGGCCGCATGCGCGACGAGATCAAGCGGCTCGAGGCGATCGATCTCGGCCTGGAGCCGCCGCCGGTGTCGCAGCGACCGAGCCAGCGCGAGCGCACGCCGCAGCCGCTCGGGCCCGGCGGCGGCGGCTATGATCCGGCCAAGATGAAGCGAGGCGCTGCCTCTCGCTCCGGCGGGGGCAGGCGCTCCCGGACCCGCTCGACTTGACCCTGCCGGGCTGGTTAGGGAGATTGCTAACGCACCGTTCTCACCTAGCCGGAAGCTAGACGATGTCCGTTCTGCCTGTTGCCGACCAGGACATCTGGATCTGGCCGTTCGAGGAGCTCGTGGCCGCCAATGAGGCGGTCAAGCGCGCCAGCCGGACCGACATCATCACCCTGACCCAGCTCGCTGGCGCGGGCCAGAAGGTGGTCAAGCAGGTGCGATTGCTGGGCGCGATGGGCTCGGCCTACGTCAAGACGGCGCGCAACGGGAAACGTTACATCATCTTCAAGGGAAGCCCGGGATCGAGGCCCAACCTCGCCGGGACCCGCTACGCCCCTAAGAATCCGAAGGTGAGCTGTTTCGTCGTGGGCACGAAAGAGATCATCGAGGACACCGCCAAGGGACTGAAGATCGCCGTCTTTGCCTTCGTTGCACTCGACGTGATGGAGGAATGCCTCTCGGATCGTTTCTCGATGGCGAGCCTCGGCGTCTCGATCGTCAGCGACGTCATGCAGGCGACATTGGGCGCTGGCACGAGCGTGGCGGTCGGTGCAATTGCGGTTTCGGCGGGTTTTCCCGTCGTCGTTACCTTTGCTTTGGCCGTCGGCTTCGGCGTCTTCGCGGGCATCGAGCTTTCGGATTTGGATAGACGTTACTCACTTACCGAGCGCGCGCGAAAGATCATGATCAACCTCGAGAGCAAGGAGGGGAGTTGGCTTTTCCGGGCCGAGAGGGCTCTCCGCGGAGCAACGGTTTCTGCCGGACGTTGGGTGAGACTAGCCGGGGATGGTGTTGGGCATGTCTGGGCTGAACTTTAGAAAGTTGATCTAGGCGTGACATTCCTGACGGAGAGGCGGTTCTTTAGCAAAAAGGTCACGCTATTTCCGCTCAGCTTCTTCTTTGAATTCCTGCTTCTCAACATGCTTGGCTTCATTACATTTATCACATGGCCGGAGCTGATATCCTTTGTGAGGAGATCAGATCAGGTCATAGCAGATCCCGATGGCATCGCCGTGATTGGGTTGCTCGGTCTGTACGGCGCCCGGATTTCGATGTTCGTGGCCGTCATCCGAAAGAACCGCATGCCCCAGACGATCGAGTGGTGGTGCACGCTCATCGGCCTCGCGATGCTGATCGCATGGCCTCTCGACGGTACACTCCTCCGCCTCTACGCGTCGCTCCACGGCTACGAATTCTGCCGCGAACTTCCGGGCGGCAAGGTCACCCACGACCTCTTCGTCCTGCACGGCCATCCCTGTCCCGGCTAGGGCTCGCACTCGCGCTCCGGCGCGCGTAGCGTCGCACCTGGCGACACGCCGACGGGAGAACAGACATGGGCAAGGGCGACAAACAGCGCGGCAACCGCGAGGCCAAGAAGCCGAAGGCCGACAAGAAGGCCGCACCGCTCGCCGCGACCTTCCTCAAGCCGCAGGGCGACGACAAGAAGCCCGGCAAGTCCAAGTAGGGCCGGGTCCGGGGGGCGTGACGCCGTGAGGCGTGCTGGAGCACGACCCCCCAGCATGGCGCGGGGCAGCGCCCCGCTCCGGTCACACGATCGCAACAACTTGATCGCGTAACTTTAAAACCCTGGACACTGTCCCTAACCGTGGATAGCAACACCCCAGCCCACGGTGGCTTCAGGGTGTGGCGATCAGGATGCTCGACGAGTTTCTGGCCTGGTGGCTCACTCAGTGGCGTGACCTTCTTCCGCGCTCCTGGCGTGAACGCGGCGCGGACCGCACCCCCTACCTGATCCTGGTTCCCGACCGGATCGACGATCCCTCCAGCGTCTCGGTCTCCTTCGCCCAGGCCGGAACCGAGCGCGTGCTGGGCCGGGTGACGCCCGAGGCCGGCGGCGGCCGCGCCCTCGGCGCCCTGCTCGGCAACCGCGCACGGCCGGGAACCCTGGTGCTGCGGGTAACGCCCGGCGCGATCTTGTCGCGCGACGTGACTCTGCCGCTGGCGGCGGAGCGGGACCTCTCCCGCGTCCTGCTCTATGAGATGGACCGGCTGACGCCATTCTCCGCCGGCGAGCTGTTCTTCTCCCACGAGATCATCCGGCGCGACCGCGCCGCCGGGCGGATCGTGCTGCGCCTGGCGCTCGCCCCCAAGCTGGGCCTCGACGAGCTGATCGAGCAGCTCGGACGCGCGGGCCTCGCACCCGACGCGATCGAGGGCCGCGACGCCGACGGCGGGCTGCGGCGCATCACGCTCGCCTCGCGCGCCGGCGCCGTCGACCGGGCGGTGCTGGTCGAGCGCGCGGCCTGGGCCATGGCGGCGGCGCTCGCCATCGTCTGCCTCGTCGTGCCGTTCCTCCGCCAGTCCCATCAGCTGTCGGCCTCGAGCGCGACCATCGAGCGGCTTCGGCCCCGCGTCGCCACGATCACCACCATCCGGAACCGCATCGAGGCCTCGACCGCCGGTGCGGACGTGCTGGCTGCCGCCGAGCGCGAGATCGGCGATCCGCTCGACACGCTCGCCTCGCTGACGAACCTTCTGCCCGACGACACCTACCTCACCGACCTCTCGCTGACCGGCCGCAAGCTCACGATCAACGGCCAGTCCGCGTCGGCGGCCAAGCTGATCGGCCTGCTGTCGAACGACCCGTCGCTGCGCGATCCGTCGTTCGTCGCCCCGGTGACGCGCCTGGAGACGTCGCACACCGACCTGTTCTCGATCCGCGCGGACGTCTCGAAATGACGTTCGTGCAGCGGCTGCCATCCGGCCGCGCCGGCCAGGCTCTGGCCGTCTCGCTGACGCTGATCGCGATCCTGCTGGTCTGGGAGGTCGTCGCGTCACCGCTGATCGACTGGTACGGCGCGCGCTCCGACGCGGTCCAGAGCCAGCGCGACATCGCCGCCCGGATGGAGATGCTGGTCCGCGCGCTGCCGGCCCTGCAGCGCGAGGCGGCACGCTCCCGAGCGGCCGGTCCCCCGGTCTCGGCACTCCTCGGCGGCAACTCGGACGCCGTTGCGGCGGCGACCCTGCAGGGCCGGATCCAGGACATGGCGAGCACCGTCGGCACCGCGCTGTCCTCGACCGAGGCGCTGCCTGCCAGGCAGCAGGGCGCCTATCGCCGGGTCGCGCTGCGTGTCTCCTTCAATGCGAGCCTGCCGGTGATGGTGCACCTGCTGCAGACGATCGAGACCGGCACGCCGCGCATGCTCGTCGACGACATCCAGCTCCACACGTCGCCGATCATCATCGCGCAGGGACGCCAGACGTCGCCGCCCCTCGATGTCAGCCTGACGGTGGTCGGTTTTCGCGCCGGCCATGCAAGCGACGCCGATCAGGCCAGCGGCGCGGCATCCGGCGACAATCAATGAGAAAGCGTGCGGCTGAAGGAAATATCCGTTGTTGAAGCAGCGCCACATCCGAACGCTCGCGATCCTGCTCGCCTGCGCGGCCGCGACCGGCTGCGAGCCGATCGAGAAACCCGATCAGCCCGGGCCGCTCATCCCGCTGCGTCCGGGAACGCCGGTCGCAGCCAATCAGGTCGACGGCAGCGTCGGCTCCTTGCACGCAATCCCGCGCGCACGCGTCAGCTACGGCGCCGGCAGCGGTGTCCAGGTTCCAGGCGCGCAATATTCGAGCGGCTCGAGCGGCGACATTTCGCTCGACTTCGCCGACACCGACATCCGCGAGGCGGCCGCCCAGATCCTGGGCACGATGCTGCACGTCAACTACACCATCGATCCCGGCGTGAAGGGAACCGTCACGCTCCATACCGCGACGCCGCTGAACCGCGACCAGTTGCTGCCGGCCCTGCAGGTCCTGCTGTCGCAGGTGGGTGCGGCCCTGACCGAGAGCGGCGGCCTCTACCGGATCCAGACCGCGGCCTCGGCCACGTCGGCCGGCCTCGGGTCCGGGTCGGCCTCCGGCGCCACCGTCGTCCCGCTGCACAGCACGAGTGCCGACGCGCTCGCCAAGGTCCTGCAGCCCTATGCCGGCGCCTCGGCCAAGATCGTCGCCGACCCGGCCGCCAACGCGATCATCGTCAACTCCGACCCGCAGCAGCGTCAGGCCATCGTGGACATGATCCACGCCTTCGACATCGACACGCTGGCCAACCAGTCCTTCGCGCTGCTCCCGGTCGACGCCGGCGATGCCAAGGATTTCGCGACCGCGCTCGAGAAGACGCTCGGCGCCGACCAGGGCAAGTCGCTCGCCAGCGTCGTCCGGGTGGTCCCGATGAGCCGGATCGACGCGGTGCTCGTCGTGGTCCCGACGGATCGGATGATGGCCGACGTCCGGCGTGTCTACGGGCTGGTGCTGCAGCAGCGGCGCCAGACCATCCGCTCCTGGCATGTCTACTACCTGCAGAACGGCCGCTCGAACGACGTCGCCTACACGCTGCAGCAGGCCTTCACGCCTGATCACGTCACCGCCCAGCCGACACAGGTCAACCAGATCCAGTCGCTCGGCGGCACCGGCGGCGGCCAGGGCGGCGGCCTCGGCGGCCAGAGCGGCGGTCTCGGCGGCGGCGGTCTTGGCGGTGGCGGCGGCTTGGGCGGTGGAGGTGGAATTGGCGGTCTCGGCGGTGGCAGCAGCGTCACCGGCGGCGGCGCGTTCGGCCAGACGACGAACTCCGGCGCCACCGGCGGCCAGTCCCAGCAGGGTGGCGGTGGCAACCCGCTGCTCGGCGGCCTCGATCAGGGCGGCACCGGGGAGGGCGGCAACAACAAGGACGAGATGCGCATCATCCCCGCCGACCAGAACAACGCGTTGTTGATCTACGGCACGCCGCAGGAACTCGAGACGGTCGAGAACACGCTGCGCAAGATCGACATCGTGCCGCTGCAGGTCCGCATCGATGCGACGGTCGCGGAGGTCGACCTGAACAACGCCCTCGAATACGGCACGCAATTCTACTTCAAGCAGGCGGGTGCCGCGACCACGACCGGCAACAACAGCGCCTTCAATTTCAACAACGGCGTCAACAACGGCAGCAGCACGTCCGGCACCACCACCAGTGCCGGTCAGCTCGCCGCGGCGTTCAGCAACTCGGGCAGTTTCGCGGGCTTCCTGCTCGCCGGCGGCAACTCGCAACAGGCGGCGATCAACCTGCTCCAGTCGGTCAGCAAGGTGCGCGTCCTGTCGGCGCCCGAGCTCGTCGTGCTCGACAACCAGCCGGCCCGTCTGCAGGTCGGCCAGGACGTGCCGGTCCTCTCGGAACAGTCGCAATCGACGATCACCTCCGGCGCCCCCTTGGTCAATTCGGTCTCCTATGTCCAGACCGGTGTGCTGCTGCAGATCACGCCGCGGGTGAACAATGACGGCCAGGTCACCCTCGACATCGCCGAGGAGGTAAGTTCCAACCTCGGCATCTCGACGACAAGCAATGGCGGCGCGACGGGGCCGGAATCCCCGACCTTCTCCGACCGCAACGTGCAGTCCCGTGTCGTCGTGCAGGACGGACAGACGGTCGGCATCGCGGGCCTGATCCAGGACCAGGACACGAGGCAGAACCAGGGCATCCCCTATATCCGCAACATCCCCGTTATCGGCGCGCTGTTCGGCCAGCAGCAGAACGCGCGCGCCCGCACCGAGCTGCTGGTGATGATCACGCCGCATGTCGAGCGCGACGCGCGCGACGCGCGCGACGTCACCGCCGACATGGAGCAGCAGATCCCGTTCGCGGCCGGCGTTCCCGCCGGCCTCCAGCGCCTGCCGCAGGCGGGACTGTCCGATCCCCAGAGCAGGGTGCTCAACGGGCTCGGCCTCACCCCTTGACGTTCGGCCGCCGCGCCCGCGAGCACGGCTTCGCGCTGCTGATCGTGCTCTGGACGCTGGTGCTGATCTCGCTGCTGATCCTGCAACTGACCGAGACCGGCGGCGCCCAGGCCAGGCTCGGCGCCAACCTCCGGCGCGCGGCGATCGCCGAGCAGGCCGCCGACGGCGCGTTCCAGGAAGCCGCCTTCCGCATGATGGATCGCGCGCAGACCGAGTGGCCGTCGTCCGGCGGCCACCATCGCCTCTCGGTTGCCGGCGGCAGCGCCGACATCGAGATCCGTAACGAAGCCGGTAAGGTGGATCTCAACAATGCCTCGCCGACCGTGCTCGCCGCCCTGATCCAGGTCGCCGGAACCGGGGCCGGCGGCGCCCAGGATGCGGCCGAGATCGCGCAGAACATTCTCGCCTGGCACACGCCCGTCCCGCCCGATCAGCAAGCCGGTCTCGCCAAGCCGTATCGCGCCGCGGGCCGCCCCTACGCGCCCCCTGGCGCCGCCTTCGAGAGTGTCGACGAGCTCGCCCTCGTGATCGGGGTGACGCCGGCCCTGTTCCGTGCCTTGGCACCCCACGTGACCGTGTTCCAGGGCAGCGACCCGGTCCTGTCGCTCGCCGACCCGGTCGTGCGCCGGGCTGCCGCGGCCGCCGGCGAGGTCGAGAACGGCAACACCGCGACCGACCCTGGCGCCAACGACGTCGTCGACATCCGCGTCGTCGCCCACACCGCCGGCACGAATTTCGTCCGCGAGGGAATTGTCCAGCTCGAACCGGGCGAGGGCAGTCAGGCGTTCCGCGTGCTCGCCTGGACGCATCCGAGCTTGTAGGGAGCGCCTACTGGTCGGCCGGCCAGAGAGCGGCCGACGATTTCGCATGCAGCACGTTCGTCGCCAGCAGCAGCCCGTCCGCGTCCTGTCTGCCGATCGCGACCGTCGCCTCGCCGACCACGGGTTCGGCGAGATTGCCCGACGCGCGCGCCGTCGGCAGATACACCCGCACCAGCGTGCCATGCCGGTCGGCGACCGTCATCTCGGTCGGCTCGACGCTGCGGATCGTCCCCCAGACCGCGTGCTGGTTCGCGCCCAGACTGAAGCGCGACACGTTGCGTGAGGCGACCGCACGCGCCGTGAAAGCCGCCTGCGCCGTCGCCGCCGCCGGCTTGCCGAGCCCGAAGATCGCCAGCTCCTGGTAGGTCGCCACATACACGTGCCCGTTGGCGATGGTCGGCACCGTGTTCGCGTTCGAGTTGCCGCTGACCCAGTTTCCCGCTGTCGCGGTGTAGATGATCTTGCCGCTCGCCGGATCGATCGCATACAGCGGCATCGCCCCCGGCACCGCCGTCGGACGGCCGACCGCCCACACGATGGCGGTGCCGGCAATGGTCCCGTTCGACGACAGGCTGGTGAAGAAGCCCGGATCCTGGCCACTGGTGATCGTCGTCGAGTTCAGCTTGGTGAGCGACGCCGCGGTGGTGGCGGCGGTGTTCAGTCGCCAGACGGTCGCCGCCGATCCGCCGCTCGAGACGACGCGTCCGGCGCCATCGGACCCCTGGAAGTAGGATTCGCCGCACCAGCAGCCACCGATCGGATAGGTCGCGAGCACGCCCAGTCCCGGCCCCGCCGACCGGTCGAACAGGTACATCGTCCCGTTCTTGCCCGCCGCGAGCAGCAATTTCGGGTTCAATCCCGGCTGCGGCGGCGGCAGCAATGCGCCGCCGGACCCGAAATCCTGGTCGCCCGCATCGAGTGCGGCACGGTTCGGGTCGGTGAAATAATTCTGGATCGTCGCGAGGTCGGAGGTCAGCTTCAGCACGCTCTCGTCGCGGTTGCCCGCGCCGTAGGTGTTCTTGTCCGAATTGCTGGTCACGACATAGACCATGTTGTTCGCCGACGCCGTCGACGGCCCGTAGCCGGACATCCAGATCGAATTCAGGAAATAGCTGCTCTGCGAGGCGGGAACGTTATCGGTCAGGTTGTTGTGCGCGAGAGGGGCGAGTGCGGGAACGGTCCAGCCCAGCAGCCATCCGCGCGTGGTCGACTGCGCGTTGTCGCAATAGCTGCTGAACGCGGCGTATAGCGTCGAGCCGGACAGCAGCAGCGCCGCGCGCTGCCGCGACCCGTTCGGGTTGAAGTGATAAGTCGTCCCGTCCGACAATTTCGACGACGCGGTCACCATCGACGGCGTGATCGTGTCCTGCAACGTCGACAGGCTCACCGCGTGCACCCGGAACACCGCCTGCCCGCTCTCGTAGGTGTCGGCGATCAGGTACATCGTGCCGTGGGCGACGTCGATGACGGGTGTGGACGTGATCCCGACCGTGGGCCCGTTGTTGTTGCATTGCCCCGGCAGCGCCGATTGCGGCACCGGCGTTCCAAGGTTGCGGCTGGCCAGAACTGTTCCAGTCCCGGCGTCGATCGCATAGATCGTGTCGCCTCCGGTCACGACATAGACCACCGTGCGTGCGCTATACGTGCCGACCGCCTCGTTCGGCACCACCAGCGGCTGCGCGTCGACCTGACTGTCGAGCTTGGTGGTCGCCTGCAGATCGAGGCCGCCGCTGCCGACATTGGCAACCGTGAGCGAGATCTCGGCCGGGTTCCAGCCTGTCCGCAACGTGTCGTTGTGGTAGGTCGTGACCGCCTGCGCCAGCGCGAGGTTCGGAACCAGGACGCCCGCCACGAACAAGCTGCTTCTCAACGCTCGGATGTCCTCGCGGGGCAAATCGGCCTCCTGGCATCGCACCGACGGCAACCAAACACGCTCGTCATGAACGCGCAAGGAACATTCCGGCACAATTTCGTGTGACTGAATGTTGCAAACGCATGACTACCCGGTGCCGGAATGGTCTTCATCCAGCCGCGAATAGGGACCGATCCTTCGGCCCCGCCGGATGTCCGGCCCCGCCGGCGAAGTGCCGATAGATCAGCGCGTCGTCCGCGCGCGAGGCGTGCGCCACCCGCTCCGCCATCATCGCGTGGTCGGGCGACAGCGCGCAGGCGGGGTCGGTGGTGGCCGCGTCGCCGGTCAGCGCGAACGCCTGGCATCGGCATCCGCCCCAATCGATCTCGCGCCGGTCGCATGACCGGCAGGGAGGCGGCATCCACTCCGTGCCGCGATAGCGGGCGAACGCCGGGTCGTCGCGCCAGATCGCCGCCAGCGACGCATCGCGCACCGAGGGAAACCGCAAGCCGGGAAGACTTTCAGCGCTGTGGCAGGGGAGAACCGCGCCGGCGGGCGTCACGACGAGGAACTGCCTCGCCCAGCCCCCCATGCAGGCTTTCGGCCTGCTCGCGAAATAATCCGGTGTCACGTAGTCGATCACGATCCGGCCATGCAGCCGGTCACGGGCGTGAGCGACCGCCGCGTCCGCCTGCTCGACCTGCTCCTCGGTCGGCATCAGCGCGTCGCGGTTGACCAGCGCCCAGCCGGCATACTGGACGTGCGCGATCTCGATGCGCGAGGCGTCCAGCGCCTCCCCGAGCGCGAGCATGGCCGGCAATTGCGCGAGGTTCTGCCGGTGGACGACGAAATTGACCGTCAGCGGAAATCCCGCCTCGCGGATCATCGCGGCCGCCGAGAGCTTGCGCGCATGGCCGCCCGCGTGGCCGCCGATCCGGTCGCCGCTTGCCGTCTCGGCCGCCTGGAAGCTGAGCTGGATGTGATCGAGGCCGGCATCGGCGAGGGCGGCAAGCGCGGGCCGGGTCAGCGTGACGCCGGAGGTGATGAGGTTGGTGTAGAGGTCGAGCCCGCGCGCGTGCCGGACCAGAGCGGCCAGATCGGCGCGCACCATCGGCTCGCCGCCCGAGAAATGAAGCTGCAGGACGCCGAGCGCCGCCGCCTCCGTCAGCACGCGCCGCCAGGTTTCGGTGTCGAGTTCGTCGCGCGCCCCCGAGAGTGCCACCGGATTGGCGCAGTACGGACAGCGCAGCGGGCACCGGTGCGTGAGCTCGGCCAGCATGCCGAGCGGCGGCGCGGTCACGCGCGGACCACGCCGCGGCCCGCGAGTTCGTCGAGCATCGCGCCGACATCGTCCGCGATGACCGCCCGCGGCGCCGCGTAGTGCTGCGCCAGGTCGTCGACGATCGCCCGCATGCTGCGCTTGCCGTCGACGAGTGCCAGCACCGCCAGCGCGTGCTCGTCGGGCACGAATAGTCGTTCCGGTGCCAGCATCACCCAGGCGCCGCGGACATCGTCGTGGCGCAGACGCACCCCCGGCGGAAAGGCCGGTATGTCGTCCTCGCTCATGACGCATCCCCCGGCGCGAAGGCGCCGTCTTTGTCCCCCGGCGCGAAGGCGCCATCTTTGTCCCCCGGCGCGAAGGCGCCATCTTTGTCCCCCGGCGCGAAGGCGCCATCTTTGTCCCCCGGCGCGAAGGCGCCATCTTTGTCCCCCGGCGCGAAGGCGCCATCTTTGTCCCCCGGCGCGAAGGCGCCGGGCGGGATCAGCCCCGGCGACACATACGCGAAATGCAGCGCATCGAGCTGCGACCAGAGCACGTCGCATTTGAAGCGCAATGCCGCCAGCACCGAGAGCTGGTCGTCGCGCGTTCTCGCGTGCTGCTTGACGTAGGCGAGCGCGAAATCGGTGTCGCGCCGAGCCTGCGTCAGGCGGGGCGTGAAGTAGGCCAGCATCCCGGCGTCGATGAAGTCGTAGTGCGACAGCATTCCCGACACCCGTTCGGCGATGATCGAAGGCGCGAACAGCTCGGTCAGCGACGATGCGATCGCCTCGAGAATGGATCGCTCGCGGACGAAATTGACATACGCATCGACCGCGAACCGGGTTCCGCTCAGCAGCCCGTCGGTCGACGCGACATAGTCCGGATCCAGGCCGACGCACCGGGCCAGATGCAGCCAGCGCGCGATGCCACCATCCTTGCCGTCGCCATCCTCGCCGTCACCGTCGTGATCGACCAGGCGGGACCGCCATTCCCGCCGCAGCGAGGCCGTCGGCAGGCGCGCGATCAGGAACGCGTCCTTCGCCGGTATCCGGCTCTGGTAATAATAACGGTTCAGAACCCACGCCTGCACCTGTCCGCGCGTCAGCCGGCCGCCATGCAACATCGTGTGGAACGGATGCCGGCTATGGTACCGCTCGGCGCCGATCGCACGCAGCGCCTGCTCGAGATCCTCGTGCGGCATCGCCGCCTCCGTCACAGGCGGATCTCCATGCCGTCATCGGCGATCTCCCAGCCATTCTCCGACGCGATCGCATGCTCGCGCGTCTCGTCGAGCAGCACCGGGTTGGAATTGTTGATATGCACGAAGATCCTGCGCCCGATCTCGATCGGCGCCAGCATCGCGATCGCGCCGTCCGGGCCGGAGATGCTCATATGGCCCATCCGCCGGCCGGTCTTGGATCCGATGCCGGCCGCGATCATCTCGTCGTCGGACCAGAGCGTGCCGTCGAACAGCACCGCATCGGCGCCGCGCAGACGGTCGGCAACGCCCCGGGTCATCGCGGCACAGGCGGGAACATAGGCGAGCGTCGCCCCGTCCTCGGTCACCAGCGCGCCGACCGTATCGCCGTCCGCGTCTGCGGCGACGCCCTCGAGATAGAGAGGCACCTTCCCCGGCACGGCAAACAGCTCGACCGAAAGACCGCCCGGCAGATCAACCGTCTCGTCGAGGCCGAGCACCCGGCGCGACACGAGATCGCGCGCGAGCACGTCGAACATCGGATTGGCGGCGAGCACGGCATGCGTCTCCGCGGTGGCGAACAGCAGGAACGGCTGCCCCTCTCGCAGACTGAGCAATCCCGCGACCGCATCGACCTCGGAAGACGTCAGGAACACCCCGCCGATCGGCGAACTCCGCAGACCGGCGCGCGGATGAAGGTCGGGCGTGGCGGCCAGTTGCTGCCGCAGGTCGGGAGACGCGTTGATCAGAAACCAGTCGGTCCCGTTGCCGCTGACTGCGAGCGAGGCTTGCGTGCGTGCCCGTGCCGTCGGGTCGAGCGAGCGGGCCCGCCTGCATCCCGCGGCGTTGGAGTTCCACTGCGGGAATCCACCGCCCGCGGCTGCGCCCAGCACGATCGCGCGCAACGCACCGTGCCGTGCGCGGGTCCGGCTTGTGTTACTGACGCTCCGAGCAGGCGTACAGATTGATCTCGCCGCCCAGTGCGATTTCCTTGATCGAGGGTTTTTTCCAGGCCAAATCTGCCTCCTTTACCAAGCCCGCTTTCCTTGAAAGCCAGCAAAACCAGAACATGCGTGCATGATCCGGTCAAGCGGCGGGACGACCGCCGCCAGGCGGACAGCGGCTGCGGCTTGGCCTGAGCGCTCGCCTGGCCGCCTGGGAGCCTCTAAAGAGGCGTCCGGCCCGCCCCAACCGGGGGCGCGCCATGAGAGGGCAGAGCGTGCAGACAGCCACGATCAGCACCGACATTCCGGCCCGCCTCGACCGGCTGCCCTGGTCGCGCTTCCACGTCATGCTGGTCGCCGCACTCGGCATCACCTGGGTCCTCGACGGACTCGAGGTCACCATCATCGGGTCGATCGGACCGGCGCTCCAGTCATCCCAGACCCTGTCGCTGAGCACGGCCGACGTCGGTGCCTCCGCGTCCGCCTACGTGCTCGGCGCGGTGATCGGCGCGCTGTTCTTCGGCTGGCTCACCGACCGCGTGGGCAGGCGGGCGATCTTCGCGGTCACGCTCGGCGTCTATGTCGTGGGCGTCTTCGCCTCCGCCTGCTCGGTCGATTTCCCGACCTTCGCGCTGTCGCGGATCCTGACCGGGATCGGCATCGGCGGCGAGTGCGCCGCGATCAACTCGGCCGTCGACGAACTCACGCCCGCGCGCCTGCGCGGGCGCGTCACGCTCGCGGTCAATTCGAGCTACTGGGCGGGTGCCGCCGTGGGCGCCGTCGCGTCGCTCGCTTTTGTCGGCCACGGCGTGTTCCGCCCCGACATCGGCTGGCGGCTCGGCTTCGCGATCGGCGGTCTGCTCGGCCTGCCGATCATCTGGCTCCGTCGCTACGTGCCGGAAAGCCCGCGCTGGCTCGTCACCCACGGCCGGGCCGCGGAAGCCCATGACACGCTGGCGGCCATCGAACGGAAGGTCTCAGCCTGTGGCCACGCCTTGCCGCCCACCGACAAGCACCTGACGATCCGGCCGCGCGACAGCTTCGGCCTCGGCGCGATCCTGCACGCGATGCTCGTCGTCCATCGCAGGCGCAGCGTGCTCGTCTTCATCCTGATGCTGAGCCAGGCCTTCCTGTTCAACGCCGTCTTCTTCACCTACGGCATGGTGCTCACCAATTTCTACCATGTGGCGCCGGGCCGCGTCGGCCTGCACATCCTGCCGCTCGCCGCCGGCAACCTGATCGGCCCGTTCCTGCTCGGACCGCTGTTCGACACCGTCGGCCGCCGCCGCATGATCGCCACCACCTACGCGATCTCCGCCGCCCTGCTCGCGCTGACCGCGGTGCTGTTCGCGACCGGCCATCTGGGGCCGGTCTCGCAGACGCTGCTGTGGGTGGCGATCTTCTTCTTCGCCTCCTCCGCCGCCTGCGGCGCCTACCTGACCGCGAGCGAAGTCTTTCCGCTCGAGACCCGCGCGATGGCGATCGCGGTGTTCTACGCGATCGGGACGGCGGCCGGCGGCATGCTCGCACCCTGGGTGTTCGGCGCCCTGATCGGCACCGGTCATGCCTGGTCGGTCAGCGCGGGCTACATGCTGGCGGCGATCCTGATGGGCGGCGGAGCGCTCGCCGAGGCGACGATGGGGATCGACTGCGAATGCCGGTCGCTCGAGGATATCGCGCCGGTGCTTTCGGTCTAGAAGCAAGACCGGGGGCCGGGGCCGGCCCCCGGACCTCCGGCAAACCCTAAGGGTTGCAGATCATGCCGCCGGAGTTGCTGTCGCCGGACTGGTTCTGCGGGCCGCGCGAGCAGAGATCGTAGTCGTGGTCGGCACGCTCGGATGGCTGCCGGTATAGATAGGCATGGTGCCAGGGATCCTGCGGCTCGCCGCCCTTCACGTAGGGGCCGTTCCAGTTCTCCGCATCCGACGGCTTCTCGGTCAGCGCCGTCAGACCTTCCTCCGAACTCGGATAGGTGCCGACATCGAGCTTGTACATGTCGAGCACCGAGCCCAGCCGCTCGATCGACTGATGCGCAACCTTGATCCGCGCCCCGCCCAGCTGCTGCAGGGCGGCCGGCGCCACCAGGCCGATCAGCAGGCCGAGGATGGCGATCACCACCAGGATCTCGAGCAGGGTAAAGCCGCCGTCCGAGGCCGCGCGGTCTGGTCGTCTGGTGATCATGACGCGCGCATTAGACCCGCGCCTCGCCGCGGGCAAGCGGGACACCCGCTTGTTGGAGAAAGTTCATGACCCTCTCACGATCGCGTGTCATACAGGAACCATGGACCGGGGGGACCAGGGAGCGGCGTCCGGGATGCGCGCGTTCCACACACGCTGATGGTGCCGTTCGCGGCATGCATGGCGCTCGTCGCCCATCTCTACGATCTGCCGCCGCGCGTCCTGCCGTCGATCCACCGCGTCGAGGGCGGCGCACCCGGCCTCGTTCATCACAACAGGGACGGCACCGACGACTACGGCGTCATGCAGGTCAACACGCGGTGGCTGGCGCCGCTGTCGCGTTACACGCGCACCCCGCTCTCGATCGTCCGGCAGCGTCTCACCGCGGAGCCCTGCTACAACATCGCCGCCGCCGGAGTCATCCTGCGCACCTATCTCAATGAGGCGCACGGCAGCTTGATGCAGGCGGTGGGCGACTACCACTCCCATACGAAGGCGCTGAACCTGTCCTATCAGACCGAGGTCCTGCAGGCCGCGACGATCATGTTCGTCCGGAGGCGATGAGGATCCTCGAACCCTAGCGCGACAGTTTCCTCCACGGAGAGCGGCTATCGTCCGTAACGTCCGGCAGCGGTACCGTCGCCTGCATGACGATCGCCCGTTTGAGCGCCTGCGTCAGCGCGCGCGAAGCTTGGTCCCAGGCCTCCGGTTCGTCGTCGTAGCGGTGGATCACGTCGTGGAAGCGCTTGTGCGCCATGCCGTACTCGGTCTCGTGCAAGCCGTGTCGATCCAGGTATCGCCCGACCGAACATGCATGCGGGTCCACAAGCCCGTGCGACCACGAGATCTCGAACGGCTGGCCGCGCAGCGAACGGCAGGCCTCGACGAAGCCGACATGGGCCGCGAACGCACCGATCAGCGTGCGCGGGGCGCGATCGAGCACCGCCGGTTCATGCGCGCCGAGCCACGCCAGCAGCGCCGGCTGCGGCATCGGATGCGCGATCTCGTGTCCCTGCGCCAGCTCCGCCCCGAGCACACGCAGCGCGTCCGAGATCTCCGGCGTCTCCACGCCTTCGATGATGAGGTGCTTCCCGAGCCCGCGCGCCAGCGCCAGCATCGCGGACACGAAGTGGATGTTCGACGGATGCAGCGGCAGGCCGCGGACGAACGACTGGTCCAGCTTGATCGTCCCGACCGGCAACTCGCGCAGCCGCGCCAGCGACGAATAGCCCGAGCCGACGTCGTCGAGCGCGATTCGCACCCCGACGGCATCGAGCGCCTCGAGCCTGTCGCGCGCCAACGGCAGGTCCAGGAAGTCGTCGTTCTCGAGGATTTCGATCATGATGCGAGCCGGATCGACCTTCGCGCGACGAAGCACGCGCAGGAAGTCGCTCATGAAACCGTCCCGGATCATGACGTTCGGACTAACATTGAACGAGATGAACAGGTCGGGGTGTGTCGCTCCGCACGCGGCCAGCGTCGACAGGCCTTGCCGCAGCGACGCGAACAGGAGCGTGTCGAGCGAAGTCTCGTCGAATCCTGGCAGGAACGCCCCGGGCAGGATGAGCTTCATCCCCTGTCGCAGCCGGGCAAGCGTCTCGACGCCGACCACCCGTCCCGATCGCAGGTCGACGATCGGCTGGTAGTGGTTGACCACCCCTCCCGCGCTCAGGAGCGTCTCAAAAGACCGGATCTCCTGCGCCTCATCCACGTCCACCGCCGGCCTCCGCCATAAATCGGGAATGTGCTCCGGAAACGACCTAACAATCTAACGCTTAAAACATCGCGTTGTCACGCGATCTCCGGCGCCGAACCGGCCACCATTCTTCGCCGCCGCTCAAGACGCTGGCAAACTCGTTGCGGATCGATAGGGAAATCGTGATGCATCGCCTCGCTCTCGTCCTTCTTATCGGCGTGGCCCGGCTTCTCGGCATCACCGCGGCGCCCGCCGCCTGGGCGCAGGGCGTCGCCGCGACATATGGCGCCTATAACGCCTCCGCGCCCAGCCTCGCCTCCGGTTCCTTCGCACCTCTTCAGCTCGATCAGAACGGCAACGTCAAGATCGACTGCATCATCGGCTGCGCCGGCGCCAGCATCGGGCAGGGGGCCCCGGCCGCGCCCGCCGGCGCGTGGCCGGTCGCTCCGGTCCAGGCCGGATCGCCGGTCTCCGCCGCCAACCCGCTCTGGATCCAGGATCCGCTCGACGGCGCGCCTGTCACCGGTGCGATGATGCCGGCCGGCGGCACCGGCATCCTCGGCTGGCTGTCGGCGATGTATCGGCTGCAGGCCGGCACGCTGACCGTGGGCGGCGCGGTGTCGGTGTCCAACAACGTCGCCGTCACCGATGCCACCGTCGCCGGCGCCCTGGCCGGCCCGCTCAAGACGGTCCCCTTCGGCGTCACCGGCGCGCCCAGCGTCTCGGCCGGCGCCGTCACGACCAGCACCGCGGTCCTCGCCGCCGAGCCCGCCAACGTCAACCGGCTGCATTTCGTGGTCCTCAACCTGACCGCGAGCGGCGGCGCGAGCCTCTATTGCACCGACGACAACTCCACCCCGTCGGCCACCAGCGCCTCCTTCATCGTCTACGCGCAAGGCTTCTACGAGCGCGATGCGCCGGGCTGGGTCCCGTCCGCCGCCATCAACTGCACGCCCGCGACCGGCACCGTCGCCTATCGCGCCGAGAGCTACCCGTGATGCACGGCCAGGCCCTTGCCGCCGCCGCGGTCCTCCTCGCCACGCCCGCCATCGCCGGCTCCTTCGCGCCGCCTGTCGCACTGCCAACCCCCGTGTCCATCGGCGCCACGCAGCGCTGGGTCCCGGTCTGCGGTCGTGGCCGTCCGATCGGATCGGGCAGCTACGACGCGACCGATCTCTCGATCTTCGACGTCAGCGCCTGCTTCACCCCGTCGGTCGGCGGCGTGCGGGCGCTGAAACTGTCCTACATGGGGGACGACATTTCCAACAACGGGATCGTCGACCGCCTCGTCACCTTCACCGGCACCGCCGCAATCAGCACCCCGAGCGTCCAGCTCTCCACGGTGGTGAACGCCAACGTCGCCTCGGGCGCCACCACGATCCCGGTCCAGATCGCGATGGCAAGTCCCGGCAACGCGCTCTCGGTCGGCATGGGCGTCTCCGCCGCCGGCATCCCCGCCAACAGCTGGATCGCGTCGATCGTTCCGACCTACGTCGCCAGCAACCTGACCGGCTACGCCTTCACCTTCACCAACCTCGCCGGCGCCAACACCACCACCGCGGCCCTGACCGCGGGCCAGATCCTGACGATCAGCGGCCGCAACTACGCCGCCACCTTCGGGACCTCGCGCACGGCCTCCATCCCGCCCTCCGACCACTTCGTCGACTCCGATCCGATCGGCATCACCTTGCCGCCGCTGGCCGAGTTCTTCGTCCGCGGATCGTTCCAGGCGAGTTCCACCGGCTTCCTCGTCGGCGACTATCCGGCGCCCGCTTCCGGTTCGACCCGCCTCGCCGGCGAGGGCAGCCAGCGCGCGGCGACCGCGATGCCCGACCACACGCTCGACCAGGCGGTTCCCAGCAACTCGGGCGGCGGCTATTTCGCGCCATGGACCGTGCTCGGCCAGGTCAGCACGCCGACCCCGTCCGTGCTGATCGTTGGCGACTCGATCGCCGCCGGAACCGGCGATGCCGCCGACGCCTACGGCCGGATGGGCTACATCGAACGAAGCCTCGGCGGTGCCGTGCCGTGGGCGTCGATCGCGCGGGGCTCCACCACCGCCCTGCAGATGGCGGCTCGGCCGCAATTGCTGCAACAGGCGACGGCCGAAATCGGCGCCACCGACGTCCTGCTCGAATACAATCGCAATGACCTCAACGCCGCCGGCAATCCGGTCTCGGCCTCCGCCACCGAGGCGAACCTCCTCGCACTCGCCCAGCCGCTCGAGACCGCGGGCATCCGCGTCTGGGCCTTCACCTGTCCGCCCACCACCGCGAGCCAGGACGGCTGGGCCACCGCGGCCGGACAGTTCCTCGTCCAGCAGCAGACCACCACCACGGCAGCGATCTCCCCCGGCCAGACATCGGTCGCCCTTCTCTCGCCCTCCGGCGTCCAGAACGGCGAACTCGTCGCCGCCTCGAACGGCCTGTCGGTCTTTCCCGACGGCACCACGGTCGCCGTGTCGGGCAACACCGTGACCTTCTCGGCGGCGGCCATCGGCGGCCAGGCCGCCGGCGGCACCCTGGTCTTCGGCACCAGGACCCCCGCCGCCTCCACACCGATCGAGATCCAGCGCGAGCAATACAACAGCTTCATGCGCGCCAGCTGGCGCGGTCAGGGCTACGCCGGCCTGATCGACATGGATGCCCAGGTCGAGGATCCGAGAAACCCGGGCCTGTGGCGAACCGATCTCGGCATCGCATCCGCCGAGGGGATCCATCCGTCGGCGGCCTTGCACAATCAGCTCGTCGCCGCCTCGATCATCGCGCCTGCGATGTTCCCGGCGCGCTAACCGGAATGATCAGCCCGCGCCGGGCCCGATCGCCTTGATCTCGCCAAGGTGGCGCAAAACGATCCTGTGGGTTTCGGCCGCGAAGGCGCGCAGCTTCGGATCGGTGCCGCCCTTGGCCTCGGCGGCGAACGCGGCCCCATCCTTGTCGTGGATCACGATCATGTCGCGCAGGTAGGCCGCGTCGAAGGTTCGACCGGACAATGGCTTCAACTGGTCGAGCTCCGCCTGGAACTTGGCATCCAGCGTGTCCGGAAACGTGAGCCCGGCGGCCGACGCCGCCGACTTCAGGGCAGCGCCGACCAGTTGATGGTCGTGAGCCTCCGTCGCACCCTGATCCCTGATGTCCTGTGTTCCGCCCTGGCTTGCCGCCAGCGCGCCGCACTGGACCTCGAACATCCCGCCCTGGCTCACCTTGGCCACGAACGCACGGTCGGCGGCCGAAACCGGATCGGCCGCATGCGCACTCGCCGCCATCAGCAGTCCGGCCGCCATCATCACACCAGATCTGTCCACCCGATCCTCCCCGGCCTTTTGCCGGATCAGGATGCGGGGGTTAGAGCGAGAAGTCTAACCCCCGGCACCCTTCGGGCGTTGCTACGCCGCGATCGCCGTCTTGCGGCGGCGGATCATGCCGAGCCCCGCCAGTCCGACGCCGAACAGCGCGAGTGCCGCCGGCTCCGGCACCGAAACGCTCGGGTCGAACTCGAAGGCGGGCTGCGTCGAGGTCACGACGATCCTGTCATAGGCCTGCAGGAAGCCCTCGTTGACGGTCACGAACGCCGATGTCGTGCCGTCGTCCGCGATCCCGGCGGCCGACGCGACCTCGCTTCCGGTGACGGTCAGGTCCTCGAGCTTCGAACCGCCGAAATAGAAATCGAGGTTGAGCGAGTTATCGGGATCGACCGATCCCCATAGCAGGCTGAAATTCTGCGAGGTGTTGGCGAGGCCGAACGCGATCGTCACCGGATCGTTGGGCTCGGCCACCAGATAGTTCATCGGCGCGAGCCCGGTCCCGGCGAACGGCGACGCCGCCACGTTGGTCACGGTCCCGGAATACACGCCGCCTTGCGGAACCAAGGCGTCGGGCGTGAAGCGAATGGTGCCGCCGTCGGCGAGCGGGATGCTCGCCGTCGAGACCAGTCCATTGGTGCCCGCATAACCGAGATCGGCGAGCGCGAACGGCGACGCGGTCGCCCCGGCGGCGCTCGTCGCGGTCAGGCTGTCGGTGCCGAACGGGCCGATCGAAATCGTTCCGGCATGCGCGGTGCCGAAAGCGCCACCGACGGCCGACAGCAGCCCCGCGGCCAGAATTTGCTTCTTCAGACGGATCACGACACGGTCCTCTCAAAATTGGTTGCCACTCCGAGTTGTAGGCAACAACCGGGCCGCGCTAACAAATCAAGGGGTTAGCGAACAAAACGCCTCGTTAGGCTCACCATCTGTAAATTCCGCCGACGTTCCGCGTCCGGTCCGACAGCAACCATTCGTCAACATCCGGCTGCTACAGCTTGTCCCTGCTCGCACGCAGGAGGGACGAATGACATCGATCGGCCCGAGATTGACGGCAGCCCGCTGCCTGATCCTGCTCGACGTCGCCTTCGCTCTCCTCTGCTGGTTCGCGACCGCCCGCTGCATGCTCGGACCCGGTATCGTTCGCCTGTCCGCATGGCCCGCGATCCTGTTTCCGGCGAGTGCCCTGCTGTCGCTGTGCGCGCTCGGCCTGTATCGGCGCGACGCGATGGTGAGCCCGAGGCAATCCTTCGGCCGGGCGGCACTGGCGGCCTTGCTCGGGTCGTTGCTTGGCTGGATGCTGGCCCGTCCGCTCGGACTGCCGGCCGGCGGCAATCTCCTGCTTGCCGCGATCGCCAGCGCCATGGCGGCCGGTGCCCTCGCCCGCACCGTCCTGATGCTGCTCCGCCGGCACGGCTGGTTCCGCCGCCGCCTGCTGATCGTCGGTGCCGGCCGCAGGGCCTGGGATCTGGTCTGGCTGCTCACCCGCGAGGGGCGGACGCTCGCCTACGACATCGCCTTCGTCCACGCCGATGCCATGGGCGGACGCGATCCGCGCTTTGACGACACCACGATCATCCTCGACGCCGCGCATGGCTTCGCCAGCGCCGCGTCCTGGTTCGCGGCCGACCAGATCGTCGTGGCTCCGGACGACCGTCGCGGACTGCCGATGCTCGAGCTCCTGCAATGCAAGGTCGCCGGCTATCCGGTGCAGGAATACATGGGCTTCCTCGAGAACGAGATCGGCCGCCTCGACCTCAAGCGCTTCGATCTCAACTGGCTGCTCTATGCCGACGGCTTCCGCTTCAGCCCGCTCGACCGCCTCCTCAAGCGATGCCTCGACATCGCGGCCTCGCTCCTCGTCCTGATCCCCGCCATCCCGCTGCTGATCGCCGCCGCCCTCGCGGTCAAGCTGCAGGATGGCGGTCCCATCCTCTACCGGCAGGCGCGGGTCACCCAGGGCGGCCGCCATTTCGACATCCTCAAGCTGCGCTCGATGCGCATCGATTCCGAGGCAGCGGGCGCGGTCTGGGCGGCCAGCGCCGACCAGCGCATCACGCGCATCGGCCGCTTCCTCCGCCGCACCCGGCTCGACGAGCTGCCGCAGCTCTTCAACGTCCTGTCGGGCGACATGTCGCTGGTCGGACCGAGACCGGAGCGTCCCGAATTCATCCGCGACCTCGCCGCCAGCCTGCCGCTCTACGACGAGCGCCATCTCGTCAAGGCGGGCCTGACCGGCTGGGCGCAGATCAACTATCCCTACGGCGCCTCGCTCGACGACGCGCGATCGAAGCTGAGCTACGACCTGCACTACGTGAAGAACTACAGCGTCGTGTTCGACCTGCTGATCCTGCTGCAGACCGTGCGCGTCGTGCTCTGGCCGAGCGGCGTTCGCTGACCACCTTCGAGATAGCCGAGCAGCACGGCCCCGATCGCGTCGAACCCCTTGTAGTCCGCGAGCGGCCGGGGCAACGCGCGCACCGCGGCCGCGAGGTCCCCGGCGACCCCCGCCGGAGCCACCGCCTCCCCGAGCTTCGTGCTGTGCACGCGGATCGCGAACAGCACCATGCCGCTCGCCGGCAGCCGCATGAAGGTCTGGCGCTCGACCCGCAGGAACAGGCGCTCACCCGCCTCCTCGATCGAGACAGGGGGGAGGTCGAGGCGGCGGACGGGTTGGAACAGCGCGCCATCGTCGACGACGCTCCAGTTCGAGCGTTCGGCGATCCGTCCCGGCCGCAGGCTGCGCATGAACCGGTCGACCGGGCCTGCCAGCCGCTCCGCATAGAGCGGCACCGGAGCATGCACGGCGGCCAACGGCCGGCCGATCTTCTCGTCGAGCCGCCAGCGGCTCGGCGCGCACAGCACCGCCGCCCGCAGCGTCGGACCCGCCTCCGCTTCGGTGTCGACCAGGCACAGATCCTCGCACACCAGGCGTCCCGCCACCTCCAGCGGATCGTGAGGCAGGGCGTCGAGCGCCCACGCCTCCCCGATCAGACGGTTGTGCAGGACACGCCCCTCGATCGCGAACCATGCCGGGTAGCCCCGCTGCAGCAGCCCGGCGAGCACGTCGAGCACCTCGGCGCGCGCCGCATCCGTGGCGGGTTCGGCCGCGAACACCTCGGCGCGGCGTCCGCCGAGCAGGCAGCGCCGCTCCGCCATTTCAGGCAGGTAGCGATCGTCGATCTCGACGAGTCTTTCGATCGGACCGGCGGTCAGTCCCATCGCCATCCGGAACGGTCCCGGCCCGAACGGCAGCCCGGTCATGCCTGCTGGATCGCCGACAGGATCCAGGTGCCGTACGGCCGCCGGACGAACGTCCAGTACTCGGTCCGCGTCGCGCGCTGCGACGGATCGCCGCCCAGCACCCGTCCGGTCGCATCGGTATCGATATCGATCGCCGAGAACCGCATCGCGACCGTCGCATAATCCTCCTGGCCCTCGCGCCAGGCTTCCGCGAGATCGCCCTTCTCGAGCCTGACGTCGGTCGTGCTGTTGCGCAGTCCCCGCCGCGCCAGTTCGCGCTGCTGGTCGCCCAGGATCCCCACCATCTCCGGCGTCGCGACCCGGCCGAGTGCCGCGATGTCGCCCATCGTCCAGGCCCGGGTCACCTCGCGCAGGACCGCCTCGAACGCCGCATAATCGCCACGCCCGATCACGATCGGCATCAACGGTGCCGGCTGCCCATTCCCCGGCATGGGCAACACGGCGGCGGTGCCGCCGGCACGCAGCCGCCTGAACAGCCAGCGTATCAGCACGACCGCCAGGATCACTTCGATCAGCACGCCGAGCAGGCCGTGTCCGAACAGCAGCCCCGCCAGACCCACACCCAGCAGGCCGCCGAGAAACCCTGCGGCCAGCGGATGGCGTCGCGGCGCCAAGCCGGGCCGCGCCGCTGGCGGCGTCACCGTCCGCTGGAACGGCTGCGCGCCGAACGGCGAGGTGGCGGTGCGCGGCGGCAGCATGTAGGTCCGGCTGCCGCGACTTCCCACCGATGCGCCGCGTCCGGGCGACGCCCACCCGTTCTGGACCGGCAGCGCCAGCAGCCCCGCCAGCAGCAGGGCCGACCCGCGCCGCACGCGCATCAGGCCCCCGCGACGGTCAACCCGTCGATCCGCACCGTCGGGCTGTCGACCCCGCGGCGCAGCATGAGGTCGTTCGCCGGCACCATCTCGCGGAACATGTCGAGCAGGTTGCCCGCAACCGTGATCTCCGCCACCGGTTCCGCCAACGCGCCGTTGCGGATCATGAAGCCCGCGGCACCCCGGCTGTAGTCGCCGGTGATCCCGTTCACCGCCGAACCCATCATCTCCGTCACGTACAACCCCTCGACGATGTCCTCGATCAGCTCGCCCGCCGACATCGGGCCCGGCGACAGCGTGAGGTTCGTCGTCGAGGGCGAGGGCGGTCCGGATGTTCCCCGCGCCGCGTGCCCGGTGCTGGCAAGGCCGAGCTGACGCGCGCTGCGACCATCCAGCACCCAGTTGCACAGCACCCCGTCCTCGACGATCGACAGCGTACGCGTCGGCACGCCCTCGCCATCGAATGGCCGCGAACGCAGGCCGCGCACCCGCCGCGCGTCGTCGATCACGTGCACGCCAGCCCGCATGATCCGCTCGCCGCGCTTGTCCTTGAGGAAGCTCGTGCCGCGCGCGACCGCGCTGCCGTTCGCCGCCGCCACCAGGTGTCCGAGCAGGCTCGCGGCCACGCGCGGATCCCACACCACCGGCATCCGTCCGGTGCGCGGCTTGACCGGTCCCATCCGCGCGACCGCCCGCTCGCCCGCGCTGCGGCCGATCCTCGAGCCCGGATCGAGGTCCGCGAGATGGACCGTGTTGTGGAAGTCGTAGTCGCGCTGCATCGACACGCCCGCCCCGGCCAGCGCGCTCGCCGACACCGAATGCCCGGTCCGCACGTAGGAGCCCGCGAACCCGTCGGACGTCACCAGCGCGATTTCGCTCCGTCCGTAGCCGCTCGATGCCTCTCCCGTCTGCGTCACCCCCGGCACGGCCAGCGCGGCCGCCTCCGCCTCGAGCGCGCGCGCCGTCAGCGCGGCCACATCCGGCTCGGCCGCATCCGCGAGGTCGAACCCATCCGCGTCGGCCCGCCCACCTTCACCCGACAGGCCGGCGAACCGGTCCTCCGGCACCACCCGCGCCATCGCGACCGCGCGCTCGGCAAGCTCCGCGAACCGCGATGGATCGAGGCTGGTCGCCGACACGATCGCCGCCCGCTGACCCACGAACGCGCGAAGTCCGACATCCTGGCTCTCGGCCCGCTCGACGCTGTCGACGCGTCCGTTGCGCACCGACACCGACACCGACACATTGCCGACATGGACCGCGTCCGCCGCGTCCGCGCCGGCCCGGCGAGCGGCCGCCACCAGCTCGGCGACCAATCCGACCTCGCTCATGCCGCGAGCTTCTCGGCGATCTGGTCGAGGCCCGGCACGCTCCCCGCGGGCCCCAGCGCGGTCAGCGTCGGCCGGCCCCGGAACAGGCGCGTGGCCACCCGCCTGACGTCATCGATCCCCACCGCGTTGATCCTGGCGACCGTCTCCGCCGTCGTGATCGTCCGTCCGAACACCTGCATCTGTCGCGCGAGCTGCTCGCAGCGCGCCCCGGTGCTTTCGAGCGACATCAGCAGCCCGGCCTTGACCTGCGCCCGCGCGCGGTCGAGTTCCTCGCGCGTGACATGGTTCTGCACCGCCAGCAGTTCGGCCAGCGTCACCGGCACCAGCTCGGCCGCCTCCTCCGCGCCCGTCCCGGCATAGATTCCGAACAGGCCGCCGTCGAGGAACGGCGCGTTGAACGAGTAGATCGAATAGACCAGCCCGCGCTTCTCGCGGATCTCCTGGAACAATCGCGAGCTCATCCCGCCGCCGAGCAGCGTCGAGAGCAGCAGCACCGCGAAATAGTCGGGATCGGCGTAGCTCACCGACGGGAAGCCCAGCACCACGTGCACCTGGTCGAGATCGCGCTCCTCGCGGAATTCGCCGCCCTTGTAATGGCCTCCCGGCGCCTCGTCCGGCATCGCCGACGGCAGGTCGGCGAAATGCCGCTCGACCAGCCCCACGACCTCGCGGTGTTCGAGCCGTCCCGCGGCCGCCACCACCATGTTCGCCGACGCGTAATGCCGCCTCATGTAGGCCGCGATCGCATCACGCGGCATCGCGCGGATCAGCGCCTCCGTGCCCAGCGTCGGCCGGCCCATCGGCTGGCCCGGGAAGGCGGTCTCCTGGAAATGGTCGAAGATGATGTCGTCCGGCGTGTCGTGCGCCTGCCCGATCTCCTGCAGGATCACGCCGCGTTCCCGCTCGATCTCGTCGGGCGCGAAGGCGCTGTGGCTCAGGATGTCGCCGATGATGTCGACGCCCAGCGCCAGGTCCTCGTGCAGCAGCTTGACGTAGTAGGCGGTCTGCTCGCGGGCCGTGTAGGCGTTGATCTGGCCGCCGACATTCTCGATCTCCTCGGCGATCCCGGCCGCCGTCCGCCGCTCGGTTCCCTTGAACGCCATGTGCTCGAGGAAGTGCGAGACCCCGTTCTCGGACGCCGCCTCGTTGCGCGTGCCGGACGCGACATAGGCGCCGAACGAGACCGTCTCGACCCGGTCCATCCGCTCGGTCACCACGAGCAGCCCGGATGGCAGGCGCGTGACGTTGATCAGATCGTCCATCAATTTCCTCGATTAGGCTGCGTTTCGCCGCGCCTGCGCGCGAACCTTTGTCTCCACGTCGTCGAGCGAATTGCCCACGATGTCGAACCGTTCCGGCCGGCTGAACAGATCCGACAGGTGGGACGGCAACGCCACCTTCGCACCCGCCCGGGCGCACGCGTCCGGGAACTTCGCCGGATGCGCGGTCGCCGCCGCCACCATCGGCACGCCCGCCACCTTGTTCATCCGGCCGGCCGCGATCCCGATCGCGCTGTGCGGGTCGGCCACATAGCCCGACGCGCGCAGCCGGCGCATCTCCGCCAGCGTCGCCTCGTCATCGAGCGCCAGCCCCCGGAACAACCGGCCCGCCTCGCGCCATGCCGCGTCGGGCACGGCCATCCGGCCCGTCGCGCGGAACCCGGCCATCGCCGTCCGCAGCGCCACCGGATCGCGCTCCAGCAGCTCGAACAGCAGCCGCTCGACATTGGAGCTCACCTGGATGTCCATCGACGGCGACAGGCTCGGCGCGACGTCGGCCACGCTCATGTCGTTGGCCGCGATGAACCTGGTCAGGATGTCGTTACGGTTCGAACCCACCACCAGCGCGTCCACCGGCAGCCCCATCCGTCGCGCGACCCAGGCCGCCAGCACGTTGCCGAAATTGCCGGTCGGCACCGCGAACGACACCGTCCGGTCCGGCGCCCCCAGCGCCAGCGCCGCGTAGACATAGTATGGCACCTGGGCCGCGATCCGCGCCCAGTTGATCGAGTTCACGCCCGACAGCGCCATCTCGTCGCGGAACGGCGCGTCGGCGAACATCGCCTTGACCAGCGCCTGGCAGTCGTCGAAATTCCCCCGCACCGCCAGGTTGGCGATGTTGCCCGACAGCACCGTCGTCATCTGCCGCCGCTGCACCTCGCTCGTCCGCCCGAGCGGATGGAGGATCACCATCTCGATCCCCCGCCGGTCCCGGCACGCCTCGATCGCCGCCGATCCGGTGTCGCCGGACGTCGCACCCACGATCGTGACGCGCCGGTCCTCGCGCGCCAGCACGTGCTCGAACAACGGCCCGAGCAACTGCATCGCGATGTCCTTGAACGCGAGCGTCGGTCCATGGAACAGCTCGAGCGCGAACAGTCCCTCGTCGAGCTGCACCAGGGGGGCGACCGCCGGATGCGCGAACCCCGCATAGGCGCGCGCGCACATCGCCGACAGCGCGTCCGTCTCGATCGAGCCGGCAGCGAACAGGCCGACGATCCATGCCGCGAGCGCGTGGTAGGGCAGGCCGCGCAAGTCCCGCCATTCGGCGGCGCTCAGCGCCGGCCAGGCCTCCGGCACGAACAGGCCGCCATCCTCGGCGAGCCCCGCGAGCAGCACGCCCGCGAAATCACGCGGCGCGGCCTCGCCGCGTGTGGAGATGTAGCGCATCGCCGCAACCTAGCAGGCAAGGCCGCCATGGCCAGTGGCCGGCGACACGACAGCGCCCTCTGGAGCATGTTGTCCGATGCGCTCGAAGCCGGTTGAGCCCGCGATCCGCATTGCCGCGGCGTCCGACGCCGACACGGTCGCCGCCATCAGCGCCACGGCCTACGAGCGAGCCTACCGGGCCGTGATCGATGGCAGTCTGCCCGCGCCCGCGACCGAGGACTATCGCGGCCGGATCGCTCGCCGCGAGGTCTGGCTCCTGGACCTCGGCGGTCGTCCGGTGGCCGTCCTGGTCCTCCAACCCGGACAAGGTCATCTCGCCATCTACAGCATCGCCGTCGACCCGCGTCATCAGGGGCGGGGGCATGCCAGGCGGCTTCTGGCGTTTGCCGTCGACCAGGCCATCTCCGCGGGTCTGCCCGAGCTTCGCCTGTTCACCAATGCCCGTATGGGCGCCAATCTCGCGCTCTACCGCTCATGCGGCTTCGTCGAGACCCGGACCGAGCCACACCCGAGCCGGCCAGGACATCGGCTGGTTCATCTCGCGAGATCCGTCTGAAGTCGCCCCATGGTCGTCTCGACCTCCCGTCCGGCAGGTTTCACATCGTCAGCCGAAAATGGCGCTGTAGCCCGGGCTGTTCACGGTCGTGACCGGCACGCCGCCGGCGACGTTGCCGAGCACCGTCAGCGAGACCGCCCCGAGGCCGCCGGTTCCGTCGCCGAAGCTCCACGATGCGATCGCGATCGTGTTCTCGCCGTTCGTGTTCAGGATCCCGTTCGGAACCACGAAATTCGTCTGCGGTCCGACATTGTTGACATACAGACCCATGTGCCAGCCGTTGACGAAAATCCGCAAATGATAGTCGCGCGACTTGTCGTCGCTGATCTGCAGGCCGATCGAGACGTCCTGACCCGTCGGCAGGTCGAGCCCGACGGTCGTCCGATACCAGGTGATACCCGGGGTCGGCGTCGAGGCAGGCAGCGACGTCGCCGTCCAGCCGGCCGTCGGATAGCCGGGCAGGGACCAGCCGTTGCGCTCTCCGAACAGGCCGCCATTGTTGAACGGTCCGCGCACCGGATCGAGCAGCTTCTGTCCGCCCTGGTTGCCCTGGATTTTCCAGCCCAGCGCCGCCGCCGATCCGATCAGCGCGTAGGCGGTCAGGCCGCGCGGCTGCTTGTGGCTGTCGTTGGGTTCTCCGTCCTCATTGTGGCCGACATCCTCGGTCAGCACCGACACGACGTTCGTGCCGCCCGCGACCACGCTCCCCGACGGGAAATCGAACGTCTGCGGATTGCCGCCGCCGAAATTGTCGCCGGCATATCGCCCGTTGATCCACACTGACAGCCGGCCGGGATAGGGCGTGTTCGCCGACAGCGAAATGCCGGTCTCGGCACCCGTGCCGGTGAAGCGTCCCATACCAGATGTCGCCATGACCGTGTAGCCGTCGTTGTGGAACAGCGGCACCACGATCCCGTCGGCGCGCGCCTTCGCCTCCACCGCCTGCATGTAGGCGACATCGAGGTTTGTGGTCGGGAGCGGACGAACGCGCAAATCCCGCTTGCGTGTCCAGCCAAGCCGGGAAGCCTCCGGAACCGGTCTCGGCATTGATATAGGGACCAAGACGGGCCGCGATGTAGATCCCAACCTCGGACGCGATCTGCAGCAACTGCTCGATATCGCGCACCCCGGTGAAATCATGCACGCCGGCTGCTCGCTATTTCTGCAGCACGTCGCGCCGGAGATCGGGACTGGAAAGTCGCCAATAATCGAATTCGCCCGACCGGTGGTCGAGAGTTGTACCGCGGCAGCTTCGGCCGCAAGCCTGCATCTGACGGACCGCCTCCGCTCACCGAGACGTATGGATGTTACTCGTTTCCCGGCGGATGGCCGCCGACATGCAGCCGGAACAGATCGACCGGGAACCGGATCAGGTTGCGTCCGTGATTGAACGGCGGTGCCCGATCGAGTTGCGCCACCGGCAACAGCAGGTCGCCATCCGCATCCAGCGTCGGTGCATCCGCCCAATGCAGCCGCTCGTCGCGCGCCACGAGAGAGACATGCCGGTCCGGCGTCATCTTCAGCACGGCGTCGCTGCCCAGATCGTTCAGGTAGAGGTTGCCCGCCGCATCGATGGCGGTCCCTCCGAGCGACGGCGTGTTGTACCAGAATTCGACCTGGTTGCTCAGTGCGACCGGCGGCAGCTTCGCGTCGTCGAGCAGCTTCGTCGCCACGCGATACATCGGTCCCGACAGCGGCTGCACATAGAGATACTGTCCGTCCGGCGTCACTTCGAGCGCGTCGGCGTTCCACGACGCCGGCTTGCCGTCGGGGCCGCGCAGGATCCTCCCGTCGACCAGCGCGGGACGTTGCGCGGTCGTCGACTTGTCGTGGTCCAGCACCCGCCGCACGCCGCCCGACTTGAGATCGAGAACGATCAGGCCCGGAGATCCGGCGTCCGTGATGTAGGCCGAGGGACCGTTGAACCGCATCCTGGCGACCGCGCTCTTCGGCTTCAATCCGCCGCCCAGTCGGTAGACATGCGTGACCTGGTTGGTCTTCGGATCGATCACGACGACCTTCTGCGCGTTGGCCACCGGCGGCTTGCCCAGCAATCCGACCGCCCCGTTGTCGATGACCCAGAGCCGGCCATCGGGTCCGACCGTGAGCGCGCTGGGCGACACGAACGCCGTGACGGCGTCCGCGCCGGGCTTCCAGCCGTTCCAGGCGCCGCCCGGATAGGGGCTCAAGCTCCCGTCGGGTCGCAATTCGGCGAGCGACGGCGTGGGGCCGTCGTCGAGGCGCGGAAACGCGATGAACACCCGTCCGTCGCCTGTCTTCGCCACACCCGTCCAGACCAGGCGGGGCGACGTGGCGACGATCGCCAGCGGACCTTGATCCGCGGCACCAAGGACCAGCAGGGCCATCGATGTAATTGTTTGGAACCAGCAACGAAACCGGGCTAGACTGCGCCGCGCGTACACCGGGAGGTGAGATGAACCTTTCGATGGGCGCGTCATTGACCTCTCGGGACGAGCGAAGGAGCACCTTGCATGGCGAAAGTGATCCTCCTGGCCGGACTGACGGTCGGTTTCGCGTTCGGCCTGACCAGCATCGCCATCGGACCGCGGACGGCCATCCCCGCCCCGCTGGCTCAGCTGGCCGCCAGATAGCGCGCCCTGAGATGCGCCTCGAACGCCCCGGGATCGAGCGTCCGGCCCGTCGCATTGGCGAGAAGCGCGTTCAACCCGTATTGCCGCCCTGCCGCGTGGACATTCCGTCCTAGCCAATCGACCAGCCCGGACAGATCTCCCCGGGCGAATTGCGCGTCGAGCGCGGGCAGCGTCTCCCGCGCGGCGGCCATGAGCTGCGCCGCCGCCATCGCGCCCAACGAATAGCTGGGGAAGTAGCCGAACAATCCGGCATACCAGTGGATGTCCTGCAGGCAGCCGTTGGCGTCGTTGTCGGGCCTGATCCCGAGCAGCGCCTGCAGCCCGTCCGACCAGGCGCCCGGCAGGTCCCCGACCGCGAGCGTGCCCTCGATCATCGCGCGCTCGAGCCGGAACCGCAGGATCACGTGCGCCGGATAGGTGACCTCGTCCGCGTCGACCCGGATCAGGCTGCGCTCGACATGACGCCAGAGGCTCGCGAGGTTGGCGGGCGCGTAGGCCGCCGGATCGCCGCCATACGAGGCCGCCAGCACCGGTCCGAGCCAGCTCAGGTAGGCATCCGAGCGGCAGGCCTGCATCTCGATGATCAGCGACTGGCTTTCGTGCATCGCCATCCCGGCCGATTCCCCGATCGGCTGACGCCGCCAGGCAGCCGGCAATCCGCGCTCGTAGAGTGCATGCCCGGTCTCGTGCAGCACGCCCATCAATGCGCGGCTCGGCGCGTCCGGATCATAGCGGGTGGTGATCCGCACGTCGTCCGGCGTCCCGCCGCAGAACGGATGGATCGAGCGATCGAGGCGCGCGTGCGTCCAGCCGAGGCCGGCCGCCTCGGCGAGACGCCGGCAGACGCTCTCCTGGATCTCTTCCGGAACCGGCGCGGGCAGCGCCAAGGGTCGCGGCGACCGCGCCTGCCGTCGCTCGATCTCCGGCAGCACCGACCGCAGGAACAGCTCGTAGCGGTCGAACACGGGGTCGATCTCGGCGATCGTGATCCCCGGCTGGTAACCGTCCAGCAACGCGTCGTAGGCCGACATGCCGAGCGCCCCACCCAGCAGGCGCGCCTCCTCGCGCACGATCTCGAGCAGGCTCGCGAGCGGTCCTGCCGCCTGCGCGAAATCGTCGTTCGCCCGCGCCTCGCGCCACACGATCTCGCATGAGTTCTGCACGCGTGCGCGCGCCTCGACCAGGTCCGCCGGCAACGCCGACGCCCGCTGGAATGCCCGCCGCATCAGGGCCAGATTGCGCGCCTGCCATGCCTCGGGCACCGATCCGGCCTCGGCCGCTTCGAGCGCGGTTCCGGTTGCCGGTGCGACGAGCAGGTCGTGCGACAAGCCCGCCAGCGTCGCGAGTTGCTCGCCGCGCGCGGTGGCACCGCCCACCGGCATCATCGCCGACTGGTCCCAGCCGAGCACCGCGACCGCCTCGCCGATCGCGCCGATCCTGTTGAAGCGTCCCGAGACGATGTCGTAGGCGGTATCGCTCACCCGGTCAGCTCCCGAACAGCGCGCGGCGGAACTTGGCGAGGAACGTCTCCGGCTCGCGCATCGGCGGGGGGCGTGGCGGCGCCGCCGGCCCCGGCCGCGCCGGTTCGCGTGCCGGTTCGAGGACGGTATCGGGCGGTCCCGTCGGCGCGGGCGCGAACTCCTCGGCTCGCGGCTCGATCACCTTGAAATCGTCCATCGAGCCGAGTGCGGAGGCCTGTCCCATGCCGCCGGGCTCGGTCTCGATCCCGGCCGGATCCCAACGTCTTCCATAGATCTCGACTTCGTCGAGATGCAGGCAGACCTCCTTGGGCACCAGCAGCCGGACGAAACGCGCCTGCTCGCGGCCTTCCGGGATCCAGCGCAACGGCGCGCCGTCCTTGCCGCCGAACGGCGTTTCGCGCAGATGCGACAGTCGGGTCTCGATCCCGTCGTCGGACAGGCGGATCTCGAGCGGCAACGCGCGCTCGATCAGCGCCGGCGTATCCACCCGGTTGTAGACCACCACCTCGTGGATGATGTGCGGCTCGCCGAGATCGACCTGCCACCACGGCGATTGCTGATGCCCGGTGTGAAAACCGCAACCACCGGTGATCTCGCCATTCACCGCGCCGGCGGCGTCGAGCGCCGGATCCTGGTGATGGGAAAACACGTCCGTCGAGCTCTGCGTGGCGCTCTTGCCGAGAGCGACGTTGCGTATCGGCATCCCGTCCTGGCTGAACGTGTCCGTCAGTGAGTGTCGCTCGATGCCGCTCATGGAGGCTCCTCTCGGGGACTGGCAGGAGTTTCGTTCAGCAACCGTTAACATCTAGCCTGAATGGTAAAGATCCAGGCAACGACTCGCCAGCCGGAGCAGGTGACGCGATGACGATCGCACCCCTTCAACCCATCCAGCAAATCGCGGGCCCGGCGCGCCCCGACGGCGAACCGGCCACCGGCGCGGTGCCGTCGGCGCCCTCGATGCCGGCGCAACCCGCCGCCCCGATCCTCAATCCCGATCCCGTCATCAACGCCAGCCTCGGGATCGTCGTCCTGCAGTATTTCAGCAACGAGGGGGCCGTCACCCAGACCTTCCCGTCGCGCCGGCAGCTCGACCAGTACCAGATCTACGGCCTGAAGGATCAGAAGCTGCCCGGACCGGACTGATCCGGCGTCCCTTGCATGACCGCGCCCGCTTCGCCATCGAACCAGGATGGATCGATCCTCGGCCATCGCCTGCCTGACTGACGCCGCCTCGCGTCATCGCGAAGGTGACCGCGAAGGCGCCGAGACGGCCTACCGGGCCGCGCTGACACTCGATCCCGATCAGCCCGATGCCTGGCACGGCCTGGGCTGCCTGGCTCATGAACGCGGCGATCACGCTCGCGCCATCGCGCTCATCGCACGCGCGGTCCGCGCGCGGCCGCGCATCGCCCATTATCGCATCGTGCTCGGGCTCGCCTTGCTGGCCGAGGGGCAAGCCGAAGCCGCCCGCGCCGCGCTGTCGATCGCCTGCCTGCTCGAGCCGGCCGACTGGCGCGCGCAGACCGCCCATGGCCAGGTGCTGGCGTCCCTCGGCCGGCAGGATGAGGCACTCGCCGCCTTCGACCGCGCGCTCTCGGGAGCATCCAACAATGCGGAGGCGCTTCACGGCCGCGCCGCGATCCTGCTCGCCCAAGGTCACACCGAGGCGGCAACCGACACCTTCCGCGCCGTGCGCGCGCTCCGTCCCGACGACCCGGTCGCCTCCGCCAATCTCGGCGCCGCCCTGCACGCGGCCGGCCGTCCCGAGGAGGCGGACGCGCATCTGTCGGCCTCGCTCGCCGCCGCCCCCGACCGCGCCGCGACCTGGTCCACGCGCGGCCTCGCGCGCGCCGCGATCGGGACTCTCGATGCCGCCATCGACGATCTCGAACGCGCCCATGCGCTCGACCCCGGCAACGCCGCCATCGCCCGCCATCTCGCGTTCGGCCGTTACGAACGCGACGATCGCGCCGGCGCGCGCGTCCTGCTCGAGGCCGTCCTCGCGACCGATCCCGACGATCACGCCGCGCGCCTCAATCTCGGCATCCTCGATCTGGCCGAGGCGCGTCTCGAAACCGGCTGGCGGGGCTACGAAAGCCGTCACGCGCTGGCACCGGCGCCCTCGCAGGCCTGGGACGGACGCGCGAGCCCGGAACTGACGCTCGTCGCCGAGCAGGGTCTCGGCGACACGCTGCACTTCCTCCGCTATGCGCCGCTCGCGGCCCATCGAGCCGGCCGCGTGGTCCTGTCACTGCCTTCCTCCCTCCGGCGCGCCGCGGCCAGCCTCGACCTGCCGACGGTCGAGCCGGGCAGGGCAGGGGTCGCGCTCGGCAGCCTGCCGCACCTGTTCTCGCCCGATCTCGCATCGATCCCGCCGCCCTTCGCCGCCTGGCACGACACGCGGATCGCCGCGCAATGGTCCAAGCGCCTGCACGCCCAGCGCCCGGGCGCCCTGCGCGTCGGCCTCGCCTGGGCGGGCAGCCCCTCCTACCGCCAGGACCGCCGGCGCTCGATCGACCCCGCGCTGCTGGCGCCCCTCCTCGATGTGGACGGCGTGCTGTTCGTCTCGCTGCAGCGCGGTGCGTCGCTCGCGGGCATCCTCGACCCGGGCGCCGAACTGCACGACCTCGCCGAGACCGCCGCCTTGATCGCGGCCCTCGACCTTGTCGTGACCGTCGACACCGCGATCGTCCATCTCGCCGCCGGCCTCGGCAAGCCGACCTGGCTGCTCGACCGCGCCGGCGGCGACTGGCGCTGGCTCCGCGGCCGCGACGACAGTCCCTGGTACCCCTCGCTGCGCATCTTCCGCCAGGACGCGCCCGACCCTCCGTCCGTCGCCTGGCCGCCGGTCATCGCGCGCGTCTGCGACGCCTTACGGTCCGGCGAGTTCAGCCGGCGGCCTTGAGCCCCGTGACCTTGAACGACATCAGTTCGCTCTTCTCGGACGATGACTGCACGCCGCCGGACGAATAGTAATCCTCCTCCGATTTCACCCAGCGCTTGACCGAGGGCACATACCAGAACGCCTTGTAGGTCCTCCCCGTCGCGGTCGTCGGCATCGTGCGCACCGTCTGGGCGACGCTGGCGCTCCCACCCGCATCGACCCGTCCGCCCGCCATCGCGGAGACGCTCGGCGCGGTGATCGCCGTCCACTCTCCATCAGCCTCGATCTTGATGGCCCGAAACGTCCCCGCGGGAACGGTGACCTGTTCCCACCCGGTAACCCGGTAGGGCGTACGAAACGTCTCGCTCGAATGTTGCCGGTTCGGGTTCTGCTCGGTGTAGCCGACGGTCCAGGCCTTGCCGACGCGAAGCGGGAAGTCGAGCGGCCGATTGACCGTCGTGCTCAGGCCGTTCACGCTCCGCACGCGGCTCCAGTCCGCGCCGAACAGCGCGCTCATCGGCGGCATCGGCGACCCGACCCGCGAGATGTCGATCGCGATCGCGTCCGGTTCCGTTCGCGACACCGTGATCTGCTGGTTGATCTGCGACCACCGGCCGCCGGCCTCGTTGGTGATCTCGTAGGTCCAGCTGTCCTCGGGCGAAACGCGCGGTTGGTCCACCACGGAACTCTGCGCCGCGACCGGACCGGCTAGTCCGGCTGCCAGTCCCAAACCCAGAAGCAAGCCCACACGCATCGTTCTCTCCAGGTCGCCAACAGAACATCCGGGCCGCCGTGGGATCCCTACACCGCCGCACCCGATCGCCGCTCCTGCAGCGGCGGCTCCTCGGGCGAGGCCAGCACGCCGAGCACCGCCTCGCGCAGCGACGCGAGCTTGCGCTCGTTCGTCACCTTCAGGCCGAACACGTCCTTGACGTAGAACACGTCGACCGCCCGCACCCCGTAGGTCGTCACGTGCGCCGACGCGATCTGCAGGCCCTGCTGGCTGATCGCGTGCGTCACCTCGTGCAGCAGCCCCGGCCGGTCGCGGCCGTTCACCTCGATCACCGTGTGCGTGTTCGACGCCCGGTTGTCGACCACCACCCGCGGCGGCACGTGGATCGCCCGCATCCGACGGCCGATCACCGTCGACAGGCTGCCATCGATCGCGCTCAGTCCCATCCGGTCCGACAGCGCCTGCTCGATCAGGCCCGGCAGCTTCGCCAGCCGACGCGGCGTGTCGAATGCGCCGTCGGTCGCGTCCTGCACCCAGAACGTGTCGAGCGCCCGGCCATTGACGAGCGTGTGGATGCGCGCGTCGACGATCGAGGCGCCCGCGACCGCGAGCGCACCGGCGATCCGGCTGAACAGACCGGCATGATCGGTCGCGTACACGGTCACTTCCGTCACCGCGCGTGCCGGCAATGGCTGCGCATCGACCGTCAGCGGCGCCTCGGTGCGCTCTGCCTCGCGCACCAGGCGCGCATGACGCAGATGCGTCTCCGGATCGAACGCGAGCCAGTAGCTGCCATAGCCCAGCTTGAGGAACGCCGACCGGTCGGCCTCGCTCCAGCCTTCCTCGGCGAGCATCTCGGACGCGGCCTCCTTCGCGCGGGCCACCCGCACGTCGCGCTCCGTCGTGGCCAGGCCGCCTTCCAGCACGTCGGCCACCCGCGTATACAGCTCCGTCAGCAGCGTCGCCTTCCACGCGTTCCACACCCGCGGCGACACGGCGCGCATATCGGCCACCGTCATCATCAGCAGCAGCCGCAGCCGCGCGGGCGACTGGATCGTGTCGGCGAGGTCGAGGATCGTCTTCGGGTCGTCGATATCGCGCTTGAACGCGACCGTGCTGAGCAGAAGGTGGTGCAGCACCAGCCACGAAACGGTCTCGGTCTCTTCGGCCGTCAACCCCAGCCGCGGTCCCAGCCCCTGCGCCACTTCCGCGCCGAGTTCGGAATGGTCGCCGCCGCGTCCCTTTGCCACGTCGTGCAGCAGCAACGCGACGTACAGCGCCCGGCGCGAGCGCGGATCGAGCGAGAGATCGACCGCGAGTTCGCTCGCTACCGGCGTCACGTCGGCGAGACGGCCGCCCTCGAGGTCGTTGAGCACCCGCACCGCCTCGATCGTGTGCTCGTCGACCGTATAGACATGGTAGGTGTCGAACTGCATCTGGCCCACGATGCGCGACCAGTCCGGGATCAGCCGGCCGAGCAATCCGGTCTCGTTCAGCACGCCGAGCTGGCGCGCGCCATCCACCTGCCGGTGCTCGAGCTGCCCGCACAGCAGGTCGAGCAGGATGTCATTGGCCATCGCGTCGTCGCGCAGGCGCACCGCGCCGCGCTCGAACCTGATCAGCTGATGCATTGCCAGCGGATGCAGCCGCAGTCCGCGGTCGCGCGCCTGGCGCAGGATCTCCAGCATCGACAGCGGATCATGACCGAAACGGTCGGCGTCCACCGGCACGAGGTCGCCCTCGAGCAGCGTGAACCCCGCCTTCGTCAGCGCCGCGTCGGCGATCGACACGACCGCCGGCGACCCAAGCGCGGCCCGCACCAGCTGCGGCTCGAGCACGTGCGTCAGGCGCATCACCTCGCGCGCGGTCAGGAAATAATGGCGCATGAACCGCTCGACGCCGACCTGCCTTCCGTGATGCGTGTAGCCCATACGCGCACCGACCACCGGCTGCATGTCGAACGTCAGGCGCTCCTCGGCGCGTCCGGACACGTAATGGAGGTGGAACCGCACCGTCCACAGGAAGTCCCACGAGCGCCGCGCGTGCCGCGCCTCGGTCTCGGTCAGCAGCCCGGCACCGGGACGCGGCTCGGAGGCCGCCACCAGGTCGCGCATCCGCGCATTGCCGAACACCATCCGCGACATCCAGTACAGCGTCTGCATGTCGCGCAGGCCGCCGCGGCCCTCCTTGATGTTGGGCTCGACGAGGAAGGCGCTCTCGCCGTAGCGCGCATGCCGAGCGGCGCGCTCGCGCCTCTTGGCGTCGAGGAAGTCGCCGACCCCGCTCTCGATCGCGGCCACGATCAGCCGTGCGCTCAGCACGCCGAACAGCGCCTCCTCCCCCGCCAGCAGCCGCACATCGATCAGCGACGTGCGGATCGTGACGTCGCCCTCCGCCTCGGCTACGCACTGCGCGATCGACCGGGTCGCATGCCCGACCTTCAGTCCGAGGTCCCAGAGGAAATACAGCATGAACTCGACGACCGCGTCGCCCGGCGCGCCCGACGCGTCGCCGGTCAGGAACAGCAGGTCGATGTCGCTGAACGGCGCGAGGTTGCCTCGCCCGTAGCCGCCGGTGGCGGCGACCGCCATCGTCCCGGAGGCCGCATCCGGGATCTGCACCGTGATCGTGTAGTCGAACAGGCAGGCGATCAGCTCGTCCATCCGGCGCGACAGCAGGCAGGCAGCCTCCGCGCCCGACACCCGATAGGCTTCGAAGGCGTCCCTGATGTCCGCCTGCACCTGCGCCAGGTGGCGGCGAAAGACGCCGAGCGCGTCGTCGCGCGCGACATCCGCGCCGCAGGCCGCGAGCTGACCGCGCAGCCGGGCCGCATGATCGTCCGCGAGTTCCTCCGTGGAGCCGGCCGTTTCCATCACAACCGTATTAGGGTGTTCCGTTCGACCCTGACAGCGCATCCTGCGCTGCAACAACCAGTGAGTGCAGCTGGCGAAGCATTTCGTGGGCCTGGCGTGGCGTGAGCGCATCGGGATCGATCGACCCGAGCGTCTCACGCACCGGATCGGCCGCCGCCGTCTCGGCCAGCCCGCTGAACAGCGGCAACGCTCCGCCCGGCCGTCCAGTCCGTCCGCGCTTCTCCAGTTCGCCCAGAAGCCATGCCGCCCGTGCGACGACATTGGCCGGAACGCCCGCGAGCCTCGCCACCTGAACGCCCCAGCTTCGTCCCGTGGCGCCCGCGATGACCTCGTGCTGGAACACCACCTCGCCCTTCCACTCGCGAACCCGCATCGTGCGCGCGCTCATCTGCGGCAGCCGTTCGGCGAGTTCGGCGAGCTCATGGAAATGGGTCGCAAAGATCGTCCGGCAGCGCACCTGGCCGTGCAGCGCCTCGAGCACCGCGGTCGCGATCGCGAGCCCGTCCATCGTCGACGTGCCGCGCCCGATCTCGTCGACCACCACCAGCGAGCGCGGTCCCGCCGCGTGCAGGATCGCCGCCGTCTCCGTCATCTCGACCATGAAGGTCGAGCGGCCGCGCGCGAGCTCGTCGGACGCTCCCACACGGCTGAACAGCCGGTCGACCAGGCCGATCCGCGCCGAGGTCGCCGGCACCGGCAGCCCTGCCTGCGCCAGCACGACGGCGAGCGCCGTCTGCCGCAGATAGGTCGACTTGCCCGCCATGTTCGGACCGGTCAGCAGCATCACCCGCTGGCCCGGCGACAGGTCCAGGTCGTTCGGCGTGAAGCGCTCGCGTGCCGGCAACGCCGCTTCGACCACCGGATGGCGGCAGCCGGCAAGCACCAGCGACGTGTCGTCGCAGAGCGTCGGCAGGCACCAGCGCCCATCCGCGGCCAGCGCCGCCGAGGACTGCGCGACATCCAGGCAGGCGAGCCGCTCGGCGATCGCCGGCAACGGCGCGAACCCCAGCACCTCGTCCGCCAGTGCGGCCACCAGCGACCGCTCGCGCGCGAGCGCCTCCTCCCCCGCCTCGGACACGCGCCGATCGAGCTCGGCGAGCTCGGCCGACGCGAACCGCGCGCCGTTCGCCATCCCCTGCCGCAGCGACAGCTCCGGACGCGCCCGCATCGCCTCGACCGCCGCCTGCGGCACCTCGATGACGAAGCCGAGCTGCGCGTGATGCCTGATCTTCAATCCGGCCACCTCGTAGCGCGCGGCCAGTATCCCCTGCAGCGACGCCACCGCATGGCGGCTGTCGCGCGCCAGCGCGCGCGCCGCATCGAGCGCCGGATCGACGCCGTCGGCGATCACGCCCCCTTCCTCCAGCCGCGCCGGCAATCCATCCGCCAGCATCGACGCGAGCCTTGCCCGCATCGTCTCGCCCGCCAGCAGCAGGGCTGCCTGTCCACCGAGCGGCGCCGGCGCGCCCTCGAGCGCACGGCCCGCCGCGACACCCGCGCCGAGCGCCGCACGGATCGCGCCGAGATCGCGCGGCGACGCGCGGCCGAGCGACAGCCGCCCGAGCGCGCGCAGCGCGTCCGGCGCGCCACGCAGCGCCTCGCGCACCGCGCCCGCGCGCGCCGGCTCGTCCCGCAGCACCGCCCATTCCGCCTGCCGTGCCCGCAGCGCCGTGATGTCGTCGAGCGGCGACGAGAGCCGTCCCGCCAGCAGCCGCTCGCCCGGCGCCGTCACCGTCCGCCTGACGGCAGCCAGCAACGTATGGGTCTCGCCGCCATCGCGTTCGCGCACGAGCTCGAGGCTCGCGCGCGTCGCCCCGTCGATCCCGAGATGGCCCGCCTCGGCGCGCGCCACCGGTGCGGCGAGCCGAGGCAGCTTGCCGCCGCCCGCCGCCCGCGCGTAGTCGACCGCGAGTGCCAGCGCCATCGCCTCGGCGTCCGAGAAGGTGCCGAACGCGTCCAGGCTCGCCGAGCCGAACGCCGCCGCCGCGCGTGTCCTTGCCGCCAGCGGCGGCGGCGCCAGCCGGCCAGGCGCCAGGCGCGACGCGAACCGGCCCAGTGCGACGCCCTCGGGTGCCAGGATCTCCGCCGGGTCCACCCGCGCCAGCAGCGCGTCGAGATCCGGCCGCGCCACCCGCTCGGTCTCGATCGTGCCGGCGGCGAGATCGGCCACCGCGATCCCGAGCCCGCCATCCCCGGCCACGGTCGCGATCGCGAGCAGCAGGCTCGGCCGTCCCGCCTCGAGCAGCGTCTCCTCGGTCAGCGTGCCGGGCGTGACCAGACGCACCACCTCGCGCCTGAGCGGCGCCTTCGCCGACCGCTTCGGGCCGCCCTCCGACGGGCCCTTCTCCATCTGCTCGACGATCGCGACCCGGTAGCCGCGCCGGATCAGCCGGCCGAGATAGGCGTCAGCGGAGACGACCGGCACGCCGCACATCCGGATCGGCTCGCCGGCATGGGTGCCGCGCGCCGTGAGAGCGATCGAGAGCGCCGATGACGCCGCCGCCGCGTCATCGAAGAACAGCTCGTAGAAATCGCCCATCCGGAAGAACAGCAGCGCGTCCGGATGCGCCTCCTTGACCGCGAACCATTGCGCCATCGCCGGCGTCGCGCCGTCTGCCATCTGCCTGTTCGTCATCGAAGAACTGACTACAACAAAACCGGCCGCCGGCATGTGTCGATCCCGGGCGACGATCGGCCGCCGTGTCATTCTTGTGACTCACTCGAAACGAACCACCGTGGTTCCTGTCCGCTGAACCGACAAGGACCCTGCCCGATGCTGTCGCGCGTCCCCATCCTCGTGGCGGGCCTGATCCTGGCCGCGTCCGCCTGTGCACGCGCGACGCCGCTGTTCGGCGTCAACCTGTCCGGTCTCGAAATGGGTCATGGCCTGGTCGAGACCGGGCAATGGACGGTCCCCGATCCCACCACCATGCTGGCCGACGGCGTGGGCATCATCCGTCTGCCCTTCAAGCTGGAACGTCTTCAGCCGACGGCCCTCGGCCCGCTCGATCCCGCCTATCTGGGCGACCTGACGTCGATCATGGCCGAGAACGCGGCCGCCCGCGCCATGACCGTCCTCGACCCTCACAACTACGGCTACATCTGGACCGACAGCACGGCGAGCTCGCAGGCGATCGGCACCGTCGCGGAAGCGACCGCCGACTATCTCGACGTCATCACCAAGCTCGCGACCGCGATGCGCGGCAAGCCGCTGGTCGCGATCGGCCTGATGAACGAACCCCACACCCAGACCTGCACCCAGCTCCTGCCGGTCTGGCAGCAGGCGATCGCCGACATCCGCGGCGCCGGCTTCACCGGCGTCATCACCGTCCCCGCGACCGACTGGCAGCACGCCGACAATCTCGTCGCCAGTGGCTGCGCCGCCCTGTCCGGCGCGCTGCGCGACCCGCAGAACAACCTCGTCTTCGAGATCCACAATTATCTCGACCCCGGCCAGAGCGGCCAGTACCGCCTGCCGGTCGCAGCGTCCGACGTCGGCTCGCTCCAGTTGGCGCCCGCCATCGCATGGGCGCGCCAGACCGGCCAGCGCCTGTTCGTGGGCGAGACCGGAACCCCCGCCGACGCGGCCAGCCTGGCGGCACTCCGCGACGAGCTCACCACCATCGCCGACGCGCCCGACGTTTTCTGGGGTGTGACCATGTGGGGCGCCGGGCCCTGGTGGCCGGTCACCTACAACCTGCGTCTCGATCCGGTGGATGGCGTGCAGCAACCGCAGATGACGCTGATGGAGCAGTTCCTGTCCAACCCATCCGCCGTCGTGCTCTACCTCGTCGAGGACGCCTATCAGGGCGACGCCCGATACGCGCTCACCCTCGACGGCATCGCCCTCGCCGGACCGCGCACCGAGACCACGACCCGCTTCTCCGGCCAGACCGACGCGGTCACCATCCCCGGGCCCTTCGCATCCGGCCCCCACCGCCTGACCGTGACGTTTCTCAACGACGCCTACGGCGACAGCCCATCGACCGACCGCAACCTCTATCTGGTCGGCGCCACCCTCGACGGCGCCGCCCTGCCCAACTCCTTCGCCGCCATGGGCGCAAACGGATCATCCGCCTCCGTGACCTTCACCAGCCCGTGACGGCACCGAGGCCGTCGCGGGACTCTGCCCAGGCCGAGCATTGACACCATCTCCGAGCGGCGCGAACCGTCCCGCGTCCACCGGAGTGACCCCGCTTGAGATCGTTCCTGCGCCGCGCGCTCCTCGCCGTCTGCCTGACCCCTCTGACCATCCCTGCCGCTCTCGCCGGCGCGCCGCTCCGCGCCACGCTCGCGAACGGCCTGCGCGTGGTGATCGTCCGCGACCGGCTGGCACCTGTCGTGACCACCGAGATCACCTATCTCGTCGGCTCCAACGAGGCGCCGGCAGGCTTCCCCGGCACCGCGCACGCGCTCGGACACATGATGTTCCGCGGCAGCGACACGCTCGACAAGAACCAGCTCGCCGCGGTCGGCGCCCGCCTCGGCGGCAAATACAATGCCCAGACCACCGAGACCGCGACCCAGTATTTCTACACCGCGCCGGCCGACGACCTGCCGGTCATGCTGCGCATCGAAGCGCTGCGGATGCATGCGCTCACGCTCGCGCCCGAGGACTGGACCCACGAGCGCGGCGCCATTGAACAGGAGGTCTCGCGCGACCTTTCCAGCCCGGCTTACGTCTATCTCTCCCAGCTCCAGTCGCTGCTGTTCGAGGGCACCCCCTATCAGCACGACGCGCTCGGCACCCGCGACAGCTTCGACCGCACCGATGCCGCCCTCCTCCGCTCCTTCTACGAACGCTGGTACGCGCCCAACGACGCGATTCTGGTCATCGCCGGCGACGTCGACCCGCAGCGTGCCCTCGCGCAGGTCCGCGCCGCCTTCGCCGCGATCCCGTCCAAGACGTTGCCGCCGCTCGCGATGGGCACCGCAGCACCCGTCACGCCGCGCACGCTCGACCTGCGGACCGACTATCCGGTCGGCTTCGCGACGCTGGGATGGCGGATGCCCGGCCTGACCGCACGCGACTTCGCCGCCGCCGACATCCTCGCCGACGTGCTCGACAGCAAGCGTGGCGAACTCTACGGCCTCGTGCCCGCCGGCCGCGCGCTCGGCGCCCAGTTCGTCTACCGCGCCAAGAAGGATGTCGGTTTCGCCGTCGCCCTCGCCGCCTTCCCCAAGGGCGCCGATCCCGCCCCGGTGCTCGCCGACCTCAGGCGCGTGATCGCGGATGCCGCCGGCAACGGCGTCCCGGCCGATCTCGTCGAGGCCGCCAAGCAGAAGGAGATCGCCCAGCTCGGCTTCGCCGCGAACGACATCGAGCAGCTGGCCGAGACCTGGTCGCGCGCGCTGGCGTTCCAGGGCCTGCAATCGCCGGACGACATCGCCGCCGCCTACCGTGCCGTCACGCCCGCCGACGTCGACCGCGTCGCGCGCGCGATGCTCGACCCGGCCCACCAGGTCACCGCCATCCTGACCCCACGCAGCGCCGGGCACCCGGTCGCGGGCTCGGGCTTCGGCGGTGCGGAATCCTTTGCCAGCGCCCCCGACCATCCGGTCCATCTCCCCGACTGGGCGTCGAGCGCGCTCCTGGCCCTGCACATCCCGCCCCCCGTCGGCAAGCCCGACATCACCACGCTGCCGAGCGGCCTGCGCCTGATCGTCCGCCCGATCGACGTCAGCGACACCGTCTCCGTCTATGGCCTGATCCGCCAGGAGCCCGCCCTGGAAGAGCCCGCGGGGAAGGAGGGCGTCTCCCAGCTCGCCGAGGCCCTGTACGATCGCGGCACCATCCATCTCGACCGCCTCGCCTATCGGCGCGCGGTCGACGCGATCGCGGCCGACCTCGACACCGGCCAATTCTTCGATCTCAAGGTCGCGTCCGGCGCCTTCGATCGCGGCATGGCGCTGCTCGCCGACGGCGAGATCCATCCCGCGTTTCCCGCGCGCGACTTCGAGATCGCTCAGCGCCAGACCGGGCAGCGCCTGGCCGGCATCCTCCAGGCGCCCTCCTACCTGTTCGGCCGCGCCCAGCTCCGCGCCACCCGCCCGCCCAACGACCCCGAACTGCGCCAGGCGACGCCGGCGACGGTCGCCTCCCTCACGGAAGCCGATCTGCGCGCCTATGTCGGCAGTGCCTATCGCCCCGACCTCACCACCATCGTCGTCGTGGGCCATGTCGATCCCGTCCATGTCCGCGACGTGGTCGTGCGCACATTCGGCGACTGGCACGCGACCGGCCCCACGCCGGACGTCGACCTGCCGCCGATCCCGGGCAGCAAGGCCGCCTCCGACTACGTCCCCAACCCGAGCGCGCTGCAGACCACCGTGCTGCTCGCCGAAAGCCTGCCCGTCTCGGTCACCGACCCCGATCGCTACGTGCTCGATCTCGGCAACGAGGTGCTCGGCGGCGGCTTCTCGTCGCGCCTGATGCGCGACCTGCGGGTCCGCAACGGCTACGTCTACGGCGTCTCGAGCAAGCTCGACTGGGGCCGCACCCGCACCGACTACGCGGTTTCGTTCGGCGCGGACGCCGACAAGGTCGCGCGCGCCAAGGCGCTCGCACTCGCCGACATCGTCGATCTGCAGTCCCATCCGGTCTCGGACGACGAGCTCGACCTCGCCAAGGCCGCCCTGCTGCGCCGCCTGCCGCTGCGCCGCGCCAGTGTCGATGCGATCGCGATGCAGGACCTGTTCCTGACCGACCGCAACCTGCCGCTCGACGAGCCCGACATCGCCGCCCGCACCTATGCCGCCACCAATGCGGCCAGGCTGCAGGCGACCATGCGCAAATGGCTGCGTCCCGGCGACCTCGCCGAGATCGGCCAGGGACCGCCGAGGGCCGCGCCCAAGCCGGGCTTCTGACCCGATGATCGCGCGCGACGGCGCCGCCATCATCGGCGCGAGCGGCGGCATCGGGGCAGCCCTCGCCAGGGTCTGCACGCAAGCGGGCTTCACCCATGTCGCGACCTTCGCCCGCGATCCCGCTGCGCCCGCCATCCGGCTCGATCTCGAGGACGAGGCGAGCATCGCCGGCGCCGCGGCCACGCTCGACGGCATGACGCTGCGCCTCGTCCTGGTCGCGACCGGCCTGCTGCACGCACCGTCGCTCGCTCCGGAAAAGACCTACCGCAACCTCGATCCCGCTTCGCTCGCGACCTCGTTCCGCATCAACACGATCGGGCCCGCGCTCGTCGCCAAGCACTTCCTGCCGCGGCTGGCCGGGCAGGGGACGGCGGTCTTCGCCGCCCTCTCCGCCCGTGTCGGCAGCATCTCCGACAACCGCCTCGGCGGCTGGCACGGCTACCGTGCCTCGAAGGCCGCCCTGAACATGATCGTCCGCAATCTCGCGATCGAGGTGGCGCGCACGCGTCCGGATCAGCTTTGCGTCGCACTCCATCCCGGCACCGTCGCGACCCGGCTCAGCGCCCCCTTCGCGCGCTCGGACCTGCTGACGCCCGACCAGAGCGCGCAACACCTCCTCGACGTCCTCGACCGGCTGGGTCCCGAGCACAGCGGCCTCTGCTTTGCTTTCAACGGCACGGAAGTGCCCGCATGACGATGGCACGGAAGTGCCCGCATGACGGTGGCACGGAAGTGCCCGCCTGACACTGGAACAACGCCCTATGCATGTCCGCGAACGCCTGCTCGCTGCCTTCCTCGTCGCGGCGGCCGCCCTGCTTGCGCCCGGCGCCCGCGCCGACGACGCCAAAACCGCGCAGACCGGCCACGAGACCGACACCAAGCCGCACGCCGACGCCGGCCTCGCGTCCCTCCTGCCGGCAGACGCCGTCACCCGCCACACCGTCACCCTGGCCGGCAGATCCATCGCCTACACCGCGACCGCCGGAACCCTCACGCTGCGCGACGGCAAGGGCGAGCCCACCGCCAGGATGTTCTACGTCGCCTTCACCGCCGACGGTGCGGACGCCGGCAAGCGCCCCGTCAGCTTCTTCTTCAACGGCGGTCCCGGCGCCGGCAGCGCCTTTCTCGATCTCGGCGCCGCCGGACCGGAGGTCCTGAACTTCCCCGCCGACAATCCCGCCGACGGCGCCCGCGCCACCCTCGGACCGAACCCGGACAGTTGGCTCCGCTTCACCGACATGGTCTTCATCGACGCCGTCGGCACCGGCTACTCGCTGCCGCTCAAGCCCGAGGACGCCGCCAAGCAGTTCTGGGGCGTCAAGCAGGACGCCGCCGCCTTCGCCGACGCGATCCGCCTCTGGACCGGCAAGAACAACCGCGCCGCCTCGCCGAAATACCTGGTCGGCGAAAGCTACGGCGGCATCCGCTCGATCAAGGTCGCCCGCGCCCTGCAGGAACAGCAGAACATCGCGCTCTCCGGCATCGTCATGGTCTCGCCCGCCATCGAGCTCGACCTGCTCGGCGACACCGACAATCCGGTAACCGACGCGATCGTGCTGCCGAGCTTCGCGGCCTCTTCCCTCGAACTGCGCCACCGGCTCGACGCCAGCAGCACCACCGCGATCGACGACGCCTACCGTTACGCCTTCGGCGACTATCTCGCCGCCATCGCCGGACCGCCCCTGACCGCGGACGCCGCCAACCATTTCTACGCCAAGGTCGCCGCCCTGACCGGCCTGCCCGAGAACGTCGTCGCCAAGGAGCGCGGCCGGATCGATCCCGCGGCGCACGACGTGCGCAGCCGCGATGGCCGTCTCTACAGCCTCTACGACGACACGCTGTCGATCGAGGATCCGTTCCCCGAGGGCGTCGACAATCACGACAGTCCCGATCCGGTGCTGTCCGGCTTCGGCCGCGCCTACGGCAACGCGTTCGCCGGCTTCGCTGCCCAGTCACTGAACTTCCGCACCGACCTCAAATACGACCTGCTCGATCGCGCGCCGGGTGCGGCCTGGGACTTCAAGGAGGGCGACGACCTCATCGCGCGCGGCACCCCGGACCTGCGCAAGCTGCTGGCGCTCAATCCGTCGCTGCACATCCTGATCGCCAACGGCTATTTCGACACCGTCTGCCCGTTCGCCGGCTCGCGCTGGCTCGTCGAGCACCTCCCGGTCGGACGCGACCGCATCCACCTCGCCGTCTACAAGGGCGGCCACATGTTCTACACCCGACCGGAGTCGCGAGCCGCGCTGGCCAGCGACGCGGCCGCGCTCTACGCGCGGTAGAACGTTCAGTATCCCGGGGTTTCACCCCTGGACCCCACTGGGGCCGACCGGCCCCAGACCCGGGTCGGTGATAGGCCATATCTCATCAGCCAGTAGCGGCTTGGATCGTGTCGGGTCGCGTCAGGTGCGAGCGTGTTTGGAACTAACAAACATCACCGAATTGATTGCATGAGAAACATCAGATATCTCTTTGTTAATAAAAGCACAGTATATAAGGGTGTGTTAGGCCATCAAAAAAGTGACAGTGAATGCGTTGTCTTTTGACATGGAGTCGACTTACTTGGGCTCCATGGCCGGGCATGTCGCCCGACGCTTTGGAGACTGGGATATGCCAGGTAAGAATTCCGAATTTGTGAGCCGACTTGTTCTTTCCGGAGGCGTCGCTTCTCTAGCGGTGGTTTTCGGCATCCTGCCGATGGCGATGCAACGGCATCATCTGTTAACACCTCTTTTCGCGGGTGGCCAACCGACGATGACCGCAGCCGCCTCGGCGGATGGCAGCTCGCACGCGATCAACCGAGACACGATGCATTATCCCCCGGTCCTCGCCGACGCTGGAGCGACCGGTCATGCTCGCGACACGATGCATTACCCTCCCCTCGTGGCAGCGGCGGAACCGCGCAAGGGCAACGTCGACACGATGCATTATCCCCCGGTCCTCGCCGACGCTGGAGCGACCGGTCATGCTCGCGACACGATGCATTACCCTCCCCTCGTGGCAGCGGCGGAGCCGCGCAAGGGCAACGTCGACACCATGCATTATCCCCCGGTCCTCGCGGACGCTGGAGCGACCGGTCATGCTCGCGACACGATGCACTATCCTCCGCTCCAGATCGGTTGATCACATCCGGATCGGGACACGTCTGACTCACCGCCTCCCGAAACTCTAACGGCGCAACTTTACACGAGCTGGACGTGCGGTCATGGTCCTTCTCCGTCCGTTGTGGCGGAGAAGGACCAACGCGCTCCAACTCGATAGGCTCCGTCTCGAAGACAGGTGTTTGATCTGCCGTCCCCGCAGGCCGGTTATTGGTGAAGGCTAAGCAAAAGACGACCAGAGGATGGGATGGATCGCATCGGCAGTTCTATACCGGTTGTGCGATCTTCCCTGCTGATCCTGGTATTGTCGCTCGTTGCTACGGTCCTAGGGTCGGACGCCTCGTTTGCCGAACGACTATCCTTTCGCGCCTACGGGGACACCGAGGGACTGACCAGTTATGGTGGGTCATGTGCCGATCTGGTCGGCCCCGGCTTTCTCCTGGTTTGCTCAGAGCATGGCGTGTTCTCCTATAACGGTCGAAAGTTCGAGAACTTAGGGACCGCGCAGGGCCTCATCGACGGCGGCGTCGTCGAGGACATCGCTGTAATCGGAGACGGACGGGTCGCACTCCGTTATCCCGACAAGGTGTTCATCTCCGACGCACCCGTATCGATCGGGCGCCCACCGGCTTCGCTGGAGTTCAAACCGGTCAACCTCGGAGGCGTGAAGCTCTACGACGAGTACCCGAAACAGATGGCGTGGACCGGGAAAGGCCTCGCATTGATCGCCGGAAAGCAGACAATGCTGTTCACGCCCTCGGCATCGGGGGAAAACGCCGTCCTGAAGCCTGTCAAATACGACCCTGTCGAAACGGCGGCGTTGCTTGCTCCCCGTGCCGTGTTTTCAGTGCGTGATCGACTGTGGGAGACGTTTGATGATGGACGGGTGTGTTCGGCCGATCCGAGCTTCGTCCGATGTTTCGGAAAGTCGCAGGGCTTGGTCGGTGGTCCTTGGGAGGATATTGCCGCTGGCGATGGCGACACGGTTTTCGCGCGGTCGGCAACGGCGGTGGCGACCATCCAGCCACGATCCGGTCTGGTCCGCGTCGAACAGCTTCCTGATCAGGTCGGACAATATGCCAGTTTTCCTCGCATTCTGAGTCTGTTCCGCACCCCGAGCGGAGAACTCGCCACGCAGTCGAGCGATGGCCTGATCATCCGGAGACACTCCGGATGGTCGCAACTGACGACGAGCGACGGGATCCCATCTGGTCTGATTACGGACATCATGGATGACCGGAGCGGACAACTCTGGGTGGAGGTCTATGGTCGCGGTCTTTTCAGAGGCCTGGGTTACGGGCATTGGGAGGGCCTGCAACGCGAGGATGGGCTCTCGGTAGGCTCCGCTTGGGAGATCGTTCGGGAAGGCCATTCGTTGTGGGTTTCGACCGATACCGGTATCGATGAAGTCACGCGGGACCATTCAGGCGTCCTCGGCATCGGCCGGATCATCCCGACCACTTCCTACGCGCTCGCCGTCGGTCCAAAAGGAAAGTTGTGGAGCAGCGACGGCAAGCATGGCGCTGTCGCGATCGATCCCTCGACCGGAGCGGCTGATCATATCGACGTGCCAGCGGTGAACGCGATCAGTGCTGGCGCCGGTTCACGCATGTGGCTCGGAACCACCGGTGGGCTGTTCCACGTCGACGCTGATACGGGCAAGCCACTTCTCGCGATAGCCGACGGCAAGCCCGACCACATCATGGATCTCGCGCCGGACGGATCGGGCGGGATTTGGTTGATTGCCGGCGGAAAGCTGTGGCACCGGCACCTGGGCGGTCAAACCGACATTGTCACTGGCGAGTGGCCATCGGGTGAGTTCGAGCCCCTCGTGATGGCTCCGGTGCCCGGCGGCCACATCTGGATCGGCGGTGCGGGCGGACTGTTTGAACTGACGATATCCGCCGATCGCGTGACACAGGTGGTGAGTGTTTCGCCATCCGACCTGCGCACGAACACGGTTGTCGCCGTGATGGCAGACAGGAGGGGATGGGTCTGGGCCGGAACAGGATTGGGCGTTGCCGTCTTCAACGGGCATCGTTGGGTTTCTGCCGATAACGGCACGGGGTTGGTATTCAACGATATCAGCCAGAATGGTATCTACGAAGACAGTGACGGCTCGGTCTTGATCACGACGGGCTTGGGTATTTCGCATTTACTTGATCCGGCCTGGCTGTTTTCCGATCGGCCGATCAGCGTCGCGATCTCCGAGGCTTTGCTTGGACGAAGTCGGCTGGCCGGATCGAAGGTTCCTTTCACCGAGGCTCCTCTATCGCTTCAATTCGGAACCTTCAGCTACGCCTCGGAGCGGTCCGTGGTCTTCAGGTACCGGTTGTCAGGCGTCGACGACGGCTGGGAAGAGTCCGCCACCGGTGCGGTTCATTACCCGTCGATACCGCCCGGGCGCCACACGCTGCAGGTGGTTGCTCGCGATGTCCTGAGCCATGTCGACTCCGATCCGGTCAGCCTCGTCGTCGACGTCGGCTATCCCTGGTGGAGAACCTGGTGGGCCGAGACCCTCTACGTCCTGGCCGGTGCCGGGACGTTATACGCGATCATCAAGCTCAAGGACCGGGCTTCGATGAGAACACAACGCAAGCTTGAGGCTCTGGTCGAGCAAAGTACACGTGAGATGCGGATCGCACAGGACGAGCTGCGCCGCCAGGCTACCCTCGATGCGATGACGGGACTGCTCAATCGAGGAGAAGTCGAGAAGCGTTTGGCCAACCGTCTAAGTTCCTCTGCCGCAACCGGCGAACTACTCATCGCCATGTTGGACATCGACCACTTCAAGAGGATCAACGACACCCACGGCCATCTGGTGGGCGACGAGCTGATCCGTGCCTTGGGCGTTCGTATTTCAGCCTTGATGAGGGATGGCGATTACGCTGGTCGGTATGGAGGCGAGGAGTTCATCCTGGTTCTCGATGACGCGGACGGACGCGGGGCGGAACGGATTCTCGGCTTCCACCGTCTGGTCCGGGACAGTCCGTTCCCCGCGGTCGACGCAGTCGTGTCACTGACATGCTCGATCGGTCTTGCCTGGGCTGCTCCTGGGGACGACTGGACGTCGTTGATCGGAAGAGCCGACGCAGCTCTCTACGAGGCCAAGGCTTCCGGTCGAGACAAGATCGTCGAGAGCCAGGACGAACACCCGGTGACAAGAACCGGCGACGGCCACTCCGGGGTCGAGAATACGCAAGGCTCTTCACGGGCCGGGTAGTCGAAGCGCCGGGCCGGATCGCGTCACGGGCCCTGTAGCGGTCGACGGCTCCAGCAGGTCCGCTCCATCGTGGCGCGGGCTGTTCACGCGGCGGCTTACCGGCCAGCTCCGCAGCAGGTCGTCGGCCGCGGGTCCGAGGAGCGAGCCCACATCTCCCGCAACCTCGCCCAGCCACCGCTTCCAGTCGGCGGGCTCCAGGATGACGGGCATGCGATCGTGGATCGGCGCCATCGTCGCATTCGCCGCCGTCGTCAGAATGGCAAACGTCCGCAGGATCTCGTTTTCCGGACCCCTCCAACCTTCCCATACCGCGGCCAGAGCCAGCGGCTCACCATCGCGGCGGGCAAAGGCGAAGGGCTGCTTGCCGTCCGCCTGATGGCGCCATTCGTAGAACGCGTTCACCGGCACCAGGCAGCGCCGGGCCGTCATGGCCGACCGGAACAGGTCCGCCGACGCTGCTGTCTCGGATCGAGCATTGATCGGCTTGCGAGCTGCCTTGAGATCCTTGATGAAGCTCGGGACCAGCCCCCAGCGGAGGACGTCCAGCCGCCGTTCGCCCGTCTGCGGATGACGACGAACGACCAGTGCGCCCTGCGACGGCGCCACGTTCCAGGACGGCGGATGGTTTGGCGTCTCGCCGAGCGTCTCGAACACCCGACGCATCTCGTCGGGCGGCAGGGAGGAAGCAAAGCGTCCGCACATGGATGCGACATGTAGCTGTTCCATCTCGTCGAAAGTGCTTTTCCTTCATCCCTTGTCGACGTTTCGATCATCGGGCGGCGATGAAATCGACACCGACACAATGAGCCTGCCGGAGACATCATGAGCCACGCGATCTCGCCTGCTCCCGCCGACAATCCCGACGTCCTGGCTCCTTCGACCCTCGTCAACGTGGTCGACGGCATGCCTGAAACGGCCGGGCTCGGGGTCGTCCTGATCCAGCATGGTTCCGCGACCCGAGTTCGCGACCAAGGCACCAGCGGGGCGACCGTCATTTTCGAGGTTCGTGAACAGAGTAACGCCTCGACCCCGCTTCCTGCTCCGGCACCGGCGGCCCGCACGTCCGGCACCTCTCCGGCGATGGAATGGGTGTCTCTCGGGTTCAACTGCGGAGGGGCCGTGCTCGCCTGGGTCGGGGTCGCCGGTCTAGGTTCGCTGGCGCCGGTGACCGGTGGTCTCACCGGCATCCCGGCGGCCATCGTCTATGGCGGCGCTCTGGCGACCAGCGGGCAGTGTCTGGTTTCGACCTATCGAGTCGCCAATGTCGAGCGCGGCCGAACAGATTTGAACAAGGACCTGGATGCCAACAGCGCCTATGTCTTCACCATGACCGTCGCCGACGGCGTCGGTCTGCTCGGCGGGGGCGGCGCGCTTATCGAGATTAAGCGCACCAATGCCATCCTTGAGGAAACGCACGTTGGGTGGGGAATGGGGCTCGGCAAGCTGAGCCGCCCGGTGCGCCGCCGGCTGACGGCGGCGCTCGAACTGCAGGGTGGCAAACGCGCTCCGGGCGTCACGATCAACAGGCTCCTGCGGCAACGGCTCCTGGACGCAACAGCGGGCGTGATTGGCATGGTCGGGAGCGGCACGACGGGCCTGCTGCACTCCGTTGTCGTCTGGATCACGTCGGAGGCGAGCGAGCTGGGCCAGGGACCATGAGCCGAGCGCACCAGGACCGCGCGTACTGGCAGCGCCTTTCGAGGGACACACCGACGGCCATTGCCGTCGGGGGCGCCCTGGTGGCCTGCGGAGCCGCTTGCCTCGGACTGATCGCCCTTCTCATGCCCGGTGGTCCGCAGATCAGCGACAGGAGCAACCCGATCTATTGGGCTATCCTCATCCCCTATGCCTGGTGGGGATCGAGCCTCGGCTTTTTTCAGCCGCGAGCCGCGCGCACCCTCGTCCCCGCGCTGTTCGTCGGACCGATTGTGGCAGCCATCTGCCTCGGCGCCGCCTTGTCGAGAGACACGCGTCCAACCGCGTTCATCGTGGTCCTGATCGTGGCTCTCATCTCCGCATGCGCAGGCGCACTGTCCTATCCTCGCAGCATGCTCAAGCGCGAGGGTCCTGCGCGCTAGCGAGCCAAGCACGCCTGGAAAAACTTGCGTCAGCGTAATACCTTATATAATCTTCCGCAGTATCGGAAGGATTACTCTCATGCCTGTCGCTTCAAAGATGGTCAGCGCCAACGAGGCTGCGGCGCTCGCCATGGTCGAGGTCCGTGATGTCCATCGCGCCTTCGATGAACACCTGCTGCCCGACGCGCTGCTAGGCGGGATCGGAGCAAGCCGGCAGGTTGCTCGTGGCGCGGTGCCGTTGCTCGCCTTCTACTTCCGGACGGCCGGCATCCTCCAAGCGGATGCGCGCCGGGCGGTGATCCGGCTGGTTGCCGCCGGAGGGCGGACAGGGGCGCTTCGCCGGGTCGCTGCCCTTAGTCGCCGCAGCTCCCCATTGCCGATGGGCGAAGGGATCAGCGCCGACCTCCGCCCCTTTATTGCCGAGACGGATGCGCGGGCGCGGCTGCTGGACCAGGCGCGCGCGATGGCTGTGCTCGATCCCGATGTGCTTGGCGGTAGCGAGCCGGTCGTGCGCGGCACACGCATTCCTGTCCGTGACGTCGCAACGGCCGTCGCAGCCGGGCTGCCCTTAACCGATATCCTGGGCAGCTATCCCGGGCTCACAGCCGAGCAGGTGGAGCTGGCGGCGCTCTATGCCAGCGTGGAACGTCCTCGCGGCAAGCCGCGCCGCTCGTTGGCGGAGCGCCTTCCGGCCGGGGCGCGCGTCGTTGCGTCGGGCACCGTGCCGCGTCCGGCGGTGCCGGCGGCTTGAGCCGTGCCCGTTTTCTGATCGACGAGTGCCTGAGCGTTGAATTGGCCGCCCTGGCGTGGGAGCGCGGTTATGGCGGCCTGGACCGTCGGAGCGGTCGTGTCCCAGGTAGTGGTCTAGGAGCTTGTCCTGGTAACGGTTGAATGAGCTCGACGCGACGTTGGCTTGGTGATTCTCTTGGTGGATGAGCAAAGTGTTTCGCCCCTGGAAGACGGACGAGGTTTGGCTTCTGCCGCCGTCGGTTGCCGACTTCGTCCCGGCTGGCCATCCGGCCCACCTGATCCGCGACTTGGTGAGCGAGGAGCTTGATCTCTCCGCGATCATGGCCGCCTACACTGAGCTGAAGGGCTATCCGCCCTATCATCCGGCGATGATGGTGGCGCTGTTGCTCTACGCTTATCGCAGCGGCGTCTATTCTTCGCGGCGGATCGCGCGTGGCTGCGAGGAGCGGCTGGACTTCCAGGCGGTCACCGCATTGAACCGGCCGGATTTCCGCACGATCAGCGAGTTCCGGCGGCGTCACCTCGATGCCCTGGCGGACCTGTTCGTGCAGGTGCTGGCTGTCTGTCGCAAGGCTGGTCTGGCCGGCCTCGGTCATGTCGCCGTCGACGGCACGAAGATCAAAGCCAACGCGTCCAAGCACAAGGCGATGAGCTACGCCCGGATGGTCGAGGCCGAGGCTGAACTCGTCCGCGAAGTGGCCGAGTGGCTGGACCGCGCGCAAGCCGAGGATGCGGCCGAGGATGCCGAGCATGGCAGCACCCGGCGCGGCGACGAGCCGCCCGACTGGATGCGCGACAAGCAGGCTCGGCTCGCGCGCATCCGCGCCGCCAAGGCCGCGCTTGAAGCCGAGGCCCGACTGGCGGAGGCGGCCAGACCGCCGCCTCGGCGCGACGCCGATGAGGCCCCCAAGCCACGCCCAGGCAGACCTCCCGCGCACCCGCCAGGACAGCCGAAACCCAGCGCCCAGCGCAACTTCACCGATCCCGACAGCCGGATCATGAAGGGTCGCGATGGCTTCGTTCAGGCCTACAATGCACAGGCCGCGGTCGATGCCGACGCGCAGATCATCGTGGCGCACTGCCTGACCAACAACGGCTCCGACCAGGACGCCTTGTTGCCGCTGATCGATGCCGTGCAGGACAACACCGGCGCCATGCCCGACGAGGCATCCGCCGACAATGGCTTCTGTTCAGAGGCCAACCTGGCCGGCCTCGTCGAACGCACGGTGCGCGGCTACGTCGCGACCGGCCGCGCCAGCAAGCCGGGGTACGGCAAGAAGGGCGGTCCGCTGGTTCAGGCCATGCGCGCCAGGATCCGGCAAGGCGGACATCGAAGTCGATACCGAATGCGGAAATACGTCGTCGAACCCGTCTTCGGACAGATCAAACAAGCCAGAAACTTCCGCCAGTTCCTTCTCCGCGGCATCGACAAGGTCCGAGCAGAATGGGCACTGATCTGCATAGCCCACAACCTCGCAAAGCTCACCGCATGAGCACCAGCACCAATCCGCCCTCACACCCACAGCGCCAATCAAACCTTACCAAAGCCGTTACCAGGACAAGCTCCTAGGAGCGGTGGGGAAGTAGTCCGCCGGAGCGACTGCTAAACTAACGAGTCGGTCGCAGGCGGGCACCCTATCCGCAGCGGTGGTCGCCGCGGGGGTGCTGGGTAAGGATGGCTCGTCGAGCACCTCCCCGTCGGACGCGACCGCATGCACCTCGCCGTCTGCAAGGGCGGCCACATGGTCTACACCCGCCCGTCACAAGCCGCGCTGACCAGCGACGCGGCCATGCTCCACCCAAAAACAGCCGGACGCACACGTGCCCGCGCTGTCATGGCAAAACCTTTACTTTCAATATCTTGCGCGGCAGACGAAGACACCGAATTTCAAGTGCCGCCCGTCCGAGCGCTGGGAAAATCCTGCGGACAGGGCCATTCTCCGATCGCCATCGCGGGCGGGATGGTAGACAGCCGAATGCCCCGCCTCGGATGGATCGCGATGTCCCTGCTCACGACCGCAAGCGCCTCCGCACAACCGGCGCCCAAGCCCGCCGAGCCGGTCCAGCACGAATTCATCATCCGCAACTTCGCGACCGAACGCGGCGCGGTCCTGCCCGAGGCGCGCATCGTGTTCGGCACCTACGGCACGCTCGATCCGGCGAGGGACAACGCGATCCTGCTGCCGTCGCACTACATGGCCGACCTGCACGGCTACGAATGGCTGATCGGGCCGGGCCGCGCGCTCGACCCGGCCCGTTCCTTCCTCATCACCAGCGAGATGTTCGGCAACGGCCGCTCGTCGTCGCCCAGCAACACGCCCGCACCGTTGCACGGGCCGGATTTCCCGCCGATCACCATCCGCGACAATGTGCGCGCCGTGCACCAGCTCCTCGTCGATGATCTGCGCATCGCCCATCTGCGCGCCGTCATCGGCTTCTCGATGGGCGCGCAGCAGGCCTTCCAATGGGCGGTTCTCTATCCGGACTTCATGGACCGGATCGTCGCGACCTCGGGCACCGCCAAGACCTACGGCCACGGCATCGTCCGGCTCGAGGGCCAGATCGCCGCACTCACCGCCGATCCGGCCTTCGACGGCGGCCACTACAAATCCGAGCCCGCGCGGGGGATCGAGGCGACCTCGATCGTCTGGCTCGGCTGGCTTTATTCCCAGGAATGGTGGCGGCGCGAACTATGGCGCACCGACAACCCGCCCGGCACGACCTTCCGCCAGGCGGTCGACCGCTACACGAAGGAATTCTTCGAAGGCAAGGACGCCAACGACCTGATCCTGCAGATGCGCGCCTGGGAGCATCACGACGTCGGCGGCACGCCCCCGTTCAAGGGCGACGTCGAGGCCGCCCTCCGCTCGATCAAGGTGCCGGTCCTCTACATGCCGTCCGCGACCGATCTCTATTTCCCGGTCGAGGATGCCCAATACGAGGCCCGCTTCATCGCCCACTGCACCTTCCTGCCCATCCCCTCGCTCTGGGGACATCCCGCCGGGGCGGGCGCCAGTCCGGCCGACGAGGCTTTCCTCAACCAGCACATCGCGTCCTTCATCGGGACCCGTTGACGCCCGGTCAGCCCGCCTTCAGCCTCGCGCCCAGATGCCGCTCCGCCGCGCGCACGATCGACGCCGTGTCGATCCCGCAGCGCGCATACAGATCGCCGATCGATCCCGTCTCGCCGAACGACGTCACCCCGAGTGCCACCGTCCGGTGTCCGCACACCGAACCGAGCCAGCCCAGCGTCGCCGGATGCCCGTCGATCACGGTGATGAGCGTGCAATGCCGGGGCAGCCGCGACATCAGCCGCTCGACATGGCTCGCCGCGCCGTTCCGCGCGGTCCAGCCCGACATCAGCCGGTCGGCCGAGGTGACGGCCAGCACGCCGATGTCGCGATGCCGCTCGCCGAGCAGCCCCGCCGCCTGCAGGACCTCCGGGGCCACGCAACCCTGGTAGGCGAGCACGAGCTCGGCATTCGGGCCGGGTTGGCGCCACCAATAGGCTCCCTCGGCGATGTCGTCCGCGAGCGCCTCGCCGATCTTCCGTGACGGCTGCTCCAGGGGCCGGGTGCTCAACCACAGATAGACCGAGCCGCCCTCGGCCGGACCGGTGCCCGCGCGCTGCATGTGGATGAACGCCCAATCGATGATGATCGACAACTCGTCGAGGAACGCCGGCTCGAACGAGACCAGCCCGTCCTGCGCCATGCCGATCAGCGGCGAGCCGATCGACTGGTGCGCGCCGCCTTCCGGGGCCAGCGTGACACCCGAGGGCGTGCCCGCGAACAGGAACCGCGCATCCTGGTAGCAGGCGTAGTTCAGCGCATCGAGACCGCGCGCGACGAAGATGTCGTAGACCGTGCCGACCGGCAGCAGCCGCTCGCCGAACGTCGAATGCGACAGCCCTGCCGCGCCCAGCAGCAGGAACAGGTTCATCTCGGCGATCCCGAGCTCGACATGCTGCCCGGTCTCGCTGAAATGCCAGCGCTGGGTCGACGCGATCCGCTCGTCGCGGAACACGTCGGCGCGCGGCGCGCGCGCGAACAGGCCGCGCCGGTTGACCCACGCGCCGAGGCTGGTCGAGACCGTCACGTCGGGCGACATCGTCATGATCCGGTCCGCGAGCGGAGCGCCGGACCGGCCGATCCGGTCGAGGATCTTGCCGAAGCCCGCCTGGGTCGACAGCAGAGGGTCGTCGAGCAGGACCGGTCCCGATCCCTCGATCAGGTCCGCCCGGGTGCGTCGTGCTCCGCCCGCGAAGAACGCGACCGTATCGAGAAAAGCGCGCAGTTCCCCCGGCTCGTCCACGGTCGCGAACGGGTCCCATTCCTGGCCGGGTGCCACACCCATCCGCGCCTGGAACTCGTCCATCTGCGCCGGCGTCATCAGGCCGGCATGATTGTCCTTGTGCCCGGCGAGCGGCGTCTTCCAGCCCTTGATGGTGTAGGCGAGAAACACGACCGGCCGGTCGTGGTCGACCGCATCGAAGGCCTGCGCCAGCGTCTGGACGCACTGTCCGCCAAGATTGCTCATCAGCTCGGCGAGCGCGTCGTCGCTGCGGCGGTCGAGCAGGGCGGCCACCGGTCCCTGGTCGCCGATCGCGTCCATCAGCCGCCGCCGCCAGGCCGCACCGCCCTGGTAGGTGAGCGCCGAGTAGAGCTGGTTGGGGCAGTTGTCGATCCAGTCCCGCAACGACGCACCGCCCGGCTCCTCGAAGGCCGCGCGCTGCAGCACCCCGTATTTGAGCCGGACTACATCCCAGCCGAATGCGGCGAAGATCGCCTCGATCCGCTGCCACAACCCTTCGCGCACCACGCCGTCGAGGCTTTGCCGGTTGTAGTCGACGATCCACCAGGTGTTGCGCAAATCGTGCTTCCAGCCTTCCTGAAGACACTCATAGATATTGCCCTCGTCGAGTTCGGCGTCGCCGACGAGCGCGATCATCCGGCCGAGCGGCCGCTTGGCGGTCCATGGCCTCGAGGCGAGATAATCCTGCACGATCGACGCGAAGGCGGTCATCGCGACGCCGAGCCCCACCGATCCGGTCGAGAAATCGACCTCGTCGCCGTCCTTCGTGCGGCTGGGATAGGACTGCGCGCCGCCGAAGCCGCGAAAATTGGCGAGATGCTCGCGGCTCTGCCGGCCCATCAGATACTGCATCGCGTGAAAGACAGGCGCCGCGTGCGGCTTGACCGCCACCCGGTCCTCCGGCCGCAGCGCATGGAAATAGAGCGCCGTCATGATCGAGACCATCGACGCGCACGAGGCCTGGTGGCCGCCGACCTTCACGTCGCCCTCGGTCTTCGGCCGCAGATGGTTCGCATTGTGGATCGTCCAGCACGCGAGCCACAGCAGGCGCTGCTCGATCGTCTTGAGATGCGGTCGCGCGATGGTCATCCGTCTCGGCCCGCGGTTACAGACGCCGCAGGCCCTCCCGGCGAAGATCGCCGATCGTCGGATAGCCGTCGACCGCCATCAGCAGATCCGCCTCCGCCAGCAGCGAGCGCAGCACGTGGACGATCCCCCTCGCGCCGCCCAGCGCAAGGCCATACGCATACGGCCGGCCGACGCCCACGGCACGCGCGCCGAGCGCCAACGCCTTGACGATGTCGCTGCCGGACCGCACGCCCGAATCGAACAGCACCGGCACGTCGCCGGAGGCGTCGACCACCGCCGGCAGCATGTCGATCGCGGCGATCCCGCCATTGGCCTGCCGGCCGCCATGGTTGGAGCAGTAGATCGCGTCCGCACCGCCATCGATCGCACGCCGCGCGTCGTCCGGATGGCAAATCCCTTTCAGGACCAGCGGCAGCGTCGTGAGCGAACGGAGCCACGGCAGGTCGGCCCAGCCGAGCGGCATGCCGAACGTGCGCGCCCACAGCCCCACGGCCGCGGCAACATCGTCCTCCGGCGGACGCTCGAGCATCGCGCGAAAATGCGGATCGGAGAAATAGTTCGCCAGCGCGTGCCCGCGCAATTGCGGAAAATTCGCATCGTTCAGGTCGCGCGGCCGCCATCCCGTCACCCAGGTGTCGAGCGTCACCACGAGCGCCTTGAAGCCCGCCGCCTCGGCGCGATGCACCAGGCTCTCGGCCAGTTCCTTATTGCGCGGCGTGTAGAGCTGGAAGAAACCCGTCCCGCCCTCCAGCGACGCCGCCACGTCCTCCAGCGGATCGTTCGACAACGTGGATGCCACCATCGGCACGCCCGTCAGCGCGGCCGCGCGCGCGGTGGCCAGATCGCCATGCCCGTCCTGCGCGCACAGGCCGATCACGCCGATCGGACACAGGAAGACGGGCGACGGAAGGGTCAGCCCGAACAGCTCGACCGACAGGTCGCGCGCCGAGCAATCGACCAGCATGCGTGGCACCAGGCCCCAGTGCCCGAACGCCTCCGCGTTGCGGTCCTGGGTCGCCTCGTCACCACAGCCACCGGCGACATACGAAAGCAACGACGGCGACATCGCCGACGCGGCACGCGCCGCGAGGCCCGCGAAGTCGACCGGCCATTCGGGCACCGTCCCGCGCAGGCCCGCCATGTAGATCTCGTTCTGGTAGTCCCCGTAATGCGCCATCGCCATCCTGCCGCCTATTTCGCTCGCCCGATCAACGCCCTGATCCCGCCGCGTGCCAGCCGTCCGAACGGTGGCGCGAACAGCTCGAACCCGTTGAAGAACCCGATCTCGTGCACCGCCCGCGCGTGGCTCATCCGCTTGAAGCCGTCATGGCCGTGATAGGCGCCGATCCCGCTCGGACCGACCCCGCCGAACGGCAGGTCGTCCTGCGCGATATGCATCAGCGTCCCGTTGACGGTCACGCCGCCCGAGACCGTCCGCGACAGCACGCGCTCGAGCGAACCCTCGTCCTTGGTGAAGCAGTACAGCGCGAGCGGCCGCGCCCGCCCGTTCACCTGCGCCACCGCGTCATCGAGATCACGGTAGGTCACGATCGGCAGCACCGGCCCGAAGATCTCCTCGCTCATCAGCACGCCGTCGGGCGCGGCGTCGAGCACCACGACCGGCCCGATCCTGCCGGGCTCGCCATCCGGATGGATCCTGATCACGCGCGCGCCGCCGGTCTCCGCCTGATCGATCGCGGCCGACAGCCGGGCCCGATGACGCTCGCTGATGATGGCGGTGTAGTCGCCGTTTCCGGCGATTCTCGGGTAGGATTTGAGAACCTGCCTGACCAGGGCGTCCACCAGCCCGTCGGCGCGCGCCTCGTCGACCAGCACATAGTCGGGCGCGATGCAGGTCTGCCCGGCATTGACGAACTTCCCGACCGCGATGCTCCTCGCGGCGCGCCCGAGATCGGCGTCGGGACAGACGATCGCCGGCGACTTCCCGCCCAGCTCGAGCGTGACCGGAACCAGGTTCGCCGCCGCCGCCATCGCGACCTTGCGTCCGGTCGATGTCGAGCCCGTGAACAGCAGATGGTCGAAGGCCAGCTGGCAGAACGCCGCCGCCACGTCCGGGCCGCCCTGCACGACGGCCACATGGGTCTGGCCGAAGGCATCGCCCAGCGCCTGCGAAAGCCAGGCCGAGAAGCCGGGCGTGAACTCCGACGGCTTGATCATCACGCGGTTGCCGGCGGCGATCGCGTCCACCAGCGGGCCCAGGCAGAGCAGCAACGGGTAGTTCCACGGTGCCACGATCCCGACCACCCCCAGCGGCTGATGGCGCACGCTCGCTTTCGCCGGCCGGAACGATGCCGCCACCCGCCGCCGCTCGGGGCGCATCCAGCGCGCCACGTGACGCCGTGCGTGCCGGATCGCATTCAGGGCCGGCACGACCTCCAGCAGCTCGGTCTCGGTGGCCGACCGGTGCCCGAAATCGGCCGAGATCGCGCGGCCGATCTCCTGGCGCTGCCGCACCACGATCCGCTCGAGCCGCGTCAGCGCCTCGATCCGCGCGGCCGCGCCCGGCGGCCCGGACAAGCCGAAATCCGCCCGCTGCAATTCGAGCAGTTCCGCGAGATCACGCGTCTCGGTTCCGAACACGCCGTCCATCATGCCCTCCCGATGAATTCCGCCACGCGTTCTCCGATCATCACGCTCGGCGCCTGGGTGTTGCCCGACACGATCGTCGGCATCACCGAGGCATCCGCCACCCGCAGTCCCATCATCCCGCGCACGCGCAGCATCGGGTCGACGGGTGCGGCCTCGTCGCTGCCCATCCGGCATGTGCCGACCGGATGATAGATCGTATCCGCGTGCGCCTTGATCGCCGCGCGCAACGAAGCGTCGTCACGGGTCTCGGCGTCATGCAGTGCCTTGCCCGCATAGCGCGAGAACGAAGGCGCGGCGAGGACGTCCTGCGCCATCCGCGCGCCCGCGACCAGCGTCTCCAGATCGTCCGCATCGTCGAGATAATTGGGATCGATCAGCGGCGCCGCCCGGCCGTCTCCCGACCGCAACCTCACCGTGCCGCGACTTTTCGGCCGAAGCTTGCACACATGCAGCGACATCCCGCGCCCCGCATGCAGCTTGCGGTTATGGTCGTCCACGATCCCGATGCAGAAATGCAGTTGCACGTCGGGCCGGCCAGGCGATGCCGGCGTGCACAGGAAGCCGCCCGCCTCGGCCACATTGCTCGACAGCAGACCGGCGCCGTCCCGCTTGAACGATCGCCACGCCCTCAGCGTCTGCGGCACCATCGACGGCACCACGCCCAGCAATTCGGGATCATCCACCTTCCGGCAGATCGTGAAATCGAGATGGTCCTGAAGGTTCCCGCCCACCCCAGGCATGTCGCGCACGACGTCGATCCCGAGCGCGCGCAAATGCGCCGCCGGCCCGATCCCGGACAGCATCAGCAATTGCGGCGTCCCGAACGCGCCCGCCGACAGCACGATCTCGCCCCGCACGCCGATCACCGACCCGTCCGCCAGCGCAACACCGGTCGCGCGTCCGTTCTCCGTCAGCACCCGCCGCGCCGCCGCCTCCGTCCGCAACGACAGGTTCCCCGGCCGGATCCCGTCGACATAGGCCTTCGCCGCGTTGAAGCGCCAACCGTCCTTCTGCATCACCTGGTAGAAGCCGACACCCTCCTGCACCGATCCGTTGAAGTCCCGGTTCGGCGCATGGCCCCGCTCGACGCAGGCGGCCAGGAACGCACGCGCCGCCTGGCTCGGGCTGCGCAGGTCGGCCACGTTCAGCGGACCGCCTTGCCCGTGCCAAGGGTCCGCGCCACGCTCGTTGTTCTCCGCCCGGATGAAGGCGGGCAGCACGTCCTCCCACGACCAGCCATGCGCGCCGGCCGCTGCCCAGTCCTCGTAATCCTGCTTCTGCCCGCGGACATAGATCATCGCGTTGATCAGGCTCGAACCGCCCAGGCCCCTTCCGCGCGGCTGATATCCGCGTCTGCCGCCGATCATGCGCTGCGGCACCGTCCGGTAGGCATAGTTCCGGCGGCTCTTGAACGCGACCAGGGCCGCGATCCCGAGCGGAATGTCCGAAAGCAATCCGCTTTTCGCCGCACCCGCCTCCACCAGGGCGACCGTCAGGCGAGGGTTCGCCTGCGCGATCCGGACCGCGGCCGCGCACCCGGCAGCACCGCCGCCCACCACGATATAGTCGAACGCCACATGCGCCTCGGCCCGCACGACGCCTCCCTTCGGCCTCGCGGCCATTTCGAGCAACAAGGCGCCCAACCCGATGGTGCCCGCAACATCGTTGTGCCGGCGACCTCACAGGGCGGCCGGCCGTCCCGGTCGCGGACGCCGCGAAAGACGCTGCAGAACGCCGCCGATCCGCAACAGGCCGGTCGCCTGCCCCGCCACGCCGAAGGTCGCCAGCCCCGTGCCGATCAGGCAAGCGAGCCCGATCGCCGCCTTCGCCCCGTGGCCGTGGACCAGGGCCGTCGGCAACGCCGCCAGCAGGGCTTCGAGAACCGTCGCCATCACCGCCGTCGCGGCCAGGATCCGCGCGATCCTGCCCGCCAGCGCCCGGTCCGGCGTCAACCATCCCCGCCGCACCAGGAAGGTGCCGAGCAGGACGGTGTTCAGGATCGAGGCGAGGCTCGTCGCGAGCGGCGGTCCCATATGCGCGAGCGGCCGCATCAGCGCGAGGTTCAGCCCGAAATTCACCACCAGCGTCACCACGCCGAGCCTGACCGGCGTCGATGTGTCGCCGCGCGCGTAGAAGCCTGGCCCCAGCAGCTTGACCATCACGAACGCCGGCAAGCCAAGCGCGTAGCAGGCCAGCGACTGCGCCGACAGCGCCGCATCGTGCGCGGTGAACGCGCCGCGCCCGAACAGCACCTCCATGATCGGCCGCGACAGTACGGCCAGTGCCGCCGCCGCCGGCAGCGTCAGCAGCAGCGTTCCGCCGAGCGCACGATTGTGCATGTCGAGCGCACGCCCGGGATCGAGCTTGGACTCGCGCGTCAGCGCCGGCAGCAGGCTGGTGCTGGCCGCGTTGCCGAGCACGCCGAGCGGGAGCTGGTTCACACGGTCCGCCAGATACAGCAGGGCGACCGATCCCGCCGGCAGCAGCGTGCTGATCACCGTGTCGACCGCCAGGTTGAGCTGCACGATCCCGCTGCCCACCAGCCCCGGCGCCATCCGCCGCATCAGCAGCCGCATCCGCGGCGTCAGCCGCGGCCGCGGCAGCCGCAGCCCCATGCCGGCGCGTCGGGCCCCCCAAAGCAGCATCCCGAGCTGCGCCACCCCGGACGCGGTGATCCCCCAGGCCGCCGCATGCCCCACCGTCGGCACATACGGGCTCAGCAGCAGGATCGAGGCGATGCCGACGACGTTGAACATCACGTAGGCGGCGGACGCGATCCCGAACCGGTCCAGTCCGTTCAGCACGCCCGACACCAGGGCCGCCACGCAGATCAGCAGCATGTAGGGGAACGTGATCCGGCTGAGCGTGACGGCCAGCGCGAACTTGTGCGGGTCGGCCGCGAACCCCGGCGCGATCACATGCAGCACCGCCGGCATGAAGATCTCGCCAATCACCGTGAGCGCGAGCAGCCAGAACGCCAGGACCGCCATCGCCTCCTCGGCGAACGACCGCGCCACCCCGGCGCCCTCGGTCGCCAGCAGGCCGGTGAACAGCGGCACGAAGGCGGCATTGAACGCGCCCTCGCCGAACAGCCGCCTGAACAGGTTCGGCAGCCGGAACGCGACATAGAACGCGTCCGCCACCATGCCCGTGCCCATGGTCGCGGCCAGGATCTGGTCGCGCACCAGCCCGAGCACCCGGCTCGCCATCGTCCAGGCGCCGACGGTGAAGAAGCCCTTGAGCATCATTCCTCCGACAGCCGGACCACCCGGACCTCCTGGCCCTCCTCTCCGGTGCCGAGCCGGTCGAGCAGGGCCGCGAGCACGCCGGCGGCCGCGTCCTCGAGCCCGAACGGCCCTCCCACCGCCACCAGCCCGCAGCCATTCAGCCGGTCCGGGGCAAGCGGCGCGCGCAGGCAGAACTCGAACGCCACGACGTCCCGCAACCCCGCCAGCGCCGCGTGGAACATCCGCCCCGGCGCCCGGCCCTTGATCGGATACCAGGCCATCACCCCGCCTGCCGGAAACCGCGCGCGGGCCGAACGGATCGCGCCGGCCATTCGTTCGAACTCGCCCGGCGCCTCGAACGGCGGATCGATCAGCACCATCCCGCGCCGCGCGGCCCGCGGCGGCAGCAGCGCGCTGATCGCCGCGTAGCCGTCGCGCTGGTGGACCGCGCAACGTCCGTCCCCTTCCATCGCGGTCCGCAGCAGCGCGCATTCCTCGGGATGAAGCTCGCAGGCGATCAGCCCATCCTGAGGCCGGAGCAGCGCCTGCACGATCGCAGGCGACCCGGGATAAAGACCCGCCTCCCGCACGAGCCCGACATAATCCGCCAGCGCCCCGGGCGCCTCGCCCTCGAGCAGCCGCCCGATCCCGCCGCGCCATTCGCCGGTCCGCTCCGCCGCGCCGGAAGCGAGCGAAAACCGCCCCGCCCCGGCATGCGTGTCGAGCACCACGAACGGCGTCTCCTTGCGCCGCAACAGCCGCAACCACGCGACCAGGACGGCGTGCTTGACGCAGTCGGCGAAGTTGCCGGCGTGAAAGGCGTGCCGGTAGTTCAACCCGCATCCTTCGAAGCGTCGTCGAGCGGCCAGCGAGGCCGCGCCGGCACACCGAGTTCGTCGCGGGCGCGGCCCGCCCGCAGCCGCTCGATCCCCGCCCATGCCACCATGACCGCGTTGTCGCCACACAGCCGCAGGGGCGGCGCCACCAGCCGCACGCCGCGCTCCCGCGCCACATCCCCCAGCCGCGCCCTGATCCGCTCGTTCGCCGCAACCCCGCCGGCCACCACGAGCGTGTCGACGTCGCACATCGCGAGCGCGTGGCCGACGCGATCGGCCATCACGTCCGCGACCGATGCCTGGAACGAGGCCGCGATGTCCGCCGCGCGGCCGCCGTCGAGCGGCGCGGCCTCGCGCGCCACCACCTGGCGCACGGCGGTCTTGAGCCCGCTGAACGAGAAATCGCAGCCAGGGCGCCCGAGCATCGGCCGCGGCAGCATCACGGCGCGCGCGTCGCCTGCCGCCGCCAGTCGCTCCAAGTGCGGACCGCCCGGCCAGCCCAGGCCGAGCATCTTCGCCACCTTGTCGAAGGCCTCGCCGACCGCGTCGTCGATCGTGCCGCCCAGCTTGCGGTATCGCCCGACGCCGTCCACCATGAGGCACTGGCAGTGGCCGCCCGACACCAGCAACAGGAGATACGGGAACGCGCATCCCGACGGCGAGACCGCCGGCAACCGTGCCGTCAGCGCATGCGCCTCGAGGTGATTGACCGCCACGAACCGTGTGCCGGTTCCCATCGCTAGACCCTTCCCGAAGCACGATCCCACGATCAAGCCGCCGATCAGGCCGGGCCCCGCCGTCGCCGCCACCGCGCCCAGGTCGCGCACGCCGAGGCCGGCCTCGTCGAGCACCGCGCGCGCCAGCCCGGGCAGTGTCGCCAGATGCGCGCGTGCCGCGATCTCCGGCACCACGCCACCGAATGGCGCATGGGCTGACTGGCTCGCCACGCGCTCGGCCAGCACGGCTCCGTCGGCCGACAGCACGGCCGCGGCACTTTCGTCGCATGAGGATTCGAGTCCCAGGATCGCGCGCTCGAGCATCCGGCGGCGCCCCCATCTTCACATCGCCACGCGCGGGTAATAGGACAGCCTGATGGCGATCGCACCTCCCTCCCCGGAGATCCTCAAGGCTCTGGGCTCGATGCAGGTGCCCAGGCGCCGGCGCATGCTCCCGTTGCGCGTGGGCACCCGGCAATCGCCGCTGGCTCTCGCCCAGACCCGCGCCTTCCTCACCCAGATCAGCCGGTTCTGTCCCGTGCTGCGCGACATGGGCGCCTTCGACGAGCACGCGATGTCGACCACCGGCGACCGCGTCCAGGATCGCCCGCTCGCCGACATCGGCGGCAAGGGTCTGTTCGCCAAGGAAATCCACGAGGCCCTGCTCGACGGCAGGATCGATTTCGCCGTCCACAGTCTGAAGGATCTCGAAACCTCGATGCCCGACGGCATCGTCCTGGCCGCCACCCTTCGCCGCGAGGATTGCCGTGACGCCATCATCCTCGGCCCCGGCTGCGGCAATCCCGACCCGGCCGAGCCCTATGCCTGCCTGCGCGGCGCCGCCCGGATCGGCACCGCATCCGTCCGGCGCCAGGCGCAGTTGCTGCACGCGCGGCCCGACCTCGACGTCACCGTGATCCGGGGCAACGTCCAGACCAGGCTCGCCAAGGTCGCGCGCGGCGAGTGCGCGGCGAGCCTTCTCGCGTTGGCCGGTCTCAAACGGCTCGGGCTCGAGGACCACGCTTCGCTCGTGCTGGATCCGGAGACCATGGTGCCGGCCGCCTGCCAGGGCATCGTCGGCGTCACCGTGCGCGAGGAGGAGACCGAATTGCGCGAGCTTCTCAGCGCGATCGAGGACCACGAGGCGCGCGCCGTCTCGACCGCCGAGCGGGCCCTGCTCGCCAGCCTCGACGGCTCGTGCCGGACACCGATCGGCGGCCATGCCCGCCTGCTGCCGCCGGGGCCGGACGGCACGCCGAGAATGCATCTGACCGGCCTCGTCGCCCGTGCCGACGGCAGCTTCGTGCTCAAGCGCAGCATCACCGGACTGCCCGGCGACGCCTACGCCATGGGTGTCGAGCTCGGTGCCAGCCTGAGGGCCGACAGCCCAGCCGACGTGCTTGCCTGAGTTCCCCGCGCGCAACGGATCGCAACTGTCGGGCGTCCTCGTGACCCGTCCCGAGCCGGGCCTCTCGGAGACCTGCGCCCACCTGACGGCGCGAGGGTTCGAGCCCATCCGCGCGAGCCTGTTCGCCATCGACAGGCGCCCGCTGTCGCGCGTCGCGATCGATCGTCCCCAGGCTGCCCTCGTCACCAGCGCCCATGCGCTCGCGGCCCTCGATGCGGCCTTCGTCCCGCAGATCCTCGCCGTCGGTGATGCCACCGCCGCGCGCGCCCGCGCGCTAGGCGGCCGCTCCGTCCGGAGCGCCGGCGGCGATGCCGCTTCCCTGGTGGCGCTCTGCCGAAGCCGGCTCCAGCCGAAGGCGGGCCCGCTCCTCCTCGTCTGCGGCGAAGGGCAGGCTATCAGGCTCGCCGCCGATTTGCGCGGGTCCGGCTTCCGGGTGATCCGCCGCGTGGTCTACGCGCAGCGCCCGGTGCCGGCGTTGCCGCAGACGGCGGTCGCGTCCATCGAGGGCGGCATGCTCGCCGCCGTGCTGTTCATGTCCGCGTCGGCGGCCGTCATCTTCGCCCGCCTGCTTCCGCCGCCGCTCCACCGATGTCTCCACCGCATCGACGCGCTCGCGATCAGCGATGCCGCCGCGGGGCCGGTCGCGGCCTTGCCCTGGCAAAGCGTTCGTGTCGCACTGCGCCCGACCGCAGAGGACGTCCTGGCACTGCTATGAGCGACCATCCCGACGAGCCGAACGTGCTGGCGATCGAACACGAGACCCGTCCGCCTGAAGCACCGCCCGCTCCGCCGCGGGTCGAGACGCCAAGCACGACGTCGCTCGTCGCCTGGATTGCGCTGGTCGCGGCACTGGCCGAGGCGGTGGCCTTGGCCGTCGTCTGGACCCATCCCGCGTTGCCGCCCACGCTCGCCGGACGTCTGACCAACCTGGATGCTGCGGCCGGAGCCGCATCCTCGCGCGCCAGCCAGGCCGCCGACTCCGCGTCGTCCCTCGGCGGCAAGCTCGACGTCGTGAACGCCGCCATCGCCGAGCTCCAGCGTCGGCCCGCGCCACCGCCCCCTTCGCCGCCGTTCGACCCCGGTCCGCTCCAGTCGCGGATCGATGAGTTGAAATCGGCGCTCGACCAGGCTCGAAGCGAGACCGGGCAGGCCGCCGCACTCGCCGCCGCCGCACAAAAGGCCGGTCAGGCCGACCAGGCTGCTCTCGACACGCAGGCCGCCAAGCTCGTGGCCTTGTCGAACAGCCTCGAGGCCCTGGCGACGCGGCTCGACAAGGAAGGTGCGGCGGGCCGGCAGGTCGCCTCGCTCGCCAGCAGCGCCGAGCGTCTCGCGCGCCTGCAGGCGGCGTCCGTGGCGCTCAGCATCGGCCGGCCGACCGGTCCGGTCCCCAATGCGCCCCCTGCGCTCGCGCGCTTCAGCGACGCGGCCCCGCCGACCGAGGCGTCCCTGATCCTGGCCTTTCCCGAAGCCGCCGAGGCCACCCTGAAGGCGAGCGAGCCGGATACCGACGGCCAGGGCTTCCTCAAACGGATCTGGATCCGCGCGCAATCGGCCGTCACCGTCCGGGACGGCAGCCGTGTTCTCGTGGGCGATCCGGCCGCCGGCATCGTGGCCGCCGCCCGGGAACGTCTTGCCGCGGGGGATCTCGACGGCGCGGTCGCGACGCTGGGCGCCCTGTCCGGCCCGGCGGCGGACACCATGGACCCGTGGCGCAGCAAGGCCGCCTCGCTGGTCGACGCGCGTGCCGCCCTCGCAACGATGATGGCGCATCAATAATGCGGTCCGTCTTAGTCTTCCTGCTGGCGTCCGCGCTCGTCATCCTGGTCGCCTTCGGCATCGCCGCCATCCCCGGTTCCGTCGGTGGCGACGTCGGCACGCTCCATTTCGACGCCCCAGCGAGCATCGCGCTCGCGTTGCTCCTCGCCTGCTTCGCCATCGTCTACGTCGTGCTCCGTGCGATCGCGACGATCCTCGGTCTGCCGGGCCGCTTCGGCGTCCGTTCCGAGCGGCGGCGGCGCCGCGCCGGAGACCGGGCGCTGACCGCCGCCCTGCTGGCTCTCGCGGCCGGCGAGACGGGCGACGCGCGCCGGGAGGCCACGCGCGCGCGACGCCTGCTCGGCGTGACGCCGCAGACATTGCTGATCGCGGCCGAAGCCGATCGCCTCGACGGCCGCATCGAGGACGCCGAGGCCGGCTTCGAGGCGCTCGCGGCTCGGACCGACACCGCGTTCCTCGGACTGCGCGGGCTGGTGCGGCTCTCCGTCGAGCGCAGCGACTACGACCGCGCCCGGTTGCTCGTCGAACGGGCCGAGAAGGCCCGGCCCGACACCGCCTGGGCCAAGACCGAGCGCCTGGCACTCGCGACCCGGACCGGGGACTGGCGCGCGGCCCTGGCACTCGCGCGCGACGATGCCGAACGTGCAGCATTCGCAACCGTGGCCGCCAACACCGAGCCCGATCATGGCCGGGCGCTCAAGCTCGCCAAGCAGGCGCACAAGCTCGCACCCGCGCTTGCGCCGGCGGCACTCGCCTACGCGCGATGCCTCCGGCAGGATTGGAACGAGACCAGGGCGCTGACGGTGCTGCGCGACACCTGGCGGCTCGCCCCTCACCCGACGCTGTCCGAGGCGGCGCTCGCCGAACAGGCAGACCCTCTGCAGAAGGTCAAGATCGCGACCAGCTTCACCGCCAAGCAGACCGAAACCCTCGAGGCGCATCTTCTGATGGGCCGCACCTCGCTGGAGGCCGGCATGGTGGGCGAGGCACGCCGGCACGTGCAAGCCGCGCGTCTGATCGGTGGCAACCAGCGGCGTGTGCTCGTGCTCCTGTCCGATATCGTCGAGCGCGATCCTTCCCTGTCGGAACCGGAACGACGGAGCGCGCATGTCGAGGCACTGCGGGCACTTGCCGCCGCACTTCCCGACCCGACCTGGCGCTGCGCCAATTGCGCGACCGAGCATGTGGAATGGTCGCCCGTGTGCCCCTCATGTTCCGCCGCCGGCCGCCTTGCCTGGATGACGCGCCCCTCGACCGCGCTGGTCACCATGCCGCAGACCGATGGCCCGGTGCTGCTCGGTGCCGAAAGCCGGATGATCCCTTGATGCTCTCGCTCTGACCGCCTCTCCTTGCCGCGGAGCCGTCACCCGGGCAGTGTGCGCGCGTGTCCGACTCCATCCCCCATCAAGCCCTGCGCGAGCCGGCCCGCGTCTGGTTCGAATTGCTGCGCGACCGCCTGTGCGACGCCTTCGAGACGCTGGAAGCGGAAGCCGGATCAAGGGCACGTTTCGAGCGTCACCAATGGGCACGTCCGACGGAGGATGGGTCGGACGGTGGCGGGGGCGTCATCGCCGTGCTCCGCGACGGCGCGGTGTTCGAGAAGATCGGGGTCAACGTCTCGACCGTCGCGGGCGCTTTCTCGGCCGAGTTCGCCGATCAGATCCCGGGCGCCGAGCAGGATCCACGCTTCTGGGCCTCGGGCATCAGCCTCGTCGGCCATCCCCGCAATCCTTGGGCGCCGACAGCGCACATGAACACGCGCCTGCTGATGACCACCAGGGGCTGGTTCGGCGGCGGCGGCGATATCACGCCGATGCTGGTCGATACGCACGAGGCGGCGGAGGACGCGGCCCTGTTCCATGCGAGCTTCCGCCAGGCCTGCGACGCGCATGATCCCGCCTATTACGACCGCTTTTCCACCTGGTGCGATCGCTACTTCTTCCTGCCGCACCGCAACGAACGCCGAGGCCTGGGCGGGATTTTCTTCGACCATCACGACACCGGGGACGCGGACGCCGATTTCGCCTTCACCCGCGACGTCGGCAGTGCATTCCTGGACGCCTATCCCGCGATCGTCCGGCGCCGCTTCTCGAGCGACTACGGAGAGGCGGAGCGGGCGCTCCAGCTCGCGAAACGTGGCCGCTACGTGGAATTCAATCTGCTGCATGATCGCGGCACGCTGTTCGGACTGCGGACCGGCGGCAATATCGAGGCAATCCTGATGAGTCTGCCTCCGATGGCATCATGGCCTTAGCGTCTTGATCGGCCCGACGGCTGCCGTCATCCGGCCTGGCCGCTTGTGTCGAGCCCGCATCGCATGACGATGAGCCGAGCGGCCGACGACGATCGAGACGATGATGAGCCGGACCGGCAGGTCTCCCGCCGGCGCGCCTGCTGCCTGATCATGTCGGGACTCCTGGTCTCGCGCTCCGCGCTTGCCAGGCCCCCACAGGTCGCCGACTCGACGCCGGCCGCTTCCCTCGACATGTCCGGGCCGCCCGCGTCATCGGCGAGCAACGCGACGCTTCTCGTCGGCGGTCCGCCGGGGGGCACTGCGCGCGAATTCGCGGCCCTGCTGGCGCCGTTGCTGGGCCCCGCGCTACTCGGTCCGACCCGAACCGGTCCCGATGCGCGCGTCGCCCTCGATCCGACCGGCGGCCTCGACGGCGTCACCGCCGCCAACGAATTCGAGGCACGCGCCAGCCAGGACGGCACCACCGCCCTGATGGTCCCGGGCGCCGCTGCCCTGGCATGGCTCGCCGGCGATCCCCGGGTCCATTTCGACGCGGGATTGTGGATCCCGGCACTCGCGGCCGTTGCCCCCGCCGTCCTGATCGGGCGCAAGCCGCTCGATCGTCTGCGTACCGGCGACGTCGTGCGCCTGGCCGTCTCGTCCATCGCCGGCAGCGAGTTGCCGGCCTTGCTCGGACTGGAGCTGCTCCGCCTGAGGGCCGAGCCGATCGGCGCATTGCGCCTCGACGCCGACAAGGAAGCGGCGCTGCGCGACGGAACGGTCGATGCCATGCTGCTGTCCGGCCGCGACGTGCCGTCTCGTCTCGCGGGCCTCCAGGCGGCGGGCTTCGCCCCGTTGTTCGCGCTCGGACGCTCGGACGGGGAAGGAGGGCGCGATCCGGCCATTCCGCACGCGGAGACCCTCGATGAGCTCGTCGAGCGTTTCTTCGGCCATCCGCCGCGCGGCTTCCTCGCCCCCGCGTTCCGGGCCAGTGCCGCCGCGGCCCAGCTCGACGCGGCCCTGGTGCTCCCGCAACTCGCACCCCCCGGCATCGTCGCGCGCTGGCGTGCCGCATGCGACCAGGCCAGCGCGTCGCTGACGCTGCAGGCGGTGAGCAGCGAACATGCCGTGCGTCCCCTGGCCGCACCCGACTGCGTGGGGGCCGTCAGTGCGGTGCTGGCAGGCCAGACCGCCTTGCTCGACCTGCATCGGTTTCTCGCCGATCGTTACGGATGGCGGCCGGCCTAACGGTCCGATCCTGACGCTCCCTACCCGAGCGTCAGGTCAATCGGCCCACCGAACAATGGGCAATAGAGTCGCCCTTGTAGACGCGTTGTCAGACCGGGCTGATCGGTCCCTGCTGGTCGCCGACCCACTCGCGCCAGAGCAGGATCAGCGCCGCCATGATGGCGGGGCCCACGAACAGGCCGAGCAATCCCCAGGCCTCGATGCCGCCGAGAATGCCGAACAGCACCCACAGGAACGGCAGTCTGGTGGCACTCCCGATCAATGTCGGCCTAATGAAATGGTCGGCGACGAAGGTGATCACCAGCCCGACCCCAACCACGATGATGGCGGAGATGGTCTTGCCCATCACCAGCAGGACGCCGCCCGCGAGCCAGAATGCGATCGCCGCGCCGAACGGCACCATCGACAGGATCGCGCTGAACAGGCCGAAAATCGTCGGATGCGGGACGCCGGTCATCACGTAGACGATGCCGAGCAGCACGCCTTCGCCGAGCCCGACCAGGACCAGCCCGTCCACCGTGCCGTGGACGGAGGCCACGATCTGACGTCCGACCGTCTCTCCGGGCGGCCCGAACGCCCGCCGGCTGGCCAGCAGAAGCCGGTCATTGAGCCGGCTGCCGTCCCGGAAGAGAAAGAACAGCGTCAGCAGGGTGAAGCCGAACAGCACCAGCCGATGCAGGACCTGCGAACCGACATGACCGCCCATGGTCACGAACCTGTCCTGGAAGGCGCGGCCGAGCAGGTCGGAGGCTTGATGCGGATCACTGAGATTCTGTTGCCAGAGCGGTATCAGATGGGACGCGAACGGCATGTTCTCGACGAACGGCGGAACCGGCACTCCGGTCCGTCTCGCCCGATTGACCCACTGCACGATGTCGTGGACCTCGTGTCCGAGCGGAACCGCCACGAACGCGAGCGGGAGGATGAAGACGAGTGCGACGACAAATGTGAACACCATCGGCAGAAGCACGTGTTCCCGTCCGGGCCACCGCAGGACCGCTCGGCTGTAGAGGGGCCAGATCGCGATGGCGAAAATCACCGCCCAGACGATGGCCGGCAGGAAATCATCGAGGGTGAACAATCCCAGCCCGAGCAGGATCAGCGCCGCGATGATGCTGGCCGTCTTCTGCGGCCTGGTCATGGGTGAGATCGCGTCCACCGCGCGTTCGTAGCATCTCGACGATGCCGTCGACCCTCAGAAATTGATGTTGGTTCGAAAACCCAGCACGGCCGCGTTCGGAATGCTGGTCGTGGCCCCCGGCCGGATGATGTACTGGAAGTCGGGCACCAACGTCACCCCGCGGTAGACGCTTGCGATGTAGTCGAACTCGACCACCTGCTCGGTGTTCTGCGGGCCGTAGGCGGCCCCGAACCCGCCGAGGCTGAGCGGAAACGCCTGCCCCTGCTCGAGCGCGATCTCCTGCGCGCGCGTGAACGCACCGCTCATCTCGATCCAGTTGAACGACACGCCGACCGTGTCCTGTGGCCGGCCCCATGGCGATCCGGTCGTGGTCATGGCCGCGAACGCGTGCTGGGTCAGCGGGCTCACGCGGTCGGTCGCGTGCACCCAGCCGCCGAACACGATGACGCCGTCCGTGTCGGTCTTGCCCTGGCGCACCAGCATCTGGTCGAACAGCACATATTCGTCGTCGCGATCGCTGCTGGCGAACGCGCCGCCTCCGATCAGTTGCGGCGACCCCTGCCGGTTGTTCAGCACGTCAGGATAACGGTGGGTGTCGCGCGCGTAGCCCACCTTGTAGTGGCCGGTCAGGCGCTGCGGGCCGAAACGCGGCACCCAGCCGAGCTCGACCGGGATCGAGACGCCGGACTTCTTGCTGTCGGCCCAGGCGAAGCCGGAAATGCCGCCACCTCCGGTCCCGAAGTCGGGATCGGTCGAGAACAGCCCCGCCATCGCGTAGAGCTGCGGCGTGACCAGGTAGCGTGCCAGGCCGCCGAAGCTCGCCTGCGGCCAGTCGGCTTCGGTCGGATAGTTCGGCAGCGGATGCGGGTTGCCGCAGAACAGCACGTTGACGAAATCGCAGTAGAGCGGAGATGACGCGAAATAGGTGCCGACCGGAAGCCAGCCGCCCACGAGTTCCAGCCGGTCCTTGAGCAGCGCCTGGTCGAAATACGCGTAGACGAGGTGGGCGATCACATTGCCGCCGCCGCCATAGATCTCCTGCGTTGTCGCGAGGTCGTCGCCGATCGTGCCCACCGAACCGTTCGTCCCGGAACGTTGCACGGTGATCGAGTGGAAGGCGGCGCCCTTCCAGCCGAACAGCTTGTCGAGGTCGGCGTCGATCTCCAGCCCGACCTGGCCCGAGTAGGCGAAGCCCTGGCTGCGGCCGCCGGTGACGTTGCCGGTGCTCTCGGTGAGGTAGTCGAGGTTGACCTCGATTCCCCGGTCCTGCAGCCAGGTCCTCGCCCCGCCCCAGTTGCCGAACAGATGATCCGACGAGAACGGCGAGCCGAACAGCGGACCGATGCCGGGAACGGCGACCTGCTGGCTTGGACCTGTCGCGGCGCCTGTGTTCGCGACCGATGCGTCGGCCCTGACCGGCGTCCCCGGCGGCATGCCGGACGCGGTTTGCTGCGCGAACGCGACCGGCTCGGAGATCAACAGGATCGCAACGCCGCATCCGAGGAAGGCCTTGCGGGTCGTGTCGATCCCCGACCGGAGCAACTCAGAACAGCTCGATGTGGCTCTTGAAGCCGATCAGGGCGGCGTCGGGCAGGTTGCCCTGGGCGTTCGGTCGGAAGAAATACTGGAAGTCCGGGGCGAAGGTGACGCCGCGGAAGACATGGATCTGGTAGTTGGCTTCGAGCACGAAGGAATGCGTCTGCACGCCGGTGACGGTGTCGGCGATCGGGATCTCGCCCGGCGGCGGAGCGGGTAGCGTGCCGAGCTCCTGCATGATCTCCTCAGCCTTGGTCGTGTTGCCGGAGATCGTCTGGTAGTTGAAGGCCACACCGATCGCGTCGCTCGGGCGCGCATGCCAGAAGCCGCGGTCGAGCGCGGCGATTTCGAGCTGGTCCTCCTCGTTGATGGTCTCCGGATCGTTATGGACATAGCCACCGAACACGACCAGGCCGGCATCGGCGCCGGGTCCATTGCGTACAAGCATCTGGTCGGCGAGCGCATAGGCGATCGTCGAACCCTTGCGCTGGCGAGCCGGCAGGCCGCTGAGGGCAAACGGAACGCCGTTCACGTCGTAAAGCTGATCGGTGTGGTTGTTGTTGTCGTAAGTGAAGCCGAGCTTGTAATGCCCCGGCAGATGCTGCGGCCCGAATGTGGGCTCGTAACCGATTTCGATCGGGAATGTCTCGCCGCTGATGTAGGAGCTGTCGAACTTGAAGCCGGATCGGAACGAGGGATACTTGTAGATGTTGCTCTCGGTGAAGTAGATGCCGGTCTGCAGGTAGAAATTCGCGATCGGCCGCACCCGGGCGCGGATCGCCCAGTTGGCATCCGGATACGAGGAGTGCGAGATGTTGTCCGAAGACGATTTCGGATTGCCGCAGAACGCGTTGTTTTGGAAGTTGCAGTATAGCGGCGAGGCGAGGAAGTCGTTCAGGTAGGGGATCCGGCCCGCGGCCACATCGAAGCGGCCGCCGCCCAGGGTCTCCTCGCCGTAGGCATAGACAAGATGGACCGCGACGTTTCCTCCGGCGCCATAGATCTCCTGGCTCGGGTTGATGTTGTCGCCGAAGATCCGGCTCGCCGGGATGCCGTAGCGTCCCACCATCACGGTATGTGTCGAAAATCCTGTCAGGCCCGCGAGGGTCTCCCAATTGACATCTGTCTCGAACGCATATTGCCCGGCGTTGGCCGCACCCTGGCGTGGCCCGCTGATGATCCCATCGAATTCGTTGGTGTTGTCCAGCAGGATCGCCACGCCATGATTGCGAAGCGTCGGTCCAAGACCGAACATGTCGGGAAACAGGGCCTCCTGGGTCGGCAGCGGCGGAATGCCGTTCGGGTTCGAAACCGCCTGGCTCGGACCGAGCGACGTCTGCGCCAGGCCCGGGGCCGCGCAGAGCCCGGCACTGACCGCCAGCATGAGGTGGCGAAACAGGCGGGCTTGGTTCGACATCTACGCACTCCCGGGCGAAGCCTATGGCGGCTGTACGCGCCTCATGCCCGGTTTCTGTCTGGCTCCGCCGGCGGACTTGGCGCAAGCGCCCTGAGGAACGAGACGTGTCTTAGCGACAGCACCGTGGCACCGAAGACACAGCCCGCTAATCCACCAGCGCGCGTCCGGTCCCCCTGATCGGGTCGAGGCGGTAGAGCGCGATCTCCTCCTTCGTCAGCGGCCGGCCAACATAGGCGGATGTCGGTTCCAGCGAACCGTTCACGGCGATCGCATACTGGTTGATGTCTCGCGAGGGCGCGTCGTGCAGGTAGATGACCGACTGCTTCTGTCCGGCGTAATCCTCGGCCTGGCGCGTCCACGTGCCGGACCACGTAGTCAGGCCGCCGCCGAAGCCGCCGCCGAACGTCGTGCCGCGAATGTTGGTGGCGATTTCATAACGGCCTGTCGTCGAATTCCGGCTCCCGTAGAGCGTCAGATCGACGGTCTCGGGGACCGCGACATCGGGTCCGGGCGGCTCCCCGTGCCAATACCCGAGCACCGGGCCGGCAGGGGTGGGCGGAAGAGGCTCCGCGCACGACGTCAATGCCAGCCCGAAAAAGGCGACGGCCGCAAAGCAACGTCTCATGGCTTCGGCTGCCCGGGCTGGCTGGCCGGCGCACGCCGGTCCTCCGGCGGTCGAACGGCTTTTCGTCGAGGCAGCATGGTGCTTCGTGGCGGCGTCCGGTCGCGGTGTGGAAGCGGCGTCGCGACCTGCTCGCTCGACTGCATGCCGCTCGCACCGCTGGTGATCTGGGCGTCGGCGCGGGCCGAAAATCCAGCCAGGCAAGCCGCTAAGGCAATGATCTTAATCAGTGTTTCGGGACGGCGCGACATGAAAAACCCCGCATGACCCGACCGTTCGACGGCCGGTTTCATGCGGGGGAGATGTTCATTGCCGGAGCGCGTTCAACAGGGCGCACGATCCGGACGACGAAGCTCGCGGCACCGTGCGGTGCCGCGAGCAGGAGACTCAGAAGAACGTCACGTGGGTCTTGAACCCGAGGAAGGCGGCGTCGGGCAGGTTCGCCTGCGCGTTGGGCCGGAACAGGTATTGGAAGTCGGGGGCGAACTCGACGCCGCGAAAGACATGGATCTGGTAGTCGAGTTCGACGACCTCGTTGTAGGTCTGCACACCGCTCGCACCGTCGGCGAGGCCGCCGAAGGCGGGATCCACACCCAGCGATTCCTGCAGCGCCTGCGTCTTGCCGAGTTTTCCGGAGACGTTCTGGTAGGTGTAGAGGAAGGCGATGGTGTCCTGCGGACGGGCATGCCAGAAGTTGGTCGCCACCGCGCCGATGAAGAACTGGTTGGCCCGCGTCGAAGTCTCCTCATCGTTATGGTAGTAGCCGCCGAGAGCGACGATGCCATCGTTCGCACCTGGCCCGAGGCGATAGACCATCTGGTCGAAGAGCGCGTAGCCCGACGTCGAACCGGTCCGGACCCGCGCCGGCAGCCCGCTGAGCGCGTAGGGAGCGCCGTTCGCGTCGAAGTAGTTATCGGTATGGTGGTTGTTGTCGTAGATGAACCCGAGCTTGTAGTGGCCGGGCAGGTGCTGCGGCCCGAAGCTCGGCTCCCAACCGACCTCGACCGGGAAAGCCTCGCCGGAGATGTCGGAACTGTTGAACTTGAAGCCTGACCGCTCGTACTTGTCGGTGTAGATACCGGATTCAGAAAAGAAGATGCCGCTCTGGATGTAGTAGTCGGCGATCGGGCGGATACGGACCCGGAATGCCCAGTTCGCATCCGGATATGACGAGTGGGAAAAGTTGTCGGTCGACGTCTTCGGGTTTCCGCAAAGCGAGTTGTTCTGGAAGTTACAGTAGAGCGGCGACGACATGAAATCGTCGTCGAGAGGGATGCGGCCGAACGTCACGTCGAACTTGCCGCCGGCCAGCGTCTCCTCGCCATAGGCCTGCACGAGGTGGGCGACCACGTTGCCGCCAGCGCCGTAGATTTCCTGTGTCGGATTGAGGTTGTCGCCGATCAGCGTGCTGGCCGGATGGCCCCCGTAACGGCCGAGGACGATGGTGTGGGTCGAGAAGCCGGTGAGGCCGGCCAGCGTCTCCCAGTTGATGTCGGTCTCCAGCGCGACCTGCCCGGCGATGCTCGACCCGCCCTTGGTCTCGTCGGACGCGTTGCTGGGCGGACCGCCGCCGCCGCTGATGCTGCCGGAAAACTCGTCGACCGTGTCTAGGATGACCGCGATGCCGTGGTCGGTCAGCATCTTGCGAAAGCCGAACAGGTCCGGAAAGAGCGAGTCCGCCGGCGACGGAAGCGGCGGCACGGCCGAGACGGCAGTCGGCGATGGCGGTGTCGCCACCCCCTGGCTCGCTCCCAGGCCCGACGCGCCGCTCTGCAGCGCGCCACCCGAAGCGGGGCCTACCTGCGCCATCGCCGGAGCGCCGGCGTAACCCGCGGCCATCGCTAGGCCGAACAGGGGAGCCGCCATGCTCCGCCGCGACAACCATCTGTCTGACATCATCATTCCTCCGGGACTTCTTGTTCTGAACGCGTTCCCAAATCTGTCTAGAACGGAGGCCAGGGAGCGTCCAGGAGGAGAAGGTCGTTCTTGTGCCGGACAAGATTCAGTGCGGCAAAAGGAGCACACTCGGGGCGGCTAGACCCGGTCGCCGCGATCCATGCGCGCCAGGAAGCGGACCGCGTCGGCTTCCAGCGCGGTCCGTTTCGACGGCTCCATCTTTGCCAGCGTGCGAAGCGGCATCGCCATCCGCTGGTTGCCCGCAAGTCGTTTCTCGTGGCGGGACATGAAGGCCCAGTAGAGAGAGTTGAACGGGCAGGCGCCCTCGCCGGTCGATCGCTTGACGTCGTAACGACAGCCGCCGCAATAATCGCTCATCCGATTGATGTAGGCGCCGGACGCCGCATACGGCTTGGAGCCCATCACCCCACCGTCCGCGAACAGCGCCATTCCGCGCACGTTCGGCATTTCTACCCACTGGTAGGCGTCGGCATAGACGATGAGATACCACTCGTCGACCTCGTCGGGATCGAGTCCGGCGAGCAGTGCGAAATTGCCGGTGATCATCAGCCGCTGGATATGATGGGCGTAGGCGTTCTCGCGCGTGGCGCCGATCGCATCCGCCATGCAGCGCATATCCGTCTCGGCCGACCAGTAGAACCATGGCAGCTTGCGCGTCGCATCGAGCGCGTTGCGCTGCCCGTATTCGGGCATCAGCAGCCAGTAGACGCCACGGACATACTCGCGCCAGCCGATGATCTGCCTCACGAAGCCTTCGGTCGCCGCCAGCGGGGCGAGTCCCTCGCGCCAGGCGCGTTCCGCGGCCCGGCAGACCACGAGCGGATCGAGCAGGCCGAGATTGAGCGAGGTCGAGATCAGGGCGTGGAACAATGTCGGCGCGCCCGCCTTCATCGCATCCTGCCAGTCGCCGAACGAGGACAGGCGAACCGCGATGAAATCTGCCAGCGCATGCGCGGCGGCTTCGGCCGTGACCGGAAGGGAGAAGCCGTCGATGCTGCCGAAATGGTCCGGGAAATTGCGTTCGACGAGATCGATGACCGCACAGGTGGTTTCGTCCGGCGGATAGGAGGGGGCGGCCGGGACGGCGACGCCGGCCGGCAGCCGTTTGCGATTCTCGGCATCGAAGTTCCAGCGGCCGCCTGCCGGCTCGCCGTCGTCGAGCAGCAGGGCATGACGACGCCGCATGTCGCGGTAGAAGAATTCCATCCGCAACGAGCGCCGCTGCTCCGCCCAATGCCGGAAGTCGGCGATCGAGCACAGGAAGCGCCCGTCGGGCAGCACGTCGACCGGGCAGCCGGCCGCCTCCTGCCACCCCTTGATGTCCTCCAGCACGCGCCACTCGCCCGGTTCGGTGACGACGATCCGTGACGGCGCCAGGTCGGATGCGGCACGAACGACCTCGCCCCGGAACGATTGCGTGTTGGCCGGATCGTCGAGCGTCACGTAGCGGACTTCGATCCCGCTCTCGCCCAATCCGGCCGCGAAATGACGCATCGCCGACAGGATGAGAACAATCTTCTTCTTGTGGTGGCGGACATAGGTACACTCCGCCCGCACCTCGACCATCAGGACGACGTCTGCCGCATGATCGATGCCTTGGAGCGCCGGCAGCCCGGCCGAGAGCTGGTCGCCGAGAACGATCCGCAATGCGCCGTGCCGTGTCATCGCCGCGATGTGGGCCCGAACGACCATCCTGCCAGCGACGTCGTGAACAAGACGCTTGCCAGCGCTGGGCGCGGCGGCAAGGTTGCAGCCGACCTACCGCGAAGGGAGACCACCGTGCTCGACCGGCCTGCGACGACGAACCGGGATGCGTTCTGGATGCCGTTCACCGCGAACCGGCAATTCCGGCACAAACCCCGGATGCTCGTCTCCGCGAGCGGCATGTACTACGGCACCGACGACGGCCGCGAGGTTCTCGATGGCGTCGCCGGCCTGTGGTGTGTCAACGCTGGACATGGCCGCGCGCGGATCAATGATGCGGTGCACGAGGCGATCGGCACCCTCGACTTCGCCCCCAATTTCCAGATGGGTCATCCGCTGGCCTTCGAGGCGGCTGGACGGCTCGCCGCGATCATGCCGGACGATCTCGACCATATCTTCTTCACCAATTCGGGCTCGGAGAGCATCGATACCGCGCTCAAGATCGCGCTCGCCTATCACCGCGTCCGCGGCGATGCCGCACGCACGCGGCTGATCGGACGTGAGCGCGGCTACCACGGCGTGGGCTTCGGCGGCATCTCGGTGGGCGGCATCTCCGGCAACCGCAAGATGTTCGGGCCCGGCCTGCCCGGCGTCGACCATCTGCCGCACACCCACGACCTCGCCCGCAACGCCTTCTCCCGCGGCCAGCCCGCCCACGGCGCGGAACTTGCCGACGCCCTCGAACGGCTCCTGCTCCTGCACGACGCATCGACGATCGCCGCCGTCATCGTCGAGCCGTTGGCCGGCTCGACCGGCGTCCTGCCGCCGCCCGTGGGCTATCTCGAGCGTCTGCGCGAGATCTGCACGCGGCACGGCATCCTGCTGATCTTCGACGAGGTGATCACCGGCTTCGGCCGGCTCGGCGCGGCCTTCGCGGCCGATGCGTTCGGCGTCGTGCCCGACATCCTGGCCTGCGCCAAGGGGCTGACCAATGGCACGATCCCGATGGGCGCTGTCGCCGTGCGGCCCGAGATCCAGGAGGCCTTCATGCACGGCCCGGAGAACATCATCGAGTTCGCGCACGGTTACACCTATTCGGGCCATCCGGCGGCCTGCGCCGCCGCCATCGCGACGCTCGACATCTATGCCGAGGAGCGGCTGTTTTCGCGCGCGGCGGCCCTGGCGCCGCATTTCGAAGCCGCGGCGCACACGCTGCGGGAGGCACCGCACGTCATCGACGTCCGCAATCTCGGCCTGGTCGCCGGCGTCGAGCTTCGGCCCCGGCCCGGTGCCCCGACCGCACGCGCCTATGAGGTGTTCGTCAAATGCTTCGAGGCCGGGGTGATGATCCGCTACACCGGCGAGACGATCGCGATCTCGCCACCGCTCATCATCGAGCCCGCGCAGATCGACCATGTGTTCGAAACACTCGCGTCCGTGCTGAGAAACACCGACTAGATCTTGCGCCATTTGGCGGTCAATCTATATATTGAGCCAAATGGCAGTAGGAGCGCCTCTGTTGCTCGTTCACCGCGCGTCGACGCCAAGCCCGGTGCCTTCCCCGGCCCCACTGGCGGACAATTTCACCCGCGAGGAAGTCGCGGCGATGCTGCGCGCGGCCTTCAACCTGTTCGACCGCTGGGGCCTGGGTGCGCTGGAGGCGCGCATGCTGCTCGGCCAGCCGAGCCTGCGAACCTTCCAGCGCTGGAAAGCCGGACAGATCGCCGACATCCCGCATGACACGGCCTGGCGGCTCGGCGACCTGATGGGAATACACAAGGCGCTGCGTTACATGTTCACCGATCCCGAACGCGGCTATCGCTGGATACGCCAGCCAAACGGCGCCTTCGGCGGCCAGTCGGCCCTCGACCGCATGATGGCCGGCGCCCCATCCGATCTCGCCCATGTCCGTTCCTATCTCGACGCGGAACGCGGCGCCTGGTGACGCTGGCTCGCTCGCAGACCGAATGGCCCGTCTCGCATCGCATCATCCGGACCGTCTATCCGCCTGTCAGCCTGTTCGAGGACATCGCCGATCCGGCCGACTGGGACCTGATCGCGTCGGCGGAAGCAAGAAGCAATCCTCGCGTGCGCGACCAGGTCGGCGATTTGAGCCTGGTGCCGGCGTCGCGCAGGCTCGCCGGACCCACCGCGTCGCTGGTGATGGGCGCATTCACCCATGCCTCGCGTGCACGCCCGAGCCGCTTCACCGACGGCAGCTTCGGCGTCTGGTATTGCGGGGACTGTCCCGAGGTCGCGCTCGCCGAGACCATGTTCCACCACGAGAACTTCATGCGCGCGACCGACGAGCCGGCGGGCATGTCGGATTTTCGGGAACTCGTCAGCGGCATCGGCGGAATGCTCGTCGATCTCCGCCAAGGCGCGGCGCCCGAGTGCCTGGCCCCGGACGATTACGCGCCCGGCCAGGCGCTGGGTCGAGCGATCCACGAGGCGGACGGCGACGGGATCATCTACCCGAGCGTGCGCTGGGACGGCGGCGAAGCGGCCGCGTTGTTCTGGCCGGACCGGGTGCGGCTCCCGGTTCAGCAGGCGCGTCAGCTTCGCTACTACTGGGACGGCCGGCGCGTGAGCCGCTACTTCGTGCATGGGACACGCCACTGGAACGCCTGGCCATGAAACCGCTCCCTCGATGGGCATCCGACGATCATGGTCGCCGGCGAAGCAGGATGCGGACGGCGCCAAGATTGCCTGGTTGCGGATGCTGCGCCGCGATGATCAGCGGACGCAGATCGGCGCGATTGAGCCAATGCGGCAACTCGCGGCGAAGCACGCCGCCCGTCTCACCGGTGCCGCGTCCGGTGATGATTTCGACGCAGCGCAAGCGATCGCCGCTCGCGCGGATCAGGAAGGCGTGCAACTCGGCAAACGCGGCATTCGCCGTGCGGCCGTGCAGGTCGAGCCGCCGCGCCGCCACCATCCGGCCATTGGAGAGCGCGCGCCAACTGCTGTCGTCGAGTCCGAGCCCACGCTCCCCAACGACCAGGACAGGCGTCCGTGGCGTCCGCGGCGTCGTGGCCGGCGGTCTTGAGGCCTGTTTCGGCATGTCGTTCTGCACGGTGGGCTCGGCCGCAGCACGTCCAGGCAGCGCTGCCACCTGGCGTGTGTAGGCGCGCCACGTGTCCCGGTCGTGCTCGGACAGGATGCGCGGGCGGCGTGACATGATGCGAACTATGGGCATGGCGGCCTGGCTTTCGCCAGCGCGGCGAGCACTGCTGATCGTGCTCGCGACCCTCGCCTTGTTCTGGCCGTTGGCAAAGCTGCAGCCGCTCATGACCTACGACCAGCCGTTCTATATCGGGATCGCCGACGACATCCTGCGTCACGGCCGCTTCACCGACGGCGAGTTCGGGCCGCCCGGCCACCCGCCGGGGATGCGTTTCGCGCCGCTCTATCCGGCCTTGCTCGCCGGCCTCGCCGGCCTCGATCCGTCGATGGCCCGCAACTTCGACTGCGTGGCGGCGGGCGTCGTCTGCGGCCGGGGAGCGGCGCCAGTCCGGTGGCTCCAATTCACGATGCTCGCCGCCGCCTACTGGCTCGTGTGGGACATCGCCATCCTGCTCGGCCTCGGCGCGGGCGCCTGGGTGGCGCTGGGACTGGCCCTGCTGACGGCGCCGCTGATGCTGCTGTCGGTGAACTACTTGATGACAGAGACGACGAGCTTCCTGCTCTCGACCGCGATGACGGCAGGACTGGTCCGCGTGGCGGGCGGTCGTCCGGGCTGGGCGTGGCCCACGGGCTTGGCTCTCGGTCTCGCGATCCTTGTCAGGCCGGCCTTCCTCTACCTGGCCTACGCGCTTCTCGCGTGCGGCTTCTGGCGTGTCACGGCCGGTGCGGCGGTGCTGGTCCTGCCCTGGATCGCGCGCAACGAGGCGGTACTGGGTCGGGCGCAACTGACGTTCGGCTACGCCGGGCACACGCTGGCGCAGAGGATCTCGTTCGACAGCATGACCTGGCGCGAATACGGCCTGTCTTTCCCGTGCTGGCTGCCGGACGGCAACGCGATCGGGCGGCTGTTCGCCGGTCCGGCGGCGTGTGCGCGGTTCGGCTGGGACGAGAGGCCGGACACTTTCTACGCGATCGGCATGCGGCGCCTGGTGCCCGAGACGCTGCGGGCGGCAGGCGGCCCCGACAACCACCTGCATTGGCTTCTGGTGCACGAGGTCGCGCGCGATCCGGTCTGGCATCTGATGGTCACGGTTCCGCTCGCGCTGCGCGGCCTTTGGGTGGACCACTATTGGGGGCTGGTCTTGGCGCCGATCTGCGTGTGGACGATGGTCAGGCGACGCGATGCCGGCTTCCTGGCGGTGTCGCTGCCGGCCTTCTTCCTGCTGGCGTTCAACGCGGCCTTCGCGGTCAACCAGGTTCGTTACAACTTCATGCTCATCCCGGCTCTGGCCATTGCCGGCGCGGATGCGTCGAGACGCATCTGGTCGGCGATGCGCGCGCGCGCGACCGCGACATAGGCGGGGTCCATCTCGATCCCGGTCCCGCGCGCGCCCTCGAGCTCGGCTGCGACCAGCGTCGTTCCGGTGCCGGAGAAGGGGTCGAGCACGACCGCGTCCTTTACGCCATGCAGACGGATGCACCAGCGCGGAAGGTCGACGGGAAAGGTGCCCGGGTGGTTGAACTTCTGCGCCCGCCGCTGGACGGTCTTGTAGGGAATGAACCAGGTGTTGCCGCGGCAGCGCAGATCCTGCGCATGTCCGCGACGGGCGATGTTCGACTTGTCCTTGAACGGAACGCCGATGGCCAGCCGCTTGAGCTTCACCTTGCCGCTCAGGGTCAGGTGGAAAATATGCTCATGGTTGTGGTGGAGAAAACGCTCACCCGAGATCGGCTTGAAGTGTCCCGACGTTTCGCGTGCCGTCGTGATCGACTTGACCCAGGTGATATGGTTTTGGAGATGGAACAGTCCGCGCAGGCGCACGAGCAGTTCGAACGGCAGCCAGGGTTGGCTGCTCGAGCCCGAGACGTTGAGGAAGAGCGATCCGTCGGGGCGCATCACCCGCCTGATCTCGCGGGCAACCTTCGTCATCCAGTCGAGGTAGGTCTGCTCGCTCAGACGGTCTTCGTAAGCGGCGTATTCGAGGCCCAAATTGTAGGGTGGCGAGGTCACGACGACGTCGACGCTCTCGGCTTCCAGCGCCGGCAGCACGGTCAGGCAGTCGCCGCAATGCAACGCGTGGCGGCCGACAGGAAACGGTGGCGGCCGCGCGGGCCGCGATCGGGCTTCGATCGATCCTGGGTCGAGGACCTGGCCTTCGGATGTCTGGTCGACGGTTTGGAACGCGACCGCAGCGAATCGGTGGCTCATGGTCCAAGGATGAACAACGCCGGCGATTCGTACAAAGGTCTTCTTGTCAGGTCGACGGAACGGTCGATCTCGGCAGCAAGACGTATTGATGACCTTGTGTTCGAAAGGCGCCCGCGCTCGTCTCGGCGCCCTTGCCCCAGCCGAAGAAGATCTCGAGGTCGGCCTTGCCGCCGGTGACGTCCTGGTCGAAGGCGAGCGTCGGCTTCAGTCCCGGCGCGTCATAGAACACCGGAGTGCCGAGCGGGATCGCGTCCTTAGCCGCCGCGACCGACCGGAACGGCGCCAGCGGCACGCCGAGCGCGCCCGGCGCGCCCGCGGCCAGCGGGACATCCTGAAGGATGCGGAAGAAGACATAGTCCGGGCTGCTTTCGATCACTGACTCCGCCTTGTCCTTGTTGTCTTCCAGCCAGTCCCTGACATGCGAAGGCGTGGCATCCGCTGGCGCCAGCAGTCCGCGCTCGACCATCAGGCGGCCGAGCGGCACATGAGGGCGGCCGGTCTTGCCGGCATAGCCCACGCGAACGACCTGGCCGGTCGGCAGCCGGATGCGGCCGGAGCCCTGCAACTGCAGGAAGAACAGGTCGATCGGGTCGGAGAGCCACAGCAATTCGAGCCCTCGGCCGGCCAGCGCGCCATGATCGATCTCCGCGCGCGTCGGATAGGGCACGATGTGACCCGCCGAGACGCGACCGCTCATAAAGCCTTGGCCGTCGTGCGGCGGCACCGTGACCAGATCCGCCGGACGGCCAAGCACCGGCGTCTGGTAGGCATCCCCCCTTGTCAGGCTGCCGGCGAACTCGGGCTCGAAATAGCCGGTCATGCGCGTCTGACCGGCATCATAGGCGGCGAACCAGTGCTCGAAGAACCGGCGCCCGTCGGCCGCGTTCGAGACTGTCGCTTCGCGTGCCGCGAGACAGGCAGGCGCGAAAGCGGCCGGCGACCCCGCCAGGGAGGCCGTCTGCCCGGAGCCTCCGAGCTTCTCGTCGCGCTGCATCTGTCCGATCTGGTCGCACTGCCGGCGGAAGCCGGCGAAGGCCCGCTCCGTCGCGTCGCTGGACCAGCCCGGGATCCGCTCGAAACCGATCGGTATCAGAACGTCCGGCGCATCCGTCGCGGTGCATCCCCAAAGCGGCATCGACAGGAGGGCAGCGTGCAATGCCCTCACTGCAGGCGGTTCCGAACCTCCGAGACCGCCTCGCCGAGCCGGATCCGCTCCTGGACGAGAGTGTCGCGATCGCGGATCGTGACGGTGCGGTCGGCAAGCGTCTGGCTGTCGATGGTCAGGCAGAACGGCGTGCCGATCTCGTCCTGCCGGCGATAGCGGCGGCCGACGGCGTCCTTCTCGTCATAGTCGACTGCGAGGTGCCGGCGGAGGTCGCCATACAGGTCCCGGGCGATCTCCGGCATCCCATCCTTCTTGACGAGCGGCAGCACCGCCACCTTGACCGGGGCGAGGCGGTGATGGAGACGCATGACCGTGCGCTCCTGCTGCTGTCCCTGGTCGTCAGGGGCTCGATCGATCTGATACGCCTCGCAAAGAAAAGCGAGCGTGGCGCGATCGGCGCCCGCGGATGGTTCGATCACGTGCGGGACGAAGGTCTGACCGGTCAGGTCGTCGCGATAGGAAAGGTTCTTGCCGGACCCGGGATGACGCGGCTGCCCGCGCTCGTTGCGTTCGACGACGAGCGGACGCGATTTGGGGTCGAGCTTGCCCTCCATGTGGCTGCGCAGGTCGAAATCCCCGCGATGGGCGACGCCCTCGAGTTCACCGAATTCACCGTCGGGCAGGAACGGGAACGCATATTCGATGTCGCAGGTGCCGATCGAATAGTGGCTCAGCTCGGCCGCGTCATGCTCACGGGCGCGCAGGCGGACCTCCGCGAGACCAAGATCACGATACCAGGCGTAGCGACGATCACGCCAGTAGCGATACCAATCCTGCGAGCTGCCGGGCGCGCAGAAGAACTCGCATTCCATCTGCTCGAACTCGCGGGAGCGGAACGTGAAGTTCCGCGGGGTGATCTCGTTGCGAAAACTCTTGCCGATCTGGCCGATGCCGAGCGGCAGCCTGGCGCGCGAGCTGTCGAGAACGTTGCGGAAATTGACGAAGATGCCCTGGGCGGTCTCGGGCCGGAGGAAGGCTCGGCTGTCCTCGGCGGCGGCGGCGCCGATGCCGGTCTCGAGCATGAGGTTGAAGTCGCGCGGGGCGGTCAGGGTGCCTGGCGCGGTCGCCCCGGGTGCCAGCACCTGCGTGGTATCGGGCAGCGTCGCCACATCCTCGAACTCGCCCTCCCAAACGAGTTGATCGGCATAGCTTCGCCGCAGCTTGAAGAAGCCGAGCGCCGCCTGCAGCGCGAGCTCGGCCTCTTCGTCGGGCTCGGCGATGACCGCGACGAAAACACGAGCATCGCGATGGGCAACCCAGCGGCCGCGCAAATGATCGAAACGAAACCGCCGCTTGGTCTCGCGGCAGTCCACCATCGTGTCGTGGAAGAGGTCGTAATGGCCGGAAGCTCGCCAGACCTGCGGGTGCATGATGATGGCACTGTCGATGCCCACCATCTCGAACGGGGATGGCGCGCCTGGCGGCGTGGCTAGACGATTATGGTGGACAATCATGTCGTTCCACCAGGCCGCGCGGACGTTGCGCTTGAGCTCCGCGCCCAGCGGGCCGTAATCCCAGAAACCGTTCAGGCCGCCATAGATTTCGCTCGACGGAAAGATGAAGCCGCGCCGCTTGCAGAGCGAGACGATGTCCTTCATCGACATGGGATCGTCTCCTCGCGTTAAGACCGGGGCTCTGCCCCGGGCCCGCCAGAGGCAGGGCCTCTGGACGCCATTCGTTCAAGTCAGAAGTGGGTGAACCCGATCAGGCGGCCCGAGCTTCGCCCAGGCGCCAGGTTGCCTCGCCCGGAAAGAGGCGCTCGAAAATCCAGCGGTCCGCGAGCTCGGTGACAGCGTCCGTGCCGGTCAATGGCTGACCGTCAGCGCCGACCGTCATGCTGATCTGGTCGGATACAAATCGCACCTCGATCAGCGCGCGCTTGCCGCCGCCAGGGCCACCCTCCACGAGCTGGACCTGTTCGATGGTGGCCTGCTGGATGGCCTTCACCTCGCCGCGCTGGGTCTGGCCAGCTTCCTCGCGAGTGGTGATGGCGCCCTCAAAGGAGTGGAAGGCAGCCTCGGTCAGCAACGGACGCAGCGCGGTGCGGTCACCGGCCGCGAAGGCCTCGACGATCCGGCGGAACGCTGCCTCGGCGCCGCGCAGGAAGGCGGCCGGATCGAAGCCGCGCTCGACCGTCCTGATCGAGGCCAGACGCTGTCCGACGGGGCTGGTCGGGTCGGGCAATGGGCGCGCCTGCGCCGCCGGCTCGGCGCGCCCCTCGATGACGGGCGCGGGCGGCCTCCGGCCGGGCACGGCCGCTGGGACCTCCAGACCGGTTCGCTTGCCGAGCACGCTGCGCAGCCTCAGGATGAGGAACAGCGCGATCATGCCAAACAGGATCAGATCGACCGGTATCCCGGCCGTGTTGAAATTCATGCCGTCTCCGAACGGGGCGTGCGAAGGCGTCGAGCGCCGCGTGAGCAAGAGATAAGGTTTCGTGCCGCCCGAAGCAACGCGGCCCGAAGCCGGCCGCTTGTCGAGCGAGGATGCGCGTCTCAGGTTGCGACCATGATCGTCCTTCGACATGGCCAAAGCGAATTCAACGTCGCGTTCACCGCGACCAAGCGCGATCCGGGCATCGAGGACCCGAAACTTACGAAGCTCGGCGAGGCCCAGGCGGAGGCGGCGGCCGAACATCTCGCGGCGGCCGGTATCGTCCGCATCATGGTCTCGCCCTACACCAGGGCGCTGCAGACGGCATCAGCCATCGCCAGGCGCACCGGACTGCCGGTCGAGGTCACGGATCTCGTCCGCGAGCACTACAATTTCGTGTGCGACATCGGGACGCCGCGGTCCAAGCTCGCGGCGGCCTGGCCGGCCCACGACTTCTCGGCGATCGCGGAGACCTGGTGGCCCGAGGTCGGCGAGACCAGCGACAGCGTCGCCGCGCGCGCCGGCCGGTTTCGCGCGCTGATGGCCGAACGTCCGGACCAGTCGCGGACCGTGGTCGTCTGTCACTGGGGTTTTGGTCTCGCCCTGACCGGCCGTGCGCTCGCCAACGGCGAATGGGTCGAGACGGATCCGGCGGCTCCTCCGCCCGAGGTCGCCTTCCCGGCGCTCTGAACCGGCTCAGGCGGTGGCACCGTGGGGCGTCGCATGCTACCCGGCTGCCGCAAGAGCCGTATCGGCCGGATGGAGAAGAACGCGATGAGCGAGAACGGCGCCCCTGCCGCCAGCGACACCCAGACCGCACAACCGGCGCTGGTCATGAACCTGCAATACGTGAAGGACCTGTCCTTCGAGGTCCCCGGCGCGCCGGAGATTTTCGCGTCCCTTCGGGCGCAGCCGAATATCGGCCTCAATCTCGACGTGCAGGTGCGTCGTCTCAACGATGCGCAGCCCGTCTACGAGGTCACGCTCGCGATCAAAACCGAGGCGACCGAACCCAAGCAGCAGGCAGAGGGCGCGCCGCCGGACACGGAGCCGGGCCGAAGCGTGTTCATCGCCGAACTGGCCTATTGCGGGATCGTGACGCTGAACGGTGTCGCCGAGCAGAACGTCGAGCCGATGCTGCTGATCGAGGTGCCGCGTCTGCTGTTCCCGTATGCGCGCAACATCCTGGCCGACGTCACGCGCGACGGCGGGTTTCCGCCGGTCCTGCTGCAGCCGATCGATTTCGTGGCGCTGTGGCAGCAGCGGCGCGCGGCTCAGATCCAGACGCAGGGTGGCGTCGTCGGACACGCCTGAGGCTCCGTTGCGGTGCGGCATGGCGAACCCTAATGTGCGGCCGCGGGCCGCTTGCACTTCGAGGGATCATTGATGGACGGTCAATCGACCGAGACGATGACGACGCCCGCATCCCGTGGGCCCATCGCCGGCTGGATCGATGCCAGGCTGCCGATCATCTCGCTGTTCGAGCGCGAGTATGTGCGCTTCCCGGTGCCGCGTAATCTGACGTTCCTCTGGAACGTCGGCGCCTTCGTCACCGTCACGCTGCTCGTGCTGGTGCTCAGCGGGTTCTTCCTGACGATCGCCTACACGCCCGATCCAGCCCAGGCATTCGCCAGCGTCGAGGAAATCGACCGCCATATGAATTGGGGCTGGCTTATTCGGTCGATCCACCAGGCTGGCGCCACGCTGATCTTCGCGCTGCTCTATATCCACACATGGCGCTCGCTCTATTACGGGTCGTTCAAACGGCCGCGCGAACTGGTCTGGCTGACCGGCATGCTGCTGCTCTCCGTGGTGATCGTGTCCGGGTTTCTGGGCTACGTGCTGCCCTGGGGTCAGATGTCTTACTGGGGCGCGGTCGTGAGTTCGAACGCGATCGCGGCCATTCCGGGCATGGGGCCGAACATCGCCCACTGGCTGCAGGGCGGCGACAGCGTGGGCGCGGCGGCGCTGCATCGTGCCTATGCGTTCCATTTCCTGCTCGGGATGCTGACGCTCGGCGTGGTCGGGCTGCACGTTGCGACCTTGCATGTGGTGGGCTCCAACAACCCGACAGGCGTGGACTTGCCGCCGGCGCAGATGGCGCCGTTCCATCCGCACCACACCGGCCGCTCGCTGCTCGCGATGCTCGTCTTCCTGCTGGTCTTCGCGGTCCTCGCCTTCTTCTTTCCGATGGCGTTGACGCAGAACGACAACTACATCCCGGCCAATCCGGCTTCGACACCGGCCTCGATCGCGCCCGCATGGTACTTCCTGTCGTTCTACGCGATCCTGCGGGCGATCCCCGGGATCGGCGGCGTGATGCTGGCGATCGGATCGGTCATCGTGCTGTTCGCGGTCCCCTGGCTCGACAGTTCCCCGGTGCGATCGGCGCGCTATCGGCCACGCTACCGGATCGCGATGTTCATCCTCGTCGCCGACGCATTGCTGCTGTCGATCGCCGGAAGCGAGCAGACCGCCGGCATCTGGATGCCGATCGCGCGGCTGGCGACGCTCTGGTGGTTCTTCCATTTTCTAGTGATCATGCCGTTCCTTGGTCGGCACGAGCGGACGCTGCCGGTGCCCGCCTCGGGGCACGCCGCGCCGCTGTCGGGCCGGTCGCGCGCGGTCTCGCGGCCGGCCGGCGCGCTCTGATGGCGCGTATCGCCCTCGGTGTCGCGGCGGCGATGCTCGCGACCACCGCGTCGGCCCAGGTCACGATCCCGGTCACACCACAGGATTGGAGCTTCGAGCATGCGCTGGGCGGGTTCGACATCGCCGCCGCCCAGCGCGGCCTCGCGGTCTATCAGGCGGCATGCGCGTCCTGTCACGGGATCGCGCACCTGGCCTACGGCGATCTGTCCGGCCTGGGTCTGAACGCCAATCAGGTGCATGCCTTCTCGGCCTCTTCGCTGGTGCCCGGCGGCGAGGACGCGGCCGGACACCAGGTCCTCCGGCCGGCGCAGCCGGCCGACCGTTTCGCGGCACCTTACAGGAACGATGCGGCCGCGCGCGCGGCGAATGTCGGCGTCCTGCCGCCGGACCTGTCGCGCGCGACGGTCGAGAAGGAGCACGGGGCGGACGCGCTCTACGGGCTGCTGACGGGCTACGTGAACCCGCCGCCGGACCTCACGCTGGGTCAGGGGATGGCCTATAATCTTCACGTCCCGGGCAACGTGATCGCCATGGTGAACCCGTTTGACAACGTCCATCTCACCTATGCCGACGGGGTCAAGGCGACGCCGGATCAGATGGCGCGCGACGTGACGACGTTCCTCGCCTGGACCTCCGAACCCCATCTGGTGCAGCGGCGCCAGATGGGCGTGAAGATCGTTCTGTTCCTGGTCCTCCTGATCGTGCTGGTGTCGCTCGTTCGCCGGCGGAGTTCCTTCGCATGAGTGCCGTGATCAAGCCGGTCGTCGGGCTGATCGGCGGTTCGGGTCTCTACGAGATCGAGGGCCTGACCGAAACGGTCTGGCGGACGATCGAGACGCCCTGGGGCGCGCCGTCCGATCAGCTTCTGTTCGGGATGCTGGGCAACGTCGAGTGCGTCTTCCTGCCGAGGCACGGACGCGGGCATGTGCTGTCGCCGACGCACCTGAATTACCGGGCCAACATCGACGCGATGAAGCGTTCGGGGGTGACGGACATCATCTCGCTGTCGGCGGTTGGATCGTTGCGCGAGGATCTGCCGCCGGGACATTTCGTGATCGTCGACCAGTTCATCGACCGGACGTTTGCGCGAGAAAAAAGCTTCTTCGGCGAAGGACTGGTGGCGCACGTCTCGATGGCCAATCCGGTGTGCGGGCGCCTCGGCGATCATCTGGAGGCGGCAGCGCGCGATCTGGCGCTGCCGGTGACGCGCGGCGGAACCTATCTCGTGATGGAAGGACCGCAATTCTCGACGCGGGCGGAGAGTGAACTGTATCGGACCTGGGGCGCGTCGGTGATCGGGATGACGAACATGCCCGAGGCAAAGCTCGCGCGCGAAGCCGAGATCAATTACGCGTCCGTCGCGATGGTGACCGATTACGATTGCTGGCACGACGGCCATGACAACGTGACGGTGGACGCCGTCGTCCGGGTGATGAACGAGAACGCGGCGCGCGCGCGGGCGCTGATTAGGGCGGCGGTGCCCGCGGTCGGTATGCCCCGGGCAGTCTGCGCCTCGGGATGCGAGCGAGCGCTCGATTTCGCTCTGATCACCGCGCCGGCCAGGCGCGACCCGACGTTGACGGCCAAGCTCGACGCCGTCGCCGGACGTGTACTCCATCCGTGACCGAGATCGTCAACCTGACACGGGCGCGCAAGGCGCGGGCCCGCGATGCGGCAGCAGCGGCGGCTGCCGAGAACCGGGTTCGGCATGGCCGGACGGGGGCAGAAGCGACGCGTGATCGGCAGGCCGCAGCGCGCACGGCTCGGGCGGCCGAGCAGGCAAGACTAGACCGGCCCGAAACGGACTCGGACGGCGAGGCTACTGGAGCGTGAGCACCGCGCCAGGCATTCTCAGCTCGGCTGGCCCGATGACCTGCCGCGTGCCGACACGCACGGAATGCAGGCGCCCCTCGATCTCGCGCGTCCAGAAGTCAAGGAACCGATGAAGCGCCGGGAAGCGCGGCGCCAGGTCGAGCTCCTGCCAGACATAGGTCTGCAGGACGGCCGGGTGGTCCGGGAGGTGGTAGAGGATTTCGGCCGTGGTCAGGCGCCACTCTTTGAGCTGCAATCCGAGGTTCATCGCGCGTCCTTGTCCGGTGTGCTGATCCGTATGCCGTGGGTCCCTGCGGCCACCCTTGCTTGTGGTGATCCAGCGTGGAGCTTCGACGAGGTCGCATCGCGCGGCAAACAAAAAATGCTTTGATGTGAGCGCATTAGCACTCACTCCCTAAGATTGCTGCCATTTCTTGACAGGCCGTGGGCTTGGGCCTAGACCACGCCTGGCACTCCTAACAATCGAGTGCCAAAGGCCGGTCGCTCCCCGCCGCGGCGGCCGGTGCCTTTGGAGGAAAGCGGCGACAGCAATCGGGCCCGGGCCATTCTGCCGGGTCCCAGGAGCACCCAACATGGCGAAATTCCGTCCCCTGCACGACCGCGTGGTCGTCCGGCGGCTGACCGGCGAAGAGAAGTCGGCCGGCGGCATTATTATCCCCGACACGGCCAAGGAAAAGCCGATGGAAGGCGAAGTGATTGCGGTCGGGCCCGGCGCTCGCAACGAGCAGGGTCATGTCGTCGCCCTCGACGTGCAGGCCGGCGACCGCGTGCTGTTCGGCAAGTGGTCCGGCACCGAGGTCAAGCTCGACGGCGAGGAGCTGCTGATCATGAAGGAGAGCGACATCATGGGTGTCGTCGAGGGCAGCGTCGCTTCCCAGAAGGCCGCCTGACCTCTCTCGTTCGACTTTATCTGTTGTCCATCAAGGAGACATGAACATGGCTGCAAAGGACGTGCGCTTCAGCGCGGATGCCCGCCAGCGAATGCTGCGCGGTGTCGACATCCTCGCCGACGCGGTAAAGGTGACGCTCGGCCCCAAGGGCCGCAACGTGGTGATCGACAAGAGCTTCGGCGCGCCCCGCATCACCAAAGACGGCGTGACCGTCGCCAAGGAAATCGAGCTTTCCGACAAGTTCGAGAACATGGGCGCGCAGATGGTGCGCGAGGTCGCCAGCAAGACCAACGACATCGCTGGTGACGGCACGACCACCGCGACCGTCCTGGCGCAGGCGATCGTCCGCGAGGGCCTCAAGGCGGTTGCGGCCGGCCTGAACCCGATGGATCTCAAGCGCGGCATCGACATGGCGGTCGCTCGCGTCGTCGAGCAGCTGCAGGCCAACACGCGCAAGATCTCGACCCAGGAAGAGACCGCGCAGGTCGGCACCATTTCGTCCAACGGCGAGACCGAGATCGGGCGGATGATCTCGGAAGCGATGCAGAAGGTCGGCAATGAGGGCGTGATCACTGTCGAGGAGGCCAAGGGCATCCAGACCGAGCTCGACGTCGTCGAGGGGATGCAGTTCGATCGCGGCTACGTGAGCCCATACTTCATTACAAACGCCGAGAAGATGGTCGCCGACCTCGACCAGCCTTACATCCTGATCCACGAGAAGAAGCTGTCGGGCCTGCAGCCGATCCTGCCGCTGCTCGAGAGCGTCGTGCAGTCGGGCCGTCCGCTGCTGATCATCGCTGAGGACGTCGAGGGCGAGGCCCTTGCGACCCTGGTGGTGAACAAGCTGCGCGGTGGCCTGAAAATCGCGGCCGTCAAGGCGCCTGGCTTCGGCGATCGCCGCAAGGCAATGCTCGAGGACATCGCGATCCTGACCGGTGGCCAGGTGATCAGCGAGGACCTCGGCATCAAGCTGGAGAGCGTCACGCTCGCCATGCTCGGCCGTGCGAAGAAGGTTCTCATCGAGAAGGAGAACACCACGATCGTCGAGGGTGCCGGCGAAGGCACCGACATCAAGGGGCGCTGCAACCAGATCCGCGCGCAGATCGAGGAGACCACCTCGGACTACGACCGCGAGAAGCTGCAGGAGCGCCTCGCAAAGCTGGCCGGCGGCGTGGCGGTGATCCGCGTCGGCGGGTCGACCGAGGTCGAGGTGAAGGAGCGCAAGGATCGCGTCGACGACGCGCTGCATGCGACTCGCGCCGCGGTCGAGGAAGGCATCGTTCCCGGTGGCGGCACCGCGCTCGCGCGTGCGTCGCTTGTGCTGGCCGACCTCAAATACGAGAACGAGGACCAGAAGGTCGGCATCGAGATCGTCCGTCGCGCGGTGCAGACGCCGCTGCGTCAGATCGTCGAGAACGCCGGAGAGGACGGTGCGGTGATCGCGGCCAAGGTGCTGGAGAACGGCTCCTACAACTACGGCTTCGACGCGCAGCTCGGCGAGTACAAGGACTTGGTGCAGGCCGGCATCATCGACCCGACGAAGGTCGTGCGCACCGCGTTGCAGGATGCGGCGTCGGTCGCGGGCCTGCTGGTAACGACCGAGGCGATGATCGCCGAGAAGCCGGAGAAGAAGGCGCCGGCCGGTGGACCTCCTGGCGGCGGCATGGGCGACATGGATTTCTGAGACCGACGGTCTCGGATTCCGGGAGGGGCGGGTCTTCGGACCCGCCCTTTTTTTGTGTCCGCGTCCACTCACGATTTCGTTGACAGCCCGATTCGTTTTCTGTTCCATTCCGGAGATTAATCGAAGTGTGCCGTGCTTGGCGGCTTCGGGCTCGACGGAGTTCGGCTATGGCGACCGGGACTGTGAAGTGGTTCAACACCACGAAGGGCTATGGCTTCATCATGCCGCAGGATGGCGGCAAGGACGTCTTCGTTCACATCACGGCCGTTCAGGCGGCAGGCCTGCGTGGGCTGAACGAAGGCCAGGCGGTCGCCTATGAAGTGGCAATGGAGCGCGGCAAGCAGGCGGCGATCAACATCAAGGTGTCCTGAACTTCGGTCCGAGCAGTCGGATCCTCCCCATTCCGCCGGCGGGAAGCCGGCTCCCGCAGCCGCGACAGCGCCGCAACTCGTCTCGCTGTTGAAGACAGCCCATGCGCGCTTGGCGGAGCGCGACGTTCCCGCTGCATTCGACGCCGCAAGACAGGCTCTGTGCCTGGATCCGGCTTCCGCCCATGCCAGGGCGGCCTTCGCGATGGCACGCCTGGCCGGATGTTCGACCGATCGCGTGGAGCAGGCGTCGGCCTGGTTCGATCTCGCGATTGCGTCGCTCGAACTCGGTCGCGTGGCCGAGGCGATCCGAGCCTTCTCGGAAGCGGTGGCTTTCGGGGCCGGCGTCCGCGCCGAGACGGAACTCGCCGTGCTGCACGCCCTGCGCGGCGAGCCGTTGCGTGCGGCGGACGAACTGCGCGCGATCATCTCCCGCGACGCCAGCCATGCGGAGGCTCGGGTGCATCTTGCCTCCCTTCTGCTGGCTGAAGGCGGCGAAGCAACGGTGTTGAGGCTGCTGCAGCCTCCGCCGCCGCCCGGACCGATCGGGGACCAGTGGCTTGCGCAGCGATCCCTGGCGTTGCTTCGTCAAGGCAACGCGGGCGCCGCCCGCGTTGCCTTGCCGCCCGATCGAGCCGGCCGCCAGGACACGCTCGTCATGCTCCAGCGTCTTCGGCTTGCGATGAGCGCTGGCGATCGTCCAGCCGCCGAACACCTGGCCGGCGATCTCGCGGGACTGGCCGAGGAGCCGACCTCGAGAATCGAGCACCGAATCGAGGCGCATTTCCAGCTCGGGGCACTATTCGATCAGGTGGCCGGACCGAAGCCCGCGCTTCGGCAGTGGCAACTCGGCCATCGGTTGCTGGCGCTCGCACAGCCTTTCTCGCGCAACTCCCATGACGCTCTGCTCGCGTCGACCCGCGCCGCCTTCGGCGCTGCTCGCTTCGCCCGAGGATTCTATCAGGGCCGGAAGGATCATACCCCTGTCTTCATCGTGGGGCTGCCACGCTCTGGAACCACGTTGGCGGAACACATCCTCTCGGCGCATCCAGCCGTTCACGGCGCCGGCGAACGCATGGCGCTGCTCGATACGGTCACCCGCCTGGCTGGCCATCCCCTCGATCCCGCGACTTCCATGCGGGCGGCCACGCTGTCGCACGATGTTCTCGGCCAGGAAGCCCAGCGGTATCTCGAAGAGCTTCGATCCTGCGCCCCGCCCGGGACGAGCCGGATCATCGACAAGATGCCCGCGAACGATCTGCAGCTTGGCTTCGCCGCTGCCCTCCTGCCTGGCGCCAGGATCATCCACTGCACCCGCGACCTGCGCGACAATGGACTGTCGATTTTCAGACGGCGGTTGTCCGGCTACCACCCTTACGCTCATGACCTAGCCGATCTGGGCTGGTGGATGCGGGCGCAGCGAACGCTGATGGCGCACTGGCGGATGGTGCTTCCGGTCCCGATCCTCGAGATCGGCCTCTCCGACTGGGTGCGTGACTTCAAGGGCACCCTGTCGCGCGCGCTGGACTTCCTGGATCTGCCGTACGACCCAGCGTGCGAGACGTTTCATCTGACCGTCCGCGACGTCCGCACCGCGAGCCGTGACCAGATACGCCAGCCGATCAATGCGTTGTCCGAGGGCTATTGGCGCCGCTATGGCGATCTCCTCGGGCCGATGCTCGGTCAGCTGGAAGACCAGCCAGGGAACGGTCCGACCATCTAGGTCGCGGACGAAGGGTCGTGCTCGACGGTCGCGATGTGCGTCGCACCAGCGTGCGCGAGGACTTCATGGGCAGCCTGCTCGCGTTCGAGGTCACGTACGGCCACCGCAAGGACGAGCTCACCCTTGTCGGCCGCGATGTCGCGGTCGGCCTTGACATCCTCGCCTCCTCCGGCGAGCGCCGCATGGGTGGCACCGCCCGCCGCGAGGCCGGCGGCCGCGGCGATCCCGACGGCGACCGCGGCCGCGCCGCCCGTCGCCACCGTGATTACCGCGCCGCCGAGGGCCGCCACCACACCGGCCGTGCTGCCGCCGAGGGTGCGGGCCTGCTGACGATCGATCTCGGTGGTGGTGTTGGACGCGCCGGCTTCCGTGATCGAGGACGCACCGGCTGCTGCTTGCGGCAAGCTCAGATCGGCACGGTCGAAACCGCGCAACCGTAGGGCGTCCATGGCTTCATTCAGCGCCGCTTGGGTCGGGAGGACGGCCCTGACCTCGCGCGCGACCGCAAGTGTCTGGCGAGGCGGGTTATGGTCGGACATGGCGGTCATCCTTGCGGCGATGACCTGAACGTCCGGATTGGATGGGCGTTGCAAGCCGCTCGCTCGATCGATGGGCAGATCACTGAGCGCATTGCCGCTTTTCGATGCTGACTGTTACGCACTGTGCCTTTCCCGCATCAAGATGGACGTTTCCGAAACACGACGTAATGAAAGCCGTTTCGACTCTTCATCCGATTTGCAAAGGTCCCCGACGGCGGCGTCCCACGCGGATGCCGCCATGGATGGATGAAGGGGTATGCGCCGATGAGAACCCGCCAGGCAGCCGGACGGTGGTCCGGTCTATCCAAGCGAGCGCAAGCAGCGAGCGTCGTGCCCCTGCTGCTGGCAGCCGGCCATGCGGCCGCTCAGACCGCCGTCGGTGGAGCGGTGACCGGACCGGTTCAGCAGAGTCCCACACCGTCGGCGGATGTCGGGGTCACGCCTTCGACGTCGGCGACCAGCGAGGGTCAGAGTCCGATCCAGGTTGAAAAGATCGTCGTGGGATCGCGTCTGCACGTGAACAACGCCGACAGTCCGACCCCGGTCACCGTCATCTCGGCGCGTGACATCCAGAATTCGGGCTTTTCGAACATCCAGGACGTGCTGCAGAGCATTCCGTCCAGCGGCACTGGCGGAACCTACCGCACGACGACGAATGGCGGCCAGGGACTGGAATGCTACGACCTGCGCAACCTCGGTACTACCCGTGTGCTGGTGCTGATCAACGGCAAGCGTGTGGTTCACACGGGCATCTTCGGCGAGGATTGCGTCGACCTTTCCAATATTCCCATCAACCTGGTCGCGCAGATCCAGATCCTCAAGGACGGCGCCTCGTCGATCTATGGCGCGGACGCGGTCTCCGGCGTGGTCAACATCATCACCAAGCAGGATTTCACGGGGACGCAACTCAACGCCGATGGCGGGATCACTCAAACCGGCGACAACCGCAGCGGCGAATTGTCGGTCCTGCACGGTTTCAACTTCGACCACGGCCGCGGCAACTTCACGATCTCGGGCGATTACAACAATCAGGGGGCAGTCGACAGTTCGTCCCGTGACTACTCGAAGAATCCGGTGGCGGTGGACAACGGTCCGGGCCAGCCGTTCAGCTTCGGCTCGGGCATTCCTGTCGGTGGGCGCGTGTTCGACAGTCCGAACGCCGTCAATCCGTTGGGGCTGAACGATCTGGCGCTCGGCAACGGTCAGTTCCGTCCGTTCAGCAACGCCACGGACCGGTTCAACTACAACGACTACGAACAAATTCTTGGCAGCCTCGAGACCGAGAACGTCACCGCACAGACGCATTACGAGGTCAACCCGCACCTGATCGCCTACGGCAACATCTTCTATACGCACAAGCAGGCGACCACGCAGTTGGCACCGCAACCGGTGACCGGGAGCCTGCCGCCGAGCACGCTGCCCGATCTGTTCATCACGCCAGCGGGCAATCCGTACAATCCGTTCGGCGAGGACGTCTATCAGTATCGCCGGGTCGGCGAGTTCGGTCCGCGCTCGACGATCGTCAATGACGACACCTGGCAGGGCGAGCTCGGCCTTCGTGGCAACATCACCGGGACCTGGAACTACGACGTCTCGTACAGCTACGGGATCTCGATGGGCACCCAGGAGAGCCAGAACGAGGTCAATTACCAGCATCTCGAGCAGGAGGTGGGCTTCCAGCAGCTCTCCAATCCGAACGCGGTCGATCCCTCGGCGTTCGGCATCTACAACCCGGCCGTCTGCCCGGCGTCCTCGGGTTGCACGCTGATCAATCCGTTCGGCCCCAACTCGATCAACCAGGCCGGGATCGATTACGCACGGTTCAACGAGTTCTCGCACTCGCAATTCCAGTTGCGGGACCTCAACGCCGGCATCACCAACGATCACCTCTATCAGTTGCCTTACGGGCCGTTGGGCCTCGCGCTCGGCGTGGAGCATCGCGGCGAGCAGGGGTCCTACAAGCCCGATCCGCTGGTGCAGAGCGGTGTCACGCTCGAGAACACGCAGAATCCGACGTCGGGCGGCTTCAACGTGACGGAAGTCTATGGCGAGCTTCGCATCCCGATCCTCGCCAATTTGCCGGCGGCGAAGGATTTGTCGATGAACATCTCCGGCCGGTATTCGAACTACAACACGTTCGGCGACGCGGAGACCTACAGCATCAGCGGCAACTGGACGCCGATCAAGGACATCCGCTTCCGCGGCAGCATCGGCACGGCGTTCCGCCAGCCGAACGTCAACGAACTCTATGGCGGCCAGTCGATCAGCTTCAACTCGGCGACCGATCCTTGCGTCGGCGCGGTGGGTGTGGCGGCGGCGAACTGCCTCAAGCTGGGTCTCAATCCGGCGACGTTCTCGCAGCCCAATCCGCAGGTGCAGACGATCACCGGCGGCAATCCCGCGCTGCAACCGGAGACGGCGCACACCTACACGTTCGGAACGGTGATCGAGCCCAGCTTCATGAAGAATTTCGCGGTGACGGTCGATTACTGGCACACCAGGATCGCCAACGAGATCAACACGCTCGACACCCAGGACATTCTGACGAACTGCTACAACAGCCCCGGACTGACCAACAGTTTCTGCAGCCTGATCGCGCCGCGCGACTCGGCGGGCCAGCTCAAGACGGTGTTCGCGATCGACGAGAATCTCGGCGAGCTCAAGGCCGACGGCCTCGATATCGGCGGCAACTACCTGGTGCCGGTGGGCGACAACGACAGCTTCACCTTCGTGACCGATTTCGCGTTGTCGATCTCGTTCCTCGAGCAGCTCGCGCCGAACGGCCCGTTCATCGACTTCAACGGCTACAACAACTTTCTCGGCAATCCGCAGGTGGGCTATCCGAGGGTGCGCAACACGAGCTCGGCGACATGGAACCATGGCCCGATCAGCATCACCTACTCTTTCCAGTATTTCGACGGGATGAAGTTCTATCCCGGCACCACCTACAATGCGACCTCGACCCGCGCGTTCTACAGCAACGAGGTGTTCTTCCACAACATCGAGTTCAACTATCGCTACAAGAAGTTCAACTTCGTCACGGGGATCGACAATTTCCTGGACAAGGATCCTCCGTTCGCGGAGGACGGAGCGACGAACACCAACCTCGGCGTCTACGGCGTCGACAACAGCATCGGACGGTATTTCTTCATCAAGACGCAATACAAGTTCTGACGCGAGACGCGGCCGCCCACGCGGGCGTGCGCATCTGACGGACATTGGCGTTTCGGTACGCAATCGGAGACGTTCTGCCCCGGATCGTGCACGAAAACGTTATGTTGCCTCAATGCAACCCATGCGAGGTTGCGTGCACACGGACCTGTAACAACCCTTGCCAATTTGCGCCCACGGCTCGACGTTCGGCTTCATCGCGCACCGGACGTCGGGGCCTGGGGGATTTGTTGATGCGTAAGGAGCCTTCGTTCCGCTTCGCCTTGCTGTTCGCGTCGGCGTTGTCGGGCGTTCTCGTGGTGCCTGCTGTCGCGGGCGCCCAAAGTGGCGCGCCGGCGGCCGGCTCGCTTGGTTCATCGGCAGGCGGTCCCAGCAATCCGAGCGAACCGACCAACAGCGCCACCACTCCCGTTGCGAACACTGCGCCGACGACGGCCACCGGCGGGGCAATCGAGGTGCAGAGGGTGCGTCGGGAATACCGACGCCTGCTGTTGCGCGAGAAGAACTCGCCGAGTGCGGTGACCGAGCTTGGTTCCAACCAGATCGCGCAGGTCGGCATTACGGGCAGCGTGGCCACGTTGCTGCGGCAAGCGCCCTCGATCAACGTCTATCAGCAGGGCATCGGCAACAACGAGCCGGTGATCTCGATCCGCGGTTCGCGCGGCCTCGAGACCGCAACGACGTTCGACGACGTGCCGACGCAGGATCTGCTGAACGGCGGCTCGGGCGCATTCCTCCAGAACATCGCCGGCGCACGCTTCAACCTCGACCAGATCAGCGGCGTCTCGATCTATCCGGGCGTGGCCTATCCGGACAAGAACACGTTCGGCACGATCGGTGGCACGATCGCCTACGACTCGCTGCGACCTTCGCCCGACCGTTTCGTCGACGTGACCGGATCGGTCGGCTCGTTCGGCACCTACCAGGAAGGGTTCACGCTCAACTCGGGTCTCCTCGATGGCGCGCTCGGCACGGGCTACGATGCTCCAAGCTTCCTGCTGAAATACTCGAACCTCTCGACACAGGGCTTCATCGACTACACCGCCGCGCACTACAACAACATGGAGTTTGCGTTCGACAAACCCTACGATTCGGGTCTGTCGAAGTTCCAGACGACCATTCTGTACAACACCGCCAATGCGCTCATCACGCCGGAGCCGGTCGCGGTGCCTTATCTGCAGAAATACGGCCTGTTCAGCAACTACGCGCCCTCCAGCGAGTTCTTCGGCCAGCAGAACGACTACCTGTCGATCATTCTGAAGGATCGGACCTATATCAATCCCTACCTGACCGTCGGCGGTTCGCTGTTCTACCTTCCGTCGGACACGACGAGCGAGGATTACGCAAATGCCAGCGTGTTCGGGCCGGGGCTCGTTCCAGGTTCCGAGACGGTCAACGGTGCGGCACCATTCATTCAGGTGCCGGCCGGGTTCGGGCAGCAAAGCCAATATGCCCCAGGCGGCGTCTTTCATCAGCCACCGTTCTTCACCTATGACGGAAATGCCGCCTATCCACCTGGCAGTCCCGCCTGTCCGGCCGCGGTCAGTGCTGGCTTCCAGGCGCAGGGCCTGTACAGCCCCTGCGGCTACAACTCGACCTACTCCACGCAACATACCGACACATACGGAGTGCAGCCGCGAATCACGCTCACGCCGCCTGACATCGCGGGCTTCCGCAACACGATCATCGTGGGCGGACTGTTCGCCAAGGAGACGACCGACACCGTGCCGGTTTATGCGGGCGGCTTCTCGCAGGTCACGCCGTCGGCGGCGAACCTGCTCGGCAATCCGGGCGGCGGCCTCGGCACGTTCGACGGCGGCGAATACCGCGCGATCTACCAAGGTTTTGCGCAGGACAAGATCGACTGGCTGCATAACACGCTTCACGTCACGCCGGGCGTCACGTTCGAGTCGACGGCGACCGGCGACCGGACCAGCGCGCTCTTTGGCGGTGTCGTGTCACCGGCCGTGCAGGCGAGCTCCTATTGCACGTCGGCGGCGGGAAACCCCTGTCTGACCGGCTCCTACAAGACCAGCCGGTTCGACAAGGAGTGGCTGCCGTTCCTCAATGTGGATTACGACCTCGACAGGATCCTGCCGGCGGCGAAGGGCACATCATTCTACGGCAGCTTCGGCGAGTCGGCATTGTTCGCGCCGACAAGCGATTTTGGTCCGAACACTGTCGGCAGCCCGCCTTATCCGTCGATCGTCCATCTCTACGAGGGTGGCGTGCGGTACGACACGCATAGCCTGTTGCTGAGTGCAGACTACTACTACCAGCATGTCACCCGCGACTTCGGCTTTTTTACGCAACAGTCGGGACCGAATGCCGGCCAGTCCCAGTACACGAACGACGGCCAGCGCGAGTTCAAGGGGCAGGAGATCAGCGCGGTCTGGCAGGTCAATCCGAACTGGCAGTTGTTCATGAACGGCTCGCACATCCTGGCCAAGTATCTCGCGACCACGCTCGAAGACGTCACAGTACAGGAAGATCAATTTGGTCTTGGGTTCAAGGGCACGCCGATCTCGGGCGTCCCGGACTGGCTGGCGACGTTCGGGGTCGATTACGACAAGAAGAATCAGTTCATGAACAGGGACGAACTGCACATCCGGTTCGATGGGCAGTATACGGGACGGCAGTATACGACGACCGACGTGAGTGCGGGCCCGAACGGGCTGGGCACCAATCTCGGTCCGCTCCCGGGCGTGCCGCCGTTCGGAACATACACCTACTACAACTTCGCGACCGGCTCGACGATCACGAACGTCAACAACCAGGATCCCGCCTACGTGGTGTTCAACCTCGACATGAACTATTCGCTGCCGATCGGGAACGGGAATGGGTTCCTCAAGAAGCTGGATTTCGACCTGAACGTGCTTAACTTGTTCGACGAACGCTACTTCCAGTATCTTTATGCGCAGATCTCACCGACCGCGCCGGGCAACTTCCCGGCGAGCGCGCCGCCCGGGTTCGCCGGCAAGTCGAGGAACAACTACTCGGTGACGCCTGAATTCCAGAGCGCGATCATAGGCGAGCCGGCTGCCGTGACGTTCACGATGACCGCGCGGTTCTGAACGCTGGTTGGCCCATCGCCCCCGAGGTCTTCTGGGCGATGGGCATAATTGGCGGGCGTCGAACGTTCTTGGTCGTGTGGAGTTAAGCTCTCGAACGGAACGTGGGAGCGAGATGATGCAAGGTTCTAGTGGATGGGCCGCATTCGTATTGGCGGCTTGCATTATGGTTTGGGGCGGGGCGATGCCAGCGCTCGCGCAGTCGGCGGATGCGTCACTTTCGTGTCCGCAACTGCTGGATCAGGTCAACCAGCAGAACGCGATCATCAAGGCGAAGAGCGACGACAAGGCGCAACTGCAGAGTGCACGGCCTGATCCGGGAGCGGCGGACCCGGAAATACAGGAGCGGATGGACGACATCGCGGCAAACAAGGCGACGACGCGCGCCAATGCGCTGCTGGCGGTCGGACGGCAGAAGAAATGCTTCAAGTAGGACGGGCGGTGCTGGCGGTCGCGGCCGCCAGCATGCTTGCGGCCTGCTCGGGACCGCCGCCGAGCGCGGAACAGCGGGCGGCGACCGACCTCAATCCATCAGGTCGGCCGGTCCAGGCCCCGAGCCAGTATCAGCCGCAGTTGCCGCCAAACAGCGCGAATGCCTTCTCCCCGCTCTATTGCCAGAACCAAGGCCCCGGCACGGTCTGCGCGCGGCAGCCGTCGCCTTAGCCTGACGTCACGGCATGACCGGTTTCTTGATAGGAACCGGAACGTTCCTTGCTTGACCAAGCCACCTGAGCCTGGACCTTGAGCGAGGACTGACGATGAAGGTTTTCCCGGCGTTGCGCGGTGCGATCGTGGTGGCACTGGCGACTGGCGTGTCTCCGTGCGTGTTCGGGCAGACGCTTCAGGCGCCGGACGCGACCGGGACCGCGCCGGCGTCGGCGGCCATTCAGGTCGAGCGAATCCGGAAGGTCTATCAGGCGCTGATCCAGCGGGAGAAGGACATCCCGACGGCGGTGACGGAGCTGGGCGCCAAGCAGATCAAGCAGAACGGCGTGGCCGGATCGATCCAGAGCCTGCTGACGCAGGCGCCGTCGGTCAATTCGTATCAGCAAGGGGTCGGTCAGCAATCGCCGGAACTGACCATCCGCGGGGTGGAGGACAGCCAGCTCGCCTCCAGCCTCGATGACATCCCGATCCAGTCGCTGATCAATGGCGGCACGACAGGAACCCAGGTCGGGCAGGCGTCGAGCTTCGTGACGAACGATGAACTCGGCTCGGTCAATATCTATCCCGGCATCGCGGCCCCCGACAACCAGGGGTTCAACGCGCTCGGCGGGACGGTCGCCTACGAGACCAAGAAGCCGACCGCCGACAGGAACTTCCTGGTCGAAGGCGGTGTCGGCTCGTTCAATCTGTGGCATGGCGGCTTCGAGGCCAATTCGGGCGCGCTCGGCGGCGTCGACGGGCTGCGCATCCTGCTGCACTACGACCAGTCGTACAATGGCGGCTTTCAGGACTACACGCCGTCGCGCTACCGGAGCATGTTGTTCAGTGCCGACAAGCCGTATGACGGCGGCTTGTCGCATGTGACGGCGAACGTGACCTACAACACCGGCTTCGGCTACTCGACGGCGCGCAATCCGGTGCCGGCCGACCTGCTGAACGAGTTCGGTTCCTATTGGAACTTCGCGCCGAACGAGTTCTACAACCAGCTCGACAACAAGTTCCTGTTCGCCGACGTAGGCGACGAGACCTATGTCAACGCGCACCTGATCGTCGGCGCCAAGCTGTTCTACGAGCGCGAGGACGACAGCAACGTCGAGTTCGTCAACGCCAACGAGATCTCGCCCACCTTTCCCTATCCCTTCTTCGGCGCGCCGTTCAGCCAGGCCGACATCCTGACCAGCGGCTCGCTGCAGCCGGCGCGGCGGAACGGGTATCTGAGCTACAATCCGGGCGCCGCGTTCGGCTTCCAGTCCCGGCCGCCCGGCTATGACGCGCTTGCGATCCAGCAGGGGCTGCTCGGCGCGGGACCCTACGCGATCGCCGGACAGACGACGTCCGCGATCGTCGACACGATCCAGACGTTCGGGCTGCGGCCGAAGATCAATGTGTTCCTGCCGTACAACACGATCACGATCGGCGGCCTCGCCGCGCGCGCCGACGAGGTCGAGAACGAATACATCTATGGCGGCCAGAACTCGAACATCCCGGAGGTGTTCGGCTTCAACGATGTCGGCGATCTGGGCGGAATCCAGGGGACCTATCCGGGCGGATTGCACCGGACGATCCTCGACGTCTACGCGCAGGACAAGATCGACATCCTGCACAACCGGCTGCACCTGCTGCCCGGTGCGACGCTGCAGACAGCGGTGTCGAGTTTCGATGCGGCCTATTCGACGACGACGGGGGGCGGCTACAGCGCCAACTCCTACAACAAGGATTTCCTGCCGTATTTCGGCGCCAGCTACGACATCACCAAGCGGATCAACATCTATGGCGACTACGGGCGTTACGACCTGTTCGCGCCGTTGAGCACCTATTCGCCGACAGTCGATGCAAACAACAAGCTGATCGGCTTCGACGTTCCCAATCCCGAGAGCCTGCACGACTACGAGGGCGGCATCCGTTACGACTCGCCCTCGCTGCTGCTCAATCTCGACTACTACTACGAGAAGGCCGAGCAGGTGATCGGCTTCTTCGAGAACTTCTCGACGGGCCAATCGATCCACGGCAACCCGGGCTCGGAGGAGTTCAAGGGCGTCGAGCTGAACGGGAACTGGCGCATCACGCCGGACTGGTCGGTGTTCGCGAGCGGCTCCTACAATCTCGCGAAATACCTGATGACCGGACAGCCTTATTCGCCGGGCTGCGAATGCTACCTGGCGGCCGTCACGCCCCAGGACGGGCAGTTCGGGTTCGCCTACGGCGATACCCCGCTCTCGACGGTGCCGGAGTGGCTGGCCAATTTCGGTTTCGAATACCAGCACACGCATGTGTTCATCCCGAACGACCATGTCGATGTGCGTGCCTACGGGCACTATGTCGGCGAGCAGTATATCACCGAGGACATTCCCGGATTTCCCAGCAACCAGAACGTGGTGACGGCCGGCAATACCTACACCGACACGCACTACAGGCAGCCGGCCTACACGCTCTTCAACCTGCTGGCGACCTACGACCTGCCGGTCCACCATGCGTATCTGAAGGACGTCACGTTCGCGCTCAACGTGCAGAACCTGTTCAACCTCAAATACTACCAGTACGAATATCTGCAGATCGGCACGTTCGGCTACGGGGTGTATGGCGGCAACTCCTTCAAGACGGCAGTGCCGGGGATCCCGGCGAACATCACCTTCGACGTGGCGGCGAAGTTCTAGCTATCGCCAAGCCTCGACCCCGGCACCGCCGAACAGCATGCGGTTGGCGCCGGGGCCGAACAGGCCGTCGGGAAAGGCGAGATCGAGTGCGCTGGCCTGGTCGAGCCTCCCGCGCTGCTCCGGGGCCAAGTCGAGTTCGAGGCCGGCGAGGTTGTCCCGCAACTGGTCGAGCGTGCTGGCGCCGAGGATCAGCGAGGTGACGCCGGGCCGCGCCGCGGCCCAGGCGAGGGCCACTTGGGCAGGCGGTCGGTCCAAATCCGCCGCCACCGCACGCAAGGCTTCGAGGATACGCCAGTTCCGATCCGTGAACTTGGTGAAAGGGCCCTGGAACGGGTTGCTGCCGGCGAGCCTGCCCTGGCCAGCCGGGCCGGCACTCTCGCGGCTGTACTTGCCGGTCAGGAAGCCGCCGGCGAGCGGGCTCCAGGGCATGATGCCGAGGCCGCATTCGCGGGCGGCCGGGACATGCTCGCGTTCGATGCCGCGCTCGACGAGGGAATATTCGAGCTGCAGCGCGATGGGGCCGTGGGCGTTGTGCACCGCGGCCAAGGTCGCGGCACGGACGGCATACCAGGCGGGCAGGTCGGAGAGGCCGAAATAGCGGATCTTGCCGGCGCGCACGAGGTCGCCGAGGGATTGCAGCAGTTCCTCGACGGGTGTCACCATGTCGTAGGCGTGCATCCAGTAGAGGTCGACATAATCGGTGCGCAGCCGGCGCAGCGAGCCCTCCAGCGCGCGGTGGATGTTCTTGCGGCCATTGCCGCCGGCGTTCGGGTTGCCGGGATCGGGATTGAAGGTGAACTTGGTCGCGATCACCAGTCTGTCGCGCAGCGAGCGGGCTTCGACATAGGAACCGATCAGTTCCTCGCTGCGGCCACCTGAATAGACGTCGGCGGTGTCGATGACGTTGCCGCCGGCGTCGACATAGGCGTCGAAGATCGCCCGGCTGGTGTCGTCGGCCGAGCCCCAGTTCCTGTTGCCGAACGTCATGGTTCCCAAGGCGGCCGGACTGACGATCAGTCCCGACCGGCCGAGGGTCCGCCAGGCCTCGAGGCTCATGGCGCCGTCCCAGGGAAGCGCTGGCGGTCGACGAAGACCGGAAACATCCAGCCGGGATACTCGGGCGGCAAGGCGCTCGCATCGTCCAGGGCACCGATCTCGGCGGCCGAGAGTTCGAGCGTGGCGGAGGCGATGTTGTCGTCGAGCTGTTCGACGCTCCTGGCGCCGACGATGACGGACGTCACGTGCGGCTGGGCGAGCAGCCAGGCGAGTGCGACCTGGGCGACCGAGACGCCATGCGCCGCCGCGATCGGCCGCATGGCGTCGATGCAGTCGTGCGCGCGTGCCTCGTCGACGGGCGGAAAGGGAAGGCTCGCGCGGCGGGACCCGTCGGGCGCGGTCCGGTCGCGCCCGAACTTGCCGGACAGCAGGCCGCCGGCGAGCGGGCTCCAGACCAGCAGCCCGATCTTCTGGTCGACCAGAAGGGAGACGGTGTCGCGTTCGAGGTCGCGGCCGGCGAGGGTGTAGTAGGCCTGCAGGCTCTCGAAGCGCGCCCAGCCGCGGCGGTCGGCAATGCCGATCGCCTTCATCAACTGCCAGGCGCGCGCGTTGCAGAGGCCGACATAGCGGACCAGGCCCTGGCCGATGAGGTCGTCGAGCGCCCTCACGGTTTCCTCCGTTTCGGTCACGGAATCGAAGCCGTGCATCTGGTAGAGATCGATATGGTCGGTGCCGAGGCGCTCGAGACTGGCGTGGACGGCGTCCATGATGTGCCCGCGGGAGGCGCCGCGGTCGTTGGCCCCGGGGCCGGTCTCGCCATAGGCCTTGGTCGCGAGCACGATGTCGCTGCGTTTGACGCCGAGATGCTTGAGCGCGGTGCCGGTGATGATCTCGGACTGGCCGCCGGCATAGATGTCGGCGGTGTCGATGATGTTGATGCCGGCCTCGAGCGCGCGGCCGACGAGGCGGTCGGCATTTTCCTGCTGCACGTCGCCCATCATGCTCCAGACGCCGCCACCGCCGAAGGTCATGGTGCCGAGGCACAGTTCGGAGACGAAGAGGCCGGTGCGGCCGAGCTGCCTGGTGCGCATGGTGCTGTCCTTGAAGGGTGCCGCACGATGTCGCGCTTGGGTCATCAGTGGACTAGGCGCTAGGATCTGCATGAACTTGTGAAATACATGCAGCAATGCGACGGGACGACCTGAACGACCTGTCGGCCTTCCTGATGGTGGCCGACGAAGCGAGCTTCACCCGGGCGGCGACCAGGCTCGGGATGTCGGCCTCCGCGCTGAGCCACGCGATGAAAGGGCTCGAGGCGAGGCTCGGGGTGCGGCTGCTGGCGCGAACGACGAGAAGCGTGGCGCCGACCGAGGCCGGGGAGCGGCTGTTGCGGACCTTGCGGCCGGCGCTCACCGACATCGGCGCGGAACTCACGGCGCTGGCGGGACTACGCGACAAGCCGGCGGGGACGGTGCGGATCACGGCGCCGCGGCACGCGGCGCGGACCGTGCTGTCGCCGATGCTGCCCGGATTCCTTGCGTCCTATCCGGACATCCGGGTCGAGGTCACGGTCGACGAGGGCCTGACCGACATCGTCGAAAGCCGGTTCGATGCCGGCCTGCGGTTCGGCGAGAAGGTGGACCGCGACATGATCGCGGTGCTGGTCGGGCCGCCGATCCGTTCCACGGTGGTGGGCGCGCCGTCTTATCTCGATGACCAGACACCGATGACGCCGGGCGACCTGGCGGCGCATCGCTGCATCAACTACCGGCTGATCACGTCCGGGGCTCTGTATGCGTGGGAGTTCGAGGACAATGGCCGGCCGTTCCAGGTCAAGGTCGACGGACCGCTCGTCTTCAACACCGACGAGATGATCCTCGATGCGGTCCTGGCCGGACAGGGGCTGGCGATGCTGTTCGACGACATGGTCGCGGCGCATGTCGCGGCGGGGCGCCTGCGTCGGGTGCTGGAGGCGTGGTGCTGGACCGCGCCGGGCTATTATCTCTATTTCACCAGCCGGCGGCAGACGCCGCCGCCGCTGGCGGCCCTGGTCGAGACGTTGCGTTCGAGAGGCGTCCGCTCCGGGCACTGACGCGGCGCCGAGACGATGTCCGCAGTCCTGACGCCGGCAGTGCAACAAAATCCTTTTCGCGATCGTTTCCAAGTCCGGCGGCCATCCCGCCCGGAACCACCATCGGCGTGTCCTCAGGCCGCTTCAAGCGGACCGGCATGCCGCGCGACATCCACACGCGGCTTTGAAAGCCGAAGGACCGTTCATAGATGCCCACCAAAGAGGCCACAGGGGGAACACATGCCCGCACATGATGGACGGATCGCGCTGGTCACCGGCGCGAACAAGGGAATCGGCCTGGAGATCAGCCGCCAGGTCGGGAAGACGGGGACGCGCATCCTGCTCGGCGCGCGCGACGCGGCCCGCGGCGAGGCGGCGGCGGCGGTGTTGCGGGACGAAGGCATCGAGGCGCGTTTCATTCCGATCGATCTGAGCGAGCCTGCCACGGCGGCGGCGGCGGCGGCGGCCTCGGCGATCGAAGCGGCGCATGGCCGGCTCGACGTGCTGGTCAACAATGCCGGCATCGTCGACCGGGCCGACGGGCCGCCCGGCTCCGGAAGCATCGAGGCGATGAGACGGATCTTCGAGGTCAACTTTTTCGGGACGATCGCGGTGACGCAGGCGATGCTGCCGCTGCTGCGCAAATCCGGCTCGGCGCGGATCGTGAACGTATCGAGCGGATTGGGCTCGCTCACGCACAACAGCGATCCGGACTGGAAGTTCGCGGCGGTCAAGGTGCTCGGCTACAACGGGTCGAAGGCGGCGTTGAACATGCTGACGATCCAGCTCGCCGTCGAACTCAAGGATGCCGGGATCAAGGTCAATGCGGCCGATCCGGGGTTCACCGCGACCGACCTGAACAATCATCGCGGCCACCAGAGCGTGCCGGAAGGCGCGGAAGCGGCGGTGCGGCTGGCGCTGTTGCCCGATGACGGACCGACGGGCGGGTTCTTCAGCCGCGACGGGCAGGAGCCCTGGTGAACGCGCGGCCGCGGCACCTGGCCAGCGGCGGCGCCGAGTTAAAGGTCGACGCGCTCTTCTTCGTCGAGCCGGGTCTGGGGCCGCCGGCCCCAGCGGGTCCAGGGCAGAGCCCTGGCCTCTAGTCGCCGCGAGCCGGCTTCTGGTGCCGCGCGCGGGCGCCGCGTTCGATGGCGGCGGCGACGAGGGGGTCGATGGTGAGCTCGGCCATGATGAACTCGAGCATCTGCAGCAGGCTCTGGCCCTGGCGGGTCGAGGCGGCGACGACCTCGCAGGCGAGCGCGTAGGCGGTCTCGCGCAGGCGCGGCTCCAGCGCGGCGCTGATCAGGCGCGCTGCGTGATTGAGACCGTCCTCCTCGCGCAGGAGGCCGACGGCGGCTTCGGTCGCATGCGCGAGCCGTTCGGAGGTGACGTTCTGGAAGATCGGCAGGGTCTGGACCAGGCCGGTCATGACGCCGATCTCGCGGTCGCTGATGCCGAAGCCGTCGGCGGCGGCGACCAGCACCATGGTGCAGATCAGCGCCTCCTGCGGGTCGAGCGCGGTGTCGCCGCCGCCAGTCATCGTGGTGCCGTCCATCGCTGTGTCCTGTGTCTCGCGCGTCGTGACCGGACCAGTTTATGGCGCGGATCGGTCACGCGAGGAAGTCACGGGTGCGCTCGAGGGCCACGGCGAGGCCGACGCGCTCGATCGGGACGCCCGGGGGAAAGGCCGAGAGCAGCCGGCTCGGCATGCGCCGGTCGAGCAGGACGAAGCAGCCGCGGTCGGCGGCGGTGCGGATCAGGCGGCCGAAGGCCTGGCGCAGGCGCAGGCGAGCGATGCGGTCGTCGTAGCCGGCGGGATCGCCGTTGGAGAGATGAAGGCGGCGTTCGCGATGCAGGATGTCGGGGCGCATCCAGGGCACGCGCTCGAAGACGACCAGACGCAGCGCCTGGCCTGGGACATCGACGCCGTCGCGCATGGCGTCGGTGCCGAGCAGGCAGGAATTGGTCTCGGTGCGGAAGATGTCGATCAGGGTCGCGTTGTCCATCGCGTCGACATGCTGGGACAGCAGGTGCAGGCCGGCTTCCTCCAGGGGCGCCTTGATGCGTTCGTGGACGGCGCGAAGCCGGGCGATGGCGGTGAACAGGCCGAGGCCGCCGCCGCCGGCGGCGAGGAACAGCGTCCGGTAGGCGGCGGCGAGGGCGGCGATGTCGCCGGCGACGTCGGTGACGATGAAGCAGCGGGTCTGGCTGGCGTAGTCGAACGGGCTCGGCAGCGAGGCGCGGATCGCGGGCGAGGGCAGGTGGTCGGCGCCGGCGCGCGCCTCCGCGGCGTGCCAGACGAGATCGGCGTCCACGCCGGGGCGTTCGCTCTCGTCGCGGAGCGTCGCCGACGTGACGAGCAGGCCGTGCGCCTCAGTGGCGAGCGTCAGCACGAAGGGCAGTGTCGGATCGAGCCAGTGGCGGCAGAGGGCGACGTCGCGAACGGGCACGTCCATGCCCGCATCGTGCCGCGAGCGATCGAGCGGGTCCATGCGGAGGAACAGGACGTGGTCGGGCCGCTCGGCCGTGTCGGAAGGGGGTTCGGCCGCGGCGCGCAGCATGGCGGTCCATGCTTCGAGACGGATGATTGCGCGGCGGCGGATGACGCCGGTCATGGCTTCGATCCGGCCGCGGGTGGTGGCGTCGAGGGTCTCGGCGTCCTCGTCGAGGCGTGCGGCGAGCCGGTCGGCGAGCGTCGCCAGCGGCGCGCGGATCCGCTCGATCGCGCGCGAGAGAGTGAGCGCGAAAGGGGCGACATCGGGCCCGGTGGGGTGGAGATCGCATTCGAGGCTGGGGCGGGCGCTGGTCCGGGTGCGGGCGAGGATCTGGCGTTGCAGGGCGCCGAGGAATGCCTCGTTCGGATTGGTGAAGCCTTCGGTGTTCTCGGCGCGGCCGGCGAGACGGGTGGTCCAGCCCGGCGCCACGAGGCCGGCGGCGGCGGCGAGCAGGGCGGCGTCGAGCGGGGCTTCGAGCCGCGGCTGGCCGGCGACGAGATCGTCGAGGCGGCGCTTCAGGCCGCGGGCGCGGGATCGCGCGCCCTCGGCGCCGAGCAGCCAGCGGCGAAGCTCGCCGGCCTCGACCCCCGAAAGTGCCACGGCGAAGGCGCTGTCGGCGGCGTCGGCGATCTGGTGGCCCTCGTCGAAGACGTAGCGGGTGGGCGCGCGCTCCTCGGCGGCGCCGCCCTTGGCATGGGCGGCCTGGGTCATGACCAGCGCGTGGTTGGCGACGACGAGGTCGGCCTCGCGGGCCCGCCTGATCGTGTGCTCGACGAAGCAGCGCGTGTAGTGCGGGCAGGCGCCGTGGATGCATTCGCCGCGGCGATCGGCGAGTGCCGACAGGGTGGCGGGGCCGAACAATTCGCGAAACCAGCCTGGCAGGTCACCGCCCTGGAGGTCGCCGTCGGCGGTGGCGCTGGCCCAGCGCGTGATCAGCGCGAGCGGGATGGTGGCGGCGCTGGGACGCGCGGCCGCATTGCGCACGGCGTCCTCGAAGTTGAGCAGGCAGAGATAGTTCTCGCGGCCCTTGCGGATGACGACGTGCCGGCGCCGCGCGGCGGGCTCGGGGTGCAGGCGCGCGAGCTCGCGTTCGATCTGGCGCTGCAGATGCCTGGTGTAGGTCGAGATCCAGACGGCGCCGGCATTGCGCTCGGCCCAGAGGCTGGCGGGTGCGACGTAGCCGAGGGTCTTGCCGGTGCCGGTGCCGGCCTCGGCCAGCATCAGGATCGGGTCGCCGCGCTGCGCGCGCGGGGCGAAGGCGGCGGTGGCGGCGTGGGCATAGTCGGCCTGCCCGGCGCGATGCTCGGCGAGGGGCCCGAGCAGTTGCGCGAGGCGATGCCGGCTGGCTTCGGGGGCGATCGGGTGGGACGCGGGCGGCGGCCGGGGCGGGGTCTCCTCCCAGGCGGGCAGGCGACGCCACACGGCGAGCGCGTCGGCGGCCGGGAGCGGGTTCCGCACGCCGGCGAGGGCTGCGAGGGCAGCGGCGGCCCAGGGCCAGCCGGCGTTGCGCATCCGGGTGGCGAGCGAGGCGGCCTCGGCGCCGGAGGGCGTGTGCGCGAGAGACGCGAGATGGTCGAGGAGGGCCGCGACGATGTCGGGGAGCAGGCTCGCCTCGGCATCGATCGTGGCGGGCGGCGGCAGGTCGAGTGCGTGGGCGAGGCCGCGCGGCGTGGGTGCGACGGTCCGTGCCGGCCGCGCGAACGCGAACAGTTCCAGCAGGTCGAAGGCGGGAAAGCCGGTGACGCCGAGGCGGCGGGCGGTCGCCGGCAGATGGACGACGAGGGGCGGCGGCAGGGCGCGGAGCGCGTCCAGTGCCGCGGCGGTGTCGAGGATGAGGATTTCGCCGTCGGGCGTGAGCAGTGCGGCGCGGGCGTGACCTGCGACCAGCGCGGGCGGGTTCGGCTGGCCGGGGTGAAGCATGACGCAAGGTGCGGCGTCGGGTCGGACGACGCAATGGATCGATGCGTCGACGACGCAATGGATCGACGCGCCGCGATGCGCACTTGAAATTCGGTGTACACGAATAGGATCATAGTCCTAGTTTTTCGCCGCAAGATGCTGATAACATTCGCGTTGTCACGGAATGTTCGCGCCATCGTCACGGGGGCGCCATCACCGCGATGCCGGTTCTCCGGTAAGCCGGGTCGACATTCCGAGGGGGTCGATCGTGTTCCGTGTCTTTCCGACGAGCATCGTCATCGTTCTTGCGGCCGGGATCGCCTCGGGGCAGACGCCGCCGTTGCCGAGCGGGCAAACCGTGACGCCCGCCGCGGCGCCGGGGGCGATCTTCCAGGACCTCAATCCGGGGCTGGCCGGCTTTCCGGACTATCTGGCCGGACAGGCGATCCGCAGCCTGGTCAGTCCCGACGGGCGCACCCTGCTGGTGATGACGAGCGGATACAACGGGATCGACAACAGCGACGGCTCGCTGAACACCGACGCGTCGAGCGAATATTTGTTCGTCTACGACATTTCGACGCACGCGCCCGTGCGCAAGCAGGTGGTGCAGATCCCGACGACCTATGTCGGGCTCGCCTTTTCGCCGGACGGGACGAAGTTCTATGTGGGCGGTGGCGGTGCCGACAATGTCAGCACCTACGTGCTCGCGGGCGGCGCCTGGACGCTGTCGGGGACGGTGGCGCTGGGGCACACGCAAGGCGTCGGCAACGGCAACAGTCCGAGCACCGCGGGCCTCGCGGTGACGGCGGACGGCGCCAAGATCCTGGTCGCCAACATCTATGACGACAGCGTCTCGCTGATCAGCACGGCGTCGCACGGCGTCACCGGAGCACTCGACCTGCGGCCCGGGGTCATCGACCCGGCGCGGAGCGGCGTGCCGGGTGGCGAGACGCCGTTCGACGTCGCGATCCATGGCAACACCGCTTATGTCAGCACGCTGCGCGACCGGGAGGTCGACGTGCTCGACATCTCCGGCGCGGCACCGGTGCTGACCGCGCGGATCCCGGTCCGCGGCACGCCGAACCGGATGCGGATGAACAAGGCGGGCACGCGCCTGTATGTCGCGGCCGACAACGACGACAGCGTGCAGATCATCGACACGGCGTCGAACAGGGTCGTGGAGCGGATCGAGGTCGGGATCCCCTCGATCCTGACGCCGACGCATGAGCGGTATCGCGGTGCGGCGCCGAACGCGCTCGCCCTCTCGGCGGACGAGAGGACGCTGTACGTGTCGGAAGGCGGCCTGAACGCCATCGGCGTCGTCGACATCGCACCCGGCCAGCCGCACGTCCTGTACGGCCTGCTGCCGACGGCGTGGTATCCGCAGGATGTCGCGGTGAGCGGCGGCTGGCTGTACGCGGTGAACAGCAAGAGTGACTCCGGTCCCAATCTCCACTACTGCCCGGGCGAGACCAGCTTCTTTCCAGGAGCGCCCTGGGTCGCCAATTGCGGCGTCAACGACAATGTCTTTCATCTCGAGCATGCGGGCTTCCTGGCCGAGCCGGTTCCGAACCTGTTGGAGACCGCCGGGCTCACGCTCCAGGTCGCGGTCGATGATGGCATCGTCCGGCGGATCGACCCGAACGACGCGGCGGTGATGGGCGCGCTGCGCCAGCGCATCAAGCACGTGATCTACATCATCAAGGAGAACCGCACCTACGACCAGGTGCTCGGCGACCTCGGCCGCGGCAACGGCGATCCGTCGCTGGTGGAGTTCGGACAGGCAATCACGCCGAACCTGCACCGGATCGCGTCGGGGTTTGTCGATCTGGACAATTTCGAGGCGACCGCCGAGGTCAGCGGCAACGGCTGGCAATGGTCGACGGCCGGCCGCGAAAGCGACTTCAACGTCAAGACCATTCCGCTCGACTATTCGCCGCGCCCCCATACGAGCGGTGTGGGCGATGACGAGGGCAACGACCGCGGCGTATGGCGGGGGTCGGGGACGGTCGCCGGACGCCAGGCGGAGAACCCCTCCTATCCGGACGATCCGAACCTGCTGCCCGGCACCAACGACGAGGACGCGGTCGACGGGCCGCTCGACGACGACACGCCGGGGCGGACGCTGAACGGCTATCTCTGGAACTCGGCATTGCAAGCCGGATTGACGGTCCGGAACTACGGCTTCTTCGACGACCAGGCGCTGTATGGCTCGTCGCCGACCAACTATGGCAAGACGGGGACGCAGATCCCGCGCGATCCGAACCCCTATGCCGACCACGTGGCGATGGGCTTCTCGTCGAACCCGGTGCTGGCCCCGCTGACGGACGTCTATTTCCGCGGCATCGACACGGCGTATCCGGACACTCCGCGGGCGCAGGAATGGAAACGCGAGTTCGACAATGATGCGGCGGCCGGTGATCTGCCGAACCTGACGCTTCTCCGCCTGGGCAACGATCACACGGGCAATTTCAGCAGCGCGATCCTGGGGGTGAACACGCCCGAGACGGAAGTCGCTGACAACGACTACGCCGTGGGCCTGGTGGCGCAGACGGTGGCGCACAGCAGGTTCGCCGGCGACACGCTGATCTTCGTGCTCGAGGACGACGCCCAGGATGGCCCGGACCACGTGGATAGCCACAGGACGACCGGCTACATCATCGGTCCCTATGTCAAGCGCGGCGCGGTGATCTCGACCCGCTACTCGACGGTCAACATGCTCCGCACGATGGAGGACGTGCTCGGGATCGACCATCTCAGCATCAACGATGCGTTCCAGCCGCCGATGACGGACGTCTTCGATCTGGGCGCGGCGAACTGGGATTTCGAGGCGGTGCCGTCCGCGTATCTCTGTTCCACCCGGTTGCCGCTTTCCTGCTCGGGCGCTTCGCTCCACCCGAGGCACTCGAACGTCTGGTGGGCGAGGATGACCAGGGGACTCGATCTTGCCCGGATCGATGCCGCGGACCCGGCGGTGTATAACCGCATCCTCTGGCGGGGCCTGGTCGGGAGCAGGCCGTTCCCGACGTCACGCAGCGGAAAGGATCTGACCCCGCGCGCGAAGGGGCTCTGAGGCGCCTGGACCGCCACCCGTCACGCCAGAGGAGGTGCGCCGACCACGTGGGCTCACGCCGGAAACGTTGATGAGGCGTTTCGATCAGGATCATTCATCATTGCGTAAGGCATGACGGGCAGGATGTCCCAGGCCCGATCCTGCGATGATGGGAAGCTCCTTGGACGTCAACACGGTCGATCCTCTGGCGGCGGCATGGACGCTTTCGCGGGAGGGCCGCCCGTTGGCGGCCGCTCGTCTCGCGCGGCGTCTGCACGAGCGAAGCCGCGCGAAGGGCGACCAGGCCGTCGCCCTGACGGCAGCCACGCGGCTCGCCTGGTTCTGTCCGATGAACGGCCAGTACGATGCGGGCGTCGCCTACGCGTTGGAGGCGGCCGCCGGCTGGCGCGCGCGCGGCGATCCGGACCGCGAAGCCAAGGCCTTGTGCGCGCAGGCGTTCTCGCTGCTGCAGATGGGAGACAGCAACGCGCTCGATGAGGTTGTTCGCGCCGAGGCGCTGACGCGAGCCTCGAGCGATCCGTGCGCGATCGGGGTGACCCATTCGATGCTCGCCCTGGTGCTCGTCGCGGCCAAGCAGTTCGACGAGGCCGAGAGGCGCGCGCGGCTCGGGGTCGATTACGGGCGGCGAAGCGGCGACCTGGTGCCGTTCGGCAGGTGGCTTCTCAATCTCGGCTACGTGCTGTGCGTCCGGGCATCGGAGGAGCGAAAGGGCTGCGCGGAGGAGCTGGAGGCGGCGGTCTCGACGCTGCGACAGGCGCTGGCGACGTCCCGGCAGGCCGGTGACGGGTGGAACATCCGTCTGTGCCTGACGAACCTCGCCGAATGCATGTCCGACCTGCGCCGGTTCGACGAAGCCCGCCATCTTCTCGAGGAGCTGCAGGCCGTCCCGGGCGAGAACGATGCACGGTCCCGGTCGCACGAGATGTTCGTCTGGGGTCACCTGCACGCCGCGGAGGGAAGCTCGGGCGACAGTCTCAGGGTCCTGACACGTTGTCTCGACATCGCGAGCACCAACGGGGACACCGACATCGCGGCGCAAGCCTGCGCGAAGATCGCGCAGGCGCGCGCCGGCCGGAAGGAATGGCGACAGGCGTTCGAGGCGCATGTGAGATTCCACGAGCTGTCGATGCGGCATGCGACGGAAGCGGTCCAGCGGCGCGCCAGCATCGCTGCCCTGAGACTGGAGATCGACGATGTCCGGTCGGCGGCCGAGCAGGAGAAGGTGAGGGCCCTCTACCTGGAGCAGCGCAACCGGGCGCTCGCGCAGGAGGGCGAGCGGCTGATGCGTGCGACGATGGAGGACGCGCTCACCGGGCTGATGAACCGCCGCAAGCTCGGTCTCGCCTTTCTCGACCTGGTCGCGACACGAACCGCGTTCACGATCGCGGTCATCGACATCGATCACTTCAAGGCCGTCAATGACCGCTTTTCCCATCTCGCCGGCGACGACGTCCTGCGGGGCGTGGCCGATCTGCTGCGGCGCAACGTCCGCGGCGACGACATGTCCGTCCGCTATGGAGGCGAGGAATTCGTGGTTCTGTCCGCGGGCGCCACGATCGAGGAGACGAAGCGAAGCTGCAATCGTCTGCGGCTCGCCGTCGCGCGACATGATTGGGCCAGGATCAGTCCCGAGCTTCGGGTGACGATCAGCATCGGCATCGCCAGCTCGCGCGAGGCGGAGCATCCCGACGGCGTTCTCGCCCTCGCCGACCGGCGCCTGTTCGTCTCCAAGCAGCGCGGGCGCAACCGGGTCACCGCCGACTGCCGGCATGTCAAGCAGGCTTGGCCCGCGCCTGTTGCATGCGGCGAGTGACCGGTGGCGCCCACTCTCGACGCGGGGACGGTGCTCGCCTAGGTTCCGGCGATGGCCGACCCATCAACGACCGACCTTCCGAAGGCATGGCCCTTCGAGGAAGCGGCACGGCTTGCAGTTCGGATGGACGGGCAGGCTGGCCCTGCGATCTTCGAGACCGGGTATGGTCCGTCCGGTCTGCCGCATATCGGCACGTTCGGTGAGGTTGCCCGCACCCAGTGGGTGCGGCTGGCATACGGGATCCTGACCGGCAAACCGTCGCGGCTGATCTCGTTCAGCGACGACATGGACGGGCTGCGCAAGGTGCCGGGCAACGTCCCCAACCGGGACATGCTGGCAGCGCATCTGGGCCGGCCGCTGTCGCGGGTTCCCGATCCGTTCGGCACACACGAGAGTTTCGGGGCGCACAACAATGCGCGGCTGCGGGCGTTCCTGGACGGGTTCGGGTTCGACTACGAGTTCGCCTCCGCCACCGCTTGTTACGAGGCCGGGCGGTTCGACGCGTCGCTGCGGCGGGTGCTCGAGGAGCATGATGCGATCGTGGCGGTGATCGCGCCGACGCTCGGCCCCGAGCGCCGAGCCACCTATTCGCCTGTCCTGCCGCTGCACCCGGAGACGGGGGTGGTGATGCAGGTGACGATCGATCGGGTCGATCCGGACGCGGGGACGGTGGCGTGGCGGGATCCGTCCGACGGACGCGCGTTCGAGACCTCGGTCTATGGCGGCCGCGCCAAGATGCAGTGGAAGGCGGATTGGGCGATGCGCTGGCATGCGCTCGGCGTCGACTACGAGATGTCGGGGAAGGATCTGATCGACAGCGTCAGGCTGTCGGGAAAGGTGCTGCGTCTCCTCGGCGGGACGCCGCCGGTCGGGATGACGACCGAGATGTTCCTCGACGAGGCCGGCGAGAAGATCAGCAAGTCGAAGGGCAACGGCATCTCGGTCGACGATTGGCTGCGTTTCGCGCCCGCCGAGAGTCTCGCGCAGTACATGTTCAACCAGCCGACGCGCGCCAAGCGGCTGCATTTCGACGTCATTCCGCGCGCGGTCGACGAGTATGTGGCCAATCTCGACCGGGCACGCGCGGCCCCGCCCTTGGAGCTGCGGGCGAACCCGGTGTGGTTCATCCATGGCGGTATGGTGCCCGAGGATGCTTCGAGCCCGCTCGGGTTCGGGATGCTGTTGAACCTGGCGTCGGTCGCGAATGCCGAGACCCCCGACGTGTTGTGGGGGTTCATCGAGCGGTATCAGCCCGGCAGCTCGCCCACGCGCGATCCGTTCCTCGCCCGCCTCGCCGCGCATGCGGTGGCGTATTACCGGGATTTCGTGCGGCCCGCGAAGACCTACCGGGCGCCGAGCGCGGTCGAGCGCGCGGCGCTGGCGGATCTGGCCGAGATGATGCGGGCGCTGCCGGCGGACGCGTCGCCCGAAGCGGTGCAGGACGAGGTGTTCGCGGTCGGCAAGCGGCATGCGATCGCACCGCTGCGGGCGTGGTTCGGGTGTCTCTACGAGGTGCTGCTCGGGCAGTCGGAAGGGCCCCGGTTCGGAATTTTCGCGTCGTTGTATGGGCTCGACCGGACGGCGGCGCTGATCGACGGGGCGCTGCTGAGACACGAGCCCTGATGGGCGCCCTGCTCAAGCGGGCGCCCGCTCTGTTCGGGCTGGTGCTGCTCGTGGGCGCGGTGTTCGTGGTGGCGAAGATGTTCGGCCATCTGCGGGTGCGCGACATCGCGCACGCGGTGCACGCGATCCCGCGCCGGTCGCTGATCCTCGGCGCCGGCTGCACCTGCTGCGCCTATTTCGTGCTGACCTTCTACGACCGGTTGGCGACGCGTTATGCCGGTCATCCGCTGCCTTGGCGGAAGACCGCGTTCGCGTCGTTCTGCGCCTACGTGCTGTCGCACAATCTCGGCTTTTCCGCGCTCTCGGGCGCGGCGGTGCGCTACCGGCTGTACGCGGCATGGGGATTGTCGCCCGGCGAGATCGCGCGGGTGATCGCGTTCTGCTCGCTGACATTCTTCCTAGGCAGCATGGCGATCGGCGGGGCGGTGGCGCTGTTCGAGCCGCAGGCGGTGCCGTTCTTCGGCAGCCATCTCCCGCGGCCGCTGTTCGTGCTGGTCGGGCTCGCATTCTGGGGCGTCGTGGTCGCATACATGACGCTGTCGCGCCGGTTTCCGGTGGTCCGCGTCGCGAGCCACGAGATCGCGTTGCCGGGGACCCGCACCGCCGTCAAGCAGGTGCTGCTGGCGATGAGCGATGTCAGCGTCACCGCCTCGATCGCCTACAGTCTGCTGCCGCACGCGGCCGGGCTCGGGTTCCCGCGGTTCCTGACGATCTACATCGCGTCCTACAGTGCCGGCCTGCTGGCCAACCTGCCGGGCGGCCTCGGCGTCTTCGATGCGGCGATGCTGCTGGGGTTGCGTGCCTACCTGCCGGGCGCCGAGATCCTGGGCAGCATCCTGGTGTTCCGGCTCTATTACTACGTCGTGCCGCTGTTCCTGGCCGGGACGATGTTCGCTGTGCACGAGCTGTTCCTGCGCGGGGTTTCGCTCGCCGGCCGGCGCAGGGCCGGCCGTCCGGGCGTGATCAGGGCGAGCGAGGCGGATTTCTCGGTGGCCGCGTCGACCGGCTTGACGGCGCTGTCGGGGGCACTGCTGCTGGCGATCGGGGTGCTGGAGCCGGCGGCGGCACCTGGGTTCCTGTCGCGTTCGTTCGATGTCGGGATGTTCGCGAGCCATGCCAGCGAATACGTCATCTCGTTGATCGGGGCGGCGTTGATGGTGTTCGCGATCGGACTGTCGCAGCGCGTGACGCTCGCCTGGGGCGCGTCGATCCTGCTGCTGGCGTTCGCGGCCGTCATCTGTCTGGCGCAGGGGCAGCCGGTCTGGATCGCGGGTTCGGAGGTGTTGGCGGCGGCCCTGCTGCTGCCGTTCCGCAATGCGTATTATCGGCATGCGCGGCTGCTGTCCGAACCGCTCGAGCCGGGCACCGCGCTGCCGCTGGTCGCGATCGCCGGTTGCGTGCTGGCCTTCGCCCGGCTCGAGCCGGATTTCCGTTATCTCGACCGGACCTCATGGTGGCAGGTGGTGTTGACGTCCGCGCTGCCTGACCGCCTGCGGCTGTCGGTGCTGCTGCTGGTGGTGGTATTCCTGTTCGCGACCTGGCGGCTGATCCGGCCCGGCCGGGTGTCATGGCTGCCCTGGAGCGGCGACGGTTGCGCGCGTTTCGAGAGCCTGGGCGGGGCGGCTGTGTCGGGCGCGGAAGGCGTGGTGCTCGGGGAGACCGGCCAGTCTTGCATCGCCTTCCGGCGCGTGGGGGACATGCTGCTGGGCCTGGGAGATCCGACCGGTGGCACGCGCGACCGGATCTCCGCGGTGTGGCGTTTGCGGGATCTCGCGGTGCAGGAGGGGCGGGCGCCGGCGGTCTGGCGCGCCGGACCGGAGATGCTGGAGGTATGGGGCGACATCGGGTTGACGGCGTGGCCGCTCGGGGTGGAGGGAGTGTTCCTCTGTTGTCCGGACGAGGCTGGATTTCGGGTGGTGATCGCGGAGGTTGGTCAGGGCGCGGTGGGCCATCCGTCGGCATAGGATCCAGCCGCGTTGCCAGGTCGGGTCCCGGTGACGATGGCGGCGTCATCGTCACCGGAGTCGCCGTGGTCAGGGGGTCGGATTGTCCGGCACCGAGATCGAGCCGTTGGGGAATTCATACTCGAGTGACGCGTTGCCCGCGGGCGGGGTGAGGGCAGCGGCGTCGGCGGCGGTCATGAAGCCCTGGCTCGCGAGGGTTTTCGCGTCGCTGGCGACGCCCGCGGCATTGACCGCAGTTCCATTGCCCTGCTGGTATCCGAGCAGGCCGCAAAAGGTCCGCAGAGCCGTGGGCTGGCTCGCGGCAATCGCGGTGCCGGGCGTGTAGGTCTCGACGGCGTCGTCCACGGCGGGCGAGCGGACGCCGCCGACCTGCTGCTTGAAGATGATCACGTCCGGGATGTTGATCCTGGACGCCTCGACCGGCGGCGCGTAGGCGGTTCCGGCCGTGACCCAATGTTCCAAATTCGCCCACATGGCGTCGTAGACGTAGCGGTTCGGGAAGGACGAGATCTGCGAGCCGCTGGGCTCGCTGCACTCCGCTTGTGCCTGCGACTCGGTGACGTTGGTCAGGAAGTTCACGTTCGGGATGGCCGGAAAGTCGCTGCGCTGCGGTGAGTGCGCCAGCAGGTCGCCGTTGACATGCGATGCGCCAGCAATCTCGTAGTAGCGATAGCGATTGCCGGTGGTGTTGCTGTCCGCCGCGCTCGGGATGATGGTCTGGTTGCTGAGATAGGCCAGGTCGAGTTCGGACTCCGTCTGGGTCTGGAACACGGCCGAGACCGTCGAGGCGGGCGGTTGCGCCTTGGTGGTGGAGACGGAACCGGCTTCGCATCCGTTCAGCGCGTTCCGGAACCCGCCGGCGGCGACGAAATAGGCGTCGTAGAGCGGTGAGTTCAGGCCGAACACCCGATTGTAGGAAAGCAGGATCGACGCGCCGGCGGAGTAGCCGGTCAGGAACAGGTGCTTGACGTTGTAGCCGGTCAACGGACCGGTGGCGCCATTGCTCTTGAGCAGGGTCCCCAGCTCGGTGACCTGGTCGTAGATCAGGCCGGCCTCGGGCCCGGCATTGCAGGCGTTCTTGGTGGCGGCGACGGTGGGCCAGTTCAGTGCGCGGTAGCGGTTCGGCGCGTAGGCCTTCAGCGTCTGGAGCCCGGCCGGTTGCGACGTGAGCAGGATGTAGGCGTCGCCATTGGCGATGAACTGGCTGTTGGCGTAGGGCCAGGCGGTCTCGTTGTCGGAGATCAGGGCGTCGTTGGCGATCTCGACGATGACGTTGCCGCTGAACTTGGCCGGATCGGACGGCGCGCGGACCAGGATGCGGTTGACGTAGGGAACCGGACCGGCCTGCACCGGGCTGACGCTGTCGTCGGTGGCGCTGGACGGGTTGTTGTAGGCGTAGGCCTTGGCGAGGCCCGACAGGAAATACTCCTTCTCGGCATACCCGGCGGTGGCGAGGTTGACCGGGACACGCGCGAAGGCTGCGGAGTTGAAGGCGTGCGAGCCGTCGCCCGGAGAGATCAGCGTGGTGCGGGCGACGAATTGCGCGTGGGCCGCACCGGTCCAAGCGGTCGAGGCGGCGAGGCAGGCCGCGAGCGTGATCCCGGTTCGGGCGCTACGCGGGTGGGCAACGCCTTGGGTTTGACGCATGGTGCAGGCGCTCCATTTTTTAGAATGTGTTCAGTGTTAGAGGCGGGACTTACGTCATCCGGCTCTAAATTTCAACGAATGCTTGCGTTTGTGTTTAGCCTAACACATCGGCCACCGCCGCGCGCAGCGCCGGCAGGATGTCGCTGCGGAACCATGGGTTGCGTCGCTCCCAGACGCCGGTGCGCCAGGAGGGGTGCGGCAGCGGGAACTGGCCGGGGAGATAGCGGCGGAAGTCGCGGACGCGCTCGGTCATGACGCCGCGTCCGAGCGCGTGGTTCTGGGCGTAGGTGCCGACGAGCAGGCGAAGGCGGATCAGCGGCATCGCCTCGAGCAGGCGGTCACGCCACAGCGGCGCGCATTCGGGGCGGGGCGGGGCATCGCCGCCGTTGGGCAGGCGTCCCGGATAGCACAGACCCATCGGCAGGATGGCGATACGGCTCACGTCGTAGAACGTCTCGCGATCGATCCCGAGCCATTCGCGGAGCCGGTCGCCCGACGCGTCCCAGAACGACAGACCCTTGGCATGGACGGCGGTGCCCGGCGCCTGGCTCGCGATCAGCAGGCGGGCGGTGGTGCTGACATGCAGGATCGGCCGAGGGCCGAGCGGAAGGTGGGCGGCGCAATGCCGGCACTCGCGGACGGCGGCCTGCAGGAGTGCGAGGTCGGTCACGGCTCCTGGACGGCGGGACCGGCGCCGCCGATGCGGAAGATGACGAGACGCTGGCCGGAATGGACGAAGCTCAGGGTGCAGCTGACCAGCGCGCCTGGCGCGGAGGCGCGATCGGCGTTGGCGAGAGCGAGATGGGCGGCGTCAGGGCTCAGCCGTGCGGTCGCGCCGGCGGGGATCAGCACGCCCTTCTCGTCGGCGCTGTCGCCCTGGGTCGCGGGCTCCAGACCGGCCAGGGAGACGTCGCCGAACCCGGCGCAATGGCCGCCGACCAGCCGGTCGGCGAGTACGCCGCGGTTGATGATGGTGGTGTAGAGCGAGACCGCGTGGCTGGCGGTGTCGGCCGCACCCCAGGAGGGTCCGATCTCGATCGGCCCCGGCACCTGGGAGAGCGCCCAGGCGGGTGCGGCGGCCAGCAACAGGCTTGCGGCGAGCAAGGCACCGATCCGGTCAGACGAGCGCATATTCCACCTCCGGCGTGTAGACGGCCTGGTCCTTGCCGAGTTGCGAGCTGAACAGGGTGAAGTGCTCGATCGGTGCGGGTTCGGTTCGAAGCAGGTTATGCGCCTGGACCCAGCCCGCAAGGCGCTCCGGCGGCACGCCGTCGACGCGCGCGAGCCCGATATGGGGCTGGAAACGGCGGCGTTCGGGCGGCAGGCCGACACGATGGAGTGCGGTGTCGACCTTGGCGCGCAGGTGGTCGAGCGCGGGTTCACGGACGATGCCTGCCCACAGCGAGACGATCCGGCCGGAGCGCTCGAACGTGCCGGTGCCGCTCAGGGCCAGGTCGAAGCGTCTGGCGCGGAGCGACGCCAGCGCGTGATCGACCTCCTCGGCGACCGGGTTGGTGGTCTCGCCGAGGAAGCGGAGCGTCAGGTGGTAGTTCTCGGGCGGGGTCCAGCGGGCGCCGTGAAGGCCGCCGCAGAGCCGCGAAAGCGACTCCCGCAGCGCGAACGGCAGATCGAGTGCGACGAACAACCGCATGGCGGCCAAGCGTGGATTGGGGGCGCGGGGAGGTCAATGAGGCAGCGTCGGACGGTCCGACCATGGAACGCCGATCGCGCCGAGCTTAAATCGGCGACAGGGACCCGTCGGGCTTGCGGATGCGCTTGATAGAACGGGACGGATCGCCGACATTGCGATACTGCCACACCGGTCGGCGGGCCGACTTCGCACGCGCAGAGGAACCCTTCCATGGCCTTCACCCCCGACTTTAGGACGACGTCCCGCCCCGTGTCGGGCGTGGCGACGGTCGACGCCGGATTGCGCGCGCACATGCTGCGCGTTTTTAACTGGATGACGTCCGGATTGCTGCTGACCGGCATCGTCGCCTACGGCGTCGCCAACACCGGCCTTCGCGACATCTTCTACCAGAGCGTCGCGGTCCAGAACGCGGTCGGCGACACGTTCAACGTCATGCGGCCGACCGGGCTCGGCTGGCTGTCGATGATCGCGCCGCTCGGCTTCGTGATGGTGCTGAGCTTCGGCATCAACAGGTTGTCGCGCAGTGCCGCGCAGACATTGTTCTGGGTGTTCTGCGCGGCGATGGGCGCCAGCCTGACGAACATCTTTTTCGTCTATGAGCAGACCTCGATCGTGCGGGTGTTCTTCATCACCGCGGCGACGTTCGCGGGCATGAGCCTGGTGGGCTACACCACGCGGACGGACCTGACGAAGTTCGGGTCGTTCCTGTTCATGGGCCTGATCGGGATCATCGTCGCGATGGTGGTGAACCTGTTCCTGCACAGCGCGATGGTGCAGTTCGTGGTCAGCGTTATCGGCGTGCTGGTCTTCACCGGCCTGACCGCCTTCGACGTGCAGCGGATCAAGCTCACCTACACCAACTACCTGTATGCGGCGGGTCCGGACGAGGTGGCGAAGCGATCGGTGTATGACGCCCTGGCGCTGTACCTGAACTTCATCAACCTGTTCACCCTTCTGCTGCAATTGACCGGGACGCGCTCGAGCAACAACTGATCGTCGTTCGGCGATGCCGGGAAGGGCGACCTTCCCGGCATCGTTGTCTCCGGCCGCCTTCCTGTGTAGGGACCGCCCGGATGAGAACCCGATACGGACTTCTGGCCGCCGGCATGCTGGCGATGGCGGGCTGTGATGGTCCCAAGACCGCCAGCAAGAGCAACTTCACCACCGCACTCGACAAGCATTTCGTCGATCATTGTCTCTATGTGACGCCTTCGGTGGGGCTGACCGCTTATCCGGCCTCGATCGACGTGTCGACGGATGCGAGCCGCTTCGACGCGCTCGCGTCCGCCGGCCTGTTGGCGGCGTCGTCATCGAGCGCAGAGCATCCGGGACCGCTCGGTCTCGGCACGGTCAGGACGCAGACCAGGACCTACACGCTGACGGACGCGGGACGTTCGGCCTTCCAGCCGCGCACCGGCGGTTTCTGTGCCGGGCACTACGAGGTCGCGTCGATCGACAGCTTCACCGCGCCGACGCCGAAGGACGGCAAGACGGTGTCGGACGTGACGTTCACGGTGACGCCCAAAATGGCGGACTGGGCGTCGAACCAAGCGGTGCAGGATCGCTACGGCGCGCAGCTTGCCGCTGTGCATGGAACCCAGGACCATGCCGAGCTGGTGCTGCTCGACAGCGGATGGGCGGTGTCGGGGGATTAGCGATGTAGGCCGGCCCACCCAGGCCGATCTACGTCGAATGACGCATACGTTGCGCGTCCGGCTTCTTCCTAGTCTCGATCCTCGTCGTCATGGAGGATCCGATGTCGGAAGTCGCGCGCGGCCGCAGCCGCTCCTTCAACAAGCTCGTCAGCAATCCGGTCCTCGAGGACTATTCGCTGCGATACGCACCCAAGAGCTTCCGCACCTGGTCCGAGTACGCGGTGGCGACCGCGGCCCTTGGCGGCATCGCCTACATGGCGGACCAGGCGATCGGCGGATCGCTGGCGCTGCAGTTCGGGTTCACCAACGCGATGTGCGGGATCCTCGCTGCCGCCGTCGTGATCTTCCTGACCGGGATACCGATCGCGGTCTATTGCGCGCGCTACAATGTCGACGTCGATCTGCTGACCCGCGGCGCGGGATTCGGGTATCTGGGCTCGACCCTGACCTCGGTGATCTACGCGTCGTTCACCTTCATCTTCTTCGCGCTCGAAGGGTCGATCATGGCCCAGGCGCTCAACATCTATGTCGGCATCCCGCTGTGGCTCGGCTATGCGCTGGGTTCGCTGATCATCATCCCGCTGGTGGTGTTCGGCATGACGCTGCTGGCCAAGCTGCAGGTCTGGACGCAGCCTCTGTGGCTGCTGCTGCTGGTGATCCCGCCGCTCGCGGTCTATTTCGGTGATCCCGCGGCACTGGGCACATGGGTGAGCTTCGGGGGTGCATCGCCGTCCGGCAGCCGGTTCTCCTGGCTCTTGTTCGGAAGCGCGGCCGGCATCGCGCTGTCGCTGATCGCGCAGATCGGCGAGCAGGCCGACTATCTGCGGTTCATGCCGGATCAGTCGCGCTCGAATGCGAGGATGTGGTGGTTCGCGGTGCTTGTCGCCGGCCCCGGCTGGGTGATCCTCGGTGCGGCCAAGCAATTGATGGGGTCGTTCTTCGCGTCGGTCGCCGTGTCGCACGGCACCTCGATCGCGAATGCCGACGAGCCGATCCAGATGTATATCGCGAGCTACGGCTATGTGTTTCCGGCAGGGGTGGCGCTGGCGGTCGCCACCTTCTTCGTGCTGCTCAGCCAGATCAAGATCAACGTGACGAACGCCTATTCCGGCTCGCTGTCATGGTCGAACTTCTTCTCGCGGCTGACGCACGCGCATCCCGGCCGCGTGGTCTACATCTTTCTCAATGTCGGCATCTCGCTGACGATGATGGAACTGAACATGTTCCATTTCCTCGGCAAGATCCTGGGGTTCTATTCGAACGTGGCGGTGGCCTGGATCGGTGCCGTGGTCGCCGACCTGGTGATCAACAAGCCGATCCTCAAGCTCAGCCCGCCGCATATCGAGTTCAAGCGCGCGCACCTGTATGGCATCAATCCGGTCGGCTTCGGCGCGATGGTGTTCGCCTCCATCATCTCGATCGCGGCGTTCTTCGGCATGCTCGGCGCCTACGCGCAGGCGTTCTCGTCCTTCATCGCGCTGGTGCTCGCCTTCGTCGCCTCCCCGATCATCGCGATCGCGACACAAGGACGCTACTACCTGGCCAGGCCGCCGTTCGACGACAGCGCGGGTCCGGAGACGCTCACCTGCGTGACCTGCGGCTACGATTACGAACGGCGCGACATGACCAGTTGCCCGTTCCATGCGGGAACCATCTGCTCGCTCTGCTGCTCGCTCGAGTCCGAATGCGGTGACGTGTGCAAGCCCGCGCACGGCACGGTCCCGGCGACCGCACCCGGGCTGGCCGCGGAGTGATGGGGAGTCGAGCCTGGTGGACGGAGTGGCCGCGACCTGTCTTGAGTGCGGGCTCACGAGGGGCGCGCGATGATCCAGGCGACACAGGAAGGAACGGCCGACTTCAGGGGCTGGCGGACCTGGTATCGGGTGACCGGCGATCTCGCGGCCGACAAGGCGCCACTGATCGTGCTGCATGGCGGTCCTGGCGTGCCGCACGACTACCTGCTGCGGCTGACGGCGCTCGCCGATGCCGGCCGGGCGGTGATCCATTACGACCAGCTCGGCGCCGGCCGCTCGACGCATCTCGCCGACAAGGACGCGGATTTCTGGCAGGTCCCCCTTTTCGTCGAGGAGCTCGACAACCTTCTGCGTCATCTGCGCATCGAGCATCGGTACCACCTGCTCGGGCAGAGCTGGGGCGGGATGCTCGGCGCGGAACATGCCGTGACGCAGCCCGCGGGCTTGCGATGTCTGGTGATCGCCGATTCGCCGGCGTCGATGGCGCTCTGGGTGCAGGAAGCCAACAAGCTCCGCGCGCATCTGCCGCCCGACGTGCAAGCCACGCTGCTGCGGCACGAGGCGGCGGCAACCACCGACACAAGGGAATACCAGGACGCGGTGCGGGTGTTCTATGACCGGCATCTGTGCCGCGTCCCGTGGCCGGCGGAGGTCGAGGCGAGCTTCGCGGCACTGGATGAAGACCCGACGGTCTATCACACGATGAACGGGCCGAGCGAGTTCCACTGCATCGGCACGATCAGGGACTGGACGATCGTCGATCGGATCGACCGGATCGTGGTGCCGACGCTGCTGGTGTCCGGCCGGCATGACGAGGCGACGCAAGCGGTGGTGCAGCCCTTCGCCGACCGTATCGCCGATGTGCGATGGACGATCTTCGAGCATTCGAGCCACATGCCGCATGTCGAGGAGACCGACGCCTTCATGGCGACGGTGGGAGAGTTCATCGCCCGCTACGATTGAGCGGCCTCGAGGAGAAGCCGGGCAGTGGCGGCGTCGGTGACCAGCGCGGTTGCATGTCGGCCCTCGAGCGCTGCCGCGATCGCCTCGACCTTGCTCGGCCCGCAGGCGACGCAGAGCCGGTCCTCGATACGGTCGAGCTGCGCGACGGTCAGTCCGATCATGCGATCGTCGAGCTCGTCGATGACCGCGCGTCCGTGCCGATCGATGAAACGCCCGGCGAATACCGCGACCGCGCCGCGCTCGACATAGGGGGCGGCCTGCCGGAAGGTCATGTAGCCGCTCTGGAACGCCGTGCTCGACGGCTTGACGCTGCCGACGCCGAAGACGAGGCGGGTGCAGGTGTCGAGAATGCGGAACTCCTCGCGCAGCGTGGGCTCGCGCATCAGCATGGTGCGCACGGTCGGGTCGGAGACCAGGCCCGGCGCGTGGAGATGCACGCAGCGGCCGCCGGTCCGGTTGGCGATGTTGGACGTGCAGAGCTCGGCCGACATCTCGTAGGTGCCGACGAAGGAGCCGGTGACCTGCACGACGGCGAGCTGCGGCGACGAACGAAGCGGGATCGCGCGGCTGAGCGCCAGCACGGTCAGGCCCCATGATACGCCCAGCACGTCGTCGGGCCGGAGCTGCCCGGCCAGGACACGGGCGCCCGCACGGCCGACCCGCTCGTAGTCCGGCAGCCGCCCGTCATCGTCCGGAACGACGACGCATCGCTCCAGACCGAACCGTTCGGCGACGCCGCGCGACAGGGTCACCGATTGCAGGTGCTGGGGAGCCACGGTGATGCTGACGATCCCGCGCTCGCGTGCCTCCTGCAGCATCGCGACCACGCTGCCGCGCGAGGTGCCGAGATGCGACGCGATCTCCTCCTGCGTGAGGCCGTCCTCGTAGTAGAGCCATGCCGTCCAGATGATCGGGTCGCCGCCGAACTCGACCGGGGTGCCGACGTCGGCGCGGGCGCGGCCGGGTCGCCGTTTTTCGTTCATGAGGGCTGCTCCCGGACAAATGTCGAAGGTTTTTGACAATAGACTGGGCGTTCCTTTATCACCGTCATCGAGAACCACCGAACGGTCGTACCAGCCGGGAGAGTGTTGGTTGGATAATCTCTGGTCCGATGCGGACGCCGAGCGCCTGGTGGCCGATTACACCAGTCGCGGCGTGAACGCGGACCTCGCGATCCGCACCTATTCGTCGCGCTTGCTCGGGGGTGACCCGCGCCTGGTGATGCATGGCGGCGGCAACACGTCGGTCAAGACCACGATGCCCGACCTGTTCGGCGACATGATCGAGGTGCTGTGCGTCAAGGGAAGCGGGCGCGACCTCGGGACGATCGAGCCGGACGGGCATCCGGCGGTGCGCCTGCGACCGCTGGTCCGCCTGCGTTCGCTCGACCGGTTGTCCGACGAGGACATGGTCAACGCGCAGCGCCAGAACCTGCTCGATACGGCGGCGCCCAATCCGTCGGTCGAGACGCTGTTGCACGCGTATCTGCCGCACAAGTTCATCGACCACACGCATTCGATCGCCTCGACCGCGATCGCGTGCCTGCCGGACGCCGAGGCGGCGTGCCAGGAGATGTTCGGCGGACGCGTGGGATTCGTGAAATACATCATGCCCGGGTTCGCGTTGGCGAAGGAGTCGATCGCGGTCTTCGAGCGTGCGCCGCACGTCGAGGGATTGCTGCTCGAGCATCACGGCATCTTCAGCTTTGCGAGCACCGCGCGCGAGTCCTACGACCTGATGATCGAGTTCGTGACGATCATGGAGCGGTTCATCGCGGTGCGTGGCCGCGAGCCGCCATCGTTGCAGGCGGTGGCGGCGCCGGCGCCGATGCCGCTCGAGACGCTGCTGCCGTTGCTTCGTCGCGTGCTCGGTTCCCATTCGGATCCGGACAGGCCCCATTGGCTGCTGTCGCATCGCACGAGCGGCCTGATTTCCCGCTTCACCGACGGGCAGGGACTGTCCGACTATGGCAGGCTCGGTGTGGCGACGCCCGAACAGGTGATCCGGATCAAGCGCCAGCCGGCGATCCTGCCGGCACCCGACGGACGCGATCCGGACGGCTGGGCGGCGCAGGCGGACGAGGCGGTCGACCGGTTCGTCTCGGACTACCAGGCCTATTTCGAGCGCGGCAATGCGCGCGTCGGCGGCAGGGTGGCGCTCGATCCGCTCCCGCGCGTGTTCGCCATTCCGGGCGTCGGGATCGTGGGCGTGGGCAGGACGCACGCGGAGGCGACCATCTCGTCCGATATCGCCGAGGCGTGGCTCGAGGCCGTGGTCGATGCGACGAGGCTGGGCGGCTTCGTTTCGATCGACGAGGCCGACCATTTCGACATGGAGTACTGGTCGCTCGAACAGGCCAAGCTGGGGCGCGCGACGCCGAAGCAATTCGCGGGACAGGCGGTGGTGGTCACGGGGGGCGCCGGTGCGATCGGGCTCGCGACCGCCCGCGCGTTCATGGCGGGGGGTGCCGTGGTGGCGCTGCTCGATCTGGATCCGGACAGGCTGGACGCGGCCGCGCGCGCGGCCGGCGCCGGGGCGATCGCGGTCGCGTGCGACGTGACCGATCCGCGATCGGTCGCCTCCGCGTTCGCGGCCGTCGCACGCCGGTTCGGCGGCGTCGACATCGTGGTCTCGAACGCCGGGGCGGCGTGGTCGGGCGAGATGCTCGATCTCGACGAGGCGGTGCTGCGGCGTTCGTTCGAGCTCAATTTCTTTGCCCACCAGGCGGTGGCGCGCGAAGCGGTGCGGATCATGAAACGCCAGGGCTTGGGCGGGGCGTTGCTGTTCAACGTCTCCAAGCAGGCGATCAACCCAGGCGCCGGCTTCGGTGCCTACGGGACCGCCAAGGCGGCCCTGCTCGCGCTCGTCCGCCAATACGCGCTCGAGCACGGCGCGGACGGCGTCAGGGTCAATGCGGTCAATGCCGATCGCATCAGGTCCGGGCTGCTCGACGGCGAGATGATAAGGAACCGTGCGGCGGCGCGCGGGGTGACGGAAGACGATTACATGGCGGGCAATCTGCTGCACGTCGAAGTGAGGGCAGACGATGTCGCGGCCGCGTTCGCGGCCTCCGCCACGCTGCTTCGCACGACCGGGAACGTGCTGACGGTTGATGGCGGCAACGTGTCGGCGATGCTCCGTTGAGGATCGAGAAGCGCGTGGAGGGATGAATGTCCGGGTCTGTCGAAAACAACGCGCCTGCGCACGACGTCAGCGTCATCGGGCTCTACTGCATCGACGTGCTCGGCCGGCCGGTGACCGCGATCCCGGACGGCGGGAACGCGACCTTCATCGACCAGATCCGTCTGACGGTCGCGGGGACGGCGGGGGGAACGATCGTCGATTGCGCGAAGCTCGGCCTCGATGCGCTCGCGATCGGCGCGGTCGGCGAGGACGAGAAAGGACGTTTTGTCCTCGATACGCTATCGGGCTACGGGATCTCGACGCATCGCATGCAGCGTCATCCCGGCGTGCACACGGCGGCGTCGATCCTGAACGTGCGGCCGAACGGGGAGCGTCCGTGCCTTCATGTGCGGGGATCATCGGACGTCCTGTTCCTCGAGGAGCAGGACTATGACGAGGCGCTCAATGCCCGCTTCGTCCACATGGGCGGCAACGGGCTGCTCGGACGCATGGACGGCGCGCCGACGGCCGCCCTGCTCAAGGCGGCGAAGGCGCGGGGGCGGATCACGACCTTCGACCTGATCTTCGCAACGTCGGCGCTGATGGAGAAGCTCCGGGCCTCGATGGAATATGTCGACTACTTCATTCCCTCGATCGAGGAGGCGACGGCACTCTGCGGCCGCGAAGACCCGCTCGATGCCGCGCGCTACTTCATGGACCTCGGTGCCAGGACCTGCATCCTGACGATGGGCGGCGAGGGCTGCGTGGTCGTGACGGCGGACACTTCGTTCCGGCTGCCTGCGCATGACATCGAGGTGGTCGACACCACCGGCTGCGGCGATGCATTCACCGCCGGGGTGATCGCCGGGCTCCACCATGGCTGGGACATCGAGCGCGCCGCCCGGCTCGGCGGCACCTGCGGGGCACTCGTCGCGGGCGGGCTGGGTTCGGACGCCGGGATCGTGGATTGGGAAACGACAGTCTCGGCGATGGACGGCATTCCTTTGAAGCGAGGTTAGATCGTGTTGGGGCTTCGCCCCAAACCCCACCAGGGGCCGGGCCCCTGGACCGCCAAATGAGCCCCGGCCTTTGGATGGAAAGGAGCGAGACGTGGAAACAAGCTTCGCGAAGGCCTATGATCTCGATGGTCAGGTCGCTCTAGTCACGGGCGGGGCGCAGGGCATCGGCCTTGCCGTCGCGACGATGCTGGCGGCGTGTGGCGCACGCGTAGCACTCGTCGACAAGAACGAGCAGGTCGACGAACTCGCGCGCGGGCTCGGCCATGACGGTTTCGGCATCGGGGTCGATGTCGGCGACGAGGACGCGGTTGCCGCTTCGGTTGCGGAAATTCTCGGACGTGCCGGGCGGATCGATATTCTGGTCAACAATGTGGGCATCGCGCCGATCGCGCTGGCGAAGGATCTGACGATCGCGCAGTGGGATGCGACGATGACGGTCAATCTGCGGTCGGCGTTCCTGTTCTCCAGGACGGTCGGCGCGCACATGATGGAGCGGCGCTATGGCCGCATCGTCAGTCTTGCCTCGCAAGCCGCCCTTGTCGCGATGGAGGGACACATTGCGTACACCGCGAGCAAGGCCGCGGTGATCGGGATGTCGAAGGTGCTGGCGCTCGAATGGGGACCCTACGGCATCACCAGCAACACGATCTCGCCCACCGTCGTCAACACGGCGATGGGTCGCGAGGTGTGGGCCGGCGAGAAGGGCGAGATGTTCCGCGCGAAAATCCCGACGGGGCGATTCGCCGAGGTCGACGAGATCGCGCATGCCGTGCTCTATCTGGTGAGCGGGGCGGCGGGGATGGTCAACGGCGAGAACCTCGTCGTCGACGGCGGCTATACGATCACCTAGGCGCGTTCTCCGCTAATGGCTGATCATCCAGGGCCTTGAGCCGCCGGTCTTGCTCTTCGCCGGCTTGCAGCATGCGCAGCCGGCAGCGTGCGCGCGCGCCGGCGCATGCGCGCTGCGTTCGTTGGTGGCGTGCGCGTGACGGCGCCCCGGGTCGAGCAGGGGAAGCGACGGCCGCGCGATCATGCGCGCGGCACTGGTCCCGCAGGCGGGACAGTCGGCGGGAGCCGCGTAGGCGGACATCGGCCGTATCATCGTGAAGGTGCCGCACGACGCGCATTCGTAATCGTAGGCGGGCATCAGAGATCCGCCGAGAGCAGCATCGAGACCGAGCCGTCGATGAATTCCCGCGGGCCGGCGGCGGTCGGGTTGATGTCGAATTCGAAGATCTTGGTGGGCAGCCAGAGCGTCGCGCAGGCGTTCGGCATGTCGACGACGCCGCTGACATGGCCCTGCACGGGGGCGGTGCCGAGGATCGAATAGGCTTGCGCTCCGGAATAGCCGAACTTCTTGAGGTATTCGATGGCGTTGAGGCAGGCCTGCCGGTAGGCGACGGTGACGTCGAGATAATGCTGGCCTCCGGCCTCGTCGACGGAGATGCCCTCGAAGATCAGGTGGTCGTCGAAGCGCGGGATGATCGGTGACGGTTTGAAGATCGGGTTGCGTATTGCGTACTTGTCCATCCCGCCCTTGATGATCTCGACGACCTTGATGTGCAGCCATCCGGCCATCTCGATCGCGCCGCAGAAGGTGATCTCGCCGTCGCCCTGGCTGAAATGCAGGTCGCCCATCGAAAGCCCGGCGCCGTCGACATAGACGGGGAAGTAGATGCGCGAGCCGCGCGACAGGTCCTTGATGTCGCAGTTGCCGCCATGTTCGCGCGGCGGCACGGTGCGGGCGGCCTCCGACGCGGCGCCGGCGAGCGCGTCGCCCTTGAGGCGTCCGAGATGGGCGTTGAGCGGCAGCGGGGGGTTGGCCAGCGCCGGGATGCGGTCCGGGTTGGTCGCGATGAGCGCGCGTTCGCGGGTGTTCCAGGTCTCGAGCAGCGAGCGCGAGGGCAGGCAGCCGATCAGGCCGGGATGGATCAGGCCGGGGAAACGGACGCCCGGGACGTGGCGTGAGCGGGTGAACATGCCCTCGAGGTCCCAGATCGATTTCTGCGCCTCCGGGAAATGATCGGTCAGGAAGCCGCCGCCGTTCTTCCTGGAGAAGACGCCGTTGAAGCCCCAGGGAGCGCTCTCGAAGCAGCCGACATCGAGCAGGTCGATGACGAGGAGGTCGCCGGGCTCGGCGCCGCGGACGCCGATCGGCCCGCTCAGATAGTGCACGACGGACAGGTCGAGGTCGCGCACGTCGTCGGCACTCTCGTTGTTGCCGATCCGGCCCCCGGTCCAGTCGTGGCATTCGATGATGAAGTCCGCACCCGGCTCGACGGTGGCGGCCATGGGGATGTCGGGATGCCAGCGATTGTGGATGTTCTCGTTCTCGCTCGCGGGCCGGGAAAGATCGACCTTGACCAATGTGTCGGGCATCGTTGGCTCCTGGTCCGGACGGGGAGCGGATGATCCGAAGCGGCGAGGCGGACGGACATAAGTCATTTGCCGTAGGCCGGGCGTCGCGGTCGCGGATGCGGCTGATGCCGTTCCGTCGCGCCTACAAGAGCTGGGTCGCCGACGACACGATCGAGGATTACGCGCTTCGCTTCACGCCGCCCGCGGCCCGGCGCTTCAGCCTGTTCAGGGTCGCCAACACCGCCTTCGGAACGACCTCGTTCATGGCGCTCGAAGTGATCGGGGCGCTGGTCACGCTGTCGTTCGGCACGCGGACCGCGATCGAGGCGATCCTGTCGGTTGGCCTGCTGCTGTTCGTGCTGGGCCTGCCGATCACGCTGGCGGCGGCACGGCGGGGGATCGACATCGATCTGCTGACGCGCGGCGCCGGCTTCGGCTATCTGGGGGCGACCGCGACGTCGCTGATCTACGCCTCGTTCACGTTCATCTTCTTCGCGCTCGAGGCCTCGATCCTGGCCGAGGCGCTGCGCGACGAGCTCGGCGTGCCGCTGGCGCTGGGCCAGGTGCTTGGCGTCGTCGTGGTGGTGCCGATGGTGCTGCTCGGGATCACCTTCATCAGCCGGTTCCAGCGGGCGACGCAGCCGGTGTGGCTGCTGCTGACGGTGCTGCCGGTGGTGGCCATCGTGCTGCGTGCGCCGTCCGGCGTGCATGCGTGGCTCGGCTTCGCGGGCGCGGCGCCACGGCCGGCGCTGCCGGCATTCGGCGCGGCCGCGTCGGTGATCGTCGCACTCGTCGTGCAGATCGGCGAACAGGTCGATTATCTGCGGTTCCTGCCGGAACGGACGCGCGCGAACCGGGTCGCCTGGTGGGCGGCACTGCTGCTGGGAGGGCCTGGCTGGATCCTGCCTGGCATCGTCAAGCTGCTGATCGGCTCGCTGCTCGCGGTCGTGGCACTTCAGGCCGGATTGGACGGTCCCAATCGGCCGTTCGTGATGTACGGGCACGCGTTCGGATTGCTGCTGCCGAGCGGTCCCGCGCGTCTGCTGGCGTTGCTGCTGATCGTGGTGGCACAGCTCAAGATCAACGTCACCAACGCCTATTCGGGATCGATCGCGTGGTCGAACTTCTTCGCGCGCCTGACGCGGCATTATCCGGGGCGCGCGGTCTGGGTCGGCTTCAATGCGGCGATCGCGCTCGCCCTGATGCTGCTCGGCGTCTACCCGGTGATCGCGCACGTGCTGGTGTGCTTCTCGGTGGTCGCCTGCGGATGGATCGGCGCCCTTTTCGCCGACCTCGCGATCGCCCGGCCGCTCGGGCTGGTGCCGCCGGTGCTGGACCACAAGCGCGCGCACCTGTTCGACATCAATCCGGTCGGTGTCGGCGCGATGGCGGCCGGGACCGCCTGCGGCCTGTTCTCGCTCTCGGGGCTGTTCGGGACCGTCCTGCTCGCATTCGCGCCGTTCGTGGCACTCGGGGTGAGCGCTGCCGTGGTTCCCGCGCTGGCGGCGGCGACCGGCGGGCGGACCTATGTGGCGCGCAAGGCGCGGCGCGGCTGGGCCGCCGAAGCGCCGGCCTGCACCCTGTGCGGCAATCGCTACGAACCGGACGACACCGCCTATTGCCCGGCCTATCGCGGCGCGATCTGCTCGCTGTGCTGCACGCTCGATGTCCGCTGCAAGGATGCGTGCAGGCCGCACGCGCGGGCCGGGGCGGGGATGGAGCGGATGCTGATCCGCGTGGGCTCGTCGATCGGGGTCGAGGGCGCGGGACGGACGATCGTGCGGTTCGCAGTGCGGATGACGCTGGCACTGGCGCTGCTGGGCGGGCTGCTGATCACGATCTGGCTGGCAGCTTCCGGGGGTGACGCCGTTCGTGACGCGCGGCTGCAGGCAGCGTTGGTCCACGCCTTCCTCGTGCTCGCGATCGTGGCCGGCATCATCGTCTGGGGCCTGACGCTCGCCGAGGCGAGCCGGGCGGCGGCGTTCGAGGAGAACCGCAAGCAGACGGCGTTGCTGGAGGCGGAGATCGCGCGCCGGGTGCGCACGGACGCGATGCTGACACGGGCGCGGCAGGTGGCGGAGAGTGCCAACGTCGCCAAGAGCCGGTTCGTGGTCGGCGTCGCGCACGAGCTGCGCACGCCGCTCAACGCAGTGCTGGGCTATGCGCAACTGCTCGAGCTCGATCCGGCGGTGCCTGCGGGACGGCGGGACGCGGTGCGCGCGATCCGGGTGGGCGGCGAACATCTCGCGCGCCTGATCGAGGGGCTGCTCGACATCTCCAAGATCGAGGCGGGACGGATCCAGATCGAGCGGCGCACCGTCGTGTTCGGCGACTTCCTTGGCCAGATCGCCGACATGTTCCGCATGCAGGCGGAGGCGCGCGGGATCGGTTTCGAATATCGGGCAGCCGGGAACCTGCCCCGCGCGGTCGCGATCGACGAGACGCGGCTGCGCCAGGTGCTGATCAACCTGCTCTCGAACGCGGTGAAATTCACCGACCGCGGCATGGTCTCGCTCGAGATCGCCAAGCGCGGCCTGGTGACCGAGTTCGCGGTCGCCGACAGCGGGCGCGGCATCGCGGCGGCCGATCTGGCGCGGATCTTCGAGCCGTTCGAGCGCGCGGGGGCAAGTGCCACGCAAGGCATCGGGCTCGGACTGACGATCACGCGCCTGCTCGTCCAGATCATGGGCGGCGAGATCACGGTCGAGAGCGAGCCGGGACGCGGCAGCGTCTTTCGGGTGCGCATGCTGCTGACGGGTGCGCCCGACGAGGCGGTCCGGTCGACGAGCCGGCGCGTGCTGCGTGGCTATCGGGGGCCGCGGCGGACGCTGGTCGCGGCCGACGACGACGCGCAGCAGCGCGCGCTGCTCGAGGAGGCGCTGGTGCCGCTCGGCTTCGTCCTGCACGCGGTGCCGGACGGGACCGGGTTGCTGCGCCTGGCCGCGGAGGCCCGCGAGGTCGGCCGTGGCGTGGACGCCTTCCTGCTGGACATCTCGATGCCGCCCGCGGACGGGATCCTCGACGGCTGGGCCGTCGCGCGCCGGCTTCGCGCGATGGGCGAGACGGCGCCGATCATCGTGATCTCCGGCCATCCCGAGGAGCGGGCGCCGGACCGGACGCACGATGCCTTCCTCGGCAAACCGATGAGCATCCAGGCGCTGCGCGAGACGATCGGGCGGCTGCTCGACATCGACTGGATCGACGAGGAGGCGCCGGCTGCGCGTAGCGATCTCCTGGCACGCGCACTGCCCGATCTTCGGGACATGGCGCGGATCGGGCACGTGCGGGGATTGCAGGCGCGCATGGCGGAACTCGCGTCGGCGGCACCGGCCGATCCGACGATCGCGGCCCTCGATCAGGCGGCGCGCTCCTGTCGGCTCGACCGTATCGACGCGCTGCTCACCGAACTTGTCGAAGGTGCCGGCGCGCCTTGACCGGAACCATCCTGATCGTCGACGACAGTCCCGAAACGGTGGGTTTCGCCACGACCGCGCTGGAGGAAGCCGGCTACCGGGTGCTCGCGTCGCTGGGAGGGGAGCGCGCGATCGCGATCGCGCACGAGGTGGCGCCCGATCTGGTGCTGCTCGATGCGATGATGCCCGAACTCGACGGGTTCGAGACGCTGCACAGGCTTCGCCGGATGCCGGGCTTGGCGAGCCTGCCGGTGATCTTCCTGACCGGGCTTGCCGACACCGACGACATCGTGCGTGGCCTCGGCGCCGGGGCGGTGGATTACCTCACCAAGCCGGTCGATGCGCGCGAGATGCTGGCGCGGATCGCCGTGCATCTGGCAACCGCGCGGCTGACGGCGAGCGCGCGCGCGGCGATCGAGCTCGCGGGCCACGCGCTGTTCGCGGTCGATCCGCAGGGGTCGGTGCGATGGGCGACGGAGCGAGCCGAGCGGCTGCTGGGCAAGGCGCTGCCGGCGCTCGCCTGCACGGCGTTGCTGGGCGAGGGCCGGGACGAACGCGAGTTCGGCTTCGAGACCGAGGATGGCGTCGCCGTCGACGTCGCCCGGGTCGGGATGCTCGGACCGGCCGAGATCCTGCTGCGGATCACCGAACGGCGACATTCGCGCGACGAGCATGTGCTGCGCGAGCGCCTGGGCGTGACGGCGCGCGAGGCGGAAGTGCTGACGTGGCTGACGCGCGGCAAGACCAATCGCGACATCGCCGACGTGCTGGGCCTGTCGCCGCGCACGGTCAACAAGCATCTCGAGCAGATTTACGTCAAACTGGGAATCGAGAACCGGGCGTCCGCGGTGGCGCAGACCTTGCGGGCCTTGCGGAAGTAGGCAGAACGGCGGGCTCGATGACGACATCACCGGTCACGATGATCACCGGCGCCGCATCAGGCATCGGCGTCGCCCTGGCAAAGCTCCTGGCGACGCGCCCGGCTTGGCCGCCCGGACTCCCTCTTCAACGATGTGGACGTGGGTGGCACGCGACCTTCAGGCTGGCCGACTCCGGTCAGCTTGAACGTGCTCTAGGCGATCGTCTTGAGAAAATCCTGCAATGTCCGCTGGGCGTCGGCCTTGTCGATCCGCTCGAGCGCCCCGAGCTCGGCGGCCAGGCGGTCGAGTGCCGCCTCGTAGATCTGCCGCTCGGAGAAACTCTGGTCGGGCTGGCCGCTGTTGCGGTGCAGGTCGCGCACCACCTCGGCAACCGCGAGCGGATCGCCGGAATTGATCTTGGCCTCGTATTCCTGGGCACGCCGTGACCACATCGTCTTCTTGACCCGCGGACGGCCTTTCAGGACCGTCATCGCCTCGTCGAACAGCTTTCGGGTCGCGACCTTGCGCAGGCCCGCCGTGCGTGCCTTGGCGACAGGCACACGCAGCGTCATGCGGTTCTCGTCGAAGGTGATGTGGATCAGCTCGAGACGCTGCCCGGCGATCTCCTCGCTCGCGATCCGCTCGACCTTGCCGACGCCGTGGGTGGGATAGACGACATGATCGCCCTCCGCGAAATCGGCGTCATTCGTCCTGATGGCAAGTTCGGCGGCCACGGTCGTCTCGCGTCCAGGAAAGTCAGGGTGTTCCAGGCGCCTCGGAGAACAGCTCTTCCTTGCCGGCCTTGCCTTTCCAGTCGTCGGCGTCGTCGGGCGCCTTGCCCTTGCGGGTGATGTTCGGCCATTGCTCGGAGAAGACGCGGTTGCGTTCCGCCCAGGGGGTGGCGCGATCGTCGCTGTCGGGCAGGATCGCGTCGGCCGGGCATTCAGGCTCGCAGACGCCGCAGTCGATGCATTCGTCCGGATTGATGACCAGCATGTTCTCGCCGACATAGAAGCAGTCGACCGGGCACACCTCGACGCAATCCATGTACTTGCAGCGGATGCAGTTCTCTATGACGACGTAGGTCATCTGTCTCTCTCTGGTCCGGAGCGGACGGGCCTTTCGCGCCGCGGCATCCGGGGGAGGCCGGGCGATCGTCTGGCCGCCGCATATGAAGCCCTTTGCCGATGGTTGCAAGACGCACGGGCGGCGGCCGATCTCATGTCCCGGGCGCGGGCTCCGAGAGGTCATCGTAGAGCGTGCGTGCCTCGGTGGCGGGACCGCGGCGCTCGGCGAGCGCGTTGACGCGGACGACACGAACCTCGCCGCCGAGACTTCCGTCGGGCCGCTCCTCGGCGATCCCGAGTGCGATGGTGAGCACGTCGCCCGGCCGGACCGGTGCATGCGGCTTGTCGGTCGGTCGCCGGTTGATGCGGACGTGGCCGCCGCTGACGAGGCGGCTGCAGTCGGCGCGGTGCTTGCGGAAGCGCGCGCACCACAGCCAGACATCGAGACGTTGCCGGTCCAGGGCGGGTCAGGCGCCGGCGCGCCGGCGCAGGGTCAGCGAGGCGAGGGCGGCGAAGGGGCCGTCCGTCACCTCGGCGGGCTGGTCCGGTGGGCGTGTCTTGCGCCCGGCGGTCCAGATCATCGGGGGCGCCGGCGGCCCGTAGGCTTCGGTGGCCAACGGAGCGGGCCCGGAGAGCCGGACGCCGAGCGCGCGCAGGACGGGCGCCAGCATTTCGGCGCGGATCGACAGGCGCGACAGCAGGCCGGGCGGGAGAGCGGTCGGCCGCCGGCGGGTGGCGTGGGCGAGCTCGGCGGCGACGCGCTCGGCGATGTCGAGGCGTATCATGACCGGTCCCGCATCGACCCAGCCGAGAGCCTGCAGCATCGGGATGCCGTCCGCGTCGCCGGGGCGCGGGATGCAGACCAGGCCAGGGGCAGGGAGCGAGGGGATCGGACGCGCCTGATGCACCGCGAGCAGGAGCGCGCGCCAGGCGAGCGGGCGCGGCTTGACGAGTGCCGGCACGTAGAGCGCGAACCGGCCGGCACGCGCGCCGAGCGGCCGGAGAGCCGCGCGGGCGTCGGCATCGAGCAGGATGTCGGTCGGCCCGGGAACGATGCCGGCTTGCTCGCGCAGCCGGTGCGCCAAGCCGCGGAGTTGCGGGCGGCCGTCGGCCGCGCGGATCGCGATGAAGAGCGGCGCGAGCTCGCGCGCGGTCGCGTCGGCGACGTAGCGGGCGAGCCGGGCGCGCAGGCGTTCGCGCTCGGCGCCGTCGAGATGCTCGGATTGGCGTGGCTCGACGTCCGGATCGAGAATGGTCCGTCCCGGCCGCAGGCGGGCGACGCGCACGCCCTGCCACAGGATCGACCGCGAGGGCGCGTCGATCTGGAAGTCGTTGTCGGGAGACGCAACGAGAGCCGCGACCCGGCGCGGCATCTCGGCGCGAAGCGCCCGGCGGGCGGCGCGCATGACCAGGCGCCGCTCCTCGCCGCCCTGGCCGTCGGGCTCGAAGTCGAAGCCGCGCAGCACGCCCACCGTGTGCCCCTCGACGACGACATCGCCCTGACGGGTGACGGCGGAGAGCAGGTTCTCGCCGCCATCCTGGTCGAGCTTGCGCAGCAGGATCGCGGCGCGCCGGTCGACGAAGCGGGCGATCAGGCGTTCGTGGAGGGCGTCCGACAGCAGGTCCTCGACCTCGCGGGCGCGGGTCTGCAGGACGGTCGAGCCGCCGACCCATTCCCGCCTCGCCGCGATGTAGGCCCAGACGCGGACACCGGAGAGACGCTGCATCAGCGTGTCGATGTCGCCATCGGGGCGGGCGAGGCCGGCAAGGCTCTGCTCGATCAGGCTTGCGGGGATGCGGCCCTCGGCGGAGATGTGCAGATAGAGGCGCGCGCACAGCCGCGCGTGGGTGTCGTCGGCGAGCTTGCGGAAATCGGGGATCTGGCAGGCATCCCACAGCAGCCGCGTCTCGGCGCGGCCGGTGGTCCGGCGCCTGATGTCGGGGTCGCCCACGAGGATCGACAGCGTCTCGACGTCGGACGCCTCGTTGCCGCGGACCAGGCCCGGCCGCGGCGGCGGCGCGAGCAGGCTCGCGAGCAGGTCGTCGGGATTGGTGAAGTCGAGGTCGGGGTTGCGCCAGGCGAGCTGTTCGAGCGGGTCGAACCGGTGCTGCTCGACCGCCTCGACCATCTGCTCGACGAAAGGCGGACAATCCCCGGTGCTGCCGAAGGTGCCGTCGCGCATGCCGCGGCCGGCGCGGCCGGCGATCTGCGCCATCTCGGGCGGATTGAGCCGGCGCACGCGGCGGCCGTCATATTTCGAGAGGCCGGCGAAGGCGACGTGGTTGACGTCCATGTTCAGACCCATGCCGATCGCGTCGGTGGCGACGAGGAAATCGACCTCGCCCTGCTGGTAGAGGGCGACCTGGGCGTTGCGGGTCCGCGGCGACAGGCGGCCCATCACGACGGCGCAGCCGCCGCGCCGGCGCCGGATGGCCTCCGCGATGGCGTAGACCTCGCCGGCGGAGAAGGCGACGACGGCCGAGCGCGCCGGCAGCTTGGAGAGCTTGGCGTGGCCGGCATGGATCAGTTGCGAGAGCCGCGGCCGGGTCTCGATGGTCACCCCCGGGACGAGACGTTCGAGCAGCGGCCGGATGGTCTCCGCACCCATGACCATGGTCTCGACCAGGCCGCGTGCGTGCAGCAGCCGGTCGGTGAAGACATGGCCGCGGTCGGGATCGGCGCAGAGCTGGATCTCGTCGATGGCCACGAACTCGGCGTCGCGGTCGAGCGGCATCGCCTCGACGGTGCACGAGAACCAACGCGCGCCGGGAGGCACGATCTTTTCCTCGCCGGTGATGAGTGCCACGTGGCGCTCGCCGCGGACGGCCACCATCCGGTCGTAGTTCTCGCGTGCGAGCAGGCGCAGCGGAAATCCGATGATGCCCGACGGGTGCGCCAGCAGGCGTTCCATCGCGAGATGGGTCTTGCCGGTGTTGGTCGGACCGAGCACGGCACGCACACGCGGCGTGAAGGGGCTGCTGTGCCGGGCGTCCATGGCCCGGATGGTCGGCATTCATCCCTCGTATTGCAAGCATCCGTGGCGCCGATAGGCTCGCCCCGATGATCGACCTGATGAAAGAGGGCGGCGAGGCCCCATTGCACGGCCTTTGCGGGACGGAGGCATCGGCGTTGCCGATCGTGGCGATCCGGCCGGACGGGTTGCCGGCGATGATCGAGCGGGCGACTCCGGCACGTCGCGCGTGGCTTGCCGAATGCGGTTTCACGGCCGAGGCCGGGACGATGGCGCTGTTGCCCGGCCCATCCGGTCTCGAGGGTGCGCTGGTGGGTTTAGGCGCGCGGACCGGCCCGTTCGCATTCGGCGCCCTCCCGGACAAGCTGCCGGCGCGTGACTGGCGGCTGGACCCGGGCAGCCTGGCGGAGGCGGGGATCGAGGCGCACGACGCGGTGCTGGGGTTCGGTCTCGGCGCCTACCGCTTCAGGGGCGGGGACCGCGCACGGCTGACCGTTCCGGCGGAATGCGGGCTGGCTGTCGACATGGTCCGCGCTTCGGTCCTCGCGCGGGATCTGATCAATACGCCGCCGAACCTGCTGGGACCGGATGAACTGGCCGAGGCGGCCGGATCGGTCGCGCGCCGGGCCGGGGCCCGATTCGAGCGTGTCGAGGGGGACGCGCTCGCGCAGGGTTTCCCGGCGATCGCGGCGGTCGGACAGGGGTCGGCGCGACGTCCGGTGGTGGCGTCGCTGTCGTGGCGGGGAAGTGGAGCGGGCGACGCATCGCCGCTGATCTCGCTGGCCGGAAAGGGCGTGTGCTTCGACACCGGCGGCTACGACATCAAGCCGTCGGCCGGGATGCTGCGCATGAAGAAGGACATGGGGGGTGCGGCCGTCATGCTGGCGCTGGCGGCGCTGGTGATGCGGCGCGACCTGCCGGTCCGGCTCGACCTGCGGATCGGCTGCGTCGAGAACAGCGTGTCGGGAACCGCGATGCGGCCGTCGGACATGGTGACCACGCGCGCCGGCCTCACGGTCGAGATCAACAACACCGATGCGGAAGGTCGTCTGGTGCTGGCCGACCTATTGACCGCCGCCTGCGATGGCGGGGCGCGATCGCCGGACTTGCTGGTCGATATGGCGACGCTGACCGGGGCGGCGCGCGTGGCACTCGGTCCGGACCTGCCCGCTTTGTTCACCGGTTCCGACGTGACGGCCGATGCGTTGCTTGCGTCGGGCGTTCGCGCGCACGATCCGATGTGGCGCCTGCCGCTCTGGCATGGCTATAACGACTGGCTGAAAAGCGGTGTCGCCGACATCGCCAACGTGTCGGGCAGGACGCACGCGGGCGCCGTCGTCGCGGCATTGTTCCTTCAACGTTTCGTTCCGCCGGGCGTCCGCTGGGTTCATCTGGATGCGTATTGCTGGAACGATGCCGACGATGCGGGGCGGCCGGAAGGTGGCGAAGCGCCGTGTCTGCGCGCGCTTTACGGCTTGATCACGAATCTGTGCGAAGACGGAACGTCAGCGATCGGCCAGACGATCGTTGCATCGTAAACGGCGGAAATCCGCGGGTTTCGCTCCGTGGCGGCAGAGAAATGACTCGCGTTTCATGTTTCGGACAGAAACGAAACAGCTCGGTAACGTAATTGCGACTGAACTAAGCGTTTCGAGAGGCTTATAGAGGGTTGATCGACTCGCTGGCGACAAGCCGTGCCCACGAACTTCGCGCCGAAGAGTCCTCTGCCTCCCGGTTTCACCGGATGATTATCGAACTGAAAGGAACGAAGATGCCTTCCGCCACATCCACCGACACCATGGTCGCGACGTTGCGCGACACCATCGTCGCACTCGTGCGCCGTGACGGGCCGGACCTCTCCGCGCGCCAGCTCGGCGTGTTCCTGACCTGCTATCTGCAGGATGGCGCGCACACGGTTCGCGGTCTCGCGGCCGACCTCAACGTCTCCAAGCCCGCGATCACGCGCGCGCTCGATCGTCTCGGCGAGCTCGACCTCGCGCGGCGCAAAGTCGATCCGATGGATCGTCGCAGCGTGCTCGTCCAGCGCACCGTGAAAGGGACGTCGTTCCTGCGCGACCTGCGTGGCATCATGGCCGAGGCTGCGACGCCACCGCGCAAGTCCGAGCGCGAGCGCCGCTCGGCCTGATCCCTCTCGGGATCCGGACATGCCTTGTCGAGGCCGCCGGGCCACGGTCCGGCGGCCTTTCGTTTTGTCCGGTCTCCCGTGACGGAACTGACCACGCGACGGCGCGATTTAGGGCGCGGACAGAACCCGGCTATTCCCGCCGGCATGAAAGGATATCGATATGCGTTTCGCCGTTCTGGCGACGGCCGCGCTCGCGATGGCGACGCCTGCCGTTGCGGCCGATCCGGGGGTGAGCCAAGCTCCCGATGCACACGTCACGATCTATGCGAAGTCCGCCAATCTCGGCGTCGGCTGGAGCTGGGGCGGCGGCGTTCTCCATTATGGTCACCACAGCTACCATTTCACGATCAGCGGATTGAACGTGGCCGCCGTCGGGTATTCGACACTCACCGGTCATGGCCGTGTCTATAATTTGCATCACCTGCATGATTTCGACGGCACGTACTATCAGAGCCACGGCGAGGTCACCGCGGGATCCGGGATCGGCGGCTCGCTCTACGTGAACGGCAACGGGGTGCAGGTGCGGGTCGACGACGTGACGCATGGCGCGCAACTCGCCGGTTCGGCGTCCGGCATCCAGTTCAAGCTGCGCGGCTGACAGCGGGCTCCGCTCACCAGCGGCCGAGCGGAGCCTGCCTTGCCGACCGCAGAACGAGGATCATCGCCATGGCGATCGGGATCGCCGCCGCCGCGAGCGCCATGATGGTCACGACGAGCGGCCCGTGCGACGCATAGATAGCCAGGACGGAGCAGGTCAGCGTCAGCATCCAGAATGCGAGCGTGACCTGGGACGCGGAGGAACCGGCCCGATGGGCCAATTGATAGAGGTGGCCGCGATGCGCCTCGGTCAGCCGTTCCCCCGCACGCAGCCGCCGGATCAGCGTGAAGGCCACGTCGACCAGGATCGGTGCCATCGTCATCGGCACCAGCAAGGCCCCCCAGGGATGGTGCGCAAGCCTGCTTTCGGGACCCGCCATGGCAGGCAAAACCAGGCCGCAAAGCTGGCTTCCCGCATCTCCCATGAAGATCCGGGCGCGGGGGAAGTTGAACGGCAGGAAGCCCGCGATACCGGCCGACAGCGGCAGCAGTGCGGCGGCCGGCAGCGGGTCGCCGGGCAAGGCCACGAGAGCCGTCACGAGGGAAGCAATCAGTGTCGCGCCTGACGCGAGGCCGTTCAGCCCGTCGATGAAGTTCGTGGCGTTCATCGCGAACAGGAGCCAGAGGATCGTCAGCGGGATGGCGACCGGCCCGAGGCCGAGCGGGCCGACCCGATCGATCGCGAAGCCGCCGGTGGCGACCAGCGTGGCCGCCGCGACCTGGGCCGCGAGCTTGGCGCGGTAGCCGAACTGACCGATGTCGTCCGCCCAGGCGACGGCAACGATCAGGATCGAAGCCACCAGCAGGGACGCCACCTGCCAGCCCTGTCGCGGGACAGCGCCTGCGAGCCAGGCCGCGGTCGAGCCGACCAGGAAGGAAGCGGCGATGCCGAGGCCGCCGCCCTTCGGCGTCGGCCGATCATGCGACGATCGCACTCCGGGGATGTCGAGCACGCCACGGCGGATCATCAGGCGGACCACGAGCGAGGAGAGGAGGGCGAGTGCCGCGAGCGCCGCGCCGATGCCTGTTGGGTTCATCGCCGCGCGCTTACGCCATCGGCGCGAGCGCCGGAAGCCGGTTCAGGGTGAGGCGGGAGGGACGGACGCCGGATCGGGCTGATCGCTCCTGGCGATGAAGAGCTTGTGTGCGTGGGAGGCGATGAAGACGCGGTGGTGGCGCAGGAAGTCGTCGCCGAGGAGCATGTCGTAATCGCCGAGCCGGAAGTCCGCGACCGCTGCCCTGGCACCACCGTAATCGACCCCCGCGACTTCAAGATGGCCGAACTCATGGATGCGGGCGCTCACGGCCTGGAAGTTGATTCCGACCGCATGGCCCGACGGGTCGCGTGCGAGCGTCGACGCGTCGAGGTCGACCGCGTCGCGGCGGACAGAGGTGATGTTGGCGCCGGTGTCGAGAAACGCCGTCAACGGCCGGCCGTCGAGCGTCACCGGGAAGACCAGCTTGCCGTTGATGTCATTCGGCCGTAGCGAGGCGGCCGCCCCGGCGGCGCCCCAGGGCGGGGCCACGTCGGCGCATTGCTGGGCGCGATAAAGGGTGAGCCGGTCGTGTGCGACGTCGAGGTCGATATCCCACTGGCCGAGGAAGTCCTGCCCGAGCAGTCCGGACGCGGGGAAGGATTCGAGTCCTCCCTTGGCGAGCGGCACCACCAGGGCGGTGACGTCCTGCGCCTGCATGCCGCCGATGACGAGATGGCCGACGTCGACCGCTTGATACCGCCCCTCGCCGCCTACGCCCTCGAGTGTCGCGTAGAGAGCGGAACCGGCGCCGTGCCCACGCTCGATCTCCCGCGAGGCGGCGAGGTCGAAGTCCCGCACCGCCTGCGGCGTGACCGTGGTGACCGCGGAACCGGTGTCCATCAGCAGGCCTGCCGGCTGCGCCTCGATCTCGACAGGGATGATCTCGCGATCCGCGAACCGCATCAGCGGGATGTCGGAGAGTTCGAGCGGGGGATGACAGGCGATATCGGCGGTGCTGCAACCGGCGAGGAGCAGCATCGACGCCGCGAGCGCATTCCGCATCGTTCCCATGGATCCTGATTCTCGTTCCGGTTTCGCATGGACCGGGGGGTCGTGCAAGATGTCGTGGGTCCGTGCTGCCCACGATGACGGCCGGCGCGACGCCAGTGGGGTGATTCTCCCGCCCGTCTCGTCTAGACCGGGGCATGGCGAGCCCGCGCGCGGTCAACCGCATCCTCGTGAACGTGCTGCTCGACGGGGCCCTGGCCGCCGTCGCGGCGCCGATCGCGCGCTATCTGGCCGATCCGAACAGCGGATTGCTGCATCCGATCTGGTTCGTCGCCGGCGGCGCCATCACGCTGCTGGTGGCGGGACTGCCGTTCGGGCTGCAGCTCCAGTACTGGCGGTTCTCGAGCCTGGCCGACATGATCGGCGTCGCCTGCGGGTCGGTCGCAAGCGCGGTCCTGTTCGCGGCCGGGCTGCTCGCGACCGGCTACCGGCTGCCGACGGTCACCTTCCCGGCGATCCATGCCCTGACGCTGCTGGTGCTGCTGGCCGCGCCCAGGATCGCCTACCGGCTGGCGCAGGCGCGGCGGGTGGCGGCCCGGGCGGGACATGCGGAGCGGGTGCTGCTGGTGGGCGCCGACCAGCCGGCCGAATCGTTCCTGCGCGCGGTGGCGCGCGACCGCGGCCTGCCGATCCGGGTGGACGGTCTGCTCGCCTTCGGCGGCCATCAGCCGGGGCGCCGGATCCATGGCCGGCCGATCATCGGTCGTGTCGACGAAGCCGGCCCGATCCTGCGGCGGTTGCAGGCGGCGGGACGCTTGCCGAACGCGCTGGTGCTCACCGATCCGGAGTTCCGCGGCCCGGCGCTCGCCGCGCTGATCGAGCAGGCGAACCGGTCAGGGGTCGCGGTGCGCCGTGCGCCGCGTCCGACGGCGCTGTCGGACGCAGCCGAGATCGAGCTCAAGGCCGTCTCGCTCGAGGAGCTGCTGAACCGCCAGCAGGTGCCGCTCGACCGGGACGGCATGCGCCGGCTGGTCGAGGGAAGGCGGGTGCTGGTGACCGGCGCCGGCGGGTCGATCGGGTCGGAACTGTGCCGCCAGGTGGCGTCGCTGTCGCCCGGCGCGCTGGTGCTGGTCGATTCGAGCGAATATGCGCTGTGGTCGATCGGGCTCGAGTTGAGCGAGGGGGCGGCCACGATCCCACAGACCGCCGTCATCGCGGACGTGCGTGACCGGGCGCGGCTGCGCGCGATCTTCGAGGCACAGCGGCCGCAACTGGTGTTCCATGCCGCCGCGCTCAAGCACGTCCCGATGGTGGAGGCCAACCCGCTCGAAGGGTTGCTCACCAACGCGGTCGGCACGCGCAACGTGGCCGACGCCGCGCGCGCGGCCGGGGCGGACGCGATGGTCGTGATCTCGACCGACAAGGCGGTCAATCCGTCGAGCCTGATGGGCGCGTCCAAGCGCCTGGCCGAGATGTATTGCCAGGGGCTGCATATGCGCGGCGGCGGCGCGCCGGGCGTGACCCGGTTCGTGACGGTGCGGTTCGGCAACGTGCTCGGCTCGACCGGCTCGGTGGTGCCGGTCTTTCGCCGCCAGCTCGAGCGCGGCGGCCCGCTGACCGTCACCCATCCCGACATGCAGCGCTATTTCATGACCGTGACCGAGGCGGTGGGCCTGGTCCTGCAGGCGAGCGTCGCGGGTGCCGAGCGCGGGACGGCGGAGGTGCTGCAACTGGCGGAGGGCGGGATTTTCGTGCTCGACATGGGTGTGCCGGTGCGGATCGACGATCTGGCGCGGCAGATGATCCGCCTCGCCGGACTGCGGCCCGACGAGGACGTGTCGATCACCTACACCGGGCTCCGGCCGGGCGAGAAACTGTTCGAGGAGCTGTTCCATGGGCACGAGCCGCCGCTGCCGACCGGCTATCCGGGATTGCTGATGGCGACGCCGCGCACCAACGATCCGGCCTTCGTCGGGCGGGCGATGGACGAGTTGGAGGCGGCGTGCCACCGCGGCGATGACGCGGCCGCGCGCGCGATCGTGGCGCGGCTGGTGCCGGAATACGCGCCGGCCGAGGCGGCGGCGTGACCCCGGTCGCCTTCCTCGACCTCGCCGCACAGCAGGCCCGGATTGCGCCCGCGCTGCGGGCGCGGCTCGATCGGGTGCTGGCGCATTGCCGGTTCGTCCTGGGACCGGAGGTGGAGGAGCTCGAAGGGCGGCTCGCGTCGTTCTGCGGGGCGGCGCATTGCGTGACGGTGTCTTCGGGAACGGACGCGCTGCAGATCGCGATGATGGCCGAAGGGATCGGCCGCGGCGACGCGGTGTTCCTGCCGGCCTTCACCTACACCGCGACCGCCGAGGTGCCGCTGGTGCTGGGGGCGACCCCGGTGTTCGTCGACATCGACCCGGCGACGTTCCAGATCGATCCGGCGCATCTGGTCGAGCGGATCCGGGGCGTGGCTGCGCGGGGGATGCTTCGGCCGCGCGCGATCGTGGGCGTCGATCTGTTCGGCCAGCCGGCCCCGTGGACGGCGTTGCGCGAGACCGCCGCACGGTTCGGATTGTTCCTGCTCGATGACTGCGCGCAGAGCTTCGGCGGGTCGCTGGGCGGGCGGCGGCTGGGACGGGAAGCGGACGCGACGGCGGCGAGCTTCTTTCCGTCCAAGCCGCTCGGCGCCTATGGCGACGGGGGCGCGCTGCTGACGCAGAGCGCCGACCGCGCGGCGCTGTACCGGAGCCTGCGCACCCACGGCGAGGGGGGCACGCGCTACGAGGTGCTGCGCACCGGGATGAACGGTCGGCTCGACACGCTGCAGGCGGCAATCCTGCTCGCCAAGCTCGACGTGTTCGAGGACGAGCTGGCGCGACGCGAGGCGATCGCCTGCCGCTACGATCGGGGGCTCGGCGAGGTGGTGGCGGTGCCGGCGCGGGTGGCCGACAGCGCGAGCGCGTGGGCAGTCTATGCGATCCTGCTGCCGGACGGAGCGGCGCGGGATGATTTGCGGGCTCGGCTGGCCGATCGCGGGGTTCCGACCGCGGTGTACTATCCGCGGCCGCTGCATGCGCAGCCTGCCTACGCCCCGCATCATGACGGCGCGGTGCTGCCGGTGGCGGACGACGTGTCGGCGCGGATCCTGGCGTTGCCGATCCATGCCGATCTCGGCGACGGGGACGTCGAGCGGGTGATACGGGAGGTCACGCTGGCAAGGGGCGCACCTCCCTAGGCCTCGCTGGCCCAGACCCGCTCAGGGATTGGAGGCGGAGGCGGGCGATGGCGTCGATCTCGGCCAGCGCGGTGCGCTCCTCCGTCGATACGTCGTTGCGCAGGCGGCGCTCGAAGGCGTCCAGGATCGAGGCGCGCGTGTGGTGGCCGACCGCGATGATGAACGGAAAGCCGAAGCGGTCGCGATAAATGCGGTTCAGCGTCTCGAAGCGGGCGAATTCGGTGGGCGACAGCCGATCGAGACCGAGGCCGGCCTGCTCCCTGCGGGAGGCCTCGGCGAGGCCGAGGCGGCTGCCGAGATCGGGATGGGCGTCGATCAGGGCGCGCTGTTCCTCGGGCGACGCCTCCGCGACGATCCGCGCCATGGCCCGGGCGAGGTCGTCGACGGTCGCGAAGGGGCGGCCGGCGGCGGCCCGGGCCGCGACCCAGGGGGAGTGCTCGTAGATCGCGCCGAGCGCCTCGGTGAAGCCGGCATCGGTCAGGGCGTTGAGTTCGCCCAGGATCACCGGGCGAACTCGGCCGGATCGATCGCCCGCAGCGTTCTGGTCAGGACATCGAGTGCGACCGCGATGTCGTCGGTGGTGACGTGTTCGGCCGGATGGTGGCTGATCCCGCCGGCGCAGCGGACGAACAGCATGCCGACCGGGCAGAGATCGGCGATCGCCATCGCATCGTGGCCGGCGCCGCTCGGCAGATGGATGACCCGATGACCCGCGTCGCGGGTCGCGGCGGCCAGCAGGCGTTGCAGTCTCGGGCAGCACTGCACGGCTGGCGCCTCGTGGGTGCGGGCGATCGTGAGCCGCACCCGCTCGCGGTCGGCGATCGCGGCGAGGGTTCGGTCGAGCTCGGCCTGAGCCTCGATACGGACATGGTCCTCGGGCGCGCGCAGGTCGATCGTGAAGGCAGCCTCGCCGGGGATGACGTTGGCGGCCCCTGGCTTGGCGTCGATGCGGCCGACGGTCGCCACGATCCCGCGCGCCCGGGCGACGTCGCGGACGGCGAGGATCATGGCGGCGGCGGCGGCGAGCGCGTCCTCGCGGCCGGTCATCGGCACGGTGCCGACGTGGCCGGCGCGGCCGAGGACCGTCGCGAGCGAGCGCGAGGTGCCGCTGATCGCGGTCACGATCCCGACCGGGGCGCCGTGGGCTTCGAGCACGGGACCCTGCTCGATATGGAGCTCGAGATAGGCGAACGCGCCGGACTTGCAGGCGCCGATGTCGGCGGGAAGCTGGAACCGGCACCGCGCCGCGTCGAGCGTGATGCCGTCGGCGTCGTGCTGGTCGAGCCAGGCCGGATCGAACGTGCCCGCGGTCGCGCGGGCGCCGGTCAGCGTGACCGGGAATCGCACGCCTTCCTCGTCGCCGAAGGCGCGGACCTCGATGGCATGGTCGAGGGTGCCGGCGGCCTCGATGGCAGCCAGCACGCCGAGGCAGCCATCGTAGCGGCCGGCGTCGCGCACGCTGTCGATGTGCGAGCCGAGCAGCAGGATCGGGGCGCCATGCGGTCCGTGGCGTGTGCCGATTAGCGTGCCGGTCGCATCCAGCTTGGTCGTGAGGCCGGCCTCGGTCATCCAGCCGTCGATGAGGTCGATCGCGCGCCGGTGGGCGGGCGAGAGGAACAGGCGGGTGATGCGGCCCGGCTCGTCGGTGCATTGCGCGAGTTGCGCGAGCCTGGCCTGGATGCGGCGCGCCTGTATCATGGGCGAGCGCCGGGGACGGCGAGGGAGACGGTGATGGCCGGGCGCCTGACCACGCACGTGCTCGATGTGGCCAACGGTTGTGCGGCGCGAGGGGTTCGCATCGCCGTCTGGCGTGACGGCGCGATGCGCGCGGAGATGGTGACGAACGCGGACGGCCGCGGCGACGCGCCGCTGCTCGATGGCGAGGATTTCACCGTCGGCGCGTGCGAGCTGCGTTTCGCCATCGGCGACTATTTCGGGCTGGAGCGGCCGCGGTTCCTCGACGAGGTGGTGATCCGGTTCGAGATCGTCGACGCGGCGGCGCACCTGCACGTGCCGCTGCTGGCGACACCCTGGGGCTACACGACCTACCGCGGAAGCTAGGCCCCGTCCGCAATGGCGGCCTCCCGGGCACGGCCGTTGCCGCGCATCTCCTCGATCAATTCCGGGCGATGGCGCGCCTGCGACCGGTAGATGCCATGGACGGCCCGGACCAGCTCGCCGTCGCGGCCGAGCATCGCGTCGCCCATCTCGACGATCCGCAGGTTGGGCCAGATCTGCGGGCGGATCCGCAGGATTTCGGCGAAGACCTCCTCGCCCGACCGTTCCGGGGTTGCCTGCGCGAGCAGCAGCGCCATCGAGGCCGAGGAGCGCGACACGCCGGCATGGCAATGCACCAGGAGATGGGCGCCGGTGGGCATCTCCGCGTCGAGGTCGCGACCGAAGGCGAGCAGCTTGCGGACGTCCGCTTCGGTCGGGGGGATCTTGCCCGGCTGCGGGTCGATGATGTCGTCGAAATGCAGCTCGAGACGGGCATGCTCGCCGTAGTCGCCGAAATCGGTCGGCGACGGGAAGTCCGGATCGAGAATCGACAGGACGTGGGTCACGCCGGCGGCTGCGTGTCCGGACAGTTCCTGCAGACCGCACACGGTAATCCGGAAGGGGAGATCCATTTCGTCACGCCAGGCTGTGGAGCGCACAAACTGGCCCAGCCGGGGGCGGCGCGATAGAAGGTTTTGTCATTTGGCGGGCGCGCCTGCCTGCTCGGCGGCCTTGCCGCACGACCTCGCGTCGCGACGCCAGCACGGTGACCCGAAGACCGCGACCATCCGCCCGATGACCGGCGGCGGCGAGGCGCTCAGCGCCACGGCGGAATCGACCGTCAGCACCTTCGCGCCGCGTCCGACCGGGCGCAGCGGCTCGACGAGCATCCCGCCGGGCACCACGACGGACTTGTAGTCGCCATTCATGTGGTAGTCGTTCGCGCCCACCCGCAGGTCGGTCCGTCCCGAATAGATCGCATCGAACCCGCCGCGCGCCGTCACCAGCAGCGCATCGGCCGGCATATCGAGACCGTCCGGTATACTCAAGGTGTGGGGCCCGGTCACGATCGATGGCGAGCCGGCGCTGGCCGGACGCCATTCCGCGCGCCATGAGAACAAGAGGACGGCCGACATCGCGGCGATCAACGCGACGCTTCCGCGGCGTTTCGACGTCGCCAGTTCCACGACCAGCAGGCCCGCGTAGATCGCGAGCAGCGGCAGGACGGTCTTGAAGTAGTGATAGTTGCCGAACATCCACAGGCCCTGGGGATGAAGGTCCCGGTAGGCGAGGTAGAGCGCCATGGTCGCGGCAACGGTGGATCCCGCGAAGAGGTGGCATTGACGCGCGCCGCCGAGCCGGCCGCAGCAGGCGACGATGAGACCGCAGCATCCCGGGATGACCCAGCGGAAGATCTTGGCGAGACCTTCGCCCGACGTGAACAGGGGCATCGGGCTGATGACGATCGTGACCCAGCGCAACGGCACCATTCGCCACTCGAACCCGATCCGGGCCGAATTCGCCATGTAGCTCATGGGCGAGAAGCCGCCGATGAGGACGAGCAGCACGAGCAGCGCGAGCAGCGGGATCATCGCGCCGGACAAGCCGCAGGCGGCCACAGTCGCGATCCGCCGGACGCGAAGGCCCGACCAGGCGAGGGAAGCGACCATGAAGAACGGCACCGTCACCAGAAGGATGATCGCCTCCGTCGGCCGGAACCAGGCGACGATCGTCATGACCACGCCGGTTTGGAACGCCAGCCGCGCGGTCGGGGTTTGCTGGAAGCGCATGACCAGGAGCATGCAGCCGAGCACGAGCGGTGTTGTCGGCGTGGTGGTCCAGGGTGTCGCCCACGATTGCCGGTACAGGGGGGAGAAGACGACGAGTGCGGTGAAGATCGCGACGCCGAACGGGAATGCCCAGGGGCGCCCCTCGGTCAGCGCGGAGGCGATGCCGCCGCAGAGCGCCACCGAGAGCAGCAGGCAGGCAAGGTCGGGGATCAGGAACGGATCCGGCCAGCCCAGCGGCACGAAGAGGGCGGCGAGCAGCGAATAGCCGGGAAGATACCAGTGATGCGCCGGCAGCATGTCGCCATGGACCCAGGCGATGGCGGCCTGCAGGTAGCGGCCCTGGTCCTGCCAGCCCCAGAACCCGTCGGGCCTGGCCATCACGAGCGGCCGGGCCGGGTCGTGATGATGCGCGGCCAGGAAGAACAGGGTCACGAGCACCAGGGCGACGGCCAGGGATCCGCGGTCGGCGATGAACGATCCGGCCGATCGCGCGCCTGCCTCGTCGCGCGTGTGCCGGCCGGGTGCGGTCACATAATCTCGAACAATATCGATTGCGCGCCCTCCCAGAGTGTGAGGCGGCCGAGATCGGCGAGCTTGTCGAGATCGTTCTCGATGGTCGCGAAATGATTGCCGGCCAGCGTGCCCATCCGGCTCGCGAAATGGACGCTGCCGTAGGCGATCAGGATCTCGGTCTCGCTGTAGCCGCCGGGATAGAACAGGATCTGGCCGGGGGCCGGATAGCTGGTGGCGTTCTCGTGGGCGAGTCCGGACGGGAACTCGCCGAGCGGGATCCAGCAGGCCTCTCCGCTCCAGCGCACGTGGATGACGCGTTCCTGGTAGGGCAGGAGCGTGCGGAAGCGGGCGACGGTGTGCGGGGCCCGCGCTTCGAAACGCGCGGTCAAGCGATGCGGGCCGGCGGTGATGGCGATCATCGGGCGAGCGTGCATTCGATCTGGCCGTGCGGCTCGTCGCTCGGCGTGAAGACGAGATTGTCCGACGAGGCGCCGAGCGGCGCCAGATCGATCGGCAGATAGTGCTTGTTGGGGCACGCGAGCGTGATCTCGGCGATGTCGGGGACCGCCTCGAGTGCCGCCTGTCCCATCCGGTAGAGGCTGTCCTGCAGGCTTGCGCTGTGGGTGGTGGCGAAGATTTCCAATAGCGTGCCGAGCAATCGGGCGTTGGCGCGCGCGGGATCGTCGGGCGTCGCCGACCAGAGCCAGGACGCGTTCATGCTGGTGGCGGCGATGCGGTCACCGGTTTCGGGAAGGGTGGTGATGTCGTCGCGCAGGAAGCCCGCGAAGCCGGAGCCGGTCGATTTGAGAAACGTATAGTTCCTTATGCCGGACCGCGTGACGATCGTGTCGCGCGTGCGTTCGACATGCACGGTGGGGTTGCCGTTGCCGTCGAGCGTGAAGGCGTGCGGATGGGGGTGGCCGTCGATGGCGAGGCGCGTCCAGCGCGTCTCGGTGCTGTCGATGGCGACGCGCTCGACATGCGCATAGCGGTCGAGGAAGCGCGCGGCGAGTGCGGCGACGAACGGTTCGTGGTCGGACGCGACGTCCTCCCGGGCGGCGAGATTGACCAGGTTCCTGATGCTGTCGGTGGCGATGACCGACGAATTGTCGGCGTGGGTGAAGGAGCGCTCGAAGCGCCCGTGGAGCATCACGCCGATGGAGGCTTCGCGGATCTCGTGGCGAACACCGTCGCGCCGGATCCGCATGATCCGGATACGACCCTTGCCGTAGCGGTGCGCGATCAGGGACATGGCCTCCTCACCGCAGCAGGCTGGCCGCGTGGCGGTTATGCTCGTGCACGATCGGGGCCATGTCGAGCGTCGCGATGCGGCCGTCGGTGACGATGGCGCGGCCATGGACGACGGTGTGGCGGGCGGGCTGGGTGGCGCAGAAGACGATAGCGGCCACGGGGTCGGACAGCGCGCCCGCATAGGCGAGCGCCTGGAGATCGAGGGTGAAGAAGTCGGCACAGCGGCCGGGGGCGAGCGCGCCGATGTCGGCGCGGCCGAGGACCGCGGCGCCGCCGATGGTCGCGATCTCGAGCGCCTCGCGCGCGGTCATCCAGGGAGCGGGCTCGATCGTCTGGCGCAAGCGCGCGAGCAGCATCGCCTGGCGGACTTCGGCGAGCATGTTGGAGCTGTCGTTGCTCGCCGAACCGTCGACGCCGAGGCCGACCGCGACGCCGGCGTCGCGGTAGCGCCGGATCGGCGCGATGCCCGACGCGAGACGCATGTTCGAGCTCGGACAGTGACAGACGCCCGTGCCGGCGTGGGCGAAGAGCCCGATCTCGCGATCGTCGACATGGATCGCGTGCGCGAAGGACACGTCGCTCGCGACCCAATCGAGGCGCCGCATGGTGTCGACCGGGCGCAGGCCGTGATGGGCGAGTGTGTAGCGCTCCTCGTCGAGGGTCTCGCAGAGATGGGTGTGCAGGCGGACGCCGTGCGTGCGCGCCATCGCCGCCGTCTGGCGCATCAGGTCCTCGGTGACGGAAAACGGCGAGCAGGGTGCCAGCACGATCCGCAGCAGCGCGCCCGGCGCGGGGTCGTGGTGGCGCGCGATGACGCGCTCGCAATCGGCGAGGATGTCATCCTCGCGCTCGACGCAATCGTCGGGCGGCAGGCCGCCGGCGGACTGGCCGCGCGACATGCTGCCGCGCGAGACGACGAAGCGGATGCCGATCTCGGCGGCGGCCGCGATCTGGTCGTCGACCCGGCAGCCGTTGCGGAACAGGTAGGCATGGTCGAAGACGGTGGTGCAGCCGGAGAGCGCCAGTTCGGCGAGTCCGACGAGAGTCGCGGTGCGCGAGGCCTCGGGCGTGCGCCTGGCCCACACGCGGTAGTGCGCGGCGAGCCAGTCGAACAGGCCGGCGTTCTGCGCGGCCGGGATGTTGCGGGTCAGGGTCTGGTCGAGATGGTGGTGGGTGTTGACCAGGCCGGGCAGGAGGATCTGGCCGCCCAGATCGAGGACAGCGTCGGCGGTGCGCGGGAGCGTCTCGTCGGGCCCTACCGCCTCGATGATGCCGTTGCGCGCGAACAGGCCGGCGCCGCGGAGTTCGCGCCGCTGGTCGTCCATCGTGACGACGATGTCGGCGTTGCGGGCGAGGAGGGTGCTCAAGGGCAGGCCTCGACAGCACGACAGCTGCGGATCCGGGAGCGCCTGCACCCGTCAAGCCGGCGGCGTGCTATCGCACGACGGGGCGCTGGAGCGGAGCCGCGGGGCGTGCCCGATCGCTTCAAGGCCTCGTCGCCCTGCTTGCTTCGCGCCAGACGGTGTCGGCGGTCATCGGGGTGCGCCGGAGGCGGACGCCGATGGCATCCGCGATGGCGTTGGCGAGCGCGGGAGCGACGGGGTTGAACGGGCTTTCGCTCATCGATTTGGCACCGGACGGTCCCAGACGATCATGGGTGTCGGCGAACAGCACATCGGTTGCGGGAAGATCGGCCATGGTCGGGATGTGGTAGTCGCGAAAGGCGGGGTTCGAGACGCCGCCATCGGCGTCGAGCCGGAGTTCCTCGAACAGGGCCGCGCCGATCGCCTGGGCGACGCCGCCTTCGATCTGGCCGCGGCACTGCGCCGGGTTGATGATGGTGCCGGCGTCGGCGGCGTGGACGCTCCGCAGGATGCGGACTTGCCCGGTGTCCGGTCGGACGGCCACGCGAAAGCCCTGCACGTTGAAGGCGACAGAGCGCGGCGTGCCGTTCGCGACTCCCTCGGCACTGATCGTCTCGCCGGTCATCGGCCGGTCGCGAAGGCTGGCGATGAGTGAAGCGGCCGCGCGCTGGGTGGCGAGGCCGGCGACCACGGTGCCGGTGCTGCCGAAGGCGCCGGTGTCGTAGGGCACCTCGGCGGTGTCGGACTGGATCAGCCGGATGCGGTCGGGCGCGGTTGCGAGCGCCGCCGCGGCGAGCTGCAAATGGACGGTCGAGGTGCCGTTGCCGAAGTCGGCGGTGCCCACGCGAAGTTCGTAGGTCCCATCGGCAAGACGCGTGATCCGGCTGGTCGAGTGGTGGCCGCGCGGCGGGATGGTGTCGAGCATGGACATCGCGATGCCGGTGCCGACGCGCCAGCCGTCGGGCGCGCTGTCGGTTCGCGTCTCGCGCAGTCGCCGCTCGACGAGGTCGAGGCACTGGTCGAGGCCGTAGCTGCCGAATTCGACGTCGTGCGGGCGCGGATCGAACGAGACGATGTCATCGCCCGGGCCAACGCGGTTGCGGTGACGGATGGCGAACGGATCGAGGCCGAGCCTTCCCGCGAGCTCGTCGATCGCGCTTTCGACGGCGAACGCGGTCTGGCTCAGCCCGTAGCCGCGGAAGGCGCCGGCGGGCGGCGTGGTGGTGTGGACGGCACGGCCGCGCACGCGCTTGTTGGGGCAGCGGTAGATCGCCACCGCCTCGCCGCAACCGTGGAACAGGACGCCCGGTCCGTGGTTGCCGTAGGCGCCGGTGTCGGAGAGCACGTCGAGCTCGAGCGCGGTGAGCGTCCCGTCGCGCGTCGCGCCAAGGCGGACGCGCATGCGCATCGGATGACGGCAGGTGGTGGCGGCGAACTGCTCGGCGCGGCTGAATTCGAGGCGCACGCTGCGTCCGGTCCGGAGTGCGGCGACCGCGACGATGTCCTCGACGAGCATCTCCTGCTTGCCGCCGAAGCCGCCGCCGACCCGCTCGCACAGGACGCGGATCGTGGCGGGATCGCGGTCGAGGACGCGAGCCAGCGCGTCGCGCACCAGGAATGGGACCTGGGTGCTGGTCCGGACGGTCAGCGTGCCGTGCTCGTCGACCTCGGCGATGGCGGCATGGGTCTCGAGGCTCGCATGCTGGACGCGCTGGGTCTCGTAGGTGGCCTCGTGGATGATGTCGGCGCTCGCGAGGCCGGCCTCGAGGTCGCCGGTGCCGCCTTCGAGCTCGGCCACGATGTTGGTCGCGTGGATGCGCGGGGCGTCGGCGGCGAGTGCCGCCTCCGGCGTCAGGACCGGCGGCAGGAGCGCGTAGTCGATGCGGATCAGGCGGCAGGCGAGCAGTGCCGCCTGCTCGGTGTCGGCGATGACCGCCGCCACGCGCTGGCCTTTGAAACGGACGATGCTGTCGAGGATCCGCGTGTCCTGCGGGTCATCGCGAACATCCTGGTGGCGCGCGGTCGAGAACAGGCGGTCGGGCATGTCGGCGTGGGTGAGGATCGCGCGCACGCCGGGCACCGCGGCCGCCTCCGCGCTGTCGATGGCGACGATGCGGGCGTGGGCGTGCGGCGAGCGGACGAGCTTGAGGTGCGCGACATTTTGCCCCTCGACGTCGAGCGTGAAGCGGGCGGTGCCGGTGACGATGGCAAGGCCCGCGGGCGGCGTGAGGCTGCGCCGGCAGCCGGGTTCGCGCGCAGGGTCGTGCCCATGCAGGATGGCGTCGCTGATCGGACGGTATCCGGTGCAGCGGCAGAGATTGCCCTTCATCGCCTCGGGCAGGCCGGGGCGCGGCACCTGGTCGAGGGCCGACGCGGTCACGATCATGCCGGGCGTGCAGTAGCCGCACTGGTAGGCGCCGGCGCCGAGGAAGCGGAGCTGCATCGGGTGCGGCCGGTCGGGCGTGCCGAGGCCCTCGATGGTGGTGATCGCGGTCCCTTCGGCGCGAAAGGCCGGGACGATGCAGGCATGCACGGCCTCGCCGTCGATCAGCACCGAGCAGGCGCCGCAATCGCCGGTGTCGCAGCCGCGCTTGACGCCGTGGCGGCCGAGGTCACGAAGCAGCGTGCGCAGGCACTGGCCGGCCCGCGGGTCGGCTCGAACGGGAGCGCCGTCGAGGGTGAACCCGATCACGCGCAGAGTTCCTCGACGATCTCGGCCGCGAGGCGGGCGGTGACGTGGGCGCGCCAGTCCGGCGCACCGTGGACGTCGTCGTGCCAATCGTCGATGTCGGCCATCAGCCGGGCGAGCACGGTGCCGGTGCGCGTGCCGGCCGGGAAGTCGAGGCGCCGCGGGCGCGGCGTCGCGGCGGTCACGGTCAGCGACAGCCGCGCATCGTCCAGCGTGCCGATCAGCAGGGCCGCCGAGCGTCCGAGGCTGGTCAGCGACATCCGGCGCATGGCAGCGCGGCGAGACAGGGCGGCGCGCGGGAAGACGATCTCGCGCAGCAATTCGCCCGCCGCGAGCGCGTTGCGCGACGGGCCGGTCACGAAATCGGCGCAGGCGATGGTGCGCGCCGTGCCGGCGGGGGACCAGACGACGCAGGTCGCATCCAGCGCCACGCCGAGCGCCGCGATCGGACCGGCCGGAAGGGCGAGGCAGAGATTGCCGCCGACCGTCGCCCGGGCCCTGACCTTGAAGGAGCCGAGCAGCGAGCGGCAGCAGGCCGACAGGAGGTGGCTCGCGGCCCAGCCGGCGGGGCAGTCGAGCCGCTCGAGCTGGGCGAGGGTGCAGGTGGCGGCGACGTGAAGCGCGTCCGCCTCGATGCGGAGCGCGGGCCAGCCGAGGGATGCCAGGTCGATCAGGCGCCGAAGCTGAGGCTGCGGGTCGGAGAACAACCAGGTTCCGCCGGCAAGGAACGCGTCCCCCGGCAGCGGCGCCGGGAGCGCGTTCCTGTCGGTAGGACGAGCGACCGACGTGACGAACGGCAGGTCCATGCGCCTCCTCCGCGTCGAGACCGTCGATCGGTGTGGCGGGAAACGATCCGGGCACGCAAGGCGCCCGGCGAACCGCGCCCGTGCGGCGCGTTCAGAGGTGGAGGAGAACGCAGAATGACCGACAAGGACAAGACCGAGGAACACCGGGAGCGCGGCATCCCGGCTGACATGGAGGAGAGCGAGTCCAAGGGAGCGCCGGACGACCGGCGGCTGACAAGCGAGGTTGCGCACGGGAGGCCGGACAAGAAGCCCGATCCTGCCGGCGGCGGCACGTGACGGTGACGCTGCGCGACGGAACCACGGTTCCGTCGCTGGGCCTGGGCACGTGGAGGATGGGTGATCGCGCCGACCGCGCGCGGGAGATCGCGGCACTCCGGCTCGGCCTCGATCTCGGGATGACGCTGATCGATACGGCCGAGATGTATGGCAACGGCGCCGCCGAGACGCTGGTCGGCGAGGCGATCGCCGGCCGGCGCGAGGAGGTGTTCGTGGTGACCAAGGTGCTGCCGTCGAATGCCACGCGGGACGGCATTCCGGCCGCCTGCGGGCGCAGCCTGGATCGGCTCGGATGCCAGCGCATCGACCTCTATTTGCTGCATTGGCGCGGCGGCGAGGATCTGGCGACCGTGGTGGAGGCGTTCGAGCGCTTGCGCGAGAAGGGCGATATCGTGCGCTGGGGCGTATCGAATTTCGACGTCGACGATCTCGAGGAGCTCGAATCCATCACTGCCGCGGACGCGTGCGCGGCCAACCAGGTGCTCTACAACCCGCAGGCGCGCGGCATCGAGTTCGACCTTTTGGCGTGGTCCCGCGCGCGAGGGGTGGCGGTCATGGCCTATTCGCCGGTCGGGCAGGGCGGCCAGCTGCTCCAGCACCGGGCACTGGTGGAGGTGGCGCGGCGCCATGACGCGACCCCGGCGACGGTGGCGATCGCCTGGTCGCTGCGGCAGCCTGGCGTGATTTCGATCCCGAAGGCGGCCGACCTCGGGCATGTGCGGGAGAATGCGAGCGCGCGGGATCTCGTTCTCACCGACGAGGATCTGACCGTCCTGGATCGGGCATTTCCGGTGCCCGGCCGAAAGCAGGCGCTGCGGATGCTGTGACGCGGATCGAGCGTTTGTTGTTGTCGGCAGCACCGGGATTGATCCATGAACGGCCGCGAGTGTCAGGAGTCGATACGGATCTGGCCGGTCGCGCCTGGATGGACGTGGTCACGGAGTCGGCGTGCCTTTTTCCCACATCGTCTGCAATGTCGAGTATTTCCGTTCCGGAGCCTGGCCGGGCCTGACTGGCGACGGTGCGGACGTCTTCATCGATGAGACGAGAATTTTCGGCTGGTTTCTCTCCCACTCGGACATTTTGTCGATGGAGGTGACGTTCCACGAAAAGGACCAGGAGACTTTCCGGATCGATCGGCTGTTCGATCCCAGCGACGGCGTGTGGGATCATTATGGCGCCATGTTCGGGGATCGTGCGCGAAACTGCCGTTTCCATGGCTCGTGGCGCATGCCCGCCAAGGGCACGTCGTTCGGTCCGGCTGTATTGACGGTCAGGATGCGTGACGGGACCCATGAGCTCGCCCTCGACCCGCCGATCATGGAAGCCAAGCACGGCGAATTCTCCGCCGCCGATGCCGAACTGGTCATGGCATTCGAGAGCTTGGGCGACAGTTGCGAGTTCGGACTCGTGCAACGCCGCGTTGGCCGGGAGCGGCTTGGGCTCCTGCGTTACGCGGGGGTGATGGATCCGTTCGGACTGGCCACCGCCTTGCACCGGCGCCTCGACGGCTTTGCGGAGGGCGACGAGTTGTCGATCGAGAACGATCGCGGCGAGTGGGTCTGCAGAACCCGTTTGCCCCATCTCGACGTGCATACGGGACGCGCCATCGAGTCGATATCCCGGGGCGACATCGAGCGGCAGGAGCGGACGAAGCTGCGGTTCCTGGCGCAGAAACTCATCGACGATATCGAGGTGGGACAGCGCATCTTCATCTATCGTACCATCCGCGGCGATCGCGGTGGGCCGGACGGTATCTCCGGGATCGACGAGATCCACGACGCCATGCGATCGATCGGGCCGGCTCCGCTCCTGTGGGTCACCGAGGCTGACGCGGATCATGTGCACGGATCGGTCGTCCATATACGGGACAATCTGTACCGAGGTTTCATCCGATCCCTCGCGCCCTATGACAGCGCGCACGCGGGCGATGATCAAGGCTGGCTGGATCTGCTCGGCGCTGCGCGCGCGGTCATCGGCGCATCGTCATAGCATCCGATCTACTCGAAGTCGGTGGCGAGTTCCGGGTCGCGCGCGTGCGCGAACATGCGTTCGAGCTGGCGCGGCTGGACGCGGCTGAGCGACAGGTCCGTCGGCAGCGCGTCCTCGGCGAACCAGGCGACGCCCGACGTCTCCAGGCTGTGCGCCGGCGCGCCGCCCACGATGTCGCAGACGAAGAACAGCTTGAAGCACGAAAACCCCTCCGGCGTGTGGCCCTGACGCGACCGGTCCCAGACGGCGGCGAGCTTGCGGACGCGGACCTCGTAGCCGCTCTCCTCGCGGATCTCCTTGATGACGTTCTCGGCCGGCGTGAGGTTGACGTCGGCCCAGCCGCCCGGGAGCGTCCAGCGGCCCGCGTCGATCGTCTCGCGGACCAGCAGCAGGCGGCCATCGTCGACGGCCGCGCCGCGGACATCGATCTTGGGCGTGGCATAGCCGGTCTGGTCGGTGAACAGGCGCTCCATGATCTCGAGCGGCGCCTTGGTATGGCTCGCCGCGATCCTGGCCGCGAGATGGCGAAGCATCTCGTAGCGCTCGCGGTCGTAAGGGTTCTCGGTGAATGCGAGGCCGGTCTGCGCGATCGCCTGGATCTCGCGTAGCCAGCTCAGCCAGTCCGGGTCGCTCACCGTTCCGCCCCCGATGCGTGCGCGCATGATGGGCGCATCGGCACGAGGTTGCCAATCGGTTCGGATCAATCGGTTCGGGCCAATCTGTTCTAGTCTCGATGGCGCCCGAGTCGGGGCCGGCCAAGACGAGGTTCCTCTGTCCCTGCTCATCCTGTTCGTGCTGCTGGCCGCGATGCTCGCCCTGGCGTGCGTGGCCGCCTTCGGCGCCGGTCCATGGCGCTCACTGGTCGTGCCGATCTGCGTCGTATGCCTGCTTGCCGCCATCGCCGGTCTCGCGGACGGTGGCGCCGCGTCGGCGCTGACATTGCCGCTCGGGCTGCCCGGGCAGCCTGCGGTGTTTGCCATCGATCGCGTCTCGCTCGCCTTCCTGCCGGCGCTCGCCATCGCCGGCGCCGCCCGCGCGTCGACCGCCTCGACGTCCGAGATCAGGCGGCTCGCCGGACTGATCGCGTCGGCGCTGCTGGTGGTCTGCGCGGGCAATGCCGCGCTGATGGTGATTGGCGCCGGCCTCGCGGCGCTCGCGATCCGGCGTTCGTTGGTGCCGGTGGTGGGATTGCTGCTGGCGGCCTCGCTTGCGGGGCTGCTGCCGCACGCCGAGCTGCTGCCGCAGGATTCGCTGCCCGCGCTTCGGACGCAGGCATTGGGCACCCATACGCTGGGCACTCAGACGCTGGGGGGGACACTCGCCGCGCTGCTCGTCCTGGTCCCGGTGCTGTTGCTGACCGCCGAGGCCGGCACGGGCATCGCCGGCGCAATCTCCCCGGTGCTCGGCGCGTTCCTGCTGGTGCGCGTCCTGCTCGACCTGTGCGGTCCGGCGACGCCATTCGCCTGGGGCGCGGCGGTGGCTGGCCTCGGCCTCGCGGGGGCCATCGAGCGCGGGGTGCGCGCAATCAGGGCCGCCGACCTCGACACCGTGCTGTCGGGGCTCGCCGGTCTCGGCAGCTTCGTCGCGGTCAGTGGTTTCGGGGTGGCGCTGGCAGCGAGGGCAGCCGATCTCGATGCCATCGCATCATCCGCCTTGGCGGGTGCGCTGCTGATGGTGCTGAACCTCGCCTGCGCGGTGCCGCTCGCCGCGATCGCCTCGCGCGCGGTGGTCGAGCAGGCGGGAAGCCAGCGGCTCGGCGCGCTCGGCGGGCTCTCGATGCCGATGCCCAGGACGCTGCTCGCGATGGTGGTGGCGCTCGCCACGATGGCCGGACTGCCGCCGGCGGGCTTCGCGCCGGTGTGGCTGGAGGCGGGCTCGCTGCTGTCGGCGCAGCGTTTCGGCGGCCTCGCGACCGCGATCGTGCTCGCGTGGCTGCTGGCGTCGCTTGGTCTGGCGCTTGGTCTCGGGTTCGCGGCCGGTCTGCGGTTGCTCGCGATCGTCTTCGGCGGCCGTCCGAGAACGCCACGCGGCGCCGCGGCCGCCGAAGCACGTCCGGCGACGCTGCGAGCGATGGCGGCACTCGGTGGCCTGCTCGTGCTTGTAGGCGTGCTGCCGGGCCTGGTGCTGCGGTTCTTCGATCCCACGCTGTCGGCGCTGACGGGAGCCGATCTTGCTTCGGGCGTGCTGTCGATCGTGGCGCCCGACGGTGCGCGTTGGTCGCCGCCGGCTCTGGCGGCGCTGGTGGGCGTGCCGGTCGGGATCGTGCTCTGGATGGGACGGCGAATGGGCGTCCGCGCCGGCGGCGAGGCGCCGGCTTGGGACGGCGGCGCGGCGCCGCCGCCGGAATGGCTGCCGTTCGGCGAGCCGCGGGCGCAGGCGAGCGGGCCGGGACTGGCGCGGCCGGTGCTCGACGCGCTCGGGCTCGCCGCCGGCCGCCTGCCGGGCGAGGGGAGGGATCGCGGGCCGGCCGGCGTGTGGCGGCCGGCACACGCCTTCTTCTGGCGGATCGCGCGATCGGCTGGGCAGCGGGCCGCACGGTTCGACCGCGCGATGCTCGGATCGGGACCAGCGGTGCTCGCGTGCCTGCTGGCCGGGCTGCTGGCGGCCTGGTCGTTGGCCATCGGCGGCCGCGTTGGTTGACTGGTCCCGGTTGCTGCTGGCGTCCGTGGCGTCGGTCGTCCATGTCGGGCTGCTGTTCCTGGCGCCGCTCGCCTCCGAGATCGCCGATGTGACCGGGCGGATGCTCGAGGGACGGTCGCCGCCGCCGTTCGGCCATGCGTGGCGTGCGATCCTGGCCTCGATCCGCCCCGGTCTTGCGCCTCTGTCGCTGCCGGTGCTGGCGGGTTTCGGCCTGACGGTCGCGGCCGCCCTGCTGGTCCCGTCGTTCGCGACGGGGATGCTGACCGGTCCGCTCGACGATGTCCTGCTGGTCGTCTTCCTGCTGCTTGCCGGGCGGCTCGCGGCGATCGCCTCGGTCTCGGATCCGATGGTGGCGGGAAGCGGGCTCGCGTCCGTCGTGCTGTCGGCCCCGGCGCTGCTGCTGGCGGCCCTCGCGCTCGCGCTGATCGGCGGAAGCACCGGTCTCGATGCCGCGATCGCGGCGGCGCCGTCGTCGTCTCCCGTGCCGCTCGGACTGGTGGCGCTGGCGCTGGCGCTGATCGCGGTCGGCGATACCGACGGCCATGTAGCACCCGGGCTGGCTGGCCCCATGCTGGGTCTTGCGCGTCTGACGGCGCATGTGCGGCTGCTGGTCTGGCTCGACCTGGTGGCCGCCTTGCTGCCGCCCTGGAGCACGATCGCGGCGACCGCCGGACCACTCGAATGGCTCATCGCCCTGGTGCTGTGGCCGGTCAAGGTCGGCCTGCTCGCGGCCGGATTGGGCATCATTCGCGCCGGGCTCGGGAGCGCGCGGGCGTCCTGGCGGCTGGCTTGCCTGCGCGCCGCCTCGCTGATGGCGCTCCTGAGCGGCGTCTTCGTGCTGATCGGGCGGAGCCTCGAATGATGGCGATGCTCGCTCCGGCGTTCGCGGCGCTCGTCCTGGTCCTGTCGTTCGCGATCCTTCGCGAGCGGCGTCTCGGCGGGACGGTCTCGCTGCTGCGATGGCATCTCGGCGCCACAGCGGCCGGGGCGAGCGCGATCGGACACGCGCCGGGTGGCGCCGCCGGGATGCTGGCAGCGGGCAGCCTCGTGCTGCTCGCCTCCGCGATCTGGATCGGCCGCGTTCTGGCAAGGCTCGACCGCCGGACCGGACATGCGAGCCAGGCGGCATCGATGATGTCGATCCCGCTGATCGCGGCGGGGCTCGGGCTGACGGCGCTCGCGGTGCTGGTGGTGACGGATGCGGGGACCGCGTCCGGCCGCGAACAGAACGCGCTCGCCCTGGCCGCGACCCTGCTGGGCCTGCTCTCGGCCAGCCGGCCGTCGCCGCCGGCGCTCTATCTCGCACGGTTCGCGGCACTCGCGGACGGTCTCGCGTTGCTTGGCGCCGGTTCGAACCTGGTCCTGTTCGCGGCGGCCGCGGTCCTGACGCCTGGATTGCTGGTGGTGGCGACGGCGACGATCGGGCGCGCTGGCGGACTGCCGACGGGCGGCGAGACATGGCCGTGATCGCGCCGCCATTCGCCCCCTGGATGGCGTTCGCCGGGGCGATCGTGCTTGGCCTGCTGCCGCCGGGCGCCGGCGGCTTTCGCGTGCTGTGCCCGATGTTCGGGGCGGCAACGCTGGCGCTGGTGCTTTGGTCGCTGGCGGATGCGGATCCGGTCGCGTCCGGGTTTGCCTGTGTCGCGGCGTCGCTCGGGGCCACGCTTTCGATCGCCTGCATGGCCGATCCGTCGTTCGGCGGCCTCGCCGGCCGCAGGCTGCGGCTCGCGCGGGGCTTGCCGTCGATGATGCTGGCGGCGTCGCTCTGGGCGGTCGGTTGCGCGGACGCGGTGCCGGCGACGCTGGCAGTCGGGTCGTGCGCGCTGCTCGCGACGCTGGCCGCCGGCAGTGCGCGCGGATCGGCGCCGGCGCTGGCGTCCTGGCGGCTGCTGCGGTTGCAATCGATGGCGATCGCCGGCTGCCTGCTCGGGTCGTGGCTCCTGCAGGGCGGTGCGTCGAGGATGGCGCCCGCGGGGGCTGCGATGCTGCTGCTCGGCCTCGCGGTGCTCGGCGGGGCGGCGCCGTTCGGTGCGGCCTTGTCGGCGGCCCGGGCAAGCGCGGTGGCACCATTCGGTGCCGCGGTCACGGCGTTGCTGCCGCTGACCTCGTTCGCGGTTCTGCTGCGCGTGCGCGCGGTGCTGGTGCATGACGGGTTCGGACAGGTCGCGGGAGACGCGCTGCAGGCGTCGGGATTGCTGGCGATCGCGATCGCGGCAGCACTGGTCTGGCTTCGTCACGATGTCGAGCGGCGGGATGAAGCGGCCCATGCGGGCGTGTTCGGCATCGTGATGTTCGCCTTCGGGCTCGGTGGCGTGGCCGGATTGCACGCGGGATTGCTGGCCCTGCTGGCGGCGTCGTTCGCGTTGCCGGCGCAGGTGCTGGCGCGCGGCGGTGGCCGGCTGGGCACGCTGTCGTCGCTCGCGATCTGCGCGCCGCCGTTCGGGCTGTTCGGGGCGTTCGTCGTGATCGTCGAGACGGCGCTGGGCCGGACGGCGATGCTGCTGCCCTTCGCCCTGCTGTCGTGCGTGCTGATGGCCGGATGCCTGCGTGCGCGTCCGGCGCGGCCCGCCCTCGCCGTCCCGGTCCGGGTGGCGCTCGCGGTGCATCTCCTGGTGGGCGTCGTGATCGGGGTCGCGATGCCGGCGGTGGCGTCGGGCCGGATCGTCGAGATGGCCGAGCAGCTCGCCGTGGTGCCATGACCGCGCCGCATCTGTTCCCGCCGGACCGTGCCGACCTGATCCGGTCGGGCCGCCGCGAGGGCATCCGGTTCGTGCTGGAGCAGGCGGCGTGGGCGAGTCTCGCCGCGGACGCGCCCGCGCGCGCCGGCCAGGTGCCGTTGCTCGGGCTGTGGGGGGATGCATCGGGCCATGTCCACGCCCTGTTCCATGACGGACGGGCGCGGCCGCTGATCGCGACCGTCGCGGTCGAAGCGGGCCGCTATCATGCGCTGTCGGCGAGAACGCCGGCCGCGATCCCCTACGAGCGCCTGGTTCGCGACCTGTGGGGCTTCGAGGCGATGCACGCGGGCGACCTGCGCGCGCTGCTCGACCATGGACATTGGGGTGCCACGGCGCCGATGGCGGCGCGTCCGGGACCGGCGCCGCGCGCCGCCGAGCCGCCGGAGTGGCGGCCGGCCGGCGTCGATGACGACGAGGGGCTGGTCTATCTCGAGGACGGCCCGGTCGGGCTGCCATCGGCGGGCGGATTCCGGGCGCGGATGATCGCCGCCGGCGACCGGCTGGTGACGGTCGAGTTGCAGCGCGGCTACGGGCATCGGGGAGTGGCGGCCGTTGCCGCCGGGCTGACGCCCGACGCGGCGACGCGGATCGCCGCCCGGATCTCGGCCGCGGTGGTCGCCAACGGGTTGGCGTTCGCGCGCGCGGTCGAGGCGGCGAGCGGGACGGCGGTGCCGGCGCGGGCGGCGGCCCTGCGCGAGGTTGCGGCGGAGGCGGAGCGGGCGAGCGCGTTCCTGGGCTCGATCGTGCTCTGTGCCCGGGCCGGGGGCGCGCACCTGCTGGCGGCGGAGGCCGCAATCCTGCTCGAGCGGATGAGGACGGCGAGCGCGGCCGGGCTCGGTCATCGGTTCGGCGCCGAACTGGTGGTGCCGGGTGGTGTCGCGCGCGATCTGCCGGACCAGGCGCTCACGGCGCTCGGAATGGCGGCGGACATGGTCGGACGCGAACTGCGCGGGCTCGCGGGGCTGTACGAGGCGCGGCTGGCGGCGCGGCTGTCCGGGCTCGGTGTGGTGACGCCGGCCGAGGCCTCGTTGCTGGTCGCCTCGGGTGTCGTCGGACGCGCGTCGGGTCAGGGGTTCGATGCGCGGCGGGCGAACGCGCTCGTGCCGGTCGAGGCTCCGTGCGGGGAGAGCGGCTGCACGGACGCCCGGATGCGGCTGCGGCTGGCGGGCGTGGGCCAGGCGGCGAGCCGGCTGCGCCGGCTGATCGAGGCGTTGCCGGAGGGTCCGGTGCGGGTCGGGCTGGGTGCGTCGACGGGGGAAGGGCTTGGACTGGTGGAGGCGCCGGAGGGCGATCTGTGGCACTTCGTCCGGCTCGATCCGGAGGGGACGGTGGCCGCGTTCTTCCCGCGAGATCCGTCGGTCGCGCATGTGACGCTGTTCGAGGCGGCGTGCCGTGGGGCGCAGGTCGAGGATGTCGGGGTGATCGCGGCGTCGTTCGGCCTCTCGGCGGAGGCGGTGGACCTGTGACCGGCCTGCGCCTGCTGTTCGACCGGCTGATCCACCCAGTAGCCGATGCGCTGCCGGTGCCGGACCCGGCGCAGGTCTCGACGCTGGCGGCCCGTCTGGAGGCGGCGGGACGGCGCCGGCGCCGCCGTTTGTCCTCGATCCTGCATGTGTCGACCGGCGGATGTGGCGGCTGCGGGCTCGAGATCGCCTCGCTCGACGAGCCGGTGCTCGATTTCGGACGTGCCGGGCTGCACTTCACGGCGACGCCGCTGGACGCGGATATCCTGCTCGTGAGCGGACCCGCTGTCCGCAACGCCGCGGGTCCGTTGCGGCGCGCCTGGGAGGCGATGGAGGGGCCGCGCTACGTGATCGCGATCGGCGATTGCGCGTCCGGCGACGGGCCGTTCTCGAACGGCGGCTACGCGATCGGCGAGGGCGGGGTCGCGGGGATCGTGCCGGTCGACCTGGTGGTCAGGGGGTCGCCGCCGCCGCCGGAGGCGATCCTGCTCGGGATCCTGACGCTGGTCGATGCGGCGGCGGGGTGAGGCTCATGCGCTCGCGAGGTCGAGGCGGAGGGTCATGCAGTAGGCGCCGCCGCCCGACAGGATGTAGGGGTCGAGGGGGACGCCGTGGACCCGGTAGCCATGCGCGCCGAGGCGTTCGACCAGGGCGGGCGCGGGTTCGGCCATGACGATGTTGTCGTCCAGTGCGACCGCGTTGACGCAGAAGCGGGCCGCGTCCTCGTCGGTCGCCTCGATCAGCATGGGCGCCGGCACGATCTGGCGGATGGAGGCGATGCCGGCGGGGGAGAAGGCGGGCGGATAGAACAGGATCTCGCCGCGCGGCAGGACGCAGAAGCAGGTGTCGAGATGGTAGAAGCGGGGGCTGACCAGTTCGAGGCTCACCATCGGGCGGCCGAAGAAGTCGCCGATGGCGGCGACGCTGCCGTGGGTCGAGCGCTGGCCGTAGCCCACCCAGAACTGGTTGCGGATGCGGTCCCAGATGCAGTCGCCCGCACCTTCCTGGAACACGCCGTGGGGGAGGATGGCGACCTCGGCGAGCAGGCCGCGGACGCGCAGATCCTCGAAGGCGGCGTGGAAATGCGCCTCCTCGCCCTGGCGTTCCGGGAAGCGGAAGCGGGCGACCAGCACGCGGCCGTCGAGCACGATGCCGGCATTGGCGGGGAAGACCATATCGGGCAGGCCGGGCGCGCCGCCGATGGTGACGATCTCGGCGCCGGCCGCGCGGAGTGCGGCTTCGAGGGCCGCGAAGGAGTCGCGGGCACGTACGCGGTTCGCCTCGGCGGCGTCGTGCCAGGCGTCGGGCTTCATCCATGGATTGATCGCGTAGGACACGTCGTAGTGCGACGGGTCGGTCATCAGCAGTGTCGGTCCCACGGTGCGTCCTCGAGAATTGGCTGGGGGATGGGGCCGCCGAGCCCCGGGGGTCAAGGGGATTGGCGTGACGTTTCGAGGCGCACCGGCGTCTGGTCGGGCTCCGCCTCCTCGTCCTCGGCGGCATTCTCGGCGTCCGCGCGCAGGCGGTGGAACGAGCGGCGGGCGAAGGGCAGCAGTCCGACATACAGCAGGCCGGCCGCGGCCAGCGCCGCCCAGGGCTCGGCGACCAGGACGGCGGCGAAGGCGCCGGTGCCGAGCAGGAGCGGGAGGACGAACTCGGCGGGGACGCGGAAATTCTTGAAGCTCCACACCGGCAGCGTGGAGACGAGCAGAGCGGCGCTGCCGATCTCGCAGATCGCGACCAGGATCGGACTGTGGGCGATCGCATAGAGCCATGGCTGGCCCACGCGGTGCGCTTCGAGACCGGTGAAGAGCGGGAACAGCACGATGCCGGCGCCGGCGGGGGCCGGGACGCCCGCGAAGAAATTGTAGGCGTAGGCGGGCGGGTTGCCGACGTTCAGCGCGGCGTTGAAGCGGGCGAGGCGGAGCGCCATGCAGACCGCGAACATCAGGCTGGGCAGGAAGGCGAGCCGGCCGGCGCCGACCATCGCCCAGAGATAGAGGAGGAAGGCGGGGGCGACGCCGAAGCAGAGGAAATCGGACAGGCTGTCGAACTCGGCGCCGAAGCGCGAGGTCGCGCGGAGCATCCGCGCGATGCGGCCGTCGATGCCGTCGATCGCGGCGGCGAGCACCAGGGCGAGGACGGCGATCGCGAAATGGCCGTCGATGGCGAAGCGCATGCTGGTCAGGCCCGCGCAGAGGCCGAGCATGGTCAGCAGGTTGGGAACCAGGCGGTTGAAGGACTGCCCGGCGAAGCGCGGCCGGCGCTGCCGGCGCCGCCGGAGGCCGAGCCGGCGGCGGCGGCGGCGCGCCGCGAGCGGATCGGGCGTCATGCGAGGCTTGCCATCGCGGTCTCGCCGCCGACCATGGTCTGGCCGACCGCGACGAGGGGGACGGCGCCGTCAGGGAGATAGAGGTCGGTGCGGCTGCCGAAGCGGATGATGCCGAAGCGCGCGCCGCGCTCGACATGGGCGCCCTCGACGGCGTCGCAGAGGATGCGCCTGGCGATCAGGCCGGCGATCTGCACCACCGCGATCTCGTTGCCGTCGTCGAGGCGGACGCGGATGGCGACGCGCTCGTTCTCGTCGGACGCCTTGTCGAGGCTGGCGTTGAGGAAGCGGCCGGGGCGCCTGGCGACGCGGACGACGACACCGGAGGCGGGCATCCGGTTGACGTGGACGTTGAGCACCGAGAGGAAGGTCGCGACGCGCAGGCGCGGCGCCGGACCCAGGCCGAGCTCCTCGGGCGGAACGGCGAGGCCCACGCCGGTGACCTTGCCGTCGGCGGGAGCGACGAGGGTGCCGTCGACGGGGGAGGGAACGCGCTCGGGATCGCGGAAGAAATAGAGGCAGAACAGGCCGGCGGCGAGGCCGATCGCGGCGAGCCAGGCGAGGTGGAAGAGCACGCCCGCGAGCAGGACGACGACACTGGCCACGAGGAAGGGGATGCCAGCCTTGTGCGGCGGGGCGAGGACGAGGCGGAACGAGTTCAGCAGGGTGCGCATCAGGCCAGGGGCTTTGCCCCTGGACCCCGGCAAAGGCAAGCCTTTGCAATCCTTGGGGGTTCACGGTCTCGCTCGCGCCCGGAAAGTCGACCGTCGTGAACTTGCCGCCGATGTCGACGAAGCCGTGGGTCGGAGCGTAGCTCCCGTAGGAGTAGATGCCTGCCACAACGCCGAGATCGTTGATGGCGGTCGGCTCGGTCGTCAGGGCGCCGGGCACCGTGATGGTCTTGAAGCTGCCGTTCGTGTCGACAAAGCCGTCGCTCGCCTGCCCGTCGCCATTGCCATACCAGCCGGTGATCTGGCCGCGATCGTTGATGCCGGTTGCTTCGGTGAAAATGGAGTTTTTCGCATCCCGTGAGGGCAGTTCGATGTTCCTGAAAGCGCCAGCCCTTTCGATCCAGGCCGTAGCCCCCGCGGACCCCTCCGGACTTACCGGCACGCTCGTGCCGACGACGTCGCCGAAATCGTTGACCCACCCGAACACCGCGTCGTTCGGGAATGGATCGAACCGTTGGGTGAAGATCCGATCGTCGAAGGGAGGATAGTGGCCGACCACCAGGTCGAGATTGCTGGGCCCGCTCGCACTGAAGCCGTCGACGGCATGGCTGGCCAGGACCGTCTCGTAATGACCGGCGGTCCGCACGAAGAGGCGCTGCTCGCCGGAACCGCTGACGTAGTTTCCGGTGATCTGACCGAAGTCGTTGATCCCTCCGACGCCGCTGAACGTGTTGGCTGATTGCCCGGGAACCGCCGATCGGAAGTTACGGCAGCTTCGTCTGCGAGACAGGAGCCTGGATGGCCGTCATGCGGGTCACGATTGGACCGAGGAAAGCGAGCAGCAGCAGGTTCTGGCTGAGAGCCGGATGGCGGAAGGCGAGCATCGTCGCGATGAGAAAGACGGCGAGGCCGAACGACGGTCCGATCGTCTGCCTCCAGGACATCGGCGTCCCGGCGCGCAAGCGCGACCGCCCGATCGTCAGCACCCAGAGCAGAAGGTAGAGACCCGAGAGGAGCGCCAGGTGGGCGCAATAGATCGACACCATGCTGCCGCGGGTGCCGAAACGTTCGTAGATCTCTGTCGTGCTCGGAAGCAGCATCACGACCAGCAGGAAGGCGAAGTTCAGCACGATCTCTAACGAGTTGGGCGGGCCGCCTTCCGCCAGCCTGCGGTGGTGACCAAACCAGTAGATGCCGGCGATGCTGAAACTCAATCCGAGCGCGGACAAGTATGGCCCGACCCGGACGGCCAGACTGTGCCAGGTCGGTGCCGGATCGGTCAGGCCCGGCAGCGGCAGTCTGGACGCGAGAAATGTCATTGCGAGTCCAAAAACGATGTCGCTCAGCGACTCCAGACGGCGTGCGGCATGGGTCCGTGGCATCTGGCACTCCTCCTCATGCTTCCTGCTACCTTGCGGACCGTCCTGACTGTAAGCTAGGCCGTTAGCTAGCTTGTCGAAGAGGCATCCATGAGGCAAATCTGCGCCTTCGAGGCGAAGAACCGGCTCGGTCAACTACTCGACTGGGTCGAACAGGGGGAGGAGGTCACGATCACCCGTCGTGGCAAAGCCGTTGCGCGGCTTGTGCCCAGTCAGTCCAGCACCAGCCGCGAGGATGCACGCGCTGCCGCGCAAATCATCCGGGAGATGAGCAAAGGCATCAATCTAGGAAGTCTCAAGCTGAAAGACTTGATCGACGACGGCCGTCTGTGACTCTTGTCCTTGATGCTTCGATCACGCTGAGCTGGTACTTCGAGGACGAACGCACTCCTGTCGCGGACGGATTGATGGACCGCGTTGTGGAGCAGGGAGCATGCGTGCCGACGTTGTGGCGGCTTGAAGTCGCCAATGGATTGCAGGCTTGTATCCGCCGCAAGCGCTTCGATGCTGCATTCCGCGACAAGGCCCTCACTCAGCTAACCCGCATGCCGATCACCGTTGATTCCGATACCGAAACCTACGCCTGGTCCACGACTCTGCACCTTGCCGAACGCTTTCGACTGACACTCTACGATGCGGCTTACTTGGAGCTGGCGCAGCGCCGCCATTTCCCGCTCGCGACCCTGGACCAACCGCTACGGACTGCCGCCAGCGCATTGGGTGTGGATCTGCTTGGGATAATGACGTGAGCTTCCGGGCTGGCCTTGCGGCCGAGGATGATTTTCTCGACCAGCCTGACAAGGGAGAGCCCTGGACCGGCCTGAGAACCCTGCCATTGCACCATGGTTCACGGGCGGAGCTCCCCGGGCCTCCTCAGGCCGCCTCCAGCACTCTCGCGTGGAGCGCCTTCAGGGCTGCGGGGACGACGACGCGGCGGTTGACGGGGACGCCGGGCACGGCGGCGTAGACGTCCTTGACGGCTTCGGCCAGCAGCACGCCGGCGAAGCCTGGTGTGAGGCGGCGGCCGAGCCGCTCGCACAGGGGAGCGAGCCTTCGGATCGGGCGGAAGTCGAGCGGGGGCATGTAGACCGCGGTGTCCTGGCGGTCGACGGCGAACATCGAGGATCGCAGCAGGCGCGAAACCTGGCCTTGGGTGTAGGGCTGGCCCTGGCCGAAAGGGGTCGACTCGACATGCGCCCAGAAGCCGGCGCGGTTCGGGGTGACGACCATCAGCCGGCCGTCGTCGCGCAGCACGCGCCAGCACTCGCGCAGCAGGCGCCGCTGATCGTCGGCGGCCTCCAGGCCGTGGACGAGGAGGATGCGGTCGACGGACAGGTCATCGAGGGGCAGCTGGGCGCCGTCGGCGATGCAGCGCATCGGCTGGCTGGCGAGAGGCCCCGCCGCGGGCTGGGAGGGCATGATGTCCAGGCAGAGTGCCGCGTCGTCGTGCCACAGGCCGAGATAGGGGGAGGCGTAGCCGAGCCCCGCGATGCGGAGATGGCGGGTGTCGGGCCAGAGCGTCGCGAGCCGGTCGCGGATCAAGCCGGCCACGACGGCGCCGCAAGGCCCGTCGTAGAAGGCGGCGACCGTATGCGCGTCCATCGTCATCGGCGCGCTATACCACGGCGGAGAGAGCGGAGAACACCATGCGCGCGAGCCTGATCCCGATCCTGTCGGACAATTACGCCTGGCTGCTCAGGAGCGGTGAGGCGATGGCGATCGTCGATCCGGCCGATGCCGACGCGGTGATCGCGGCGGTGGAAGCGGAGATCGCGCGTGGCGGCGGCGTGCTGGAGTCGATCCTGCTGACGCATCACCATGGCGACCATACGGCGGGGACGGACGCGGTGCGGGCGCGGTTCGGCGCGCGGGTGGTCGGCGCGGCGGCCGACCGGCCGCGGCTGCCGCGGCTCGACGAGGCGGTGGCGGGTGGCGACACGGTGAGGGTCGGCGACGAGAGCGGGGTGGTGATCGAGACGCCGGGGCACACGATCGGGCATGTGAGCCTGTTCTTTGCCGCGGCAGGCGGGGACGATCCGCTGCTGGTGTGCGGCGACACGCTGTTCAGCCTCGGCTGCGGGCGGCTGCTGGAGGGAACGCCCGCGATGATGTTCGAGTCGCTGGGACGGTTCAGGGGCCTGCCGGACAGCACGCTGGTGGCGTGCGGGCACGAATACACGCTCGCCAACGCGCGTTATGCGCTGAGCGTGGATCCGCTGAATGCCGCTCTTGGCCAGCGGGCGGGGGAGGTGGCACGCTTGCGCGCGGAGGGACAGCCGACGTTGCCGTCGCGGTTGGGCGAGGAGCGTCTGGCCAATCCGTTCGTGAGGGCGCGCGACGCGATCGAGCTCGCGAAACTGCGAGCGGGCAAGGACGCGTTTCGCGGATGACGGGGCGGCGGCGCCGGTGCCCCTGATTTTCGGGCTGCGGGATGCTAGATCTGTGCGACTGTGAGTTGGAGATTGATGTGCGCGGCGACCAGCAGGCAGCGGGGCAACAGACAGAGGCGGCGTCGGCTCCGATCGTCGTCAAGAAATACGCCAACCGGCGTCTCTACGACACCGAGAGCTCCGCCTACATCACGCTCGACGACCTCGCCGGCATGGTGCGCAACAACCGCGACTTCGTCGTCTATGACGCCCGGACCGGCGACGACATCACGCGCACGGTGCTGACGCAGATCATCATGGAGGAGGAGACGCGCGGGCGGTCGATCCTGCCGACGTCGTTCCTGCGCCAGTTGATCGGGTTCTATGGCGACAGCCTGCAGGGGATCGTGCCGGAATATCTGGAGCAGATGATGGCGCATTTCGCGCATCGGCACGACGTGTCGCGGCAGCAGGACGAGAAGATCGAGACCCTGCTGACGCCGTCGTTGCAGCAGGCGGGGCGCGAGAACGTCGCGTTGCTGGAACGGGCTGCGCGCGTGTTCGGGCCGGTGGTGGCGGTCCGCCAGGCGCAGGATGCGGAGCGCGGGCTGCGGCCGACGCGCGACGAGCTGCAGGTCGAGGTGGCGGCACTGCGGCGCGAGCTCGAGGAGCTGCGCCGGATCGCGGCCGCCGAGTAGGCCTACATGAAGATGATCAGGCGAAGGCCGTAGGCGACCGCGGCCGTCACCGCGACGCCGCCGGCCCAGAGGCCCACGAACCAGCCGATCCGATGCAGCGATCCGTGCGTGTCCATGGCGTTCCCCTCAGTGATAGTGGGCGCTCGGGTCGACCTTGCCGCGGAAGACCCAGTAGCTGTAGCTCGAATAGGCGAGGATGGTCGGCACCAGCACGATCATGCCGACGAGCAGGAAGAGCTGGCTGTGCGGCGGGTTGGACGCCTGCCAGATGTCGATCGTCGGCGGCACGACGGTCGGCCAAAGCGAGATCCCGAGCCCGGTGAACGACAGGAAGAACAGGCCCAGCGTGCACAGGAACGGGGTCACCTGGTGGTGCAGCTTGAGGCTCCAGTAGAAGGCGAGCGCCAGCACCACGACGAGGATCGGCACCGGGCTCACGAACAGGATCTTGGGCCAGCCGAACCACTCGTTGAGGTATTTCTCGTGCAGGAACGGCGTCCAGACACTGACCAGGCCGATGAAGCCGAGGACGACCAGGCCGAGCAGGCGCGCGACATCGCGCATCCGCCGCTGCAGCGCGCCGCCGGTCTTCCAGATCAGGTAAGTCGCGCCCAGCATCGCGTAGCCGGCCACGACCGCGAGGCCGCAGATCACGCTGAACGGGGTCAGCCAGTCCCACCAGCCGCCGGCATACTGCTCGTGCAGGAAATGGATGCCCTGCAGGATCGTGCCCAGCGTGATGCCCTGGCAGAGTGCCGCGCAGAGCGAGCCGCCGAAGAAGCCGGCGTCCCATAGCTTGCGGCCCCGGCTCGATCGCGCCTTGAAGCGGAACTCGAAGGAGACGCCGCGGAAGATGAGCGACAGCAGCATCAGGATCACGACCGGGTAGAGCGCCGGCAGGATGATCGCGTAGGCGACGGGGAAGACGCCGAACAGGCCGGCGCCGCCGAGCACGAGCCAGGTCTCGTTGCCGTCCCAGACGGGGGCGATCGAGTTGACCATCACGTCGCGGTTCTCTGAGCCGTCCTCGGCGGCGAACAGGATGCCGACGCCGAGGTCGAACCCGTCGAGCAGGACGTAGAGCAGGACGACGATCGCGAGGATCGTGGCCGACAGGACCGGTGCCCAGAAGAACCACCCGTGCAACGTACGGGCGGCCTCGGGCATCGGCAGGAGTCGACTCATTCCGCGGCTCCGGGCGCGAGATTGCCGTGGCCCAGATTCTCATGGCCTTGGGCGGGACCCGGATGGATGCCGGCGGTGCGTATCGGCTCGTCACCGCGCGGGCCCTCCTGGCCAGGCTCGGGCTGCTGGCTCATCATCCGCAGCAGGATGAAGAGGCCGAAGCCGAAGACGACGAAGTAGACCACGATGAAGACGAGGAACGACGTCGCGATGCCGGGGAGCGCGATCGGCGACACGCTGTCGATGGTGCGAAGCTGGCCATAGACGGTGTAGGGCTGGCGGCCGATCTCGGTCGTCATCCAGCCGCAGATGATCGCGACCCAGCCGGCCGGGCTGAGCAGGACGGCGGCGCGGTGCAACCAGGGCGTTTCATACAGCGTGCCGCGGTAACGGCACCAGAGGCTCCACAGGCCGATGCCGAACATCGCGAAGCCGATCGCGATCATGATCCGGAAGGTGAAGAACAGGATCGGGCTGTAGGGCTGGTCGGCCTTGGGGAAATCCTTTAGGCCGGGCACGCGGCCCGACAGGTGGTGGGTCAGGATCAGCGAGCCGGCATAGGGGAGCTCGATCGCATAGTCGGTATGCTGGGTCTTCATGTTCGGGAAGCCGAACAGCTTCTCGCCCTGGTAGCGGCCGCCGTCGAAGTCGCCTTCCATCGCGGCGATCTTGGCGGGCTGGTGCTCGAGCGTGTTGAGGCCCTGGGTGTCGCCGGCCATGATCTGGATCGGGGCCACGATCGCCGCCATCCAGAGCGCCATCGAGAACATGACCTTCGTCGCCTCCGTCGGCGCGCGGCGCTGCGCGCGGGCGCGCAGCAGGTGGTAGCCGCCGACGCCGCCCACGATGAAGGCGACGGTGAGGAAGGCGGCCAGGCTCATGTGGACCAGCCGGAACGGGAAGGACGGATTGAAGATCACGTGAAGCCAGTTGGCGGGCTCGAACTTGCCGTCGGGAGTGACGGCGTAGCCGGCCGGCGTCTGCATCCAGGAGTTGACCGAGATGATCCAGGTCATCGAGATGAGCGTGCCGACCGAGACCAGGACGGTGGCGGCGTAGTGCAGCTTTGGTCCGACACGGTCCATGCCGAACAGCATGACGCCGAGGAAGCCGGCCTCGAGGAAGAAGGCGGTCAGGACCTCGTAGGCCATCAGCGGGCCGAGCACGCCGCCGGCCTTGTTGGAAAACACCGACCAGTTGGTGCCGAACTGGTAGGACATCACGACGCCGGAGACGACGCCCATCGCGAAGCCGACCGAGAAGATCTTGAGCCAGTATTTATAGAGATCGAGATAGACCGCCCGTTTCGTCTTCAGCCACATCCCCTCGAGCACGGCCAGATAGGCCGCGAGGCCGATCGAGAACGCCGGGAAGATGATGTGGAACGCGATCGTGAACCCGAACTGGGCACGCGCGAGATGGAAGGCGTCGATACCGAACATGATGGTCTCCGGTGACGGGGCGCTGGGCCAACGAGGGCCGGTCTGGAGCGCGGGTCCTGGAGCGAAAGATGCGCGAACGGACCGCCATGACAATGCCTGGCGCCGTGCGGTGACAGGATCGTCACCATAAACCAGTTTAAGACGGACCGGCGGCCAGCGGCGGGAGTGCCGGCAGTCGAATCAATGTAAGGCCGCCGAGCGTGACGTTGCCGTCCTGCACCGCCAGCTTCATGTCGTGGATGGCGTCGCCCGTCGCGATCAGGGCGAGAAGGCCCGTGGCCGCGCGTGCCTCGGGTGCGGTGACGATCTGGGCGGCCTCCGCGCGGGCCATGGCGGCGCGCCAGCCGGGGCCGATCGAGGCCGTCATCCGTCCCGACAGGGTGCCCGACGGGCCGGCGTCGAGCGTTCCGGCAAGGCGGGCCTGCACTCCGTCCCAGTCCGCGTCGAGCGCGAACGTCATCGTCCGCCGGCGCGGCGGTCCGGTGAGCGTCGCCTCGAGGCGCAGCCGATCGACCGTGCGCTCGTCGCGCGTCACGTGAGCGAGCGGGAGCGTCAGCCCGTCGATCGCGAACGAGAGGGACGTTGCGGCGTCCGTCGCGCGTGCCCGTCCGCCGGCAGAGCGCGCGATCATGACGTCGTCCGGACCGCCGGCGCCGGCGTGCAGCCCGACTGCCACGAGCGTCGCGCCCTGGCTGTCGAAGGATGCTCTGGCTTGGTCCCCCCAGAGGCGGAACGTCACGGCACCGGTGCCGATGGTCAGCGGTGCCGCCGGACCCAACGCGATCTGCTCGCCGGCTGCAGGCGTGCGGGAGAACTGGAGCGTCGGCGCCGAGAGGGAGAGGCCGGCCGTCCGCGTCAGGTCGAGCCTCGCATCGTCGATCGCGAGGCTCGGGTCGAACGGCCATCCGGCACGCGCGCCCAGCTTGCCGGAGACCCGCCAGCCCGACGATCGCGCGGCCTCGATCAGGCGTGCCCAGTCGCGCGCGAGAGCCTGTCCCGCCGCGTGGAACCGAACCGTCGCGCCGAGGAGCAGAAGCACGGCGAGGCCGACAATCGTCGCGAGGGCGCGCGGCCGTGCACTCATCCACAAGCCGTGGCAAGGGAACTCGTCATGGTCTCGGAAAGGGTGCGATCGACTAAAGCGCACACGGTTTTGTTATCGAGCATTTGTCATGATGCTGGAACTTGTTGACGCGGAGAGGACCGCATTGAAAAGACGAAGAATAGTTCGCCCATCGTTGTGCCGCCGGCACCGTCGGATCCGCAGTCCGGCATGTCGCACGGCCATGCCTCACAGAACTGTAATTTCATCGTCATAATGCCGATGAGCCACGACCCACAGAGTTATCCACAGACTTGCTCGAGCCAGCGCATCTCGGCCATGGTCCAGCTCGTCTCGATCGCGGCCAGCAGGCTGTCCCGCTTCAGGCCGTCCGGCAAGGGCGGTCCGATCGCGACGACGATGGTGGCCGGTGACGCGGACCGGCGCATCAGCAGGCCGCCTCCCCAGACATGGCCGGAGTTGGTGGCGACCGGCAGGATCGGGGCGCGGGCGGCGAGTGCCGCGATGCCGGGCGCGAGAATTGCAGCGGCGCCCGATCGCACGCGCGTGCCCTCCGGGAAGATGACGATCTGGCGGCCGCGGGCCAGGGCCGAGGCAGCGTCGCGGACCATTCGGCGCAGCGCCGCGCCGCCGCCGCCGCGGTCGACGGCGATCATGCCCGCGGGTTCGAGCAAAGGGCCCACCAGCGGCAGGCGCCTCAGCTCGCGCTTCATGATGTAGCTCGGCCGATCGACGATGGTGAACCAGATCAGGGCGTCCAGCGCCGAGCGGTGCTGCGAGGCGATGATGAGCGGACCCGGCCGCAGATGCTCGCGGCCGGTGATCTCGATCCGCACCCCGCACAGGACCCGAAGTCCGGCGACCGTCAGGATGATCCAGCGTCGCGCGAGCGGGAAGGCGAGGTCGCGCCGGAACCAGCGCACGGGCAGGCCGGCGAGGCCGAGGACGAGCGTGAGCGCGACGAAATAGAGGTTGAAGAGGCCGGTGCGGAGCGCGCTCATCGCCGCTTCATGTCGTCCCCGGCATCGGCGCGAGCGGATGGATGCCGGCCTCCGAGGCGAGCAGCTTGACGTATTCGACGAACAGGGTCCGGGCACCGGCCGGTGGATGCACCGCGTACGGCGTCACGCGGACATCGGGCAGGGCGGCGTCGATCTCGGCCAGAGCGCGCCGCATGTGGTAGCCGGCGGTCACGACCACGATCGAGCGCATGCCGTTGGCGCGGACCCACCAGGTGGTCTCCACCGCATTGCCGGCGGTGGTCTGCGCGGCGTGGCCGAGGGTGATGCTGTCGATGGGCGGGCTCGCCGCGACCGACGTCACCGCGTGATCGCCGGCGTTGTTCTGCAGGAGTGCCGGCAGGGTCACGCCCGGACCGACGCCCGAGATCAGCAGCCGGCCGGAGACGCCGGCCCGAAGCAGCGCGAGCGCGGTCGGGACCCGCTGAGTGCCCCCGGTGAGCGCCACGATGCCGTCCACGTGTGACGGCCAGGGCGAGGGGAGGGTGGCGTCGCGCGCGAACCAGGCGAAGCCGAGGCCGAAGGCCGCGACGGCGGCACCGGACGCCAGGGCGAAGGCGCGCAGGATCAGGCGCAGGCTCACAGGTCTTCCCGCAGGACGTCGCGGAGCGCCAGCCCGGCTGCGCCCAGGGTCGCGAGCGCGATCGCCGGCGGCAGCGGATAGAGCGGCTCGAGGTCGTGACCGGACAGGACGAGCGATGAGGAGGCGATCCCGGCGGCGCCTCCGAGGAAGGCGGCGGCCGTGAGCGGGCCCGACAGAAGGCGGCCGATCGCACCGCCGGTCATGCCAAGCCGATGGACCAGTCTTGCGGCGGCGGCGGAGGCGCGGATGGCGGCGCGCGCGCCCGCGATGACGCAGCCGAGCGTCCCCGCCACGATCGCCGCCACCGCCGCCCGGCAGGCGAGAGACAGAAGCGATCCGAACGCGGCCAGCCGCGCGGCGGGCTGGCCGCCATCGGCTTCGACGATGCTGCCCGGAGCGGCGGCCTGGATGCGGGCCGCCATGCCCGGATCGTCCGCCGCGGTCTCGACGAGTGCCGCCGCGTCGGGAGCGGTCGCGCCGAGCAGCGATGCCAGCGCCTGCGTCCCGACCGGGCGGCCAGTGCCTGCGGCCGACAGGACCGCTGCGAGGCGTGACCGGCCGGCGATCGCCGATGGCGCCGACGGGTCGGGGACCACGATCAGGGTTTGTCCGGCGGCGTCCGACCAGCGCGCGGCGAGATGCTGGACCGAGATCTCGAGCGCGAGCGCGCCCGCGCAGACAAGGCTGCCGGCGAGGCCGATCGCGGCCTGACGGAGAAGGCCTCGGCCGTCGAGCGCGCGGCCCGGCAGGCGGCGCAGGCGGCCATCGGCCGCGCCACGGCGCAGGTCGCGCCGTCGCAGCCGGCGGCTCATGCGGCGTGCTCGCGCAGGCGTCCGTTCTCCAGCGCGAGGCAGGACGCGGGATAGGCGCGCCGCAGCCGCTCGTTGCGGCTGGCGACCAGGATCGTGGTGCCGAGCCGGTTCATCTCGAGGATGAGCTGGAACAGACGGTCGCCGTCGGCATCGCCGAGCTCGGCCGTCGGCTCGTCGGCCAGCAGCAGCGCGGGACGGACGATGCAAGCCCGCGCGATCGCGGCGAGCAGACGCTCGCCGCGCGACAGCAGGCCGGCAGGCCGGTCCGCGAGGCGGCCGAGACCCACCCATTCCAGCATGTCGAGCGCGTCGATCCGGGCGGTCGCGGCCGCCTGGCCGTTGATGCGGAGCGGCAGGACGGTGTTCTCCAGCACCGTCAGGCCGGGCAGGAGATCGCGATGCTCGTCGATCACGCCGATGCGCCGCCTGAGCCGCGCGCGCGCGCCGCTTCCCGCGCGGCCGACATCGACGCCGAGCAGCCGGAGCTGGCCCGTGTCGGGGCGATGCCGGGCGCTCAGCAGGGCGATGAGCGAGGACTTGCCCGAACCGGTCGGACCGGTGATCCAGCGAAAGCCGCCTTCCGAGACGTCGAAAGTCAGTGCCGACAACGCATTGCGCTGACCGCCCTCCCCGATTCTTCCGCGGAAATCAACGCCTTCGAGACGGATCATGGTGGTAATCCGAAGCTCGGGAATGAGACTCCATGGCGTCCGCGCGAAATGCAAGTCCGAACCGGTCAGAGAAGGTGGGTGTGCTCCAGGCGCTGCAGCGCCGGCTCGATGGAGGCGTGACGGCCATGCTCGACGCCGACAAGGACGCAGGCGATCGCCACGAGCAGGAGCGCGTCCTGGCGCCGCATCGCGGGCATGCCGGACCATCGTCCGAGGGCGAGGACGGACCCGACGCCGACGGCGCCTCCGAGTGCCGCTTCGGGCAGGCTGTGCAGGTCGAGTGCCACGCGCGACGCGCCGATCGCGAGTGCCACGACGATCGCGGCGGCGACGCCCGGCGTGCGTCCGAGCACCAGGAGCACCAGGCCGCCATAGGCGGCGGCGGCGGTCGCGGTGTGGCCGCTCGGGCTCCTGACGTCGAACGGCGCGCCGGCCGCGGGAAAGACGCCCAGCGCGAGCTTGAGGACCAGGATGGCGCAGAAGGCGCCGCCGATGGCGGCGAGCCATGCCGTCCGGGCCCGGGCGCCGGCGCGCAGGGCAAGGAAGACCGCCACCAGGACGAGCAGGGGGAGGGTGACGGCGCCGTCGCCGAGATCGGTCAGCGTTCGCAGAATTCTACGCCGCCTCGATCAGGCCGCCGGCTTCGTCGAGCGCGCGCAGGTGATGGCTGGTGTCGCCGAACATCGTCTCGATCATGGTCAGTCGCTTGAAGTAATGGCCAGCCTTGTATTCCCACGTCATCGCGATGCCGCCATGGAGCTGCACCGCTTCCTGGCCGAGACTGCGCGCCGAGCGGTTGATCTGGATCTTGGCGGCCGACAGGGCGGCGCGCCGCTCGCGCGGGTCGGGGTGCTCGGCCATCATGGCGGCGAACATGGCCATCGAGCGGGCCTCCTCCAGATTGACCAGCATGTCGGCGGCGCGATGCTGCAGCGCCTGGAAGCTGCCGATCGACGTGCCGAACTGCTTGCGCTGCTTGAGGTAGTCGACGGTGGTCTCGTGCAGGGCGGCCATCGCGCCGACCGCTTCGGCGGCAAGCGCCGCGATACCGAGATCGACGACGCGTTCGACCAGGGCGAGTCCCTCGTTCACGGGACCGAGAAGGGCGTGGGCGCCGACACGGACGCGGTCGAACGTGACTTCGGCCGCGCGCAGCCCGTCCTGGGTCGGATAGCCGCGACGGGTGAGACCGTCGGCGCCGGAGTCGACGAGGAACAGGCTGATCCCGTCCCGGTCGCGCCGGGCGCCGGACGTGCGTGCGCTGACGACGATCATGTCGGCCGTCTCGCCGTTGAGCACGATGTCCTTGACCCCGTCGAGCACGAAGCCGTCGCCGTCATGCCGCGCGGTCGTCGCGATGTCGGCGAGATCGTAGCGCGCCTGACGTTCGGTCTGCGCGAAGGCGAGGGTTCGGGTGCCGTCGGCGATGCCGGGGACGATGGACGCGCGCTGCGCGTCGTTGCCGGCGAGGCGGATGAAGCCGCCGCCGAGCACCACGGTGGCGAGATAGGGCTCGACGACCAGGCCACGGCCGATCGCCTCCATGACCAGCATGGTCTCGACCGGGCCGCCGCCGAAGCCGCCGTCATCCTCGGCGAAGGGCAGGCCGAGGATGCCGAGCTCGGCGTAACGCGACCAGAGCGTCCGGCTCCAGCCGCCCGGTTCGGCCTGCCAGTCACGGCGCTTCTCGAAGCTGCCGTAGGCGTCGGCGATCGAGCGGTCGACGCTGTCGCGAAGCAGGCGCTGGTCCTCGGAGAGGTCGAAATCCATGCGTCACACCGGGGCTCAAGTGATGGTTTCCAAAGGGCGACTGCCCTTTGGTAGGGGTTCAAGGGCGCAAAGCCCCCTTCCGGCGGCGGAATTGCAGGGTCCCGTCCTTGATCCACCCATAGCGAAGCATCGGCATGTCGCGCAGATAATTCTGGTGCAGCTTCCAGGGCGCGCGATCGCCCTGCTTGGGCAAGCTCGCGGCGGCTCGCTGGACGTAGCCGGAGGTGAAGTTGAGCAGGGGTTGCTCACCGACGGACGGGTCGGACCGGGGGACGACCATGTCGTGCCCGCGGCGACGCATGAAGTTGATCAGGCGGCAGGCGTAGGACGCCACCAGATCGGACTTCAGCGTCCAGGACGCGTTGCTGTAGCCGATGACGAAGATGAAGTTGGGGACGTCGCCGATCATCATCCCCTTGTAGGTCATTCGCTTGCCGAAATCGACGGGATCGCCGTCGACGTCGAACGAGACCCCGCCCATCGCGACCATCTTGAGGCCGGTCGCGCTGACGATGATGTCGGCCTCGATCTCGCGGCCGGAGGCGAGCCTGATGCCGGTCGTGGTCAGTCGATCGATGTGATCGGTCTCGACCGAGGCGCGGCCGCTGCTGATCGCCTTGAACAGGTCGGAGTCCGGCACGAGGCAGACGCGCTGATCCCAGGGGTTGTAGGTGGGCGTGAAATGCTTGGCGACGTCGAAGTCGGGACCGAGCTCCTTGCTGACGAGGTCGATGAGCCGTCGCTTGAAGTCGTCCGGCTTGGAGCGGGCCAGTTTGTAGTAGAAGACCTCCCGGACGATGTTCTTGGCGCGCGTCAGCCGGCCGGCCAGACGGTGCGGAAGCATGCGGCCGAGCATGTCGCCGATCCGGTCCGTACTCGGGCGCGACACCACGTAGCTCGGCGATCGTTGCAACATGACGACGTGGGCAGCGGTCTTGGCGAGCGCCGGCACGAGGGTGACGGCGGTGGCTCCGCTGCCGATCACGACGATGCGCTTGCCGTCGGTGTCGAGGTCCTCGGGCCAGAATTGCGGATGCAGCAGACGGCCGCCGAAACTCTCGGCCCCGGCGAAGACCGGCGCGTGCCCCGCTTCATAGCTGTAGTAGCCGCCGCACATCAGCAGGAAATCGCAGCTCAGCCGGACGGTCTCGCCGGCTGCATCCTCGACCTCGAGGGTCCAGCGCGCCTGCCGGCTCGACCAGGCGGCGCTGCGGACATGGTGGTGCAGGCGGATATGGCGATCGATCCGGTATTCGGCCGCGGTCTGACGGATGTAGCTCAGGATGTCGCTCGCGGGCGCGATCGACAGCAGATGGCGCCAGGGCCTGAACCGGTAGCCGAGCGCGTGCATATCGGAGTCCGACCGGACGCCGGGATAGCGGAACAGGTCCCAGGTGCCTCCGGTCGCGCCGCGGCCCTCGAGGACGATGAAGCGTGTCCTCGGGCTCTGGCGGACGAGCCGGCAGGCGCTCCCGATCCCCGACAGGCCGGCGCCGACGATGATGACATCGACGTGTTCTGCCGGCATCTCGGCGATGCTCGATGACGATGGGTCGCGTGCGCCGTCGGGCATGGTGCTGGTCTCCTGTTGCCGCGCCGATCCGACTAGATCGGCCCGAGCGCGCCGTCGGCGATCGACGCCGCCTTCGCGTAGGGTGAGAAGAAGGCGTCGATATGGTCGTTGCTGCCGCGCCGGACGACGCCGCGGGGATTGGAGAACTCCCGGAACCCGTCGATGCCGTGATGGCGCCCCATGCCGCTCATGCCGACGCCACCGAAGCCGAGCGACGGCAGGGCGCCCTGGACGGCGCACGTATTGACCGCCGCACCGCCCGAGATCGTCCGATCGAGCACGGCGTCGGTGACCGCGGCCTCGCCGAACACATAGAGGCCGAGCGGACGCTCGCCCGCATTGATGGTCGCGATCGCGTCGTCGAGGCTGTCGTAGGAAATCACCGGGAGGATCGGGCCGAAGATCTCCTCCTTCATGATCCGGAGTTCCGGTCCCGGATCGATGACCAGCGACATCGGCATGCGTCGCGTCACCGGATCGATCGTGCCGTCCGCCTCGAGGGTGACCACCCGGTGCTGATGCGCCCGGGCCTCGTCGAGCATCTCAGACAGCCGGTCGAGGTGGCGCGACGAGATAATGCCCGTGCATTCGTCGCCGCGCGCGTAATCGGGCGCCACCTCGCCCATGAAGGCGACCGCGAGGTCGACGAACTTGTCGACGTCCGCGCGCGGGACGAAGCAGGTGTCGACCGAGATGCACATCTGGCCGTTCTTGACGATCTTGGTTCCGATCACGGACTTGACCGCTTCCGCGTCGACCGAACCCGGCGTGAGCAGGGCGGGACACTTGCCACCGAGTTCCAGCGTGACCGGCGTCAGATTGCGCGCTGCCGCCTGCATGATCTGCCGCCCGACATTCGGGCTGCCGGTGTAGAGAAGGTGATTCCACGGGAGATCGGCGAAGGCGCGCGCGAGATCGAGACCGCCCACGACCACATGAACCAGCGTGGGATCGAAGGTCGCGGCCACCATTTCGGCGAGCAGGGCGCCGCAGGCGGGCGTGTAGTCGGACGGCTTGATCATCACCCTGTTGCCGGCTGCCAGCATCTCGATCATCGGTCCGACCGAGAGATCGAAAGGAAAGTTCCACGGCACGATGTTGCCGACGACGCCCTTCGGCTGGTACTCGACGCGGGCCACGGCGGTTCCCATCATCGCGGGATCGACGTCGCGCGCCGACGGGCGCATCCACTGCTCGAGATTGGCGAGCACGTATTGCGCGCGGCCGACGATACCGAGCACCTCGATCAGATCGGAGGCCGGCGCGGGATGGGAACCGAAGTCGGCCACGAGCGCCTCGCGGATCCGGGCGCGGTTGGCGAGCATCATGCCGATCGTCCGCTCGATGCGGTCGCGCCGTTCGGCGAGGCCGGGGTTGCGGTCGGCGGCGAATGCCTCCCGCTGTGCCACGAAGGCGGCGCGCATCGCTGCGATCGCGGGCTCCTCGCGTGCCGGCACGCCCTGCTCCCGGTCGTCCACAATGTCGAGTATGGCCATGATTTCCTCTCCCCATCGCCGGTCTTGATAGTACCGGTTCCTTATTGGTTACCAGACGTAGCCGAGTTGTCGCGCGCCCGAGATGCTCGCCTTTCGCAGCCATCGCCGCGAGAACCGCCTCGCATGGAACACCTGGACCGCGGACGAACCGACGAGGACGATGTCGTCGCCGCGCCGTACCGCGCGAACGATTCGAGTCCCGACCACCGAGGGATGCACGCCCTTGGTGCGGTAGATGCGCTCGAGCCGGTCGAGCGCCGACTGGGGAACGCTCGGCGCGATGGCGCGGCGGTTGCGGACGATGGGCGTGTTGATGACGCCGGGACAGACCACCGTCACCCCGATCGGGGTCCGGTCGAGCTCCATCGCGAGCGTGTCGGACAATCCCATCACCGCATGCTTGGAGGCGGAATAGGCGCTCAGGTGCGGCACCGGGTGCAGGCCCGCGGCGGACGCCACATTGACCAGGTGGCGTGGACCGCCCGCCTCGATCATCCGCGGCAGGAACGCCCGGGTGACATGGACGATGCCCATGACGTTGACGCCGAGGACCTGCTGCCAGGCGCTGACCGGTGTTTCGACGAAGGGGCCGATGAAGCCGATGCCGGCATTGTTGACCACGACGTGGGGCGTGCCGAGATCACGCAACACCGTGGCGGCCGCTTCGTCGACCGACGCGGGATCGGCGACGTCGCAGCCGACGCTCAGGCAGCGGCGGCCCGCCGCTTCGACCAGCCGCGCCGTATCGGCCAGTCGGCCTGCGTCGATGTCGAGTGCGGCGACGTCGGCGCCGGCACGGGCGAAAGCGATTGCGGTCTCCTGGCCGATCCCCGACGCGGCGCCGGTGACGACAACCATGCGTCCGACGAGATCCTTCAGCATCGCGACGCTCTCCTCCGAAGGTATGGCGGCGACACCGCCGCGATCAGGACGGGATGCCGCAGCGTCGCCTGATGCCGGCGCGGATCCAGCCGGCTGTCAGTCCATACCGTGTCTACGAATAATCTGGCAAGCCTGTGCCGTCCGGAATAACCTCGATCGTGTCGGTCCACGATCGACGGGGAACAGCGCAATTCACGCCCGTGCAAGGTGCGTGGTCGAAAAGGGGGAGGAACCATGTCTCTGAGAAAGTCGTCCGGAACGGCGGCAATCCGGTCGGGCCGGCAACGACTGGCGCCGGTGCTCGGCCTGCTGGCCGCGGCGAGCGCGACCGGCCTGCCGGCAGCGGCCCAGACGCTGAACAGCGGCCAGGGACTGTCGTCGAGCCAGCAGGTCGCCAATCCGCGTCCCGCCGCCCCGTCGAGCGAGCCGCCGCTGCCTGCGCCGGAGTCGCTGTTTCCGAACATGTTCGGTGCGCGCTCGTGGCTGACCGATCATGGCATCGCGGTGCTGTTCGACACGATCGAGGAGCTCGGCGGCAACATCAGCGGCGGCGGCGGTCCGGCGCCCGGCGGCGCCCGGGTGACGACCGGCGGCGGCACCAGTCTCGACGGCCAGGTCGGCTTCGAGACCGACGTCAACTGGGAGAAGCTCGCCGGCATCACCGGTTTCTCCACCAACACCATCATCGTCGCGCGTTACGGCGGGTTGCCGGCGAGCTACATGGTCGGCGACACCCTCAACCCGAGCTCGGAAGTCTATGGCGCCGGCGGCAACGTGGTGGCGCACCTGGTGCAGTTCTACGGCCAGGAGACGCTCGCCGGCGGCGGGATCAACATCCAGGCCGGCCGCATTCCGCTCGATGACTATTTCGACGCTTCGCCGCTGTTCTGCGCCTACGAATCGAATGCGCTATGCGGCAATCCGAAGAACTTCGCCGGCTACAACTACACCCACTCCACCTATCCCGATGCCGGCTGGGCGCTGCATTTCCTGCTGGCGCCGTCGCCACACTATTACATGCAGAGCGGGATCTATTTCAACCAAAGCAATATCTACAACTATGCCAAGAACTTCCGTTCGGGCTGGAACTTCGACACGTCCTACCTGAACGGGGAGACATTCCCGCTGGAGATCGGCTGGGTGCCGAGCTTCGGGCCGCAGAAGCTGCCGGGCCACTACAAGTTCGGCTTCATCTACGACAACAGTCCCCATACGGACGAGTATTTCTCCATCAACGGCGCTCCCTTCGAGAGGAACGGCTTGCCGCAGCGTGTCCGGAACGGTGCCACGTCGGCGTATTTCCAGGCCGATCAGATGGTCATGCGCAACGGTCCCGGTCCCAACAGCGGCCTGGTCATTCTCGGCGGCTACTCGCATAACGATCCGACGACCTCGCTCGGCGAGGATCAGTACTATGTCGGCGCGCAGGACGGCGGTTTCTGGCCCTCCCGGCCGCTCGACCAGATCAATCTGCTGCTGACCTACCAGAACATCTCCGGCTATGCGGGCAAGTCGCAGGCGATCGCGCTGGAGGAAGGACTGCCGCCGCAACTGACGATCGGCGGGGCGACCGGCATCCAGACGTGGGCGATGACGTTCGAGGCGAACTACGCGATCCACGTCTTTCGCGGCGTCACCTTCGCGCCGGACTTCCAGTACTACATCAGGCCGAACGCCCAATCGAACCTTCCGGATGCGGCCTTTCTCGGCTTCAAGACCCACATCGAGATCTTCTGAGACGCCTTCGCGCCGGATGATGCCCTCATCCGGCGCGGCGGATCACAGCCATGCGGGACGGGTGCGGACGGTGACGTCGCCCGCGTCCGCGAGGATGCCGGCAAGCATGGCCACGCGCGGCATCTCGTAGCGGTAGAAATAGGCGCAGGCCGACAGCTTGCCGTCATGAAAGCCGCCGTCGCCCGCGTGCGCGCTCGCCGCGAGCGCCTGGCGCAGCCAGATCCAGCCGAGCACAACGGTCCCGGTCAGGTCGAGATAGAGCGTCGCGTCGGCGAGGCCCCGCTCCGGGTCACGCGCGACGCGCGGGAGAAGGATGGCCGTCACGTCGGCGAGCCGGCCGCTCGCTTCGTCGAGTGCGGCGCTCCATCCTTGAAGGGCCGGGTCGTGGCGCGCGGTCCGCGCGGTGCCCGCGATGTCGGCCAGCACCAGTTCGAGCGCGCGGCCGTCCTGCATCCTCACTTTGCGCCCGAGCAGGTCGAGCCCGTGCATGCCGGTGGTGCCTTCATGGATCGGGTTGAGGCGCTGGTCGCGGTAGAGGCGCTCGACCGGGAAATCGTGCGTGTAGCCGTAGCCGCCCAGCACCTGGATGGCGAGCGCGTTGGCCTCGCAGCCGCGCTCGGACGGCCAGGATTTGGCGATCGGCGTGAGCAGTTCGAGCCTGAGCGCGAGATCGGCCCGGATCGCCTCGTCCTCGGTGGTGGCCGCCTCGTCGACCAGGCGCGCGCAGGCGAGGCAGAGCGCCAGGCCGCCTTCGGCGATGGTCTTCTGCGCGAGCAGCATCCGCTTGACGTCCGGGTGCTCGACGATCGCGGTCGGTTCCGAACCCGCACCGATCGAGAGCGACCGGCCCTGGATGCGCTCCTTGGCGTAGGCGAGCGCGTGCAGGTAGGCCGTGCCGGCGAGCGAGGCGGCGGATGCGCCGACACCGATCCGGGCCGCGTTCATCATGTGGAACATCGTGGCAAGGCCGTTGTTGGGACCGCCGACGAGATAGCCGATGCAATCGGCATCGTCGCCGAGCGACAGCACGCAATTTGTGGTGCCGCGCTGGCCCATCTTGTGGTTCAGCCCGACCAGCCGCAGGCCCGCGTTGCGTTCGCCGGGCCTGCCTTCGTCGTCGGGGATGAATTTGGGAACGATGAACAGCGAGATGCCCTTGACGCCTGCTGGTGCGTCCGGAAGGCGGGCGAGGACCAGACAGACGATGTTCTCGGCCAAGTCGTGCTCGGCCGCGCTGATCCACATCTTGCTCCCGGTCAGGCGGCAGGTGGTGCCGGCTTGTTCGGCCCTGGTGCGCACGCCGGCGAGCGAGGAGCCGGCCTGCGTCTCGCTCAGCGCCATCGCGCCGAACCAGCGCCCCTGGATCATGGGACGCGCGAAACGCCGCTTCTGCGCATCGTCGCCATGGGCGATCAGCAGGTGGGCGGCGGCCATCGTCAGGCCGGCGTAGTTGTGGACCGGAAGGTTGGCGGCGGCGAACACCATGTCGGCGGCGGTCGAGACGGTGAACGGCAGTTGCAGTCCGCCGTCCTCCTCGCCGAAGCTCGCGGCCATGAACCCGCCGGCCACGTAGGCATCGAGGGCGGACTTGAGTTCGGGGATCGTGGCGACGCGTGTGCCGTCGAATGAGGGCTCATGCCGGTCGAGCTTGGCGGCGATGGGTGCGAATTCCCGTTCGGCGATGGCGAAGGCGCTGTCGAGAACGCTGGAGAAGACGCCCCTGTCGTGCGCGGCGAAACGTGGCCGCTCGCAAAGGCGGCCGACGTCCAGGACGTCATGAAGCAGGAAGTCGAGATTGCGGCGGCACATGATCCTCGACATCAGCGTTCCGGCGTCATTCGGCCGGCGATGCGGCGGATGAAGGCGGCGGCACGGTCGGGTGCCGTGATCGGCGTCATGTGTCCGCCACCCTCGATCAGCTCGAAATCGAGGTTCGCGAGACGGGCCGCGATCGCGCTTCCGTTGCTGCGGTGGTCGAGAACCCGGTCGGCGTCGCCGAACAGGATGCCGATCGGGACCGAGAGCTCCTCGTAGCGCGCGCTCATGGCGGGCAGATCCTCGTTGACCGCCATCATGTCGGCCGAGGCGGCCTCGAAGCTCGCTGGCCGCAGGCTCAGCAGGCTGCCGCCGGCGGTGGCGAAATCGGCCGGCACCGGCTCGGGTCCGAACAGGGTGCCGAGCACGGCGTCGCGCCGGACGATGGAGGACGGGATGGCAATGGTCCACGCCACGAGCCGGCGGAGGAAAAGGTTCTCGATCGCGAGGAGCCGGAACGGGTTCGGAACGGTGTAGACGGGTGCCGTGTGCGGGGCGAGCAGCGCGAGGCCGCCGACCGAGGCCGGGTGATCGAGCGCGGTCGCGAGAGCCATCGCACCGCCCATCGAGTGGCCGACGAGGAGTGGCCGCCCGAGGCCGAGGGCCGCGATGAAGGCGGCGATCGTCGCGGCCTGGGAGGCCGGCCGCGCGGAGGTGCCGCGCGGCCGCGTCGAATAGCCCGATCCGGGCCGGTCGATGGCGATGACCCGGAAGTCGCCGCCAAGACGGGCGACGAGCGAATGGGTGAAGTTGCGCACCTGGCCGGACAGGCCGTGGATCAGCACGATCGGCGGCCCGCTGCCTTGGTCGATGTAGTGGATCCGGGCGCCGTCGATGTCGATGAAACGGCCGGACGGCGGCAATGCACGCTCGATCCGCCGGCTGGTGATGCCCGCGAACAGCGCGAGGCCGCCGGCGGTCAGGCTGGCGAGGCTGGCCGCGCCGACGGCGAGCGAGGAAAGGCGGTTCGTTCGACGCCTCCGCTCGAGAGTCCCGGTCATGCGTCCGGCGCCGCGGCCTTGGCGCGCTCTTCGTCGACCAGCGGTTTCTTGGCGAGCTTGCCGACGGCGGTCCGGGGCAAGTGGTCGCGGAACTCCAGCGCACAGGGCAGCTCGTGGCGCCCGAGACGATCGGCAAGGAAGGCGCGCAGTTCGTCGAGGGTGAATGCCCCGGCACCGTCGTGCCGGACGACGAACGCCTTGGCGGACTCGCCGCGATAGGCGTCCGGCACGCCGATCACGGTGACCTCGAGCACGGCGGGATGCGCGAGCACCGCCTCCTCGATCATGCGCGGATAGACGTTGTAGCCGCTGGAGATGATCATGTCCTTGCGTCGATCGACAAGAAAGACGTAGCCGTCGTCGTCGAGATAGCCGATGTCGCCGGTTCGCAGGAAGCCGCCGGTGAAGCTCTCCGCGTTCGCGGCCTCGTTGCGGTAGTAGCCGGCGGTGACGTTGGCGCCGCGCAGGCAGACCTCGCCCTTCTCGCCCCGCGCCACCTCGCGGGTCGGGTCGGCCAGATCGCGGATCCGCAGGTCGATGCCAGGCAGTGGCACGCCGGCCGAGCCCGGCTTGGGTCTGCGTCGCGGCGTCGCGGTGCCCGCCGAGCAGGTCTCGGTCATGCCCCACCCCTCGACCAGGTTGAGACCGGTCCGGCGCACGAAGCCCTGCTGCAGTTCCACCGGCAACGGTGCGCCGCCGGAGCTGCAGATGCGCAAGCTGGAGAAGTCGATGGTCTCGGCGCGTGGGCTCGCGAGCAGGGCGTTGAACATCGTCGGCACGCCGTAGAACACGGTCGGCCTCGCCTTCGCGATCGTGTCGAGGATGTCGTCGGTGTCCCATCTCGCCTTGAGGATCAATGTGCCGCCGCCACGAATGGTGGGCAGCAGGATGCAGGCGAGCGCGTAGATGTGGAACAGTGGCAGCACGGTCAGGATGCGGTGGTCGGGTGCCGCATCCGGCTCCTCCTCGGCCTCCACCCAGGCATGGTAGATCGCCATCGCCGCGGTCAGGTTGGCATGTGTCAGCATCGCCGCCTTGGGAACGCCGGTGGTGCCACCGGTGAATTGCAGCACGGCGAGGTCGTCGGCGCCCGCGACCGGCCACGGATCGTCACTCGGAGCGTGGGCCAGGAGGCTGGCGAAGCTCGCTGGATCGGAACCGGCCGATCGTGTTCCGCTGTCGAGATCGTCGGGACGCGCAATCACCAGGCGCAGGTCGGAATGGCGCGGCAGTTTCTCGTGCAGGCCGGCAAAGCTCACGACCGTGCGCGCTTCGGCGACCGCGAGCTTGTGGGCGAGCTCCCGCTCCGCGTCGAGCGGACTGAGATTGACCACCGCGCCGCCGGCCCGCAGGACGGCGAAGAAGGCGATCGGATATTGCGCCGCGTTCGGCAGGTGCAGCGCGACATGGCAGCCAGGACCCACGCCGAGCGAGCGCAGGCCGGCGGCCGCTCGCTCGACGAGGCCTTCGAACGCCGCGTAGCTCAGGGCCTGTCCAGCATGCTCGAGCAAGACGCGATCGGCATGCGCGCGGGTCGCGGTCGCGAGCTCATCGTTCAGGGTGGAGCGGGCCGGCTGGAAATCCCAGCGCAGTCCCGGCCGGTAGGAGCCTTGCCAGGGCGGTGTCGACGATGACATCGGAACTACTCGGCCGGCGCGCCGGTCATCGTCGCCATCTCGCGCGCCACCGCCCGGTCGTGCGCTGCCTCGTCGGCGCGAGCGGCGGCGGGACTCCACCGGCCGCGCATCAGGAAGATCGTGCCGACGAAGACGACGATGCCCGCGACGCAAATCCAGTACCAGGTCCGCCACTGGCCGGGCGACGCCGCGGCGGCCTGCTGGAGCTCACCGAGCTTGGCGAGCAGCGCGGGACTCGGCGCCACGTGGGCTGCCATCGCCTGCGTGTAGGCGGCGACGACCGGGCCCGACTCGATCAACGGGGTCACGGTGCTGACGACGTGCGGGATGGCCAGGAAGGCAGCCGTCACCACCAGACGTTGGATCCATCCCCAGATCGCGAGGCCCGCCCCGGTCAGCGCCGGATTGCGCGCCTCGACGGTTTCGGTGAAGCTGGCCATCCAGGTGACGTAGCCCATCGCGACGAGAAGCGACTGCGCGCAACTGAGCACGACCAGCGTATTCCAGGTCGGGTGCTGTCCCGCCTGCGCGAGATAGAGGGCGGTCAACACGACCGCGCCGAGGCCGCCCACGAGCATGAACGGCTTTCGCACCCGCAGGCGATCGGACAGCACGCCCCACACGATCAGTCCGAGCGCGTTGATGCCCCAGCTCCAGTTTGCCAGCGCGTTGGCTTGCGCGACGGAGAACTTGAAGATCGTCACCAGGTAGATCGTGCCGAACGCGACCGCCGTGTAGTAGAACAGCAGGAGCACCGAGACGCCGAACGCCGAGGCCACGACGTCGAGATGCATGAGTTGCCGGAACGGCGCGCGCAGATTGACCTTGAGATCGAGGCCCCGGGCGCGCGCCTCCACCAGGGCCCGGTCGCGGTCGCTGACCATGATCTGATCGCGGAGCGCGGGGGACAGCTCGCGCAACAGGAAGAAAGCGGCCGCGAAGACGACGAAGCCGATCACGCCGCAGATCCGGTATTGGCTTTGCCAGGTGTGGTAGGTGGGCAGGGTGAGCGTCACGACCAGGCTGACCATCAGGCTGCCGAGCACCGGGCCGATGGTCCAGACGCCCATCGCGGTCGCACGTCCGACCTGCGGCGAGAAGTCGCGGATCAGGGCCGGGGTCGCGACCAGGACCACGCCCTCGACGAACGCGACCGCCCAATACTCGATTCCGAACGTCACCAGGTCCTTGCTGTTGGGGATGGCGAAGAAGGTCAGCGCGCAGACGATCACCATGCCGTAGACGACGAGGTTCGCTCTCCCGTAACGGTCCGACAAACCGACGAGCAGGGATGCGAAAGCCCCGCATAGATTGCCGAGCGCGATGATGAGCACGAAGATGTCGAACGGCATGCGCAGCTCTGGCAGGATCAGCGTCGCGACGCCGCCGCTGACGTAGAGCTGGTAATAGAGCGCGACCGTGACCGCGACCACCAGCAGCAGGTTCAGGCGCCTGACGTTGTTCGACGGATAGGTCTTGAGTTCCCGCCGGCGAAGCCATCCGGGCGCGGTGTTCAGGCTTGCAGCGGCCGACATGTTCGTTCCCCAATTCCCGTTTCTTGTTCTTGCAGCGCGAAGATCAGGCTCTAGCCGTTGAAAGTGACCCCCTCGGCTGCCTTCGTCGCCAGGAGGCCGGAGATCGCGGCATCGGGACCAAGACGGCCACGGTGGGTCTCGAGACCGGCCACGATCGTGTCGAGGCCGATCCCGTCGGCCCAGAACAGCGGCCCTCCGGTCACCGGCGGCCAGCCGTAGCCGTTGACCCAGACCACGTCGATGTCCGACGCGCGTTGGGCCTTGCCTTCCTGGAGGATCCTGGCCGCCTCGTTGACCATCGTGTAGAGCAGCCGCTCGCGTATCTCGTCCGGGCCGATCGTGCGCGGTGCCGCGCCTTGCCGCATGGCGAAATCCCTGATCAGGGCGTCGACATCCGCCGATGGCGTGCGGTTGCGGTTCGCGTCGTAGTCGTAGAAGCCGCGACCGGTCTTCTGTCCGCGCCTGCCCTGCTCGCACAACAGGTCGCGGATGGTCGCACCCGACGATGTCTCCGGGTCCCAGCCGATATCGAGGCCGGCCAGATCGGCCATCTGGAACGGGCCCATCGGCATGCCGAAGTCGAGCATCACCTGGTCGATCCCGGATGGCGTGGCACCCTCCATCAGCAGGGCGTTGGCCTGGCGCTGCCTGGGCTCGAGCATGCGGTTGCCGATGAAGCCGTGACAGACGCCGGCGACGACGGCGACCTTGCCGATCCGGCGCGCGAGCGACATGGCGGTGGCGAGCGCCGCTTGCGACGTCCGGGCGCCACGCACGATCTCGAGCAGGCGCATCACGTTGGCGGGCGAGAAGAAATGCAGGCCGAGCACGTGCTCCGGCCGTTGCGTGACCGAGGCGATCTCGTCGATATCGAGATAGCTGGTGTTCGAGGCGAGGATCGCGCCGTGCTTGACGATCCCGTCGAGCCGCCGGAACACGTCCTTCTTGATGTCCATGTTCTCGAACACGGCCTCGATCACCAGGTCGCAACCGGCGAGCGCTTCGAGGTCGAGGCTGGGCGAAAGCCGGCTCATCGCCATCTCGACCTGTTCGCTCGTCAGCCGGCCGCGCTGGGCGGTCCGTTCGTAGTTCTTCCTGATCGTGGCGACACCGCGATCGAGCGGCACGCGCTCACGCTCGACCAGCGTCACGTCGATGCCGGCCGAGAGGAAGTTCATCGTGATGCCGCCGCCCATCGTGCCGGCGCCGATGATGCCGACACGCTGGATCGCGATCGATTCGATGCCGGGTGGCATGCCCTCGATCTTGGACGCCGCCCGCTCGGCGAAGAAGACATGGCGCAGCGCCATCGACTGACGGCCGCCCGCGAGTTCGATGAACAGCGCGCGCTCGCGCGCGAGACCCTCGCGGAACGGGAGCGCCGACGCCCTGACCGCCTCGATGCAGGCGGCCGGCGCATCGCGGCCGCGCAGCCTTGCTGCTTGCTCCGCGAGGAAGGTCTCGAAGATCGCAGGCGAGGCGTCGACCGACCGCCCGCTCGTGCGGCTCGGCCCGCGCGCGATGGCGATTTCGCGCGCGAAGGCGACGGCATCCTCGGCCAGACGGTCTTCGCCCACCAGACGGTCGACGAGCCCGATCGCGAGCGCCTTGTCGGCCGTGACCGGATCGCCGCTCACGATCATCGCCAGTGCCTCGGGTACGCCCACGAGGCGCGGCAGGCGCTGGGTGCCGCCGGCGCCTGGCAGCAGGCCGATCTTGACTTCCGGCAGGCCGAGCCTCGCCGACGGCGCGGCGACCCGATAGTGGCAGGCGAGTGCCAGTTCGAGGCCGCCCCCGAAACATGTGCCGTGCAGCGCGGCGACGACCGCCTTCGACCCGGCCTCGATCCGGTCGAGCATGTCGGGAAGCGATGGCTCGACCGGCGGCTTGGTGAACTCGGTGATGTCGGCGCCGCCAGAGAAGAGGCGGCCGCCGCCACGGATCACGATCGCCGCCACCTCGTCGTCGCGTGCGGCCGCGTCGAGCGCGCTCTCGAGCGCCTTGCGGATCGCGGCGTTGAAGGCGTTGACGGGCGGGTTCTCGATGACGATGAGGCGGACGTTCTCGTGCTGCTGCGTGGTGATCATGCTCGTGGCCAGTTCAGTGGCGCGCCGTGCGCGGCGCGGCGTGTTCGGCGTAGCGCGCGAATTCAGCGCGCGCGATCGACCGGTTGTGGACTTCGTCGGGTCCGTCGGCGAGCCGCAGCGTGCGGATGCCCGCGAAGGCGGCGGCGAGCTCGAAATCGGTGGATACGCCGGCGCCGCCATGCGCCTGGATGGCGTCGTCGAGGATGCGCAGCGCCATCGTCGGCGCCTGCACCTTGATCATCGCGATCTCGTTGCGGGCGGCCTTGTTGCCCAGCCGGTCCATCACGTCGGCCGCCTTCAGGCAGAGCAGGCGTGACATCTCGATGTCGATCCGCGCACGCGCCACACGCTCCTCCCAGACCGAATGGTCGGCGATGCGCTTGCCGAAGGCCACGCGCGAGACGAGGCGCCTGGCCATCGCCTCGAGCGCTTCCTCGGCGACACCGATCGTGCGCATGCAGTGGTGGATCCGCCCCGGCCCGAGGCGTCCCTGCGCGATCTCGAAGCCGCGCCCCTCGCCCAGCAGCATGTTGCCGGCCGGCACGCGCACATCCTCGAGCACGAACTCGGCATGCCCGTGCGGGGCGTCGTCGTAGCCGAACACCGAGAGCATCCGCTCGCGGCGGATTCCTTCGGCGGCCAGATCGACAAGGACCATGCTCTGCTGCTTGTGCGGCTCGGCGTCGGGGTCGCTCTTGGCCATCACGATCGCGAGCCGGCAACGAGGATCGCCCGCGCCGGTCGACCACCATTTCCGTCCGTTGATCGTGTAGCCTTGGCCGTCATGGACGATGCTCGCCCTGATGTTGGTGGCGTCCGACGACGCGACATCGGGTTCCGTCATCAGGAACGCGGACCGGATCTCGCCTTGCATCAGGGGACGGAGCCAGCGATCCTTCTGCTCCGCCGTGCCGTAGCGATGCAGGACTTCCATGTTGCCCGTGTCCGGCGCCGAGCAGTTGAACAACTCCGATGACCAGTGCACGCGGCCCATCTCCTCCGCGCAAAGCGCGTATTCGAGATTGGTCAGTTGCTCCCCTTCGAAATGGAAGCTGTCATCGACCAGGTGCTGGCCGGACGCCGGCGGCATGAAGAGGTTCCACAGACCCGCCGCCCGCGCCGCCGCCTTGAGCTCGTCGACGATCGGCAGCACCTTCCAGCGCTCTCCGGACCGGATCTGCTCGGCGTGCTCGTGATGGCGGGGCCGCACGCGTTCGGTGATGAACTCGCGTACCCTGTCCCTGAAATGAGTCTGCCGGCTGCTGAATGCGAAATCCAATGTTTCCCCGCCGATGTTTCTGCTGCCCCGACTTGCTGAGGCATTGAACGTCATGCACTTGTTGCCTCTATCCGTAAACATACCCGACCCTGGAATCCAGACCTAAATGCGCAGCGTCACACCACCATCCAGCCGGCTCGGTCCTTGCCCGGCCGGCGCTGCCCGGACCCGCTGATGCCGGACGTGTCGCCCGAAAGCGCACGGCCGGAGGCGACGCGTCGCTTCGTCGCCAAGCGCAGCCTGCTCATCGATATCGCATCGGCGATCATCAACGAGCGCGGCGTCAAGGGCTTGTCGCTCGCCGAGGTCGGGGAGGCGACGGGTCTCAGCAGCACCAGCGTTCCGTATTATTTCCGGCGCAAGGAGGACCTGGCTGCCGCTTGCTTCGACCGGGCGCTCGATCTCCTCGACAGACAGGTCGCGGAGGCCGGCGCGCAACCGAACCTCCCGCTGCGGATCAGGCGCCTGGTGTCGATCAGTCTGGCGGCGCTGGAGGACACCGATCGTGGGACCAACGCGCCGGTGGTCCGTCTGAGCGACCTGCGCGCGCTGGAGGATCCGCTGCGCGCGGCCCTCGTCGAGCGGTATTTCCTGATCTTCCGGCGGGCGCGGGCGTTCTTCGGTGATGGGCGCGATGAGGAAGGGCGGCTGCTCCGCGTGATGCGGGCCCACATGCTGCTCGAGAACATCTACAATCTGCCGATCTGGCTGAGAAGCTACGATCCGGACGAGTATCCGCGCGTGCAGTCCCGCCTGGTGGATCTGCTCGAGCATGGCATGGGCACGGGAGGCGCCGTGTCACGGCCCCTGGCCAAGGTTCCCGCGCCGGACGTGAACGACGGCGCCGATCCCGGCGAGCGCTTCCTGGGCGCCGCGACCCGGCTGATCAACGAGCGAGGATATCGCGGCACGTCGGTCGCCCTGATCTCGTCACGGCTGAACGTCACGAAGGGCAGCTTCTACCACCATCTCGACGCCAAGGACGACCTCGTCCTGATGTGTTTCCAGCGCAGCCACGCCGCCATCGGCAAGGCGTTGAACGCCGCGCTGGCATCCAGCGGCAGTCGCCTCGATCAGGTTGGCGCCGCGGTCTCGACGCTGCTCACGATCCAGTTGACCGACCAGACCCCGCTGCTCCGAACGACGGCGCTTCCGTCGCTGCCCGCGAACCTTCGTGACCAGGTCATCGATCGATCCAACCGCATCGCCCGCCGTTTCGCCGGCATCATCATCGACGGGATCACCGAGGGATCGATGCCGACCATCGATCCGCTGATCGCGGGACAGGTGCTGATGTGGACCGTCAATGCCGCCTACGAGTTGCGCGCGCGGGCGTCGCGCGTGCCGATCGAGCGCGCGGTCGCGCTATACGCATCGACCCTGTTCGACGGACTGGTCGGCGCCTAGTCCAGGCGACAGCGGGATATCGCGCGTCACGCGTCGTAGCCCGGCAGTTTGCGGTCGAGCTGGCGCAGGAAGCCTGGCCAAGCCAGCGCCGCGACGTTGCTGGCGGGCCGCCTGATCTGGGCCGCGACCTCGTCCTGGCTTGCCTGGGGAGCCAGCAGCAAGCCGGCGTGTCCGCCGGTCAGCGCCGCGACCTGCTGGCTGCAGGCGCGCTCGAGGAAATACATGCCGAGCCACGTCGACGCAGCGGTCGGACCGACCGCCAGCGTGCCGTGATTGCGGAGCAGCATCAGGGACTTGTCGCCGAGATCGCGGACGATGCGCTCGCGTTCGCCGAGGTCGAGCGCGATGCCTTCGTAGTCGTGGCTGGCGAGCGACGGCCGAACGACCAGCGCGGTCTGGCTGAGCGGCAGCAGACCGTCGGCCTGGGCCGACACGCCCACCCCGTCATCGGTGTGGAGATGCATCACGCACAGCGCGTCCGGCCGTGCCGCGTGGATGGCGGAATGGATGGTGAAGCCGGCGGGATTGATGATGTGCGGCGTTTCCTCGACGAGCTTGCCGTCGAGATCGACCTTGATGAGCGCGGACGCGGTCATCTCCTCGAAGAAGACGCCGTAGGGATTGATCAGGAAATGATGTTCGGGACCGGGAACTCGCATCGAGATGTGCGTGAAGATCGCGTCGTCCCAGCCATGCAGCGCCACCAGCCGGTAGAGCGCGGCCAGCTCGACGCGCGCCGACCATTCGGATGCATCCATCGGACCCCGCGATGTCATAGGCCGAGGAATGCCTTGGCGATGATGTTGCGCTGGATCTCGTTCGAGCCGCCGTAGATCGAGACCTTGCGATTGTTGAAGTAGCTCCCGGCGAGCGGTCGTGCCCAATCGGGGCCGAAACCGGGTTCGTTGCTGCCCTCCTCCTCTTCTTCCCAGATGGGCAAGGCATAGGGGCCGGCGATGTCCTTGAGAAGCTCGGTGGTCTCCTGCTGCAGTTCGGAACCGCGGATCTTCAGAATCGATGAATTGGGATCGGGCCGCTCGTCGCCGTCGCGGGCGCGCGCGACGACGCGGAGCTGGGTGATTTCGAGCGCCTTGATCCGCACTTCGAGATCGGCGACGCGGTGGCGGAACTCGGCATCGTCCCATAGCGTGCCGTCGCCCATGACGACCTCGCGGGCAAGACGCTTGGCGCGCGAGATCCGTTCCTTGCTGACGCCGACGCGCGCGATGCTGGTGCGCTCGTGGCCGAGCAGGAACTTGGCGTAGTCCCAGCCCTGGTTCTCGCGGCCGACGAGATTCTCGGCGGGAACGCGCACGTCGTCGAAGAAGATCTCGTTGACCTCGTGCACGCCGTCGATGGTCAAGGTCGGGCGGACGGTGATGCCGGGCGTGGTCATGTCGATCAGCAGGAACGATATGCCCTGCTGCTTCTTGGCGTCGCGGTCGGTCCGCACCAGGCAGAAGATCCAGTCCGCGAATTGGCCGAGCGTGGTCCAGGCCTTCTGGCCGTTGACGACGTAATGGTCGCCATCGCGATCGGCGCGCGTGCGCAGCGAGGCGAGATCCGAGCCGGCGCCGGGCTCGGAGAAGCCCTGGCACCACCAGATGTCGAGGTTGGCGGTCGCCGGCAGGAAGCGTTGCTTCTGCTCCTCGTTGCCGAACGTCGCGATGACGGGCCCGACCATGTGCACGTTGAACTGCAGCGGCGAGGGGACGGCGGCGCGCTGCATTTCGTCGGCGAACAGGTAGCGCTGGACCGGGTTCCAGTCCTGGCCGCCCCACTCGCGCGGCCAGTGCGGCACCGCCCAGCCGCGAGCGTTGAGGGTGCGGTGGGAGGCGACCATGTCGGCCCTGGTCAGATGCTCGCCCCGCGCCGCGCGCTCGCGGATGTCGGCCGGGAACTGCTCGCGGAAGAACTGGCGGACTTCGTCGCGGAAGGCGATCTCGGCCGGCGTGAAGCTCAATTGCATGTTCGTCTCCCTTTGGCCCTAGGCGTCCACCGCCGCGTGCTCGCGCCTCGCCGCTTCCTCGTCGATCAGCACCTTGGCGAGCAGCTTGCCGACCGGGCTGCGCGGCAGGCTGTGGCGGAGCTCGAGGGCGGCGGGCATCTCGTGCCTGCCGACCCTGTCGGCGAGGAAGGCGCGAAGGCTCTCGAGCGTGATCGGCGGCCGGTCCGGTTTGAGCGAGATGAAGGCCTTCGCGGCTTGACCTCGGTAATCGTCGGGGACGCCGATGACGATCGTCTCGGCCACGTCGGGATGCTCGTAGATGGCCTGCTCGATGGCGGCTGGATAGACGTTGAAGCCGCTGGAGATGATCATGTTCTTCTTGCGGTCGAGCAGGAAGAACTGGCCGCGTTCGTCCATGCGGCCGATATCGCCGGTCAGGAAGTAGCCGCCGGCGAAGCTTTTCGCGGTCTCGTCGGGACGGTTCCAATAGCCCTTGAAGACGTTCGGGCCGCGGATCGCGATCTCGCCGGTCTCGCCGGCCGGCAGCGCGTGCGTCGGGTCGTCGAGCGAGACGATGCGCATGTCGATGCCGGGCAGCGGGATGCCGATGAGGTTCGGCTGCGGCTCGGATTCGGTGGCCACGCGGGTTCCGGCGGGCGAGGTCTCGGTCATGCCCCAGCCGTTCATCAGCCGGCGGCCGACGAGGCGGGTCACGCGCTGCTCGACGTCAAACGGGATGGCCGCGCCACCGGTGACGCAGTCGGTGAGCGAGGAGAAGTCGCACGATCGCGCGGCCGGATGGTTGGCGAGCGCGATCCACATCGTGGGCACGCCGGCGAATGCGGTCGCGCGCTTGCGGCCGATATCGTCGAGCACCGTGTCGACGTCGAACCGCGGATGGAGCAGCAATTCCCCGCCACCCGTCACCGCGCGCAACATCAGCGTGGTCAGCGCGAAGATATGGAACAGCGGCAGCACGGTGATGGCGCGATCGGGCGCGGCCGATCGCGATCCGCGATGACAGGCGTCGTAGATCGCGGTCGCCGCGGCGAGGTTCGCATGGCTGAGCATGGCCCCTTTCGGCAGACCCGTCGTGCCACCGGTGTACTGGATGACGGCGATGTCGTCGGGCGCCGTCACCGGCCACGCCGCTTCTGGCGTGCCCGACGGCAGCGGCTGGACGCGGTCGCTCCACGTCACTGGTTCAGCCGCCGGCGACGGGCCCCATCGATCGTCCTCGCCGACCAGGATCCGGTCGACGAGGCCTTCGTCAAGCATCCGCAACGAGCCGGTCAGCATGCCGCCGAGATTGGTCACGACGAGGGTGCGGGCGCCGCTGTCACGCAGCTTGTGCATGATCTCGCGCGGGGCATCGAGCGGGCTCAGATGAACGATGATGGCGCCGATCCGGGCGGCGGCGAAGAAGCAGACCGGAAACCAGGGCGTGTTCGGCAGGTAGTGCGCGATCGGGACGCCGGGGCCGATGCCGGCCCGAAGCAGTCCGGCCGCGAGCCCGTCGACCGCGCGGCCGAAGCTCGTGAAGTCGATGCGGCGATCGCGGAAGTCAATGAAGGGGCGGTCGGCGAACCTCGCCAGCGCCCGGTCGAGCAGCGCCGGGAGCGTGGTCGGCTCGATCGGCGTGTCCCAGGCCGCAACCTCGGGAAAGGCCTCGCGCCAGGGCGTCAAGCTGATCTCGCTCATCGATCTCCTCCGGCTGCGTTCGGTCGACGCGAACGGTATTGCCCCGTCCTTGCTCGTCCGGAGTAGGAGCCGGGTTGACGCTTACGTCAAGGCTTTGGCGTCAAGGCTTTGGCGTCAAGTCTCTGGCGTCCGGTCCGCCCGTTCGCTTTCGGCGTCGAAGGCGGCGCCGACCAGGACGATGGTCGACGAGATCCAGATCCAGGTCATGAAGCCGATGACGGCGCCGAGGGATCCGTAGGTCCGGTTGTAGCTGCCGAAATTGGCGACATACCAGGAGAAGGCGGCGGAGACGACGACCCACAGGAAGGCCGCGATCAGGCCGCCCGTCGTCAGCCAGCGCCAGCGGATGCGGCCGCGGCTGGGGCCGAGCGCGTAGAGGCCGGACAGAAGCACCACGATCGCGCCGACCAGCAGCGGCCAGCGCGCGACCAGCAGCAGCCAGCGGGCCGCCGTGCCGAGGCCCACGAAATGCAGGACCGCCGGGAGGGCAACGATGCAGGCCAGCGCGAGCACGATGAACAGCAGCGAGCCCACCGTGAGCGCGAGCGAGATCAGCGTGAGGCGCACGAAGCCGCGCCGTTCGGTCTCGCCATAGGCGGCGTTCAGCGCGCCGAAGATCGACTTGGTGGCGGCATTCGCGGTCCAGAACGACGTGAGCACGCCGATCGCGGCGCCGAGGCTGAGCGACTTGCCGCTGGCGCTTGTCAGCGTGTGGAGTTCGCTGGCGAGCAGGTCCATCGCCCCGCCGGGCAGGATGTTGCGCAGGCCATCGACCTCGTCCGCGACGACGTGCGGATCGGCGATCAGGCCGAACAGGGAGACCAGGGCCGCGAGCGCGGGGAAGATCGCCAGCAGGCCGTAGAAGGTCACCGCGGCGGCCTCGGTCGTCAGGCGGTTGGCGTTGACGTTGTGGACGACCCGCCTGAGCAGTCCGAACCAGCTCGTCTTCGCCGGCGCGGACAGGCTCAACGCGCCTCGATGGGCGGCACGGCGCCGGGCCGGAAGCCGGTCGCGACCACGTAGAGCTCGCTGCTCTCCTTGCGGCTGGCGGGCGGCTTGACGTGGCGGACGCTGCGGAAGGCGCGCTTGAGGGGGTCGAGCATCTGCTTCTCCGACCCGCCCTGAAACACCTTGGCGACGAAGCTTCCGTCCTCGGCCAGCGTGTCGAGGGCGAGAGCCAGCGCGAGCTCGGCGAGTGCGATGATCCGCAGATGGTCGGTCGCGGAATGGCCGGTGGTGTTGGGCGCCATGTCGGACAGGACCAGGTCCGCTTTGCCGCCGAGACGGTCGGCGAGCAGGCGGTCGATGCCGTCGCCGGCGAGGTCGCCCTGGATGATGTCGACGCCGGCCAGGGGCTCGATCGGCAGGAGGTCGATCGCGACGACGCGGCCGGCGCGGCGCCTGATCGCGACCTGCGACCAGCCGCCGGGTGCCGCTCCGAGATCGAGGATGCGCGCGCCGGGGCCGATGAGCTTGAACCGGTCGTCGAGCTCGATGAGCTTGAAGGCGGCGCGCGACCGCCAGCCGGCCTTTCGGGCGAGTGCCACATAGGGATCGTTGAGCTGCCTGGTGAGCCAGCGCTGCTGGGAGACGGTGCGGCCGCGTGTGGTGCGCAGACGCTGGTTCTCGAGGCGGGTGCCGCCGTCGCGGCCGCTCATGCCGGGCGTCCGCGAGCCTTGCGCATCAGGCGGCGCAACAGGCCTTCGCGCAGGCCGCGGTCGGCCACGAGCACATCGGGGAAGTTCCATTGCCGGCGGATCGCCTCGAAGATCGCGCAGCCGGGCAGGACGAGCGGCGCGCGGTCGGCGCCCACGCAAGGATGGCTCGCGAGTTCCTCCACGCCGAGCCCGCGCAGGCGGCGCACCGCCTCGCGCGCGTCCTCGATCGGCATCGTCATGCCGTCGATCAGCGGCCGGCGGTAGCGGTCGAGCCCGAGCGCTTCACCGGCGAGCGTGGTGACGGTGCCGCTGGTGCCGACCATGCGCACGCCGCCGGCGCGCATCTCGTGGCCGATCCGGTGCACGCGCTCGAACGAAGCGAGCGGCTCGCGCAGGGCGTCCACCATCCGTTCGAAGCCTGCCTCGTCGTAGGCGTCGACACCGAGGGAGGCGGCGAGGGTGACGACACCGAGAGGGATGCTGGCGAGCCCGATGATCTCCGGTTCGCGGGCGCCGTCGGCACCAGCGAGGCGCAGCCAGGCGATCTCGGTCGAGCCGCCGCCGATGTCGAACAGCAGCGCGCGCCGGCCGGCGCCGCGGAGCAGGCTCGCGCAGCTCTCGACCACGAGGGAGGCTTCCTCGCGCGGGCTGATGAGGCGAAAATCGATGCCGGTGTCGAGGCGGATGCGGGCCAGGAATTCGCGGCCGTTCGCCGACTGGCGGCACGCCTGGGTCGCGACCGCGGTGACGGCGCGGACCGGCTGGCGCGCCATCTTCTGCAGGCACAGGCGAAGCGCCAGCATGGTGCGCTCCATCGAGGCCTCGCCCAGCCGGCCGGTGGCGGGCAATTCCTCGCCCAGACGGACGACGCGGCTGAAGCTGTCGATGACCCTGAAGCCGCCACGTGTCGGGGTCGCCATCATGAGCCGGCAATTGCTGGTCCCGAGGTCGAGCGCGGCGTAGACCGGGCTCGCATCCATCCCGGTCGCGATGGTCGCGCGGCCGAGGATACGGGACGCCGGGTTGGTCAGGATGGCGTGCTCGCCCAGCGTCGTCATCCCCCGTGCAGGCCGACCCTCATCCTCCACCCGGCGCGGCCGCCGGGCAAGCGGCGAATGGGCCTCGCGAGCGTTGCCAGGTGAGCGCGCCAGTGCTATCGCGGCGTCCGCTTGGGGGATAGTTTAGCGGTAGAACTATCGGCTCTGACCCGGTAAGCCCTGGTTCGAATCCAGGTCCCCCAGCCACTCCAGCTTCGAACGGCGCCTTTGCCGACCCGGGATGCGACGGTCCGTTGAGACGATACGTTCTTGCCCTGTCGCTCCTGCTCTGCGTGACGGTCCACACGCCCGATGCGGTTGCGCGCGGAACCCCGATCGGCGCCTGGCGCGGGACCTACACCTGCCTGCAGGGTCTGACCGCTCTCGATCTGTCAATCAGGCAAGCCGGGCATGGAAGGTTGAAGGCTGTGTTCCGGTTCGGGCCGCTCCCGTCCAATCCCTCGACTCCGACCGGTTGCTATGTGCTGGCCGGGACGATCGACAGTGCGAGCCGGCACATCGTCCTGCGACCGCGCACCTGGCTCGATCATCCGCCCGGCTTCGTCATGGTCGGCATGGAGGGCGACCTCGATAGCTCGACGGTCTTGCGGGGGCGGATCGTCGACAATCCGTTCTGCTCGACGTTCAACCTCAAGCGCGACACCGCGCCGACCATGGCGGCGACCGCTTGCGACCCGCCTGCCGTCGCGTGACGAGACGATGTCGCCTCATCACGGTTCCGATCAGAGTGCAGTGTAGCCGCCGTCGGCCATCACCAGCGCGCCCGTGATGAAGCTCGCGGCGGGCGAGGCGAGGAAGGCAACGATCTCGGCGATCTCGCGAGGCCGCGCCACGCGGCCGAGCGGATGGGCGTCGCCGTAGCCGGCCAGCGTCGCGCGGCTGTCGTCGACGAGACCTTCCAGGATGTCCGTCTCCACGACGCCGGGTGCCACCGCGTTCGCTCGAATGCAGCGGTTGCCGTATTCGACCGCGATCGTCTTGATCAACTGGACGATCGCTCCCTTCGACGCGGCATAGGCGCCGGTCTCCTTCATGCCGACGACGCTGACGATCGAGGCGACGCCGACGATCGCGCCGCCGCCGCTCGCGGCCATGACACGCACGGCCTCGCGCGAATGGAGGAAGTTGCCGCGCGCGTTCGTCCGCATGATCGCGTCCCAGTCCTCCACGCGCGTCTCCGTCAACGGCTTGTTGAGCGTGCGGCCGGCGTTGTTGACCAGGATGTCGAGCCGCCCGAACCGCTGCAGCGCGAGCGCCACCGTCGCCCGGGCGACGGCTTCGTCGGCGACGTCGCCCGTCATTGTCGCGACGGCATCGCCGGAAAGTTCGCCGACCGTGTCGGACAGATCGCTCGCAACGATCAGCGCGCCACGTTCACGGAGCGTGGTCACCACCTCGCGCCCGATCCCACGCGCGCTTCCGGTCACCACCGCCACCTTGCCGGTCAGGTCCCAGCTTCTCGGAATATCCGTCATTCAAGCCTCCGCCGGAAAATCGGTGCCGCGCGTGACCACTTCCCAGGCGTCGATCTCGTCGATCGTCGCGTCGAGCTTCTCGCGGGTGCGGGCAAGCGCGTCCGAGCCGAGCAGCAGGTGCAGCGGCGGCGCCGGGGCGTCGACCGCGGCGATGATCGCCTCGGCGCCCCGGGCAGGATCGCCGATCTGGCGGCCGGCGATGTCGTCGAGGTGCGCCAGCGCCTTGCCGACGGTCCCGTCATAAATGCGGGCGATGCCGCCGCTGCGCCGCACCGAATGCGCGCTGAGGAAATCGGTGCGAAAACCGCCGGGCGCCACCGCGGTCACCTTGATCCCGAACGGCGCCACCTCCTGCGCGAGGCTTTGCGACAACCCCTCCATCGCCGACTTGGCGGCGGCGTACAGGCCGGACGACGCCATCGGCGCGCGTCCCGCGATCGAGGTGATGTTGACGATGTGTCCGGAGCGCTGCGCCCGCAGGTGCGGCAGCGTCGCGCGGATCAGGCGGAAGGGCGCGAACACGTTCACCGCGAAAAGCCTGGCCACCTCGTCGTCGGTGGCTTCCTCAATGGCGCCAAGCAGCCCGTATCCCGCATTGTTGACGACCACGTCGAGCCGTCCCGCCAACCTCGCCGCAAGCTCGACGGCGGCGCCGACCGCCTCGGGGTCGGTGAGCTCGAGCGGCAGGACGTGCAGCGTTCCCGGTCGCGCATCGAATTCGGGAGGCGCGTCGCGAACGGTGCCGATGACGGTGTCGCCTCGCGCCAGTGCCGCCTGCGTCAGCGCCTTGCCGAGGCCCCGGCCGATGCCGGTGATGAGCCATGTCTTCATGAGCGAACTCCCTTCGCGGCAAGGATGGGTGCGAGGCGCGGCCGGATCATGAGCGATGTGCTACGCAGCTTCGTTAGCTGGAGTAAGGAATGCCGGATCATCGATGATCTCGCCCGCCGACTACGGCGCGATGCGCGCCTTCGCCGCTGTCGCCGACGCGCTCAGTTTCGCGCGCGCGGCCGACATCCTGGGCGTCTCCTCCTCGGCGCTCAGCCAGACGATCCGGGGCCTGGAGGACCGTGTCGGCGCGCGATTGCTGAACCGCACCACACGCAGCGTCTCGCTGACCGAAGCGGGTGCGGAACTGCGGCAACGACTGACGCCGGCGCTGGAGGCTCTCGAGGACGCGTTCGGCCGGGTTCGCCGGACCGGCCGTGAGCCGGCTGGCACGGTCCGCGTGCACGCCTTCCGCCTGGCGGGCGAGACGCTGCTGATGCCGATGCTGGCCCGGTTCCGGCGCCAGCATCCGCAGATCGTCCTCGACGTGACGCTCGACGATCGGGTGGCCGATTTCGTCAAGGATGGTTTCGACGCCGCGATCCGGCTCGGTGAACTGATCGAACAGGACATGATCGCGATGCGTCTCGGCCGCGACATCAGGCAGGTCGCCGTCGCGTCCCCGGCCTACCTGGCCGAGTGCGGGACGCCGCTCGCGCCTGACGACCTGCTCACGCATCGCTGCATCGGCTGGCGCTGGCCGGGACATGCAACGCCCTACGCCTGGGAGTTCTGCCGCGATGGACGGTGGTTCTCGGTCGCCGTGGCGGGCCCGCTCGTCGTCAGCAACCGGGCGTTCGCGGTGCGCGCGGCCTGCGAAGGCGTGGGCATCGCGTTCGCCGCCGATCTGGAGGTGGCACCCTTCCTCGCCGACGGGCGCCTGGTCGCGCTTCTCGAGGACTGGTCGGCACCGTTCGCCGGCTTCTTCCTCTGCACGCCGCGGCAGCGTCACATGCGGCCGGTTCTTCGCGCGTTCGTCGATGCGATGCGTGACGCGCGCTCCGAGGACTCCGCGGCATGAGGTTGCTCGTGATCATGCTGCTGCTCGCCGGGACGGCCTATGCCGCGCCGCTGCGCTGGGGCGCGGACGCGGTCTCGGGCGTGCCCTACGTGTTCCATGATCCGGCCCGTCCGTCGCGCATCACCGGTTTCGAGGCGGAGATCATGGCCGCCGTCGGCGCGCGCCTGGGACGGGCGACGATCTTCGTGCAGAACGACTGGGACGGGCTCATCCCCGGCCTCGATCGCGGCCTGTACGATGCGGTGATGGACGGGATCGAGATCACGCCGGAGCATGCCGAAGAAGTCGACTTCTCGATGCCCTACTATCACACGTTCGAGCAGATCGTCGTCCGCCGCGAGCAGCCGGGGCTGGACAGCCTGGCCGCGTTGCACGGCCACGTCGTGGGGACCCTCAAGGCGAGCCAGGCCGACCGCATCCTGCACGGCGAGGCCGGTGTATTCGTGCGCCTCTATGACGAGGAGACCGACGCCTACACCGATCTTGCCGAGCATCGGCTGGACGCGGTGCTGCTCGATTACCCGATCGCGCTCTACTACGCGCAGCCGAACCCGCGCCTGAAACTGGTCGGCGCCCCGGTCGGCGATGTGGCCTATGGCATCGCGGTTTCGAAACGGGATCGGGCGCTGCGCGACCAGGTCGACGCGGCCTTGCAGGCGATGGTGCGTGACGGTTCGCTGCGACAGATCCTGTCTCGCTGGAACCTTTGGAACCGCGCGAACGCGGATGCCTTCGGCGCCGCCGCGGCCCCCGGCGCCGCACCGGCCGCCTGGCAGATGTTCCTGGACGACACGGCGCCGGCTCCCGGCTGGCGCGACCGGCTCGCACGCTACGCGGGTTTCCTGCCGCTGATCGCCCGTGGCGCGTTGATGACGCTTGCGGTCTCGGCGTGCGCGATGCTGCTGGCGGTGACAGTCGGGCTGGTCGTGGCGCTCGCGCGGCGCTATGGGCCGCGTCCGTTCTCGACGATGTCGATCCTGTATGTCGAGATCATCCGCGGCACGCCGCTGCTGATCCAGATCCTGTTCATCTTCTATGGCCTGCCCGGCCTCGGCATCCGTCTCGATCCGTTCCTCGCCGGCGTCGCGGCTCTCGGCCTGAATTATGGCGCCTACGAGTCGGAGAATTATCGTGCCGGCCTGCAATCGGTGCCGCATGGGCAGAGCGAGGCGGCCATCGCGCTCAACCTGACCCAATGGCAGGCACTCCGGCACATCGTGGTGCCTCAGGCGTTCCGGTTCGTCATTCCGGTCATGACGAACGACTTCATCTCGCTGCTGAAGGATTCCTCGCTGGTCAGCGTGATCACCCTGTCCGAGCTCAGCCAGACCTACGTGCGGCTGTCGACGACCTACTATGATTATTTGGGAACCGGCTTGATGATCGGGATGGCCTATCTGCTGCTCGGGCTGCCGTTCGTCCGGCTGGCGCGCTTGGCCGAACGCAGGCTGTCGACAGGCCGCGTCGGCGCGCGCGGCTGAAACGCGATCGACGCGGCGGCCGCTAACGTATAGCTTCGACTAAACCGGACGCGACGAACGCTGTCCAGAGGCGGAGCAGTGCATGCAGGCCCTCGCCTACGTCGCGGTCTTTCTCACCGGCGTGCTCAACGCCATCCATTCCGGCACCAACGCGACGCTGCAGCACACGCTCGAGCGGCCGTTCTGGTCGGCAGTGCTGGTCTGCACGGTGAGCGGATCGATCATGCTCGCGGGCGTCGCGGTGAGCCGAGAGGCGATGCCGTCCGGCGCGAGCATGGCTGCCACTCCCTGGTGGGCGTGGGCGGGAACGGCGGCCGCGGCGATCCCGGTGATCAGCTCGCTGCTGTTCGCGCGCGGGCTCGGGGGGGCCGCGTTCAACGGGATCGTGGTGACATCGACGATGCTGGCGTCCATCGCGCTCGACCATTTCGGCCTGCTGGGATTTGCGACCCACCCGGTCAATCTGTGGCGCCTCGTCGGCGGCGCGATGATGCTGGGCGGGCTCACGCTGGTCTGCATGTTCTAGTCGGGCTGGTCCAGTGCCGCGCCCGGCCTTACAACCGGCCGCGGCGCTTCTGGTTGAGGCTGTCGATCAGGACGGCGCCGAAGATCACCGCGCCCTGGATGAACTGGACCCAGAACGGCTGCACGTTCTTGAGCGTGAGGCCATTGTTGATCAGGCCGATGATCAGCACGCCGAGCAACGTGCCGAGCATCGAGCCCTTGCCGCCGAACAGGCTGGCGCCCCCGATCACGACGGCCGCGATGGCGTTGAGCTCCAGACCCTCGGCCGCGATCGGCTGGGCGGAATCCAGCCGCCCCGCCAGCACGACGCCGCCAAGACCGGCGAGTGCGCCGCTGATGATGTAGACGCCGGCCAGCGTGCGGCCGACCGGAATGCCGGCGAGGCGAGCGGCTTCGCGATTGCCGCCGACGGCGTAGATCTCGGCGCCGAAGACGGTGCGCGACAGCACGATCGAGGCGACGAGGAAGGTGCCGAGCGTGATGAGGGCGGCGATCGGCATCGGGCCGAGATTGCCGCCGCCGATATTGTCGAAATTGTCCGGAAAGCCAAACACGGTGTTGCCGCCGGTGACGATGAAGGCGAGGCCGCGGGCCATCGCCAGCAGCGCCAGCGTGACGATGAAGGGCGCCATGCCGAGCATGGTGATGGCGAACGCGTTGAAGATGCCGCAGATCACGCCGGTGCCGATGCCGACGAGCATTGCGATCGGAACCGGCCAATGCGCCTGCAGCGTGAGCCCCGCCATGACGCCGGTGAATGCCACCACCGAGCCCACCGACAGGTCGATGCCGCTGGTGACGATGACGAACGTCTCGCCGACCGCGACGAGGCCGATCAGCGAGGTCGCCAGCAGGATCGACAGCACGTTCGCGGTGGTGAGGAATGTGGGCGTGGTGACGGCGAGGTAGAGCGAGATCAGGACGAAGGCGATCACGATCGTCAGTTCGTTGACCGCGCTGCCGATGCGCCGGAAGCCGCCCGGGGCTCGTGCTGCCGCGCCGGTGCCGCTCATGCGAGTGCCGCCAGGGCCATGACGCGTTCCTGACTGAAGTCGGGCCGGTCGAGTGCGCCCGCGAGCCTTCCCGCGCGCATCACGAGGATACGGTCGCACAGGCCGAGCAGCTCGAGCATGTCGGACGACACCACGAGCACGGCGCCGCCGCGCCGGGCGAGGTCGCCGATCAGGCGGTACACCTCGACCTTGGCGCCGACATCGATGCCGCGCGTGGGCTCGTCGAGCAGGAACACGCGCGGGTCGGTGCTGAGCGCTCGCGCGAGCACCACCTTCTGCTGATTGCCGCCCGACAGGCTCCGGGTGGCGACGTCGATGCCGGGCGTGCGGATACGCAGATCGGCGACCGAGCGGCGTCCGAGCGAGTCGGTGCGGCCGCCATGCAGGAAGGTGCGCAGAGCCGCAAGGCGGCCGAGCGTCGACATCGCGATGTTGCGCTTGACAGAGAAGGGCAGCACCAGCCCCTCCCCCTTGCGGTCCTCCGGCACGAGGGCCAGGCCGGCGGCGATCGCCTGCCGCGGCGAGGCGGCGTCGACCCGGGTTCCGGCGACCCGCACCTCGCCGGTCGCGGGCAGCGCGCCGTAGATTGCCTTCAGCACCTCCGTGCGGCCGGCGCCGATCAGGCCGCCGATGCCGACGACCTCGCCGGCGCGGACTTCGAACGACACGTCGCGGAACCGGCCGGGTGACGAGAGGCCGGAGACCTGCAGCAGAGCTGCGCCGATCGTTGCGTCCCGGTGCGGGAACATCGCATCGATCGGCCGGTTCACCATCGCCTGGATCAGCGTGTCCTCGCTCCATTCGCTGGTGTCGCGTGTGGCGACAGTACGGCCGTCGCGCATCACCAGCACGCGGTCGCAGACCTCGAAGACTTCCTCGATGTGATGCGAGATGAAGACGATCCCGACGCCCTCGGCCTTGAGTTCGGCGATGGTGGCGAACAGCGTGCGCTGCTCGGTCGTTGTCAACGTCGCGGTCGGTTCGTCCATGACGATGACGCGCGCGGCGCGCGAGAGCGCGCGGGCGATCTCGACGAGTTGCTGCTGGGCGATACCGAGACGGCGGACCGGGGTCGCGGGCGCGATGCGCAGGCCGACGCGTGCGAGCAGGCGGCCGGCGTCGCGCTCGAGGGCTGCCGTGCGGACGATGCCGAACCGGCGGGGAAGATTGCCGAGGAAGAGGTTGTCGGCGACCGAGCGGTCGGGCACCAGGCTGAGCTCCTGATGGATGACGACGATGCCGGCATCGAGCGCGTCACGCGGCCGGCGCGGCGCGAAGGCCGCGCCCTCGATGCGGATCTCGCCCTCGTCGGGCCGGATGACGCCGGCGAGCACCTTCATCAGCGTCGACTTGCCGGCGCCGTTCTCGCCCACGATGCCGAGCACCTCGCCGCGCTCGAGCGTGATGTCGACATCGGCCAGCGCCTTGACGCCCGGGAAGCTCTTGCCGATGCCGGTCATGGACAGAAGCATCGACGACGCTCAACGGGTGACGTCGTCGCCCCACAGGCCGTAGGACTTGGCATCCGTGCTGTCGATGTTCTGCTTGCTCAGCAGCAGATGCGGCCAGAACTGGTGGCGAGGAATGTTCTTGTCGCCGTGCAGGTACTGCTCGATGTAGCTGACCGACTTGGCAGCCATCGTAAGCGGATTCTGCGAGATGGTTGCGTCCATCTGACCGTTGCGCATGGCGCCGAGCGCCTGTTCGGTGCCGTCGATGCCGATGATGACGATGTGCTTGGGCTGCCCGATCGGCGCGAAGCGGTTGGCCTGCTTGATCGCGCGCAGCGCGCCGACCGCGTTGTCGTCGTTGCCGTTGAAGACGGCATCGATCTGGCTGTTGGCGGCGAGGAGCTGGGTCATGATGTTGAACGCCTTGCCGGCGTCGAAGTCGGCGGCCTGGCGGGCGACGAGCTTCAGGTCGGGATTGGATTTGGCGAGATGGGCGAACTCGGTGGCGAAGCCGTGCTCGCGCTCGTCGCCGGCCGTGGTGCCGAGCAGCCCTTCGAGATCGATGACGTTGCCCTTGATCGAGCCGTACCTCGATTTCAGTTGTTCCGCGATGTAGTCGGCACCTTCGCGGCCGAGCGCCTCGTTGTCGGTCTCGAGGAAATTCATCTGGCAGTCGCCGCAGCCGGCACCTCGGTCGAGCGTGAAGACGGGGATGCCGTGCTTGTTGGCCTGCTTGACGACGGGGACGATCGCGTCGGCGCTGATCGGATTGAGGATGAGGGCCGCCACGTGCTGGTTGATCAGGTCGAGGACCTGGTTGGCTTGGGTGTTGGCATCGCCGTTGGCGCTGGTGTTGATCAGCTTGAGGTCCGGGTATTTGCCGATCCCGTCCTTCACCCCGCGTGTCATGCCCTGGAAGAACGGGTTGGCGAGCGTGGCCACGCTGTAGCCGACAGTATAGCTGCCGGCGCCGACGGCGCGTGAGGTGAAAGACATTGCAGCGATGGTGGCTAGAGCCAGCCATCGCATGTCGTGCCTCGGCATTCGTGTCTCCCCTTGATTCGCCGGTCTGCGCCGGATTGCGGTAGCCTAGGGTTCGCGTTGGAACGACGTCAATGTGATTGGAACGTGCCGGAGGCGCGGCGGCGTCCTGGCATGGAGGACGATCGATGGGTGGTGAGAAAGACCCTGGAGACGCGATGCCCCGGCGCGGCGCGGCGGAACCGGTGCCGTTGACGCCGGAGGCTTCGAAGCAGATCACGCGTGCATGGCTTTCGAGAAGAAACTCAGGACCGGCGAGAGCAGATATTGCAACGGTGTCTGCTTGCCATTGCACAACATGACCGTCACCGCCTCACCAGGGCGGAGCGGGTGAGAACCGAGAAGGCTCAACGCTCTCAATGGGATGGCGATGCCAACGCGAAAGAAAGCAATCGCCTTCGTGGGGTCATCGACCCGATCGGCGGACACCCGGACGACAACCCCATTAAGTCTTGGAAGCTTTTGACCGATAAAACCGGTCAGGCTTATGGTGGCCGGCATTCCAGCAACGACATTGTCGACATCTTCAGGCCGAATTTCCGCCTCGACCTGGAGTGGATCATGGTCGGGCACTATTTCTAGTAATGTGACACCAGCCGCTACTACACCGCCGACTGTATGAACTGAAAGATTGACGACTCTTCCCGAAACCGGTGTGATGATGTGAAGTCGGGCGATTTGCTCACTTACGGTGTTGAGCTTCTCCACGAGTTCGAGCCGGGCCTTTTTGGCTTCTTGCATATCGGTGTCGACGCTTTCCATGAACGCAGCGGCCGTGCGAAGTGCTTCAAGCCTATTGTGCTTGACCCTTTGCCTCGCCTCGTCCGCTCTCGAAATAAGCTCCTCGGTCTCGCCGCCGAGCTCTGCCAGGGACCTTGTTATTTCGAGAACATGCTGTCTGCTGGCGTCGTGTGTGTTCAGCAATCGCTGGTCTTCTTCAAGTTCCTCTCGCATAAGGATGACGCGCGTTCTTTGCAGTCTGATCTGTGTGTCGATGTTTGCGGCCGTCTGAGTAGCGGCCTCGCCGTCACTGATGAGTGTATGGATCTTGCTTTCGAGCGATGCCCGCCTTGCCTGGAATAGACGCCTTTCGTCATCCGTGATCTCACGGAACGGCTCCGCTCCCGGCTCTGCGGCATCTGAAGGAAGATCTAGCTTATCCGAACCTGAACGCTCTGCCGCAAGACGCAATCGTTCTGCCGTGTTCATCGCCAGCAGCCGTCGAAGGGTGTCGGACGCGATATGCAGCTCGTTGCCGTCCAGCGTTACGAGAGACTGGCCGGCAGCTACGTGCTCTCCCTCGATCACATCGATTGACTTGATGACGCCTCCATCCTGATGCTGGATTGACTTTCTTCCCGTTTCGACGACGACAGTGCCGGGGACGATGACAGCCGATGCGAGCGTCGCCACGCAAGACCATGTCGATAGGCCGCCCACGCTTGCCAATATCGAGACCAGACCGAGCATGGCAGGCATTCGGAGCGAAGTCGGCTTGCTACTGATGGCGTTCAAGAGAACGAGATCCTCAACGAGCTCGTGCATCTGCTCTATCCTGAGAGGCGGCCAAGCGAGGTGTGAGGAAATCTTGCATATTGTACTGATCAGCAAAGAGCTTCACCTCACCGCCATCTAACATCATCAGATAATCGGCACTGTGCAGGAAGCCCGGGAACCTGGATATTACGATGATCGTGGAGCCTTTCGACTTCAGTTCGTGTACTGCGGCAATCAGGTCGCGTTCGCCACTGTCGTCGAGAAAAGCGGTAGGCTCGTCGAGAACGATAAGCTTTGGTGCCCGATAGAACGTTCTGGCGAGAGCCAATCGCTGACGTTCACCTGCAGACTGCAGATACGGATCCGTGCCAATCCGCGTCTGGTAGCCGTCCGGCAGTCGCTGGATCATGGCGTGCGCGCCGGCGAGCTTGGCCGCACGAACGACCTCGTCCGAATTCATCCGTTCATACCTGGAGATGACCTCTGCAACCGAACAGTCCGGGAGCTGGACATTTTCTGGTAAGAAGCCGATCTGCCGTCCGAGTTCGACGCGGTCGAAATCCGCGAGATTAGACCCGTCTAGTCGAACGTCTCCCATGGATGGTCGCATCGCGCCGACGAGGAGTTTCGCGAGCGTAGATTTGCCGGCACCTTCGCGGCCGACGACCGCGAGCAGCTTGCCCGCCTCAAGAGAGAACGTTACTTGCCTGAGCACCGGGTTTTGGCGCCCAGGCGAGCCGAACGTAAGACGCTCGACACTTATTTGTCCACTGATTGGGTGAATTGCAAGTTTGGCGCCTGATCCCGCCTTGGCTGAGAGCGACGACAAGCGCCGCCAAGCGGAGGCGAAGCCAGCGATTACCTGATAGCCAGCGCCGACCCGCTCAAGTGGGGCGATCGCCCTGGCGAACAGCATCGAACTCGCGACGATCGTCCCGACACCGACTTCATGCGACATCGTGAGGACGGCTGCGCAAGCAAGGATGACGACCTGCATCATATTTCGCAGGCCTCGGCAAGCGGCATCTATCCAGGATTGTCGCTCATATGCCTTGCCGATCGTGGTTATACGCTCGAGACAAAGCTCCAGGGTCCTGCGGAAGGATGCGGATTGCAGGCCCATTGCAGTGGAAGCGTGTCGGTCCCGGCGTGCGGTCTCGATCACACCCATCGTCGTTTGCGAGAGCCGTGACGCAAGATACCGATCGTGCCTGGTCACGAAGTGGGCGAGAAGGCCAAGAAGAAGGACAAGAAGTCCGCTGGCGATGGTAAGCCAACCCAGGATGGGATGAAGCAGGAACATGGCGATTACAAAGGCTACGGACCACGGCAAGTCCAGCAGCGCCGCCGCAATCGGGCTGCTGATGAACACGCGGCTTGTCTCGATGTCTCGAAGGAAGAGCGTTCCTGTCGGCGATTCGACGGCAACGGAGAGGGCGCGGCCATGCAGCGCGAGATCAATGCGGCTTGCAAGTCTTCCAAGAATGATCGCTCGGCTGCCGTCAAGCAGCCCCATGCAGAAAAGCAGGGCTCCCATAAGAAGACTGAGAGCTGTCAGAGTGGGCAGGCTGCTGGTCGGAATTACCCGGTCGAAAATCTGCATGCTGTAGAGCGGCAAGGCGAGCTGCATGACGGTAAGTATTCCGCTAAAGGCGGTCGCAACGAGCAATCCCTGCCAAAGCATGTCAGACGATGCGGGGGGGCATCCGGAATGCGGCGCTCCCGGTGAAATCGGTTCCTGGGCAACTGGGAAAGGATCGTTACGGGACACCGGCAGCCACTCGCTGAAGACAAGCTGAAGTCAGGTAGAATTGTCTCGGCCGACTGTCAGCTATGATGATCGAAGTAATGATTGTAACTACTGTTATGAGCCGACGATGCTGCGTCGGCGTGTCCTGTGAGGAGGTCGTGCACGGGCATCTGGGCCGCGTTGATGTGTCCCACCCCCGCACTCGATGCAAAGGACATCGGTTCAAGTCCGAGCGCTGGGTCAGGAGTCGTGGGAACGAGCGTTGTCGAAGCGAGATGCTGGAGAAGCAGAGGGCCCAAATGCGGGGAAACACCCGGCCCCGGATCTCCGTAGCTGGTCGAACAGGGCATATTGTAGGATAGTGTCTGAGCCTTCAAACTAGCGTCGCTTCCCTGAGCCGAGAGCGAGCAAACACCTGCGGCTTCCGATGTCGCCGGCTGGTTGGCAGCTTGGTTGCTCCTGTCAGCCGGCCAGTCTGTCTCGGTCGGGCTGGCGGATACGACCCGGGGTGCATGCCCCGCATCGGTGGTCAGATCAGTGTTGGCCGTACTCGGCAGCGTGCCGATCGTGCTCGTGTTTGCTGGCGGTCCGGAAGCCTGGCCCGGATGTTCGGCGCCGGGCGTATGCTCTTGACTGACACCCCCAGCCACGGTTTGCGTAGCGGTGTCCGTCGAGGTCGGCGGCGATCCGGGTTGGGCCGTCTGTTCATTCGCACCCGTCGTGCCGGCACCTTGGCCGGTGTTACCGGGTGAGCCAGGTGGCGTCGTTGCTGGCTGAGCAGTCGAGCTGCCGTCGCCTGAAGAGGTTGTCGTCGCGCCGCCGGTGGCGCCTGACTCGGTCGAGTTGCCGCTGCTCGAGGAGCTGATCGTTCCGTCGCCCGTCGCGCCGGACGTGGAGTTCATATGGCTCGTGTCGGGACTTGCTGGCGCAGTGTTAGAGTCGCCAGCGGTCTGAGTAATGGTTTCGGACGACGAGGATGCCGCCTCAGCCATGGCCGGCGTTTGAGGCGCCGCTGACGACGCTCCGGCAACGGCAGACGCGCCGGTCCCGTCACCAGCGGTGGTCGTGACCTGGCTCGCGCCTGAATTGCCTTCCGAGGTGTCGGCATTGGCCGGCTGAGCGGTCCCGGCACCAGCACTGGTCTGCATCGCGCCCGGGTCAGCCGCGGCAAAACTACCAGACAAGGACGTGGTCAAGCTCGACGTGCTGGCAAGATCAATCTGGCCGGACGGCGTTGTCGCCGATCCGTCATTGATTGCCAACGACGGGGATTGACCAGAGATGCTCGTCGAGGCTTCACAAGATGACGCCGGTACGCCTGGCTCGGCTGTCCCGGTTGAGGTCGTCGGGACAGGCATGTTCGCCGACGAACTTCCGCTGGAGGCCGGGGACGAGATCTCCAAAGGTAGCGCAGGTTCCATCGAGGTGGTTCGCGCTGTCGTGGACGACCAGGTCGAGGCGACCGTATTGGCGTTCGCGGCGTCCGAGAGGTCGGTGAAATGCTGGGGCATCGCAGAGTAGGACGTCGCCGCGGCAGAGGTCGAAACGTCATTGGTTGCCGTGCTGACTGCAGTAATGGTTCCCGCGCTGGTCTGGCCGCTCGGCTGAGCCGCGACGAGCGTGCTTAGTGCTCCGGATACCAGAGAGCTTTCGACGGCATCGTATGCCAGCGCCGCAGAAAGGGTCGAGCCACTGAGAAGCTGTAAGCTGATTTGCCCGGCCGCGGCCGCGCTTCGCATCGACCAGGACGAGGGGAGTGTGTCCATAGCCGTGAGTAAGTTCGCCATCGTTACGGGATTGGTGAGGAATTCGTGGGCGAAATTGCTGGATGACACCGTTTCGCCGACTGGAGCCGCCCGCTGGATGTCGACAGATCCGTTGGCGGGGCGGCTGTCCGTGCCGGTTGACAGCTGTCCGGTGTGATCTGGCGCATCATCCTCGACCTTGTTGATGTCGCGCAGGTCGGGCTCGGGTGGGGCATGGTAGACGTGGTCGGAAGCGTGGGTTTCCCTCGTCTGCGTTCCCGCCGCCGCGATCACCATCTGTTGCGCTAGAGTCAAGAGGTCGAAATTGGAGGCGGAGGCAGCAGGGGCCAATGGGACCAGCTTGGAGTCGAGCTTCCTTTCGGTCGACATCTGGTCTTCTCTAAATCAGACTGAGAGCTCGCATGCTCTCGCACTTGAACTGGCCTACGACCACGTGGTCGTGCAGCGTTACACCGATGTCCATCAGGACCCGTTTGAGCAACGCCGTCATGGCTATATCTTCCTTTGACGGCGAGGGATCCCCGCTGGGATGATTGTGTGCGATGATGAGAGCGCTTGCGTTGACTTCAATGACGCGTTTGACGATCTCGCGTGGATAGACCGGCGTGTGATTGATTGTACCGCGCGCGTGAAGTTCATCCTTCAGAAGGGCATTGCGCCCGTTAAGAAATAAAAGCCGGACAACCTCATGGGTCTCATTGGCTAGCGTGAGTCGAAGATAATCGTATAGTTTTTGGAGGTCATTCAGTATGGGCCGCTGTTCAAGGGGTTCACGCAAAAGCTCCTGGAGAACGCGGCGGACGCATCGGATGAGTGTAACTGGTTCGATTTCGCCCTCGAAGGCAGAGTTGAGATGGTCGTCCCTAGCAGCGAAAAGGGCGCCAATGGAGCCAAAACGTTGAATGCAGACCTGAGCGAGCCGTTTCGCGGTCGGTTCGTCGAGAACCGTAGCGAGCAATAAATGGATTATTTCCTCACCTGAGAGCGATGAGTCGTGGTGGTCGACCAGTCGGTGGCGAAGCTCAGTTAGGGAGTGCAGAACGCCAGCTGGCCGGCGTGCGCGCAGCCCAGAGGTCTCAATAGCCTCAACGTTCCCACACCAGTTGGTCGCGACTTCACCCTGAGGAGACACCGGCCGCAGAAGGGAGAGGTCGACCTGAGCTGCTGCTATGCTCATCTGTTCGGGACCTTAATTCGGACGTCAACACCCTACGAATCATCACAACCCATTGCGAAGTTGCAATGTAATTCTGCGCCGAGCTTCGGATTCTGTCGAGCTTAAGGACCTAAATCATTGTAACGTTTGATTGTGCTCACAAGATGTGTTGTGGCAACAAGCGAGACCGATTACTGACTGCGACTGGACCGCCAATGTCGGCCGCCCGACGCCGGGACATTCGTTTCAGAAATCGGAGGAAGTCGTAGCGCGGTCCCGGGCTGCTCGCTAGGGTTCAGGCTCGCGCCGCGTCAATCGCGCGCCAGCGGCACGACGCGAGCATCACGCGTCGTCGATGATCCACGACCGGAACGCCAGCATCGCCGGCGTGGGCTCGCGCGACTTCAGGCGGCTCAGCCAGTAGCTCCCGGCATTCGCTTCGATCGCGAAAGGCTTTACCAGCGTTCCGCTGCCGAGCTCGCGCGCGAACAGCATCGGCGGTGCGAGTGCCACACCCTCCCCACGCAGCGCCGCCTGCACCATGATCAGCGAACTGTCGAACAGCGGCCCGCGCGGATTGGCGGGTTCGAGGCCGGCTGCCTTGAACCACGCCGACCAGTCCTGGGGACGATACGAACGCAGCAGCGGGACGAGAAGGAGATCGCGCGGTTCCCGAAGCCGGCTCGCGAGTTCCGGGGTGCAGAGGGGCGAGAGCGGCGCCGCGCAGATCACCTCGGAATGGATGCCGTGCCACGCCCCGTCGCCGTAGCGGATCGCGTAATCGAGCCCTTCGGCCACCAGGTCGACCTTGTTGTTGTGGGTCAGGAGCCGGAGGTCGACGAGCGGATGCGAGGCCCGGAACAATGGCAGCCGCTCGAGCAGGGCGCCCACCACGAATGTGCCGACGGCGCCCACCGTGAGGACCTGCTTCAGACCGCCCGCCTCGAACTGCGCGAGCAGGCGGTCGATCGCATCCAAGGCGTCGACGAGCGTCGGCGCGAGAGCCCCGCCTTCGTCGGTCAGCATCAGATGCCGGCTCGAACGCCTGAACAGGGCGACGCCGAGACGCGCCTCCAGGCCGCGGATCTGATGGCTGACGGCGGCCTGGGTGACGCACAGCTCGGCGGCCGCGCGGGTGAACGAGAGATGCCGGGCGGCGGCGGCGAAGGCGCGGAGCGCGTTGAGCGGGACGGCGGTTCCAGCCATGAGAAATCCTCGTGAGCGACCAAACTCAATTTCGTTTGTGACGAGCGCGTCAAGCGGCGAACGTCGAGACGCCACAAGGAGGTCTCATGAACAAGCAGATATCGCGTGCCCTGACACGGCGCGGCCTGACCATCGGCGTGCCGGCCTTGATCGCGGCGGGCGTTCCCGCCGCCCGCGCCGTGACCGAGGACAGGGTCGCGATGATCGAGCGATCGAGCGGCGGCCGCCTCGGCGTGTTCGTGCTCGACACCGGAACCGGCCGTACGCTCGCCCACCGGGCCGACGAACGCTTCCTGCTAGCGAGCACGTTCAAGGGGCCGCTCGCGGCGATGGTGCTGTCATCCGCTCGCGGCGATGGTGCTGTCACGCGTGGATGCCGGCCGGGACGATCTCGGGACTCTTGTGCCCTACTCAGCGAGGGATCTGGTTGCCGTATCGCCGGTGACGAGCCCGCGCGCGGCGGCGGGCGGGATGACGGTAGGCGATCTTTGCAAGGCGATCCTGGAGCGGAGCGACAACACCGCCGCCAATCTGCTGCTGGCGCGCGTCGGCGGCCCCGCCCTGCTGACCGCGTACGTGCGCGGCCTCGGCGATGCGGTGACGCGGTTCGACCGCACCGAGCCGGTGGGCGGCTGGTCAGGCATGAAGGACACGACGACGCCGCGAGCGATCGCCGGGCTGGCTCGGACGATCTCGCTCGGCGAGGCGCTCAAGCCGGGATCACGCGCGCTGTGCACGCGATGGATGGCGGCGACGATGACCGGACGCGCGCGATTGCGCGCCGCATTCCCGGCCGGCTGGACAGCAGGCGACCGCACCGGCACCGATGACGGCGTATGCAACGACTACGCGGTGGTGCGGCGATCGCGTGGCGCGCCGCTGGTCATGGCGGCCTATCACGAGGCGCCGGGCATGGATCTGGCCGTGCAGGAAGGCGTCCTGCGCGAGGTCGGTTCGGCGATCGTCGCATGGGCCGCTCGGGGCTAGGAGCCGGTCAGTCCATCGCGCAAGGCGAGTGCCCCGCGCCCACCAGGGGCAGGACCCCTGGACCGCCAATAACTTAATCATGCGCGGGTCTGGGGCCGCTGGCCCCAGCGGGGATTGGGGCAGCGCCCCAAGACTTCTCACCGAGCCACTTTTGGAACCATGCAATCGTACGGCGGCGCAGGTCGGCGCGGTTGGCTTCCTTGACGATCGCGTGGCCCTCGTCCTTGTAGACGACGAAGCTCGCCGGCACGCCGAGTGCCGAGAGGGCGGTGTAGAACTCCTGGCTTTGCGGCATCGGGCATTCGACGTCGCGGTCGCCGACTGTGACAAGCACCGGTGTCACCACCCCGCGCATATGGGTGATCGGCGACGCCCGGAGATAGGGCTCGATGTTGTCGTAGACCGAGCCGCCGAACGAGACCGCGTCGGAGCCCGCCTGCGGCGCCTCGCCCTCGATCGAAAGCCAGTCGGACACGCCAGCGTCGGCGGCCCCAGCGCGGAAACGATGGGTTTGCGTCACCGCCCACATCGTCATGTAGCCGCCGTAGCTGCCGCCCTCGATGCCGAGGCGATGGTCGTCGATCGGGGCCGCGCGTTCGGCCGCATCGACGCCGGTGAGGACGTCGCGCCAGTCGCCGCCGCCGAGGTCGCCGATGCTGGCGGCGGCGAATCGCTCGCCCTGGCCGAAGCTGCCGCGATAGTTCGGCATGAAGACATCGTAGCCGGCCGCGAGCAGGTCACGGACCATGCCGCGGCCGGGAAATTCGGGCGTGGCGGCCGCCTGCGGGCCGCCATGCACGTCGACGATCATCGGCCGGCGCGCGGCCGGGTCGCCTTGGGGCAGCAGCAGCCAGCCCTGGATGGCCAGCCCGTCGTCGGTCCATTCGACGGAACGCGCGGTGCCGGGGGCGGCGAGGCCGCGATTGGCTTGGGTCACGGGCCGCCACGCTCCGATCGGGCCCGCCACGATGTCGGGCGGACGGGTGAAGCTTTGGACGATGGCGGCCGAACGGCCTCCATTGCAGGCGAGGCCCGCGTTCCAGCGGTCGGCGCCGATCGCGTCCTCGCCGGACCACAGATCATGCGGTGCCGGGCCATCGAGGGAGGAGATTGTCGTTCGCGAACCGGCAATCGAGATCGCGGTCAGGCCATCGCGGCAGTGCCAGTCGAGCGCGGTCGTGCTCGCACGCGCGCCACCGGTCAGGTCCACCGGCGCCGTGCCCGGCTTGTCGAGAGCGAGCGCGTAGGCGTCTCCGCCGGTGGAGCCGAAATCGCTCATCCAGCCGCCGATGAAGTCGACCGTGCGCCCATCGGGCGAAACGACGGGATCGGCGAGTTGCTCGCGTGGTCCGGGCGCGAACAGGATCCGCGCCGATCCTTCGTCGAACGCGTAGAGCCTGGCGATCCACCAGTTGCTGTCGCCGTTGCCGGCGGCAGCCGTGCCCACAAAGCCTCCTTTCGGTCGCCAGGCATATTCATAGACATACAGGGCCGGCGGCGAAACGAAACGAAGTGCCGCGCGATCGACGATCGCGATTCGCTGCTCGTCGAGGACGGTCCCGATCTCGCCTGCCATCCGCGCGGCGGCCTGGGTGGCGCCGATGCGCTTGTGGGCGTGCGCGGTCGCGAGCACGGCGAGCCGGTCGCTTGGGCCGAACCGGAGCGAGTCGAGCGGTCCGTCGAAATCGACCACGATTCGCGCCCGGCCGCCGTCACGGCCCACGGTCTCGATCGTCGATCGGCCGGACGGCTGCTCGACGAGAAAATCCAGCGTCGTGCCGGCTTCGTTCCAGGTCGGCGAGGATGGAAGGCAACCGGGCGCGCGCGCGCAGCTCGGCGTGACGTCGTGGGCGTTTCCATCGAGATCACGGATCAGCAAGCGCTCGACGGGTGCGTCGCCGTCGCGCGGTACATCGTCGCTCTCGATCGAGGCAATGCGTGTTCCGTCCGGGGAGAGGCCGATGGCATCGAACTGGTGCACCGGCCGCTCGCCGGCGGCGGCGAGAAGCGGCAGGGCCGCGAGGAGCAGCAGGGGCGGTCGCCGCAATGAGGTGTCTCCGGGCTTTGGCGCGTTCTCGTCGCATGCCATGAACGCATCCGTCCAGTCGGCGAGGAGCGGGAAGCGTGGTTCGAGCACGGTGCCTGATGATGCAGCGAAACGAGACGATCCTGCTGGACGCCTGGCTCCGCTATCACGGCCATCTGTTCGGGTTCGAGAACTTGACGGTCTGCGACAACGGATCGGACGATCCGTCGACCGCAATCCTGCTCGATCGCGCCGAACGGGCGGGTGCGGACATCCATCGAGACATACGGGCGCCCTCGCCGACGGACAGGCCGTGGCGAACCCTGTTGCGGACGCTGCAGGCAAGCGGGCACCGATACGACGTGGCACTGCCGCTGACCTGCGGCGAATTCCTGGTGGCCTACACCGACGACGGATTGTCTTGCCGCCGCGGCCGGATCGAACACGAACTGGATGAGATGCGCGGATCGGGCATGATGCTGCGTCTTGCGCCGGGGCTGGGTGGCACCGGACCGGGCGAGTTCTCGGTCATGCCGGCCACGTTCGGGATCGTGCCGTCGGCGGTGGCCGCCTCGATCGGCCCGTCGGCCGACATGGCGCTGCCCCCGTCCGAGGATTGGCGGCAGACGACGCTCGCCTGCCTGCGCTTCGATGCCGGCGACGCCGCCGGCGACGGACCTCGCCTGATCTTCCAGGGCCTGGGGAAAGTCCTCGAAGCACTGGGTGTTCATGACACCCGGCTCGGCTCGCCCGTCGCCACGCCCCGGGGTGGCGCGGATGACGCGGTCTGGATCAGGACCGCCCCTGGCGCGCGCCCTGTGCGCTTCAAGGCGAGCGGCTACCGCCGTGCGCACCCCGACGTCGCCGCGAGCGACTGGAGGCCGTTTCATCATTTCGTGGCGAAGGGGATCGGCGAGGGGCGTGCGGCGGCGTGAAGGTCAGGGGCCGCCGGCCTCCAATCTAGACCAGTCGGTTGCGATCGGAGCGATGCGCCCGGCGAGCGACGGATCGAGAAGTGCGGCGAGCTCGCCCTCATGGTCGTAGTGCGGCATCAGACGATCCAGCAGCGCGTCGCGCCTTGAAGCCGGATGGAAATAGATCTCGGCAGTGCCTGGCGGGAGCCGCTCGACGAGACGTGACACCAGGGCAGTCGACATCCCCCCGCTCCAGGCCAGCCCGAAGCAATGATCGGTGGTGATCATGCCCGCGCGCGCGACCCGCGCGCGCAACTGCCGCGTCCAGAGGCGCAGCGCCGCGGCACCGAACGTCGGCCTGTTGCCGCAGGCGCGAAGGGGTGAGGCGGGCTCCGCCGGGACACGGACCGCGCGCAGTCCGTGTCTGCGGCCGACATCGATCAGCATGCGTCCGATCGTCGGGTGCAGGTGCATGTGCTTGTGGGCATTGGCGTGGTCGAGGGCGAGACCGGTGGCGGCAAAGGATTGGAACTGCGCCGCGATCTCGGAGGCGAGCTCGTGCCGCGCGCGCGGATCGAAGAAATACCGGTATCCGCGCGCGGCCTGGTCGGAACCGAACCACCCCGATCGATCGACGAGATGCGGGATGTCGGCAGCCGGCCGGGCCGCGGGCCCTTCGACGACAACGAGATGAAGTCCGATGCGAAGGCCCGGGTTGCGTCTGGCGCGCCGCACCGCGTCGTCGGCGGCAGGGCCGGCGACCATCAGGCTGGCGGTCGACAGGATGCCCTCTTGGTAGGCTCTCTCGACGCCTTCATTGACCGCCTCAGTCAGCCCGAAATCGTCAGCGCTGATGATGACGCGGGTCTGGGGCCGCTGGCCCCAGCGGGGCGTGGGGCGGAGCCCCACCCTTGCTTAGGCCGCGCGACGTTCCTTGAGGAACTGGAAGAACTCCACGCCCTCGCGCAGGCGCCGCTTCATCATCTGCGGCGAGGTGACCATCTCGCCCACGATCGAGGCGATCTTGGGCGCCCGGAAATAGAACTTGCGATAGAAGGTCTCGACGCTGTCGTGGATTTCGGTGTGCGACAGATGGGGATATTGCAGCGGCGCGATCTGCACGCCGTGCTCGTCGATCAGCTCGGCGTTGGTCTCGTCGAACCAGCCGTTTTCGACCGCCTGCTGATGGAGGAAGGTGCCGGGATAGGGCGCCGCGAGCGAGACTTGCAGCGTGTGCGGGTTGATCTCGGTCGCGAACCGGATGGTCTCGCGGATCGTCTCGGTGGTCTCGCCCGGCAGGCCGAGGATGAAGGTGCCGTGGATCTTGATGCCGAGCTCGTGGCAGTTGCGGGTGAACTCACGGGCGACGTCGATGCGCATGCCCTTCTTGATGTTGTGCAGGATCTGCTGATTGCCGCTTTCGTAGCCGACGAGCAGCAGGCGCAGGCCGTTGTCCTTGAGGACACGGAGCGTCTCGCGCGGCACATTGGCCTTGGCGTTGCAGGACCAGGTGACGCCCATGCGGCCGAGCTCGCGCGCGATGGCTTCGGCGCGCGGCAGGTCGTCGGTGAAGGTGTCGTCGTCGAAGAAGATCTCGCGCGTCTGCGGGAACGCCGATCGGATGTAGGCGATCTCCTGGGCGACGTGGGCCGGCGAGCGGGTGCGGTAGCGGTGGCCGCCGACGGTCTGCGGCCAGAGGCAGAAGGTGCAGCGGGATTTGCAGCCGCGGCCGGTGTAGATCGAGACGTAGGGGTGCTGCAGGTAGCCGATGAAGTAATCCTCGATCCGCAGATTCTTCTTGTAGACCTCCGAGACGAACGGGAGCTGGTCCATGTCCTCGAGGATGGCGCGCTCGCGGTTGGCGGTGAGCGTGCCGTCGTCATTGCGGTAGGTGATGCCGTCGATGTCGGCGAAGGAGCGTCCCTCGGCGACTTCCTTGATGGTGAAATCGAACTCGTTGCGCGCGACGAAATCGACGGCCGGCGCGCCCCTGAGGCTTTCGTTCGGCTGCACGGCCACCTTGGCGCCGATGAAGCCGATCTTGAGCGACGGCTTGGCATCGCGGAGCTTGCGCGCCACCTCGGCGTCCTTCTGGAAGGAAGGCGTGGAGGTGTGGATGACGACGAGGTCGCTGTCGCGCGCGGCGTCGATCACGTGGTCCATGCCGATCCTGGCGGGCGGCGCGTCGATCAGACGGCTGTCCGGGATGAGGGCGGCCGGCTGCGCGAGCCAGGTCGGGAACCAGAACGACTTGATCTCCCGCTTGGCCTGGTAGCGGGAGCCCGCGCCGCCATCGAACCCGTCGAAGGACGGCGGCTGCAGGAACAGGGTCTTCATCATCGATATTGTCCTCAGTTGGCCGATCGCCAAAGCGATCGTTCCATGGCCAGCGATTTTGGCGCCAGCGATTGGGGCGGCAATGCCTCGGCGCGCATGTTTCGTTTGGCCGATATGTGAAGCCGTTGCCCCCGCCAGGCGACGCGGCCGCTGGCGTGGCTGATGACGATCACGGCCACCGAAAGGAGATCACGAAGCGGCGCGACCCAGAAGGGCGTCAAGCTGCGGCCGCACAGGCGGCGCTCCGTGTCGCTGCCGAGCAAATGGCGCAGTGTCCAGACGGCGGCCAACAGACCGAGCGAGACGGCGGAGAGGCCGCTTGCGATCGCGGCGAGCAGGGCCCAGGCGATCGGTGCCTGGACGATGGACATCGGATAGCCGACGGGGGCCTGGCTGCGGACGGTCCGGCCCCAGCGCAATTCGTGCGAGAAGAGCTCGGCGAAGTTGTTCTCGATCACACTGGTCGCGGGAACGCTGCGGGCGAGGGCGACGTGCAGGCCCAGCCCGCGCACCTTGCGTCCGAGCACCGCGTCGTCGGCGAGGTGGGGGGAAAGCGCCGGAAACCCGCCGATTGCGTCGAGCGTGCCCGCCGAGAGCGCCATCACCGCGCCGAGACAATCCTCGCGGCCCATCGCGCGGCCGAGCAGGGCGCCGGGCAGGAAGGCCTGGTTGATCTGGGCGGCGCCGAGCAGGCGGGTGAGCCGGCGCGAGGCCGGCAGGCCGGTATAGAGGGTGGTCGCCAGGCCGATCGACGGATCGCGCAGCGGTGCCAGCACCGAGCGGATCATGCCGGGGTCGGCGTGGATGTCGGCGTCCGAGATCACCAGCAGCGCGTGTTTCGCGAACGGCCGCATGTTGATCAGGTTGTCGACCTTGCGGTTCGGCCCGTGCCGGGTGCTGTCGATGACCAGCGTGGCGTCGACCTCCGGGAAGCGCGCACGCAGCCGCTCGACGACGCGGATCGCCGCGTCATCGCTGCGCTGCACGCCGAAGACGATCTGCAGGCCCGGGTAGTCCTGGGCGAAGAAGGTGGCGAGCGCCTCCTCGAGCATGGGCTCGTCGCCGTGCAGGGGCTTGAGCAGCGTGGCCGGCGGCGAGGCGGTGGCGGCCGGATCGGCCGTGGTCTGATGAGAAAATTGACGCACCAGCCGCGCCGCGGCGCATGCCTGGACGCTGCCGGCGACCGCCATGGCGGTCGCGACCAGGGATACGATCAAGGTCGGGCTGACTGGGCTCATCGCAGGCGTCAGGGTTGAAGCTGGCCGTCGGACAAGGTCGATACTTTCCGCGACAGGCTCTTGATCAGCCCGTCGGCGCCGCCGCCCTGCAGCACCGATCTGAAATCCGAGCGCTCGACCGCGACACGGCTGATCGTGCCGTCGAGAAGGACGTCGACGGCCTGATAGCCGGACGGGCCGGACCGCATGACGTAGTCGACCCGCGTCGCACTGCCCGACGACGACGTGATCGACGTCTGGACGATGGTGTCCGTCCCGGCCTGGCGGGACTGCGGCGAGATCGCGAAGCGATCGCCGCTGCCGGAGAAATTCGAGACGTAGCTCGCGATGGTGAACTGGCGGAAGACCGTGAGCAGTTGGGCCTGCTTGTCGGGCGGGATGCTCGCGTAGCTCAGGCCGACGGCGGCGCGCAGGATCGCCTGGAGGTTGAATGCCTTGTCGATCACCGGTCCGAGGACGGTCGATTTCGCGCTGAAGCTGCCGCCGGCGCTCTCGTTGTGCGCGAGGGCCTGCTGGAGCAGCGCGATCGGAGCGCTGGCCGCCGACGGCGCCCCGACAGCGGCGGGCGCGAAAGCCAGCGTTGCCGAAAGGGCGGCGCGCCGGATCATGGACGGCGCGCTCCGATCGGCGTGACGAATGATCGCGCTTCGGCCTCGCTTTCGAGTGCTCCGATGGCGGCTGCGGCGATGTTTGTGGCTGCGAGTCCTGCGTCCCTGATCTGGTTTGGGTAGGTGTCGTGCTCGATGAACCGATCGGGCAGGGTGAGCGGCCTGATCCTGACATGGTCGAGCAGGCCGTCGGTGGCGAGCAGGTGCATCACCGCCGCCCCGAAGCCGCCGGCCGCACCCTCCTCGACGGTGACCAGCACGTCGTGCTGGCGCGCCAGCGCGGTGATCAGCGCGCGGTCGAGCGGCTTGGCGAAGCGGGCGTCGGCGACGGTGGCGGCGAGCCCGCGGGCGGCGAGTTCGTCGGCGGCGGCCAGCGCGTCGGCGAGCCGCGTGCCGAGCGACAGGATCGCCACCGGACAGCGTCCGCCGGCCGGCCGGCCCTCCCGCATGATGCGTCCCCGCCCGATCGGCAGGATCTCGCCCTTGGCGGGCAGCGCCACGCCGGTGCCGTTGCCGCGCGGATAGCGCACCGCCGACGGGCCCGCATCATGCGCCGCCTGGGTGGCGACCATGTGCATCAGCTCCGCCTCGTCGGACGGCGCCATCACCACCATCCCCGGCAGCGGCAGCAGGTAGTTCAGGTCGAACGACCCGGCATGCGTCGCCCCGTCGGCGCCGACCAGCCCGGCGCGGTCGATCGCGAAGCGCACCGGCAGCCCCTGGATGGCGACGTCGTGCACCACCTGGTCGTAGGCGCGCTGCAGGAAGGTCGAGTAGATCGCGCAGAACGGCCGCATCCCTTCGGTCGCCAGGCCGGCGGCGAAGGTCACCGCGTGCTGCTCGGCGATGCCGACGTCGAAGAACCGCTCCGGGAAGCGCTGGGCGAACTTGTCGAGGCCGGTGCCGGTCGGCATCGCCGCCGTGATCGCCACGATGCGCGGGTCGGCCTCGGCGGCGGTGATCAGGCTTTGCGCGAACACGCCGGTATACGAGGGCGGTCCCTTGGGGGCTTTGACCTGCTCGCCGGTGACGATGTTGAACTTGGGCGTGACGGCATGCAGCTTGTCGGCGGCGGCCTCGGCGGGCGCGTAGCCGCGGCCCTTCTGGGTGATGACGTGCAGCAGCACCGGGCCGCGCTCCTCGGCCTCGCGCAGGTTGCGCAGCACGGGCAGCAGATGGTCGAGATTATGGCCGTCGATCGGGCCCACGTAGTAGAAGCCGAGCTCCTCGAACAGGGTGCCGCCGCCGGCGAGCATGCCGCGGGCATATTCCTCGGCGCGCTTGGCGGTGCGCTCGATCTGGCCGGGGAAGCGCTTGGCGAGCTTGAGGCCGAGTTCGCGCAGCGAGAGATAGGAGCGCGAGGAGAGCAGGCGGGTGAGGTAGGCGCTCATCGCGCCGACGGGCGAGGAGATCGACATCTCGTTGTCGTTGAGGATGACCAGCATGCGGCCGCGATGGCGGCCGTCATGGCGGGCGCCGGCGTTGTTCATCGCCTCGTAGGCCATGCCGGCGGAGATCGCGCCGTCGCCGATCACCGCGATGACGTGACGGTCGGTCTCGCCCTTGAGGTCGGCGGCCGCCGCCATGCCGTAGCCGGCCGAGATCGAGGTCGAGGAGTGGGCGGCGCCGAACGGATCGTAGGGGCTTTCGGCGCGCCGGGTGAAGCCGGACAGGCCGCCGCCCTGGCGCAGGGTGCGGATGCGGTCGCGCCGGCCGGTGAGGATCTTGTGCGGATAGGCCTGGTGGCCGACGTCCCAGATCAGCCGGTCCTCGGGGGTGTCGAACACCGCGTGCAGGGCGACGGTGAGTTCGACCACACCGAGCGAGGCGCCCAGATGGCCGCCGCTGACCGACACCGCGTCCACCGTCTCGGCCCGCAACTCGTCCGCCACCAGACGCAACTGGTCGGTCGAGAAGTTCCGCAGGTCCGACGGATACATCACACGGTCCAGTGTCGGGGTCGACACTCGACCTGTTCCGGTCGGAGGCGTGTTGGGTGTGTCCATCGAAGCGTTCCGTCCCCTGTCCGCCGATCGGCACTGCTGCGTCCCGGCTGTGGCTCTATCGCTCAAGCGCGGTGTCGCGCCACTTCGCTGCCGAGACCGCTGTGAAATATCTCGTTATGTTGCGGAACATAGGCCGCTCGCACGGCTTCGACCATATGACGGGCGGCAAACTGTGGTATTCGCGCCACAGAAGCGACCTGTGGCGATGCATCGGCGACCGGCCGGTGTAAACTATGAGTTCGATTCATCCGATATACCGGGTTCGCAGAAGGCGAGCGATCGGTCACGTCGTGTGCGTGATCGCCGCCCCTGCCGAAGGTTGGCGCGGGAGTAAGACGTGGCGGTTCCTCTGTTGCAAGTGGTCAAGGTCGGCGCTTACGTCGTCAAGCAGCACATCCTCGGACGCAAGCGGTACCCGCTGGTCCTGATGCTGGAGCCGCTGCTGCGCTGCAATCTTGCCTGCAACGGATGCGGCAAGATCGATTATCCGGACCCGATTCTCAATCAGCGGTTGTCGATCGAGGATTGCCTGTCGGCCGTCGACGAATGCGGCGCGCCGGTGGTGGCGGTCGCCGGCGGCGAGCCGCTGCTCCATCGCGACATGCCGACCATCATCGCCGAGATCCTGAAGCGGAAGAAGTTCGTCTATCTCTGCACGAATGCGCTGCTGCTCGAGAAGAAGCTCGAGGACTACAAGCCCGACCCGTATTTCTCGTTCGACGTGCATCTCGACGGCGACCGGGAGGCACACGACCACGCGGTCAGCCAGGACGGCACCTACGACCGGGCGGTCGCGGCGATCCGAAAGGCGAAGGCGCTCGGATTCAGGGTCTCGATCAACTGCACCCTGTTCGACGGCGCGGACGCGGTGCGGACGGCGAAATTCTTCGACGACGTGATGGCGATGGGTGTCGACGGCATCATGACATCGCCGGGCTACGCCTATGAGCGTGCGCCCGACCAGGCGCACTTCCTGAGCCGGCAGAAGACCAAGGAGCTGTTCCGCGACATCTTCCGTCACGGCAAGCGCGTCGGCAGCAAGTGGAAATTCACCCAGTCGCCGCTGTTCCTGAGCTTCCTGACCGGCAACGAGACCTATCGCTGCACGCCGTGGGGCAAGCCGCTGCGCACCGTCTTCGGCTGGCAGCGGCCCTGCTACCTGCTTGGCGAGGGCTACGCGCCGAGCTTCAAGGCGCTGATGGAAGAGACCGACTGGGACGCCTACGGCACCGGCAACTACGAGAAGTGCGCCGACTGCATGGTGCACTCCGGCTACGAGTCGACCGCGGTGATGGACGCGGTCAAGAGCCCGCTCAAGACGCTGGGCGTCGCCCTGCGCGGTCCTAAGCTCGAGGGGGCCATGGCGCCCGAGATCCCGCTCGAAGGACAGCGGCCGGCCGAGTTCAGCTTCGCCACCCACGTGCAGGCCAAGCTCGACGAGATCGCGGCCGCGGGGACAGGCAAGGGCGTGCGGCCTCGGGTGGAGGTGCGGCGTCCCGATGCCGTGCCGGTCGACGCGGCGGACTAGCAAGACCCGGGGGCCGAGGCCGGCCCCGGAGCCCCGGCACCCGATTCCAGGACGGCCCCTGGTCCCGAGGGCGGCAAGGGCGTTACGGTTTCGGAATGCATACGGCAGTCGCCTGCTTCGTCATCCTGCTGCTGATCCTGGTCAACGCGCTGTTCGCGATGAGCGAGATGGCGCTGGTCTCGGCGCGGCAGGCCAAGCTCGCCGAACTCGTCGAGCGCGGCGTACCGGGCGCGGGGCTGGCACGAACGTTCTCGGGCGATCCGCAGATGTTCCTGCCGACCGTGCAGGTCGGGATCACGCTGGTCAGCGTGCTGGAGGGCAGTTTCGGCGGCGCGCAGCTCGAGGGGAGGCTGGCGCCGTTGCTGGCCCGCGTGCGTCTGCTGGCACCCGTGGCCGATGAACTTGCCTTCTCGCTCGTGGTGGTCGCGATCACCTTTCTCATGCTCGTGCTGGGCGAGCTGGTGCCCAAGCAACTGGCGTTGAGCCGGCCGGAGCTGATCTCGGCACGCCTTGCCGGCCCGCTGGCGGCGCTGTCGCGCGTGGTGACGCCGGCGGTCTGGGTGCTGAACAGGACGTCCAATCTCGTCCTGCGGCTGATCGGCGCGCACCATCTCGCGCGCGAGCAGGTGACCGAGGAGGAATTCCGCCAGATCCTGGCCGAGGGCACCAAGGTCGGCGTGCTCGAGCGCGGCGAACGCGACATGATCGAACGCCTGCTCAGGCTCGCCGACAAGTCGGTGCGCGCGATCATGACGCCGCGCAACGAGATCGACTGGATCGACCGCACGGCGACGCGCGCCGACATCGTGGCGAAGATCAGGGGCGCGAGCCACTCTCGGCTGGTGGTGTGCGAGGGCGGTCCCGACAACCCGGTGGGCGTGCTGCACGGATCGGACGTGCTCGACTGCATCCTGGGCGGCGGCGAGCTGTCGATCGGCGCGCTGCTCCGCAAGCCGATCGTGCTGCCGGACACGATCTCGGCGCTCGATACGCTGGAGCGGATCCGCGACGACAGTCTCGGCCTGGCGCTGGTGCTGGACGAGTATGGCAGTTTCGAAGGCGTGGTCTCGGCCGCCGACGTGATGGAGGCGATCGTGGTCGATGCCGTCGAGCCGGACCGGAGCGAGATCGGTTCGGGAGAGATCGCCAACGAGTTCACCCTCGACGGGATGACGCCGGTCGACGAGGTGAAGGACCGCCTGCGTCTGCCCGAGCTGCCCGCGTCGGGCAGCTACCACACGCTGGCCGGACTGGTGCTGGCGCTGCTGCGGCGGGTGCCGGCGGAGGGCGACAAGATCGTCTTCGCGGGCTGGCTGTTCGAGGTGACCAGGATGGATGGGCGGCGGGTCGACCGGGTCAGGGCGAGCCGGGAGACGCTGGCGGAGGGTTAGGCGCGGCTTGCGCCAGCCAGGCGCGCCATCCGCCATGCGCGCTGATGTCGACCGCGCCCGCGAGGGCGCCGGGTTCGGCGATGAAGCCTGGGAGCAATGCGCCGTCTTCGAGCAGGACCTTGCCGATGCCGAGCGGTGCCGGGATGCCGGCGACGAAGCGGCCGAAGCTCGCCTGCGGCAGGTCCCAGACCTCGACCTCGATCGCGGTGCCGCTGTCACGGCGGACGAGGGCGGGCTTGGGCGGATTGCCGCCGGCAAGGGCGTATAGCGCGTAGGTGGGGGCGGTGCGCGTCCGCGCGCGCAGCGTGCCGCCGAGCGCCAGGAGCTCGTGGTTGAGCGCCATGCCGGAGAGATGCGCGCCGGCGACGACGACCGGGATGGTCTCGGTCAATGTCGCCGCGAGACCGGCGAGCGCCGCGTCCGAGAAAGCGGGACCTACCAGGGTGACGCCGAACGGAAGCCCGTCCAGGCAAAGCCCGGCCGGGATCGCGATCGCCGCCATGTCGAGCAGATTGACGAAGTTGGTGTAGAGGCCGAGGCGGCTATTGGTCCCGATCGGATCGGCGGCGACCGCTGCCACCGTCGGATGGCCGGGGACGGTCGGCAGCAGCATCAGGTCGAAGCGTCGGCTCTGTGCCGCGGCGGCTTGCGCGAGGGCGGCGAGACGATGCTGGTCGCGGAAGAGGTCGACGGCCGTCGCCGCCCGCCCGCCCTCGATGACGCGCCGGACCGTCGGGTCGACCGCGTCGGGGTGCGACGCGATGAAGTCGCCGACCGCTGCGGTCCGTTCGGCGACCAGCGCGCCGCCATAAAGAAGCCTGCCCGCGTCGCGGAACGGGGCGAAGTCGATCGGCACGATGATGTGGCCAAGTGCGGCGGCGCGCGCGATCGCGGTCTCGTAGAGGCGGGCGTAACCGGGATGGTCGAAGTCGCGGTCGGCCTCGGCGAGGATGCCGATCCGCCTCGGGCCGGACGGCCATCCGGCGGGGGAAGCCTTTCGCGACCAGGGGTCGGCGGCGTCGAAGCCCGACATCACCGCGATCACGGCCGCCGCATCGCCCACGTCGTGCGTGAAGACGCTCAGGCAATCGAGGCTGGCGCAGGCCGGCACGACGCCGCGCATGCAGACCAGGCCCCGCGTGGGCTTGAGGCCGACGATGCCGTTGAACGCGGCCGGGACGCGGCCCGATCCGGCGGTGTCGGTGCCGAGCGCGAACGAAACCAGACCCGATGCGACCGCGACCGCCGAGCCGGAGCTCGAGCCGCCGGAGACATGACCGGCGGAGAACACCGAGCGCGGCGCGCCGTGCGGCGAGCGCGTGCCGACCAGGCCGGTCGCGAACTGGTCCATGTTGGTCTTGCCGACCAGCATGGCGCCGGCGGCCAGCAGCGCTGCCACGACCGGCGCGTCCTCGCTCGGATGGCGGGCGTAGGTCGGACACGCGGCCGTCGTCGGCAGCCCGGCGGCATCGATGTTGTCCTTGATCGCGAACGGGATGCCGTAGAGCGGCAGGTCGCGCGCCGACGGATCGGCGGCCAGCGAGGCCGCGCGCGCGAGAAGCTGCTCGTCCGGGACACGCACGATCCAGATCGCCGGGTCGGCGTCGTTGCACCGCGCGATGATCCCGCGGGCGAGCGAGACCGGATCGTGCGATCCGTCGCGGTAGGCGCGCGCGAGCGCGGCGAGGCCGGGCGTGCGCGGGATCATGGGGCGACGGTGCCGACGCGTCCGCCGGCCGCGATCTCGCGGCCGGGGCGGCAGGCGATGCTGGCGACCCGGCCGCTGACGGTCGAGCGGACATGCATCTCCATCTTCATCGACTCCACGATCGCGAGCGTCTCGCCGGCCTCGATCGCATCGCCCGTCTCCTTGAGCACTTTCCACACGTTCCCGGGCACCGGACTCTCGACCGCCACATGCCCCGGTGGCAACGCGCCGGCGAGCGGGTCGGGGATCGTGTCGTCGTGCATGACGGCATCGAGGCCGGCTGCCGCCCAACGATCGCGCTCAGCGGCGAAGGCGGCCGCACGCGAGGCCCGGCCCGCTTCGATGTCCGGTGCGTTGGCGGCGAGGAACGCCCGGTAGGATGCCGCCGAGAAACGCGTCTCCTCGATGCGGATCGGATACCGGCCGAACGGAAAGGCGGTGCGCGCCTCGTCGAGATCCGACTCGGGGATCGGATGGAACCGGATCTGGTCGAAATGGCGGAGCAGCGTGTGGTCGGTGAACGCCTCCGTCCGCCGCCAGCGGTTCCAGACCTGCAGCGTGCGGCCGAACAGCTGGTAGCCGCCGGGGCCTTCCATGCCGTAGACGCAGAGATAGGCGCCGCCGATCCCGACCGCGTTTTCCGGCGTCCAGGGGCGGGCCGGATTGTATTTGGTGGTGACCAGCCGGTGCCGCGGATCGGTGGGTGTCGCGACCGGCGCGCCCAGATAGACGTCGCCGAGACCCAGCACGAGATAGGACGCCTCGAGGACGGTCCGGCGGACCGCGTCCTCGTCGGGCAGCCCGTTGATCCGGCGGATGAATTCGATGTTGGACGGGCACCAGGGCGCGTCCGGGCGCACCAGCTCCTGGTAGCGCCGCATGGCGAGGCGCGCCTGGCTGTCGTTCCATGACAGCGGCAGATGCACGATGCGGCTCGGGACCTCGGCGCCGGACGCGCCGCCGAGGTCGCGGTCGATCTGCTCGACGGTATCGATCAGGGCGCCCGCCGGGACGATGGCCGGGTCGAAATGGATCTGCAGGCTGCGTATGCCCGGCGTGAGGTCGATGATCCCGTCGATCCGTTCGGCGGCGAGCCGCTCGAGCACGAGCTGGACGCGCAGCCTGATCTCGATGTCGAGCAGGAGCGGCCCGAACTCCACCAGCAGGTTCTGGTCGCCCGCGCGGCGATAGACGACCGGCACCGCGCCGCCGCCGCGATGCAGCACCCCGTCGTCGAGCGCGCCGCGCGGCTTGAACTTGACCGTGTCGCCGGGCCTGAGCTGGCCCAGCTTCCACAGCGAATCGTTCGCGACGACCGCGGGGCAGACGAAGCCGCCGAGGCTCGGACCGTCGGGGCCGAGGATGATCGGCGTGTCGCCGGTGAAGTCGAGCGCGCCGATCGCGTATGCATTGTCGTGGATGTTGGACGGATGCAGGCCCGCCTCGCCGCCGTCCCGGCGCGCCCAGGCGGGCTTCGGACCGGTCAGCCGGACGCCGGTGCGGGCACTGTTGTAGTGCACCTGCCACGCCGCGGAGAGCAGGGTCCGGATGTCGCCGTCGGTGAAGAAGTCGGGTGCCGGATGCGGGCCGATCAGCACGTCGAGCGACCAGTCATGGCCGAACGGTTCGGGCGCGGGCTCGTCGCTGCCCTGAGCTCCATGGTCGGGCAGGAGGCGGATCGTGTCGCCGGTGCGGAGCGGGCCCGTGGCGTGGCCGCCGAAACCGCCCAGCGCGAAATTCGCCCGCGCGCCCAGCACGAGCGGCGCGTCGATGCCGCCGCGGATGGCGAGCGTCGCGCGCGCGCCCGCGCCGGCGGTGGCGCCGATCGCGAGCGTCTGGCCGGCGCGGATCGCGACCGGACGGTGGAACGGCACCGGGACGCCGTCGAGGCTGGCTGTCATCGGCGCGCCGGCCAGTGCCGCCAAGGCATCGCAATGGAAACGCAGCGTGGGTCCGGACAGGGTGATCTCGAGTGCCGCGTCGCCCTCGTCGTTGCCGACGAGGCGGTTGGCGAGCCGGAAGCTGCTGGCGTCCATCGGGCCGCTCGGCGGCACGCCGACCGACCAGTGGCCGAGCCGCCCGGGCCAATCCTGGACGCTGGTCTGGGTGCCGGGCGACAGGATTTCGATCGCGCGCGGGCGATAGGTGAAGGCGTCGAGGGTCGCGGTGGTCATCGCGCCGCTTGCGAACGCATCGCTGTCCAGCACCGCCCGAAGATAGCCGACATTCGTCTCGAGGCCTGATATCGCGGTGCCGGCCAGCGCGATCCGGAGTGCGGCGATCGCGTTCGGCCGCGTGTCGCCCGTCACGATGAGCTTGGCGAGCAGCGGGTCGTAGTGGGCGGTGATCTCGGTGCCCGCCTCGATCCAGCTGTCGACGCGGACGTCGTGCGGAAAGCGCAGTTCGGTCACGATTCCGGTGCTCGGCCGGAAGCCGGCCGCCGGATTCTCGGCATAGATTCGCGCCTCGATCGCGTGCCCCTCCGCGATGAGATCGGATTGCGGCGGCAGGACCAGTTCGCCCGCGGCCTCGCGAACCATCCATTCGACGAGATCGACGCCGTGGGTCGCCTCGGTCACGCCGTGCTCGACCTGCAGGCGGGTGTTGACCTCGAGGAAGAAGAAGGCGCCGCTGTCGGTGTCGAGGATGAATTCGACCGTCCCGGCCGACGCATAGGAGACCGATCGTCCGAGAGCCCCCGCCGCGTCGTGCAGCGCGGTCCGCGTTGCGTCGGACAGACCCGCAGCCGGGGTTTCCTCGATGACCTTCTGGTGCCGGCGCTGCAGGGAGCAGTCGCGCTCGCCGAGCGTCACGACGTGGCCGCGCCCGTCGCCGAAGATCTGCACCTCGACATGGCGCGCGCGCGCGACGAACTTCTCGAGATAGGCGCGCGCGTCGCCGAACGAGGCGCCGGCCGCGCGCCGGACGGCGTCGAACGTCGCCGCGAGTTCGGCCTCGTCGCGGCAGAGCTGCATGCCGATGCCGCCGCCGCCCGCGGTGCTTTTCAGCATCACCGGATAGCCGATCTCGCTCGCACTCCCGATCGCGTCGGTCCCGTTCTCGATCAGCCCGCTGCCGGGCAGCATCGGCAGGCCGGCCGACGCGGCGAGAGCGCGCGCGGTGTGCTTGAGCCCGAACGCGCGCAGATGCGCGGGGCGCGGGCCGATGAAGCATATTCCCTCCGCCGTGAGGCGTTCGGCGAAGTCGGGCCGTTCGGACAGAAACCCGTAGCCGGGATGGACGGCCTGCGCGCCGGTGTCGCGGCAGGCGGCGAGGATGGCGTCGATGTCGAGATAGGAGGCAAAAGCGGGCGACTCGCCGATGCGTGCGACGACGTCGGCGGCAAGCACGGGCGGGGTGAAGCGGTCGGCCTCGCTTGCGACCGCGATCGAGACGATCCCGAGGCGACGCAGCGTGCGGATGATGCGGCCCGCGACCTCGCCGCGATTGGCGACGAGCACGCGCTCGAACATCAGGCGGTGACGATCACGCGGATCGGCGTCGGGTTGAAGCCGTTGCAGGGATTGTTCACCTGCGGGCAGTTCGACAGCACGACGAGCAGGTCCATCTCGCAGCGAAGCGTGACGTGATCGCCTGGCTTGGACCGCCCGTCGACGATGGCGAGTTCGCCGCTCGGTTGGATCGGCACGTTCATGAAGAAATTCACGTTGCCGGTGATGTCGCGGCGGTCCATGCCGTGGCGCGCGAGCTCGAGGATGAAGTTCTCGCGGCAGGCATGCATGAAGCGCGTGTGGTGGCCGAAGCGGACGGTGTTCGCCTCGCACGAGCAGGCGCCGGCCGACGTGTCATGATTGCCGGCGGTGTCCTCGACGATCGTCGCGAGCGCATTGCCGTCGGAGGAATGCAGCACGGTGCCGAGCGTGACGTAGGCCGAGCCCTGGGCGGCCAGCGTCTCGGCGGCGCTGTAGCGTTCCTTGTGGTTGTGCGCATTGTAGAACAGCGCGTCGACCGCCTGCCGGCCCTCGAGATCGATGATGCGGACATGCCCGCCGCGAGGCACGATCGCGGAGAACGGCGCGCGCGCCGGCACCACGATGTCCAGGATCGGGCTCACAGCGGCGCGTCCTCGAAGTTGCGATCGGTGTTCTCGAAGCCGCGTAGCGCCTCCTCGCCGCCGTTGCGCGCCGGATCGTCGGGTGCGGGCGGCGGTGAGCGCCAGACGATCGCCTCGACCGTGCCGCCATGCTGGTCCGGATCGAGCGGATGAGCGGTGTTGGAGATCGCGACGAGAAGGTTCATCTCGGCACGCAGCTCGACGAGGCGTCCAGGCTCGGGCTTGCCGGCCCACACGAAACGGCCCGCATCGTCGGTGCGCAGGTCGGCGAAGAAGGCGATCGGGGTTGGCACGTCGGCGATCCGCAGGCCGAGCTTGCTGGCCGCCAGCACGAGATTGTCGCGCGCGTTGCGTCCGGCACGACCGAGGCGGGCGGCGGTCGTGCGCGTGCTGCCGCCGATCAACGCGTCGTGGCCGCTTGCGGTGTCGGCGGCGATGGACGCGATCACGCGGCCCATGTCGGAGAACAGCAGCCGTCCGGCGCCCAGGCGCGACGTCCATTGCAGCTTGACGGTGTCGCCCGAATTGTAGCGCTCGCTGGTGTCGTCGGCGTTCCACGCCATGAACGATACGGACGCGGTGCCCGCATGGTCGATCAGCCGCAGGCTTCGGAACCGGGCGATGCCGAGCGAGGCGTAGGCGCCCGGCGGCAGGTGCTCGCGCCAGAGGATGAACGGTTCGGGGACGGCGGCGGGCGCCGACGGCACGGGCATCGTCAGGCGCGAGGCGGCCCGCGCCTTGAGCGCCGCGTAGCGTGCGCGGTGCTCGTCGGGCGAGGCCTCGTCGAGGTCGTTCAAATGCGCCATCTCCCTACTCGACATCGTCGCTGACATGGGTCATGCGCGGCACCTTGATCCTCGGCGCGCCGTCGTCGGCGATCGCGGGCGCGATCAGCGCGTCGAGGCGCCGGCGCGTTGCCAGGAAAGCGGGGCTCGTTCGCGTCTCCGCTCCCCGCGGCCGCGCGAGCGGCACCTCGATGACGGCTTCGACCTCGCCGGGGTTCGGCCGCAGCAGCAGGATCCGGTCCGACAGCAGGATCGCCTCGTCGAGATCGTGGGTGATGAAGACGACGGTGATCTCGACGTTACGCCAGAGTTCCAGCAGATGGAACTGCATGCGTTCGCGCGTGGCCGGATCGAGTGCGGCGAACGGCTCGTCCATCAGCAGCACGCGCGGGTGGGTCGCGAGCGCGCGCGCGATGGCGACGCGCTGCTTCATGCCTCCCGACAACTGGCTGGGATAATGGCCGGCGAAATGATCGAGACCGACGATGCCGAGCCATTCGTCGGCCGTCGCCTCGGCGGCATCCCGCCCGCTTCCACGCAGGCCGAACATGACGTTCTGCCGGACGGTGAGCCAGGGAAACAGGGTATAGCCCTGGAACACCATCCCGCGCTCGCGTCCCGGACCATCGACCTCGTGCCCTTCGAGGCGGATCGCGCCGGAGGTCGGGCTGTCGAGACCGGAGAGGAGGCGCGCGAGCGTGGACTTGCCGCAGCCGGACGGTCCGACCACGGAGAGGAATTCGCGCCGGTGGATGTCGAGCGTGACGTCGCGCAGCGCCTGGAACTCGGTGCCCTTGCGATCCTGGAATCGCCGCCCGACGCGATCGAGTTCGAGCAGCACGCCGCGCGCGTAGAGCCGGTCGAGGCGAGCGCGGACGGCGGCCGGAATGGCGTCATCAAGCACGGGCGGCGCGCTCCCAGGGGAACAGACGCCGGGCCAGCGCGGCAAGCACGAGGTCGGTGCCGATGCCGGCCAGCCCGATCATCGCGATCGCGGCGTAGACGTTGGCGAAATGCTGATAGCGGGCCTGCAGCGTGATGAACCAGGTGATGCCCGAGGTGGTGCCGATCAGTTCGGCCACGATCAGGTAGGTCCAGGCCCAGCCGAGCAGCACGCGCTGGTCGCGATAGAGATCGGGCAGGATGCCGGGGATGATGACGCGGGTGAGCAGGCCGAGACCGCGCGTGCCGAGCGTCATCGCCGCCTCGACGAGCGAGAAATCGAGCTTGCGGGTGGTGTTGGCGATCACCAGCACCTGCTGGAAGAAGGTGCCGATGACGATGATCGCGATCTTGGGGGCGTCGTAGATGCCGAGGATGGCGACGCAGAGCGCGCCGAAGGCGGGTGCGGGCAGGTAGCGGAAGAACTCGACGAACGGCTCGATCAGCCGGGCGGCAAGGACGGTGGCGCCGCACAGGATGCCGAGCGGCACGCCGATCGCGGACGAGATCACGAAGCCCCAGAAGATCGTCTGCACGCTGTGCCAGAACGAGGAGGGGAGCCATTCGCCCTCCGCATTGGTCGCACCGGGCCGGACGGCCGCGAAGAAAGCGCGCGCGACGTCGAGCGGTGTCGGCAGGTAGACCGGGTTGGCGCGCTCGCCTTTCGGAACCGACTGGTGAGCGGCGCGCATCGCGGCCTGTTCGCGCGCGAAGGTGACGCGGTCGATCAGCATGTCGGGCTGGAAATAGTCGACGTCGCCGGGATCGGTGATCAGGATGTCGGGGTGCCAGACGAAGGGCACGTAGCTCACGACCGACCAGAGCATCAGCGGCCAGACGAAGGCGCCCACCATCAGCAGGCCGGACAGGTGCCGGGAGACCGTCGCGTTGCCGGCGAGCATGGCGCGGCGTCGCGCACGCCGGCGCGCTGCCGGCGCCGCTCGACCGGCGGCCGCTCCGTCGGGAAACGGAACGGCCTCGCTCATCAGTGCGAGCTTTCCGTCAACGACGGATCGATGACGCCAGCGACATCCTGCGGCTTCTTGTAGACGCCGACCTTGACGTTGAAATCGTCGGCGACGTGCGAGGAGCCGTAGAGGCTGTCGAAGCCCTGACCCTGCTTGAAGGTGCGCCTGGCTTCGGTGAGACCGATCAGGTGCGTTCCCTTCTTGAGCCGTTCGAGTGCCGCCGGCGTGAGCTCCACGCGCCCGGCCATGATCTTCATCGCGTCGGCCTCGGTCTTGGGATTGGCGATGTAGGCGAGCGTCCGGTAGAAGACGTGCATCAGCTTGACGTAGTCGGCGCGGTGCTCGGACAGGCTTTGTGGCGTGACGTAGAGCACGTCGTAGATCAGTCCGGGCTGGTCGGCGGAGGTGTAGATCGGCTTGGCACCCGGCGTCTGCTTCATCGCCAGCCCAGAGACCGGCTGCCAGGCGCCGATCGCCGCCACCTGGCCGGACGCGAGGACCTGCGGCGTCTCGTCGGTCTTGGTGTTGACAAGCGTGACGTCCGCCTCCGGGATGTCGTGCTTCTTCAGTCCGTTGAGCAGCAGCAGATGCTCGACGAGGCCCACCTCGACGCCGACCTTCTTGCCCTTGAGATCGGACAGCTTGGTGACGCCGGGATGGCCCACGATCATGTCGTTGCCATCCGAGTAGTCGGTGAGCATGACCATCCTGCCCTTGCCGCCGCCGGCCCCGGTGACGAGCGCGTCGCCGTTGGTGCAGAGCACGCCGTCGAGCTTGCCCGCCGAATAGGCATCCAGGCTCGCCGAATAGTCGAACCATTCCATGTCGACATCGATGCCGGCTTGGCTGAACCAGCCTTTTTTCTTGGCGATCTCGAAGGGCAGCCAGCCCGGCCAGTTGCTGTAGCCGATCCTGAGCGGGGCCGCGGACGCGTCGGCACCCGCCGACATGGTCGCCAGCAGGAACGCACAGCCGAGCAGCCGACTTGCAAACGAACGGGTCATCGTTGCCTCACCATGATGTCCGAACGCTCAATGACGTTCCGGCAACGGTGTCGCACTAATCGTGCCAAGTTCCGCCGGCTGGGACAGCAGGACCGCGTCGTCACCGGCGAGCCAGACCTGCAGCACCGTGTAGCTGACGGCGAGCACGGCGGGTCCGACGAAGATGCCCACGAGCCCGAGCGTCGACAGGCCGCCGATGACGCCCGTCAGCACCAGAAGCATCGGCAGGTCGGCGCTGCGGCGGATCAGGAACGGGCGCAGGACGTTGTCGATGGTGATCGCGACGATCGAGACGACCAGAAGGATCGTTGCATGGGCGCCGTCGCGAAACCAGTACATCCAGATCACCGCCGGGATCAGGATCAGTCCGGGGCCGACCTGTGCCAGGCAGACGACGAACATCACCGCGGTCAGCACGCTCGGCAGCGGCACGCCCGCGAGCTTGAGGCCGAGGCCGCCGATCGCGGACTCGACCAGGGCCGTCACCATCACGCCGATCGCGACCGCGCGGATCGCGTGGCCGGCGAGGACCACCATCGTCCGGCCGCGCTCGCCCGCCAGCCGGTGCCCGAGCCGCAGCGCGAAGCGCGAGGCGGCCTCGCCGTTGGCGTGCAGGATGGCGGTGATGACGACGGTCAGCAGGAACTGCACCACGAGCAGGCCGAAACTGCCGAGGAAGCCCACGAACCATTGCGTGACACGTCCGGCGTAGGGCGCGATCCGCGGTGCCAGCTGCGACAGGCCGGCATCCCCCAGATCGTGCCAGGCGCGCGCGAGCTCGGCGCCGATCACCGGCAGGCCGGCGACCCAATGCGGCACCGGCGGGATTTGGAGCGAGGACGCGGAGCGGACCAGGCCGAACAGCTGGTCGGCATGATCGAGGATGGTGGCGGTCGCGAGCCAGAACGGCACCACGAACACCACCAGGACGACGACGGAGGTCACGATGACCGCGAGCGCGCGGCTGCCGCGCAGGAAGGCCTGCAGCCGAAGCAGCAGCGGCCAGGTGGCGACGACGATGGTGATCGCCCAGACCGTGGCCGGCAGGAACGGACGCACCACGTAGAGCGAGCAGGCGAACAGGACGACGACCACGCCGATCGTGAGTGTGCCATGTGTGGGGTCGTGCGTCGGCTCGGTCATGACGATCTCCGCGATCCAGGCGATCCATCGGCAGGATCGCCCGGGCGCGGGACATGTCCAGTGGTCGGAGCCCGTCTCGCGAACGAACCGGTGAGCGAGAGCCCGTTGCTCTAGAGGTCCGATCCTGACGCTCACTACCCGAGCGTCAGGTGAATCGGCCCACCAAAACGATGGGCTGTGGGCAAATCTGACGGGTTCTTCCGTCAGGTTTTGTCCACTAGCGTGCGCGTCGGCGTGCGAGAGCAAGTCCGGTGAGCGCCGTCCCGAACAAGGCGAGCGTCATCGGCTCGGGAACCGGCGTGGGGCCGCCGCCGCCATTGATGACGAACGAATTGGCGAGAATTGCCGGATCGCCATTGATGTAGTCCGTGCTGGTATAGACATCGACGATGTTGCTCGAGCTGGCGCCGGTGACTTGGGTCAGGAAGGTGGAATTGTCGCTGTCGGTGAACGGAAACGTGACGCCGGCATCGATCGGGTTGTTTGCGCCGATCGGTCCGACCCCGTAGTTGAACTCGGGTCCGTAGCCGCCGACCGGGGACGCGGATCCCGCGAGAAGGCCGAGTGCCGCGTAACCCGCGCTGTTGGAGTCCTCGGCCATGACGGCGCCGTTGAACTCGCCGATATACCCGTGTCCGCTCGCCGCGGCGTATTTCGTCGCGTTGTCGAAAAGTTGGTTGAGGCTGGGATCGTAGGGATCGCCGGTGTGCGTGCCATAGAGATTATCGGCCACATCGTTGGTGAAGGTGGCGACGCCACCCTCGGACGCGCCGCTGCCCACGTAGGCTGCCACGTTCGCCGCCGCCGCTGCCGGCAGGCTGCTGCCAAAGCCGGAATCGTAACGGCTCACGATGATCGCCTTGTAAGGGTCGAGAAACCCCGGGGTCTCGAGATCGGCATTCGAGACAAGCGTGTAGCTGCCGGCGCCGTAGGCCTGATCGAGGCTGGTCAGGATCGGATTGCCGCCACCCGACGGGTCGGTGTTGCCGTCGAGCCAGACGGCGAAGGTGGGTGCTGCCAAGGCGATCGCTGGCACTGCGCTGGTGCAACCGGCGAGGCATGCCGCCATCAGAAATCTTTTCGTTAGGGCATCCATTGTTCACAATCTCCGATGCGAGATTTACGACGAAGCCGAAGCGAGATCTGCAAGATCGAGGCCGCGCACCTAGGCCCTTGAAACAGATTGCTGTTCCATCTCCGGCACATGCCTCGGAAGTCAAAAGCGTAAAGACTTCCGACACGTTGGTGTTAAGTAACAACAGAGCCGAGAAAGCCGGTCAGCCGCTCCCGAGCGCGAACGAGAGGCCCAGCGCGGCGCTTGCCAGGAACGCCGCCAGGCCCACGATGCCGTCCCAGCCGAAGCGCTGCCAGAACCAGCCGCCCGATGAGCCGAGCACGCTCAGGCCGGCATAGAAGCTGAACAGATAGAGCGCCGAGGCATGACCCTTGCTCCGACGGCCGAGCTGGCCCACCCAGGCGCTCGCGACCGCGTGGGTCCCGAAGAAGCCGAACGTGACCATCGCGATCCCGGCCACGATCGCGCCGAGCGGCCGGCCGAGCGTCAGCAGCAGACCGGCCAGCACGACCGTGCTCGTCACCGCCATCGTGCGCGCGCGTCCGAGCCTGTTCGCATAGCGTCCGGCGAGCGTGGAGCCGGCGATGCCGAACACGTAGACGAGAAAGATCCCGCCCAGGGCGGCCTGGTCGAGGTCGTAGGGCGGTGCGATCAGACGGTAGCCGGCGTAGTTGTAGACCGTGATGAAGGGCCCGGCGACCAGGAAGCCGGTCAGCAGCAGGAGCGGCATTCTGGGCCTCCGCCAGAGGCGCGCGAACTGGACTCCATGCGTGGCAAGGCTCTGGCGGCCCAGGGGCACGAAATTCCGCGATGCCGGCAGGAGCCGGACGAAGGCGACCGCGGCCGCCAGTCCGAGCAGGGACAAGGCCGCCATCGCGGCGCGCCAGCCGGCCGCCTCGGCGATGCTGCCCGCGAGCAGCCGGCCGAGCATGCCACCGAACGCGTTGCCGGCGATGTAGATGCCCATGGCACTGCCGAGCGCTGCCGGCTCGATCTCTTCCGCCAGGTAGGCCATCGCGACCGCCGGAACGCCGCCCGCGGTCACACCTTCCAGCAGCCGCAGCGCCAGCAGCGAATGCCAGCCCGGCGCCGCGGCGCAGGCCAGGTTGAGCACGCCGGTGCCGAACATCGACATCGTCATGATCCGCTTGCGGCCGAACTGCTCCGAGGCGATGCCGGCGAGGAAGATCGTGACCGTCAGCACCAGCGTCGAGACCGACAGCGACAGGCTGGCCGCGGCGGGGCTCACGCCGAACCGGAGCGACAGGATCGGCATCAGCGGCTGCACGCAGTAGAGCAGCGCGAAGGTCGAGAAGCCGCTCGCGCACATGCCGAGCACGGCGCGCCTGTAGGCGACGCTGCCGAGCGTGATGAAGCGCACCTCGGCGCGCGCGATCTCGTCCATGCCTCAGCCTAGTGGACAAAATCTGACGAAAGGAACCGTCAGATTTGCCACAGCCCATTGTTTTGGCGGGCCGATCCACCTGACGCTCGGGTAGGGAGCGTCAGGATCGGACCACTAGAGCATCAGGCGATCGAGCCAACGTGGCCGGCGCATGAAGATGCTCGCAAAAACAAACGGCTAGGGCGAGGGCCCGTGCGACTATCAGCACGGCACCTGCCCTGGACCCGCCCGGATCGGCCCGGTAGGTTCCGCCGTCCGACGCGTCCGGGCGGAGACCGCACTTGATGATCCATCTGCCGCTGCTGTCGATCGTGGTGTTCCTGCCCGCGGTCGCCGCGATCGTGCTGCTGCTGCTGCGCGGTGCCGCGGTCGAACGGCTGGCGCGCCCGATCGCGATCGGCGCGAGCCTGGTCACGCTGCTGCTGACGATCATCCTCTGGATCGCGTTCGTGCCCGGCCAAGCCGGATTCCAGTTCCAGGACCGCGCGGCGTGGCTGCCGATCACCGGCTGCTCCTATCGGGTCGGGCTCGACGGGGTGAGCCTGGCGATGGTCCTGTTGACGACCTTCCTCGCCCCGCTCGCGCTGATCGCCGAAGCATGGGGCGAAGGCAGGCGCGCGCGCGAGTACGCCGTCGTGCTGCTGACGTTCGAGACGACGCTGCTCGGGATTTTCGCGTCTCTCGACTTCCTGCTGTTCTACGTCTTCTACGAGGGCGTGCTGATCCCGTCCTCGCTCGCCATCGGCATCTGGGGCGGGGAAGGCCGCGCCCGCGCCGCGATCAAATTCTTCCTGTTCACGTTCCTGGGCTCGCTGCTGATGCTGCTCGCACTGATCGCGATGTGGGTCTCGGCCGGCACCACCGACATGCCGACGCTGATGGCGACCACCTTCACGCCCGCCATGCAGGCCTGGCTGTTCTGGGCGTTCGTCGCGGCCTTCGGCGTCAAGCTGCCGATCTGGCCGCTGCATGGCTGGCTGTCGGACGCCTACGCCGCCGCCCCGGGCAGCACGCTGATCCTGCTCGCGGGCGTGCTCGGCAAGGCGGGCGCCTACGGGTTCTACCGCTTCGCGATCCAGATGCTGCCCGACGCGAGCGCGCATTTCGCGCCGCTGATGATCGCGTCCGGCCTGATCGCGATCTCGTACGCGGCGTTCGTCGCCTTCGCGCAGACCGACTTCAAGCGGATGATCGCGTTCTCGTCGTTCTCGCACATGGGCGTGGTGCTGGTCGGCCTGTTCACGCTGACCGCCGAGGGGATCGATGGGGCGGTGTTCCAGATGCTGGCGCACGGCGTGATCATCGCGGCGTTGTTCTTCACGCTGGCGATCCTGTCGGGCCGGACGAACTCGAACACGATCGCGGACTATGCCGGCACGGCCAGGCGGATGCCCGTGCTCGCGACGCTCGCGATGCTGTTCACGATGGCCAATCTCGGCCTGCCGGGCACCGGCGGGTTCGTGGGCGAACTGCTGGTGGTGATCGGCGCGATCCATCTGGGCTCGATCACCGCGCTGCTGTCGGCCGCGGCGATGGTGCTCGGCGCGGCCTACATGCTGGTGCTGTTCCGGCGGATGTTCTTCGAGGTGCCGGGCGGCGTCAGCCGCGGCCTGGTCGCCGACCTGTCGATGCGGGAGTTCGCCGTCCTCGCCCCGCTCGCCCTGGTGATCCTGTGGATGGGCGTCCATCCGACGAGCTTCTCGGGCCTGTTCGATCCGCAGGTGACGAGCTTCGCGCAGCAGCATCTGCCGTCGCAGCATTTCACCGCGCTCGACGGCTGGCGCTTCGCCTGGCGATAAGCGGCGGTCAGGACGCGCGCAGGACGGCGGGCTTCGGCAGAAGTGCGATCAGGCGCTTGCCGGCGTTGATCATCGGCTGCTCGATGATGGTGAAGCTGATCCAGGACGCGGCGAAGGTCAGCGCGACGGCCAGCACGGTGCCGGCGGCGCACGCGCCGATCGCGGCGTAGCCGCTCGCGTGCAGGCGAAGCGGGACCGGCCACGCCGCTCCCAGACGCACCAGGGCGAAATGGATCAAGTAGGCGCTGAAACTGACCTTCCCCATGGCAGCGACCGCCGGGTTGACGAACAGGCGGCTGCCGCGTGCCAGCGCCAGCACGAAGCCCATCAGCGGCAGGCAGACTGCCTGGCCCGCCGGGACGGGCGGCCAGGCGCCCAGATGGTGGCCCAAGGGAAGATACGCCAGGCCGCAGAAGGCGGCGATGCAGAAGCATCCCGACGGGGTGGCGTGACGGCCGGCCCAGGACGCGCTGCCGGATTGGCGCCGCAACAGGAAGAAGAGGACCGCGCCAAGCGCGAACACGCTGGCCTGGTTGGGAAACCAGAAGAAGAGGAAGTTGTCGACCGCCCGCGGACCGAAGCTCGCGAGCATGCGCGCTGCCATGAGATTGGCCGCGATGCCGGCCGCGAACGCGGCGGCACAGAGCCACAGCGCGCGACGAAGGCTGGTGATGGTCGCGGCGAGAAGCGGAAACAGCACGTAGAAGCAGAACTCGACGCTGATGCTCCAGCCACCCGGGACGACGATCCAGGGTCCGGCGACCGTTGGGGTCCAGGCTGGCGTGAGGGCATTGACGAAGACGGCCGCGCGCATGGCCTGCCATGCATCGAAGCCTCCCGCCGGCGGGAGGACGAAGAAGTAGCAGACGCCTGCGAGATAGTAGGCGGGTGCAATCCGGAACCAGCGGCGGAGGAAGAAGGCGCGGAGATCGACGCTGCCGGTCCTGCGCGCCTCGGCATGCCATGACATCAGCAACGTGACGCAACTGGCCAGGAAGAAGAGCTGCACGCCGAACCAGCCCGTCTCGACCAGGCGGCGCACCGGGTAGGGGAGGTTCGGATACAGGTAGCTGACATGGCAGGCGATCACCATCAGGATGGCGTAGCCGCGCGCGCAGTCGATGAACGCGTAACGGTGGTCTCCGGGACCGCTCATGGCGGTGGCAGCCTAGGATCGCCTGTGCGATCGCGCAACGGTCTCGAACGCGGAGCCGCCTGCTCAGACCGGCGGGGGATTGCGCTCCTTGAATCCCGCCTGGTGCCAATACGGATAGGCCGGCGTCGGCGCGCTGGCCGCATCGAGCTTGGCGACCTGCTCGGGCGTCAGGTTCCAGCCGACGGCGCCGAGATTGGCGCGGAGCTGTTCCTCATTGCGCGCGCCGATGATGACATTGGCGACCGTCGGGCGTTGCAGGAGCCAGTTGAGCGCCACCTGCGGTACGGTGCGGCCGGTCTCCTGGGCGGCCTCGTCGAGGGCGTCGACGACCTTGTAGAGATGGTCGTCATCGATCTGCGGGCCGTTCTGCACGACCGACGGGTTGTGCAGGCGTGATCCCGCGGGGATCGGCTGACCGCGGCGGATCCTGCCGGTCAAGCGTCCCCAGCCGAGCGGGCTCCAGACGACGGCGCCGACGCCCTGGTCGATGCCCAGCGGCATCAGCTCGTGCTCGTAGTCGCGCCCGACCAGCGAGTAGTAGGCCTGGTGGGCCACGTAGCGCGGCAGGCCGTAGCGGTCGGCGGCGGCGAGCGACTTCATCAGGTGCCAGCCGGAAAAGTTCGAGCAGCCGACATAGCGGATCTTGCCGGCGCGGATCAGGTCATCGAGCGCGTGCAGCGTCTCCTCGACGGGCGTGAGCGCGTCGAAGCCATGCAACTGGAACAGGTCGATATGGTCGGTGCCGAGGCGATGGAGCGCGCGCTCGCAGGCCTCGATCAGGTGATACCTCGACGAGCCGACATCGTTGATGCCGTCGCCCGAGCGGAACGTCGCCTTGGTCGAGACGATGACCTTGTCGCGCCGTCCCTTGATCGCGCCGCCGAGGATCTCCTCGGCAGCACCTGCCGAATAGATGTCGGCGCTGTCGAACATGTTCAGCCCCGCCTCAAGGCAGATGTCGACGAGGCGTGTCGCCTCGCGCAAATCCGACGTGCCCCACGCCTTGAAGAACTCGTTGCCGCCGCCGAAGGTGCCGGTGCCGAGGCTGAGTGCCGGAATGAAGAACCCGGAATGTCCGAGACGCCGAGTGTCCATGAGGTGCCCTTTCCGTCGCTGGGCCCCATGTCTGAACGGCGGGGCGCGTTTTCCACCCCGGGCAACCCGGAACCTGATGCGGCGTCACCCTGGCCATGGATCAGCAGCCCCCCTTGCGCGGTGCCAGCACCGTCAATGACGAACTCGAGGTCGGCTTCGACGAAAAGTTCGAATACGACTGGTGGCGCCTGGAGCGGGTCGGCCGTGTCGGCATGTGCCTGGTCGTGGCGGCGGCGATCGCCGGTGCGCTCGGCGCCGGTCCGCTCGATCACGGCAGGGTCGGCCGGCTCGGCGATGGCGCGGTCGACTACCAGCCGCTTGCCCGCTACGCCACCGGGACGCAGCTCACGCTGCATCTGCCGCCCGTGGTGGGGGACGGCGAGCAGACCGTGACGATCAGCAGCAGCTTCGTCGAGCCGTTCGGCCTGCAGACGATCGATCCGCAGCCGGTGCGCCAGCGCAGCGAGCAGGGGCGCCTGGAACTCACCTTCGCGGTGCGCGGCGGCGGGACCGACAACTACGTGCGCCTGCACGGCAAGCCGGCGCAGGTCGGTTTCATCCCGCTCGCGGTCGACATGCCGGGGCGGTCGCTCCGCTTCCGGACGTTCGTGCTGCCATGAACGTCGTCCTGCGCGCCGCGGCCGCCTACTGGATCCTGCTGTTCGCGTTCCGGCTGATCGGCAGGCGGACGACGAGCCAGCTGGCGCCGTTCGACCTGATCGTGCTGTTCCTGGTCGCCGGATCGATGATCGGCGCGGTGCTGGGCGAGGATCACTCGATGGTGGGCGCGGTCTCCGCGGTCTGCACGATCGGCCTGATGCATGTGCTGGTCTCGTGGCTGAAGACGCGGTCGAACCGGATCGGCGCCTGGATCGACGGGACGCCGGTGGTGGTGTTCGAGAACGGCGCGTGGGACGACGGACGGATGAAGCGGCTGCGCATCGAGAAGGTCGACGTGATGGCGGCCGCGCGCGCACGCGGCCTGCTTGCACTCGGCCAGGTGCGTTACGCGGTTGTGGAGCGGAGCGGAATCATCTCCATCGTCGAACAGAAATCCGACTGAATGACGCTGGACTACGACATCGTCGTGGCCGGGGCGGGGCCGGTCGGGCTCGCGTTCGCGGCCTCGCTTGCGGGGTCCGGCTGGCGGATCGCGCTGGTGGACCCGCAGCCGGCGGGGGCGCTCGCCGATCCGGCCGATGACGGGCGCGAGATCGCGCTCACCGACCGCTCGGTCGAGATGCTGCGCGCGATGGGCGCCTGGTCGCGCGTGCCGCCCGAGGCCTGCGCGCCATTGCGGCGCATGCGGGTGCTGAACGGGCCGTCACAGTATGCGATGCATTTCGGCGGCGGGGCGGCGACGGGCGGAATGCTGGGCCGGTTCGCGCCCAACCGGTGGCTGCGGCGGGCGCTGCACGAGGTGGTGGCGGCGCAGTCCGGCGTGGTCGTGCTGCCTGGCCTGTCGGTCGAGCATGTGCGCGTGGCAGGCGATGCGGAGGCGACGCTGTCGGATGGCCGGGTCCTGCGCACGCGGCTGGTGGTGGCGGCCGACACCAGGCGATCGCGCCTGCGGGCGCAGGCGGGGATCGCGGCCGCGGTGCACGACTACCGCCAGCGCATGCTGGTCTGTCCGGTCTCGCATCCGCTGCCGCACGAGGAGACGGCGACGGCCTGGTTCGAATACGGGCGGACGCTGGTGACGCTGCCGCTCAATGGCGGCCGCTCATCGGCGGTGATGACACTGGGCGAGGGCGACGCGGCGTCCCTCCTCGCGCTGGACGATGAGCGGTTCGGGCAGGCGGTCACGCATCTCTATCGCGGGCGATTGGGACCGATGCGTCCGGTGGACGCGCGTCACGCGGTGCCCGTGGTGACGTCGTATGCGCGGCGGTTCGTAAGCGCGCGCTTGGCGCTTCTCGGCGACGCGGCGGTGGCGATGCATCCGACCACGGCGCACGGCTTCAATGTCGGCCTGCTCGGGCAGGACGCGCTCGCGCGCGCGCTGCGCTCGGCGAAGGCTGGGGGGGGCAAGGATCCGGGCGATCCCGCGTCGCTGCGGCGTTACGAGGCGGCGCATCGTGCCGAGACCCGATTGTTCTTCACCGGCGCGGAGGCGATCATGCGGCTCTATGCCGCGGGCGACAGTCTGCCCGCGCGCATGCTGCGCGACGGTGCGCTGAGGATCGGCAACCTGCCGCCGTTCCGCGCGGTGCTGAAGGCGCAGATGCGCGATGCGGACCTGCGTGCCGTGCTCGGATCGGGCGGCCGGTTCAGATGATCGTCCGAGCGGCCGGAACGTCGCGGACGCCGAGATGGCGGAGTGCCACGGCGGCGGCCGCAAAGCAGGCGGCGGCGCCGACGGCGAGCGCCCAGCGCGGGCCGAACCGGTCGGCGACCCAGCCCGTGAGCGGCGCGCCGATCGGCGTTGCGCCGAGTGCGACCGCCAGCCGGAGCGCCATGACGCGTCCGCGCATGGCGGGCTCGGTCGAGAGCTGCGTCAGGCTGTTGGTCGCGGTGGTGAAGGTCAGTGCCGACGCCCCGACGACGATCAGCGCCGCGCCGAAAGGCCAGATGCCGGGCATGACTGCCGCGACCGCCAGGCCGATCCCGAAGGTGGCGGCACTTCCGGACAGCAGAGCGAAGTCCGGCGCCGGGCGCCGCGCGGCGAGCAGCGCGCCGGCGATGGTGCCGAGGGCCATCATCGACGTCAGCAGGCCGTAACGGCCGGGACCGGCCCGGAAGACGGTGACGGCCATGGTGGAGATGAAGATCGGGAAGTTGAGCGCGAACGTGCCGATCAGGAACAGCATGAGCAGGATGGCCCTCAGATCGGGGCGCCGCGCGACGGTGCGGAACCCTTCCGCCAGGCTGCCGGGGCGCCCGGCCTTGTCGTGGCGATGCAGGGCATCGAGGCGAAGCAGGTTCAGCGAACACAGGACGGCCGCGAACGACGCGCCGTTGATCAGGAACGCCCACCCGGTCCCGACCGACGCGATCAGCACACCGGCGATCGCCGGGCCGATCATCCGCCCCGCGTTGAAGGACGTGGAGTTCAGCGCCACCGCGTTCGAGAGGTCGGCTTCGCCCACCAGGTCGCCCACGAACGTCTGCCGCGCCGGAGCGTCGAGCGCGGTCACGCACCCGAACAGGAACGCGAAGACATCGACCTGCCAGAGTGCGACGAGGTGCGTGACCGTCAGCGCGCCGAGCGCCAGCGCAAGCGCTGCCATGGCCGCCTGGGTGGCGATCAGAAGCTGGCGCCGGTCGAAACGATCGGCGGCGAAACCCGACAGCGGCAACAGGAGAAGCTGGGGTCCGAACTGGAGTCCCATGACGACGCCGACGGCGGTCGCGTCATGGTGCGTGAGCTGGGTGAGCACGAGCCAGTCCTGGGCAGTGCGCTGGATCCAGGTTCCGACGTTCGAGACCAGCGCGCCGCCGGCCCAGATCCGGTAGTTGGCGTTGCGCAGGGAGCGGAAGGTGCCCGTGGCCGCGATGCTCAAGCAGCCCTGTCCAAAAGGTCGATAATCTCCTGCGCCGTGCCGGTTTCGCCCAGCCTGGGGAACACATTGGCGATGCTGTGGTCGTGCGCCTCGCGCTTGAGGTCGGTCATGGCGTCGGTCGCGAGCGTGACGTGGTAGCCCTGCTCGTAGGCTTGGCGCGCGGTCGACTCGACACCGGTCCCGGTGGCGACGCCGGCGATCACCACCTGGGTGACGCCATGGGTCCTGAGCTGTTCCTCGAGATCGGTGCCGGCGAACGCGCCCCAGGTGCGCTTGGTGACCACGATGTCGTGCGGCTGCCGGTCGAGTTCGGCGACGAGGTCGGTCCAGCCCTCGGGGAACGGCTCGGGGCGGCGCGGCCGCTCCGTGCGGCCCGGCGCGCCGCCAGCCACGTTGACGAGGACCACCGGCAGGCCCCGGTCGCGAAACGCATCGGCGAGCGCGCGCGCCCGCTGCACGATCTCGGCCATGGGATGCACGCCCGGCAAGCCGACGATGCCTTTCTGCAGGTCGACGACGATCAGCGCGGTCCTGGGATCTAGGGTGGTGACGGTCATGGCGGTTTCCTTCCGGTGCGTGTCACGCGTCGCCGAGTCGCTTGATCAGGGCGGTGGCGGACATGAGGGTTTGCTGTTCGACGGGGTCGAGCCTGGCGATGGCGGCGAGAAGCCATTCGCGCTTGGCGATGCTGCGTTTTCGCCGCGCCTCTATCCCCTCGTCGGTCAGGGCGAACAGCACCTGCCGCCCGTCGGTCGGATGCGGCCGGCGTTGGACCAGGCCCTCCTGCTCGAGGGCGGTGAGCGTCGCACCCACCGACTGCGGCTTGACGCCTTCGGCGCGGGCGAGGTCGGCGGTCGTCATCCAGCCGGTCTTGTCGAGCCTGGCCAGCGTCGCGGTCTGCGACCAGGTGAGCTCGCCCGGATTCGCTTCGGCGCGCAGGCGGCGCACGAGCTGGCCGATCGCGAGCGTCAGTTCGGTGACAGCGGCCTCGAGGTTCGGAGGGGTCGAGGCGGAGCCGCTCATGCCCCTGACATACTAATCAACAGGCAAACTGGCAAGTCTACCTGTTGATATCGGTCCGGAGCTTGACGGCTTTGGTCGCGAACAAGGTCGGCAGGTAGCGTGACCGGCCCGTCGTCGGGCTGCCGTGATCGATGTCCTGGAAAAAGCCGGTCAGCACGAACCCGGCCGCGAGCTGGCCGCCGATCTGCGCCTCGAGGGTGTGGCTGAACTCGACGACATGGTCGCGCGCCACCATGCGGTCGAGCTCGTCGGCGGGCAGATCGGTGATGTCGGCGTAGGGCAGCGGGAACCGCACGAGAAGTTCGCCGCGCTCCTGTGCCTCGGCATCGAAGATGTAGACGTCGGGGTTCATGAATCCCGCGAGCAGCGCGCCGCCGGGCCGGAGCACCCGGAAGCATTCCCGCCAGACCGGCGCGATGTCGGGCGCGAAGCAGTTCGAGGCCGGATGGACGATCAGGTCGAAGCTGGCGTCCGCGAAGCACGACAGATCGTGCATCAGGCCGAGCCGTGTCGTGATGGCGAGTGCGTCGCGGCGGGCGACCATCTCGTCCTGTTCGAGTTGCCGGGGCGATGCGTCGAACACGGTGACGCCGGCGCCGGCGGCGGCGAGGATCGGCCCCTGCTGACCGCCGCCCGACGCGAGGCAGAGCACGTCGCGCCCGGCGAGCGAGCCGAACCAGTCGCGCGGCACCGGCTTGTTCGGCGTCAGGATGATCGACCAGTCGCCGCGCCTGGCGCGTTCGACCTGCCCGGACGAGACTGGGCGGGTCCAGACGTCGTCGTCCGCCACCCGCTGGTCCCAGCCGCGCTGGTTGAGCCTGGCCACGTCGTTCATCCGGGTTCTCCTGATCGCCGCCGCGGGTCCGGTCCCCGTCTCGCCGCATGCGTGTCCGCTTGTCCCCGCGTCACCGTTGGAGCAGTGTTATGACCTTTCGCCGGGCGGTGTCGATGCGTCTCGCCTTGATCGTTGGGGTGCTCCTGTTATCTGTGGGCGCGCGTGGTTCGGAACTGTTCCACACGCGATCGACCGTTTTCGCCTGCATCGATCCGGGAACGACGCGGTCGATCAATGCGGGGCCGGCCAGCCGCTTCGGCCGCTGGGCGCGTCATCGAAAGCGTGTCGGCGACTGCTTCGAGGCGAGGCCCGACCAGCGCTGGGAACTGATCTCGCACGCCGGCGGCATGTCGATGCTTCGATTGACGCCGCCGCGATCCGGCGAGCCGCCGCTCTATTTCCGGGTCCGTGACCTCGCTTCCGGCACGCCGCCCGGACCCACGAACAGGGCGACGGCGGCGGCGGTGGTGGTGGCGTCCGACCAGCCCGCCGGAGCCTCGGCGCCCAATCCGCTCCTGTCGGCCGGCCCTCCCGTCAAGATCGTGCCGCCGACGGCATCGCCCGGACCGGCTGCACCGGACGCACGGGCGGGCAGCGACCAGGTGCCGGCTTCATCGGCGGCGCCGACACCACCTGTCCCGTCCGCGCCGGCAACTCCCTCCGATCCGGGCGACGCGCCGCCTCCGGCGCCCCTGGAGCCTCCCGCTGCGGCGCCGCCGCCCGCTACGCATGCGCCCGCGATGCATGCGCCATCACCCGCGCCAGGCAGGCCAGCACCCCCGAAGGATGCCGATGCATCCGTCGCGCGTGGCCAGGCCGATGCGTCGCCGACCGTCCGGCCGCAGCCGCACGCGGATGCGCCGGCAATCAAGCCTGCGCGCCGGCGTGCGTCGCGTTTCGGCGCGGCGGCGATCGGCGCTGGGTTGGGCATCGCGGCCGGTCTTGCCGTGGGCGGATTGGCTTGGCGACGGAGAAGGCGGACGCTCGAGCGCGAGACCGCGCGTCGCGTTGCCTGGGCGCTGCAGCTCGCGACGAGCGAGATTTTGAGGCACAAGAGGCGGCTGCGGATCAGCAAGGCGGCCCTCGCCAATCCGGACTACCAGGGAGTGGTGGATCAGTCGCCGTGGTCTCGCGGGATCAAGGCGTTCTGCGACAGCCAGGTCGTGCCGGTGCTCGCGCAGGAAGGATTGTCGGACGCGTGGCCGCTGATCGAACCGACCGCGGTTCAGATGATCGAGGACACCGCGTCGGAGCCGGCCGCCGAAGGCGCCGACGGGCCCGAGGGTGGGCCCCAGCTTATCGATGGCTGGATGAGCGGGGCCGACTACGAACGGCATTGCGCGACGATGCTGAACGAGAATGGCTGGTCGACCCAGTCGACGGCCGCGCGCGGCGAACGAGGCGCCGGGATCATCGCCAGGAAGGATGGCGACGTTCTGTTTCTGTGGTGCCAGCTCTCCCGGGAACCGGTCGGTCGCGGCGCGGTCGCGGAAGTCTCGACGGCCAGGGTGTATCATGGCGCGACGTTCGCGGCGATCGTCTCGAACGCCGCCTTCGTGGCCGCTTCCTGTCAGCTCGCCGCGACGAACGGTGTCTTCCTCTTGCACCACGATGACCTACGATATTTCTCGTTCGTCGACTTCACGCGAAAGCTCATGCTGGGCATGCAGGAACCTCGTCCCGTCGCGTGAGCTCGTCGCTGCTTTTCACCTAGCGAACCCACCAATTGGGCAAATCCGGATCCTTCAACGCCGGATTCAAGACACGCAGTGGACTCGCATCCTGATAGGCGCCCCCGAACTGCCCGATCACGGCCCCGGTGATCGGATCGCGCGACCTTGTCCTGTCCGTGGCCGGCGGAACCTGCGCCCACGTGGGCGCGAGCGTGAAGGCGCGCCTCGCTTTGCGGTGGACGATGACAGGCGGGACCTCGATCGGCGGCGGATCATCGATCGTCTCGCGGGCGGTCACCGGCTGCGGAATGGCATCGAGGCCGATTGGAAACGCGCCTGCTCCCGGAAGGATCAGGAAGCGTCTGGACGTAGTGGATTGGCCGGTGAAGAGGGGGCTAGTCCAACGGACGGCACAGGTCCCGGCGTCGATGGCGTAGATCCGGTTCTCGCGGCCGTAGAAGGTGCTGACATAAAAGATGTCGTGACGGACCAGCCGGATCGGCGGCTCTATGATCGACACATCGTTGCTGACGGTGCACGCGGAGCGCCCGGCGCGGCTGATGCGGATGGGTCCCTGCCACGCTCCCGGGGCCGCTGCGTCATCCGCGTCACCGAGATCGAGATGGTAGCCGTTCGCATCGATGATCTTGCCGTGTGGCATCAGGATCTGGAAGAACGGCGGCGTGCCTGATTGCGCGGCGGCCGCGAAACTGGCAACAGCGGCGATGAGCGCGATCTCTCTCATGTGTTGGCTGGCGGCCACGGGATCGGTCTCAAGAGATACTCGACGGCAGGTCGGATTGCGTCCACGCGAAGCCGGGCCGTTGATCGGCGATAGCGGCCTGAAGCGGCTGCAGTGGTGACAGGACCTGTCTCTGCCTCAATGACAGCCCCTCTGCAAGCAGCGCCCGGCGTCTACTCGAGGGATTGATTGCCGGTGGTCAGAGATCTGGCCATAAGCAGACGGAGCCACGGGTGATCTGGCGTGTCGCATGACAGTAGACCTCGAGCGAAAGCGCGAACGCTCTTGGACCCGAACATTTCTCGATCCCGTATTCGGAACCACTCACGAGATTGTCAGAGCAATTATTCCGGGCAACTGTGCCATCAATGTATGTGCACGGCGTGCGTCGAACGACGCGCCGGAGTCTTGGAGGACGCAAGGATGACCGTCACACGACGTTCGGTATTGGCTGTCCCAGGCCTGGCAGCAGCCGGAAGCCTGCTCGGATCAGGCCGTCTCGGCATCCTGCACAGCGCTGTCGCTGCCACGGCTGCAAAATCGCCGGTCTCTTTCGATATCTTCTCTCTCAAGATCAACGGCAAACGCGTTTATCACTGGTCTGGCGAGTTCCATTACTGGCGCATCCCTAGTCCCGATCTCTGGCGCGACGTGCTTCAAAAATACAAAGCGGGCGGCTTCACGGCGGCCTCGATCTATTTCAACTGGGCTTATCACTCGTCGGCGCCCGGCGTCTACGACTTCACGGGAGTGCGCGACATCACCGCACTGCTCGAGATTGCCTCGGAAGTCGGCATTCATATCGTCGCGCGCCCGGGCCCCTACATCAACGCGGAAACAGACTCCGGCGGCTTCCCCGGCTGGGTCGACACGCAGCTCGGGCGTGCGCGCTCCGCGGCACCCGACTATCTCGCCGCCGCGCTCGAGTGGTTGACCAACGTCAATGCCATTCTGTCGAAATATCAGATAGCCAGCGGCGGTCCGATCATCCTCTACCAGATCGAGAACGAGTATACTCAGGGTGACTTGGTACCGGCCTACATGGAGGCGCTCGAGGCGAAAGCCCGAGCCGACGGCATCACGGTCCCGCTCTTCCACAACGATGCCTATACCGCCGATAACTGGCAGCCGGGCACGCCGGGCGGCACCAACATCTACGCGTTCGATTCCTATCCGCAGGGCTTCAACGCAAGCACGCCGACTGTCTGGAACCAGGTTCCCGACTTCGCCTACGTCCGCAACGACGGCGCTCAGCTCAACCCGATCTTCATCGCTGAAGCGCAGGGCGGTTCGTTCGACCCATGGGGCGGGCCAGGCTACGCCGCTTGCCGCGCGCTGACCGATGCGAACTTCAACCGCATCTTCTACAAGAACAACGTCGCCTCGGGTGCGACGATGCAGAGCTTCTACATGCTGTTCGGCGGCACCAGCTGGGGCTGGTTGCCCGAGCCGTCTGTGTACTCATCCTATGACTATGGTGCCGCGATCACCGAGGGGCGCCAGCTCACAAGCAAGTATGCCGAAAACAGGAAGATCGGGCTCTTCCTGAACTCGGTCAAAGATATCCTGCAGACAGCGCAGCTGTCCGACGCGAAATCGACCAACACGAACATCCGCGTCCGTCACATGGCCAACCCCTCGACGTTGACGCAATTCTTTACCATCCTGCATTCGGACTCGACATCGACCAAGTACGACACCGTAAATTTCCAGCTCTCGCTGGCCGACCAGAACTACCAGAGCGTGCCGCAGGTCGGCTCGCTGATCATCAACGGCCGCGACGCCAAGCTGCTCGTCGCCGGCTATAAGATGAACAGCCAGTCGCTGATGTATTCGACGTCAGAGATCATGACGCACTTCCATGCCGGACAGCAGGACGCAGCCCTTTTCTACGGCCGTCCCGGCGAGCCCGGCGAGACGGTAATGCGCTACTCGGCCGAGCCGTTCGTTGCTAACCTGATCGGCAGCGTCAGCAGCACCTACGACGCATCGACCGGCGATCTTCGCCTGAACTACACCCACAACGGTCTTATCATTGTCAGCATCCTCGGCGGCGGCGTGCCACTGCTCCTGGCAATCGCTGACGACAATGCCGCCGCCACCTTCTGGCGATTTGACGTCGGCACGACCCCGGTGCTGATCCAGGGCCCTGAGCTGGTCCGCACGGTTGCGATCTCGGGCAACACGATCGAGGTGACCGGCGACAGCTCGGCCGCTACCAGCATCGCCGTCTTCACCGCGCCTTCGGTCCACAAGATCAACTGGAACGGTGCACCGATCGCAAGCTTCGTGTTCCCGTACGGCAGCGTGGTGGGCTCGATCCCTGGTCCGAAGCCGGTGACACTTCCCATGCTGACGGGCTGGGTCTCGCAATACGAAACCCCGGAGGCGCAACCGGGCTTCGACGACGGCGCCTGGGCGGTCGCCGCCAACACCACTACCAACAACCCGACCAAGCCCGCTGCCGGCGAAGCGGTCCTCTACGCCGACGATTACGGTTTTCACCATGGCGACGTCTGGTATCGCGCTCGCTTCACCGCGACCGGCAGCGAAAGCGGTGTTGCACTCTCGGCGATCAGTCCGTATCCCGGACGCGTCGCGGTCTGGATCAACGGTCAGTATGCCGGGGACAATCTCGGCAACGGCAACACCCAGACCTTCACGTTCAGCTTCCCGGCAGGCAGCCTGATCGCCCGTGGCATCAACGTGATTTCGGCGCTGATTGAGGATTTCGGCCACAACGAGGACTTCTCCTCCACTGACAGCCACAAGCAACCGCGTGGCCTGGTCGGCTACGCCCTGCAGGGCTCCTCCGTGGCGCTGACCTGGAAGGTCCAGGGCAACCAGGGCGGCCAGACACCGATCGACACCGTCCGCGGTCCCTTCAACAATGGCGGCCTGTTCGGTGATCGCAACGGCTGGTATCTGCCCGGCTATCCCACTACCGGGTGGAGCGCGACGTCGCTTCCGGCCACCAACAGCAAGCCAGGCATCACCTGGTACCGCACCACAGTCGCACTCGAATTGCCGGTCGGGCAGGACGTGTCGGTCGGCCTGCAGGTCGCCGACGACAAGTCTCGCGACTATCATCTGCGCATCTTCGTCAACGGCTGGCACATGGGCCTGTACGTCAACAATGTGGGCCCACAAACGACGTTCGTGGTCCCGAACGGTATTCTGAACACCAACGGCGAGAACACCATCGCCGTCGCCTGCTGGAGCTTTGGCGACGGTATGGGTGGCTTGGGCGAATTGTCACTCGCTGTCCTCGGCAATGTGGCCGGTGGTGTCCCGGTCTCGCTTGTCGACAGCCCTTCCTACCAGACCATCTTCGGCTGATCGGGGCGAGTAGGGCGCCTCACTGATACGGAGCAGTCACAACTGTCTTCTTGCGGCCACGCTGGCGCTGCTCGAGGCTTGGGCGCCGCCCTCGACGGCGGCCGTGCTGGCATGGTGTTGGAAACCGCGCCCGGGGCTCAGGTCAACAGCGCCCCGAATTTCAGATATCGAGTTCCTGCGTCGCCACGGTTCGTGCGTGCTCCTGGATGAACGCGAAGCGCAGCTCCGGCCTGCGGCCCATCAGGCTGTCGACCAGCAGGCTGGTTTGCGGCCGCGTATCGGCGGGGGTCATGACGCGGAGCAGGGTGCGATGCGCCGGGTCCATCGTGGTCCGCTTGAGGTCGGCCGGCGGCATCTCGCCGAGTCCCTTGAAGCGGCTGATCTCGAGCTTCGCCCCGGCCTTGAAGTCGCGGCGGCGCCGGCGCTCGAGGTCGGCATCATCCATTGCATAGACCGACTTGCCGCCATGGGTGAGCCGGTAGAGCGGCGGCTGGGCGAGATAGAGATGGCCTTCGCGGATCAGCGCGGGCAGCTCGCGGTAGAAGAAGGTCATCAGCAACGACGCGATATGCGCGCCGTCGACATCGGCGTCGGTCATGATGATGACGCGTCCGTAGCGCAGCCGGGCCGCGTCGAAACGCTCGCCCGCGCCGCAACCGAGCGCTTCCACGAGGTCGCGCAGCTCGGCGTTCTGGCGGAGCTTCTCGGTGCTGGCGCTGGCGACGTTGAGGATCTTCCCACGCAGCGGAAGGATGGCCTGGGTCTCGCGGTTGCGCGCCTGCTTGGCGGAGCCGCCGGCGCTGTCGCCCTCGACGAGGAAGATTTCCGTCTGCGCCGCGTCCTCGCGCGTGCAGTCGGTCAGCTTGCCGGGGAGGCGGAGGCGGCGGGTGGCGCTCTTTCTCGGCGTGTCCTTCAGGTCACGCAGGCGCTTGCGTTCCTCGGCGCGCTCGATCGCCAACGCGAGCAGGGCGTCGGCCTGGTTCGGGTTGCCGGCGAGCCAGTGGTCGAACCGGTCGCGCAGCGCCCCCTCGACCAGGCGCGTGGCTTCCGGCGAGGTGAGCTTCTCCTTGATCTGCCCCTGGAACTGCGGCTCGCGAATGAAGGCGGAGAGCTTGGCCGCAAGCGGTCCCATCACGTCCTCGGCCGCGATCGTGGCGGCACGCTTGTTGGCGCGATGCTCGCCCCAGGTCCGGACGCCCTTGAGCAGGGCGGCGCGCAGGCCTGCCTCATGGGTGCCGCCCTGCGGCGTCGGGACGGTGTTGCAGAACGAGTGCAGGAAGCCCGCGTCCGGTTCGCGCCAGCAGAACGCCCACTCGAGCCGGCCGGTCGGCTGGCCATTCGGGCCGGCGGGAAGCTCGGCCTCGCCGGCCCAGAGTTCGGCGACCCGTCCGTCGGGGCCGATCTCGTCCTCGAGGCTGTCGCGCAGGCCGCCGGGAAAATGCAGCACCGCCTCGGCCGGGATGTCGGCGCGCCCCTTGAGAAGAGCCGGGTCGCAATGCCAGCGCAGCTCGACGCCGCGAAAGAGGAAGGCCTTGGAGCGGCACAGCCGAAAGAGACGGACCGGATCGAAATGGCTGCCGGGAAAGATGGCGCCGTCGGGGCGGAACCGGAACTGGGTGCCGCGGGGACGGCCGCGCGGGATGTCCGCCTGGGCGAGGGGCGAGACGACGGCGCCGCGCTCGAAGGCGATCCGCCAGAGCGCGCGATCGCGCACCACCTCCACCTCGAGACGGTCCGACAGCGCGTTGACGACCGAGCTGCCCACGCCGTGAAGGCCGCCCGACGTCGCGTAGGACTTGCCGCCGAACTTGCCGCCGGAGTGCAGCGTGGTGAGGATCACCTCGAGTGCCGACAGGCGCGGGAACTTGGGGTGTGGGTCGACCGGGATGCCGCGGCCATCGTCGCGCACCGTCAGCCAGTCGCCCTGCTCGAGCCTGACATCGATGAAGCGCGCATGGCCGGCGACCGCCTCGTCCATCGCGTTGTCGATGATCTCGGAGGCGAGATGGTGATAGGCGCCCTCGTCGGTGCCCCCGACATACATGCCCGGACGGCGCCGGACGGGTTCGAGACCTTCGAGCACCTCGATGTCGGCGGCACTGTAGCCGTCGGGCGCCGATGGCGGGGTCCGTGTGGTCTTGCCGTGCGTCGGACTCGGCCGGTCCTGGAACAGATCGCTCATGCCCGGGCGGGAGTGCTCCCCGGCCAGGGCGTGGTCAAGCCATGAAAAAGGCCCCGGGACGTCTACCGAGGCCTCCTCCATTCGGCATTGTCAGCGGGCACGCCCGCCTTCGGCGTGGATCAGTCAGACCGCCGCGAGGGCGCCCTTCGTGAGGATCCAGGCCTGAGCGGACTCCGCCCTCTTGTGACAATGAGACACTGGATCACCTCCTTTCAGCTGGTTTCGACGACTCCAGCATGTGTCCGCGTGACGGAGTGTTTCAAGCGATTCCTGCTCATGTTGCACGGCGGCATCACGCGACACACATACGGGCGTCGTCACCGGAGACCTTGGGTTGGGACTGGTCAAGTTCGCCCTGAAGTTCAGGGCCACCTTCTATGTGCTTGCCGTGTTCATCCTGCTCGCGGGCGGCGGATCGGCGCTGGTGATGAAGAAGGACGTGCTGCCGGAGGTGAACATCCCGGTGGTCAACGTGCTGTGGACCTACACCGGGCTCGATGCGCCCGACATGCAGAACTACGTGACCTCCTACGAGGAGCTCGCGATCTCGAACAACGTGATCGGCATCCGCAACATGCAGAGCACCACTCTGCAGGGCATCACGCTGACGAAGATCTATTTCTACCAGGATACCGACATCAACTTCGCGCTCAGCCAGGTGATCGCGGCGACGAATGCGATCCGCGCGCAGTTGCCGGTCGGCATTCAGCCGCCGATCGTGCTTCGCTTCGATGCGTCCTCCGTGCCGGTGATCCAGCTCGCGGCGACGTCGACGAGCGAAAGCCAGGCACAGGTCTACGACTACACGCGCTTCCAGATCCGGCCGGTCCTGCAGACGGTGCACGGCACCACGATTCCGCCGCCTTACGGGGGCCAGCCGGAGAACCTGCAGATCGACCTCGACATGAACCATCTGAGCGCGTTCAGCCTGACCCCGCAGGACGTGCTCAATGCGGTCACCTCGCAGAACCTCGTGCTGCCGTCCGGACTGACGAAGTTCGGCGCGACGCAGTTCGTGATGCGCCTCAACAGCGTGCCTTCCCTGCTGAGCCGGCTGAACGACATTCCCATCACGGTCCGCAACGGTCAGCCGATCCTGGTCCGCGATGTCGGCTGGGCGCGAGCCGGCGGCGCGCCGCAGCAGAACGTCGTGCACGTCAACGGCAAGCCCGGCGTGCTGCTGTCGATCCTGAAGGACGGGCCCACGTCGACGCTCGACATCACCGGCGCGGTCAAGGGCTTCCTGCCGGGCATCAAGGCGACGGCACCCAAGGCGATCCGCGTCATCTCGATGTTCGACCAGTCGGTGTTCGTCACCGATGCGATCGGCGAGGTGGTGCGGGAGGGCGTCATCGCGGCCGGGCTGACCGGCCTAATGATCCTGATGTTCCTGGGCTCGTGGCGCGCGACGCTGGTCGTGCTGGTCTCGATCCCGCTGTCGATCCTGAGCTCTCTCGCGATCCTCGCGCTGATCGGCGAGACGATCAACCTGATGACGCTCGGCGGCCTCGCGCTCGCGATCGGCATCCTGGTCGACGACGCGACGGTCGCGATCGAGAACACCTACCGCCTGCTCGAGGAGAAGCGCCCGTTTCGCGAGGCGGTCGCCCACGGTGCCGCCGGCATCGCCAAGCCCGCTCTGATTTCGACGCTCGCCATCTGCTCGGCGTTCGTCTCGGTGCTGTTCCTGACCGGCGCCGCCCAATACATCTTCACCCCGCAGGCGCTCGCGGTCGTCTTCGCGATGCTGGCCTCCTACCTGCTGTCGCGGACGCTGGTGCCGATCCTGGTCGATGTGCTGTGCGCGCGCGAGCACGAGGATCACGACAAGGAAAAGACCGGGCGCGTGGCCCGCGCCTACGCCGCGTTCCGTGAGCGGTTCGAGCGCGGATTCTCGCGCGTCCAGCGCTTCTACGTGGCGCTGCTGACGGCGTCCCTCGCACACCGCTTCCGCACGTTGTCCGTCGCCGGCGCCACGCTCGCGATCGCATCCTGCATGTTCGTCGTTCTCGGACGCGATTATTTTCCGGTGATCAGCGGCGACTCCATGACGCTGCACGTCCGGGCCCGCCCCGGACTGCGGATCGAGGACGCGTCGCGCCTGTTCGAGCGGGTTGAGAACACGATCCGGCAGGTGGTGCCGAAGGCGAACATGGGTGACATCGTCGATAACATCGGCCTGCCGTCGATCACCTATAACCTCGCCTTCAACGACGGCACCTTCGTCGCCTACAATGACGGCCAGGTGCTCGCGACCTTCAAGCCGGGCAGTCCGGTGCGGTCCTACGTCAAGAAGCTGCGCGTCGTGCTGCGGCAGCGATTCCCCGGCACGATGTTCTACTTCCAGCCGTCCGACATCATCACCCAGATCCTGGATTTCGGCACGCCCTCGCAGATCGACGTCCAGGTGCAGGGCAAGCACACGGGCAACGACATCGCGGTCGTTCATGATCTGCAACGTCGCATCGCGCAGATCCCCGGCGCGGTCGACACGCACATCCAGCAGATCCTCGATGCTCCCGACTACAAGGTCAATGTCGACCGGCAGCGTGCGTCCGAATTGGGACTGACCATCCAGCAGATCGCCGACCAGGTGAACATCGCGATGTCGGGCTCGTTCCAGGTCAGTCCGGCGTTCTGGACCGACCCCAAGACCGGCGTGCCATGGCAGCTCTGGGTGCAGGCGCCGGAATACCGGCTGGACACGCTGCAGAAGGTTCAGAACACGCCGCTCGGCATCCCGAACGGGCCGGGCCGGGCGCTCAGCCTGTTCAGCAACGTCGCCGACTTCGAGCGCGGCAGCGAGCAGAGCGTGCAGACGCGGATCAACTCGAAGCCGACATGGGACATCTTCGCCTCGGTGCAGGATACCGACCTCGGCTCGATCGCGTCCCCGGTCCAGCGGATCGTGGCCGACGAGCAGAAGAAGCTCCAGGTGCCCGACAAGATCATCGTCCGCGGCCAGATCGAGAGCATGAACGACGCCTTCTTCCATATCGGCATCGGACTGGTGATCGCGATCATCGCGGTCTACCTGCTGATGGTGCTGAACTACCAGAGCTGGGGCGACCCGTTCGTGGTGCTGTGCGCGCTGCCGATGGTGTTTTCGGGCGTGGTGTTCTCGCTCTTCATCACCGGGACGAGCTTCTCGATCCCGTCGCTGATGGGCGCGATCATGAGCGTGGGCGTGGCGAGCGCGAACTCGATCCTGCTGGTCACGTTCGCGCGCGAACACCGCGAGGAGACCGGCTGCTCGGCGCTGGAGGCGGCGATCATGGCCGGCCGGACGCGTCTGCGGCCGGTGCTGATGACGGCGGGTGCGATGTTCGTGGGCCTGATCCCGATGGCGCTCGCACTCGGCGAGGGCTCGGAGGCGAACGGCGCGCTCGCCCGCGCGGTGATGGGCGGCATCGCGGTCGGCACCTGCTCGACGCTTCTGTTCGTGCCGTTCCTATATACGCTGCTGAGGCAGGCGCCGGTGCGCGCGCCGGAGGACTACATATGAGCGGGGAAGAGAAGAAGGTTCGGCTGCCGGCGAAACGCCTGGTGCTCGGCGTGGGCATCCCGGTGGCGGTGCTGATCGGCATCGGTGTGGTCGGGCGGATCGAGACCGATCATGCGGCCAACCGCACGGTCGACATCGACCGGATGGTGCCGACCGTCGAGCTGGTCACGGCCAGGCGCGAGAACGGCGCGGTCACGGTGTCGCTGCCGGGCCAGACGACCTCCTTCGATGCCGCCTCGCTCTACACGCGCGCCACCGGCTACGTCGCCGAGCGGCTGGTCGATATCGGCAGCCGCGTCCGCAAGGGCGACCTCCTGATCCGTGTCTCGGCGCCCGACACCGACGCGCAGCTCGCGCAGGCGATCGCGACCGTGGGACAGCTCGAGGCCTCGATCGTGCAGGCGCAGGCGAGCCTGAAATCGGCGTCCGACACCAGGCACCTCGCCGACATCACCAGCCGCCGCTCGACGGCGCTCGCCAAGGACGGCTGGACGCCGGCGCAGACCGCCGACAACGATACCGCCAGCAGGCTGGTCTCGCATCAGAGCCTCACGTCGGCGCAGGCGGGCATCGCGGTCGCAAACGCCAACCTCCAGGCGCAGAAGGCGACCGTCCAGCGTCTGCAGGCGCTCGTCGGGTTCGAGCGCGTCACCGCGCCGTTCGACGGCGTGATCACCAGCCGGGCGATCGATGTCGGCGATCTCGTGCAGGCCGACACCACCAACAGCGGCACGCCGGCCTTCACGATCGAGGCCGACGATGTGCTGCGCACCGACGTCTACGTGCCGCAGAGCGAGGCGGTCGGCGTGCGCGACGGGATCGATGCCCAGGTGACGCTGCCGGAGATCCCGGGACGGGTGTTCCGCGCCAGCGTGTCGCGCACCGCCGTCGCCGTCGCCGACGCCTCGCGATCGCTGCTGACCGAGATCGACATCCCAAACACCACGCACGTGCTGCGCCCCGGCCTGTTCGTCAACATCTCGTTCCAGGTGCCGCGTCCGCATCCGGTCGTCGTCGTCCCCGACGCGTCGGTGATCTTCAACAGCGAGGGGTTGCACGTCGCGGTCGTCGAGGATGGCCGGGTCCACATGCGCCGTGTCACGATCGAGCACGATCTCGGCACGATGGCGGAGCTGTCGGACGGTCTGCAGGGCGGCGAGCGGGTTGTCGTCAGCCCGCCGGACGATCTGCTGGACGGGGTGAAGGTCGACGTGCCGCCCGAGCAGGGCACCAAGGAAGCGGCGTCGGGAAAGATGCCGCCGGCCTAAGTTGGCGGTCCAGGGGCCCGGCCCCTGGCGGGTCCAGGGCGGAGCCCTGGTCTCACTCCTCGGTCAGACGCGACCGCAACCGCTGCGCGAAGCTGTCGCCGGCCGGCCCGGCCACGTCGTCGACCCTTGTCGAAAGCTGTTCGATGAGGCGGCTCGCGATCAGGCCGCGGTGGCCGCGCTGCCAGTGGTCGGTGCCGCCATCGGCTGCGATCCAGCCGGGCAGCGGCAGCAGCAGGGCGGCGGCGAGGCCGTCGAGCAGCGGCTCGTAGGTGGCCCGGAGTGCGGCGAGCGTCTCCTCCGGGTCGCGCCCGTGCCGCCAGGCGAGCCCCGCCTCCGAGAGGTTCTCGCCCAGCCGCAGATAGAGGTCATGCGCGAGCCTGTCATGGCCCTCGTATCGCGACGGCGAGACGCGAAGTGAGCGCGCCATCTCGACGACCACCTGGCGCGTCATCGTGAACGTCATGCGCGCCTGCAGCGGCTTGATGTCGGCGACGCCGACCAGGATCAGCGCGCAGGTGTCCATGATCGCGGTCACCGCCGCGAGCCAGGACTGGTTGTCGTGCTGGGACCGGTAGTAGACCAGCATCGGGTAGGAGAGGTGGCTCTCGAGCAGCTCCGATCCCCAGATCTCCCATTCGCGCAGCAATTCGTCGAGCTTGCGGATCGATCCCTCGCCCGCGTGCCGCACCAGCATCGTGCAGGCCGACGGGGGCGAGCCGGCCCTGGCATCGAGCTGGATCACGTGCGCCTCGCGCCGCGAGAAGAGCTGGTAGAGCGTCGGCAGGTAGCCGATGACCAGGGCGAGGAACCCGATGCCGGTGCCCGCCTCGATCACGGCAATGGCGCGCGGCGCGCCGGCGAGCGGCACCACGTCGCCGTAGCCGAGGGTGAAGAAGGTGACGCCGCTCATGTAGAGTTGCGTCGTGAACGGCGAGTGGTGGTGCGGACGGCCCTGCAGCGCCCATTCCAGGATGCCGAAGCCCACGATCAGCGAGGCGGCCCAGAGCGCGAACAGGACCACCATCGAGAGCGCGCCGAACACGCTGAGAAACCGTTCGCGGCGGTCGCCGGGCGGGATGCGCAGGCCGGCTTTCGACCAGATCGTCCAGGTGATGATGAAATAGAAGGATGTCAGCCGGAAGCGTCGCTGCACGCGGCGCGGCAGCAGCATGACCTCAAACGCGTCCTGCAGGACGAGGGCCAGCAGCACCAGGGCAACCGCGACGGGTGCCACGAGAACGACAGCGTGCATACCACCTCGACTTCGACCGAGCACGGAACCCCGGGAGCGGCCCACGGTTCGACCCCGAACGGCCGCAGGGACAGCCACGATGGACGCAGTGACGCTGCCGAGGATCGAGACCGACATCCCGGCCAGGCTCGACCGCCTGCCCTGGAGCCGATTTCACATGATGGTGATCCTCGCACTCGGCGTCACCTGGATCCTCGACGGGCTCGAGGTCACGATCGTGGGGTCGATCGGGCCGGCGCTGCAGTCGCACGAGGCGCTCAACATGACCGCGAGCGACGTCGGGCTGGCGGCCTCGGCCTACATCTTCGGCGCCGTGTTCGGCGCGCTGTTCTTCGGCTGGCTGACCGACCGGGTCGGCCGGCGAGCGATCTTCGCGGTCACGCTGGGCGTCTACGTGGTGGGCGTGCTCGGCTCGGCGTCCTCGATCGGGCTGCTGACCTTCGCGCTGTCGCGCATGGTGACCGGGATCGGCATCGGCGGCGAGTATGCCGCGATCAACTCGGCGGTCGACGAGATGACGCCGGCGCGGATGCGCGGCCGGGTCAATCTGGCGGTCAATGCCAGCTACTGGGCGGGGGCCGCCCTCGGCGCGGTCGCGTCGCTGCTGGTGACGAGCCATGCGATCTTCGCGCCCAACGTCGGCTGGCGCCTCGGCTTCGCGATCGGCGGCCTGCTCGGGTTGCCGGTGATCTGGCTGCGCCGGTTCGTGCCGGAAAGCCCGCGCTGGCTGGTCACCCACGGACGCCAGCGGCAAGCGGAGCACGCGACCGCCTCGATCGAGCACGCCGTCCGCAGCCTCGGACACACGCTGCCCGAGCCCGCCGGCACGCTCTCGATCCAGCCGCGGCCGAGCTTCGGCCTCGGCGTGGTGCTGCACGCGATGTTCGTCACGCACAAGAAGCGCAGCCTGCTGGTGATGGTGCTGATGCTCAGCCAGGCGTTCCTGTTCAACGCGATCTTCTTCACGTACGGGCTGGTGCTGACCAAGTTCTATGGCGTCGCACCCGACCGGATCGGGCTGCACATCCTGCCGCTCGCGGCGGGCAATCTGTTCGGGCCGTTCATCCTCGGCCCGCTGTTCGACAGCGTCGGCCGTCGCCGCATGATCGGCGGCACGTTCGCCGCCTCCGCCGTGCTTCTGGTGGCGACCGCGCTGCTGTTCGGGCTGGGCGCCCTGAACGCGTTCACCCAGACGCTGCTCTGGATGGCGATCTTCTTCGTTTCGTCCTCGGCGGCCTGCGGCGCCTACCTCACGGCGAGCGAGATCTTCCCGCTGGAGACGCGCGCGATGGCGATCGCGGTGTTCTACGCGTTCGGCACGGCCGTGGGCGGCCTGGTCGCGCCCTATGTGCTGGGGCTGCTGATCGAGACCGGCGAGGTGTGGTCGGTCAGCATCGGCTACCTGATCGCGGCCGCCCTGATGGGGCTGGGTTCGCTCGCCGAGTTCACGCTGGGGATCGATGCGGAGGGCAAGTCGTTGGAGGATGTGGCGGAGATCCTGTCGGTATAAAGGAGGCGAGGACGCTGTCCTCGACCTGCCGAGGGCCGGCGGCCCTTGGAACCCGGGTTTCAATCACGCTTGCAGGCATCATGTGCCGAGCGCCCCCGGGGATCGATGATGCCGAACGAGACACGCCTGCTGATCGTCTTCTATTCCCGCACGGGATCCATCGAGTCGCTTGCCATGGCCGCGGCGGAGGCCGCGCGGTCGGCGGGTGCCGAGGTGCGGATGCGGCGCGCGCGCGAGGTCGTGCCGGACGAGTTGATGGACAATGCGTCCGGCTGGCTCGGCGAGGCGCGTCGCCAGAACTTGCTCTACGAGGCGCCGAGCAAGGACGACGCCGAATGGGCGGACGCGATCCTGCTCGGGACGCCCTGCTATTTCGGCGCGATGGCGACCGAGCTGAAGAACTTCCTCGACCAGCTCGGGCCGCAATGGAAGCGCGGCGCGTTGAACGGCAAGGTGGGCGGCGCTTTTGCCACCGCCTCGTGGCCGCACGGTGGGACCGAGGTGGTCACGCTGTCGCTGTATGCGCCGATGGCCCATCTCGGCATGATCATCGTGCCGACCGGCTACACCGACGAGGCGATGCTGGAAGCGGGTTCGCCCTATGGCGCGTCCGCGATCGTGGGCGCGGAGAACCGTGCGCCGCGGGAGGAGGATTTCGATGCGATCCGCCACCAGGTCCGGCGCATGACCGCGATCGCGACCGCGCTGATCGCGTCCGACGAGATGCCCTCGCGACGCGGGTGAGTGCGATGAGCGGGGCTTTGTGAAGTCAGGCCAAGAGGCATTCAGCCTCGGACGGAGCCCGCCTTGGAGGCTATTTTCGCCTTCCGCGACCCTGTCGGACGCCTTTCCACCCGAACGCGTATAGGGCGTTTGGCTGCACGTCGGATTGATCCCCGCGCAAGCGGGGGGAGCCCGTGCGTAGGCAAGAGCCGTGTCGCGAGGGAAGGGTCCATCCCCGCGCAGGCGGGGGAGCCGCGATCCGTCAGGAAATCGGATATGGACGGTCGGGTCCATCCCCGCGCAGGCGGGGGGAGCCCCCCGCAGCGTCAGCTTGTTCAGCGTCTGATACGATCCATCCCCGCCCAGGCGGGGGAGCCTCGACCGACAGTCCGGGCCGGCGCCTGGTGCGGGGTCCATCCCCGCGCAGGCGGGGGAGCCTCGACCGACAGTCCGGGCCGGCGCCTGGTGCGGGGTCCATCCCCGCGCAGGCGGGGGAGCCGGGCGGCGTCCTGATTTACGATAGCTGCCTGGGGGTCCATCCCCGCGCAGTCGGGGGAGCCCGCACGTACGACATCGATCTGTCGACAGGGAAGGGTCCATCCCCGCGCAGGCGGGGGAGCCGTGCTCGGATGCGGGGACAGCCTGACCGCCGGGGGTCCATCCCCGCGCAGGCGGGGGAGCCCCGTCTCGATGCGTCTGGTGCGTGCTGTCCCAGGGTCCATCCCCGCGCAGGCGGGGGAGCCCTTCTCGCATCGCTCGCCGGGCTCTTCTCAATGGGTCCATCCCCGCGCAGGCGGGGGAGCCACGCTGGTCTAGGCGTCCGGAAGATTGGCCATGGGTCCATCCCCGCGCAGGCGGGGGAGCCAGCCGCGCCGCCAACCAGCACAACCTCGACGCAGGTCCATCCCCGCGCAGGCGGGGGAGCCGTGCTGACGCGCGTCCTCGGCGGTGACCCAGAGGGTCCATCCCCGCGCAGGCGGGGGAGCCGATCTGTTCACGCTTCTCGTCTTCGGTCATGACGGTCCATCCCCGCGCAGGCGGGGGAGCCAGATGCGCGCGAACATCGCACGGATGCTCACCGGGTCCATCCCCGCGCAGGCGGGGGAGCCATCGGTGTCGTCGGCTTCGGTGCCGTCCGTCTGGGTCCATCCCCGCGCAGGCGGGGGAGCCGTCGGGTCCGCCTGAAGGTAGCTCGTCACCGGGGGTCCATCCCCGCGCAGGCGGGGGAGCCTTCGCGTCCTTCGGATCGCCGAGCATGACCAGCGGTCCATCCCCGCGCAGGCGGGGGAGCCAAAGGTCGGGTCCATCCCCGCGCAGGCGGGGGAGCCAGTCAGGCCGGTGGCGTCGCGACATCATCGGCGGGTCCATCCCCGCGCAGGCGGGGGAGCCCCTTGTCCAAGTCCGACCTGCCCGCTGCCAATGGGTCCATCCCCGCGCAGGCGGGGGAGCCGAAGCGCACGCTCCCTGGCTGGCCGCGCGTCCGGGTCCATCCCCGCGCAGGCGGGGGAGCCTAGCCCTGCCCGAGAAATACGACGGTATCATCGGGTCCATTCCCGCGCAGGCGGGGGAGCCGGGCGTCGTCCCGCGCAGGCGGGGGAGCCGGGCGTTGGGAATTCACGACCTCGAACGTCGTGGGTCCATCCCCGCGCAGGCGGGGGAGCCGATCTTGACCCGACCGTGACAACTCAAATCCGGGGTCCATCCCCGCGCAGGCGGGGGAGCCAGTGCCAGCACCCCCGCTCTTGATTATCAGCGGGGTCCATCCCCGCGCAGGCGGGGGAGCCACTTCTTTGAGTGCTTTCGTCTCACCGCCGGGGGGTCCATCCCCGCGCAGGCGGGGGAGCCTGGGAGCTGGACGACGCGATCACCGTCGTGCTGGGTCAATGCCCGCGCAGGCGGGGGAGCCATGATCAAGGATGATGGCTCGGCCGCCGTCCTGGGTCCATCCCCGCGCAGGCGGGGGAGCCTCGGAACCGATGCCCCCGATCTGCGTCCCAATGGGTCCATCCCCGCGCAGGCGGGGGAGCCAGATCATGACGGCTAATCGTTTGCCACATAGCGGGTCCATCCCCGCGCAGGCGGGGGAGCCGGTTGCCTTGACTGCAAGGCAGTCTGGGAGCCGGGTCCATCCCCGCGCAGGCGGGGGAGCCAGATCATGACGGCTAATCGTTTGCCACATAGCGGGTCCATCCCCGCGCAGGCGGGGGAGCCGGTTGCCTTGACTGCAAGGCAGTCTGGGAGCCGGGTCCATCCCCGCGCAGGCGGGGGAGCCGCACGCGCTGCCCTCAGGCAAGCCCTGAGTGAGGGTCCATCCCCGCGCAGGCGGGGGAGCTGCCTATGTAGGGGTGCGCCGATCTCTGGTATCGGGTCCATCCCCGCGCAGGCGGGGGAGCCGCGGCGACCGGCTTGAGCGCGCCGAGAAGGTCGGGTCCATCCCCGCGCAGGCGGGGGAGCCGGCTTGGGAAAGGCCGTGAGGTAGAGGAACGGGGGTCCATCCCCGCGCAGGCGGGGGAGCCCTCGCGAAGATGCAAGCGCGCCGGGGCGAGGAGGGTCCATCCCCGCGCAGGCGGGGGAGCCTTACACAAGAAGTAGTGCTTGCTAACGCCGAAGGGTCCATCCCCGCGCAGGCGGGGGAGCCCCCAGGCCGCTGCGCCTACAGCCTCGCGGATCAGGTCCATCCCCGCGCAGGCGGGGGAGCCACCTGTGGAGCCAAGGGCGCCCCGCAAGCGAGAGGTCCATCCCCGCGCAGGCGGGGGAGCCCACTTGGTCACCACGGAACTCGACGTGGATGCCGGTCCATCCCCGCGCAGGCGGGGGAGCCACATCCCGGATCCCGCGCGGCAAGGGAAAACCAGGTCCATCCCCGCGCAGGCGGGGGAGCCATCGGCCTGTCCGCTCGGGTTTGACATCGCTAGGGTCCATCCCCGCGCAGGCGGGGGAGCCGTCTGGGCACTTGTGGCCGATGCTTGAGCCGCTGGTCCATCCCCGCGCAGGCGGGGGAGCCGCCGGAGCCGTGATCCCCGTGCCGGGCGTCCCGGGTCCATCCCCGCGCAGGCGGGGGAGCCCCGAGCTGCACATTGCCTTGAGAGTCCGTAAGGGGTCCATCCCCGCGCAGGCGGGGGAGCCCCACTCGTCCGATCATCGCGCTACGCTGCGCGGGGTCCATCCCCGCGCAGGCGGGGGAGCCGCTGCGGTTCGACCGAAAGACCGGTCTATTCACGGTCCATCCCCGCGCAGGCGGGGGAGCCAGTCTTTCATCGTGGGCTGCCGCTGCCCACAGGGGTCCATCCCCGCGCAGGCGGGGGAGCCCCTATTGTCGAGGTGTTGCCGGGCGTGTCTACGGGTCCATCCCCGCGCAGGCGGGGGAGCCTCAAGCACGAGCGCGCCTCGGGACACCGGTGGGGGTCCATCCCCGCGCAGGCGGGGGAGCCCCTATTGTCGAGGTGTTGCCGGGCGTGTCTACGGGTCCATCCCCGCGCAGGCGGGGGAGCCTCTCAACGGGCGCACCGCAAACCGGACCCGCAGGGTCCATCCCCGCGCAGGCGGGGGAGCCTCTCCTAATTAACTCCTTGGTCTGGTTTGATTTTCAAAGAGCTACGACGAAGGCTGCCTGACAAGGAGGGCGCCGTCCAGATCGGCGAGATCGCGCCTTGGCAAGCCCAACGTTCGCAGCCCGAGCCGGCCCGGGGAGCCGTCGTCGCGCCAGAGCAGCGTCACCGAGCCGCCGGGCATGCCGTCCCACCAGCCGTCCAGCACTGCCCACAGCCGCTCGCGCACGGCTCGCGACAGCTCTGGCGACACGAAGACCCCAGGCGCCACCTCCGGCATGACGGAGGCGAGAAAACCGCGGTAGCGGTCCGGAACGTCCCGTGTCACCACAACCGTCATCGGCACCGGATCAGCCGCTTTCCCGGTCGTCCGGCCGGAACAGGTCCTTGATGCGCTCGATCATCGACGGAATGACACCGTCGCGGCGCAGCCGCTCCGCCACGATGCGACGCGTCACGCGCTCGATATTGTCGCCCGGGCGGCGTTGCACGACGACCGCCGCCTTGAAGGCGCAGGGGACCGTCACGTCGTCGCGGAACAGATCGGCCACGTCGAGAACGAAGCTCTGTCCGCTGTCCTCGTGGATGAACCCGAGCTGCGGAATCGTCGCGGTCGCCGCCACCGCGATGGCGGCGGCGGCCTCGACCGCGCTGGCCGCATGATTGATGGCCTGGTTTGGGAGGTCGGCCGCGAGCGGATCGCTCCGGTCGTAACGGCGCCCCTGCCAGCGCAGGCCGAGCCGCTCCGCCGTCAGGCGATATGTTTCCTTCACGCGCGCGCCCTCGATCCCGCGCAGGACGGCGATGTCACGGTGCGGCAGGACCTCGCCGAGCCGCCATGCATACATCCGCCGCGCGACCGCCATCCGGGCCACCTTCTCGTCCGCCCAGGCGCGCGCCTGCGCCCGCCCGAGCGCCGAATGATCGGGAAGCAGCGGCTGCGCCGTGTAGAAGCGGACGCCGCCCTCGCCGATCGCCGCAAGCCCCGTGTTGTGGCGCGCCAACAGGCGCAGCGCGTCGTGGGTGATCGTGCTTCCCGGCCCGAGCAGGATCAACGACACGGCCTGGTGCGGCACGCGGTAGTCGCCGGCGGCGACCGTCTCGCTGCCGGCGGCCACGAAGCGCAGGCAGCCGTCCTCGACGCTGAGAGTGCCGCGATCAAGCCAAAGCAGCCCGTGCCGGTCCGCGTGCGGCAGGCGGGCCGTTTCGAGCCCGAGACGGCCTTTCAGCATGATCCTAGGAGACGGGCCGCAGCAGCAGCATGCCGTAGCCGAACGCCCGATGACGCCCGACCCCGCGAGCCAGCATCGAGGCGAAGGCGTCGGGGTCTTCAACCCGTAAGACGCCGCTGTAGCTGGCATCGGGTCCGCGCTGCGTCTTCAACACACGGTCGGCGCCGCGGCGTCGGGTCTCGGAGAGACGGAACGTGTCGAGTGTGAGGCGCTCGATCGCGGCGCCCCCAGCGGCCAGGCGCGTCGTGAGCCATCCCGCGTAGATCGCGCCGCGGTCGACCGTCGTCCCCGAGTCCAGCCCGTCGATCGCGGCAAGGAACGCGTCGCGTTCGCGACTGTGGTCGCGGTCGCCGCCACGATCGGTGCGTATGGTGGGACGGACGCGTAACGTGAAGCCGAGACGGCGGGTCTTCGCGAACAGCACCGGCATCACCTTGGCCGTCATCAGCTCGATCGCGAGCGCGGCGAGCGCGTCCGGCTCGGCGAAGGTGGCGGCGTGTTCGTGAAGCTGCTCGGGTGCGTGCCCGCTATACGCGAGCAGGGCGGTGCGCCCGCCGCGAGATCGTTGCAAGGAGAACGGCTTCGGGGTGAACTCCCCGAACACCGCCGCGAGGAGGGCGTGGAGCGTATAGCCGGTGTCGTCATCGCCCCGGCTGCGCAGGAGCCTCTGTCCATCGGCCCAACGTACGAGGCGTTCCATATCCGGCTCGATTTTGAGCAGGTGCAGCGTCATCCCGGCCGCTCCGTCCGCTGGGTCCAGATCAACACGTCGCGTCCGCCGGCATGCACGCCGCTCCGCCAGTCCCGCATGTCGGTGACCGGCACGCGCTCGGTCTTGTTATCGGGCGGTTCCGAACCCGGCAACATGATCCGGAACGGACCGATGCCCGGCGGCGGTGACGCCGCGAGTGCGGCGACGAGACCGCTGGCCTCGACGATCCGTTCAAGTAACGGTGTTTCGGGAAGGCACGCCTTGCGGCCGAGGAAAAGCGGCCGGGCCGGCTCCTCCAAGGCGCCGGCGAGGGCGTCAATCGTTGGCGCCTCGTCCGCTTCGTCCAATCGAAGCGCAACCGTCACCCTCTTGTCCGCGGCGTAGTCACAGCTTCTGATGTAGGGCGAGTTGTAGGTCCCCGCGCCACCGGCGCGTCCGTCCGGGACGCCGCGTGTGGTCCAGCCGCGGTCCGACTGCGCGAGCTGCGCGGTCTGAAAATCCGTGAGCCGCGCGCCGGATCGATCGATGCGTGCGGCGAAGACAAGCCGTGCCTGCAGGCGGGCGTGGCGGTCGCGTTCCTCGCGCCGCCAACCAAGGGCGTTCGCAAGCAGGCCGGTGAGCATCGAGGCGGATGGAAACTCTGCGACCGGCCGTTTTGCGTCGACCGCCTCGCGCCCGAACGACATCAGCGGCGCTTCCAGCCTGACGATGAGGTATCGGGGCATTCAGCCGGCCCGCACCGCGTCCGCCGCCCAGGCGGCGAGCACGTCGAGCGGGCGAGGCTCGCCGGCACCTGGAAGGTCCAGGACGCCGGTGCTGCAGAGGGCGCCGCGATCCTCCTTCGCGCCGTAGGCGCCGTCGAGGCCCGCCATGTGCGTCCGCAAGGCCGCGAGGGCCGCCGCGAACACATCGCCGGCCAGCGGAACGGAGGCGCGGAACGCACCCGCGAGCGACCGCGGCTGACGGCGGCCGAGTTCCACCAGCATGAGATCGGCATAGGCGTAAGGAGCGGTCGATCCGCGCTTCGCGCCCGGGCTGACGGTTGCGATCAGGTGCAGTAGGTGCTCGACGACGCGGCCTGCGATCGCTCGGTCGCCGCCGACGTTGTCGATGAGCCCTCCGATGTCGACCACCACATAGCCGTAGAACAGCCCGCTCGTGAGTTCGGTCTCGAAGATGCCGGCGGTGCCCGCGTCGGGGGCGAGATCGTCGACGACCGTGAAGTAGTCGCTCTCGGCCTCCTCGGCATGGACGGTGAAGGCATGCGCGACATGGATGGCCGCTTCCGTGTTGGCCTCCGGATCGCTGGTCACCATGCGTCCAAACAGCGCCCCTTCCAGCCCCGCCGGAAACGCCGCGCCCTCCGTCAGTGCCTTGAGATTGGCTTTTCCGTCGCCCTTGCCGAAACTGGCCGCCAGGAGGGCTTCGGCGTCCTTGACCGAGCCGGTGGCGGCAGCCTCCGCGGCGAGCCGGCGGAGATGATCGAGTTCGACCCGCCCGAGCAGCAGAGCCTGGCGGCTTCGCGACTCTTCGCGGATCTCTCCGCCCGGCTTGGCGGCCTCCTTGCCGTAGAGGCTCCGAACCAGGCTGACCCTGATCGCCTCCCTGATCGCCGGATCGGCCGTTCCGATCGCCGGGAGGACGGCGAGCTCGATCGCCTGTCGCGACCGGTCCGCCATCGGCGCATCGATACGGCGGAGCGCCCAATCTTCGTCATCCGCGAAGCGCCAATGGCGCTTGAGGCATTGCGACGAGATGCGGATGCGTGAGGTGCCCCCATAAGGCAGCCGTTTCGCGAATCCCGCGTCGTCGCGGTTGAGGAGCACGGCGGGATACGAGGCGAGCGTATGGATTTGGACGAAGCGTGTCATGGAGTGTCCTCGGGATGTCAGGCTGCGTCGCGTTCGGCGCGGTAATAGTCGCGTGCGAGCCGTGTGCGTTGCGCCTCGGCGCTGTCGCCGCCGGTGGCGATGCCGCGCAGCAGCCAGGCGAGGGCGACCGGATCGAGCGCCTGGTTGCGCGCGACCAGGAAACGGGCAACGCGCGGAACGACGGCGGGCAGATCTGGCGTGCGCGCCGCGAGAAGGGACGTCAGGCGCATCTCGCTGAAGCCGGCCGCATGGAGCGGCCGGCCAAGCCCGTCGCGGCCGCGATGGTAATCGGGCGCGGCGAGCGCCATCGCATGAATCAGCAATGCCCATTCGCGCAGCCGGGCGCCCCGCGCGACCTCGTCCGGGACGTGGCGAGCGACGAGCCGGTGCAAGCCGGGCTCGGAGAGACTGCCGGTGGGATCCATGCGGCGCAGGCGCGCGAGCGTACCGGTTCCGATCCGTTCGGGATGCAGCTCTCGCGCAAGCTTGTCGACGATCGAGGGGAGATCCGGGAGAGCAGCGTCACCGGGCGGCATCATGGGTGTCCTGGAAGTAGCCTTGCAGGCTCTTGTTGCGACGTGCCGCGCCGTGAAGCGCGCTCTCTGACGCGACGCGCGCCCGATAGCGCCGGCGCGAGGCCTTTGAGGCTGCCGCGTCCGCCTCCGCGAGGATCGTCGCGGCATGGCGAAGCAGGGCCCGGACCCATTCGGTGCGACTGGATACGGGATCGGCGTGCTCGGCCTCGGTCCAAAGGGCGACGAAGAAGTTCTCGTCGACATGCTCCTCGAACCGCCTGCTGAATCTCTCGGCCTTGCGGTTCGGGCCATCGGCTTTCCGGTCGACAGCCTCGGGGCCGTTCTCGAAAAGGCACAGCAATGCGAAGCGCAGCACGCCGGCCATTTCCCCGGCCAGCTTGACCCGGTCGTGTGCCGCCTGGGCGAGCGGATCGGTGGCGGCCTCGGCGAAGCCCCGCTTGACCAAGCGGGAGAGCGGGACGCGTCGTTCGTGGTAGCCTTCCGTCTTACCCTGACCACGGACCAGCGCGCGGGCGATCAGCGTCAGCCCGACCACCGCGTCGGTGTCTTCGACCTTCTGCAGCGGCGAGCCTTTCCCGTCGGTCGGGAACATGATCTCGACAAGCGGCCGGTAGGCGAAGCCTCGCCTGTCGACCGTCAGCGCCTTCAGTCCGTCCTTCGCGCTCAGGACCGGGGTCCAGGGATCGTTGGTGACGCCGCCTTCAGGGGCCACGATCCGTGCGGCTCTCGACGTGTCGGCGCGGGCGACAACCCGGCCGTCGGCATCGACCAGCCGCACGCGCCGGCAGATCTCGACATAAAGCGGATCGAGCTCCGAGCGGCGGATCGCGTCTGCTCCGTCCCATGGCCGCAGCCAGAGCAGCGCCAAGCCGCCTTCGTCCGCGTAGCCTTGCGAAAGGGGCGGCCGGCCTTTCATGGCGAGCAGTCTGGTGATGTCGCGGCGGAGATGCGCGCCCAAGCCGCCCGATGGCGCGACGCCGATGCCAGGCCGGTTGGAGAAGCCACCGTTCATGCGGCTGATCCCATAATTTCCAGCCCCGAGAAAACCTTCCATGGTCTGCAGCGTGAGGAGCGCGAATAGCCAGTCGTCGGGCTGGGCGCTTCGCATCACGCCGTCCTTGAGATCGTGATTGCGGCCGGCGATCAGCATGTCGAGCGCGTCCGGGGCGGGGATCGTGCTTCGCAAGGCGGACGCATCGCTTCCGGGAAGTGGAGGCTGCAGGAGGGCAGGACGATCCGCCGCCGTCAGCAGGCACCACGGCGAATCGTCGGGGTGGTCGGATGTGAGGCCGCGCAGCAGCGAACGCCACGTGTCCTCGTCCTCCGGCATGTCCCCATTGCCGTCGCGCAGCAGAGCGAGGGTGCCGACTTGCGTGAGAAACGCGTGCCACGCGTGACGCTGGTGGGGGCGGAGCGCGCTGAAGCTGACGACCTCGTCGCGAGCGAGTGCGGCGAATGCGCCAGGCAGCGTGAGATGTGCCTCGCTTCCATCATGCTTGGTGGTGCGAATGAGCCCCGAGGTAAGCGTGTTCAACCTGGTGACATCGTCCCCGTGCGGACGGGGAAGGTCGGGTCTCATTGTGGCACGCCTCTCTCACGCAAGGCCCATCTCCAATCCTTGGAGGATCACGCTCGACTAGACACGTCACTTAAGCGAAACGTGCTACATGGGCGGCGGGGTCGTCAAGCCCTCTCATACTCTCTGACGCAGTTATGGCACTCGATCCAGTCCGAAGCGGTCGTATCGGAATGCGAGGCTGCCGAGATGGAAGCGGATGGCGCCATCGGCCGACGTCGCATCGGTCGGCTCCGACTCCGCGTTGGCGTCGGCGTCGGACAAGAGAAAGTGCGGAATGCGCAGCGATGTCACGGGGAGCCCGAACGGACCGTTGACCCACGACAACTCCACCTGACGATCGGCTTCACCGAGGCGCGTCCGGAAATGCTCGTCGGCGTCGATGCTGAACTCGGCGAACGGTGTCCGCCAGTCCACCAGAGCCCACTCCGCCTCGTTGAGCTCGCTGGCCGTCTTGCCCTCCTTCTCCTGCATGTGCCGGGACCATTGCCCTGGGTCGCGGGCTTCGAGTTCGGCTTTGATCAGGCTCAAGCATTCGGGATGGGTCGTCCGTTCCACAAGCCGCCGGTTGTCGGCCGGGATGGTCCACGCGACCGATGCCTCGATCTGGCGCCATGTCGCCTCGATGACCGCGAGGTCGTCATACACGCGCCCGAGCCCGTGACGGCCGCCCGAACGCGCGGCAAAAGGTAGGAGATCACGTCCGGCCGGGACCAAAACGATGGCGCGCGGCTGCTCGAAGCCGCTCGGCCGCGGGCGCGCGCGATGCCGGTGGAGACGGCCGAGGCGCTGCAGGAGCACGTCGGCGGGGCAGAGATCCGTGATCAAGAGGTCTGCGTCGAGGTCGAGCGACACTTCCAACGTCTGCGTTCCGACCACGACCCGTCCGCCTTTTGTTCGATCACGGCCGAGGGAGTGCTCGACAGCGGCGTCCAGTGTCCTGCGATCGAGCGCGGCGAAGCGGCCATGATGAACGGTGACCACATCGCCGACCCGGAACAGCGCCGGATGCGCCGGTGCCGCGACTTCGAGCGCTCTAACCGTGGCCACGGCTGCTGCAACGGTGTTGCGGATGACAAGAACCGCGGCGCCCGCACTCGCGGCGACGAGGGCCTGTCGCGCGATCTCGTCAGGTCGATCGAGCGACTTCTCGGTGATGAGCGCGACGCGTTTCGGAAGGACCGTTGCCACCCGCTCGGGCTCAAGCCTTCGTTCGATCCGCCCATCGGCCCAGCTCAGCAGCGGGTATGGGACTGCTTCCGCTTCTTCCGCGGTGGGGCGGCAGGTGCCCAGGAGCCGCGCGCGGGCTGCGGCGCCGAGCGTTGCCGACAGCAGCAAGGCGTGGCCGCCGCCGCCAAGATGGTTGCGCAGCAACGACGCGAGCAATGCCTCCATGTAGCGATCCGAGGCATGCACCTCGTCCACCACCAGAAGGTGCCGCAGCAGCGATGCGCCGCGGAGATGGGCGTGCTTGACGCGGATCGCGCCGAGCAGCGCCTGATCGATCGTGCCGACCGCGATCGGTGCCGCGAGGAAACGCTTCGGGTGCTCGGCCGCCCAGCGGGAGCGATCCACCCCGTTGTCGTGCGCATCGCTCCATTCGAAGCCGAATCCAGGCAGAGGGCGCCCTTCGGCATCGTCGAAAACGACTTGGCCTGGAACGGCGAGCACGACGGGCGGTCCCGCTTCGCCGAACAGACGATCGCGGAAAGCGCGCACGCGCGCGAACATTGCTGTTGCGGCGACGCGGGTCGGCAGCGCGAAATAGAGGCCGTCGACGCGGCCTTGTGCGAACAGGTGCTTGAAGCGCCAGAGAGCGGCTTCAGTCTTGCCGGAGCCGGTTTCGGCTTCGAGCACGAGGCAGGCGGCGTCGGGCGCGGTCACGACCGCTTGCACGGGGCGTGCTTCCGTGACCTCAAACGCCGTCGCGAAGGTGATCGTGTTCGTGCTTCCGCGAGCGTCCGGCGATGCGGACTGGAGGCCGACGGTGCGGATCGCGTGCGCCGCGCGGACGCGGGCGAACGTCATGCGATCCGGTTCGGATCCGTTGGCAAAAGGGAAGAACGCTTCGCTAGCGTCCGAACCGAGCCAATCGGCGAGCATCATCAACCCAGCGTATGCGTGATGAAAGCCGGGTTGCGACGGAAGCGGATCGTGCGGGGCGAACGCTTCGCCAAACCATCGGTCGAGCGCGTCACGCATCGCTTGGAGGTCGCCGATCGGATCGCCGTCCGCGGCTGTCCTCCAGTAGACAGCACCATTGGTTTCGCTCCTGAGCCGCCAAGGTCGTCCGTGATGCGCGAAAAGGGTCTCGAACAGCGCCGTGTTTTCATCGGCAAACCATGTTTCAAGCCGATCGAGACCGAGCACCTCGACGAGGCGATCCCGGCAGGCCCGCGCGCCGGGCGCTGGAGAGAACATCCACCCCAGCTCGTCGATGTGGCCCACGACACGCGCAGATGCATCGAGGCGTGAGCGAAAGCCGCGGTTGGCTTTGCCGATGTCGTGCAGGAAGGCAAGGGCGCCGAGACGTGCTCGATCGATCGGATGGAGCGTCTCGCGCTGCGCGAGCCGTGCGAGCCGCTGGTCGATGGTCCTTTGCGCCAACAATTCCAGCATCACCGCGGCGACGTCGGCGGAATGGTCGACGAGGCTGTGCCACCGCACGATGGCGCTGTCTGGACCGCGAGCGAGCTTGGCCCAGAGGTCGCGGGCCGTCGGAGAGCGCTGTAATACTGGCGACGACGTCACGCTTCGCATCGTTCCTTATTAATGTCTCGCGGGTCTGGGCGCGCTGCGCCCAGCGGGGTTTGGGGCGGCGCCCCAAGGCTTCCCTACCCGCGCCCCACGAACGGCATGCCGGTCGCCATCACCGTCATCGTCTGCACGTTGGCATCCGGCGGCATCGACGCCATGAACAGCACCGCGCGCACGACGTCCGACACGTCCATCGTGGGCTCGATCGCCACCTCGCCATGCGCCTGCAAGACCCCCGTCCGCATGCTCGCCGCCATCGGCGTCAGCGCATTGCCGATATCGATCTGGCCGCAGGCAATTCCGAAACGGCGGCCGTCGAGTGACAGCGACTTGGTCAGGCCCGTGATCGCGTGCTTGGTCGCGGTGTAGGCGACCGAATTCGGCCGCGGCGCGTGCGCCGAGATCGAGCCGTTGTTGACGATGCGGCCGCCTTGCGGGACCTGTTCGCGCATCAGCCGGAACGCCCCCTGCGCGCACAGGAACGATCCGGTCAGGTTGATCGAGACCACCGACTGCCATTGCTCGAACGTCAGCGCGTCGGGTGCGGCCGAGACGCTGATGCCGGCATTGTTGAACAAGAGGTCGAGTCGGCCAAAGCGTTGCCGTATCGCATCGAACAGGAGGTCGACCGAGCCCGGGTCGGCGACGTCGGTCGCATGCACCAGCGTGCGGCCGGACCCGCCCGTCAACGCGGCGGTCTCTTCGAGGGGTTCGACCCGCCGGCCGGCAAGCACGACCGACCAGCCGTTCGCGACCAACCCGCGCGCGACCGCGCGGCCGATTCCGCTCCCCGCCCCCGTGACCAGTGCGATGCCCGGCTCAGCCACGCGCGGATGCTCCCCGCAGATCGAGATAGAGCGCATACACGGCGCTTGTCGCACAAATGAAAATGCGTCCGCCGTAGCGGCCGCCGAACACGACATTGGAGACCGCTTCGGGCGTGTGGATCCGGCCGAGCAGCTCGCCGTCGGGGCTGACGCAATGCACGCCGTCGCCGGCGCTGGTCCAGATGTTGCCGTGCTCGTCGGCGCGGAAGCCGTCCGCGACGCCGACGGCCGGCGCATAGAACGGCCGGCCCTCGCCGCGAACCGCTCGACCGTCCTCGCTCACCGCGAAGGCACGGATGCCGCGCACCGCCGCATCGTCGTGCATGCGTCCCGTCTCGGCGACATAGAGCGTGCGCTCGTCGGGCGAGAAGCACAGGCCGTTCGGGCAGTCGAAACTGTCGATCGCGATCCGCAACGATCCATCCGCCGGATCGAGCCGGTAGACCTGGCAGGGCACCTCCTGCTCGGCGCGGCCACCCTCGTAATCCATCGCGATCCCGTAATGCGGGTCGGTGAACCAGATCGTGCCGTCCGATTTGACCACCACGTCGTTGGGCGAATTCAGCCGCTTGCCCTCGAACCGGTCGGCGAGCGTGGTGAGGCGCCCGTCATGCTCGGTGCGCACGACCGCGCGGCCGCCATGCAGGCACGAGATTAGCCGGCCCTCGCGATCGCGCGTATGGCCGTTGGCGAACTGGCTGGGCTGCCGGTAGACCGAGAGCCCATAGCCCTCGGTCCAGCGCATGATCCGGTCGTTCGGGATGTCGCTGAACAGCAGGCAGCCGGCATCGCCGAACCAGACCGGTCCCTCGGTCCAGCGGAATCCCTCGGCGATGCGCTCGAGCCTGGCGCTGGGCAGGATGAAGCGCCGGAATCGCGGATCGACGACGGCGATGTCGGTCATTCTCGGAACTCCGGTCTGGTCTCAGCCCGACGCCAACGCCTCGAGCGCGCGGTCGAAGAAGTCGTCGCCGCCGAAATTGCCCGATTTCAGCGCGAGCGCCAGCCCCCCGTGGCGCGCGCCGATCGTGTGCAGGGCTGGCACGCCCGGCGCGATCTCCCGCCCGATCAGAAACCCCTGCAGGCCGAGCCGGTCGACGACCGCGCCGGAGGTCTCCCCGCCGGCGACGACGAGCCGGGCGACGCCGGCATCGACCAGCGCCTCGGCGATGGTCGCAAGCGCCTGCTCGACGGCCTCGCCGACCTTCTCACCGCCATGCCGGTCCTGGATCCGCTTCAGCGTCTTCGGCTCGACGCTGCTCGAGACCAGCACCGGATCGTCGAGCCTTCCGCGCGCCCAGGCGATCGCGGCCGACGCCTCGTCCGCGCCGTCCAGCAGCCGCTCGACGTCGATCGTGTGGCAGGCCATCCGCGGTGCGGCGTGCGCGATCTGGCGCAGCGTCGCCGCCGAGCAGCTTCCGGCCAGGATCGCGGCCTTCGATCCCGCCTGGGCGCCCGGGACATCGTCGCGAGCGCGCACGGGCCGATCGTCGCGCGCCATGATCGCGCGCGCGAGCCCGATGCCGAGGCCCGACGCGCCGCACGACAGGCGACGGGTCAGGGCGGCCGCGCCGAGCGCGTCCAGATGACGCGCTGCGACTCCGTCGACGATGGCCGCACCCGACGCCGCGTCCAGCGCCGCGCCGATCGCGGCTGGACCTTCCTCCACCGTCGGCAGCTTCACCAGCGACACGGGCGAGCGGCTTTGCCGCGCCAGCACGCGCACCAGGTTCGGGTCGTGCATCGGGTTGAGCGGATGGTCCTTGAGCGGACTGTCCGACAGCAAGACGTCGCCCACGAACAGGTGGCCCCGATAGACCGTCCGGCCGTTCTCGACGAAGCTCGGGTTGACCGGCACCGCACCCGATCCGGTCGCTTCGCGCAGCGCGTCGAGCACCGGCCCGATATTGCCGCGGTCGGTGGAATCGAACGTCGAGCAGATCTTGAACAGGATGTGGCCGGCACCCCGCTCGTCCAGCCAGCGATGGGCGGCAAGCGAGAGCGAGACGGCGCGGTCCGGCTCGATCGACCGGCTTTTCAGCGCGACGACGACCGCGTCGACGTCGTCGAGCGCCAGATCGTCGGGCAGCCCGATCGTCTGGACCGTCCGCAGCCCGTGATTCGAGAGCACGCCCGCGAGGTCCGAGGCCCCCGTGTAGTCGTCCGCGATGCAGCCGAGCGACAGCATCACAGGCCCCGGTTGCCGGTGAAGGGCTCGAACCAGCGCAACCCCTCGCGCGTGCCGCCGCGCGGGCGGTACTCGCAGCCGACATGGCCGCGATAGTCCAGGCGATCGAGGGCAGCGAAGATGTGCCCGTAATCGAGCTCGCCGCTGTCTGGCTCGCTCCGGTTTGGGACGCTCGCGATCTGCACATGCCCGACCATGGGCATCATGCGCTCGAGCGCCATGGTGACGTCGCCATGCATGATCTGGCGATGGTAGATGTCGAATTGCAGCTTGAGGTTGGGCATGTCGAGCGCTGCGATCAGCGAGATGGCGGTCTCGAAATCGTCGAGAAAATATCCGGGCATGTCGCGCGCGTTGATCGGCTCGAGCACCAGTTCGAGCCCGCGCGCGGCAAGCCGCTCGGCGCAATGGGCGACCGAACGGCGGTAGGCAACGCTTGCGGCCGGATCATCGGCATCGGCGATGCCCGCCATCAGATGCAGCTTTCCCGCGCCGGTGGCGGCCGCGTAGTCGAGCGCGCGCGACATGCCCTCGTCCATCTCATCGAAACGGTGGGGCAGGGCGGCCAGCCCGCGCTCGCCCACGGTCCAGTCGCCGGGGGGCATGTTGAACAATGCCACCGCGAGGCCGTTGCGCCGGACCCGTTCGGCCACCTCGTCGGGCGTCGCCTCGTAAGGGAACAGGAACTCGACCGCCTCGAAGCCCGCATCGGCCGCCGCGGCAAACCGGTCGAGAAACGAGTGCTCGTTGAACATCATCGTCAGGTTGGCGGCGAACTTGGGCATCGAGGACTATGCCTTTCCGGGCAACGACAGTCCGGCGATTTGAGCATACAGCCGTGCCACCGACGAATCGTCGTCACGCCCCATGCCGGACGCGGCCGTCATCAGGAACATCTGCAGCGCGGCACCCGCGATCGGGACCGGGAACTTCGCGTCGCGCGCCATGTCGAGCACGATCCCGAGATCCTTGGTGAAGATGTCGATGGCACTTCGCGGCGCGTAGTCGCCCTCCAGTACATGCGGGATGCGGTTCTCGAACATCCACGAATTGCCCGCCGACCGCGTGATCACTTCGTAGACACGATCGAGATCGAGATCCTGGCGCCTGGCGAAGGCGATCGCCTCGCAGGCGGCCGCGATATGAACGCCCGCGAGCAACTGGTTGACCATCTTGAAGGCCGCACCCTGGCCGGGCTTGTCGCCCAATTCGTACAGCGTGGAGGTCATCGCGGCCAGCGCCGGCCGCGCGCGCTCGAACGCGTCGTTGCTGCCGGACGCCAGCATCGTCAGCGCGCCCTCGTCGGCGCGCGCCGCCCCGCCGCTCATCGGCGCGTCGAGATAATGCCGCCCCGTCGCCTCCAGGCGCGCGGCGAGGTCGCGCGCGACCGCGGGCGCCATCGTCGCCGACGAGATGAACACCGCGTCGGCCGCCATCGTGGCGGCGCATCCCTCGCCGCCGAACAGCACGTCCTCTGTCTGCGCGCCGTTGACCACCACGGCCACCACGCAGTCCGCACCCTCGGCCGCCCGAGCAGGCGAGGACGCGAAGGCGCCGCCCGCTTCCTCGAGCCGCGCCTTCGGCGCGTCGGAGATGTCGCAGCCGGTGACGGTGAAGCCGGCGCGCAACAGGGAGCGCGCCATGCCGAGCCCCATCGAGCCGAGACCGATGACGCACACGCGCTGTGTCATGAGAATTCCTTTTGGGGAAGGCCAGGGGCCAAGGCCGGCCCCCAGACCCCCGGCGCCCGCTTCGATCAGAACTTGTACTGGTCGATATTGTCGGCGGTGAAGACCAGCGGCTTGCTGAACACGATCACCTTGTCCTTGACGGCAAAGGTGCCGAGGTCGCCGGCGGTGAAGGTGTCATTCGCCTTGAGCGCGTTGTTCGACGCGAGACGCGCGACATACATCACGAGCTCGCCTTCCTTCACCTCGTCCCACAGCGGACTTTCCTTGATGATGCCCGATTTCACGTATTGCCGAATCGAATCCGGATCGCTGCAGCCGGTCACGAACACCTTCCCGGTCTTGCCGAGCTTCTCGACCGCGGCGGCGGCACCCACCTCGGCTGCGCCGTCCGGCGCGATGATGCCGGTCACCTGCGGGTTGGCCTGCAGGATGTCGGTGCCCGCGGTCAGCGACTGCGATGGGCTCGACTGGCCGTATTCGGTCGTGACGATCTTCATGTTCGGATAGGCGGTCGTCATGTAGGCCTTGAGTGCCTTGATCCATTCGTTCTGGATCGTGGCGTCGGGCGTCGAGGACAGGATCGCCACCTGCGCATTCGGACCGGTGTATTTTGCGACCGCGTCGACGAGCGCCTTGCCGTGCGCGGCATAGTCGGTGTTCTGGATGAAGAAGTCGCGTGCGTTGGCCGACACGTCGCTGTCGTAGGCGACGACCTTGATGCCCTGCTTCATCGCGCGGCGGAGTGCGGGTGCCAGCTGCGTCGGGTTGTTCGACGTGGTCGTGATGACGTTGAAACGGCGCGCGATGAGGCTGTTGAACACGTCGACCTGTCCCTGCGCGGACGCGGTGACGGGGCCGGTGTAGAGGAAGTCGATGTTGAGCGTCTTGGCTTCCTGCGTGGCACCCGACTCGTTGGCCTTGAAGACCGAGAGGCCCACGAGCTTCGGCACCATCGCGACCTTGATCGACTTCGACGTATCGACGTCGACCGCGCGGGCCGACGCGAACGGCAGGACGGTGCCGGCCGCGAGCAGCGCGCGCATGCCGAAGCGTTTGGCCGTCACGCGCAGTGTTCTTGATGTCATGTTCATTCCCTTCCTTGATTGTCGTCAGGCGGTTTTCAGGCCGAGCCGCCTGAGCAGCGTCATGCCGCCCCTCCGGCCCGCGTAGACATTCTTGATCGCGATCGCGCCGAGCAGGATCGCGCCGGTCAGCATCGTGGTGACCATGTCGGAGAAGCCGGCGATGAGCATGCCCTGGCGGAGGAAGCCGAGCAGCAGGACGGCGATGATCACGCCGATGACGCTGCCTTCGCCGCCGAAGATGCTGACGCCACCGAGCACCACCATCGTGATCGTGCTCAGCAGCAGCAAGTCGCCCATGTCGGCACGGACCGCGCTGTAGTAGGAGGCGAGCACGATGCCCGCGGTCGCCGACATCGCGCCGCTGATGACGTAGGCGCCGATCAGGACGCGTTCGACGCGCACGCCCGAGTAGCGGGCCGCCTCCGGATTGTGGCCGATCATCACGATCCGCCGGCCGAACGCGCTGTACCCGAGCAGTGCGGCGAACAGCAGGGCGAAGACGGCGAACAGCAGGATCTGGACCGGCATGATCCCGATCGTGCCCGCGCCGATGTTGTTGAATGTGTCGGGAAACCCGGATGGCGGCGAGTCTCCCGCGAGCGCGGTCGCGGCACTCGAGATGATGAAGCTCGTCGCCAGCGTCGCGATCAGCGGCTCGGTGCGCAGTCGCGTGATGATCAGCCCGTTGACCGCGCCGAGAAGCGCGCCGGACGCGATGCCGGCTGCGGCCGCGAGCCAGATCGACAGGCCGAGACCGTTCCAGAGCTCGGCCATCACGATCGCCGAGAACCCGGCCGTGGCACCCACCGAGAGATCGATCCCGCCGGTCAGGATCACGGTCGCCAACCCGAGCGCCACGATCCCGAACGGCAGGAAATTCTCGGTCAATTGCAGGAAGCTGCCGACATTGTCGAAGAACCCCGGCACGAATGCGGCGAGGCCGCCGACCACGACGACGAGCAGTGCGAGCAGGGCGCGTTCCCAGCCCATGTCAGTGCCCCGCCGTCTTGGCGGACCGCGAGCCCGCCGTGACTGTCGCAAGGATCATCAGGCCCTCGCCGGCGGAGTACCAGATCGGCGGCACGTGGACAAACACGAGTGCCGTCAGGATCACGCTGAGGAAGACCGAGCCGAGCACGGTGCCCACCACGTTGCCGCGTCCGCCGGCGATCGCGGTGCCGCCGATGAGTGCCACCGCGATCGACTGCAGCTCGACATGATCGCCGGTGCCGGTCGTGACCGTCGCCGAGCCCGTGTAGCAGACGAACACCAGGCCCGCGACGGCCGCGAGAACGCCGGAGATCGTGTAGGCCCTGATCTGGGTGCCCGTCACGCCGATGCCGGCATTGAAGGCGGCGACCTTGTTGTTGCCGATGGCGAGCAGGGCGCGGCCGAACGGCATGTGTCCGAGCATGAACCAGATGCCGAGCAGCACGGCGGCCAGAACCAGGACCGGGATCGGAACCGGCAGCAATGGAGACAGCACGCCGTTGCCGAACAGTGCATAGGCCCGCGGCACGGAGGTCACCTGCACGCCGTTCGAGACGATGAAGATCAGGCCGGTATAGAGGCTGTAGGTGCCCAGCGTGGTGATGATCGGCGGGATCGAGAGCCGTGCGACCAGCACGCCGTTGAGCGTGCCGAGGACCAGTCCGATCGTCAGTGCCAGTCCGGCCGCGCCGATCAGTGGCAGACCGGCGGTCTGGGCGAGCAATCCGGTCACCACCGCGCTCAGGCCGAGCACGGGCGCCACCGACAGGTCGATCCCGCGGGTGGCGATCACCAGCGTCTGGCCGAGTGCGACCAGCGACAGCACCACCGAATTGAGAAGCATGAAGCGCAGGTTCGACAATGCCAGGAAACCGTGGTCGACCGAGCCCACGCCGAGCACCGTCACCGCGGTCACGACAAGCAGCGTGAGCGCGCGCGCATCGCGCAGCTTGCGGCGCTTGCGGCGTGGAACGGCACCCGTCCTGTCGGCCACCATCAGCGGTGCATCGCCGGTCCGGCTTTGGCTCATGCGGCGAGACCGTCCCGGCTGAGATAGGATCGCGTGACACGCTCCGGTGTGACCCCGTCGCCGGACATTTCGGCAACGATACGACCTTCATAGATCGAAATCACGCGGTCGCAAAGCCTGACGAGCTCCTCCATCTCCGACGAGATCACCAGGATCGCCATGCCGGCGCGCGCGAGCTGTTCGATCAGCTCGTAGATTTCGTCCTTGGCGCCGACATCGACGCCGCGCGTGGGCTCGTCGAGGATGGCGACCGTGGGCTCGAGCCCCATCCACTTCCCGAACACGACCTTCTGCTGGTTGCCGCCCGACAGCTCGCGCAGCGCCTGGCCGACGCTCGCACAACGGACCCGGAACCGGTCGACCGTCTCGCCGCCCGCTCGCCGCTCGTCGCGCCTGTCGATCAGCCCCAGACGGCGCTTGACGCGTTCGAGACCGGCGGCGCTGAGGTTCTCGGCGATCGTCATCGGCAGCACCGCACCGTGCTTGGCGCGATCCTCCGGCACGTAGACCAGGCCCTTGCGCACGATCGCGTGCGGCGCGAGCCCCGTGATGTCGTGGCCCGCGAGCCGGACCGCGCCGGCGTCTGGCGCGCGGATGCCGAAGATCGTCTCGGCGATCTCGGTCCGGCCGGCGCCCACCAGTCCCGCCAGCCCGAGGATCTCGCCCTGATGCAGCGTGAAGCCGACCTCCTCGAACGCATCGTCGTGCTTGAGGCCGTCGACTTCCAGCACCGGCTTGTCCGTCGCCGCCGTCCAGGTCCGGCGCGGGATGACGCGCATCTCGCGTCCGACCATGCGCGACAGCAGCCTGACGCGATCGAACTCGGCGCGCTCGCTCGTGTCGACGAGGTTGCCGTCTCGAAGCACGCTGATCCTGTCGCTGATCTCGAGAACCTCGTCCATCCGGTGGCTGATGAAGCCGAGCGTGCAGCCTTCGCCGCGAAGGCGTCGCATGATGCCGAACAGGCGCTCGACCTCGTGCGTGGTCAGCGGCGAGGTCGGCTCGTCGAACAGGATGATCCGGCAGCCGCGCAGCAGCGCCTTCGCGCATTCGACCTGCTGCTGTTGGGCGATCGAGAGATAGCGCGCGAGCTGGCCGGGATCGATATCGAGACCGAGCGCGTCGAGCGCGTCTCGCGCGCGGGCGCGGACCGCACCCCAGTCGACGCGGCGGAACGGACCCACGGTCGGCAACTGCCCCACGAACATCGTCTCGGCCACCGTGAGCTCGCCCATCAGCGCGGGTTCCTGCGGGACGAGATAGATGCCGCGCACATGCGCGTCGTGCGGTGTCGCGAGCGTGATCGTCTCGCCGCCGAGCGTGAGCCGGCCGGTGGTCGGCGTCACGATCCCTGCCATGATCTTGAACAATGTCGATTTGCCGGCGCCGTTCTCGCCCATCAGCGTGTGCATCTCGCCCGGCCGCATCGCGAGCGTGATGCCGCGCAGGACCTGCACGGCGCCGTAGTTCTTGGTGACGCCGGAGGCGTGGTAATGCCCGTCCGTTGCATCGATCTCCGACGCGGACGCCATCAGGCGGCTCCTCGAAACGTTTCCAATCCACTGTCCTGCCAGGGCGTGAGCGCCCGTTCTTGTTGAAATCACTCTAGGCGCCGGCCTATGGTAGCGCAACCATCTATCTTTGACCGCCGCCGCACGATAGCATCGATACCGATGACGGAACCGTTAAGGGCACCGAGACGGCCGCGTGCGCGCAACGGCGCCGTCACGCTCAAGGACGTCGCCGAGCGGGCGTCCGTCGCCCCCATCACCGTCTCGCGCGCGATCAACCGGCCCGACAGCGTCTCGCACGAACTCCGCGCGCAGATCGACGAGGCGATCGCGACGCTGGGCTATGTGCGCAACCAGTTCGCGGGCGCGCTGGCGTCCGCCGAGAGCCGCATCATCCCGGTGATCGTCCCGTCGCTCGCCAACGCCGTCTTCGTCGAGGTGATCCAGGGCATCCAGGAGGTGCTCGAGGAGGCCCGCTACCAGCCGCTGCTCGGCAACACCCAATACGATCTCGACCGCGAGGCCGACCTTGTCGCCGCCCTGCTCGGCTGGTCGCCGGCCGGCCTGATCGTCGCCGGTCTGCGCCATAACGAGCGCACGCGCCGGATCCTCGCCAATTACGGCCGGCCGGTGGTCGAGATGATGGATCTCGGCACCCGCGCGATCGACATGAATGTCGGCCTCTCGCACGCCGACGCGGGTGCTGCGATGGGCCGCCACCTGATCGAGCGCCGCTACCGCGAGATCGGCTTCATCGGCGGCCGCCTCAAGCTGGACTATCGCGCGGCGCTCCGCTTCAAGGGCCTCGATGGCGCGCTCGCCCGTGCCGGGCGCCGGCGGCGTGCCCCATTCACTCATGACGAGGCCTCGAGCCCGCAGGTGGGCGGCGACGCGCTGATGGACGCGCTGCGGACGGCACCCGAGCTCGATGCGATCTTCTTCGCCAACGACGACCTCGCCGTCGGCGCCCTGCTGCGCGCCCAGGCCGAACGGATCGCGGTTCCCGGCCGCATCGCCATCGCCGGCTTCAACGGGCTCGGGATCGGTGCGCTGACCGTGCCCGCGCTGACCACGATCATCTCGCCCCGCCGGCTGATCGGCGAGCTCGCCGCGCGCAAGGTGCTCGCGCGCATCAAGGGCGAGCCCGCGGGTCCGGCCCGGGTCGATGTCGGCTACCGCCTCGAAATCAGGTCGAGCACCTGACCACGCATGTCACACGCAATGGAGAAAAAGAATGCCCGAAACGATCGGCTTCATCGGCCTCGGCAAGATGGGACACGGCATGGCCCACAATCTCGCGACGAAGGGCTTTCCCCTCGTCGTGCTCGCCAACCGCTCACGCGACGCGGTCGAGGATCTGCTCGCCAAGGGGGCGTCGGAGGTCAGAACCGCGCGCGAGATGGCCGAGCGCTGCGACATCGTCGTGCTGTGCGTGACCGGCAGTCCGCAGGTCGAGGCGCGCCTCGGCGGCGATGACGGCCTTGCCGCCGCCGGCCGCGAGATGCTGGTCATCGACTGCTCTACATCGGAACCGGCCGTTACCGTAAGGCTCGCGGCCGAACTCGCGGCGCGTGGGATCACCCTGATCGATGCGCCGCTCAGCCGAACGCCCAAGGAGGCGTGGGCCGGCACGCTCGACGTGATGGTCGGCGGCGCCGAGGACGCGGTCGCGCGCGCGATGCCGGTGATCGAGAGTTTCGCCGGCCGCATCGTCAAGACCGGCCCGACCGGCACCGGCCACACGATGAAGCTGCTGAACAATTTCGTCTCGCTCGGCTACGCGGCGCTCTACGCCGAGGCGCTGATGGTCGGCGCCAAGGCCGGGATGAGCCGCGAGGTCTTCCACGAGGTGCTTGCCGGCGGCCGGATGGATTGCGGTTTCTTCAAGACGTTCTTCGAATATGCCGTCGGCGGCAACCGCCAGGCGCACATCTTCACGCTCGACAACGCGCTCAAGGACCTGACCTACCTCTCGGGCTTCGCGAACGCCGTTCAGGCGGCAAACCCCGTGGGTGCGGCGGTCCGCAACAGCTTCGCCACCGCCATCGGCCTCGGCCGCGGCACGGACTACGTGCCCATGCTCACCGACGTGATCGGCGAGATCAACGGCGTGACATCGCGCGAAACGCATTGACTGTCGCGGGTCTGGGGCGGCTCGCCCCAGCCGGGGTCCAGGGGTGGAACCTTTGGCCTACGCCTGCACCACCCTCTGAAGCTGCTCCCCCAGCCCGTCGATCCCGAGCCGCATCGTCTGGCCGGCGCGCAGATAGACCGGCGGCTTCCTGCCCATCCCCACACCGGGCGGCGTGCCGGTCGAGATCACATCGCCCGGCTGCAGGCTCATGAAGCGGCTCAGATAGGCGATCAGATGGGCAACACCGAAGATCATCGTCTTCGTCGTCCCGTCCTGCATGCGCGCGCCGTCCACCTCGAGCCAAAGATGCAGATCCTGCGGGTCGGGCACCTCGTCGCGCGTGACGAGCCAGGGACCGATCGGTCCGAAAGTGTCGTGTCCCTTGCCCTTGTCCCAGGTGCCGCTGCGCTCGAGCTGGTATTCGCGCTCGGAGACGTCGTTGACCACGCAATAGCCGGCGACGTGGTCCATCGCGCGCGCCTCCTCGATGTAGCGGCCGCCGGTGCCGATCACCACGCCCAGCTCCACCTCCCAGTCGGTCTTGACCGATCCGCGAGGGATCTCGACGTCGTCGTTCGGCCCGCAGATCGCGGAGTTCCATTTGGCGAACAGGATCGGCTCGACCGGGATCCTCGCACCCGTCTCGGCCGCGTGGTCGGCGTAGTTGAGGCCGATGCAGATGAACTTGCCGATCCCGCCCACGCAGGGCCCGATCCGCGGCGCGCCGCCCACGAGCGGCAGGTCGGCGGTCGCGATCGCCGCGAGACGATCGCCCAGGCCTCGCAGGCTGCGCGGGTCGATGTCGGGGATGACGCCCGACAGGTCGCGCATCGCGCCGCTCGCGTCGAGCAAAGCCGGCCGTTCCTGTCCCTTGGGTCCGTAACGCAGCAGTTTCATCGCCCGTCCTCCATGCTCCGGCAGACGACTGAACCAGGACGGCGCTCCCGTCCAGTTGACCGCGGACGATGGAAAGGAACGCACTTGGCGCCGTTGGGCAGCCATCGATCATTCGGGAGACGGAATTCATGGCAGCCAATCTGAGCGGGCGCACCATCGCCATCCTTGCCACCGATGGCGTCGAGGAGGTCGAGCTGACCGAGCCCCTGAAGGCCTTGCGCGATGCGGGTGCGACGGTCGTCGTGGTCTCGCCCAAGACCGACGCCATCCAGGCGATGAACAACGATGTCGAACCGGCGGCCAGGATCCCGGTCGACCGCGAGATCGCCAACGCGACATCGAGCGACTATGACGGGCTGGTGCTGCCCGGCGGGACCACCAATCCCGACAAGCTCAGGACCGACGAGCGCGCGGTCCGGTTCGTCGGCCATTTCGTCGAGCACGACAAGCCGATCGCCGCCATCTGTCACGGCTCCTGGACGCTGATCGACGCGGGCGGCGTCAGGGGACGCACCATGACGTCCTGGCCCTCGCTGCGGAAGGATCTGGAGAACGCGGGCGCGACCTGGGTCGACGAGACCGTGGTGCGCGATCGCCATCTCGTGACGTCGCGCAACCCGAAGGACCTGCCGGCTTTCTGCGAGGCGATCGTCACCTTGTTCGCCGCCTGAAGACAGGCGAGCCGATCAGCGGGACGACCCCTCGAGGACGAGGGCGAGGAAGAAGCGGGCAGGGGGCACGAGGCTCTCCGCCCACTCGTCGATCCGCCGTCCGACCTGATCGACCGGCACGACGACGATCTCGTCGTATTCCGCGCAGCCGCGCGCGCGACGCTGCCGCGCCACGATGTCGGCGGCGGCAACGCCGGTCTCGACGCTCACGCCGATGTCGAGGACATGGCTGCCGGGATGCTCAACGGCCGACAACGGACGCAGGGATCGGATCTCGGTGCCGGCGAGGCCAAGCTCCTCCTCGAGCTCGAAGGCGAGCTGGGCCGCGAGGTCGACGCGATCCGCGCCCGCGCGGCTCTCGATGCTGCCCGCGGGCGGGCATTGCCACAGACCGGCCTGGTAGACCGCGTTTGCATCGCGCCTGCCGAACACGATCCCCTCGGGGCAGCGCACGACGCCGTTGACGGCCACCGGCCGCACGCCAAGGGCGTCATACAGTGAGGGACGCCGGATCTGCGCGTAGCCGAACCGGTATTCGGTCCAGTGTCCGACGATGCAGCCTGCCGCGACGTGGTCGGCCGAGAACACGCGCCCGTTGAACAGTGCCGGATTGGCGCGTCGCGCCTCGTCCCAGAGCCGGTCGACCTCGCGCAGCGCGGCCGCGTCCGGTCGCGCCGGGCGCTCGACGACATCGATACGCAGATCGGGCGAGAGTGTCGTCGCCTGCCAGGCCTGCATGTGATCCCGCTAGTTCTCGGCCAACGAAGGGGCCATCGCCTCCGCCACCGCTGCGGTCTGCCGCCGCGGCAACAGCTTCATCGTCAGGATGAAGGCCGACAGTCCCAGGCAGATAATGTTCTGGACGATGATCGCCCACTGCATCAGCAGCAGCCCGTAGGTCAGCCAGGCGACGAAACCCGCCACCGTGATGATGTACATCTTAAGCGAGATGCCGTCGGTGTTCCGCTTGCGGATGATCGACCAGGCCTGCGGGATGTAGCTCACCATCGACAGTGTGGCCGCGAACAGGCTGATGACGGTCACCGCGTTCATCGGCTCGTCAGTCCACGCCGGCGAGGAAGTCGATGGCCGGTCCCACCGGCACGATGCCGGTCGGATTGATCCCGGGATGGCTGCCGTAATAATGCCGCTTGATGTGATCGAGATCGACCGTCGTCGCGATGCCGTCGTGCTGGAAGACGCGCCGGGCGAAGTCCCACAGCCGCGGATGATCGACCAGCCTGCGCACATTGCATTTGAAGTGGCCGACATAGACCGGATCGAAGCGCACCAGGGTGGTGAAGATCTTGATGTCCGTCAGCGTGAGCGTGTCACCCATCGTGAACCGGCGCCCGTCCGCGAACCGCTGCTCGAGCCATGCGAGCGTCTCGAAGACGGCGCGCACCGCCTCGTCGTAGGCCTGCTGCGACCGCGCGAAGCCGGCCCGGTAGACGCCGTTGTTGAGCCCCGGATAGACGCGCTCGTCGACCGCCGCCATCCCGGTGCGCAACGCGGCAGGCGCCAGGTCCGGGCCGCCCTCGAAGGCGTCGTCGAGCATGGCGATGATGTCCGCGCTCTCGTTCGACACGATCGTCCGCCGCTCCCTGTCCCACAGCACCGGTACGGTGACCGAGCCGGAACCGTACGGATCGGCGCGCAGGTAGATCTCGCGCAGGAAGCGGGCGCCGTCGGGATCGGGGATCACCGCGCGGTCGGAATCGAACGTCCAGCCGTCCTCGCCCATGTGCGGGTTGACGATGGAGACGTCGATCGCGTCCTCCAGTCGCTTGAGATGGCGCACGATCAGCGTCCGGTGCGCCCACGGGCACGCGAGCGAGACATAGAGGCGATAGCGGCCGGCGACGGCGGGGAACTCGCCGTCGCGCGTGATCCTGTGGCGAAACTTCGTCGTGGTCCGCTCGAACGCGCCCCCCTTGCCGGTGGGAAACGATCGGTCGGGGTCCCAGACGCCGTCGACGAGCCGTCCCATCGCTCAGTCGACCGCGATCATGACGTCGGACGCCTTGATCACCGCGCTCGCCGCTCCGCCGACCGCGAGGCCCAGTTCATCGACCGCCTCGTTGGTGATCGACGCGGTCACGCGCGTGCCGTTCGCGTCCAGCACGACGTGCGCGGTCGTGGCACCCTTGGTGAGGGCCACGATCCTGCCGCTCAGCACGTTTCTCGCCGAAATTCGCATGGCCCGCTCCTGAAAAGCCAGGGGCTGCCCCTGGACCCGGCCAAAGGCTAGCCTTTGGAAACCGGCACTCTACGCCTCGGGTTTGGAAGGGTCACGATGCGACGCAAACAGATCGCCACCGTTCTCGCCTGCTACGGCGGCTGGACGCTCGACGCATTCGACTACTTCATCGTCGTCTTCATCATCGACGACGTCGCCCGCTCCTTCCACACCTCGGTCGGCGTGTCGGTCACCGCATTGTGGCTGACGCTGTGCTGCCGCCCTATCGGCGCCTTCATCTTCGGCCGCCTCGCCGACCGTCACGGCCGCAAGCCGGTCCTGATGGCGGTCATCCTGTTCTATTCGTTGGTCGAGCTCTGTTCGGCAGCGTCGCCATCGATCCTGGTCTTCCTCGCCTTGCGCGCGCTGTTCGGCGTCGCCCTCGGCGGCGAATGGGGCGTGGGAGCGGCGCTGACCATGGAAAGCATCCCGCGCTCCTGGCGCGGCCCGGTGTCGGGCCTGCTGCAGACCGGCTATCCCACCGGCTACCTGCTCGCCTCGCTGCTGTTCCTGGCCGAGCCGCTGCTCGGCTGGCGCGGCATGTTCGTCGTGGGCGCGCTGCCCGCGCTGCTGGTGCTGTTCGTCTGGCGCCGCGTCGACGAGAGCCCCGATTGGCTCGCGCAGCGCGCGTTGTCGCGCACGCAGGCGGCCGACGCCGCCCCCACCGCCTCGCTCGCCGCGGTGCTGCGCGCGCATGGGGGCCTGGCGGTGTTCGCGATCGCGCTGATGGCCTGCTTCAACTTCTTCAGCCACGGCAGCCAGGATCTCTATCCGAAGATCTTCCTGCACAACGAGCTCAAGTTCCCCGCCCACACCGTCACCATGATCGTCGTGCTGTATAATCTCGGCGCGATGGCGGGCGGCCTGTTCTTCGGCACGCTGTCCGAGCGAATCGGCCGGCGCCGTGCGATCGCGATCGCAGCCCTGCTGGCCCTGCCGCTGCTGCCGCTCTGGGCTTACTCGACGACGCCGCTGCGGATCGGCATCGGGGCCGTTCTGATGCAGTTCTGCATCCAGGGCGCGTGGGGCATGATCCCGGCCTACCTCAACGAGCTCTCGCCGGCCGCGATCAGGGCCACGTTCCCCGGACTGGTCTACCAGCTCGGCAACCTGATCGCCTCGCCCAACGCCAACCTCCAGGTCGCGATTGCGCACCGGACCGGCGGCAGCCTCGCACTGCCGCTCGCCCTCGTCGTGGGGACCGTGGCGCTGCTGATCGCGATCCTGGCGACCCTCGGCCCCGACAGCAGCGACGGGCCGCTCGCCGACCCTACCGTCCGATCCACGTGATCCGGTGCATCCAGGGGATGTCGTCCATGTCGGCCTGGCGCAGGCCGGGCCGGCCGAGACGCTCGAACGTGAGATGGGTGGCGCTGCGGCCGCGCAGCCGCGCGATCAGCACGTCCTTCTCGACACAGGCGACGACCCGGTCGCCCGTGCGGATCGACGATTCCGGCGAGACCATCAGTAGGTCGCCGCGGCACAGCACCGGCTCGAAATCCTCGGTCTCGATCCGCAGCCCGTAGTCGCTCGGCTCGGCCAGCGCCGGCGCCTCGCGCCGCTCCCATTCGCGGCCGATCGGCGAGCCTTTGGCGTCGAACCGGTCGCGTGCCGCCTCGTGCCGGACGCCGGTCACCCGAAGATACCGCTCGCGCCGGCTGTGGCTGAGCGCCCGCGCGCCGCTGACGAGCGCGGTGAAGCCCTCCAGCGAGGCGCCGGTCGCCGCCAGCACCCGGCTGAGGCTCTCGGTGCTCGGCCAGCGCGGGCGGCCATCGTTGCCGCAGCGCTTGGACCGGTTGAAGGTCGTAGCATCCAGGCCCGCCGCGCGCGCCAGGCCCGAGGGCGTCATGCCGTTCTCGGCCGCCAGCGTATCGAGGGCGCGCCAAAGATCCTCGTGCCGGATGGACACTAGGCCGCTTTCACGATCTCGCTGGCGTGCCGGGCCCGGCCATGGTCGGTGATCTCGTAGCGCCCATCGTCACGCGTCCGCACCATCCCCATCGCCGACAGGCGTTCCAGGCACGGGCCGTCCTTCATTCCGGGCGGGCGTCCGGCGTGTCCGCAGACCGTCAGCCGGTGCAGCGCCGAGCGGCAGCACGTCTCCAGATACGGCTCGTTGAACATGCATCGACTTTGCGCGTGGCTTTTTCGCGAGGCAAGCCGTCCTCCCGAGGCCATCCTTCCCACGGGGCAGGCGGTCGGGCATGGACCAGTCCATGCATCCATTCCTCGCCACGGCGGCCCGGCCGGCGCTGCGCCGCCTCGACCCGGAGCGCGCGCACCGCGTCGCCCTGTCGGCCCTCGCCATGGCCGACCGGCTTCGCCTGATGCCCGGCATCCGTCGCGATCCGCGGCTGGCACGCCGGGTCATGGGCCTCGATTTCCCGACGCCGATCGGGCTCGCCGCCGGATTCGACAAGGACGCCGCGGCCACTCCGGCCTACGGCGCGCTCGGGTTCGGCTTCGTCGAGATCGGCACCGTCACGCCGCGGCCGCAGCCGGGCAACCCGGCGCCCCGCCTGTTCCGCCTCGAGGCCGACCGCGCGGTGATCAACCGGATGGGCTTCAACAACCGCGGCATCGAGGCGTGCGTGGCCCGGCTCCGTGCCCAGCGCGCGTCCGGCCGGATCGGCGTGCCGGTCGGGCTGAATGTCGGGATCAACAAGGACGGCGCCGATCCGGAGCGCGACTATCCCGCGCTGGTCGAGGCGGCGGCCGGCGTCGCCGACTACGTCGTCATCAACGTCTCGTCGCCGAACACGCCGGGATTGCGCGACCTGCAGACCGAGGCGCGGCTGGCCGCGATCCTGGACGCGGTGGCCGCGCGGATGCCGGCCGCCACGCGGCTGCTGGTCAAGCTCGCCCCCGATCTCGCCGACGCCGCGATCGGCAACCTGGTCCGTGTCGTCGGCGCCTCGTGCGCCACCGGCGTGATCGTGTCCAACACCACCGTCGCCCGACCGCCCGGCCTGCGCGGTCCGCATGCGGGCGAGGCGGGTGGCCTGTCCGGGCCGCCGCTCGCCGCGCGCGCGATGGCGATGCTCGACCTCGCGGTCGCGTCGCGCGGCAGCCGCGCGCTCGTCGTCATCGCCTGCGGCGGGATCGCCACCGGACGCGACGTCGCGCGCCGCCTCGACGCGGGCGCCGACCTGGTCCAGCTCTACACCAGCTTCGCCTATGACGGACCCGGCCTCCTCCCGCGCCTCGCCCGCGCGCTGCTCGACCAGGACGATCGATGAGACATCTCGACGGCATGCGCGCGCTCGCCCACGACCATGACGGCTTCATCGTCGATCTGTGGGGCGTCGTGCATGACGGCGTGCATGCCCTGCCCGGCGCGATCGATTGCCTGCGGCATCTCCGGGCCGCCGGCAAGCGCATCGTGATGCTGTCGAACGCCCCGCGCCGCGCGCGCCTGGTGGTCGAGCAGTTGCGCGGGCTCGGCGTCGTGGACTCGCTCTACGACCGTGTCGTGACCAGCGGCGAGGTGACGCATGACATGCTCATCGCGCGTGATGACCCGTTCGTGGCATCCCTCGGACAACGCCTGTTTCATCTCGGTCCCGCGCGCGACGCCAACATCCTCGAAGACGTGGCTCACCAGCCGGTCGGGACCCTGGCGGAGGCCGACTACGTACTCAACACCGGGCCGGACGACGAGCGCCCGGCTGCGATCGGCCATTATCTACCGCTGCTGCGAGAGGCGGCTCGCCTGGCGCTGCCGATGCTGTGCGCCAACCCCGACATCGAGATCGTGCGTGGTGGCGAGCGGATCATCTGCGCGGGCCTGCTCGCCAGCGAATTCGCGGCCTTCGGCGGCCGCGTCAAGCTCGTGGGAAAGCCCGACCCGATGATCTACGAACCGGTGATCGCAACCCTCGCGGCACCGAGGACGCGCGTATGCGCGATCGGCGACGCGCTCGCGACCGACATCGCGGGCGCGAGCGCCGCCGGGCTCGCATCGATCTGGGTCCTGGGCGGGATCCACCACCACCTGCTCGGTGATCCGGCCGCCGCCGATGCGGCGGCCGAGGCGGCGGGACTGGCGCCCGCCGCCTCGCTGCCGTCCTTCGTCTGGTAGCGGTTAGTGGCCGCCGCTGCCGTTGGCACCCCCGACCGGGCCACCCGATACGTTGGTATTGCTGCCGGTCACGCCGGCGGACCCCGACGTCCCGGTCGTTCCGGACAACGTCCCCAACGACGATGCGCCGGTGCCGACGGACGGCGGCCCTGCCGACGGGACCCCGGCCGCCGGGTTGCCGACACCACCCGGGGTCGCGCCGGTCACGCTGCTCGGACCGCCGGCACCCGGTGCCGCGCCCATCTCGCTCGCGCCCGCGCCGGACGCGACGCTAGACGCGCTTCCGGATGTCGTGCCGCCTGTCCCGCCAGGTGCCGCACCCATGGCTCCCCCGGCCGCACTGCCGCCGGCGCCCTGGGCCATTGCGGCACCGCCTAGTCCGAGGCTGACGACGGTGACGCTCGCGAGCATGAAATTGCGCATTGGAACTCTCCTACTTCTGCAGGGTCCGATCCTCGACGGACCGTGACCCTCGCGCTGACAACGGCGCCGGCGTCTCGAAGGTCCGCCGCTCGCTCAGGCGTGACCGGCGCGACCCGATAGCAGGATCGGCTCGATCCTGAGCATCGCCAGCGCCCGCCGCCATTTCGTGTCGTGCTCGCGATCGAACACGATCTGCTCGCTCGCCGGCACCGTCAGCCACGCGTTCTCTTCCATCTCGCGCTCGAGCTGGCCCGGTGCCCAGGCCGCGTGGCCGAGCGCCAGCAGGGCGAGCTTCGGACCCTCACCCTCGGCGAGCGCCTTGAGCACGTCCAGGCTCGCCGTCAGCGACATCGTCTCGTCGATCACCAGGCTGCCGTCGCCCTGCCAGTCGGCGCTGTGCACCACGAAGCCACGCGAGGTGTCGCAGGGGCCGCCCGCGCACAGCTCGATGTGCCGGCGCGGCGTGGACGGCTCGATGCCGAGCTGATCGAGCAGATTGTCGATGCCCGGCTCCGCCAGGCGCCGGTTGATGACGATCCCCATCGCGCCGTCGTTCGCCGAATGCGCGCACATCAGCACCACGCTCTGCGCGAACGGCTGGGTCGTGAGTGCGGTGGTCGCGACGAGAAGGTGGCCGGCCAGGCGCCAGTCGTCCTCGTCCCATGAGGTCTGTGACATGGCAGCCATGTGGCTCGCGGGAGGGACGGTGCAAGCGCCCCGGCCGTGCGGGCCCATCGTGACGCCTCGCCGGCTTTCGGTCTATGAAATGACGGACAACGAGGAACACGCGATGACCGTCAAGCAAGGCGACAGGCTGCCCGAGGCCACCCTGGCCCTCGTCACCGACGGCGCACCCGAGCCGGTCCAGGTGTCGGAGCACTTCAAGGGCCGCAGGATCGTCCTGATCGCGGTCCCCGGTGCCTTCACCCCGACCTGCAGCGCGCAGCATCTGCCGAGCGTGCTCGAGCACGCCGCCGCGATCCGGGCCAAGGGCGTCGACGAGATCGACTGCGTCGCCGTCAACGACCCTTTCGTGCTCAAGGCCTGGGCGGAGGGCCAGGGCACCGACGGCATTATCACCATGCTCGCCGACGGCAGCGGCCTGTTCGCCCGCGCCCTCGGTCTCGAGCTCGACCTCGTGGCCCGCGGGCTCGGCGTTCGCAGCCAGCGCTACGCGATGATCGTCGATGACGGTATCATCGTCTATCTGGCCGTGGAGCCGCCGGGTGAGTTCGGCGTCAGCAGCGGCGCCGCCATTCTCGCGGCCCTCGGCTGAATGTGGCCTACACCCTCGCCTACCTGACGAGCCCGGTGCCCGGCATCCCGGATCCCTCCGGAAGGCCGGGCCAGCTCGACACGGCCCAGCCCGCCAACCATGCACGACCGCCGGACCGGCGTGAGCATTTCGGCACCGAGGATGCCGCCTATGCGCGGGCGCGCGCCCTGTTCCCGGCCGCGGATTGGCTCGACCTGCGCCTGTATGGTCCCGACGGGCGGCTGCTGGCGACCCAGGGCGAGATCGCCAAACGCATCGGCGCCGACAACCAGGGCGACATCCCGGCGTTCGAGCCCGAATCGATGCCCGAGCAGATGCCTGGGCACATGAAGGAGCAGGAACGATGAGCTTCACCACCAGTGCCACCACGGTTGCCGGCCGCAACGGGCATGTGACCTCGGCCGACGGCGTCCTGCATTTGGATCTCGCGATGCCCAAGGCCGACGGCACGCCCGGCAAGCCCAACGCCACCAATCCGGAAGCCTTGTTCGCCGCCGGCTATTCCGCCTGCTACGGCCAGGCCCTGATCGCGCTCAGCGCCGCGCACAAGGTCAAGCCGGAGCAGATCACCGTCACCGCAGACGTGACGCTCCACACCGAGAATGACGACTTCAAGCTATCGGTCGTGCTCAAGCCGAGGATCGAGGGGATCGACCGGGCCGTCGCGCAGGAACTCGCCGACAAGGCGCACGCGCAGATCTGCCCGTATTCGAAGGCGACCCGCAACAACATCCCGGTCACTGTCGAACTGCAATGACGCAGGCGCTGACGGTCCTCGTCACCGGAGCCACGTCGGGCTTCGGGGACGCGATTGCGCGCCGGATGGTCGCCGACGGTCACCGTGTCGTTGCCACCGGCCGGCGGCGTGAGCGGCTCGAGACGCTGGCGACCGATCTCGGCGGCAACGTTCTGGCCTTCCCGCTGGACGTGACCGATCCGGCGTCGGTCGCCGGCCTGCCTGGCTCGCTGCCCGCGGAGTGGCGCGCGATCGACGTGCTGGTCAACAATGCCGGCCTCGCGCGCGGCATCGAACCGGCCCAGCGCGCCTCGCTCGACGGCTGGGACGCGATGATCGCCACCAACGTGACCGGCCTGGTCCGCGTCACCCACGCGCTGCTGCCCGGCATGGTCGAACGCGACCGCGGGCACATCGTCAACATCGGCAGCACGGCCGGCGCCTATCCCTATCCGGGCGGCAACGTCTACGGCGCGACCAAGGCGTTCGTCCGGCAGTTCACGCTGAACCTGAAGGCCGACCTGGTCGGCACCAACGTGCGCAGCACCGACATCGAGCCCGGCCTGGTCGGCGGCAGCGAATTCAGCGCCGTCCGCCTCGGCAGCGACGACGCGGCCGCCAAGGTCTACGCCGGCACCGATCCGCTGACACCCGCCGACATCGCCGAAACGGTGGCGTGGGTGGTGGGCCTGCCCGCGCGCATGAACGTCAACCGAATCGAACTGATGCCGACCTGCCAGGGTCCTGGGCCGCTGGCGATCAAGCGAACCGGCGGGTGACCGCGCCCGCGATCAGGATCACCGACGGCGCCGGTTTCAGGATCGCCGATCATCCGACGGCGGCGGATGCGGGGCTCGCCAAGAGCGAAGGCAAGGAGCGGCTCGAGCAGGCCAAGCTGCGTCTCTCGGCACTTCAGGCAAAGTTGAACGCCGAGGCCCGCCGCTCCCTGCTGATCGTCCTGCAGGCGATGGACGCGGGCGGCAAGGACGGCACCATCAAGCACGTCATGTCCGGCGTGAACCCGCAGGGCGTCGACGTCACCAGCTTCAAGCAGCCCGGCCCGGTCGAACTCGCGCACGACTTTCTCTGGCGGGTGCATGTCGCCGCGCCCCAGCGCGGCCGGATCGCGATCTTCAACCGCAGCCACTACGAGGAGGTGCTGACCTGCCGCGTGCATCCGGCGCTGCTCGACGCCCAGCACCTGCCGCCCGGCGGCCGCGGCGACGCGTTCTGGCGCACGCGCTACGACGACATCACTGGCTTCGAGCGCTATCTGGTCCATCAGGGCGTGACGATCCTGAAATTCTTCCTGCACATCTCCAAGGAGGAGCAGCGCGAGCGCCTGCTGGCCCGGCTCGACGACCCGCAGCGGAACTGGAAGTTCAGCCAGAGCGACCTCGCCGAGCGGCCACACTGGGATGCCTATCAGGACGCCTACGAGCAGGCGATCCGGCACACCGCGTCCGCCGAGGCGCCATGGTTCGTCGTGCCCGCGGATCATAAATGGTATGCGAGACTCGTGGTGACGGAAGCGATCGTGGACGCCCTGGAACGGCTCGACCCAAGGATTCCCACGATGTCGGGCAAAGCGCTCGAGGCGATCGAGGTGGCGAGGCGCGCACTGGGATAGACCTGGCATGGAGGGACCGCTGAACGCCATCGTCCTGCTCTGGCCGGTCCTGCTGAGCATGGGTCTGCTGGTGTTCGGCACCAACCTGCAGGGCGTCCTGCTTCCGCTGCTCGGCCATGCGCACGGCGCCTCGATGCGCGCGGTCGGCCTCTATTCGGCGTCCTGGTCGACCGGCTTCGTGGTGGCCTGCCTGCTGATCGGCCGCCTGCTTCACCGGTTCGGTCATCTGCGCGCTTTCGTGATCCTGACCGCGGTGAGCGCGGTCTCGGCGCTCCTGCTCCTCGTCGACCAGGACGCCACCGTCTGGATCCTGCTGCGGCTCGCGATCGGCTTCTGCTTCGGCGGCCTGTCGGCGATCGTGGAGAGCTGGATCATCGAGCGGACCGGCGGCGGCCCCGCGTTCGCCACCTACTTCATCGTGAGCCTGCTGGCCTCGCTCGGCGGCACGCTCAGCCTCGACCTGATCGACAATTCGGGCGATGCGCCCTTCGTCCTGATGGTCGCGTCCATCGTGCTGTCGGGCATCCCGATCCTGCTTACCAGGCAGGACTACAAACCCAAGCCCGTGCCGCGCTACCGGCTCCGCTTCCGCCGCCTGTGGCATCGCTCGCCGTTCGGGGCGCTCGACGTGTTCGCCGCCGGCGTGATCACCGGGGCGATCGGCGGCCTCGGACCGATCTACGGCATCAATGCCGGCCTGAGCGTCCAGAAGGACACCTACATGCTGGCCGCCAACAGCGTCGGCGGCGCACTCGCCTATGCGCCGATCGGCATGCTCGTGCAGTGGAAGGTCGACCGCCGCGCGATCCTGGGCCTCGCGATCGCGATCGGGCTCGCGACCAGCATCCCGCTCGAACTCGCCTTCTACGGGATGGGGTCGATCTGGATCATCGTGCTGTTCGGGCTGTTCGGCTTCGCGCAGTATCCGCTGTACGGCGTGGGCGTGGGCCTGGTGACCAGCCAGTCCGGGCACGCGCCGCCGGCCGAGGTGATCAGCGAACTGCTGCTGCTCTACGGGGTCGGGACCGTTTTGGGCCCGCTCGGGGCCGCCGAGGCGATCCGCGCCGGCGCGAGCCTGTTCGCGTTCGTCACCATGATCCTCGGCGCCCTCCTCGTCTGCCTTGCAGTCGACACCGTGCCGCGGGTGCGCGGCACGCGGCGGGGTCCGCCTGGTCAGGGTGCCGCACCGGACCCGTCGCGCGACAGCGCGCCCGGCAGCCTTGCGACCACGAAGCCGTCCACGTCGGTGACGGAGGCGGGAGCGCCATAAGTCGCCGCAATGGATTTCTCGTCGATCCGGAACCAGTCGCCCCTGGCAAAAACGACGAACTGCGGCGGCGGGCCCCGATACCACCCATCGTCGGCGATCCATCGGAAGGGCAGGAGGCGGCCATCGATCCCGAGAACCGCCCGGACCCTGACCTCTCCGTTCGACAGCACCGTGACCGCGGACGCTTCCCAGTAGCTGCCGACGCCACGCGTCAGCCGATGCGCGGAGAGCCACGCGGCGAGCCTGGCCTGCGGCTCGCTCGTGATCGCCGCAGCGAGAGAACGGGTCTCCGCGGCGGCGACGGTGGCCGCGGAGAAACGGACCGCCCCGGCCGCGACCAGCGCCGAGGCAAGAGCCACGCGCACCGTTCGGTCCGGCACGGCACGCACCACGCGCCCAGCCCACAGACTGACAAGCAGCCACCCGAACACGACCGCCGGCGTCAGATACCGCTTCTGGTCGGCATTGTAGGTGACGCCGGTCACCGTCGAGCGATGATACTGCTCGCTGACCAGGCAGCCGGCCAGGTCCGACACCACGCACAGGGCCAGGAGAAGCTCGATGCCACCGGTCGTCCGTGACGCAAGCCTGAGCGAGGCCCCGATCGCGACGACCGCGCCGATCAGCGCCAGCGACTGGAAGAGGCGGGCAGCGAAACCGAGATCATGCGGCGCGGCCCCGGCCAGAATCGTCATGTCGGAGGCGATCGTGGCCAGATTGGCCCGCAATCCACCGAAACCGACGAGCTCCGTCGTGAAGGCCGGCGCGGTCTCGAACCCGCCGCAGGCCAGGATGAGCGGTTTCGAAACCAACGCGATCGAGCCGGCCACGATCGTCGCCCCGAGCAGCCTGCTCGACAGGTGGCGCTCGGTGCCGGTTGCAAGCTGGACAACGAGGATCGACGCCAAGGGTGCGAAAAAGAAGACGACCGCGAACGGATCGCTGAACAGCAGCAGCGTCGAGACCGTCCAGAAGCCGAGCACGAACGGCAGGCTGGCCGCGCGTTGGCCGGATTGGATGATCAGGAGCAGTATCATCACGTCGAGGATGCTGGCGGCATGCTGCGCCGGGACGGACAGGAAGCCTCCGAGGCTGCGGATTTCGGGCGTGAACAGGAGTGCGGCGACCAGGCCGACCGCGACGATCCTGCCGCTTCCACGCAGTCCGGACCGCAGGACGAGCAGCAGGCCCGTGAGCATGATCAAGCCGTCGGTGACAACCGGCCAGACCAGCAGCGCGTGCCGCCATTCGGCGAAAAAGACGAAACCGGCCAGGGCACCCGGGACGTCGGTGAAGAGGAAATTATCGCTCGCGAGCACCCAGCCGTGCAGGAGGACATTTCCGGCAAGGATGGCGTGGGCGACGAGAACGCACTGGACGAAGTCGGAATCGACCGGCGCAAGCCGCACGCACTGCCAAGCGTTGAACACGCCGATCGGGCCAAGAACCAGGACCGCGAGAGCGGCTTGGGTCCGCGGGCGCCGACCCAAGCCTGCCCAGCGCGTCACGCCATGGGCATGCCGCTATTCGACGGCCTCGCGTTCCTGCTCCGATGAGCCTTCGTCCCCGTCCGGCCGGGCGGGTGCGTTGGCCTGGGCGAACTCGAAGTCGAGCGCCCCGTCCTTCATGCCCACCTTCACCGCCCCGCCGGTCACCAGCTTGCCGAACAGCAACTCCTCGGCGAGCGGCTTTTTGATGTGCTCCTGGATGACGCGGGCGAGGGGCCGCGCGCCGTAGTTCCGGTCGTAGCCGCGTTCGGCGAGCCATTCCTTGGCCGACGACGACAGCTCGATCGTGACGTTGCGGTCGGCGAGCTGCGCCTCGAGCTGCATGACGAACTTTTCCACCACGCGCCCGACGATCTCGGGCGTGAGGCCCGCGAAAGCGATGGTCGCGTCGAGGCGGTTGCGGAACTCCGGCGTGAACAGCCGCTTGATCGCCTCCTCGTCCTCGCCCTCGCGCCCGATCCGGCCGAAGCCGATCGCCTCGCGCGCGAGGTCGGACGCGCCCGCGTTGGTCGTCATGATCAGGATGACGTTGCGGAAATCGATCACCTTGCCGTTGTGATCGGTGAGTTTGCCGTGATCCATCACCTGCAGCAGGATGTTGTAGAGGTCCTGGTGCGCCTTCTCGATCTCGTCGAGGAGCAGGACCGCGTGCGGGTGCTGGTCGATGCTGTCGGTGAGCAGGCCGCCCTGATCGAAGCCGACATAGCCGGGAGGTGCGCCGATCAGCCGGCTGATCGAATGCCGCTCCATGTATTCGCTCATGTCGAACCGGATCAGCTCGATGCCGAGCGTGGCCGCGAGCTGCTTGGCGACCTCGGTCTTGCCGACGCCGGTGGGACCGGAGAACAGGTAGTTGCCGATCGGCTTCTCCTGGTCGCGCAGACCCGCCCGCGACAGCTTGATCGCGGCCGACAGCGCCTCGATCGCCCGGTCCTGCCCGAACACCATCGACTTCAGGTCGCGTTCGAGATTGCGCAGCGTCTCCTTGTCGTCGGAGCTGACGGACTTGGGCGGGATGCGGGCGATCTTGGCCACGATGTCCTCGACGTCCTTGAGCGTGACCGTCTTGCGTCGCTTGCCCTCGGGCTGGAGCATGCGCGAGGCGCCCACTTCGTCGATCACGTCGATCGCCTTATCCGGCAGCTTGCGGTCGTTGATGTATTTCGCCGACAGCTCGACCGCGGCGCGGATCGCCTCCTCGGTGTAGCGGACTTTGTGGTGCTTCTCGTAGTTGGCCTTCAGCCCGCGCAGGATCTTGACCGCGTCCTCGACCGACGGCTCGTTGACGTCGATCTTCTGGAAGCGCCGGACCAGCGCGCGGTCCTTCTCGAAATAGGTCCGGAACTCCTTGTAGGTGGTCGAGCCGATGCAGCGCAGCGTGCCTTGCGCCAGCGCCGGCTTGAGCAGGTTGGACGCATCCATCGCCCCGCCGGAGGTCGCACCGGCGCCGATCACGGTGTGGATCTCGTCGATGAACAGGATACCGCCCGGTGTGTTCTCGAGCTCGGTTACGACCGCCTTGAGCCGCTCCTCGAAGTCGCCGCGATAGCGGGTGCCCGCCAGCAGCGCGCCCATGTCGAGCGCGTAGATGGTGCACTTGCTCAGCACCTCGGGGACGTCGCCCTCGACGATCCGCTTGGCGAGCCCCTCGGCGATCGCGGTCTTGCCCACGCCCGGATCGCCGACATAGAGCGGATTGTTCTTGGTCCGGCGGCACAGGATCTGGATCGTGCGCTCGATCTCGTGGTCGCGCCCGATCAGCGGGTCGATCTTGCCCGCGATCGCCTTCTTGTTGAGGTTGACGCAGTAGGCCGACAGCCCGTCCTGGCTCTTGGCGCGCCCGCGCCCTTCCTCGCGCTCGCTCTCGCCCTCGTTGCCGCCGCCGTTGCCGGACGGAGGCTGCGCGCTGCCCTGCACCGGCCGCTGTGCGGTCCGGCCGGGCGCCTTGGCGATGCCATGGCTGATGAAATTGACCGCGTCGAGCCGGGTCATGTCCTGGAGTTGCAGGAAATAGACCGCGTGCGTCTCTCGCTCGCTGAACATGGCGACGAGCACGTTCGCGCCCGTCACCTCGTCGCGACCCGAGGACTGGACATGGATCGCAGCGCGCTGAACCACCCGCTGAAAGGCCGCGGTCGGCTTGGGTTCGCCCGGACGGTCCGACGCGAGCCCCGAGAGGTCCTTGTCGAGGAATTCGGTCAGGTCGGAGCGGAGCTTGTCGAGGTCGACTCCGCAGGCGCGCAACACGGTCGCCGCATCGCTATCGTCGGCGAGGCCAAGCAGCAGATGCTCGAGGGTCGCATATTCGTGGCGGCGATCGCTCGCCAGCGAGAGGGCGCGGTGCAGCGTCTGCTCTAGATTGCGTGACAGCATGAGAAGCCTTCCTTCGCCCAACCCTTGACCGTCTCGCCCGTCAGGGATCCGTCCGCCTGACCACTGGACGAGAAGTGTCCGGCGCGTTTCATTCGATTGCCAGTGAAATCGAGCGTCATGTCCAGCGTGAACCTCGGCACGACCCGCTCGTCGAACCGCCGACGCTTCGGGAGACATATTCCGCCCGGGCGTCCGCGCCAGGGCGGACGGCCGTCAGCGTGAAGATTTCGGGCACCTTCCATCCGGCCGGCCTCGATTCCGGCCTAGTCCTTCTCGATCGTGCACTGGAGCGGGTGCTGGTTCTGGCGCGCCAGGTCCATCACCTGGGTGACCTTGGTCTCGGCAACCTCGTAGGTGAAGACGCCGCACACGCCGACACCACGCCTGTGGACATGCAGCATCACGCGTGTGGCCTCTTCACGTGTCTTCTGGAAGAACCGCTCGAGCACATGCACCACGAACTCCATCGGCGTGTAGTCGTCGTTGAGCATCAGCACCTTGTACATGGCCGGCTTGCGCGTCTTCGGACGCGACTTGACGACGACGCCGGTAGCCGGCCCGTCATTGCCACGCTTGTCGGTGTCGCTCATCGCGGCGAAATCCTGCGAGCACTGGTTCGGTGGTTCATCGGGCCATCATATCGGTTCGCGCGGTCCGAGTGGAAGTCCGGCGAGCGCCGCCCTCGCGGCCGATGATGCCAGCCGATCCCAAGTTATTGCGCCAAGCCATTAAACCGCCTCGTTTTTTGTCGCCATTTGCTGGACCCTGGCCGAACTTTCGGTTATCTGCCGATGAGCTTGGTTACGGAGACGCGTCGGATGGGACTTGGCGGGCTCGGCTTGAGACGCATCCGGGCGCTCTTTGGACGCCTGTTCGGCCGGTCCGCCCTGCTGACGACCATGATCGCCTCGCTGCCGATGGCCGCGCACGCCCAGTATCGTGGCGAGATCAGCTCCATCGTGCTCGACGCCGGCAACGGCGCGGTGCTGCAGCAGGACGCACCGACGCTGCAGCGGTTTCCGGCCAGCCTGACCAAGCTGATGACCCTGTATATGGTCTTCGAGGCGCTGCGCGACCGTCGCATCACCCTCGACCAGGCGGTCCCGGTCTCGGACTACGCGGCCAGCGTCGAGCCGTCCAAGCTCGGGCTGCTGCCCGGCACCTACATCACCGTCGAGCAATCCATCCTGGCCTTGGTGACAAAATCCGCCAACGACGCGGCGACCGCGCTCGGCGAGCTCCTCGGTGGCGACGAACAACGCTTCGGCCAGATGATGACGCTGCGCGCGCGCGCGCTCGGCATGAGCCAGACCACCTTCCGCAACGCGTCGGGCCTGCCCGATCCCGACCAGATGACCACCGCGAGCGACCTCGCTCTCCTCGCCCGGCACCTGATCGCCGACTTCCCCGACCAGTATCATTATTTCAGCGTGCCCGGCTTCTGGTTCCACGGACGCGTCGTGCCCAACCATGACGGGATGCTGCGCTCCTATCCGGGCGCCGACGGCCTCAAGACCGGCTTTACCGATGCCGCCGGCTGCAATCTCGTCACTTCGGCCGTGCGCGGCAACGTCCGCCTGATCGGAGTCGTGCTTGGCGCCCAGAACAACAGCCAGCGCGCCGCCGTGATGACGACGCTGCTCAACCAGGGCTTCGCCCAGGAAGGCGTGCCGGTTCCTCCGTCGCCGCCAGCGTTCGAAGGCGCGTTCCGGCATCGTCGCGCGTTGCTGGTCGCCGACAACAGCCTGGGCGGAATGCCGGAGTCCGGCCCGATCTCGCACGGTCGCCACCATTTGCGCGGCATGCGGCACATGTTCCGCATGCAGGCCGCCGTCGCCGACGCGGTCGCGCGGCGCGGCTCTGCCCGCGTGCACGAGGTTCGCGCCACCCGGCTCGCCGGTCACCATCACGCGCGCCGGATGAGCGCGCAGGCCCACGCCGACCCGGTGGCGTGAACGCGGCCTTCCTTGCACACGAGGCGCCGCCGCCACATCCTGTGAGGCGAGGGGACGGGTAGCGGAGTTCGAGAGTTCGATGGACGGCGAGGTCGAAGGGCGGCGTATCATTCTTCACGCCCAGGACGATTTCGAGGGCATGCGGCGCGCCGGGCGCCTGGCGGCGGAGACCCTCGACATGGTGGCGCCCCATGTCCGCGCCGGCGTCACCACCGGCGAACTCGACCGCCTGATCCACGAATTCACCGAGGCTCATGGCGCGGTGCCGGCGACGCTCAACTATCGCGGCTATCCGAAATCGTCCTGCATCTCGATCAACCACGTCGTCTGCCACGGCATCCCCGGCGAGCGGCGCCTCGCCGCCGGCGACATCCTCAACATCGACGTGACCTCCATCCTCGACGGCTGGTATGGCGACACGAGCCGCATGTACGTCGTGGGACCGCTGTCGCGCCGCGCGTCGATGCTCGTCGACGTCACCTACGAGGCGCTCATGCGCGGCGTCGAGATCATCCGGCCCGGCGCCACGCTCGGCGATGTCGGCAGCGCGATCCAGACCTTCGTCGAGCAGCGCCGCTTCTCCGTGGTGCGCGATTTCTGCGGGCACGGGATCGGCCGCACCTTCCACGCACCGCCAAACGTGCTCCATTTCGGCAGGCGCGGCGAGGGCGCGGTGCTGCGGCCGGGGATGTTCTTCACCGTCGAGCCGATGGTCAATGCCGGCCGGCCCGAGGTGAAGATCCTCGACGACGGCTGGACCGCCGTCACCCGCGACCGCAGCCTGTCGGCCCAGTTCGAGCACATGGTGGGCGTGACCGACACCGGGTGCGAAATCTTCACGGTCTCGCCCGCCGGCCTGCACCGTCCCCCCTACGCCGCGTGAGGGGCCGAACGCTTGCCGCCGTCGCGGCCGCCGGCCGCGCGCTCGCCGCTACCGTGGTGTTCGGCCTGAGCGTCCCGGGCCGGGCCGCGACGCCGATCCCGTCGGAGGCCGCGCACGGCATGGTGGTGGCCGCTCAGCACCTCGCCGCCGAGGCGGGCATCGCTGTGATGCGGCAGGGCGGCAATGCCGTCGACGCCGCGGTCGCGACCGCCTACGCGCTCGCCGTCGTCTATCCGGAAGCAGGCAATCTCGGCGGCGGCGGCTTCATGACGCTGCGGCTCGCCAACGGCCGCACCGAGTTCCTCGATTTCCGCGAGAAGGCGCCCGGCCGCGCCACGGCCGGCATGTTCCTCGACGCCGCCGGCAACGCGATCCCCGGCAAGAGCCTGTTCGGCTGGCTCGCGGCCGGCGTGCCCGGTTCGGTCGCCGGGCTCGAGACCGCGCGCGCGATCTGGGGACATCTGTCGCGCGCCGCCGACCTCGCCCCCGCGATCAGGCTCGCGCGTGACGGCTTCACCCTCGGCGCCGGCGACATCGCGGTCTTCGACGAGATGCGCGAGCGGATCGACGCGGCATCCGGGCTGCGCGCGCTGCTCGACCATTCCGACGGCACGCCACTGCGCGCGGGCGACCGCCTGGTGCAGCCGGCGCTTGCCCGCACGCTGCAGACGATCGCTCGCCAGGGCCCCGACGCCTTCTATCGCGGACCGATCGGCCGCGACATCGTGCGCGCGAGCGATGCCGGCGGCGGCATCCTCACGATGGCCGATCTTGCCTCCTACCGGACACGCATCCTGCCCCCGGTGAGCTGCACCTACCGTGGCTATCTGGTGGAAAGCGCGCCGCCGCCGAGCGCCGGCGGCGTTGTGCTGTGCCAGATCCTCAACGTGCTGGCCGGCATCGATCTCAAACCGCTGGGTTTCCATTCGGCCGCCGCCGTGCACGACATGGCCGAGGCCATGCGCCATGCCTTCCATGACCGCAACACGCTGCTCGGCGATCCGGCCTTCGTGCGCGCGCCGGTGGCCTCGCTGCTGAGCCCGCAGCGCGCGGCCGCGATCCGCCGGGCGATCTCGCCGGATCGCGCGACGCCGTCCACATCGCTGCCGGCTTCCCCCTTGCCCGACGAGGGCCACCAGACGACGCAGTTGTCCGTGGTCGACACCGCCGGCAACGCCGTCAGCCTGACCACGACGCTCAATCTCTATTTCGGCTCGGATGTGGTCGCGGGCTCGACCGGCATCATCATGAACGACGAGATGGACGATTTCAGCACCCGGCCGGGCAGTCCGAATGCGTTCGGCCTGGTCCAGGGCCAGCAGAACGCGATCCAGCCCGGCAAGACCCCGCTCTCGTCGATGGCGCCCACCATCGTCTCCAAGGACGGCCATCTCGTGATGGTGATCGGCAGTCCGGGCGGCTCGCGCATCCCGACCATTACGCTGGAGGCGATCCTCAACGTCGTCGATCTCGGCATGGACATCGCGGCCGCGATCGACGCGCCGCGCATCCATCACCAATGGCTGCCCGACGTCATCGAGGCCGAGGATCGCGCGCTGTCGCCCGACACCAGGCATCTGCTCGAGCAGATGGGCTATGCGATCGCTGACCGGCATGCCTGGGGTGCGGCCGAAGGCATCCTGGCCGGCGCGCCTTCGCTCGGCGCCAAGCCGAGCGGGCATCTCTTCGGCGCCAACGACGTGCGCGCGCCCGCGGGCGCGGCCGCCGGCTACTGATGCTCGACAACGCGCCCCGCCTTGCCGCCGCCGAAAGCCTCTGCCTGCGCGCCGGCGTCCGCTTCACCGAACTCCGCCGCGACGTTCTCGCGATGATCCTCGACGCGGGCGCGCCCTCGACCGCCTACCAGCTTCTCGACCGCCTGCGCGACCGGCGCGGCAGCGCGACACCGCCCACCGTCTACCGCGTGCTCGAGTTCCTGCTCGAGCACGGGCTGATCCACCGCATCGAGCGGCTCAACGCCTTCGTCGCCTGCGTCGGCGACGAGGGCCACCGCCATCAGGCGCAGTTCCTGATCTGCACGCACTGCCACCGCGTCACCGAGCTCGACGATCACGCGGTAGCCGCCGCCCTCGACCACGCCATCGTGTCCAAGGGTTTCCGGATGACGAAGAGCACGATCGAGGTCGAGGGGATCTGTGCCGACTGCGCGCGCCGCACCTGATGGAGGACACGCAGGCCAACCCGTTCACGCTCCTCCGGCCGCATTGGCGGCTCGTGCTCGCCTGCTTCCTTGGCTGGTTCCTCGATGCGTTCGACCAGGTCGTGCTGATCCTCGCACTGCCCGAGATCGGGCATCATTTCGGGGTGACGCTGACCGCGATGGGCCTCGTGCTGACCGCGCAGAGCATCGGCCGCATCGCGGGCAACATCGGCTGGGGCTGGCTTGCCGACCGCTACGGCCGGAAGCTGACCTTCATGATCGGGGTGATCTGGTTCGCGGCCTTTTCGGGACTGTCCGGTCTCGCCTGGAGCTATACCGCGCTGCTCGCCATCCAGCTCCTGTTCGGCGTCGGCTTCGGCGGCGAATGGACCGCATCCGCCGCCCTGCTGATGGAGACCGTGCCGGAGCGCGCCCGCGCGGTCGCGTCCTCGCTGATGATGGCGGGCTATGAATTCGGCTTCTTCGCCGCCGCCGGCGCGCAGGCCGTGCTGCTGCCGCTCTATGGCTGGCGGTCGCTGTTCCTGGTCGGCATCCTTCCCGCGCTGCTCGCGATCTTCATCCGGGTGGGCATCGGCGAGAGTCCGGTCTGGCTGCGTCTGCAGCAAGAAAAGCGCGAGGGTCGAACCGCGCGACAGGCGCGCCCGCGGTTCCGACTGAACGCAGCTGCGTGGCAGGCCTGCATCTTCATGCTCGTCCTGCAGTTCCAGAACGCGGCGATGTACAGTTTCTATCCCTCGCTGCTCAAGACCGTCTACCATTACGGCCCGCAAGGTGTCTTCTACGCCATCGCCGCCTACGCGATCGGCTCGATTATCGGCAAGCCGTCCTGCGGATGGCTTGCCACGCGTATCGGCAACCGCGCCACGCTGCTGATCTATCTTGTCATCACGGTGGCCGACATCGTGCCGTTCGCGTCGGGATCGAGCGGTTCGATCCTGCTCCCGGCCTCGTTCGTGATGGGCGCCTTCGGCAACAGCGTCTTCGCCCTCGTGCCGCATTACCTGTCGCTCCGCTTCGCGTCCTCCGTCCGCTCGTTCGGCATGGGCCTCGCCTACGCACTCGCCGCCGCCGGGCAGGGGATCGCGGGCTACGTCGTCCCCGCCACCGGTCGCGGCGTCGGGCTCGCGCACGCGATCGAGCTGTTCGTCGTCCTGGGCTCGATCGGCGTGGCCGCGATCGCGTTCCGCGAGCCACCCGACCTGCCCGGACGCCACATGGAGCAGGCGGAGGCCTGATACGGGGCGCCATCCGGACCGCTGGACAGCCCAAGGAGGCTGGTACAGTATAGCGTAACGCTACAATATAGCGTCACGTCCATGGCCGGCCTCCGGGATTTCGACATGATCCAGCGGTGCAACGTTCTCTCGATCGTGCTTCTGTCGACGATGGCCGCACCGTCGCTCGCCGACGATACCGCCGGGACCGGTCCCGCGCAGAGCGCGATCGATGTCGCCAGGATCGACGTCAGCAGGCAGCTCGACCGTGCCCGCAGCCGGCTCGAGCCGGATCTCGGCGCCACCGTCTACAAATTCGGCCGCGGCGCGATCGCCACCCTGCCGCAGGGCGACAACGCGCCTCTCAACCAGCTTCTCCTGCAGGCGCCCGGCGTCGCGCAGGACAGTTTCGGCCAGATCCATGTTCGCGGTGATCACAACGAGGTGCAATTCCGTCTCGACGGCGTCCAGCTTCCCGAGGGTCTGACCGTGTTCGGCCAGGCGCTGGAGACGCGGTTCGCGCATTCGCTGTCGCTGATCACCGGCGCGTTGCCGGCGGAGTTCGGCGACGACACCGCCGCCGTGATCGACATCACCACCAAGACCGGGATCACCGATCCCGGCGGCGAGGTCTCGATCTACGGCGGCGCGCGCGACTACTTTCAGCCGAGCTTCCAGTACGGCGCGCATGCGGGCGCGTTCGATATCTTCGCGACCGGCGATCTCCTGCACAGCCGGGTCGGCATCGAGAACCCGACCAGTCATTTCAATCCGGTCCACGATCTGAGCAACCAGACGCACGGGCTCGTGCATCTCTCGGCCATCGTCGATCCGACCACGCGCGTGTCGCTGCTCGCCGGCGCCTCGAACGAGTTCTACCAGATCCCCAACAATCCCGGCCTGACCCCGTCGCTCGGTCTGAATGCGAGCGGGATCACGAACTTCGACAGCGCCGGTCTGGCGGAGCACCAGCGCGAGATCACCGATTTCGGCATCCTGTCGCTGCAGAAGGAGATTGGCGCCGTCGGCGTGCAGACCGAGATCTTCACCCGCTACTCCTCGCTCTATTTCTCGCCCGATCCGATCGGCGACCTGCTGTTCAACGGCCTGGCGCAGACGGCCGCGCGCTCGGTGCTGTCGACCGGTGAACAGACCGATGCGACCTGGAGCGTCGATCCGGCCCACACGATCCGCGCGGGTTTCCAGGTGATCGGCGAACGCAACGTCTCCTCGACCGATTCCTCCGTGCTGCCGGCGCTCGGCGGCGGCATGCTGGCTCCCCCCGATCTTCCCTTCGACATCCATCAGGGTTCCGGCAAGACGGGCGGACTGTATGGCATCTACCTGCAGGACGAATGGCACCTCCTGCGCCACCTCATCCTCAATTATGGCGCGCGCTTCGACGTGATCGACGAATACACCCACGCCAGCCAGATCAGCCCACGCGTGAACGTCGTCTACGAGGCCAGCAAGACGACGACGATCCACGGCGGCTACTCGAAATACTTCATCCCGCCGCCGTTCGAACTGGTCGACCCGACCTCGGTCACGGTCTTCAACGGGACCAGCGCCGCCTCCGAGGTGACGCAGGACACGGTCGTCAAGCCGGAAAGCGACAACTACTATGACGGCGGCATCACGCAGATCCTGCTTCCGGGCTGGCAAGTCGGCATCGACGCCTACTACAAGGCGGCGCAGAACCTGATCGACGAGGGGCAGTTCGGCGCGCCGATCATCCTGACCGCGTTCAACTACGCGCGCGGCGAGGATCATGGCGTCGAGCTGAACAGCACCTACGATCACGGACCGTGGTCACTCTACGGCAACCTCGCCTATGCGCGCGCGATCGGCAAGGACATCGACTCCGCCCAGTTCAACTTCAGCGCCGCCGACCTCGCCTACATCTCGCAGCGCTGGATCCATCTCGATCACGACCAGCGTTGGACCGGTTCGGGCGGCATCGCCTACACCGCGTTCATGGACGCTCGATTCCCGGCGCGCCTGTCGGCAGACCTCGTCGTCGGCAGCGGCCTGCGTCGCGCGGGCTCGACGCCGAACGGTGCCACCGAACCCGGTTATTACACGATCGATATCGCGGCCGTGCAGACCCTGCATCTTCCCGGGCTGAAGGCGACGCAGTTGCGTCTCGACGTGCTCAACCTGCTCGACCGCAAATACCAGATCCGCGACGGCACCGGCATCGGCGTCGGCGCGCCCCAGTTCGGGCTACGCCGCACGATCCTGGTGGGAATTGCGCAGCGTTTTTAGAAAGCAAAGAGCGGGGGCCGAGGCCGGCCCCCGGACCCCCGGCAATCACGTCAACGCGCCATGATCGCCGGGGGATCTGGGGGGACCGGCGCCGAGCCCCCCAGCCTTTCCGCGCGATTGCGCCAAGCGGCCCCGGGCAACAAGGTCAGCAGATACACCGACGCACTCAGCGCCGTGATCCAAAAGCTCGTGGGCCAGTCGGTATAGAACGCGAGCGTGATGCCGAACCAAGCCTCGGCCAGCGCCAGCCCCGCCGAGAGCAGCACGCCAGGCCCGACGCTGCTCGTCAGGCGCTGCGCCGCGGCCGCGGGCCCGACCATCAGCGTGAACACCAGCAGGACGCCCACGATCTGCGCGCACTCCGCCGTCGCCAGGGCCACGACGCCCAGGAACAGCACCGACGTGAGCCGCAGCGAGACGCCTCTCGCCTCGGCGAGCTCCGGCTGCAGGCTCGCGAACAGCAGCGGCCGCGACATCGCGGCCAGGCACGCGAGACTGACGACGCCAAGAGCGGCCAGCGTCCGCACGGTGCCGGCATCGACCGCGAGCACGTTGCCGAACAACAGCGACGTCGCCTGGGTCGCGAAGGCGGTGAAGAAATGCAGGAACAGCAGGCCGAACCCGAGCGCCAGTGCCAGCACCATGCCGATCGCCACGTCACGCTGCGCGAGCCGCTCGCCGATCAGTCCCATCAGGACGCCGCCGGCGACCGTCACCAGCACCAGCCCCCACAGCGGCGACGCCCCGATCAGGACCGCGCCGGTGGCCCCGGTAAAGCCAACATGCGCCAATGCGTGCCCGGCGAAGGTCTGGCCGCGCAGCACCAGGAAGTAGCCGACGGCGCCCGCCACGATCGAAACGATCGCGGCGGCCGCGAACGCGTTGCGCATGAAGTCGTAATCAAGCATGGGCATCGTGCCGGTGTTCGTCGCGCTGCATGTCGTGATCGCCGGACATCACAAAAATCCGACCCTTCAGCCGCACGACCTCGATCTCCGATCCGTAAAGGCGCGACAGGACCGGACCGGTGATGACCTCGTCGACCGACCCGAGTGCGGCCTGTCCGCCGCCGAGATAGAGCACCCGGTCGATCGCGCCCAGCAGCGGGTTGAGTTCGTGCGCACTGAACAGCACCGCGATGCCGAGCTCCGCCTGCAGCGATCGCACCAGCGCCACCACCGCGCGCTGATGGTGCGGATCGAGGCTGATCAGCGGCTCGTCGAGCAGCAGCAGGCGCGGCCCGCCGATCAGCGCCTGGGCCAGCAGCAGCCGCTGCCGCTCGCCGCCAGACATCTCGACCAGCGGCCGGCGGGCGAGCGCGCTCGCGCCTACCAGCTCGAGCGCGCGGTCGATCTCCGCCCGGCCCGATTTGCCCGGCATCGGCAGCCCCGGCCGGTGGCCGTCCAACGCGGCCGCCACGAAGTCCCATCCGCTCAGCCGCAGGCTGGCCGATCCACGGACTTGCGGCATGTAGCCGACCGCCGGATTGCCGCGCCCGGCCGGCCGGCCCAGAACCTCGATCGTGCCGCGCCGCGGCGGCACCAGTCCGAGCATCGCCCGCATCAGTGTCGTCTTGCCGGCTCCGTTCGGACCCAGCACGCCGACGAATTCGCGCGCGCCGATCTCCAGGCTGACACCGGACAGGATCGCCCGGCCACCGAGCTCCAGCCGCACGTCGCGCAACGCGATCGCGCCCATCCGGCTATCTCGGCAGCGCGTGGTCGACGGCGTCGAGCTCGCTCGTCATCCACGCTTGATAGCTCTCGCCGCGCGGTTCGGTTTCCGTGGCACCCACGACCGGAATGCCTGCAGCGCGCGCGAGCGATCCCATTCTGGCTGCCACCGGGTCCGAGGCTTGGCTGTTATAGACGAGCAACCGGACACGGTGGGACGTGAAGTCGTTCTCCATCGCCGCCACGTCGGCCGCACTCGGCTCGGTGCCGTTCATTACCGACATCTGGAACGACGGCTCAAGGCTGCGCATCCCCAGGGATGCGAACATGTAGCCGAAGATCGGCTCCGTGGCCGTCGCCCGCGTCCCGGCCAGGCGATCGCGCAGCGACGCGATCCTGGCCTCGACCGGCTGGACCGATCGCTGGAAGCGCGCGAGGCGGTCGCGGTATCCGGGTGCGCCGCCGGGATCCTCTCCGGCGAGCGCCTCGGTCAGCACCGCGGCATAGGTCAGCATCGTCTCCACATCATACCAGACATGCGGATTGTCGCCGGTCCTGCGGGCGGCGAGCGGTGCCACGACGATCGTCCGGCGCGAGCGGGAGCGAGCGGCGCTGAGCAGTTTCTCCATCCACGGATCGTAGTCGATGCCGCTATAGACCACGATCCCGGCGGCCGAGATGTCGCGCGCGACCGACGGGCTCGCCTCGAACAGATGCGGATCCTGATCGGGGTTGCTGAGGATGCTCGTGACCCTGACGCCGGGGCCGCCGATCTGGCCGGCGACGTCGCCATAGAAGTTCTCGGCGGCGACGACGCTGATCGGGCCCGCCGCTTGCGCCGTGAGCGGCAGCGCCAGCAGCATGATGGCCGCCAGCACGGTCGGCTTTCTCATTCGCAACTCCGAGCGGAAGGACAGCGTTCCGAACGCTATATCGTAGCATACAGGCCGTCCAGCCATGATCGCACGACCTCCCCGCGCCTATGCGCCCCTCCCATGCCAGCCCGTCCGCAGCAGCACGTCCGCACTCCCATCCCAGATCATCCGCAGCGACACGAACAGCACGACGGCGAGGCCCACCCAGGCGATCCAGCGCCACCGCTCGATCAGCCGCGCGACCGTGTCCGCGGCGAACGCCATCAGCACCACCGAGAACGCGAGGCCGGCCACCAGTGCGATGGTGTCGCGGCCCGCGGCGCCCGCGACCGCCAGCACATTGTCCAGGCTCATCGACAGGTCCGCGATCACGATCCGCAGCATCGCCGCCCGAAAGCTGACCGGCGGACCCTCCACCCCGTGCGACGTCTGGCCGCGACGGAGTTCACGCGCCATCTTCCAGCACACCCAGAGCAGCAGCAGGCCGCCGGCCAGCGTGAGCCCGATGATCGTGATCAGACGCACCGCGACGAGTGCCAGCAGCAGCCGGATCAGCGTCGCACCGGCAACGCCGGCCAGGATCGCCCGTCTGCGCTGCGCCGGCGGCAAGCCGTTCACCGCGAGTCCGACCACGACCGCGTTGTCGCCCGCGAGCGTGACGTCGATCAGAAGGACCTGGGCGAGGGCCGCCGCGTGCGGCAGCAGGTCGTGCATCGTCACGCCATTCGCCCTAGATCCTCATTTCCGACGACGCGAGGCGCACGCCATTGGTTCCCCGTTACACTCGCCCGGTCATGGCAGCGATCTGGTCGCCATCCAGCCGGTTCGCGCATTGGTTCGAGATCGAGGCGCTGGCGGCCGAGGCGATGGCCGCGCGCGGCGACATCCCGGTCGACGCGGCGCGGACCATCCGCGAACGGGGTGCCGCCGCGATCGCCGCCTTCGGTCCCGACGATGTCGCCGAGATCGACGCGATCGAGCGCGAGACGCGCCATGACGTGATCGCCTTCCTCACCTGGCTCGCCAAGCGCGTCGGTCCGGACAGCCGTTTCGTCCATCTCGGCATGACCTCGAGCGACGTGCTCGACACCTGCCTCGCCCTCCAGCTCACCGAGGCCACCGACCTGCTGCTGGCCGACCTCGACCGCGTCTGCGACGCACTCCGACGCCGCGCCTTCGAGCACAAGCACACGGTCACCATCGGCCGCAGTCACGGCATCCATGCCGAGCCCACCTCGTTCGGCCTCAAGCTTGCCGGCCACTACGCCGAATTCGACCGCAACCGGGCCCGCCTGCGCACGGCGCGCACCGAGATCGCGACCGCCGCGATCTCCGGCGCTGTCGGCACCTACGCCCATCTCGATCCGGGCATCGAGGCGCACGTGGCCGGGGCGCTCGGCCTCGCCCCCGAGCCGATCTCGACCCAGATCATCCCGCGCGACCGCCACGCCGCCTATTTCTGCACGCTCGCGGTGATCGCGGCCGCGATCGAGCGTCTCGCCACCGAGATCCGTCACCTCCAGCGCAGCGAGGTGCGCGAGGCGGAGGAGTTCTTCGCGGCCGGCCAGAAGGGCAGCTCGGCGATGCCGCACAAGCGCAACCCGGTGCTGTCGGAAAACCTCACCGGGCTCGCCCGCCTGGTCCGCGGCTATGCGATGCCGGCGCTGGAGAACGTCGCACTCTGGCACGAGCGCGACATCAGCCACTCCTCGGTCGAGCGCGTGATCGCGCCCGACGCCACGCTGGCACTCGATTTCGCGCTCGCCCGCCTTGCCGACATGATCGAGCGCCTCGTCGTCCACCCCGAGCGCATGGCGGCCAATGTCGAGGCGCTCGGCGGCGTGGTGCATTCGGGCGAGATCCTGCTTCTGCTCGCGCGCGCCGGCCTCACCCGCGAGGCCGCCTACGCCATCGTGCAGCGCGCCGCGATGGCCACCTGGACCGCGCTCGACGCACCGCTCGACGCCGGGCCCGGCACGGCGGCGCGCTCGTTCCGCGACCATCTCCTCGCCGAGCCCGAGATCGCCGCCGCCCTGAGTGAAGCCGATCTCGACGCCGCCCTCGATCCGAGGCTTCATCTCGCCTTCGTCGATCGAACCTTCGAACGGGTCTTCACATGAAGAAGCTGATCAATCAGCCAGGTGACGTCGTCCCCGAGCTGCTGGAGGCGCTGACCCGGCTCCACTCCGGCCTGATCCTGATGCCCGAGCACATGGTCGTCCTGCGCGAGAGCGACGACAAGGTCGCCATCATCTCGGGCGGCGGCTCCGGCCACGAGCCGGCGCATGCCGGCTATGTCGGCCCCGGCCTGCTGCGCGCGGCGGTAGCGGGCGACGTGTTCGCCTCGCCCACCATCGACGCGGTGCTGGCCGCGATCCGGGCCGTCGCCGGCCCCCCCGGCGTCCTGCTGGTGGTCAAGAACTACACCGGCGACCGGCTCAATTTCGGCGTCGCGGCCGAACTCGCACGCGCCGAGGGCATCGCGGTCGAGATGGTCGTGGTCGGCGACGACGTGGCACTCGCGACCGGCAACCAGATCGCCGGCAGGCGTGGCCTTGCCGGCACCATCCTGGTCCACAAGATCGCGGGTGCGGCCGCCGACGCCGGCGCCGACCTGCCCACCGTCGCCGCCGAGGCGCGCGACGCGATCGCGGTCCTCGGCTCGATCGGCGTCGCCCTCTCGTCCTGCACCGTGCCCGCGGCCGGCTCGCCCGGCTTTATCCTGCCCGACGGCGAGATCGAGCTGGGCCTGGGCATTCATGGCGAGCCCGGCGTGCGACGGCTGCCGATGGCGACCGCGGGCGCGATCGTGCGCGACATGCTCGGCCGCATCGTCGCCGACATGAGGCTCGCCGCCGGCGACCGTGTCGCCCTCCTGGTCAACAATCTCGGCGCCACGCCGCCATCCGAGCTCATGATCGTCGCGCGCGCCGCGCTGACCGTGCTCGGCCATGCCGGGCTCATGGTCGAACGCTGCTGGACCGGCACCTTCCTCACCGCACTCGACATGCAGGGCTGCTCGCTGTCGGTGCTGCGTGTCGACGACGCCCGTCTCGCGCGCCTCGACGCGCCGGCGACAGCGCCCGCCTGGCCCGGCCGCGGCCTCAAGCCGGGCGCGCCGCGTCTCCGTGCCCCGGCACCCGACGAGACCGACCGCGTGGCACCAGGCCGCAATGAGACCTTCGAAGCGGCCCTGCGTGCCGTCACCGCCGCGATCCGGGCCTCCGAAGCCAGGCTGACCGCGATGGACCAGGCAGTCGGCGACGGCGATCTCGGCATCAGCCTCACCCGCGGCGCGCGCGCGATCGAGGACGACCTGCCCCGCTACGACCTCGCCCGCCCGGCGGCCGTCCTGGAAGCGATGGCGGGCACCGTCCGGCGCGAGCTCGGCGGCACGTCGGGCCCGCTCTACGCGGTGTTCCTGCTGCGCGCCGCGAACGCGCTCGAGGGCAACGAGCTCGTCCACTGGGCCGCCGCTTTCGAGGCCGGCTGGCGCGGCATTGCCGAACTCGGCGACTCCAAGCCCGGTGACCGCACCATGCTCGACGCCCTCGCGCCGGCCTCGCGGGCCTTCACGACCGCCGTCGAGGCGGGAGCCACGCCCGCGTCGGCCATCGACGAGGCGGCGCGCGCGGCCGAAGCCGGCACGCGAGCGACGATCGGCATGGTTCCCCGCCGCGGCCGCTCCAGCTATCTCGCCGACCGTGTCGGCGACCACGCTGACCCGGGCGCCGAAGCGGTCGCGATCTGGCTGGGCGCGTTGCGCGACCATTTCGCGGCCGATGCCTCGCCGTGAACGGGCTCGCGCTGGCCGCTGGCCTGTGGGTCGCGATCCATGTTGGAATAGCGGGCACGGCATTGCGCGGCGTGCTGGTCCGACGGATCGGCGAGAACGGCTTTCGCGGGGTCTTCTCCGTCCTGTCGGTCGTGTCGATCGCGCTGCTCTGCGTCGCCTACGCCAGGGCGCCGACACGCATGCTCTGGTTCGCGCCGACGTCCCTGCTGTGGCTGCTCGCACTGCTGATGGTCGCTGCTTCCGTGCTCATGGTGGGCTCGGTGCTGACACGCAACCCGACCGCCATCGGCGGCGACGGCGCCGAGATACGCGGCATCTTCCTGCTCACCCGCCATCCGATGCTGTGGAGCTTCTCGATCTGGGCGTTCGTCCACATCGTCGGCAACGGCGATCTTGCCTCGGTCCTGTTTTTCGGTGCCTTCCTCGTCACCTCGCTCGCTGGCATGCCGTCGATCGACGCCAAGATCGCCAAGCGCAACCCGCCCGCCTGGCACGCGCTCGCTGCCACCACCGCACTCGTCCCCGGCGGCCGCGGCTGGCCGCTCGCACGGATCGGCGCGACACCGTTCCTCGCGGGCGCGGGCCTCTGGGTGGTGCTGTTTCTCGCGCACCCCTACGTCGTGGGCGTCTCGCCGGTCCGGTAGCCATTCATCAGGCCGCCGGCACCCCGGGCAGCGGCACGCCGATCGCTTGCACGACCAGCAAGCAATTCAGCGCCAGCACGATCGCGGTCGCGCCCGCCGCCAGCAGCGTCATGCCGCGCCCGGTCCGGAACTCGCCCATGATGTCCGGCCGGCGCACGAGCAGGACCAGCGCGATCATCGGCACCGGCAGCGCGAGGCTCAGGATCACCTGGCTCAGGATCAGGCTGCGGGTCGCGTCGTAGCCGAGCCAGACGACGACGAAAGCCGGCATCATCGTCACCAGCCGGCGCAGCCAGATCGGGATTCGAAAGCCCACGAACCCCTGCATGATCACTTGGCCCGCCATGGTGCCGACGACGGAGCTCGACACGCCCGATGCGAGCAGCGACACGAGGAAGATCGCCGCGGCCCCGAGCCCGAGCAGCGGCATCAGCGTGTGATAGGCGGTCTCGATGTCGGCGACCTCGCTGTGGCCATGGTGGAACACCGCGGCCGCCATCGTCACCATCGCCACGTTGACCAGGCCGGCGACGGTCAGTGCCGCGACCGTCTCGCGGTTCGAGAAGCGCACCAGCCGGCGGCGTTCCGCCTCGCTGCGCGCCGGCGCTCGAGCCTGGGTCAATCCGGAATGCAGGTAGATCGCGTGCGGCATCACCGTCGCGCCGATCATCGCCACCGCGAGCGTGACCGCGGCCGCGTCGGGCAGGATCGGCACCACCAGGTGGAACGCGGCCGGGCCCAGCGCCGGCGGCGCGATGATCAGCTCCAGCAGGTAGCAGACGCCGATCACCAGGACGAGCGCACCGATCAGCAGTTCCATGGCGCGAAAGCCGCGGCCCGCCGCGACCAGCAATCCATAGGTGACGGCCCCGGTCACCACCATTCCGGCAAACAACGGCAGGTGGAACAACAGCGACAGTCCGATCGCGCCGCCCAGGAACTCGGCGAGGTCGGTCGCCATCGCGGCCATCTCGCTGACCAGCCACATCGCGATCACCAGCGGTCGCGGGAAATGGATCCGGCACAGCTCGGCCAGGTTGCGGTTGGTCGCGATCCCGAGCCGCGCCGACAGCGACTGGAACAGCATCGCGATCAGGTTCGCCGTCAGCACCACCCAGAGCAGCGTGTAGTTGTAGCGCGACCCCGCCTCGATGTTGGTCGCGAAGTTGCCGGGGTCCATGTAGGCGATCGACGCGACGACGGCGGGACCCGCGAACAACAGCATCGCGCGCGGTCCGCGGCGATGGCCGTCGAGCGCCGCCCGGATCGCCACTGTCGGATCGCGCAACGAATCCGAGGAGGCAGCGAGATTACCGTTCACGCAGGTCTTCCATCAGCCTGCGAATGTAGCCGCGGCTACACAAACGTCAACCGGGGCCATGACCGGCGTCCACAAGCGTGTGGTGCCCCATTGGTATTGGCGCGGCGGTTGGCTAGAAGGACCCGGTGTGCACCGTCGTCTTCATTCTCAGGCCCGGCGCGGCCTGGCCGCTGCTTCTCGGGGCGAACCGCGACGAGCGTCTCGATCGCCCCTGGAAGTGGCCCGCCGCCCATTGGCCGGAGCAGCCCGACGTGATCGGCGGTCTCGACGTGCCGGGTGGCGGCACCTGGAAGGCGGTCAACGAGGCGGGCGTCGTGGCCGTCGTGCTCAACCGGGTCGGGTCGCTCGGCCCGGCGCCGAACAAGCGCAGCCGCGGCGAACTCCCGTTGCTCGCCCTGCGCGAGCACGACGCGGAAGCCGGCGCGCGCCGCGTCGCCGAGATCGAGGCCGCCGCCTGGCGCTCGTTCAACATGGTCGTCGCCGACCGCGAAGGCGCCTGGTTCCTGCGCGGTCTGGGCTACGGCCATCCGGAGATTCATCCTTTCCCACCCGGACTGCATATGCTGGCCGCCGGCGAGCCTGACGACCCCCATACGCCGCGGATCGCCCGCCACCTGCCACGCTTCGACAAGGCGCGACTGCCCGAGCCGCCCGACTGGGGCGACTGGCCTTCGCTGATGTCGGACCGCTCGCTGCCGGCGGGCAGCGAGATGAACATCCCGCCGCGAACCGGGTTCGGGACGTCGTCGTCCTCGCTGCTTGGCGTTCCCGGGGACGGCGCGAGCCGGGACAAGCCGCACTGGCTGTTCACCGCCGGGCCGCCGGACCGGGCGGGCTTCGAGGAAGTCAAGCTCTAGGTTAGGGGTTTCACCCCTAGGACCCCACCAAAGGCTCGCCTTTGGAAACCATCAATGGAGCCCCCACATGGCGCGGCGTCGACAGCTGTATGAGGGCAAGGCCAAGATCCTGTTCGAGGGGCCCGAACCGGGCACCCTGGTCCAGTATTTCAAGGACGACGCGACCGCGGGCAACGGCGCCAAGTCCGGCGTCATCACCGGCAAGGGCGTGCTCAACAATCGCATCAGCGAGCATCTGATGCTCCGCCTGCACGAGATCGGCGTGCCGACCCATTTCGTCCGCCGGCTCAACATGCGCGAGCAGCTCATCCGCGAGGTCGAGATCATTCCGCTCGAGGTGATCGTCCGCAACGTCGCCGCCGGCAGCCTCTCCAAACGGCTCGGCATCCCCGAAGGCACCCGCCTGCCGCGCTCGATCATCGAGTACAGCTACAAGAACGACGCGCTCGGCGACCCGATGGTGGCCGAGGAGCACATCACCGCCTTCGGCTGGGCGTCCACCGCCGACATGGACGACATCGTCTCCATCACGCTGCGGGTGAACGACTTCCTCTCCGGCCTGTTCCTCGGCGTCGGCATCACGCTGGTCGACTTCAAGCTCGAATACGGCCGGCTGTGGGAGAACGACGACATGCGGATCGTGCTCGCCGACGAGATCAGCCCCGACAATTGCCGCCTGTGGGACACCAAGACCAACGAGAAGCTCGACAAGGACCGTTTCCGCCGCGACCTCGGCCGCGTCGAGGAGGCCTACCAGGAAGTCGCCCGCCGCCTCGGCATCCTCCCCGAAGCCGGCAACGCCGACCTCAAGGGCCCGGAGCTGATGCAGTGACATCCCCACGATGAAGGCCATCGTGACCGTCATGCTCAAGGACGGCGTGCTCGACCCGCAAGGCCGCGCGATCGGGGTGGCGCTCCACCAGCTCGGCTACGGCGAGGTGGGCGAGGTCCGCGCGGGCAAGGTGATCGAACTGCAGCTCGCCGACGGCGAGCCCGATCAGCTACGCGTCCGCGCCGAGGAGATGGCCCGCCGCCTGCTCGCCAACACCGTCATCGAGACCTTTGCCGTGGAGCTCAAGCCATGATTCGTTTCGTGTTGCTCGCCGCTGTCCTGCTCGCCGCCGGCACCGCGGACGCGCAGCGGGTCTCCCGCTTGACCGGGACCAAGCTGCTCGGCGCCTGCCAGAACCCGAAGGGCAAGCTGATCTGCGAGGGCTATATCAGCGGGGTCGCCGACGGGATCGCGGGGGCCGAAAAGAACATGACGCCCGACCAGGGCCACAGCTTCGCGGGTGCGACCTGCATCCCGAACGACACCACCGCCGACCAGCTCCACGCGACCGTGGTCGACTACCTCAAGGCGCATAGCGACGACCTCGCCAAGCCGGCGGCGATCCCGACCTTCGACGCGCTGCACGCCGCCTATCCTTGCAAGAGGCAGTAATGCGGACCGGGATCGTCATTTTCCCGGGCACCAATCGCGAAGCCGACATGGCGATCGCGCTCGAGGCGGCGACCGCGCGCAGGCCCGACATCGTCTGGCACAAGGACACCGAACTGCCGCCGCTCGACCTGGTGGTGCTGCCGGGCGGCTTCTCGCATGGCGACTACCTCCGTTGCGGTGCGATGGCCGCGCATTCGCCGATCATGAGCGCGATCCGCGCCTTCGCGGCCCAAGGCGGCCACGTGCTCGGGGTCTGCAACGGCTTCCAGATCCTCACCGAGGCGGGCCTGCTGCCCGGTGCCCTGCTGCGCAACGCCGGCCTGCGCTTCCTGTCGCAGGACTCCCGCCTGCGTGTCGAGCAGACCGACACCCTCTTCACCGAGGGATACGCGAAAGGCCAGATCATCCGCGCCCCGCTCGCGCATGGCGACGGCAACTACACCGCGGACGACGAAACCGTGGCCGCGCTGGAAGGCGAGGGCAGGGTGGTGTTCCGCTATGTCGAGAACCTCAACGGCAGCCGCAACGGCATTGCCGGCATCTCGAGCGCCAACCGCCGTGTGGTCGGCCTGATGCCCCACCTCGAGGACATGGTCGACGAATGGGCGGGCGGCCTGGACGGGCTCCCATTCTTTGCGGGTCTGGGGGCGCCGCCCCCAGCCGGGTCCAGGGCGGAGCCTTGGTCTGCTCTTGTCTGAAGCCTTAGCCCGAGAGTTCGGCCTCTCATCCGCCGAGTGGGCCGAGGTGCTGTCCATCCAGGGCCGCGAACCCACGCTGACCGAGCTCGGCATCTTCAGCGTGATGTGGTCCGAGCACTGCTCCTACAAGTCGAGCCGCGTCTGGCTGCGCACCCTCCCCACGACCGCGCCCTGGGTGATCCACGGTCCCGGCGAGAACGCGGGCGTGGTCGACATCGGCGACGGGCTCGCCGCGATCTTCAAGATGGAGAGCCACAACCACCCGAGCTTCATCGAGCCCTACCAGGGGGCGGCGACCGGTGTCGGCGGCATCATGCGCGACGTCTTCACGATGGGGGCGAGGCCGATCGCCAACCTCAACGCGCTCCGCTTCGGCGATCCCTCCAATCCGGCGACGAGGCGGATCGTGGATGGCGTGGTGCGCGGCATCGGCGGCTACGGCAATTGCGTGGGCGTGCCGACGGTGGGCGGCGAGGTCAACTTCCACGCCGCCTATGACGGCAACCCGCTGGTCAACGCGATGACGGTCGGCATCGCACCCGCGGGCCGGATCTTCCTCAGCGCGGCGGCGGGCGTCGGCAATCCGGTGGTCTATGTCGGGGCGCGCACCGGCCGCGACGGCATCCACGGCGCCACCATGGCGTCCGCCGAATTCGCGGCCGACGCCGAGGCCAGGCGTCCCACGGTCCAGGTGGGCGACCCGTTCACCGAGAAGCTGCTGATCGAGGCCTGTCTCGAGCTGATGCGAACCGACGCGATCGTGGCGATCCAGGACATGGGAGCGGCCGGCTTGACCTCGTCGTCGGTGGAGATGGCAAGCAGCGGAGGCGTCGGCATCGACCTCGACCTCGACGCCGTGCCGCAGCGCGAGCCCGGCATGACCGCCTACGAGATGATGCTGTCGGAAAGCCAGGAGCGCATGCTCATGGTGCTGCGCCCCGATCGCGCGGACCTGGCCCGCGCGATCTTCGACAAATGGGACCTCGACTTCGCGATCGTCGGACATCTGACCGACACCGGGCGCATCGTCGTCCGCCACCAGGGCCGCGTCGCGGCCGACATCGCGCTCGACCCGCTGGCCGAGAAGGCGCCGCTCTACCATCGTCCGACCGCCGAGACGCCCCTGCCGGCACCGCTCGGCGAGACCGGCGACCCGGCCGGCCTGCACGATGCGCTGCTCCGTCTGGTCGCCTGCCCCGACCTCGCCTCGCGTGCCTGGATCTACCACCAGTACGACAGCGCGATCGGCGGCCAGACCGTCCATCGTCCGGGTGCGGCGGACGCCGCCATCGTCCGCCTCCCCGGCAGCGTGCGTGCCCTCGCGCTCACCACCGATTGCACGCCGCGCTATTGCGCCGCCGACGCACGCGCGGGCGGCGCGCTCGCGGTGATCGAGGCCTGGCGCAACATCACCGCCACCGGCGCCACGCCGCTCGCGCTCAGCGACAACCTCAATTTTGGCAATCCCGAGAACCCGGTCGTCATGGGCCAGTTCGCCCGCGCCATCGAAGGCATGGCGGACGCCTGCCGCGCACTCGACTTCCCGGTCGTGAGCGGCAACGTTTCGCTCTACAACGAGACGCGCGGCGCCGACGGCATCGCGCGCGCGATCCTGCCCACGCCCGCGATCGGCGGCCTCGGCGTGATCGAGGACTCGCGGCTTGCGGCTGGCATCGCGCTCCCGCCCGGCCACGCGCTCGTGCTCGTGGGTTCGCCCAGGGGCGAGCTCGGCCAGTCGCTCTGGCTGCGCGAGATCACGGGCGCCGAAGCCGGGCTGCCGCCCACGGTCGATCTTGCCGCCGAGCGCCGCAACGGCGCCTTTGTCCGCAACCTGATCACGGCCGGCGAGGTTGCCGCCTGCCACGACGTCTCGGACGGCGGCCTGCTGGTCGCGATCGCCGAGATGGCGATGGCGGGCGACTGCGGCGCCGTCCTCGAGGCGCCGGAGGGCACGCTCCCGCCGCACGCCTACTGGTTCGGCGAGGAGGGCGCGCGCTACGTGATCGCCGCCGCCGATCCGGACGCGATCATCGAGCGCGCCGCGGATGCCTCGGTGGTGGCATCCGTGATCGGTCGATCAAGCGAGGGCCGATCCGGCGGGCCCTGTTTGACACTGCCGGGTGGCGCCACGATATCGGTCGGCACATTGCGGGCGGCGCACGAGGCGTTCTTTCCCGCGATGATGGGGGGCTGATCCGATGGCGATGTCGGCCGCGGAGATCGAGGAGCTGATCCGGGCGTCGATCCCGGACGCGTCCATCACCATCGACGACCTCGCCGGCGACGGCGACCACTATGCCTGCACCGTCGTCAGCGAAACCTTCCGTGGGCGCTCACGCATACAGCAGCACCAGATCGTCTACGCGGCATTGCGCGGCCGCATGGGCAACGAGCTGCACGCGCTCGCCCTTCAGACCTCCGCACCCGTTCCCGCCTGAGGAGAACCCGATGTCGACGACCACCAACCCGGCCTTCACCAAGATCCAGTCCGAGATCGATGCCCACCCTGTCATGCTGTTCATGAAGGGCAACGCGACGTTCCCGCAGTGCGGCTTCTCGGCCCGCGTGGTCCAGATCCTCGGCCACCTCGGCGTGCCGTTCCACACCGCCAACGTGCTCGAGGACCCCGAGCTGCGGGACGGGATCAAGCAGTTCTCGAACTGGCCCACCATCCCGCAGCTCTACGTCGCGGGCGAGTTCGTGGGCGGTTGCGACATCGTCACCGAGATGTTCCAGAACGGCGAGCTGCAGACGCTGCTGACGGAAAAAGGTCTCGCGGCCGACGGCGCCGCCTGACCCGCTTCAGGTAACGCTTGTCCCGCCGTCTTCTCCTGCCGTAAGCAGGCGTGGGGATGACGGGGGGATGACACGATGACGATGGCGCGTTTTGGGCGAAAGCTGGCGGTGCTGGCTGTGGTATCGACGATCGGCATGATGCCGCTGGCCGCGCGAGCCCAGCATGTCGTCACCGAGGATGAGGCCGGCAAGCTGACGCTCGAGGCCCTGACCGCGGCGCCACGGCCCGTCTACCGCCCGATTTATCGAAGTGCCTATTTCCGGCAGGTGTCAGGCTTTCGCTATGAGCGCCGGACGCATGGCTGGCAGCGGCCCGCGCACGTGACCTACGCCGTCTCGCGGGTGTCGTACCGCTATCGCCACCGCCGCTAGGGCGAAACGCCTTGGGGCACTGCCCCCAAAACCCCGCCGGGGCAGGCGCCCCCGGACCCGCAACACATTCGAATTGTTGGCGGTCCAGGGCCCGGGCGCTGGCGGGGCACGGGGCAGAGCCCCGCATTCTATCAATTGCGCCTTCGGCTCATTTTATTTCGAGACAAAATCGGATAAAGTGGACGTTTCAGCGATCTTACCCATCCAATTTTCCCTTTCACGTCCATAGGGAGCCGTTCGGCTCGTCGTAGCGGTCGTCGTGGCGGCATACCTGCCGTAAGCGGCGGCTTGTTCGAGGTGCAGCCGTGAGCGGGGCCGAGGAACTTGGGCGTTGCGTCTTCGACTACATGAACGTGATCGGCGACTGCCACACGCAGTCGCGGCTGGAGCGCGCGGCGAGCGCCGAGTGCGCGCGGGTGGGCATTACGGCGCTCGCCAGCGGGATGGTGACCGGTCCGAAGAGCACCAGCGGCGATCCGTTCCATTTCACGACCTGGCCAGACAATTGGATGCGGCTCTACCGCGAGCAGGGCTGGGTCGAGCACGATCCGGTGCCGCGCTACGCGGTGGTGTCGGGCCTGCCGATCACCTGGTCCGCCATGATGCGCGACCTGCCGCCGGCCGACACCGGGCATGCGATCTACCGGGCGGCGATGGCGCACGGTTTCCGGGAGGGGTTCATCACGCCGGTGCGGACCGGCGACGGACATCTCGGGCTGGTCTCGGTCGCGACCGACCGCGCGGCGCTGCCGCCCGCGCATTGTCACTTCCTGCAGAACATTTCGATCGCGACGCTGCACCGGGCGGAAGCGATACGTGCCTGCGGCCCGACGGAAGCGGCGCGGCCCAAGCAGCCCCCCAGCTTCAGCGCGCGGGAGCGCCAATGCTTGGCCCTGCTGGTGCAGGGTCATACCGACCGCGAGATCGCGGCCATGCTGAACATCAGCTGCTCGACCGCCCGCTTTCACGTCGACAATGCCCGGGAGAAGGCCGGTGCGCGGTCGCGTGTGCATCTGGCGGGGACGGCGGCGCAATGGATCGCCGCGCCGCCCCCGGACCGGACCCCTCCCAGATCCTGACCGCCCAAATCTCGAGTGCTGGGATCAGGTGCGGGACATCCTGCGGAACCGGACGAGGGCGGCGGGTGCTGCCACGGCCGCGCGGTCGTTCCTGATCCGGGCCAGGCGCGGACCGTCGAGCACCATCGGCGCGCAAGGTCCCGGCCAGTCCGCTTCCGCCACGTAGCGCGGATGCAGTGCCACGAGCGGCGTGTTGGCGAAGCGGCTGCGGTTGCCGGTATCGAGATAGCTTTCGGCCGGCAGTCCCTCGGCGAGGATGATGTCGTGCGCATCGAGTTCGACGTGGTGATAGGTGACCGTCGAGCGGCGCTCCTGGATGATCGTCTTGCCGTCGATCAGCAGGTTGACCGGGACGAGCGCGCCGCCAAACCAGATCGCGTGATCGGGCGAGAGCACCAGGTCGCGAGTGGGCGCGACGCCAAATGCGCCGGCGCGGACCCTGACCGGATCGGCGAGCCTGCGGTCCGGGTGACGGTCGCAATGGACTCGCCGCCGGCCGAGCCAGACGATCGGGCGCGAGGAACGGTTGCGCGGTGTGACGACACGGTCGCCGATGGCGAGCGCCTCGACCGGAACTTCGCCGCGTGTGGTCAGGATGCGGGTGCCGGCGGCAAAGCAGGGCGCGGCGACGATGGTGACATCGGTGCCGCCGCCGAACGGCGTGACCATGGCGGTGGCGCCCGGGATCGGCGCCGCGAGCGCATAGTCGAGCGTGACACCGTCGTTCAGCGTGATGGCGAGCGTGGTGCCGTCGATCACGGCGCCGGTGGCGGTGTCGCCCTCGAGGGCGATGACGCCGCCGCCGGCCAGGCCCGCCAGAGTGGCCGCGAAGCTGTTGGGCGTATCGAGCTGCAGCGTGTCGTCGGTGCCGGCGAAGGTGACGGAGCCGTCCGGATCGGTGGTGTTGATCTCGAGCTCGCTGTTCGGGCCGGCGATGACCAGGCTGCCGCCGTGGGACAGCGTGGCGTTGAGGTCCAAAGCGCCGTTCTCGGCGATGATCTTGCCGCTACTGTTGTCGAGCGTGAGCTGGCCCACGCCGATCTGGCCGATGCCTTCGATGGTGTTGCCTTCATTGACCAGCGTGTCGCCACCCGACGCGCCGTAGATCCGGTTGGCGTTGGTCGCGTCTCCCAGCCTGATCGTGCCACCGCCGGTCAGCGTCACGGTCGTCCCGGCGACGACCAGGTTGGTGTCGTTGCCGGCCGAGGCGAGCGTGATCGTTCCCGTGTTGTGAAGCGTGCCGTAGAGCGCGAGCGTTGCGTTGTCGTCGACCTGCAACGCGCCGGCGTTGGTCAGCACGCCAGCCGATCCGTCGATCGTGCCGGTGCTGCTTCCGACCAGTTGGTCGAGGCCGCCCATCGACGTCGTCAGCGTGCCGCCGACGAGGTCCGAACCGCTGTCGAGCAAGACCGAACTCGTGCCGACGGCCTGGATCAGGCCACCAATGTTGGTCACCGTGCTCTGGATCGACAGGCCGGCTGGTCCCGTCGTCTCGATCGTGCCGGTGTTGGTGGTCAAGGCATTCAGCACCAGGCCATTGGCCGTGCCGATGGCGTCGACAAGAGCCTCGTTGGTGAACACCAGCGAGCCGGCGCCGAGCTGGCCCGATCCCTCGATCGTGTTGTCGACATTGACCAGCGCGTCGCCACCGGACGCGCCGTAGATACGGTTGGCGTTGGTCGCGTCGCCCAGCACGATCGTCCCGCCGCCGTCGAACGTCACGGTCGACCCTGTGGCGACCAGGTTGGTGTCGTTGCCCCCCGAGGCGAGCGTGATCGTACCGGCGTTGTCGATCGTGCCGTAAAGATCGAGCGTCGCATTGTCGTCGATCTGCAGCGCGCCGGCGTTGGTCAGCGCCCCGGACGAGCCGTCGAGCGTGCCGGTGTTGCTGCCGATCAATTGGTCGAGGCCGCCAGACAATGTGGTCAGCGTGCCGCCGATGACGTCCGAACCGCTGTCGAGCATGACCGAAGTCTTGCCGACGGCCTCGATCAGGCCCTTTGCGTTGTCGACGGTGCTCACGATCGAAAGACCGGCCGGCCCGGTCGCCTCGATCGTGCCGGTGTTTGTGGTGATCGCATTCAGGACGAGGCCATTGAGCGTGCCGGTGGCGTCGACGACCGCCTCATTGGTCAGCATCAGCGAGCCGGCGCCAAGTTGGCCAGACCCCTCGATCGTGTTGTCGACATTGACCAGCATGTTGGTCCCGGACGCGCCGTAGATCCGGTTGGCGTTGAACGCGTCGCCCAGGACGATGCGGCCGCCGCCGGTCAGCGTCACCAGGCTTCCAGCGGCGACCAGGTTGGTATCGTTGCCGCCCGAGGCGAGCGTGATCGTGCCGGTGTTGTCGATCGTGCCGGTGAGATTGAGCGTGGCGTTGTCGTCGATCTGCAACGCGCCTGCGTTGGTCAGCACTCCAGCCGATCCGTCGAGGGCGCCGGTGTTGCTGCCGATCAGCTGATCGATGCCGCCGGCCGAACTCGTCAGCGTGCCGCCGACGATGTCCGCGCCGTTGTCGAGCATGACCGACGTCTTGCCGGCGGCCTTAATGACGCCTTTCGCGTTGTCGACGGTGCTCTGGATCGACAGACCGGCCGCACCGGTCGCTTCGATCGTGCCGGTGTTGGTGGTGACCACGCTCAGCACCAGACCGTTGTTCTTGCCGGTGGCGTCCACGAGTGCCTCGTTGGTGAACACCAGCGAGCCGGCGCCAAGCTCGCCCGATCCCTCGATCGTGTTGTCGACATTGACGAGGATGTCGTCACCGGACGCGCCGTAGATCCGGTTGGCGTTGGTGGCGTCGCCCATCACGATGGTGCCGCCACCGGTCAGCGTCGCGGTTGTTCCGGCGACGACCAGGTTGGTGTCGTTGCCGCCCGAGGCGAGCGTGATCGTGCCGGTGTTGTCGATCGTGCCGTACAGATTGAGCGTGGCGTTGTCGTCGATCTGCAGCGCGCCTGCGTTCATCAGCACGCCAGCCGAGCCGTCGAGGGTGCCGGTATTGCTGCCGATCAGCTGGTCGAGACCGCCGGACAACGTCGTCAGCGTGCCGCCGATGATGTCCGAACCGTTGTCGAGCATGACCGAACTCGTGCCGACGGCCCGGATGAGGCCACCTTCGTTGGTCACCGTGTTCTGGATCGACAGGCCCGCCGGGCCCGTCGCCTCGATCGTGCCGGTGTTGGTGGTCACCGCGTTCAGCACGAGGCCGTTGGCCGTGCCGGTCGCGTCGACCAGTCCCTTGTTGGTGAAAAGCAACTGGCCGAGACCGAACTGACCCGATCCCTCGATCGTGTCGTCGACATTGACCAGGACATCGGTGCCGGACGCGCCATAGATCCGGTTGGCGTTGGTCGCGTCGCCGAGCGCGATGGTGCCGCCGCCTTGAAGGGTCGCGCCGGACGCCCCGATGACCAGGTTGGTGTTGTTGCCGGCCGAGGCGAGCGCGAGCGTGCCGGTGCCGGCGAGCGTGCCGTCGAGGTTGACGATGGCGTTGTCGCTCACCTGCAGCAGGCCGGTCATGGTCGAGGTGCCGGTCGGATCGGCGCTCGTCGCTGCGCCGGCGATGGTGAATGTGTCGCTGCCGCCGACGACCACGATGGTCTTGGCGCCCAGGGACAGCGTGTTCACGCTGCCGCCGGAGGCCTGCACGGTGACGGCGGCGAGGATCACCGCGTCGTCGTTCGGGCCCGGGGCCATGCCGCCGATCCAGTTGCCGGCGGTGAAGAAATTGCCGTCGCCCGCGGCGCCGTTCCAGATGATCTGAGCCAATTGGGTTTCCCTCAATCGTCATGCCGACGAACTGAAGTCGTTGTATCGAAGCAACGGCCGCATGTGACCTCCCGGTTTCGGGAGGGTTGGCAAAACCGGCGTGCGCGCCTTCATCTCAACAACGCTTCGTTCCCATAACGACAGGATGAAGATGCCCGAAACCGCATCAGGGGCTGCTCCGGAGCGCGTGCCCGGTCCGGATCTCGAGGCCTTGCGTGCCGACCTCGCGCGCGCGGACGCGGCACTCGTGGGCGGCAGGCTGAACGAGGCCGACGGGATCGCGCTCGACGTGCTGGCGCGTGCACCCGGACTGCCCGGGGCGCTCGCCGTGCGCGCCTATGCCGCGGCCGGGCGCGACGAGGTGGAGCGCGCGACCTTCCTGCTCGAGGCGGCGACCGCCAGACGTCCGGTGGCGTCGTGGCTGGTGCTGCTCTCGACCATGTATCGACAGCGTTTCAGGCTCGACGACGCGCTGCGGGCCGCACGGCTGGCGGTTGCGCGTTCGTCGGCGGCAGCCCGGCTCGAGCCGCTGCTGGAGCTGGCCCGCACCCAGATCGAGCGCGACGAGCCGGATGGCGCTGCCGATTGTTTCCTGGCGGCGATCGCGCTCGATCCCGAAAACGCCCGTGCTCATCTGGGCCTCGGCCAGATCCTGCTCGGCCGCGGCGATTTCGGGCCCGGGTGGATCGAATACGAATGGCGCAATCGCCTGCCGGAGGCCGAGGGACGCGTGCCGCCGATCAAGGCGGCGACGTGGAACGGGATGGCGCTGCCGCGCGGGCGGCTGCTGCTGGTGTGCGACCAGGGGTTCGGCGACGCCATCCAGTTCGCGCGCTATCTGCCGCAGGCGGCAAACCGGGTGTACGAGATCGTGCTGGCCTGCAGCCCGGAGCTCCAGGGCTTGTTCGCGCGCATTCCCGGCGTGGCACGGTGCTGCCATCGCTGGACCGACGTGCCGGGCTTTGCGGCGCACGCGCTCCTCTCCAGCCTGCCGTCGATCCTGGAGACACGCGCGGAGACGATCCCGGCATCGGTGCCGTATCTGGCCGCCGACCCGGCTTGCGTGCTCTCGATGGGAGAGCGGCTGCGCTCGATCGCAGGCAGCCGGCGGACGGTCGGGATTGTCTGGTCCGGACGGCCCACCCATCCCAACAACACCCGGCGCTCGCTGGACCTGTCGAGGTTTGCGCCGATCCTGAACAGACTCGACGGCGACTGCGTGGTTTCGCTTCAGAAGCAGCGGAGCGAGGCCGACGCGGCGGCACTGCGGCAGGCGGGTGTCCACGACCTGGCCGGCGAATTGGCGACGTTCGACGAGACGGCTGGCGTGCTCTCGCATCTCGACCTGCTGGTCACGGTCGACAGCGCGGTCGCCCATCTGGCGGGGGCCCTCGGGCGCCCGGTCTGGGTGCTGCTGCCGGCGCCCGCCGACTGGCGCTGGCAGCGCGGTCGTGACGACAGCCCCTGGTATCCGACGATGCGTTTGTTCCGCCAGCCGGCGCCGGGCGAATGGGCGCCGGCGATCTCGGCACTGGCGTCCTCGCTCTAGAATCCCTCCCGGAACGCGTCCGCGATCCGTCGGACGCGGCCCTCCGCATCGACCAGCATGACGTCGAACCTGACCCCGGCCTCGCCCCAGCCCGGATGGCGCGCCAGGATCAACGCGGCCGCCGCGAGCAGCCGCGCGCGCTGACGCGGCCCGAGTGCTGCGGCGGCGTCCGACAGCACCGGGCGTGACTTCACCTCGACGAACACCAGCAGCCTTTCGCGGGTCGCGATCAGGTCGATCTCGCCCGCTTCGGTCCGGACCCGCCGGTCAAGGACCTCCCAGCCATCGGCGAGAAGTGCCTCGATTGCCCGCATCTCGGCCCTGATCCCGAGCGACTGCGACGCGCGGCCGGTCCGCGCCCGTCGCGCGCTCGCAGTCCGTTGCCCATCCGACACGCCGCCGATCCTTTCGATCCCCGCCGCTTGCGGCGCCGGAACCGCGCCGCGCCAATACCGGCATGGATTACGCGCTGGCGAAACTCCTCGGCTGGATCGGCACGGTTCGCGCCGAGCTGCTGGCCCCGATCGACGTCGTCATCGCGATCGGGGTCACCATGCACGTGCTGCTGCACAAGCGCGACATCGGCGCCGCCACAGCCTGGATCGGGCTCGGTTGGCTGTCGCCGATCTTCGGCGGCCTGCTCTACGTCATGTTCGGGATCAATCGGGTCCGCAGGCGGGCGCGGCGGCTCGTCGACCGCCGGCTCGGCGGTGCGCGCCGCGACCGCGCCGAGCCGCGCGACTGGGACGGACATCTGGCACCGCTCGAGCGTGCCGGCAGCCGTATCACCGGCCGGCCGATGCTGGCCGGCAACAGTATCGCGATCCTGGAGAACGGGGATGCCGCCTATCCGGCGATGCTGGCGGCGATCGACGCCGCGAAACGCACGGTCGCCCTGTCGAGCTACATCTTCCGCCATGACGAGGCCGGCCGCCGCTTCGTCGAAGCCTGCGGCCGCGCGGTCGCGCGCGGGCTCGAGGTCCGGGTGCTGCTCGACGGCATCGGCAGCGGCTACATCGCGTCGGGGGCCTCTCGTGCTTTCCGCAGCCGGGGCGTTCCGGTCGGCCGCTTCATGCATTCCTTCCTGCCCTGGCGGATGCCCTTTCTCAATCTGCGCACCCACAAGAAGATCCTCGTCATCGACGGCATGCGCGGCTTCACCGGCGGGATGAACATCGCCTCCGAGAACGTGCTGGCGGGCCGCCCGCATCATCCGGTGCGCGACACCCATTTCGAGGTGCGCGGCCCGGTCGTGGCCCAGCTCGCCGACGCCTTCGCCCGCGACTGGAACTTCGCCACCGGAGAGGAGCTCGATCCGGCGCTGTGGATCGGGAGTGCCACGGCATCGGGCGAGGCGCACGCGCGCGTCGTCACCTCGGGGCCGGACAATGACATCGAGAAGATCGAGTTCCTGACGCTCCAGGCCGTCGCCTGCGCGCGCGAGCGGATCCGGATCCTGACCCCCTACTTCCTGCCCGAGGACCGGCTGGTGACGGCGCTGAGTCTCGCCGCCACCCGCGGGGTGCAGGTCGACGTCGTCATTCCCGAGCGCAGCAACCAGCGCCTGGTCGACTGGGCGACGCGCGCGCATGTCGGCCCGCTGCTCGCCGAGGGCGTGCGAATCTGGCGCAACCGGCCGCCGTTCGAGCACTCCAAGCTGATGGTGGTCGACGGGATGTGGTGCATGATCGGCAGTGCGAACTGGGACATGCGAAGCCTGCGCCTGAACTTCGAGCTCAATCTCGAGGTCTACGACAAGGCGCTCGCCGGCCGCCTCGAGGAGATGATCGCGGCGCGCATGTCGTCGCGGCTCGACCGCGCCGAGATCGATCGCCGCGGCCTGCCGGTCCAGCTCGGCGAAGCCGGCACCCGGTTGCTGCTGCCCTATCTCTAACGGGGTCTCCGTCAGTCCCGGATCAGGCGAGCCTGAGCCGGACCAGGATCGGATGGTGGTCCGACCGCACGCGCGGCAGCCGGATCGCCGCCTCGCACAGCAGCCCGCGCACCAGGCAGCGATCGATCCGAAGCGGCAGCACATCGCCCATCCGGTGCGTCGGCGCGCGTGGACCGACGTCGCGGAAATGCGGCAGCAGCACCGGCCCGACCAGGTTGAAGTCGCCGAGCACCGCCGCCGGCGCCGGCAGCTCAGCGGCGATCACCCGCAACTGGCGCCGGTTGAGCATCTGCCCGTGCGAGAGATGCACGTTGGCGAGCGCGAAGCCGTCGAGCCGGACGATCTGGCAGACGCGCCGGACGATGGCGCCGGATGGCAGGGCCAGGGCGGACGGCTCGACCGCGAACGGTGTCCGGCTCCAGCACGCGACGCCGTGACGCCGCCCGGGAAGCGGTGTGCGCGCATAGTGGCCGCCGGCCAGGTCGGGCAGCAGGTCGATCTCCGCGGTCGCCTCCTGCATGAGGAACAGGTCGGGCTCGAAGATGCGGATCAGCCGGGCGATGTCGGCGGCCGCGGCACCGGTGCTGTGCAGCAGGTTCCAGCTCAGCACGGTCGTTTGCGCGTGATCCGATGGATCCCGTGCAACGATGCGCGGCGGGATGCCCCGGCGCGCCTGCATGACCGCGCGCCGCCACGCGTTCATCGCTTGCCAGCCATCCACGAATCCGTCATTTCATGAGACTCGGAGCCACTGTCTGTTGCGAAAGCGCCAGGACACCGCGATCTTGTCGTGATCGGACACTCCTGCCATGAGCGGTTGGCCGGAACGGTTCCGGGGCGACGAAAGGCAGAGAGCACGCGATGCGTTTGACCGACATCGGGCACCAGCTCAAGGCTTTTAGGCTGGAGTCCGGCCTGAAGGCGGACGAGATCGCGCAACGGCTCGGCATCTCGCGGGCGGCGCTCTACCGCTACGAGAAGGGCGAGGTGATCAAGCTGGACACCGTCCAGCGCCTGGCCGAACTGCTGAAGGTCTCCCCGCTGTCCCTGCTCGGGATCGGCGTCGAGTACTACCAGCGCCAGCCTGCCTTCTTCGAGCGGCTTCGGCAGATCGAGGAAACCGCCGACACGATCCTCGAGATCGGCGGCGACGGCTCCTATCTCGGCACGTCCGATGACTACCATCGGGCGGTCGCCGATACGATGCGGCGCTTCGTCGAAGTGAGCGGAAGCCAGGAACCGGGCCTCGCGATCCTGTGCGAGTCGACACTGACGGCGCTCGAGGAACGGCGCCGCAACTACGAGCAGCGCCAGCCCACGATCATCGCCCTCGTCTCCGTCGATGCGGTCGAGCGCATGGTGCAGAACGGCCTCTCGCACGGCCTGCCGCCCGATCCAGCGCTCGAACGGCGCTGCCGCGACGTGGCCGCCGCCGAGATCGAGCGTCTCGCCGGCCTGCTCGACACGCCGCCGATGGGCTACCAGGTCGGCCTGCTGCGCCAGGGCGAGAACACCGGCTCGTTCCGCATCATGCGCCAGCGCGACCGCTCGATGCTGGCGGTCAACCCGTTCCGCCCCGCCGCCTCGCTGCTCCGGCAGACCGGCGTCGCCATCGTCACCGGGGCCGCCGAGGCGGTGGCCGCCCATCAGCGCGTGGCCGAACTGCTGTGGAAGACGTCGATCAAGGGCCAGGAGGGCGCGGCCATCCTGCGCCGCCTCGTCTCCAAGCACGCACCGGGCGCCGCCGCCGCGTGAGCGAGGCAGCGCTGGTCGATCCAGGCTGGCTCGCGGACCATCTCACCGACCCCGGCCTCGTCGTCTGCGACGCGAGTTCCGCCCTGCCCGGCGAGGCGTTCGATTCCGCGCGCGCCTTCCGCGACGCCCATGTCGCCGGCGCCCGCTTCCTCGATCTCGCGCTGTTCGCCGATCCCGATACCAGCCTGCCGCATATGATCCCTTCGCAGGGCCGGTTCGCCCGACTCGCGGGCGTGCTGGGCATCGGCAACGACACGACGCTGGTCCTCTACGACAGCCGCCGCCTGTTCTCGGCACCGCGCGCCTGGTTCCTGTTCCGGCTGTTCGACCTGGCGCACGTGCATGTCCTCGACGGCGGCCTGCCCGCCTGGACCGCGTCCGGCGGCGCGATCGAGTCCGGCGATCCGCCGCCGGCCGTTCCCGCGCGCTTCGTTCCGCGGCTGCGGGCGGGGCTGCTCGCCGGTCTCGGCGACATCGAGCGCCTTGCCGCCGGGGAGGCGGTCATCCTCGATGCCCGCTCGTCCGAACGCTTCGACGGCACCGGCCAGGAGCCGCGCCCCGGCATCCGATCGGGCCACATCCCCGGCAGCGAGAACCTTCCCTACGGCGCGCTGCTCGAACAGGACGGCCGCCTCAAGACCCCGGAGGAGCTGCGCGCCCTGTTCGCCTCGCACGGCGTCACCGGCGAGCGCCCGGTGGTGACCTCCTGCGGCACCGGCGTCACCGCGGCGATCCTGACGCTCGGCCTGCACACCGCCGGCATCCCCAGCCGCCTGTTCGACGGATCCTGGACCGAATACGCGCTCGCTCATCCGGACGACGAAGCGACGCGATGACCGACCGGATCGAAACCAAGCTGGCGCGGCTCGGCCGGAGCCCGCACGGGCTGGTCAATCCGGCCGTGGAACGCGGCTCGACGGTGTGCTTCCCGTCGATGGACGAACTGCGCAAATCGGCGCAGGGCCGCTACGAGCACACGTTGAGCTACGGCACCTACGGCACCGGCACGCAATTCGCGCTGCAGGAGGCGGTCGCCGCCATCGAGGGCGGCACGCGCTGCCAGGTGGTAAGCTCGGGCCTCGCTGCGATCACCATCCCGCTGCTGTCGCTGCTCTCGTCGGGCGACCACATCGTCGTCGTCGACAGCGTCTACGGGCCGGCGCGCCGGTTCTGCGACGACATGCTGCGCCGTTTCGGTATCGAGACCACCTACTACGATCCGCGACATGACGCGGCCGACTTGCACGGCCTGTTCCGGCCCGGCACCAGGCTGTTGCTGACCGAAAGCCCGGGCAGCAACACCTTCGAGATGCAGGACGTGCCCGCGCTCGCCGAAGTGGCGCACGCGCGCGCGGCCCTGCTCATGCTCGACAACACCTGGGGGCTGCAGATCTGCCAGCCCTTCGCGCTCGGCGTCGACATCTCCACTGCGGCCCTCACGAAATATGCCGGCGGCCACGCCGACGTCCTGCTCGGCTCGTTCACGGTGGCCGACGAGACCCTGTGGCGGCGCCTGCGCGACACCACGCTCACGCTGGGCGAGAGCGCCAGCCCGGACGATTGCTGGCTGACCCTGCGCGGCTTGCGCACGCTCGGCGTCCGGCTCGACCGGCAGGGAGCCAGCAGCGTCGAGATCGCGTCGTGGCTCGCGCGCCGTCCCGAGGTCGCGCGCGTGCTGCACCCGGCGCTCGAGACCGATCCGGGACACGCGCTGTGGCGGCGGCAATACACCGGCACCGCCAGCCTGTTCGCGCTCGAGCTGCAGCGTCGCTACGGCGTGCGCGACGCCGACCGGTTCGTCGACGCGCTGCGCCTGTTCGCCAAGGGCTGGTCCTGGGGCGGTTTCGAAAGCCTCGCCAACACCATCACCGGCGGCATCGTGCGCACCCACGGCGTCACGGCCGCCGGACCGCTATGCCGGTTCCATATCGGCCTCGAAGCCGTCGCCGACCTGATCGCGGATCTCGAGCGCGCGTTCGCCATCCTCGGCTGATCGCCGCACGTCTCAAGATCGAGCCTCACGCGCTTGTTATTCCGAACCGATTGCCACCCGTGGCACATCTGCGTCTGTCCGGTATCGATAACAAGACAATGTGGCAAGCGCGAGAAACGCGCGGCCTCGGAGGAGTGACGCCATGAAATCATCCACAAGGCAGCCCCGGCTGCCGGCGAGAGGCCAGCGCTGGCTGCTCGGCGCGAGCCTCGCCCCCGCTCTCGCCGCGTCCGGCGCCTTCGCCCAGACCACCGCGTGGAGCGGCAACCGGTTCGTCGTCGACACCGCGGGCGTCGTCGGCAGGTCCGACATCGTCCTCGGGCAGCCAAACCTGCTGGCATCGCAGGCGATGCCGCTCGGCAATGGGCATCTCGGCGTCGCCGTGTGGGGTGCCGACGGCCTGACCGCGCAGCTCAACCGTGACGACACCATGCCGGGCCGCTACTCGCCCGGCTGGCTGGTCATCCCGGGTCTGGCCGCGCTGACCAAGGCCGCTGATTACGCCGGCAGGCTCGATCTCTACGACGGCAGCTTCATCGAGAGCGGTGGCGGCATGACGGCGAGGGCCTATGTGCAGCCGGGGACCGACGCGCTCATCGTCGACGTCACCGGTGCCGCTCCCGGCGTGCAGCAGACCGCCCAGCTTCAATTGTGGTCCGGCCGCTCGCCTACGCCGGCCGTGTCGGGACCGGTCGGCACGCTGTCGGAGACCTTCGTCGACAACAACCAGGCCGATCCCGGCCACTCCAACCGGACCTTCGGGTCGCTGTCGGCCATCACGGCGGTCGGACGCAACGTCGCGGCTGTGGTCACGAACAATCTGACGGTCACGGTGGCATTCACCCCGAACGCCGACGGCTCGTTCCGCATCATCGCCGGTGCCCCGCATTACGCGGGCTCGGGCGACGTCGCCCCGCTTGCAGCCGCCGCGCTGTCCGACGTCTCTGCCTCCGAGCATGTCGCGGCCTGGAACAAGTTCTGGCAGCGGGCCGGCCTGATCGAGCTGCATTCCGCCGACGGCACCGGCGAATACATGGAGAACCTTCGCACCATCAATCTCTATGCGGCGAACGCCGAGGCCGGCGACATCTGGCCGGGTTTCCATTCCGGCGTCGGCAACCTGTTCTCGTCGGTGCAGGACACCCAGAAATGGGATCCCGCCTCGTGGTGGCACTGGAACCAGCGCATGCAGGTGACGGCCAACATCTCGGCCGGTCTCGCCGATCTCAACATCCCCTATTTCAATTTGTACAGCACCAACCTCAAAAACATCGAGAACTGGACCCGGCAGAGCTTCACCAACAAGCCGGGCGCCTGCTTCCCCGAGACGATGCGGTTCAACGGCAACGGCTATGAATACGAGACCGGCCCGCAATGGGACTTCGGCTACACCAACGGTGTGACCTGCAGCGCCCACTTCATGCCGTACTACAACGCGCGCACGATCTCGACCGGCGCCGAGATCTCGCACTTCATCTGGACCCAGTATCTCGCGACCGGCGACCGGAACTTCCTCGCCCGATACTATCCGATCATGCAAGCGTCGGCGAAGTTCCTGCTCGCCTATCAGAGCGAGGGTCAGGACGGTCTGCTGCACACCAGCCCGTCGAACGCGCACGAGACCCAGTGGGACACCATCGATCCCACCACCGATCTCGCCGCGATGCGTTCGACTTTCCCCGAGACGATCGCGGCCGAGTTCCTGCTCGGCCAGGATCTGAGCCTCGCGAAGTCGCTCTCCATCTCGCTGTCCAAGCTGCCGGACTATCCGCGCACCGAGGCGAGCGGCAAGCTCACGCTGCTCACCGCCGCGGCCGATGCGACCGGCGCCGACGTGATCGCAGACTCCTACGCGCCGCGCGCCTCGAATCACAATTCGGAGAATATCGGTCTCGAACCGGTCTGGCCGTGGGATGTCGTGGGCGACACCTCGCCGCTGTTCGGGCTCGAGCAGCGGACCTTCGCCTATCGGCCCTTCACCGACAACAACGACTGGAGCTTCGATCCGATCGACGCCGCCCGCCTGCAACTCGGGGCGCAGGTCAGCGCCAACCTGATCGCGCTGACCAAGAAATACCAGGCATTCCCGAACGGGTTCGCCAATTGGGAAGGTGCCAAGACCGCCGACGGAGAGTTCTACGTCGAGCAGACCGGCGTCGTCGCGACCGCGATCGCCGAGACGCTGGTCCAGGATTATGACGGCATCATTCGCGTGGGACCCGCCATCCCTCCGGGCTGGGACTATGACGGCACCGTCTACGTCCAGGGCAACACCAAGGTCGACGTCCAGGTCCGCGGCGGCGTGCCGACCACCATCGTCATCGAGCCGGGCACGACCGGCGCGATCAGGGTGAAAAACCCGTGGCCGGGTTCGACCATGACCGTCAGCCTCGGCGGCGCGCCGTTCTCGTTCAGGGTCGGCGGCACCATCGTGGCACTCCCCGTCGCCGCCGGCCAGGATCTCGTCCTGACCAGGACCGGATCGCCCAGCCTGCCTTTCGCCCCCGTCACCGGCACCGCGGCCTCGACCGCCAGGACGCTCGGCGGCTTCTCGATCGGACTACCGGCACGCAACGGCTGAACGGCCGCAACCCAGAACATCGGAGAAATGCGCATGATCTTCGCCAAACGCTCTGTTCTGCTGCTCGGCGCGAGCTGCATCCCGATGATGGCGGCTTCGGCCCCGGCACAAACCACCGCCTGGAACGGCAGCCGGTTCGTCGTCGATTCCGCGGGCGTCGTCAGCCGTTCCGATGTCGTGCTCGGGCAGCCCAACATGGCCGCCAACCAGGCGATGATGCTCGGCAACGGCCGTCTCGGCGTGTCGGTGTGGGCGGCGAACGGCCTGACCGCGCAGCTCAACCGGGTCGACACCATGCCCGGACGCTATTCGCCGGGCCAGGTCGTCATTCCGGGCCTCGCCGCACTCACTGCCGCGTCCGACTATTCGGGGCGTCTCGATCTCTATAACGGCGCCTTCGTGGAAAGCGGCGGCGGCATGACCGCCACCGCCTACGTGCAGCCGAACACCGACGCGCTGATCATCGACGTGACCGGAGCGAACCCGAACACCCAGCAGACCGTGCAGCTCAAGCTGTGGTCGCCGCGGACGCCGGCCGCCGCCGTTTCGGGTGCGAGCGGAACGCTGGCCAGCACCTTCGTCGACAACGGCGCCGACCCCGGTGCATCGGGCCGCACCTTCGGCGCCCTGTCGGCCATCACCGCCATCGGCCGCGATGTCTCGGCCGTGGTGACGGACCCACTCACCATCACCGTCACCGTCATGCCCAACGCCGATGGCAGCTTCCGTGTCGTGGCCGGCGCCCCGTCCTATTCCGGCACCGGCGACGTCACCGCGCCTGCGCAGCAATCGCTGTCCGATCTGTCGGCCACCGCGCATGTCGCATCCTGGAACGCGTTCTGGCAACGCGCCGGCCTGATCAAGCTGACCTCGTCGGACGGCACCGGCGAATACATGGAGAATTTGCGCAACGTCTATCTCTACACCTCCAACGCCGAGAATGGCGGAATCTATCCCGGCAGCCAGGCCGGCGTCGCCGACATGTTCTCCTCCGTCGAGGATGCGCATCATTGGGACTCGGCCGCATTCTGGCACTGGAACCTGCGCATGCAGGTCTCCGCCAACCTGTCGGCCGGACTGCCCGAACTCAACGCCCCGTATTTCAATCTGTATCGTTCCAACCTGACCAACATCCAGAACTGGACGCTGCAGAACATGGCCGGCCGACCCGGCATCTGCACGCCCGAGACGATGCGTTTCAACGGTCAGGGAATCGAATACGAGATCGGAACAACCTGGAAGTCGACCGTCATCGGGCTCAATTGCAGCGCCGGCTCGAAGCCCTATTACAATGCCCGCACGCTTTCCACCGCGGCCGAGGTCGCGCACTGGGTCTGGAACCAGTATCTGGCCACCGGCGACAAGGCGTTCCTTGCCCAGAACTACCCGCTCATGGCGCAGTCCGCCCGGTTCCTGCTCGCCTACCAGACCAAGGGCCAGGACGGATTGCTGCACACCACCCCATCCAACGCGCATGAAACGCAGTGGGATACGGTCGATCCCACCACCGATCTCGCCGCCATGCGCGCGACCTTCCCGGAGACGATCTCGGCCGAGTTCATCCTCGGCCAGGACCTCGGACTGGCGGGGCAGCTCAGCCAATCCCTCTCGAGCCTGCCCGACTATCCTCGCACCGAGGAGAAGGCGCCGTACACGCTGCTGTCGGCATCCGCCGACGCCGGTGGCGCCGACGTGATCGCCGACAGCTACAATCCCGGCCAGACCTTCCGCAACTACGAGAACATCGGTCTCGAACCGGTCTGGCCGTGGGACCTGGTCGGCGACACGTCGCCGCTCTACGCTGTCGAGCAGAGGACCTTCCAGTATCGTCCCAATATCAACAAGGAGGATTGGAGCTTCGATCCGATCCAGGGCGCGCGTCTCGGCTTCGGCGCGGACGTCAGCGCGTCATTGCTGGCGCTGACCAGCCAATACCAGACTTTCGTCAACGGTCTCGCCAACTGGGGAAGTCCGGTGGGCGAGTTCTATGTCGAGCAGGATGGCGTGGTCGCGGCCTCGCTGGCCGAGACGCTCGTCGAGGACTATGACGGCATCATCAAGATCGCCCACGCGATCCCGCCCGGCTGGGACTATGACGGCAGCGTCTATGTCCGCAACAACACCAGGGTTGATGTGCAGGTCCGTGCCGGCGTGGCGACCACGCTGGTGATCGAGCCGGGCGCATCTGGCTTTATCCAGGTCCGCAATCCGTGGCCCGGCCGAACGCTCCATGTCGCCGCCGGGCCGATCGCGCTGAATGTCGGCGGCACCACCGTGACCTTGCCGGTGGCGGCCGGAACGCCACTGGTCATCACCCCGTCAGGTGCGAGGAGCCAGCCATTCGCTGCCATCGGCGGAACGCCCGCCACCGGCATACGGCGCCTGACCAGGCGCGTCCAGATCGGCCTCCCGCCGCGCGGCTGACCGCTCCCGACCGCGAGGAGCCGGCCCCGCGGGTCAGTGATCGACCCCGCGGCCGGTGCTGCCGCGCAGCGCATCGATCCGTTTGGAGGCTTCCGCCTTGCTCAGCGACGGGTCGAACGCCTGGCCTGCTTCCTCGCACAGCGTCTTGAGATAGGACGCCTGCGCGCCGGTCATCGTCTCGCCGCCCGTGGTCCAGTCGGCGGGGTCCTTCTGGGCGTTCGACGGCTGCGCCTGCTCGTTCGCCTGGTCGATCTTCGGATTATCGGTCATGCCCCACCAACGCCCAGTTTCACGATATGTTCCCCGGTTATCTTCGCGACGCTCCTGATCCTGGAGCCGGCTCTCGGACGCTCCTCGACCCGGCTCGCGATCACGTCCCAAATCTGCCGCAGACGCTTGACGTGCAGATCGTCGCGGATGATCGAGACCAGCGCCTCCACGTGGTCGGCCGGATCGAGCGGCACCTCGCTGCTGCCCGTGACCGCCCTAGCCGGCTGTCCCGCCCGGGAGAACGGCCCTAAGGTTGTCCCGGCCAAGTCCCCCGACTGCTCGTCACGCGCGCGTTCGGTCGAATTGTGCGCAAGAACGGCCAGCAGCGCCGACTTGAGCCGCGGGTTGTCCAGCGCTCGTTCCAGATCGAAGATCGTGCGCAGGCCCATCTCGCGCAGGCGCGCCGTCTTCCGTGCGCCCACGGCAAGGATGAGTTGCGCCTGCGCGACCCAGTCGATGACCTGGTAGAGGCCATAGGGAGTCTCCACGAAGATCTGGATCGGATTGATGGTGGCGAGATTCTGCACATCCTCGATCTCGAACTCGCTCAGCCTGAACTTCATGAAGGCATCGATCCCGAGGATGGCGTCGAGCGGCATCTCCTCCTGGAGCTCCCGCGAGTAAGGACTGATGCGCTTGAGCCGCATCCAGCCGAACCTGGCGATGGCGGCGTTGAGGAACAGCGTCGGGTAAAAGCCGACCACGAAGGCGAACACGACGACCGGCGGCTTGCCGAACATGCCGACCAGCCCGCTGCCATACAGTGAAGCGATGACGAACAGGCCGAACAGGATGTGAATCGCCGAGCGGAAGAACGACAGCGGCGACAGGTCGAAGTTGCTGATCCGCCGGATAAGATACTGGACGGTCCAGACATAGCCGCCCAGGAACGTGTACGAGAGCGCCACCAGGACGCCTGCCTTGTCGCTACCCGAACCTCCTCGCACAGCGCCGAGCAGGAACGCGTTATCGGGGATCGAGATCAGCGAGTGCATATCGAGCAGCGACTGCAGCTGCCCGAACGCGGTGATGAAACCCAACGAACACAAAGTCACGTAGATCAGGACCGGCACCGCATAGAACCGGGCTCCATGCGCGTTCTCGTCGTCGGGCGCCCGCTGGGCGGCGGGCTTGTACTTGTATTTCACCAGCTCGAACGACGGGATGATGAGCGGATCGCCGCCCGACTCCCGAGCGAAGCTGAACAGCTTCTCGAGGTCGTTGACGATCTCGAACCGGCTCGCCCTGATGTTGCTCCGGCCCAGAAAGATGCCGACAGGCACGATCACGCTCAGAAGCAGGGCGCTGATGAGGGGTAGGATGGTGAACATCAGGGCGTCTCCTCGAGGCCGCGCCGTCGGTTCGGCGCAGGAACGGCCGCCCGACCAGGCGCCGTCCGCGCCGGGGACACCAATTAATCGTCCTGAAAAGACATGAAACGACCCGATCGGGCGCCCAGCCGGAACGACGCCCTACAGCGGGAACCCCGCCGCATGCAGCAGGATCACGCACAACAGCACGATCCCGCCGCCCGCCATCCCGCACAGCAGCGCGGTCTTGCCGCGCTGCTCGCTCCGCGAGCCCTCGACCCGCCGCAGCGCCGCCTGCGCGTGCGCATACGCCTGCCGCGTCGCGTCGAGCTCCGCCTGCAACGTTGCGGCCGACGCGTTCGCCGTCCTGAGCTGCAGATCGAGATCGCGCACGTCGGCCGCCAGCTGGGCGATCCGCACATGGGCCGCCTGCACCTCGGCGGCCGCGGACGCCGCCTTGCCGCGCGGCGCACGCGCGGGTGCAGCCTCCTTGGCACGCACCTTGGGCGGCGGCGGATCGTTGGCGATCGAGACGAACAGGTTCTTCAGCGCACCGCCGGTGATCGCGTTGCGCCGAGCCCGCGCGCGCAACGCCTCCAGCGCGGACGCCGACTGCCCAGCCTGGTCCTCGAGCACCAGGGCCAGGATGTCCGACAGCGTCTTGAGTTCCTTCGGATCGATCGACGACTGCATGGTTCCGACCGCTCAACCTGACCTTGGCGCTGCCGCACGCTCCAGCCGGTCGCGGATCGCCATCCCCAGCCCCGAGGCCGGAACGGTCATCGCCGCGATTCGCTGCAGCCCCAGTCTACGCCCTTCGTCATCGAGAAAGCGAAGCCCGCAATAGAGCCGCGCCGCCGCCTCGATCAGGTTTTGCGTCTCGCTCAGATTCCAGGTCAGGCCCGCCGCGCCGCCCGCCACGACCGGCCCGAATGCCAGCAGCGCCTCGTCGCGCGTCGCATCGCGCGCGTCGAGCCGCACCGGCAGAACCGGCGCGTAGTGCGAGACCATCAGCCCCGGCGAGCGCAGCCCGCGCGCGGCCTCGGCCTGTCCGGGCGTGATCCCGCGCGCCAGCTTGCCTACCACCCTCTCGATCGTCTCGGCCGGTATCCCGCCCGGCCGCAGCAGGAACGGCATCGGTCCGGTCAGATCGACGACGCTGCTCTCGAGCCCCACCGCGCACGGGCCGTTATCGAGAACGGCCGCGATCCTGCCATCGAGCTCCTCGATCACGTGCGCGGCCAGGGTCGGGCTGATCCGCCCGGACCGGTTGGCGGACGGTGCCGCCACCGGCCGCCCCACCAGGCCGAGCAGCGCGCCGACGGCGTTCCCCGCGGGCACCCGGACCGCCACCGTCGACAATCCGGCGCCCGCCAGCAGTGCCACCCGGCACCTCGGGGTTCGTCGCAGCACCATCGTCAGCGGCCCCGGCCAGAACGCCCGGGCCAGCGCGCGCGCCCTGTCATCCGCCTCCGTGTCGGCGAACGCCGCCTCCGCCGCGGGATAGTGGCAGATCAGCGGATTGAAATGCGGCCGCCCCTTGGCGTCGAACACGCGCGCCACCGCGCGCTCGTCGGTGGCATCCGCGCCTAGCCCGTAGACCGTCTCCGTGCCGAACGCGACCAGCGCTCCCGCGGCGAGCAGCGACGCGGCCCGTGCGATGCCGGCGGCATCCGCCGCCAGGCGTTCGGTCATCCCGTTGCGTCGTCCCGAACAAGGCGTCCGGTGCACACGAAGGCCGGGTTCTCGAAGCCCGCCTTGCCGTATCGCAGCGGCGCCCCGTCGTCGGCCCTGAGCACCGCGCCGCCGGCCGCCTCGACCACCGCCTGCGCCGCCGCCGTGTCCCACTCCATCGTCCGGCCGAACCGCGGATAAAGGTCCGCCTGACCGTCCGCGACGTGCAGGAACTTGACCGACGAGCCGATATTGCCGACCGACGCCACCTGGCGGCCGCGCAGATACTCCGCGAGGCGCTCGTCGCTTGCGTAGTGGCGCGAGGCCAGCACGTCGAGCCCGGCCTCGGGCGGCAGCCTCGCCGCGATCCGGCGCTCGCCCGATGCGTTGCGCTTGTAGGCGCCCCGGCCGACGATGCCGTGGAACAGCTCGCCGCGGGCCGGCACGCCGACCGCGCCCAGCACCGTGCGCCCGTCGCGCACCAGGCCGATATTGACCGTGAAATCGTCCGTCCCGGCCGCGAATTCCCGCGTGCCGTCGAGCGGATCCACCAGCCAGAACGTCGCGAGCGAGCCGTGCTCGACGCGTCCCGCCGAGACCTCCTCCTCGGCGATGACCGGGATGCCCGTGGCCCGGCGCAGGCCGTCCACGATGATCGCCTCGGCCGCCGTGTCCGCCTCCGTCACCGGCGAGCGGTCCGCCTTCGTCTCGACCGCAAAGCCGCGCGCACGCACGCTCAGGATCGCGGCCCCCGCGCGCCGCGCGAGATCGGCCGCCAGCGAGACCAGGGCTTCGTCGGACAGCGTCGCCGGTGGATGCATCACGCCAGATACGCGCACGCGCGCGGGGTTGCAAAACAAGCCGGCAAAACAAGCCGGCGAACCGGGCCGGGCAAGACCGTCGCCGGGTGCGCCCTGGCCTTGCGCCTCGACGCTGCTACCCTGGCCCCGACCAGCGGCCGGAGACCAGTCATGCTCGAGATCTCGTTCACCAAAGCCATCCTTCCGGCCGGAGGCGCGCTGGTCCTTCTCGTCCCCGAGGGTGCCGAGCCGATGGGCCTGCATGCGGCGGCCGACGAGGCGACCGGGGGCGCGATCCGGCGCGCGCTCGAGGCCGCCGAGTTCACCGGCAAGGCCGGCCGCCATGCCACCATCCTGGCACCCGGGGCGAACCTCTCGCGTGTCGTGGCGATCGGCGTCGGCAAGCAGCCGGACGCGCGCGCGGTCGAGCGCGCCGCCGGAACCGCGATGGCCCAGCTCGCGCGCGACGAACGCGCGGCACTCGCCGCCGACGCGCTGCCCGACGCGCTCGCCCTCCACGCCGCGGTCGGGGCCGGACTCCGCGCCTGGCGCTTCGACCGCTACCGCACCACCCAGAAGGACGACGAGAAGCCACGCCTCGCGCATCTCTCGATCCTCGCCCGCGACCCCGACGCCGCCGGCCCCGCCTGGCACGCCGCATCCGCGGTCCTGCGCGGCGTGTTCTTCGCCCGCGAGCTCGTCAGCGAGCCCGCCAACATCCTCACGCCGGCCGAATTCGCTGATCGCTGCGAGGCCATCGCCGGCCATGGGCTCGAGGTCGAGGTGCTCGGCCGCAAAGAGATGGAGCGTCTCGGCTTCGGCGCGCTGCTTGGCGTCGCACAGGGCAGCGAGAACAAGCCGCGCATGGTCGTCATGCGCTGGAACGGCGGCGGCGACGAGGCGCCGATCGCCTTCGTCGGCAAGGGTGTCACCTTCGATTCGGGCGGCATCTCGATCAAGCAGGCCGGCGGCATGGAGGACATGAAGTGGGACATGGCCGGCGCCGGCACCGTCGCGGGCCTGATGATGGCGCTCGCCGGCAGGCGAGCCCGCGTCAACGCGGTCGGCCTGCTCGGGCTCGTCGAGAACATGCTCTCGGGCGACGCGCAGCGCCCCGGCGACGTCGTCCGCAGCGCGTCCGGCCAGACCATCGAGGTCATCAACACCGATGCCGAAGGCCGCCTCGTGCTCGCTGACGTGATCTGGTACGCGCAGGACCGCTTTCATCCGCGCGCCATCGTCGATCTCGCGACGCTGACCGGCGCCATCATCGTCGGCCTCGGCCACGAATATGCCGGCCTGTTCTCCAACGACGACGAGCTCGCCACCCGCCTGAGCCAGGCCGGCGACGCGGTCGGCGAGAAGGTCTGGCGGATGCCGATGGACGAGGCCTACGACAAGGGGCTCGACAGCCAGATCGCTGACATGAAGAACATCGGCGGCCGCCCCGGCGGCTCGATCACGGCGGCGCACTTCATCAAGCGCTTCGTGGGCGACGTGCCGTGGGCGCATCTCGACATCGCCGGCATGGCCTGGGCCAGCAAGGACGCGCCCACCACGCCCAAGGGGGCGACCGCGTTCGGCGTCCGGCTGCTCGACCGGCTCGTGGCCGACCATTACGAGACCCGATGAGCGAGATCGGCTTCTACCACCTCACCCGCCAGACCGCCGACCGCGCGCTGGGCAAGCTGCTCGGCCGGACGCTCGAGGCGGGCCATCGGGCCGTCGTGCTGGCACCCGATCCCGAGCGTGTCCGATCGCTCGACCAGGCGCTCTGGCAACAGACCGACGTCGCATGGCTGCCGCACGGCTCCGAGCGGACGGGCGACGCCGATCTGCAGCCGGTCTGGCTCACCGCCGCCGACACCTTCGAGCAGGGCGCGCCGAACCGGGCCTGCTTCCTGTTCCTGCTGGGCCTCGCGAGCCGCCATCTCGCCCGCTTCGCGCGCGTCTTCGACCTGTTCGACGGGCGCGACGCCGACGCGGTCGCCGCCGCCCGCCTGCGCTGGAAGGCGTCCAAGGACGAGGGCCACACGCTCGCCTACTGGCGCGAGAACGAGCGCGGCTGGGAGCGCGCCCAATGAGGCTAGGATGAACCCCAATCTCTGCCTGCTGTTCGACATCGACGGCACCCTTGTCGACACCGACCACCTGCATCACGCGGCCTTCCTCGACATGCTGCGTCCGTTCGGCCGCACCGTCAGCAAGGCCGAGTTCCAGGACCGCATCATCGGTGAACCGAACGACGCGATCATGGCCTGGCTGTTCCCGTCGCTCGACGAACCCGCGCGCCGCGCGCTCGCCGACCGCAAGGAACATCTGTTCCGCCAGTCCCTCCAGTCGATGACCCCCACCTCGGGCCTCGACCGCGTCCTCGCCTGGGCCGCCGGCGCGGACATCGCCGTCGGTGTCGTCACCAACGCCCCGCGCGCCAACGGCGAGCTGATGCTGCACGGGCTCGGGCTCGCCCACCTGCTGCCGCAACTGGTGATCGGTCCGGAGCTCGCGCGGGCGAAACCCGATCCGCTGCCCTACCTTACCGGCCTCGCGCTGCTCGGCGGGCAGGCCGGCCGCGCGATCGCCTTCGAGGACTCGACCGCCGGCGTCACCTCGGCCTCGCGCGCCGGGATCTACACCGTCGGCATCACCACCGGCCGGACCGGCGAGCAGCTGCGCGCCGCGGGCGCCGATCAGATCATCGCCGACTTCGAGGACGCCGACCTGTGGGCGCTGCTCCGCCGCGCGGCGGAAGGGCAGGGGCTCCGCCCCTTCGACCCCGCCAAAGGCTAGCCTTTGGAAACCATCACGTGGCGGATGCCGTCTTCGAGGAACAGCACGAGTTCTGGGACGCGTGGTCTCCATACCGCGTGCTCTCTCCCGTGGTCAGGAACGTCTCCCACGAGAGACCGGAGGGGTCGGCGATCCACGCCTTTTCGGACCGGGCGTAGCAGCACGTCGTCGTGCCCTCGTCCCGGACGGGCGCATCCGCCTGCGCAAGCCGTTGATGCACGTCACGCAGCTCGTCCGGTGTCTCGGCCTGCATGCCGAGATGATCGAGACCGATCTTCCCGCTGCGCGTCGAGATCGCGAAATTCACACGCGGATCATCGAGCATCCACTTCGCATAATCCGGCTTGACGATCGTGGGCTCGCTCGCGAACAGCGTGCTGTAGAACCGCATCGACCGGTCGAGCTGCGTGACGGAAACGTGGATGTGCAGGCGCTTCATCGATGAAATCCTTTCATGACGGACAGCAGGGGGCGAGGTCGGCGATCAGCGGAGCGCAAAGCGCGGCGCTGCCGCCGCAGCAATCCTTGGCCAGGAACGACATCATCTCGCGAAGCCGGTCGAGTTCGGCGCGATAGATGATCGAGCGGCTTTGCCGCTCGGATCGCACCAGGCCGGCGCGTCCGAGGGTCGCCAGATGCACCGACATGGTGTTCTGCGGCACGCCGAGTTGCCGGGCGATCTCGCCGGCCGCCAGACCCTCCGGCTCGCATCGGACCAGCAGCCGGAAGGTGTCCAGCCGCGTGCCTTGAGCGAGTGCCGCGAGAGCAAGAACGGCGGTGTTGTTATCCACGTATCCAGAAATACAGATATAAAGGCGCCGTGTCCACCCGATTTTTCCGCATTGGGCTCTCTACAGCTCGCCCAATCCAAGCTCGCGCGCCAACGCGCCCCGCGCTTCCTCGGGAACGATCGCGAGCGCATCGCGGATCCGCCGCAGGCGCCGCCGCTCCTCGTAGAGCTGATCCATCAGCGACAGCACCACCGGCAGCGCGTCCTCGTCGAGCCTCAGATGCTCGCGCAACTCCACGATCAGCCGCACCCGCGCGACGTCGATCTCGCGGAACATGTAATGATCCGGCTCACCGTCGGGCTTGATCCAGGATTCTCCGATCCACCGCTCGACGTCCTCGCGACGAAGCCCACGCACCTGCACGCACAGCGTCTCGACCGTGATCATGGCGTCCCCATCATCTCGCGCCGCGGGTCGGCGTCCCCTGTCCACCCGTTCAGGAACGCCTCCAGCGCCGCGTCCGGCGCGCCCACCATGACGCGCAGCGTCACGTAGAGATCGCCCGCCTCGCGTCCGCCATGGGCCGTGACCCCGCGGCCGCGCAGCCGAAGCGTCCGGCCGGTGTCGGAATGTTTCGGCACCGTCATCGCGACCGGCCCGCGCGGCGTCGGCGCGTTGACCTTCGCTCCCAGCACCGCCTCGCGCAGGGTGACCGGCAGGTCGAGATGGATGTCGTCCCCCTCGCGCCGGAAGAACGGGTGCTCGCCCACCGTCACCTCGATCAGCGCGTCGCCGTCGGGACCGCCGCCGGTCCCAGCGGCGCCCTTGCCGCGCAGCCTGAGCGTCGTGCCGCTCTCGATCCCCGGCGGCACCTTGACGTCGAGGCTGCGTCCGTCCGGCAATGTCAGGCGCTTCGTCGCACCGTTGACCGCATCGAGGAGGGCCACCGACAGCTTGTACATCTCGTCACGTCCGCCCGCTGGACCGCCGGGGCGTCCGCGCCTGCCGAACAGGTCGCCGAAGATGTCGCCGAGATCCTCCTCGGTGGTGGCCGACGCGTTGCCGGCGCGATACCGCGCGCCCTGCGCCCCTTCCGCGTAGCCGCGATAATTCGGCGGCGGCTGGTTCGGCTGCCCGCTTGCATCGATCTCGCCGCGATCGAAGGCGCTCCGGCGCTCGGCGTCCGACAGCAGCTCGTTGGCCCCCGTGATCGACTTGAACCGCGCCTCCGCCTGCTTGTCGCCCGGATTGAGATCGGGGTGCCATGTCTTGGCGAGCTTGTGGAACGCACGCTTGATCTCGGCCGCCGGCGCGTCGCGCGCGACGCCCAGCACCGTGTAGGGGTCTTCTGCCATCGCATCCCCTTACATCAGGCATGCGTCGCGTTCCATCGTGGGGTCCGATTGCCACCGCTCCGGCCCGACGCTAGCGTCGCCGAAACGAACAAAAAGGCAGGGCGGGATGACGGGAATGTCCGGTTGGCGAGCACTGCTTCTCGCCGGAACCATCGCCTTCGCCTCAAGCGCCGCGGCCGCTCCGGCCGAGATCCGCTGGGACACCTACGGCATTCCCCACATCTACGGCCCCGACCTGCTGACCGTCGTGCGCGGCCTCGGCTATGCCGAGATGGAGAACCACGCCGAGACGCTGCTCACCAACGTCGCCAACGCGCGCGGCCGCTCGGCGGAATATTTCGGTGCCGGCGCCGGCAACGCCAACCTCGCCAACGACATCCAGGTCCGCACCGAGAACATCCCGGCGCGCGCCGCCGACTGGCTCGCGCATGGCGGCCTGTTCCAGCGCGCCGTGATCAAGGCCTTTGCCGACGGCGTCAACGAATACGCCGCCCGCCACGGCGACACGATCGATCCCGCCATCCGGCGCGTGCTGCCGTTCGTGCCCACCGACGTGACCGCCGACGAGCAAAACACCATCCATTTCAACTTCATGCCGCAGCAGGACAATCTGCCGGCGCTGATCTCCGCCTGGCAGTCCGGCGGTCTCGCGGCCGCCAACGCGCTCGCCCGCTCCTTCACCCCCGGCGGATCGAACGGCTGGGCGATCGCGCCGGCCAGGAGCGCCACCGGCAACGCCATCCTGATGGGCAATCCGCATCTGCCTTGGGGCAACAACCAGCCGATCCCCGGCCTCGGTCTCTATCAATGGATGGAAGCCAACCTGGTCATCGGCGATCCCGCGAACCCGATCCTGAACGCGAGCGGCGTGACCTTCCTCGGCGCCCCCTATCTCGGCATCGGCTACAACGACTATCTCGGCTGGACCCACACCAACAACACCATCCAGAACGCCAACCTCTACCAGGTCACGCTCGGCGCGAACGGCACCTACGCCTATGGCGGCGCCACCCGTCCGCTCGAGCACCGCACCGAGACCATCAAGGTGCGCCAAACCGACGGCTCCCTGCAGAGCCAGGTCATCGACATCTACGCCACCGTGCACGGCCCGATCATCGCGCGCAGCGGCGCCAATGCGTTGGCGCTCCGGGTCGCCGGCCTCGATCAGCCATCGCTGGTCACGCAGTACTGGGGCATGATCGCGTCCCGCAACATCGCCGAGTTCATCCTCGCCAATTCGTTCCTGCAGATGCCGTTCTTCAACGTCATCTATGCCGACCGCGACGGCCACGTGATGTATGTCTTCGGCGGCCGCCAGCCGGTCCGGCACGGCGGCACCTGGGGCACCTACGACGGCATTCTCGACGGCGCCAACCCGAGCCTGCTGTGGACCGACACGCTCGACTGGTTCGACCTGCCGCGCGCGATCGACCCGCCGGGCGGCTTCGTTGCCAACAGCAACGATCCGCCCTGGACCTCGAGCTTCCCGCAAGTGCCGAGCAACGATCCCGCCAACCACCCCGCCTGGATCTCGCCGCAATTGATGGACATGCGGCCCCAGCACGCGGCGCGCTTCCTGCTCTCCCAGCCCAAATTCACGACCGGCCAGATCCTGTCCGGCAAGGAGCAGACGAACATGCTGCTCGCCGACCGCGTCCTGCCCGACCTGCTGCTCGCGGCGACCGCGTCGGGCAATCCGACCGCCGCGGCGGCAGCGGCGACGCTCGCCGCCTGGGACCGGCATGCGGACGCAGCCAGCCGGGGCGCCGTCCTGTTCGAGCGCTGGTGGGACATCGTGAGCCAGGACCCGGCGATCGCGAAGGACGACACGATCGATTTCTATTCGCAGCACCCCAAGTTCCGCGTCGGCTGGGACTCGAAACATCCGATTGACACACCCGTGGGGCTGGCCGATGCCGCGTCCTGCATCCCCGACCTGATCACGGCTGCCCAACAGATCCAGTCCCAATATGGCGATCTCTCGGTTGCCTGGGGCGACGTCCACAAGATCGTGCTGGCTACCCACGACGCCGCCTACACGACGCCCGTCCCGCTCTCGGACGATCCCGAAAGCGGTCCCGACGACGCCTTCGGTCCCATTCGCGTGGTCAATCCGTTCCCCGCCCCCGACGGCACCAACGATCTCTGGTCCTACGGCGGCGACGGCTATGTGCAGCTCGTCGAATTCACCCCGCAAGGGGCGAAGGCCCGCGCACTGCTCGGCTACGGCAACGCCTCACGTCCAGGTTCCCCGCACATCACCGATCAGCTGCCCGCTTTCGACGCCAAGACCTTGCTGCCGGTCTGGCGGACGCTGTCGGACGTCGAGCAGCATACCGCGACGACCGAGCGCTATTGAACCACTCACCAGTAAGCTGTCATCATTCAACGGAAGGCTAATCAGATGCGTCGGATCCTTGTCGGCATGCTCCTGGCAGCCTGGCTCGCGCCGGCGTCGCAGGCCGCGGAACCCAGGCGCATCATGGCCTTCGGCGACTCCATCACCTGGGGCTGGATCCCGCTCGCCAAGGGCATTCCGTCCACGCGCTACCCGGCTGCGATGCGCTGGCCGGGCGCGATGCAGGCCGCTCTGGGCCGCCGCTTCGTGGTCGTCGAGGAAGGTCTGAACGCCCGCACCACCGACGTCGCCGATCCGACATTGCCATTGATCACTGGTGCGGGTCTCGACGGTAGCGCCTATCTGCCGGCGGCGCTGGCCAGCCAGGAACCGCTCGATCTCGTGGTGATCATGCTCGGCACCAACGACCTCAAGGCGCAGTTCGATCGCAGTGCAGAGCAGATCGCCGACGGCGCGGACAAGCTCGTCCAGATCGTCAAGAACATCCATGGCGGCGTCGGCACCATTTATGCCAGTCCGAAAGTTCTGCTCGTCTCGCCGCCGGTGCTTGGCGGCGACATGGTGTTCTTCAAATCCGCCTTCGCCGGCGGCCTGGCAAAATCACAGGAGCTCGCGAAGGACTATGCGGCGGTCGCCGAGAAGGAGCAGGTCGGCTTCCTCGACGCCGCGTCGGTCGTCAAGACCGACGGCCCGGACGGCTTGCATCTGTCGGGGCACGCCGAACAGGCACTGGGCAGGGCGATCGCGAAAAAAGTGCTGTCGATGACCAGATAATATCGGATGACGACGGGTCGGAGGAGTGCCCTCACCTGGATGATACGGCTGACGTCATTCGACCAATCAAAGAGCTAGACACGCAGCACCCGTTCGTGAGCAGCCGACGTGAGGCTGTCGTGACGCGCGGCAGCCTCGAAGGCGCGCAGAGCCGCCGCCGGTGGCAGGACGACCAACGGCAAAACTCTCCTCTCTCATGATCCCAGGGTCACCGGCGCACCTGGTTCTGTAGCGGCGTTGTGTGCGTGATCACCCGGTGGGCTTCCACGCCAAGAGGAGGCCGCAATAAACTGCACACCCCTGTACGTTTATCCTAGACATCAGTGCACGGTTACCCCAAGTGCAGCTCGTCGGGGCGTGATGGACGTCGCGGCCCGACACCCGACCGACAGGCCAGACGCCTCTCGCACTGAAAGGATGTGCCATGAATTCCCCCGATGATTTCCGCACCAACGGCCTGGTCGCCATCGTGGGCGCGGGCCCAGGGGGTGCCACGCTCGCACGCCTGCTGCACCTGCGTGGCTTCAACGCACGTGTGTTCGAGCGCGACGCGTCGCCGACGGCCCGGCCGCAGGGCGGCAGCCTCGATCTTCGCCCCGATGCCGGCCAGCTTGCGATCGATGCCGCCGGGCTCGGCGATGTCTTCGCGCACCGCTCCCGAAGCGAGGCCAAGGCCTTCAGGATGATCGACTCCGAGGGAAGCGACATGCCCGGCATGGGGGAGGAGACGCATCAGGACGCCGGACCGGAGATCGACCGCGGCGATCTGCGCCAGCTCCTGCTCGACTCCCTCCCGCCTGGCATGGTGGCCTGGGATCACGCCGTCGACGACGTCCGTCCCGAGGCCGATGGACGCTGGCGGCTCGAGATCAAGGATCGGCCCCCCGTCGTCGCCGACCTGGTGGTCGGCGCCGACGGCATCGGCTCCAGGATCAGGCGCCGCCTGACGCCGGTCCAGCCCCGCTACACCGGCATCACCATGATTGCTGCCAACATCCGCGAGGATCTCTGGCGCGGCTCCCGGATCGACAAGACGCTCGGCGAAGGCTCGGTGATGTTCGCGGGCGGCGAGAAGACGATCTTCGTCCAGCGCTGCAACCACGACCTCATCCTCCTGTACTACTCGATGGCGGTCGGCGACGGCTGGCCGGACACCGCGGGCTTCGCATTGGACGACAAGCAGGCGGTGATGGCCGCCGTCGGCGAGGCCTACCGCGACTGGTCGCCGGAGGTGATGGCGATGCTGACGCAGGTTAAGGACGATTTCCAGCTCTGGCCGACCTCCGTCATGCCGCCGGACTATCATTGGGAGACCCAACCCGGGCTGACGATGCTGGGCGACGCCTCCCATGTCATGCCGCCCTTCACCGGCAAGGGGGTGAACCTGGCGATGCTCGACGCTCTGGAACTCGCCGACGCGTTGACCGCCGCGCCGGCGGCGGATGCGGTGCGGGATTTCGAGGCGCGCATGCAGCGGCGCACGAGCAGCGAAATCGGCGCGTGCCTTGCAATCGGCCGGCAGATGTACGGCATCGACCTGGATTTCGGCGCATCTCGAGGAGCCGATCATGACGCATGACACCTTCGCTCCGCCACGCCAGCATCTCGACATCGTGGACGCCCTGCTCCGGTTCGGCGCGGGCATCGATCACGCCGACGAGGATCTGCTGGCGACCGCACTGACCGATGATGCCGTCGTGGACTTCACGCCCTGCGGCCGGACCATGGGCCTGGACTTCCCGGTCCTGATCGGCGGACAGGCCATCGTCCGCTTCCTTCGCGCGACCGCCGGGACGCAGACGACGACGCATGTCATCACCAACGCGCGCGCCAGGATCGATGCGGGCGCGGCCGGCCTCCGCGCCCTGGTCGACGCGACCCATCTGCCCAGGGGCGACCACCACCGCCGCTGCGAAATGATGAACTGGTATCATGCGGAGCTCGTCGAGAACGCGGCTCTCTGGCGCATTCGTCGTCTCGTCATCGAGAACGCCTGGTTCACCGGAGACACCAAGGTGCTCGTGGGACAGTAGTGCCATCCAAGCCGAACAGGAGATCACCCGTGTCGCGTCAATCGGCGAACCTCGTCCATGAGTTCACCTGCCACGCGCTTGTCGGGCCGCCACATGAGGTGGGTGCCGGCCCGAATGGTCAACGCCGATATCACGAGATGAGAAGCGGCACGATCGAGGGTGCGCGCCTCAACGGCAAGCTGCTCGGTTCAGGAAGCGACTGGATGCTCGTCGGCGCCGACGGCTTCATGCGGATGGATGTCCGGATCCAGATCGAGACGGATGACGGCGCCATCCTCTGCGCCCACTATTTCGGGCCGGCCGAGGCCAACCGGCCCATGGCCGAGGCTCTCGCCGCATCCAGATCCACGGAGTTCTCGGACCAGTCGATCCGCTCCCACTGGCTGCTGGAGGCGGGCGACCCACGCTACGCCTGGGTCAACCAGGCGGTGTTCGTGGGGGAAGGGCGCCTGCGTCCCGCCGGGCTGGAACCGGGCTTCGAACACCGCGTCTACCGCCTGGCCTGAACCTCTCTCTTCAGGCGGATGACCGCGCGGATGCGAGCCCCTGCATCATGAGGTCCAGCCTCCGCCGGAACGCCTCCGCGCTGTCGCGGCCGCCATCCAGACGGAGATGGGAGGCAAGCATGCGGCAGGCCATCAGGATGTCACTCCCCGTCAGCCTCGGGTGGAGCAGTCCCAATCCCTTCGCCGCGGCGAGCGGTGCCGCGATCGACTCCACCATCCTGGCCTCGTTCTTCTCCACATCGTAGTCCGCCATGGCGGCCAGCGAGACCAGGAACTTGTCGTAGACCATCATCAGCTCGGTCATGTGACGGATGAAGGCGAGCGGGTCGTTTCCGCGTTCCCCTGCCAGATGCGCCGCCATCGTCGTGAGATCATGTTCGAGAACGGCCTCGTACATGGCCTGGCGGTGGGGGAAGTTGCGGTAGAGCGTTCCCCTCGTGAGGTTCGCGCGCTCGGCGATCAGCTCCATCGGAACATCGCCTTCGTTGCGCATGATCTCGCTCGCCGCGCTGATCAGTTTCTGGCGGTTCAGTTCGGCGTCCTTGCGCACGGGATCATCGTCCTCCTCTCCGCACTTTGCTCGAACCCATCATCGTCCGTCCGCGATCTCCCAGCCACCGCCGAGCGCCCTGTACAGCGACACCAGGTCGGTCTCGATCTGCGTGTTGCTGCTGGCGAGCGTGCCCTGGTTCTGCAGCAATGAAGCCTGCGCCGACAGCACGTTGAGGAAATCCACCACTCCCTGCTGGTAGCGCTCCCGGGCCGCGTCGAGTGCCACCGTGCTCTGACGCACCGCCTCGGCGATGCTGTCGCGGCGGTGCTGCGCCTGCGCATACGCCGTCAGCGCGTTGTCGACGTCCTGCCACGCCTGCAGGACCGTGCTCCGGTAGCTGATCGCCGCCTCGCGCTGCTGCGAACGCCGCAGCCGCAGCGTCGCGCGCAGCCGGCCACCCTCGAAGATCGGCAGATCGATGGTCGGGCCTGCCAGGAAATACCCGGAATAGATGTTGAACGCCTGCGGGAACTGCAGCGCCTGCGTGCCGATCTGCCCGGACAGCCGCACGTCCGGATAGAACGCCGCGACCGCGACGCCGGTCTCCGCGGTCGCCGCATGCAGCCGCGCCTCCGCCTCGCGCACGTCCGGCCGCCGGCGCGCGAGCTCGGACGGCAGCCCGATCGGCACCACAGGCGGCACTGGATTTTGCCCCGCCGGCCCGAGTTCCCGCTCGAGCGCCCGCGGCGGCAACGCGAGCAGGAACCCGATCGCATTGACCAGGCTCGCCTCGGTCGTCCGCAGCGCCGGCAGCTCGGCCGCGATCGTCGCGCGCTGCGCCTCGGCATTGGCGATGTCGAGCGTCGTGCCGGTGCCGTTCGCGAACTGGTTGCGCACCAGCGACGCGTTGTGGTCGGCGTCCGCGAGGCTCGCTTGCGTGATCGCCTCCATCGCCTGCGTGCCGCGCAACTGCATGTAGTCCTGCGCGAGGTCGGCGAGTGCGGACAGCGCGATCGCGTGCCGCGCCTCGATCGCGGCCTCGGTGTCGGCCCGCTGCGCCTCGACCGCCCGGCGCACCCGGCCGAACAGATCGAGCTCCCATGACGACGATAGATCGTCCTGCCACAGGTCGAACTCGGCCGGCGCATTCGGCGACGGGACCACCAGCGCCTTGAGCACGGGCGGCGGCGCACGGATCCGGTCGTAGAGGCCGTTCGCGTCCAGCGTCGGCAGCCCCTGCGACGCCGCGATCCGGCGCTGCTCGCGTCCCTGCTCGACCCGTTCGGCGGCCGCCTGCAGGTCGAGATTCTGGCGCGCGAGCCGGCCCACCAGCGACGAGAGCTCCGGATCGCCGAAACGCGTCCACCATGCGGCATCCACCGTCCCGCCGAACGTCGGCACGCTCGTCACATGCGCGGGTGCGCCCCACCATGTCGCCGGCGCGTGCGCGTCCGGCCGATGGAAGTCCGGTCCGACCGTGCACCCGCCGAGCGCGATCAACGCCAGGCATCGCGCGCGCGGGCGCCGCATCGTCAGCGCGACGTCACGCGCTGCGGGCTCGCGCTCTGGTCGCCCTTCACGTCGGCGAGGCCGGTGTCGATCGTGATCTCCACCGAGAAACCGATCCTGAGCAGCCGCGCGTCGTTCTGATGCGGCGACACCACGATCTTCACCGGCAGCCGCTGCACGATCTTGGTGAAGTTGCCGGTGGCATTGTTCGGCTGGATCGGCGCGAACGCGGCGCCGGATGCCGGCGGCACGCTGTCGACGATCCCGTCGAGATCCAGGTTGTAGGCGTCGACATGGATCCGCGCGTGCTGCCCGGGCAGCACGTGCTTGAGCGCCACTTCGCGGTAATTCGCCACGATGTAGACCGCATCGAGCGGCACGACCGCCATCAGCGCCGTCCCGGGGCCGACATAGTTGCCGAGCTGCACCGAACGCTGGCCCACCATCCCGTCGACCGGTGCGAGGATGCGCGTGTAGGACAGGTTCAGCCTCGCCTGCTCCACTTGCGCCCGGTCGGACCGTACGGTCGCCAACGCCGCCTGGTAACGCGCCTGCAGGATCGGCAACTGGTGGCGCGTCGTGCTGAGCTGCGCCTGCGCGCCGTCGATCGAGGCCTGCGCCTGCCGCAGCGACATGTCCGCCTGCTGGCGTTCCTGGAATGTGCCGGCGCCTGTGCTGGCGAGGTTGCGGTAGCGCTTCTCGTTCTGCTCGGCGAACACCAGTTGCGCCGCCGACGACGCGACGCTCGACTGCGACTGCGCGATCTGCGACGGCAGCCGCGCGATCTGGGCCTCGATGTCGTCGGCCTGAGCCTGGTCGCGCGCCAGCATCGCCTCGTCGTTGGCGAGCGACGTGCGGAAGTCGCGGTCGTCGAGCGTGGTCAACACCTGGCCCGCGCGCACCGGCTGGTTGTCGTCGACCTGCACGCCCGCGACCTGACCGGAGATGCGCGGCGCGATGACCGCATAGTGCGCGGTCACGTAGGCGTCGTCCGTCCACACCGCGTTCGCCGGCGCATAGATGATCATCAGCACCGCCACGATGAAGCCGACCACCACCACACCGCCGACCAGCCACGGCCAGACCGGCTTTCGCTTGGGCGGATCGGGCTTGTCCTTCTCGTCGTCCGCCACCGCCCGCTCCCTACTTTTTCGCCAGCGCGATTCGCGGCGGATAGGTGCGCACCGGCAGCACCGCGAGCACGATCATCAGGAAGACCACCAGACCCCCGAACACCGCGAACGAGTCGCTCAGCGACATCACCCTCGACTGGACCTGCACCTGCGCGATGAATGCGTCCAGGCTGCCCGCGAAGCGAGGCTGTCCGTCCGGCAGCAGCGGCGGCGGATTGCCCTGGATCAGTCCAGCCGGCCCGGCGATGACGCTGGTGCTGCCCTGCCCGGACTGGTCGAGGATCCGGCTGGTATGCAGCCCGCCCCGCCACCGCATGATCAGCGCGATCAGCCACGCGCCGACCGGCTCGGCCAGGCCGCGGCAGGTGTTGATCAGCGCCGATCCCAGCGGTCCCTCTTCCGGCTTTTTGATCTCGTTGGTCGACATCATCAGCAGCGGCAGCACGATCATCGGCTCGCCGACCGCCTGGAGCCCCTGCCAGATCAGGAACCCGCCGCCCTGCACGACGCTGGTCAGGAAGATGTTGCCGGCGCAGGCGGTCAGCACGCAGGCCAATCCCGCGAAGCTCACGACCCGGGAATCGACGTGCTTGAAATTCAACAGCACCGCCACGAGCGGCAGCAGCACGAGCTGCGACGCCGCCACCACAAGCGTGACCGCGTAGGCCTGGATCGGACGGAACCCCTGCACGAGCACGAGGAAGTCGTTCGGAATCGTCGACGCCGATTGCCCGATCAGCAGGAACGTGAACAGCGTGATCAGCCCGTAGGCGAGGTTGCGACGCTTGAGCAGTGCGAACCCGAACAGCGGCGAGGGCGCGAGGAACTCGTTGATCACGAACAGCGGCAATGCCACCACGCTGACCAGTGCCAGCACGCAGATGGTCCGCGAGTTGAACCAGTCGTAGCGGTCGCCCTGCTCGAGCATCGTGATCAGCGCGGAAAAGCCGATCGCGCCGAGCAGCGCGCCCGGCCAGTCGAACAAGGCGACGCGCTCGTATTTCGGCGCATCCTGCTCGACGCCATACCAGACCAGGAGACTCGCCAGCGCACACAATGGCAGCGCCTCGAAGAACACGAACTGCCAGGCGACGACGTCGGTCCAGAGCGCCGCCAGCGTCGTCGCCATGTTCGGCCCGAACGTCGCGGTCAGCGCATACAGGGCCAGGCCATACAACCGGATCGACGGCGCCAGCACGCGTAGTCCCACGATCAGCAGACAGGGAATGATGAAGCCGCCCGACAAGCCTTGCAGGAAGCGCAATCCGTACAAAAGGGTCAGGCTCGACGTGAACGGAATGAAGATCGTCGAGACGCAGCACAGCCCGATCGCGAACAGCACCCAGCGCCGGACGCTCATCGTCACCGCCCACCAGGGCGACAGCGACATGCCGATCACCTGCCCGATCGCGTACAGCGTCGTCAGCCAGGTGCCCTGGTCGATATCGATCCCGAGGCCGCCGCGAATATCGGGCAGCGCGGCCCCGGACACCCCGTCGTTGAACTCCGCGGTCAACGCCGCGATCACCACGCCAACCAACCCGATCAGCGCTTTCAGATCCACATGAGCTCCGGCACCACGGTGGGTGGACTGCAGCGCCTAGACGGTGGCTCCGACTGAAGCAAGCCCCCGCGCGATCGCCCGCGCGGGGGGAGTCGGTCTAGTCTAGTGGTAGCCGGCCTGCCGGATCGCGCGCTGGGTCGCGGCCTGCCCCTTCGTGAGCGCCTGGTCGACGGTCGAGGATCCGGTCAGGGTCGCGGCGACCAGCTGCCCGATCTCGGTTCCGATCGACTGGAACTGCGGGATGCCGACATATTGCCCACCGGTGTAGGGGCGCGGGTTCTTGGTCTGTCCGGTCGGGTTGGCATTGTCGATCGCTTCGAGCACGAACCCGGCAAACGGTGCTACCTGCTTGTAGCCCGGATCCTGATAGGTCGAGGTCCGCGTTCCGGGCGGAACCGTCACCCAGCCATCGTTTTTCGCCACCAGTTGGATGTAGGGCTTCGATGTCGCCCAGCCGATGAACGTCTTGGCGGCGTCCACCTGCTTGGATGACGTGGGGATCGCGAGGTTCCACGACCAAAGCCAGTTCGGGCCGCCCGTGAAGCTGCCGGTCGGACTCGCCGCGAAGCCGACCTTGTCGGCGACCTGGCTCTGCTTCGGGTCGAAGACGATACCCGCGGCACTCGTGGCATCGATCCACATGCCGCAATGGCCGGACGAGAACAGGGCCAGGTTCTCGTTGAACCCGTTCGAACTCGCACCGGGAGGTCCATCGGCTTTCATGATGTCATCGTAGTAGGTCAGCGCCGAATGCCATGCCGGCGTGTTGATCGTCGGCTTCCAGTGCTCGTTGAAATACTGGCCGCCCATCGCGGTCACCAGCGTCGTCACGTAGGCCATGTTCTCGCCCCAGCCCGGCTTGCCGCGCAGGCAGATGCCGTAGACCTGCTTGGACTTGTCGGTCAGCTTGTCGGCGAACTGCCTGATCTGGTCGTAGGTCGGGTGATCCGGCATGGTCAGGCCCGCCTGCTTGAACAGGTCGGTCCGATAGAGCGTCATGTCGCTCTCACCGTAGAACGGCAGCCCGTAGATCTTGCCGCCCGAGCTGATGCTGGAACGGATCGTCGGCAGGATGTCGTTGACGTCGTAGTCGGCCGGCAGGTTGTCGAACGGAACCAGCCATTTCTGCTTGGCCCAGATCGGGACCTCGTAGTTGCCGATCGTCAGGATGTCGAACTGGCCGCCATGGGTCGCGATGTCGGTCGTGACCTTCTGGCGCAGCACGTTCTCTTCCAGCACGACCCAGCGCAGATGGATGTCCGGATGCTGTTGCTCGAAGTTGCTCGACAGGCGTTGCATCTGGATCATCTGGCCGTTGTTGACGGTCGCGATGGTCAGGGTCGACTCGGCATTCGCGCTCACGGCGAGCAGCGGGAGGGCGGCGATCGCCGCACCGGTGATGAGAGGGTGAAGTCGCATATCCGTTTCCTTGGACAGTTTGTTATTGTTTCAACGGGCCGGCGCCGGGACCCGACGAGACTGCGCACCACCTCCATCGGACGCCCTGGAGGGCCGTCCGACCACATTGGTCATCACTCTATCGAACCGTTTAACTCATCCAGTTGCCGCCGTCGATATTATAGGTCTGCGCCACGATATAGTCGGCATCCGGGCTCGCCAGGAACGTGGCGAGCCCCGCCAGCTCGTCCGGGCGCGCCATCCGCCCGAACGGCACCGCGGCGCCGACCGTGCGCCGCTTCTCGCCCGGCGCCAGTCCCTCGTAGCGCGCGAACATCGCATCGACCTGGTCCCACATGTCGTTGTCGACCACGCCGGGCGAGATCGCGTTCACGTTGATGCCATGCTTGATCAGGTCGAGTCCCGCGCTCTGGGTCAGGCTGATGACGGCCGCCTTCGAGGCGCAATACACGCCCACCAGCGCCTCGCCCCGCCTGCCCGCCTGTGAGGCGAAATTGATGATCTTCCCGCCCTGTCCCTGCGCGATCATCCGCCGGGCGGCCGCCTGCAGCGTGAACAGCAACCCCTCGACATTGACCGCGAAGACGCGCCGGTAGCTCTCGTGCGTGATCTCGAGCACCGGGGCCATGTCGAACACGCCCGCGTTGTTGACCAGGATGTCGAGGCGGCCGAACCGCCCGGCCACCGTCGCGATCGCGCTCTCGATCGAACCCTGCTCGGTCACGTCGAGTGCCACGCCGATCGCCGTCCCGCCGATCGCCTCGGCGGCCGTCCGCGCGCCCGCCTCGTTGATGTCGGCCACCGCCACGAGCGCTCCTTCGCGCGCGTAGCGCTCTGCGATCGCGCGCCCGATCCCGCGCGCGCCGCCCGTCACCAGTGCCACCTTGTCCGTCAACATCATGGCATATCTCCCATTGCCGGCGAGGCCGCGCGCGCGTAGGCGCGGAGCACGTCCCGGATCGCCTCGATCACCAGGTCCCGCGGCCGGCGGCCGATCGCGCCCGCGACGAATCGCTCATGCAGCCGCGGCAGGAACTGACTGATCAGGGTTTCCGGGATGCGGGTGTCGTCGAGGGCCGCAAGCAGCGAACCGGTCGCGTCCCGCGCCTCCCTCTCCGGCCAGTAATAGCGGATGCGGTCGCTGTAGCTGTAATGGCGCAGCACGCGCACCGCCTCGACGCTCCCGTGATAGTGCGTGCGCCATTGCCCGGGCGCGCGGATCATCACCTGCTCCATCGCCGCCGGCAGCGACGGCGCGCCCGGCCGCAGCACGGCCCTGATCGTGTCCAGCCCATACAGCGCCTCGCGCAGCGCGAACGTCAGCGCTGGCCCGACCTTCAGGATCGCGAACCCGTCCATGACCAGCCGGCGGAGTGCCGCCTCCGGCTGGTAGTCCGTCGAATGCGCCTCGTAGACCAGTCCCGGCATCGCGCCGAGTGCCGTACTCAGCGCCCGCGCGCGCTCGGGCCGATACACCGCGACCGCGTCATGCCCGAACTCCACCCCCGGCTGGACCACGACGGCAACCACCCGGTCCCACGCCGCCATGCCGCTGAACCGGTCCCGATGCACCGCCCAGGTCGCCAGCACCGCGTCCGGTCGGGTGGGCTCGATGTCCGACATCGCCTCGGTCGAACCCCCTGGCGTCGGCACCTCGGTCCCGATCACGTAGACCGGGCGCTCCGTCCCGTCCCGCTCCGCCCGCGCGGCGAGCGTTACCGCCCGCTCCGCGATCACCGCGTCGTCCGGCGCCGCCTCGCCCGCGCAGCCCATGCTCGCATCCAGATGCAGCTTCTCGTAGCCGGCCGCGGCGTAGGCGCCCACCATGTCGGCCGCCTTGCGCATCGCGTCCGCCGCGGGCAGGTGCTTCCACGGATTGGGACCGAGATGATCGCCGCCCAGGACGATCCGCCCGTGCGGGAGGCCGACATCGTCGGCGATCCCGAGCACCAGCGCGCGGAAATCGACCGGTGTCATGCCGGTGTAGCCGCCCTCCTGGTTGACCTGGTTGCAGGTCGCCTCGATCAGCGCGTCGGTTCCGTCCTCGCTCGCCTGCAGCAGCGCCGCCTCGATCACCAGCTCGTGCGCCGAGCACACCGAGACGATCCCCCGGCCAGGCCGTGCGGCGAGCGAGGCCAGCATCTCAGCCATCGCCCTGCCTGGCGATCAGCGCATCGAGTTCGGCGAACGAGGACGCGCCCTCCATCGGGCCCTGGATCCCGACCGCCCGCGCGCCGCTCGCCGCCGCGTAGCGCAGGCACGTCTCGACATCCTTGCCGCGGAGCCGGCAGACCATGAACGTGGCACCGAAGCAGTCGCCAGCGCCGGTCGGGTCGATCTCGCGGGCGGGGAATGCCGCGATCGAAACCGAGCGATCGTGATCATGATACGACGCACCGGCGGCACCGCGTTTGACCACGACCGCACCCACTCCGAGCGACAGGATCTCCTCGATCGCGTCCTTCTCGGTCGTGGCCTCCGTCAGCAGCAGCAGCTCGGCGCCACTCGGCAGGAACACGTCGCACGACCGCAGCATCAGGCCGAGTGCCGCGCGCATGTGCGACGCCGCCAGCATCTCGCGTCGCGCGTTCGGGTCGAACGACACCGTGCCGCCGCGTGCCCGCACGATCGAGACCGCCTGCGTCGCCGCCTCGATCAGCGCCGGCGAGATCAGCGACGATCCCACCACGTGCAGATGCGCGCACCCGTCGAGCAGGGCACGCGCCGCCTCCTCGATGCGCGTCTGGCCGCAGGCGCTGTCGCGTATGTTGAAGATGAAGGCGCGTTCGCCATCCTCCCGGTAGCGGACGAAGGCGCTGCCCGTCACCCGGTCCGGATCGATCCGGATCGCGCTCGTCTCGACGCCGTCGCGCGCCAGCCGGTCGATCGTCAGCCGGCCGAAATCGTCCTCGCCCACGCACGAGACGAGCCCGGCCGGATGACCGAGGCGCCCGACCTGGTCGATGAAGATCGCCGGTGCTCCAGAGGGAAACGGCCCGCGCAGTGCCAGCGGTTCGAGGAACCCGTCGCCGCGCGTCTCCGCCATGATCTCGACCACGATCTCGCCGATCGCAACGATGCCCGGACCGTCCCGCGCGTCCATCCCGCCCCGCTTAGTTGGTCATCGGCCGCGCGCCGCCGACGAGCTCGTCGGCAAGCCATTTGTCCGCATACACCGAGCGCAGCGCCAGCAGCAGCGCCGACGTGTCGACCGCGACCGCCCGGTTCTCGGCCGGATCGTAGACGAAGTCGCCCGCGATCGAATGGATATTGCCGTCGAAGATCAGCCCGACGACATGCGCGTCGCGGTCGATCACCGGGCTGCCCGAATTGCCGCCGATGATGTCGTTGGTCGTGACGTAGTCGAACGGCGTGTCGAGATGCAGGCTCTTCCCGGCCTTCAGCCACGGATCGGACAGCTTGAACGGCGCGGCCCCCGTCGCGCGGCCGTACAGGCCGGCGAAGTTCGTGAACGGTGCCACCGCATGCCCGTTCTCGTCCCAGCCCTGCACGGTCCCGAACGACAGCCGCTCGGTGAAGGTCGCGTCCGGATAGATCGACGTGCCCTCGCGCGCGAACCGCGCCTTGGCGATCAGCTCGGAATTCTTGCGCTGCGGCGCCTCGACCTCGTCCTCCCACTGCTTGCGCGCCGCGCGTGACGCCGGATCGACCAGGAGCGCGAACTTGATCATCGGATCGTCCGACCGCGCGATCGCCGTCTGCCCGCCGTCGAACAGCGCCCGGCGCACGGCCGGATCGCCCAGCTTCGTCCCGTCGACCAGCCGTCCCGCCAGTTCGTCCGGCGAGGATGCGCCGAGCGCCTCGTGCACGAACGGATCGTCCGCGCCGAACGCCTGGCGCATCCTCGTCAGCGAGAAGGCGAGTGTCGTCTTTTCCAGAAGCGGGTGGATCGGTGCGACCGAGAACAGGGCCTCCTGGAGCGCCGGCAGGTTCGCGTCGCGATAGGCAGGCAACCGCTCCGCGTCCGGCTTCTGCCGTTCCACCGCCGCGCGCGCGAGAATGCGCGCGAAGGTGAAGGCCTTGGACCGGAATGCCAGCGAGTAGCGCGGGCCGTCGAGGAAGATGTATCTCGAATAGAGTTCCGCCTCATGCGGAATGGTCGCCGCGATCGCCGCGAACGGGTCGCCGTAGGCCTGCTTGCGCCCCGGATCGGCATCGATCCATGCGCGCAGATCGTTCTGCGCGCGCCGCTTGCCCGCCAGCAGTTCGGGCCTGGCGAACGCGTCGAGCCAGCCCTTGTAGACCTTCAGCGAATTCTCGACGCCGAACACCAGGTCCGACGCCTCCTTCGCCTGTGCCGCGCCCTGCCTCGCATACGCCCACAGCACGCCGTCCAGGTTCTCGCCGTAGCCGTAGATCAGCGGCAGTTCGACATCGTGCAGCGCGGTCAGCTCGGCGTCCGTCGTGTCGCGCTCGGTGGTGCCCGGATTGCCGGACGTGATCGTGAGCTCGCCCGCCTTCGGTCCGCGTGCATCGAACGGAAAATAGTCGGTGCGCGCCGGATGGCCGTTCTCGTACGCACGCAGGAACGTCACATCCAGATCGTAGCGCGGATAGTTGAAATTGTCCGGATCGCCGCCGAAGAAGGCGATCTCCTGGTCCGGCGCGAACGTCAGGCGCACATCGTCGAACCGCTTGTAGCGATAGAGCGCGGTGCGGCCGCCGTGATAGAGCGTCACCACATCGCAGCGCGTCGTCCTGGCATCGGTCCCGGCGCAGCTCTTCTCGATCGCGCTCTGTGCGGCGTGCTGCGCCTTGATGTAATCGGAACCGGACTTGCCGCTCGTCGCGTCGCTCATCTGCCGGGTGACGTCGCTGATCGCCTGGAGCTGGTCGAGTTCCATCCCCGGGCATTTCGGCTCGGCCGGCTGGCTCGCGGCCTTGAACCCCTTCTCCATGAAGTCCGTCGCGCCGACCGAGAGGTCGGCCAGGCACCCGTTCCCGCAATGGTGGTTGGTCATCACCAGCCCGTCCGGCGAGACGAACGACGCCGAGCAGCCGGCCGCCAGCCGCGCCGACGCGTGCATCACATGGTCGATCCAGGCCTGCGTCGGCGTGAACCCGTAATTCGCCTTCAGCCGGCTCATCGGCAGGTTGTCGAGCGGCCACATCCCCTCCTCGGCCTGTGCCACGGCACCTCCCGCGATGCAGGACGCCAGACAGGTGGCCGCGATCACAGTCTTCATGGTCATCATGATGCCATCGCCTCCGGACCCATCGCGTGCTCGAGCGCGCCCGCCGCCTCGAGCCAGTCGCTCTCCGCCTGCGCCTGCGCGCGCGCGACCGCGCTCAGCCGCGCATTCTCCCGCGCCACGTCCGACCCGCCTCCGGCGCGATAGAGCGTCGGGTCGGCGAGCTTCGCCTCGATCGCGCGCTTCTCGTCCGCCAGCCGTGCCAGCCGCGCCTCCGCGTCCCGCGCCCGGCGCCGCAGCGGCTCGAGCGCCGCCCGCGCCGCCGCCCGCTCACGCCGGTCGTCGCGCGTCGCCCCTTTGGTCCCGCTCGCCTTCACCGGCGCCGGCTTGCCGCCCTCGGCGATGCGCGCCTTATACTCGCCGAGATCCCCCTCGTACGGCGTCACCGTTCCGTCGCCCACGATCCACAACCGGTCCGCCACCAGCTCCACCAGATGCGGATCGTGGCTGATCAGCAGCACCGCGCCCTCGAAGGACGCCAGCGCGCGGACCAGCGCATCGCGCGCGTCGATGTCGAGATGGTTGGTGGGCTCGTCCAGGATCAGCAATTGCGGCGCGTCGCGCGTGGCCAATGCCAGCAGCAGCCGCGCGCGCTCCCCGCCCGACAGCTCGCTCGACGTCGTCTCCGCCCGCGCCGCGTCGAGACCGAACCGCGCCAGTTGCGCGCGTGCCGCCGTCACGGTGGCCTTGGGCATCGCCCGCTGCATGTGCGCGAGCGCACTGTCCTCGCCTTCGAGCTCGTCGGTCTGGTGCTGCGCGAAATAGCCCACACCCAACCCGTTCGCCCGGAACTGCGTCCCCGACATCGGTGCCAGCCGTCCCGCCAGCAGCTTGGCGAACGTCGACTTGCCGCGCCCGTTCGGACCCAGCAGTGCGATCCGGTCCTCGCTGTCGAGCCGCAGCGACAGCTCGCGCAACACCGTGCGCCCGTCATAGCCGCAGCTCACCCGGTCCAGCGTCAGCATCGGCGGCGCCAGCAGGGCAGGGGAGGGGAAGTCGAATTTCGTCGGCGACTGCTCCACCACCGTCTCGATCATCGGCATCCGCTCGAGCGCCTTGATCCGCGCCTGCGCCTGTCGCGCCTTGCTTGCCTTGGCCCGGAACCGGTCGACGAAATCCTGCATGTGCGCCCGCCGCGCCGCGATCCGCTGCGCCTCGCGCGATTGCTGCAACGCCTGCTCGGTCCGGATGCGCACGAACTCCGTGTAGCCGCCCGGCGTGGTCTTGATCCGGCCCCGGTCGAGATGCGCGATCGCATGCACCGCGTTGTCGAGCAGTTCGCGGTCGTGGCTGACGATCACCACCGCACCGCCGAATTTCTGCAGCCAGCCCTCCAGCCACATCGTGGCCTCGAGATCGAGATGGTTGGTCGGCTCGTCGAGCAGCAGCAGGTCGGGTGCCGCGAACAACGCCGTCGCCAGCGCCACCCGCATCCGCCAGCCGCCCGAGAACGTGCCGACCGGGCGGGCCTGCGCCTCCGCGTCGAAGCCCAGCCCCGCCAGGATCGTCCCCGCCCTGGCGGGTGCGGCATCCGCCCCGATTGCCCGCAGACGCTCGTGCAGCTCTCCAAGCAGCGATGCCCCCTCGGCACCCTCGCGCTCCGCCGCCTCGACCTCGGCCAGCAGCCGCAACCGCTCCTGGTCACCCTCCAGCACGCACTCGAGCAGGCTCGCCGGTCCCTCCGGCGCCTCCTGGCGCACCGTCGCCATCCTGGCACGCGTCGCGATCCGGATCTCGCCGCCGTCCGGCTGCCGCTCGCCCAGGATGGTCGCCAGCAGCGTCGACTTGCCGGCGCCGTTGCGCCCGACCAGCCCCACGCGCCTGCCCGGGTCCACCGACAGGTCGGCCTGGTCCAGCAGCACGCGCCCGGCGATCCGGATCGTCAGGTCGGAGATCGTCAACAGGCTCACGAGCACCTCTCCAAAGGCGAGGGCTCTGCCCTCGACCCGCTGGAGCCCCTAGGCCCCAGACCCCATCCGATTTAGAAAGCGCGCCACACGCACGAGGACATCCAGATGGCCGTCGAACGCACGCTTTCCATCATCAAGCCTGACGCCACGCGTCGCAACCTGACGGGGGCAATCAACGCCAAGCTCGAATCCGAGGGGCTTCGTATCATCGCCCAGAAGCGCCTCCAACTCACCGAGGCCCAGGCACGCGCCTTCTACGCCGTTCACAGCGCCCGCCCGTTCTACAACGACCTCGTCTCGTCGATGACCGGCGGCCCCGTCGTCGCACAGGTGCTCGAAGCCGACGACGCGATCGCGCTCCACCGCCGCGTCATGGGCGCCACCGACCCCAGGAAGGCCGATCCCGGCACCATCCGAGCCGAATTCGCCGAGAGCATCGAGGCCAACTCCGTGCACGGCTCCGACGCCCCGGAGACCGCCGCGACCGAAATCCCCTTCTTCTTTTCCGCCCTGGAACTACACGCCTGAGATCCGCTCCAGGCACTCGTCGTAAAGCACCCGGTCGAGCGCGGTCAGCCGGTCGAGCTCCGCCTCGATCGACGGCGTGATGTCCGCCCGGGCGACCGGGCGGAACACGTCCGGACGCAGGCGCGCATTCGCCTCTCCCGCATTCTCCCGCTTCAGCCCCGCGCCGATCGGAGTACACAGCACCGCCGACAGGCCGGCCAGGCTCGTCTCCATCCGCTCGATGATCCCCACGAACGCGATGCGGTCGAGGCCGTCGCGCGCGAGCGCGAGAGCCCCGGCGGGATCGGCCCGCAGCGGATCCTCCTCGGTCGAGGAGGCATACAGCCCCGTCAGCCGGCGCACATACAGATTGTCGATGCAGTCGCGCAGCGACGGGTCGCCCAGGCGCAGGAAGCCGAGCAGGTCATGCTCGTGCGCGAGCCGGACCTCGCGATTCTGAAACGGATCGCATCCTGCCGGCTCGTATGAACGCCAGAAATGATACAGCGACAGGATCCGCGCCCGCGGCTCGCGCAGCATCGTCACGATCAGCCGGTCCGGCCCGAGCCGCAGCAGCGACGGCAGGTCGTAATGGCCCCAGACCAGCTTCCGCTCGCGGATCGCGCGCAATGCCGGCGTCGGGAACGCGCAGCGCAGGTGCGGCGGCATCGTCCGGTTCGGATCGGGATCGATCTGCAGCGGGTGGAACCGCTCCGTCAGCGCATTGGCCAGCGCCGTCCCCGCCGTCTTCTCCAGATGCAGGAACGACACCGGCCGGCCCTCCCAGAAGCGCAGCGGATCTCCCACCTGCGGCGCGATCGGCACCGGCACCGTGCCATGCCGCTCCGGCGGCGGCAGCCTTCCGTCGCGCAGCAGGTCGAACAGCAGCAGACGCGAGATCTCCTGTCGCGACGCCGGCACCGCATGCATCGCCCGCAGCAGGGCCGGCATCGGCACCCGGTTGTCGCCCATCGCGCGGGCGAACTCGCGGCCCTCGTCCGCGTGCGGCCATCGGCCGAGGCAGAGCCGGAACAGGCAGCCGCCGAACGACCTGGCCAGGACGCCCATCAAGCCCCGTCGGGCGCGTGAACCGAGGTCGAGACTGGCTGGCGCAAGCCGCCACGCCAGCGCCAGCGACCCCACCGCGAACGCGGCCTCGTCGAGATGGCCCACATAGGGCGTGCGGTCCGGGATCAGGTCGATCGGTCCGATCAGATAGGCGAACCCGACCGACAGCGCGAACAGCGAAGGCAGGTAGAGACGCCAACCAGCGATCGCGTCGATCCTCACGAGCGGATCTCCTCATCGATTGGGTATGGCGTCTTTCCCCGTCGTCTATCGCCCTCTTGTGCGTCGTTACAGCATCTCCGTCCAGGTCCGACCCGTTGCGAAATGTGACGCTAGAGCAGCGTCCAGTCCAGCAGCACCAGCACCATCACCACCCCGACGATGCTCCACAGGATCAGCTTGGTGAAACCGCCCCACAGATGCTGCCGGTCCGCGAGCAGGCTCTCGGCCGGATTGGGCGCGCCCTCCGCCTCGGTCACGACCTCGACCCTCTCCCCGTAGGCCTCCTGAGCCGCCATCGTCCAAGTCCCTCCCGGCAAACCCCTTTGCTACGCGGCCTCGCGCGCCCGGGGCAAGAGCGACACCAGCCGCGATCCCGCGCCCGCCGCGTCGAGTCTCCCGCCAAGCATCATCCTGACCACCGCCGGATACAGCGCATGCTCGGCCGCCAGGACCCGGGCTGCCAGCGCCGCCTCGTCGTCGGACGCCAGCACCGGAACCGCCGCCTGCCCCAGGATCGGGCCCTCGTCGATCCCCTCGGTCACCAGATGCACGCTGCAGCCATGCACCGCGACGCCCGCCGCGAGCGCGCGCGCATGTGTGTCCAGGCCCGGGAACGACGGCAGCAGGCTCGGATGGATGTTCACCATCCGCCCCGCCCAGGCGCCGACCAGGAACGGCGTCAGCCGCCGCATGTAACCGGCCAGGCACACGAACCCGATCCCGGCCGCCTGCAGCGCCGCCTGCAGCGCCGCCTCGTGCCCCGCCCGGTCGCCCGGGAAATCCCGCCGGTCGATCGCGCGCGCCTCGATCCCGCGGGCGCGCGCCATCGGCAGCGCCGCCGCTTGCGGCCGGTCCGACAGCACCAAAGCCACGTCTCCCGGAAAATCCGGATCGGCCGACGCGTCGATCAGTGACGCGAGATTGCTCCCCCGTCCCGACACCAGCACCCCGATCCGTGTCCGCCCGAGGGCCTGGCGGGTCAAGACGTGGCGACCGTCCGGCCGATCACCGCCGGCCGCTCGCCCAGCTCGGCCAGCAGCGCCGTTGCCGACGCCACGTTGCTCACCACCAGCGCCATGCCGATGCCGCGGTTGAACACGCGCGCCATCTCGTCCGCCTCGATCCCGCCTGTCGTCCGCAGCCAGTCGAACACCGGCGGCTCCTCCCACGACCCCTCGTCGATCGAGGCCGCGATGCCCTCGGGCATCACCCGCGCGAGGTTGGCGGCGAGCCCGCCGCCCGTGATATGCGCCGCCGCCACCAGCAGCCCCGCGTCATGCAGCGCCGTCACCTGCCGCACATAGAGCCGCGTCGGCCGCATCAGCGCCTCCCCGAGCGCCACCTCCGGCTCGAACGGCGCCGGCGCGTCCCATCCGAGCCCGCTCGACGCCACGATCCGGCGCACCAGCGAGAACCCGTTCGAATGAACCCCCGCGCTCGGCAGCCCGAGCACGACCATGCCCGGCCGCACCACCCCCGGCAGCAGCCGCCCGCGTTCGGCCGCTCCCACCGCGAAGCCGGCGAGGTCGTAGTGCCCGGCCGCGTACATCCCCGGCATCTCGGCGGTCTCGCCGCCCACCAGCGCGCAGCCCGATCGCAGGCAGCCCTCCGCGATCCCTGCGACCACGCGGGTCGCGTCCGCCACCGAGAGCGCGCCGGTCGCGAAATAGTCGAGGAAGAACAGCGGCGTCGCCCCCTGCACCACCAGGTCGTTGACGCACATCGCGACCAGGTCGATCCCCACCGCGTCGTGCCGCCCGGTCTCGATCGCCACCAGCAGCTTGGTGCCCACCCCGTCCGTGCACGACACCAGCACCGGATCGCGGAACCCGGCGGCCTTGAGGTCGAACAGCGCGCCGAAGCCGCCCAAGGCCCCCATCACGCCCGGCCGCGTGGTCGCTCCCGCGAGCGGCTTGATCGCGTCCACCAGCGCGTCGCCCGCCTCGATATCGACGCCCGCCGCGCGATACGTTTCCAACCCGAGCTCCCTCTTGAGAAGTCCACGGCCCGATCCGTGTATAAGCGGAGTGGCGCCCGTGGAGACCCGCCATCAACGACACCGACATCCTGCCACCGCGTTCTGCGCCGACCGCCGCCAGCGTCAAGGCCCAGGCCGCCGTCGCGCGCGCGACCCGCGCCCAGCGCCTGGCCCTCCTCGCCGGCCTGTTCGTCGCCGCCTGGCTGGCGCTGCGCCTCTTCGCCTCGATCCTGCTGCCCTTCGTCGCCGCCTCCGGGATCGCCTATTTCCTCCACCCGCTCGCGTCCCGGCTGACCGCTGTCGGCGTCCGGCGCAACGTCGCCGCCTTCCTCGTCATCATCATGCTGGTCGCCCTCGCGCTGCTCTCGGTCCTGCTGCTCTATCCGCTCGTCGTCGCCCAGGTGACCGTTCTCGTCGACCGTGTCCCGGTCTATGCCGGTTCGCTGCGCCATTTCGCCGACCACCTGATCACCCAGGCGCAGGCCCATCTCGGCACCCGCTACGTCAACGACCGGCTGCGCGACCTCGTCTCGACCCAGGCCGGCACCGTCGTCGGCTTCTTCACCGCCGCCGTCGCGCGCATCGTTGGCGGCGGCTTCGCGATCTTCAACGTGCTCTCGCTGCTGCTCGTCACCCCCGTCGTCGCCTTCTACCTGTTGCGCGACTGGGCGTCGGTGATCGACCGGCTCGATTTCTGGCTGCCCCGCCGCTACGCCGGCAGCCTGCGTGCGCAGGCCGCCGAGGTCGACCGCATCCTGTCGGCCTGGGTGCGCGGCCAGTTGATCTGCTGCCTGATGCTCGCCGTCTTCTACGCGGTCGGCCTGTCGGCGGCCGGCCTCGATCTCGGCCTGATCGTGGGCCTACTCGCCGGCGGCCTCTCCTTCATCCCCTATGTCGGCACCATCACGGGCGCCGTCGCCTCGATCGCGCTCGCCTTCGCCCAGTTCTCGCACTGGTACCGGATCGCGATCGTCGTCGCCGTGTTCATCGCCGGCCAGATGGTCGAGGGCTACCTCATCTATCCGCGCTTCCTCGGCAACAAGGTCGAGCTGCACGCGGTCTGGGTGATCTTCGCGCTGTTCGCCGGCGGTGCGGCGTTCGGCTTCGTGGGCGTCATGCTCGCGGTCCCGATCGCGGCGACGATCGGCGTCCTCGCCCGCTACTGGCTCGCGCGCTACCTGCGCAGCCCGCTCTATCTCGACCCGCCCTGACGACGATGCGGCAACTCGCACTGCCCTTCATCCATCGCGCGGCCCGGCCCCCGTCCGACATCCTCGCGGCCCCCTCCAACCGCGACGCCCTCGCCTTCGCCGCCTCCGACCCCGCCGGATGGCCCTTCCTCCGCCTCTGGGTGTGGGGACCCGCCGCCTGCGGCAAGACGCATCTGCTGCATCTCTGGACCGCGCGGCGCGCTGGCGCCGTCCTGATCGAGGCCGCCGCGATCCCGTCGATCGCACAGGACGGCGTGCTGCCCTCCGCCGGCGTCGCGATCGACGACGCCGACCAGGTGCGCGACGAGGCGGCCCTGCTCCACGTCCTCAACATCGCCGCCGAGCGGCGAGTCCCGCTCGTGCTCGCCTCCCGCCCGAGCCCGGCGCGGCTGCCGGCAGCACTGCCCGATCTCGCGAGCCGGCTCCGCGCGACGCTCGCGATCGAGATCGGTGAGCCCGACGACGAGCTGCTCGATGCCCTGCTCGTCCGGCTCCTCGCCGACCGCCAGCTTCCCGCGACACCCGCCCTGATCCGCTACCTCCGCGCGCGCCTGCCGCGCGAGCCCGGCGCGCTCCGCCACGCCGCCGCCCTGCTCGACGAGGCCTCGCTCGCCCGCCATCGCAGGCTCACCACCTCGCTCGCAGCCTCCCTCCTGCCCGGACTGGCATCGGCATCCGGCTGAGCGCACCTTCCGGCCCCGTCGTGCCTGCTGCTACAAGGGCGCGATGCAACGCTCGAGCCCGGCCACCGCGTCCGCGCACCCCGCCCGACCGCCACGCGCCCGTCGCGCGACCGTCGCACTGCGCCCGGTCGCCAACGAGGCAGAGACCCCATCGATCGCGCCCGACAGTCCGGCCCGCTTCATCAACCGCGAACTCTCCTGGCTCGACTTCAACCGGCGTGTCGTCGAGGAGGCCGAGAATCAGGCCCACCCCCTGCTCGAGCGCGTCCGCTTCCTCTCGATCAGCGCCGGCAACCTCGACGAGTTCTACTCCGTCCGCATCGCCGGCCTCGTCGGACAGACCCGCGAGGGCATCAAGACCACCTCGCCCGACGGCCTCGATCCCGTCCAGCAGCTCGAGGTCGTCACCGAGCGCGCGCGCGGCCTGATCCGCCGCCAGCAGCGCATCTGGGGCGAGCTCCGCCAGGCCCTCGACCATGCCCGCATCACCCTTCTCGACCTCGGCGACCTCGATCAGCCCGAGCATGCCTGGCTCGACACCTGGTTCATGGACCGCGTCTTCCCCGTCGTCACGCCGCTCGCCGTCGACCCCGCGCACCCGTTCCCGTTCATCCCCAACATGGGCATCGTGCTCGCGCTCAAGCTGGTCCGCACCGCCGACAACCAGCCGATGCGCGGCCTCATTCCGCTGCCGTCGCAGGTCGAGCGCTTCATCCGCCTGCCGCCCGACCGCGCGGATGCGAGCGAACCCGTTCGCGTCCGCTTCGTCCTGCTCGAAACCCTCGTCTGCCTCTTCCTCGACCGGCTGTTCCCGGGCTTCGAGGTCGCCGGCCGCGGCCTGTTCCGGCTCATCCGCGACACCGACGTCGAGTTCGAGGAGGAGGCCGAGGATCTCGTCCATTCCTATGAAACGGCACTCAAGCGCCGCCGCCGCGGCGTCGTCATCCACCTCTCCGTCGACGGCGACATGGAGGACGAGTTCTCAGCGTTCGTGGCCGGCGAGCTCGATGCGCCGGCCGACGAGGTCCACCGCATCGAGGGCATCCTGGGCCTGGCCGACATCAAGCAGCTCATCATGTCCGACCGGCCCGACCTGGTCTTCGAGCCCTACGCGCCGCGCTTTCCCGAACGCATCCGCGATTTCGGCGGTGATTGTTTCGCCGCCATCCGCGCCAAGGACATCGTCGTCCACCACCCGTTCGAGAGCTTCGACGTCGTCGTCCAGTTCCTGCGCCAGGCCGCCCTCGACCCGGCCGTCATCGCCATCAAGCAGACCCTCTACCGCACCAGCCGCGACAGCCCGATCGTCAAGGCGCTGATCGAGGCGGCCGAGTTGGGGAAGTCGGTGACCGCGATGGTCGAGCTGCGCGCGCGCTTCGACGAGGAAGCCAACATCCGTCTCGCGCGCTCGCTCGAGGCGGCCGGCGTGCAGGTCGTCTTCGGTTTCGCCGAGCTCAAGACCCACGCCAAGATGAGCCTCGTCGCGCGGCGCGAGGGCGGCACCGTACGCGCCTACGCGCATTTCGGAACCGGCAACTACCATCCGGTCACCGCGCGCATCTACACCGACCTCAGCTTTTTCACCGCCGATCCCGATCTCACCCGCGACGCCGCGAAGATCTTCAACTACATGACCGGCTACGCGCGTCCCGAGCACATGGCGGCACTGGCCTTCAGCCCGCTCACCATCCGCCCCACCCTCGCCGCACTGATCGACGCCGAAATCGCCCATGCCCGCGCCGGCCGTCCCGCCAACATCTGGCTCAAGATGAACAGCCTCGTCGATGACGACCTGATCGACCGCCTCTACGCCGCCTCGAAGGCCGGCGTGAAGATCAAGGCCGTCATCCGCGGCATCTGCTGCCTGCGTCCCGGCGTGCCGGGCCTGTCCGAGAACATCCAGGTCAAGTCGATCGTCGGCCGCTTCCTCGAGCATTCGCGCATCTTCGTCTTCGGCGACGGCCATCGGCTGCCCGGCCGCGACGCCCGCGTGTTCTTCTCGAGCGCCGACTGGATGGCGCGCAACATGGAGTGGCGCGTCGAGACCATGGTCCCGATCCGCAACCCGACCGTGCACGCCCAGATCCTCGACCAGATCATGGTCCACAACCTGCGCGACACGACGCAGTCCTGGCAGCTCGGTGCCGACGCCGTCTGGCGCCGCCTGCCGCCCGGCGAAAAACCCTTCTCCGCACATGACTACTTCATGACCAATCCGTCGCTGTCCGGCCGCGGCTCGGCGCTGCATCCGCCGGCCGTGGCCCCGATCGCGCGACCGCTGCCGAGGCGCCCCGACCGCATCCTCGAGGATTGAGCGTGCCGCGGCAGAGGCGGCGCTCGGCCGTCGTCGATCTCGGATCGAACTCGGTCCGCCTCGTCGTCTTCGAGAGCAGCGGCCGCCACGCGGTTCCGATCTTCAACGAGAAAGCGACCTTGCGGCTCGGCCGCGGCCTGCAATCGACCGGCCGCCTCAATCCCGAGGGCGTCGCACAGGCGCTCGACGTGATGGCCCGCTACCATGCGATCGCGCGCGCGATGCGCGCCGAACCCTTCGAGGTGCTCGCCACCGCCGCCGTCCGCGACGCCAGCAACGGCAGCGTCTTCACCCGCGACCTCGCACGCATCATGCCGGGCGTGCCGATCCGCATCCTCACCGGCGAGGAGGAGGCCGCCTACGCGACCGCTGGCCTGCTTGCCGGTCTGACCGACGCCGACGGCACGCTCGCCGACATCGGCGGCGGCTCGCTCGAGCTCGTCCGTCTCGACCAGGGCCGCAACACCCACGCCGTCAGCCTGGCGCTCGGCGCGCTCCGCCTCGCCGACCGCGCCGGCCATGACATCGCCAACGCCCGCCCGATCGTCGAGGCCGATCTCGCCACCATCCCCTGGCTCGCGTCGGGCGCCGGCCGCGACCTGTTCCTGGTCGGCGGCGCCTTCCGCGCGCTCGCCCGCCTGCACATGGCGCAGACCGGCTATCCGCTGCACATCGTCCACCACTACACGCTGCCGCGCGAGGAGGCCCGCAGCTTCGCCGGCTTGGTTCCCAATCTGCCCAGGCGCACCATCGAGCGCGTCCCCGGCCTGCGCCGTCGTGCCGACGACCTGCCCTATGCCGCGACCGTGCTGCGCCGCCTGCTGCGCGCGATCGCCCCGCGCCGGGTCGTCTTCAGCGCGCTCGGCCTGCGCGAAGGCTGGTTCCTCGATCGCGTTGCCCACGGCCTGCCCAGCCCCGACCCGGGACCCAACCCTTCGTACGACCCGTTCCTGAGCGAGCAGCGCGAGATGGGTCTGCTGCTCGGCCGTGACGCCGGCCTTCCCCCAGCCCTGATCGCGTGGACCGGCGCCTTGTTCGCCGGCGAGACCGATGACGACCGCCACGCGCGCGAGGCCGCGTGCTGGCTCGCCGACACCGGCAGCCACGACCATCCGGAGTATCGCGCCGAGCAGTCCTTCAACCGCATCCTGCGCCAGCCTGGCGGCGCGCTCGACCACCGCACGCGCGCCTTCCTCGCCGCCACCGTCGCGATCCGCTACGACGCCGAGCCCGACGCTGCTTTCCTCGACGTTGCCCGCGCGCTGCTGGACGCGGCAGGCCTCGCCCGTGCCGAGCAGCTCGGCTTGTCGCTGCGCCTGGCCACGATGCTGAGCGCCGGCACGCCGGACCTTCTCGCCGGCGCCGAACTGCAGCGCGGCGAGCAGAAACTCACGCTGACGCTGCGCCGCGGCCACGGGCTGATCGCCGGCGACAGCGTCTACCGCCGCCTCGAACGGCTCGCCGTCAGCCTCGCCCTGCAAGCCTCGATGGACGTCGCCCTCGTCTAACCAAAGCCCAGTGCCACGACCCGCCATGATGGCGTGCGCTTCGCGTCGCTCCTGGCTCAACGCGGTCGATATGGCGTAAGCTCATCCACATGGCAGACGTTGAAGGATATGCCGTGAGAGCCAAAGTCATGCCGGACGGCCGGGTGAGCTTGCCGGCCGAGCTTCGCAAGAGGCACGGTCTCGTCCAGGGCGGAGAGGTCATCGTCGAAGATGCGGGCGATGCGATCATGCTGCGAACCCTCCACCAGGTGGTCGCCCGCGCGCAGGCGCTGAGTCGACGGATGGTGGCGGGCAGCTGTGGCGCCTCGGTCGATGATTTCCTGCTCGACAGAACGCACGGGGCGGAGATCGAGTGACGACCATCGCACTCGACGCGTCGGCGCTGCTCGCTCTGCTTCTCGGAGAGCCCGGCGGTGAAAAGGTGGAATCAGCGCTCGACGGCGCGCTGATCGCCGCCGTGAACCTCGCTGAGATTGTGAGCCACTACGCCAAGCTCGGGGCCCGGAGATCCGACATCGCGACGTTGCTCCGACCGTTACCGATCCTCGTCATACCGATCGACACCGAGCTGTCGTATGACGCCGGGATGCTTCGGCCTCTCACGGCGAAATTGGGCCTGTCCCTGGGTGACCGATGTTGTTTGGCGCTCGCCAAGCGTGAAGGCGTCGCTGCCCTGACAGCCGAGCGGCGTTGGCCGAAGATCGCGGCTGAAGTCGGCGTCACCGTCGAGTTGATCCGTTAGGGATCATCTCACGCTTCCGACACTGCTCGTCCCGTCGACGACCTGGCCGCAAAGGCCGGCGTCATCTTTCCCATCTGGTTGAGCATGAAACCCGGAGCCATCCGGCTCATGACCTTCAACACGTTGGCAAGACCTGGCCTAATTTCGAGCTTGCCCGCTTCGATCCCCCGGATCGCCTTCCGAGCGAAAACGCTCACCTCCATGCCTTTCGGCACCTTCATTTCCCGTGCGAATTCCTCGCTGCGAAAGAGCGGGGTTTCGACCCCGGGCGGGATCAGCTCGATGACCGTCACCGCCGTATGTCTCATCTGCACGCGCAAGGATTCGGTGAAGGAGTGAAGGGCGGCTTTCGCGGCGCTGTAGACCGGCGAGATAGGAAACGGAATCAGCGCCGCGCCGGACGAGACATTGATGAGCAGCGCGCCGTGGCGGGTCTTGAGGTGCGGCATGAAATGCTCGACCATCCGGACCGGCCCGCTGAAGCAGACCTCGATTTCACGCGTGATGTCCTCCATGTCGTGGTCCTGATTGAACTTCTGCACGCGCATGATCCCGGCATTGTTGATGAGCGTATCGAGCGCCGGGAATCGTCCAAGCACGTCGTCCCGCAGCGAGGCGATCGCGGCGGGATCGCCGACGTCGCTTCTGAACGTGTGGACGCCGGGCAGCATCCGTCTGGCACTTTCGAGCCTTTCGTCGCTTCTGCCGGTGATGATGACGGTGTTGCCGCGTTCACGCGCGAGAAGCTGCCTGGCCAGCTCGAGGCCCATGCCGCTGGTTGCTCCGGTAATCAATATCGTTCTGTTCTTGAGCTTCATCGAGGCTCTCCTCATCTCCTGCCGGACGGCGGACCAGCATCGTGAGCGTGGTGTCTCGACCAATCTCGTTCATGGACGTACACTGGTGAAGTAGTGATGTTTAACTAGTAATAATCCTACCAGGATCTCCATGGGTCTTTCTGCTCACGACAACCTGCTCGGCGTCTACCTCCGGGATCGCCGCGCGCGGCTGGATCCGTCCGATCTCGGCCTTTCCCCTGCTCGCCGGCGCACGCCCGGCCTCAGACGCGAGGAGGTCGCACAGCGCGCGAATGTCAGCGCGACCTGGTACACCTGGCTGGAACAAGGCCGCGGAGGGGCACCGTCATCGGACGTGCTCGACCGGCTGGCGCGCGCACTCAAGCTGACAGCGGCCGACCGTGAACATCTGTACTTGCTCGCACAACGCAGGCCGCCCGAAGTTCGATACGAGGATGCCGAGCGCGTGACCCCGCACTTGCAAAGCGTGCTCGACGGACTCGCGTTCTGTCCTGCCTTCATCAAGAACAGCATCTGGGACATCGTTGCCTGGAACCGCGCCGCCTCGTCGGTGCTGACCGACTACAATGCGATTCCGGCCGAGCGGCGCAACGGGCTGCGCCTCCTGTTCACCGAGTCCGGCATACGTGGCGCGTTTCCCGATTGGGAAGCCAACGCGCGCTTCGTCGTCGCGGTGTTCAGGGCCGACACGGCACGGGCCGGAGCGTCCAAGCGGGCTGAACAGCTGGTCGCCGACCTCTGTCGCGTGAGCCCCGAGTTCGAGGCGATGTGGCATGACAACGATGTTCGCCTGCACGACGACGGAAGAACCAAATATGTGGATCATCCCGTCAGCGGCCCGCTCGCGCTGGACTATTCGATGTTCGCCGTCGACGGCCAACCGGGTCTCACCCTGATGATCTTCACTCCGGCGACACCGGCCGCCGCGGCCCGAGTTCGCGCGTTGGTAGGCGAACCTGACGCCAGCTCATGATTCGAGGAGTTGCGGTCACTCGCGCGGGCTCCGACCATCGCATGCTCCCATCGGATCTCGCGCAGTCTAGCCCCGGCCAGGATAGCCCTCGTTGTCGTGCGGCTCGGTGACGATCTCTGCGCCGGCGCCGCGGGCTCGAACGCAGTGGGCGTCTTCCAGCCTTCGTGAGGCTGCGCTTCGTCAGGCCGTGCGCCACCGACCATGACCATGCCGCGGCCGAGCGCCCATTCGGCGTGATGGATCAGCCTCGAGATTCAACTTGGCATTCTCCATCGACACAAGATGAAGACACCCCGACACCCACCAGCCGCAGCCCTCGCCCCGCCCGAAGAATCGGGGTCGCAAGTAACCTTCGATGGGTTCAAAGCGGCAAAGCCCCTTCTCCCGCCTTGGCTTCCGGATCGGACCGCGCGCTGTCCTCCGCCTCCCCGGCCAACGAAGCCGCCAATCCCGTTTCGCCCGCCAACCGCGCCGCCGACGACGCGAGCCGCAGCGCCCTGCGCATCCCGCGATAGTCGAGCCCCAGGCGCCGCAACCTGGCGGCATCGCGCGCCAGTGCCAGCGCCGCCGCCGCCTGCCCGCGTGCGAGCGCCAGACGCGATCCGAGCTCCGCCCGATCCCCCTGCCAGGTCAGCGACACCGCCCCGTCGACTCCCAATCGCGCCAGCGACGAGGCCAGCCGGTCCGTCGCCCCCAGCCGGGCCGCGGCCAACCCGCGCAAAAACGCCGCACGCGCGGCCACGTCCGGCGACGGTGCATTCTCGGCCACCGCCGCGGCCGCCTCCGCGCCGGCCGGCCGGTCGAGCCGCAGCAGTGCTGCCGCCCGCGCCAGCGCGAGCTCGAACGATGCCGCCTGCCGCCGCCCGAGCGCCCGGCCGACGTCGTCCGCCTGCGCCAACGCCTCGCCCGGCTGCCCCCGCGTCAGTGCGATCACCAGATCCGTGCCCGCCGTCGCGATCGCGTCCGGATCGTCGCGGGCGAGCGCATGGCCGTAGGCGTCCCGGTAATCGCGCACCGCGTCCGCCGGCCGGCGCAACGACATCGCCTCGTCGCCCGCCGCCAATGACAGCGCGAGCGCCTGGTCCTCCGGCGGCCCCTTCGGCTGACCGCCTCCGCAGGACGCGAGCAGCACCAACGCCAGCATCGACCGCCTCAAGGTGCGACGCTCGATGGCGGCAGCGGCCCCGACGGCTTGCTCGCCCGACTCCCGCCGAGCAGCCACGATCCGCGAAGCTGGACGATGAGCTTGCGAAGCTGCTCGGCCGTGACCTGCGCCTCGGTCACCAGCGCCGGCAGGTCGGCGGTCGTCGCCGCCGCGTTGTCGGCGATGGCGGGCAGCCTCGTCGACGCGGTCCGCAGGTTCCCCGATGCCCCTTGCAGGTTGGCGACCGCCTTGTCCGTCCGCGCGAGCACGGTGCCGGCGCGTGCCTCGATCGGCCGCAGCTTCGCGATCACATCGTCGAGCGAGGCGAGCGCTTCCGCCGCCCGCCGCTCCACCGTGTCGTCGACCAGCAGCTTGCCGATCGTCCCGTGCCCGGCCTGCAAGCCCGCGACGATCGTCTGCAGCCCGTTGACGCTCGCCTGTGCCTTGTCGAGCGTCGGCAGCACGCGCGCCCGGATCTCGCCGATCGTGGCCGTGATCGTGTCGACCGGGTTCGGCTCCGTCGTCGCCTGCATCACCGCGTAGCCCCAGTCGAGCGGCGCGCCGCGCCCGCGCGAGACATCGACATAGGTCGATCCCGCGACCACGAACTGCCGCCGTATCACCGCGTGGCTGTCCCGCCGGATGAAGGGCTTGGCCTGCGCGTCGATCGTGGCGACGGCATACATCTCGCCGTTCGGGTTCAGTTCGACCCGTCGCACGGTGCCCGCGTGGATGCCGAGCACGTCGATGTCGGCGCCGATCGACAGGCCCGCGGTGCCGTTCTGCGGCAGCAGGATCACCAGCCGTGCCCCCGGATGCAGCCAGCGCTGCAGAACGCCCGCCTCGAACGCGGCCGCCCCGAAGATGCCGACCGCCACCAGGACCAGCACGCCCACCCACTCGTCGGTGAAGCGGAGCCGCGGCGTCGACCGCGCACGATCCGATCGTCTGTTCTCCGCCATCAATGTGGTCCGATCCGCCCGAGCCCCTGCTCGTCGAGCCTGAGATACGCCGTCAGGAACCGCAGGTAGCCCCGCCAGGCCGACCGCTCACGCGTCAGGCAGATTGCTGCGGCACCCGCCTCGCGCGTGTCGGTCAGGACGCGAAAGAACGGATTGAGCAACGACGCGTCCGTGTCCGTCACCGGACTTTCGAGCAGCAGCAGGGACGGCTTCCCAAGGAAGGCGCGCACGCAGGCCGCGCGCGCGAGATCGGTGTCCGACATCAGTCGCGAGGGCCCTGCCGGCAGCCCCGGCAGGCCGAACCGGCGCGCCAGCTCGAGTGCGGCGGCTTCGATTCGCTCCGGCGTCTCGCGCGTGTGATGCAGCCGCGGCAGCAGGATGTCATGCTCGGCACTGCGCAACCCATTCCAGGCCCCGCGCTGCTGGATCCGGCCGATCCGTCCGCGCAGCGCCCCGACCTGTGCCTCGCCGAGCGCCGACCAGTCCAGCCCGAGAAACCGGACCTGCCCCTCGGCCAGCGGCAGCAGCCCCGAGCAGAGGTCCGCCAACGCGCCCGCTCGCCGCGGATCGCGCGTCTCGACCAGCACGCAGTCGCCCGCCTCCAGACGCAGATCGAACCGCGCCCGCGGCAGCCCGCTCGCCTCGAACTCCGGGACCGCGCCCGCCAGCTCGAGGACCAGGGTGCCGGCGCCCACGGCTCAGGCCAGCACGGTGAACGCGATGTCGACCGACATCACCGTCAGGATGCCGCGCGCGAAGCCCCTCGGCAGCAGGCTCGCGATGTCGTCGCCCTCGGCCGCGACCAGGCCCGACAGGCACGACGACAAGCCGACCAGGAAGCCGATCGCCAGGAACTTCGCTGGGATCACGACGTAATCGCGTCCCTGCAAGGCGTCCGAGATCGCGTCCAGGAAGTTCCAGAGCGAGCCGTGCGTGCTGCCGAGGCTCGCGCTGACGATAAAGCCCACCGTCACCGACGAGACGGCAAACGCGATGCCGAGCGTGAAGCTCGCGACCGCGAACGCGATCGCCCGCGGCATGACCAGCAGCGTGAACGGATCGATCCCCTGTGCGAACAGGGTGCGGATCTGGCCGCCGCTCTGCAGCAGGCCCAGTTCCGTCACCGTCAGCATCCCGCTTCGGCCCAGCAGGATGATGCCGACCAGCACGGGCGCGATCTCGCGCAGCGCCACGGTTGCCAGCACCGTGCCGGTGAGCTTGCCGAGACCGGCGAGCCCGAGCCAGTAGCTCGCCTGGCTCACCATGCCCAATCCGGTGGCCGCCGCGGTGAACAGCGTGCTCGGCAGGCCGCCGCCCGCCGCCTGACGCAGCACCATCCGGAACTCGTCGCGCACCGTCCGGCGCCACGCGCTCGGCCGCGCACCCTCGCGCAGCACGCCCCAGCACGAGGCGGCGAGCATCAGCACGAAGCTCGTCCGCGTCCGGGCGAACGCGCCGATCGCGGCGAGCGCCGCGCGCAGGGCCGCCGGCTTGCGAACGAGGCCCAGCGTGCCCGCTGTGATCCTCATCGCCGTCCCGCCAGCACGAAGGTCCGCGCGACACCCACGCGCGGCATGTAGAAGCGGCCCCGCTGGCGGAACAGGAAGTGCTCGCGCAACTGCAGGTAGGCCGCCTCTGTCACCTGCACCGAGCCCGGCTCGGGCGAGCTCGACGCCATCAGCTCGGCCATCCGGACCGTATCGCCCCAGAGATTGAACACCGCGGGCTCACCGAGTTCGCGCCCGACCGCCCGGCCGACATCCAGGCCCACATGGAAGAAGGCGTCCAGGTCGGCGCGCTCCATCGACTGCAGGCACACATCGCGTATCGAGAGTGCCGCGTCCGCGAGCCTGATCGCCGCCGCCCGCGCGTCCGAACCCGAAACGAACCCCGCGGCCGCGACCAGCGTGTGGCCCAGCATCTTCAGGTAAGGGATCTCGAACCGCCGCCCCGCATCCTGGACGGCGCGCGCGACCTCGTCGGCAACCCCCACCGCCGAGCCCGCCTCGCGGCGCGAGGCCACCACCGGATCGGCGAAGCTGAGCACCATCACGCTGACGGCCGGATAGACGGTGAAACCCTCGCCCGTCTCGGTCGCGTCCTGCATGGACACATCCGGGAGCAGGCTGGCCGAGCGGCTCCTCGAGACCGGGTCCTCGGTCACGTCCCCAAGCGGCGCGTCCGCCGCCTCGGCAGCCTCGGGCGCCGTGTCGCGCAACGCGCGCAGGCGAAGGGCCGCGATCCCCGCAACCGCGGCTGCCAGATTGCGCGCATGGCCGAACGCGTTCGCGTCTTCGAGCGCGACAAGGCCCGTCGTTCCGCCGTCACCTTCGACGGGCAGCAGTGCGAGCGAGCGGAACCCGCGCTCGCGCATCGACAGTCGATGCAGTTCGGTCGTGCGTGGGTCGCGCGCGGCATCCGCGACCTCGACCGTCTCGCCGCTCTCGAGCAGCTCGAACAGGCGAGGCAGCTCGGCCCGCGACAACGCGAAGCCCCGCGCGTGCGCCTCTTCTTCCGTGTCGTAGCTGTCCTCGCACTCCAGCGTCCGTCGGTCCGCCGAGATGCGCCAGATGCTTGCGCGTTTCGCGCGGGCGAGGTCCGCGAGCACCTCGGTGAGCGCGTCCGCGTCCACACCCGGGTCGAACAGCCTTCTCTGCCGCACCAGGCGCCCGAGTGCCGCGCTCTCCTCGCGCGACCTGTCGCGGACGGACGCGAGCAGCATCGACGCGCGGTCGGCGCGCAGGCCCTGCCGGACGACGAGGCCGGCCAGCACCGCCGCGAGCGAGACGAGCACGAGCGAGAACAGCAGGTTCTGCCGGCTGCCGATCACGGCGAAGCCGGCGAAGTCGTGTTCGGGTGCCTCCAGCAGCAACACCCAGCCGGGCACGCCGGGAATGGGTGCCGCCACCGTGACGTGGCGCGTGCCGGACACGGCCACCATCCGCGCGCCCATGCCCATCACCCGCTGCTCGTTCCAGGTCCTGGCCAGCACCGGGTCGCGCGACGGATCGAGCCTGGTGTCGGACGGGTCGGCATGGCCGAGCAGTTCGGGCGAGGCGATCAGCCGCCCCTCGCCGTCGACGATCACCGCATGCCCGTGGGTGCCGATCCTGATGTCCGATGTGAAGCGCGACAGCGCGTCGAGTGCGACGTCGACCGCCGCGACATGATCGGCCCCGTCCGCGGTCCGGCGCCCGACCGCAACGGTGACGACGGGCTTGCCGGTCGGCCGGAACAGGTAGGGCGCCGACCAGAATTGGTGGCCGGCCCCGCTGACGGCACCCTTGAACCAGACCGTCGCGCGGGGGTCGAAATCGTCCTCGGGCAGGTCGGTATGGTTGACCACGCGGCCGTTCGCGTCGGTCTGATCCGTGGTGGCGACCGGGCCGCTCGGGCCGGCCTTGATCACCCGCTGCTCGGTGCCCCCTCCGTCCGTGCGGCGGACGAGCGCGAAGTCGCCGTTCGCATTGGCGAGATAGAACGCTTCGATCTGCGGCACCTGGCGCAGCATGCTGGCGGCGTAGCCCGCGAAGACCACCGGCCGGGCGGCGGCATCGGTATGGGAGAGGATGTCGTTGGTGATCGAGACGGTGCTGACGGCGGGCTCGAGGTAGGCCACCACCTTCTCGGCCACGTAGCTCTGCAGCGCGAACAGAACCTCGCGCGACAGCTTGAGCGCGCCGTTGCGATTGACCTCGTAGGAGTGCAGCGCGATCCCCAGGATGGCGGCGATGAGGGTGCCCACCACAAGACCGGGCAGCACGAAGCGCTGGAACCGCCGCCGCCGCCGCTGCTGACGCTCGCCGGTCGGATCGACGATCTCGTTGTCTCTTCGCACCGGACGCCCCCACCATGCCGGGCAGGGTGGCGCATCAGGGAGCCCTTCGTCGACCCGATGACAAAAGAACCGGGGGACCGAGGCCGGCCCCCACGGACCCCCGGCGAGGATTCAGACGTTCTGGCCGCCGGAGACCTCGATCCTTTCGCCGTTCATCCAACCCAGGGAGTCCGACAGCAGGGCCGCGACCGCGGGACCGATATCATCCGGCTTGCCGGCCCGGCCGAGCGGAATCGTGGACGCGATCATCCTGTTCAGGTCCGCGTTGTCGCGAACCGCGCCGCCGCCGAAATCCGTCTCGATCGCTCCCGGCGCGATCGTGTTGGCCGTGATCCGGCGCCGGCCCAGCTCCTTGGCCATGTAGCGCGTCATCACCTCGACCCCGCCCTTCATCGCGGCATAGGCCGAATATCCCGGCGTGGTGAAGCGCGCGAGCCCCGACGAGACGTTCAGGATGCGGCCGCCATCCGCCATCATCGGCAGCAGCGTCTGGGTGAGGAAATACGGCGCCTTGAGATGGACCCTGAACAGCTCATCGAACTGTGCCTCGGTCGTCTCCATCACGCCGGCATGCGCCGCGACCCCGGCATTGTTGATCAGGAAATCGAAATCCTTGCGGCCGAACATGCCGTCGAGCGTGCGGCCGAGTTCGGAACCGAACCGGTCGAAATCGGCCGATGCGCCGACATCGAGATGCAGCATCGCGGCCTTGCCGCCCGCCGTCTCGATCTCGCGGACCACCGCCTCGGCGGCGTCCTCTCGGCTCTGGAAGGTGCCGACGATACCCACGCCCTCTCGTGCGAGATGGATCGCCATGCTGCGCCCGAGCCCCCGGCTCGCACCGGTGATGACTGCAATCTTCGTCGTCATGCCGCTTTCTCCGTCGTGTGGACGAGCGGGACATGGGCACTGGCGGCCTCGACTTGAGTCGGATAATCCGTATGAATAATCCGGCAGGGCGAACAATGCGACGCTTCGACATGAACGCGCTGAAGCTCTTCGCCGCCGTCGCCCGGCATCGCAACTTCCGCCGCGCCGCGACCGAGCTCGCCATCCCCGCCTCGACCGTCAGCGAACGGCTGCGCGGCCTCGAGGACGATCTCGGCGTCAGGCTCTTCAACCGCACCACCCGCAGCGTGGCGCTTACCGGCGAGGGCCGACGCCTGCTCGAGCGTGTGTCGGACGCCATCGCGACCATCGACGGCGCGATCGCCGCCGCCGATGGCGACGCCGTCCGCGCGACGCTGCGCATCAACGGCCCGGCGCCCGCGATCGACCATCGCCTGACCCCGCATCTGCTCACGTTCCTCGCGTCTCATCCCGAGATCCGCGTCGAGATCGTCACCGAAGGGGCACTGGTCGACATCGTCGCCGCCGGCTTCGATGCCGGCGTCCGCTACGGCGAAAGCCTGGCCGCCGACATGATCGCGGTCCCGCTCGGCGCCGACCAGCGTCAGGTCGTGGTGGGCTCCTCCGCCTATTTCGCGCGCCATGGCCGGCCCGCTTCCCCCGACGACCTCATCGGGCACCGCTGCCTCGGCATCCTGCTCGGACCCGGCCGTCTTCTCGCCTGGTCGTTCGAAAAGGAAGGCCGCACGATCGAATTCGCGCCATCCGGGCCGCTCGTCAGCAGCACCAGCGATGTGCAGCGCGAGGCCGCGCGCGCCGGTCTCGGCCTCGCCTTCCTGTTCGAGGAGTTCGTCGCCGCCGATCTCGCCGCCGGCATGCTCGAGACCGTTCTCGACGACTGGTGCCCGCCGTTCCGCGGGCCGTTCCTCTACTACCCGGAGCGCCGCCTGATGCCCGCCGGACTGCGCGCTTTCGTCGACCATGTGCGCGCCGAAACCGCGCGCTCGGCGCGACGGGACGCGAGCCGCGGGCGCGCCGCGTCCAGTTCCGGGCCGGCCAGCGCGAGACGGGCGTAGCCCTTGCCTCGGCTCCGGCTCCGTCGAGGTCCGCGATCGCGTCCGGGCGGAGGCCCGCGGCCAGGCTGACCGGTGCGCCGAAACCGCCCCTTCCGTTCCCGGGCCAGCAAATCCACACTGCCCGTCCCGTTCGGGCTCGGCACCTCGATGCCGTCCGGGCCCGCGACCACCAGGTCCGGATGGCCGTCACCGTTCAGGCCGCCCACCGCCACCGAGACCAAAGCGCTGACGGTCTTGGTGCTCGCCGAGGCCACGAACACTCCGTCGTCAAGGCCGGCCCGGCCGCGTGAGCAAATCGAGCAACAAATCAACGGTCGTCTCGATATCGCCCGACCCCTTCGCCTCCTTGGCGCGGCCGCCGAGATCGAGGTCGATCGCGCCGTGCAGCGTCGCGTGGATCAGCCCGGTCAGCCTTGCCGGCTCGATCGCCGGCATGCTTCCGGTCGACTGGCACCGCGCACGATCGCGGCGAACGACTGGAACGATGCGAACGCGGCGTCTTCCAGGCGCCCATCCGCCGACGCCAGATCAGGATCGCTGAACAGCAGCCGGTAGCGCGCCTGATGCGATCGCGTGTAGGCGATCACCACCATCGCGGCCGCCCGGAGCGACGAGCTTGGGTCCCGCTTGTCGTCCGACTGCGCCTCCAACGCCAGCCGCAGGCCGTCGAGATCCCGTTCGGCAACCGCCGCAAGCGGCGCGCTGCGATCGCGGAAATGCCGATAGGGCGCGTTGTGCGACACGCCGACGATCTCGGCGACCGCCCGCAGCGTGACCGCTGCCCGCCTCCGTCCAGTCACCGGCGTTTCGACCGGCATCGGCAAAGGCATCGCCTCCGTGATGGCAAGCAGCGGCTGGCGCGTGCTCGGCAGCGTGCGCAAGCTCTCGGACGCCCAGGCGCTCCAGCCCGAGTTCGGCGAGCGCTTCGTCCCCATCGTCTTCGACGTCGAGGACAACGACGCCATCATCGCGGCCGCCGACAAGGTGCGGACCCAACTGGCCGGCCGCACGCTGGACGGACTGGTCAACAACGCCGGCATGTCGTTATCGGACCCGCTGCTGGTCCAATCCGTCACCGACTTCCGCCGTCAGATCGAGGTGAGCCTGATCGGCGTCTTCGCCGTCACGCGGGCCTTCGCGCCGCTGCTGGGCGCGGAACCGTTGCTTGCCGGACCGAGGGGTCGGATCGTCAACATCAGTTCGGTCGGCGGCAAGATCGGGCCGCCGTTCCTGGGCGCCTACGCCGCTGCCAAGCACGGCGTGGAGGGCTTCTCCGAAAGCCTGCGCCGCGAGCTGAGGTTGGTCGGCATCGACGTGATCATCATCGGACCCGGTTCCGTCGTGACCGCGATCTGGGACAAGGCACAAGCGGCCCCGTCGGATCACCTCGCGGGCACGATCCGGGAACGGCCGTTCAAGTCCTTCCAGGACGTCATGATCGAGACCGGGAGCAAGGGGCTGGCGCCCGAGCGCATCGGCGAGGTCGCGAGGACGGCGCTTACGGCGGCAAGGCCGCGCACGCGCTACGCGCCGGTGCCGGGCAAGCTGCTGAACCGGACGATGCCGACGCGGCTTCCGAGCCGCCTCGTCGACCGCCTGATCGGCGCCCAGCTTGGATTGCGCCGGAAGCGGGCATGAGGGCACCGACGATCGCCTGCTGCCTCAGGAGGGTGGCCGATCCGGTAGATCGATCTGGAACAGACGTCCGGCTCGCGGCGGCGTGACAACCATCGGCGTCACGACCGTCGCCGCATTGAACTCCTCGATCCGACGGCTCAGTGCCACCGGATCCCGCAATCCGGCCAGAGCCGCCAGTTCCGTGTTGGCCGCCTTGATCTCAGGGTAGGTCACGAAGGTCATCTTGATCGCCTGGTAGAGAAGGAACGGCGCCAGAACCAGACCCACGATCAGCAGGATCGAGATCAACGAGACAAGGAACAACACCCAGCCGTAAAGGACGGCGGTCCAATAGGGCCGCGTGAACTGCGTTCCGTTGCTTCGATTGACGTACGAAAAAACCTCGTAGGCACCATCTCCCGCCCGCCGGCAGACCGCGATCAGCTCGTCGCCGCCCCTGACGGCCGGACGTCCCGTCAAGTCGCTCAGCCGGTAGAGCCGGTTGCCCGAGAAGATCGTCGACTGATGCCGTGTTCTGATGTGGCCGACGATCCGGTCGCTTCCGAACCAGTTGCCGACTTCGCCGGACACGGAAGCCGAAGCCTGCGTCTCCTCGACCTTGACGAGATGGATCTCGAACGTGCGCGCCATGCGGGCTTGCTCCCCGGCCGATCTCGATGGTGTGGTATGACCCGGCCGGACACGAAACCCTGATCACGAACGCGGGAGCCGACGCCATGGACGTCCAGACCATCGACCAGCAATACAGCCAGCTCCAGGGCCAGTCCCAGCAGACTGTGCAGGCCCTGCAGACGCTGGGCAACAAGCTCCAGGCCGCCGCTCAAGGCGGCGACCAGCAGGCGCGCGAATGGCTGCTCGACCTGCGCGAACTCGCCCTCTCGTTCCGCTCCGAGCAGGACCAGGTCGGCAACCTGCTCCAGGCCCTGCATGGCTACGTCGCCAACCAGGCGCAGATCCAGGCCGCACCCGCCGCCGGCGTGCCGGGCGTCGGCGGTCAGTGGGGCGCGCCGAGCTATCCCCCGCAGCAGCAGGTCGCACCGCCGCAAGCGGGCGGCATGTTCGGCAACTTCCTGCAGTCGGGCTTCGGCCGCGCCATCGAGACCGGCGCCGGCTTCGGCATCGGTGACGAGCTCATCAACAAGCTGTTCTGAAGGCAGGGCGGGGGACCGAGGCCGGTCCCCCCGACCCCCTGGCTGCGATCAAACATCCGCGGTCATTCGCCGCTCGTCCTCGCGTTTGGAGGTTTCGCCCACGAACCACGGATAGAGCGCCGGCAGCACCAGCAGCGTCAGCATCGTGGCCGTGATCAGGCCGCCGATCACCACGGTCGCCAGCGGCCGTTCCACCTCCGCACCCGCCGTGGTCGACACCGCCATCGGGATGAACCCGATGCTCGCCACCAGCGCCGTCGTCAGCACCGGCCGCAACCGGAGCTGGGCCGCCTCCTGCGCCGCCTCGAGCGCGTCGTGGCCCTTCTCCCGCAAATCCACGATCGTGCTGACCAGCACCACGCCGTTCAGCACCGCCACGCCGCACAGCGCGATGAACCCGATCCCCGCCGACACGCTGAACGGCAGCCCGCGTGCGGCGAGTGCGAAAATCCCGCCGGTCACCGCGATCGGCAGATTGAGCAGGATCAGCGCCGCCAGACGGCCCGAATTGAACGTCGCATAGAGCATCACGAAGATCAGCACGAGCGCGATCGGAACCACCAGCGACAGCCGGCCCGTCGCTTCGGCCAGATGCTGATACTGTCCCGACCATTCGATCCGGGTGCCCTGCGGCAGATGCACCTGTGCGGCCACCGCCTGCTGCGCCGCGCGCACGAACGACGTCGCGTCGCGTCCACGCACGTTGGTGTCCACCACCGCGCGCCGCTGCACATGGTCGCGGCTTACCTGCGACGGCCCGTCCGCGAGCGAGATCCGGGCCACCTCCGACAGCGGCACGCTGCCTCCGCCCGGGCGCTGCACGCGCAGGTTCCGGATCCGGTCGATCGTCGTCCGGTCGTCCGGCTGGTAGCGCACCTGCGTGTTGAGCTGCGCGCCGCCGATCACGATCGTGCTGCCGATATGGCCGCCGATCGCCGAAACCACGTCGAGCACCGCGCTCGCATTGATGCCGCGCCGCGACGCCGCCGCGTGGTCAACATCGATATGCAGGAACGGCAATCCCGCCACCTCCTCGGGTGCGGTGTCGGCCGCGCCCGGCACATGCGCCACCACGGCCGACACCTTGGCCGCGAGCGACTGCAACGCCGCCAGGTCGCCGCCATAGATCGAGATCGCGACGTCGGTCTTCACGCCTTCCAGCAGATCGTCCATCCGCATCTGCACCGGCTGGCTCCAGGTGAACATGCTGTCCGGCACCGCGTCCTCCAGCGCGCGCCCATAGGCGCTCACCAGCCCGTCCTGGCTGTGCGCCGTCTTCCACTGCCCGGGCGGCTTGAGCATCACGAAACTGTCGGTCTGGTTCACCCCCATAGGATCGGTGGGAATCGCGGCCGTCCCCGTGTTGCTCACCACCGTCGTCACTTCGGGAAACCGTTTCAGCACGCGTTCGATCGTCGTCGTGTCGGCGATCGAGGTCGGCAATGCCGCACTCGGCAGGCGAACCGACGTGACCACCAGCGATCCCTCCTCGAGCTTGGGGATGAACTCCCCCCCGAAGCTGCTGGCGACGAACACCGACAGCCCGAACAGCACCCCGGCCAGCGTCACCACCACCGCCCGGTGGCCCTCGCACCAGGCGAGCGTCGGCGTGTAGGCGCGCCGTGCCCGACGCACCACCCACGACTCGCGCGCCGGCGTCTCCCGCCTGAGCACCACCGATGCGATCGCCGGGATCCAGGTCAGCGCCAGCAGCAGCGAGGCGAGCAGCGCGAGGATGACCGTCTCGGCCATCGGCTTGAACATCTTGCCTTCGATGCTCTGCAGGCTCAGCACCGGCAGGTAGACGATGACGATGATCGCGACCGCGAACGCGATCGGCCGCGCGACTTCCGCCGCCGCCGACCCGATCGTGCGCACGCGCGGCTCGCGCTCGCGTCCCTGGCGCCGGCGCAGCGTGTTCTCGACCATCACCACCGAGCCGTCCACGATCATGCCGAAATCGATCGCGCCCAGGCTCATCAGGTTGGCCGAGATCCCGAGATGGTGCATCCCCACCATCGCCACGATCAGCGACAGCGGAATGACCGACGTCACCACCAGCGCCGCCCGCCAGTCGCCCAGCACGACCAGCAGCACGACCATCACCAGCAGCGCGCCGAACAGCAGATTGTCACGCACCGTCGCGATCGTCCGCGCCGTCAGGTCGCTCCGCCGGTAGAACGGCTTGATCGTCACGCCCTTCGGCAACGTCTTGGCGATCACCGGCAGTTCGGCATCGATCGCGCGCACCACGTCGCCCGAATTATGCCCCTCCAGCATCAGCACGACCGCGTTGACGATCTCGCCCTGTCCGTCGCGTGTCACCGCGCCCAGCCGCACACGCGGCGCCTGCGCCACGCGCGCCACGTCGCGCACATAGACGGGCGTCCCGTCGGTCCCGGTCCGCAGCACGATCCCGCCCAGGTCGGCCAGGCTGCCGATCAGCCCGTTGCCCACGATCACCTGCTGTTCCTGGTTGTGCTCGATCCAGGCGCCGCCGGCCGCCGCGTTGTTGCCGTCGACGGCCGCGAACACCTCGCCGGGCGAAATCCCGTAACGCGTCAGCGCCGCGTCATCGAGCGCCACCCCGAACGTCTCGGTGCTGCCGCCGTTGATGTTGAGGTCGGCCACACCCGGCACCTGCTTGAGCATCGGCGCCACCTGCCACGTCATCAGCGTGTTCAGTTCCATCAGCGAATGGCCGGGTCCCGCCAATTGGAACTGCATGATCTCGCCGAGCCCGGTCGACAGCGGGCCGATCATCGGCGTGACGTTGACCGCGGTGATCTTCTGCTTGGCCGCCGCGAGCCGCTCGTTGACGTAGGCTCGATCCTGGAAGATGTCGGTCCCATCCTCGAACTCGACATAGACGACCGACACGCCGAACCGCGAGATCGACCGGAGATCCATCACGCCCGGCAGCCCCGTCAGCTCGCTCTCGACCGGAAACGTCACCAGCTTCTCGACCGTCTCCGGCGCGAGGCCGGGAGCCACGATCGTGACCAGCACTTCGCGCGGTGAGATGTCGGGCACCGATTCCACCGGCAGGAACCAGATGTCGAGCACGCCGCCCACGACCAGCAGGCCCGCGAAGACGAACAGCAGCGCGCGGAACCGGAGCGCGATCGCGGTCAGGCCGGCCATCTCAGTCCCCGCTGATCTCGGATTGCAGCGCCTGCGATTTGAGCGCGAAGCTCCCTCGCGTCGCCACCTGCTCGCCTGCCTTCAGCCCGTCGCGCACCACCACCCGGTCGGGCGTCTGCAGCCCGGTCTCGACCCGCTGCCGCCTGAACTTGCCGTCGCCGAGGGAGACGAACACCGTGGGCTTGCCGTCGATCTGCTGGATCGCGGCAGCCGGTATCGTGATCGCGTCGGTGCCGCCTCCGGTCGGCAACTGCGCGTTCGCCAGCATGCCGATCCGCAGGCTGCGGTCCGGATTGGCGACCACGCAGCGCACCTGCACCGCGCCGGTGCGCGGATCGAGCGTGCGTCCGATGTCGGCGACCGACGCCTGGAACACGCGCCCGGGCAGCCCTGGCACCGTGATGATCGCCGCCCCGCCCGGCTCGATCCGCTGCACATCGTTCTGGAACACCGAGGCGAGCACCCACACGTCCGACAGATCGGCGAGCGTCACCATCGCGCGCCCCGCCTCGACCATGTCGCCGGGACTGATCCCGACGCTCAGCACATAGCCGTCGAGCGGCGCGATGACGGCGGACACGCCCGGTGGCTGGCCGACGTCGGGCGTGAACAGCGTCATCCGCCGGCGCAGGTCGAGCAGCGTCGCGCGCTGGGTCGCGACCGCCGCGTTCGCCTGCACCAGCGCCGCGCGCCGGCGCTCGACCTCGGAGGCCGCCAGCACCGTTCCGACCAAGGCACGCCCGCGCGCATAGGCCTCGCGAGCCGCGAGCGCGCTCGCATCCGCCTGGGACTGCATCGCCTGCGCGCCCGCCATCTGCGCCCGCAACTCCGACAGCGACAGATCGTCGTAGGTGACGAGCGCCTCGCCGCGACGCACCCTGTCGCCTGGCCGGACCGACACCGTGAGGATGCGGCCGCGCCCGAACGGCCGCAGCGTCGCACTGCGCTCCTGATCGGCCGACACATAGGCAGTCACACCCAGATGCCCCTGCAGGCGGGTCCGCTCGGCCGCCGCGACCGTCAGCCCGACCTCGCGCCGCGCCTCGTCGCCGAGGCTGACATTGTTGCCCGACGTCCCGGCTTGACTGGCCGGGTCCGCCGGTTTGCCGCGCGTCGCCACGCTCATCCGTCCCGCCGCGAACATCCCGCCCAGCGCGATCGCGCCGACGCCGGCCAGGACCGCGGCGCGTCCGCTTCTGCTCAGGGCAGGATGCCTTCGGCGAATGCCATCCGCCATGTCGCGGCCTCGATCAGGACCTTGTTCCGGGTTTCGGTCGCTTGCGCGTCGAAGGCGAGCTGCTGCGCGCGGATGACCTCGATTTCCGGCATCTCGCCCAGCCGCCACGCCCGCTCGATCTCGCGCTCGCGCTGACCCAGCGCCGCGGCCGCCCGCGCCGCGGCCCCCTGCGCCCGTCTCGCCGCGGCGAGCTGCGCCCAGGATCGGGTCAAGTCGACCAGCACCCGCCGCCGCGATCGCTCGAGCTCGGCGAGCGCATTGGCATGCTGGCTCTCGGCGGCCGCGATCCGCGGCAGGTTGCGCGCCCGGCTGCCGAACGGCAGCGTCACGACGACGCCATACTGCGTGTCCCACGACGCCTGGAACTGCCGCTGCCGGATGACCTGCACGCCGACCTGCGGGTCGGGCCGGTCACCGATCCGGATGAGACGAAGGTTCGCGTCGGCCGCCTGCAGCGCGCGCGAGGCCGCCAGCACGTCGGGTTGCCGTTCGATGTCGGCTTGGCCGGGCATGATCCGTGTGGCCGTCACGATCGCCGGCGGCGCGGTCAGGTCGGGAGCGGTGTCGAGCCCGGTCAGCACGCGGAGCGACTCCCGTGCCGCCTCCTCCTGCGCCTGCGCGTCCGACGCCGCGATCTCGGATGTCGCCAACGCGCCGTCGGCCGCCTGGCTGTCGATCAGCGGCTGCTCGCCTGTTCGCGCCAGGCGTTGCGCCTGCGACGCCAGCGATCGCGCCGCTGCCAGACGCTGCCGCGCCAGCGCGGTCTCGTCGACGGCCAGGATCACGCTCGCCGATGCCTCCAGCACTTGCCGCGCGACACCCAGATGCGCCGCCTCGCTCGAGGCCCCGATCCGCGCGACATCGGCCTCCGCCGTCCGCACCGTAGCCCCGCCTTCGCCCGGCAGCCACACGGGTGTCGTCAACTGCCCGACATAGGTCGTGTAGCCGAGGTTGCTGGCGGGCCTGAAATGATCGTCGGCGAATTGTCCGGTCAGCGTCGGCCCGTCCGGGAAGAAGGCCTGTCCGGCGCTGATCCGGGCGGAGGCAGCACCGCGTTCGCCCTCGAGCGCTGTGCGTTCCGGCGATTGCGACCAGGCGGCTTGCACCGCGTCGGCGAAACGGGGCCGCGTGTCAGCCGCCCGGCCGTCCCAGACGAACGCCCACGCGATGGCGGCATGACACCAGATCCGCCATCGCACGTGGGCGATCCTCACGAGGTTCGGACCGCATGATATGATCGCGCCGGCGTCGCCCGCCATTGCCACCCGATCACGCTGAAACATTCCTCGATCGTCACAGCGAAATTGCCGTCTAGCGGTCCCGGTAAAGTTCGTTGGCCAGCACCGCCGTTGCGGTCGACAGGCCGGCCGCGATAACCATCAGCAGCACGCCGTCGACGATCAATCCGACCGGCGTGAGCGAATGGCCCGCGACCGTGAGCTCGGTCGGCACGCGCTCGACGAGCCCATTGAGGATGTCGCGCATCTGTCCATCGTTGGTCTGGATCAACGACACCGCCCGCGGCAGCGCATACCAGCCGATGCCGAGCACGAGCAGCAGCGGCGCCAGCAATTCCGCCAGTTGCTGCGCCAGCACGAAGGCGAAATGCACCACGCCCCACAGGGTGATCCGTGCCGCCCGTCCGGCCACCGACGGTCCATGCCGCAGGACGCCGCGCAGCACGCTCGACCGCACCGCGATCGCCCGCCGCTCGAACTCGCTCAATCGACTGTCGTCAGGCATGCGGCCGACCCTATCGCCGCAGCGGCGCGAACGCCACCTGCAGCGCCGCCGCGACCGCGCAGGACGGGATCGTCGCACCCCAGGCCGGCCGCCACGTCGCGATCGCATGGTAGGCCGCGATCCCGGCCGCCCAGGCCAACAGCGCCGTCAGCCGCCAACCGCGCGTGAACCAGTACGGACCGGCCACGCGGGTCAGGCCGAACAGGTCCACCCGCCGCCGCCGCAGCCAGAAATGATCCGCCAGCAGCACCCCGAACAACGGCGCGAACACCGAGCCCAGCAGGATCAGGAAGCTCTCGTAGTTCTCGAGCGGCAAGGCGAGCGCAAGCAGGGTCGCGATCGCCCCGATCCCGATCGCGAATGGCAGCACGTCGGTGCGCCGCGCCATCAGGCCCGCCGAGACGGCCGCCGAATGGATGTCGGCGAAGGCGTTCTCCGTCTCGTCGACCAGGATCAGCAGCAGCGGCAGGCCGAGGATCGCGGCCGCCATGCTCGGCAGCAGCACCGCGTTGCCGCCGCCGAGGAACGCGAACCCGGCGCCCATCGCGCAGAACCAGGCGTTCCCCAGCGCATTGCCGACGAACGCGCCGCGTCCCATCGCGCGTGTCGAGCGGCCGAAGCGCGTGTAATCCGCGATCAGCGGCAGCCACGAGATCGGCAGCGCCACGATCAGGTCCACGCCCGCGGCCCAACTCAACGATCCGTCGCCCCGGCGTGCGATCAGGCGGCCCAGATGCGGGGTGCCGGCGAGCAGGATCGTGAGCAGGACTGCCGCCAGCATCACCATCCCGAAGCCGTAGGTCCGCAGGAAGCGCCGCACCGCCGAGAGCGGGCCGGCCGCCGCCATCGCGGTCGCCGCCATCCCGAACCCGAGCGTCAGCAGGGCAGGGTGCGCGGCCCCGAACCAGTGCGTCTCGAGTGCCGCACCCGCGTCGCGCATCGCGATCACCTCGAACGCACCCCAGCCCAGCAACTGCAGCGCGTTCAGCCCGGCCGCCAGCGCCGCTCCGCGCACGCCGAGCGCCGGGCGCAGCGTGCTCATCGCCGACAGGCCGGTGTCCGCGCCGACAACACCCGCGGCCGCCAGCAAGCCCACCCCGAGCACGGTGCCCGCCGCGACCGCGCCCATCGCCGGCCAGAAGCCCAATCCCGGCACCAGCAGCGCGCCGGTCTGCAGCACCAGCAGCCCGATGCCGAGGCTGAACCAGAGCGTGAAGGCATCGCGCTCTGTCAGCACCCGGCGCCTGGCCTCGACCGGCAGCAGCGGGTCGTAATCGACGACACCCACGTCCGGCATGCGCGTTCTCCCACCAGGCTCGTCTAGGGGCCGGGCCTTTGACCTAACTCGAACACGCCATAGATGCATGGACGCGCGATTTGAACAGGACCAAGCGATGACGGCGACACGCCAGGGCAACGAAGAGCTGCCATCCTGGGACCTGACCGACCTCTACGCGTCACCCGACGATCCTCGAATCGACGCCGACTTCGCCCGGGCCGCCACCCAAGCCGACACCTTCGAGGTCCGCCACAAGGGCCATCTCGGCGTGCTCGACGCGGCGGGACTGGCCGAGGCGATCGCCGACTATGAACGTATCGAGGAAATCCTCGGCCGCCTCGGCTCCTACGCCGGCCTGCTGTTCGCCACCGACAGCACCGATCCCGTCCGCGGCCGTTTCTACCAGTCGGCCAACGAGCGCGCGACGGTCATCGGCACCCACCTGCTGTTCTTCTCCCTCGAGCTGAACGCGCTCGACGAAGCGCATGTCGATGCCCTGCTCGATGACGCGGCACTCGCGCGCTGGCGCCCGTTCCTGCGCGATCTCCGCGTCTTCCGGCCGCACCAGCTCTCGCCCGAGATCGAGCGTGTCCTGCACGAAAAGGAGGTCACGGGCCGAGCCGCCTGGAGCCGCCTGTTCGACGAGACCATCGCCGGCCTGCGCGTCCCCATCGGCGGCGAGACGCTCACCGTCAGCGCGGCGCTCAACCGCCTGTCCGATCCGGACCGTGCCAGGCGCGAGGCCGCCGCCCGGTCGATCGGCGACGTCTTCGCCGCCAACAACCGCCTGTTCTCCCTGATCACCAACACGCTCGCCAAGGACAAGCAGATCGTCGACGGCTGGCGGCACTACCCGCGTCCGGGCAGCGCCCGCAACCGCTCCAACATGGTCGAGGACGAGGTCGTCGATGCCCTCGTGAGCGCCGTCACCGACGCCTACCCGCGCATCAGCCATCGCTACTACCAGCTCAAGGCGCGCTGGCTCGGCCTGCCCCGGCTCCAGCATTGGGACCGCAACGCACCGCTGCCCGAGGACGACGACCGCACGGTATCCTGGTCTGAGGCGACCGCCCGGGTGCTCTCGGCCTATGACGGCTTCGACCCCGAGATCGGCGCGATCGGACGGCGCTTCTTCGAGCGCCCCTGGATCGACGCCAGTCCCACGACCGGCAAGTCCGGCGGCGCTTTCGCTCATCCGACCGTGCCCTCGGCCCACCCCTACATACTGATGAACTATCACGGCCGCACCCGCGACGTGATGACGCTCGCTCATGAATTGGGCCACGGCGTGCACCAGATCCTGGCGGCGCAGCAGGGCTACCTGATGTCGTCGACCCCGCTCACGCTGGCCGAGACCGCCAGCGTCTTCGGCGAAACCCTCACCTTCCGCGCGACGCTCGACGCCGAGACCGATCCCGCCCGTCGGCGCATCATGCTCGCGGGCAAGGTCGAGGACATGCTCAACACCGTCGTCCGCCAGATCGCCTTCTACCAGTTCGAGACCCGCGTCCATGACGCGCGCCAGCAGGGCGAACTTCTCCCCGAGCGCCTGGCTGAGATCTGGCTCGATGTGCAGCGCGCCAGTCTCGGCCCCGCCTTCGAGTTCTCCCCCGATTATGCGGTCTACTGGTCCTACGTGCCGCATTTCGTGCACTCGCCGTTCTACGTCTACGCCTACGCGTTCGGCGATTGCCTGGTGAATGCGCTCTACGCGACCTTCAAGGACGGCCATCCCGGGTTCCAGGCCAAGTATCTCGACATGCTGCGTGCCGGCGGCACCCGCAGGCACCGCGAGCTGCTCGCGCCCTTCGGCCTCGATGCGTCCGATCCCGGCTTCTGGCGTCGCGGTCTCGACGTGATCGCGGGCTTCATCGACGAACTCGAACGGACCCCTGTCTCGGCCGCCGCCCGTGGCTGATCGCCGCGATTCCGCCAGCAGCAACGTCTTCGGCGAACTGCGCCGCTTCGCCCGCACCTCCGGCGCCGTCGGCGGCATCGCCGCCCGGTTCGCTGGCCAGCGCGTCTTCGGCGTCAAGGGCGACCGCGCCGCCCATGCCGACGATCTGCGCGCGATCCTCGGCGGCCTGAAGGGCCCGCTGATGAAGGTGGCCCAATTCCTCTCCACCGTTCCGGACGCGCTGCCGCCCGAATACGCCGCCGAACTCGCCGAGCTGCAGGCCAACGCGCCGCCGATGGGCTGGTCCTTCGTCCGGCGCCGCATGAGTTCCGAACTCGGCCCGAACTGGCAAGCCAATTTCGCCGATTTCGGCCAGGCCGCATCCGCCGCCGCCAGCCTCGGCCAGGTCCATCGCGGGCGGCTCGCCGACGGCCGCGTCGTCGCCTGCAAGCTCCAGTATCCCGACATGGCGAGCACCGTCGAAGCCGACCTGCGCCAGCTCAAGGTCGCGATGGCGATCTACCACCGGATGGACAGCGCCATCCGCCAGGACGACGTCTATCAGGAACTCGTCGCCCGCCTGCGCGAGGAACTCGATTACGAGCGCGAGGCCTCGCATCTGCGCCTCTACAACGCGATGCTGGCGGGCGAGCCCGACATCCATGTCCCCGAGCCCGTCGCCGACCTGACCACCCGCCGCCTGCTCACCATGACCTGGCTCGATGGCAACGGCCTGCAGAAGCAGCTCGAGGCCGGCCTCTCGCTCGACAGCCGCAACCAGATCGCGCGCGCGCTGTTCGCCGCCTGGTACGTGCCGCTCTACCGGTTCGGCGTCATCCATGGCGACCCGCATCTCGGCAACTTCCAGCGTCGCGACGATGGCGGGCTGAACCTCCTCGACATGGGAGCGATCCGCATCTTCCGGCCGCGCTTCATCCGCGGCGTGATCGACCTCTACCTTGCCGTCCGCGACGGTGATAACGACCGCGCCCACCGCGCCTACGAAGCCTGGGGCTTCACCGACATCACCCGCGAGAAGGCCGACGTGCTCAACGAGTGGGCCCGTTTCCTCTACGAGCCGCTGCTCGACGATCGCGTCCGCCCGATCCAGCTCAACGACGACCCGAACTATGGACGCGCCACCGCCGAACGGGTCCATGCCGGCCTGCAGCGCACCGGCGGCGTCCGGCCGCCGCGCGAGTTCGTGCTGATGGACCGATCGGCGATCGGTCTCGGCAGCGTGTTCCTGCGCCTGAAGGCCGAGCTGAACTGGTGCCGGATGTTCAACGACCTGATCGAGAACTTCGACGAGCAGGCGCTCGCCGACCGCCAAGCCGCCGCACTGCAAGCCGCGAAAGTGCCAGCGCCGGCTGCGTAGGGTGGGAAGGGCAGGGGCGCTGCCCCTGCAACCCCGCCGGGGGCGAGCACCCCCGGACCCGCATCATGTGCCCGCTGCCTCTGGCCGCGTGATCTGCTGCCGGCATACGGAGGGAGGCGAGGGATCGACAAGCGTGCCATACGAAGCGAGCCGACCGGCATTGCTCATCGATGTATCCGCGGGCAGCGGTCAATGCGTCGCGCTCGTGGAACAGGCTCCCATACTCCCCTACGCATTTTACGGGCTCTACGGGAACCACGCCGATGGAACAAGCCGCGCGAGCTTTCGCATTCGGTTCCGTATCCTGCAACGACCGGTTCAGGCTTCGTGCCTTCACGGAGGCGGAAATTTTCTATAGGTCGCCTGCCCATCACGTCAGTTACGTCCCCAATGGCGATGGATGGCATCTCCAGCGGTGGACACCCGGCGACCGGCTATGCGCCATCATCTGACACCGCATGTCGCCACCCGTTTCGCGGCCCTCGCACTCGGTCACGTCACCCGCGAATATCCGCACAAGCCCGATCACGTTCTGGCCGGCCCGCTCGACGCCCGCACGCCGTCGTCGCTGCATCCGATCTTCCACGGCAGCTTCGACTGGCACTCCTGCGTGCACGGCTACTGGCTGCTCGCACGCGTGCTGCGTCTGTTCCCGGCGCTGGCGCTGGCCGGCGAGATCCGATCGTTGTTCGACCGGCAACTCGTCCCGGAGAAAATCGCTGGCGAATGCCGGTATCTCGCGGCTCCCACCGCACGCGGCTTCGAGCGGCCCTACGGCTGGGCGTGGCTGCTCAAACTGGCGGACGAGCTGCGCGGACTGCCGGACCCTCAATGGTCGGACGCCCTCTTACCACTGGCGGAGATCTTCGCACGGCGTTTCCGTGATTTCCTGCCGATCGCGTCCTACGCGGTCAGGACCGGGACCCACGCCAACACCGCCTTCGCGCTCCGCATGGCGGCCGATTATGCGGAGGGTGCCGGAGACCTCGTCCTGCACGATCTGCTGGGCCGAGCAGCCGGCCGCTGGTATGAGACGGACGCCGATTGTCCCGCCTGGGGCGAACCCGGCGGCGATGACTTCCTGTCTCCCGCCCTGGTCGAGGCCGAGAGCATGCGGCGGCTGCTGCCGGAACGCTTCCTGCCTTGGCTCGATCGCTTCCTGCCGCATCTGTCAGAACGGCAACCCGCCGCCCTGTTCCAGCCTGCCAGCGTCTCCGACCGCAGCGACGGCAAGATCGCCCATCTCGACGGTCTCAACCTCAGCCGCGCCTGGTGCTTCCGCGCGCTCTCGGGCGCGCTTTCGCCAGACGATCCGCGCGCCGCGATCATGCGTGAGGCAGCCGACCTCCATCTCGACGCCGGCCTGCCGCATGTCGCCGGCCACTACATGGGCGAGCATTGGCTCGCGACCTTCGCGCTGCTGGCCCTCGAAGCCTGAACCGTCAGCGTGGTTTCTCGAGTTGCCACGTCAGGTGCGATCGCACCGAAGGCCATTCCGGTGCGATGATGCTGTAGACGCAACTATCCCTGATCGTCCCGTCCTTGGCACGCTTGTGCCAGCGGCGCACTCCATCCAGCCTCGCGCCCAGCCGCTCGATCGCGCGGCGGCTCGGCTGGTTGAGGACGTGGGTGAGGAACTCCACGGCGAGGCATCCGAGCGTGTCGAACGCATGCGTCAGCATCAGCAGCTTTGCTTCGGTGTTCAGGCCGGTGCGCTGGACGTGCGCGGCATACCAGGTCGAGCCGATCTCGACGCGCGGCGTCTCGATGTCGACATGCATGAAGTTCGTCATGCCGACGATGTCGCCGCGGTCGTCGAACACCGTGAACGGCAACATCGAGCCCCCGTCGCGCAGGACGAGGCGCCGATCCATCTCCCGGCGCATATCCTCGGGCGCGGGCACACTCGTATACCAAAGCCGCCAAAGCTCGCCGTCCCGGACCGCCTTGCACAAGCCAGCATGATGATCGTCCGTCAACGGAACCAGGCTGACGGTGCGGCCCGTCAGCGTCACCGGTTCGAAACGCCGATTCATGCCAGGCGCCCGTTCAGGACCAGGCCTTAGTCCGCGTTGTCGCCCACCACCCGGAGCGACGGCCGGCCGACACCCATCAGCGAACGATAGACCGAGAGGTAGTCCTCCGCCATCCGGCGCGCCGTGAACCGCTCCTCGAAGCGGGCGCGGATCGCCGCGTTGTCGAACCGCGGCAGCTTCTCGACCACGCCCACCGCGCCGGTCTCGTCCTCCACGATCAATCCGGTCCGGCCGTGTTCAAGCACCTCCGGCACCGAGCCGCGGTTGAACGCCAGCACCGGCGTGCCGCAGGCCATCGCCTCGATCATCACCAGGCCGAACGGCTCCGGCCAGTCGATCGGCATCAGCAGGCCCACCGCACCCGACAAGAACGCGGGCTTCTGGGCGTCGTTGATCTCGCCGATCAGCTCGACCCCGCCGCCGGCCAGCATCGGCCGGACCACCGTCTCGAAATACTCGTGGTCGGCGCGGTCGACCTTCGCCGCGATCTTGAGCGGGATGCCCGCCGCGCGCGCGATCCGGATCGCCCGGTCGCAGCCCTTCTCCGGGCAGATCCGCCCCAGGAAGGCCAAATAATCCCGTGCGCTCTCGCGCGGCGTCAGCAGATTCTTCGGCAGGCCGTGCAGCACCGTGCGCACGAAGTTCGCCTGCGGCAGCGGACGGCGCTGGCTGTCCGAGATCGATACCACCGGCACCTTGGGAAACGCATTGAACACCGGCTGCAATTCGTTCAGGTCGAGACGGCCATGCAGCGTCGTCACGAACGGGACGCTCTGGCGGCTGAACATGCTGAAGGGCCAGTAATCCATATGGAAATGCAGCACGTCGAATTCGTGCTTCAGCCGCGCCACGTCCTCCATCAGCAGCATGTGGGGGGCGATCGGGTCGCGGATTGCCGGATCGAGGCGCAGCGCCCGCGGCCAGGTCGCGTGCAATTTTGCCGACGTCACGCTGTCACCGCTTGCGAACAGGGTCACATCATGTCCGAGCGCCACCAGTTCTTCCGTCAGGAACGACACCACGCGCTCGGTGCCACCGTAGAGCTTGGGCGGGACGGCCTCGTGCAGCGGCGCGATCTGGGCAATACGCATCGGGCTTACCTCTCCAGTCAGGACAATGCTTTAGACAGCGCAATCGGGGCGATTATGCGGCGTCGGTCTGGTAATCCCTTGGCACACGCGCTGCGTTGTTGATCCTTGCCAAGACGCTTTGAGTGGCCGCTTTGTTGCACGACAGCATGGTACTGATTGAAGACACGTAAGGATTTCGCGACGCGTTGCCGATCGGCATCACGACCCGCCGGATAAACCACGAGTTCGCCTAGAGGACGACCAGATGCCCCGCCCCGACCTCCAGGAGCCGGAGCCCACGCCGCGCGATCTGACGCGCTTCGCCGGCCGTCCGATCGGGTTCATGCTCAGCTATGTCTATCGCCACCGCCTCGCGCACGGGGCGATCCTGGTGTCGGTGCTGGTCGGCGTGATCTGCTCGGTCAGCGCCTCCTTCGCCAGCAAGCTCCTGGTCAACGCGCTGCAAGCCGCCTCCAGCAATCCCCACCGGCTCGGCGGCGTCTGGAACGCGGTGTTCATCCTGCTGGCGCTGATCGCGTTCGACAATCTCTCCTGGCGCGTCGGCGGCTGGATCTCGACCCGCGCCTTCGTCGACGTGACCGGCGACATCAGGCGCGACCTGTTCCGCCACCTGACCGGCCACAGCCCGGAATATTTCGCCGACCGGATGCCCGGCACGCTCGCCGGCCGCATCACGGCCACGTCCAACGCGACCTTCCTCGTCGAGAACCTCGCCACCTGGAACGTCCTGCCGCCCACCCTCGCCGTCATCATCTCGATCGGCTACATGGCGGGCGTCCGGTGGTGGATGGCGCTTGGCCTCGTCGTGCTGTCGGTCGCGATGTCGGTCCTGCTGTTCCGCCTCGCCGCCGCGGGCCGCGTGCTGCATCACGCCTACGCGGCGGATGCCGCCCGCGTCGATGGCGAGCTGCTCGACGTCATCAACAACATGCCGCTCGTGCGCGCCTTCGGCGCCGGGAGGCGCGAACGGCTGCGCTTCTCGCGCCGGCTTCGCGGCGAGATGGCCACCCGCACCCGCTCGCTGCGCTACCTCGAGAAGCTGCGCCTCCTGCACGCCTTCATGACCGCGCTGCTGACCGCGGCCCTCCTCGTCGTCTCCGTCATCCTGTGGATCGGCCACCAGGTCACCACTGGCGACATCGTCATGATCACCAGCCTCGGCTTCACCATCCTGCACGGCACCCGCGATCTCGCCGTCGCCCTGGTGGAGACCATCCAGCACATCGCCCGGCTCTCCGAAGCGCTCGGCACGCTGCTGCTGCCGCACGACATGCCCGACCAGCCCGACGCCACCACCTTCCCCGCGCCCGCGCGCGGCGCGGTGGAGTTCCGGGGCGTCAGCTACGCCTATCCGGGGAGCGACAAGGTCCTCGACGACTTCCATCTCGCCGTCGAACCGGGCCAGCGCATCGGGCTCGTCGGCCGGTCCGGATCGGGCAAGACGACCGTGCTCGCCCTGCTCCAGCGTCTCCGCTTCATCCAGGGCGGCGAACTGCTGCTCGACGGCACCGACATTCGCCGGCTCACCGACGCGGCACTCCGTGGCGCCATCTCCGTCGTGCCCCAGGATGTCTCGCTGTTCCACCGCTCCGTGCTCGAGAACATCCGCTACGGCAAGCCGGAGGCGACCGACGACGAGGTCGTCGCCGCCGCCGACGCCGCCGGCTGCCGTGACTTCATTGAGGCGATGCCCGAAGGCTTCGACACCGAGGTGGGGGATCGCGGCGTCAAGCTGTCCGGCGGCCAGCGCCAGCGGATCGCCATCGCGCGCGCCTTCCTTCGCAACGCGCCGATCCTGCTGCTCGACGAGGCCACCAGCGCGCTCGACAGCGAGAGCGAGCAGCGGGTCCAGGAAGCCCTCGACCGGCTCATGGTCGGACGCAGCGTGATCGCGGTCGCCCACCGGCTGTCGACGCTGCGCAACTTCGACCGGATCGTGGTGATGCAGTCCGGCCGCATCCTCCAGGACGGGCCGCCGAGCATGCTGGAACGCGAGGAAGGCCCCTACCGCGACCTTCTGTCGCGCCAGGCGATGACGCTCGAGGACGTGGCCTGACCGCCGTCCAGAAAACAAACAAAGTATCGGCGTACTGGCATCGTCGTTTAAAGCGGCACACGCCGCTGCTAGATCACTGAAAAGACGTGATGTTTTGATGATTTCCGGCAGTTAATCCTTGGCGTCCGCGGTAACGATAATGTTATGAAAGAGGCCGTCATCACAAAGCGCCAGCGACGGCGGACATCGGCTTCCAAGCTCCCCATCGACGAGAGGTAGGCACGTGCTCGTTCAATCCGACGTGACAACATTGCCGTCCGAGGCCAGCGCCGAGCGGCTCAGCCAGCGCGCCTATCAAGCCATTCGCGTGGCGCTTCGCTCGGGTGAGTTCAGGCCCGGGCAGCGTCTGATCTTGCGGCCGCTCGCGGCCAAGCTAGGCCTCAGTGCCACCCCGGTCCGGGAGGCGCTGCTTCGTCTGGTCTCCGAGCAGGCGCTCGGCCTCGACGAGCGCAATTCGGTCCTCGTGCCGACGCTCGGCGCCGAGGATCTCGCCGAACTGAAGGAACTCCGGATCGATCTCGAGGGCCGCGCCGCCGCGGTCGTCGCCGAGCGCGCGACAGGCCAGCAGGTCGAAATCCTCGAAAACATCCAGGCCAGCCTGCGCGAAGCGGTCGCCGCCGGGGACGAGGCCGAAGCCCTCATCCGGAACGACGCGTTTCATCGCGAGATCCTCGCCCGCTCCAACCGGCCGACGCTGATCAAGATGATCGATGCGCTCGAAGTCCGCTTCGGACCACTCAACGCCCTGCTCGAATCGTTCGCCAACCCGATCCCGTCCGACCATCCGCACGAGCGCCTGCTCGATGCACTGCGCGTCCGCGATCCGGTGGCCGCTCGCGCTGCCATCGTCGCCGACATCGAGACGTCGTTCGAGAACCTCAAGGGCGCCCTCTCGTTGGGGCGCCACGCCGCCTGAGCGTTCGCGACCCCGCCGGAGGCGGATGCCACCGGACCTGCTCACATTTCGAATGCGGCGGTTTCCAAAACCGGCGGACGACGCACATCTTCCCCATCGTGGAGGATGACGATGGCAGTCGCAGTCGTGACGGGTGGCACGGTCGGGATCGGGCGGGCCGCGGCGCAGCTTTTCGCCCGGCGCGGATGGTCGGTCGGCATCATCGCGCGTGACGAGGAGCGTCTGCGAAGCACCGAATCCGAGTTGCGCGCGATGGGCGTCTCCGCGTTCGGCGTTTCCGCCGACGTGGCGGACGCCCCCGCGGTCGGCCTTGCCGCCGACCGGATCGAGACCGAGCTCGGTCCGATCCAATGCTGGGTCAACAGCGCGATGGCGACGGTCGTGGCACCCGCGCGCGACATCGCGCCGGACGAATACCGGCGCGTCACCGACGTCACCTATCTCGGTCAGGTTCACGGCACCCTCGCTGCCCTCCGCCTGATGACCCCGCGCAACCGCGGCCGCATCATCCAGATCAGCTCGGGTCTCGGCTTCCGGTCCGCTCCCCTTCAATCCGCCTATTGCGGTGCCAAGGCCGCCGTCCGCGGCTTCACCGACAGCCTGCGGGCCGAACTGATCCATGACCGGATCGCGATCGACCTGTGCGTGATCTACCTGCCGGCCGTCAACACGCCCCAGTTCGACTGGGCGCGCAACCACACCGGCCGCGCCCAATATGCGCCCGATCCGGTGTTCGACCCGCGCCTGTGCGCAGAGGCGATCCTGTTCGCGGCCGAGCACAAGCGGCGCGAGATCTGGGTCGGGCGGTCGGTCGCAGGGATGGGAGCGGCACAGCGTCTGTCGCCGCATCTCGCCGATCGTCTTGCCGCCCGGATGTGGGAGGGCCAGCTCGAGGACAAGGAGGTTGCCCATCCCGACGGCAATCTTTTCGATCCCGTCGCCGGCGACCCCGGCGTCGACGGCCGGTTCACGGGTCGTGTCAAACCGACGATGACCGAGTTCTGGACCAGTCGCCAGCGCGACATTTTTCTCGGCACGGTCGCGACCGGCATCGCCGGCGCCACTCTCGCCGCGGCCGCCGCACCGATGCTGGCAGGCGCCGCATTGCTCGGCGCGATGGACAGGGTCCGTCAGGCCCGGACCAGCCCCTTCAGGATCTTTCCCTCCGTCGAGAGGTAGAAGTTGCTCGTATCGAACCGGTTCGTGCGCGCGAAGATCAGATAGATGTATTTGAAGTTCTCGGCGAAGCCGTAGGCCGGGAACAAATCGCCGAGCGTCATCGGCTTGGTCGTGACATCGTCGATGATGGTATAGCCGTTCGGCACGCGCGCGTTCACGACGAAGCCGAGGAAGTCCTGGATCGCGGTGAACTCGTAGAACCCGCTGCCGGTCTGCCAGAACAGGTCGAAGGACGAGTTCAGGTATTCCGGCCGGAACTGGTTGCTCGGCGTGGTCGCGGTCAAATTCGTGTAGTCGATCCCCTCCGGAAGCACCGGATACTTGTCGAGCACCGCGGTCCACGATTTGTAGTAGGACTGGCCGATCCCGACATTGCCGCCGGCCGCCACCAGCTCCGCCCAGAACGATGCCAGTTCCGATTGGCTTCGCCCGAGCAATGCACCGGTCCGATAGTCGACCTGCTTGTACCACGTCATGCCGTTGTAGGTTTCGAGCAGATGCTTCGAGAGAGCCGCGTTGAGCATCCGGTACCAGTCGCGGCACTCGGTGTCGCCGAACAGCGCGTAACCGCCCCACAGATATTCATAGAACGAGTCGACCGGCGGATTGGGAGCCTGATCCTCGGTGTCGACGAACCGGCCGGTCTCGACATTGATCGTGGTCGCCAGCAGGTTGAGCGAGGAACGCTGTCCGATCGCGACCCGATACGCCTGTTTCGAGAGGTTGAAATACCTGGGATCGCCGGTCAGCGTCGACAGCACGCCGAACTCGAGGATGTTGGTGCCGACTTCGGCAAGCGGCGGCGTCGGACCCGACACCGCGCCGGTCGCGAAGTTGACATACTGGTATGGGAGCCCGGTCGGCGACTTGGTGAAGGCCGGCAGCAGCCGGTCCGCGCAATCCTTGGCGAGTGCCAGCAGGCGCTCGTCGCCCACCGCGAGGAAACCCGCGAGCAGGCCGCCAAGAACGCGGATGATCACCTCGAAGACATGGAAGTCTCCGTCGATGTTGAAATTGAGGTTCTTGTAGATCCAGTCGAGACCGAGCTGAAGGTCGTCGTCGAGTCCCATGACATAGAGCGTGTCGAGGGCCTCGATGATCGACAGGCCGATCGGCGAGCCCGGAACGAAGAATTCCTGGTGGGTGCCCGAGACCGGCAACACCTGGTCGTGTCCGAAAGCGAACTTCTTGTAGCCGTTCCATGCGTGCAGGAATTCCTGCCGGACGAAATCGGCGATTTCGGGATCGCCCGGTCCGCTTCTGAGATCGGCAGCCCGGCTTTCGCCCGGGCGGCCGAGCAGAGCGGCCGAACCGATGCCGGCGGCCGAACATAGGAGACCGCGTCGGCGCAACTCGAGCGGACGGCGGCTGGATCCCTCGCGCATGGACGTTCCCGTTTGTTGTTCGTTGGCGTCGAACCTGCCGCCGTCGCCCCACGGGCGGCAAGACCGGACCCGGTCACACTCTTGCGAGGCGGCGCGTCCTACGTCGCCAGGCGCGCCGCCGCGTCGAGCGTCGCCTCGACATGCGCGAACGGCGTCATGAACGAGGTCACCAGCCGCGCCAGCACGTGCGGTCCCTCCGAGGCCCAGCGATAGAATCCGATCCCAGCCCGCTCGAGCCCGGCTGCCATCGTCGCGGGAAGCCTGACGAAGATCTCGTTGGCTTCGACCCGGTGCGCGAGTTCCACCCCCGGCAGCGCCGCGAGACCCGCGCTCAATCGGCGCGCGGCCTCGTTCGCATGCGCGGCATTGCGCAGCCACAGATCGTCGTCGAGATAGCCCACGAGTTGCGCGCTCAGGAACCGCTGCTTTGACAGCAGATGGCCCGACTGCTTGCGCCGCTCGGCGATGCCATGGGCGAGGGCAGGGCGGAAGACGACGATCGCCTCGGCCGCGATCGCGCCGTTCTTGGTCGCTCCGAACGACAGCATGTCGATACCCGCGCGCCAGGTCGCGTCGGCCGCGCCGACGCCGAGCGTCACCAGCGCGTTGCCGAACCGCGCCCCGTCCATGTGCACGACCGCGCCGTTGCGGTGCGCGATGTCGGCGAGGGCGGCGATCTGTTCGACCCCGTAGACCGTCCCCCACTCGGTCGCCTGCGTCAGGCTGATCGACGCGATGTGGCTCTGGTGCACCCCGTGCGACACGCCATCCGCGAACGCCGCCTCGAGCGCCTCCGGGTCGAGGAATCCCGAGGACGTCCGGAGCGGTATCATCTTCGCACCCCCGGTATAGAATTCCGGTGCGCCGCATTCGCTGGTCAGGATATGCGCGCAATCGGTGCAACCGACCGCCCGGAACGACGGCGTCACCGCGGCGAGCGCGATCGCATTGGCGGCCGTCCCGCTCGAGACCGGAAATACCGCGCATTCCTTCTCGAAGACATCGGCCAGCATCCGCTCGAGCCGCTCGGTCGCTTGGTCCGCCCCGTACGACGATGCCGTGCCCATTCCGGCCGCGCGCATCGCCTCGAGGATTTCCGGCGAGACGCCGGCGACGTTGTCGCTGGCGAAATCGATGGCGAGCGCGGTCGTGTGGAGGTCTGTGTCCATGTGGTGAGCCTAGAGCATCGACCGGCGGAGTGAAATCGCGGACGCGTCCCCGCGTCAGGACAGCTTGAGCGTCCCGCCCTTCATGGCTCCGGGCTCCATCGGCATCTCGATATCGATCTCGAGCGTCGAGACGCCGCGCTCGCGATCGAGCTTGATCTGCACCTTCTCGCGATCGACCGCGATGTGGCGCGTGATCACCGCCAGGATCTCCTCCTGCAGCACCGCGATCAGGTCGCTGCGTCCGTCCGCGACCCGCTCATGCGCGAGCAGGATCTGCAGCCGGTCGCGTGCGATCGGCGCCGATTGACGGGATTTGAAGAGCGACAGGAAGTTCATGCCACCCTCCGCCCGAACAGACGTCCGATCAGGCTCTTCTTGTCGGTCGGCACCGTCACTTCGAGCGTCTCCCCGGCCAGCCGGCGGGCAGCCTCCGCATAGGCCCGCGCCGGCGGGCTCTGCGGCGAGGCCAGCGTCACCGGCGAACCGAGATTGGACGCGCGCAGCACCTCCTCGCTCTCCGGAATGATCCCCAGCAGCGGAATGCTCAGGATCTCGAGCACGTCCTCGACCCGAAGCATCTCGCCGCGCGCGGCCCGGCTCGCGTCGTAGCGCGTCAGGAGCAGGTGCTTCTCCATCCGGTCGCCGGTCTCGGCACGCTTGGTCTTGCTGTCGAGCAGGCCGATGATGCGGTCGCTGTCGCGCACCGACGACACTTCCGGGTTGGTCACTACCACCGCCGCGTCCGCCTCGTACATCGCGAGCTGTGCGCCCTTCTCGATCCCGGCCGGACTGTCGCAGATCACCCAGTCGAACTTCTCCCGGCACTCGGCGATCACCTTCGCGACGCCCTCCTGCGTCAGCGCATCCTTGTCGCGCGTCTGCGATGCCGGCAGCAGCGACAGCGTGTCGCAGCGCTTGTCGCGGATCAGCGCCTGGTTGAGCTTGGCGTCGCCCTGCGTGACGTTGATCAGGTCGAACACCACCCGCCGCTCGGCACCCATCACCAGGTCGAGATTGCGCAGTCCGACGTCGAAATCGATCACCACGACGTTCTTGCCGGTCTGTGCCAGCGCCGCCCCGAGGGACGCGGTCGACGTCGTCTTGCCGACGCCGCCCTTGCCGGACGTCACGACGATGACCTTGGACATCAGCACCCCCTCATTCGAGACCTGTGATCGTCAGCAGCTCGCCCTCGAGGCGCGCCATCGCGGCCGCACCCACCAGGCCCGGTTCCATGTCGTCGGCGGTCGTGTAGAAGCCGTCGATCGCCAGCAGTTCGGCATGCAGCCGGCGGCAGATGATCCGGGCGTCCGGATTGCCGCCGAAGCCGGCGACGGCCCTGCCGCGCAGCGCCCCGTAGACATGGATCGACCCGCCCGCCATGACTTCCGCGCCCGACGCCACGCCGCCGATGATCACGACGTCGCCCTCGGGATGAACGATCTGCTGACCCGAGCGGACGGTCGCGTCCAGGATCAGCGAGCGGGCCGGCGTCGGCACGTCGTCCGCATCGGGCACCGCGAGGTCGCCGGTCGCCCGTCCGCCGGCGAGCGGCGCCGGCAGCGCGCCCGACTCCGCATGGGCGTTCTCGGTGGCGATCAGGCGAATGCCGCGTCGCGCGAGTTCGTCCGCCAGCCCGACGATCGCCTCGTCCTCGCCGAGCAAGCCCAGATCGAGCACCACCGGCCGATCGGCGAAGAAATTGCTGGCACGCGCCCGTTCGGCGTCCAGTCCCACGAGCCAGTCCGCCAACGGCGCCTCGGGCGTCAGGACGAGCGCCATGAACGACCGGCCCCTGATCTTGAGCCCGGGGATGGGCTTCATCGTGGGGACTCGGAGGGTTGATTTCGGGTCTGCAGCGTTCGTCACGCTTCGGCGTATCCATGCGCGGCCCCGCGCGTCAACTGCATGCGCCGCACCTTTCGAGCCGGCCCGATTGGCGGCCGCCGACGCGGATGCGATAAGCCCGCGATGCGGATCCTTCACCATCTCCCTCTCTCGCCGTTCGCCCGCAAGGTCCGGCTCGTTCTCAACGAGAAGCGCCTTCCCTTCGAGCCCAAGATCGAGCGCGTCTGGGAGCGCCGCGTCGAGTTCCTCGAGATCAACCCGGCCGGGCAGGTCCCGGTCCTCGTCGAGGACAACGGGCTCGTCGTGCCCGACTCGGCGGTGATCTGCGAGTATCTCGAGGAAGCCTATCCCGATGGGCCCCTGCTCGGCCGCACCTTCGCCGAACGCGTCGAGATCCGCCGCCTCGTCGCCTGGTTCGACGGCAAGTTCCACCACGAGGTAACGCGCAACCTGCTCGGCGAGAAGCACATGAAGCGCCTGATGGGACGCGGCGAGCCGGACGCGGCCGCGCTCCGCGCCGGCTACGCCAACCTCAAATTCCACATGGAGTATCTCGGCTGGCTCGCCGAGACGCGCAAATGGCTCGCCGGTCCCTCGCTGTCGCTCGCCGACTTCGCCGCCGCCGCCCACCTCTCGTCGCTCGACTTCATCGGCGATCTCGACTGGACCCTCTCGCCGCAGGCCAAGGACTGGTATGCGCGCATGAAGTCCCGGCCCTGCTTTCGCGCCGTCCTCGCCGACCGCGTGTCGGGCATCGCGCCGCCGGCGCACTACCCCGATCTCGATTTCTGACCCGCCGCGTGACCTCCCGCTTGAACTATCGCGTGTCCGGTCCAGCCTCCAGCAGCGCCATGTTCTGCTGCGCGAGATCGGCGGCCGGCGTGTCGGGCGCCATCGACATCGTCCGCTCCCAATCCTGCCGCGCGCCATCGAGATCGCCGTGGTGCTGACGGACCAGTCCACGCTCGAGCAGCGCGTCCGGGTCGTCGGGATCGATCGCCAGCGCGGCGGCGATATCCGCCGCCGCCAGGTCGAAGGCGCCGGACGCACGGTGCGCCGTCGCGCGCAGCACCAGCGCGTCCTCGCGTGTCGGATCCAGCGCGAGCACCCGATCGAGATCGCCCACCGCCACGTCGCCTTGCGACAATTGCGCGGCCGCCGTCGCGTGGGTCATCAGCAGGTCAGGGTCGTCGCCGTACAGGCCGAGAGCCATGTCGGCGGACGCCAGCGCGTGCGCGGCGTCGCCCGCCATCAGCCAGGCCTGTGCCGCCTGTCCGGCGATCGAGGCGCGCGTGGCGACCGGTCCCTGGCTGGCCCCCGACAGCGTGTCGAGTTTCGCCGCACCCAGGGCGGGATCGCCGAGCGCGATCGTCGCCAGCGCCCGGCAGTGCAGCGCGCCGTCGCCGCCGCCGCGCGCCCGCCAAGAGTCGGCGAACGAGGCCGCACCCGCCGGATCGTTCGGCAGCATGCCGAGGCACGTGTCGTAGTCGCTGCTGTCGTCGATGCGCGGCGGCACCGGCGGCAGCGGGATGACCTGGTCGGGCGGGTCCGCACTCATCGACCCGAGCCTACATCACCGTGTGGCGCACATCCATGAACCGGCTGCTGATCTTCGGCTTCGGCTATTCGGGCCGCGCCATCGGCGAGGCGGCCCGCGCCCTCGGCTGGGAGGTCGCCGGCACGACCCGCGATGCCTTGCCCGGGCGATCGCCATTCGAGCTGGTTGCGTTCGACGCGGCCGATGGCGCGATCGCGGCGGCGACGCATATCGTGGCAACCGCCCCACCCGGCGACGACGGCGATCCCGTGCTCGCGCGCCATGCCGGCGCGATCGCGCGCGCCCCGGCCCTGCGCTGGATCGGCTACCTGTCCACCACCGGCATCTACGGCGATCGTGGCGGCGGCTGGGTCGACGAGACCACCGAGCCCGACCCGGCCTCGCCCCGGGCCGCGCGGCGGATCGGCGCCGAGGCCGCCTGGTCCGCCTTCGCCACCAACGGGCGCGCGATCGACCTCATCCGGCTCGCCGGCATTTATGGGCCCGGACGCTCGGTGCTCGACGATGTACGCGCGGGCAACGCGCGGCCGATCCGCGCGCCCGGCCACGCCTTCGGCCGGATCCATCGCGACGACATCGCCGGCGGGACGCTGGCCGCGATCGCCACCGCCGTTCCCGGCACCAGCCCGCGCGTGCTCAATTTCAGCGACGACGAACCGGCCGAAAGTGCCGACGTGATCGCCCATGCCGCCGCCCTGCTGGGCCTGCCCCCTCCCGCCGAACGGACCCTCGAGGAGGCCTGGCCCACGATGTCGGCGATGGCTCGGTCGTTCTGGTCCGACCATCGCCGGGTTCGAAGCGTGCTCACCCAGCAACGGCTCGAACGCAAATGGCTTCGTCCCACCTACCGGGAGGGCCTAGCCGCCATCGTGGCGTCTGAGCAGGTCCTCGACCGAGACCACCAGGACCTCGATGTCGGACATCCGTGACAGCCCATGATCGCCGTCCTTGGTCAGGATCACGCGCACATCCTCGGCCTCGAGCAGTCCCGCCGCGTCCACCGAGATCTGCCACGGCACGTCCGCGTCGCGCTGGCCGTGCAGCAGCCGCACCGGACAGGCGATCTCGATCGGACCCTCGAGCAGCAGGTTCCGCCTGCCGTCCTCGATGAAGTCGCGCGTGATCAGCAGGCGCTCGGCGAACCAGGTCCGCACCGTCACCGAGCCCTGACGCATCAGCTGGCGTCGCATCTCCGGGCTGAAACGGCCCCAGAAGCTGCGCTCGGTGAAGTCGGCGGCCAGCGCGATCGTCACCACGCCCACCACCCGGCGATCGCCCATCGCCAGCAGCATCGCGATCCAGCCGCCCATCGACGAGCCCACCAGGATGATCGGTCCCGACGTCTGTGCCTCGATGATCGTCCGCGCATCGAGGCACCATCGGCTGATGGTGCCGTCCTCGAACCGTCCCTCCGATCGTCCATGACCGGAATAGTCGAGCCTGAGATAGGCCGAGCCGCGCGCCGCGAGATACAATCCCAGATGCGTCGCCTTGTCGCCGGTCATGTCGCCGGCGAAGCCGGGCAGGAAGACGACCGTGGGCGTCGAGCCTTGCGTCAGCGTCCAGGCGAGACGGATCCCGTCGCCGCGATCGGTCAATTCCATCCTTGCGTCCTGTCGCGGTGGTTGTCGGTGCATGGCCGGCCGGGCCGGCCGCGACAATGGTCCTATTGACCGTCCATGCACCAGCCGTCCGCCCTTCGTCCGCCCTCGGGCAGCGTCATCCTGCAGGTGCTGCCGGCTCTCGACGAGGGCGGCGTCGAGCGCGGAACGGTCGAGATGACGCAGGCGGTCTCCGAGGCGGGCGGGACCGCCCTCGTCGCCAGCGCGGGCGGCCGCCTGGTGGCCGCGGTCGAGCGTGCCGGCGGCCGGCACGTCACCATTCCGCTGCTGACCAAGGACCCGCTCGACATCCTGATCAATGCGCGACGTCTGCGCCGGCTGATCGAGCGCGAGCGGGTCGATCTGGTCCATGCGCGGTCGCGCGCGCCGGCCTGGTCGGCGTTCCTCGCCGCCAGGCGCACTGGCACGCCCTTCCTGACCACCTGGCACGGCGTCTACGCTGAGAACCTGCCCGGCAAGCGCGCCTACAACGGGGTGATGGCCAAGGGCGAGCGGGTGATCGCGATCAGCGAGTTCGTCGCCCGGCGAGTCGCCGCCGATTATGGCGTCGGACCGGACCGGCTTCGCGTCATCCATCGCGGCGCCGATCCCGCCATGTTCGATCCAGCCCGCATCAACGGCGACCGCCTGCACAAGCTCGCCCATGCCTGGCGCATCCACGACGGCGCTCGGGTCGTGCTGCTGCCCGGACGCATCTCGTCGTGGAAGGGCCAGGCGCTGCTGCTCGAGGCACTCGCCCTGATCGAGCATCGCGAAATCGTCGCCGTCTTCACCGGCGCCGCCGCCGGCAACCGGCTCGTGCGCGACCTGTGTGCACGCGCGGCCGAACTCGGCGTGGCGGAGAGGCTGCGCTTCGCCGGCCATTGCAGCGACATGCCGGCCGCCTATGCGCTCGCCGACATCGTCGTCGCGCCCTCGCTTCGACCGGAACCGTTCGGACGGGTCGTCGTCGAGGCACAGGCGATGCAGCGCCTCGTGATCGTGGCCGATCATGGCGGCGCGGTGGAGACGGTCGAGCACGGCATCAGCGGCTGGCGAATCCCGCCGGGCGATGCGGCGGCACTCGCGGACGCCATCGACGCCGGCCTCGCCCTGCCGCCCGAGACGCTCGCGGCCTTCGGTGCCCACGCCCGGGCCGCCGTGCTCGAACGCTTCAGCACCGCCCGGATGCAGGCGGCGACGCTCGCGGTCTATGGCGAGCTGCTCGCCCCGCGCGTCGGGCGCCCGGCTTGATCGCCGCGCCCCGCGCGAGCATGTTGTCAGGTCAGATCGCGCGCGGCCCGACCTCGCGACCGATCTGATACCGCAACTTCGATAGGAGACGACAATCGCCAGACCGCCCATGCAGGCAGCACCGACGCGCGATGGACCGCGCGTCAACGAGGACATCCGGGTTCCCCAGGTTCGCCTGATCGACGAGGAGGGCGAGATGCAAGGCGTGATGAGCGCGCGCGACGCGCTGCTCCGCGCTTTTTCCGTGGGCCTCGACCTGCTCGAGATCAGCCCGAACGCGGAACCGCCGGTCGTCAAGATCCTCGATTACGGCAAGTTCAAGTACGAGCAGCAGAAAAAGAAGAACGAGGCTCGCAAGAAGCAGAAAGTCATCGAGATCAAGGAAGTGAAGGTCCGGCCCAACATCGACGAGAACGACTACCAGGTGAAGCTGCGCGCCATGCGCTCCTTCATCGAGGAAGGCGACAAGGTCAAGGTGACGCTCCGCTTCCGCGGCCGCGAAATGGCCCACCAGGACCTCGGCGTGAAGGTCCTCGAGCGCATCCGCACCGACATGGACGAGCGGACCAAGGTCGAGCAGATGCCGCGGATGGAAAACCGCCAGATGATCATGGTCCTGTCGCCGCGCTGAGCCTCGCCCACCCGATCAGGCGGTGCGGTCGGCGCCCGCGCGCAGCACCGCCTGCGCCGCCGCCAGCCGCGCGATCGGCACCCGGAACGGCGAGCACGACACATAGTCCAGACCGAGCGTCTCGCAGAAACTGATCGACGCCGGGTCGCCGCCATGTTCGCCGCAGATCCCGAGCTTGAGCGTGTTCTTCACCCCGCGCCCCTTCTCTGACGCCATGCGGACAAGTTCGCCGACACCCTCCTGATCGAGCGACACGAACGGATCTTTCGGCAGGATGCCGGCCTCGACATAGTGCGGCAGGAACTTGCCCGCGTCGTCGCGCGAGAAGCCGAACACCGTCTGCGTCAGATCGTTGGTGCCGAACGAGAAGAAGTCGGCGGGCTCCGCGATCTTGTGGGCGAGCAGTGCCGCCCTCGGCAGCTCGATCATCGTGCCGACCCTGTATTCGAGGTCCGAGCCGGCCAGCACCTCGCTCGCCACCCGGTCGACCAGCGCGCGCGTCACTTCGAGTTCGCGCGGCGTGCCGACCAGCGGGATCATGATCTCCGGCACCACGCTGTCCCCGGTCTCCTTCTCGATCGCGAGCGCGCCCTCGAAGATCGCGCGCACCTGCATCTCGTAGATCTCGGGATAGGTGATCCCGAGCCGGCAGCCGCGATGACCGAGCATCGGGTTGGTCTCGGTGAGTTCCGAGCCGCGCCGCCTGATCACCTCGGCGCTCACCCCCAGCCCCCGCGCCACCTCCTCGATCTCCGTCTCGCTGCGTGGCAGGAATTCGTGCAGTGGCGGATCGAGCAGCCGGATCGTCACCGGCAGCCCCGCCATGATCCGGAACAGGTCGATGAAGTCCTGCCGCTGGAACGGCAGCAGCTTGGCCAGTGCCGTCCGGCGGCCCGCCTCGTTGTCGGACATGATCATCTGGCGCATCGCGCCGATCCGGGCCGGATCGAAGAACATGTGCTCGGTGCGGCACAGCCCGATCCCCTCGGCGCCGAAGCGGCGGGCTGTCTCCGCGTCGAGCGGCGTCTCGGCGTTGGCGCGAACCCCCATGCGCCTGATCTCGTCGGCCCAGCCCATCAGCTCGGAGAATTCGCCCGACAAGGCCGGCTCGACCGTCCGCACCTCACCCACGAACACCTCGCCCGTCGAGCCGTCGAGCGTGATCGTGTCGCCTTCCCGCAGCGTGACACCACCCGAGGAGATCGTCCGCGACCGCTCGTCGACGTTGATCCCGCCGGCGCCGGCGACACACGGCCGGCCCATGCCGCGCGCCACCACGGCGGCGTGGCTCGTCATGCCGCCGCGTGTCGTCAGCACGCCGCGGGCGGCATGCATGCCGTGGATGTCCTCGGGGCTCGTCTCCGCGCGCACCAGGATCACCGTCTCGCCGTTCGACGCCCGCTTCTCCGCCTCGTCGGCCGAGAACACGATCGTTCCGCACGCGGCGCCCGGGCTCGCCGGCAGCCCCTTCGACAGCAGCGTCCGTGGCGCGTCCGGATCGAGCGTGGGATGCAGAAGCTGGTCGAGGGCCGCCGCACTCACCCGGCCGACCGCCTCGCGCCGGTCGATCAGCCCGTCATTGGCCATGTCGACCGCGATCCGCAGGCTGGCCGCCGCCGTCCGCTTCCCCGATCGCGTCTGCAGCATGTAGAGCTTGTTCTGCTGCACCGTGAACTCGATGTCCTGCATGTCCTTGTAGTGACGCTCGAGCGTCTCGCGCACATGCGTGAGCTCCGCATAGGCCTCCGGCAGCACCTGCTCCATCGGCGTCTCGCCCGGTTTCGCGCCATGCTGCGACATCGGCTGCGGCGTGCGTATCCCCGCGACGACGTCCTCGCCCTGCGCATTGACCAGGAATTCGCCGTAGAACAGGTTCTCGCCCGTCGACGGGTTGCGGGTGAAGCAGACCCCCGTGGCGCTCCCTTCGCCCATGTTGCCGAACACCATCGCCTGCACGTTGACCGCCGTGCCCCAGTCGGCCGGGATGTCGTGCAGCCGGCGATAGGTGTTCGCGCGCGGGTTCATCCATGATCCGAACACCGCGCCGATCGCACCCCAGAGCTGCGCGCGTGGCGCCTGCGGAAACGGCTGCCCGGTCTCCTGCTCGACGAGCCGCTTGTATTCCTCCACCACGCGTTCCCAGTCGGCCGCCGACATCTCGGTGTCCAGCGTCTGGCCGCCATCGAGCTTCGCCTCCTCGATCACCTCCTCGAACCGGTGATGGTCGACGCCCAGCACCACCGAGCCGTACATCTGCACGAACCGCCGGTAGCTGTCCCAGGCGAAGCGCGGATCGGACGCGCTCTCGGCGAGGCCGCGCACGGTCTCGTCGTTCAGGCCGAGATTGAGCACGGTATCCATCATCCCCGGCATCGACACGCGCGCGCCCGAGCGCACCGAGACCAGCAGCGGCCGCGTCTTGTCACCGAAGCGCAGTTCCACCGAAGCCTCGACATGCGCGAGTGCCGCGTCCACCTGCGCCTGCAGCGCGTCCGGATATTCCCGGCCGTTCTTGTAGAACGCGGAGCAGACCTCGGTCGTGATCGTGAAGCCCGGCGGCACCGGCAGCCCGATGCTCGCCATCTCCGCGAGATTGGCACCCTTGCCGCCCAGCAGGTCGCGCATCTCCGCGCGGCCCTCGTTGCGTCCCGCGCCGAAGCTGTAGACCCACTTCGCCATTCGATTCTCTCCAGTCCTGGCGGTCTAGGCGACCGCCGGTTCGATGTCCGTTCGCGAGAAGGCGACGCCGCTGAACAGCAGCGAATCGCCGGTGGTCTTCGCCAGCGCGTAGGCCAGGCAGTCGCCGTAATTCAGCCTGACGCTGTGCCGGGTCGCCCCGAAATGGCGCCAGGCGGTGCGCGCGATGCTCACCTGGTCAGCCGTCACCGGCACGATCTCGATCCCGGCGGCACGGACGAATTCGTCGAACCGCAGCGCCGCGATGCGGCCGCCACGCTCCTCGATCACGATCGCGACCTCGAGCCAGGTCGCCGCCGACATCCGGCGCACCGGATCGCCGACCAGCGCATCCAGCAACGGCTCGGCCTCCCGCGGGTCGAGGATCATCGCCATCATCGCCGACCCGTCGATCACCACGCGAACCGCCTCAACGCGGCAACCCCCGCTCGTCGTAGAACGCGTCGCGGTAGCCCCCCCGCCGCAGACTGGCCCTGATCTCGGCCGCGATATGGAGCAGCCGCGCCTTGAGCAGCGCGCTGTCGCGCTTGTGCTGCTCGCGGTCCAGCCGCTCCTTCAGCGCCTCCGTCACCGCGGTGGTCAGGCTTTCGCCGGTCATCCGTGCCAGGGAGGCGGCAAGCCGATGCGCCTCCTCGGTCTTGATGTTGAGCTGGTTCGGCATGATCTCCGGCTCGGCCAGGTAGAATGGCGGCGGCTGTTGGTAGAAAATTAACCTTTCCCATCGAAACTGTCCATCTCGCCCGCCGGCTCCGAGGATGACGATCGATGTTTCTTGTCCGGGTGCTCGCGGCCTGCGTCGCCCTCGCTCTTCCCGCCGCCGCCCATGCGGCGCCGCCCGCGCCTGCCCTGGCGCCGGACCGCCTGCAGATCCAATCGATGCTGATCGAGGCTGGCTACAGCGCCGTCGCCACCCTAAATCTCGTCCACAGCCGCTGGGTCGGGACCGGAGCCCATCACGGAACGGTCGTCGATTTCACCGTCGACGCCGTCACCGGACGTCTCCTGAGCGAGGTCAGCGCGCCCTGATCGAGAGGCGGCGCATGGCCATCGACGGTCTCGACGACGATCAGGTTCGCGCCGTGCTCGCGGCCACGCGCCGCGTCGCGATCGTCGGCGCCTCGCCCCGGCCGGACCGTGCCTCGAACGCCGCCGTCCGCTTCTTTTGCGCCCATGGCCTCCCGGTCGTCCCGGTCAATCCCGCGCATGCCGGCCTCACGATCGAGGGGCTCGCCGTCGCGGCCGATCTCGATCGCGCTGCGCCGCTCGATCTCGTCGACATCTTCCGCGCCAGCGCCCATGTCGGTCCGATCGTCGACGACGCCATCCGGCTGGGCGCGCGCGCGATCTGGATGCAGCTCGGGGTGATCGACCTGGACGCCGCCGGACGCGCGCGCGCCGCCGGCCTCGCGGTCGTCGTCAACCGGTGCCCGATGATCGAATGGCCGCGTCTCATGCCGGACCGCACGCATGCTCCTGGACCGCAAACAGCGATTTCTTGAACGGCAACCCGAATGACGCCACCTTCCTCGGGCGGCGGATCGCCAAGCCGTTGAACAGGCGGAGCAGATCATGACCAACGAGGAACGCGAACTCATCGCACGCTTCGTCCAGCGCGCGAGCGGCGGCGGGCAGGGCGGTAGCGGTTTCGGCAGCAGTGTGCCGGCAACGCGCCCCAATCTTCCGCCGCTCGACCCGGAGGCCGACCGCTACATCGGCCAGCAGTTCGAGCAATATCCAGAGGCGCGCTATCGGATCACCCAGATGGCGGTGGTCCAGGAAGCGGCCCTCGCCGAGGCCCAGAACCGCATCAAGCGCCTCGAATGGGAGGTAAGCCAGGCCCAGGCGGCCGCCCAGCAGGCGCCGCGCGGCGGCGGCGGCCTCTTCGGCGGCCTTTTCGGTGGCGGCCAGCGCCCGCAGCAGGCCCCGCCCGGCTACGGCCAGCAACAATACCAGCCGCCGCCGCCACAATATCCACCGAACTACCAGCCCGGCATGTTCCAGCGGCAGGGTTCCGGCTTCCTCGGCTCCGCGCTGACGACCGCAGCCGGCGTCGCCGGCGGCATGGTCGTGGGCGACGCACTGATGAACATGTTCGATGGCCACGGTGGCGGTCTCGGCGGCGGCGGCGAGACCATCGTCGAGAACAACTACGGCAACGCCGGCGGTGATCCGTTCTCCGGCGGCGGAGCCGACACCAGCAGCGACCCCTGGGGCGGGGGTGGCGATCAGGGCGGGGCTGATCCGTTCGGCGGCAGCGGCTGGGACAGCGGCGGCGGCGGGGACGACAGTCTGTTCTAGGAAAGCCGGGGGGACCGGAGCCGGTCCCCCCGGACCCCCGGCTTCAGGTTCGGCGCAGGCCGAAGGAGGCGGTGGCGTAGCTTTCGTCTCGCTGGAGTTCCAACACCAGGAGGCTGCGTCCGCCGACGAGGCAGTCCTCGTCGAAACGGAACTGTCCGCCTTCGTCATGGTCGGCCGCACTCGTGTCGATCACGCAGGTCCAGCCCCAGCCGCCCGCCGTGTTCGGCATCCTGAAGGCGACCTCCTCGTGGTGCGCGTTGAGCAGGATCAGGATCGTCGCATCCTCGCCGCGGCGAACGATGCCGGTCTCCGGCGCGCGGCCGTCGAGCAGCACGCCGAGGCAACGCGCGTTGCCGTCGGCCCAGTTCTCGGTCGTCATCTCCTCGCCCGTCGGCACGAGCCAGGTGACGTCCTTGATGTCGAGCTCCTCGTTGTATTGCGCGGTGAGCCAGCGGGAGCGATGCAGCACGCCTGCCCTGGTTCGCAGCGCCGTCAGCTTGCGAACGAACCCGACCAAAGCCTCGCCCTTCCCGCCGAAATCCCAGTCGAACCATGAGATCTCGCTGTCCTGGCAGTAGGCATTGTTGTTGCCGCCCTGCGTGCGCCCGAATTCGTCGCCCGCCAGCAGCATCGGCGTCCCCCGCGACAGGAACAGCGTCGCCAGCATGTTCCTGACCTGCCGCTCGCGCAGGGCCGTGACCTCGGCGTCGTCGGTCGGCCCCTCGACGCCGCAGTTCCAAGAGTAGTTGTTGTCCGACCCGTCCCGATTGTCCTCGCCGTTCGCCTCGTTGTGCTTGTCGTTGTAGGTGACGACGTCGTTGAGCGTGAAGCCGTCATGCACCGTCAGGAAGTTCACGCTCGACCAGGCCGGGCGGCCGCGATGGTTGAAGAAATCGGCACTCCCCGCGAACCGCATCGCGAAATCCGCCAGCAGCTCGCCGTCTCCCTTCCAGAACGACCGCACGACGTCGCGGTAGCGGTCGTTCCATTCCGCCCAGCCGGGCGGAAACCCGCCCACCTGGTAGCCGCCTGGCCCGCAATCCCAGGGCTCGGCGATCATCTTGAGGTTGCTCAGCACCGGATCCTGGCCCACCGCGCGCAGGAAGCCGCTCTGCTGGTCGAAGCCGTGCGGCTCGCGCGCCAGGATCGTCCCGAGGTCGAACCGGAATCCGTCGACATGCATCTCGTTCGCCCAGTAGCGCAGGCTGTCGGTCACCATCTGGATCACCCGCGGATGGCTCAGATTGACCGTGTTCCCGGTCCCGGTGTCGTTGATGTAGTAGCGCGGATTGTCGGGCATCAGCCGGTAGTAGCTCGCGTTGTCGATCCCCTTGCACGACAGCGTCGGGCCGAGTTCGTTGCCCTCGGCGGTGTGGTTGTAGACCACGTCGAGCACCACCTCGAGATTGGCCTCGTGCAGGCGCGCCACCATTTCCTTGAACTCGCTGAACGCGAAGTCCGGCACGTTCGCGTAGCGCCGCGCCGGCGCGAAATATTGCAGCGTCGAATAGCCCCAGTAGTTCTTCAGCCCCTTGTCGACCAAATAGCTGTCGTCGAGGAACATGTGCACCGGCAGCAGCTCGATCGTGGTCACGCCGAGCCGCTTGATGTGCCGGATTACATCCGGGTCGACCAGGCCGCGATACGTCCCCCGCAGCGCGTCGGGCACCGACGGATGGCGCATCGTGTGGCCGCGCACATGCGTCTCGTAGATCACCGTGCGCTCCCACGGAATGTTCGGCCGCCTGTCGTCGCCCCATGTGAACGCGGGATCGACGACACGGCATTTCGGCATCAGGTGCGCGCTGTCGCGCTCGTCGTAGCTGAGGTCGGCGTCCGCGTGGCCCAGCGTGTAGCCGAACAGCTCCGGTCCCCATTCGAGCTGTCCCACGATCGCCTTCGCGTACGGGTCGAGCACCAGCTTGTTCGGGTTGAACCGATGTCCCTCGGCCGGCTCATACGGCCCGTGCACGCGAAAAGCGTAGATCGTGCCCGGACGCGCGTCCGGCAGGAAGCCGTGCCAGATCTCGTTGGTGTATTCCGGCAGCGGCACGCGCGCGATCTCGTGTTCGCCCTCATCGTCGAACAGGCACAATTCCACCTTCGTGGCATTGGCCGAGAACAGCGCGAAATTGACCCCGAGCCCGGTCCAGGTCGCACCCCGCGGGTTGGGACTGCCTTCGCGCACGCGGATCTTCTGCGGGCTGGCAACCATGGGTCGTCTCCTTGCGTGCGCGTCGGGGGGAAAGGTTTAGCGGTCGCCGGCGGCCGCGGTTCCGGCCGGCCAAGCGAAACGGACCGACACCGGGCAATGGTCCGAGAGGTGATCCTTCCGCGACGGATCGGCGCCGCGGTAGGTCAGCACGCGCAGGCTGCCGGGCTCCATCCAGCGTGACGCGGCGCCGCCGGCGAGGATCTGGTCGATGAAATCCTCGCCGTCCCAGCACGGGCTCGACAGCCCCCAGGTGGCACTCGTCATCGGCGCCGCCGCATCGAGGGCTGCCAGCACCCGGTCGCCCTCGACCAGCCGGCGATTGAAGTCGCCCAGCACAACGAACGGCACCCCCTCGGTCCGGCGCGCCGCGATCCACGCCGACAGCACCGGCACCTGCCGGTCCAGATCCTCGCAGGCTTGCCGTCCTTCGCGTTCCTCGCGCGCGCTCCAGCACCCGCTCTTGAGATGCACCGCCAGCACCCGCAACCCGACGCCGCCGATGACCAGCGTCACGTCGAGCCCGCTGCGCAGCCGGTGCCGCGCCGCCGGCTCGACGTCGAGCGCGGTCACGTCCGGATGGCGTTCCACCGTGATCCCGTCCCGGATCGCCAGTCCCACCCGCTGGACGACATCGTCCCCGGTCATCAGCACCTGGTAGCGTGTGGCCGGAAACAGCTTTCCGGCCGGCGCCGCGCCATCGACCTCCTCGAGCGCGACCACGTCGGCATCGAGATGCGCCGCGTAACGCGCCAGCACGTCGAAGTCACCCGGCGCGCGTCCCCCTACGTCGGCCGGCAGTGCCGGATCCCCGGCCTGCCGCAGCGTCAACCAGTCGAGATTCCACGTCGCGACTTTGATTTCGGCGGCCGAGGCGGGTCCCGCGGCCAGCAGCCAGGCGAGCCAGGCGAGCCTGGCCGCCTTCATTCGTGATCGGCCAGCCGGCGCTGCGCCTGCTCGATCGTGATCGTGGTCCGGCTCGCCTCGTCCGTCACCCTGATCTCGCCGTTCTCGATGTCGTAGGTCCACCCGTGCAGCAACAGTCGCCCCTCCGCCATGCGGGCCGCGACCGAGGGATGCGTGCGCAGATGCGCGAGCTGCAGCAGCACGTTCTGCTCGATCAGCAGCCGCATCGGATCCACGCCGCTGTCCGGGACGCGCGCGGCGAGCGTGCGCGCGACTGTCCGTGCCGCCGCCGCGTTCTGCAGCCACGACCGCACCGTCGGCATCTCCTCGAGCCGCGCCGCGTCGGGATCGGCCAGCGCCTTCATCGCTCCGCAGTCGGTATGGCCGCACACCACGATGTCGGTCACGCCGAGCGCCGAGACCGCGTATTCGACCACCGCCGAGACGCCGCCCAGCATCTCCCCGTAGCTCGGCACGATGTTGCCGATGTTGCGCAGCACGAACAACTCGCCCGGCCGTGCCTGCGTGATCAGATCGGGCGAAACCCGGCTGTCGGCGCACGCGATGAACAGCGTATGCGGCGCCTGGCCCCGCGCCAGCTCCTCGTAGAGCGACCGGTCGCGCGGAAAGACCTCCGTCCGGAACCGCTGCGCGCCCGCCAGCAGGCGCTCGAGCGCCGAACAAGCGTGCCGATCATGTGAACTCATCCCAGCTCCTGCATCGCCAAGGCCGGCACACTAGAGTTTTTCCCCCCGCCAACGAACCAGCAATGAACGGCCGCGATCTGCCCAACTGCACCCAGACTTATCCGGCAGTGCGTTCCGGCGTAAACCATCAGACCTGGCGCAATCGCCGACGGCGCTTTGACGATGCAAACCCGCCAGGCAGGCGCGCCGGATCGAGCTTGGCTGAACTCAGCGCTCCCGCAGGACCCAGGCGCCATACTACATGCTCTTGCGAGCAACAATCACTTGGCTTTTCGGCATAAGTCTATCGAACACGTTTTTGACTCGGACTCCGTCCTTTGTGTTGAGAAGTGCTGTCCACGTCGCCGTCCAATGATCGAGCAAAGGATGACTTGGATTTTCCAACGACACATCAGCACTCCAGAACAAGAGCCACCACATCGACCAGAAGAAACCGTAGAAATGCCGCTGTTCTATGACGAGCCCGGAACGTTCTATGAGAGACCCGAAAGACTCTCTAGAGAATATTCTAAGATGATTTGGCTTCATGAAATAGCTCGGCGGAGCAAGATGCTTTTGCATCTCTTCGCAGACAGGGTCGGGAACAGTAATGAGATATAATGCTCCTGGCTTTCCGATCCTGACGAGCTCGATGAGAACCCGCTCGGGATCATCGACATGCTCGAGCACTTCGGAACAAAGGATGCGAGATCCCGTCTGGCTGTCGATCGGCAAGGGAACTGAGTCACTGACCAGGGCAGTCACCTTTCTCGCACCAGCGAGTCGGCAACGGTTCTCCGCAGCAGCCACTTTCTCTGCATCAATATCGGTGAGGATCACTTCTGCACCGCGCCTGGCGCTGAATGTTGCCGGCCCGCCATCGCCACAGCCGACGTCGATGAAGACGTCCTCCGCGGTGACCGGGAAACCGGTGAACATCTCGCCCGTCTCGTCGGAATACCATCCGGAAATACTCGCATCGAGTAGTCCGAGATCACGTGGAGAGACCTCCCTCGGCACGTCCGAGATCAGAGGCTGGACCCCCGTCCCCTCACTCACCACTGACTTGAACCAAGAAGATTTGTCCGATGTTGGATCATCTAAAGCTCCGAAGTCGTGAGCGATGGAGTTGAGGCAAAACGACGCACTTTTTTAGGCCACGAGGCATTCGCTCGACCGACTGGACTTCATGGACGAAGCAGGTGTTTGAATAAGTTCGCGCAACCGGTCTAGTATGACCACATCGGAGCAATGCTGACGCAAAGCCTCAACTGCCTCGGATGACATGACTTGATAACGAGCTTTTTCGCAGCGTGCTACTACGAAGCTTTTCTGCAACGCGACCATCAAAGAGTAATAGTCTACCCTTTCACGTAATGTTCTCAAGAGCTGCCGAGTATCTTGCGGCCATGAAGTCGGCTCGGGATGGCTTGCAACGATAAAACTGTTTCGCTCGGTGATGTAGTCAGCCATGGCCGAGTTGCGCGGGGCAATTGCCGGTATTCCACAGGAAAGAAACTCCATCAGTGGTAGGCACTGGCCTTCGCCGGCGGAACAGTTGAGGACATAGGTCGTCCCCCGGATGATGGCGTCATACGTCTCCTGAGGGACCAAGCCATGAATTACCAATATTCGGCATTTGAATGGTCTGAGCCTAACCAAATCGCCCAGTATAGCGACCATAACAAGCAGCAGGTCGGCATGCGTGGTCTTCAGGAGAAGCGTGGCATCCGGCCGATCACGGAACGCCCAGACGAAGTGGGACATCATGTCCCACAGGCGCTTCCTCGAGTCGAAGGGGTTCAACACAGCGGTGTAGACGATGCCGTCGAGTTCAATGGCTTGACCACGCTTTTGTCCGGTGAAGTGCGCCGCCGCCAGACTGAATCTCTCGGCCTCGGAACACGACCTGTCATAACCATCCAGTCGAACGGTCCTTGAATCGACGCATGGAACTTCCACGGTGAAGCTTGCCCTTCGACCACAGATCGGAAGCAGACCCGACTTGCCTCGGAACGACGCATATCGATCCCATACGGGTGCCGGCACACTGCTGACGTTGACACTTCTTCCCAGGGCGCGGCGAACGGTCGCAACGGTATTGGACGAGTGGACGATCGCTTGACCGAGCGACTTGATTACGGAAGTCCAATCATGGCGTGCTTCACCGTCCCAGACCTCGTCCGGGATCGTATCGAACTCCCAAGCAAAAACGGGGATCGTCGGACATTTCAGATTTATCAGCGTTTTGTGAGGCGGAGTGAAGCTCAGAAAAATGCAATCCTCTCCCAGAGAGCGCGCGTTGGCCCAGAGGCCGTCCACTTGCCGTTCCGGATCGTCGACTTCAACAACAACGCCAAGCTTCTCGAGGAGTGGCCGAAAGCTTTGTAAGACAAAATAGTAGCTGTACTCCGAACGCCCGATCCTCTTGGCTATGGTTCGCGAGTTGGTCTCCGAGTAGACGATAATGATCACTCTACAGCGTCCTTCTGCCGCTCGGTGAGTTCGATCGGGATGGAGCTCAAATCCTGGGTCCAGACCCGGAGCGAGGGATCGCTTATCGGAACGCCCAGGAAATTCCGAAGCTGGTGCTCTACGGCATCATCGTTGCAAAAGGCCCGCTGCGATGCCATGGCCTTGTTCGCCATCAGGAGCCATCGTTCTGGATCCTCGACAGCGAGGCGATAGCTGTCCTTGAAGCAGTCCCGAAGAGAGTCCCACTGAGGCAGGCGCCACAAAGTGCGACGAGCAACACGGCCATCATGAGGAAAGGCTGTGACCTCCAGGTGCGAGGCGAGAATGAAGCTGTTGCTCGGATCGATATAATCGGTCATGGCCGTGTGATCAGGCGCGATGGCTGGTCGGCCCACCGACATGCCCTCCAGCAGCGGCAACGCGCAGCCTTCGCCACTTGACGTGTTGACAACGTAACTCGACGCAGCGAGGAGGACGCCCATCTGCTCATTGCTCAGAAAGCCGTGGATGAGAACGACTCGGCAGGTGAATGCGGGTTGCTTACTCAAACTTTCGAATGTCTCCTGCCATCCATCGCCGGGACTTCGGCTGACCACCTTGACCACCAGGACAGCATCCGGGGTGTCGCGAAACGCCCACGTGAAGGCGGTGATCAGGTCGTTCCAGTTTTTTCGTCCGGCCAGGGGATTAGCCACCGCAAAGTAGACCACGCCCTTGAGGCTCAAGGACTGTCTCAACGGCGTGCCAGTCGCACAATCGCTTTCGACCGGCTTGTGGAGACTGTCTGCACTCGTCGCCGCTGTGAGCGATATTGGCTGGGCCAGCGGCAATGGGATCGGCAAACTTTCGATCGGCGGGGGCATCTGGAAGACAGGTCTGGCATCATTTGAGTTGTCCGGCTTGGTCGTCGCAGCGCGTTCTAGTGCCGGTTTCTCCTGCCGCCGCTCCGCAGATGCGCGGTCACCGGACTCAATCGATGTTTGTCTCGCGACAGATAGATCCCGCCGCAAGGCAAGCCTGAGCCGGCGGTTTGCTCTCCAGACGATGCGGCCCGAAACGGAGATGATCTTCGCCAGCGCGGGTGGCGTGGATGGTCGAAGCTCGTCGCGGTATAGGCCAACCAGCTTCCTCGGCATGCGTGACGAGAGAGGCGCAGTCGCTTCGAGATGCGGCTCGTCCAGGCGCTCCAGATCCGGAACGAGTCCCGCGTCGCTTGGTGTGGCATCAACATCGCTTTCCTCGATGACCGGATCGAGCGCCGCCGCTGACCGGGATTCGGGAACGGGCGGGATAACCATGTCAGGGGACACATCAAGTGTCGCAGTGTCGATGCAGATACCGTCCCACTCCAGGACAGCCGGCGTGGGCAGCTTTCCTCCGATCCTCTCGCGCAGGTAAGTCCATCGGTCGAACACCGGCGGTGGGATTCCCACTGTAGGGAAGCTCTTGCCCATCGTCGCGCGGACGACAGCCGCGGAATGCGTTGACAAGGTGATTGCGCGACCTTGTTGCTGGAGCACCATCCGCCAATCATGCTTCGGCTGCCCGTCCCAAACCTCGAACGGAATGGTCTCGTATTCCCAGGCGAACACAGGGATCAGCGGCACGCGCATGAACAGCGTCGTCTTGTGCGGCGGTGCGAAACTCAAAATCAAGCAGGACTCGCCCGTCGCCTCGCACCCAGCCCTGATCGGCTCGACCTCGTCCAGATGCCCGACCGTGTGGACGTCGCCGATACGTTCCAGAACCGGACGGAACGCCTCGATCACGAAGTGATAGCTGTATTCATCCGCGCCCATCCGGCCCTCGATCGGCCGGACATCCTCGCCGCCATAGATGATCAGCTTCATCGGCGGAGGGCTCCCATGCGCCGTATCTCGTTGATCGCCATCGAAGTCTCCCCCGACCTGCGTTGACGGCTCTTGCCTCCCCTATACGTCAGGCCCACCCCGTAATGCCACCGCCCATCGTCACAGATCAACCATCCCGAAACGTTGAAACGCCGATCCGCCTCCTCAGGCGACAACCTCGACCGCTGCCCGCACCGCCGCCAGCGCCGCATCCACCCCGCCCGCGTCCGGGCCTCCCGCCTGCGCCATGTCGCGGCGGCCGCCGCCGCCCTTGCCGCCCAGCGCCGGGACCGCCGCGCGCACCAGCGCCACCGCATCGAATCGCGCCGACAGATCCGCCGAAATCCCGACCACCAGGCTCGCCTTGCCCTCCGCCGTCGAGGCCAGCGCCACCACCCCGCGCTCCATCTGCTTGAGCGTCGCCTCCGCCAGCCCCTTCAGGTCGCGCGCCGGCACGTCGCCGAGATTGCGCGCCGAGAACGGGGCGCCGCCCACTTCCTCGACCGGCTGGCCAGCCTCGCCGGTGGCGATCCGCCGCTGCAGCTCGCCCACCTGCGCCTGCAGCGCGCGCCGCTCGTCCAGCAGCGTCTCGACACGCCCCGGCAACTCCGCCGGCAGCACGCGCAACCCCTGCGACAGGCTCGCCATGATCGCGTCCCGCTCGGCGACCGCCGCCTCCGCCGCCCGTCCGGTCACCGCCTCGATCCGCCGCACCCCCGACGCCACCCCGGTCTCGCCCACGATCCGGAACAGCCCGATATCCCCGGTCCGCGCCACATGCGTCCCGCCACAGAGCTCGATCGAGTAGGCCGCTCGCGTCTCGTCGCCCGCGCCCATCGACACGACCCGAACCTCCTCGCCATACTTCTCCCCGAACAGCGCCATCGCGCCGACCCCCACCGCCTGCTCCGGCGTCATCAGCCGCGTCGTCACCTCCGCGTTCTCGCGCACCCGCTCGTTCACCTCCGCCTCGACCGCGGCAAGCTCGTCGCGCGTGATCGGCCGCGGCTGGCTGACGTCGAACCGGAGCCGGTCGGGCGCATTGAGGCTGCCCTTCTGCGTCACATGCGTCCCCAGGTGCCGGCGCAGCGACTCGTGCAGCAGATGCGTCGCCGAATGGTGCGACCGGATCGCGCGCCGGCGCCCGTGATCGACCTCGGCCCGCACCGCCTGTCCCACCGAAGCACAGCCCTCGACCACCCGGCCCACATGCACCACCAGGTCGCCCAGCCTGCGCTGGGTGTCCGTGATCTCGATCCGCATCGCGCCACCCAGCCCGGTCAGCAGCCCGTGGTCGCCCACCTGGCCACCCGATTCGCCATAGAACGGCGTCTGGTTGAGCACCACCGAGACCGAAGTCCCGGCCGCCGCGCGTTCCACCACCGCGCCGTCCACCACCAGCCCGGCGATCTCGCCTTCCGCCGTCTCCGTCGAGTAGCCCAGGAAGTCGGTCGCCCCCAACCGGTCGCGCAGCTCGAACCAGGGCCGCCCGGTCGCCGCTTCCCCCGAACCCGCCCACGCCGCCCGCGCCCTGGTGCGCTGCGCCTCCATCGCGGCCGCGAACCCGGCGACGTCCACCGACCGGCCGCCCTCACGCAGCGCGTCCGCCGTCAGGTCGAGCGGGAACCCGTACGTGTCGTGCAGCCGGAACGCGACCTCGCCCGGCAACTGCCCGCCTTCCGCGATCCGCTTGGTCTCGTCCGCCAGCAGCGACAGGCCACGCTCCAGCATCGACTTGAAGCGCTCTTCCTCCAGACGCATCGTCTCGCGGATCAGCGCCTCCGCCCGTCCCAGCTCCGGATAGGCGCTCCCCATCTGGCGGATCAGCGTCGGCAGCAGCTTGAAGAAGCTCGCCTCCCGCGCCCCCATCATGTGCAGGTGGCGCATCGCGCGCCGCATGATCCGGCGCAGCACGTAGCCGCGTCCGTCACGCGCCGGCAGCACCCCGTCGGCGATCAGGAACGCCGTGCTCCTCACATGGTCGGCGACCACGCGGTGGCTCACCTTGAACGGCCCGTCCGGCGCCTGTCCGGTCGCCTCCGCACTCGCCCCGATCAGCGCCCGGAACGTATCGGTGTCGTAGTTGTCGGTGACACCCTGCAGGATGGCCGCAACCCGCTCCAGGCCCATTCCGGTATCGATCGACGGCAGGGGCAGGGGGGTCCGCGTCCCCGGCGGGTCCTCGTCGAACTGCATGAACACCAGGTTCCAGATCTCGACGAACCGGTCTCCATCCTCGTCGGCACTCCCCGGCGGGCCGCCCGGGACGTGCTCGCCGTGGTCGTAGAAGATCTCCGAGCAGGGTCCGCACGGACCCGTGTCGCCCATCCGCCAGAAATTGTCCGCGCTCGCGATCCGGATGATCCGCCGCTCGTCGAGCTCCGCGATGCCGCGCCAGAGCGAGGCCGCCTCGTCGTCATCCGCATAGACCGTTACCAGCAGCCGCGCCGGATCGAGCCCGAACTCGCGCGTCACCAGGGTCCAGGCGAGCTCGATCGCGCGCGGCTTGAAATAGTCGCCGAACGAGAAATTGCCGAGCATCTCGAAGAACGTATGGTGCCGGGCGGTATACCCGACATTGTCGAGGTCGTTATGCTTGCCGCCGGCGCGGACCACCTTCTGCGCCGTCGTGGCGCGGGCATAGGGCCGCCGCTCCTGGCCGGTGAAGACGTTCTTGAACTGCACCATCCCGGCATTGGTGAACAGCAGCGTCGGATCGTTGCGCGGCACCAACGGCGAGCTCGCCACGACCTCGTGACCCTCGCCCGCGAAATAGTCGAGGAAGCGCGCCCTGATGTCGTTGCTGCTGGCCATGGACAGCCTCTATCGCACCGGCAGCCGACGGTGAAGGGCCGCCCCGAGGGCGCGTCAGGCCGCGCGGGTGCGAAACACGAAGCGCTGCGACAGGATGAAGTTGGCCGCCAGCCCCGCGCCCGCGCCGGCCGCCAGCGCCAGCACCGGCTGCTCGCGGCAGGCGACGAACGCCGTCACCAGGATCGCCGCCGTCCCGCGGTTGAGAACGAAGCCCAGCGAGTTGGCAACCATATACAGCGCCCACTGCCGCGCCAGCGAGTGCACGCACGGCGTATGGCGGAACGTCCAGGCCCGGTTCAGCGCCCAGTTCAGCGTCGCCGCCACCAGGAAGGCGAGCATGATCGCCGGCATCAGCCCGATCGTGGCGCGCGTCAGATAGACCGTGCTCGTGTCCCACACGAAGCCCAGCGCGCCCACCACGCCGAACCGAAGGAACTGCGGCAGCGACGGCTTGGCACCGAACGGCCCGGTCTCGACCGCCTCGATCGCCGCTTCGATCTCGATCGGCAGCAAGTCGCTCGCTGTGTCGATGGCGTTCACGGTCACGTCCTGTCTGAACTCAGGAAGATCTAGCGGAGTGGATCAGGAAAAAGAAAGGACGCCTTTCGGCGCCCTTTCCTCTTTCTTGAAGTGGTCGGGATCAGTGGAGGATGATCTCGACTCGCCGGTTCTGCGGCTCGCGCACGTTCGGGCCGGTCGGCACCAGCAGGTGCGTGTCGCCGTAGCCGTGCACCTGGATCACGTTGGCCGGCACGCCGTCGCGGATCAGCTCGGCGTTGACCGAGTCGGCGCGGCGGAGCGAGAGGCGAAGGTTGTACTGCTGGCCACGCCGGCCGGGCAGTGCGTGCGACGTGTCGGCGTAGCCGTTGACCTCGAGCAGCGTCGTCTGCACGCGTGTCGAGTTCTGCGCCGCCTCGGCCACGATCTGGCGTGCCCGCGGGGTGAGGTAGGACTTGTCCCAGTCGAAGAACACGAGATAGGTGCGTGCCGGGGCAGGCGCCGGGGCGACCGCGACGGGGGCCGGCGGCGGCGGCGGCGGCGCCGAGTTGAACGCGTAACGGACGCCGACCATCACCTCGTGATGGAAGAGATCGTTGAAGTCCGAGTTCGCTTGGTGATTGCCGTTCGGCGTGTACGAGTTCGACTTGAACGACGTCAGGTCAGAGGTCCCAATGAAGCGATAGTCGAGCGTCAGCGCCAGGCCGGGCACCGGCGGGATGTTGTAGGCGATACCGACGATGCCCTGGTAGGCCACGCCGCCCGCGGTGCCGCCGATGCGGTTGACGTCGCCGTTGTTGTAGACGCTCGTCACCGGGCCGAGATGGTTCCACAGGTAGCCTGCGCCGACACCGATATACGGGGTGACCGGGATCGCGATGCCGAACTGCGCGAGATCGAAGTCATACAGCACGTTGACCATCGGCCCGTAGGCCTCGATGCGTCCGTTGGTCGAACCGGGCGTGATCGTGCCGTGGCGGCCGTTGAACGAGTCGTAGAGGTAGTTGCCCTCGAGTTCGACGCGCAGGCCGTTGCCGAACCCGTAGCCGACCGACGCCTGCGCGCCGAAACCGGAGTCGGAATGGTAGCGCGACTTCGTCGCACCGGCGTTGGCGCCGATCCCGTCATACTGACCCTGATTGAAGGCGCTCGGTGCCGAGTGTTCGCCCGCCGTCTGCAGGAGGTCGTACGCACCCCCGAGGCTGACATAAGGACCGGTGACAGGCTGGGCCAAAGCCGCCGCCGGCGCCGCCATGATGGTTGTTGCGAAGAGTGCCGTGCGGAGACGCATTTGCCTCAGTCCTTGTCGTTGTCTGCGTTCGAGCGAGTGCCAGCCGTCTCGAGGTGGCGTGGTCACCGTGCCTAACCGCACAATAGTTGTTCCAGTTGCTGTTGAAGAGACGCCAACGAGGTCTTCCCGCGTTCAGTCGGCGGGATGTGTTGCAAATGCCACAATTCGTTTCGGCACCCTAACGCCGATCCTCGATTGTTCGAACACTCGCTCACTGCCCCGCGATTCGTCACGGACCCAGAATCAAACCGGATTGGTCGCGAATTTGTGTAGGGAACTTCCACGATCCGGCCCGTCGCCCCCTTCGCCGACTGATGCCGATCCGCAACAGCGTCGGGCCACACCCAGGTTTCAGGCGCCACACCCCTCCGCGATCAGCAGCGATCGCACATCCTCCGCCGACACCTCCCGGTCGGTGAACGCCTGCCCGATGCCACGCGCCAGGATGAAGGTCAGCGTCCCGTCGCGCATCTTCTTGTCACGCGCCATGTGCGCCATCAGCCGGTCCGCCGACAGCCGCACCGGCAGCGCGGCCAGCGACACCGCCAGCCCGATGCCCTCCAGGTGCGCGCTCACGCGCCGCATCACGGCCTCCGTGCAGTGGCCGAGCCGCCACGACAGCGCGAACGCCAGGTGGCAGCCGATCGCCACCGCCTCGCCGTGCAACAGCCTGCCGTCGAAGCCGAACTCGGCCTCCAGCGCGTGGCCGAACGTGTGGCCCAGGTTGAGCAGCGCCCGGCCGCCCTCCCGGCTTTCCTCGCGCTCGTCGTCCACCACCACCGCCGCCTTGAACGCGCAGGCGCGCTCGATCGCCTCGGCCAGTCGCGGACCGTCCCCGCCGAGGACCGCACCGCCGTGCCGCTCGCACCACTCGAACAGCGCCTCGTCACCGATCAGCCCGGCCTTGACGATCTCGGCGTAGCCGGCCCGTCGCTCTCGCAACGGCAGGCTCGACAGCGCGCCGATGTCGGCCAGCACCGCGATCGGCTGGTGGAACGCGCCGATCAGGTTCTTGCCCGTCGCCGCGTTGATGCCCGTCTTGCCGCCCACGCTGCTGTCGACCTGTGCGAGCAGCGTCGTCGGGATCTGCACGAACGGCAGCCCGCGCAGCGTGGTCGCGGCCGCGAACCCGGCGAGATCGCCGATCACGCCGCCGCCCAGCGCCACCACGCTCGTGCCGCGTTCCGCGCCCGATCGCAGGATCGCCTCGACCACGCGCCCGAACATGTCGAGCCGCTTGCTCGCCTCGCCCGCCGGGACCACGACCTCGGCCGCCTCGATCGCGCACTCCCGCAGCGATGCCAGCAGCGGCGGCAGATGCAGTGCGGCCACCGTCTCGTCGGTCACCACCACGCACCGCCGTTGCGGCAGCAACGGGCCGAGCAGGCCGCCGGCGCGAGCGATCAGTCCTTCGCCGATCATCACGTCGTAGGGCGCATCCGCGAGCGGCACCCGGACCCGCCGCACATCGCGCCCCGCGGCCAGCCGCTCGATCACCTTCTGCGTCGTCTGCTCGGCGCTGTCGTCGCCGCAATCGATCGTCAGGCTCGCCTCCGCGTAGTGGCGGCCGCGTTCGGCGAGCAGCCGTTCCAGCGTCTCGCGCGCGTCCGCCCCGCTCAGCAGTGGCCGGTGCGAGCGGCCGGAGACACGCCGCACCAGCGAGTCGATCGGGCAGCGCAACCAGACCGAGATCGCGCGGTCCCGCAACAATGCCCGCGTCCCCGCGTCCGTCACCGCGCCGCCGCCGGTCGCGACCACCGCTTGAGGACCGCCCAGCACGCGCGCGATCACCCGGCGCTCGCCGATCCGGAACTCCGCCTCCCCGAACCGCTCGAACAGGGCCGCGATGCTGCACCCGGCCGCCTTCTCGATCTCGGCATCCGCATCGACGAAGGCGAGCCCGAGCCGGGCCGCGAGCCTGCGTCCGATCGTGGTCTTGCCGGCACCCATCAGTCCGACCATCACGATGCTGCGCCCGTCGATCCTGTCAAGGATCGCGCCTTCGACGCTCGGCCTGTCAAGGATCGCGCCTTCGACGCTCGGCCTGTCGAGGATCGCGCCTTCGACGCTCGGCCTGTCGAGGATCGCGCCCTCGACGCTCGGCCTCTCGAGGATCGCGCCTCCGGCGCGGGCCGACGCCTGGTTGTCGGGATCGTCGTCAGCGACCGGGGCCGCGAGGTTGCGCGTCATGGGTCGGAACGCTAGCACAGCCCGCGTCCGGCCATAACGGCCGCGCCTGATTCCGCACCGGACCAATTGGGTAGAGAATGCGTCGCGTCTTCATGATCGCTCTCGGGGCCGGCATTCTCGTCCTGCTCCTCGGTGCGCTGTTCCTTGGCGCCTTCCCGCCCAAGATCACGCCGCACCAGGTCCAGCGCACGATCCCCAACAGCACCTTCACGCACGCCCCCGATCACCCTTGAGCACCGACCGCCACGCCGAGGCCTTCCTCGAAATGCTCGTCAGCGAGCGCGCGGCCAGCGCCAACACCATCGCCGCCTACCGGGCCGACCTCGCCGATGTCGGGCGCCACCTCGCCAGCCTCGCCCGCGCCACGCCGGCCGAACTCGCCGCCTATTTCGAGCGCCTCTCCCGCGCGGGTTTCTCCCCGCGCACCGCCGAGCGCCGCCTGTCCTGCCTGCGCCAGTTCCACCGCTTTCTGATCAACGAGGGCATCCGTGACGACGATCCGACCGCCCTCCTCGAAGCGCCCCGGCGCGCCCGCTCGCTGCCGCGCCTGCTCGACGAGGCGCAGGTCGGCGCCCTGATCGAGCAGGCCCGTCTGCTGCCGCCGCCGCGCGGCCCGCTCGCTCTCGCCGCCATCGTCCTGCTCTACACCGCCGGTCTGCGCGTTTCCGAGCTGCTGGCCATCGAACGCGCCTCGCTCGCGCGGCGCGACCGCGTCCTGGTCATCCGCGGCAAGGGTGGCCGCGAGCGGATCGTGCCGCTCTCGGCCGAGGCGCACGACGCCGCCGCATCCCTGGTCGGCGCGAGCCCGCCGAGCCGCTTCCTCTTCCCCGGCCGCGACCCGAAGCGCCCTCTCACGCGCCAGGGTTTCGACCTCGTCCTCGCGGACGCCGCACGCGCCGCCGGCCTCGATCCAGGCGTTTCGCCGCACATGCTGCGCCATTCCTTCGCCAGCCACATGCTCGCCGGCGGCGCCGATCTGCGGCATCTGCAGGTGCTGCTCGGCCATGCCGACATCACAACGACCCAGATCTACACCCACGTCCTGCCCGAACGCCTCAGGCAGCTCGTCCAGGCCCATCATCCGCTCGCCTCGGCCCGCGAGCGTGGGCCTGCTGACACGCAGAAAACGTGCTAGAGCGCCGGGATGCGACACTTCCTTGATTTCGAGAAGCCCATCGCCGAGCTCGAAAGCAAGATCGAGGAACTCCGCAGGATGTCCGATCCCGAAGGGATCAACATCGCGGAGGAACTGGTCAAGCTCACCGAAAAGGCCGACCGCCAGCTCCGGTCGACCTACGCCAAGCTCTCGCCCTGGCAGAAGACCCAGGTCGCCCGCCACCCGGATCGCCCGCGCGCGCTCGACTATATCGCGACGCTGATCACCGATTTCACGCCGCTCGCCGGCGACCGCGCCTTCGGCGAGGACCGGGCGATCGTCGGCGGTCTCGGACGTTTCGAGGGCGAGCCGGTCCTGCTCCTCGGCATCGAGCGCGGCGGCGACGCCGACACGCGCGTCCGCCACAATTTCGGCATGGCCAAGCCGGAGGGCTACCGCAAGGCGCGCCGCCTGATCGAACTCGCCGGACGCTTCGGACTCCCGGTCCTCACCTTCGTCGACACCATGGGCGCCTTCCCAGGCATCGAGGCCGAGGCGCGCGGGCAGGCGGAAGCCATCGCACGCTCCATCGACGCATGCCTCGCCGCACCGGTCCCGATCATCGCCACCATCATCGGCGAGGGCGGATCGGGCGGCGCCATCGCGCTCGCCGCCGCCGACCGCGTGTTCATGCTCGAACACTCGATCTACGCCGTCATCTCGCCCGAGGGCTGCGCCTCGATCCTGTGGCGCGACGCCGCCCAGGCCGCGGTCGCCGCCGACGCGCTCAAGCTCACCGCCCAGGACCTCAAGCAGCTCCATCTGATCGACGACATCATCGAGGAGCCGGTCGGTGCCGCACACCGCGCCGCCACCCAGACCATCGAGTCCGTCAGGCGCACCATCGCCGCCGCCCTGCCCGAGCTCCGGTCGCTCGATCCCGAGACCCTCAAGGCGCGCCGGCGCGATAAATTCCTTGCCATGGGGCGTGAAGGCGTCGCCTGAAGGGAAGGCCGGGGGCCGAAGCCGGCCCCCGGACCTCCGGCTTCCATCAGGTCTCGATCAGCCTTACGCCTTGCGACGCGTGGCAAAGGTAGACGGCGGCGGCGGCGCCCGAGGGGGTGCGATACTCCTCCTCGACCGCGGCCAGCGCCAAGTTCACAGCATCGGCCGCGAGCACCGCGACCACGCAGCCGCCGAAGCCGCCGCCCGTCATCCGCACGCCGCCACGTTCGCCGATCGCGCGCGCGACGATCGCGACCAGCCGGTCGATCCCCGGCGTCGTGATCTCGAAATCGTCGCGCATCGACGCGTGCGACGCCGCCATCAGCCGGCCCAGCGCCGCCGTGTCGCCCGCCTCCAGCGCCGTTGCCGTCTCCAGCACGCGCGCATTCTCGCTCACGATGTGGCGCGCCCGGCGAAACGCGACATCGTCCAGCCCCGCGCGATCCCGCTCCAGCATCGCCGCGTCGACATCGCGCAGCGCCTCCACGCGATAATGCCCTGCCGCCCGGTCGCACTCCTCGCGCCGGCGGTTGTATTCGCTCCCGACCAGGCCGCGCTCGATTCCGGAATGGACGATCAGCACCACCAGCCCGTCCCGCAGCCCGACCGGCCTCGCCTCCAGCGTGCGGCAATCGATCAGCAGCGCGTGTCCCGCCACGCCGCGGGCCGAGATCAACTGGTCCATGATCCCGCAATTGACGCCGACGAACTCGTTCTCCGCGCGGCGCGCCATCACGGCGACGTCGGTCGCCGACATCCCCTCGATCCCGTCGAGCCGGCGGAAGGTCTCGATCAGCGCCACCAGCAGCGACGCCGACGACGACAATCCCGCACCCTGCGGCACGTCGCCCGCGACCGCGAGATCGGCCCCTCCGCTCGAGCCCAGCACCTGCACCGCGCCGCGCACATACTCGGCCCAGCCCTGCGCATGCGCGATCGGGGTGGCCGCGGTGAACTCGTCGATGCCGTCATCGAAGTCGGCCGCCACCACCCGCACTCTTCCGTCCTCGCGCCGTCGCGCGCCGACCACGGTTCCGAAATCGATCGCGCACGGCAGCACCAGCCCGTCATTGTAGTCGGTGTGCTCGCCGATCAGGTTCACCCGGCCGGGCGCGTGGATGACCAGCGCCGGCGCCTCGCCGAACGCGCGCGCGAACGCGTCCCGGACCCGTGCCTCGGGCCCTTTCATCGTACGGTTCCCGCCATCTTGGCCCGCAGCAGCGCTGCCGCCTGTTCGGGCGTGAGATCCCGCTGAGCCTCGGCCAGCAGCTCGAACCCGACCATGAACTTGCGCACCGACGCCGACCGCAGCAGCGGCGGATAGAAATGCGCGTGCAACTGCCACGGCATGGTCTCCCGCTCGTCGAACGGCGCCCCGTGCCAGCCCATCGAATAGGGAAACGACGTGTTGAACAGCGCGTCGTAGCCACCCGTCAGCACGCCGATGATCCGTGCCAGATCGTGACGCGACGCGCCGTCCAGGTCCGGCATCCGGCTGACCGCGACCTTCGGCAGCAGCAGCGTCTCGAACGGCCACACCGCCCAGTACGGCACGATCGCGAGCCAGCGTTCGTTCTCCGCCACCACCCGCTCGCCCGACGCGATCTCTCGCGCCGCCAGGTCGAGCAGCATCGGCCGTCCGAGCCGCTCGAAATAGTCGCGCTGATGGAGATCCTCCGCCGCCGGCTCGTTGGGCAGGTAGTCGGTCGCCCACACCTGCCCATGCGGATGCGGGTTGGAGGCCCCCATCATCGCGCCCTTGTTCTCGAAGACCTGCACCCACCGGTAGCGTTGCCCGAGCTCGGCGGTCTGCGCGCACCACGCCTCGACCACCGCCTCGACCGCCTCGAGCGGCAGTTCCGGCAAGGTCTTGCTGTGGTCGGGCGAGAAGCAGATCACCCGGCTCGTCCCGCGCGCCGCGGCCAGCGTGAACAGCGGATCCCCCGACGGCGCCGACTCCGGCACGTCCGCCATCACGGCCGCGAAATCGTTGGTGAACACCAGCGTGCCCTCGTAATCCGGATTGCGCGCGCCGCTGATCCGCGTGTTCCCCGGGCACAGATAGCAGTCCGGATCATAGGCCAGCGGCGCGCGTGGATCGGGGCGTTCCTCCTGTCCCTGCCACGGTCGTTTCGAACGATGCGGCGAGACCAGCACCCACGCGCCGGTCAGCGGGTTGCGCCGGCGATGCGGATGATCGACGGGCGAGAAGCCGCTCATGCCGGCGGCTCGCCCTCGACGACCTCGAAGCCCGCCGCCACGATCATGGCGCGCACTTCGCCCATCACGGCGTCGAGCGCGGCCTCGTCCGTGCCGCGCGCCACGATCGCCACGCCGCTGCTGTCGCTCCGATAGAACGGGTAGCTGCCGATATCGATGTCCGCGCGCGCCGACGCGATGGCCGACAGCGCGCGCGCGATCCCGCCCTCCGCCATCCCCAGCGCATGCACGGCGCGAGAGCGCACCACCAGTCCCGCCGGAAGCGACGGCGCCAAAGCCTCGAACATCGCCCGCATGATCGACGGCACGCCGGCCATCACATGCACGTTGCCGATCGTGAAGCCGGGCGCCACCGACACCGTGTTCTCGATCAGCGTCGCCCCGCGTGGCGTCATCGCCATCCGCCGCCGCGCCTCGTTGAACTCGACCCCTCGCTGCTCGTACATCGCGCTCAGCAGTCGCATCGCCTCCGGATGCGGCTCCCACGGCACGCCGAACGCGGCGGCGATGCACTCGCTGGTGATGTCGTCATGCGTCGGGCCGATGCCGCCGGTGGTGAACACATGGTCGTAGCGCGCACGCACGTCGTTGATCGTCGCCACGATGTGCTCGGCCACGTCCGGGATCACCCGCACCTCGCGCAACGGCAGCCCCAGTTCACCCAGCCGCGTCGCCAGATGCTTGATGTTGGCATCCTGCGTGCGTCCGGACAGGACCTCGTTGCCGATGATGATCAGACAAGTGGTTGGATTTGCCATACCATTACCCTACAGCAGCCCGGATCAGAGGAAAGCCTGCAGCATCGGGATCAGCGGCTTCCCGGCGGGCGTCATCGGATAGTCGGACAGGTTTCGCGGCCCCACCCAGGCGAGACGCTGTCCCTCCCGCCCGGCCGCCGCGCCGCCCCAGCGCCGGCACACGAACAGCGGCATCAGCAGATGCAGGTCGCCGTAATCGTGCGATGCGAAGCCGAACGGCGCCATGCATCCCGCCGCCGCGTCGATCCCGAGCTCCTCTGCCAGTTCGCGCGACAGCGCCTCCTCCGGCGACTCGCCCGGCTCGATCTTGCCGCCCGGAAACTCCCACAACCCGGCCAGGCGCTTGCCCTCGGGCCGGCGCGCGAGAAGGATCCGCCCTTGACTGTCGACCAGTGCCGCCGCCGCCACCAGCAGGATCCGCGACACCGCCGCCGCCTCAGGCACCGGGGCGGCCGGACGCAGATCGTCGTGCGACGCCTCGAAGCGCTGGACCGGAAAATCCCCCCCGCGCGCCTCGAACCGCTCCCGCCCGGTGCCGATCGCCCTGAAGCCGGCCCGCGCGAGGACGCCGGCCGAGGCGGGATTGTCGGTCGCGACCGACGCCGCGATCCGGTCGATCTCGAGCTGCGCCAGCGCCCAGCGCGACACCCGCGCCACCGCCTCCGACGCATAGCCGCGCCGCCAGTACCGCCGTCCGATCCAGTAGCCGAGATTGGCCGTCCGCGGCGTGCCGTCCAGACGCAGTCCGACGCAGCCCACCAGCGTCTCGGTCTCCGCCAGCACGACCGCGAAATGATACGCATCGCCCGCCGCGCGCTGTGACGCGGTCGACGCGATCCACTCGTCGGTCAGCTCGCGCGGATACGGAAACGGCAGCCGCGCGAGCATCCGCACCACGCCCCAGTCGTTGACCAGCCGATGGATCGCCTGCGCGTCGCCCGCCGCCGGCGGCCGCAACCGCAGCCGCTCGCTCTCAAGCTCCATCGCCGCTCGTCATCGCCAGGTCTGTGCCATCAGCTCCGGTAGGAGGCATTGATGTCGATATACCCGTGCGTCAGGTCGCAGGTCCAAGCCGTCGCCCGCCCGCGCCCAAGCCCGAGATCGACCGCGATCTCGATCTCGCGTCCGGCGATGTGCGCCGCCACCGGCGCCTCGTCGTAGTCCGCCACCACACTGCCGTCGCGTGCCATCCAGGTCCCGCCGATCGCGACCGACAGCGTGTCGCGGTCCGCCGGTTCGCCCGACTTCCCGACCGCCATCACGATCCGTCCCCAGTTGGCGTCGCCCCCGGCGATCGCGGTCTTGACCAGTGGCGAGTTGGCGATCGCGAGCGCCACCCGCCGGGCCGAGCGCTTCCCCGCGGCCCCCGTCACGTCCACCCGGATCAATTTCCGCGCGCCCTCGCCGTCGCGCACCACCTGCAGTGCCAGGTCCAGCAGCAGCCCGTCGAGCGCGGCGCGGAAATCGCGCAAGCCAAGCCGGTCCGCCTTCGGATGACGCGTGGACCCGGTCGCGAACAGCAGCACGGTGTCGGACGTCGAGGTGTCGCTGTCGACGGTCGTCCTGTTGAAGCTGCCGTCGACCGACCGCGCCAGCATCGGCTGCAGCAACTCGGCCGGGATCCTGGCATCCGTGGCGACGAAGCACAGCATCGTCGCCATGTCGGGGGCGATCATCCCGCTGCCCTTGGCGATCCCCTGCAGACCGACCGTGACCCCGCCGATCACCGCCTCGCGCCGCGCCATCTTGGCGAAGGTGTCGGTGGTCATGATCGCGCGCGCCGCCTCGTTCCAGCCATCCGCGGCCAGTCTCGCATGCAGCCCCGGCAGCGCCGCCTCGATCCGCGCCTGCGGCAGCGTCTCGCCGATCACCCCGGTGGACGCCACGAACACAGCGCGCGGCTTGCACCCGAGCAGGGATGCCGCCTGCTCCGCCGTCGCCCGCACCGCGTCTGCCCCGGCGCGGCCGGTGAAGACGTTCGCATTGCCGGAATTGACCACCAGACCGCGCGCCTTGCCGCCTGCCAGCGCATGGCGGCACCAATCGATCGGTGCGCCCGGACATCTGTTGCGGGTGAACACGCCGGCGACCCTGGTGCCGGGCGCGAAGGCCATCAGCAACAGGTCGTCCCGTCCCGCCGTGCGGATCGCGGCCTGGCCGATCGCCGCTTCCACGCCGGCGAGTGCCGCAAGCGGCGGCCGCGTCACCGCCAGCGGCGAGACCGGCAGCGCCGACAATCCGCCTACTCGTTGTTCGGCGGCGTCGTGCCCGGCGCGGGCGAGGCGGGCGCCGGCAGGGCCGTCGCGCCAGGCGCCTTCACCGGCGCCGGCTTCAGGACCGATCCGTCCGGATTGAACTGCACCACTTTCACCTTCGAGACCGCCTGCTTGACCGCCTGCCGGACAGCCGCCTGGATCACGCCCTGCCGGATCTGGTCCTTCACGCTGTCATAGGTCGGCGGTGCCGCCACCCGCGTATCGAGCACCTGGATCACATGCCAGCCATAGCGCGTGTGCACCGGCTTGCTGCTGATATCGCCCTTCTTCATCGAGAACGCCTGGTCGGAGAACTCCGGCAGCATGTCGCCCTTCTTGAACCAGCCGAGATCGCCGCCGCTCTGCGCCGCCGGATCGGTCGACAACTTCTTGGCCAGCGTCGTGAAGTCGGCGCCGCCGTGGAGCTGATGGATCACGTCGTCGGCCTGCGCCTCGGTCTTGAGCAGGATGTGGCGCGCATGCACCTCTTCCTGTCCCGTCTTGTTCGCGTATTGCGTCTGGTAGGCCGCCTGCAGCTTGGCATCGGTGATTAGCGGCGTGATGTCGCGCGACAGCAGCGCGTTCTGCAATGCCGTGTCGGACGCGTTCCTCATCATCTGCTGGACCTTGGGATCGCTCGGCAGGCCCTGCGACTTCGCCTCGTCGATCAGCGCGCGCTGATCCACGAGCTGGCTGACCACCATCGGGAAAAGCATCTGCGGCGGCAGGTTGCGCATCTCCTCCGGAAGCTGCGTCGCCGCCACCCGCACGTCCGACAGATGGATCTGCTGGTCGTTGACCTCGGCCACGACCGGGTCGGCCGGCGCGGGCGTCGCGGTCGGGCCCGGCTTGACGGGAGCAGGCGGATCGGCGAACGCGGCGGTCCCGGACGCGCAGACGAAGGCCGTCGCCACGAGGGTGGTGGCCAGGCGTGAAATGGACATGACGACCTCAGGGCAGAGACGGCGCCCCTCATAGGCAATAGGTGCCGACATGCCAAGGCACGCAGGTTTGAGGCGGCACTCCCGCCTCAAGACAGGCTACAAACCGTCATCGCAGCCAACGGATGCCAACATGCCGACCCAGACCAACTTCGTCGAACTCGCCGGCAGTCATCGCCTCATGCCGCGCGGGGCACGCCGCCTCGGCCTCGTGAGCGGCGGCGAACGCCTGGAGATCTCGCTCTATCTCAAGCCGCGCGACGCGGCACCCGCGGCCGATCTCGCCGCCTCCCGCGCCGCCCTGCACGGCGCCGACATCGACGCCGTCACCGAGTTCGCCCGGGCCCATCACCTGACGATCGTCGAGGCGATCCCGGCCCGTCGCTACATGCGCCTCGGCGGCACCGCGTCGGACTTCCAGTCCGCCTTCCGCACCGAGCTGCACAGCGTCGAGCACGAGGGCGCGACCTATCGGATGCGGGAAGGCTCGCTCAGCATCCCCGACACGCTTGCCCCGATCGTCGAAAGCGTGCTCGGCCTCGACAACCGCCCGGTGGCGCAGCCCCGCTTCGTCATCATGCCGCGCGCGCAGGGCTCCGACACCGCCCACCTCCCCAACGAGCTTGGCCGGCTCTACAACTTCCCGGCCGGCGTCGACGGCACCGGCCACAACATCGCGATCATCGAATTGGGCGGCGGCTACAACGACAGCGACAACGCCCAGGCCTTCGCCGCGATGAACCTCAAGGTTCCCACCGTGATCGCGGTCGGCGTCGACGGCGCAACCAACACTCCGGGTTCGGACGCCGACGGCGAGGTCGCCCTCGACATCCAGGTCGCCGGCGGCAACGCGCCGGGCGCGAAACTCATCGTCTATTTCACCACCAACACCGACCAGGGCTTCGCCGACGCGATCAGCCAGGCCGCTCACGACACCGCCAACGCGCCCGCAATCATCTCGATCTCCTGGGGCGGTCCCGAATCCGGCTACACCGCCCAGGCCGTCAGCACCATGAACAGCGTCATGCAGGACGCGGGCACCTTGGGCGTCTCGGTCTTCGTGGCCTCCGGCGACAGCCTCGCCACCGACGGGCTCACCGACGGCGCCGCCCATGTCGACTTCCCCGCCTCCAGCCCGTACGCGATCGGCTGCGGCGGCACCAGCATCGCCACCTCCGGCGCCACCATCACCACCGAGACCGTCTGGAACGACCAGACCAGCGGCACCGGCGGCGGCATCTCCGACCTCTTTCCGCCCCCGAGCTTCCAGTCCGGCGTCACCCTGCCGCCGAGCGTCAACGCCGGCCGCGCCGGACGCGGCGTGCCCGACGTCGCCGGCGACGCCGCACCCGCCACCGGCTACACCATCGTCCTCAATGGCGCCGCGCAGACCGTGGGCGGCACCAGTGCGGTGGCACCCCTCTGGTCGGGCCTGACCGCGCTCATCGCCCAGTCGCTCGGCCGCAACCCGGGTTTCTTCCTGCCCGCGCTCTACGCCGACCCGTCCGGCATGCGCGAGATCACCACCGGCAGCAACAAGCCGCAGGGCAGCACGATCGGCTACGACGCCGGGCCTGGCTGGAACGCCTGCACCGGCCTCGGACGCCCGGACGGGGCAGGCGTGCTCGCCACATTGCAGAAGACGGCGCCGGCGGCTTGAAGAAGGCGAGGGGCGCTGCCCCATCGATCCGCTTCGCGGCTCGATCCCGCTGGGGCCGGTTGGCCCCGGACCCCGCGAAGTGGGCGACGTTAGCGGCGCTCGTCACCTTCCCAACGGCCGGCGCGCCGTCGCCGCACCGCTCAAGCCCGGCGAGACCCGCATCGCCGGCCGAACCTATCTGTTCACGCCCGATATGTATCAAGGCGGCATCGTCGAGACCGGCCGGATCGGCGACATGCTCCTCGAACTCGCCTGGCCCGAAATGCGCGGTCTCACCGCCGAGGAACGCGCGATGTGGCCGCCCCGGCCGACCCTGCTCATTCTCGCCAACAGCGCCGCCCAAACCGCCGGCGACGCAGCCCCGGTCGACTACCTGATCAATGCCGTCAGAAACGAGCTAGGGATTGCGATCTCGCTCTATTCGAGCAAGGAACGCGTTCCGCGTCCTGCTGATGACGCGCCGCAGGGAGCAGTTCTGGGTTCCGGAATGGTCAAGATTGCCAAATCCGCAGACCCGGCCGGAGACGTTGGGTCGGACGTCTATGCTCTTCCGCCTATCAAGGACACAAACGAGTTCATCAGGTGCAACCGCGCCGATAAGATCTTCACACAATCAAGCTGCTCGCAGTACTTTGTCGCCGAAAGATCCTATTCTTAAGGTGACCTATGATCACGCGTTTATCAGCGATTGGCGCTCCATCCACGATGGGGTCCACAAATTCCTACTCGCCCGGGAGGTAAAGTGATGCCGGTCGACGCCGCGACACTCGAAAAACTCAAGACCCACAGCAAGGCACGCGACCGGACCGCCTACTACGAAACGCTGGTTGGCAACGGCGACCCCTACGGTCCTCTGGCGCTCGGTGTCGTCAAGCAGTCGACGATGTCGGGCCGTGCGGCGCGCTGCTACGCGATTGCGGTGAGCAGGCGCTATCGCCGCCCCATTGATGACGCGATGTGGCTTTGCATCAGCAACACACTGATGGACGCCGACCTCGCATCACGTCAGGAGGAGAGTAACTTCGAGCCCGCCGCACCATCCCTGCGCTGGAACATCATCCGTGCCTATCACGTCGCCACCTTTCGCGATGTCGCGGGCCTGCCACCGGAAACCTGGACCGCCTCCCGCTCGAGCTGCAGGGCGAGGACAAGGACCAGAAACTCTGGCGCCGCATGCTGACCGAGGATTTCCTGTCGGTCGCGGTCGAGACCGTCTGGATGGTCGCCTTCGGCGTCGCCCACCGAGCCGGCGCCGAAACGGAGATCGGCCATCACGTCATTCCGACGCTGACCTATCGTCCGCCGCTGGCGACCTCGTCCGATCCGCGGGTCGACACCTGCATGAGAAGGCTCGAAACTTATGAGGCGCGTTCCTCGGGCCTGTCAGACCGTGAACGGATGGCGACCTTCTATCTCTCGGTGTTGGCCGACGACCCCGATGAGTATTGGCGGTCACTGGCGATCGCCCCGACCGCCGCCTGGCGGGGCCGTCCCTACCTCATCAGCCCGGCCTACTGACGTCCAACCCTTGCCCACACCGCGGGCGGACCCACCCGATCCTTCGCGTCGCGGTCGTGATCCTCGATCCGGATGACCTGCTCCATCCGCAGCAACTGGCCGGTTGCCTCCGCGTCGGCGCGCTTGACCGCGTGGTGCGCCGTGTCCGAGGGCGGCCGGATGAACTGGCGGCACCCGACCTCAATGAAGCGGCGACGCCCGCGTTCTGCACTTCCCCCTGATCTGTCCACCGTCATCGAACAGGTCTCCTGCATCTTCATGTCCGTCACGCCGTGCGCGGCGGTGATCCGCCGCTCCCAAGTATCGCAGGGGGTCCGGGGGACCGGCCCCGGTCCCCCGGCCTTCCTCCTCCCACCCGCTCACGCGCGTATCGCTCTCAGCGCCACCGGCGTCGCGATCGCCAGCAGCGCCGCGCCCACCGCGAACGGCAACCCGGGCGCCCCATGCGTGCGCAGCGCGAAGGCGAGCAGTCCGCCGAACAGCGACGGCCCTGCGACTCCCGCGAGTCCCGCCAGACTGGTCATCGCACCCTGCAGCCGCCCCTGCTGATCGGCCGCCACCCGGCGTGACAGGGCCCCTTGCGTCACCGGTGCCGCCAGACCCCACAGCGAGATCACCGGGATCGACAGCAGGAACACCAGCCCGCCAGAGGCCGCCGCCAGCATCCCGAAGCCGACCACCCCGGACCCGAGGCCGAACAGCAGCGTCGCCGTCTCGCCGAAGCGGCGCAGCACCGGCTGCACCATGAAGCCCCCGACCAGCGCGTAGCACAGCCCGACCGCGCCCATTGCGAGGCCCAGCCCGTGCGGGCCCCACCCAAAGCGGATCGTCGCCGACAGGATGAACACCGAAATCAATGCCTGCTGCGCCAGCATCGACAGCCCGATCGCGGACGCGAGCCGCGTCAAGCGCGCGTCCGACAGCAGGAAGCCGAGCGCGCCCACCGGATTGGCGCGCAGCAGCCGGAACGTCGCCCGCCGCTCGGGCGGCAGCGATTCGGTCAGCACGAAGATCGCCCATCCCGCATTGAACAAACTCACCGCAGCCGACGCCCAGAACGGCACCCGCAGGCCGATCCCGCCCAGCACGCCGCCCACCACCGGCCCCAGCACCAGCCCGGCCCCGAACGCAATGCCGATCCGCCCGAAGCCGGCCGCCCGCTCGTCGGCCGGCAGGATGTCGGCGAGGTAGGCGGTCGCCGTCGACACGTTTGCCGCCGCGATCCCCGCCAGCACCCGCCCCGCCAGCAGGACGTGCCACGACGGCGCCGTCGCCGCGATCACCTGCGAGGCCGCCAACCCCAGGCACGACACGATCAGCACCGGCCGTCGCCCGAACCGGTCCGACAGCGCCCCCTGCAGCGGCCCGAACAACAACTGCATCGCCGAGAACACCGTGCCCAGCAGTCCGACGGTGCCCGCGGAGCCCACCGTGTCCCCGCCCAGCAGCCGCAGGATCAATGGCGGCAGCACCGGCACGACGATGGACGACGCCAGCATGTCGAAGAACACCACCAGCAGCGCGAACACCACGCCGCGCCGCATCCCCATCCTCAAGCCCGGGTCCGGCTCGGTTGACCGGCCGCGGGCCGGGTCCTATCTGACCGTCTCGCCGCGACCGAGGGAGGCGGCTGCCTTCGCGCGGCGTCCAGTCCTCTGGCCGGACCGCCTGCAGCCCGGAAGGCCCTCATGCTCGGCTCGATCGCCCGTGCCATCTTCGGCACCGCCAATGACCGCTCGCTCAAGGCGTTCCAGCGCCGCGTGCCACAGATCAACGTGCTCGAGCCCGAGATCGCGGCACTTTCCGACGACCAGCTCCGCCTCAAGACCAACGAGTTCCGCGCCCGGCTCGCCGGCGGCGCCACCCTAGACGACCTGCTGCCAGAGGCCTTCGCGGTCTGCCGCGAGGCGAGCCGCCGCGTGCTCGGCATGCGGCATTTCGACGTCCAGCTCATCGGCGGGATGGTCCTTCATTCCGGGCGGATCGCCGAGATGAAGACCGGCGAGGGCAAGACGCTCGTGGCGACGCTCGCTGTGTATCTCAACGCGCTGGCGGGGCAAGGCGTGCACGTCGTCACCGTCAACGACTACCTCGCCCGGCGCGACGCCGAGGACATGGGCCGGCTCTACGCGTTCCTCGGCCTCTCGACCGGCGTGATCGTCCCCGGCCTCACCGACGCCGAGCGCCAGGCCTCCTACGGCTCGGATGTCACCTACGGCACCAACAACGAGTTCGGCTTCGACTATCTGCGCGACAACATGAAATACCGGCTCGAGGACATGGTCCAGCGGCCGTTCAGCTACGGCATCGTCGACGAGGTCGACTCCATCCTCGTCGACGAGGCCCGCACGCCGCTCATCATCAGCGGCCCCGCCGAGGACAGTTCCGACCTCTACCGCTCGGTCGACGCCGTCGTGCGCCGCCTCGTCGCCGAACCCGACATCTACGACAAGGACGAGAAATTCCGCACCGTGACCCTGACCGAGCCCGGCTCCGAGCGTGTCGAGGAGATGCTCCGCCACGCCGGTGTCCTCTCCGAGGGTGCGCTGTACGACGTCTTCAACGTCTCCATCGTGCACCACGTCCAGCAGAGCCTGCGCGCACACACGTTATTCTCCCGTGACGATCATTACATCGTCAAGAACGACCAAATCATCATCATCGACGAGTTCACCGGCCGCATGATGGAAGGCCGCCGCTTCTCCGAGGGCCTGCACCAGGCGCTCGAGGCGAAGGAGGGCGTCACCGTCCAGCAGGAGAACCAGACCCTCGCGTCCATCACCTTCCAGAACTATTTCCGGCTCTACCCGAAGCTGTCCGGCATGACCGGCACGGCGATGACCGAGGCCGACGAGTTCGCTGAGATCTACAAGCTGGAGGTCGTCGAGATCCCGACCAACGTGCCCGTCGTCCGTAAGGACGACGACGACGAGGTCTATCTCACGGCCGCCGAAAAATACGGCGCCGTCGCCACCCTGATCGGCGAGGCGCAGACCCGCGGCCAGCCGGTCCTCGTCGGCACCACCTCGATCGAGAAGAGCGAGCTGCTGTCGGGCATCCTCGCCGAGCGCCAGATCCGCCACTCGGTGCTCAACGCGCGCTTCCACGAGCAGGAGGCCGGCATCATCGCCGATGCCGGCGCGCCCGGCACCGTCACCATCGCCACCAACATGGCCGGGCGGGGCACCGACATCAAGCTCGGCGGCAATCTCGACGCGCGCCTGAAGTCCGTACTGCCGACGATTGAGGACGAGACCGAGCGCACCGAGACCGCAGAGCGGATCCGTCTCGAGATCGCCGGGAAGCACGAGCAGGTCAAGGACGCGGGCGGCCTCTACGTGATCGGAACCGAGCGTCACGAAAGCCGGCGCATCGACAACCAGCTCCGCGGCCGCTCCGGCCGCCAGGGCGATCCCGGCGCCAGCCGCTTCTTCCTCAGTCTCGAGGATGATCTGATGCGCATCTTCGGCTCCGATCGCATGGCCGGCATGATGCAGCGCCTCGGCCTGAAGGCAGGCGAGGCGATCGTCCATCCATGGATCAACAAGGCGCTCGAGCGCGCCCAGAAGAAGGTCGAGGCGCGCAACTTCGACACCCGCAAGAACCTGCTGAAATACGACGACGTGATGAACGACCAGCGAAAGGAGGTCTACGGCCAGCGCCGCGAGTTCATGAGCGCCGAGGACGTCTCCGAAACCACCGCGGAGATGCGCGAGGAGATCATCACCAAGCTCACCACCGCCCGCATTCCCGAGCGCGCCTTCGCCGAGCAGTGGGAAAGCGAGGCGCTCGCCGCCGACATCGAGCGCATTTTCGGCCTGCAGCTTCCCGTCCCCGACTGGTCGCGCGAGGACGGCATCGACGGCGAGATGGTCCACGACCGCATCCGCGAGGCCGCCGCCTCGCTGATGGCGGCCAAGGCCGCCAATTTCGGCGCCCCCGTCCTGCGCTACATCGAGAAGCAGGTGCTGCTCAACACGCTCGATGCCGTCTGGAAGGAGCATCTGCTGCTGCTCGACCAGCTTCGCCAGGGTATCTATTTGCGCGCGCATGGCCAGCGCGATCCGCTCAACGAGTACAAGCGCGAGGCGTTCGCGCTCTTCAACGCCATGCTCGACGAGCTCCGCGAGCGCGTGACCTCGCTGCTCGCCCATGTCGAGATCGCCCAGCAGCCCGGCCCCGCCGATCGCGCCGACCCGTTCCCGCAATCCGTCCAGTCCCCGCCGCAATACGCGGCCCTCGACGACGGCATGACGGCACTCGCCGAAGCGCCCGCCATCGACCGCAACGATCCCGCCACCTGGCGCGGCCTGTCACGCAATGCGCCCTGCCCCTGCGGCTCGGGCCGCAAATACAAGCACTGCCACGGCAAGGCCGACTGAATCTCTCCGAGGAACCGCTTCATCTCTCCTAGGGATCGCTTCGCGATGGCCGGTCATTCCCAATTCAAGAACATCATGCATCGCAAGGGGGCGCAGGATGCGCGCCGCGCGCGCCAGTTCGCCAAGGTCATCCGCGAGATCACGGTTGCCGCGCGCGCCGGCCTGCCCGATCCGGTCTCCAACCCGCGCCTGCGCGCCGCCATCCAGGCCGCGCGCGAAATCAACATGCCCAAGGACACGATCGACCGTGCCATCAAGAAGGCGGCCGGCGCATCGGCTGGCGACGATTATGTCGAGGTCCGCTACGAGGGCTACGGTCCCGCCGGCGTCGCCATCATCGTCGAGACGCTGACCGACAACCGCAACCGCACCGCGTCCGACGTGCGTGCCGCTTTCTCCAAGCACGGCGGCGTGCTCGGCGAGACCAATTCGGTGTCCTTCATGTTCAGGCACCTCGGCGTGATCCGTTATCCGTCCACGGCGGCGTCGGAGGATGTGATGCTGGAAGCCGCCATCGACGCCGGCGCCGACAACGTCGAGACCGAGACGCAAGGCCACGAGGTGACCTGCGCCGTCGAGGGCTTCTTCGGGTTGCGCGACGCGCTCGAAAAGCATTTCGGCGCCCCCGAGACCGCGATCCTCGACTGGCGCCCCGCGACCAGCGTGACGCTCGACGAGGAGCAGGCCCGCTCCGTCCTCAAGCTGGTCGACGCGCTCGACGAGCTCGATGACGTCCAGAACGTCTACGCCAATTTCGAACTGCCCGAGGACGTCGCCGCCCGACTCGCCGCATGACGCTTCTCATCGGCCTCGACCCCGGCCTTCGTTTCACCGGCTGGGGCGTGGTCGAATCATCCGGCAACCGCCTGCGTCACGTCGCCGACGGCGTCATCGCGACCGATGGCGATGAGACGGTTCCCAATCGGCTTCGCGCCCTGCACGACGCCCTGATGGCGCTCCTGCGCGAGCACGACCCGCGCGAGGCCGCCGTCGAGGAAACCTACGTCAACCGCAACGGTGCCGCGACGCTCAAGCTCGGCTACGCCCGCGGTGTCGTGCTGCTCGCCCCGGCCCTCGCGGGTCTGACCGTCGCGGAATACGGCGCGATGGAGGTCAAGCGCGCCGTCGTCGGCACCGGTGCCGCGACCAAGGACCAGGTCGCGATGATGGTCCGCCGCCTGCTGCCCGGCGCCACGCTCAAGCGCGCGGACGCGGCGGACGCCCTCGCGGTCGCGATCTGCCACGCCCATCACCGCGCCTCGAACGCCCGTGTCGCCGCCGGCACGCGCATGGCGTAGCCGAGGAAGGGCAGGGGCCAGCCCCTGCAACCTCGCCGGGGCGAGCCGCCCCGGACCCGCTCACTCAGGGTCAACGATCACACCGCGTCCAGCGCGCGCGTGAGGTCGGCGAGGATGTCGTCCGGATGTTCGATCCCGATCGACAGGCGAATGTAGCCCTCCGTCACGCCAGTGGCGGATTGCTCGATCTCGGTGAGCTGCGAGTGGGTGGTGGTGGCGGGATGGATCGCGAGGCTGCGCGCGTCGCCGATGTTGGCGACGTGGTAGAACATACGCAGGTGCTCGATGAAGCGGCGTCCCGCCTGCAGGCCACCCGATAGCTCGAAACCAAGCAGGGCGCCCCAGCCGCCGCGCAGCACCGCCTCCGCCCGCCGTCGCGGCTCGCCCGATTGCAGGCCCGGAAAGATCACCCGCGCGACCTTGTCGTGCCCGGCGAGGAAGCGGGCCGCCGCCTCGGCGTTGCTGTTGTGCTGGCGCATGCGCAGCGGCAGCGTCTCCAGGCCCTGGATCAGCTGGAACGTCGAGAGCGGCGAGGCGGCAGCTCCGATGTCGCGCAGCAGCACGACGCGGGCGCGCAGGGCGTAGGCGATCGGACCCAGCGGCTTGGCGGCGTCGATCCAGTTCAAGCCGTGATAGGCCGCGTCCGGTTCGGACAGCAGCGGGAAGCGCGCGGCATGCTGCTCCCACGGAAAGTTGCCGCCATCGACGATGATGCCGCCGATCGTGGTGCCGTGGCCGCCGATGAATTTGGTGGTCGAGTACATCACCACCGCCGCACCGTGGTCGAGCGGCCGGGCGATGACGGGCGAGGCGGTGTTGTCGACGATCAGCGGGATGCCGAGGCGGCGGCCGATCGCGGCGACCTCGGCGATCGGGAACACCTCGAGCTTGGGATTGGGCAGCGTCTCCGCGTACCAGGCGCGGGTGTTGCCGTCGGACGCGCGCGCGAACGCCTCCGGATCGGCCGGATCGACGAAGCGGACCTCGATGCCCATTCGCCGGATGGTGTTGGCGAACAGCGCCCAGGTGCCGCCATAGAGGTCGGTGGAGCTGACCACGTTGTCGCCGGTCTGCGCGAGGTTGAGCAGCGCGATCGCGGACGCCGCCTGGCCCGACGCGACGGCGACCGACGCCGCACCGCCCTCGAGCGCCGTGATCCTCTGCTCGAAGGCGTCGTGCGTCGGATTGGTGACGCGGGTGTAGATGTTGCCGAGTTCCTCCAGCGCGAACAGCCGCGCGGCATGGGCGGTGTCGCGGAACTGGTAGGACGTGGTCTGGTAGATCGGGACCGCGACGGCGCCGGTGGCGGGATCGGCGCGCCAGGTGCCGCCATGCAGTGCGAGCGTCTCGGGCCGCCACGCGGCCCGGTCGGCGGCGTCCGCGTCGGGAAAGACTGGCATGTCGGGCATCGTGGCCTCCGGTCAGGGCTCTGCGTCGGCGAGCAGGTCGGCATGGTGTGCCGCCGCGACGTCGGGGTGCGAGCGCAACCGGCTTTTCAGCGTGTTGCGGCCGATGTCACGGAACAGCGGGTTGCCCGGGTCGCGCGCCACCCCGGCCGACTCGGCCGCCAGGTCGGGCGGCAGCGCGAGGGCCTCGACGGTGGCGTCGAGACGGGCGCCGAGGAAGAAGGCCGCCGAGACCCGATCCCGGCCGGGTGCCGGGCTGACCACGCGGTGCACGGTCGCCTTGAAGTAGCCGTCGGAGGCGAGTTCCAGGAGCTCGCCGATGTTGACCACGTAGGCGCCAGCCATCGGTTCGGCCGCCAACCATCGCCCGCCGGCGGTCTCGACCTCCAGGCCGCCTTCGCCGTCCTGGAGGATCAACGACAGCAGGCCGCCGTCCTTGTGGGCGCCGACGCCCTGGCCGAGGCCCTCGCCGGTCGGACGGCCGGGATAGCGGATCAGCTTGAGAAGCTCGTGCGATCCCGCGCCGGAGATGCCGGCGAACCCGTCGCGATACTGGCCGAGGGCGAGTGCGAAAGCCTCGAGCAGGTGCGTCAGCAAGGTCCTGATCGAATGCTGCCACCGCTCGACGATCGGCCGGAAGTCGGGCGGGCTGGCCGGCCACTGGTTCGGACCGATCAGACGGGTCCAGGCGTCGCCACCCCGTGTCCGTGGGACAGGTTCGTGGTCGAGACCGATGTCGATCTGCTCGCGCCAGTCCGGCAGGCCCCGCGTGCGCTCGCCGCCGGCGCCGGTGTAGCCGCGGAAATGCGGCGAGCGGATCATCGCGATCGACTGCTTGGCGGCATCGTCGAGCGCGAAGAACCGGCGCGCCGCACCGAGCAGGGCGGCGTCGAGCGATCGGTCGATGCCGTGCCCCACGACGTGGAAGAAACCGATCTCGCGCGCGACCGACCGGAGCGTCCGGAGTTGGGGTCGCTCATCAAGCCGGGACAGGTCGATGACGGGCAGGCTCGGCACGGCGCTGGCTCCTCCCGGCGGGTCGGTGTTTAGATCGCCAGCAGATCACACGATCGCCGATAGTGGCAAATCAAGTTTAGCGGTCGGATGACGTGCTGAAATGCAGACCCTTCGGATCTTACAGCGCGCCGTCGTGTTGCGGCGAGCGGCCGGAAGGTTGGGCGTCTTCTGGATGTCCTGATAAGCCCGTGCCAGCGATGTCGAGCAGCGTCTTACCTGCCGTCTTGCGTTCCTCCAGGTCGGCATGTGCCTGGCCGATCTCTTCCATGGCGTAGCGCCGGCCCAGCGACAGCGACAGCGTGCCATCGGCGAGCCCGTCATAGAGTGCTGTCGCGCGTGCCCTTATGGTCTCCGCGTCGGCAAGGTGGTCCTTCAACCGGGGACGGGTCAGATACAGCGACCCCGCTTCGCCCAGCTCCGCCGGATCGAGGTCGTCCACGGCGCCGCCGGACATCCCGAAGCTCACCACCAGCCCGTGCTTGCGCGTCACGCTGAAATCGTCGCGCAGCGTCGGCTTGCCCACGGAATCGAACACCACGTCCACCCCGGCGCCACCGGTCAGCTCGAGCAGCGGTGCCACGAAGCCGCGTTCTGACAGGAACACGTCCTGGGCGCCACGTTCGAGCGCGACCCGCTTCTGGTACTCGGCGCGGACGGTGCCGTAGACGGTCGCTCCCAGCCGCGCCGCGAAGCCGACGAGGAGCTGTCCCACGCCTCCTGCCGCCGCGTGCACCAGGCAGGATCGCCCGGGCCCGAGGCGGCCGATGTCGGTTGCCAGATAGTGGGCTGTCAGACCCTGGAAGGTTGCGGCGGCGGCAAGGGCAAGCGGCACGGCGGACGGAACATGGACGAGCTGCCAGGCCGGCACGACGGCGAATTCGGCATGGCTGTTCCAGACGAGGCAGTAGGCCACCCGATCGCCTGGACGGAACCCGGTCACGCCGGCGCCGACCCGCTCCACCGTTCCCGCCCCTTCCATGCCGATGGTGGTCGGCAGGCGGACCGGGTAGGTCCGCGAATTGGCGAACACGCCTCGGCGCGTTCCCAGATCCATCACGTTGATCCCGGCATGGGCCATTCGCACCAGCACCTCGCCGGCGCCGGGCTCGGGCACCGGGATGTCCTGGAGCCGGAGCACCTCCGGTCCGCCATACTGCTCGATGCGGATGGCCTTCATATTGACATCCTTTCCCGTGCCGGACGTGTTTCCTCAGCTTTCCGGGATCCGGCGAACGCAAAGCGATGCCAGGGTCTCCAGTTCCAAGTGGGATCTCGTCGTTCCACAGGATTCGTTTCCGCCTTCGAGATGACGACAGCATGACCTCACGACGCTTGAGGTGAGGATGCTCGAACCTCTGGACTCTCCCGAGACGCTGCGCCGGCTGATCAGCTGACCACCGCGCAGATCCTCACTTGTCGCATCGCCAAGCAGGCTGGTCGTTCCGGCGACGTCATCCCTAGCCGTCCTCGACGAACGACGGCCGGATTTGCTGGCCCCATGGCTCGGCCTCAAATGTCCTGCCGGTTGCGCGCGGGACCGTTTCGGATACGACCTGAACCGAAGGCGCCGGTGCCGATCGTTTGCCTTGAGCATGCCTGGTCGGCATCACACCAGCGCTGCCATCGCGAGTTCCGCGAACGTTGAAGCGGCCGAGACAGTCCTGTTTCGGCCCTTGTCCTTCGCCTCGTAAAGCGCGCGATCGGCTCGTGCGGTCAGGACGTCGGGCGACTCGCCGGTCTGCCCAAGCGCCAGGCCGATGCTGACCGTGACGACCTTGTGGTCATCAGGGCGAGCCTCGTGAGCGAGATTGAGCGCCTCGACGGACCGGCAGATCCGCTCGCCCAGCATCAAGCCCTCCCGTTCGGACGTCGCTCGCATGAGGATCGCGAACTCCTCACCGCCGATCCGCGCCAACGTATCATCTGGAGAAAGGCCTTTCCTGATAGCCGTTGCTACGGACGTCAGGCAGGCATCACCGGCCGGATGCCCGTATCGGTCGTTGAAAAGCTTGAAATGATCGACGTCAAGAATCAACAAGCCCGGATGATGTCCGCCGGCCAGCATGATGGTCAGGGAATCATCGAAGCTTCGCCGGTTCCCGACCCCGGTCAAAGGATCGATGCTGGACAGCTCGCGCAGCCGCGCGATGGCGGACGTCAGCTCCGCACGCTGGCGCTCCTCCCTCATCCGCAGCAGGAAATTGCGGCGGCTTTGTTGCTCACCCAACACTCTCCTGCGCCAGCCGATGGGCGCCAGCACCGCGCCGAAGAGAACCAGATCCCAGTTGCCACGGGTGACCGGATCATGCGGCAGCAATGTAACGAGCGAACAGATGAGGACGGTCGTGACTGCCATTGCGCCGCTCACCCGAGGACGGATCGGTACCAGCACCAGTCCGAGAAAGAGGTTCACGCTGCACGCCATGGCGAAACGCGGAGCCAGCGTCGGTGTCGCCCAATGTTCCTCGACCGCGATGAGGACGGTCAGCGCGGTGAACAGGGCGGCAAAGAGGACATCGCGCGACAGACCGATTCGAACGCGACCGAGCAGCCAGGATCCGACGGCAATGACCGGCGCGATGCCGAGCTGCATGACAGCAAGCAAGCCGAAGCCATGCGATCCGAAGCAGGCCGTCCCGATCATCACGCAGCCAACGGTGGCGCTGAGCAGGAGCGCGAGGCGGCTGGCGCGCAGCGTCAGGTCGGCGTTGTCGTTGCGGAATGCGCGTTCGACCTCGGGCGGAAAATTGGCCCAGTGCCAATTCAGATGGGCGTCCTCCGGCAACGCATCCTGATCACGTAAACTCTGCAAGAGCGCCATCCGCGCGAGGGTCCGCGCAGAATAGGCTTGCATCCTTAACCGAAGGTGACCGTCCACCAGAGTGCCCACGGACCGCGGGCCGGTCTCGTCGCCGAAGCCGGCAGTGGTAAGATTAAGCGAGATACTGAGCCGTGGTCCTCCCGGCGATATCGCCTCGGGTGACGCCCGGGGCGAGCTCTGTCAGGCGAAACAGGTCGGACCGACCGTCGCGCCGGAAGACGCACAGGTCGGTGACGATCATGTCGACGACGCTCACCCCGGTCAGCGGGAGCGTGCAGCGGGCGACGAACTTCGGATCGCCGTTTCTGGCATTGTGCTCCATCACCACGACGATCCGCTTGACGCCGGCGACCAGGTCCATCGCGCCTCCCATGCCCTTCACCCGGCTGCCCGGGATGAGCCAGTTGGCGATGTCGCCGCGCTCGGCGACCTCCATCGCGCCGAGGACCGCCACGTCGAGGTGGCCGCCGCGGATCATCGCGAAGCTCTCGTCCGACGAAAAATAGGACGAGGACGGCAGCTCGCTCACGGTTTGCTTGCCCGCGTTGATCAAATCGGCGTCGACCTCGTCCTCGAACGGAAACGGCCCGATCCCGAGCAGTCCGTTCTCGCTGTGCAGGACAACCGACACGCCATCCGGGATGTGGTTGGCGACCAGCGTCGGGATGCCGATCCCGAGATTTACGGTGAAGCCGTCGCGCAGTTCGAGCGCCGCGCGCGCCGCCATCTCGTCGCGGGTCCATGCCATCAGGCATCCGCCCGTGCACGCGTGGTGCGGAACTCGATGTGCTTGTCGTACGGCGCGCCGCACAGGATCCGCTGCACGTAGATGCCGGCAAGATGGACGTCGTCTCCGCCGAGGGCGCCGGCCGGGACGATCTCCTCGACCTCGGCCACCGTGACGCGGCCGCACATGGCGGCGGGGACGTTGAAGTTCCGCGCCGTCTTGCGGAAGCGGAGATTGCCGTAGGCGTCCGCGCGCCACGCCTTGACGATCGCGAGGTCGGCCACGATCCCGCGCTCGAGGATGCAGCGCTGGCCGTCGAACACACGCTCCTCCTTGCCGTCCGCCGCCAACGTGCCGACCCCGGTCGGGGTGTAGAAGCCGGCGATGCCGGCGCCGCCGGCGCGCATGCGCTCGGCGAGCGTCCCCTGCGGGCAGAATTCCACGGCGAGCTCGCCGGCCAGATACTGGCGCTCGAATTCCTTGTTCTCGCCGACGTAGGAGCTGATCATCGTCGCGACCTGCCGCGAACGCAGCAGACGGCCGATCCCGACACCGTCGATGCCGGCGTTGTTCGAGGCAACCCTCAGCCGGGTGGTTCCCGCTCGCTCGATCGCGTCGATGAGCCGCTCCGGGATGCCGCAGAGGCCGAAGCCGCCGGCCGCGATGAGCATGCCGTCGAAGAGCAATCCGTCCAGCGCCGCCGTGGCATCGTCAAACGTCTTGTTCATGTCCATCCCAGCGCGGCCGTCGGCCGGGTTCGGCACGCATGAAGGCGTCCACCGCGATGTTGAACTCTTCCGGATTCTCGAGCTGCGGGAAGTGGTTCGGCGAGGCCACGACTACATGACGTCCCTTCGTCAATCTGGCGACGACCTCGCCCGTCGTGTCGAAGATCGGGCTCCAGCCGCCGCTGATCACCAGCACCGGGATGCCGGCGTCGGCGACGGTCTCGGCCGCCTGCCGCATTGCGGCGGGCGGCGCCATGCGTGCCTGCAGCAGGGCGCAGCCGAGCCGGGCCGCGGCCGTCTCGTCGAGACTGCCGAGATCCGGTGCCCTCCCTCCCGCCGGTCCCAGGCTGCCCGCGAAGGCGATGCCGTACTGATCAGGCGAATCCGCGGCCAGCATCATCGCGCCCATCCGCGTTAGGTTGCCCTTCGCCACCGGGTCGGCTTGGACCTGCGGATCCGACAGCGCCAGCACCTGCAACGCCGGTTCGACCAGGACCAGCGAACGGACCGCGCGCGGCCGGCGTGCCGCCGCGAGCAGCGCCTCGGCGCCCCCCCAGGAATGGCCGATCAGGTGGGCGCCGTCGCCCAGCATCTCGGCAATCCAGATCGCATCCGACTCCATGTCGTCGACGCCGCGCGAGGGACTCTGCCCGAAGCCCGGACGCTCGACCATCGCCAGCTCCCAGCCCCGGTCGGCCAGCGGCCGCTGCCTGTCGAACGTCACCGGGCCGCCGCCCAGGCCACCCTGGACGCCGCCATGGATGATGACGACGCTCGGGCCGGACCCCAGGCGCGCCACGTTGATCGGCAGCTTGGCCGCTTCCGCCTCGGGCAGACGGGTGGCGGGCGGGCATTGCGCGATCAGCGCGGCGCGTTTCTCGGCGATCAAGGATGCGGACATGCGACGTTCTCCGGCGATCTCCGGGCGGTCGCCCCGGCGAATGGTTCCAGACCCGGGTCCGCGAACGCCGGCGCCGCGACGCCGGCTTCGCCAAGCACGGAGGCGAACCGGCGCAGGAGCGCCGGGGTGGCATCCGGCCTGGCCGCCGCGCCGAACAGGTAGAAGTCCGGACGCACGAGCATGGACGCGAGGCCGTGCCGGTCCATGAAGGCCTCGAAACGGCCGTCGAGATCGCCCACGGCGTCCGCGTCTCCTATCGTCCCCGACTCCGGTCCCGCGAAGTGGAGCAAGCGATCGCCCAGCAGGCCGCTACGATCCGCGGCGCGCATGGCGGCGCGGAGCGACGGATCGGGCGCCGCGCGCAGCAGCAGCGTGAAGCCGATGCCGACGAGGTCGTCGAAGCGGCCCGTCCGGCCCCGGAAACGGACGACGCCGTGCGGCGAGAGCAAGCCCGCCGCCGGAGCCGGACTTCCGTCGCCGGCGCGGTCGAGGAGGCCGTCGGTCAGGTGCGGGAACTCCGGCGGCGGCGGCGCGGTCCCGTCCAGGAACGCCCGGTCGCGCGCGGCGGCCGCCTGCGGATCGGGCACGCAGATCAGCCGGCCGAGATACATCGACATCTCGATCACCCGCGTCACGTGCGGACGGCGCTCGCACGTGTAGGTGTCGAGCAGCTTCGGGTCGGCGCGCCCGTCGAGCACGAGAGCGAGCTTCCACGCGAGGTTCCAGTCGTCGCGCAAGCCCGCGCACATGCCCTGGCCCATGAAAGGCGGCATCACGTGCGCGGCGTCGCCCGCGATCAGCAACCGGCCGCGATGCCAGCGTTCGGCCAGCAACGAGCGGAAATTATAGACCTTGTGCCGCACCATCGTTGCCTGATCGGGCCGGACCCACGGCCTCAGCAGTTCCCACGCCCGCTGCTCGTTCTCGATGTCGGCCACCGTCTCCCCTGGAAGCCGCATGAACTCCCAGCGCCGGTAGCGCCGCCCGTCTCGTATTCCGGCCGGGACGATCGTGGTCGGCCGTGCCGGATTGCACCATTGCGCGGCCGGCGGGACGTCGAGCTCGACCCCTTCGTGGGGCAGGATGTCGATGACCAGCCAGTCGGCCTCGAAGCCGAAATCCTCCTGCGCGCCGCCGATCGTCCGTCGCACCAGGCTGTTGGCGCCGTCGGCGCCGACGAGGTAGCGGGCGCGAACCTGACGCTCCCCGCCCCCAGCCACATCGCGAACCGTAACAGCGACATGGTCGACATGCTCGTCGATCGCGACCGCCTCGAAGCCAAGATTGATCTCGACCGTCGGTTCTTGCCTGACCGCGCGGTCGAACATCTCCTCGAGCGTCGGCTGGTGGACGAAATTGACCTCCGAGCCGCCCGACAGCGAAGGCAGCGACCAGTCGATGTGCAGCAATTCCCGCCACTCGGCGCTGAACCAGCGATACGGGGGCGCGGAATGGGAGACCGCCGGAAGCTGGTCGCGAAGTCCGATCGCCGACAGCATACGGAACATCTCGTGGTCGACGCAGACCGCGCGCGGCAGGCTGTAGCGCTCGCGCCAGCGTTCGAAGACCGCGACCCGCCGCCCCTGCCGCCCCAGGACGAGTGCGAGCACCTCGCTGACGGGGCCGTAGCCGATCACGGCCACGTCGAACATGCCATCCATCGTCGTTCAGCCGGCCGCCCGGGACAGCAACGCGGCCGATTGCTGGTCGACCACCGGGTTGCCGAGCATGCCGAGGCCCTCGACCTCGACCTCGCAGACATCGCCCGCCTTCATCCACAGCGGCGGCTTGCGGGCCAGCCCCACGCCCGCCGGCGTGCCGGTGACGATGATGTCACCAGGCTCGAGGGTGAACGGGATGCTGAGCAGGCTCACCAGGCTCGCGATGTCGAACACGAGGTCGTCGGTCGACGCATCCTGCACGACCTCGCCATTCAGCCGCGTCCGCAGGCGCAGGCCGCGACAGCCCGGAGGCAGTTCGTCGGCAGTGACGAACACGGGGCCGAAGGCGCCGGTCGCATCGAAATTCTTGCCGACCGTCCACTGCGGCGACTTGAACTGGTAGTCGCGCACCGAGGCGTCGTTGAACAGCGAGTAGCCGGCCACGTGGTCGAGCGCGGTCGCGCGCGCAATGTCGCGGCCGCCGGCGCCGATCACCGCGACGATCTCGCCCTCGTAGTCGAGTTGCTCGGAGACCATTGGACGGATGATCGGCGCCCGATGACCGATCAGGCTGGAAGCGAAGCGGCCGAACACGGTCGGGTAGTCCGGCTGCTTGAATCCGCTCTCGGCGGAATGATCGGCATAGTTGAGCCCGATGCAGATGATCTTGCCCGGCGCCGCGATCGGCGGCAGCAGGTCGACCGCATCGAGGTCAAGCGGCGCGCCCGCCTCGATCAGCAGCCGCCCGGCCCGCATGATCGCATCCTTGCCGCGCCGGAGCACGGCGAGCAGGTCGCCGGGCGCTCGTGGATCCTCGAGCGACAGACCGTGGAATGGCCCGGACCCGTCGGACGCAGCGAGACCGGCGCGGCCGTCCTGCCGATACGCGACGAATTTCATCGGTGTTCTCCTGAGGGCCGGGCTAGGCGGATACGGCCTCGTAATTGTGTACGAAATCGGCCGGCAGGTTCGGACCCCAGAGATAGAACCCATCCTCGGGCGGGTGGTCGGCGCCCTCCCAGTCCATCGTGTCCGGCACGTAATCGAGATCGCACGAGTATTCGCAGAAACTTCCCCAAGGATCCTGGACGTAATGAAAGTAGTTCGAGCCGAGCACGTGACGCCCCAGGCCCCAACCCTTGAGGTAGCCCTTGTCGGCCATTGCCATCGCGCCGAGCCCGATGTCATTGAGCGCCGGCACATCCCAGCTCAGATGGTGCAGGCCGGGTCCGTTCGATTTGGCGAACGCCACCAGATGATGATCCGAGCCGTGCACGCCGTGCATGAAGCAGATAGCGTCCGCCGAACGGTCCGACAGCCGCAATCCGAGGACGCGGCGATAGAACGCGATCGCGCGGTCGATATCGGGCGTGAAGCGCAGGATGTGGCTCAGGCGGCGCGGGGCGGACCGGTCGGACAGGCGCCGATAAGGGGCGTTGCGCACACCCGCTTGCGCCGGTGGCAGCGACATCGGTTCCTTCTGGTCGGGCGAAGTCTTGGCGCCGACCCGGATCTCGACCAGCATCCCGTCCTGGTCGCGAAACCAGAGCCCATTGCTATCGAAGCCCGGCGGCGGATCAATGAGCGCAATCCCTTCCCGCTCGATGTGGAGCCGGAAGCGTGGAAGATCCTCCTCGAAGCAGTGGAACGACGCGTGTTGCATCGCTTTGCGAGGTCCTTCGATGACACGGCCCCAACGATACCCATCGCCCTTCGTGTGCAGTCCGAGGACGTTGCCGTCGGCCCGGGCGTCCAGACCGAAGCTGCCGTAGAAATGCTCGGCTTTCTCGACCGCCGGAACGGTCAAGACGAATTCACCGATCGAATGCACACCGAGAAGTCCAGCCCGTCGCCTGGGCGGCTGATAGCGGCCGATCGCGGTCATTGGCGACTTCTCCCCGTCTTGCGCTCGCCTCGATCGCGGCGATGATTGCCGGACTTCCTACGCTCCCCCGCACGCGAGTCAACAGAAAATATATTTTCCGGGCGCTGGGATCAGGCGACCAGACGGACCACACCGCCCTCCGCCTGCAGGAGAATGCGCGTGGTCTCTTCGAGATGGTGCCTGAGCACGCGCAAGGCACGTGCGACATCACGGTCGAGTGCCGCCACCATCAACTCGCGATGTTCGCCGTCGATGTCGCGCGCAGTCTCGGCAAGCGGCACGGACAGGCGTCGGTAACGCTCGGATTGCGCATAGAGCTGCCGCCGCACCGTCAGCAGCGTCCCGCTTCGACAAGCCCCGGCGAGCGCCTCGTGGAAGGCGGCATGTGCCTCGGCCCAGGCCTCGCTGAGGCGCTCGACATCGTCGGCGGCGCGCACCGCGGTCCGGCGGAGGCGATGGCTCGAGCCGAGCAGGCGCTCCTCCCAGCCGAGATCGCCGTCCTCGATCGACATGCGCAGGCAAAGGCTTTCGATCTCGACCCTCGCCAATGTCAGGTCGGACAAATCCTGCGCGGAGATCGCCGCCGCCTGGAAGCCGCGTTGCGGCTCGGCGGTCACCAGGCCCTCGGCTGACAATCGCGACAAGGCCTCCCGCACCGCGCCGGAACTCGCGCCGTGCCGCTCGCAGAGGACGGCGATCCTGAGCTTCTCGCCTGGCCGTATCCGGCAGGCGAGAAGGTCGACGCGCATGGCCCGATAGACGGCTTCCGTCAGGCTGCCTGGAGGATCGATCGGCATACGTCCGAGCCCTAGCAGATTGCCGCATCGGCAACAAAGTATATTTTATGTTGACAAATACATTCGGGCGGGCGGTTTATCGTGTGTCAGAGGCGCAACGAAGCGTCCGGATCGAGGGCGTCGTGCGAGAACACCACCTCAGGCTTTCAGCCCCATGGCCGGAACGGTCACTGACCAATCGGCGGGAGGCCGCGCCATGACATCGGCGGATCGGCCACGCATCGACATCCACGTCCACTTCGTCCCGGACTTTTATCGCGACGCGCTGGTCGCCGCGGGCTTGGACAAGCCCGACGGGATCGCCCGGCTGCCGTCCTGGAACGAGGCGTCGGCACTGCAGACCATGGACGAACTTGGAGTCCGGACTGCGATGCTTTCGATCTCGTCGCCGGGCGTCCATTTCGGCGATGCGGTGGCCGCCCGGGACCTTTCGCGGCGGGTCAATGAGGAAGCGGCGCGGCTGGTGCGCGCCCACCCCGGACGGTTCGGGTTCTTCGCGTCCACTCCGCTGCCCGACGTCAAAGCCGCCATCGATGAAGTTCAATACGCGTTGGACGTGCTCGGAGCAGACGGCGTGGCGCTCGAGACGAACCACCATGGGGTCTATCTCGGCGACGAGCGGCTCGAGCCGCTCTATGCCGAGATCGGCCGACGCAGTGCCGTCGTCTTCATCCATCCGACGTCGCCGCACTGCTCCTGCGGCAGCGACCTCGGCTATCCGCGGCCGATGCTCGAGTTCATGTTCGAGACCACCCGTTCGGTCACTAACCTCATCCTCTCCGGTGCCACCGGGCGTTATCCCGGCATGCGCGTCGTCGTGCCCCATGCCGGCGCGGCGTTGCCGGTCATGCTCGGCCGGATCGAGCTGCTGCTGCCGATCCTGAGCCAGCCCGGCCGATCGATGCCCGACGTGCGGGCCGAGTTCAAGCGGCTCCATTTCGACCTTGCCGGCGCTCCGGTTCCAGAACTGCTCGGCGCACTGCTCCAAGTCGCCGACCCGACGCGAATTCATTACGGTAGCGACTGGCCTTTCACGCCCACTCCGGCCTGCGTCCAGCTCGCCGGCACGCTCGATGCGACCGAGCTGCTTGCCGACAAACTCAGGGATGCCGTGATGAGCGGCAACAGCGAACGACTATTCCCCCGGCTTGCAACTCTCGATGGCGAGCGATCAGGCCGAAAGCCATGATCGACGAATGCGAACTCGGTCCGGCCTGGTTTGATGCCCGCGAGGTGAGCGCGCCCGTGCCGTTACCGCAATGGTAAACTGACCATCAATCATCCGAGACGGCGAAAGACGTGTCCGGAAAGGAAAGAAACGTCATGCGTTTTCAGGTCTCCATCGCTTCCGTTCCGATCCTCCTCGCCGTATTGACGCCTCCGGTCGCGCGCGCGGACAGCCCGACCGGGGACGTCTCGGCACAGGCCGCTATCCAGGCCGGGACGTCCGGCGCTTCCGCGGCGACACCGGAACAGAGACCTGCCATCCCGGTTCGGAACATCCACGTGAGGGCCAAGCCGACCCCGACCGGCCCCCAAGGCCTCTCGGCAAATCCCGCCGAGAATACGACGGGGGCACTGGAGCGGGCCAACCCGCCGGTCCCGACCTCACCGGCCCCGCACGTCGGGCTCTTTCCTGATTTCGGCAGGTCGCTGCTCGATCAAGGCATCGACGTGCATGGCATCGCGGGCGACCATTTCCTCGCCAATCCGAGCGCCGGCGTCGCGACGGAACATACCGCCAACCTCTTCGCCTTCAGGCCGGCGGTGGACCTCGACCTCGACAAGCTGGTCGGTCTGCCGGGCGGCAATCTGCACGTCGGCCTCACGTTTTTCGGCGCGAGGGGCGACATACCGCAGATCATCACCCAGACCGGCGGCGTCCTGACCGGGTTTCAGACCACGCCGGCAACGGAGACCGCCGTCGTCTCCGTCTTCACATACGAGCAGCGCCTGTTGCACGATCGATTGTCGTTCGAGTTCGGACGGACGAACGCCTACAACTACTTCCTCCTCCCGAACTCGCTCGATCCCTTCAGCTACTTCTCGACCAGTCTTGAAGTGAACGGAGACTTTCCCTCCAACCCCTATCCTGTGTGGGGCGGTCGCGCCACCTACAAGTTCAGACCGACCTGGTATGTTCAAGGCGGCGCTTTCGAGGACAATTTCGTCGCCGCGACCCAGTATGGCGACCGGCTCGGCACCGGCGTTTCGCGCGGGGCGCAGCTTCTGGCCGAGGTCGGGCATCGCAGCGAATTCTTCAACGCGCGCTATCCATCGAACTTCGAGGCCGGCTTCGAGTGGAACACCAGGACGGGTCGCCTGAACCTGAAGGGGACCGGTGCTCCCGCCTTGCCGCTGTTCCAGCGGGCGAACTATTCCGGCGGCGGCGTGATCTTCATCCAGGGGCAGCAGGTCGTCTGGCGCGGCGCACGGGGCCGGCTCGGTCCGCCGGCCAACATCGCGATCTACGGCTCGTTCGATCCCTCCGTCGACAAGCCGCAGCCCATCGATCTCGACGCGCTGGTCGGTGTCAACTTCACCGGCTTCATTCCCGGTCGACCATTCGATGCGCTCGGGCTGCAGACCCGGTACCAGCGCCTCAGCCAGGTCGAGGCCGACGGCGAGACGTTCAAGCAACGGCTGCTTGCCCGGCTCCGTGGCAGCCAGTCACGAGACGGTTTTTCATTCGAAGCGGTCGGCAACGTTCAGGTCATCCCCGGTTTCGCCATCCGGCCGATCGTGGAGTATTTCGTCAACCCCGACGACTACTATCCGCCGGCGCCGCCCGGCCGCCCGCACGACGGATTCGAAGCCGGGTTTTTTGCCGTGGTCCAGCTCGGGCCCTTTCTCGGCACGAGCCTCAAGCCGTTCTGACGATCTTGCGGGAGGGGAACGTTCATGGACCAAGTGTCACCGCCATCGACCGATGCGCCTGCCATGGACCGGACTTGGGGAACCGCCGCCGCTGCTACGGTCGGCTTGATCTTCTCTCAGGGCACCTTGCTGCTCTACACCTTCGGCGTCTTCGCTCGACCTTTGCATGCTGAGTTCGGTTGGAGTCGCACGAAGCTTTCGGGCGCGCTCGCGATCGGGCAATACACGTTCGCGCTGGCCGCGCCGGTCTGGGGCTTGATGATCGACCGTTTCGGTCCGCGCGCGATCCTGCTGCCGTCGGTGATCTGCCTGTCGGCACTCGTCGCCTCGCTCGGACTCCTCACGCCGCACATTTGGCACTACTATCTGGTGTTCGCGGCCGTCTCTATGTGCGCCGGCGGCGCGTCACCGCTCGGCTATTCCGCTGTCCTGGTCCGAAAGTTCGAACGTCATCTCGGGTTGGCGCTCGGCCTGGCGCTGATGGGAGTCGGGATCGGCGCGGCCGTCCTGCCGCCGCTCGCGCAGACGCTGATCACCGACCTCGGATGGCGGCAGGCCTACGCCATCTTCGGCGCCTTGACGCTCGTCTTCACGCTGCCCGCCGCCGTGATGGCAACGCGCAATCTGCCGCGCACCACGGCGCCACGAACCGTCCCGAACACGTCGGTGCTGGCGTCGGTCAAGACCCGCGCGTTCGTGATGATCTGCATCATGTTCCTGTTGCTGGGCTTGGTCTCGATCGGCACGCTGGCCAACCTGGTGCCGATCATGATCAGCCGCGGATTTTCGCCGCGCGGCGCCGCGGCAGTCGCGGCGGTGACCGGCCTCGTCGCGATCGCTGCCCGTGGCGGCATCGGCTGGGTGCTCGACCGGTCTCACCCGCCGCACGTCATCGGCGTGGTGGCGCTCCTCGCGTGCTCCGCCTTCCTGCTGCTTGCCTATGGTCATGGAACGGCATCCTCGTATGTGATTGCCGGTCTCCTCGGTGCGGTTGTGGGTTCGGAGGTGGATTTCACCGCCTTCTTCGTACGCCGCTATTTCGGCAACGTCGTGTTCGGCCGCCTGTATGGGCTGGCATTCGGAATCTTCATTATCGGGTCCGGCACGGGACCGGTGCTGGCGAGCACGAGTTTCGATCGGTTCGGAAGTTATCGGCCGGGCGCGCTGCTGTTCGCGATTGCAAGCATCGCCGTGGCGCTGCTGACACTCGCGATGCCTGCATTCAAGACCGAGCATCGTCTAGATGGCGCAAAACGCGCCCCGATCGTCTGAAAGCTAGAATGCCTCGCGCCCGGCCGCTTCAACCAGGCCCCGCCAATGGAGGAACAGCAATGACAGGAAATGCCCACCTTTCGTCGCCCATTGCCTCGGCCAATCATCGACAATCAAGCTGGTGACAAAAATGAATAAAATATCGTCGAGGCTTGCCATGGCGGGCGGGGTCCTGGGTGCGGCGATCGCATGCGCACATGCGTCCTCGCTCGTGCGCACGGATGCGGGTCTGGTGGAGGGCACGGCGCCGAATGCGGTCGGCGTCGCCGCGTTCATGGGGGTCCCCTACGCCGCGCCGCCGGTGGGAGCATTGCGCTGGCGGCCGCCGCAGCCCGCGGCTCATTGGAATGACGTATACCAAGCGACCGCATTCGGGCCTCCCTGCTGGGCGACGCCGCTGGGTCCGCCTGCCGCCGGCGCGCCCCAGCCTAGCGAGGACTGCCTGACGCTGAATGTCTGGACGCCGGCATTGGGAGACGCCCGCGCCCGTACCCGGCCGAAAGCGGTCATGGTCTGGATCCATGGGGGCGGCTTCGTGTTCGGCAGTTCGAGTGATCCGGAGTCGGACGGTACCGAACTTGCCAGCCACGACGTGGTGATGGTGTCGATGAACTACCGCCTCGGCGCGTTCGGTTTCCTGGCGCATCCGGCGCTGGACGCGGAGGGCGGCAGCTCCGGCGCCTACGGACTGGAGGACCAGGTGGCGGCCCTGCGCTGGGTAAATCGGAACATCGCCGCGTTCGGGGGCGATCCGGGCAATGTCACCGTATTCGGCCAATCGGCCGGGGCGCACGCCATCGGCATCCTGATGGCGGCCCCATCGGCGCGCGGCTTGTTCCAAAAGGCGATCATCGAGAGCGGTGCCTGGTGGGACAGCGAACACGGCTCCTTGTCCACCCATCCGGAAGCGCTCGCGGAGGGCGTGGCTCTGGCATCCAGGCTTGGCGTCCGGACCGCGGCCGGGCTTCGCGCGATTCCGGCCGACCAGCTCAACAGCGTGACTGCCTGGAACCCGGCCACGGACCCAGGGCTGACCTCGTTCACGCCGAGCATCGACGGGCATTTCCTGTTGCAATCGCCGGCCAGGGCATTCGTCGAGGGCACTCAGCCTAAGATCCCGCTGCTCGGCGGATGGAACGACCGCGAGGATCTTCCGATCTTTGATCCGCGCGACCTGCCGCATGCAACGCCGGGGCAGTTCCGGTCGGCGGCTACTGAACAATTCGGGGCGGACTGGATCGGCCTGTTCGACTATCTCTATCCGTCGGGCAGTGAGGCGCATGCCACGGCATCCGCCGACCAGCTTTCCGGCGACCTCGTCATCGCCCAGCAGACATGGGAGATGCTGGCGCGGCAATGGCTCACCTCACCCGCGCCCGTCTATGTCTACCAATTCTCCTACAGTTCGCCCTATCAGCCGGTCCCCATACACACCGCCGAATTGCCCTTCGTGTTCGGCACCCTGCTTCCGAATGGAAACGAGGCAAGCAATGCCGACCGCGGATTTTCTGACCTGCTGATGAGCTACTGGACCAACTTCGCCAAGCACGGCACCCCGAATGGCGCCGGGCTGCCGGAATGGCCGGCCTATAGAGGCCCTGGCTCAACAGTCATGCACTTGGACAACGCATCCACCGCCGGACCGGAGTACGGCACCTTCCGCTTCGGCTTCATTGCGGCCTACCGGAATGACGGCCGTCTTCCGGATGAATGGCGGAACGTGAATGCCAACAACTAAAGGGATTTCGCCGCCCGCTCTTGCCGAACAAGCCGCCGGGCGTCGCGCGGTCGGATGATCGCAAGGTGCTCAACGGCATCCACTGGCGCCTGCGCACCGCGTCGGCAGCTTGAAGGTCTCCAGTCGGTGCCGGCTGCAGGCCGAACGCGCGCCGGCAGGCTTTCAAGCGTGTGCACGATCACGGCTTCGACACCGACGTCATCGACAGTACGCGGCGCACCGGAGCGCGGCTGATCACGGAGCCCATCGATCCGGGACCGCGGCGACCAGCCATCCGATGATCCTCCCAAAACCCCAGAAAGAGCATCACACCGCAAACGCTAAAGTCCGGTTCCGAACAATAGCAGCCTGTCGTTTTGGAATGTCGGCTGTTGGAGTGCGTCGGTGATCTTTACGGCGCGGTCGTGCTGGCGGAGGTAAACGCTTGAGACTGCGCGACCGTGTGCGGCGTAATCGTGTAGCCAAACGGGTCGCGGAAGGCGAAGTAGCGGCCAAATGGACCGTCCTTGGGCGCGAACACGATTTGCGTGCCATGCTCGACAAGATGGTCATGCAGCGCGTCAGCGTCATCGCAGCCGAACCAGATAACGACGCCCGAGCCAAGCTTGCCGGTATTTTCGAGATCGACCAGGGATTTGCGGACAGCGAAGGGGACAGCACCAGTCTCAAATACGACGGCACCGGGCGGGCTGTTAGTGACGACCTTCAGTCCGACGACCTCGGTGTAAAATGTCCGTGCGGCCTCGAGATCTTCAACTTGAAAGCCGATGAAATCGGGTCCGATCAGGTGGGGCATTGCTGGGCTTTCAATTGCTACGCCGGCCTTTAGTATCAGGACGCTGATTTTATTGTAAGGCCCCTTATATGTCAAGTCAGAAGGCTAAATCGTGCCTGCATGACCCTTATGCGACGATCGGCTTCGCGTTGAAGCAGGCTCAACAGGCGCTTCGTACTCGCTTGGACTCTGGGCTACGGGAGATTGGGCTCACTACGCCCCAGTATGCAGTCCTCGCATTCCTGGAAGTCGAGGCGGGTGCTTCGAACGCCGCGCTCGCGCGCCGTGCCTTCGTGACTCCACAAACAATGCAGGCAATCCTGGTGGCACTCGAGCGTTCGGACTTCATCGCACGGACACCCCATCCCGAACACGGGCGAGTCCAAACGACCGAGCTGACGGCATTGGGTCGTGGCGCCCTGAAAGCGGCCTCTGGGATCGTAGCCGATGAAGAAAAGCGTTTACGGAGCGCCGCGGCGCCTCTTGATCCCCAGGTGGTCACCGCAATGCTGCTAAGGCTCGCGGCCGCCCTCCGTTGAGCAGCGAACGACCGCGCCAACGAGCCGGATGACGGCGTGCTCATTTGGAAAACCACCGGTGGCGTCCGCTCGTCGCTTGATCTCGGCATTGAAGCGTTCGGCGGGAGTTGTTCTGGAGATCTGGGTTCAGTGCTGTTTCGGAAACGCCATGTAGGCGAGGACGTCGTCGCGCGCCTTCGTCCATGAGCATGGAGAGTTTGGGAGCTCGTTCACGCAGGGCTTGCGCGACGCCGTCCCATTGCAAGCTACGGCCGCGGCAGCCATTCCCCGTCCTTCATCGAGCCGCGCGGTCCAGCAGCCCTGAACCGGCATCGCGGCGCTCAAGGCGCGCCGATGGGCGCATTGTATGCACCGGTCATTTCCCGGCAGTGGTGACACGGTACTAGTATGGGGTCTGATGGCTACATCGCCGAGGCGGCCGATCGGCCGGTCATGGCGGAGGATTGGCCGGCGACGTTCTCCACCCTCTGGCGTGCCGAGATGATCCGGCTCCTCCGCTCCTTCGTCACCGGACGCGAGGCCGACCTGCATACGACCGGCGCCGGCCTCCTCGCCGCACCGCTGGCCTCGCGCGCCGCCGCCGCCGCCGAAGCGCGGGTCGAACATCTCCGATCGGCCCTCGCCGAATATTTCCGCGCTACGTTCCTTGATCCGCAGCCGTCGCGCCGGTGCGCGCTTGCGGGTATGTCGGTCGGCACCGGCAGCCGCCGTCCACCTCCATCTCGATGGGCCGCCCATGACGTACCGATCCGGTCCGCCCGAACGCTTCGAAGCCGCGCGCGGACCGACCCCATGATCGCCCAGCTCACCGGCCTGCTCGCCGCCATCGAGCCCGATCGCTGCGTCATCGATGTCGCGGGCGTCGGCTATCTCGTGCTCGCGTCGACGCGAACGCTCGCGGCCTTGCCGCATCCGCCCGAGCGCGCGCTTGTGCTGGTCGAGACCCAGGTCCGCGAGGACGCCATCACCCTCTACGGCTTTGCCGAGGCCGCCGAGCGCGACTGGTTCCGCCTGCTCACCACCGTCCAAGGTGTCGGCGCCAAGGTCGCACTCGGCGTCCTCTCGGTGGCCGGCCCCGCGGACCTCGCCGCCATCATCGCCGCCGGCGACCGCGCCGGCCTCACCCGCGCCCCCGGCGTCGGTCCGCGGCTCGCCGACCGCATTCTCGCCGAATTGCGCGCGCGCGCGAGCGCCATGCCGGTCGCCCCCGCCGGGCTCGCCGCACCCGCGCGCGGCCTCGAATCGGACGCGCTTCTCGCCCTCGCGGGCCTCGGCTTCCGCCGCGTCGAGGCGCATCCGATCATCGTTCGCGCCATCGACGAGGCCGGACCCGGCGCCACCCTCGACACCATCATCCGCCGCAGCCTGCGCGAACTCGCCCCGCGCTAGTGGTCCGATCCTGACGCTCACTACCCGAGTGTCAGGTGAATCGGCCCACCAGAATAATGGGCTGTGGGCTAATCTGGCGGTTTCTTCCGTCAGATTTGCCCACTAGCCTTTCGCCCGGTCGAGTGACGCCCGGACGCGATCGTAGAGCATCCGGTCGAATCGGTTGCGTCGGACGACACGATCCCAGTCGATCGTCCGGTCCAGGACATCGAAGCCGGCGTCGTGGACGGCGACGTTCTCCCGCCCGACCGGCTCGATCGTCCGGCCCAGCACGCGGCCGAGCCGGCTCACGTCCCGCTCCATCCTCTCGACGAGGCCGACAAAGGCGAAGTGGCGCTCGATGTTGAACAGCGCGAGTGCCACGTCCTCTTCCCCGATCGCGCCGAGCGGCACGATATCCCTCGGCAGGCCCGCGATCGAGCGGACCATCAGATTGTCGAACTCCTCGTCCTGTCCCTCCTCGACGATCACGGTCAGATCGGTCGTCTCGCCCGCATGGCGGAAGACCGTGCCCGCGGCCCGATGATGCCCGGCATGCGAGCGCAGCCGTGCCAGCGGTTCGCGCAGGAACGTCACGTAGCGAGCGTCCCGCGCCAGAAAACGGTCGATCCCGAAATAGGCGTGTCCCACGATCCAGTGCGCCGCGCGGCGCTGGGCGATGGGCAACGCCGCCAGTTCCTGCACCGTCAGCCCGAACGGCTCCGGATAGAGGAACAACCGGTCCGACGGCTTCATGCCGCCGACGAGCGCGTTGCGCAGGCTCGTCCCCGCCGTCTTCGGAATGTGCAGGAAGATCGTCGCGGCCTCCGCGCTGCCTGCCGATCCGCAACGCGGACCCTCGAGCGCCTCCCCGTTGGTCAGCACCGTGCCCTGGCGATCGCGCAACGTGATCGGTCCGCGAAGCCCGCCCAGTGCCGCCGCCGGGATCACGAACCCGAAGCGGCCGCCGATCCCGAACCAGGCGCAGACATCCTCGCGCATGTGCCAGGCCTGGAACGCCACCCGGCCACCGCAGGCGCCCATGCACGTCACCGTCTCGAGTCGCCCCGGATGATCGAGGTTGGCGAGCCATCCCACGACCGCGGCGTCGTCCGCCCGGTCGACATGCCCGATCAGGTGGTCCCGCCCGCGATCGGTCATCGCGCCGCCGGCCGCTGGTCGATCACGAACGGCAGCGACCGCACCCTGATGAGCGGGTCCATCAGCCGCTTGCCGTTGACGAACAGGTTCAGCAACCGTTCCGAGAAGAAGCCGAAATGCCGCTCGCGCTTCTCGATCCGCTCCTCGAGCGCCGTCATGCACGCGAACCAGAATTCCATGTACTCCAGGAACATGTCGGTGCGCATGATGTGCATGTTGCAGAAGAACGAGGTCCGCAACGAAAAATCGATCAGGCCGGCCGACATCGCGTAGAACCGCGTTCCGCGCACCGTGTCGACGAAGATGTCCCATTCGGCCGCGGAATGACATGCCTTGAACTGCGCGTCGAGCGCCTGCGCCTGCGGCCGCTGCGTGACGATGTCGCTGTCGCGCATCAGCCGTTCGAGCATCGTGCGCGTCTCGTCGTCGAAGCTTTCCCTCAGATCGAGCGCCTGACCGAATTGGGCCGCGTCGAGCCGAAGCCCGACGCAGCCCTCGTCCGACCAGAACTGCCGCGCGACCGCGAGCAGGTCCGGGCAGAAGCGCCGCATCCGGACCGCGTTCAACGGATTGACGAAGAAGATGCGCCGGTAATGCTCGAACCCGACATAATCCATGCCGGTCAGCCGCTCCTGCCAGACATGATACTGATGCCGCATTTCCGAATGCCAGTTCGGCTCCGCGATGTTCACGCCGCCGAGGTCGCCGAGCATCCCCGTCACCTCGTCGGTCCGGCAGCCCGAGACGAGCGTCGAGAACACCGACGTCGACAGGATCCGCTCGGGAGGCAGGTGATGACAGGTATAGATGCGGCCATTCATCCGGGGACGCCAGCGATGTTGTTGCGATACCATAACGGGCAGCGTCCCGGGACTCAACCGCGATCCCGAGCTTGACATACCAATGCACTATCGCAACAGTGTCACAACGTAACAAACGGCGGCTCCCGATGTCCATCGACGACAACCAGTGGCGTGCCCGTATCGAGCGTCGCCTCGTCGAAATCGAGGCCCGGCTCGCCCAGCGCCAGAACCACGAGCCCGTCCATCCCCACCCGGTCATCCATACGCGATCGATGGGAAACATCGCCAACCGCATGATCCAGTACATGGCGGCTCTCGCCCTGCAGGCACGTCTGCCGGCCGCACGACTGTCCAACATCAGCCTGCCCGAGTGGGGCATCGTCGAGCCGGCGATCGACATCGCCGAGCCCGCCTGGCGCGTGCCGAACAACCGGATCGACCTCGACCGCACCGCCCAGCTCGTGGCATCCGGCCAATTCGCCGACGTGGTCCTGCTCGACTATCTCCAGCACGTCGACAACCTGCTGCCGGTCGAATGCTATCGCACCGTCTTCGGCAGGCGCGGCAAACCCGCCCATGCCTTCGCCGACGACGTCATCGTCATCAGCTTGCGCATGAACGAGGTTCTGAGCGGCTTCTATCCCTTCTACACGCTGCTTCCGGTCTCGTTCTACCGCGACGTCGTCCATGACACCGGCCTCTCGCCGGTCTTCTTCGGACAGCTCACGCCGTCACCCTATCTCGATGCCCTGCGCGCCGCCTTTCCCGATGCGCCCTTCATCGCCGGCCGCGAGCCGATGGAGGATTTCGAGGTGCTGCGCAGCGCGCCCAATCTTTGCCTGTCGATCAGCACCTTCGCCTGGACCGCCTCGTTCCTGTCGGAGGCGCGGCGGATCGTCTTTCCGGTCAATGGCCTGCTCAGCCCGTTCGCCTGCGCCTGCTACGGCGCCGACCACGATCTCGTCCCACGGCGCGATCCGCGCTACGACACCTGGTTCTTTCCCGCCAACTACGCCGTCGGCGGCGCATCCGTGCTCGACTATCACGCCGAGCTCGAAGGGCGCTGGCGACGCCTGTCCGCCGAGGACGCGGCTGCCTGCCTCACCGGACGCAACCGCGCGCCGCGCAACATCGCCGACTACCTCCCCCTGTTCGACCCCGCCTACTACCTGCGCACCCATCGCGAGATCGCGGACGCCGTCGCCGACGGCCGTCTCGGTCAGGCCGACCACCACTACACGCTGCATGGGTTCGACGAGAACCGGACCTGCTTCGCCCTCCACGTCCCGTTCTACGCCCGCCGCTACCCCGACGCCGCGGACGCCGTCGGCTTCGGCCGCTACCGCGATTTCCACCATTTCCACGCCGTCATCGGCGCGTCGCTCGGCTACCTCGCCACGCCGCCTGAAGCCGACCGGCTGGCCGCCTGACAGGCAAAACCGAGGATCCGATGATCTCGAGCTTCGTCCATGCCATCGACAATTTCATCGCCGACTATGATGATCGACCCGGCGTCGGATTGATCTGCGGCGGCTGGATCCATTCCAGCAACGACATCATCGCGATCACGCTCGAGATCCCGGGCACGGCACCGATACCGATCGACGAGTTCCGCCTCCCGAGCCCCGACGTCGCCACCTATGCCGGACCCGACGCGAACGCGGCGCGCTTCCGCCTCGAACGGCGCATCGAGACCGACCCCGACCTCACGCGCGCCCGGCTCCGCGTGGCGTTCTCGATCGGCGACAGCCTCTCCATCGACCTCGGCCGGGTGCTGACCGTCAACCGCCATCGTCCCAAGGCGGAGCGCGACCTGGTCATGCGGTTCGAAGGGCTGGGGGACAATTGCGAATTCGGCCTGATGCAGCGCGAAGTCGGCTTCGAACGCCTCGGCCTGCTGCGCTACGCGGGCGCCCGCCGGAGCGAAGCGCTGGTCGAAGCGATCGAGCACGGGTTCGAGGGTTTTGCGACCCCCGACGATCTCGCGATGAGCGATTTCGGCGGCGAGTGGGTCGCGACCAGCCGGCGCTACGGCTTCACCTTCCACACCAGGGTCTTCGTCGCCGCCATGACCGAGGACGCGATCCGCAAGGCCGAGTCGACCAAGCTTTCCTTCATGGCGCAGATGCTGATGGAGGATGTCGAGACCGGCCACAAGGTGTTCGTCAGGAGGGTCGACGAGGGCGATCGGGAGGCCGGCATGTGGGACCTGCATCGAGCGATCAGGGCGAGGGGGCCCGGCCGGCTGCTGTGGGTCACCGCCGGCGAACCCGGACGAGAGCACGCCCTTGTCGAGCCGCTCGGCGACGGCCTCTACCGCGGCTACCATGGCCGCCTTTCCACCTACGGCCATGCCGGAGACTTCGACGCCGACCTCTGGATTTCCCTCCTGCGCGCAGCCGAAACCGCGATGGCTGAACACGCGGCCGGCCAATCGGCACCCACCGCATCACCGTTGCAACGCGAGGCCTGGTGGCGCCGTGTCTTGTCGCCGAAGAAGTCCCGTCAGCGGGAGTTCGCCTAGTGGTCCGATCCGGACGCTCACCATCCGAGCGTCAGGTGAATCGGCCCACCAAAACGAAGGGCTGTGGGCAAATCTGACGGTTCCTTCCGTCAGATTTTGTCCACGAGCTCGGCCTCACGACCCGCTGAACCAGTTGTAGCCCTGGTCCTCCCAGTAGCCCCCCGGGTTGGTGTTGCTCACGAACACCGAGGCCAGGTTCTTCGCACTCTTGAACCCGAGCTTGGTCGGTATCCGCAGCCTGACCGGCGCCCCGAACGGCGGATCGAGCACCGCCCCATCGAAGTCCAGCGCCAGGATCGTCTGCGGCTGCAGCGCCGACGCCATGTCGATGCTCGTCGAATAGCCGTCGAAACATTTGAAGCCCACGAACGGCGCCCGCATGTCCGCCCCCACGCGCTGCAGGAAGTCCGACAGCCGCACGCCCGACCACTGCCCGATCTGGCTCCAGCCCTCGATGCAGATGTGACGCGTGATCTGGCTGTGCTGCGCCATCCCGCGCAACGCCGCCAGCGTCCAGGGCCGCTTGTCGTCGACCAGGCCGCCGACCTCCAGCCGCCACGTGTCCGGATCGACGCTGCGCACCTGGTAGATGGGATAGTAGGCGTTGAACTTCGGCCGACGCGTGATCGCGCTCGCCGGGAACTCGGCCGCCAGCCGGTGCCGATCGAACAGCCACGCCTGCACGCGGTCGTTGAAGCGCAGCATCGCGAACAGCGCCCGGTCGACCGCGTCGTCGTCCTCGAGATCGCAACCGCCCAGCAGCGACAGCGCTCCCAGCGACAATGCCCCGCGCAGCATCAGCCGCCGCTCGAGCCGGACCGCCTGCCGGCGATGCCCGCCCAGGCCGCTCATTCGCCGGCCTCGGCCGCTTCGGGCGCCCGCCTGCCGCCGGTCACCATCGTCACCAGCGTCGACGGAAACAGCGCCACCAGCACGATATGCACCACGAGAAACAACACCATCCCGCTCATCGCAACGAAATGGAACCGCCGCGCCCACTCGTAACCGCCGAAGCACCAGGCGAGCCACCCGAACTGCACCGGCTTCCAGATCGACAAGCCCGTCAGCACCGAGACCGAACCGTCGACGATCACCAGGCCGTAGAGCAGGCGCTGCACCGCGTTGTAGTGGCCCGAGGCATGCCGGAGCCGCAGCGTCAGCGCCGCCATCATGTCGCGCCACAGCACCCGCCACGGACGCGGCGCGATATCGCGCCTGAAATGACCGGTGGCCAGACCATACGCGACATAGACCAGTCCATCCGCGACCAGCACCCACATCGCACTGATATGCCAGGCGATCCCGCCGGCCAGCCAGCCGCCGAGGCCCGCCCAGCGCGGAAACGAGAACGGCAGGAGCGGCGAGGCGTTGTAGATCGTCCAACCGCTCAGGATCATGCACACCATCGCCGCCGCACCCACCCAGTGCGTCAGCCGCACGATCAGCGGATGCGCCACCCCGGATTTCGATCCGTCCACGTTCCGGAACTTCACCACCACCCCACCTGTTCTTCCGCCGCAACACCAAGGACCAAGCCCGATGAAGCGCGCCGCGTTCCTGACCCTAGCGTCCGCCCTCATCTACGGACAGCAGAGCCTCGCCGTTACCCCGCTCCATCGCGTGCGCGGCACCATCGAGCAGGTCAGCGCTACCCAGATGACGCTTCACACCCGCGAAGGCCAGACCGTCACCCTCGACCTGACCGGCGACACCAAATATGCGGGCCTCACCAAGTCGAGCCTCGACGAGGTCCAGCCGGGCGACTTCATCGGCACCGCCACCAAGGGGCCGCCGAACTTCATGGTCGCTCTCGAGGTCGTCGTCTTCCCCGAAAGCATGCGCGGCACCGGCGAGGGCCAGTACGCCTGGGACAGCATCCCCGACACCACCCAGGGCAACGCGCCCACGAACACCACCAGCACGATGACCAACGGCAATGTCGACGCCTCGCATACGGTCGCCGACCCGACCACCAGCAGCACCATGACCAACGGCCGTGTCAGCCAGGGCGAGGTGTCCGCCGGCGGCCGTACCATCACCGTCAGCTACACCGATCCGCAAACCAAGCGGACCGGCACGTCCAAGGTCCTGCTCCCGCCGACCGCGCCGGTGGTTCTCGTCCAGCCCGCCGACCAGGCCGTCGCCAAGGTTGGCGCCAAGGTGTTCATCGTCGCCTCCGGCGAGGGCAGCCACATGACCGCGCTGCGCGTGCTGGCCGGCGAGAACGGCATCACTCCGCCGATGTAACCGGAGCGCGCCGTGCCGGATGACGAACGCGAGATCTCGCCCGAGCGCACACCGGACGACGCGGCCGAAGCCTCGCTCCGGCCGCGTTCGCTCGCCGACTTCGTGGGCCAGCGCGCCAGCCGCGAGAACCTCGCCGTCTTCATCGCCGCCGCCGCCGCCCGCAACGACGCCCTCGACCATGTCCTGCTGCATGGACCGCCCGGCCTCGGCAAGACCACCCTCGCCCAGATCGTCGCCCGTGAGCTCGGCGTCGGCTTCCGCGCCACCTCCGGCCCGGTGATCCAGCGGGCAGGGGACCTCGCCGCCATCCTGACCAACCTGCAGCCGCGCGACGTGCTGTTCATCGACGAGATCCACCGCCTGCAGCCCGCCATCGAGGAAATCCTCTACCCCGCGATGGAGGACTTCCAGCTCGACCTGATCATCGGCGAAGGGCCTGCCGCGCGCTCCGTCCGCATCGATCTCTCCCCCTTCACCCTCGTCGCCGCCACCACGCGCGCGGGCCTGCTCGCGACCCCGCTGCGCGACCGCTTCGGCATTCCGCTCCGCCTCGTCTTCTACACGCCCGACGAGCTCCGCCTGATCGTCGCCCGCGGCGCCACCCGCCTCGGCCTCACGCTGACCGCCGACGCCGCCGACGAGATCGGCCGGCGCTCGCGCGGCACGCCACGGATCGCCGGCCGCCTGCTCCGCCGCGTCCGCGACTTCGCCGCCATCGACCGGCTCGCCACCATCGACCGCGCCGCCGCCGACGCGGCTCTCACCCGCCTCGAGGTCGACGCGCTGGGCCTCGACCAGATGGACCGCCGCTACCTGCGCCGGATCGCCGAGCACCATGGCGGCGGCCCCGTCGGCGTCGAAACCCTCGCCGCCGCCCTGTCCGAAGCCCGCGACACGCTCGAGGACGTCGTCGAGCCCTTCCTGATCCAGGAGGGCCTGGTCCTGCGCACGAGTCGCGGCCGCGTGCTCGGCGAACCCGGCTGGCGCCACTTGGGCCTCCGGCCGCCGCCAACCCCGCAACTCGATCTGCTTTCCGAAGATTAAGGTCAGGGCTCCGCCCCGAACCCCGCCAAAGGCATCGCCTTTGGAAACCAGGACTTATGTCATGCGGGTCCGGGGCGGCTCGCCCCGGCGGGTCCAGGGCAGAGCCCTGGCCTACTTGCCTTTCCTGCCCTCCTCATGCTCCGTGCGCCCGCAATGGCGGCCCACGAGCAGACCTTCCGGATCTACTACCGCGACACCGACGCGACCGGGGTCGTGTTCCATCCGAACTACCTCGCCTTCGCCGAGCGCGGCCGAGTCGACGCCTTGCACAGCGCGGACGCACCGGTCCGCGCGCTGACCGACGAATTCGGCCTCCACTTCCTGGTGCATCGGGCGCGCCTGGAGTATCTGCGGCCGCTCAAGCTTGACGATCAGGTGACCATGCGCACCGGGACCAACCGGCTGGCCACCGCGTCCTGCTACATCAAGCACGAATTCCACTGCGACGGTCGCCTGACCACCCGTGCGGAAGTCGACCTGGTCTGCGTCCGGGCCAGCGACGGACGGCCCTGCCGCATCCCGGAACGCTGGCGCAAGGCCCTGCTCGAACTGGCGTTCTGACGCCGCACCGTGGCGCCGAGGCGCGAAGGAGAACGAATTTGGACCAGGCTGTGAACGCGGCGAGTTTGGGGGCAGGGGCGGGCGCCGACCTCTCGCTGTGGAACCTGTTCCTCCAGGCCTCGGTCGTCGTGAAGTTCGTCATGCTGCTGCTGATCGCGGCAAGCGTCTGGGTCTGGGCGATCGTCTTCGAAAAATACACCACGCTCCGTCGCGCCAACAAGCAAGCCGACGTCTTCGAAGACCGGTTCTGGTCCGGCGGCAGCCTCGACGACCTCTACGAGGCCGAGGGCTCCAAGCCGTCTCACCCGATGGCCGCCGTCTTCGGCGCCGCGATGGGCGAGTGGCGCCGCTCCGCCCGCATCGCCGGCGCCGACCTGTCCCGCGGCTCCGTGCGTGACCGCGTCGAGCGCGCGATGGGCATCACGGTGGGCCGCGAGATGGAGCGCCTCGAGCGGTGGATGGTCTTTCTCGCCTCCGTCGGCTCCACCGCTCCCTTCATCGGCCTGTTCGGCACCGTCTGGGGCATCATGACCTCGTTCTCGGCGATCGCGGCGATGCACAACACCAATCTCGCCGTCGTCGCCCCCGGCATCGCGGAGGCCCTGTTCGCGACCGCGATCGGCCTCGTCGCCGCCATCCCCGCCGTGCTCGCCTATAACAAGATCACGTCCGACCTCGCCCGATTCGCCTCCCGTCTGGAGGGCTTCGGCACCGAGTTCGGCGCCATTCTGTCCCGTCAATCCGAGGAGCGCGCCTGATGGCCGGCGGCCTGATCCAGACTCCCGGCAGCGGCCCGCGACGCGGCCGCTACCGTCCCCTCGCCGAGATCAACGTCACCCCGCTCGTCGACGTCATGCTGGTGCTGCTGATCGTCTTCATGGTCACCGCCCCCCTGATGACCACCGGCGTGAACGTCGACCTGCCAAAGACCGACGCCTCCCCGGTCAATTCCGACGCCAAGCCCCTGTCGGTTTCGATCAAGAGCAGCGGCGACATCTTCCTCGGCGATGACGCCGTCACCCTCGACCAGCTCGTGGCCAAGCTGCAGGCCGCCGCGCAGAACGACCCGACCCGCCGCATCTTCGTCCGCGGCGACGAGCACATCGACTATGGCCGGGTGATGCAGGTCATGGGACAGATCACCTCGGGCGGCTTCACCAAGGTCGCCCTTCTCGCCCAGGCGCCCGGTGGCGCGCCGCCAAAATAGCGCCTCCTTGAGCTCGCTCCAGGACCGTTCCCGCGAAATGCGCCGGATGCGGCGTCCGGCGCTCCTGTCGGGCGTCGCCCACGTCCTCGTGCTGCTCGCGCTGATCGTGGTCATCCCGGCACCTCCGGTGGCACCACCGCCCGACGAGCCGACGGTCGAAATGGATTTCGACAACGGGCCGCCAGCGATGCCGCACAAGGCCGACCGCGCGGCTCCCAAACCCGCGCCGGCGCCCTCCGAGGTCACCAACGAGGCGCCGCCGTCGCCCACGCCCCCGGCCAAGGCGCCGACCGAACTGGCGCCCCCGCCGCCGCCGCCTCCGCCGCCGCCGCCCCCGCCGCCAGAGTCGGTGACCAAGCCCACGCCCCCGGTGCCGGTCCCGCCCAAGGAGCAGACCCCGTCGCCGACCGCCACCGCGCCGCCGCCGCCGCCGGCGCCGCCGCGTCCGGTGATGCCCAGGACGCCCACGCGGCCGACCACACAGCCGCCGCCGCTCAAGCCGGCCCAGACCCGCGACAGCCGCCTCACCCAGCCGAACCAGACCAGGAATGCGACGCCGGACACGCATTCGTTGCTGGCGACGCTCGAGAAATACCAGGCCGACCAGAAGCAGGTCACGCCACCCAGGCACCACTACAACCCGCCGCGTGGCGGCGCGCCCAACGGCGGCGGTGCCCCCGAGGGCGACATCACCAAGAGCCTGTCGCTCGCCGAGCAGCGGGCGATCGGCAACTCGGTCAAGCGCTGCTATACCGAGGACACCGAAGCCCGTAATTACGCCACCTTCCAGGCGCGTCTCCTGGTGACGGTCGATGCGTCCGGCGTCGCCCGCGAGGCCCAGCTCCTCTCGCCCAGCGCCGATCCGACGCTCCGCGCCTTCCAGGAGCGTGCCCGCGCCGCCGTCCTCGATCCCGCCTGCGCCAATCTCCCGCTCCCGGGCAGCCAGCTCGGCCAGACCCACCAGCTCAGCTTCGTCTTTCGTCCCTAGGAGACCCGCCATGCTCGCCAGAAGAACCCTCCTGGGCACCGCCGCGGCCTGCGCAGCGCTTCCCGCCCGCGCCCAGCAGGGCGACGCCGAGATCACCGTCGCCGGCGCGCGCCAGGCGCCGATCCCGATCGCGATCCCGTCCCTCGGCCCGGGCATCGGCGACCAGATGACCCAGGTCATCAACGACGATCTCGAAAGCTCGGGCCTGTTCCGCCCGCTCGGCGCCGCCGCGTCCGCCACCAGCGCCGCCACCCCCGACTTCGCCACCTTCAAGCAGCTCGGCGCGCGCGCCGTCGTCACCGGCAGCGCATCGGGCGGCGGCGCCGGTGTGACTGCCGCGATCCGCCTCTGGGACGTCAATTCCGGCACCCAGCTCCAGGGCACCCAGTACAGCGCCGGCGCCGGCGCCTGGCGCCGCATCGCCCACAAGATCGCCGACGTCATCTACGAGCGCATGCTGGGCGAACAGGGCTATTTCGACACCCGGATCGCCTATGTCGCACTCACCGGCGGCCGTGCCCACCAGACCACGCGCCTCGCGATCATGGACCAGGACGGTGCCAACAACCGCATCCTCACCGGCGGCGAATGGCTCGTCCACACGCCCCGCTTCAGCCCGGTGCGCGACGAGGTGGCCTTCCTCGACTATGCCAACGACCGCCCGCGCGTCTACCTGTTCGACCTGGGCTCGGGCCGCCAGCGCATCCTCGGCGAATTCCAGGGCATCTCCTTCGCCCCCCGCTTCTCGCCGTCCGGCGACAGCGTCATCCTGTCGGCCACCAGGGGCGGCGGCTCGGACATCTTCGTCGTCGACCTCGGCTCCGGCAGCCAGCGTCAGCTCACCAATTCGGGCGCCATCGACACCAGCCCCTGCTACAGCCCCGACGGCTCGCAGATCGTCTTCGTCTCCGATCGCGGCGGCTCGCCGCAGATTTACGTGATGGGCGCCGGCGGCGGTGGTGCGCGCCGGATCAGCTACGGCTCCGGCCAATACGGCTCGCCGGTCTGGTCGCCGCGCGGCGACCTGATCGCCTTCGTCCGCATCGGCAGCGGCTTCTCCCTGGGCGTGATGCATCCCGACGGCTCTGGCGAGCGCATCCTCCAGCAGGGCTTCTCGATCGACACGCCGACCTTCTGCCCGAACGGCCGCGTGCTCGCCTACTGCGAGCAGACCGCCGCGACCGGCTCGTCCGGCGAGGGCTTCTCCTCGCGTGTGGCCTCGATCGACATCGCCGGCTTCAACGGCCGGACGCTGAGGACGCCCACCGGCGCGTCTGATCCCGCCTGGTCGCCGCTCGGGCACTGAGAACCCGCGCGTGACTTGACCGTTATTGAAACGGGGTGCACATCGCGCGCCGTCAGACGGCTGCGCGCGACTCGTTCGACTGTGGCCTCCGAGCGTTCATCCTACAGTCGACAAGGACAAAAACGATGCAGACGTGGAAAATCGCCGACACGAAAGTCCTCGCGGCCTTCGCTGCACTGTCGCTACTGACCGCCTGCGGCGGCGGCAACAGCAACACCGCCTCGACCGGCATGGGAGCGACCACCGCCCCCACCAGCGCCGCCGCCCCCGGCAGCGAAGCCGATCTCGTCGCCAATGTCGGCGACCGGATCTATTTCGACTTCAACCAGAACGGCCTCAGCGACGACGCCAAGTCGACCCTCTCGCGCCAGGCCGCCTGGCTGCAGCGCTATCCGCAAGTCCAAGTCCAGATCGCCGGCAACTGCGACGACCGCGGCACCGCCGAATACAACCTCGCCCTCGGCGAGCGCCGCGCCAACGCCGCGCGCGACTTCCTCGTGGCCCAGGGCGTCTCGTCGGACCGCGTCTCGACCATCAGCTACGGCAAAGACCGCCCGACCGCGCTCGGCGACGACGAGCAGTCCTGGCAGCAGAACCGGAACGCCATCACCGCGGTCCGCTGATCCTTGACGCGCCCGCGCCTGCTCGCCTTGACCCTCGCCGGGGCCGCGCTCGCGGCCCCGGCTCTCGCCCAGACGCGCGACGAGATCAGGCAGGAGCAGGAACAGCTCTACCAGCAGCAACAGCTCCAACAGCAACAGCTCCAACAGCAACAACAGAACTACGCGAACCCGACCGCGCCGCCGCTCGGCGGCGGTGACACCGAGGCCTTGCCGCCCGGCCGCGGCGGCCTGACCACGCAACTTCTCGACCGCGTCTCCCGCCTCGAGGACGAGGTGCGCACGCTGCGCGGCCGCGTCGACGAGCAGCAGAACCAGCTCCAGACCCAGTCCGCCGCGCTCAACAAGCAGATCGGCGACCTCAATTTCGCCATGCAGCAGGGCCACGGCGCACCGTCGCCCGGCGCCGCTGCGCCCGCGCCGGCGCCGATCCCCAATCCCGCGCCGCCCCCCAACATCCACCGCACGCCCGAGGCGGCGCTGCGCCAGGCCAACGCCGCCCTCGCACGCCACGACTACACGGGTGCCGCCGACCTCGCGCGCGAGGCGGTCGGCGCCGGCAGCGGCGTGCATTCGTCGCAGGCCCAGTATGTGCTGGGCGAAGCTCTCGCCGGCCAGGGCAACAACGGCGGAGCGGCGGCCGCCTACTACGGCGCCTACACCAAGCAGCCGCATGGGCCCTTCGCGCCCGACGCCCTGCTCCATGTCGGCTCCTCCCTGATCGCGACCGGCGACGACAACGCCGCCTGCGAGGCGCTCGGTCAGTTGCGCGCCAACTTCCCGGCGGCCCGGCCCGGTCTCGTCAAGCAGGCCGCCTTCCTTCGCACACGCGCGCACTGCCACTGAGCGGCGCGGCGCCCATCGGGGCCGCCGAGTTCGACCTCGTCATGCGCGGCCTCGGACCCTGGCCGGCCAGTCGCCCCGTCGCCATCGCCGTCTCCGGCGGCGCCGACAGCCTCGCCTTGGCACTGCTGGTCCGGACCTGGTCGCTCGTGTCACCGCTCGCCCTCGTCGTCGACCACCGCGTCCGCGACGGCTCGACCGGCGAGGCGCTGCGAACGCTCGCGACGCTGGACCGCCTCGCCGTTCCGTCCCGGCTCCTCACCCTGGACGGCCTGCACCCGGGACCCCGCCTGCAGGAGCGGGCGCGTGCCGCCCGTCATGCGGCACTCGCGCGCGCCTGCGCCGCCGACGGCCTGCTCGACCTGCTGATGGGGCATCATCGCGCCGACCAGGACGAGACGATCCGCATGCGCGCCCGCGCCCGCAGCGGTCCGGCGGGCCTGGCGGGCATGGCGATGATCTCCGAGCGCAACGCGCTCCGCCTCGTCCGTCCGCTGCTCGACACGCCGCCCGAGCGCCTGCGCGCCACCCTGCGCGCGGCGTCCATTCCCTGGATCGAGGACCCCGCCAACCGCGATCCGCGTTTCGAGCGCGCGCGAATCCGGCTGGCGTCGAAACTTCCTCTCGCGCCGGCTGTACGGCCCGATGACGCGGCGCAAGCCGAGTGGCTCGCCCGCCACATCGCCATCCATGAGGCCGGCTGGGCAATCCTGCCGCGCGCGCCGCTACCGCCCGCCGCCCTGTCGCGCCTCCTGCAGTCGCTCGCCGGTGCCGAGCATCCGCCCGGCCGCGCCGCCACCGAGCGCCTCGCGCGCGATCCGCGCCCTGCAACCCTGCACGGGATCCGGCTGCTGGACGCCGGCCGCTTCGGGCCCGGCCGATCCGCACTGATCGCCTGCCGCGAGCCGGCCGCCATGCAAGCCGCGCGTCCGGCGGTTGCGGCCACGCTATGGGACGGACGCTTCCGGCTGCGCACTTCTGCCCTGCCGGGCTGGACCATCGGGCCGCTCGGCCACGAGCGTCCGCATCGCCGCGAACCCGATCTCCCGGGCGCCGTGCTGCCCTCGCTGCCCGCCCTGCGCGACCCGGCCGGGCGGCTTCGCGCGGTGCCCTCTCTCGGACACCACGATCCGCTTCATGAAATCGACGTCATCTTGTCACCTCACCTGCCGCTGGCACCATCTTTCTACATCTATGCGGATCACTCTCTCATCGACACGCCGTGGAAGTTTTCGGGCAATACCGGCAACCGCTTGCCGGATGGGTCGCCCGCGCCATAATGCCCTCTTGACCACCGCCAGACCGTCGCGCTGTTCGGCCCCGTCGCCGTAGGAACCGTCGTGAAAATGAGCAATTTCGGCCGCAATCTCGCCCTCTGGGTCATCATCGCCCTCCTGCTGGTGGTCTTGTTCAACCTCTTCCAGCCCGGCGGCACCCAGCGCGCGTCCGAACAGCTCGCCTATTCCGACTTCGTGGGCGACGTCAGCGGCGGCCGCGTGCGCAACGTCGTCATCCAGGGCCACAACGTGTCCGGCGCGCTCACCGACGGCACCACCTTCGAGACCTACACCCCCGAGGACCCGAACCTGGTCTCGCGCCTGACCGCCAAGAACGTCGAGGTCGTCGCCAAGCCCGAGGACGCCGAGGTCAACCCGCTGTTCCGCATGCTGCTCAACTGGTTCCCGATGCTGCTGCTGATCGGGCTCTGGGTGTTCTTCATGCGCCAGATGCAATCGGGCGGCGGCCGCGCGATGGGCTTCGGCAAGTCGCGCGCCCGCATGCTCACCGAAAAACAGGGCCGCGTCACCTTCGAGGACGTCGCCGGCATTGACGAAGCCAAGCAGGAACTCCAGGAGGTCGTCGAGTTCCTCAAGGACCCGCAGAAGTTCCAGCGCCTCGGCGGCAAGATCCCCAAGGGCGTGCTCCTCGTCGGCCCCCCCGGCACCGGCAAGACGCTGCTCGCCCGCGCCATCGCCGGCGAAGCCAACGTCCCGTTCTTTACCATCTCCGGTTCCGACTTCGTCGAGATGTTCGTGGGCGTCGGCGCATCGCGCGTCCGCGACATGTTCGAGCAGGGCAAGAAGTCCGCCCCCTGCATCATCTTCATCGACGAGATCGACGCCGTCGGCCGCCATCGTGGCGCGGGCCTCGGCGGCGGCAACGACGAGCGCGAGCAGACGCTCAACCAGATGCTCGTCGAGATGGACGGCTTCGAGAGCAACGAGGGCGTCATCCTGATCGCGGCCACCAACCGCCCCGACGTGCTCGACCCGGCCCTGCTCCGCCCGGGCCGCTTCGACCGGCAGGTCGTCGTGCCCAATCCCGACGTGAACGGCCGCGAGCGCATCTTGCGCGTCCACATGCGCAAGGTCCCACTCGCTTCCGACGTCGATCCCAAGGTCATCGCCCGCGGCACCCCCGGCTTCTCCGGCGCCGACCTCGCGAATCTCGTCAACGAGGCGGCCCTGCTCGCCGCCCGCCTCGGCAAGCGCACCGTCGCGATGTCGGAGTTCGAGAACGCCAAGGACAAGGTCATGATGGGCGCCGAGCGCCGCTCGCTGGTCATGACCGAGGCCGAGAAGCGGATGACCGCCTACCATGAGGCCGGCCACGCCCTGTGCGCGCTCTTCGAGCCGGAACATGACCCCCTGCACAAGGTCACCATCATCCCGCGCGGCCGCGCGCTGGGCGTGACCTTCAGCCTCCCCGAGGACGACCGGCTGAGCTACAGCCGCGCCTACCTCGCCGGCAAGCTGGTCATGATCATGGGCGGCCGCGTCGCCGAGGAGATCATCTTCGGCGCCGACAAGGTTTCCAATGGCGCCGCCGGCGACATCAAGCAGGCGACCGACATCAGCCGCCGGATGGTCACCGAGTGGGGCATGAGCGACAAGCTCGGCATGATCGCCTACGGCGACAACAGCCAGGAAGTCTTCCTCGGCCACTCCGTCACCCAGAACAAGAACGTCTCTGAGCAGACCGCCCGCGAGATCGAGGCCGAGGTCAAGGCGATGATCGACCGCGGCTACAACCGCGCCCGCGAGATCCTCACCGAGCATCTCGAGGAACTCCACCGCGTCGCCCGCGGCCTGCTCGAGCACGAGACCCTGTCGGGCGTCGAGGTCCGCCAGGTCCTGCGCGGCGAGCCGGTGATCAAGACCGTCGTCGACGACCCGATGCCCGAGAACCGCCGCGCCTCGGTGCCCACCACGGGCAAGCCTTCGACGCCGCCCCCCGTCAGCGGCGGCATGGGCCCGGCCCCGCAGCCGACTTAGCGAGCAGGCGAGGGGCTCTGCCCACTCGGTCCGCTCCGCGGCCCGAGCCCGCTGGGGCCAGCGGCAGACCCGCTCGATCGGTAGCTTGCGAAAAGACTGCCGGCGTCAGCCGTTGATGCCGCTGAAATACGTTCCCGCTTCGATCGCATCCGCGATCTCCGGCGACCGGTCCGGATCGAACTTCCGTGCGAACAGGTAAGGCCCCGCGGCCCGTGCCCGCCGGAACCCCTCGGCGCTCAGTGCATCCCGATCCGGCTCCGACCGCGCCGGATCGCCGTGATCGACGAACACCGGGCTGCACACGATCTGCCGCCCGAGTGACATCAGCGCACGCTGCCGGTTGCCCAGCAGCGTGTGGACGAAATGCTCCTCCGGCACCTGCATCAACCGGAAGAACTCGACATGACGCGCGTCATGCAGGTCGTCGACGATCAGATCGAGCGCACCCCTTGTCAACGCCCACCACGCCTCGCCGTAATAGAAGGTCTCGTACAGACGCGGGCGCGGTGGATACGCCTGCAGGATCGCCCCGATCATCGCCTGCGCCGATCCGCGAAGATGGCTCGCAATCGTCTCGCTCACTCCGTAACGGGACATCACGTCCCGCAGCGTCCGCGGATTGGCCAATTCGTCGTCACCGAAGCTGAAATTCTGGAAACGCCATGGCAGCACCCGATCCGCCTCCGGCCCCTCCATCATCGGCATCCCCCGAAGTCCGGGATCATTCGCAACCTCAGCCAGACCGATATATTCGCGCCGCTCATCCGCGAGCAGGCCCTCGAGCGCGTCCCCCGGGAACAGGGGCAGGCTGTCGCCGCTGATCAGGATCGCACGCTCGAAATCCGGCGCCGCGCGATAGGCCTCGTCGATCAGCGCCCGGATCGCCAGCATCATGCTGAACCCGCCCCAGAACACCCTGAACCGCTCTCGGATGAACGACACGTGCGGCGGCAACGCCATCACCTCGCTCATGTCGCATCGTGCGTCGTAATGCACGAAGCACCGGAACCGGCGATCGAGCAGCTTGAACAGCCCGGGCAACGGCTTCGGCTTGTGGGCCATCACCAGAACGACGGTTTTCGATGCCAGATCGTCCTCCTCCGCACGGCGCCGTCCCCACGTCAGGTTGGCATCGGCCGGACCGCTTCGTCACCATCCCCGGTCGAGCCGAGGGACGGGTTGCGATGAAGCCGGGCTATGTCATCCACGATGTCGCGTTCCACGAGCAGCCGTTCGCCGCCTCGCACCGCCCTGAACCGCGCCCCTGTCCATGATGCTCATCGAACCGCTCGGCCTGCTCACGGGTCCCGCGGCCGCCGATGCGCTGCGTCTCGGTGTCGCCCACCCGCTGATGGGCGGCCCGACTGCCTTCACCCTCGCCCGCCTGCATGACGGTTACGCGCCCGTCCTGGTGCGCGCCGCCGACATTCCGCCGCCGTGGCACGCCGCCCTGGAACGGGTGACCGCCGCCCCCTCGCTCGGCCTCCTGCCAGCCGGGCCGCTCGTCATGGGCATCCTCAACGCGACGCCCGACAGCTTCAGCGATCCCGGCCGTCATCTCGACCCGGCGGACGGCATCGAGGCCGGCCGGCGCTTCATCGCCGAGGGCGCCTCCATTCTCGACATCGGCGGCGAGAGCACCCGCCCCGGCGCCACGCCGCCGCCGCTCGCCGAGGAGCTCCGGCGCATCCTTCCCCTCGTCGCGGGCCTGGCACCGCACGCCATCGTCTCGATCGACACCAGGCGCGCGCCCGTCATGCAGGGCGCTCTCGAGGCCGGTGCGCGCATGGTCAACGACGTCTCCGGCCTCGCCTTCGACCTCGACGCGATCCCGCTTCTCGCGCGCCAGTCCTGCACCGTCGCCCTGATGCACATGCGCGGCACGCCCGAGACGATGCGGACGCTGACCTCCTATCGCGACGTCGCCGCCGATACCGTCCGCGAACTCGCCATCCGGATCGAGGCGGCCGTCGCCGGCGGCATCGACCGCGCGCGTCTCGTCATCGATCCCGGGATCGGCTTCGCCAAGACCGCCGAACAGAACCTCGAACTCCTCCGCCGCCTCCCCATCCTCGCCAATCTCGGCTGCCGGATCCTGCTCGGCGTCAGTCGCAAATCCTTCATCGGGCGCCTCGCCGGCGAACCCTCGCCCGAGCACCGCTTGCCCGGGTCCCTCGCGGCCAGCGCCGGCGCACTCGCCCTGCCCAACCTGATCCTGCGCGTGCACGACGTCGCCGCGACCACTCAGTTCATCCGCATCGCCGGCGCCATCTGAAGTCGCGCAGGGGTCCGGGGGACCGGCCTCGGTCCCCCGGCCTTCCGGCTTACGCGCTTTTGTGCGCCAGGAAGATCGACTTCAACTGGTTCTCGATCTGGATCGCACCGGGCGACGCTGCCGCTGCGACCAGGTTCTTCTCGAGGCCCGCGAACGCGTTCGACGGCGCCGGCAGATGGCCGAACTCCTTGACCAGCGCCTGGCCGAGATCCTTCAGCGCCTCCGCGATCAGGCTGGCCGGGCTCGCCGAACCGCCGGAAGGCGGCTGCGCGCCGGCCGGAATGAAGGCCAGCCCATGCGGCGAATTCAGCCCGACGATGAACGGCGTCAGCGCCCCGGTCGTCGGATCGAGCTGGTCGACCGCGTTGTCGCTGCCCACCGAGACGTAGATGTCCTTGGTGTTCAGGTTCTTCACGTCGACCTTCAGCACGTCGTTGGCGCCGCCGTTGGCGACGATGAACGTGCCGTTCTTCGTGGTCGGGACGATCGCGTCATCCAGCCCCGACGACCCGGCCGGCAGCGTGACGAAGCTCGCCGTCTGGTTCACCGTGCCGGGATGGGCGACGATCGTGAGCGACGCGTCGTGATCGCTGGTCAGGATCAGCGACCCGTCCGACAGCGTCTTGAGGCTGTCGGGGTCGGCCACCGGCAGTGGCTGGTTGACTGCGCCGGTGGTGAGATCGGTGCCGGTGTCGCCGAGCCGCAGGATCGACTGCAGCGTCAGCGTGCCCGACGGCGAGTGGCCGTTGACCAGTTGCTCGATCACCGGATCGCCGGTGTTGGCCGGGTTGGTATAGCTCAGGAACACCTTCTTGCCGTCGAACGCGACGTCGTCGAAGCCGCGCTGCGAATTGGCGCCGTATACATAGCCCGACCCGTAAGACAGCTTGCCGCCGACCGAACCCGTCTTCGGGTCGATCAGATACAGATACGAGTTCGCATCCTGGTTCTTCAGCGCCCAGAGTTGGCCGGTCGAGGGGTCGAACTTCAGCCCGTCGATCGAGCCCGGGAGCTTGTAGGTGTGCTCGACCGCACCGGTCAGGCTGTACTGCACGATCGTGCTGGCGCCCTGAACGGGCAGCTTGCCGGTGCTGTCGGCATTGTTGCCGTACTCGACGAAATACGAGTTGTCGCCCATCGTGACGGAGTCCGGCGCGGTCGCGCCACCGACCTCCGACCCGGTCGCCAGGATTCTCGTCTGCGTCACCGTCGGCGCATTCGCCGGCGGCTTGTCGGCCACGAACGTGAGCCCGTGCGAGCTGGCCAGACCGGGCACCAGCACCGTCTGCGCCCCCGTCTGCAGGTCGACCTGCACGATCTCGGTGCCGACCGACGCATACGCGTCCGACGTGTTCAGGCCCGACACCTTGTAAGCCTCGATCTGGTTGGTCCCCGCGTTCGAGACGTAGAACGTGCCCGAGCTCGCGGTCGGCACCACAACGTCGTCGAGCGCCGAGCCGGTCGGCAGGTTCTGCAGCTGCACGAAGCGCTGCGACTGCGCTTTGGTGCCCACATCATGGATCAGGGTGAACGCGTTGTCGTTGCCGCTGGTCTCGACGATGTCGCCGTTGGCGAGCGACTTGATCGAGTCCGGATCGCTGATCGGCAACGGCTGGTTGACGGCACCGGTCGCGATGTTGGTGCCCGTCGCGCCGAACGTCAGCACCGGATGGACCACCAGCGTGCCCTGCGGCTGGTCGCCGTTGAGCAACTGCCCGAGCACCGTGTCGGTCGGGTTCACCGGGTTGGTGTAGCTCAGATAGACTTGGCCCTTGAGGAACACCACGTCGTCATAGCCCTGGCTCGGGCTCATGCTGCCGGCGTCGTAATGCAGCGGCCCGGACAATTTGCCCGTCTTCGGGTCGATCAGCGTCAGCGTCGGGTTGCCGTCCTGGTTCTGCAGCGCCCACACCACGCCGGTGTTCGGATCGACCTTCAGCCCGTCCACCGAGCCGGTGATCGCGATCGTCTGCTTGATCGACCCGTTCGGGTCGTATTCGACGATGGTGCTCGATTTGCCGTCCGCCCCCGTCGAATCGACCCCGTTGCCGTATTCCGCCCACAGCGCGCCGTTCCCGGTCGTCAGGCTGTCGAGGCCCGAGGTGCCTTTCGGTCCCGTGGCAAAGATGCTCGCCTTGTCCACAACTGGCATTTGGATGCTCCGTCCGATTTCGATCGGACCGTTTTCGGTCCGACGCGGCTTTGTCGGCCGGAACATGTGACAAGTAACGTAACATTTCTGCTTATTGAGAAATGTAACAATACTGCATTGGTTCTGTCATGGTCGTGCAACCAGCCGCCGAAAAACGACGGTCCAAAGAATGACTTCTCTTCCGTTTTCGCGGCCTCACCCGGGGCCGACGCTCGCATAAACATCCCGTAAAAGTTCGTCACGCCACGGCGGCCGGCGCGCGCTATGATCGGTCGAGGAACGAAAGGAGATCCGAACATCTCGAACATCCCCGCGCCCGTCCGATGATCGTGAGCCAGCGACGCGCCTTCGTCTTCGTGCACATCCCCAAGAACGGCGGGACGGCGTTCCGGTCCCTGCTCGCGCCCTACCACGACTACCCGCGCGAATTCTGGTGGGTGCAGAACACCGACTTCCTGCAACTCCCCCTCGATCACGGCCATCTGCGCTCCTGGGAAGTCCAGATGTTCTACGCCGAGGTCTGGTCGATGATGGAGCGCAGCCGGACCTTGTGCTTCTTCCGCAATCCCGCGGAACGTTTCGTCTCGGCCCTCTACGAGCACTTCAAGCTTTTCCGGCACGATATCGACCTGCCGTCACTCCCCTGGGAGGAACAGCAACGGGTCGCACGCCAGTTCGCCAAGGAGTTCGAGCTCGCTCTCGCCCTGACCAGCCACTTCTTCGTCCATTTCAGCCCGCAGACCTGGTTCACCCACCTGCACGACCGGCGCGTGGTCGAGACGATCGTGCCGCTGATCGACGGCTTCGACGCTTTCCGTGCCGCCGCGATCTTCCTCGCCCTTCCCGACATCGGTCCGCATGCCCGCTCCCTGCCGCAGCGCGACCCGCGCGATCTGCTCGGCGAGGAGATGCTCGATCGCGTCAAGAACCTGTATCGGACGGACTACGAGTTCTGCGCCACCAGCGACCATCTGAAACCGCTGCTCCTACCTTAGGAAAGGTCTCGGCCGCGTCCTGCCTGCGCCCTCGTCACCCACACCCTCGCAGGAAGGCCCGAATGCTCCCCCGACCGGCTCCGTGCTAGGGTCGCCGCACGCCAATCGAGAGGGTCGCCATGGGTGCCGTACGAACGCTTTTCGGAACAGACGGCATCAGGGGCACCGCCAATCTCGACCCGATGACCACCGAGACCGCGCTCAAGCTCGGCCAGGCCGCCGGCCTGATCTTCAACCACGGCAGCCACCGCCACAGCGTCATCGTCGGCAAGGACACCCGTCTGTCCGGCTACATGATCGAGAACGCGCTCTGCGCCGGCTTCCTCTCCGCCGGCATGGACGTCACCCAAGTGGGCCCGATGCCCACGCCCGCCATCGCCATGCTCACCCGCAGCCTGCGCGCCGACCTCGGCGTCATGATTTCGGCCTCGCACAACCCGTTCGAGGACAACGGCATCAAGCTGTTCGGCCCCGGCGGCTTCAAGCTCTCCGACGAGCAGGAGGCCGAGATCGAGGCGCTGATGAAGAGCGGCGTCGCCGACCGGCTCGCCGCCCCGCGCGATCTCGGCCGCGCCGCCCGCCTGACCGACGCCGCCGGGCGCTACATCGAGAGCGCCAAGGCGAGCTTCCCGCGCGGCCTGCGCCTCGACGGCCTCAAGATCGTCATCGATTGCGCGCATGGCGCCGCCTACAAGGTCGCCCCCACCGCGCTGTGGGAACTCGGCGCCGACGTCGTGCGCATCGGCTGTGAACCCGACGGCACCAACATCAACCGCGACTGCGGCTCGACGCTGCCGCAATATCTCTGCGCCAGCGTGCTCACCCACGGCGCCGACCTCGGCGTGGCCCTCGACGGCGATGCCGACCGCCTGATCCTGTCCGACGAGCGCGGCCAGATCGTCGACGGCGACCAGGTCCTCGCCCTGATCGCCCGCGCCTGGCATGCCGACGGACGCCTGCGCGGCGGCGGCGTCGTCGCCACCGTCATGTCCAATCTCGGCCTCGAACGCTTCCTCGAGCGCAATTCGCTCAACCTTCTTCGCACCGGCGTCGGCGACCGCTACGTCGCCGAGCGCATGCGCGAGACCGGCTGCAATGTCGGCGGCGAGCAGTCCGGCCACATGATCCTGTCCGACTTCGCCACCACCGGCGACGGTCTCGTCGCCGCCCTGCAGGTGCTGGCCGTGGTCGTCGAACGGAAGCGCCGCGCGAGCGAGGTCTGCCGGCTCTTCGAGCCGCTCCCCCAGAAGCTCCGTTCCGTCCGCTTCACCGGCCCGTCGCCGCTCCACATGCCCGAGCTTCGCGACGCCTGCACCGACGCCGAACGCCGCCTCGGCAACCAGGGCCGGCTCCTCATCCGCGAAAGCGGCACCGAGCCCGTGCTCCGTGTCATGGCCGAGGCAGAGGACGAGACCCTGGTCGACGACATCGTCGACGGGCTCTGCACGACCATCAAGACCCTCACCCAGCGCGCCGCATGATCCTGGCGCGCGTGCTGATCGCCGCCGGCAGCGACTCCGGCGGCGGCGCCGGCATCCAGGCCGACATCAAGACCGTCACCGCACTCGGCGCCTACGCGATGACCGCGATCACCGCGCTGACCGCCCAGGACACCACCGGCGTCCACGCCATCCACCCGGTCCCGCCCGGCTTCATCGCGGCCCAGCTCGCCTCCGTGCTCGCCGACATCGGCGCCGACGCGATCAAGACCGGCATGCTCGGCGACGATGCGACCATCGCCACCGTCGCCGGCGCCATTCCGCCCGGCATCCCGTTCGTCCTCGATCCGGTCATGGTCGCCAAGGGCGGCGCCCGCCTGCTCCCCGAGAACGCGATCGCCGCCCTGATCGCCCGCCTGATCCCGCTCGCCACCGTGCTCACCCCCAACATCCCCGAGGCCGAACTTCTGACCGGCCATCCGATCACCAGCCTGGCCGCGATGCGCGAGGCCTGCCATCGCCTCCTCGCACTCGGCGTCCCCGCGGTCCTGCTCAAGGGCGGCCATCTCGACGGTCCCGACGCCATCGACCTGCTCGCCACCGCCGACGCCCTGATCGAGATGCGCAGCCCGCGCATCGACACGCGCCACACCCACGGCACCGGCTGCACGCTCGCCAGCGCCATCGCCACCGGCCTCGCCCAGGGCATGGAACTCCAAGCCGCAGTCCGCCGCGCCCGCGCCTACGTCCAAGCCGCCATCGTCGCCGCTCCCGGCTTCGGCCGCGGCCACGGCCCCCTCAACCACACCGTCGGCGACCCCATCTGCCGCCCATGACCCACTGGACGCGCGGCAAGATCGTCACCCTCGCAGGCCTGCTCGCCGCGGTCGCGGTCATGCTCAGCCTGGTCTCGTTCTCGGTCCCGCTCTACCGGCTGTTCTGCGCCGCCACCGGCTATGACGGCACCACCGGCCGCGCGCGGACCGTCGTCGGCACGCCCTCCGAACGCACCGTCGACGTCGCCTTCACCACCGCCGTCGCCCCCGGCATGGCCTGGCGCTTCGTGCCCACCCAGGCCGACGAGCGCGTCCATCTCGGTCAGGCCAGCATGGCCTTCTTCGAGGCCGAGAACCTGTCCGACCATCCCATCGTCGGACACGCCACCTTCAACGTCACGCCCGACAAGGCAGGCATCTACTTCAAGAAGATCCAGTGCTTCTGCTTCGAGGAGGAGCGCCTCGCACCGCACCAGCGCGTCGAGATGCCGGTCACCTTCTACGTCGACAAGCGCCTCGGCGCCGACCCGTCGACCACCGACGTCACCGACATCACGCTCTCCTACACCTTCTTCATCTCGCGCAATCCGGGCGCCGCTGCCGACCTCGCGCGCTTCGCCGATGCCCCGCCCGACCCAGTCGCGGGCGAGACCCTGTTCGCCGAGCACTGCGCCGGCTGCCACGCCCGCGCTCACGAGGCGCCGTCTCTCACCGGTGTCTTCGGCCGCCCCGCCGCCAGCCTGCCCTATCCCTACTCGGCTTCTCTCGCCCGCGCCCACCTGACCTGGACCGCGGCCAACCTCGACGCCTGGCTGCGCGACCCGCAGGCCGACATCCCCGGCGCCGCCATGGGCCTCAAGGTCCCCGGCGCCCAAGCCCGCCGCGACATCATCGCCTACCTCCGCACGCTCAAGGAAGATCGAGGCTCCGCCCCGAGCCCCGCCAAAGGCTAGCCTTTGGAAACCATCACGCTGCCGGACGGCTTTGCATTGTCGGAGTGCTAGTCGTTGAAGCGACCAAGCAGAGCGTCGATCACGGCGCGCTAGGGCGGCTCGGGTCGTCATCGTGATGGTCAGCGTCATCGATCACTCCCTTGGCCTAATATTTAGTCTAGGAGCTTGTCCTGGTAACGGTTGAATGAGCTCGACGCGACGTTGGCTTGGTGATTCTCTTGGTGGATGAGCAAAGTGTTTCGCCCCTGGAAGACGGACGAGGTTTGGCTTCTGCCGCCGTCGGTTGCCGACTTCGTCCCGGCTGGCCATCCGGCCCACCTGATCCGCGACTTGGTGAGCGAGGAGCTTGATCTCTCCGCGATCATGGCCGCCTACACTGAGCTGAAGGGCTATCCGCCCTATCATCCGGCGATGATGGTGGCGCTGTTGCTCTACGCTTATCGCAGCGGCGTCTATTCTTCGCGGCGGATCGCGCGTGGCTGCGAGGAGCGGCTGGACTTCCAGGCGGTCACCGCATTGAACCGGCCGGATTTCCGCACGATCAGCGAGTTCCGGCGGCGTCACCTCGATGCCCTGGCGGACCTGTTCGTGCAGGTGCTGGCTGTCTGTCGCAAGGCTGGTCTGGCCGGCCTCGGTCATGTCGCCGTCGACGGCACGAAGATCAAAGCCAACGCGTCCAAGCACAAGGCGATGAGCTACGCCCGGATGGTCGAGGCCGAGGCTGAACTCGTCCGCGAAGTGGCCGAGTGGCTGGACCGCGCGCAAGCCGAGGATGCGGCCGAGGATGCCGAGCATGGCAGCACCCGGCGCGGCGACGAGCCGCCCGACTGGATGCGCGACAAGCAGGCTCGGCTCGCGCGCATCCGCGCCGCCAAGGCCGCGCTTGAAGCCGAGGCCCGACTGGCGGAGGCGGCCAGACCGCCGCCTCGGCGCGACGCCGATGAGGCCCCCAAGCCACGCCCAGGCAGACCTCCCGCGCACCCGCCAGGACAGCCGAAACCCAGCGCCCAGCGCAACTTCACCGATCCCGACAGCCGGATCATGAAGGGTCGCGATGGCTTCGTTCAGGCCTACAATGCACAGGCCGCGGTCGATGCCGACGCGCAGATCATCGTGGCGCACTGCCTGACCAACAACGGCTCCGACCAGGACGCCTTGTTGCCGCTGATCGATGCCGTGCAGGACAACACCGGCGCCATGCCCGACGAGGCATCCGCCGACAATGGCTTCTGTTCAGAGGCCAACCTGGCCGGCCTCGTCGAACGCACGGTGCGCGGCTACGTCGCGACCGGCCGCGCCAGCAAGCCGGGGTACGGCAAGAAGGGCGGTCCGCTGGTTCAGGCCATGCGCGCCAGGATCCGGCAAGGCGGACATCGAAGTCGATACCGAATGCGGAAATACGTCGTCGAACCCGTCTTCGGACAGATCAAACAAGCCAGAAACTTCCGCCAGTTCCTTCTCCGCGGCATCGACAAGGTCCGAGCAGAATGGGCACTGATCTGCATAGCCCACAACCTCGCAAAGCTCACCGCATGAGCACCAGCACCAATCCGCGCTCACACCCACAGCGCCAATCAAACCTTACCAAAGCCGTTACCAGGACAAGCTCCTAGGAGAGCGGATAGGCACGCTCGGATGCTGCGCTTGTTGAGTGGTTCGGCCCCGCACCGCAAGATTGCCGGGTGCCCCATCCTTCTTTGGCTCGAAGTGGATGACGACCGCAGGAACTACCAGCGAGGAAGCGGGACCCCAATCCGCCGAGACGCGGATCAGTTAGCTAACTTGAGGTCGCCACTCGGAAGATACACGAAATCGGAAGAACTCGCCTTAGAGCCACTGTTTATCCGAGTGTTTAATTCGTCCGCTTTGTTGTTCATTTGTTCCAGTGAAAGACGCATGAAGCCGGGCTCTACAGCTATCCGCGCTACGCCTCGCGCTCCGAGATCAACGTATAGAAGAAACCAAGCTCCTGCCTGTCGAATACTCCAGCGGCATCCGTTCGAGCTAATGTGGCTCCATCTAAATGGCTCCGCCGGAAATTGCGAAAGGTCCGGGCTCACCTGATTGGCGGAAGTAGTCCTTTGACCAGAGAGGTCGTTTGATGAGGGTGCAACCTCACTCGCTACTTGATCATCTGCTCGCTTAGCAGGATTGGGTTTCTGGTTGTCTTGGACCGATACATAGACAGCAAGAGCATAAAGCAACGTACCCCCGACCACAAAAGGACCTAGTATCCATCGTAATAGTATCTGTATTGGAGAGGAGTGGTAAAGATCAAATGGACTGTATCCCCATCTGTTCATGACGTAGCTTATCCCAATACAAAGAGCGGCAAACAATATGATGATAAAAATCATAGCCGTTCTTCGGAGATAGATTGCTCAAGGTGACTGAGAGCTTGAGCTAAAGCTGTCCTGAGGTCATCAAGCTTAGAACTGGCGATCCCCATATCAGTTTCCAAATCTGTGACCCGCTGAGCGGCCGGCCCTCTTTTCGGATCTAACGGACCCCTACACCGGGATAATCAATTTGACATTAGTCAAGCCAAGGGGTCGAAAGCTGTCCCAGTCGGGTATATTCCAGCGCGTCGGAGGAGATCAACTGCTAGCAAAGGAGTTAGAGCCATTCCGGAACCAATGTGGAACGGTCTGAACGCGGGGTTGGATGCCGGTCAAGGTGTGATCCCAAGTTGGTGTTCGAAGCCTTTCGGAAGCCATCGCCTTATGTGGACCCCGACCACCCGTTCGCAGCATAGCCGTGCCGAGCTACGCTATGGAAGTGACGTGACTGACGCGGAGTGGCTGATCCCCTCGCCATTCCTGCCCCTGCCCAGCCGCTGCGGCCGCCACCTTAAATGGGAGATGCGGGAGATCGTCAATGCCATCTTCTATATCTTGCGGGGCGGCGTCGCCTGGAGCCTGCTGCCGACGGACTTCCCGCCCTCGTCGACCGTGTATCGCTGGTTCGCCCGGTTCCGCGACGACGGCACCTGGGAGACTATCAATCATCATCTGGTGATGCTCGACCGCACACGGGCGGGTCGCGAGGCCAGTCCGACGGCGGCGGTGATCGATAGCCAGAGTGTCAAGACCACTGAGAGCGGCGGCATCCGAGGCTACGATGGTGGCAAGAAGATCAAAGGCCGCAAGCGCCACGCCATGGTCGACACCGATGGCCGGGCGCTCAAGCTGCAAGCCCACTCGGCCGCCATCCAGGACCGTGACGGAGCTGGTCCCTTATTGCGTGCCTCGCGAGCACGCTGGCCGTTCGTGGCCCTCGGCTACGCGGATGGCGGCTACGCCGGCCAGCGGGTCACCGATGCAAGCTCGATCCGCATCGAAGTGTTGCGCAAATCCGACCGACAGGTCGGTTTCGCCGTCATCGCTCGCCGCTGGGTGGTCGAGCGTTTCTTCGCCTGGATCAACCGGAACCTACGTCTGGCAAAGGACTTCGAGGTGTCCCTCGCGTCCGTCGAGGCCTTCCTCTACACCGCCTCCAGCATGTTCTTGCTACGAAAGCTCGCACGTTGAACAACCGATTCGAAATGGACCCTAAGTTACGATCGCGCTAACGCGGGCTTCTCTGCTTGAGGTGCCGGACGGCTGTGAGAAAGGCTTCGAATTGGGAAGGCGGTAGTGTCGCTGGAGCTGAGTTACTCGGAACGAGTATGCCATGTCAGGAGAGTATTACCACCGTATCTCTGTATGCTTGCTCTAGTCTAAGTGTCCGTCCGAGAACATCTTGAGTCTGGTGAATTGCTTGTGATTCGATGTGTGCGGTCCGATTCGCAGGGAGCCGCGCCGCATCTGGACGAACGAGAACCGCGCTCGGTATGACCGTCGCAAGCTTCGCTATCCGAGCGACCTGACGGATGAGGAGTGGGCGCTGATCACGCCGTTGATCCCGCCCGCCAAGCGGGGCGGCAACAAGCGGACCGTGGACGTCCGGCAGGTCATCAACGGGCTGATGTATCTGCTGAGCACGGGATGTCAGTGGGATCAGATCCCCAAGGACCTGCCGCCGCGCAGCACGGTCAACGACTACTTCAAGCGATGGGAATGGGACCGCACGCTCGACCGCATCCATCACGCGCTCTACGTGCAATGCAGGGAGTTGGCGGATCGGGAGGCGAGCCCGACGGTTGCCATCATCGACAGCCAGAGCGTCAAGAGCGCCGAAAAAGGGGGCTCTCGATCGACCCGCCCGGCTATGACGCAGGCAAGAGGATCAAAGGCAAGAAGCGGCACGTTCTGGTCGACACGCAGGGCCTGCTGATCGCGGCAATCGTGCGCACGGCTGGTATGCAGGATCGCGACGGTGGCGTGCTTCTGATGAGCGCCCTGTTCGGCGCGTTTCCTTTCCTGCTCCGGCTGTATGCCGACAGCGGCTACCAGGGCTCACGATTTCAGGCCGGTCTGAAGCGGGTCTGCGACCAGGTGAACGTCCAGATCGTCAAACGCTCCGAGGTCGGCAGGTTCGTGGTGCTGCCGAAGCGCTGGATTGTCGAGCGCACGATCGGTTGGCTGAACCGATGCCGACGGCTGGCCAAAGACTGGGAGTGCTTGAACCGGAACGGTCTGGCGTTCCTGAGATGGGCCTCGATCAGGCTGATGGTCCGAAAGCTATGTCAAAGAATGGGATGATCTCGGACAGACTCTGACTAAATGGTCAGGTTCAACGCTACATCATATGCTTTCTCTCGCGCGCGTAGTCAATCTACCTGTGATTAGTGGAGGTCTGCTGCCCTGAGGTGATCAGAATGCTTCAAGTGCGCTCGATATGTAGCAACGAGTTGTGGATCGACTTTGGACAGCAATCCGCTGTTAACAGATGGTATGTTCCGCCGACGTTGTGGGCTTGCCACAGTCGAAGCTTGGTGCCGCAGCGATCGAGTGGCTTGTAGTGCTATCGAGATCGAGCAGACGATGATCGAGAACCGCATCGGTATGAGCTTGGTCTTATGTCACAGCCCAGCATTATTTCTGAGGCAGGTCGAAAGGCAAAGAGTTCCGCCTCTTCACCCGGCGACAGAACACCATGCTCGCGTTGAGCGACGCCGCGGCTATAATCTGCTTTGGGTGCCTTGGCGCCGCTTCGCTCATATAGGGCCAACTATATGCCGGTCATTCACTGGACCACGTCCCTCAAACCAAACAATCGACCGCGCGCGAGCTTTTTGATGTGGAAGATCCCGGCGTCGCTCGTGCGGGCTCATCACATCTCGGACGGGCTCCCGACGTTCATGACAGTCCGCTTCGGGCACCGTGCAGAGACGATTGCTGCTAAAACGGGGAGCGGCCAAGAGCTTTACGTGGGTAAAGACTTGGCCGACTCTCTTCAGGATTATGCGCGATCGGTCGACTTCGGAGGCGCGATCGATTTCGAAGTCTCGTTTAGTCACGACCACCCGGAGGAAGATATAGATCCGGAATACGAGAGGCTCCCGGAGCTCGACGACGCTCAGGCCAACGTGGCAGCCGACGACTTGGCTTTGCCGGAGACTACCCGACGAAGCCTCGTCGAGGCACGCATCGGCCAAGGCACCTTTCGCACCGATGTTCTGAGTGATTGGCGGGGTGGCTGTGCTGTAACCGGGGTTGATCTCGGCCCTCTGCTCCGCGCTTCCCACATCAAGCCTTGGAACTTGAGCGACAACCGCGAACGCCTTGATGTTCACAATGGACTACCACTCATTGCGACGCTTGACGCCGCTTTTGACGACTACCTGATCTCTTTCGAAGACGATGGCTCGCTGATCTATCACGACCTCTTAGGGCCGACGCCGTGGCAAGTCCTGGGTATCAAAGAGGGGTCGGGACTTAGGCGACGACCCACCGTCGAGCAGTGTCGATATCTTGCTTATCACCGTGCCTTCCGCAAAAGCGTCACCTGACCGCTCGGCGAGGAACGTCTGTCATAGGAGAGTGGCACAAAGCGGCCCACATAGCTTGAAGCGCCCCCAAGGGCGCCTGGCGACGGAGCGGATCCAGTCGTGTCGAGATGGTCGGCCGACCAGCCGACTGGCGCAAGCGCGGCGCTCAGCGTAGACGGATGGCAGTAGCGCAGCGCGAATGCCGGAGACATGCGTTTTCCAGAAGAGCGACGGCACAGGCTCGACGATCAGGAGGGTGCGGGTGGCTTCGGACAGCAGCGGGATAGCGCGGAGTTCGGAGCAGTAGCATAGAAGGTTGACCGCGATCAGGGTGTCGCAGGGATGGGTAAGCGTCATAGAGGATCGTAAGCATCCGGTGAGAAACGCGTTGTATATTCACATCACTCCGCGGAGTAGCCACACCTGTCCGGGTGCCGGTTGCGGCCCCTGCCCAAGTGTCGCCGCTTTGGGCAGCACTTCGTATGTCTTTCCTGCTTTCAATCGGTACTTTTTGACTGCTGCCTCTGCATTCGCAGCCGTTGGAAACCCCACGACATGGAGAAAGGTATCACACACGCCGTCGTACATCTCGTTGGTCGTAAACCGGACATACGACCCCACCGGAGCAGGCATCGGTTCTGATATATTCATGTCGTTGAGGCCGAGGGCTGATTGATTATCGATCGCTGCCGGTTAGCTTTCCTTTGGAAACCGTCACGTCGAAGAACCAAAAGTCTCCTTGAAGATAGCCTCGATGACCTTCGCCTCGTCGGAAGTCAGGCTCGCGAATTCGCCACCGAGCGCCCGTTTCGACAACTGTCCGGAATTTTGGGCCAGAAAGCTTCTCAGGAGATCGACCCTGCGCTCTGGCATGTCGGCAATTCGTTGCACGCCCAAGCTGAAGCGGTCATGGGCTTCGAGGAAAGCGACTTCATCAGCCAGGTCCTCATCCACCGTCCGCGCCACGCAGGCATAGAGAAATTCCGCGTGGACGGTGGCGTCGAAATACCGGTAAAAGTCGGCGGTCTCATTTGACACCTCTACAGTTCCATTCCGTGTGGGGCGCCAGTCGATGAGCGGCGTTATCTCCGACGAATAGCTTTCCAGCACAGCCTTGTAGGCTTCCATCCGCCGTTCGATCGCGCTGCTGATCGGAAAGACGAAACCAGGCGGATTGTAACCAGCCCGCGCCAGCACGTGGTGGAACAGCCAACGATGAAGGCGGCCGTTTCCATCCTCGAACGGATGGACGTAGACGAAGCCGAAGCCAACCGATGCGGCCGCGATCACCGGATCGAGCCCCATCGAGGTGGCACGCTCGTCGAACTCACAGATACCGTTCACGAGGTTCTCGAGATCCTCGGCGCTAGCGCTGACATGGTCTGGAACAGGCTCGTGCGTCTCGCGGTCATGCACGCCAACGAAACCGCCCTCCTGCCGAAGACCGAGACGGACGAAACGAGCATCGCCGATCACGATCTTCTGAAGCCGTTCCAGTTCTGTCAGGCTGAGCGGCCGGCTGCCGGCTTGCGCGATCGCCTGTGCCCACCGTGTGGCCCGCCCGCCCGAAACCCGCTCCCCCTCGATGGCAAAAGACGATCTGCTGTCCTTGAGGAGCAGGAGAGCTGCGGCACGGGCGATGAGGTCGGACCGCGTGCGCCCGATCACCTCACCGGCTCGCTCACCGTAGCGACCCGTGCCGGCGACCCGAAGGGCGGCAGAGCGGCGAACGAGAGGGCAGAAGCGCGATGTGCCTGGCAGGTTGTCGAGCACTTTATGCCGTGAGGACGGCAACGCTGTCTCCAACCCATATTGAAGGTCCGGGTCGAGCACAGGAACGGCGCGCACCTTCCCCGGGTCGGGGATGTCGAGCATGTGACCAGTCAGCCACTCGTAGAGGAACCATAGCCGCCGTGCGAAGGAGCCGGTCGGCGTCGCCAGCACGATGGCAACGATCTCCGATGCGGAGACGCAACGGAACAGGGCGCCCAGGACGCCGAGATCTATACCTTCCCATTTGAAGGCGAAGGCGAGATGGCCAGCAAGGTCCGGCGTCGGCCGGTGGCGGGGTGTCAGCATCAGCCAGTCATGCGTCGAACGCGGATGATGGCGGCGCGCCAGGGCAGCAAGACGTGGTGGCAACGGCGTCTGCAGGCCATAACGCTGGATGAGCGCGGCATACCCGCTTGGCGCACCAGGCTCTGGAAGAGGCCGTCCAGCGAAGTCACGGACGTGGGACTGCACCCATTCCCGCCCCCCGCCCGTCCCTGTCAGGTTGATCCCCACCGCAGACTGATCCTGCGTACTCGGTTCACGCGCGGCGAATTGCTATCACTAGCAACGCAATTTCGCGAGAAACGATCACGTGAAGGAGGTTGTATGTCGGGTGGAGGCAGCGACGACTGTGCTGGACCTAGTCTTCGGCATGAAACCACTGCGCCGCCTTCTCGCCCGCACGTCTGGCCGACAAATCGCTCCCTCAACGACGGCGCCATCGGCCGGCCGACGATCCGTCGCATCGCGAACCATGCTACAACGCAACGGTTCGATCGGGAAAAGAAATGCCGGCAGAGACCCAGGCATATCGCTTCGGCGACTTCGAGTTCGACCCGATCGCGCTCAAGCTCCGGCGCGATGGCCAGCTCCTGCCGCTCGAGCGTCTGCCTGCCGAGCTTCTTTCCCTGTTCGTCAGCGAGGCGGGGCGTCTGGTCTCGCGCGAGGAGATCGCCCGGCGTCTCTGGGGCGCGCGGATCCATGTCGAGACCGAGCTCGGCATCAACACCGCGATCCGCAAGCTGCGGCGCGTCCTCGGCGACCAGAGCGGCGCACCGTCCTTCATCGAGACCATCCCGCGCCTCGGCTACCGCTTCATCGCGCCGGTGTCCGCTCTGTCCGCTCCAGTTCCCAACCGACGCCTCGTCATAGCCGTGCTGCCTTTCGAGGACCTCAGTCCGGGCGTCCGCGAGGACTATCTCGCCGACGGCTTCACCGAGGAAACCATCGCCCGCCTCGGCCAGATCGATCCGGCGCGTCTGACCGTCGTCGGCCGCACCTCGATCATGGCGCTCAAGCGCACCACGCGCGGGCTGGCCGAGATCGCGTGCGAGTTCGGCGCCGACTATCTCGTCGAAAGCTCGCTCCGGGTCGAACGCGGCCGCCTGCGCGTCGTCTGCCAACTCATCGACGCCGGCGACCAGCGCCCGGTCTGGGCCGAGAGCTATGATGGCGAGCCGAGCCGCATCCTCGCGTTCCAGGAGAGCATCAGCCGGACCATCGCGACCCAGATCAGCCTGCAACTGTCGCCCTCGCGCGCCGCTCTTGCCGCCCACCGGCAATCCGCAGATCCGGCCGCCTTCGACCTGTTCCTGCGCGGCCGCTATTTCTGGAACCAGAACACCCGCGCCACCAACGAGCAGGCGATCGCCCTCTACCGGCGGGCGACCGCGATCGATCCCTCCTATGCGCTCGCCTGGTCCGGTCTCGCCGAGACGCTCGGCGTGAGCCCGGTCAACGGAGATGTCGCGCCCGGGCTCGTCATCGGCCAGGCGAGGGAGGCGGCCCGGCGCGCGGTCGACGCCGGACCACACCTCGCCGAACCGTACGCCGCCCGCGGCTTCGTCCGGTTCTGGCTCGATCGGGACTGGCCGGGTGCCGAAAGCGATTTTCGTCACGCGATCGATCTCGACCCCAGCTATCCGTTCGCACGCCGCATGCTCGGCGTCGTGCTGTCGCACGCGGGGGTCCATCAGGAGGCGCGCGAGGCGATCCGTCTGGCCTGCGAGCTCGATCCGCTGTTTGCCATGCACCACGCGCTCGCGTCCCAGATCGCGTTCCACGCACGTGACTTCAACGCCGCCCTGGAGCACGCGCGGCATGCCACCGTGATCCGGCCCGGCTTCTGGATCGGCCACCACATGCTGGCCCAGGCACGTCAGCAGCTCGGCGACCACGACGGGATGTTCGAGGCCGCCGAAATGGCACTGAGCCTGACCGGCGGCAACGCCAAGACGCTGGCGCTGAAAGGCTATGCGCTCGCCCGGCTTGGAGCGACGGACGCCGCCCGCGCCCTTCTCGCCGACTCCGAGGCCGGCGCCGCGCGCTACATTCCGCCGGTGACCCCGGCGATGATCCATGTCGGACTGGGCGACAACGACGCGGCGTTCGCGGCGCTGGACCGCGCCGTCTCGGTCAACGACGTCAATCTCGCGTTCCTGCCGCAGGATGCGAAGTGGGACGGGATCCGCGCCATGCCGCGCTTCGCGCGCCTCATGGAACGCTGCGGGTTCACGGGCCCGTTTCTTCACCCGGCCGTCACCCCGATTTCAGCCGGCCGCCATACCGATGCCGCCTGAACGATGAGACCGTGTCCGCGACATCGAACCCGCGCACAGGATCATCGCCATGCACCGGACCCGCCTCCTCTCCGCCCTCCTCGCGGCGTCGTTCTCCGCCGTGCCCGCTTTCGCGGACCCGGCCGTCCCGCCGCTGCTCCCCGAGCCTCTCCTTGCCAACACGCCGGTGGGCACCTGGCAGGTGCGCATCACCACATTCGATTGCGTCTCGCTCAAGCCGAACCCGCCGTTCGAATCGCTGCTCGCCTTCGGTGCGGAAGGCAATGAGAGCGAAACGACCAATAACCCGATGCTCCAGCCCGGGCAGCGCAGTACCGCCTTCGGAACCTGGGGCTTTACCGGCCCTCGCGCGGTCGCACTCACGACGAAAGCCTACATCCTGTTTGCGTCGGCCGCCGGACCGATCAAGCAGGGCAGCCAGATCATCCACCACGCCATCCGCCTGACCGACGACCACAGCTTCGCCGACACCGCGACAATCGCCTACTACGACACCGGCGGACACCAGACCCTGGCCGGCTGCGCGGTTGCCGCCGGCCAGCGCCTCTGAGTTCTCACGGTCAAGGACTGCGGCGGGTCACGCTCAAGACCATCGCCCCGAACAGCGCCATCACCGCCGTGAACACGCCGATCCACCATCGCATCCTGTCGCCGAGCGCCCCGCCCTCACGCTCGACCCGGGCGGCGAGATCTCCACGTGCCCGCGTCACGCGCTCGTCGAGCGGGCCCTTGCCGCCGATCACCAGGTCGGCCTGTTCGGCCAATTCCGGCCGCAGCGCCTCGAGCGCCGCCTGCCGGCCACCCGTCGCGAGCGCCCGGTCGAGCGTCATCTCCTCGCGAAATCCGCGCTGGTAGGGCAGGGCGGTCGCGTAGGTAGCGAACATCCCGATCAGTCCGACCAGTGCGAACGCCATGCCCAAAAATCCGCTCCAGGTGCCCCAGTTCGCCGGCGCCCGTCGCACCAGGGAGGTCCAGAATTGTCCGCCCGACCGTTCGAAGGTTGACACCCACCACCCCACCCTCTATCCCGCGCCTCTTCTCGGCGCTCCCGGCCGGACGAACAAGTTTCGGCGCTCGACGCCGAACGAACAAGTTTTGGCGCTCGACGCCGAACGAACAAGGTTTGGTCATGAAGGTCCGCAACTCTCTCAAGACGGCAAAGATACGCGACAAGAACTGCCGCGTCGTCCGCCGCCACGGGCGGGTCTACGTGATCAACAAAAAGAACCCGCGGATGAAGGCTCGCCAAGGCTGAAGGCGCTCTTCCTCGCCATCGCTCTGCTGCCCTCCGCGGCTTACGCCGACGATCAGCTCGGCGGCCTCCTCGCCAAGCTCGCCATCGCGAAGTCACGCGGCCAGGCGGCATCGTTGGAGCAGCGTGTCGAGCTCGAGCAGGAAAAGCCGATCTCGCCCACCGCGCGCGTCCTCGTCGACGGCGGCAACGCGGCCCTCGTCGCGGGTCACGCCGACAAGGCCGTGCACGACCTCGACAGTGCCATCGACCTGCAGCCGGAGCTTGGCGTGCTCTGGCGCGAGCGCGCGGTGATGCGGCTCCACACCGGCGATACGGCGGGCTCGATCGCCGATCTCGGCCAGGCTATCGATCGCGACCAGCGCGACTTTCAGGCCTGGTCGATCCTGTCCGAAGTCACCGAATCCAGGGGCGACGCCCAGGCCGCCTACGCCGCCTGGCAGAAGGTGCTGGCGCTCGATCCGCAGGCGATCGATGCCGACCATCGCCTGCAGCTCCTCAAGCGCAAGGCGCTCGGCGAACCCGCCTAGTGGTCCGATCCTGACGCTCCCTACCCGAACGTCAGGTGAATCGGGCCACCAAACTAGCCGCAGGCGTCCCGCGCGTCGGCGACCGTCAGATCGCGGCGCATCGCATCCGACAGCCGCGCCATCTGCGTATCGCGCCCGCATCCGATCGCCGCCGCGACAACGCCGCCGCGCACCAGGAACGCCACGAAATCGAGCGCCTCCAGATCGCCGTCGATCACCTCCTCGTCCCAGTTCTCGGCGTGGCCGAGATAGTCGATCCGCTTGCCGTGCTGCGCGGTCCAGAAAAACGGCACGCCCTCGAAGACCGCGTCCTCGCCCAGCAGGTTGCGCGCCGCCAGCCACCCGTGCTGCTGCGCCAGCCGCCAATGCTCGATCCGCACGCGCGCGCCGCGATAGTCGAACCGCGCGATGTCGCCCGCCGCGTACAGGTCGGGTGCCGCGCGCAGCGACGGACCGACGACAACGCCGTCATCGAGCGTCACTCCCTCGATGAAACCCACATTCGGCGCCACGCCGGTCCCGAGCACGGCGAGGTCGCAGGCGAGCACCGTGCCGTCCTCCAGCACCACCCGCTCGACGCGTTCGCCTCCCTCGAAGCGAGCCACCTTGCTGTTGCTGAACACGACGCCCTTCTCCTCGGCGAGCGCCTGCAGCCGGCCGCCGATCCGCGCGCCGAACACCCGCGCCAACGGCGTCGCCGACGCGACGACAGTCACGCCGACCCCGCGTTCGCGCAGCCCGGAGGCCACTTCCAGCCCGATGAAGCCGGCGCCCAGGATCACCGCCCGGCGTGCCATGCCGATGCCGTCCACCAGGGAAGCCGCGTCCGCCACGCTCCGCAGCACGTGCACGCCGGCCAGGTGCTCGCCTGGCAATCCCGGCCATTTCGGCGCGCCGCCCGAGGCCGCCAGCGCCCGGTCGTAGCCGATCGTCCGCCCGTCTCGCAGCGTGATCGTCCGGCCGCCCGCATCGAGCCCGACGACCTCGCCGACCACATGCTCGACATTCGGCGCCAATCCGGCCTCGAACAGCGGCTTCGGCTCTGCCGGCATCGTCCCGCCGATGACCATCTTGCTCAGTATGGTCCGATCGTAGGGAGCGGCCGCCTCCTGCCCGATGACGATGACGCGTCCCGCATGTCCGCGCGCCTGCAGCAGCGCGAGCGCACCGGACGCGGCCGCGCCCGCGCCTACGATCGCGATGGTGCCATCGAACGCGGCCTGCGTCGTGGCCGTGGGCCCTTCCTCCTGACCGTCGATGATCGCGAACCCGTCCTCGATCCGCACCGTGTAGCGTGTGAGCGCGGCAAGCGCCGGCGGCTCCAGCAGTGCGCCGTCCCGTACTGCGAACGCGGCCTTGTGCCACGGGCAGATCAGCCGCCCCTCGCATACCGCCCCCGTCTCGAGGGGCGCGCCGGCGTGCGGACATTTGGCGGCGAGCGCGGAGATTTCGGCGCCGTACCTGATCAGCAGGATCGGCGTCTCGCCGACCTCGATACGATGCGGCCGATCCTCCGGGATGGAGGCAAGCGCGATACGGAATGTGCTCATGGCGCTTCCTCCCTGCTGGACCTACCGATCTGTCAAACGCAGCTCGATCCGTCGGTTCCGTGCATAGGCCGCCGGCGTTTCGGCCGGGTCGAGCGGCTGGTATTCGCCGAAGCCCGCCGCCGCGAGATGTGGGGCCGGGATCCCATCGGCGATCAGCAGCCGCACGACGCTGATCGCGCGTGCCGCCGAGAGCTGCCAGTTCAGCGCGTCGCTGCCGCCCTTCGCGCGCTGCCTGTCGGCATGCCCGTCGACCCGCAGCACCCAGTTCAGATCGGCCGGAATCTTCGGGATGATCAGCTTCAGGGTCGATGCGAGCTTGCCGATCTCCGCGCCCCCCGCGGGCGACAGGTCGGCGCTGCCCACCGGGAACAGCACCTCGCTCTGGAAGACGAACCGGTCGCCCACCACCGCGATCCCTTTCTGTCCCGCGAGCACCTGGCTCAGCCGTCCGAAGAACTCGCTCCGGTACCGTTTGAGCTCCTCCACCCGATCGGCCAGCGCCAGGTTCAGCTTGCGGTCCAGATCGGCGATATGAACGTCGCGCGCGGCGAGCTGGCTCCTGGACAGGTCGAGTGCGGCGGCGATCGCCGCGAGTTGCTGCCGCAATGCCGCGAGCTGCGCATTGAGCAGCGACACGCTCGACGCCTGGCTCGCCGACAGCGCCTTGTCGCTGTCGATCCGGCGCTCCTTGACCGCGAGGTCCGCCGCCAGCCGGCTTTCGGCCGCACGAAGCGAGGTCTCCCGCGACTTCTCGAGCGACAGCATCTCCGACAATTGCGCCACCTGCGCCGACAGCAGTTCGAGCGCCTTCTGCCGCCCGCTCAGCGCCACCGACAGGAAGGCCTGCCCGAGCACGAACACCAGCAGCACGAAGATGACCACCAGCAGCAGCGTCGACAGCGCGTCGACATACCCGGGCCAGGCATCGAGCCCGTTCCCGCCGCTCCGCCGCCGCCGACTAAGCGCCATATCTGATTGTCGCCGGCTCTTTCTCGGCCCTGGCCGTCACAACGAAGAAGCCCGAGGCTGCGCCGCCCCGATCGTCCGTGCCAGCACCCGCAACTCCTGGCGCAGCTCGGCCGTGCTCTGCTCGCGCCCGTGCTCGGTCTCGCTCAGCAGGCGCGTCAGCAACTGCTCGATCCCCCGCAGATGCGCGCGCTGGATGTCGCTGTCCTGCGCATCGGCCAGCCGGTTCAGCGCCAGCTGGTTCGCCCGGATCATGTCCGACAACCCGCCCATGTGCCCGGCGAGCTGGATCAGCGCGTGGCCCACCTGGGTGCGGTTCTCCTCGCTGCGCGCGATCAGCGCATGCAGTTGCTCGAGGCTTTCGGCCGTCTGCTCCAGCAATCCCTGCACATAGGCCGGGATCGGCGTCTCGCCGTCGCTGAGGCCGCCGCCGGCGAACCGCGTGATCCCCGCCAGCCACTCCTCGAGCTCGTTGAAGAACCGATTCTGCGCCTGCCCCGCCGTCAGATCGAGAAATCCGAGCACGAGCGCGCCCGCGAGCCCGAACATCGAGCCCGAGAAGGCGGTCCCCATTCCATGCAGCGGCCGCGCCAGCCCGCGCTTGAGCTGGTCGAACATCGCCGGCGCGTCGCCGTTGCCGAGCGACATGCCGGCGATCACGTCGCCCACCGATCCCACCGTCAGGATCAGCCCGTAGAATGTCCCCAGCAGTCCCAGGAAGATCAGCAGCCCGGTCATGTAGCGCGACAATTCCCGGCTCTCGTCGAGCCGGGAGGCCAGGCTGTCGAGCAGCGAGCGCGCCGCCGGCGTCGACAGCACCAGCCGCTGCTCGCGGTCGCGCGCCGCCAGCATCGACGCCATCGGCGCCAGCAGGCGCGGTGCCCGCGGCGGAGCGAGGCCGGCCCGCGGCTGACGCAGGGTCTCGACCCAGCGCACCTCCGGGCTGAGCCGGACCACTTGGACGAAATTCCACGCGATCCCCAACGCCAGGACCGAAAGGATCAACCCGTTCAACAGCCGGTTGTTGCCGAACGCGTTGACCAGGACGGGGGAGAGGAACCAGACCACGATGCCGACCGCGGCCAGGAACAGCAGCATCCTGACGACGTAGGTGGTCGGGCGGGTCACGAATGCGACGCCTTCGCACTCGCCGGCGCGGATGCCGCGTTCGGATCGCGCATCACGATGTCGACCCGGTCGGGCGGTCCCTGCGGCTCGGTGTCCGACGCCGGTGCGGCGCTGGCGCCGAGCGCCCGCGCATAGATCCGCGTCGATGCGATCCCGTCATTGATCAGCACCGCGCGCGCGGCAAGCGCGCGCGCGAGCGACACCCGGCGCGGCGACGACGGATCGTCCTCGGTTCCGGCCGCGAACGCGTCGACCTCGGCCGTCACGTTCGGCTCGGCCTTCAGCATGGTGGCGACCCCGTGCAGCGCCGCGTCGGTCTCGGCGTTGACGTCCGCACTGTCGGATCCGAACGTGATCCGCATCCCTGCCCGGATCGAGGAGGCCGATCCGATCGCCTTGACCACGACCGGAACCGCGGGCGGCGGCGGCGGCGGATGCAGATCGACATGCACCGCCGGCGGCGCGATCACCGGCGGCGGCGGTGGCCGCGGCGGGATCGTCGGCGCGGGCCCGATCCGTGCCGCCGTCCGCGTTGTCGTTCCGGTCCGGACCGGCGGATGCGCGCGCGCATGGGTGGCGTGCGGCGCATGGACGTGGGCGTGCGTCGCCTTTTTCGCCGGGCCGAGCCGGTCGAGTGCGTTCTGGTTCGTCGTCACCTGCCCGAGCGCGATCGCCGGCAGCAGCACGAGCACCGCGATCACCGGACTTGCCCGCATCCGCCTAGCCCGAACCGGCCCCGAGCCCGCCCGCCACCATCGCGCGCAGCGTCGCGTGCAGGTGCGCGTTGCCGGCCACGACGTCGCTCACGACCTCGTACGCCTGCGCCTCGTGTCCGTCCGGGTCAGTGGCGAAGCCGCCCGCCTCGCGCACGATCAGCACGCCCGCGCATACGTCCCATGCCTTCACCCCGATCTCCCAGTAACCGTCGAACCGGCCCGCGGCGGTCCAGGCGAGATCGAGCGACGCCGAGCCGAATCGGCGGATCCCCGCGACCTGCGGCATCATGACAGACATCGTGCGCGCGAACGCCATCCGCTGCCGCGCATCGGACACCCCGAACGGGATGCCCGTCGCGAAGACCGCCTGCTCGACGTCTCGGCGCGCCGAGACGCGCAACCGGCGATCGTTCAGCCAGGCGCCCCCGCCTTTCTCGGCCCAGAACATCTCGTTGTTGACGGGATTATAGATCATCCCCGCCGCCACTTCGACATTGCCGTCCTGCAGCCGGCGCTGCAGCCCGATGCTGATCGACCAGTGCGGCATGCCGTGCAGGAAGTTCGTCGTGCCGTCGAGCGGATCGACCACCCAGCGCCAGGTCCAGTTCTCCCCGCCCGACGCGCCGCTCTCCTCCATCAGGAACCCGTAGCCCGGCCGGGCGCGCGCCAGTTCGTCGCGCAACGTCGCCTCCGACCGCAGGTCGGCCTGGGAGACGAAATCCGACGGTCCCTTGATGCTGACCTGAAGGTTCTCGACCTCGCTGAAATCCCGCAGCAGACGCTTGGCCGCCTTCTGGGCCGCACTCTGCATGACGCTCATATGCGGCGAAAGTCGTTGGGCCATCAGCCCTTCGCGCGCTCCACGTAGCTCGCATCCTCGGTCCGCACCACGATCCGCTCGCCGGTCTCGATGAACGGCGGCACCTGCGTCTTGACCCCGTTGCTCAGCAGCGCCGGCTTGTAGGACGACGTCGCCGTCTGTCCCTTCACCACCGGGTCGGCCTCGACGATCTCGAGCGTCACCATCGCCGGCAGGTCCACGCCGACCGGATCGCCTTCGACGAGCTTGACGTTGACGACCATGTTGTCTTGCAGGAACGGCGCCTGCTCGCCCAGGATCGCCGCCGGCACCAGGAACTGCTCGAACGTCTCCGGGTCCATCAGCACGAGGTTGTCGCCGTCCGTGTAGGAGTAGGCGAATTCGCGGTCCTCGGTCATCAGCCGCTCGACCGTGTCGGCCGTCCGCCAGCGCTCGTTGGTCTTGTTGCCCGACTTCAGGTCGCGCATGTCGACCTGGATGAACGCGCCGCCCTTGCCCGGCGTGATGATCTGCTGCTTGAGCACCGTCCAGCGACGGCCCTCGTGCTCGATGACCTGGCCGGCCCGGATAAGATTCGCCTGTTGCTTCATGAGGTCCGTCGGCACTGGCCATTTGGGGAGGGCGGGTTCCTAGCCCAGCGCGTCCCGAGCGGCAAGCGAGTGCCGCCCGCCCCACGGATCGCGCACCGTCCGCGCCGCCACGTCCAGATAGTCCGGCCCGATCGGGACTTTCCCGTGGCCGCCTTCGATGTCCAGGATGTAGCGCGGCAGCGCGTCCCCCGGCACCCGCCCGCGCAGGCTCGCGAGCAGCGCGCGTCCCTCCTCGATCGGCACATGGAACCGCGCCGTGCCCGGCGCCCGGTCGAGCTGGTGCAGGCTCGCCGGCACCACCCGGGCCCGGAGCAGCGCGCGCAGCAGCGCCTCCAGCCGCTCGGGCGTATCGTTGACCCCCCGCAGCAGCACCGACTGCGACAGCACCGGGATCCCCGCCGCCAGTAGCCGGCGCACCGCGCCGCACGCCGCCTCCGTGATCTCGGCCGCGGCGTTCGCGTGCAGCACCACCCGCATGCCCTTCGCGGTCGCGAGCGCTTCGACCAGTGCCGCGTCCACCCGCTCCGGGTCGGCCGCCGGCACCCGCGTATGCACCCGGATCGTCTCGATCCGCGCCATCCCAGACAGCCGGCCCACGATCGCCGCCAGCCGTCGCGGCGACAGGATCAGCGGGTCCCCGCCCGTCAGGATCACCTCGCGCAGGTCGGGCTCACGCGCGATCCAGTCGAGCGCGCGTTCGAGGGCGGCCTCGCCCAGCACCCCGCCGTCCGGACCCACATGCGCGCGCCTGAAGCAGAACCGGCAATAGACCGGGCAGGCGAGCAGCGGCTTGAGCAGCGCCCGGTCGGGATAGCGGCGAACCACCCCCTCGACCGGGCTCCAGCGCGCGTCCCCGGTCGGATCGGCATCCTCGTTGGCACCCGTCAGCATCTCGTCCGCATGCGGGATCACCTGCCGTCCGATCGCGTCGTCCGGATCGCCGATCAGGCGGGCGAAGGCGGGCGGGATCGCGATCGCGTAAGCGCGGCCTACGGAGTCGAGCGCCGCCCGGTCGCGCCCGGGCGCCAGACCCGCCTCGATGACGCCGCTCACGGTCCTGATCGTTTGCATCCGCGCGGTGTAGAAGTGCCGGACCCGCCCGGCAAACACGGAGCGATCGATGACCTCTCCGACCCGCGGCACGCTCGCCGCCCATCACGCCGCACTCCGTCGCCGCATGCGTCTGGCGCGCGCCATCCGCGCCTATTTCGAGGCGCACGGCTACGACGAGGTGGAAACCCCCTCTCTCGTCGCCGCACCGGGCGAGGAGGTGCATCTGCGCGCCTTCCGCACCGAGCGCGAGCAGCCGGACGGCGCGCGCGGCCCGGCCTGGCTCAACACCAGCCCGGAATTCGCGATGAAGCGCCTGCTCGCCGCCGGATCCGGTCCGATCTTCCAGCTCGCGCGCGTCTGGCGGAACGGGGAAGGCGGAGCGCTGCACGCGCCCGAGTTCACCATGCTCGAATGGTATACCCCCGGCCAGGACCTCGACGGGCTGATCGGCCAGACCGAACATGTCCTGCGCGCCGTCCTTCCTCCCACGGTCTCCTGCCGCGGCGTCACCAACGATCTCGCCGCGCCCTTCGAACGCCTGACGGTCGCCGAAGCCTTCGCGCGCCATGCCGGGATAGACATCCTGGCCGACCTCGACGACGTCGCCGCACTCGCCGGCCGTGCCGGTGTCGGCCACCGAAGCGGCGAGACCTGGGAGGATCTGTTCTTCCGCCTGATGCTCGAACATGTCGAACCGCATCTCGGCCGCGAACGCCCCACGATCCTCACCCACTGGCCGGCGCCGCTCGCGGCCCTTGCCCGGCGCGACCCGGACTGCGATCGCACCGCATTGCGCTTCGAGCTCTATATCTGCGGCATCGAGCTCGCCAACGCCTTCGAGGAGCTGACCGATCCCGCCGAGCAGCGCGTCCGCTTCGAAGCCGACCGCGCCCGCCGCCTCGCCTGGCCCGGCACCGCCGACCAGGATTGGCCGCTCGACGAGGAGTTCCTCGCCGCGGTCGCGGCGCTCCCGCCCTGCTCGGGCATCGCGCTCGGCTTCGACAGGCTTGCGATGATCGCCACGAACGCCAATTCGATCGACGACGTACGATGGCTCGGCTGACCCGCCGCGTCGAAAGGCAACCCATGCGCTCGCTCACCATCGTCATGCTCCTCGCCGCCTCCACCACGCTCGTCGGCTGCGAGATCCCGTCAGCCGCTCAGCGTGCGCGCCTCGACGCGCTCGTGGGCCACCCCGAGCTCGACGTGCTCCGCGCCTATGGCGTGCCCACCCGCTCCTACAGCGCGCAGGGCCATGATTTCCTGGCCTACGACAACTCCTACACCACCTACGATCCCGGCTTCGGTCCCTGGGGGGGCCTCGGGCCCTATGGGGGTTTCGGCTATGGCGGGTTCGGCTATGGCGGCTTCGGCTACGGCGGGTTCGGCTATGGCGGCGGCTTCCCGCCATCGGTGAACACCTACTCCTGCGTCACGACGTTCGAGATCATGACCGGGCGTGTCGCCGCATGGTCGCTGCACGGCGACGGCTGCTGACCTTGCCTTGTCGCCCAACCTTGCCTGATGCCTGACGAGGCCGTATCGAAGTCGCGTGGTCGGGGGACTGTCGATGCTGGGTTCGTTTCGTGCGCGGTGGCGGTGCTTCCTGTTGCTCGGCCTGGCCCTGGCCGGATGCGAAAGCCAGTACCGCCAGGATCCGCTCTTCGTGCGCGGGTCGAGCAATGCGACCGTGTTCGGCTACGCGCCGATCTATGTCGACCGGCCGCTGTCGGAAAACCTCACCAACTCGCTGGTCTTCGCCGACTATGACGAGCTGCTCCGCCGCGCGGGTCTCGCCGACCTTCTCAAGGGCCCGAAGCCCTACACCGTTTTCGCGCTCGTCGACCCGGCGATCGACCGCATCCCCGACATCTACCGTCAGCGCATGCTCGATCCGGCCAACGCCGCCGGCCTGCGCCAGCTCGTGGCCTACACCATCGTTCCGGGCCGCTACACGCTCGTCGAGTTGATCGACATGGCGCGACGCGGCGGCGGCCGCGCCGGCCTCGCCACGCTGGACGGCCAGGTGCTCGATCTCACCCTCGATCCGACCGGCCAGCGCCTCTCGCTCACCGATCCGACCGGCCGGGTGTCGCAACTGGTGCTCGCCGACATCATCCAGTCCAACGGCATCCTCTACGCCGGCAACTCCCTCCTCGCCCCGAACTAGTGGTCCGATCCTGACGCTCCCTACCCGAGCGTCAGGTGAATCGGCCCACCAAAACAATGGGCTGTGGGCAAATCTGACGGGTTCTTCCGTCGGATTTTGTCCACTACCCTGATCACGACGTCGACCCGACCGTCCACGTCGCACTCCTCACCGCCACCTCGCGCTTGAGCCGCTCGACGACATCGTCGAGCTCCGACGGCACCGCGCTGCTCGGGATCAAGGTCGCCTCGAATTCAACCAGATCGCCGCTGCCCTCGTGCGTCTCGATCCCCCGGATCGGATAGTTCGCCGCCTCCAGCACCTCGAACAGCAGGTCGCGCACGTCCGTCATGTCGGCCGCCGTGCACACCGCATGCACGGCATACGACGCCTCCGTCGTCCGCTCGCTGATCGGACTGCGGTTGATCGCGTCCACCAGCGGCCGCAGCAGCGTGTTGCCGGCGAGCACGAACAGCGTCAGCGTCCCCGCCTCGACCCGATAGCCGCATCCGGCGAACGCGCCCACGCCCGCCGAGCACCACAGTGTTCCGGCCGTGTTGAGCCCGCGGATGTTGCCGCCGTCCTTCAGGATGGCGCCGGCGCCCAGGAAACCGATCCCCGAGACGATATAGGCCACCACGCGCGTCGCCTCCGCCGGCCCCGCCAGCCGCACCCCAAGATCGCTGAACGCGGCCGAACCGAGTGCCACCAGCACCGTCGTCCGCAATCCGGCCGACCGCTGCCGCCATTGCCGCTCCGCTCCGATCGCGGTCCCGAGCAGGAACGCGACCGCGAAGCCCACCACCGTGTGCCACGGGGAGACCTGCATGGTCAGGCGTCGGCGATGGCCGCGTTCATCGCGCGCACGCCGGCCGCCGGCCCTTGCCGATGGTCCCAAACCGCGCTGACGACGGCGAGAAAATCGGCGCCGGCGCGCACCAGCGCCCCGCAATTGCCCGCATCGATCCCGCCGATCGCGACCACCGGAAGCTCCATCAGCTCCGACCACCAGCCCAGCAGCGCCGGATCGGCCCTGATCGGCGTCTCCTTCGTCGCGCTCGGGAAGAACGCCCCGAAGGCCACGTAGTCGGCGCCCTGCTCGCCCGCGCGCATCGCACGGTCGCGGCTGTCGTAGCACGACACCCCAAGCTGCAGGTCCGGCCCGAGCAGCGCGCGCGCCTCGCCCGCCTGCATGTCCTCGGCACCCACGTGCGCGCCGTCGGCACCCGCTCGCCTCGCGAGGTCCGGCCGGTCGTTGATCAGGAACGCGACGTCGCGGCGCGCGCACACCGGCAGCAGCACCGAGGCCGCCCGCAGCACCGCCTCGTCGCTCGCCTCCTTCAGCCGGAGCTGGACCGCGCCCACGTCGCCCGCGTCCAGCGCGCGCCCGAGATCCTCCGCGAACGCCATCGGCACCAGCGCCGGCGGCGTGACCAGGTACAGCCGGCAGCCGGTCAAGCCAGCAGGCTCCCTTCCGCAAAACCGACGCGAGGCGTCATCCACATGCCGCTTCTCCATCGTCGCCGGGCCTCAACCACGCCCACGCTAGCCCCCGCCGCCGGCCCTGTCATCGCCGAGCCAGGCACCGACCCGCCGCTCCGCATCGCGCCGGCCACAATCCAGCGCCGGCGGCCGCACCGCCAACACCGCCGCACCCAGGACCGACGCCCGCTCGACGACATCCGTGTAGCCGACGCTGACCGGCTCGAGCACGATCACGCGCTGGCCGAGCCGCAGCGCCTCGAGCGCCCGGCCCGACGCATCCGCGCAATCGAGAATGTCGGCCAGCACCGTCCCGCCCGCTTGCGCGCGCGCGGCCCCGACCAGCGCCTGCCAGAACAGGGTTCCGGCGAAGATCGCGGCCCCGCGCGCCGACAGCAGCGTGACCGGCGCACCGGGTGCGAGCGCGATCCGCGCCTCCGCCAGACTTCGCACCAGGCACGCCGGAGGCAGCCGTTCGATCATCGCTTGACCTTCCAGCGGCCGCGCGTCATGCGTTCAAGCTCTGCATGAGGATCATGCGGTCAAGTCCTGCATGAGGATAACGATGCCGCCGGTCGAAGGCGCCAGGGCTGAATGGCAACCGCCCGCCACCAGGCGCCCCAACGAACGCATGGACGACGCTCGGCGGCTCGAGGCCGCCCTGGACCGCATCTCGGCCGCCATCGTGCGCAGGGCCGAGCGTGACGCCCACGCCGCCGACGCGTCGAACGAGATCGGTCTGCAGCCGGCCCCCGAGCACGAGACGATCGACGAAATGCGGCGCCGTCTCGACGCGATGATCGACCGGGTCCGAACGCTGCTCGGTGACGCGGCGTTCTGAACAGGTTGCCCGGAGAAGCCGATGGCTCAAGTCACGATCAAGATCAACGGTTACGCCTATATCGTCGGATGCGAGGATGGCCAGGAGCAGCACCTGCAGTCGATGGCCGGCGAGATCGAGAAGCGGATCGACCAGATCAAGGCGATCGGCGGTCAGAGCGGCGAGAGCCGTTTGCTCGTGCTCGCCGGCCTGCTGATGGCCGACGAGCTCCACGACCTGCGCAAAGCTTCCCAGCGTCATGACATCGCGGCACCGGCGACCACCGATTCCGAGCTGCGCGCGCTGGCCGAACGCGCCGAGCACATTGCAGCCGCCCTGGAGCATGACTAGATGCTCGTGGCGGGGCTGCCCGGTGCGTCAGGACAGTCACCCCCTGGGCCGATAAGCACTCCCTCGGGAGCTGGCGCTGCCGTGGCCGTGGTCACGGTATCTGGCACCCACCTGCACTTGCAGGCTCTGGGAGGGTGTTAGCGCCAACGGCCAGGGCGGCTCCGCACCCGATCGTTCCGGCCAAGAACGACCTGCGGCGGCGGATGACCGCCCGCACCGATCCCTCGCGCGACGACACGCTGATCGAACACCTCGCCGCCCTCCTGGCCGATCCGGCGCCGTCGATTTCCTTCTTCTGGCCGCTGGACGACGAGCCCGACCTCCGCCCCCTCATGTATCGTCTCGACGCGGAGGGACGATCGCTGTTCCTGCCGGTCGTCGCGGCCCCGGACCGGCCGCTCGTCTTCCGTCCCTGGCACGCACGGTCGGTCATGCAGGCGGGCCCGCTCGGCACCCGCCATCCCGAGGCCAATCCCGGCGGGCATGAAGGCCGCCCGTCCATCATCCTCGTCCCCGTCATCGCCTTCGACCGGGATCGCCATCGTCTCGGCCGCGGCGGCGGCTTCTACGACCGCACGCTGGCCGCCCACCCCGAGGCCAGATCGATCGGCGTCGCGCGCGCCGGTGCCGAAGTCCACGCCGTTCCGATCGAACCCCACGACCATCGGCTCGACGCCATCGTCACCGACCGCGGGACAGTCTAGATGCGCATCCTTTTTCTCGGCGACGTCGTCGGCCGCGCCGGGCGCGACGCCGTCGAGCGCCATCTGCCCGACCTCAAGACCCGCCTCGCCGCCGACCTCGTCGTCGTCAACGGCGAGAACGCCAGCCACGGCTTCGGCCTCGCCCCTGGCATGGCCGACAGCCTGTTCGCGGCCGGCGCCGACGTCATCACCCTCGGCAACCACGCCTTCGACCGCAAGGAGCTGATCGGTCATATCGAGCGCACCCCGCGCATCGTCCGCCCGCTCAACTTCCCGCCCGGCACGCCCGGCGCCGGCTCGATCCTGGTCGACATCTCCCAGGGCAGGCGCGCCCTGGTCGTCAACGTCATGTGCCGGCTGTTCATGGAACTGCTCGACGACCCGTTCCGGGCGACCCAGGAGCTGCTCGCCCGCCATCGCCTCGGCGGCCCGCTCGCCGGCGGCACCGTCAACGCCATCCTGATCGACCTGCACGGCGAGGCCACCAGCGAGAAGGCGGCCTTCGGCCACAGCTTCGACGGCCGCGTCTCCGTCGTGGTCGGCACCCACACCCACGTGCCCACCGCCGACCACCAGGTGCTTGCGGGTGGCACCGCCTACCAGACCGACGCCGGCATGTGCGGCGACTACGACAGCGTCATCGGCATGAACAAGGACGGAGCCTCGCAGCGCTTCTGGCGCAAGCTCAACGGCGAACGTCTCCATCCGGCCGAGGGCGAGCCGACGCTGTGCGGTCTCTACGTCGAGACCGACGACACGACCGGGCTCGCCACCCGCGCCGAGCCCGTCCGCTTCGGCGGCCGCCTGAGCAACGCGATGCCGAGTGGACTGATCCTGGCCCCGCGCTAGAGCCTGATATCTTCAGCCTGACTCGGTGTGGGATTCCGCTGCGGCTCGAAATCTGATTCAAGATGCTGGCTGGGCGGGAGGCCAGCATCGATGGGTCGTCCGTATTCGTTGGACCTGCGCGAGCGGGTCGTGGCTGCCGTCCACTCCGGCATCAGTTGCGCCGAGGCTGCCGAGCGCTTCGAAGTCAGCCACTCTTCTGCGATCCGCTGGACGCGGCGAGAGCGTGAGACAGGTAGCCCGGCCGCGTTGCCGATGGGAGGCAAGCGACCCTTCACATTGGCCGCCGACCTGCCCTGGATCGCGGCACGTATGGCGGAGAAGCCCGACATCACCTTGCGCGAAGTGCTGGCCGAGCTGCGCGATCGCGGCGTCAAGGTCAGCTATTTCGGTGTCTGGCACATCGTGCGGCGTTCAGGCCTGAGCTTTAAAAAAAAGCGTTCACGCCAGCGAGCAGGATCGTCCGGACGTCGCCCGCCGCCGCGCGCTATGGAGGCGGTATCAGGGCCGGGTTGATGCAAACCGCCTGATCTTCGTCGACGAGACCTGGGCCAAGACCAACATGACGCCGATCCGCGGGTGGTTTGCCCGCGGCGAACGCCTGGTGGCCAAGGTGCCGCATGGGCACTGGAAGACACTCACGTTCGTCGCCGGATTGCGATCTGACGGGATCTGCGCGCCGTTCGTGCTCGACGGCCCGATCAACGCCGCGAGCTTCCTCGCCTGGGTCGAACAGTGCCTGGTGCCGACGCTCCGGCCCGGCGACGTCGTGGTCGTCGACAACCTCGGCAGCCACAAGGGTGCGGCGGTCCGTCGTGCCATCCGAGCTGCGGGAGCCAAGTTGATCTTCCTGCCGCCCTACAGCCCGGACCTCAACCCGATCGAGCAGGTCTTCGCCAAACTCAAGACGCTGCTGCGCAAGGACAACGCACGGACCGTCGAAGACACCTGGAAAAGTATCGGCCGCGTGCTCGACGCCTTCAGTCCAATGGAGTGCACAAACTATCTGAGGAACTCAGGATACGCGCCAACCTAAAGCTATCAGGCTCTAGAACTCCGACGTGCGGCGGCGCGTCAGCGGTGCGTGACTGACCGAGAACGCGGTCAACTCGGTCGCCGTCATCGTGCCCCCGAGCAGGCCGCCCTGGCCGTGCTGGAAGCCGAAGCGCTCGAGCATCTCGAGCCCGTCCTCGGTCTCGATCCCCCTGGCCCCGATCGGAACGCCCATGTTCCGGGCGAGCCCGGTCAACGCCTGGATCCAGGCGAATGCGTGGATATCCGTCTCGAGCGCGGTGATCAGCGATTCGCCCGTCCGTATCGCATCGATCGGCAGCCCCCGCAGCATCGGGAACGACAGCGCGTCGTAGGAGAAGTCGTCGACCATGATCTTGGCACCCAGCGCGCGGATCCGGCCGAGAGCTCTCAGGCCGTTCTCGCCGATGCTCAGGAACGTCGTTTCCGGCACGCCGACATACAGCAAGGCGGCGTCGACGCCGCTGGCCGCGATCGCGGTCGCGACCCGCTCGGCAAGGTGATCGTCGGGCTGGATCGATGGGTCGAGCGACAGCGTGACCCGCAAGGCGTGACGCGACGCGATCGCGCAGACGCGCTCGATGGTCCAGTCCGCCAGCAACCGCGCCGACTCCGGATCATTCAGGACCGGAAGGAAATCCGAGCTCGCGATCCGGCCGATCTTCGGATGGTCCCACTGCAGCACGGCATCGGCGCCGATGACAGACAGCGTCTCGAGGTTCACGATCGGCTGCAGCGCGATCGACATCTCGCCCTGACGCAGCGCCGCCCGCAGGTCGGCGACCATCGAGGCCTGGGTGTCCGGATCGACGCCATTGCCGGGCTTGAAGATCTTCCATTCGCCCCGGCCGCTCGACCGGGCGCGATCCAGCGCGATCTCGGCCCTCTCGAGCAGCGTCGTCCCGGTGATCGTGCCCGGAGGCGCGAACGCGATCCCGATGCTGACCGTCACCTCGACCAGCGTCCCCGACACCTCGTAGGGTTCGCGCAACCGCTCCAGCACGCGCTGGGCGGCGCAGGCCGCCTCGGCGACGTCGTCGGCCGCAAGCACCAGCGAGAACTCGGCGTCCCGGACCTTCGCCGCGACGTCGCCGGCCCGGATGCTTCGACGCAACCGGCCCGCGACCGCCGCCAGAAGCGCATCGGCCGAAGCCTGCCCCTGTTCGCCCCGAAGCGCCGCCACGTCGTCGATGGAGAGCCGCAGCAGGGCCACGCCATCATGGTCGGGCGCGGCGCAGGCCGCCTCCAGGATCGCGTTGAACAGCATGCGGTTGGGCAGGCCGGTCAGCGCATCGTGGGCCGACGCGCTGCTCGCCGCCTTCGCGACCGCCGTCTGCAGGAGAGCGGCAAGATCGCTGCCGCGTGTGCCGTCACGCCCTGGCATCTCGTGTCCTAACAACCGCCTGTCGCGACGGAGCAACGCAGGCCGGCCGCCCGCGTTCTGTCCGACACGTAGCAGAAACATCCGTCGCGGCGTGACCCGAATCGACGGCCTCGCCCAGGTGCCGCCTCATCGGAACGGCGGCTCGTCGAAGCCGCGAAGTTTGCGGGAATGCAGTCGGTCGACACCCTGCGCACGCAGCAGGCGCATCGTCTCGATCCCGACCGTCAGATGCTGCGCAACCCGCTCGCGGTAGAAGCTGTTGGCCATCCCGCGCAGCTTCAGCTCGCCGTGCAACGGCTTGTCGGACACGCACAGCAACGTCCCATAGGGCACCCTGAAGCGGAACCCGTTCGCCGCAATGGTGGCGCTCTCCATGTCGACCGCGATGGCGCGGCTGGTGTTGATCTGCGTGAACAGCGTGCCAAACCGCAACTCCCAGTTCCGATTGTCGGTCGTGTAGACGGTCCCCGTCCGAAGCCTGGTCTTGATCCCCTGCGCGTCCAGGCCGGTGACCGCCATGGTCGCTTCCTGCAGCGCCACCTGCACCTCGGCGATCGGCGGCACCGGCACCCAGGGCGGCAGATCGTCGTCCAGCACATGGTCGGCACGGACATAGCCGTGCGCCAGCACGTAGTCGCCCAGCAGCTGCGTCCGCCGCAGCCCCGCGCAATGTCCAAGCATCAGCCAGCAATGTGGCCGAAGCACGGCGACATGGTCGGTGATCGTCTTCGCGTTGCTCGGCCCGACGCCGATATTGATCAGGGTGATGCCGTCCCCGTCCGCGCGCTTGAGATGATAGGCCGGCATCTGCGGCAGCCCGCTCGGCGCGATGAAGGCGACATACTCCTCGCCCGCCGCCACCTCCCGCTCGCCGAACGCGATGAAGGTGTCGACATAACGCTGGTAGTTCGTCAGCAGCACGAAGTTCTGGAAGTCGGCCGGCGGGGTTCCCGTATAGTGGTGCAGCCGTGCCAGCGAGTAGTCGGTCCGTTCCGCGCCGAACAGGGCCAGCGGCCGCGGCTCGGTCGGGTTGGGCGTCAGCTCGCAATTGGCGATCCTGTCGTCGGTCGCGAGCAGATCGGGCAGCGCGAATGCGCGTTCCAGCCGGCGCATCTCGATGGCATCGACGTCGGTGACGCTGTCCTCGACCGTGAAAGGCAACGGGATGCGCCGGTGCGAACGCCCCACCAGCAGCCGGGCCCGGTGGTGGCGCAGCAGCGTGTCGATCTGCTCGCGCCAGTAGCCGGCGAACAGATCCGGACGCGTCAGCGTCGTCCCGTAGCTTCCCGGATCGAGCGACACGCCGAGCGGCGCCGGCCCCGCCGCCTCCAGACGGCCGTCGGCGGGCGCATCCTCGACCTCGATCCCCAGGAACGGGTAGACCGCGTCCGCGGTCTCGATCGACACGCCGCTTCGCAATCCCGCCAGGCCGTCCCTGAGCGTCGCCACGCTCCTGTCGTAGAGGCTGCCGATGAGCGACACCGCCTCCGCCGCACCGGCGCAGGGCTGCAGGTCGGTCGCCGCATGCGCGAGTATCCCGCTCATCGTCGCTGGCCCCTCGTCATCGGCGGGAAGCGGTCACGCGCCCTGCGAAACCGTGGTCTCGTCCAAGCGGCCGCCGGCCATTGCCGCTTCGCCCATGCCGCCGGCGAGTGCTGACTCGATCATCGCGATCACCGCACTGATCTTGTAAGGCTTCTTGATGAATTTTGCCCCCGCCGGGAGCTGTCGCGTCAGGCTGGCTTCGCTGTAGCCCGAGGCGAACACGATCGGCAACGCCGGCCGCCGCGCCCACATCTCGGCCGCCATCTCGACCCCGCTCTGGCCGGGCATGACGATGTCGGTGAAGACGAGTGCGACATGCGGTGCGGCATCGAGCGCACGCAGCGCCGATGCGGCGTCGGCCGCGCCGATCACCGCGTAGCCGCTGTCGCGCAGCGTGCTCGCCGTCACTTCGAGCACCGCCGCTTCGTCCTCCACCACCAGGACGGTGCGCCCGCCGCTCCACTCGGGCATCGGCCGGACGCCGACCCCGGCCGCCGTCCCGCCATCGGCGGCGGCCTGCGGCTCGATCACCCGCGGCAGCAGCAATTCGACCACCGTGCCACGGCCGGGTGCGCTGTCGATGCGCATCGCGCCGTCCGACTGGCAGACGAAGCCATAGGTCTGCGACAGTCCGAGACCGCTCCCCTTGCCGACCGGCTTGGTCGTGAAGAACGGCTCCAGCGCCCGGCTGCGCACCTCCTCGGACATTCCGGTCCCGTTGTCGCCGACCGAGACGCGGACGTAGTCGCCCGGCGCCGGCGGCTCGCCGCCGCCATGCCGCCAATCGTCGCCGACGCGGAAGGAACTGTTCGCGACCACGATGCGGATGGAGCCGTTCGCCACCTGCGCGTCCTGGATCGCCTGCGTCGCGTTGATGACGAGGTTGACCACGCCCGCCTCGAGCTGGTTGCGATCCGCGAGGCACCAGCACGGGCCGCCATCCTCGATCGTCAGCACGATCTGCTCGCCCACGATCCGCAGCAGGAGTGCCTGCATGCCGATGATCACATCGAAGGCATCGAGCCCCTGCGGCTCGAGCCGCTGCTTGCGCGAGAATGCCAGCAACTGGGTGATCAGGCTGCTGGCACGGTTCGAGGCGAGGTCCGCCTGCTCGAGCAGGTGAAGGCCCTGCGCGTCATCGCCGAGCCGTTGCTGCAGTCGATCGAGGTTGCCGTCGATCACCGTCAGCATGTTGTTGAAATCGTGCGCGATGCCCCCGGTCAATTTGCCGATCGCTTCCATCTTCTGCGACTGCCGCAGGCGTTCCTCGCTTTCGCGCAGGCGCCGCTCGGCATCCTCGCTCTCGGCAATGCGCAGCGACAGCAGCGTGTTCGCGTCCCGCAGCGCCGTCGGCGACGGCAGCACCAGCAGACGCGGCATCAGAAGCCAGATCGCGAACGCGGCCGTCAGCGACAGCCCCGCCGTGACCGCCTTGATGACGCCCTCGAGCGCGTAGAGCGGATGCCACAACGTGACGATCGACATCACATGCGTCACGCCGCACGACAGGATGAAGGCCGCGAAGATCAGATAGATCCAGCCGAAGTCGAGATCGGTCCGCCGCCGCACCAGCGCCGACAAGGCCACCGGAATGCTGAAATAGGCGACCGCGATGGCGCCGTCCGATAGGGTGTGCAGCCAGATCAGTCCCGGTTGCCATAACAGGCAGAACCCGTGCGGCGTCAGACCGGATGGTTCGAACAAGTTGCCCAGGAACCCCACGCCCGTTTCCCTTCGTCACGCCCGCGTATCTAACGTGAACAACCTGAATGTCATCGCAAGGCCTGTAAACGGAAACCTCGATGCCAGCCGAACATCCACGGACCATCATCATCGACACCGATCCCGGTCTGGACGACGCGATCGCGCTGTGGCTGGCGCTGGCATCGCCCGAGCTTCATGTCGAGGCGGTCCTGGCTGTCGCCGGCAATGTCGGTCTCCAACGAACCCTCGCCAACGCACGCGCGATCGTGACCCTTGCCGGACGCGAGACACCGGTGCACGCCGGCGCCGACCGGCCTCTCGTCGGTCCCGCCGTCGAGGCACCTGAGGTCCACGGCGCCGACGGGCTCGGCGCGGTGCGCCTGCCGCCTGGCCGCCCGGCCGCCCCCGGATTGGCGGCCGACATCCTGCGCGAGCGTCTGCGGCGCGCGCACGCGCCGGTCACGCTGGTCGGCATCGGCCCGGCGACCAACCTCGCGCTGGCGCTCGCGACCGAACCGTCGCTTACGCGCCATGTCGACGAGATCGTCCTGATGAGTGGAGCGGACGGCCCCGGCAACATCACCGCGCATGCCGAATTCAACGCGCATGCCGACCCCGAGGCGCTCGCCATCGTGCTCGCCGCCGGCGTCACCGTCACCTTCGCGACCCTGGACCTCACCGCCCAGGCCCTGATCGAGCCCGCCGATCTCGATGCCCTGCGCCGGCGCCGCGGCGGCGCGTGCGTCGAGGCCACGATCGCCCTGCTGGACGCGATGCCCGCGCAATCCCGATATGACGGCCGCCCCGTGCACGATGCCTGCGCCATCGCCTGGCTGCTCCGCCCGGACCTGTTCACGCACCGGCCGGTGCGTGCGCGCGCGATCCGCGACGGCGACGAACGCGGCCGGACGATCTTCGCGCCTCCCGATGCCGCCTGTCCGCCGAACGCCCGCCTGCTGACCTCGATCGATCGGACCCGCTTCCTCGACCTTCTCGGCGGCCGGATCTCCCAATTGCCCTGACCCTAACGAAGCAATTCGTAGTTCATCACCATATCGTATTCGATCGGGTCTCCCGGTACGTCCGGCGGCGGCGGCGGCAGCCTGGTGCCGCGGAACAACCCGACCCAGGCATCGTCCAGATCGTCGTCGCCGGACCCGTAGATCACCCGCACCGACAATACCCGTCCGTCGCGGTTCCACACGACATGCAACGCGACCTGTCCATCATGCCCGCGATCGGCCGCGACTTGCGGATAGTATTTGTGGGCATTGACCCAGTCATCGAGCATCCCCCGATAGTCGCTCGTCATGCCGTGTCCGCCACGCATCGAGAACGGCATCGCGAGATGGCCGCCCTGCACCATCGGTCCCAATGAAAGGCTGACGGCACTCCCCGAGCCGCCGCGCCCGCGACGCGAAAAATTCGGGGTCGGCGCCGTGTCCGTGGGCGCCAGCGACAGGTTCGTCAGGTTGGCGAACGGATTGCTCGATCGCGCCTGCCGGCGGACCTCCCGATGCGGATGCGGCCGGGGCGTTGCCGCCTCGCGCGTCTGCGGCACCACCGGCGCGGGCGGCGGTGCCGGTGCGGGCATCGGCGCGGGCGCCGGCACCGCCTGCAGCGGCTCCGGCGCCGGTGCCGCCTGCGGCGGTGGCTCTGCCCCTTGCTCGGCCTTGGGCACGGACGTCCCTTGCAAGCCGGCGCTGCCGTTGTGGCCGAACACCATCTCCACGCTCGGTGGCTCCTGGGTCCGCGGAGGCCCGGTCGGCCTGACCACCAGGAGAAGCAACGCCAGCACGAGCAGATGGACGCCGCCGGACCCGACGAAGGCCGCCAGCAGGTGCTGCCGCCGGCGCCGCCGGCGGACCAGCGGCCGGCCAGCCTCCGGCAGCGCCGCCACGCCCCTGGCCGCGGCCGGCTCGAGCCTGCCGGGCCGAAGCGAAACGCGCGCCTTCGTGTCAACCAGCAAGTCGATGGGTTCGGGTCCGTCAAAAGACAGCGCGATAACTGCCATGCCGGCGCTTGCCAAGCCAACCGGCCTCTGTTGCGGTCGCCCGATGCTCCGACCGTACCGGCCGCGCGACGCCGCCAGCCGCCATCTCTGCACCGATCCCGACTTCGCTCTTCTCATCGGCCGGGTCGGACGATGCCGGCTCAGCGCCGACCGCTCGCGTTCCCCCTACGAGGCGCTGATCCGCGCGATCGCCCATCAGCAGGTGCATGCGCGCGCGGCCGAGGCCATCCTCGGCCGCTTCATCGCCGGATTTCCCGCGACCCCGTTCCCCGAACCCGCCCAGGTCCTGGCGGCTCCCGACGCGGCCTTCCGCGCCGCCGGCTTCTCCGGCGGCAAGACCGCCTCGATCCGTGACATCGCCCGTCATGCCAAGGCGGGCATCGTGCCCACCCGCGCCGCCGCCGCGCGCCTGGCCGACCGCATCCTCATCGAGCGCCTCGTCCCCATCCGCGGCGTCGGCGTCTGGACCGTCGAGATGCTGCTGATCTTCACCCTCGGCCGGCCGGATGTCCTGCCCGTCGACGATTTCGGGGTCCGCGAAGGCTACCGGCGTCTGAAGGGTCTCGCGGTCCAGCCCAAGCCAAAGGAACTCGCGATCCTGGGCGTCGCCTGGGCGCCGCATCGCAGCACCGCCGCCTGGTATCTCTGGCGCGCGGCCGAGGAGGGCCGCGTCAAGCCGGGGCCCGCCTGATCCTCACCGCCCGGCCGCGCCGATGAAGGCCCGCGCGATGGCCGCGAACGCATCGGGCTGGTCGACATGGAGCCAATGTCCCGCGTCCGGCACGGTCTTGAGCACCGCATGCGGGAACAGCGCCCTGATCCCCTCCCAATGGTCCGGCAGCACGTAGTCCGACCGCTCCCCCCGCACGAACCAGGCCGGTCCCTCGAACCGCGCGTCCGGCCATGCCGGCCACCCTTCGGCCTGATCGAGCGATGCCGCGATCTCGTCGAGGCCGATCGTCCAGCCCGGCCGCGTGCCGGTCCGCAGGTTCTGCAGCAGCAGCGCCCGCACCGACGGATCGGCGACCGAGACCGCGAGTGCCGCGTCCGCCCCGGCCCGCGTCAACCCCGGCGACAGGTCGAGCGCCCGCAGCGCCTCGACCAGCCCGCCATGGCCGTGCCGGTAGCCGGCCGGCGCGATATCGGCCACCAGGATGCCCAGGGTCGCGTCCGGATGATCGAGCGCCAACGCCATCGCGACCTTGCCGCCGAGCGAGTGGCCGATCACCGCCGCGGGGCCGAGGCCCAGCGACCGCATCGTCTCCTCGACATCCGCGCCCATCGCGCGCAGGTCGAGCGCCCCCGCCGGGCTTGTCCCGTGGCTGCGCAGGTCGATCGCGACGATGCGTCCCAGGTCCGCCAGCCGCCGCTGCAACCGCCCCAGGTTGCGCGCCTGCCCGAACAGGCCGTGCAGCAGCACGACCGGCTCCGCCTCCGGCGCGCCTGCCTCGACCGCGTTCAGCCTCACGGCGTCATCGTCAACACGATCTTGCCGACATGCGTGCCGCGCTCCATCAGCGCGTGAGCCTCCGCCACGCGCGCCATCGGGAACGTCGCTTCGATCACCGGCCTGACCTTGCCGGACCCGATCAGCGGCCAGACCTCGCGCGCGAGGTCGCCCGCGATCTCGGCCTTCTCGGCCGCACTGCGCGGCCGCAACGTCGATCCCATCACCCGAAGCCGACGCTGCATGATCGGCAGCAGATCCACCCGCTCGGCGATGTTTCCGTTCGACACCGCGATGATCGACAACCGCCCGTCCTTCGCCAGGCTCGCCAGGTTTCGCGCGAAATACGGGCCGCCCACCATGTCGAGCACGACATCGACACCGTGTCCGCCGGTGAATTCCCGCACCGCGTGCGCGAAATCCGCCTCCCGGTAGTTGATCGCCGCATCGGCGCCGAGCCGTACGCAGGCGTCGCACTTCTCCCGGCTGCCGGCGGTCGCGAGCACGCGCGCCCCGCGCGCCTTGGCGACCTGGATCGCCGTCACCCCGATCCCGCTCGACCCGCCATGCACCAGCAGCGTCTCGCCGGCCTTGAGGGCCGCACCCGACCGCTCCAGCGGCGCGAACACGTTGGCCCAGAACGTGAAGTGGTTCTCGGGCAGCGCGGCGGCCTCGACCGGCGTGAGACCGGCCGGGACCGGCAAGCACTGGCTGGCCGGTGCCGCGCAATACTCCGCGTAGCCGCCGCCATTGACCAGCGCCGTGACGCGCTCGCCGGCCGCCCGGTCGCTGACACCGTCCCCCGACGCCTCGATCACCCCCGCGACCTCCAGCCCCAGCACCGGGCTCGCATCGGCCGGCGGCGGATAGACGCCCGCCCGCTGCATCAGGTCCGGCCGGTTCACCCCGGCCGCCTCCACCCGGATCAGCACCGATCCGGGACCGGGCACGGGGCGGGGCCCTTCGGTGACGCGAAGATTCTCCGCGGGCCCGGGAGCCGTGAGTTCGACCAGTCGCATCGCGGACTCTCCTGCCTTCATCACTCGACGGTGCACGCAACCCCGCAGCGTCACGCCGGTTCTCAATGGTGTCGTTGAAAGGCTGCCGAATTGCTCCGCTGCCAGGTGCCTCATCCCGTGCCGCCGCAACCGCCGATGCCGCCGCCGCTCCCACAGGATCCCGACGAGGATCTCCCGCTGGACGATCCGCCGGCGCCCGTCCCGGTTCCGCCGTCGGACGATCCGCCGCCGCTTCGCGTCCTGCGCGGACGAGCGTAGGACGGATCGTTGTCGGCACTTTAATCCTTCGCGGGCTACACTGCCCGCCGTGACACGCCACTCCCGACCCTGATGCCGCCCGGCCTCATGGCTCACCCCGCATGACCGGGCCGGTCGATCTGCGCGGCACCGCCGGTTCCTCCGAACTGCGGCGCCTGCTGCGCGCGCGAGCCCGCCGTGCGCACCGGCTGTTCGACGTCTGGGTCCTGCACGCACCCCAGACCGTGCGCGCCCTGGTTCGCACCGACGAAATCTGGCTGGTCCTGGTCGCGGCCGGGGTCGGCGTCCTGTCCGGCATCGCCGTCGTCGCGATGAACGACCTCTCGATGCTCATGCATCGCGCTTTCTTCGCCCTTCACACCGACGGCCGCCTGTCCGGCCTCGCCTCGCTCGATCCGGTGCGCGCCGTCTGCGTCCCGGCCCTCGGCGGCCTGGCGCTCGGGCTCGCGGGTCTCGTCGTCGCACGCTTCCGGCCGCGCCGCCCCGTCGACCCGATCGAGGCCAACGCGCTTTACGGCGGCCAGCTCTCGCTGCTCGACAGCATCATCGTCATGGGCCAGACGATCTTCTCCAACGGCGTCGGCGCGTCCGTCGGGCTCGAGGCCGGCTACACCCAGATTGGCAGCGCCATGGGCTCCAAGCTCGGCCGCTCGCTGCGGGTCCGGCGCGCCGATTTGCGCCTGCTCGTCGGCTGCGGCGCCGCCGGCGCCATCGCCAGCGCCTTTGACGCGCCTCTCACCGGCGCCTTCTACGCCTTCGAGCTCGTCATCGGCACCTACACGCTCGCCTCGCTGGCACCCGTGGCCGTCGCCTCCGTCGTCTCCGTCCTGGTCTCGCGCGTCCTCGGCGGCAACGTCGCACCTGGCCTCGACATCGCCATCCCCGACCACATCGCCGCGATCGACTACCTGCCGATCGCGGCCCTCGGCATGATCGCGGCCCTCGTCGGCATCGCGCTCATGCGCACCGTGACCCTGACCGAGACCATCTTCCGTCGCAGCCATGTGCCCGGCTGGCTGCGTCCGGCGCTCGGCGGCCTCGCGGTGGGCCTGCTCGCCCTCATCACCCCGGCCGTCCTCTCGTCGGGCCATTCGGCCATGCGGATCGGCCTGTCCGGCACCTGGAGCCTGTCGCACCTCACCCTGCTGCTGGTCCTCAAGTCGCTCGCCTCCGCGATCTCGATCGGCTCCGGCTTTCGCGGCGGCTTGTTCTTCGCTTCCCTGTTCCTCGGCGTGCTGACCGGCAGCATCTTCGGCGACCTTCTCGCACTCACCGCCGACGTCCAGTCCCTGCCGCCGGTCGTCTGCGCGCTCGTCGGCATGAGCGCGCTCGCGGTCGCCGTCATCGGCGGCCCGCTCACCATGGCCTTCCTCACGCTCGAGACCACCAGCAGCCTGCCGCTCACCATCGCCGTCATCGTCGCCGCCGTCGTCTCGTCGCTCACCGTGCGCCGCACCTTCGGCTACTCCTTCGCCACCTGGCGCTTCCATCTGCGCGGCGAGGCGATCCGCAGCGCCGTCGACATCGGCTGGGTCCGTAACCTCTCGGTCGGCCGGATGATGCGCCGCGAGATCCGCTCGGTCCGCACCGACACCGCACTCAGCACCGTCAAGCGCGACTTCCCGCTCGGCTCGACGCCGCGCATCGTCGCCGTCGACGAGCGCGGCCGCTACGCCGGCATCGCCAACATCCCCGAGATCCACGCGACCGACGACGACGGCGGCCGTCTCGGCGACCGCCTGCAGCACGAGGATCACTTCCTGCTGCCCCAGCAGACCGTCAAGGAGGCGATCTCGACCTTCGAGCAGGCCGAGGCCGACGCGCTCGTCGTCCTCGAGACCCGCGACGGCCATCAGGTCATCGGCCTGCTGACCGAGCAGTACGCGCTCAAGCGCTATGCCGAGGAACTCGAACGCGCCCGCCGCGCCGTCTCCGGCGAATGAGCCGCTTCATCACGCTCGAAGGCGGCGAGGGGGCCGGCAAATCCACCCAGGCCCGCCTGCTGGCCGCGGCACTTCGCGAGCAGGGACGCGACGTGCTTCTCACCCGCGAGCCCGGCGGCACGCTTGGGGCCGAACTCATCCGCGGCCTGCTGCTCGATCCGGCGGGCGAATGGTCGCCGAGCGCCGAGATCCTGCTCCATTTCGCTGCCCGCGCCGATCACCTCGCCCGCGCCATCGAGCCGGCACTCGCCCGCGGCGCCACCATCGTCTGCGACCGCTTCGCCGACTCCACCATGGCCTATCAGGGCCACACCGACGCGAAGGCCCGCGCCCTGATCACGACGCTCACCGGCCTGCTTCCCGTCCAGCCCGACCTGACGCTGATCCTGGACGTCACCGCCGCGACCCGCCGCGCCCGCGTCGCCGGGCGCGCCGCCGCCGCCGACCGCTACGAGGCCAAGGACGACCAGTTCCACGCTCGCGTCGCCGCGCAATACCGCGCCATCGCCGCCGCCGATCCAGGCCGCTGCGTCCTGATCTCGGCCGAAGGCGACATCGCCGCGGTCCACGCCGAGGTCCTGCGAAGTCTCACCAAAAGACCAGGGCTCTGCCCTGGACCCGTCGTGCGATAGCACGCCGCCGGCGTGACGGGGCGAGCCGCCCAGATGCGACGCAGGCAGGTTCGGCAGAAGTCGCCCTGGATGACCTTGCCGTTCATAATTCAATGAACTATAGTTCATAGCACTATATGAGAGGCGGCGTATTCAAGACGAAGTGGCTGGCGCGATTCGCGCGACGGGAGCGCATCACGGATGCCGGCCTGCGCGAGGCGATCGAGCGGGCGGAACGTGGCTTGGTGGACGCGGACCTCGGTGGGGGCCTTATCAAGCAGCGTGTCGCGCGTGAAGGACAAGGACGGTCCGGGGGATACCGGATGCTGGTCGCCTACCGGGCGCAAGGTCGGGCGGTGTTCTTGTATGGCTTCGCCAAGAGCGAGCAGGACAACATCGAGCCCGATGAGCTGTTGTCGCTGCGGGAAATTGCTGGGGCTTGGCTGGCCGCAGATGCGGAGCGGATAGCGGCGGCCATCGAGGCGAAGGAGCTACAGGAGGTCGAGCATGGCGAGGCAGGAACGTAGCCGTTTGGCGAAGGCGATCATCGAAACGGCCGATGGCATGCATCGGACCGGGATGATGGACGACGACGCTCACGCGAAGGTCACGCTGCGGCATCTCGGTAAGCCGACCGGTGCTGCAAAGCCGATAAGCGGGGAGGAGATACGCCAGGTGCGGGAGCAGGCGCATCTGAGCCAGGCCGTATTTGCGCGCTGCCTTAACGTTACGACCGGCTACGTGTCGCAACTTGAACGGGGTGCTAAGCGGCCGACAGGCGCGGCCTTGGCTTTGCTGAACGTCATCCGCCGTAAGGGAATCGATGTGGTTCTATGAGCGACGTTGTCCGACCGAATCACAACGTGAGACTGCTGCGAAACGTCGCGATTTGTGATTCATGACTGCCGAAGCGTGATGGCGGAGGCGGAGATGCGGCGTGGCGGGAACGGGCAGCGTGGTTTCGCCGAGGCGTTTCTCGGTGCGGACGTCGGCAGCAACCGCAAGCTGGAGAGCATCTCCGCGCAGCTCGATTGGGACGCGCTTGGCGCGCTCGTTGACGGCTTGCGGCCCGGCCGAACCGGCCGACCGCCCTACGCGCCGCTGGTGATGGTTCGCGTGCTGCTGTTGCAGCAATGGTATGGGCTGTCGGACGTCGAGGTGTGCAAGGCGCTGGCCGACCGGCTGAGCTTTCGTCGGTTCTGCGGCCTTTCGCTGGACGAGGCGACGCCGGACGACACCACGCTGTGCCGGTTCCGCACGGCGCTGGGCCAGGCCGCGCTGGCCCGGCGATCATGTCCGAGGTGCATTGTCAGTTGGACGCGCGCGGCCTGGTGCTCAAGCGCGGCACGATCGTGGATGCGACGCTGCTCGCCGCGGCGGTGGCGCCGCCGACCCCGCGCGAAGGCCAGGTCACCGACCGTGATCCGCAAGCGGCGGTCGCGGCCCGCCGCGGTGGTGCGGTGTATGGCTACAAAGCCCACGTGGCCGCCGACGAGGGCACCGCGCTGGTGCGCGGCGTGTCGATCACGTCGGCCGACATTCAAGACACGCTGGCGTGTACCGCGCTGATCCAGGGCGACGAGGCCGCCGCCTACGCCGACCGCGCCTACGACAGTGCCGCTAATCGCGCGGCGCTGGCCGCGGCTGGCGTGCGTGACCGGATTATGCATCGCGCCTGCGCAACCGGCCGCTGCGGCCCTGGCAACGCTGGCACAATCGGGTGCTGGGACCAGTGCGCGGCGGCATTGAGCGGATCTTCGGCACCTGGAAGCGGAGCTGGGGCTTGCGGCGGATGCGCTACCGCGGCCTGGACCGAAACCAGACCCACCTGCGTCTCGTGGCGGCGGCCTGGAACCTGCTCCGCGCCGCGACACTGTCCGCCGCATGACGCCGCGCCAGCCACCAAAGATCGCGGCCTCCGCCTCAAATAGCGCAATCCCACGCGCGTGCGGCACTCGAGCTAGATACTCACCTAACGATCAGCAGACATAAGGAACCAGAACAACGTTTCGCAGCGGTCTCCTGTTGAGATTGCCGCTTTTATATGCAATCGTGCGATTGAACGAAACCTCGACCGGGAGCAAGTATGAGAACTTGTTGGATCGCTGCGATGACTATGATTTGTGCGCCAGCGGCACTTGCAGAGACGCAGAAGTGTGAGGTCGGAGTCCTTACGGTCGAGAACGATATTGCGGCACAAAAGCTTACAACCCAGTCGACAGTCCGGCCGATAGATTACTCACCCATATTTAACGATTGTGAGCGAGGGTCGGTCGTGACTTTCAACGGTGCATCGGAAGACGCGGCGCCCGAGGTTTGCGACTTCGGCAAGACAATATACACTTCGCCGAGCGGTCAGATATCGTGTGTCGTCAAATAGGAACCAATATACATTTGTGACTTGGTGTCATGGACCTGAAGTCCGGCTAATAATTCTTGTACGTTCCGACTGTTTGTGGAACGCTCCTGTCGACGGACATGGAGCGGATGATGAGAGGTCGACCTTCAGCAGTGATCGTGTTGAGCGAGGCAGAGCGCGACGAGCTGGTCGCGCTCACGAGGCGGCGGTCGATGGCGCAAGACCGGGTTTTGCGCGCCCGGATCGTTCTCGCCTGTGCCGAGGGTGGCTACGGCAAGGAGATCGCGGCTCGGTTGGGCGTCTACCAGGCCACCGTCAGCAAGTGGCGGCGGCGCTTCGCTGCGCAGCGGATGGAGGGCTTGCGGGATGAGCTTCGCTCGGGAGCGCCCCGCACCCTTGATGACGCACGGATCGAAGAGGTGATCGTCCGAACTCTCGAGAGTCTGCCAGCCGACGCAACCCATTGGAGCTCACGCAGCATGGCGCGAGCCTCGGGTGTGTCGGTCACCAGCGTGAAACGGATCTGGCGTGCTTTTGGCCTGCAGCCGCATCGAATGGAGACGTTCAAGCTGTCGACCGATCCCGACTTCGTCGCCAAGACCCGCGACGTGGTCGGCCTCTACGTCTCGCCGCCACAGCACGCAGTCGTCCTTTGCGTCGATGAGAAGTCGCAGATCCAGGCGCTCGATCGGAGCCAGCCCATGTTGCCGCTTCGACCCGGTCAGGTCGAGCGACAGACCCACGACTACAGACGTCACGGAACGACGTCATTGTTCGCAGCGCTCGACATCGCGACCGGCCACGTCATCGGCCGCTGCTATCCCCGGCACCGCGCCACCGAGTTTCGCAAGTTCCTCGACGAGATCGAGGCCAACGTCCCCGCCGACCTCGATGTTCATCTCGTCATGGACAACTACGCCACCCACAAGGCGCCACTGATCCGGAACTGGCTGGCCAAGCGCCCGCGCTGGCAGATCCACCTCACGCCCACCAGCGCCTCATGGATGAACCAAGTCGAGCGCTTCTTCGGGCTTCTGACTGAAAAACAGATCAGACGAGGCATCCATCAAAGCGTCGACAGCCTGCACCGCACTATCGATGCGTTCATCACCCAGCACAACGCTCAACCGAGACCGTTCCGCTGGACGAAGTCCGCCGACGACATCCTCGGCAACATCGAACGATTCTGCCTCAGAACCGCGTCAGAGTAATTAGCCGGACTTCAGGTCCATGACACTAGCCGCTTGAGCGCACTTTTAACGTCTATCAGCGGCCTTTGGACTGAAGTCTGCGGTAAACATATTCAGGTGCGTTGATGACTTCTAAAGACGGGTCCAACCGACACTCCTGGCGTACAGACTCGATGACGCCCTTAGCATCGGTCATATGCCCCGCTTCACGGTTTCGCGGGTTCAGCCCATTCATGCCTGACCAAAACTCGAGGATCCACGCCTCCATTTCAAGTTCGTGGTCTGGGGTCCAATTAGCGCAACTGAAGTTGCGGGCACCGAAGGTAAAGGCCTGCCATTCCGCTCGCGCCGACCCGCACCAGAGAGCGAGCGCGGCAACGCAAGCGGCGGAGAGGCGCGTCACAGCTCTTTAGAACCTTCGATCTGAGGCGGAATATCGTGCTTATGCCAGTTGCGCCACAGAAGGCGGCAGCTCGCGACCTGAAACTTTCCCCTTCAGATACGCGGAGAACTTCCCACCCTCAATCGTGACCGACACGCCGCGCACCAGCGCGGTGCCCTCGTCGGCGGCCACGTGGGCTTTGTAGCCATACACCGCACCACCGCGGCGGGCCGCGACCGCCGCTTGCGGATCACGGTCGGTGACCTGGCCTTCGCGCGGGGTCGGCGGCGCCACCGCCGCGGCGAGCAGCGTCGCATCCACGATCGTGCCGCGCTTGAGCACCAGGCCGCGCGCGTCCAACTGACAATGCACCTCGGACATGATCGCCGGGCCAGCGCGGCCTGGCCCAGCGCCGTGCGGAACCGGCACAGCGTGGTGTCGTCCGGCGTCGCCTCGTCCAGCGAAAGGCCGCAGAACCGACGAAAGCTCAGCCGGTCGGCCAGCGCCTTGCACACCTCGACGTCCGACAGCCCATACCATTGCTGCAACAGCAGCACGCGAACCATCACCAGCGGCGCGTAGGGCGGTCGGCCGGTTCGGCCGGGCCGCAAGCCGTCAACGAGCGCGCCAAGCGCGTCCCAATCGAGCTGCGCGGAGATGCTCTCCAGCTTGCGGTTGCTGCCGACGTCCGCACCGAGAAACGCCTCGGCGAAACCACGCTGCCCGTTCCCGCCACGCCGCATCTCCGCCTCCGCCATCACGCTTCGGCATTAGACTAGGGTGCGTCCTGCCTCGAAATGAAAGTAACACGTGTTTGCGTGGGATCATCGGGAGGGCCTGTTTGGACGTGCAGGAACTCGCCGTCCTTCGTTTTCCACACGAATATGCAAGCGGGGATGTCAACTGCACAGCCATTCAGTTCATCGTATCGACATAGATCCCCAGGAAAGTCGCAAAGACCACGGCGTCCCCGAAAGTTGATCGGCACGTTACCAGCCGTTAAAAGCAACTCTCTTGCCTTCGCGTAAGGTACCGACCAATTTGGGATACAGCGAGGCATTGGGCTCAGCGCTCCGCCAAGTGATCAGAACGCACAGCGCGCAAGACAGGAGCGATCGAATTCTCAATGTCCGGTGCCCCCGAACGAGCGAAACACCTGAGTACATCGAGCATATGGGAGGCCTGGCTGGCAATGACCGCTTCGCATCCCAAAGGTGTACACGTAGGCGGAACGGTCTGCCGCCGATGAGATGGGTACGCCAGCGGCATCGCGCGCGCAGTGCACCACGCGAAATCCTTCGCGAGCGAACCGCTCGGCGGTGGCCGAGCCGATGCGTCGGCTCTCCATCAGCCATCACGCTGCGATAGGCTGAAGCCGATCGACACGCTCGGCTTCGGCAGTGCTTGCCGACGGGTTTTTCAGTCGTCGATGGCGGCTATATTGCCGTGGTGAACAGCCCATGACCCGTTTGAAGGCGGCGCTGAAAGCGCTCTCCGACTCGTAGCCGAGCGACGGGGCAACGCGGGAAACAGGATCACCAGACTGCTCCAGCCTGTCTCTCGCCAGCAGCATGCGCCAGCGCGTCAGATACTCCAGGGCCGAGGATCCGACAGTCTCCTTGAATCGTTCGGCGAAGATCGATCGCGAGAGGCCGGCGCGCCCCGCGAGCTCATGCAAAGTCCAACGATGCGCTGGATCGTTGTGCATGGCGGTCAAAGCGACGCCGATCTGTTTGTCCGCCAGGGCAAACAGCCATCCGACGCCCGTCTTCGATGCGTCGCCGATGTGAACGCGGAGAGCTCGAACCAGCATGATGTGGGCCAGGTGCTCGACGATGAGCGAGCCGCCCGGCTGCGGTTCGCGCAACTCCTCCATCATCTGCTCGACCGACCTCCGCAGTGCCGTCCGGGAGGCGTCGTCGCGGATGTGGACGATGGAGGGCAAGACGCCGAGAAGGAACGCGGCTTGGCCTGCAAGGTCGAAGCGGCTGCCGACCAGGGAAAAATCTCCGCCGCCGTTCATCGACGCGCGTCCGCCGCTTCCCGCTCCCGTAAAGATCGTCTCGGCGTCGGTCGGTGCCAAAGCGAGGTCGCTCGCAAGACGGAAGGGTCTGCCACTCGGCAGGATGAAGCAATCGCCCGTCTCAAGCTCAACCGGCGCGGAAACGCCCTCGACCGACAGCCAGCATCGCCCCAGAACGACAGCGTAGCATTTGATGGCTCCGTGATGCTCGGAGATCTGGACCGACCAGTCTCCGCCGGCATCGAAGCCGGACGACAAGTAGCGACGAGGCTTGAGCAGCGACAGCACGTCAGACAGCGGATCCATGAGACTTCCGGACGATCGCGACGATAATGCCGACAATGCAGCATGGTTGACCGTCCGAAGTCGAGCCATCTTTCCGGTCAGGGAGACGGAATCATCCGCCCCGAATGCCAACGAAGGCGAGCAACGAAAGGATGACGCATGCGTGTTTTCGCGACCGGAGCCACGGGCTTCATCGGATCCGCCATGGCTCAAGAACTGATGCGCGCCGGCCACCAGGTGGTCGGGCTGGCCCGCAACGACCAGGCGGCGGAGACGCTTGCCCGCATGGGCGCGGAGGTGCACCGGGGTGACCTGTCCGATCCGGACAGCCTGGCCCGCGGCGCCCGGGCGGCAGACGGGGTGATCCACACCGCCTACATTCACGACTTCTCGAACATCGTGAAGTCCGGCGAAACGGATGCAGCCGCCGTGGACGCCATGGTCGGCGCCATGGAAGGCAGCGGCAAGCCGTTCGTGAATACGTCCGGCATCGCCATCCTGACACCGGGCCGGATCGGCACGGAGGAGGACGAGCCGGACCCGGCCTCGCCGTCACCTCACCGGATCGCGTCCGAGAAGGCCGGGCTGGCCGCGGCCGGACGCGGCGTGCGCGCGACGGTGGTGCGTCCGGGCGCCTCCGTGCACGGCGACGGCGACCACGGCTTCGTGCCGATGCTGATCGAGGTGGCCAGGGCAAAGCGCCTGTCCGCCTACGTCGGCGATGGGAGCAATCGTTGGCCGGCGGTGCACCGGCTGGACGCGGCCGTGCTGTTCCGCCTGGCGCTGGAAAGGGGGCGGCCCGGAGGGCGCTACCATGCGGTGGGGGACGAGGGCGTGCCGTACCGGGCCATTGCTGAGGTCATCGGCCGCCGGCTGGGTGTGCCCGTGCGCTCGTTGTCACCGGACGACGCAACGGAGCACTTCGACGGCTTCGTCAGCTTCGTGGCGATGGACGCGCCGGGTTCCAGTGCGCGGACACAGGCGGAGCTGGGCTGGCAACCGACCCACCCGGGGCTGCTCGCCGACATCGACCGGCCGGAATATTATTCTTCCTGACCCGGCGTGACGCGCCACCCTTCGCGCACGGCCTGGAACCTGCAGGCGCGAGGGGTGGTGAGGAAGCAGCCGGGGCTTTGCCCCGGACCCCACCAAAGGCATTGCCTTTGGAAACCATCGACCCCTGAAACGTCGGCGCCAGTAACCCGTTGAAAAGAAAAAGCAAAATCTGAAACGAAGACACCTAATTTCAAGTGGACCGGCGACGGCTCCTCATCGGCCTTCTCCTTTCGCGCGACCACCGCCACACTGACACCGTCGCACCGCATCGCGGCCCGGGAGACCACCACGTGCCGACACTCGTCGACGAGATCAAAAAATTCCAAGCCGATCTCGAGGCGATCCGCCACGATCTGCACGCCCACCCCGAGCTCGGTTTCGAGGAGCACCGCACGTCCGCCATCGTCGCCGAACTGCTCGCCTCCTGGGGCATCGAGGTGCATCGCGAGGTCGGACGCACCGGCATCGTCGGCGTCCTGCGCGGCGGCAACGCCGGCGGCAGCATCGGGCTGCGCGCCGACATGGACGCCCTGCCGATCCACGAGACCACCGGCTTGCCCTACGCATCGACCAGGCCGGGCGTGATGCACGCCTGCGGCCATGACGGCCACACCACCATGCTGCTCGGCGCCGCGCGCTATCTCGCCGAAACCCGCCGCTTTGCCGGAACCGTGAATTTCATCTTCCAGCCCGCCGAGGAGGGCATCGGCGGCGCGCGCGCGATGCTCGCCGACGATCTGTTCGGACGGTTCCCATGCGACAGCGTCTTCGGCATGCACAACCATCCCGGCCACGACATCGGCACGTTCGCCATCCGGCCGGGGCCGATGATGGCCGGCGGCGCGTTCTTCGACCTCACCGTGACCGGCGTGGGCGCGCACGGCGCACGGCCGGAAGCCGGCATCGACCCCATCCTCGCCGCCTCGCACGTGATCACAGCTCTCCAGTCGATCGTCGCGCGCAACGTCGCCCCGATCGACACCGCCGTCCTGAGCTGCTGCGCCATCGAGGGCGGCAACGCCTACAACGTCATCCCCGACAAGGTCCTCATCCGCGGCACCGCACGCGCCTTCCGCACCGAAATCCTCTCCTTGATCGAGGCGAACATCCGTCGCGTGGCGAACGGCGTCGCCGCCGGCTTCGGCGCCGCCGCCGAGCTCGAAATCCGCACCATCTTCGCCCCTCTCGTCAACGAGCCGGCACGGGCCGCGGCGCTCGCCGACGCCGCGGTCTCGCTCGTGGGCGAGGAGGCCGTGCAGCGCAACCGGACCCCGGTCATGGGGTCGGAGGATTTCGCCTTCATGCTCGAGGCTGTCCCCGGCGCCTACATCAACCTCGGCAACGGAGACACCGCCGGACTGCACAACGCTGGCTATGATTTCAACGACGCGGCGATCCCCTATGGCGCCGGCCTCTACGCCGCCATCGTCGAACGCGAGCTCGCCCGCCCCGACCTCTGACGCTCCTTGCGCTGGCCGTCGTTCTCGCTCAACTTGATGACAGAACGGTCATCAAGCCGTCGGGAACAGGGATGCGATGTCGAAGATGTGGTGGCGCGCCGGAACGGCCGTCTTTGCGATGACGCTTGCGTTGCAGGCCCACGCCGCGGGCCTGACCGTCGCGACCCGGACGGGCATCGTCCAGGGCGTCGCGACCCCGGGCGCGCTCGATTATCTCGGCATCCCGTATGCCCAGCCGCCGCTCGGTCCGCTCCGTTGGGCGCCACCCCGCCCTGTCTCATGGCCGGGCGTGCTGCAAGCCGACACGCTCCCGTCGCCCTGCCCCCAGAACCCCGGCGATTTCAGCGTCGCCAGCACCGACGAGAATTGCCTGTTCCTCAACATCTACGCGCCCGTCTCGGGTGCGCGGAACCTGCCCGTCATGGTCTGGATCCATGGCGGCGCCGACGAAACCGGCACCGGCGACGAGTACGACGGCACCGCGCTCGTCCAGGACGGCGTCATTGTCGTGACCATCAACTATCGGCTCGGCTATCTCGGCTTCCTCGCCCACCCCGCGCTCGATGCCGAAAGTTTCGGCCGCGCGTCGGGCGATTACGGCCTGATGGACCAGCAGGCGGCCCTGCGCTGGGTCAGGGACAACATCGCAGCCTTCGGTGGCAATCCCGGCCGGGTGACGGTCTTCGGCGAATCCGCCGGCGGCCAGAACATCCTCGACCATCTCGTCTCGCCCGGTGCCACCGGCCTGTTCCAGCGCGCGATCATCGAGAGCGGCGCCTACGCGGTCCAGTTGCCCTCGCTCGCGACCGCCGACCGCGCGGGCGTCGCCTTCGCGACCGCCGCCGGGTGCACCAGCACGACCGACGCCGCGTGTCTGCGCGCGCTGCCCGTCTCCGCGATCCTTGCCGCCGAAGCGGCGGGCGCGCCCGGCTCGGCGGCCAGCCTCACCCAGTTCGAGCCGAACGTCGGCACCGCCGTGCTCCCGGTCCAGCCGCTGATCGCGATCGCCGCCGGCGTGCTGAACCGGGTTCCGGTCATGCAGGGCTCCAACCACGACGAGGCGAGGCTGTTCACGGCGTTGGAATTCGACTCCACCGGTCGTCCCTTGGCCGCGTCCGGCTACGATCAGGCGATCGCCGGCCTGGTCGGTGCGCCGATCACGCCCTTCGTCGCGTCGATCTATCCGCTCGCCCACTATCCGACGCCCGACCTCGCCTACGCCACGCTGTTCACCGACGTGGGCTTCTCCTGCAGCGCGCGCGGCTTCGACCAACTGCTCTCGCGCAGCGTCCCGGTCTACAACTACGAGTTCTCCGACGAGAACGCGGGCGCCCTGCTGTTGCCGGCCGATCCGTTCCTGGCATTCGGCGCGCCGCACACCAGCGAGCTGCCGTTTCTCTGGCCGTTGCTGCCCGGCAGCAACGGTGTCTCCGGATCGCTCATGACGCCGGCCGAGATGGAGCTGGCCACCCAGATGCGCGCCGCCTGGACCAACTTCGCCAGGAGCGGCAATCCGAACGGGCCCGGTGTCGCGCCCTGGACCGCCTACGACTCCCGCACCGACCGGTTCCAGGAGTTGATCCCCCCTGGCGCCGCCGCAAGTACCGGCTTCAATGCCGACCATAAATGCGCCGTCTGGGAGCCGATCCTGACCCTCGACGGCGTGCTTCCGCCCGGCTCGCTCTGACGAGCGAGGGCCAGGACAATCCTGGCCCTCTCCTCGCTCAGACCGAGTAGTACATCTCGAACTCGGCCGGATGCGGCGTGTGCTCGAACTTGTAGACTTCCTTCCACTTGAGCTCGATGTAGCTCTCGATCTGGTCGGTCGAGAACACGCCGCCGGCCAGCAGGAATTCGTGGTCCGCGGTCAGCGCGCCGAGCGCCTCGCGCAGGCTGCCGCACACCGTCGGGATGTCGTGCAGCTCCTCGGGCGGCAGGTCGTACAGGTCCTTGTCCATCGCCTCGCCCGGATGGATCTTGTTCTTGATGCCGTCCAGCCCCGCCATCAGCATCGCCGCGAACGCAAGATACGGGTTGGCACTCGCGTCCGGGAACCGCACCTCGACCCGCTTGGCCTTCGGGCTCGTCGCATACGGGATGCGGCACGACGCGGACCGATTGCGCGCCGAGTAGGCGAGCAGCACCGGCGCCTCGAAACCGGGGATCAGCCGCTTGTAGCTGTTGGTCGTCGGGTTGGTGAACGCGTTGAGCGCCTTCGCGTGCCTGATGATCCCGCCAATGTAGAACAGGCAGGTCTCCGACAGATCCGCATACGAATTGCCGGCGAAGATCGGCTTGCCGTCCTTCCAGATCGACTGGTGCGTGTGCATGCCCGAACCGTTGTCGCCATAGATCGGCTTGGGCATGAAGGTCGCCGTCTTGCCGTAGCTGTGCGCCACGTTGTGCACGCAGTATTTGTAGATCTGCATCTGGTCGGCCATCTTCGTCAGCGGCCCGAACTTGGTGCCCAGCTCGTGCTGGCTCTGCGCCACCTCGTGGTGATGCTTCTCGATCGGCAATCCCATCTCGCCCATCGTCGACAGCATCTCGGCGCGCAGATCGTGCTCGCTGTCCACCGGCGGCACCGGGAAATAGCCGCCCTTGATCGTCGGCCGATGCCCCATGTTGCCCTCGGGATAATCCTTCAGGGCCGCCTGGGGTCCTTCGATGCTGTCGATCTGGTAGCTCGAATAGTTCGGTCCGGTCCCGAAGCGGACGCTGTCGAAGACGAAGAACTCGGCCTCCGCGCCGAACGACGCGATGTCGCCGATCCCGGTCGATTTCAGATACTGCTCGGCGAGCTTAGCGGTGCCGCGCGGGTCGCGCGCGTAGAGCTGCCCGGTCGACGGCTCATGGATGTCGCAGAACAGGATCAGTTGCGGCTTGGCCGCGAACGGATCCATCACCGCCGTCGACGCATCCGGCATCAGGATCATGTCGCTCTCGTTGATCGCCTTCCAGCCGGCGATCGACGAACCGTCGAACATGAAACCGTCCTGGAACACGTCCTCGTCGACGGTCGAGATGTGCTGCGTGGTGTGCTGCCACTTGCCTCTGGGATCGGTGAAGCGCAGGTCGACATACTCGACCGCATTCTCGCGCAGCAGCTCCATCACCTTGGCGACCTCGCCGGGCGACGTCGCCGGTGGCCGGGCCGGGGGCGCCGGTGTCGTTGCGGGTGCAGCAGGTCTTTTCGCCATCCGGTTCATTCCATTCGAGGCGCGATGTCGCGCGGTGATGCCAAAGTCTTCTTACACCCAGGCTTTCTTACACCCAGGCTTTCTTACGCAGTGCGGCGGCGCGCCGGGCAAGAATTGGTCCGGCGTCGCCTCGCACGGATCAGATCGCTTCCGGCCCCCGTTCGCCGGTCCGGATCCGGATCACCTCGTCGATCGTGGTGACGAAGATCTTGCCGTCGCCGATCCGTCCGGTCCGCGCGGCCGAAACGATCGCGTCGACCGCGCGCTCGGCGACCTCGTCGTCGCAGACAAGTTCGATCTTCACCTTCGGCAGGAAATCGACCACATACTCGGCACCGCGATACAGCTCCGTGTGGCCCTTCTGGCGGCCGAAACCCTTCGCTTCCACAACGGTAATCCCCTGCAGCCCGACCTCGTGCAAGGCTTCCTTCACCTCGTCGAGCTTGAAGGGTTTGATGACGGCTTCGATTTTTTTCATGGCTTGTTGCCGACCGCCGGCCGGACGTCCTCCTGATGGTCGGCGTACGGGCCGCCGAACGGGCGAAGTATCGCGGCGCCATCGATCGCCGGGTGCTTCGTGCGCCGGAGACTGCACAAGCCATGCCATTCACCGTGCCTCCCGCTTGATCCAAGTGCCACGCATGACCGCGCGCCAAACAGGCGGCCGCGCGCCGAACCGCCGCTCAGACACCCACACCCGACTGCATCGAAACTAGGCATTCGGCCGCGGCTACGCTTGAGTCCGCCCGTCGAGCCCCTATCTGCGCCCATCCGGGCCTCGTCTCCCCGCCGCCACCGGAGCCTGCACAGTGAAGACCCTCAGCACGCTGTTGACCGCCCAGAGCACGACGATCTTCACCGTCATGTCGGCACTCGCGCAGAAGCATGGCGCGATCAATCTCGGCCAGGGTTTTCCCGACACCGAGGGTCCGCCGGCGATCGTCGAGGCCGCGCAACGCTTCCTCGGCGACGATCGGAACCAGTACGCGCCGCTCGCCGGCCTGCCGGAGCTTCGAGAGGCCGTCGCCCGCGCGAACGCCCGCTTCCACGGGCTCGCCTGCGATCCGTCCACCGAGATCGTCATCACCTCCGGCGCCACCGAGGCGCTCTTCGTCTCGCTCGCGGCCCTGGTCGATCCCGGCGACGAGATCGTCCTGATCGAGCCGCTCTACGACACCTACCTGCCCGCCGTCCGCATGCTCGGCGCCATCCCGCGGATCGTCCGGTTGAGGGCGCCCGACTGGTCGCTGCCCGCCGACGAGCTCGCGGCCGCCTTCGGACCGCGCACGAAGGCGATCCTGCTCAACTCGCCGATGAACCCGACCGGCAAGGTGTTCACCCTGTCCGAACTCGACCAGATCGCCGACCTCTTGCGGCGCCACGACGCCTACGCCGTCTGCGACGAGGTCTACGAGCATCTCCTGTTCGACGGACGCCGTCACACCCCGCTGATGACCCGCCCCGGCATGCGCGACCGCTGTCTTAGGATCGGCAGCGCCGGCAAGACGTTCTCGCTCACCGGCTGGAAGGTCGGCTACATCACTGCCTGCCCGCCGCTCGCCCTCCTGGCAGCGCGCGCCCACCAGAACGTCGTCTTCGCGACGCCGCCGAACCTGCAACGCGCGGTCGCCATCGGCCTGGATCTCGACGACGAATACTTCGCGTCTCTTGCCGCCGATCTCGCCGCCAAGCGCGACATGCTGGCCGCGGGACTGGACGCGCTCGGTTTCGACGTGCTTCCGACCGGCGGCAGCTACTTCCTGACCGTCGACATCGCCGGTCTCGGCTTCGACGGCGATGACGTCGCCTTCTGCCGGCACATCACCGAACATGCCGGCGTGGCCGCGATCCCGGTCTCGGCGTTCTATGCGTCCGAGCCGCCGCGCACTCTCGTCCGCTTCGCCTTCTGCAAGCGAACTCCCGTCCTCGCGGAAGCGCTTGCCCGCCTCGGCGACCTGTTCAGTGGCGGCGACAGCCGCGTCCTAATTGACGCGCCCGCCCTCATTGCCTAGACGAACCCGCTCGGTGGCGGCCGTAGCTCAGTTGGTAGAGCGCCAGGTTGTGGTCTTGGATGCCGTGGGTTCGAGCCCCATCGGTCGCCCCAAACGGTCCTGATAGGGACGATGGCCACGCCAATCGCGGCGCTTATCCTGGCCGGCGGCGCGTCGAGCCGGATGGGCGGCGGCGACAAGCCGCTGCGACCGTTGGCGGGCCGGCCCATTCTCGCCCACATCCTTCATCGCCTCTCGGCCGACCACGCCGACATCGCGATCAGCGCCAACGGCGATCCGGCCCGCTTCGCCTCCTTCGGTCTTCCGGTTCTCGCCGACGAGCGGCGTGTCGGCCCGCTCGGCGGCATCCTCGCCGGCCTGCGCTGGGCGCAGGCGCTGCCGGCCGAGTTCGTCCTGACCGTCCCCGGCGACAGTCCGTTCCTGCCGCCGCACCTCGCCGCGAGCTTGTCTCCGGCACCGTCGATGGCGACGAGCGCCGGCCGCCGGCATCCGACCGTGTCCCTGTGGCCAACGGCGTCCGCGGCCGCACTCGCCGCTCATCTCGCGTCGCTCGACCCCGCGCGTCCGGGCGACTTCAGCGTCGTCGCCTTCGCCTCGATGATCGGCATGCGGGCGATCGCTTTCGACGATGGGACCCGCGATCCGTTCTTCAACGTCAACACGCCCGACGACCTCGCGTGCGCCGAACGCCGCCTCGGATGCTGACCGTCTTTCGCGACACCTTCCTCTACGACCTCACCGCGCTCCTGGTCATCATCGACCCGCCCGGCACGGCCGCGATCTTCGCCGCCATGACCGCGCGCGACAGTGCCGCCGACAAGCGCGAGCAGGCCACGCGCGCCGTCATCATCGCCCTCGTCGTGCTCGGCGCCTTCGGCCTGCTCGGTGCCCGCCTGCTGGCAGGCCTCGGCATCGGGCTCGCCGCGCTGCGCATCTCCGGCGGCATCCTCCTGTTCCTCACCGCCGCCGACATGGTCACCGCGAGCGGCGCCACCCGCGGCTCGAGCACCAGCGAGCGCGAAGCCGCGATCCGCACCGAGGAGGACATCAGCGTCTTCCCGCTCGCCATTCCCCTGATCGCCGGCCCGGGTGCGATGACGACGATGGTCCTGCTGCGCTCGGAAGCCGCCCATGACACCGCCAGGATCGCGGCCCTGCTCGCCGGCCTCGTCGTGTCGCTCGCCGCGACCTTCGGCGCCCTGATGGCCGCCCGGCACGTCGCGCGCCTGCTCGGCCATACCGGATCGAACGTGATCGGCCGCGTGCTGGGCGTGCTGCTCGCGGCACTGGCCGCCCAGATCACGCTCGACGGCCTGCACGAGAGTTTCCGCGCCCTATAGCGCCGCCTTCTCCTCCGCCTCCAGCACGGCCGGCATCAGCTTGCCGATCGCGCTGCGGGGCAGGCTGTCGCGTATCTCGAGGGCGATCGGCATCTCGTGCCGCGCGAGCCGATCCTCGAGGAAGCGGCGGAGCTCCCGCATCGTCAGCGCCGGCGTTCCCGGCCGCTGCATCACGAACGCCTTGGTCGCTTCGCCGCGAGCCTCGTCGGCGACCCCGATCACGATCACGGCGGCGACTGCGGGATGCGCCTCGATCGCGCGCTCGACCGCCGCCGGATAGACGTTGAGGCCACCCGAGAAGATCACCCGCCGGCGCCGGTCGATATAGGTGATCACGCCTCGCTCATCCATCGAGCCCACGTCGCCGGTCATGAACCAGCCATCGTGGAACGCGGCCGCGGTCGCCTCGTCGTCGTTCCAGTAGCCGCTGAACACGTTCGGTCCCCGCATCGCGATCTCGCCCACCTCGCCGGCCGCGACCGGCTCATCCCGGTTCGTGAGCGACACGATCCGGATATCGATGCCCGGCATCGGCACCCCGATCGCGCCATCCGCGGGGGGGACATGGCGCGGCATCCGCGCCCCTGTGGCGCTCGTCTCGGTCAGCCCCCAGCCATTGATCAGCCGCATCCCCATGATCTTCTCGACACCGAGGGCCACCTTCATCGGCAACGGAGAGCCGCCCGACACGATCGTGTTCAGCCGCGAGAAATCATGCTCCGGCGCGTCCGGCGCACTGATCAGCGCGCCCCACATCGCCGGCACCGCCGTCAGCATCGTGGCGCCCCGCTCATGGAAGTCGGTCAACGTCCGGCCGACCTCGAACGCGGGCCTGATCATCACCGCCTGGCCCTCGAGCATCGGCATCAGCAGCGCCGTGACCAGGCCGTAGATGTGAAAGAACGGCAGCAGGGCGATATAGCGCTGCGAGGACTCCGGCCGCGGCCCCTCGTCCCAGTAGGTGTAGATCCGGGCCGCCGACGTCAGGTTGTTATGGCTCAGCATCACCGCCTTCGGCATGCCGCTCGTCCCGCCGGTGTATTGCAGGACCAGGATATCGTGCGGCGACGCAGCGGCGCGCGCGCCCGCGGCCGCGGTCTCGAGCAACGCCGACAACCCCACGACATGCGGCGGCAAAATCATCGAGGGGCCGCCGCTCCATCGCGTGTCCTCGCCCACGAACAGGGTGTCGAGGTGACCCTCCTCGACCAGCCAGGCGGCCTTGGCGATCATCGGCGGGAAATCGGTCGTGACCATCAGCCGCGCGCCGCAATCGGCGAGCTTCTGTGCCAGCTCGAGCTTCGCGTCGAGCGCGCTCACCTGGACGATGCGTGCCCCGAGCGTGGCGAGCGCCATGAAGGCCACGGAGTGCCAGGGCGTGTTCGGCAGGAAGAGCGCGACAGGCGTGCCCTGGCCGATCCCCCGCTCGGCGAAGCCGGCGGCGAGGCTGCCGACCAGACGGCCGAACTCGCCATACGACAGCGTGCGGCCGGCATATTCGATGAAGTCCTTGTCGGCATACCGCTCGACCGACCGATCGAGCAGGGCCACCACCGTCATCGGCTCGAACTGCTGATCCCAGCGCGCGCCCGGCGGATAGCTCGCCTGCCAGGGGGGCGTCTCCGCCGCGGTCGAGGTCATGGCCTTCTCCTCCAGACGTGCGTCCCGACTATTTCACCGCGCAAACGTCATCGCCAGTCCTTCCGGCAGCGTCATCGGCTCGATCCCGAGCCGGGTCCGCATCGGTCCGACGTCGAACGCCTTGTCCTCGAGCAGCCGCCTGATCTCGTCCCGCCCGATCCGCGGCAGGAACGGCAATGCCGCGGTCAGGGGCGCGCCCAGCACGAGCGCGAGCGCCGGGAGGCGCACGATCCGTGGCGGCCGCTGCCCGTCCGCCGCCGCCACCGCCCTGACCAGCTCCGCGTAGCGGATCGCGGCCGGCCCCGCCACGACCAGCGCCTCCGGTTCGATCACGTCGTCCAGTTCGAGCGCCGCCACGAGCGCGCGCGTCACATCCGACTGGTGCACCGGCTGGACCAGCGCCCGTCCGCCTTCCGGCAACGGCACCACCGGCAGGCGGCGGACAAGCGACGCCAGCCGCCGGACATTGTTCTCGCCCTCCGCGCCATAGATCATCGTCGGATGCAGCATCATGGCACTGCGTCCGGACGCCATCATCGCGCGTTCGCCCGCCAGCACGCCGTTGCCGTGCGCGTCCGGCCAGCGCGTGAATTTCCGCGTGCTGCCCAGAAACACCAGCCGGCAAGCGTTCGGGGCAGCCGCCAGGACCGTTCCCGCGTGCCGGGCATGCGCCGTGCTCGCCACCCGCACCGCGCCTCCGAGCGCCCCGCGGACCGACGCCGCATTCATCAGGTCCGCGAGCATCGGCTCGCCGCCGATGCCGGTCGCCGACCAGCGCGCGCGGTCCCGCACCACGGGCACCACGGACACGCCGCGCGCGGCGAGCGCCCGGCAAAGTGCCGCGCCCGATCGGCCGGAGGCGCCCACGACATGAACCGGGCTGTCGAGCAGGGCAGGGGAGACATCCATCAACGCCACCTCGGACGATCCCCGCCGCTCGCGAACATCCCAGGTCCTGGGGCATAGTGGGGATGTTGCCGTTTCGGGCGGTCCGTCCGATCGATGGAACCTGATCCGGGGCTTGACCGCATGCAGAACACCTATGGCCTGAACCGCTCGCTCGGGAGTGCCATCGGCGCCATCGCGCTCGTCTCCTTCATCAGCGCCGCCGCCGTGCTGACCACCGTGAGCCAGCTTCGCACCGCGACCGACCAGCGGCTGCATTCGACACGGATCATCCGCGCCGCCGACGCCTTCCTGACCGCCATGCTGAACCAGGAGACCGGTCTGCGCGGCTACCTCATCACCGGCCGGGCGAGCAGCCTCGAGCCCTATCGGGCGGGCCGCCCGGCGCTGGACCACGCCATCGCCGATCTCCGCGGCCTGCTTCGCAATAGCGCCACCCAGACCCGCCGTCTCGCCGCGGCCGAGACGGCGGCACGCGCATGGCAAACCAGCATCGGCGAGACGATCCTGCACGACATGGCACATCCCGTCACACGCCAGGATGCCGTTGGCATCGAGAGTGCCGGCGGCGGCAAGCTCTACTTTGATGCCTTCCGCGAGAAGCTCGGCGCGATGCAGGCCGACGAGGACGCCGCCCTGACCATGCAGGAGCGTTTTCTTGCCACCGCGGAGCGCGAGGCAGGCATCGCCACCTGGATCGGCAGCATCCTGACGATCCTGATCTGCGTCGGGATCGGCATCGCGATCAACCGGCTCATCGTCCGGCCGCTCGTAGCCCTTGCCGCCGCCATGGGCCGACTCGCCACGCGCGACCTCGACGTGACCGTCCCGGGGACCGGGCAGCGCAACGAGATCGGCGCGATGGCGCGCACGGTCGAGGTGTTCAAGACCGGACTGATCGAGCTCGATCGCACGTCGCTGCTCCGGGCGACCGCCGACACGCTGCCCGCGATGGTCGGCTATGTCGATGCGCAGCGACGCGTCGGCTTCCTCAATGGCGAGTTCGGCCGCTGGTTCGACCTCGGAACGGACGACGTCGCCGAGATCCACGGGCGCCCGCTGGCCCAGGTCTTCGCGAGCGAGGCCTTCCCCGGCGTCGGCCGCGAGCTGGAAGCGGCTTTCGCCGGCACCGAGGGCCGGTTCGAGCATCGCCTCGCCCGGCGCGGCACCGGCGTGCGTGAGCTGGAGGGGTTCTACCGGCCGCATCGCGCCGCCGATGGCGCCGTGCTCGGCGTCGTCACCCTGCTCACCGACATCACCGAGCGCAAGCGCATGGAGGCGCGGCTCGCGCGCCAGGCGCGCGATCTCCTGAACTCCAACGAGGAGCTCGAGCAGTTCGCCTACGTCGCATCGCATGATCTCAAGGCGCCGCTGCGCGGGATCGAAAACCTCGTCTCCTGGATCGAGGAGGATCTGGACCAGGCCTTGACCGGCGACACGCGCACGAACATGGAGCTGCTCAAGAGCAGGGTGAGACGCCTGGAGAGCCTGCTCGACGATCTTCTCGCCTACTCGCGCGCCGGGCGAGGCGAGGCCGACATCGACATGGTCGACACGCGCCTGCTCGTGGGCGAGCTCGCCGCCCTGGTCAGCCCTCCGGCGGGTTTCCGGATCGAGCCCGACGTCGACCTGCCGACCATCCGGACCGCGCGCGCGCCGCTCACCCAGGTGCTGCAGAACCTCATCGGCAACGCCGTCAAGCATCATGATCGTCCCGCCGAGGGCCATGTCCGGATCGGTGCGGCCGAACGGGCCGACATCGTCGAGTTCACCGTTACCGACGACGGGCCCGGGATCCCGGGCCAGTTCCATGCCCGGGTGTTCGGCATGTTCCAGACGCTCAAGCCCCGCGACGAGATCGAAGGTAGCGGCATGGGTCTGGCCATCGTAAAGAAGCTGGTGGAACGGCACGGCGGCTCGATCTGGCTCGATGCCAGCCGGCAGGGTCGCGGCCTGACCGTTCACTTCACATGGTCGATCGGAACCGCGAAAGGACATCCGGATGGCGCCAGCCGTTAACCTGCTGCTGGTCGATGACGACGAGGTTGACGTCCAGGGGCTCAAGCGCGCCTTCGTCAAAAGCAAGATCGGCAATCCGATCACGGTCGCGCGCGACGGCATCGAGGCCCTCGAACACCTGCGCGGCCAGAACGGCCGCGAGAAGCTCCCCAAGCCGCACCTCATCCTCCTCGATCTCAACATGCCGCGAATGAACGGCATCGAGTTCCTCGAAACGATCCGGGCCGACAAGGACCTCAAGAGCGCGCTCGTGTTCATGATCACGACGTCGAAGGCAGAAGAGGACAAGGCACGCGCCTACGGGCACAATGTCGCCGGCTACATCGTCAAGCAGGATCCCGCCAACACCTTCATGCAGGCCGTGTCGCTGCTCGAACACTACTGGAAGATCGTCGAATTCCCGGAGTAGCTCGGTGACCGGCACGACGCGCATCCTGCTGATCGACGATGACCAGGTGGATCGGGCTTCGGTGCGCCGGGCTTTGGCGAAGTCCGGCCTGGCGCACGAGCTCGCGGAAGCGCCGAGCGGCATGGCCGGGCTGGACATGGCCCGGGCGCGAAGCTTCGACTGCGTGCTGCTCGACTATCGGCTGCCGGACGTGGACACGTTCGAACTGCTGCCGAAGCTGCTGGCGCCCGAAGGCGGCGAGCAGGCCGTCCTGATGCTGACCGGCGAGGCCGACCAGGACATCGCCATGCGCCTGATGCGAACCGGCGCGCTCGACTACCTGGCCAAGCACGAGGTCACGCCGTCGAGCCTCGCGCGCGCGATCCGCTATGCCACCGCCCGGCGCGAGTTCGTGGCCGAGCTCGCTGCGGCCCGCCGCGAAGCCGAGGAGAAGTCGCTCGCTCTCGATACGTTGAACCGGCAGAAGACACTGCTATTCTCGATCGTCGCGCACGACCTGCGAAACCCGTTCCAGGTCATTCTCGGATTGTCGAGCGTGCTGAGCCGGGCGGTCGCCGCCAAGGATCATGCGTCGATCGAACGACGGGCGCAGGGGATCGGCGAGGCCGCCGGTCAGGCCCACGCCCTGATGGAGAGCCTCTTCGCTTGGGCCAGCGTGCAGATGGACACGCTCGCGGTCACCATGGGCGCGGTCGGACTGTCGGAGGTCGTGACGGAAATCATCGGTGGCGCCGCGCAGACCGCTTCCGACAAGGGCATCACGCTATGCGCGTCGGATGTCGACCTCGAGGTGAAGGCCAACCGCGACATGCTGGCGACCGTGCTTCGCAACCTGGTCAGCAACGCGGTCAAGTTCACGCTGCCGGGCGGCCGGGTCACCATCGCCGCCCGCCCGTGCGCCGGCCACGTCGAGATCAGCGTCAGCGACACCGGCGTCGGCATGCCGCCCGGCAAGACCGACGATCTGTTCAGGCTCGATCGGCGCTCGACGACCAACGGCACCGCCGGCGAGCGCGGCAGCGGGCTCGGGCTGCTGCTCTGCCGTGATCTGCTTGAGCGGCAGGAGACCCGGCTCTCGGTGCGGAGCGTCCTCGGTCAAGGAACGATTTTCCGGTTCGACCTGAACCCAGCCGTCCAGCCTGTGGTATCCGGTTACGCATCCGAAAAACCGAGTTCCAGCCATGACGATCGCGGTTGACCAGCGCCGTTTCGATCTTCATATAGCCGCCTCCAGCCAATCGATCCCGATCCGCAGGTGACACGCATGAAGACCACCCTCTCGCTGAAGCCCGCGGAGGTGACGAAGGACTGGGTGCTGATCGACGCGGATGGCCTCGTTCTCGGGCGCCTCGCGACCATTATCGCCCAGCGCCTGCGCGGCAAGCACAAGCCGACCTTCACCCCGCACGTCGACAGCGGCGACAACATCGTCGTCATCAATGCCGAGAAGGTGCGCCTGACCGGCAACAAGGCCGGCCAGATGCTGTTCCACTATCACACCGGCTATGCCGGCGGGATCAAGCAGCGCACCATCGCCGACCGGCTCGGCGGCAAGCGCCCGGGCCACGTCATCGAGAAGGCGGTCGAGCGGATGATCACGCGCGGCCCGCTGCAGCGCCAGCAGATGAGGCATCTGCACGTCTATGCCGGGCCCGAGCACCCCCACGCCGGCCAGCAGCCGAAGACGCTCGATATCGCGGCGCTCAACCGCAAGAACTCGATCAACGCGCCGCGTCGCCAGACCGCTGTCGCGACGCCGCACGCCGCGACCGGAGCCTGAACCTCATGTCGACCACCCAGGAATCCACCCGCACCGGCACGCTGGCCGATCTGGGCTCTCTGAACGTCACCACCGCCGGCGCCGATGGCGCGCAGCCCGACGAGCGCGCGCCGCGCGAACCCAAGCGCGACGCCCAGGGGCGCTCCTACGCGACAGGCCGTCGCAAGGACGCCGTGGCGCGCGTCTGGATCAAGCCTGGGCGCGGCGACATCTCGATCAACGGCAAGAAGGCCAACCAGTATTTCGCGCGTCCTGTCCTGCGCATGCTGATCACCCAGCCTTTTCTCGTCGCCGACCGCTACAACCAGTTCGATGTCTACTGCACCGTCACCGGCGGCGGCCTGTCCGGTCAGGCCGGCGCCGTCCGGCACGGCATCAGCCGCGCGCTGACCAACTACGAGCCCACGCTGCGCGGCATTCTCAAGCAGGCCAAGTTCCTCACGCGTGACTCTCGCGTCGTCGAGCGCAAGAAGTACGGCCGTGCCAAGGCGCGCCGCTCGTTCCAGTTCAGCAAGCGCTGACCGCGGACACCCGACCTGGGACGTACGGTCTTCATTGATGGCGAGGCCGGAACCACCGGTCTCGACCTCGCCCGCCGTCTCGAAGCGCTGCCGCTCGCGGTGCGTCGCATCGACCGTTCTCGCCGCAAGGATCCCGACGCAAGGCGCGAGATGATGCGCGGCGTCGATCTTGTCGTCCTCTGTCTTCCCGATGACGCATCGCGCGAGGCGGCCGCACTCGTCACCGACATCGAACGCAGGGACGGCCACGCACCCAAGCTGCTCGACGCCAGCACGGCGTTCCGGATCGATCCCGACTGGACATACGGCTTTGCCGAGCTCGAGCCGCGTCAGGCGATACGCATCGCCGAGGCGCCCCGTGTCAGCAATCCGGGCTGTTACGCGACCGGCGCGATCGCGCTGCTCCGTCCTCTCATCGATGACGGCATCATCCCTCGCGACCATCCGGTCGCGGTCAACGCTGTCAGCGGCTACTCCGGTGGCGGCCGATCGATGATCGACACGCACGAGCGCGAAGGCGGGCCCGCCTTCCATCTCTATGCGCTCGGCCTCGCCCACAAGCATGTCCCCGAGATCACGCTTCATGCCGGCCTCACGCGCCGGCCGATCTTCGTGCCCTCGGTCGGCCATTTTCGGCAGGGCATGATCGTCTCGATCCCGCTCTTCCTCGACACGTTGCCCGGACGGCTGACCCCTTCGATGCTGCGCGCGTCGCTCGCGCGCGCCTACGCGGATGCGGGCGACATCACGGTCGAAACTGATCGGGAGGTCGTCCTCGACCCCGCATCCCTGATCGGAACCGACAAGCTCGAGCTGCGGGTCCATGGCAGCGACGATCACCCGCACGCGCTGTTGACGGCCCGCCTCGACAATCTCGGCAAGGGCGCGTCGGGTGCCGCGGTGCAGAACATCCGCCTGATGCTCGCGCTGGATTAGCGGACCGGCTTCGCCCCGGATCCGCAAGGCATGAAAATCGGCCTGGCTACGTCTCGCCGAGTTCCTTCGCACTTTCCACGATCCTGGCCACCATCCCGTAGTCGATCGCCTCGTCCGCGCCCATCCAGTAGTTGCGATCGGTATCCTTGGCGACCTTCTCGTAGGTCTGCCCGGTCTCGCGCGCGAACAGACGGTTGAGCCGCTCGCGCATCTTGATGATCTCGCGGGCCTCGATGTCGATGTCCACCGCCGGGCCGCGGACGCCACCCATCGGCTGATGCAGCAGGAAGCGCGTGTTCGGCAGACAGAACCGGCGTTCCTTCTTGCCTGCCACATAGATCAATGCGCCGGCGCTCGCGACCCATCCGGTGCCGATCATCCGGACCGGGGCGACGCTGTCGACGAAGCGGATCATGTCATGGATCGTGTCGCCGCTTTCGACATGGCCGCCGGGCGAGTTGACATAGACATCGATCGGCTTGTCGGACGCGCCGGCGAGCGCCAGCAGCCGGCCCGTCACGTCGCGCGCGATCTTGTCGTTGATCGCCCCGAAGATCAGCACCTTGCGCTGGTCGAACAGGCGCGTCTCGAGCTCGTTGATCGGCGAGTTCAACGTGCGGTTGCCGTCAGGCTCGCTCTTCTCGGGCCCGATCGGTTCGGGCACGTCCGGACCGTCTGGCGCATCGGGCTCGTCGGGTTCGTCTGCGAAGCGCAATCTGAGCGCCAGATCCTCGCGGGTCATTCTGCTCTCCTTCTCCATGAGCGGAATGTAGACGCCGGAGCCCGAAAGTCGAGTTGGCGGTTCCTTGCCCGATCCGCTCGCGCTACGAGAACCGACGGCGTGCGGGTAGATCGTCGAGCCGGGGAGTGGGGCGTGATCAATGTGGCGTCGGCATCGACCCTGGTCGGGATCCTGCTTCTTGCCGGCTGCGGCCCCGGACGCGATCCTGTCGATACGCCTATCGCGTGGTGGCACCAGCTCCAGGGGGGTGCGATCGCCGAACAGCGTCCGCCGCCGCCGGGCGTGGATGCCCCTTATCCCTTGATCGGCACGACGCCGACGCGTCCGGTGGTCACGTCGGCCGCGGCCCGGGACGCGCTCACGGCATCGCTGATCGATCAGCAGGGCGCCTCCCACCAGCTCGACACGCACGACCCGATCCTCGTCGCGACACCAGACAAGTCCACGACAAAGCCCGCCGCGGCGGCCGTCCCGGCGTCCCCTCCTTCGACGGCGACCCTGGATGCCGCCGGCAGCGCCCAGCCTGCCGCGTCCGGCGCATCGCCGAACCAGGGCGCATCCAAGCCGGTCCTCACACCCGAACAGCAGGAGGCGGCTGAACCCGCGCTGACGATGCCCCCGCCGCCCGGCAGCCTGGTCGTGGTCACGTCCGGTCCGTTGCCCCGGATGCCGTCCCATCCGCCCGCGCCGCCCGAATTTCCCGGCTTCGACATCCCGGCGACCACGCTGCCGGCGCTACACGCCGATCTGTCCGCGCGTCCAGCACAGCTTTCGAACCTCGCCTTCGCGCCGGGTTCCGATGTGCTGTCCGCCGCCGACCAGGCCGCTCTGCGTCGCGCGGCGTCGAGGCGGGGTGGCGCGCCGGTCAGGATCGACGGCCATGGCGATGCCCAATCCGATACGCCCGACGGCCAGGCGGCTGCCCTACGCCTGGCGTTGGCCCGTGCCGCCGCCGCCGCCGCCGCACTCGAGCGGCTCGGTGTCCCGCAGCAATCCATCGAGCTGGCGGCCAGCGCATTCGGTCGCGGCGGTCGCGTCGCGGTGGTACAGTGAGCGCCAGACGAAGCCGCGAATCCGAACCGTCGCCGGGGCCATGACTGAAGAATTCCACCGCATCCGTCGCCTGCCGCCCTACGTCTTCGCCGAGGTAAATCGCGCCAAGGCCAGGGCACGCGCGGCTGGCGAGGACATCATCGACCTCGGCATGGGCAACCCCGATAGTCCCACGCCGCCGCACATCGTGGCCAAGCTGGTCGAGACGGTGGCCGATCCTCGCTCGCATCGCTACTCGGTCAGCCGCGGCATTCCCGGGCTGCGGCGCGCGCTTGCGACCTACTATCGCCGCCGCTTCGATGTGGCGCTCGATCCCGAGACCGAGATCGTGGCGACCCTCGGCTCGAAGGAGGGTCTGGCCAATCTGGCGTCGGCGATCACCAGTCCCGGTGACACCATCCTGGTTCCGAACCCGTCCTACCCGATCCACCAGTTCGGTTTCATCATCGCGGGTGCCGCTGTCCGCTCGGTCCCCGCCGAACCGGGCGAGGCGATGCTCTCGGCACTCGACCGCGCCGTTCGCCACTCCGTCCCCAAGCCCACCGCGCTGGTGGTCAATTTCCCGTCCAATCCGACCGCCTATCTCGCCGACCTCGATTTCTATCGCGCGCTGGTCGCCTTCGCGCGTCGCAACGACATCTGGATCATGTCCGATCTCGCCTATGCCGAGATCTATTTCGGGGACCGTCCTCCGCCCTCGATCCTGCAGGTCGAGGGTGCCCGCGACATCGCCGTCGAGTTCACGTCGATGTCCAAGACCTACAGCATGGCTGGATGGCGGATGGGTTTCGCCGCCGGCAATCCGCGCCTGATCAACGCGCTGACGCGGATGAAGTCCTACCTCGACTATGGCGCCTTCACGCCGATCCAGGTCGCGTCCGTCGCCGCACTCACCGGACCGCAGGATTGCGTCGAGCAGGTCCGCGCCACCTACCGGGAACGGCGCGACGTCCTGATCCGCGGCTTGTCCCAGGCTGGTTGGGACATTCCCAATCCGGAAGGCTCGATGTTTGCGTGGGCGCCGATTCCGCCCGCCTACGCCCATCTCGGGTCGGTCGAGTTCAGCAAGCGCCTGCTTGCCGATGCCAAGGTTGCCGTCGCCCCCGGTCTCGGCTTCGGCGAGCACGGCGAGGGTCACGTCCGGATCGGCCTCGTCGAGAACACCCACCGGCTGCGCCAGGCCGTCCGCAGCATCCGGCTGTTCCTCAACGATCATGCCGCCGAACCGTCCGATGAGCCGTCCGGCGCCGGGACGCTCCTTGAGGTCGGCGTGTGACCGGTCCGTTCCGTGTGGGCATCGCGGGGCTCGGCACGGTGGGCGCCGGCACCATGCGATTGCTGCGGGAAAATGCCGACCTGATCGCCAGGCGCGCGGGACGCGCCATCCTGCCGGTCGCGGTGACCGCCCGCGATCGCGGGCGACAGCGCGGGATCGGCATGGAGGGCGTCGAATGGTACGATTCGCCAGCGTCGCTTGCCGAGGCATCCGATCTCGATGCCGTCGTCGAGCTGATCGGCGGTGCCGACGGCCCCGCGCTCGGCATGGCCGAAGTCGCCCTGGACCGCGGCCGCCATGTCGTGACCGCCAACAAGGCGATGATCGCCGTGCACGGCGCCCGACTGGCCGAGCTCGCCGAACGTCGTCATGTCCGGCTCGCCTTCGAAGCCGCCGTCGCTGGCGGCATTCCGATCCTCAAGGCGATCCGCGAGAGCCTGGCCGGCAATCGTTTCACCCGCGTGGCGGGCATCCTCAACGGCACCTGCAACCACATCCTGACCACGATGCGCGAGACCGGCCGCGAGTTCGCCGACGTGCTGTCCGAGGCCCAGGCGCTCGGTTATGCCGAAGCCGATCCCGCCGCCGACATCGACGGGATCGACACCGCCCACAAGCTCGCCATCCTCGCGTCCCTCGCCTTCGACCGGGTCGTCGACTTCGAGACCGTCCATGTCGAGGGGATCCGCCGCGTGGGCGGCCTCGACATCGCCTTCGCCAGCGAGCTCGGCTATCGCATCAAGCTCCTCGGCATCGCGCGCGCGACCACCGACGGGATCGAGGCGCGTGTCCATCCCTGCCTCGTGCCCGTTCTCTCGCCGCTCGCACGCATCGACGGGGTCTACAATGCGGTCGTCGCCGAAGGCGACTTCGCCGGCCGCATCACGCTCGAGGGAAGGGGAGCCGGCGCCGGTCCGACCGCGTCGGCCGTCGTGGGCGACCTGATCGACATCGCTCGCAACGCCGGCGGCGCGCCATGGGGCACCAACACGGCGGCCCTCGGCACAGGTGCGATCCTCCCGATCCTCGCCCACCACGGCGCCTATTACCTGCGCCTCGTCGTCCTCGACCGCCCGGGAGTCATTGCCGAGGTCGCGGCGACCCTGCGAGACGCCGGCGTCTCGCTCAAGAGCATGCTCCAGCACGGCCGGGCGCCCGGTGAGGCGGTCCCGGTCGTCCTTGTCACCCACGAGACCAGCGAGCGTGCGATGCGCCAGGCCACGGCAAGGATCGACCAGCTCGCCATCGTCGTCGAAACGCCGCTCCTGATCCGGATCGAACCGGGCTGACGCCCCAACGAAAGGTGCAAACGATGTCCCAATCCACGTCCAGGCGTGCCTACCAGGCGAGCGACAGGAACCTGGCACTCGAACTGGTCAGGGTGACGGAGGCCGCCGCCATCGCCTGCGCTCGTTGGATGGGGCGCGGCAAGAAGAACGAGGCCGACGAGGCGGCGGTCGAGGCGATGCGGCGCGCCTTCGATACCGTCGAGATCGACGGCACCGTCGTCATCGGCGAGGGCGAGATGGACGAGGCGCCGATGCTCTATCTCGGCGAGAAAGTGGGTGCGGGCGGTCCGCGGATGGACATCGCGGTCGATCCGCTCGAAGGCACGACGCTGACCGCCTCGGGTGGCCCGAACGCCATCACGACGGTCGCCCTCGCCGAAGCCGGCAATTTCCTCCATGCCCCGGACATCTACATGGAGAAGCTCGCGGTCGGTCCCGGCCTGCCCGACGACATCCTCGACCTCGACGCGCCCATCGGGAACGTGCTGCGCGATCTGGCCCTGGCCAAGGGGCTCGACGTCGGCGAACTGGTCCTGTGCACGCTCGATCGAGACCGGCATCAGGAACTGATCGCCAAGGCCCGCGAAGCCGGAGCCCGGATTGTCCTGATCTCCGACGGAGACGTCGCGGCCGTCATCGCGGCCGGGCTCGCGGAGAGCGGCATCGATATCTTCGCAGGCTCCGGTGGCGCCCCCGAAGGCGTACTCGCCGCGGCCGCGCTGCGTTGCATCGGCGGTCAGATGCAGGCCCGCCTGCTGTTCGAGGATGACGCCCAGGTCGCGCGAGCCCAGGGCATGCATGTCGGTGACCCGAGGCGCAAGCTCGGCCTGAATGATCTCGCTGCCGGAGACGTCCTGTTTTCGGCGACCGGTGTTACGTCCGGCGCCATGCTGCGGGGGGTTCGCTTCACCGGTAATGGCGCCATCACCCATTCGATCGTGATGCGCAGCAAGTCCGGCACGATCCGCTATATCGAAGGCCGGCACAATTTCGACACCAAGAACTGGCTGCCTGGCTAGATGCTGTCCGGCTCGGCCGAAATCTCCCGCTCTTCCGGCCTGGCAGAACCCGCCTGGGTCCCGCCATGGAACGACGTGCCGAGCGTGTGCGGGCGACGCTGGATCTGGCGCAAAACGGACGACCGTGCGGCCCTGGCCATCGCGCAGGCGCGGGAACTTCCCGAAATCGTCGGACGTCTGCTCGCGCAGCGCGGCCTGCGGGCCCACGAAGCCGCCGATTTCCTCGCACCCACCATCCGCCGTTTCCTTCCCGACCCCTTCGTCCTGCTCGACATGGACGCAGCCGCCGAGCGTCTTGCCGACGCCGTGGTCCGCCAGGAGACGATCGGCGTCTTCGGCGACTACGACGTCGACGGTGCTTGCGCCGCAACCCTCGTGTCGACCGCCTTGCGCGGGTTCGGTTGCCGGATATTGACCCACATCCCTGACCGCATCCTCGAAGGCTACGGCCCCAATCTTCCCGCTCTCGACAAGCTCGTGGCTCAAGGGGCCACCCTGATCGTGTGCGTCGATTGCGGCACGGCCGCCGGTGACATCCTCGAGATCATCGCGGCACGTGCCTCGATCGTCGTCCTCGACCACCACAAGGCGGACCTCGTCCCGCGCGGCATCGCAACCGTCAATCCGAACCGGCTGGACGACGATTCCGGCCTCCGGCAGCTCTGTGCCGCCGGTGTCGTCTTCCTCGCACTCGTCGCGGTCGCGCGAAACCTGCGTGCCCGCGGCTTCTTCGCAAGCCTGCCCGAGCCCGATCTCCTCGGCCTGCTCGACATCGTCGCCCTGGCCACGATCTGCGACGTCGTTCCGCTGACGGGCCTCAACCGGGCTCTCGTGACCCAGGGTCTGCGTGTCATGGCAAGACGAACGCGGCCCGGTCTTGCCGCCCTGCTCGATGTCGTCGGCGCGCGGGGGGCGCCCAGCACCTTCACTTGCGGCTACGCCCTGGGTCCGCGGATCAATGCCGGCGGCCGGATCGGCGACGCAACGCTCGGTTTGCGTTTGTTGCTTGCCGAGGACGATGTCGAGGCCGGTCTGTTGGCGGGTCGACTGCACGCCATCAACCGCGAGCGCCAGACGGTCGAGGGCGCGATCCTCGACGCGGCGTTCGAGCAGGCGGCGACCCAGCTCGCCCGCAGCCACGCCACGATCGTGCTCGAAGGTCGCTGGCATCCGGGTGTCGTCGGGATCGTCGCCGCTCGCCTGAAACAGCGCTTCAATCGACCGGCCTGCGTCGGTGCGCTGACCGACGGCTTGACCAGGGGATCAGGCCGCTCTGTCGCCGGCCTCGATCTCGGGGCGGCGATCATTGCGGCGAGGCAGGCGGGCATGCTGCTGACGGGTGGCGGTCATGCGATGGCGGCGGGTTACAGCCACATGTCTTGCGCCAAGGAAGCCCTGCATGAATTCCTCGACGAGCGCCTCGCCGGGGCCCTCGATCGTCCGCTTCAGCCCGATCTCGTGATCGACGGTTGCTTGTCGGTTCCCGGCGCCAGCCTTGATCTCGCGCGCCACATCGGCAGGCTGGCACCGTTCGGGACAGGCAACGAAGAGCCTGTCTTCGTGCTGTCGCGGGCCCGCATCGTCCGCACCGATCGTGTCGGCAGCGAAGGCAAAGTGATCCGGGCCTTCCTGCAGGGCGAGAACGGCTCGTATCGCGTGAAGTCGATCCTGTTCCGGGCCAACGAGCACCCCCTTGCCAGCATCATCGAGCAGATCGGTGCCGCACCGCTCCATATCGCCGGTCATCTGCGTGTCGAGCGTTGGAACGACACCGAAAGCGTCTGTTTTGCCATCGAAGACGCTGCCATGATCTGACCGGTGGCGAATTGCGCCATTGCAGCCCATCCAGAAATGGCACATCGCTTGCGTTACCGCGCTTCGTGACGAGTCGCCTGCTTGCTGTCCTGCCGTTTCTGGCCGCGTGCGCCGTCGGGCCGGATTTTCATTCACCGGACGGACCGCATCCGCTGTCCTACACCGAGCAAACCCTTGCCGCGCGCACGCAACCGTCGGCGACCAAGGGTGGCGCCGTTCAGCAGCTCGAACTCGGACGCGACATCGCGGCGCAGTGGTGGGCACTGTTTCGCTCCCCCGGCCTGACGCGGATCGTGGCGCTCGCGATCCGCAACAACCCTGGGCTCGATGCCGCACGCCACGCGCTCCGTAACGCCCAAGAATTGACTCTCGCGCAATACAGCGGTTTGCTTCCCACCGTGACCGGCCAGTTCCAACGAACGCACGGCACATTCTCGTTTGCATCGTCCGACATCGCGAACCAGGATATCGCCTTCGGCTATTACGATGCCCAGCTCACTCTCTCCTACAATTTCGACGTCTGGGGAGGGACCCGTCGCGCCATCGAGCAACGTGTGGCATTGGCCGATTATCAACGTTCGCTGCTCGAGGCGACCTACCTCACATTGGTCGGCAACGTCGTCGCCACCGCGATCAACGAGGCATCGATCCGCGCCCAGATCGCGGCCCAGCAGCAGCTCATCGTCTATGACCGTCGCTACCTCGACGTCATCGGCAAGCAGTTCCAGCTGGGCGGAGCGACCGGGACGGATGTCGCCCTGCAGCAGGCCCAGCTCGCCCAGGCCGAGGCGACGCTCGTTCCCCTGCAGACTTCCCTCGCGCAGTCGCGTGATGCGCTCGCGGCCTATCTTGGCGCGATACCGGCCGAAGCCTATTTTCCGAGCTTCACGCTCGATGAGCTGTCGCTGCCGCCCGACCTGCCACTCAGCCTGCCCGGCAACCTGGTTGCTCAGCGTCCCGATGTTCGGGAGGCGGATGCAAACCTTCACGCGGCCACCGCCGCGGTCGGTATTGCTGTCGCGGCGCGGCTCCCGCAGTTTTCGCTGAACGGGCAGCTGGGCTCGGAGGCGATCCAGGCCGGAGAGCTGTTCACGCCGGGTAATGGTATCGCCAATCTTCTGCTTGAGGCGCTGCAGCCGATCTTCGAGGGGGGATTGCTGCTCCATCAGCAGCGTGCCGCCGTCGCCACGATGCACCAGCAGGCCGACCTCTGGCGTCAGACCGTGATCGGAGCGTTCCAGAACGTGGCCGATGTCCTCAACGCGCTGCAGGGCGACAGCCGGCTGCTGGCCGCCGATCTCGCGGCGGAACGCGCCGCCGCGCACGCGCTCGATCTGGCGCAGATGCAATACGCGCTCGGTGGCACGAGCTACATCACCGTGCTGACCGCCGAGGTCACCGACCAGACCGATATCATCGCCCTGGCCCGCTCCCAGGCCCAACGTTTCGCCGACACCGCCGCTCTGTTCGTGGCCCTCGGCGGCGGTTGGTGGAACCGGGACGACGTGCCGCCGCCACCGCCCGATGTCTTCCGGTCCCTCCTGCCATGGAGCGCGTCATGAAGCGCGTCCTGTGTCTTGCCGCCGCCGTGCTCCTGGCGATGACCGTATGGGTCGTCATCCGGCCAGGGCGGCACACGGCAGCCGCGGTCGCCGGGCCTGCCGAGCCCCCGCAAACCGTGTCCACGATCGTCGCGCGCAGCCTGGCCTGGCGTCCGCATCTCGACACGGTGGGTAATCTGCGTGCAGTTCGCGGGGCTGATCTTTCAGCGGAAGTCGCCGGCATCGTGGACCAGATCCAATTCAAGTCGGGCGAGGACGTTCCGGCAGGCGCGATGCTTCTCCGGCTGCGCCTCAACGAGGAGCCGGCCAGGCTCGCCGAATTGCGCGCCAACGCCGATCTCGCCGCGCTCAACCTCACCCGCGATACGCGGGAGAACCTGGCCCAGGCGGTCAGTCACGCCGTCGTCGACACCGATCGCGCGACGCTCGCGGCCGACCGCGCCCAGGTCGACGCCGAACAGGCCCTGATCGACGAGAAACTTGTCCGCGCGCCGTTCGCAGGCCGGCTCGGCGTCCGCCAGGTCGATCTCGGGCAATATCTCCAGCCTGGCACCCCGATCGTCACGCTGCAGGCGCTTGATCCGATCTATGTCGACTTCTTCCTTCCGCAGGGAGAGCTGGCCGGTATCGCCATCGGCGACGTCGTCCATCTCGATGTCGACACCTTTCCGGGCCGTCGTTTCGATGCGCACATCGCCGCCATCGCGCCGCGCGTCGATCAGGCAAGCCGAACCGCCCAGATCCGTGCGACACTCGACAATCACGATCATGCCCTGCTGCCGGGCATGTTCGCGACCGTTCGTCTCGAAACCGGGGCGCCCGTGGACCGGATCACATTGCCGCAGGCCGCGATCGCGTTCGCGACCTACGGCAGCACCGTCTTCGTCCTCGAGCGGGGACCGAACGGAACGCGCATCGCGCATCAGCAGTTGGTCGTCACGGGGGAGCAACGTGGAGAACAGATCGCCATCCTCTCCGGTCTTGCCGGTGGCGAGACCGTCGTCACCGCCGGCCAGCTCAAGCTGCATGAGGGAACGCCCGTCATCGTCGATAACGCCCTGCCGAGCCGCATGAGCGCCGATCCGCATCCTCCGGAAGAGTGATCAGATGCGTCTGACCGAGCTCTTCATCCGCCGTCCGGTGCTGTCGGTGGTCGTCAGCGTCCTGATCCTGGTCGCGGGATTGCGTGCCGCCGCGTCCTTGCCTGTCCAGCAGTTCCCGACCACCGTCAGCGCCACGATCACGATCCAGACCAACGACTACGGCGCGGATGCGGCCACCATCGCCGGCTTCATCACCACGCCGATCGAGAACGCGGTCGCCGCGACCGATGGGCTGGACTACGTCACATCGCAGAGCCTGACCGGCCAGAGCACCATCACCCTTTATCTGAAGCTCAATCAGGATCCGAACCGCGCGATGACCGAGGTCCAGGCCTACGTCAACGGCGCGGAGGCCCTGCTGCCGGTCGGTTTTCAGCCTCCGCTGATCAGCATCTTCAACAACAGCCAGTCCGCGCTCTATATTTCGGTCTCCAGTCAGGTCTTGTCGTCCGCGCAGGTCGCCGACTATGTGGCGCGCGTCGTCCAGCCGCAGTTGCAGTCGGTCACCGGCGTCCAGCAGGCCACCAACCAGGCGAACCTCAAGATCGCGCTTCGCGTCTGGTTCGATCCACACAAGCTCGCCGGCTACGGCATGACCGCCTCGGATGCCGTCGCGGCTCTGGAGAACAACGACTTCATCACCGGCGCCGGCCAGACGCTCGGCGGCATGACCTTCCTCAACCTCGCGGTGAACAGCGGCCTGCACACGGTCGATGAGTTCCGTAATCTGGTGATCCGAACGTCGGGGACGGCGCTTGTCCGGCTGCGTGACGTCGCACTCGTGGAATTCGGTTCCGATACGACCAACATGAGCGCGATCACCGACCAGGGTCACGGCGGCGCGCTCATCACCGTCAACATCACGCCGACCGCCAACCTCCTGGCGACCGTCCGCGCGGTCGTCACGGTCGCTAACAGGATACGCGCGCAGATGCCGCCAGGCATCCATCTCGGCATCGACTTCAATGCCGGGGATTTCGTCGAGGCGTCCCGACGCGAGATGCTGATCTCGCTCGTCGAGGCGCTCGCGATCGTAGCCGCGGTGATCTTCCTCTTTCTCGGCTCCTTCCGTTCGGTCCTGGTTCCGCTCGTGACTATTCCCCTGTCGCTCATCGGCACTTTCGCGCTGATGGCGGCGCTTGGCTTCTCGATCAACCTCCTGACCCTGCTCGCGCTGGTTCTGGCGATCGGACTCGTGGTCGACGATGCGATCATCGTCGTCGAGAACGTCAACCGTCATCTGGCGGAAGGGTTCTCCCCGACCGAGAGCGCCATCCTCGCGGCGCGTCAGCTTGGCGGCCCGATCATCGCCATGACGGTGGTCCTGATCGCGGCTTATCTTCCTGTCGGCCTCCAGAAGGGTCTGACCGGCGCGCTGTTCACCGAGTTCGCCTTCACGCTCGCGGCCAGTGTCACCGTCTCCGCCATCCTCGCACTCACGCTCTCTCCGATGATGTGCGCACGCATGCTCCGTCCGCATGGCGGCGGCATCCGTCACCCCTTCCTGACCCGTTTCAGCGATTGGCTGCTCGGGACCATGCAGTCTCTTTATGGGCGTCTGCTCCGCCTCCTGCTGCGGGTCTGGCCCCTCGCGATCTTGGTCGGTGTCGTCATTCTCGCCTGCATCCCGATCATGTTCGAGCAGGCTGGCCGCGAGCTCGCACCGCAAGAGGACAGCGGCTTTATCGTCATCAACGGACAGTCGCCACCGAATGCGAGCCTCGACCAGCTCACCTTGTCCGATCCCTATGTCACCAGGGTGTTGTCTTCGGTTCCCGAACATGCGGCGTGGTGGAACTATGACATTCCCGGCAACATCAGCGACGGACTGGTGCTCAAGCCATGGAGCCAGCGTACGCGAAGCTCCGCCGACGTCCAGGCCGAAGTCCAGACCGCCCTGGACCATGTTCCGGGCCTCACCTTCGCCGCCTTCCAGCCACCTTCCCTGCCGGCGTCGGAAGGCTATCCGATACAGTTCGTCATCGAGAGCTCAGGACCGATCGAGGCGCTCGCGTCCGTCAGCGACCGCATGATCGTCGATGCGCGGCGCAGCGGCCTGTTCGCCTACATCGACAAGGACCTCAAGATCGACCAGCCGCAGACCACCATCGTCCTCGATCGAAATCGCATCGCGGAACTGGGTCTCGATGTCGCCGCGATCGGCAACAATCTGAACTGGCTCCTCGGCGGCACCTTCGTCAACTATTTCAGCGTCCAGCAGCGCTCCTACAGGGTCATGCCGATGGTCGTCCGCGATCAGCGGCTTACGGCGAGCCAGATCCTTGACTACCCCATCGCCAATATCGGTGGTGTCCCGATCAAGCTGTCGAGTGTCGCGACCTTGTCCCACCAAGTCGTTCCCGAGCAGATCAACCATTTCCAGCAACTTGGTTCCACCACGCTGCAGGGCATCAGCGCGCCGGGCGTCACGGTGGACACGGCTTATCGATATCTGCAGCGGCTCGCGCGCGCCGATCTCCCATCCGGCTTCGCCACCGACACATCGGGGCCGCTTCGTGAATACGTCACCGAGTCCGGCTCCTTCCTGCCGAGCTTCGCCTTCGCCATGGTGATCATCTACCTCGCACTCGCGGCCTTGTTCGAGAGCTTTCGCGATCCTGTCGTGATCCTCGTCGCTGTTCCGATGTCCGTCGCGGGCGGCCTGCTTTTCGTCTGGCTCGGCGTCGGAGGCGCCACCATCAACCTCTACAGCGAAATCGGCCTCGTGACGCTTGCGGGCCTGATCAGCAAGCACGGCATCCTGATCGTCGAGGTCGCCCGCGAGCAGCAGTTGCTCGGGCGAAGCAAGCGCGAAGCGATCGAGATCGCGGCGATCCTGCGCCTGCGCCCGATCCTGATGACGACGGCGGCCATGGTGCTCGGTGTGATGCCACTCGTCCTTGCATCCGGTGCCGGCGCCCGATCTCGTTTCGTGATGGGCTTGGTGATCGCAAGCGGCTTGGCGATCGGCACGTTGTTTACTCTCTTCATCGTCCCGGCGTTCTATCTTCTTGTCGCCGGCCGGCGCGGCCGCGGCCCGGCGCCCAGAGCAACAGGCCGATCGCCGCGATCCGCCCGCGAACTGGCCGCGCGATGACTTGACCGTCGCATCCTGCCCCGCTACCGGACAGGTCGGCCAGCGTCCTGTTCGTCTAGCGGCCTAGGACACCGCCCTTTCACGGCGGGAACACGGGTTCGAACCCCGTACGGGACGCCAATCAGTTCTTGTCGTGCACGCGTTGCTGAAGATCGTTCAAGGCGATCCAGGCCGGCAGGCAGACAGCGATAAGAAGGAGAGGTCCGAAGATCGCGACGAGCATCCATGGCGTCTGCCAGGGATCCTGAACGAGCGTTCCGATCATGATCCATGTCGCAAGGTAGACGATCGCCACGAAAGTGGTCATCCACCGGTAGCTCGCAGCGGAACCAACATGGCTCCAGGATGGCTGGTTGGCGAACATGACGCCTCCGCTGAAGCCCGTCCCCAAGCAAGAACGATATCACAAAATGAGACTTGTGGAACAACATAACGGAGGGCATTCGACAATCGATGGTCGTGACCCACCCCAGCGTCCAACCCGACAAGGCGCGACAGGGCGTATCGCCTGTCTGGTTGCTGCGGACGAAGTCGTTCGATGTTTTGGCATTCTTTCTTGGTCGTCTACTGCTCCGCCTCATCCTCGACCGATGGCCGGACAGACGCGAGCTTCATCAATTCAAGCAAGGATTGCATCATTCGATTGCACCGGTGCCGCCTCTTCTTAGGGGGTTCTGTGCCGTTCCGGCCGCGCAGCCGGCTCTGACCCGGTCAATGCTTCTCGCCTGGCTTCTGGCGGACCGGAGCTATCAGGGAGTGATGCGCGAGGGGCTGGGCTCGGAGGCGCCGCCCGGAGACCATCTCAGAGTCTGGACCGGACAGCCTGTCAGCTTTCTTCATTTCGAGAAGACAGCGGGAACGACCGTGCTCGGTTCCCTCTGCCAGCAGTTCCATCCGGTGCAGATCGATCCCGACCCATACCGGTCGATGGCGCCTCACGTCCTCAGCGCGTTCCCGTCCCATGCCGCCGCCCGTTTGACTCGCCATCAACTGGTCCACGGTCACTACGATCTCCCGGCGCTGCGCCGACTCGGCCAGGCACGGTTCATCTTCACGATGCTCCGCGAGCCACGATCACGTATCCTGTCTCTCTACTATTTCTGGAGAGCGACCGATCCGGCTCTTCTTGGAGCACCAAGTGATAATCTGAACGTTCGGTTCGCACACGAGCACGATCTGCTCGCCTTCCTCAATGCCGCCGATCCGTTGATCGCGAATTACATCGACAATGTCTACGCTCGCCGTCTGATCGGTTGCTACGCCACGTCAGCAGAGCCGGACCCGCTGCGTGAACAGCCCACGCGAAGCCTCGATCTCGCGCTGCAGGCTCTCGACACGCTCGACCTGGTCGGCATCACGGAGTCCACCGAGGAGAGCCTCTCCACACTGACCGTGCTTCTGGATGGCGAGCCTCCTGCGAGAGTTGCGACATTGAATGACGCCGCAGGCAATCGGCATAACAGGCCCGCGGATTACCGGCTCATCGAACGCGAGCCAATGACGGCAGCCATCGAAGCGGCACTCGACCGTCTGACAGGTCTCGATCGTGAGATCTACGGCGCCGCCTCAGCCCGGTTGCAAAAGAACCTGATACACCGCCAGCCAATAGGGACCGATGAACAGGATCGCGAGAGCTGCAAGACCAGTCCAGGCTCCGACAGCGCAAGCGGCCGTCAGCCCGTTGATCTTTCTCTCGCGGGCCGCCACGACCGATCCGCTGGATAGCCACGCCCAGACGACGAACACGACGACGAACAACCAGAAATACATGTCAGTAGGCTCCGTTGTTCGAGGCCTGCACGTAGATCCGTTCAGCAAAATGCGTCATCCACCACAGCCGCTGATCCGGTGAGATGCTCTTGTCTCCGTAGGCGATCGGGCAGTAGGCGACGGTCAGCCCGTTGACGAGCTCGTCCCGCTTGATATCGGGTGCGGCAGCATGAACAGCGGCCACGATCTTGTTCGCGCTCTGCAACATGGTCGGGAGTGTGACCGCGTCCAGGAGATCGGCGACTCCGGTGCTCTTGTCGGCAATGATGCGCTTCAAATCCTCCTGGGCCAGAGGAGGGCATCCATCGGGCCGTTCGCCGTTCAGCAACGTCTTGGTGTCGGCGCGCGTCAGTTTCGCCAGTAGCATCGTGGCGTTGGCAGGAGCGCCGTTGCCCCACGATTGACGCACATAATTCGTCACGTCGACCACTTCCTGATCGGTCATGGCAGAGCCGACACCGGGCATCATCGCAAATGGACCACGCGCTTCGAGGCCCCCATAGATCACGCGGAGCACGTCCTGCGGTCCATAGGCCGTCACCATCCCGTTGCCGTTCAGCGCGGGGATCACGTTGCGTACTCCCTCGCCGTTGACCTGGTGGCACATCTGGCAGTGCGTCAGAAAGACCTGATGACCGGCGAGCATGGACGGATTGTTCGCCGGACGCTGCCTAGGATGATAGCCGGCAAAATCGGTCGGCAGCGTGCGCAGATAGGCGACGATGTCGCGCAGATCCTTCTCTGGCAGCTTGCTCGAGCTGACATCCACCATTTCGGCCATCGGTCCTGCGACAGTGCCCATCTGTGGGGAATGGCCGGCCGCGAAATAGGACACCAGGTCTTCGTCGCCATAGCCTCCGATGCCGTCGATCTTGTTGCCGATCAGGCTCGGTGCGTACCATTTGGTGATTGGGCCGCCTTGCAGCCGCAACGCCCAGCTCGTATTGCCGAGAAAGTTGCGATTGTTGTGACATTCGCCGCAGTGTTCGAGCCCGTTGACGATCCACTTGCCGTGATTCTGCGCGTCTGTCAGTTTCGGATCGGGCTTGAAACGTCCCTGGGTGTTGAAGAACGCGTCATAGATGGCAAGTGCGGGACGCAAGTTGAACGGGAACCAGATCTTGTTCGGCAGACGCGGAGCGTAGACTGCATCAGTCGACATCAGATAGGCCTTGATGGCCAGGATGTCCTTGTCGCTCAGCGTTCGATACCAAGGATAGGGCATCGCGGGATAGATATATTCGCCGTCGACTCCAACCCCATCCCGCATCAGACGGATGAAGCTCTTGTCGTTGTATCGGCCCAGCCCGCTCCGAGCGTCCGACGAAATGTTCGGTGTCGAAATCGCACCAAAAGGCATCGCCATATACTGGCCACCCGCCCACGGCCTGCCGCCATCAGCATTGTGGCACCCGGCGCAGTCGCCCATGTCGGTCAGATACTTGCCATAGGCCACCAGGTCCGCCGGGGCCTGCTGATAGGTTACGGGACGCTGGCCATCGACCTGGTAGGGAACCTTCAGTCCCACCTGTCCCATGGGCGTCTCGACCGCCGCCCGCACCACGCCCGAGCCCAATGCAGTCGCACCAAGGAGGCCGGCGCCGAGGCAGGCCGCGATCAGCCAACGTGTCACTGTCCGTACCCCACTTTGACCACCGAGCCGAGCGTGCCCTGGACCGACGCGGTCCGGGTGGGCGCTGGACCGCGCAACTCACCGTAGGCGTCGAGGTCGCTAGATCCGTAGAATGGGGCGTAAGCGCCTTGGTGACAGGTTGCACAATTGATTTTTGCTACATCATCGTACGGTCCTCGCCGGCCAGCCGGGAAAATGTCCGTGATCGGCACCATGAAGGCGTGGTTGAGGTCCCGGACCATCTGGATGCCGTACCAAGCGGTGGTTCGGTTGGGAGTCCCCTGGTCCCACTCCTCGAACGCACGCGTGTTGTGACAGAACACGCAGGAGACCCCCAGGCTGTCGGCGAAATGGACCATCAGCGAGTAGGTCCAGTCGGTCTGGTTGATCGACGCCCGGTCGCCAGCCGGAAGGGCTGTCATCGGGGTCACCCGGATCGGCGCAGCCTGCAGGAAGAAGGGCGTGAATGGATCGTACGGCAGCGATGTCTGGCCTGCTTGCGGAGCCGGCACGTTCTGGCCAACGTCCGTCTCGGCGATGCGGGAGTTGCCCCCCGGAGGCGGCGCGATGAACCACACGTTGGAGGGAACGCCCTGACCGCGGTGGCAGGTGTTGCAGGTCACCCCCACGTTGCCGACATGGCTCTTCCAGTTGGTGTTGATGTACCGCGTCATCTCCAGCATATGGCGCGCGATGTTCTTCGTGTAGACCTTGTCATCGGCCATGTTGACCGCCGAGTGGCAGTAGCTGCATCCGATCGAAGGCGCGAGCCAGGTCGACATCGCCGCCATCAGCCGAAGCATCTCGTTTGCATCCACGTCCTTGAGGACCTGGATGTTCTTGTAGGCGGCTTCGGCGGTCTGGCCGGCGGGCTCGGCTGGCGGGAAGGGGGCCTGCAGCTGGTTCCTGGCAATCTCCCGCCGTTGGAAACGCGGATTATAGTCGACCGTCATGCCGGTGCCGCGATAGCCAAGCTGTGTGCCATGAACCGGCAAGCCTTCGAACGTAAAGGCGAGACCGACTATCGCGGCCAAGCCCGCCACGCCTGCCCCGATCCAGACAAGACGCCGCGGCCGTCCATAGAACGCTCCGAATAGCGCCCCGAGCACCCAGCCGACGGCACGGAACGGAGCGAGCAGGACGTTATTCATCGCGGGCTCCCCGCAGCGGTCGGATCCACCCCAAGGACGCCGCGAAGCTGGCCGGGATCGGAGATGTGCGGATAGACAGGGGGATAGCTTGGGGCGATCCCATGCTTGACACCCCACAGATACCAATTGTCGACGACCGTGCCCGTCAGCAGGATGCCGATGCCGCCGGTCGCGGTGCAGAGGATCGCGAACCAGATTGCCCAGCGATGGATCGACTCGTAGCTGGCGTTGAAACCCATGATCCAGCGCCAGAACAAACCGGCGCGTTCGGCGGCGGTGCTGCGGTCGATCGACATCTCGATCTCACGTTCGCCCCAGTAGCGGCCGACGGCGAGAATGGTCCCGCCATGCATCGCGAACAGGATCGCCGATCCGTAGAGGAACACGATCGAGAGCATGTGGAACGGGTCGTAGTAGAGATTTCCGTAGCGGATCGAGATCGACGCGGTCCAATCGAGATGCGGAAAGATGCCGAACGGGACTGCTTCCGCCCATGATCCCATCCACACCGGACGGATGAACCCGTCGACGAGATAGAGCCAGATCGCGGATGCGAAGGCCCAGGCAACATGAGTTCCAAGCCCGAGCGCCCGTGCCCGTCGATAGGTGCGAACCCACCACAGCAGGATCGAGATTGTCAGGAAGAAGCCGGCGGCGAGCCACCAGCCACCCTGGTTCAGCGGGGGGATACGCAGCCCCCAGGCTGGTGCCGGCGGCTGCAACCCGAGCCACGGAAGCTGCCTGATGAACTGAATGACGTTCCAATGAACGGACGCCAGCATGTTGAGACCGATGATCTCAAAGGCGATAAAGCCGCAGACGAACGACGCGATGCCGATGTAGCCTAGGTAGAAGGGCCCGACCTGCGCCGATCCGAGCAACCCCAGCAGGTTCACGAAAACCGGCTTGCCGAACCGATTTTCGCGCCCCCATCTCAGCGGAGGGCCTTCGAAGGGATGTCCGCGCACTTGCTCACGGTTGAAGATATTCTGGTACTCGACACCGAAGCCGGTCCGGTAGTCCAACATCGTCAGGTCCTCCAGAACGGCAGGTTCAGCCACCAGCTCCACCACTCGGGCCAGCCCCTCGTCCATAGCGGACCGCTGATGACGATGCAGATCGCGCTCCAGACCCCTGCATTGATCGCGCAGAACCAGCCGAGTCGGTGAATGCCGAGCTGACCGATCGAGTAGGTCATCAGGTCGCGAAAGAAGCTGTCCTCATGAGCGGAAGTCTTGACGGGCTCGTCTCCACCAGGATTGAGCGTCGAGAGAATCGCGCCGCCGTGCATGGCAAGTATGAAGGTTGTGGTGAAGAAGAACGTGACCGCAATCATGTGGGCTGGATTATAATGGAACTGAATATGCTCATAACCTATGTTGCTGACCCAATCGAGATGGGCGATGATGCCGTAAGGAAATCCATTTCCCCAGGCACCCATCAGGACCGGCCGTATCACCTCCAGAGTGACATAAGCCAGGATGGCCCCTGCGAACGCGATCGGCACATGCAGGCCCATTCCGAGCTTGCGCGCGATCTCGATCATTCGGAGGTCCCACGACACGAACGCACCGATCGCGCAGAAGGTGATCCATTGCCATAACCCGCCCTCGCGCATCGGCGCGAAGCCCAGGCCATAACTCAAGTTCGGAGGCGCGATATTGATCCGCCAGACGTTCCAAGTGGGACCGATCGCAGCACCCCAGATGATCAGCGCCGTTCCGATTGCTGTGAAGAACAGGGTCGTGACGCCAAAGAAACCCACATAGAATGGGCCAACCCAGAAATCGAATAGGTCGCCGCCGACTAGAGTGCCGCCACGAACTCGATACTTGTACTCGAAATTCAGCATCGCCATGACGATGGCTCTCCCCTCGGTGAGGGAAGCGGGACGTGTCCGCCTCCCTCCCGTGCAGTCAGTCGGGTGGCATAGGCTCTTACGGCTGTCGGGCCGGTGGCGGCAACGGCGCCATCTGTTGCGACATCGCTCCAGGCAGGCGGTCATGGTTGGGGCCGTCGAGCCAGTTAAAGCGATCAGTGCTGAGCAGGATGAAATGGATCGTCAGAGCCAGCACGAGGAGAAATCCAAACAAGACGATCAGCGTCCGACGCGGATCGAACAACATCCAGATGCGGAACATATGGTCCTCCGTCAGCCGAGCATGGTCGAAGCGTGGCGAACCGCCCCATCGATCAGCATGGCCACATGATAGTCACCGCCCCATGGGCGCCACAGATAGGCGAGAAAATGCGCGACGACCGCAACACCCGTGAACAGCACGAAGCTGAAGACGAAGATGCGGTTGAATTCACGCGCCTCGATCTCGGACAGACCCGACAGGGTCGATCTCCGTTCATACTCGGTCGCCATGATGGTACCTCCTGTTGGATCTGCCGTTTAAGGCGTCGCCGCGAGTTCTCGTCGTCCGGGCTCGAGTCGCGGCGTCTCGAGACGGTCCGGCTGTAAGGGCGCACCAGGGAGCGAGCCCCTCACACGCCGATCGGTCACGCGCGGCTCAGAGGCCATGCGCGCATCACGTTCGATCTGTTCACGCAGACGCTTGGCCGCCGAGATGCGAACCAGGAAGGGCTCGGTCTCGAGATGCGCATCGAGCGCGCGCGACGCGTCCGCGTCCCACGGCAACGGCTCGCGCGCATGCGTAGCCTCGATCCGGTCGAGATCCTGGCCAAGCGGCAGCATGTTGAACAGGGCGTCGAACAACGCGTTGCAGTATTCCTGGACGAGATAGGTCGCGCCGGCGTAACCCATGAAGGGCGTCCCGGTCGACCGCCTGATGATCGCGCCGGGAAACGAGGCCGGGATATAGACCGATCGTAATCCCAGTTCGGCGGCATAGATGCGCTCGTTGTTCGAGCCGAACAGGACCATCGGCTTGGTCTTTCCAAGTGTTTCACGTACTGCATGGTTGTCAGGCTTGATCCCTGGCCGACGTGCGTGACTAAACGCGCAGGGGATGCCCAGCTCGCCCTCCATGAAATGCCGAAGTCCGTGCTCGTAAGTTGCTGTCGCCACCACTGCAAACGAGGCCGTGGCGAAGAAATCCTGTGTGACGCTACGCCATAAATCCCAGATCGGCTTGACCGTCTCACGCTTCTCACGCGCAATGAACGGCTCCGGATCAACCCCCGTGAGCTCGCCCAGTGTACGCAGGAAGTTCGTCGTCGCGAACAGGCCGATCGGCGCCTGCAGATAGGGCTTCCCCAGTTCCTCGCAGAGCAGCCGGCCGAATTCGCGGTACAGGCAGACGTTGACCGCCGCGTCGGCCAACCGCGGCGTATCGTCGAGACTCGAGCCCATCGGAAAGACCAGATTGACTGCGCAGCCGATACCGTCCACGAGCCGTCTGATTTCGGCGAGGTCCGACGGCATGTTGAAGGTGCCGTGCATCGCGCCGATGATGTTGACCAGCGGTTTGCCGTGCTCCGGATGGGATGGCGCCGCGTCCGGCCGGCGCACGACGGTCTTCTTCGGCTTTCTCGTGCCAAATTGGCTCCAGAGCCAGAACAGCGCGCGATCCGCGCATTGCCACTGATCCTCGTCAATCGTGCGTGGGATGAAACGGAACAGGTTCGAGCCCTCGGACGTGACGCCGCCGCCGATCATTTCGGCGATGCTGCCTGTCACGACCACGCCGGGCATCGAGGAGTCGCCTGCCTTGTTGGCCTGAGTAAGCGCGGCCTCGGTTCCGTTCATCGAAAGATGGTCTTCCGACAGCCCGGTGACGGCCACCGGCAGTTCGTGCGGCGGCAACGCGTCGGTATAGTGCAGCACGGCGGTAACCGGCAGGTTCTCGCAGCCGACCGGTCCGTCGATCACCACGCGCAGGCCGCGCAGAGCCGAGAAGGCGTAGACCGCGCCCCAGTAGCCGCCGGCGCGATCATGATCGATCACCAGCATCTCAAGCACCCGCTCCGAAGAACTCGACCATCCGCGTAAAGCGCTCACGTCCTCTGGTCTGCGCGGCTACCGTGGCCGCGATGGACGCCGCACCCGCGATCCCGAACAGGGGGCGCGACGAGACGATGTTGGTGAAATAGATCGCGGGGATGCCCGCTTCCTTCGCCTTCTGGACCACCGGTGTGGTTCCGATCGCGAGATCGGGTTTAGACTCCCGCATCGCCGCTACGTCCTGTTCGAGCGATGCTCGGAACTGTACATGCACGCCCTGTCCGGCCAGCCAGTCCCGGTCCTCCTCGTTCCAGGCGGTGCGCGGACAGGCGGTGCCGACATATGGCACGTCGGCCCCCGCTTCGACCAGCAGCCGTGCGACCAGCAGTTCAGAACCCTCGTATCCCGATACCGTCACTCGCGCGTCGATCCGATTGGCCTTCAAGGCCGCGTGGATTGCTGGAAGGCAGACGGCCTTTGCCTGGTCGGCCGAGACGCCAGCGGCTTTGCCGACCGCGTCGAGCCAGGCAGCTGTCCCTTGGACTCCGACGGGCGCCGATCCCACCACCGGCCGCCCGGCAGCGCTGAGTTCGCGTAGCGATGCGATATAAAACGGATGTACCGCGGCAGCGACCGCACAGTCGAGCGCGCCGTACAGGTCGCGCCACTCGCGAGCTGGGATCGGGGGCGCCACAGCAAGACCCATTGGTGCGAGCATTTGCCCAACGCCAATCGAGTCGACGGGGAACAACTCGCCTACCAGCGTCACGGTCGGCAACTCGGCCATCGGCCCGCGCGGCCTCGCGACCGGGCCGGTTTCGGCTTCCAGCCGCGCCGCCCTGAGCATCGCGCCGGACAAGACGTCTTTCGCCTCCGCATGCGTCGGCACGCCGAACCCAGGCACGTCGATGCCGATGATCCTGACTCCGTCGATCTGCTTGGGCAGCAGGTCAAGCGGAACGCCTGACGCCGTCGGCACGCACAGATTGATGATCACCACCGCGTCGACATCCGCGGGCTTGGCGGTCTCCTCCACCGCCCGCCGGATGTCCTCGAACAACTCCCCGCGAACCAGCGTTTCGGAATTAAAGGGCACATAACCGACACTTCGGCGCGCCCCGTAGAAGCGCGACGTAAAGGTCAACCCATAGACGCAGCAGGCCGAGCCGCTGAGGATTGTCGCCACGCGTCGCATGCGTAGACCGACGCGCAGAGATCCAAAAGCGGGACACATCGACTGTGGCTGGTCATGCGGCCCGCGCGGATAATCCGCGATCAGCCGCTCGAGCGCCTCGGCTTTGCCTGCCGCGCGGGCGGCAGTCTGCAGCGTTTCACGACCGCCATGGCAGCCGCCTGTGTCGAGTTCACTGTCACCGATGATATGCGCGCCACCATCCATGGCTACACACCCTCGTAGACGACTTCGAGCGATGGTCGCGCCGCGACCGCGGCTCCGGCGCACATGTCGTCAAGCGATGCACTCTGCAGAACCACGCCGCGGCCAACCGCCTCGCCCTTGAACAGCCCGAGCAGTCCATCCTGGCTCAGCGGCCGCGGCCGCAGCGGGGGCGCCACTGCCACCTGATGGGCGAGACTGGCAAACATCGGTTCCCAACGTGATCCAGGCGCGCCGACGATCTCGTAGTTCGCACTCTTGCGACGTATGTCATCGTCCGCCGGAATTGCCGAGAGCACCGGGATGCCGACTTCGGCCGCAAATGCCTGAGCCTCTCCCGTCCCGTCATCCTTGTTGATGACGAGGCCGGCGACACCGACATTGCCACCCATTCGCGCAAAGTAATCGACCGCCGAGCAGACGTTGTTCGCGACATACAACGACTGCAGGTCGTTCGAGCCCACGACGATCACTTTCTGGCACATGTCGCGCGCGATCGGCAGCCCGAAGCCGCCGCACACCACGTCGCCCAGGAAGTCGAGCAATACATAGTCGAAACCCCATTCGTGGAAGCCCAGCTTGTCGAGCAGTTCGAACCCGTGGATGATGCCGCGTCCACCGCAGCCGCGCCCAACTTCGGGGCCGCCCAGTTCCATCGCGAAGACGCCATCACGCTTGAAGCAGACATCCCCGATCGACACCTTCTCGCCAGCGGCCTTCTTTGCCGATGAGGTCTCGATGATCGTTGGGCATGACCGTCCGCCGAACAGCAACGAGGTGGTGTCGCTCTTTGGGTCGCACCCGATGAGAAGCACCCGTTTGCCCATCTGCGCCATGGTGTAGGACAGGTTGGCAAGCGTGAAGCTCTTGCCGATGCCGCCCTTGCCATAGATCGCGATGATCTGTGTCTCAATCATGCGCGCTGTCCTTCAAGCATGGGGCCTCCAGTCGAGAATCATCTTCAGGCAAGCGGGATCGCCGAATGCGACCTGGTAGGCGCCTTGAGCATCGGCGGCCGGCCGGCGATGCGTGATCAGTCCATCAAGCGACAGGTTGCCGGATCCGATCAGCGTTTGGACAGCCGCCAGGTCGGCCGGCTGCCATTCGGCCGCACAGCGCAGCCTGGTCTCACGCATGAAGGCGGGTGCGAAGGAGAACTCGATGGACCGGGCATAGAAACCAGCGAGCACGATCTCACCGCCCCGTGCGAGCCGCCCGACGAGGCGGTCTAGGATCGTGGCGTCTCCGCTTGCGTCGATGATCGTCGGGTAGTCGCGATGCGGATCCTGTTCGGGATCGATCACTCGGTAGTCCGCCGCACCGTCCCGTCGGCCGGCCTGCGTCTCCCACACCACCGGCGGCGGGTGGCCGATCGCGACCGCAATCCGCGCGAGCAGCCGCCCGAGCGCACCATGTCCGACGATCAGTGCCGGCGCGCCGCCACCTGCGATCGCGTGGTGGGCGGTGGCCGCCAACGCGAGCAGCGTTGCCTGCTCGCCGAGCCGCGACTCCACCACCGACACGCGCGGGCCCGGCACCACCAGTCGGGCTGCCGCGCCGCCAAACAGGCCTCGCACATGGCCGAAGCAGCGAGCGCCGGGCACGAAGACGAGCTCTCCTGCGTGCCGTCCCGACTCGTTTCCCGCCTCGATAACCTCTCCGACCGTTTCATAGCCGGGCACCAGCGGATAGCCCATACCAGGAAAATCCGGCATCCGCCCGGTCCACAGCAGCCGCTCGGTACCGGCACTGATGCCGCTCCAGGCGACGTCGACCACTACATCCTGTCGTCCTGGGGGTGCGAGCTCGAGCGTGCTCAACGCGGCCTTTCCGGGTTCAGACATCACGACGGCGAGCGTCTGCATCTGGGCGTCCTCGGCTGGCCTGAGTGTCAGCCTTGCTAGACACTCTAAGGCGACAACTTCACTGGACACAAGCGTCAATGAACAATCAGTCATTGCGCAACGATCACTCGCGCCAGAAGCGGTGTTCGCGTCGCCAGCAATCTTGTCCGTGCGAATCCCGCCGACCGCAGCATCATTCGTATGGTGCGTGGCGTGCGTGGCCGTCCGCTGCCCATCGCGAGCAGATAGAAGCCGAAATACGCGTCGCCGGCGGCCAGTGCTCCGCGCGTACCGGCCATCGGCTCGGCGATGAGCAGCCGCCCGCCCGGCGCCAGCGACCGGCGCGCCGATCTCAAGAGATCGAGAGCGACGTCGTCGTCATGGTCGTGCAGTACGCGCACCAGCGTCACCAGGTCGGCGCCTCCAGGAAGCGAATCGCGTCGGAAATCACCTGCTACAAGGGTCATTCCATCCCGGCCCCGCTCGCGGGCCAGCGCCACCACCGCCGGAAGGTCGAACAGCGCCAGCCGCAGCCAGGGCGCCCGCCGTTCGATTTCGGCCAGGAAGGCGCCGGTGCCACCGCCGACATCAAGCAGGCGCCGATGCCGCCGCAGTGAGTAGGCATCAAGCACTTCGCTCGCCACGAGCGCCTGGGACGACTCCATGAGGGCCGAGTAGGCACCGGCGCCGGCCTCGTCGACCGCCCCGGCAGCATATGGCCAAAAGGAACCGAGCGAGGTCGCGCTCTTCCCGCGCAGCAGTCCGACCGGATCGCGCAGATCGTCATACAGCGCCGCGTGATGAGCGATCATCGCCACCACACCCGGGTTGTCGATCAACGCCGCACCCATCGGTCCCAGATCGTAGCGGCCTTCCCCGCGCGCGGTTGCGATTCGCAATGCGGCCGCGGCCGCCAGTAAACGCTCGGTGCGTTCCGGCGTAAGCCCTAACGACAGCGTCCCTGCATCCAGGGTCCCGCGCAATAGGAGATCGGGTAGCTTGAGTTCGACGCAGGCCAGCAGGATCTGCGAGTAGACGAACCCCGCGCACAGATCGAACAAGGCGCCGGCACGTCGTCGCGCAATCCAGCTCGTGAGCGGGAACCGGCGTGCCGCATCGCGAAACCTTGGATCGGCTTGAAGCAGGATTGGGGCTCTGCGCCAAGCCCAGCCAGAGGTTAGCCTTTGAAAACCGTCAATTTCCAAAATCTAGGCGGCGACGCGGAGTATCAGATCCTCCGGCAACAGCCGGCTCAGCTCGGTCAGGATCAGCGTTCGCAACATCTCACGATGACGGCACGCCGGGATTGCATCGATCGCGTCGCGCACCAATGCCTCGACCCGGTCGCCTGCGCCGCCGACGCCCTGCTGCAGGGCAGCACTCGGCCGTCCCAACGCCTGGTCCCGTCCGGCCGGCTTGCCGAGATCCTCGGCGCTCAACGTCACGTCGCGAATGTCGTCCGCGACCTGGTAGGCTTCGCCCAGGCGCTCGCCGAGCAAACGCCACGGTTCGGCCGCCGCCCCGGCTGCCAGCGCGCCAGCCATTGTCGAAAGCGCGAACAGCGATGCGGTCTTCGCGCGTTGATAGGTTGCGAGCACGATATCGCTTTCGCTTTCCCACGCCTGCCCCGCGACCAGCCCGTGCGGAGTCCCGCAGGCGCGCGCCAGCAGCAGCAGCATTGACGGTCCGGCACCGGCGCGCGCCACGGTCTCGAACGACAGCGCGATCAGCGCGTCGCCGGCCAGTACAGCCAGCGGAGCACCGAACCGCGCGTGGACCGAGGCCGCACCTCGTCGTGTCGATGCATCGTCAAAGCAGGGCAGATCGTCATGCACCAGGGACGCGCAATGAAGCAGCTCGATCGACGCGGCCGCTGCGTCGGCCATCGCCCGATCGCTGCCGTTGCAGGCCCCGGCAACCGCCAGGCACAAGCGCGGCCGCACCCTCATGCCGCCCGGAAACACCGCGTGGTGGATCGCCGCCGATAGGCTCGGCGGGCCGCCCGGCTCGAACGTCAGAGCCGCAGCCAGCGCCTGTTCGATCCGAACCCAACCGTCCACGTGAGGCCCCCTGTGTCAGCCTGACTTGTCAGGCGCGAGTGTCAGCCTTACGTGACAGTCGCGTCAACACTCATTCTTCGAGGCTCGCATGGCCGTCCATGTCGCGGTTATAGGGGCCGGGATCGGTGGACTTTCCGCCGCTATTCTCCTTGCCGCGCGCGGCCTACGGGTCACTCTCGTCGAGCGGCAGGCGGTTCCGGGCGGCAAGATGCGTCAACTTGCTGTCGGCGACGCGAACATCGACGCAGGACCCACCGTGCTCACGATGAAGCCGGTCTTCGAGGCGTTGTTCAACGATGCGGGCGACAACCTCGCCGAACACGTGCATCTGGTCCCGGCCAGCACGCTTGCCCGCCACACATGGGATGGCGCGATCCTCGATCTCTACGCTGACCGGGCCCGTTCGGCTGACGCCATCGCAAGCTTCGCCGGCGCCAACGAGGGGCGCGGCTTCCTGGCGTTTGCCGCACGTGCGGAGCGGATCTGGCAGACGCTCGAGCTGGGCTTCATCCGGGCCCAACGCCCTGGTATCGCCGGCCTGACGGCGCGCGCTGGGCCTCGCGCGCTCGCCGGCATCAGCCCCTTCACGACCCTGGCACATGCCCTTTCGGAGCATTTCCGGGATCCGCGCCTGTGCCAGCTCTTCGCTCGTTACGCCACATACTGTGGTTCGTCGCCTTACGAGGCCCCGGCCACCCTCATGCTGGTCGCCCACCTCGAAAGTCAGGGCGTCTGGCGGGTGGAGGGAGGCATGCACAAATTGGCGCAGGCCCTCGGCGACCTTGCTGGCCGACAAGGCGTCACCTTCCGCTATGGCTCCCAAGTTATCGCGATCACCCACGCCGCCCGAGCAACCGGCGTCACTCTTGCGGACGGTGAGCACATCGAGGCTGACGCTGTCATCTGCAATGCCGACGCCAACGCGGTCGCCATCGGAGTGTTCGGCTCGCGTGCCGCGATGCGCCCATTGAAGCCGTCCAGCCGCTCTCTCTCCGCGATTACCTGGGCCGCCGTCGCAAGCCCCCAGGGCTTCCCGCTGCTTCACCATAATGTCGTCTTCAGCCGGAACTACCGTGCTGAATTCGACGATCTTCGCGCCGGGCGCCTTCCGGCCGAGCCGACCGTCTATCTCTGCGCGCAGGACCGCGCGGATCGTGCGCTGGCTGCCGCTGGCCTCGAGCGGCTTCTCGTGCTCGTCAACGCGCCCGCCACCGGCGACGCCGGCCACCCGACCCAGACGGAGATCGACCGATGCCAGGACCGGACCCTGCAGCAACTTTGCCGCTGCGGCCTGACGCTCGACCTGACCAGATCGAGGACCACCGGTCCGACAGGCTGGGAGACCCTTTACCCGGCAACGGGCGGTGCGCTCTACGGCGCGGCGGCACATGGCTGGGCCGCCTCTTTCCGTCGTCCGTCCGCGAGGACCGGTCTTTCGGGCCTCTATCTGGCGGGCGGCAGCACCCATCCGGGACCGGGGATTCCAATGGCAGCACTATCCGGACGTCTGGCGGCGTCGGCGCTGATCGCGGACCTCGATTCGACGGCCCGATCGCGCCGGACGGCTATGCTTGGTGGTATGTCGACGCGCTCAGCGACGACGGGCGGCACGGGATCACCCTGATCGCTTTTCTGGGCAGCGTCTTCTCCCCCTACTACCGCTGGGCCCGCCGACACGGACGCACCGATCCGCTCCGCCATTGCGCGCTCAATGTCGCCCTTTACGGACGACCGTCGGCCTGGTCGATGACCGAGCGTAATGAGGCCAGCCGGACGTCGACGAGCCTGTCGATCGGCCGCAGCCGTGTCGATTGGGACGGCGAGGTCCTGGTCTTTCGTATCGACGAAACCGGTGCACCGATCCCGCGCCCGATTCGTGGTGAGGTCCGCGTTCGGCCGAACGCGCTGACCGGCCACGCCGAACGGATCGACAATGAGGGCCGACACCGCTGGTGCCCGATCTCGCCGAGCGCCCGCGTCGAGGTCGATCTCGAACGGCCCGTCTCTCGCTGGCGCGGCACCGGCTACCTCGACAGCAACGACGGTGACGAATCCCTCGAAGCCGGCTTCCATCGATGGGATTGGTCGCGTGCGACACTGGCGGACGGAAGCGCCGCGGTTCTCTACCACACGGTCCCGCGGCATGGGCCCGAACGAGGGATCGCCCTTCGAGTTCGGGGGTCCGAGGTCGAGACCTTCGTCGCCCCGCCGCCGGTCGCCCTGCCGCCAAGCCGCTGGCGCGTCGCGCGCACCACGCGTGCCGAAGGCGAGGCGCATGTCACCCGCACCCTGGTCGACGCGCCCTTCTACGCCCGCTCGACGCTCGCGACCCGGCTGTTCGGCAGTCCGGTGGAGGCCATGCACGAGAGTGTCGATCTGGATCGGTTCTCGTCGCTCCCGACACAGCTCATGCTGCCATTCCGCATGCCGCGCGCCTTCCTTTCGTCCTCGATCCGGGCGAACAACTCCAGCGTCCAGCCGATCCGGTCATCGATGCGTTCCCAGATCGTCTGACGTCCGCTCGTCAGGCTCCTCGCAAGCACAAGCAGCTTGCGTCCGGATGGGACGACGGCCCGAGACGAAACCGAGTCGTAACGCCGCCGCGCCACCTCTACGCCGATGGCCTCGTACAAGCCCGCTGCCGCTCGGACCGCCGAACGACAGCGTCCGGGCAGGAAGACGAAACCCGGTTCGGCGCGAGCGTAGAGACTCTCAGCCTCATCGAGCAGGCGTTGCACGACGGCGGCGATCGCGGAATCGAACGATGGTGCTGCAAGCCAGGCCTCGGGATCGACACAAGCGTCCCGAAGCCAGCCAAGCGGCAGATAGAGGCGGCCGGCCCGCGCATCGTCGCCCACGTCACGAGCAATGTTGGTCAACTGCATCGCGCAGCCGAGGTCCGACGCCGCGGTCAGCGCGACCGGGGCGCGGACGCCCATAATCAGCGCCATCATTTCGCCCACGGATCCAGCTACTCGTCTCGCGTAATCGATCAGCCCGGCCAGGTCTTCGTAGCGCCGTCCTTCGACGTCCCACATGAAGCCTTCGAGCAGATGATCGAGCAGCGGGCGCGGCACCTCGTGTGCCTGAACCACCGCGCTCAGCGCACGATCGACCATTTCGACCGGCCGCCCCGCGTAGACAGCATCAAGCCGGGTCTGGAGCGCCGCGATCGCGGCGTCCTCGCCGCCAAGGTCTACTGCGTCATCGGCGGCCCGGCAGAACGCGTAGAGGGCCGTCGCTGGTATCCGGATCCGGCGTGGCAGCAATCGGGAGGCCGCGAAGAACGATCTGGATCCCGTCCGCATTGTCCTGCGGCATGCGAGAAGGTCGCGCCGCTCGATCATGCGCGTCCCCATCGTAGCCGAAGATCCACCAGATGAGCGACGCCGGCCAGCGCGAGCGCCAGGCCGATGAAACCGGGTGCCGACCGGCGGAGGCCGCCGCGCAATGCACCGAGCAGGAACGAACCGGCGAAGAGATTGCACAGCAGGGCTGCGGGCCTGATGCCCCGACCCGTGGCCCTATGGAGGATCGAGAGTGAAACTGCCTCGACCGCCACCAGGCCGAGGATCGCATCGATGATCCTGCCGTTGGCGAACAGCGCTCTCATGCGACATCCTGCTCCGCGGGCTCTTTGGTTGGCGCTGCGTGGGTGTCGAAACGCACGCCAGCCATCTCGGCGGCCTTCACGATCAGCCGCGCAACGGTTGCCGGATCCTCCTCGTGCGCCAGATGACCGAGACCGGGAAGCGTCACGATACGCGCATCCGGCGAGCGCGCGGCCGCACGCACGCTTCCATCCGGCCGGATCATCCGGTCGTTTGAACCCACCATCAGCGTCAGCGGCACATTGAGCCGCTCGAGCTCGAGCGAGGACAGATCCCAGCTCGCCATCATTCGCAGTGCTCCCGCGACATGTCCCGGCCGCGCGAGCAGACGGGCGTAAAGGCGCGCATCGACGGGATCGATCCGTGACCCGGTGCCGGCGAGCAGACGCTCGACCATCCCGCGGCCGCTCGCCTGCATCGCGAACAGCCGTGGGGCTATTTGCGTCATCGCCAGCATCCGCGCGACCGCCGGAAAAAGGAAGGTGCTCGGCCCCTCCAGTTTCATCAACGCACCATTGATGCTGATGAGCGCAAGCGGATCGACCCGTTCATCGATCGCCATCCGCACCGCGATGGCAGCGCCAGCCGAGTGTCCAACGATGATTGCGGGACCTGCGTCGAGAGCGTTGACGAGGGTCGTGACGACACGGGCCATGCCGGGCAGCGACATCGATGTCGACGGCGGCATTTCGGTGAAGCCGTGCCCGGGAAGATCCGGCGCGATCACCGTGAAGCGCGTTGCGAGCAGGGGGGCGAGTCGACGCCACGAATGTGTCGATGCTCCGGTCCCGTGCAGCAACAGGGCCACCGGGGCAACCGAGAGCGGCAGTCCCATCATTTGCACGTGCCATGTGAGGCCGCCCGCGCGCACGAATCGGCTTGACGCCCGGTTCGGCCAGTCCCTCCCGTCGACGTCCCAGACCGGTGCTCCGTTCACGCGGTTGCCTGCACGGCGCGCGACAAAGAAGCGGCGTCGGCCTGCGGCAGCGCCATCACGCGCGCGCCCATGGACGCGGCGAGGGTTCTCGCCGCGTCCTGCGGTCGTGGCGAGATGTCGATGACAACCGATCTCATGCCGGCCGCTCGAAGCATTGATGCGCTCGCCGCCGCATCGGCCATTGCCTGGCTTCGGGCCGCCGTTCCATCGCGCGCCACGTTGGCCTTTCCATCCGTCAGCACGACGACGAAAGGCGATTCACCCCGGCGCCTCAGAGCGGAAGCCAGCGTCAGGGCGGCGTCCAGCCCGGCCGCCAGCGGTGTCCCTCCGCCGCCGGGCATTGAGGCGAGACAACGCCTCGCTCTTGCCAACGCACCGCTCGGCGGCAGCAGGAGTTCCGCCCCTCGTCCGCGGAAGGTGATCAGGGCGACCTGGTCGCGCCGCACATAGCAGTCCGCCAACAGGAGCTCGACCGCGCCCTTCGCCTCGGCCAGGCGGTTCATCGCCGCAGAACCGGATGCGTCGACGACGAAAATGATAGTGGTCCGACTTCTGGCTTCGAAGCGCCGGACGTGCAGGTCCGACCCACGGATCGCCAGCTTGCGTCCGGCGCGCTTCGGCCGCAGACGCTGCCAGGGTGCCGCTGCACGTAGCGTGTCGATCAACGCCAAGCGATCGCCTCCGCCGGGACGACCCGCGCGTGCGCCCAACGGGCGCCCGCGTAACGCACCGCATCGCCCTGGAGTCCGGCCATTCGCAACCGTAGCACCCGCCGCGTCGAGCAGGCCAGATGGCAGCGCCGCGATCGCGGCGGCAAGGATTGTCTCGGCGGGATCGGTGCTGCCGTCGGACTCCAGGCTGTCGTTGTCGCTTGTCTCGCCGCCCGACTCATCGTCGGCTCGGCGATCGTCGCTCCGATCGTCCTGCGCCTCGCTGGCTTCCGGTGGCGGGGGTCGGCGTGTCGCCCGATGGGCCAGAACCAGCGTCGCCGCGCGAGCGGCATCGGCCTCGTCAGCCACCGATCGGCCTTCGAGAGTCGCAATCGTCCTGGTCACCCGGAGTGCCAGCAGCGTGGCGCGCGCAGAGAACACCCCCAACGCATCGGCCGTCGCGCATAGGGCTTCGGCAAGCGCCGGTCCGACATCGACCTGTCCGTCCGTCGAGACGAGTGGCGTGGGCGTCGGTTCGTCGCATTTGATTGCGTCAAGATCGACGCGGAACGCCAGCCGGTCGAGGAGCGAAGCCGGCGGTGGCGCATCATCCGCCAGCCCCTCGTCGAGCAGCAGCAATCCGATCCGCGCCTGATGACGCAAGCTCACACCGCAGCATTCGGCAAGGACCTCGCCTTCATCCAGCACCCCGCCGAGACGCGCTGCCATGCCGGCAGTCATGCGCTCGGCGGATCCGATCGCGACGACGCCGCCGTCAGCCTCGGCCAGCAGCCCGCGCGCCGTCACCGTTTGTCCGACCGCGAGCGTTGCCGGCAGGTCCAGGCCGCCCCAAAGCCGCTCGTCGGAGATACTGGATGGACAACGCCTGAACGCCGGCAGCATCGCCAGAAACCGGTCTCGGACCGGGCCGGGCGACGCCTTCAGGTGAAGGCCGGTTCCGATCGGGTCGGCGCGGAAGAGCGCCGCCACCAGGCAGGCCACATCCCACGGGCTTTGCCCGATGACATCGCCTGGGCGGCCGCGCGGGGTGCCAGGGATTGCGCTCGTGATTTCGCCGTCACGGAGCACTGAAAAGCTCGGCGATTGCGCGCTCCACGCGTGGTGTGGCACCGGCCTCGTCAAGCACGTTCCGGCGCAACCGATGCCGCAGCGACGGCACTGCGATCCGCCGCAGATGCGACTCCGCAACGGCATCGGCCCCCTCGTAGGCGGCGAGAGCGCGTGCCGCCCGCAGCAATGTCAGCTCACCGCGCAGGCCGTCAGTCCCGAGCGACAGACAGAGTTCGGAGGCTCGCACGAGCATCGCATCGGGCAGCTTTGTCTCAAGCAATCGTGCCCGTCCGGCCACGATCCGCGTCGACAGCGACCGTTCCGCATCCCCCCATCGGTCGAGGAACGCTGTCGGATCGCGATCGAACCAGTCGCGGCGCCGCAGGACCTCGACACGGTCAGCCAGGACCGAGGGCGTCGTGACGTCCACCGCAAGACCGAAGCGATCGAGCAATTGCGGCCGCAGATCGCCCTCTTCCGGATTGCCGCTTCCGACCAGCACGAACCGGGCAGGGTGGCGCACACTCAGACCTTCGCGCTCGACGAGGTTTTCCCCGGACGCGGCTGCATCGAGCAGCAGGTCGACAAGATGGTCTTCGAGCAGGTTCACTTCGTCGACATAGAGAAAGCCCCGATTGGCGCGCGCCAGCAAACCCGGCTCGAATTGCTTGACGCCATCGGCCAGCGCGCGCTCGAGATCGAGTGCCCCCACCAGACGGTCCTCCGTCGTGCCGAGCGGAAGGTCGACCATCGGCACCGGGATTGTCCGTCCCGATGGCGGCCCTGCCAACATGCGGCAGGATGGGCAGGCTTCGAGGTCTCCCGCGGGATCGCAATGATAGGGACAGTCGAGCACCGTATCGATCGGCGGCAGCAATCCTGCCAGCGCGCGCACGGCCGTTGATTTTCCAGTGCCGCGATCGCCGAGCGCCAGGACGCCGCCGATCCCCGGATCGACGCACGCGAGCAGCAACGCCAAGGTCAATTCGTCCTGGCCGACGATCGCGCTGAAGGGATAGACGCGCCGCGTCTGGCCCGAGCTTCGGGTCGAGGCGGGACGGTAGGGTGCGTTCACGCCGCGCGGCGGAGGCTCAGCTCCGACCAGATCGCTTGCAACGAGCCGGCGAGATGCGCGATCTCGGCATTACTGTGCAGGGGCGACGGGGTAATCCGCAGCCGCTCGGTGCCGCGCGCCACCGTGGGATAATTGATCGGCTGGACATAGATCGCATGCTGCGCCAGCAGCCGGTCGGTGATCGCCTTGCACCTGATCGGATCGCCCACGATGACCGGGACGATATGGCTTGGATTGACCAGGTGAGGGACGCCGACATCGTCGAGCGCCGCGCGGACCTGCGCGACCCGTTCCTGATGCCGGGCCCTCAGCGCATCGCCATTCGCGAGCACGCGCACCGCCGCCAAGGCACCGGCCGCGATCGCCGGCGGCAAGGCGGTGGTGAAGATGAACCCTGAAGCGAACGAGCGGATGAAGTCGCACAGGGCGGCGGAACCTGCAACGTAGCCGCCGATCACGCCGAAGCCCTTGGCGAGCGTTCCCTCGATCAGCGTCAATCGATCCGAGAGGCCCTCGCGCGCCGCGATGCCGGCGCCGCGCGGTCCATAGAGACCCACCGCGTGGACTTCATCAAGATATGTCATCGCACCGTAACGATCGGCGAGATCGCAGATCGAGGCGATCGGTGCGATGTCGCCATCCATCGAATAGACGCTTTCGAAGGCGATGATTTTCGGTGTCTCGGGCGGCAATGAGGCCAACCGGCGCTCGAGATCGGCGAGATCGCTGTGCGCGAAGACGAGGCAGCGCGACCGGCTATGGCGTATGCCCTCGATCATCGAGGCATGATTGGCCGCGTCCGACAGCACCACGCATCCTGGCATCTTCGCGGCGAGGGTGCCGAGGCTCGCCCAGTTCGACATGTAGCCGGAATTGAACAGCAACGCGGACGGTTTGCCGTGAAGCTCCGCGAGTGCGTGCTCGAGCTCGACGTGACACGCCTGGGTGCCGGAGATGTTGCGGGTGCCACCTGCGCCGGCACCGTAACGATCGAGCGCCTCATGCATGGCCGCGAGAACGGCAGGATGCTGACCCATGCCGAGGTAGTCGTTGGCGCACCATACGGTGACTTCGCGACCATCGCGCAGACGCGCGAGCGGGAATTGTCCGGCGATGCGTTGCAGCTCGGCAAAGTGTCGATAGTTGCCGTTTCGCTTCAACCCATCGATTTCACTGCGGAAGAAGTCTTCGTAGTTCATGGTGGCACTCTCCCGTGGGTCAATCGTTCAAGCGGCTTCGCACGTCATCGTGTCGGACGTCGCGAGCAGGGCTGCGCCGAGTGCCGAGCCATTGACGTCGTGGCCGATCGCGACCACGCGCGCAATCTCGTCCGGGCCAGGCGCGAACGCCGACAGTGAAGGGCGGCCGCCTGCCACGTCGAAGCGAATCCAGCCGGTTCCGGCTCGGGCGACTCCCTTCAGCCGCTTGACGCGACCGAAGCGTCCGGACGCGACGTCCTCGAGAACGGCAATCAGCCGCTCCGGCTGCAGAACGCCGTCGAGTTGCGCGTCCCAGGCGGCCATGTCGGGATGCTCGTGTGCATGCCCGTGCTCAGGTCGGTGGTCATGCGTTTGGTGGTGATCGAGGTCTGGCACAGTTGCGACCGGCGCATGGACGGCCCGGACGGAGATGATCGGGCCGGCGGCCGCGATCCCGTAGGTGGCCGGCAGGATCGGCGCGATCGCGTTCAGGGTCCGCAACGTGGTCTCGATCATCATCAGGTCGGCGCCGGTCGCAAGATCCGCCTTGTTGATGACCAGCACCGAAGCGAGGCGCACCTGTGCTTCAAGCAACGGCCTGGTATGCGCGTAATCGTGCAGGAAGGAACCGGCGTCGACAATCGTCGTCACGGCCTGTGAGCGGAGCATCGGCCTGAGGGACGGATCGTTCAGCGTTGCCAGCAGCGAGGCGAGGTCGGCGACACCGCTCGGTTCGATCAGCACGCGCTCCGGCGCATAAGTCGCCGCCATCGCCGCGAGCTGCTGCGCCAAGTCCTTGCGGAGCGAGCAGCAGATGCAGCCGTTCGGAAGTTCGACCACGTCCGCGCCTTGTCCCTGAAGCAGCGAACCATCGATGCCGACGGATGCGAAATCATTGACCAGCACGACCGTGCGCGGGCCGGCGGCCGCGAGCCGCCGTCGCATGAACGTGGTCTTGCCGGCCCCCAGGAAACCGGAGACGATCTCGACATCGAAGGGCGTCTGCGTCTTTCGCGACGAGAGGCTCCAGCCCCACAGTTTCGCCGCTGGCAGCGGCAGCACCAGCAGCCAGTGCTCCAGCACCGCGAGCGCCATCAGCACCGACAGGAAGCAGAAGCCTGCTCGATCGAAACGCGTCGCGTGCGGGGCCACTGCCGCCTGTACCAGCCGGACCAGGATTACCGTCGAGATCGTGATCGAGAACGGGAACAGGAGGTTCATCGGCTTCTTGGTCAGGAACGACCGAAGGAACTGCAGATGCTCTGGGAGGAACTCCTCGTTGAGGTTCCGCACCCCGAGAAACACGTTCAGCTTCGCGCTCTGGTGCATCCACCAGAGCACCATGAAGGTCCACACTGCGATCTGGTTTGGTCCGTGCCAGGCCGCAGCGGTGATCGCAATGGCCGACGCGATGATCGCCAGCTCGTGCCAGAGGCTGGTCTGGACCGCATGGCCGAAATGCTTCCAGCCGCCGCAACCTTCCGGGCAGGGCGCGCGCCGCGGGCCGGTCACATAGCCCATATAGAAGCTGATTTCCTGCCAGCCCCATGCCAGCAGGCCATAGGTGAAGGCGGCATAGGCCGCCCGGATCGAGGTGTCATTCCTGGTGGCGGCGGTGGCCCACAGCGACAACACGGCGAGCACGCTCGCGCCGATGATGCTCCACTTGAAGGTTCGACGCGGCAGGCCGTCGAGATACATGATCGCGCCGGTGCTGAACCACCAAGCGAACAGGGCAAAGAGGGTCGGGAAGCCATACAGGATCATGATCGTTCCTGACCTACCAGGCCGGCTGCAAGCGCACGTTGGCCGGCAGTGCCTGGCGGCGGACGGGCAGAAGATAGAGGCGCGCGAAGATCGCGGCGGCCCGCGCCGAGAGGGCCAACCCTGCGAGCCCGCCGAAGACGCCGCCGCGCTTCTTGGCGGCGCCGATCGCGACGGCCGTCCGACGCATGTGCTCGAGGCCTGATCGGAATCGTGGATCGTCGATCGGCAGCGAGACCGGGAACACCTGACTCGCGATCTCCTGGGTGATTTGGAAGACGGTGTAATCGTATGCGGTCGGATCGACGCCGAGCGCCGCGTGGAAGACGGGCCGCGCATGATCGCGCACGTACATCGTCGCGAACACCGCCAGCAGGAAGAAGCGGATCCAGAGGACGTTAATGCCTCGCAATAGTTTTGGATCCGATCGCATCAGCAGCGCGAAAGCCTCGCCATGCCGGAACTCGTCATTGCACCATTGCTCGAACCACGAAAAGATGGGGTGGATTTGACGTTCCGGATTGCGCTGCAAATGCCGGAAGATGGTGATGTAGCGAGCGTAGCCGATCTTTTCGGAGAGGTAGGTCGCGTAGAAGACGAACTTGGGTTTGAAGTAAGTGTATTTCTTCGCTCTCGCCAGGAATCCAAGATCGACTCCCACACCGAAATCCTTGAGGCTATCATTGATGAAGCCCGCATGACGCGCCTCGTCGCGAGTCATGAACGTAAACAGCGCCTTGACGTCCGGATTAGTGATCCGCTTCTTGATTTCGGCGTAGAGGACGCAGCCGGAGAACTCGGCGGTCACGGAGCTGATCATGAAATCGAGCAATTCGCGCCTCAGCTCCGGCTCGAGGCCTGAGAAGTCGACGTCGAACCGCTCGTCCCGGATGAAATGTCCACGGTTCGGATCGCGTTCCATCTCGGCAACGAGCGCGTCCCACTCGGCCCGTACCAGGGAGACGTCCAGACCATTCATGTAGTCATAGTCGGTCGTATAGAACCGGGGACTGAGGACGGTGTCCTCGCGTGCCGCCTCCGTGCTCGCGTTCGTCATCTTGCCAGGCGCGGCAGGCTCGGTGACAGCGTTCATCATGCGTCCTCCGCTTCGAACCCTACTTCGTACAACTGCGTCAACGCAAACACAGCGATGGCCTTGGTCCAAGTGCGACGCAAGAAACCCGCCCGCCGCACGGTCATCCGGCATTCCCGCGCCAGCTTCTCGTTGTAGCCGATCGACAGCGGCGGGTTATCGATCACGACGATGTCGCCAGCCTCGATCTGGATATCTTCCGGTGCGGAGTAGGCGTGGAAGCTCTCAGGCGACTGCTCGATGTCGACCACGCAATGCCCTTCGACAGCACGCGCCATCAGGGTGCGGCCTTCAGGGCTGGCAATCCCAGCAGGGCCGTGAACTGGCTGGCATTTCCGGGTCCAAAACCCTCGAGATCGATCCTAGTCGCGGTCGATGGGTCCTGCAGCACGAGACGTCCGTCAGAAAGCTCGGCCAATCCGTAGGGCGTGCCTGCCGCGACATGATGAGCGCGCCGAAGCCGGTCGAGACTGTGGAAGACGCCGCGAACGAAGCTCTCGGTCTGGCCGGAAATGCGTTCGAGCACTGCGCCATCGGCGACATTACGAATAACGATCGACTCATCGACCGACGTCGAGACCCGCAGTGACCGGTGTGCGATCGCACGCGCACCATCATCCGGCTTCGGCGGCAGGAGGGCAAGAAGACCCACCATCCCGAACATCCCGAGCGCGATCAAGGGCGGAAGCGGCACTCGCGGACGGGCACGCTTGGCGGGTGAGGGTTCATAGCGCCGTTGTGGTCCGGTCGTCCGCGCGACGTGGTGCTGGGTCGTGGCGCTCATCAGGTCATGCTCCTGTCGCCATCAGCGGCGCATCCTGGGTCGCCGCAGGAATTCTTACGTCCTGGTCCCCTGCCGTCTCGAGGCTGCGTGCAAGTTGGATCGACAGCATGTCGGCGACCCGTGCCGCACCGGGCAGGCAACGCATCATCGGCTGCACGCGCTGTGTTCGCCACGGCCGCACATGTGGCCAGAGCTGCAGCCATCCGATCCGCGTCTGACCACTCATCACAAGCGCGATATCGCCGCTCCCGTCGGCACGGAGCCGCACCGAGGCCTGCTCGATCTGACGGAACGGCAGATTGAGGCTTGCGGTCAGCGCGATGCCGATCCGGAGCACGATGCGCCGGTCCGTCAGGGTGTAGACGGTGGTACGCGCGATCATCACCGCGAAGGCAACCAGCAAGCCCATCGCAAGGCCGCCGAGCAACAGCAGGGCCGCTAGAGAGAACCACATCGCACCTGTCTGCTCGATCAAGGCGCGCGACGTGCAGATCGCGACGAGGATGCCGAAATAGATCGTCACCGAACGGACATGCATTACATGTCTGGCGACACCGCGCCAAGCCGGCGCGCCTTGCCACAGCAGGGTCTCGGCACTCGGGAGCGGTCCGGGCAAACCGTGCGGTCGGCGGCCCGGCAGGGTCGGGTCGCGGACGACTCGGAGCCGCGCGCTCACAGCAGCGGCCCGCTGCGGCCGGGCAGTGCAAACAGGTTGCCGCCACCGAAATAGCCGACCAGCTTGTCCTCTTCGCGTGGCGTGATCCGCTCAGGGTGACGCAGGCGTGGCACCTGCGCGAATTGCGCCGCGGTGATCGACCGCACCTTCACCAGACCGAGGCGACGGCGATACTGCACGAACCGGCTCGGGACGAGCACGTGCTGGCCCTCCGCGCCCAGCACCGTCAGCGCGACCTCAAGATAGAGAACGGCCTCCTCCAGCGCATCGACCCAGATGTCGATGACCGTGCCCGCGGTCAGTCCGTCGGCGCCGACGACGGGAAAGCCGCGCGGATCCGGCGAGTTCGGATGCAGCTGCAAGGTCGGCTCGGCGCGCAGCGGCAGGATCTTGAAGCTGCCGTCGGCATCCACCTCGGGCTCGTCGATCCGATAGCACCACGAGGCCGGCCCGATGCCGTCCACGAGCGGATTGCCGGTCGGCTCGAGAGGGGCGCCCGGAAATGATGCGATCGGCCGGGCACCTTCTACGAAGCGCGGCTGCTGGCCGGGCGGCACCATCATCACCGCCCCGTCCATCATCCGGAACATCTTCGGCTCGGGTGTGTGCGGCCAGGCGTCCCCTGAAAGTCGATTGACGAACGGATCGACTTCCGAGACCAGTGGAAATCCTTCGCGTTTCGATTCTCGCTGCAGGTAGACGACGAGCCCGGCAAAGAAGATCCAGAACGCATAGAGCGTGAGCTGCGCCGCATCGACATAGTTGTGGCTGCCCCAGAAACTCATGACCGTGCCCCTTCAATCGACATCGCGCGGCCGAGTGCGGGCTCAGCGGACGCGAAACGAACCAGCGGCCCCAGAACGATCAGGGTCGCGAACAGCAACATCACCTCGAGCCCGTAGACGGCTTCGTAGCCGGTCGCGGGTCCCGTCATCACCGGGCCGAGGCCGCCTCTTGAGGCGAACGTCCCGACCGCGTCGCGGAGCATCCCGCCAGCGGCGATGGCGGAGCCGGCCGCGAAGGCCTGCACCGCGCCCCATTGGCCGAGCGCCAGGCCGACCGAGCTTCCGTCGCGTCGATCCATTGCCCCCGACAGCGTCCCGACCAGGAACAGCGCGCCGCCAAAGCCGATGCAAGCCGTACCGGCGGCGAACATCGCGCTCGACTGGATCGGGGCCGCGAGCATGACGGACATGAAGGCGATCAGTCCCGAGAGCACGCCGAGTGCCGCCAGCCGGTAGCGATCGAAGCCGCGCCCGAGCGCGCGTCCGGATAGGGCAAAGCCGCAGAGACCACCGGCGGCCAACAGCGCCGTCAGCGCGGTCGTCTCGCCCACCGGCAACCCGAGGACCTGGCCGCCATACGGCTCGAGCAGCACGTCCTGCAGGCTGAACGCGATCGTTCCCATGCCCACAGCAAGCAGGCGCCGGCGGCCCTGGGTCTCGGCCATCAGCGCACGCCACGACTGGGAGAAGCGCTTGGGCTCGGACCCCACCAACACCACCAAGCGCGGCTCCTGCTTCCAGAGCGCGATCCCGTTGAGCAGGACTGTCACGACGGCGGCGCCCTGGACGACCTGGATCAACCGGAGCTCGCTGAACCGGGCGAGCAGCGCGCCGAACACCAGGGCGCTCGTGAGCACGCCCACGAGCAGCATCAGGCACATCACGGTGACCACCTGCGGCCGTGAGCGCACCGGGGCGATGTCTGTGGCGAGTGCCAAGCCCACGGTCTGGACCGTGTGCAGGCCCGCGCCGATCAGCAGGAACGCGAAACCCGCAGCGAATGGTCCGGCAAAAGGCGGCGCGTGCCCGGTGTGGTAGCCCGACAGGAGAAGGAGCGCGAACGGCATGATCGCCAAGCCGCCGAACTGCAGCATCGTGCCGATCCACAGATAGGGCACCCGCCGCCAACCGAGCGCGGATCGATGCGTATCGGATCGAAATCCGATCACCGCCCGTGCCGGCGAGAAGACGAGCGGCAAGGCGACCATGATCGCGACGAGCCGGGCGGGGACGCCGAGTTCGACGATCATCACCCGGTTGAGCGTGCCGACGACAAGTGCCACTGCCATGCCGACCGAAATCTGGAACAGCGACAGACGTAGCAGGCGCGACAGCGGCAACTCGGTCGACACGGCATCGGCGATCGGCAGATAGCGCAGGCCGATCCGGTTCCAGCGGCGGGCGACTTTTGAGGCCCCGGGTCCCGCGCTCGTCCCCGTCACCGGATCAGCTCCAGCGCCTGGCTGGTGTAGAACCCGCCCGAAACGCGTCGCATGCGGCCCATCTTCCAGTCGGAAAAGATGCCGAGCCGGCTGGTGAGCGTATGCTGCGAGATCGGCTCGATGGCAGGTGCCCGGTCGCCGCGCGGGAACGCGCGCCCGACCGTGTGCATCGCGGCCAGGAGCGGGGTCCGGGGCGCGAAGGTGAAGACTGCCGAACGCGCCACACGCGACAGCAACCGCTCGAGCGTGGCGAAAAGAACGTCCTGCGGATAATGGATCAGCGAGTCCATGGCCAGCGCGTGATCGAACCGGCCGTCGCCGGCCGAGAGCATGTCACCAGCGATGAACGTGATTGACCCCGCCAGGCCGGCGGGCCGGCGCTCGCGCGCGAGGTCAAGCAGCTTGGGAGAGAGATCGACGGCCACGACATCCGCGCCGCGCCGCGCCAGTTCGACGGATGCGGCGCCGGTCCCGCATCCCGCGTCGAGCACACGGCAGCCGCGCAGATCATCCGGCAGCCAGTCGAGCAGCGTCGTGCGCATCCGGTCGCGCCCGGCGCGCACCGAGGCGCGGATGCGTCCGAGCGGCGCGTCCGAGGTCAATCGCTTCCAGGCCTCGACCGCGGTCCGGTCGAAGTATGTCGCAAGCTCGCCTCGGCGTTGCTCGTAGGCAATCATCATTCAAAACCGAGCAGCTCGAAAATGTCGCGGTCGCGAAGCGATTTGCCTTCGAGCGACGGTGTCCCGGTCCACAATGTCGCGGCCAAGCGCAGATATTCCGCCTGGACCGCTGCGATCTCCGGAGTCTCTTCCATCTCGAAGACGGTCGATTTCTTCAGACGAGAACGCCTGATCGCGTCCAGGCTGGGGAAATGTGCCAGCGTGCTCAGACCCGCCGCCTCGTTGTACTTGTCGACCTGGTCGGTGTCGTCGCTCCGGTTGACGATCACGCCGCCCAGCCGGACGTCGTAGTTGCGCGCCTTGGCTTCGATCGCGGCCACGATCCGGTTCATAGCAAAGATGCTGTCGAAATCGTTTGCGGTCACGATGAGCGCCTGGTCGGCGTGCTGCAGCGGTGCGGCGAAGCCGCCGCACACCACATCGCCGAGCACGTCGAAGATCACCACGTCGGTGTCCTCGAGCAGATGATGCTCGCGCAGCAGCTTGACCGTCTGACCCACCACGTAGCCGCCGCATCCGGTTCCTGCCGGCGGGCCGCCCGCTTCGACGCACATCACGCCACCGGTGCCCTCGACCAGGAAATCCTCCGGCCGCAACTCCTCGGGATGGAAATCGACACTTTCCAGCACGTCGATCACGGTCGGGATCAGGCGCTTGGTCAGCGTGAAAGTGCTGTCGTGCTTAGGATCGCAGCCGATCTGCAGCACCCGCCGCCCGAGCCGCGCGAAGGCGAGCGACAGGTTCGACGAGGTCGTGCTCTTGCCGATACCGCCCTTGCCGTACACCGCGAACACCTTCGCCGCGCCCGACTTCTTGGGCGCGTCGATCTTGACCTGCACGCTGCCCTCGCCGTCCTCGCAGGTTCCGCAAGCGGACGCGCGACGCAGCGCCTCCGGCAGCGCCGGTATCTTTGTCGTGATCGTCATGCGGCCACTCCTATCAAGCCTTCGAGCCGATCCTCGATCGCCTCGCCGGCGCGCTTCAGTTTTTCCAGTGTCGAGGCGTCCGGCGCCCAGTAGCGCCGCTCGCAGGCCTCGAGGAGACGGTTCGCGATCTTCGCCGATGCCGCCGGATTGAGTGCTGCCATGCGCTCCCGCATTTCGGGCTCGAGCATGAAGGTCTCGCTGAGCTCCTGATAGATCCACGGTGCGACCTGGCCGGTGGTTGCCGACCAGCCGAGCGTGTTGGTCACCTGCGCCTCGATCTGGCGGACACCCTCGTAGCCGTGCTCGAGCAGGGCTTCGTACCATTTCGGGTTCAGCGAACGTGTCCGTGCTTCCAGCGTGACCTGCTCGGACAGCGAGCGGACGGTGCCGTCGCCCCTTGTCTGATCGCCGATATAGATGTCGGCCGCGGCACCGTTGCGTTCGCGCTTCACGGCACGGGCGATGCCGCCGAGGGTATCAAAATAATGGTCGACGGTGGTGACGCCCAACTCGACCGAGTCGAGGTTCTGGTAGGCGACGTCGACATGACGAAGCACGCTCGTCAGCACCTTGTCCTGACGCACCGCATGTCCGCCGACGCCATAAGCGAAGCCCTTGCGCTTGACGAAGGCATCCGCCAGCTCGTCCTCGTCGGACCAGCCGCCGGCGTCGACCAGGCTGTTGACGTTGGCGCCGTAGGCATCCGCGGCGTTCCCGAAAACGCGCAAGGCGGCGGTTTCCAGATCGCCGCCGTGCTGCGCCACGAAGGCGAGCGTGTGGCCACGGACATGGTTCATCTCGGTAGGCTCGTCCGCGCTTGCCGCGAGCAACGCCGCCTCCGCCAGCAAGGAGGTCTGCATCGGCAGCAGATCGCGGAAAATGCCGGACAGCGTGATGACCACGTCGATGCGCGGCCGTCCGAGCCGATCGAGAGGGATCAATTGGGCGCCGGCCAGTCGTCCGTAGCTGTCGCGTCGCGGCTCGGCGCCCAGCAGCCACAAGGCCTGTGCGATCGGGCCGCCCTCGGTCTTGAGGTTGTCGGTGCCCCAGAGCACCATGGCAACCGTCTCTGGCAACTTGCCGGCATCGGCCTGGTGCCGTGCCAGAAGCCGGTCCGCCTGTCTGGCGCCGTCCTGCACCGCAAACGCGCTCGGGATGCGGAACGGATCGAGGCCGTGAAGATTGCGGCCTGTCGGCAGGACTTCCGGATTGCGCAGCACGTCGCCGCCCGGGGCTGGCCTCAGATAGCCTCCGTCGAGAGCATGCAGGATCGCGGGCAGCTCGTAGTCGGTTCCCATTCCCGCATCGAGCTCCGCGCGCCGGACGGGATCGTCGACGCCTGCCGCATCGAGCATCTCGGCACGGGCCGCTGCGGAAGGCGGCACGCCGACGATGTGCAGCCCGTGCGGGATCAGTGAGTATTCGAGCTCCAGCAATGAAGCCCGCAGCCGATCGATCTGGCTTTCCGCTTCAGTCAGGACCCATGCCGGCCCGGCCGACGAGAGTTCGACCAAGGCTGCCTGTGCCTGGATCAGTTCAGCCAGCGAGGCGCGCTGATCATCGTCGGCGTCTGGTTCAAGTCCACGCCAGCGATCGATCGAACTCTTGAGATCCTGCAGGCCACGGTAGAGACCTGCGCTGGCGAGCGGCGGCGTCATGTGGCTGACGAGCGTCGCACCGGTGCGACGCTTGGCGAGAGCGCCCTCCGAGGGATTGTTCGCCGCATAAAGATAGATGTTCGGCAAGTCGCCGATCAACCTGTCCGGCCAGCAGGCAGCCGACAGACCAGCGTGCTTACCAGGCATGAATTCGAGGGCACCATGAGTTCCGAAATGCAGCACCGCGTGTGCCGCAAAGTCCTCGCGCAGCCAACGATAGAAGGCCGAGAAGGCATGGGTGGGTGCGAAACCGTGCTCGAACAGAAGCCGCATCGGATCACCTTCGTAGCCGAAGGCCGGCTGGATGCCGACGAACACGTTGCCGAACCGTTCACCGAGGATCTGGATGTTGGTGCCGTCGCTGTTCTGGCGGCCGGGTGCGGCGCCCCAGACGCTCTCGATTTCAGCCAGATGCCGTTCGCGCCTGACATGATCGCTTGCTGGGATGCGGGCGGCGACGTTGGCCGCCGCACCGGTGCGCTCCGCGTTGCCTTCAAGCACGCGCGCTCGCAAGGCTGCAACACTATCGGGGATGTCGACCCGATAGCCCGCGTCGGCCATGGCGATCATCGTACGGTGCAGCGACTCGAAGACCGACAGGTAGGCAGCCGTACCCGTGGCGCCCCCATTGGGAGGGAAGTTGAACAGGACGACGCCGACGCGCCGCTCGGCTCGCTCGGAGCGACGTAGCGCCACGAGACGTGCGACGCGCGCGGCGAGGGTGGCGGCGCGCTCCGGATGGGAGACCATCTGCCGGCGATGAGACTCTTCGGCGCCGCTCAGGCTGGAGCGGCCGCCGAACGTCATCGGCCAGATCGCACCGTCGAGTTCCGGGATGGCAACCATCATTGCCGCCTCGACCGGCATCAGGCCACGCGCGTCGCTCTCCCATTGCTCGATGGTCTGGAACTCGACCGGATGGGCGAGGATGTAAGGGACGTCGAGGCGGCCGAGGATCTCCTCGGCGGCGTGTGCGTCATTGTAGGCTGGGCCGCCGACGAGCGAGAATCCGGTCAGCGAGACCAGCGCGTCGATCGCGGGTGCGCCGTCGGCCATGAAGAACTCGTCGATCGCCGGACGTGCGTCGAGCCCGGACGCGAATGCCGGCACCACGTGCAATCCGCGGGCTTCCAGCGCTTCGATGACGCCGTCGTAGTGGGCGGCGTTGCCGGCCAGCACGTAGGAGCGGAGCAGAAGCAGCCCCACGGTGCCTTCCGACTGACCGTCGGCGGCTCGTGGCATTGCGGAGAGTGACGATCCGATCCGGCCCGGGATCGCGGGGTGGTAGACGCCCACCTCGGGATATTCGACCGGGGGCGGCGGGGACCGGACGGAGGCCGTGGAATCGCGCCGTTCTCCCGCCGCATAGCGTCCGATCAGCAGGCGGACGAGGCCGGCAAGATTGTCCTCCGAGCCACCGAGCCAGTATTGAAGCGACAGGAAATAGGACCGTGCGTCCTGTGCGGCGCCGGGGATGAACTTCAGCAGCTTTGGCAGCCGCTTGAGCATCTTCATCTGGTCGCGGCCGCTGGTCGACACACCCGGCTTACGGTTGCCGCGAAGCCGCTTGAGCATCGCCATCGCGCCGCTTGCTTCGGCCGACATGTCGAACTTGCCCACGCGGGTCAGGCGGGTGATTTCGCCCGCCGACATCATGCAGACCATCGCATCGCAGGCGTTGCGTCGTGCTTGCAGCGCCGGCAGCACTGCCTTGACGTGGGGATCGAGGAACAGCATTGCGGCGATCACGATGTCGCCCCTCGCGATGTCTTCTTGACACGCCTTGAGCGCGTTGTCGTCCTGTCCCCACTCGTCGGCTGCGTGAAGCACGAGTTCGAGACCGGGAAGTTCGCGGCGGATGCTGTCCCGCGCGGTCGCGGCAGCGCGCGCCAGATAGCTGTCCATCGTCACGATGACGACCCGGACCGGTGTATGGTCAGCGTGCATGGTAGGCCTTCGCCTCATAGAGCGTTTGCACGCTGATGGTCACGATGCCGCGCTCGCGTGCGAACCGTTCAGTATTCCGTCTCGCCTTGCCGCGCACGAACACGGGCACGCGCCTGAGTTCGGCTTCTGCATCCTGCAGCCACGACACGCTTTCGGCCGCGACCGGCTCGAGAACCGGCGCGGGCGCATGCCCAAGATGCGACGGCGCCTGTCCTTCGCCGAATTCGCTGTCCTCGCGAAACATCGAGAGCAGATGTTCCTCCAGACCCATCATCAACGGGTGCACCCAGGTGTCGAACAGCACGTTCGCACCTTCGAAGCCCATCTGCGGCGAATAGCGCGCGGGGAAATCCTGCACGTGCACGGGCGAGGAAATCACCGCACATGGAATACCCAGCCGTTTGGCGATATGCCGTTCCATCTGCGTGCCGAGCACCAGATCGGGTTCGAGTGCGGTTATGCGCGCCTCGACCTCGAGATAGTCGTCGCTGATCAGCGCCTCGAGTCCATGGCGTGAAGCTGCTTCACGCACGTCTCGTGCGAACTCGCGCGAATAGGTCCCGAGGCCCACGACCTCGAAACCGAGCTCGTCGGCCGCCACGCGGGCGGCAGCGATGGCATGCGTCGCATCGCCGAACACGAAGACCCGCTTGCCGGTGAGGTAGGTTGCGTCCACCGAGCGGGAGTACCAGGGCAGGTTACCGGGATCATCGTCCTCGGGGACTGCGATGCCGGTGGCCCGGCAGACGGCGGCGATGAAATCACGCGTGGCACCAACGCCGATCGGCACGGTGCGCACCGACGGCTGCCCGAACTGGCGCTCCAGCCAGCGGGCCGCGGTGTCGGCAATCTCGGGATAGAGAACGATGTTGACGTCGGCCTCGCCGAGGCGCGCGAGATCGGCGACCGTCGCACCCAAAGGTGCGACGACGTTGACGGTGATGCCCAACCGCTCCAGGAGGCCTCTTATCTCGCGGACGTCGTCGCGGTTGCGGAAGCCGAGCGCGGTCGGTCCGAGCAGGTTGCACGAAGGAGCGCGGCCGTCGCGTGGTGTCCGCTCGCCGCCCGCGCATGTGCGCACGAGCTGGTAGAAGGTTTCGGCGGCGCCCCAGTTCTCCTTGCGCTGGTAGGACGGGAGCTCGAGCGGGATCACGGGCACGGACAATCCGCGCGACAATCCTGCCGGGTCGTCCTGGATCAGCTCGCCGGTGCACGATGCGCCCACCAGCAGCACGTCGGGCTTGAAGCGTTCCACCGCATCGCGGGCCGTGCGCCTGAACAGGTCGGCGGTGTCGCCGCCGAGATCGCGCTGCTGGAAGGTCGTGTAGCTGACCGGCGGGCGGCGATCGCGCCGCTCGATCATGGTGAACAGCAGGTCGGCGTACGTGTCGCCCTGCGGCGCGTGCAGGACGTAGTGGACACCCTCCATCGCGCAGGCGATCCGCATGGCCCCGACATGCGGCGGCCCTTCGTAGGTCCAGAGAGTGAGCTTCACGGCTACACCGCGAGCCTGGCGCGGCGCGCCAGGGGACGCGCGAACAGGGCAGCGAGATCGGCGGCCTGCTCGAAGCCGTGGATCGGGCTGAACAGCAGCTCGATCGACCATTTGGTCGCGATCCCTTCCGCCTCGAGCGGGTTGGCGAGTCCGAGGCCGCAGACGACGAGATCGGGGCGCGCGTCGCGGCAGCGATCGAGTTGGCGATCGACGTCCTGCCCTTCGCTCAGCATCGTGCCCGGCGGCAGTAGCGACAATTCCTCCGCGAGATGGCGGCGATGGAGGGTCGGGCTCCCGACCTCGACCAGTTCCATGCCGAGTTCACGCGAGACGAAGCGCGCCAGCGGGACCTCGAGCTGGCTGTCGGGGAAGAAGAAGATACGTTTGCCGGCGAGCGCCGCGCGATGTCTGGCGAGCGCCGTCCGGGCGCGGGCGCGGGCGGGTGCGATCGCCGCCTCCATCCGCAACATGGGCAGACCAAATGCCGACGCGGCCGCCATCAACCAGGCCTCGGTCCCCTCGACACCGATCGGAAAAGGCGCCTCGATGCGGCGCGCGCCGCGTTCCTCGAGCACGCGCGCGGTCTCCGCGAGGAACGGCTGCGCGAGCAGGATCGAAGTTCCTGTCCCGACCGAAGGCAGCGCATCCGCGCGATGCGGCGGCATGAACTGGACGGGCCCGATCCCGGCGGCGCGGAACAGGGACGCGAACTGTGCCTCGACGTTGTCGGGCAATGCGCCCACGACCAACAGTGAGCGTTCCTCCGCGGCAGGCAATACCGCCGCCATCGACGCGAGGCAGGCATCCTCGCCCTGGGTGAAGGTCGTCTCGATGCCGCTGCCGGAGTAGCTCAATATGCGGCAGCGCGGCATGAAGCGCGTCTGCAGCCGTGCTGCCGCCCGTACGAGGTCCAGCTTGATGACTTCCGACGGGCACGAGCCGACGAGGAACAGCAGGCGGACATCGGGGCGCCGCTCGAGCAACCGGTCGACGACGCGGTCCAATTCCTCATCGAGATCGGCGCGCCCTGCCAGATCGCGCTCCTCGATGATCGCGGTCGCGAAGCGCGGCTCGGCAAAGATCATGACGCCGGCTGCCGATTGCAGCAGGTGCGCGCAGGTCCTGGATCCGACCACGAGGAAGAAGGCATCCTGGATCTTGCGGTGCAGCCAGACGATGCCGGTCAGGCCACAAAACACTTCACGCTGGCCGCGCTCACGAAGCACCGGCGCCGATTGGCAGCCGATCGCCGCGTCGAGCGTGGCGCTCATTCGGCGGCCTGCATCGCCTTCGGCGCCGATAGCCTTGCCGCGCGGAGCTTCAGCACGAACTGGGCGGCGTTCACCACGTATGACGCATATGCGGTGAGCGCGAGCAGCATCAGTTGCGATGGCGGAAGGGCACCCGTCAATAGTGCCGCGACGTAGGCGGTGTGCAGCCCGACGACAAGGAAGCTGAACAGGTCCTCCCAGAAGAACGCCGGCGCGAACAGGAACCGCCCGAACACCGCCTTCTCCCAGAAGGCACCGGTGATCATGATGGTGTAGAGCAGTGCGGTCTTGACCAGGATCGATCCGGTCGCGAGACCATAACCGTGGCCGGTGGCTACGAACCGGAGCACCAGGACGACGCTGACGAGGAAGGCCGCGAACTGCACCGGTGCCAGCACGCCCTGGATGGTCGTCCAGGCGCTCTCGTCACGGAGGCGGCGCTGTTCGGGAGTGTAGAGCGGCTCGGATGATGATCGATCCTGGGGTGGAGCTGACGCCGCATACGTTTCGCCATGGCGCCGGCCGGTCGTGGCCGACCAGGGGGAACAATCGTAAACGCCGACGAACTCGCCGATGGTCGAGAGCATGCGCGTCCCTCCGTGTCCGAGCGTCCCGTCGCGACTTGCGCGACTTGTGCCGACGACGCCGACAGGAGGAACGCTACGGCTCAGCCCGGAAAAGTGTCAAGCGCGATTGACGTAACTCCTGATTGACACTGACGCTGCGGTTCGCGTCATATTCGTCCACCAAGGAGGGCCCGGATGGCCGGTGCGGCGCAACCCAGGACGGATCAAGCCGCACGGCCACGCGCTGAGGAGGGCCGGTTGTCGAACAGCAACAAAGTCGTCCGTCTGCCGCTGGCGCAAGACGCGAAAAAAACCAGCATCGCCGACGGGGACCAGCGGCGGCAGCGGATCGCCGCGATCCTTGCCCGCCTGGTCGAGAATGACATTGTCCCCAGGCTCCTGGCATCGCTTCCGGCGCCGGCCGCGAAAAATCCCGCCGCGCGCCTGATCGTCCCGGCGCCTGCGACGCCCGTTCCCGCTGATGCACCGACGCAGGACGCGGTCGAGGCATTTGCCGACACCTTGCTCAAGGGCGCGGCGGGAGAGGCGGCGAGCATCGTGGCGCGCTTGCGCGGCGCCGGTGTGAGCGCCGAGACGCTGTGTCTGCATCTCCTGACCGGTGCGGCGCGCCATCTCGGCGATCTCTGGGTCGCCGATATCGTTTCGTTCTCCGACGTCACCCTCGCCACCGACCAGCTCCAGCTCATCTTCCGCGGCCTCGCTCCTGACATCGAGGTCGCGTCTGCCCCTCCGGCGTCGGCGCCCGCCGCCCTGTTGGTCACCACGCCGGGAGAACAGCATTCGTTCGGCCTCTCGATGCTGGCCGCCTTCTTCCGGGCTTCGGGATGGAGCGCCCAGACACCGCGGATCCGCAATGCCGTCGATGTCCAGCGCAAGGTCGCGTCCGCTCATGTCGATCTGGTCGGTTTCTCGCTCGGCAGCGAGCTTCATCTGACGCGGCTGGGCCGCTGCATCGAGCTCGCGCGCCGGTCCTCCTGCAATCCCGACCTGGTCATCATGGTCGGCGGTCCGGCATTCATCGATCGTCCTGATCTCGCATCGGTCGTCGGCGCCGACGCGACCGCCTCCGACGCGGCGAGTGCGCTCGCCCAGGCCGAACGCCTGATCCGTCCGAGACGGCCGTGATGAGGGGGAGCCGGTTCGCCCAGCCCTTGTCGTCGCTTGGCACGCTGGACACCGAGGAGGCGTCGCGCCTGATCGAAGCCGCCGCCGACGTGGCCCTGGTGCTCGACAGCGACGGGACCGTCCGCGACCTCGCTTTCCGCGACAGCGACTTCGAGGGGGCACTGAAGGATTCGGGTTCCTGGCTCGGCCGAAAGCTGTCGGATATGGTCACCGTCGAGAGCCGGCCGAAAGCCGCGGCCCTGCTCGACGCGGCGGCCAAGGATCGGGATCCGCAACTCCGGCATCTCAATCATGCCGCTTCCAACGGGTCCGGCGTGGCGGTCGAATACGCCGCCATCCGCACCCGCCAAGGCGGCCCGATCATCGCCTTCGGCCGGGACCTGCGCCCGTTCGCTGCGCTCCAGCAACGTCTCGTCGACGCCCAGCAGGCGATCAGCCGCGACTACGCGGCCCTGCGTCAGGCCCAGGCCCGCTACCGTTTGCTGTTCGACACGGCGCCGGAGCCGTTGATCGTCCTCGATGCGCAGACGCTGCGCATCACGGAGGTCAACGACGCCGGTCGCGATCTGCCGAGCGGCGGTCGCCGGATCGCCGGAAAACCGTTCGTCGAGCTGTTCGAGACCAGTGACCGGGCCGCGGTGACGCGCTTCCTGTCGGCGGTACGAAGCGCCGGCCGTGCCGACACGGTCCGCGCGCGCCTGTTCGGCGCAGCGGGAGAGGACGGCGACGTCACGCTGACCGCGTCGCTTCTGACGGAGGAAGAGGCGAGCGTCGTCATCGTCCGGCTGCTGCCGCGCACGGCCGCCGCTCCCGATCCGTCCGAGCTGAGCGATCGCCTGCTCAGCGCGCTCGAGCAGGCGCCCGACGCGTTCGTCTTCACCGGGCCCGAGGGCAATATCCTGGCCGTCAACAGCGCGTTTCTGGCGATGGCGCAGTTGCCGAGCGGGGATCAGGCGCGTGGCGCGAGTCTCGAGGAATGGGTCGGGCAGCCGGGGGTGGACGTTCCCGTCCTGCTCGCCAATCTTCGCCAGCGCGGCACGGTGCGGTTGTTCCGGACCACGGTGCGCGGTGCGGGTGGTGTGGCGACCGAGGTGGAGATTTCCGCCGTCGCGGTGTTTGGCGCCGAGCTGCCGTCGTACGGGTTTGCGATCCGCGATGTCGGCCGAAGGCTTGAGGAGCCGGCGGCCGCTTCGGCCGAATCGAATGGGGTGATGCCGCGTTCCGTCGAGCAGCTCACGGAGCTGATCGGTCGCGTCTCGCTCAAGGATCTCGTGCGCGACGCGACCGACGTGATCGAGCGGCTGTGCATCGAGGCCGCGCTCGAACTGACGGGCGACAATCGTGCGTCGGCGGCCGAGATGCTCGGTCTCAGTCGGCAGAGCCTCTACGTGAAGCTCCGCCGCTACGGTCTCGGTGACCTCGATGATGCCGGAGACGAGCCGTGATCGCGCGGCCCGGCTCGGCGACGCTCGAGCCTGCACTGGCCGTCCGGCTGCCGAGCGCGCGCGCTGTCCTGCAGCTTCTCAAGCCGATCACCTGGTTCCCGCCGATCTGGGCGTTCGGCTGCGGCGTCCTGTCGGCGGGCGGGACGCACTGGACGCTGGTGGTCAGTGGCCTGATCCTCGCCGGGCCTTTGGCCTGCGGCGCCAGCCAGGCGATCAACGACTGGTATGACCGCCATGTGGACGCGATCAACGAGCCGGACCGGCCGATCCCCTCCGGTCGCATTCCCGGGCGCTGGGGCTTGTGGATTGCTTGCCTGTGGAGCGCGATCTCTGTCGGCCTCGCGTCGACCCTCGGGCCGATCGTTGCGATCGCCGCTCTGGTCGGCCTGATCCTGGCATGGCTCTACAGCGCGCCGCCTGTTCGTCTCAAGCGCAACGGCTGGTGGAGCGCGCTCGCCTGCGGCTTGTCGTACGAGGGATTGCCCTGGGTCGCGGGCGCCGCCTTGTGTCTCGATGGGCGCGTGCCGGGCTCGGCTGTCGTCACGGCAGCTCTGCTTTATAGCCTTGGCGCGCACGGCATCATGACGCTGAACGATTTCAAGTCGATCGACGGTGATCGGCAGATGGGTCTCGGCTCGTTGCCGGCGCGTCTCGGACCTGATCTCGCATGCCGGATCGCTTGCATCGTGATGGCGACCGCACAGCTTTTCGTAGTCGCCTTTCTCGTGGGGTATCACAGACCGATCCACGCTGCGATCGTGGGTGCCCTTCTGGGGGCCCAGCTTCTGCTGATGCGCCGGCTACTGGCCGACCCGCGCGGTCGCACCCCTTGGTACAACGGCACCGGAACCAGCCTCTACGTGCTGGGGATGCTGGTAACCGCCTTCGCCCTCAAAGGATGACCGCCATGCAAGACGGGCCGCAGGTCTATGACGTCGTCGTCGTCGGAGGCGGTCCGTCAGGTGCCACGGCCGCGCACGATCTCGCCCGACGAGGACGCAAGGTCCTGCTGCTCGACCGGGGCGGCCGGATCAAGCCGTGCGGCGGTGCGATCCCGCCGCGGCTGATCCAGGATTTCGAGATCCCGGACGAGCTCCTGGTCGCCAAGGCCCGTTCCGCGCGCGTGTATGCGCCTTCGCATCGCTCGGCCGACATGCCGATCGGTGATGGTTTCGTGGGGATGGTGGACCGCGAGCATTTTGACGAGTGGCTGCGCGATCGGGCGGCGCGTTCGGGTGCGGAGCGTCGCCGCGGCGTTTTTGAGGGTCTCGAGCGTCAGCCGGACGGCACGATCCTGGTCCGTTGCCGGGAAGCCTCGTCGAAAGGCGAGGGCGCTTCATTCACGTTACGGGCCCGAACCCTCGTGGGCGCTGACGGCGCCAAATCCGGCGTCGCGCGCGCGGCCAAGATTTCCGGCGCGGATCGCATGCGCTATGTCTTTGCCTACCACGAGATCGTCCGCACCCCCGCCGACGCGGAGGCCTCAGTCTGCCAGGTCCATTACGAAGGCAAGGTTTCGCCTGATTTCTATGGCTGGGTGTTCCCGCACGGGCAGACCACCAGCATCGGCCTGGGCAGCATGCAAAAGGGCTTTGCGCTCCGGCCCGCGACAGCCCAGCTTCGTCAGGCAACGGGTCTTGCCGGCGCCGAGACCATACGCCGCGAGGGCGCGCCGATTCCGCTCAAGCCGCTCCGCCGCTGGGATGACGGGAGGAACGTCGTTCTCGCTGGCGATGCCGCGGGCGTTGTGGCACCGGCGTCGGGCGAAGGTCTGTATTACGCGATGCTCGGCGGTCGGCTAGCTTGCGGAGCGGTGGATTGCTTCCTCGACACTGGCGACGCGCGCGCGCTTCGCACTGCCCGGATCGAGTTCATGCGGAACCACGGGCAGGTGTTCCGCATTCTCGGCATCATGCAGCGTTTCTGGTATGCGAGCGATGCCAGGCGCGAGCGCTTCGTCAGTATCTGCCGCGATCCCGACGTGCAGTCACTAACCTGGGCCGCCTACATGACCAAGGAGCTGGTCCGTGCGAAGCCCGTCGTCCATCTCAGAATCTTCATCAAGAACATGGCGCATCTGACCGGCCTCGTCTCGACGTGATTCATCAGACCATCATCGCCTTCGCCTGCATGTGCTTGGTCCTGGGTGCGGGATTCGCGCTGACGGTCACCGAGGTCACGACCTGGTATCTGAGCCTTCGGAAACCGTCCTGGAATCCGCCCGCCTGGCTGTTCGGGCCGGCCTGGACGACGATCGGGCTGCTGTGCGTCGCGGCCGCCGTCATCGCCTGGCGCTCGGCGGCCACGCCGGCCGAGCGGGTCTCGATGCTCGTCCTGTTCGCGATCAACGGCATTCTGAATGCAGCCTGGAGTGGCTTGTTCTTCAAGATGAGGCGGCCGGATTGGGCGTTGATCGAGGTTCTGCCGCTCTGGCTGTCGATATTAGCCCTGATCGTCGCGTTCGAGGGTCGTGCGCAGGCTGCGGCCTGGCTGCTCGCTCCCTACTTCATCTGGGTCTCGTTCGCTTCGGTCCTTAATCTGGCGATCGTCCGGCTCAACAGGCCTTTTGGCGAACCTGTCGTCTCGTGACCGTCCTAGGCGTCGCCGATCTTGACGGCCTGGGACTTGAGGCTGTTGACCGCGCGGTAGAGCCGGCTGACGGCCGTCGGCGTCGCATCGGGTCCTTCCGGATCGACGCCGACCAGGTCCTGCCACTCGCTCAGCATAGACGCCAGGCGTTTGAGATCCGGGACCGACTCGCTGTTCTGCTCGGCCGCCATCAGCGTCAGGAGCAGCAAGGCCGGTACCGCCGTGTCGACGAAGCTGGTGAGCGCCTGCAGGCCGGACGATCCGCGACCGGTGCGGCCGATCCGATCAGGCAGAACGGGACCGGCAAACTCTTTGGATCGAATGGGCGCGCCCATACATGCGTCCTCATCAAGTTTGCCTGCCCGGACATGCGCGACCATCTACCCGAAGCCGGGGTTCTTCAACCCTTTTTCACCAATGCTGCTATGCGGAAAAAACAATGACGCCGGCGCTCGGCACCATTGTCGTGGGCGCCGGCTTCGGTGGGATCGCGGCCGCATTGCGGGCCCGGGCGCTTGGGCAGAACGTCACCCTGGTGGACCGTCTCGACCAGCTTGGGGGACGTGGCCGTGTGGTCCAGCATGACGGGTTCCGTTTTGATGCCGGCCCGACAGTCGTCACGGCACCGTTCCTGCTCGAGGAGCTGTTCGCGCTGTTCGACGAGAACATCCATGATCACGTCGAGCTTCGTCCCGTCTCGCCATTCTACCGCATCACCTTCGCGGACGGCCGTCACTTCGACTATAGCGGCGATCCGCGGGCCATGCGCGCGGAGATCGCCCGCTTCTCGGCCGAGGATGGTCCCGGCTATGAGGCCCTCCAATCCTTGTCGAGGGCCCTCTACGAGGTCGGTTACGAGCGCTACGGCGCGATGCCGTTTCATCGTCTGTCGACGATGCTCAAGGCGCTGCCTGGGCTTCTTCGTCTCGGTGGCACTCGATCGGTCTATGCCATGGTGCGTCGCAACATAAGCGACGACAGTCTCCGGCGCGTGTTCAGCCTGCAACCGTTGCTGGTGGGCGGTCACCCGTTTCATACCAGCGGCATCTATGCGCTGATCCAGCATCTGGAGCGCGCGCACGGAGTCTGGTTTCCGCTCGGCGGCACCGGCGCGCTGGTCGCGTCGCTCGGCGGGTTGATGAGCCGTCATGGCGTGACCGTTCGTCTTGGGGCGGATGTCGAGCGCATCACCACCGATCCGACAGGACGTCGCGTCACCGGGGTTGCCCTGGCGGGCGGCGAGACGTTGCCGGCCGATATCGTGATCGCCAACGCCGATGCTCCGGCTCTCTATGACGAGCTGCTGCCGAGCGTGCGCAAGCACCGCTGGACCAGGCGCCGCCTCGATCGGCTGTCGTATTCGATGGGACTGTTCGTCCTCTATTTTGGCACCGACCGGCGCTATGAGGCGACCGCCCATCACACCATCATCCTGGGTGACCGCTACCGCGAGCTGCTCGACGAGGTGTTCGGGCGGCAGGCCCGTCTGCCGCACGATCTCAGTCTCTATCTGCACCGGCCGACCGCGACCGACCCGGCGATGGCGCCGGCGGGGCAGGATGCGTTCTACGTGCTTGCGCCGGTCCCCAATCTGCGCGCGGCCATCGACTGGTCGAAGGCGGGTCCGCGCCTGCGGGACCAGGTGGTGGAGATCCTGCAGGTACGCGAGCTGCCCGGTCTGTCGGATGCCATCGTGTCCGAAAGCTTCATGACGCCGGAGACCTTCCGGACCGATTACCGCAGCCGATTCGGCGCGGGTTTCTCGACCGCTCCCCGCTTGACCCAGTCGGCCTGGTTCCGCGCCCACAACAAGTCCGAGGAAGTCGACGGTCTCTATCTGGTGGGTGCCGGCACCCACCCCGGCGCGGGTCTGCCGGGCGTGCTGACCTCGGCCAAGGTCGTCGAGACCCTGTTGCGCGAGCGCGAGCGGGAGGAGGGGCGCGCGGCCGGCGATGTCCGGGTCCGGGGCATGCCGGGCCGCTGGGCGTCCTCCTTTCCGGGCTGGCTGGTCCGGACGTCCTGAGCCGCGATGGCCCGGTTCGAGCCCGCGCGCTAAAAGGGCGCGCGACGGATCCGAACCTGCGGAGAGCGACCAGTGACACAACCCGCTTCGGCGAGCCGGCCGATCTCGGCGGAGATGCCGGAGGAGCCAACCCAGGCCCGACGGTTCGGCAAGGCGCGCACGGCGCGCTCGACGACGGTGCAGGAGGATTATGTCGAGCTGATCGCCGACCTCATCCTCGCCAACGGCGAGGCCCGTGCCACGGAGGTGGCCAAGCGCCTCGGGGTGACCCATCCGACCGCGCTCAAGAGCATCACGCGCCTCAAGCGGGAAGGCCTTGTCACGGCGCGTCCCTACCGCGGCATCTTCCTGACCGAGACGGGGCAGGCGCTCGCCGACCGGGTGCGCGCTCGGCATCGGCTGATGGTCGAGTTGCTGCTTGCCGTGGGCGTGCCCGCCGAAGCCGCGGAGGCTGACGCCGAGGGTATGGAACATCATGCCTCCGAAGCGACGCTGGAAGCCTTCGGCCGCTTCCTCGTCCGCCATGGGACCTGAGGGGTTCCGTGGCGCTGCCTCCTTTCAACCTCGCGCCCGATGACGCCGTCGACAGCGCTGCCCACTTGATCCAGACCGCGTTGACCCCCGTTTTCCTGCTCACGGGCATCGGAACCCTGCTCGGCCTGTTCAACACGCGCCTGGCGCGAGTGTCGGATCATATCGAGCACGCGACCGATCTGCTGAAGGCCGACACCAATGAGACCGAGGCGACGGAACTCGAGCGGCACCTCGTCAGGCTGCGTCGTCGCGTGCTGGCACTCGACGCTTCGGTGGCGCTCGGCGCGATCGGCGGCGCGGCAACGTGCGGCTCGGTCTTCATCCTGTTCCTGGGTGGCGTGCGTGGCTCCGGGATCGCCGGCTGGCTCATCGGGTTGTTCGGACTGGCGCTCGGCTGCACGATCGGTTCGCTGATCGCGTTCCTGATCGACAGCCTGCTCGCCTGGCACGGCTTGAGGCGGGAAGGTCCGGTGCCGCGATCGGTTGGCGGGAAAGGGGCTTGACCCGTCGTGCGGCGGAGACGAATTGCGGCCTTGTCATGCCGGCTCCAGCATCAGCGACGAGCCGAGGAGACACATTGCTGTGGCGCGAAATTGTCGCGCGAACTCTGGGGTGGATGATGCGGCAGGTTCGTCATGTTCTCGCGGTCCTGGTCGGGACATTGGCATTGACGGGGACCGTGGCCTCCGGCGGTCATCCCGGCCTGTCGACCGAAACGGGGGAGCGCGCCGCTGTCCTGGTCGATGATGGTGCTGTCCCGATCGTCAAGCCAGCTCTGGACGGTCTCGATCGGCGTTTCCTGGCGCGATCCCCCTTTCGCCTGACCGCCGATCGGCTGGACGATGCTCGCGGATGCAGGGCGATCAGGGCGGTCGTCGTTCGGCCGAGATCGCCGTTGCCAGCCGCTTCGTCCCTCTGATGTCCGACTCGATGCCCAACGTGACGCAGCTGGCGACGTCGCTCGCCTCCGCCTCGCATCCGGCGATCGCGCCCGGCCGGGTCGCCGTCATCACCGGCGCCGCGAGCGGCATCGGCCTGGCGGCGGCGCATTTTTTCGCTGACCGCGGCATGCGGCTCTGTCTCGCCGACATCGACGAGGCGGCACTCGGACAAGCGGCCGAGGCGCTGGCGATACGCTCGCCCCAAGTGCTCGCGGTGCCCACGGACGTGGCCAACGAGGAGCAGGTCCGCGCGCTGCACGACCGGACGGTCGAGACGTTCGGCGAGATCGGGGTCCTGATGAACAACGCGGGGCGGGAGGGCGGCGGGCAGCTTTCGAGCCCGGCCGCGCGATGGCACCAGATCATCGATTCCAATCTCTGGGGCGTCGTGAACGGCGTGCAGGTCTTCGCGCCGACGATGACCGGTCAGGGCACGCCCTGCGCGATCGTCAATACCGGGTCGAAACAGGGCATCACCTGTCCGCCGGGTGACACCGCGTACAATGTCTCCAAGGCAGGGATCAAGGTGGTCACGGAGGCGCTGGCGCACGATCTGCGCAACATGCCGGGCAGCCAGGTGACGGCGCATCTGCTCATTCCCGGGTTCACCTACACCGGTTTTACCCGCGCGCACGGGGCGTCGGCCAAGCCGGACGCCGCCTGGACTCCCGAACAGGTGGTCGACTTCATGGCGGCCGGCATGGCGCGAGGCGACTTCTACCTGTTGTGCCCGGACAATGACGTGAGTGCCGAGATCGACCACAAGCGCATCCTGTGGGCCGCGGGCGACATCGTGGCCAACCGGCCGCCGCTGTCGCGCTGGCATCCCGACTGGAAGGACGCGTTCGCGGCTTCCTAGGTCAGGCCTTCCGCGAGAGCGTCGAAGACGGCCCGGCATCGGGCACTCGTTTTCAGGTCCTCGTGCATGACGATCCAGAGGTCGAGAGCAAGGGCGAAGTCATCGGGCAGGACGCGCACCAGGTCGGGATCGCGGCTCGCGATGATAATTTGGCACAGCCCGATCCCGAGGCCGGCGCGCATCGCGGCGAGTTGCGCGAGATCGCTGTCGGTGCGGAGCGCGAAAGCCGCGCGATCAAGGAACGGGAAGCGGTCGACGATGGCGCGGATCGGGGGCGTCTTGCGACCGAAGCCGATCAGGTCGTGATGGCCGAGCGAGGCGAGCGTATCCGGCGTCCCGCGCCGGTCGAGGTAGGCGCGATGCGCGTGCAGGCCCAAGGGAACCGGCGGCAGCCGGCGGGCGATCAGGGCCTCCTGGGTGGGGGGGACCATGCGGACGGCGATGTCGGCTTCGTGGCGCAGCAGGTCATGCAGCGCGTTCGAGAGCGCGAGTTCGAGGATCAGCCCCGGGTGGCGTTGGCGAAGGACCGCCAGGATCGGCGGCAGGCGCTCGACGCCAACCACCTCGCTGGCGCTGATCCGGACGATACCGCGTACCTCGTTCCTGCGGCCGCTGGCGGTTCGTAGCAGGGCTGCCGCGGTAGCCGCGAGCGTCTCGGCGCAGGGCGCGAGGTCGCGCGCTGTCTCGGTCGGCAGCAGGCCGCGCGGCGAGCGCAGGAAGAGGTCGGTGCCGATCGCCCGTTCGAGTGCTGAGATATGGCGGGCGACGGTGGGTTGCGTGAGACCCAGGCGCCGCGCGGCGCCTGAGAGGGAACCCTCCTGCAGGACGGCCAGGAACGTCCGGTGCAGGCTCCAGTCCGGGTCGGTGTTCATCTATTTTCGTCTAGCAGCTCAACGATCCTCGGCAATTTTCTTGTGTGCCGGAGGCGCGCATCTCGGTGCCGTCAATGGCAATGTCGAGGATGCGATCGTGACGCGAAATACGACTGTCGTACTTGGTTACGGAGCGGTGGGCCGCCCGATCGCGCATACGCTGTTGGCGCGCGGCGAGGCGGTGCGGATCGCGCAGCGCGGCCGCCCGGCGGAGATGCCAGCCCGGGCTACCTTCACCGCGTGCGACCTGCTGGATCGGGAGGCTGTGCGCCATGCGGTCGACGGCGCGGCTCAGGTCGTGCTGGCAGTCGGCTTTCCCTATGATTCGCGGGTCTGGCGGACCGCGTGGCTCACGACGATGCGCAATGTCATCGAGGCGTGCGTCGCGACGGGCGCGCGGCTGGTCTTCATCGACAATCTCTATCAGCTCGGACCGCAGACCGAGCCGCGGCGCGAAGACATGGCCCTGAGCGAGGGCGGCCAGAAGCCTGCGATCCTGACCGAGGTGGCGCGGATCTGGATGGAAGCGGATCGGGTCCGCGTGGCAGCGCTTCGCTGCCCGGATTTCTACGGACCGGGCGTGATGGCCTCGCATCTGGGTGCGACTGCGTTGGGCCGGATCGCACAGGGCCGATCGGCTCTGCTTTTCGCTCCCGACACGCCGCACGACTTCGCCTATGTGCCGGACATCGCGCGCGCCGCGGTAACGCTGCTCGACGCGCCGGACGATGCCTATGGGCATGTCTGGAACATGCCCTGCGCGCCGACCCGCACGCCGCGCGAGATTCTCAAGCTCGGGGCGGATGCGATCGGACGCCGGCTGTCGGTGACGTCCATCCCGCTCGGGCTGCTGCCGATCCTGGGGATCTTCTCACGGATGATGAAGGAGGTCGCCGACGTCGGTTTCACCTGGGACCGGCCGTACGAAGTCGATTCGAGCAAGTTCAGCCGGCGGTTCTGGACTGACGTGACCTCGTTCGAGGCCGGTGCCGCCGCGACGGCGCGGTCGTTCCTGGCGGCGGCCGATCGGTAGTCTGGGCGCAAGACTATCCGCCGCTCGCGCATACAATTCGTCACGTGCGCGTCCGCGCACGCCTCGATTAGGAAGCCTCCCAAAAGGGAGGTGGCGATGGGGTGGCTTGAACGGGGCGAGGCGCGTGGATCGGCAGCCGGGCCGAGGCAGGCGCGAGCGCGCGTTGTCGGATCGGCCTGCCTGTCGATGCTGGCCTCGCCCGTGGCGTTGGCGCAGTTCCCGCCGCAGATCAAGAACGTCGTCGTCATCTTTCAGGAGAACCGGACGCCGGACAATCTGTTCCACTTCCTGGCGCCGGCCTGCCCGTTGCCCGCAAGCACGGATGCATTGCACGCCTGCACACCGGCCGCCGTCACCTCGGGCTGCTACGACATTTCCCCCTGCGGCATTTCCAACCAGGGCGGCACTCCTTCGGCGGTCACGTTGAAGCCGGTGACGTTGTCCGGCAGCGTCGATCCAGATCATTCGCACACGGGCTTCGAGAACATGTGCGATCCCGATCCCGTTACGCTGGCGTGCCGCAACGACGGCGCCTGGAAGACCGCCTCGCCGGCCGGGTCATCCTACGGCTATGTCGAGAACTTCCCGATCACCAACAGCGACGGGTCGAGCGGCGGCCGGATCGATCCGTATCTGCGCCTCGCCAAGCAGTACGGCTGGGCGAACGCCATGTATCAGACCAATCAGGGCCCGAGCTATCCGGCGCACCAGTTCATGTTCTCGGGCACGTCGGCGCCGCTGGCACTCGCGGACCAGTTCTCGATCTTCGTCTCGGAGAACTTCAACAGCAAGATCATCGGCAATCAGGCGGGATGCCTGGCGCCGGCGAACTCGACGAATGATCTGATTCTTCCCGCGCCGGGCGGATTGGCTTTTCCCGACTGCAAGCGCTCAGCCGGCAACTCGGTGCAGGAGTGTCCGGTCAAGAACGTGTTCCTGTCCTATCCGCAGAACCCGGTCGGCGCGTTCTGCTACGACCATCAGAGCATGGCGGACGTGCTCGATCCGCATTCGATCTCCTGGAAATACTACGCGCCTTCGCCCGGGTCGATCTGGACGGCGCCTGATTCCATCAAGTCGATCTGCCAGCCCGGCTACGTCCATCCGAACGGTGACCCGAAGTCAGCCCTGGCGTGCACCGGCAAGGAGTGGAATGCGAATGTCGACACGGCCAATCTCGGGACCGACGTGCTGCGCGACATCGCGAGCTGCAAGCTCTCGAATGTGAACTGGGTCATTCCGAACGGCGCCTGGTCCGACCATCCCGGCCCGCGGGATCTGTACGGGCCTTCCTGGGTCGCGTCGGTGATCAATGCGATCGGCAACAATCCGACATGCCCATCCGGCACGAAGGATGCAGGCCAGAACTACTGGCGGAATACGGCGATCGTCGTTACGTGGGACGATTGGGGGGGATGGTCGGACCATCGTCCGGCAGCTTATGCCTCGGCGCTGCCATGCACGTCGTTCGACTGCCAGGGCGACTACCAGTCGGGCTTCCGCGTGCCGTTGCTCATGGTGTCGGCCTATACGCCGGCGGGGACGATCAACAACGTGCCGCACGATTTCGGCAGCGTGCTGCGGATGATCGAGGGCATCAACCATCTGCCGGAGGGCCAGCTCGGTTTTGCCGACAAGCGCGCGACGACGGACCTCAGCGACTTCTTCCGGCTGTCCGCGCCGCGTGCCTACCAGACGATCCCGTCGGAGAAGGATGCGGGTTTTTTTCTGTCCTATCCGGGGCCGGAGATCGATCCGGACAATGATTGAACGGCGATCGGCCGGCCGTGTGAGCAGAGGATAGCTGTGTCTTCAGGGCGTTAAGCGTTCGCTCACTTGAAATTCGGTGCCTCCGCAATCAAGCCGATCGACCATCGGGGGAGGGCGATTCAGGATTGATCTTGCCCGGCCGCCCGATCCGTGAGCCGTTGTCGGCAGCGGAGTCGGGAGCGCGGCAATGGCTGGTCTGTCTATCGGAGACCATGTGTCCGATCTCGACGGATCGCATGACGGGACGCTGGTCGATATCGACGGCAAGACCGGGTACGTGCTGCAGAAGAACGGGGTCGAGGTCGAGTTTCCGCTGGGGCGGCTGAAGCCGTACGAGCCGCCGAAGGTCGCGGAGACGCGCACGCTATCGGGACCGCTGCGCGACAGGATCCTCAGCCCATCGGAGGAGGCGTTGCTGGCGGCGTTCCCGCCGGGGCTGCTCGCTGCCATCGCCAAGAGCTACGACGGAGGCGGCGAGGCGACAGCGTCGCGGCCGCCGTTCGCGGCGCTGCCGGCGTCCAAGAAGCTCGATGTGTGCCGCATCTACCTGCCGTCGCTGCCGCAGCGGCTGATCGCGCCGCACATGAACCTGGTGATGGCGATGCGCGACCTGGCGAAGCCGGGACGATAGGCTGGATCCGACGGCGAACGCCGAAGTCAGTTGCGCGCGGCCGTCGCGACACCAGCCACGATCAGAACGAGACCGCTGGCACGCTGCATCCCTGCCAGGGCACCTGGACGTGCCAGGAGACGCGACGCGCTCGCGGCGGCGATTGCGTAGAGCGTGTCGGTGACGGCGACGACAGCGCCGAAGGTGGCGACCAGGATGGCCGACTGGAAGGCGTAGTCGCCGCGGCTGTCGATGAATTGCGGGACGAAGGCCACGAAGAAGACGATGGTCTTTGGGTGGAACGTGCCCACCAGAACATTGTTGGTGAAGGCCGCGCGTGGCGAGATCGGCGTGGGACGAGGATCGCGGCTCCGCGGTCCGGAGCGGCTTCTGGCGATGGCGTTGAGGCCGAGGCCGATCAGGGTGAGGGCACCGGCCCATTTCAGGATCGTGAAGGCCAGCGCGGAAGCGGCGAGCAGCGCGCCGACGCCCGCGAGCGACAGGCTGATGGCGAGGACGTTCCCGGCCGCCATGCCTGCGACGGATGCGAGCGCCGTCCTGCGGCCGGAGCCGATCGCATAGCCGACGATGCTCATCACGCCTGGCCCGGGGATCAGTCCGATGACGAGGGAAGCGGCGGCGAAGGCGAGCCAGAGGTGGTGGTTCATCCGGTTGTTCCACGTTGACAGGGGTAGGGCTGGCCGGGCTAAACATGACGTTGACGTCAACGTCATGTTGGGGTGGTTATCGTGGGCATGGGATGGCGTATCGGCGAACTGAGCGAGCGCGCGGGGATCACGGCGCGCACGGTCCGCTATTATGAAAGCATCGGCTTGGTTCCACCGGGCGAGCGGGGCAGCGGCGGCCAGCGATCGTATACGGACCAGACCGTTGTCCGCCTGAAGAAGATCGAACAGTTGAAGGCGCTGGGGCTGAGCCTGGACGAGGTTGCCTCGGTGATCGAGCTGTATTTCAGCGATCCGAGCGGGCGGCAGGCCAAGATCGAAGTGCTGGCGATCCTGCGCCGGCACCTCGGCGAAGCGCGCCGCAAGGTCGATGCGCTCGAAGGGTTCTGCGCCGACTTGCAGGGGCATATCCGGCGGTTCGAGCTCTGGCTCGGAGAGCACGGCATCGATGGGGAGAATGAGCGCAATGGCTGAAACGATCGGCTTCATCGGGACGGGCGATCTTGGGCGTCCGGTGGCCGCGAACCTTCTCGAGGCGGGCTACGCGCTGGTGGTCCACAACCGGACCGCGAGCAAGGCGGACGCGCTGGTGGCGCGTGGCGCCGAACGGGCCGATCGGGCGATGGATGCGGTGAAGCCGGGCGGGATCGTCGTGACCCTGCTGTGGGATGATGCCTCGGTGGAAGATGTCGTTCGAAGCGACGGCTTTCTCGATCGGCTTGGGCCGGGGGGCGTGCATGTGTCGATGAGCACGATTTCGCCCGAGGCGTCGCGGAGGCTGGCGGCGCTGCACGCCCGGCATGGATCGGTGCTGGTGGAGGCGCCGGTGTTCGGCAGGCCGGAAGCGGCGGCGGCGAGGCAGCTCTGGATCGTGTGCGCCGGACCGCGCGAGGCCAAGGACCGTGTCCGTCCGGTGCTCGAGGCGATGGGCGCGCAGCGGATTTTCGATTTCGGCGCGGAGGCCGGGGCGGCGACCACCGTGAAGCTGGTCGGGAACTTCCTGCTCATTTCCGCGACCGCCTCGCTGACCGAGGGTCTGTCGCTGGCGCGGAAGAACGGTCTCGATCCGCAGGCGGTGGTCGACATGCTGACCGAGACGCTGTTCCCGTCTCCGATCTACCGGAACTACGGACGGATGATCGCGGAGGGCAGGTCGACGATCGGCCAGAGCCCGATCCCGGCCAAGGATCTCGGTCTGTTCAAGGATGCGGCGGGAGCGGTTGCTTCGTCCGCGGCGATCGCGAGCCTGGTGCTCGATCTGCGAGGCCGCGCGACCTGATCGTTGCGCCAATTTGATCGCCGGGCGTCGCTGTGACGCACGTCCATGCGCAGCGGGATGGGGGCAGGCGGTCGGCCGTTTACCGGACGGTGCCGAAATCTGGCTGAACTGGGTCGTCCGGCGGCCCGGACATGGCTGCTTCATCGGTTTGACGCAGGCGACCATTCGGAACCGCGTCGCTTAGGTTGCCTATCATGTATTCCCCAAGTTTTGGCGCGAGGGCGTCGGGACCGCAGCGGTGCGGGCTACGCTATCGATGGTGTTCGCCAGAGTCGACGTCGAGGAGGCTCGGGCCCTGATCGATACGAGGAATGCGGCGTCCATCGCCTTGGTGCGAAAGCTCGGCTTCAAGCAACTCCGGACGATCGCCAACGCCGATCACTTCAAGGGCAGTCCAAGCGACGAGTACGAGTTTGCGATGTGAAGACCACGCCTGAATGCGGGTCCGGGGCCGCGTGGCCCCGGCGGGGCCCCGGGCGGCGCCCCGGACCTTCTTCAGGCGAAGCCCGCCACCTTGTGCGGAACGTAGGGCTCCTCGAGCGCCCGGATGTCCTCGTGCGAGAGCTTGACGGACAACGCGGCGACGGCGTCCTCGAGGTGGTGCGCTTTCGAGGCGCCGATGATGGGTGAGGTGACGCCATGCTTGGCGAGCAGCCAGGCGAGGGCGATTTGGGCGCGGGGGACCTCGTGGCGGCCGGCGATCTCGCCCACCTTGTCGATGACGGCGCGGTCGGCGGCTTCGGTCGCCTCGTAGAGCGTGCGCATGAAGGCGTCGGTGCCGGCGCGTTTGGTGTCCTGATCGCCGGCCGGGCGGGTGAGGCGGCCGCGGGCGAGCGGGCTCCAGGGGATGACGCCGACACCTTCCTCGATGCAAAGGCCGAGCATTTCGCGCTCTTCCTCGCGGTAGAGCAGGTTCATGTGGTTTTGCATCGAGACGAAGCGGGTCCAACCGTTCTGTTCGGCGAGGTAGAGCGCCTTGCAGAACTGCCAGGCGTGCATCGACGAGGCGCCGATATAGAGCGCCTTGCCGGCGCGGACGACGTCGTCGAGCGCCTCGAGGGTTTCCTCGATCGGAGTGTGCGGATCGAAGCGGTGGATCTGGTAGAGGTCGACATAGTCGGTTCCGAGACGGGCCAGGGAGGCGTCGATCTCGGCCATGATCGCCTTGCGCGAGAGGCCACGTCCGTTGGCGTCCTTGCGCATCGGGCCGTGGACCTTGGTGGCGAGCACGACCTCGTCGCGGCGGCCGAATTCGCGGATGGCGCGGCCGGTGATCTCCTCGCTCGAGCCGTCGGAATAGACGTTGGCGGTGTCGAAGAAGTTGATGCCGAGCTCGAAGGCGCGCCGGTAGAAGGGCAGGCTGTCGGTCTCGGAGAGGGTCCATTCGTGGTTGCCGCGCGCGGCCTCGCCGTAGGTCATGCAGCCGAGGCAGATGCGGGAGACCTTGAGGCCGGTGCGGCCGAGATTGACGTAGTCCATGATCGTTCTCCTCGGAAACGCGTCAGAAATGCATGGGCAGCGAGACGCCGTTGATGGTCACGCCGTCATCGTCCCAGACGATCTCCCATCCCAACGTGCCATCGGGCTCCTGTTTTGCGGCCAGGCGCATGATCAGGAAGGCGGCGCCGGCACGGGTGCGGTCGGCGACGGGCAACGCGTCCTTGATGCCCTCCATGTTCTCGGCGTGGACGGTCATGCGGCCGGCGCGGGCGGCGGGGCGGATCTCGCCGCTCGCCTCGACGCGCGTATCATCGCTGCTGAGGACGAGGCGCTCGACGGTCACGACGTCGTCGGGTGCGAGGGGATGGCCGTTGGCCAGCGAGACCAGGCGCGCGTGCGGCATCGAGACCTTGATCGAGGCATGCGCGATCGGGGTCGCGGTCATGTCGTTGCCGGCCGACGAGAGGCCGGTCGCCTCCTCGGAAATGCGCGTGATGCCGCCCTGATCGTTCTCGGCGTGGAGGTGAAGGGTGGCCGCGTCGTAGGTGGCGCCGCGCGTCTCGACGCGCAGGCCGGTCCAGCGCTGATCGGCCTGCGCGCCTTCAGGCAGCGAGGCGGCGTCCTCGGCGGAGCGGCGGAAGGCGTGCAGGAGGTCGCACTGGTGCGGGCGGTCGTGCTCGGCGGCGACGAGCAGGCCGCCTGCGAAGAGCGACGGGAGCGTGTCGAGCGAGGCGGGGCCATCGGTGCGGAGTGCCGACGCACGGAGATGCGACGCGATGTCGTCGGGCGCGCCGACGGTGGCGAGGGTGGCGCGCAGGTTGTCGATCCGGCGGTCGCCGGGCTGGCCGGAGGTATGGCCGGTCGCGATCGTCAGCCGGCCGCAGCGCGCTTCGTCCCAGCCGGGATCGGGCAGGGCCGCGCGGGCGGCGGATGGGAGGGCGAGGAGCAGCGTGAGGAGCAGTGGACCGTATCGCATCGCTCGGAGGGTGGCGTCTGGCCGGACGCGATGCAATGTGAGGCGATGCTCAAAGCGCTCCTGCCCGACCGCTTCATCGCCGCGCTCATCGGCACCGTGGTCCTGGCGAGCGTGGTGCCGTGCCATGGGGTGTGGTCCGTGATCCTGGCGGACCTCACGATCGCGGCGATCGCGGTGATGTTCTTTCTGCAAGGCGCGCGGCTGTCGCGCCAGGCGACCGTCGCGGGCCTGGTGCATTGGCGGCTGCATCTGACGATCCTGGCCGCGACATTCGCGGTCTTTCCGCTGGTGGGCCTGGGGCTTCGTGCGGTGGCGCCGCACGCGCTGTCGCCGGCGCTCTGGCTCGGCGTGATCTTCGTGTGCCTGCTGCCGTCGACGGTGCAGTCGTCGATCGCGTTCACCTCGATCGCGGGTGGCAACGTGGCGGCGGCGATCGTGTCGGCGACGGCGTCGAACCTGCTGGGGATCGTCGTCACGCCGGTGCTGGTCGGGATCCTGCTGTCGCTGCATGGCGGGATTTCTGCCGCCGAGATACGGGCGATCGCGCTGCAATTGCTGGCGCCGTTCCTGGCCGGGCAGGCGCTGCAGGGAGTGATCGGCGACTGGGTGCGGGCGCACAGGAGCTGGACCACGATCAGCGACCGAGGCTCGATCCTTCTGGTCGTCTATACGGCGTTCAGTGCCGCGGTCGTGGGCGGGTTGTGGCAGACCCTGTCGCTGCGGCAGCTGGCGGCGGTGTTCGTCATCGACGGCGTGCTGCTGGCGATCCTGCTCGGGCTGACCGCCGTCGCCTCGCGGCTGTTGGGGTTTCCGCTCGCCGACCGGATCACGATCCTGTTCTGCGGATCGAAGAAGTCGTTGGCGACCGGGGTTCCGATGGCGAAGGTGCTGTTCAGCGCCAAGCTGGTGGGGCTGGCGGTGGTGCCGCTGATGATCTTCCACCAGCTCCAGCTCATGGTCTGTGCGGTGATCGCGCGACGGTACGGGGCGGCGAAGAGCTAGAGCACCTTCAGGCTGACCGAAGTCGGCGAGCCTGAAGGTCGTGCTCTAGAATCATATGAGGTGGAGCAACTTATCTAGTTCACTTCGAGCATGGCCACGTCGAGGAGGCGCTCGATCACCTCCGGCTCCTGGGCGCCGGCGATCGCCATCCGCTCGCCGAGCACGAAGCAGGGCACGCCGTTGATGCCGAGGCGGTGGGCGCGGAGGTTCTCGCCATGCACCTCGTCGATCATGTCGGTGCCGGCGAGGACGAAACGGATGGCGGCCGGATCGAGGCCGAATTCGGCACCGATGGCGGCGAGAACGCGCGGCTCGCCGATGTCGCGGCCCTCGGCGAAATGCGCGAGGAAGAGGGCGTCGACGATGCCGGCGGCGAGGGTGCCCCCGGCACGGGCGGCGAGGCGGACGAGACGATGGGCGTCGATGCTGGAAGGCGTGCGCGCGATGCGCTCGAAGCGGAACGGCACGCCCTCGGAGGCACCGAGATCGGTGATCTGGCCGTAGAGGCGGCGGCTGCGCTCCTCGCTGCCGAATTTGCGCATCACGTAGTCGGCGCGCGGCATGCCGGCGCGCGGCATGTCGGGATTGAGCAGGAAAGGACGCCAGGTGAGCTCGACGACGGCGTCCGATCGCCTGCGTACGGCGCGCATCAGCCGGCGCGTGCCGAGGAAGCACCAGGGACAGATCAGATCGAACGCGACCTCGATCGGCACCCGGGTCCTGATGTCGGAGAGCATGTTCACGTCCCGACCTCTAGCGACTCGGCGCATTCTCGTCACGTGAAGAAGGACGTTGTCGTGACGGACGCGCTGCGGCACGGTCCGCGCGCAGCCGAGGGGAGTGATGTGGATCAGCTCGCATCGACGGCGGAGGCACGGTTCTCGTTCTTCGTGGCGACCCTGGGACGCGGGCAGGGACGCTCCCGCGGCTTGACGCGCGAGGAGGCGCGCGAGGCCTTCGCGATCGCGCTGTCGGGGGATGCCGACCCGCACCAGCTCGGCGCGTTCCTGATGCTGTTGCGCTATCGCGGCGAGGATGCCGACGAGATCAGCGGCCTCGTCGAGGCGGCGCGCGCCGCCATCGGTCCGTTCCCGGGAGAGGTGGATCTGGATTGGCCTTCCTACGGATCGGGCAAGACCCGCGGGGCACCCTGGTTCCTGCTGGCCGCCCTGGCGCTGGCTAGGAGCGGCGTGCGGGTTCTGATGCACGGGACCAACGAGTTCACCGGTGGGATCACGGTGGAGCGAGGCCTGGCGGCACTCGGGCGGCCGGTCGCGGGTTCCCTCTCCGAGGCGTCGGACCAGGTGGCGGCGGATCGGTTCGCGTTCCTGCCGCTCGCGGCGTTGTCGCCGGCGATGGCGCATCTGATCGGGCTGCGGCGGCTGCTCGGATTGCGCTCGCCCGTCAACACGGTCGCACGGCTGCTCAATCCGGCCGATGCACGCGCCTCGGTCGATGGCGTGTTCCATCCGCCCTACATCGCGCTGCATGTGGCGGTGGCGCGGCTGCTGGACCGGGAGCGGTTGCTGGTGCTGAAGGGCGGCGGCGGCGAGGCCGAGCGCGCGGCCGGCAAGACGGTGAGCGTTCAGGTATTCGACCGGATGGCGGGGGCGAACGAGATGAGGCTGCCGGCGCTGCTCGATGCGCCGGCGCGGGAGGCGGTGTCGGACACGCCGGAGCGGCTGGCCGAATTGTGGGGCGGGACCGATACGGCGGAGGCGCCGGTCAGGACGGTGATCGGCACGATCGCGATGGGGCTGCTCGCGATACGGCCGGGTTTGACTGTGGACGAGGCCGATCGGGACGCGGCGCTGATCTGGGCGTCGCGGTTCTAGCTCTCTCGTCTAGGCCCCCAGTTTGGGCCAGGGAGCGGAAAAGAAGCGCGCGCTGTCGGACCGGTTGAACCAGCGGGTCGAGAGCGGGTGGAACAGGATGGCGAGAAAGATCGCGAACACGACCAGCTCGACGATCGGGATCAGCTTGATCGGCGCGGTGACGAAGGCGAGTGCCAGCATGATCGCGCCGATTACGGCGTAGATCGCGCGGCCCATGTCCCAGCCACGCAAGATGAGGATGCCGGACAGGATCTCGACGGTCGCGGCCAGGAACCCGACGGCGTGCAGCGTGGTGAGCGGAATGCCGGTGTGGCCGGCATACGCGCCCACGGTCAGCAAGGGACGGTGGACGGAGACGAAGATCACGCTGAGAAAGGAAAGGGCGCCGATCGCGATGATCAGGCTTGCCACGATGGTGATGGCGAGCGGCCGCTGCATGGTTCCTACTCCTTGCCAGGATTTCTCATCCTGAACCCGATGACGTGACGAAAACAAGCGGATCGGCGATGGTCGCCGATGGCGCGGCATTGTCCCGGGCGGCCGGTGCAGTGCGGCTGGAGGTCGCCCGGACGGCCGGCCGGACGCGGCTCGCGGACCTGCGCCAGCAAGGTTGTCTGAAGCTGCTGTTTCCGCGCGCGCAGGCAGACGCGCCGCTGGAGGCGGTGATGGTCAACACCTCGGGAGGGATCGTGGCCGGCGATCGGCTGGACTGGCGGGTGCGCGCGCGAGCCGGGGCGCGTCTGGTGCTGAGCAGCCAGGCCGCGGAACGAGGCTATCGGGCACGGGATGGCGGCGAAGTCGCACGGTTGACCATCGGTCTCGATGTGGCGCGCGGCGCGCTTGTCGAATGGCTGCCGATGGAGACGATCCTGTTCGACGGTGCGGCGATCGATCGCCGGATGGACGTCGATATCGCGGCGGACGGGGTTTTTCTGTCCGTGGAGAGCCGTGTGTTCGGGCGGACGAAAAGCGGCGAGCGGCTGCGGCGCGTCCATCTGCGTGACCGGATCGCGGTCCGGCGTGACGGACAGCCGATCCTCATCGACGCGTTGCGTCTCGACGACGGCGGAATGCTGTCGCGGCGTGCTGTCGCGGCGGGAGCGGTTGCCGTGGCGACGATCGTTCTCGTGTCTGGCGACTCGAACGAGCGTCTCGATCCGGTCCGCGCTGTTCTGGATGGCGAAGCCGGCGCGTCGGCGTGGAACGGAATGCTGGTGGTGCGGATGCTGTCGCACGATGCGCAGCACCATCGCCGGCGGATCGACCGAGTGCTCGGCGTGCTGCGCGACGGGCGGCCGTTGCCGGCAGTTTGGCGTTGCTGAGCCGGCGGCAATGGGGAAACATCGCATGCATGAATTTGATGCCGCGGGAGAAGGATCACCTGCTGATCGCCATGGCGGCCATGGTCGCGCGACGACGGCTGGAGCGCGGGGTCAAGCTCAACCATCCGGAGGCGGTGGCGCTGATCACCGACTACGTCGTGGAGGGCGCACGGGACGGGCGGTCGGTGGCGGACCTGATGCAGGGCGGCGGCCATGTCCTGACCCGCGAGCAGGTGATGCAGGGGATCGCCGAGATGATCCACGATGTGCAGGTCGAGGCGACCTTCCCGGACGGGACCAAGCTGGTGACGGTGCATGACCCCATCCGCTGAGCCGGTCCCTGGCGAGATCATCGTGGCGGACGGTCCCGATATCACGCTGAACGCGGGGCGGGCCGCGATCGCGCTCGACGTCAGCAACACGGGCGACCGTCCGATCCAGGTCGGCAGCCATTATCATTTCGCCGAGACCAATGCCGCACTCGTGTTCGACCGGGAGAAGGCACACGGACGGCGCCTCGATATCGCATCCGGCGGTGCACTGCGCTTCGAGCCTGGGCAGACGCGGGCGGTGCGGCTGATCGCGTTCGACGGGGCACGGATCGTGGAAGGGTTTCGCGGGCTGGTGATGGGGAAGCTCGCCTGATGGCCACGATCGGGCGGCGCGCGTACGCCGACATGTATGGCCCGACAGTCGGAGACCGGGTGCGGCTTGCCGACACGGCGCTGCTGATCGAGGTCGAGCGTGACTTCACGATCCATGGCGAGGAGGTGAAGTTCGGCGGCGGCAAGACGATCCGCGACGGGATGGGGCAGTCCCAGCGAACAAGCGCGGAGGGGGCGGCCGATACGGTCATCACCAACGCGCTGATCCTGGACCATTGGGGGGTGGTGAAGGCCGATATCGGCATCGTCGGTGGCCGGATCAGCAAGATCGGCAAGGCCGGCAATCCGGACATCCAGCCGGGCGTCGACATCGTCATCGGGCCGGGCACGGAGATCATTGCCGGCGAAGGCAAGATCGTCACCGCGGGCGGGATCGACAGCCACATCCATTTCATCTGTCCGCAGCAGGTCGAGGAGGCGATCGCGTCAGGGATCACGACGATGATCGGCGGCGGCACCGGGCCCGCCACCGGGACGGTGGCGACGACCTGCACGCCGGGCCCGTTTCATCTGGCACGCATGCTGCAGGCGGCGGAAGGGTTGCCGGTCAATCTTGCCTTTGCCGGCAAAGGGAATACGTCGCGTCCGGCCGCACTCGAGGAGATGGTCAGGGCGGGGGCCTCGTGCCTGAAACTGCACGAGGATTGGGGAACGACGCCGGCGGCGATCGATTGCTGCCTGTCCGTGGCGGACCGGTTCGACGTGCAGGTGATGATCCACACCGACACGCTCAACGAAAGCGGCTTCGTCGAGGACACGATCGCGGCGTTCGCCGGCCGCACCATCCATGCGTTCCACACCGAAGGGGCGGGGGGTGGACACGCGCCCGACATCATCCGGGTCGCCGGGCTCCCGAACGTGCTGCCGTCGTCGACCAATCCGACACGTCCCTACACCGTCAACACGCTCGACGAGCATCTCGACATGCTGATGGTGTGTCATCATCTGGACGCGACGATCCCGGAAGACATCGCGTTCGCGGAGAGCCGGATCAGGCCGGAGACGATCGCCGCCGAGGATATCCTGCACGATCTCGGCGCGCTCTCGATGATCAGTTCCGATAGCCAGGCAATGGGACGCGTGGGCGAAGTCATCGTCCGCACCTGGCAGACCGCGCACAAGATGAAGACGCAGCGCGGCGCGCTGGGGCCGGACACGACGGCCGACAATGAGCGGGCCAAGCGCTACGTCGCGAAATACACGATCAACCCGGCGATCGCGCATGGGATCGCGCGCGAGGTCGGCTCGGTGGAGCCCGGGAAGCTGGCCGATCTCGTTGTATGGTCACCCGCGTTTTTCGGCATGAAGCCCGACCTGGTGATCAAGGGCGGCTCGATCGCGTTCGCGATGATGGGCGATCCGAACGCCAGCATTCCGACGCCGCAGCCGGTGCACGCGCGCCCGATGTTCGCGACGTTGGGTGGCGCGCTGGCTTCCTCGTGCATCACGTTCGTCAGCAGGGCGGCACTGGAAGATGGCATCGGCGAGCGTCTTGGCCTGCGACGCCAGGTCGTCCCGGTTGCCGATACGCGCGGCGGGATCGGCAAGCGGTCGATGATCCATAACGACGCGACGCCGGAGATCGAGGTCGATCCCGAGACCTACGAGGTGCGCGCGGACGGGGTCGTGCTGACGTGCGAACCGGCATCGGTGCTGCCGATGGCGCAGCGCTACTTCCTGTTCTGATGCGCGCGCGCGAAGTGCTGTCCGCGGGCACCTGGGACCGGGCGAAAGAGATCGACCGGATCGACGCCATCTATGACGATCGGCATCGGCGACGGATCACGCTCCGCACGACGGCAGGGCGCGCGATCCTGCTCGATCTGGCGGAAGCGCGGCATCTGCGGGACGGTGACGGGCTTGTGGTCGAGGATTTCGGTGTCGTGCGCGTCCGCGCGATGTCCGAGCGGCTGCTCGAGATCACCGCGGCCGACCCCGGTCACCTGGTGCGTCTGGCCTGGCATCTCGGCAATCGCCATCTGGAGACCGTACTCGACGCCGACCGCCTCCTGATACGGGACGATCATGTGATCGCGGCCATGATCCGTGGACTTGGAGGGACCGTGCGGGCGATCGAAGCGCCGTTCGATCCGGAGGCCGGCGCCTATGACCACTGAGCCCGGGTTGCTCCGTCTGCTGACGTGGCTGTCTCCTGCGTTTCCCACAGGCGCTTATGCCTACAGTCACGGTCTGGAATGGGCGGCTTTCAGCGGTGACGTGAACGACGCGGGGACGTTGATCGACTGGCTCGAGGACCTGCTCGGGCATGGCAGCTTACGCAACGATGCGATCCTGCTGCGGCATGCCTGGCGCACGCCGGACGCGCTCGCCGAACTCGGCGCCCATGCGGTCGCGTGCGCCCCGTCGCGCGAGCGTGCCGAGGAGACGTTCGCGCAAGGCGACGCGTTCAGCCGCGCGGCCGGCGTCTGGCAGGCATCGGCGCGTGGCCTCGCTCTTCCGGTCGCGGTGGGTGCCGCCCTGCGGCGGACCGGCATCGACGAGGCCATCTCTTGCGTCGCGTTTATGCATGCGGCGGTTGCCAATCTCGTGTCCGCGGGCGTGCGGCTGATCCCGCTCGGGCAGACCGACGGACTTCGCGTTCAGGCGGCACTTGAGGTCAGCATCGTGGAGACGAGCGAGGGATCGGCCCCGGCTGGGCTCGACGACATCGGCGGCTGTTGCCTGCGCGCGGATATCGCGGCGATGCGCCACGAAACCCAATCGACGCGCCTGTTCCGCACATGAGCGGGCCGCTCCGCGTGGGCATCGGCGGTCCGGTCGGCAGCGGCAAGACGGCGCTGATGGACGCGCTGTGCCGCGCATTCCGGGACCGGTACCGGGTCGCGGCGATCACGAACGACATCTACACGCGGGAAGACGCGGAATTCCTGACGCGGGCCGGCTCGCTGGCGTCCGAGCGGATATTGGGGATCGAGACCGGCGGGTGCCCGCACACGGCGATACGCGAGGATGCCAGCATCAACCTCGCGGGCATCGCGGACCTGTGCGCACGGTTCCCTGATCTGGACCTGATCCTGATCGAGAGTGGAGGGGACAATCTTGCCGCCACCTTCAGTCCCGAACTGGCGGACCTGACGATCTATGTGATCGACGTCTCGGCGGGCGATAAGATCCCGCGCAAGGGCGGCCCGGGAATCACGCGGAGCGACATGCTGGTGATCAACAAGATCGATCTTGCGCCGCATGTGGGTGCAAGCCTCGAGATCATGGATCGAGACGCCGGACGCATGCGAGGGGACCGCCCGTTCGTGTTCGCCAACATACGCGACGGGACCGGCGTTCCGGAGATCGTCGGCTTCATCGAGCGCACCGGCGGTCTTTTGGCGACGAGGGGCTGAGAACGTCCGTCACGCCCGTTGGGCCGGTTTGTCGAGTGCCACGACGGGTTTGCTGCGGATGACGCCGAGCCCGCGTCGAAGGACGACCTGCTGGTCGGCGAGGACCCCGAGCAGGATGACCGTGCCCATCACGGCGAAATTCAGCGAACTCGGAATGCCGAGGATGTTGACCAGGTTCTGCAGCACCTGCAGCAGGACCGTGCCGAGCACGATACCGACGATGGAACCTTCGCCGCCGCGCAAGCTGCAGCCGCCGAGCACGGCGGCGGCAATTGCGTAGAGCTCGTAGAAGTTGCCGAACGACGAGGGGGAGACGGAGTTGGTGTAGAACACCAGCAGGATGGTCGACAGGCCCGCGAGGCCGCCGCAGATGATGTAGGCGCCGGCGACGACGGCACCGGTGCGTATGCCGGAGAAGCGGGCCGCCTCCTCGTTGCGTCCGACAGCGTATAGATAGCGGCCGAACACGGAACGGTGCAGCAGCACCCACATTGCGGCCGCGACCAGCAGCAAGAGTATGAACGGATGCGGAATGCCCCAGGTGCGGCCCGAGGCGAGCCAGCCGAGCCAGTCGAAATCGTCCGTGTAGCCGAACCCCATCGTCGCGTCGGTGGTGTAGTAGCGTGCCGCGCCGCGATAGATCAGCAGCCCGCAGAGTGTGACGACGAAGGGCTGCAACTTCGCGCGGGTGACGAGCAGGCCCTGCAGGGCGCCGAGAACGAGACCGCCGATCACGACGGCGAGGATGGCGGCCGGCCAGGGCACGTTGCGGTTGACCAGCAGGTCGATGAAGATCACGCCGAGCAGCGAGAACATCGAGCCCACCGAGAGGTCGATGCCGCCGGTGATGATCACCAGGCCCTCGCCGATCGAGAAGATGCCGAACAGGCCGATCAGGTTGGCCATGTCGAGCAGGTTGACCGCCGACAGGAAACGCGGGTTGAGGATCGCGGTGACGGTTCCAACCACCACCAGGAGCAGCAGGAGGGCGAGTTCCTTCTTGGCCATCAGGCGTGCTCCGCATGCTGGGCCGGCTGGCCGATGGCCAGGCGGAGCACGTTCAGTTCCGAGAAGTCGGGGCGCTCCAGGACGCCGCTGACGGCACCTTCATGCATCACGGCGATGCGATCGGAGACGCCGATCGCCTCCTCCATGTCGCTCGAGATCATCAGGATCGCGACACCCTCGTCGGTCAATGCGCGCATGAGCGCGTAGATCTCGCTCTTGGCGCCGACGTCGATGCCGCGCGTGGGCTCGTCGAAGATGATGAGCCGTGGCGACATCGAGAGCCATTTTGCCAGCACGACCTTCTGCTGGTTGCCGCCCGAGAGGGTGACGGCGGTGACGGCGACCGACGGCGTCTTGATCGAGAGCTTTTTCTGCTGGGCGCGCGCGGTCGCGGCCTCGCCGCCGCGGTCGATCAGCATCATGCGCGCGTAACGGCGGAGGCTCGCGAGCGAGATGTTCTCGGTGAGCGGCATCTCGAGGATCAGTCCCTCGCGCTTGCGATCCTCCGGGACGAGGTAGATGCCCTGGGCGATCGCCTGGGAGGGCGAGGCGACCTTGACGGGTTGGCCTTCGAGCCGGATGGCGCCGCCGAGGATCGGATCGACGCCGAAAAGGGTACGGGCAAGCGACGTGCGGCCCGACCCGACGAGACCCGCCAGGCCGAGGATTTCACCGCGGCGGACGGCGAGCGTCACGCGGCGATCGGGAAAAGCGGTGGTGACGACGTCGCTGATCGTGCAGGCCTCGCCCGAGGGTGGGCGGCGAGGCGGGATGTAGAGCGAGCGCAAGTCGCGGCCGATCATCAGGCGGATCATGGCGCCGTGCTCGATCCGGTCGCGCGGGAGTTCGCCCACCACGCGTCCGTCGCGCAGGCAGACGACACGATCGGCGCAGGTCTTCACCTCGCCAAGCCGGTGGCTGATGTAGATCACGGACACGCCCGACGCGCGCAGCTCGGCGATGACCTGCAGCAGACGCGCGGTCTCCTGCAGCGTCAGGCTCGATGTCGGTTCGTCCATGATGATGATTCGCGCCTCGACCGACAGCGCGCGAGCGATCTCGACCATCTGACGTTGCGCGATCGAAAGTCGGCTGACCATGGCGTCGGGTGCGAACTCGGCGCCGAGCCGCTGCAGAAGCGGGCGCGTCTCGTCGTGCATCCGCCGGTTGCGGACCAGCCGCAGCGGGCCGGCCAGATGTTCGCGGCCAAGAAAGATGTTGGCGGCGACGTCAAGGTTGTCGAGGACGTTGAGCTCCTGGTGGACGAAGGCGATGCCGGCGCGGGCGGCGCCCGAGACCGTCATCGTCTCATGGGGGACGCCGTCGACCACGATGCGGCCCGCGGTCGGCGTGACGACGCCGCCGAGGATTTTCATCAGGGTCGACTTCCCGGCCCCGTTCTCGCCCACCAGCCCGAGGACTTCGCCACGGTCCAGACTGAGGGTTACGTCGTCGAGTGCCAGGATGCCGGGATAGCTCTTGCTGATCCCGGCGAGTGCAAGCAGCGGCTCGGCCATGCAGGCCGTCTGGGCGCTACTTTGAAGCCAACAGTTCGCGCATCGTATGCTCGAAGTCGCGCACGTTGTCCTTCTGGATGACCCGGGTCGGGATGATGATGAGCTTGTTGGCGGGAATGAACGACTTGTCGCCGTTGATGAACTTGATGAGGTCGGTCATCGACTGGTAGCCGAACTGGAACGGTTGCTGGACGATCGTCGATTGGATCGTGCCGTCGGCGATGCCGCGCAACGTCTGCGCGTCCTCGTCGAAGCCGACGACCTTGATCTTGCCGCTCATGCCGGCTTCCTTGACCGCCGTGTAGATCTGGGGCGTGTTGTAGGAGTAGAGGCCGACCAGCAGATCGACGCCGCCCTTGGCCAAGGCGTCCTGCACGTTGGCCTTGGCCTTGGCGAAATCGGTGCCGTCGGTGCGGATGTCGACGATCTGGATGTTGGTCCCCTGCAGCGACTCCTTGATGCCTTGGACGCGCTCGCGAGCGTTGTCGGCGTCCATGGTGCCGACGAAGCCCATCACCTTGCCCCCGTTCGGGAGCGCTTTCTTGATCTCCTCGCCAGCCTGGCGGCCGGCGGCGACGTTGTCGGTGCCGACATAGACGGCGCGGCCGGAGTCGGGGGCGTCGCTGTCGGTGGTGAAGAGCGCGGCGCGGGACGCGACCTTGTTGAATTCCTCGGTGGAGTTCTTTGGATCGATGGCGGAGATCGAGATGCCGGCGATGCCGGCGGCGAGCAGGTCGTCGAGCTCCCGGCGCTGCTCGGCGGCTGTCGCCTGCCCGGTCACGACCACCTGCATGGCGTAGTCCGGATGTTCGCTCTGTGCCTTCTCGACGCCGCGCCTGGCGATGGTCCAGAAGTCGGCCGACGCATTGGTGACGAGGGCGAGCGACTTCTTCTGCTGAGCCTCCGCGACGCCTCCAGTCAGGCTGGCGAGGGTGAACGCGCCCGCGAGGGCGGCTCCGATCGAACGACGCATGGTTCCTCCGCTTCGTTTCGTTTCTTGCGCCGGACTGGCGTGCTGTGGAGGCTATCCAGATTGTTGCGGCTTGCAAAGTGTTCGCGGGTGTCCGCAAACCTCGCCCTCAGATCGGGGCCCAGAATGCCTGACCGATGTCGGCCTGCAGGCCGGTGAACTCCATCTGCATCCAGTCGAGGAATTCGTGCAGGCCGCGGACGAGGATGTCCTGGATCGACTGGTTCTCGATCGCCGCGCGGATCTCATCGAGCCGCTCGAGCGGGCGCGCGCTGCCTCGCAGCCCGAACTCTGATCGCAGATGCGTCAGCTCTCCGTGCAAGACCCGGACACAGCAGGGCAGCGAGCGTGGAAATCCGGCGCTCAGCAGCAGGAAGCCCGCGACCGTGGCCGGGGTCATCGCCGAATGCGTCGTGCGGCGGAACGCGTGATAGCCGGATGCCGCACGCAGGACGGTGTTCCACTGGCTGATGTCGACTGGCGATCCCACCGGCGCATTGGCGGGCAGCAGGGTGTGATACTTGATGTCGACGAGACGAGTGATCTGGTCGGCGCGCTCGAGATGTTTTCCGAGTGCATAGAAGCACCACCCCTGGTCCCTGTAGAAGGTGCCTTCGGTGATGCCGGTGTGGGCCTGGCATTCGAGACGAAGCATCGAGCAGATGCCGGCCACGCGCGAGGTCTGGATGTCGGCCGGCTCGAGCGCGCGCAGGCGGTTGTAGAACACGTTGATGTGAGACCACATCTCGGTCGAGATCAGCGGGCGGAGGGTGCGTGCGTTCTCGCGGGCCGCGGTGATCATCCGGACGATCGAGGTCGGATTGTTGCGGTCAAGAATATAGAAATCGATGACGTTCTCGGCGGTCGCCTCGTCATGGAACTTGAAGAACCGGTGCTCGTCGGCGTTGATCTGGACGATCGAGTTCCAGCCGTGCGCGCCGCCGCCGGTGCGCATGAAGGTTTCGGTGACGTCGATGATGCGGGCGAGGTTCTCGATCCGCTCCATGTAGCGGGCGAGCCAGTTGATGCTTTCCGCGTAGCGCGAGAGCAGATGCGTCAGGCGCGTCTGCGTCTCGCTCCCGCTCATGCGCGCAGTATCCACGTGTCCTTCGATCCGCCGCCCTGTGACGAATTCACCACCAGCGAGCCGCGCTTGAGCGCCACGCGGGAGAGCGCGCCGGGCAGGACCCAGGTCGACTTGCCGGTGACCGCGAACGGCCGCAGGTCGACATGGCGGGCGGCGATGCCCTCCTCGCAGAGCGTGGGTGCGACCGAGAGCTTGATCATCGGCTGGCTGATGTAGTTCGAGGGATCTGCTTCGAGCTTGATGCGGAATTCGTCGAGCTCCTGGCGCGTCGCGTGCGGTCCGATGATCAGTCCGTAGCCGCCTGATTCGCCGACCGGCTTGACCACCAGCTCGTTGAGATGGGCGAGCGTGTAGGCCAGTCCCTCGCGCTCGCCACAGATATGGGTCGGCACATTCTCGATGATCGCGTCCTCGCCGAGATAATAGCGGATGATGCGCGGCATGTAGGCGTAGATCGCCTTGTCGTCGGCGACACCGGTGCCGACCGCGTTGGCGATCGCGACCTTGCCCTGGCGCCACGCGTCGATCAGGCCGGGGACGCCGAGCACGCTGTCGGACCGGAAGACCAGCGGGTCGAGGAAGTCGTCGTTGAGCCGGCGATAGATGACGTGGACCGGACGAGGGCCGGCGACCGTGCGCATCGAGACGCGGCCGTCCTCGACCACGAGGTCGCGTCCCTCGACGAGCGGAACCCCCATCTCGCGGGCGAGGAAGACGTGCTCGAAATAGGCCGCGTTGTAGATCCCGGGCGAGAGCAGGACGAGCTGCGGATCGGGCACGTGCGCGGGAGCGAGCTCGACGAGGGCCTGGCGCAGGCGGGCGCCGTAATCATCGACGGGTCTGATGTCGGCCTCGTTGGCGAGGTCGGGGAGAACGCGCAGCATCATGTGCCGGTTCTCGATCACGTAGGAGACACCGGACGGCGTGCGGACATTGTCCTCCAGCACGAGGAACCGGCCATTCTCGTCGCGCACGATGTCGGTGCCGCAGACATGGGCGTAGACGCCGGCGGGCACGTCGAGCCCGACCATCGCCTGCTGGTAGTTGAGGTTGCCGAGCACGAGGTCGCGCGGCACGACGCCGTCGGCGAGGATCTTGCCGTCGTGGTAGATGTCCCAGAGGAAGAGGTTGATGGCAGCGACACGTTGCGTCACGCCGCGCTCGATGACGTCCCATTCCCGCGCCGAGAGGATGCGCGGGATGAGGTCGAATGGAAGCACGCGGTCGATGGCGTCCCGGTCGGAGTAGATCGTGAACGTGATGCCGAGATTGAACAGCTCGGCCTGGGCGAAGGCCGCCCTGCGCTTGAGTTCGGCGAGGTCGAACCGTGCGAAACGGTTCTTAATGGCGGCGATGCCCGGATCGTCGATGCCGTCATTGAGATATTCGCAGAAGAAGTCGCCACCGGGGTAGTCGCCGAACAGGCCCGGGTGCGCCGGCTGGGCCTGCGATTGGGATTGCGCGCTCATCGATCGATCCTCGCCAACACCCATCGGACACGTGTCGGGCCTGGCGAGCAAGTCGTGGGCCAGTTTGCCGGCGGTCCCTGACATGGCTACGTTCGAACCGTCTCGCGTCCGTCCGCCATCGCATCGGGGCCTCCGTTTGTCAGACACCGACGATGACTTCGACGATGCCCTCTATCTCGCGTCGAACCCGGATCTGAGGCGTGCCTTCGAGGACGGCGTGATCGGAAGCGCCCGTGATCACTGGCGTGATGCCGGCCGGGCGGAGACGCTGGGCGGCGGCAGGCCCAGCCTTGCCGATGCCGTCCTCGCCGATGCCGGGCTGGCTGCGGGCTCGTCCGCCAGGATGGCGCCTGGCCTCGACGTCGCGTCCTACCTGGAGATGAACGCCGACCTGCCGGCCGTGCTCGGCGGCGACCTCGAGGCCGCGCGCCGCCATTGGGTCGACCATGGCAGCCTGGAGGGCCGTTTCGGGGCAGGAGATGCCCCGTTCCGCGATCGCCGCCCGGATGTCGGCGCCGTGCTCACCAGACCTTTCGGCGTGGACCTCTATATGGATGTCGAAGGACACCGGCCCGCCGCGGTCGGCGGACGCCGCCTGCTGCGGGCGATCCGCCGTGCGGGGCTCGCCGTGTCGATCCGCCCCTTCGTCACGCGCGACGACATCCCCCGCGTGCAGGCCGGCGAGGCCGGGCGGCCGGCCAGCACGCGTGTCAGCCTGATCGCGGCGTCGCCCCCGACGCTGCGGCGGCTGCACCGCCTGTATCCGGATGGACATTTCGACGCGACCTATGTGATCGGCTTCTGGCCGGATGCCGCCGTCAAGCCTCATTTCGCGGATTACCAGACGTTCGGCGCGGTCGACGAGGTGTGGGTGTCGTCGTCCAGCCTGTATGAGCGACTCGCCTCGGTAGCACCGGTTCCGGTGCGGCTGCTGGCGCTCCCGGCGGCGCGCCTGCCGGCGCGGGAGACGGCGCGCGGGCGGCTCGGCATGCCGCTCGATGCGCGGGCGATCATGCTGGGCGCCGACCTCGTCGCGGACGGGAACGGTGGGCTGAGGCTGCCGGCCCACGTGGCGGATCTTGCGGGCGCGGGGGGAACGCCGAAGTCAGGGCGGACACGCCTGCTCGTGATGCGCGCCGACGCCCGCTCGATCGAAGCGGCCGAGGCGGCGGCGCGCTCGTTCGAGAATGCCATCGTCGTCACCGACCAGCGCGTCGGCGGGGCCTCGCTCGTGCTTGCCGCCTGCGACGCAATGATCGCCTCCCCGGGTCTCGAGGCCGACATTGCCGATGCCCACCGCGCCGGGCTCGCGGTCATTGCGCCGACGAGGATGGCGCTGGCGGCGTATCTCGAAAGCGGTGCGGGTATCGCGCCGGTCGGTCTCGGCGCGCGAGCGCTCGACATCAGGGGCACTCTGGAGGCGCTGGGCCTGGATGCCCCGATGCCGAAGTTCGTCGGCCATATCGGCCGGTCCAGGAACGCGTCGTTGCCGGCGCCGGTGCGCCGGGCCGGCGAGCCTTTGTCGCCCGCGTGTCCGGTGGTGAGCATCCTGGTCGATGCGCGCGTCTCGAACGCCGGCTCGGTCGGCCGCGTGGCAGCGGCGCTCGCGAGCGCCGCCTATCCGTTCTGGGAGCTGTGTATGGGCGGCGCGCCCGCGATCGCCCGCGACAGCCTTGAGGCGGACCCGCGGATCAGGCTCCATCCGGGGTCGCCGCAAGCCACCCGGGCGGCGGTTCTGAACAATGCGGCCCATGTCGCGACCGGCTCGCACTTCATCCTTGCGCGCTCGATGTCGGAGGCCGTCGCGGCCGCTTCCTCGTTCGTTGCAATCGTCCGTCAGATCCGCGCCGATCCGGATGCCGACATCCTGCTGGCGTGCGATCCGCCCGGCTGTTCGGTCATGGCCGATCGGATCGACGCCGGCGTCATCCGGCCGGTTGTCATCCGGGCTTCGGCGTTCCACGGCGCCGGCGGCTTGCGTGCCCTGTTCGATCCCGCGGCCGAATACGACCTGCTGCTTCGGGTCCGAGGGGCGGGCGGCGTCGTTGCGTGCGTGCCGTCCGGACTGGCCGGACGCGATGCGGAGCCGCACGACGCGGCGGAGGCGGGACGCCTGGCGTTGAACGCGCACCTGCGTGAGACCGTGGGTCCGCTCGCGTTCGCGGATTCGGGGCTGGTGGCGGGGACATACAGGCGGCGCACCTATGTCGACGGTTCACTTCACCCGACCATCCGCCTTGGCCGCGCGTGCCTGGCCGACCAGGCGGAGGCAAGTGGGGATTATCTCGTCATGATCGACGAGGGGATCGACGAGCCGGGGCCGGAGAGCCTCGACGCGCTGCTCGAATTCCTCTGCGAGCAGGAGATCGGTGCGGTCGGTGGACTGATCCTGCGTGCGGATACGACGGTGCATCATGCGGGACTGAGGCTGGGCGCGGATGGTGCCCTCGTCGCGTCGGGACGCGGACTGCCGAAAGATCCAACCGGTCCGGTGCCGTCGGCGTTCATCGTGCACAATCCGGATGCGGTGGGTGGCGTTCTCGCGGTCAGGCGGAGCGTGCTGCTGCAGGCCGGTGGGTTCGAGCCGGCTCTGCGGGCGACGGAAGGAGTGACGTTCGACCTGCTTGCCGCCGATCTATGCCTTCGCCTCGGCGAGGCGTTCGGGCTTCGGACCACCTACACGCCGTTCGCGGTCTTCACCCGGCGATCGGCAGATGTGGATCGGACGCCAACCGCGGCCGACCTGCTTTTCCGGAGGCGTTGGGCACGATAGAGGAGTGGGCAGCGCCGGATGGGTGGCCGAGTGGTTTAAGGCAGCGGTCTTGAAAACCGCCGTGGGTGCAAGTCCACCGTGGGTTCGAATCCCACCCCATCCGCCAAATCGGACGCTAAGTTTTTGTTTTCATCGGATTGTCCGGTTCCTGCCGCTTTTCGTATTCCTCGTCGAGATGCCGAAGCAGTCCTCCGAGTTCGTCGACTTTACGCCGCGTCTCGGCGAGAGACCGGGCGGTGGTATCAGTCCAGCCGTTCCCGAGATCGGCGGAGGTCCTCGCTTTCTCGCTCTCGAGCAGTTCGAGGAGATACTGCGATCGTGCCTGCTCGTCGCAGCACCATCGGATGAGGCTGGCGAGCGGGGCTGCCGGTGCCAACGCGACTGATCCTTCGCCTGTGTTCGAGTCAAACTTCTATCGCGCGACGCGCGGTTCGACAATTTGTCGCTTGCCTTGGCCGGGACTGTCGTTGGATTGTTACAACACGGTCGAGGTGCGTATGGCGGCGGATGGTCTTGATAGCGTGATGCGGGCGGCGGCGTATCGGGAGCGAGTGCGTGATCCGGTCGAAGAGGAGGCCCAAAAGCTCTTCCGGATCGCGACACATACCTTGGAAGGGTTGTCGGCCTCAAGCCGCGAGGCAGCCATTGCTCGCTTGATCGCCGAGATCAAGGCGTTCCTGGAAAACGGCGAGGGAATGACGTCCTGAGTCGCGCGGGTCCGGGTCCGGCCCAAGCAGGGCATGGGGCGGCGCCCAGAGATCTTTGCTTCAGACGATCCCTCCGCCTCCCCCCGCACGGACAGGCCGGCGCTTCGCGCAGGCGGCCCGGTAGCCACTGGCGCGGTAGGCCGAGAGCGGGTCGATCGCAGCACCCCTGCGGTGGCGGACGGTGGCGAGCAGAGGGGCGACGTCGGTGGTGAAGGCGCGCTTGAGGACCTGGTTGGCCATCATGGCATCGTTGGAGCGCTGGCATTCGGCCAGGGCGCTGCGGTCGACGATCAGGGCCTGGGCATAGGCGCGCTGGATCTCGATCGCGGACGCGATCAGGCTCTCGATCGGGTCGGTCACGTTGTGGGACTGGTCGATCATGTAGGCGGGCGCAGGCGTCGGGGCCGCATCGACAAGGACATCGAAGACCAGGAAGAGGCGGAACGGGTCGATCGCGCCCGCGTCGAGGTCGTCGTCGGCGTATTTGGAGTCGTTGAAGTGGAAGCCGGCAAGCCTGCCGGCGTGGATCAGGCGCGAGACGATCATCTCGATGTTCACGTTGGGCGCGTGGTGGCCGAGATCGACGAGACAGCGTGCCTGCGGTCCGATCTCCTGCGCCGCGAGCAGCGACGATCCCCAATCCTGGATGACGGTGGCGTAGAAGGCGGGTTCGTGGATCTTGTGTTCCAGGAAGACTTGCCAGTCTGCCGGGAGAGCGGCCGCGATCTGCTTGACGCTGTCGATGTAGCGCTCGAAGGCGCGGCCGAAATGGGACTGGCCGGGAAAGTTCGACCCGTCGCCGATCCAGATCGTGAGCGCCTTGGAGCCGAGGACGTCGCCCGCGCGGATGCATTCGAGGTTGTGCGCGATCGCCTGGGCGCGGACCGCCGGATCGGTGTGGGACAGGGAGCCGAACTTGTAGGAGTGGGTCTGGCCAGGCTGATCCTGGAAAGTATTGGAATTGACGGCGTCGAAGCCGAGCCCGAGGGCTTCGGCGTGCGCGCGCAGCGCGTGCAGGTCGGGGACGTGGTCCCACGGGAAATGCGGCGAGACGGTCGGTGTCGCACCGGTCAGGCTGTTGATGACGGCGCAGTCCTCGATCCTGTCGAAGACGGTGGCCGGCTCGCCGCCGCCGGGGAACCGGGCGAAACGGGTGCCGCCGGTGCCGGTGCCCCAGGAGGGAAGGGCGACGGCGAAGCGTGAGACGCGTTCGGCGACGGTTTCGATGTCGATGCCGCGCGCGGCAAGCTGCTCGCCGAGACGCGCGAACTCGTGCGATGTCTGGCGTTCGAGAGCGCGGTTGGCATCCGACCGGAACGCGCCGTCGATCGGCCTGATATGGGCGAACTGTTTCATCGCATCCTCAGCGGCTGAAGGAAGGCGCATGGCCGGCATCGACGTTGATGATGTTGCCGGTCGATTTGCCGGAGCGGCATTCGGAAGCGAAGAAGGCGATGGCTTGCGCGATGTCCTCGGGATAAACGCCGCGCTTGAGCATCGAGCGCTCGACATAGACGCGTTCGAGATCCTCGCGCGTGGTGTTGTTGGACGCCGCGCGCTGGTCGCCCCATTCGCCTTCCCAGATGCGCGAGCCGCGCAGCACCGCATCGGGGTTGACGACGTTGGCGCGGATGCCGTGCGGCGCGCCTTCGAGCGCAAGGCAGCGCGAGAGATGGACCTCGGACGCCTTGGCGACGCAGTAGGCGGCGGCCCCCGGCGAGGCGACCATCGCGTTCTTCGACGCGACGAGCACGATCGATCCGCCGGTGCCCTGCTCCTTCATCATCCGGAAAGCCTCGCGGGTGACAAGGAAATAGCCGGTCGACAGGATCGACATGTTCCGGTTCCACAGTGCGAGGCTGGTGTCCTCGATGGGAGCCGCCGACGCGATGCCGGCGTTGGAGACGCAGATGTCGACGCCGCCGAACGCGATCGCGGCCTCCGCGTAGAGCGCGACGACGGCGGTCTCGTCGGTCACGTCGGCCCACAGGCCGACGGCACTGTCATGTCCGTTGCGGGCGCGGAGCGCTCCTTGCGCCTCGGCGAGGACGTCGCGATCGATGTCGCAGAGGACGATGCAGGCGCCGTCGTCAGCGAGACGCCGCGCCGTGGCGGTTCCGATCCCGCCAGCGCCGCCGGTGATCAGGGCGACCTTGCCGGCCAGGCTTCCGGGCTTGGGCATTCGCTGCAACTTGGCTTCCTCGAGCTGCCAGTATTCGATGTCGAAGGCTTCCTGCTCGGGCAGGCCGCGGTAGGTCGAGACGCTGGACGCGCCGCGCATCACGTTGATGGCGTTGATGTAGAACTCGGCGGCGATCCGGGCGGTCGCCTTGTCGGCGGCGAAGGTGAACATGCCGACGCCGGGGATGAGGGTGACGACCGCGTTCGGATCGCGCATCTTGGGCGAGTCCGGCCGTTTGCAGCGCTCGTAATACGCCTCGTAGGTGACGCGGTAGTCGGACAGGGCCGGGGCGAGGCGCGCAAGCAGTTCGGGGAGGCCCTCGCGTGCCGGATCGAAGGCGATCAGCAGCGGGGCGATCTTGGTGCGCAGGAAATGGTCGGGGCAGGACGTGCCGAGCGGGGCGAGCGTGTCGAGCGCGTTCGAGCAGACGAACTCGAGCACCGCGTCGCCGTCGTCGAAATGGCCGATCCGCGTCGGTGCGGTTCCGGTGTGCTCGCGTCCGGCGAGCAGTCCGCGCAGCTGCGGCATGATCGAAGAGGCGAAGGCGCGGCGTTGCGAGGATGGGAGGGGGGCCGATCTGGCGCCCTCGAATGCGGGCGTTCTCGATCGGCGCGCGAGCCAATCGATGGCGCGGTTGATGGTTCCGATCGTGGTGCGGTAGCACTCGCGTTGGGTCTGGCCCCAGGTGAACAGGCCGTGGGCTTCGAGCACGACACCTTTGGCCTCGGGGTGTTGCTCGGCGAAGCGCCGCAGCCAGAGGCCGAGTTCGAAACCGGGCCGGCGCCAGGGAATCCAGCCGATGTCACCGCCGAAGATTTCTCTGGTCAGCTTCTCGCTGTCGGCCGACGCCGCGATGGCGATGATCGCGTCCGGATGCACGTGGTCGACATGCGGATGGTGGATCAGACCGTGCAGCGGGGTGTCGATCGAGGTGGCGCGCGGGTTCAGATCGAAGGTGAGATGTGGATAGAGGCCGACCATGTCGTCCTCGCGTTCGGGACCGGCATAAAGCGACCGCGTCTGGAGCAGCTTGTCGAGATAGAGTGTCGCGAACCCGTCGAGCGTCATCGTGCCGATGTCGCCGCCAGAGCCCTTGACCCACAGGACCGGGACGGTCTGACCGCTGAGCGGATCGGTCATCGGGATCTTGGACGACGTGTTGCCGCCGCCGTAGTTGGTGACCCGCTTGTCGGCGCCGAGCAGGTTGGAGCGGTAGAGCAGCAGCATCTCGGGCGAGAGGGTGGCGGCGTGGTCGTCGTCCCATCGATCGTCGAGACGCGGGGCGGTGCCGATCCGACTCATGGCGTGTTCCTGACAGGCGGCCTGAGGCAGCAATACGATCAAAACCGATCAGCGACAACCAAGCACAGTCATTTTCCAGCATCTTGCGCTTGACTTAAGGCATTCGGCGCCGTCCAGTGACACGCCGAGGGTGTCAGCGTCCATGCTCGAACGTGAGCGTCAGAGATTGATCCACAGGACCGCCGAGGAGCGCTCGGTGGTCAGCGTGGCCGACCTGTGCGAGCTCCTGGGGGCGTCGGAGGCGACGATCCGGCGCGACATCGTCTCGATGGCCGATCGCGGCGAGGTCCGCCGGGTGCGGGGGGGTGTCGAGGCGCTCGAACCGCGATACCAGCCGCATCTGGTCGGCACCCCGCTCGCGTTCAGCCGGGACGTGCAGGCCGCCCAGAAGCGGGCCATCGCGCGCGAGGCGGTCAAGCTGATCAGGGCCCGGGACAGCGTCGTCATCGGTGCCGGCAGCACGACCTTCTGCCTTGCCGTTCTGCTCGAGGCGATGGAACTCGACATCCTGACGAGCTCGTTCCCGCTCGCGATGCATCTGGTCAACAACAGCCGCAATCGCATCACGCTGCCTGGCGGCACGATCTATCGCGAGCAGTCGATCGTGCTCAGCCCGTTCGAGAGCGAGACGGCGCGGCATTTCTGCGGCCGGCTGTTCCTCACCTCCTGTTTCGGCCTGAACCGTTTCGGAATGATGGAGAACGATCCGCTGATCGCGCGGTCCCAGAGCGTGCTGATGGCGAGTGCGGCGGAGATCGTCGTGCTGGCCGACAGCCGGAAGTTTCGCCAACATTCCTCGATGATCGTCATGACGCTGTCCAAGCTGAGCCGGATCATCACCGATGACGGCGCGCGGCCCGAGGAGATCGAGCCATTCCGTTCCGCGGGGATCGAGGTACTGGTCGTGCCGACGGAGGACGCCTCGATCAGCGATGTGGCCTGACCGGGCTTGGAACAACAGAAGGAGGGATGCGTGAGAAGAAGAACATTCGCGGCCATGGCCGGCCTGTCCGCCGCCGGCCTCATGCCACGCACCGGCCATGGGGCAGCGCGCGCGCGGATCGCCATCCTCGCCAAGTCGCTCGGCAACGGCTTCTTCAACGCCGTTCAGCTCGGCGCCAATCAGGCGGCCAGCGAACGCGGCGGGATCAGCGTCATCTTCACGGGACCGACCGACACGGCGGCCGAGGCGCAGATCGACGTCATCGACAGCCTGATCGCGCAGCATGTCGACGCGATCGCCATCTCGGCGAACGATCCCGACGCGCTGGTGCCATCGTGCAAAGGCGCCATGCAGCGCGGCATCAAGGTGATGTCGTATGATTCGGGTATCAGCAAGGACGGGCGCGTGCTCAACCTCGAGGACGCGACGATCCAGCAGGTGGGAGAGGCCTGCAACCAGCTCGCGGCAAGCGCCAACGGCGGGCAGGGAAAGATCGCGATCCTGTCGGCGACCGTCACCTCGACCAACCAGAACGCCTGGATCGTCGCGATCCGGAACGACCTCCCATCGCATCCCGGGCTTGATCTCGTCGCGACCGTCTATGGCGACGACCTGTCCGACCGCTCGTATCGGGAAGCGACCGCGCTGCTGCAGAAATACCCCGACCTGTCGGTCATTGTCGCGATCTCGACGGTTGCGATCACCGCCGCGTCCAAGGCCGTCGACGATGCGGGCAAGCGCGGGAAGGTGTTCGTCACCGGGCTCGGTCTGCCGAGCGAATGCGCGGGTGCGGTCGAGAACGGCACGATGAAGAGCTTCGCGATCTGGAACCCGGTCGATCTCGGATACGCAGTGGTGCAGGTCGCGAGCGCGCTGGTGGCGGGCAAGGCGGCCGCCGGCGGCTCGGTTGCGGCGGGCCGCCTTGGCGCGATCGCGTTCGATGGCGACGGCAACGGCACGCTCGGCAAGCCGACCGTCTACGACGCGTCGAACATCGCCGCCGCCGCCAAGCTGTTCTGAGCATTGCCGCCGATCCTGTCCCTCGACGGAATTGCCAAGTCGTTCGGCGGCGTGAAGGCACTCGTCAGCGGCAATCTCGATCTCTATCCTGGACAGATCACCGCCTTGCTGGGCGAGAACGGGGCCGGCAAGTCGACGCTGGTCAAGATCATCACCGGTATCGTCACGGCGGATTCGGGCACGGTCCGGCTGGACGGACAAGTCGCGCGGATCGGGTCGAGCGAGCGGGCGAGAGCGCTCGGGATCAGCGCGATCTTCCAGGAACCGGTGCTGTTCAACGCGCTGACGGTGGCCGAGAACATCTTCGTGGAAAACCGTCCGATCACCCGCCGGTTCGGCATCCCGGTGGTGGACTGGCATGCGATGCGAACAGGTGCGCGGAGGGTTCTCGCGGGACTCGATCCGACGATCGATCCGGACGACGTGCTCGGACGGCTGTCGGTCGCCCAGCGCCACCTGGTGCAGATCGCGCGCGCGTTGTCGAACGAGGCGCGGATCGTGATCATGGACGAACCGACTGCCGCGCTGTCGCACCGGGAGGCGGAGGAGCTGTTCGTCATCGTTCGGCGTCTGCGCGACGAGGGACGCGCGATCCTGTTCATCTCGCACAAGTTCGAGGAAGTGTTCGCGTTGTGCGACCGCTATGCGGTGTTCCGCGACGGGATCGGTGTCGGCCAGGGCGTGCTGGGCGAGGTCACCGCCGACCGGCTGATCAATCTGATGGTCGGCCGCGATCTGGACCGGATCTTTCCTAAACGAGCGGTGGCGATCGGCGACGAGGTGCTGCGGGTCGAGGCATTGCGGCGCGGTCTCGAATACCGGGACGTCTCGTTCGACCTGCGGGCGGGCGAGATCCTCGGGGTCTATGGTCTGGTCGGCGCCGGGCGTTCGGAGGTGATGGAGGCGTTGTTCGGAACGGCGGCCGCCGAGGGTGGGCGGATCCTGCTCGACGGATCGCCGGTGACGATCAGTTCGGCGGCCGAGGCGATCGCGCACGGCATCTGCCTCGTGCCGGAGGACCGGCAGATGCAGGGTGCGCATCTGCTTCTGTCGATCGCGGACAACATCACACTGCCGTCGCTCGGGCGTCTCGCGAGTTCGGGTTTCCTCCGGATCGGGCGCGAACGCGGCGAGGCGGCCGAACACGCGAGCGCGCTCGGGGTCAGGATGGCCGGCCTCGATCAGCGTGTCGAGGAGCTCTCGGGCGGCAACCAGCAGAAGGTCGTGATCGCGAAATGGCTCGCGACGTCGCCGCGCGTGCTCGTCCTCGATGAGCCGACAAAGGGGATCGACGTCGGTGCCAAGGCGCAGGTGCACGCGTTGATGGGCGACATGGTCGCGCGCGGCGTGGGCGTGATCATGGTGTCGTCCGAATTGCCTGAAATTCTCGGGATGTCCGACCGTGTTCTGGTCATGCGTCGCGGCCGGGTGCAGGGCCTGCTGTCGCGCGACGAGGCGACGCCGGAGCGGATCATGCGTCTGGCGACGGATGCATGAGGGCCCTCAGGTCACGCGAGGCGGGCCTTCTTGCCCTCGACCTTCTGCTGGTCGCGGCGATCGCGCTGGCGTTTCCCGCCTTCATCGAACCCGCCAATCTGGCCCGCGTGCTCGACGACACCGCGCTGCTGATCCTGCTTGCACTCGGAGAGATGCTGGTGCTGCTGACACGCGGTGTCGATCTGTCGGTTGCCGCCAACCTGGCCCTGACCGGCATGATCGTGGGCCTCGTCAACGAGGCGCATCCGGCATGGGGCATGATGCCGATCCTGGCGATGTCGGTCACCATCGGCGCGTTCCTCGGCGCCCTGAACGGGCTCGTGGTCTGGCTGCTTCGTGTCCCCTCGATCGTGGTGACGCTCGGCACCCTCTCGGTCTATCGCGGCTCGGTCTATCTCATGTCCGGCGGCAAATGGGTGAACAGCAACCAGATGTCGCCGGACTTCCTGGCATTGGTTCGCGACCGGATGCTCGGGCTGACGATGCTGTCCTGGACGTCGATCGCGGGCATCGCGGTGATCGCGTTCTTTCTGCGCAGCACGGTGGCCGGCCGCAACCTCTATGCCGCGGGCAGCAATCCTTCCGCCTCCATCTATGCCGGCATCGATGTCGCACGGCTCCAGTTCCTGGCTTTCACCATCGCGGGCGCCATTGCTGGCTTGTGCGGCTATCTGTGGGTCGCCCGTTTCGCCGTTGCCTACACCGACATCGCGAGCGGTTTCGAGCTGCAGGTCATCGCGGCCTGCGTGATCGGCGGGATCTCGACACTCGGTGGCGTCGGCACGGTGGGCGGTGTCGTTCTCGGCGCGTTGTTCCTCGGCGTGATCAAGAACGCATTGCCGCTGGTCGGCATCTCGCCCTTCTCGCAGATGGCGGTCAGCGGCGCGGTGATCACCGGCGCGGTGCTGATCAATGCGCGTGGCGCGCGGCAGGTGCGGCGACGCATCCTGGAGCACGCGTGATGAGTGCCACGATCCCGATCACCGGTGCCTGGGTGCGCGCGCGGCGGCACCGGCTGTTGCGCTGGGAGACATTGCTGATCGCCGCGATCGCGATCGACTTCGCGGTCAATGGTTTGGCCTCGCCGTATTTTCTCGACCCTTGGACGCTGTCGGATGTCACTGTCAGCGTCGCCGAGAAGGCGGTGGTGGCACTCGGGATGGCGCTGCTGATCATGGCCGGCGACATCGATCTGTCGGTCGGCGGCACGATCGCGCTCGCGTCCGTGGTCATGGGGTTGCTGGCGCCGCATGTCGGGATCGCGTTGATGATCGCGGCCGGCATCCTGACGGGGACGGCCGCGGGCTTCGTCAACGGAGCGATCGTGACCGCCGGCCGGGTCCCGTCGATCGTGGCCACGATCGGAACCATGACGCTGTTCCGCGGGATCGCGACCGCCGTGCTCGGCGACGGCGTGCTGAAGACGTATCCGCGTGGCTTCGCCTGGCTCGGACAGGGGAATGTCTATGGTCCGGTTTCCTTCGAGCTGGTCGTGTTCGTTGTCTTCGCGATCGGGATCGGGGTGCTGCTGCACCGGACCGTCTTCGGCCGACGCGTGGTCGCCACCGGCAGCAATCCGCAGGCGGCTCGCATGTCGGGTGTCGCCACCACGAGGCTGCGCATGGCACTCTTCGTCGGTGTCGGAACCCTCGCGGGCGTTGCCGCGGTGCTGCTCACATCGCGTCTCGGCTCGACGCGGCCGTCGATCGCGCAAGGCTGGGAACTCGAGATCATCACGATGGTGATCCTCGGCGGCGTCTCGATCGAGGGCGGCGTCGGCACCATCCCGGGCGTCGTTCTCGCAGCGATCCTGATCGGGCTGGTCACGTTCGGCCTCGGTCTGCTCAACGTGCCTGGGATCGTGATGTCGGTGGTGACGGGCGCGATGCTGATCGCCGTGGTGGCGATCCCGGCCGCCGTCCGGCGCCGATGATCGACGGCCGCGCGCGGACCTGGACGCCGGAGCGGCTCCTGGCCGTGCTCGATATCGGCAAGAGCAATGCAAAGATCGTGCTGGTCGATCCGCGCTCGGGGACGGCGTTGGCGTCGGTCCGGCGGCCGAATGTGGCGGTGGCAGGTGATCCGGTGCGCCAGCTCGACCTCGAGGGGCTGCGTGATTGGCTGTTCGAGACGCTCGCCGCGTTGCCGGAGCGACATCGGATCGGCGCGATCGTTCCGGTCGCTCATGGCGCCGCCTGCGTGATGCTCGGCCGCGACGATGGTCCGCTGCTGGCGCCGGATTACGAGGATCCGTCGCTGGGCGGGAGTGACGCCTATGACCGGCTGCGCGATCCGTTCGACCGCACCTTCTCGCCCAGGCTGCCGGGTGGCCTCAATCTCGGGCGGCAGATCCATTTCGTCGCGCACGCGGCGCCCGCCTTGTTCGCGCGGGTCGCCTGCATACTGACCTATCCGCAATACTGGTCATTCGTGCTCTGCGGCGTAAAGGCGAGCGAGATCACGTCGCTCGGTTGTCACACCGATCTCTGGTGGCCAGGCGCGGGAGGTTTCTCGGCCTGCGCCGTGCGCGCGGGGTGGGCGGACCTGTTCGCGCCGGTGAGGGCGGCGAACGAAGCGCTCGGCGTCATCCTGCCGTCGATTGCCGCGGATTGCGGCCTGCCGGCGGATTGCCTCGTCCTGTGCGGGATCCACGATTCGAACGCGTCCTACCTCCGCCATCGGATCCACCGCGCCGACACCGAGCGCTTCGCCGTGATCTCGTCGGGCACCTGGACGGTGATCCTGTCGAACGGCACGCGGCTCGACCGGCTCGATCCGGAGCGGGACATGCTGGCCAATGTCGACGCCTTGGGCGGCGTCGTGGGCACCGTCCGCTTCATGGGCGGGCGCGAATACGAGGCGGTCGCGGGAGCGGACGCGCCGCCGCCGACAGTGGCGGGTCTGAAGCGCGCGTTGGCGGCGGGGGCATCGGTCACGCCCTCGCTGGCCCCGGGCGGACAGTTTCCGGGCAGGGTCGGCCAGGTGGCGGCGGACGGGCTCGACGCGGAGGCGCGCGCGGCGCTCGCGACGCTCCACGTCGCGCGCCTGACCGATGTCGCGCTCGATCTGTTGGACGCGGGCGGCGATGTCGTCATCGACGGTCCGCTGTCACGCAACCCGCTCTATCCTGCCGTGCTCGCCTGTCTGCGTCCGTCGTCCGCGATCCGGCTCGATGACGAGACGGCCGGTTCGGTCGGCGGAGCACGATGCCTGTTGCTCGGGCCGGGGATTGCGCCGCCCTCCTTGCGCCGCGTGTGCGCCACGGATGAACTCGAGCGCGTGGCGGCGGCCGACGCTTTCAACCGTCCGTCAGACCGAGACGCCGTTCCAGACGCGCCAGCCGGTCGACCAGCGTCACATTGACATGGGCGCCGGCACGCGCGGCATATTCGGTGCGGAGCGGCGCCGGGATCATGGCTTGCCGGATTTCGAGATCGTCGAGAAAGGCGCCGACGTCGCCGCCGGGGCTCCGCGCATGGGCGAAACGCCGCTCGAGGAATTCGGCGGCACTGAACACCGGATGCGCCATCTCGACCCGCGACGATGCCCAGACCGGATCCTCGAGCAATTGCGGCAGCCCGATCGTGAAGCTGTCGTCGCCGTAGGCTTGGGGGACGAGCTGGTTGACGTCGCGGATGTTGAAGCCGCCGGCGGCCTGGAGCGCGCTCGGGACGAAAGTCTCGCAGAAGACGAGACGGTTTCCGGCTGCCCGGCCGGCCTCCTCGCTGCGCGCCTGACGCAGGAATTCGATCGTTCGCGCCGACATGCCGACGAACGGGAACAGGATCGCGTGCACATCGGAGAATGATCGCTTGCCCTCCTCGTACCACCACCAGTCCGGTTCGGCCTTCCTGACCCTGGTCGCGACCAGGTCCAGACCGTCCGGGAAGGCTTCCACGATGGCGAGGATGCGTTCGACGAACTGGCGGGCGCCGTGCGGGAAATGGACGTCGTCCTCCACGACGAGAATGAAGTCGTAGCCGGGCAGGCGGTCGTGGAGGAAGCCGAAGACGGCGTCGCTGCAATGCACGAGGTGGCTCTCGCTGGCGTAGACGTCTCCGAACGGTGCCATGATGTCGGCGGTGTGCGACAGCTTCGTGACGCCGAAATCCTCGACCTGGTTGACGGTTTCGTTGGCGACCAGGAACAGGTCGTAATGCGGGGAGCCTGCGAGGGCGCGCAAGGACGATTCGAGCTTGCGGCTCGATCGGTGCGTGCGCACGGCCAGCGCGGTCTTCATGGCGGCGCCTGGGCTCATGTCCCTGGGCTCATGTGAAGGACGAGACTTTCCGCCAGAGATCGATCCCGCCGTCGGTTGCATGCTGGTCGATCTCGCGGAGCTCGTCGGGCGAGAACGAGAGCGTGTTCAGCGCGTCGAGCGAATCGTCGAGCTGCTCGACGTTGCGCGCGCCGATCAGGGCCGACGTGACACGCTCGTCGCGCAGCGTCCAGGCGATCGCCATCTGCGCCAGGGTTTGACCGCGGCGGCGCGCGAGCTCGCCGAGAGCCTGGACGCGGGCAAGGTTCTCCTCGCTGAGCAGCTTCTGGTCGAAGGAGCTGCCGCGCGTGGCGCGCGCACCCTCGGGCACGCCCTTGAGGTATTTTGCGGTCAACATGCCCTGGGCCAGCGGAGAGAACGCGATGCAGCCCATGCCGAGCTCGGCGAGCGTGTCGAGCAGCCGCTCCTCGATCCAACGATTGAGCATCGAGTAGGAGGGCTGGTGGATCAGCAGGCGGACGCCTTCGGCGGCCAGCAGGGCGTGGGCGCGGCGGGTGAGTTCGGGCGAATAGGAGGAGATGCCGACATAAAGCGCCTTGCCCTGGCGGACGAGGTGGGCGAGGGCGCTCATGGTCTCCTCGATCGGCGTGTCCGGCGACGGACGATGCGAGTAGAAGATGTCGACGTAGTCGAGGCCCATGCGACGGAGGCTCTGGTCGAGCGAGGCGATGAGGTATTTGCGTGATCCGCCGACGCCGTAGGGGCCCGGCCACATGTCCCAGCCGGCCTTGGACGAGATGACGAGCTCGTCGCGGTAGGGACGCAGATCCTTGGCCAGCATCAGGCCGAAATTCTCCTCGGCCGATCCGTATGGCGGACCGTAATTGTTTGCGAGGTCGAAATGCGTGACGCCGCGGTCGAAGGCGCGTCGCACGACGGCGCGGCCGGTCTCGAAGATGTCGGTGCCGCCGAAATTGTGCCACAGCCCGAGCGAGATCGGCGGCAGGTCGAGGCCGGAGAGGCCGCAGCGGCGGAACGAACCCTTGTAGCGGTCGGGATGCGGGAGATAGCTCGGCGTCATTTTCGTTGTTCCTTGTCCGAGAAGATTTCGCTTGCCACGGGCGCATGATTGAGCAGGCCCACCAGGATGGTGCCACCGGTGGTGTTGCCCAGAAGGGTGGGAATGAAGAATTTCAGCAGGTAGTCGTGCAAGGAAGCGTCGCCCGAGGCAACGCCGAAGACCGCTTCCGCGGAGCCCGCGACGATGTGGTTGAAGCCGGCGACCGCGACCGTGTAGGTCAGCAGGATGACGATGATGATCCGGGCGCTGCCTGCCGCGGGCAGCAACCAGACCATCAAGCCGATCAGCCAGCCGGCTCCGGCCGCCTTCAGGGTCGTGGTCAGGAAGGGCTGGTCCATCGTGTGCGCGGCGATGGTCCGCATCGCCCGCATCGTTTCGGGCCGGAACAGGCCGGCCCGCGCGGAGACGATCCCGAAGACGATCGTGCCGATCAGGTTGGCCGCCAGCACGATCGCCCAGACGCGCAGGGTGGCGAGCAGGGATGCGAGGTCGCGACGGGTGAGCGTCGGGATCAGCGCGGTCAGCGTGGTTTCGGTGAACAGTTGCTGCTGCCCGAGGATGACGATCAGGAAGCCGAGCGAGTAGCCGAAACTCGAGACGAGACGCTGCCAGGGTTCCTGGGGCAGTGCGCCCTGCAGTTCGGCCATCATCATGAAGGAGAAGCCGATCGAGGCGCCGGCGGCAAGGCCCGACCAGGCAAGGCCGCCGAACGGCCGCTCGAGCTCTGTCTCTCCCTGTTCGCGGACGATCTCGTGGATGACCAGCGGACCGAGTGCTGTCGCATTGGCGGCCTGGCGGCGCTCACTGGGATCGAGATGGGGGGAGTCCTCGCCGGCGCCGCTCATCTCATCACCCTGCTGGAGCCGATGATGCCTCAACGCTAAGACGGCCTCAACGTTGTGGGTGAGGCTGGCATGAGCACCGAATCCGGAACGCGGGTGATCGACGGCAAGGCAGCGGCGGCGCGGATCGTGGCCGAGATCGCGGGCCGCGTGGCGAGCCTGCGCGAGGCGCGGGGGATCGTGCCGGGTCTGGCCGTGGTCCGGGTGGGCGACGATCCGGCGAGCGCCGTCTACGTGCGCAACAAGCTTCGACAGACGGAGGTCGCGGGCATGCGCTCGATCGAGCGCGCGCTTGCGGCGAGTGCCACGGAGGCGGAGATCGTGGGGGTGGTGGCGCAGCTCAACGCGGATCCCGCCGTCCATGGCATCCTGGTGCAGCTGCCGCTGCCGGCGCATGTCCTGCCCGCGCGCGTGCTCGAGATGGTCAAGCCGGAAAAGGATGTCGACGGTTTTCACTTGCTCAACGCGGGCCGGCTCGCGAGCGGGCTGGACGGGCTTGTCCCGTGCACGCCGCTCGGATGCCTGCTGCTGCTGCGCGAGATCCGGACCTCCTCGGCGGGACTGCATGCTGTCGTGCTGGGCCGTTCCAACATCGTAGGCAAGCCGATGGCGGCCTTGTTGCTGCGGGAGGATTGCACGGTGACGATCGCGCACTCGCGAAGTCGTGATCTGCCGGGACTGGTTCGGCAGGCCGACATCCTGGTCGCCGCTGTCGGCCGGCCCGAGATGGTTCGTGGCGACTGGCTCAAGCCTGGTGCGATCGTGTTCGATGTCGGCATCAACCGGATCGAGCGCGACGGCAAGGCGAGGCTGGTGGGCGACGTTGCGTTCGACGAGGCGGTGGGCATCGCGGGCGCGATCACGCCCGTCCCGGGCGGTGTCGGGCCTATGACTGTCGCCTGTCTGCTGCGAAACACGCTCGAGGCCACGATCCTGCAGTCGGCTTGAGCTTGATGCCGCTTTCATTGTAGTGGGGCGCTCCCAGTCGAAGTGGCGGAGATAGGCCTAGGAGGCTTCCGTCTCTCGGGTGTATCGAGACCACGAGCGCACCGGTGCAGAAGAGGGATCGATGCCTGACTCGTCCAGCCTGCCCATCCTCGCCAGCCAATCCGTCTATCGCGGGTATTTCGACCGTTTCGAGAATGGTCACGCCCAGGGCTGGGTGATGGATGTGGCGGTTCCCGACGAGCCGGTCGAACTGCTGGTGGTGATCGACGGCGAGGAGGTCACGCGGCTGCTGGCCGATGACAGCCGCGAGGACGTGCGGGCGATCCTGCAGCATCCGACCGGGCGCGTCGGGTTCTCCTTCGACGTGCCCGATGCCTATCTCGATGGCGTGCCGCACCGGATCAGCTTCATGCTGCCCGACGGGACCCTGATCGCGCATATCGGCGAGGGCGGCGTGGCCGACCTGCTCGACGCGCATGATTTCAGCGGCTATCCGACCGTCACCATCCAGGGCAACGTCGACAATTACGCCCGCGGCGCGTTGCGCGGCTGGGTATTGCGCAAGGTCGGGCGGCAGGACACGGGCACTGGCGGCTGCCATCTGATGGTGACCTGCAACGGGGTGCGTATCGGCCAGGTGGTCGCCGACCGCTTTCGCCTCGATGTTGCCTCCGCGCTTGCCTGCGATGCGAATTGCGGGTTCGAGTTCAAGGTCCCGACGCAGTATCGCAAATCCTACCCGCAGACGTTCCGCTTCTTCGTCATTCCCGACCAGGTCGAGCTTGGCAACAGCCCGTTCCTGACGAGCGTGGTCGACGATTATCTCGAGGGGAGGTTGCTCGACATCAGCGTGCGGATGGACACGCTGCACCGCGACCTGCTGCGCGACCTCACCGCGCTGCGCCGCGACGTCAGTGCGATCGTGCCGCAGGCAGGCTTCAACATCGACGATTACGATCGTTGGGCCCGGCAATACTACAACCATCTGCGTGCGCGTACCGCGGCGACCCGGCAGCGGGAGCGCGCCGGCAATCCTCCGCCGGAACCTTTCCTCTCGATCCTGTTGCCGACCTACAAGCCGCTGATGTCGGACTTCGTCGCGGCGGTCGAGAGCGTGATCTACCAGACCTACCAGAACTGGGAGTTGATCATCGTCGACGATGGCGGCAAGGCGCCCGAGATCTCCCGGCGAATGGACGCATTCGCCGAAGCCGACAGCCGCATTCGCTGCATCAGGCGCCAGAAGAACGTCGGCATCGCCAAGGCGACCAATGTCGCGATCGAAGCCGCGCGCGGCGACTGGATCGTGTTCTTCGATCACGACGACGTCCTGGTCGACGTTGCCCTCGAGGTGATGTTGCGCGCCGCCCGCGAGGAAGGCGCGCTGATGCTCTACTCGGACGAGGACAAGGTCGACAGCGCCGGCTACTTCATGGAGCCGAATTTCAAGCCCGACTGGAACTACCGCTACGTGCTGGGCTGCAACTATGTCTGCCATCTTCTGGTCGTGAAGACGGAGGTGATCCGCAAGGTCGGTGTGCTGCGCAGCGACTATGACGGCGCGCAGGACCACGACTATATCCTGCGCATCTCGGAGACGATTCCGCACGACAAGATCCATCATGTCGCCGAGATGCTCTACCACTGGCGCAAGACGCCCAATTCGACCGCGTCCGACATCTCCAACAAGGGCTATGCGGTGCAGGCCGGCGTGAACGCGGTCAGCGACCATCTCATGCGCATAGGCCGCGAGGCGAAGGTCGAGTCGATCAACAACCTGACGATCTACGGCGTGGAGTTCGCGGCCGTCGGGACGCCGTCGGTCGCCATCGTCATCCCGTTCAAGGACGAGATCGATACGACCCGCAACTGCCTCGACACGATCCTCGAGACGACGGCTTACGACAATTACGAAATCATCCTGGTCGACAACTGGTCGACGACGCATGAGGCGCGAGACTTCCGCGACGACGTGAGCGCGATGGCACGCGTCCGGGTGATGGTCGTGGAAGAGGAATTCAACTACTCGCGTCTGAACAATCTCGCTGTTGCCAGTACCGACGCCGAGTATGTCGTGTTCATGAACAACGACGTTTTCGTGACCGAGCCGAACTGGCTCGGACGCATGCTGGGCGAGATGTCCGATCCGGCTGTCGCGATGGTTGGCGCCAAGCTGCTGTATCCGAGCGGCGGGGTGCAGCATGCGGGCGTTCTGGTGGGCGTGCATGGTGTGGCAGCGCACATGCACGCGGGGATCCCGGCGGACGATTACGGCTTCATCGGCCGGGCGCGGCTGAGCCAGGAATTCACCGCCGTGACGGCTGCGATGATGCTCGTGCGGCGGTCGGTGTTCGACGAGGTCGGGGGCTTCGACGAGGTCAAGCTGAAGGTCGCCTACAACGACGTCGATCTGTGCCTGAAGGTCCGCGACGGGGGCTACAAGATCGTGTGGAACGCCGAGACCATCGCCGATCACCACGAGAGCCTCAGCCGCGGCAGCGACATGCGGCCGGAGCAGGAGGCGCGCTTCTTCACCGAGCAGCAGGTCATGTTCGAGCGTTGGCGGGACAAGCCGATCTTCCTGAACGATCCGGTGTATAGCCCTTGGCTGACGCGCGAGGATCGGCCGTTCTTCGATCTTGCCGATCCGTCCGGCAGCCTTCCCGGAGCCGTTGCCGCCGAGTGAGGCGACGCGTTCTTCTTGCCTCAGGGCTGATGCTTGGGCTGACTTCGTGTGTCGCTGGTCAGGCATCGTTCTCGACCTCCGATCAGGCGGCGATCGCGCGGGTCCAGGCGTGGCTCGACCATCTTCATGGTCTGCGTGCGCGTTTCCTGCAGACCTGGCCTGACAACGCGGTCAGCGAGGGTGTTGCGCTGTTCGATCCGCCGGGACGGTTGCGCCTCGACTACGCGCCGAACGACCGGATGGTGCTGGTGGCGAGCGGCGGACGGATCGTGGTGAGGGACGCGACGGTGGGGAGCGTGACGCGCATGCCGGCGCGAGCGAGTGCGCTCGGCCTGCTGCTCGATGGCCGCATCGAACTGACTGGCGACCGGATCCGGGTGACGGATGTTCAGCAAGTGCCGGGGCGGGTGCAACTGACATTGGTGCGGGCGGCCAATCCCGGCGCGGGACAACTGACGCTCGTGTTCGACGATATGGCCGGTGGCCTGGTCCTGAGCAGCCTGCAGGCGACCGATGCGGAGCGTCGCCGGACCGGCTTCCGGCTGTTCGACCAGACGATGGGGGCGGCCATCCCGGCGAACTCGTTCGTTTTCTAGCCCTTGACGGCACCCGCACCGAGGCCGCGGACAAGGAAACGCTGCAGATAGATGAAACCGATGGCGACCGGGACGACCGCCATGACGGAGGCCGCCATCAACTCGCCCCAATTCGTCATGTGCACGCCCTTGAAGAGCATCATGCCGGGCGTGAGCGTGCGGTGCGCATCGTTGTTGATGAGCACGTAGCCGAACATGAACTCGTTCCAGGCGACGATGAAGACGAACATCGCGGTTGCGAGCAGACCGGGTATCGACAATGGCAGCAGGATCCGCGCGATGAAGCCGAGGCGGGAACAGCCATCCATCTCGGCCGCGTCCTCGAGCTCGCGAGGAATGGCGTCGAAGAAGCCGCGCAGCATGAAGGTGCAGAGCGGGATGGTGAACGTGCAATAGACGAGGATCAAGGATGCGTATGTGCTGAGCAGATGGAGATGCTGCATCAGGACGTAGAGAGGAACGAGAAGCAGGACACCGGGGATCGCCTGCGAGACCAGGAGTGCTGCGCCGACGAGACGGACGCGGCCCATCGTGCCCCAGCGGCTGAGCGCATAGGCGGAGAAGATCGAGACGCTCAGGGCGAGGATAGTCGAGGCGACGGCCACGATGACGCTGTTGCGAACATAGAGCGGGAATGCCGTGTGGGTCAGCACGCGCGAGAAGTTTTCGAGCGTCGGATGCACGATCAGGAATGTCGGGTTCGGCGTCATGACCTCCTGGAGTGGCTTGAACGCGGTGTCGACCATCCAGAGGAAGGGCATGATCGAGAACAATGCAAAGCCGGACAATGCCGCATAGGTGATGGTGGTCCGGGTGATGCGTTGCGATCTGGAGGTTACCATCGGTCAGCCCGCGCTCCGGCCGCGCCTGGCGTAGTGGGTAACGAAGAAGGCGCTGGCCAAGGTCCCGAGGATCATGGTCGCGAGCGCGCTTGCGGCGCCCACATCGAAGTCCTGCATGCCGTAGCGATAGATCATGATGGGCAGTGTCTGGGACGCGTTCAGTGGTCCGCCCTCGGTCATGACCCAGATGAAGTCGAAATTGATCGCGGTCCAGATCACGTGCAGCAGCACGAGCGTGATGGTGACGGGTCTCAGATAGGGCAGGGTGATGTGGCGGAATCGGGCGATCGGTCCGGCGCTGTCGAGGGCGGCCGCTTCGCGGACATCCGCCGGGATCGCCTGCAGCGCCGCCAGCATCGAGATGGTGTAGAACGGGAACGATCGCCAGACATTGACCAGCGCGATGGTGGGCAGCGCCAAATGGAGACTGCCGAGCCAGTTGACCGGCTGTCCGACAAGGCCGGCGCGAACGAGCCAGATGTTGATCAGCCCGTAATCGGGACTGAGCATCCAGCTCCAATCGAGACCGGCCACGACGATCGGGACGACCCAGGGGATGATGACGAGGGCACGAAATGCGGCGACGCCGGGGACGGCCTGCGCCAGCGCAATCGCCGAGCCGAGACCGAGCAGATATTCGCCGGTGACCGACAGGACAGTCCACTCCAGCGTTCGCCAGACCGACGGCCAGAACTGGTCGTCGGTCAGGACGGTGGTGAAATTGTCGAGGCCGGCAAAGCCGGTGACACTGGGGTCGACGAGATTGACGTTCCAGACCGCGTCGCGGACGACCTCGACGAGAGGAAATGCCACCAGCAGCAGCAGAAGGATGGCGACAGGCACGACGAAGAGAAACGCGTTCTTCCTGGCCCTCTCCTGGCGTGTCGAACCGGCGCGCGCGCCGGCATTCCCGTAGGGGGCGGCCGAGTGCGCGACCGCTTGCTGCATCAGGCGCCCCCGAGTTCGCCCGATTGCTTGAGCGAGCGATTGATCGCACGCGCCAGCCATCGCGTGACGTCTTGCGGCGTCTCGCCCGCGATCAGGACGCGACCGACCGCATCGGTCATCGCCTTGCTGATCTGTCCCAGGGCCACCGGCGGATAGGACATGCCGATCGGCGTGAGCGAGACGAGCGCGCGGCCCCACATGTCGTCGCTGGTGACGTCACGCAGCGGCGAGCGGCTCTGGAAGATGGCGGTCTGGTATTGCTTGCCGGCGACGAAGGCGGCGAGCGCGAAGGCCTCCTTCGGGTGCTGGCTGTTCTTGAAGACGAAGATCGGATTGACCTCGAAGAACGTCGCGGCATGAGCCATCTTCGGCGGCGACGCGAGGCGGACGTCGGCCATCGTCTTGGGATCCTGCGCGTCGTAGTTCGCCATCCAGGCGCCGTCGACGACCATGGCGTATTGGCCGAGCGCGAAGTTGGTGTCTTCCTGTTGCCACTCCCAGCCAGTGCTGGCGGGCGGGATGACGCCGCGGTCGAGCAGGGTGCGGTAGAGCTGGAAGACTTCCGTCGCGCGCTTGAACGATGCGGGATCGGTGAGCCAGGTGTTGCGGTATTTGCCGTCCGGTGTCTTGTCGGCGATGCCGACACCGTTCTCGGCGAGGATCGCCAGGAGTTCCTGGGGTGTGCGCACGCCGACGCCCGCGACGCCGAACGCGTATTTGCCTGTCGCCTGCTTGATCCTGGGCGCCATCGCGATGAGGTCGTCCCACCTCGCGGGGGGAGCCGCGATGCCGGCCTGCTTGAGGATGTCGGCGTGGTAGATCAGGGCGCGGATGCCGAGATAATTTGGCAGTGCCGCAAGCTTGCCGTCGATGGTGAGCTGGGCCAGCACGTTGGGATAGATCTCCGAGCGGCCGGGCCAGTCGGCGGCATACGACGTCAGGTCGAGCAGCGCACCCATGCGGTGCAGTTCGCCGAGCCATTCGATCAGGCCCCAGCTCACGTCGGGCGCGTCGCCCGCGGCGATCGAGGTCACGAGCTTGTCGTGCATCGCGCCGATGGTGATGTTCTGGATCTGGACGTGGACGCCGGGGTGGGACTTCTCGAAAGATGCGATCTGTTGCGCGTTGACGTTCGCTTCGGCCGAGCCGGGTTCCTCGCCCTCCCAGAACTGGAGCGTGATCGGGTCGGCGATCGCCGCGCCGGAGGCCAGGAGGCCCGCCAGCACGGCGGCGCATGCAAGACGTTTCAAGGGACTGTTCTCCTCGGGTCGGGGCCGTTTGCCGGCCCGCTTGCGGTGGATTTCAGGCTGTGGCGGTGGCCGGGATCTCCTCGACGTCGAGGGTGCGGCCGCCGGTGGCAGCGCGCAGTTGCTCGACCGAGCGCACCACCATCCGGGCGGCGCCCTTGTTCTCGCGGGTGGGCAGACGGCTCCTGGCAAGGCGCGCGCGCGCATCCTCGATGGCGTGCGCGTATTGCGGCAGCCAGTCGGCTTCGGCGACCAGCATCTCGTCGACCATCTGCCAGACCTCCTCGGGATTGCAGACGGCGCCCACCAGCGGATCGTGCAGGACGGCCAGCCGGAGCAGGTCGACGTCGCCTGTCACCGCGGCCTCGACGGCCATGCGCTGCACGTTGACCGACACGTTGCAGGTCGCGGCACAGCCCATGGGCAGCGTGAGCCCGGCGGCCATGTTGACGCCGAACCGGTCGACGAAGCCCGGGCTTTCGACGATGCAGTCGTGCGGGAGGTTGGTGATGGCGCCGTTGTTGCGGACGTTGAAGTGCCCGCGATAGATGCGGCCGGTCTCGAGCGCCTCGATGATGTGGCTGGCGTGCTCGTCGGTGCGTTCGTAGTCGGCGAGGCTGCCGCCGGCCTCGGCGAGCCAGCGCGGGAAGTCGGTCTCGAACCAGTCCCGCCGCTCGCTGCAGACCCGCAGGTAGCCGCCGGTTTCACCATTGATCCAGTTGCCGAGATCGATCCAGCGGCCGATCTCGTCAGGACGCTTGCGATACCAGGGCAGGTATTCGCTGAGGTGGCCGTTGCTTTCGGTCGAGTAGACGCCGAAGCGCCGCAGGACGTCGATGCGGATCTTCTCCTCGACGGAAAAACGAGGGTGGCGTTCGAAGGCGGCGAGCAGTTCGTCGCGGCCGATCCGGCGGCCGCGCAGCCGCACGTCGATATACCAGGTCTGGTGGTTGATGCCGGCGCAGACATAGTCGACCTCGTGCGGGTCGCCGGCACCAAGGACCTCGGCGATCTGGCGCCAGCCGTGCTGGACGCCGTGGCACAGGCCGATCGTGTTGGCGACGCCGCCATGCTCGATCGCGGCCCAGGTGTTCATCGCCATCGGGTTGGCATAGTTGAGGAACCAGGCGCCCGGTTCGGCGACCTCGTTGATGTCGCGGCAGAAATCGAGGATGGCCGGGATCGAGCGCTGGCCGTAGAAGATCCCGCCGGCGCAGATGGTGTCGCCGACGCACTGGTCGACGCCGTAGCGCAGCGGGATCTCGATATCGGAGCTGAACGCCGACAGGCCGCCGATCCGGACACACGAGATGACGTATCTGGCCCCGGTCAGCGCCTCGCGCCGGTCGGTGGTGGCGAGAATGCGCGCGGACATGCGGTTGGCGGCGATGTCGCGCTCGAGAATCTGGCGGACTAAATCGAGATTCTGGGCCGAGATGTCATGCAGCGCGAACTCGGCGTCCGCGAGCGCCGGCACCTTGAGCATGTCGCGCACGAGCTTGCGGGTGAAGCCGACGCTGCCGGAGCCGATGATGGCGATCCGCATGCTTGCCTCCTGTGGACCCTGTGAACAATGGGGACTTTCGTGCGAAGGATAGGGCGCTCATCGGCTGATCGGGAAGACGGGCTTTTGTGCGATGACGGGTGAAAACGTGCTCCATCAGCTCAGGGCGATGATCCCCGGCCGGATGGCGACGGGGTTCCGGCGCCGCCGCTTCAGGCTGCACGCGATGCTGACGACGGCGGGCTGCGACCGGGTGGACGATCCCGCCTACGATCACGACGGCAGCGCGCGCGGATCGTTCGTGCTGCTGCAGCACACGCTGGCCGGACGCGGGCGCCTCACGTTCGAGGGACGCGAGCATATGGTTCGGGCCGGCCAGACGATGCTGCTGCGCTTCCCGCACGACAACCGGTATCGGGTCGCGCCTGGGGACTTTTGGGAGTTCTTCTGGATTTGTCCGAACGGGCGCGAGGTGCAACGGGTCTGGCGGGATGCGATGCGAGCCGGGCCGGTCGCCCGACTATCGGAACCTTGCGTTCTTCAATTGGCGTCGATCTGCCGCGACGCGCTCGAAGGTTCGTTCGAGAAGCCGTCGCGGGCGTCGATGATCGCCTACGAGGTGGCCATGCTCCTCGCTGATGAGCTCGTGCTCGGTGACGATGGCGCGCATGCGGGGTCTGGCACCGGAATCGAGCGGGCGGTGTCGCTTTGCGATGCGGAGGCCGCGGGCGGCGACCGTGTCGACGTCTCGCGCCTCGCGGACGCGGCCGGCTACAGCCGGTATCATTTCAGCCGCGTGTTTGCCGCCGAGACCGGACTTTCGCCCGGACGGTATATCGCGCTCAAGCGCATGGAAGAGGCGGTCCGGCTGCTTCGGCTCACCGACCTGCCGGTCAAGCAGGTGGCGAGGCAGTGCGGGTTCGCCGACCCGAACAATTTCGCCAAGGCGTTTCGCAGGTATCAGGGCTATTCGCCGCGGGACTTCCGGCGCGCTGTCCTGGAAGACGGCCTGGGTCGTTCGCTTGCGGCGCCGCAAGGATCGAACGGACGAGACAGCAACAACAACAGCTTGACTAAGATCGAAAATGACTCGTGAAATTACCTCGCTCTGGAAATCTCGTCACTGCGCGATGCCGTGACGACCTGAAACATAGGTGCGTCTGCACGCCTACGAAACAAAATCCTTCCGGCCCGCGTGGGCGCTGATCGGATCCATCTCGAAAGTGGCATTCCAGCATTGCCGAAGGGCGGCATCCACGTCGGTCATGGTGGCGGCCACGCCGAGAGCGGCGAGGCTGGTGACGCCGTGGGCTGCGATGCCGCAGGGAATGATGCGGCAGAACTCGGCCAAATCGGGAGCAACGTTCAGCGCGATGCCGTGCCAGGTCACCCAGCGGGTGACGCGCACGCCGATGGCCGCGATCTTGTTCTCCGCGCCGGTTCTCGGGTCGACGACCCAGATGCCGACGCGGCCGTCGCGAATCTCGCCCCTGATGCCGAAGATGGCCAGCGTCGCGATCAGCCAGGCCTCGAGGCCGCGGACATAGGCACGGACGTCACGGGCCGGGATGCGCCCATGCGGCCGCTTGAGGTCGAGCATCACGTAGCCGAGCCGCTGACCCGGCCCGTGGTACGTCCATTGACCGCCACGACCGACATGGTGGATCGGCAGGCCGGACGGGTCGATCAGGTCGGCGTCGCGGGCCGAGGTGCCGGCGGTCAACAGGCCGGGATGCTCGAGCAGCCAGACGAGATCATCGGCGTCACCCGTCGCGATGGCGGCGGCACGATGCTCCATGACGGCGAGCGCCTCCGCGTAGGGCGTCAATCCCGGCGATCGGCGCCACTCGGTGCGGCTCCCCCCGTCTGCGCGGCTCCCGCCGTCTGCTCGGCTCATTGTGTCGGTCGAAGTCATCGGATAAAACCCCGGGCGCGTCCGACGGTGCGGTCGTGGCGGAATGGTAGACGCGCAAGCTTGAGGTGCTTGTGGGGGAAACCCTGTGGAAGTTCGAGTCTTCTCGACCGCACCAATGGATCGGCCGTTGCGCCGGTGACGCGGCCGGATGATGGTCTGCCACCAGCAGGGCGGGCACCACGATGGCGATGGACGAGGATTTCAGGCGCGCGGCGCTGGACTACCATCGCCTGCCGACCCCCGGAAAACTCACCATCACGCCGACCAAGCGCATGGCGACGCAACGCGACCTGGCGCTGGCCTATTCGCCTGGTGTCGCGGCTGCCTGCGAGGAGATCAAGGCGGACCCGCGCACCGCGCGTGATTACACGACGCGCGGCAATCTGGTGGGCGTGATCTCGAACGGAACCGCCGTGCTGGGTCTGGGCAATATCGGGGCGCTCGCCGGCAAGCCGGTCATGGAAGGCAAGGCGGTCCTGTTCAAGAAGTTCGCCGATGTCGACGTATTCGACATCGAGGTCGACGAGCAGGATCCGCAGAAATTCATCGAGGTCGTGGCGGCTCTCGAGCCGACATTCGGCGCGATCAATCTCGAGGACATCAAGGCGCCGGAGTGCTTCGTGATCGAGCAGGCGCTCCGCACGCGGATGCGCATTCCGGTCTTCCATGACGACCAGCATGGCACCGCGATCGTGTGCGCGGCCGCGGTGCGCAATGCGCTCGAGCTGCAAGGCAAGTCGCTGCCCGACGTCAGGCTGGTCACGTCGGGCGCAGGGGCGGCGGCGATCGCGTGCGTCGATCTGATGGTCGAGATGGGGTTGCGGATCGAGAACGTCACGCTGACCGACATCAAGGGCGTGGTGCATTCGGACCGCGACGGCGAGATGGCGCCGAACATGGCGCGCTACGCGCGGCGGACGGATGCGCGCACGCTGCCCGACGTGCTGGGCGGGGCCGACATCTTTCTCGGCCTGTCGGCGCCGGGCGTGCTCAAGCCGGAATGGCTGCCGAAGCTGGCGGACAAGCCGATCATCCTGGCATTGGCGAACCCGGACCCGGAGATCAGCCCGGACCTGGTGCGGCTTCATCGGCCGGACGCGATCGTGGCGACGGGACGGTCCGACCATGCCAACCAGGTCAACAACGTGCTGTGCTTTCCGTTCATCTTTCGTGGCGCGCTCGATGTCGGCGCGCGCGAGATCAACGAGGCGATGAAGCTCGCGGCGGTCGAGGCGATCGCCGAGCTTGCCCGGATCGAAGCCTCCGAGGTGGTGGCGGCCGCCTATGGCGGCACGGCACCGATGTTCGGGCCCGACTACATCATCCCCAAGCCGTTCGATCCGCGGCTGATCCTGCAGGTGGCGCCCGCGGTCGCGCGTGCCGCGATGGAGACCGGCGTCGCGGAGCGGCCGATCGCGGACTTCGACGCCTACCGGCAGGATCTGGACGATATCGTGTTCCGGTCGGCGCAGGTGATGCGGCCGGTCTTCGAGCGCGCGCGCCGGAGCAGATGCCGCGTGGTGTATTCCGAGGGCGAGGACGAGCGGACGCTGCGCGCGGTGCAGAGCGTGGTGGACGAGGCGATCGCGCAGCCGGTCCTGATCGGCAGGCGCAACGTGATCGAGGCCAAGCGGCGCGCGCTCGGGCTGAGGCTGCGGATCGGCGACGAGGTCGAGGTGCTCGATCCGGACCATGACGAGCCGGCGTTCGCGCCCCTGATCGAGGCCTACAGCCGGATGGTCGAGCGGCGCGGCGTCCCGCCGGATGCGGCGGCGCGCGCGCTGTATCGGCGGCCGACGGTGGCGGCGGCGATGCTGCTGCAGTCGGGCGAGGTGGATGCGGCGCTGGTGGGCGGCCTGGGATCGTGGTGGCGGCAGATGCAGTATGTGCTGCCGATCATTCCGCGGCTGCAGCGCGCCGACCGGGTGTATGCGTTGTCGGGGCTGATCCAGGGCAACGGCGCGCTGTTCTTCTGCGACACGCACCTGCTGCTGGAGCCGACGGCGGAGCAGGTCTGCGAGATGACGCTGATGGCGGCCGACGAGGTGCGGATGTTCGGCATCCAGCCGCGGGCGGCGCTGCTGTCGCATTCGAGCTTCGGCAGCAGCGACTCGCCGTCAGCGCGCAAGATGCGCGCGGCGCTCGCGTTGATCAGGGCGTCCAAGCCGGATTTCGAGGTGGACGGCGAGATGCATGCCGACCAGGCGTTGAGCGAAGTACTGCGTTTCCGCAACGCACCGAGCACCACCCTGAGCGGCACCGCCAACCTGCTGGTGATGCCGACGCTGGATGCGGCGAACATCAGCTTCAACCTGGTCAAGGCGGCAGCCGAGGGTCTGCAGCTCGGACCGATGCTGCTCGGGATGGCCAAGCCGATCCATGTGCTGGTGCAGAGCACGACGGCACGCGGCATCCTGAACCTGACTGCGGTCGCGGCGCAGCAGGCGGCGCATGCGCGGCGGGGCGCGCATGCGGGCGGAGCGGTCCAAGTCGGGAATTCCACCTGATCGGATGATGCTCTAGACCTGTCGGCGACAACCAATCCAAGGGGGACGCCCACCGATGATCAAGCCGTTGCGAAAGGCAGTCCTTCCGGTCGCCGGTCTCGGCACGCGTTTCCTGCCGGCGACGAAGGCGATGGCCAAGGAGATGCTGCCAGTCGTCGACCGGCCGCTGATCCAGTACGCGGTCGACGAGGCGCGCGCGGCGGGCATCGAGGAGTTCTGCATGATCACGGGGCGCGGCAAGACCGCCCTGATCGACTATTTCGATGTGGCCTTCGAGCTCGAGGCGACGCTAAGGGAACGCAACAAGAAGGACGCGCTCGAGACGCTGCATCAGTCCCAGATGGAGCCGGGCTCGATGGTGTCGGTCCGTCAGCAGGAGCCTCTCGGGCTGGGCCACGCGATCTGGTGCGCGCGTTCGTTCATCGGCGACGAGCCGTTCGCGATCCTGCTGCCGGACGACATCGTGCTGAGCGACACGCCGTGCCTCAAGCAATTGGCCGACGTGTACGCCCAGACCGGGGGCGCGGTGGTCGCGGTCGAGGAAGTGCCGCCGGATCGGACGAACCGCTACGGCATTCTCGACATCAAGAGCGATGACGGCCGGCTGGTGGAGATCAAGGGCCTGGTCGAGAAGCCCGAGCCCGCGGACGCGCCGTCCAATTTGTCGATCATCGGGCGTTACGTGCTGACCGCCGACGTGATCCCGCATCTGGCCCGGATGGATCGCGGAGCGGGTGGAGAGGTGCAGCTGACGGATGCGATGGCGCGGATGATCGGCCAGGTGCCCTTCCACGGCTTGCGCTACGAGGGCGACCGTTTCGATTGCGGCGACAAGATCGGGTATCTGGAAGCCCAAGTCGCGTTCGCGCTCAAGCGCGACGATCTTGGTCCGGCGGTGCGGGAATTCCTCAAGAAATACCGGGACGCCTGACCGGTGGCGCTCCGTCACGATCTGCCGCCGTCCAGCCTGCGGGAATACGACATTCGGGGGATCGTGGGCGCGAGCCTGACCGAGGACGACGCGCGCGCGGTCGGTCGGGGCTTCGGGACAATCGTGCGTCGCGGCGGCGGCAGCCGGGTCGCGGTCGGCTATGACGGGCGCCTGTCGTCGCCAACGTTGCAGGCGGCCCTCGTCGAGGGTCTGCTGGCGTCGGGCATCGATGTGTCGCAGGTCGGTTGCGGTCCGACACCGATGCTGTATTTCGCCGCGCTGACGCTCGGCGCCGATGCAGGCATCATGGTCACCGGCAGCCACAATCCGCCCGATTACAACGGCTTCAAGATGGTGCTGGACGGAAAGCCGTTCTTCGGCGAGCGCATCCGTGCGCTGGGGCGGCTGATCGCCGAAGGCGACGTCGAGACGGGATCGGGGACGGCGACCGCGGCCGACGTGAGCGTCGCCTATATCGACCGCCTGCTGGCCGACTGGGACGGCGGAGATCGGGCGTTGAAGGTCGTCTGGGACAATGGCAACGGGGCAGCGGGTGACGTGCTGGCGCGGCTCGTGGGGCGGCTGCCGGGACACCATTCGATCCTCAACGGTGTCATCGATGGCCGATTCCCGGCCCATCATCCGGACCCGACGATCCCGGCCAATCTGGCGCAGCTGATCGAGGCGGTGGTATCGACCGGTGCGGATCTCGGGATCGCCTTCGACGGCGACGCCGACCGGATCGGCGTGATCGACGGCGACGGGGCGATCCTCTGGGGCGACCAGCTCCTGGTCCTGCTCGCCCGCGACGTGCTCGCGAACCGGCCAGGCGCCACGATCATCGCCGACGTGAAGGCGAGCCAGGTCCTGTTCGACGAGGTCGCGCGCGCGGGGGGCAAGCCGCTGATGTGGCGGACGGGCCATTCGCTGATCAAGTCGAAGATGGCCGAGACGCAATCCCCGCTCGCGGGCGAGATGTCGGGACATATCTTCTTCGCCGACAAGTGGTACGGGTTCGACGACGCGCTGTATGCCGCGATTCGTCTGCTCGGGATCGTCGCGCGCAGCGATGTCTCGATCGGATCGATGCGGGAAGCGTTGCCGCCGATGGTCAATACGCCGGAGTTGCGGTTCGATTGTCCGGACGACCGCAAGTTCCGCGTCGTGGAAGAGGTCGCGGGGCGATTGGCGGGTTCGGGCGCGGATGTCTCCGACATCGACGGTGTGCGGGTCAACACCGACGCGGGCTGGTGGCTGCTGCGGGCGTCGAACACCCAGGCGGTGCTGGTGGCGCGCGCGGAGTCGACCTCGCAGGCGGGATTGCAGACGCTGAAGGCGGCGCTGGCGGCGCAGTTGATCGCGTCCGGGCTGCAGGCGCCCGATTTTTCGGGCGCGAACGCCGGGCACTAGAGCTAGTGCTCGTGGGGGAATGGGCGGATCGCGTCCCACTGCGCCGTCAGGTGCCGTGCCTCCGGACTGGCTTCGAGCAGCCGACCGTGACGCAAGGCGAGGTCCTCGAGACACGAAAGCACGCTGCTGACGGCGCGCAGCCGGTGGTCGATCGCCGGGGTATAACGCAAGACGCCGCCGCGGTAGTCGATCGGATCGTGCGACAGGCCCGGCTTCTCGTTCTTGAAGGCCATCAGGCGCGGATCGCCGAGGATCGCCTCCGGACGATCGCGCAGCATCTCGAAGGCCGGTCCGTAATGCGCGCTGCTGCCGCGGTCGACCTCCGCCGGACCGGCCGCGAGGACCTTGGCCCAGCCGCGGACGAATTTGCTCATCCACTGCCAGGTCGAGCGCTCGGCGTAGTGGGCGTAGGTGAGGTCGGGGTCGATGACGTAGGGCCAGACGTCGCCGCCTTGTGTCCAGCAGGCGCCGTGGCCGCCGGCGTGGATCCTGGCGCCCGCGGAGAGGATGCGTGTGTTGACGATCGCCTTGAAGTTCTCGGTGCGCGCGTCCCGCCACTTGATCCGGCGTGGAACGATCGGATCGGCCGCGTCGTCGGCGTGGATCGGGATGTAGTCGGTCAGGGCGACCATGATCTGGCTGATCAGGGGACGATATTGCTGCGCGTGGCCGAGGAGTTGCCGCAGTCCGCCGCCGGCGCGTCGGTCGTCGATGAACTCGTCCGCATCGAGGAAGACCACCCAGTGGGCGCCGAGATCGTGGGCGGAGATGAAGAGAAAGCTGTTGGCGTCGACCTCGGAGAACGAGACCGAAGGGTTGTCCAGCAGCGTGAGCGGGAGGCCTTCGCGCCGCAACGAAAGCAGGATGTCGCGAGTCGCGTCGCGGCTGCCGTTGTCGAGCAGGATGTGGTGGTCGACATGGGTGGCGGTGTGGCGGACGAAGGCCTCGACGATATCGGCCTCGTCCCGGATCCGGGTTGCCGCAACGATCCGCATCGAACCTCGTCCGTCCCTGGCCGTTCGCTCGCAATGAAGACCGAGCCCCCGTTCCAATCGCTCATAGAGCCCGGACAGTGGGTCCGCCACCCCGGCCAACCGGGATGGGGCGTGGGCCAGGTGCAATCGGCGATCGGAGAGCGGGTGACGGTGAATTTCGAGGATCGGGGCAAGGTCGTGATCAATGCCCGGGTCGTGGCGTTGGAGATCCTGGGTTGATGCGGACGGCCTTGCGGATCGAGGTCGAAGGGCGAATGTTCGAGCCTGCATGAACGCGATCACCAGATATCACGGCCGCTTGGCCGACGCGGGTTCCGGCGCTCCGCTGGTCGACCCATTCGGCCGGACGATCCGCTATCTGCGCTTGTCGGTCACGGATCGCTGCGACTTCCGATGCGTCTACTGCATGCCCGAACGCATGCGGTTCCTGCCGAAGCCTCTCGTTCTGACGATCGAGGAGCTGGAGCGGCTTTCGGGCGCATTTATTCGTGCGGGGACGCGCAGGATCAGGGTGACGGGAGGCGAGCCGCTGGTCAGGCGCGACGTTATGACCCTGATCCGCGCGCTTGGTGCGCGCGTCGGGCGCGGGCTCGAGGAGCTGACGCTGACGACCAACGGCTCGCAGCTCCGGCGGTTCGCGCCCGAACTGGCCGAGGCCGGGGTCAGGCGGATCAATGTGAGCCTCGATACGCTCGATGCGGGCCGATTCGAGGCCATCACGAGAGGCGGCAGGCTTGCGGCGACGCTGGACGGGATTGCGGCGGCGCGCGCGGCGGGGATCGCGGTGAAGGTCAACGTGGTGGCGCTACGCGACGTTAACGAGGACGAGTTCGACGCGATGATCGCGTGGTGCGGCGCGCATGGCCACGATCTGTGCTTCATCGAGACGATGCCGATGGGCGAGGTCGAGGAGGATCGCACCGACCGGTACCTGCCGCTGTCGACGGTTCGCGCGCGGATCGAGCGGCGGTGGACGCTGGTGCCGAGTGCCTATCGGACCGGGGGGCCCGCGCGTTATGTGGACGTGCGCGAGACCGGTGCCCGGCTCGGTTTCATCACGCCGATGACGCATAATTTCTGTGAATCCTGCAACCGGGTGCGCCTGTCCTGCACCGGCATGTTGTATCTGTGCCTCGGGCAGGACGATGCGGCTGATCTGCGCGCCGTGCTCCGGTCGGGCGCGTCGGATGCGTCGCTCGACGAGGCGATCCGCGAGGCGATCGCGCGCAAGCCGAAAGGTCATGATTTCATGATCGGGCGCGAGGGGGTGTCGGGAGCGCGAGCACGTCACATGAGCGCGACGGGTGGATGAGGGCGGGATCGTAACGCGATCTTAATGTCTCGCGCCGATGCTCCGATGACCAGAATGGTTCGAGCGGATGGTGCGACGCCGATGTTCAGACAGTTCAATCCTTGCGCGCGTGTCGTGGTGGCGGACAACGATCCGATGATGCGCGGCGTTCTGAGATCGCTGCTTTCGCGTCTGGGTCTTGCGTTGTCCGCCGTCAGCGATGGTGAGCAGGCACTCGCGGCGGCGTCACCCGCGACAAGCATGTTCATCCTTGATCTCGATATGCCGGGCGGCGGCGGACTTGGTGTCTGCCGTGCGTTGCGCCTACAGGCAGCCTATCGCGAGGTCCCGATCGCGATCCTGACCGGACATCATGACGAGGCCCTGCGTGAGCGCAGTCTCGACGCCGGCGCGACGCTGTTCCTGACCAAGCCCTTCAATCCGGCAGAACTCCTGCGTGCGCTCGCACCCTACCTGCCGCTCGATGGATCGGCGAAGGCCGAGATGTCGCGGTTGCTGGAGATCGATCGGGGGCTGAGGCTGCAGGATGCCGTGGCGGCGCGAGGGTCGATCGCCCTGGCCGGGTAGGCCTCCCGGATGGTTACTGGTTGAGGAGCGACGACGGCGGCTTTGACAGCGGGTCGTGTCCGCCTGGCGGTGGCGACAGGATCGGCGCGGCCTGCTGCGCGCAGCCCGCGAGGAGGACGAACAGAAGGGCGGCTGCTCGCGGGGACATTCGGACGCTCCTGCATCGGGATGGCGGACGCCGACGGGAATCGTCTGCGGACCGAGCATACAGGCTCGCGGTCGCGCGTCGACCGCCTCGGGTGCTGGCGCAAGCGACGTCAAGGTTGCATGGCGCGTGACGCCGCGGGCGTGCTGCGCATCACGTGGCGTCTCTCCTCAGCCGGAAGCGCCGAAAAGTTCGGTGAGGTTCGTGGTGAACTGGCCTGGCTTGAGAGGCTTGGGCTGGCTCGGAGCCGGCGCCCACCCGGTCAGCATCGCCATCCTGAGTTCGACGGGCGTCCGCTCGGCGTCGCGCGGCAGGCCGGCGAGCGCCATCGGCAGGAGGGACGGCGGCGGAATCCGCCGGTCGCGCAGGCGGATCGCGTTGGTCTCCCCCGCCGCCTGAAGGTCGCGCAGCAGATCGAGCGGGTCGGCATAGGACAGCGTCATGCGCTCGGCGTCGGCGACGGGAAGCGCGAACCCCGCGCGCTGCAGCAGGCCCGCGCAGTCGCGCAGTTCGGGAAAGGGCGACACACGGGGGGAAGCGCCCCCCCTGAGAGCCTGCTCGGCCTCCAGAAGCGCGCGACGAAGCGGACCACCCGTGTCGAGCACCGGCACGCTGGCCAGCAGCAGGCCGTCCGGCCGCAGGGCACGGCGCAACTGGATCAGGGCGCCGGGCAGATCGTTAACCCAATGCAACGACAGGCTGGCGATGACGAGGTCGAAGCTGCCGTCGGCGAACGGGAGTTGCTCCTCGTCGCCGGCGACAGCGGGGCCGCCGGCGCGCGCCGCCATGGCGGGGGAGAGGTCCATGCAGATGGTCGAGATCCCGCGGGCGGCCAGCAAGGGAGCCACGAAGCCTCGGCCGCCGAGATCGAGCGCGCTCTCGAAGGAGCGGGTGACGTCGTCGAGGCGGTCGAGCAGGCGGTCGGCCGCCTCGCGCAGGATCGGGGCCACGCGGTCCATCCTGACGGCCGCGCGATCCCGATGGATGCGGACGGCTCGGCGGTCGAAGGGGGCTTGCTCGCTCATCGCGACCGATGTGCGCAGGCTCGGCTCGGTTGCCAAGTCCGGGCCGCACGGTTACGTTTCGGGATCATGATGAACATCGGATCCGTCGTGCGGCATGCGGGCCGGTCGCTGCTCGATCTCGCATTGCCCGCGCATTGTCCGGCCTGCGACACGATCGTGGCGGCGGACGGCGAGCTGTGCGGCGATTGTTTCCGCCAGGCGAGCTTCCTGGTCGAGCCGAGCTGCCTGCTCTGTGCGTCCCCATTCGCGAGTCTGTCTTACGCGGGAACGTCACGATGCTGCGCGGCCTGTGTCGAGAGGCCGCCGGCGTGGGACGCCGCGAGAGCCGCGTTCATCTACGATGCGTTTTCGCGGCGGCTGATCCTGCCGCTGAAATACGCCGACCGGACCGAGAACGCGATCGTCCTGGGCCGGCAGATGGCGCGTGCCGGAGCCGAGCTCCTGGAGTCGTCGGATCTGGTCGTGCCGGTCCCGCTGCATCGCACCCGCCTGCGCACGCGCCGCTACAACCAGGCGGTGCTGCTCGCGAGAGAGGCGATCCGAGGGTCCACAGGGCGGCCGAAGCTGATGGTGGACGGGCTGGTGCGACAGCGCGCGACGCTGCCGCTCGCCGTCCGGTCGGCGGTGGAGCGGCGGCGCGAGCTCGACGGCGCGATAATCGTGCGGCGATCGTTGCGCGAGCAGATCGCGGGCGCGCGGGTGCTGTTGGTCGACGACGTGCTCACGACGGGGTCGACGGCAACCGCGTGCGCGATCGCCCTGAAGAACGCTGGCGCGGTCACGGTGTCGCTGCTGGTCGCGGCCAGGACCGCGGCGCCACGCTTCGGGCAGGAGGTCTTGTCTTGCGCCGCTGCCGGTCGATCTCTACCGATCGTGGCTGTTGAGGGGAATTGAGATATTCATGGCGACTATCGAGGTCTTCACCCAACCCGGCTGTCCGTTCTGCCAGCGCGCGATGCGGCTGTTCGCGGAGAAGGAAGTTGCGGTCAGCGAGATCAATGCGCCGCATGGAACGCAAGCGCGGCTGGACGCCACCCGGCGATCCGGGGGACGGACGAGCGTGCCGCAGATCTTCATTGACGGGCGCCATGTCGGCGGATGCGACGACCTGCTGGCGCTCGATCGTGCCGGGGAGTTGGACGGGCTGCTTCAGGCGGCGTGACACCACATGATCTGCTATCGGCTGCGCTGCGACTCCGAGCATGATTTCGAGGGATGGTTCCGGACCGGGCTCGACTTCGACGACCAGGCGAGCGCCGGACTGATCGATTGCCCGATCTGCGGGAGTGCGGCAGTCGAGCGCGCGCTGATGGCCCCCGCGGTGGTCGGAAGCAGCAAGCGGCGGCGCGAGGCGGCCGGTCCGGCGTCGGAGGGTGAGGTCATTGCGCCCGAAAAGCGGCCGAAAGTGCCGGATGGCGAGATGCCCGCGGCCCTGCGCGCCCTGCTGACCAGGATGCGCCAGGAGATCGAGCGGAACTGCGACCATGTCGGCCGCGAGTTCGCGGACCAGGCAATCAAGATGCATCGTGGCGAGACCGAGAAGCGGGCGATCTACGGCGAGACGACCGAGATCGAGCGCGAGGTGCTGGCCGAGGAGGGGGTCGAGGTGGCCCTTGTTCCCTGGATCAAGCGGGCGGATAGTTGAGGCCGTTGCTCGTCGGGCTCGTTGTGCTGACGGCGACGCGCGAAGCGGCTGCGGATCCGCTTTCCCCCGCCGGTCGCTGGCTGACCGATGATCGGGGTGGCGTGATCGAGATCGCCCCGTGCGGCGACGCGTTGTGCGGACGGATCATCGGTATGAGATATGTCGGCCCGATGCCGGTCGATCACTGGAACCGTCCTCAGTGCGGACTGGGGCTGCTGTACGGTTTGAAGCCTGGCGAGGAAAGCTGGAACGGGCAGGTGCTCGATCCGAAGGGCGGGAAGCTTTATTCGGCGCGGGTCAGCCTACCGGACCACGATACGCTGAAGTTGCGCGGATATATCGGCGTGGCCTTGTTCGGACAGACGGTGACCTGGACCCGCTACACCGGTGGCGCGATCGGGAATGCGTGCCACATGAAGCCATAGCGGGTATTTGTCGCAGTCGGGCGGTTGGGCGTATGTGACCGCGCCATGGAAAGCTTTCGGCTCCCGCGTCGGATCGTCATGAAGTTCGGCGGCACGTCGGTCGCCGACCTCGATCGTATTCGCGCCGCCGCCGGACGTGTCGCCGAGCAGGTCGCTGCCGGCGATCAGGTCGCGGTGGTGGTGTCGGCGATGTCGGGCGTGACCAATCAGCTCGTCGGATGGTGCGAGCAACTCGCGCCCTTGCATGACGCGCGCGAATACGATGCCGTCGTCGCCACCGGGGAGCAGGTGACCGCGGGGCTGCTCGCGATCGCGCTGCAGGCGCGGGGCATCGACGCCCGATCCTGGCTCGGGTGGCAAGTTCCTGTCCAAACCGACGGCGCGCACGGCAGGGCGCGCATAGCCGGGATCGATCCGGCGCCGGTCCTGCAGGCGATGTCCGCGGGCCAGGTTGCGGTGCTCGCCGGCTTCCAGGGTGTGTCGCCCGACCGGCGGGTGACGACGTTGGGACGGGGCGGGTCGGACACGTCGGCGGTGGCGCTCGCGGCCGCGATCGGCGCGGATCGCTGCGACATCTACACCGACGTCGAGGGGGTCTACACGACGGATCCCCGGATCGTGCCCAAGGCGCGCAAGCTCGACAAGATCGCCTACGAGGAGATGCTGGAACTCGCCTCGGTGGGGGCGAAGGTGCTGCAGACGCGCAGTGTCGAACTGGCGATGAAGGAACGGGTGCGGGTTCAGGTACTGTCGAGTTTCGCCCCGTTGCTTGCGCAGGGCGCGGACGGCGGCATCAACGGCACCCTGGTGGTGGACGAGGACGAGATCATGGAAAAGGAAATCGTCGCCGGCATCGCCTATTCGCGCGACGAGGCGAAGGTGACGGTCCGGCGGGTGCCTGACCGGCCGGGCATCGCGGCCGCGGTTTTCGGGCCGCTGGCGGAAGCCAATGTCAACGTGGACATGATCGTGCAGAGCACCGGCGCCGACGGCATGACGGACATGACGTTCACCGTGGGGACTGCCGATCTGCCGCGGACGGTTGCCATTCTCGAAGGCGAACGGGGCGACATACGCTACGGGGAGCTTCTCACCGACCCGGACGTCGCCAAGATCAGCGTGGTCGGCGTGGGCATGAGAAGCCACGCCGGGGTGGCGAGCACGATGTTCCGGACCCTCTCGGACAAGTCGATCAACATCCAGGTGATCTCGACAAGCGAGATCAAAGTCAGCGTTCTGGTGGGTGTCGAGTATACGGAACTCGCGGTGCGCGCCCTGCATGCCGCCTATGGACTGGACCGGGGATGATGCCGATGGACATGCAGGTGGCGGTCGCGTCATCGAGTCCCGATCTCGACGCGGCGCGCGCGCGGCTCGACCGGCTGTGGGAGCGCGGCGCGGCGTTTCTCGGCACGCGCACCGCCATCATGGGCGGCGCGATGAGCTGGGTGTCGGATCGGCATCTGGTGTCGGCGATCAGCAATGCCGGCGGCTTCGGCGTGATCGCCTGCGGCTCGATGCCGCCCGATCGGCTCGCGGCCGAGATCGCGGGGACGCAGGCGCTGACCGCCAAGCCGTTCGGCGTGAACTTGATCACGATGCATCCGCAATTGGCCGATCTCATCGGCGTCTGTCTCGAGGCCGGCGTGGGCCATGTCGTGCTGGCGGGCGGCATCCCGCCGGGCTTCGCGGTCCGTGCGGTCAAGGATGGCGGGGCGAAGCTGGTATCGTTCGCGCCGGCGCTGGTGCTGGCGAAAAGACTGGTCCGGTCGGGCGTGGACGCGCTGATCATCGAGGGTTCGGAGGCGGGCGGCCATATCGGACCGGTGTCATTGACGGTGTTGGCGCAGGAGATCCTGCCGCATGTGCGTGACGTGCCGATCTTTGTTGCGGGCGGTATCGGGCGTGGCGACGCAATCCTCGGCATGCTGGAGATGGGTGCCGCCGGCGCCCAGCTCGGGACCCGGTTCGCGGCGGCGAGCGAAAGCATCGCGCACCCGGCGTTCAAGGAGGCGTTCGTGCGCGCGAACGCCCGCGACGCGCTGCCGACCGTTCAACTGGACGACCGCTTTCCGGTCATTCCGGTGCGTGGGCTGGTCAATACCGGTTCGGCGATCTTCCGGCGCCATCAGCGCGAGGTGGTCGAGCGCTTCGTGGCGGGCAAGGTGACCAAGGAGGCGGCGCAGCTCGAGATCGAGCATTTCTGGGCAGGCGCGCTGCGCCGGGCGGTCATCGACGGGGACGTGGAGAACGGCTCGGTCATGGCGGGCCAATCTGTCGGCATGGTCCGGTCGGTGCAGCCGACGGCGGACATCATCGCCGAGCTTGTCGAGCAGGCCGTGGCCGCGATCGCGGCTCGCGGAGCCTTGAGCTGAGACGGTTGACGATCCTGGGCGGGAGCCTGTTGCTCGCGGCTTCCGGACCGGTCGGGTCGGGTCTCGCGCCGGGTGCCGCCGCGGGAGCCGGTATGGGTCTGGCACCCGGCGCCGGTGGTCCGCCGCCGCCGCCCGTGGTCATGCAGGCGCCGCCACCCGTCGCGCTGCCGCTGCCGCTCGCCTTGACGCCCGGGCTCGCACCGGTCGGCGGCGGCCCACCGCTGGTGCCGGTGCTGCCGAGACGGGTCGCCAAGCCGCGTTGATGGCCGGGTCGCGGGGGAGAGCGGGCTTGCGGGCCGGAATTGCGTTGGCGGTGCTGGCGCTGCCGGGGGCCTCACGTGCGGGCACCGAGGGCATCCATCTGTCCTATGCGATCTATGCCCACGGGTTCAGGGCGATGCTGCTGGACGCCGGTCTCGTGTTCGACGGGGACCGCTACCGGATGACGATGTCGGACCACACGGTGGGCTTCGTCGGCGCCTTCATCACCAACCGGGTGGCCAGCGACGTCAGCGGCCGGCTGACGGGCGACGTGCCGCATCCGACGCGGTTCGAGAGCGCGGGCTACTCGCGCGGTGCCGACCGGCGGACGGTCATCGACTACGCCGGCGACCATCCGGAGGTGAGCGTGCTCAGTCCGGCCGAACCCAAGCGCGACAAGGTTCCTGGCTCGGAGACGCAGGGGACGATCGACAGTCTCAGCGCGGTGGCGGAGCTGATCCGTGAGATTTCCTTGACCGACCGGTGCGACGGCACCTTGAGGGTGTTCGACGGCGCGCGCCTGACCGAGATCACGGCGCGCACGGCGGGCAACGTGTCGCTGCCGGCGACCGATCGATCGCCCTATGCCGGGACGGCGCTACGCTGCGACTTCACCACGCAATTGCTCGCGGGCTTCCTGCACGACGAAAATTACGCTCAGAGCCACGAGATGCAGCACGGGTCGGCTTGGGTCGCGCAGGTGGTGCCCGGCGGACCTCCAGTGCCGATCCGGGTCGAGTTCACCACACCGGAACATGGCTCGATCTCGATCTATCTGCAGACCGCGGGGCGTCAGGGCGCGTAGACGCCACCCATGAGACGGACGCGCAACGGGTGCAAATCGTCCTCCGGATCGAGCCGGTAGAGAGCGGTGGCTTGGTTGGTGGGAGCGCCACGCAGCGAACGCAGACGCCCGAACACCATGCGATCGGCCGACATCGCCTTGGGATCGCCGGGCAACGGCGTGGTCCAGGCGACGATCGCCTCGCGGCAGCGCTCGCGGTCGATCATCAGCGTGTTCGGATCGACGAAGCCGCCCATCCGTTCGGCGAACATTCCCTGGTCGGGACCGACCGATTCCCAGTCGTCGACGGCGAGCGGGCGGCGCGAGTCGTGATGGACGAACCAGCGCCGGCTGAAGGCATAGTCGGCGTCGGCGTCGGCAATGGCGCGACGCAGGCGGAACAAATGATCCTGCGTCCAGGCGTTGTCGTCGTCGAGGTAGGCGACGAAGGGCGCGTTGGCGAGATGGGTGAGCACGGTGCGGAGCGTGCCGCCGTCGCGCGCCTGCGAGAGGCCGCCGTGGCGGACCGAGGTCGAGTAGCCGGGGAAGAGCAACTGGACGGCGCAGTTGGCGGGCATGTCGACGCAGGTCCGCTCGACGGGCGCGAGATCCGCAGGTGGCGCATCGCCCGGGCGATCGAGACCGATCAGGATCTGGATGCGGCCGGGAAAGTTCTGGGCGAACACCGAACGGAGCGCGCCGGCGAGCGACGGGCGCAGGATGCTCGGGATCACGACGGCGACGCCGAACGGGCGCTGGAGGTTGTCGCCGGGCGCGTGGAACGAGCGCAGGAAGCTCATCGCGCCCGCGGAGCCGAGAGCAATGTGCCGGCGAGCGAGGGCACGTCCGACCAGCGGTCGGCGGTCGCGTCGGCAAGAGACGCCGTAGCCAGCTGACCGTAGCCCCAGGACACCCAGATCGAGGGGATTCCGGCCTGCCTGGCGGCGGCGAGGTCATGATGCAGGTCACCCACCATGACCGCGTCGCGTGGACGGCCGCCCGCTTTGTCGATGGTGCGTGTGACATGCGCCGGGTCGGGCTTGCGGATGGGGAAGCTGTCGCCGCCGCAGATCGCGGCGAAGCGGCCGGCCGCTCCGAGATGGGCGAGCAGAGCGCGCGCGGGGGCCTCGGGCTTGTTGGTGCAGACCGCAAGGGTGAAACCTCGTCGTTCGGCGTCCGCGAGAGCGGCCTCGACGCCCGGATAGAAGCGGGCGCGCTGGCCCGAGGTCCGGTCGTAGGAGGCGGCGTAGGCGGCGTGGTCGTCCGGTCCGGCCTGCGCGTGGCGCAGCGCGAAGGCGCGGGTGAGAAGGGCCGAGATGCCGTCGCCGATCAGGGGCCTGACCTCGCGCGCGTTCGAGGGGGCGAGCGCATGGGCGGCGAGCACGGGTGTGAGCGCGTCGGCGAGATCGTCGAGCGTGTCGACGAGAGTCCCGTCGAGGTCGAGCACGAGCACGGCCAAAGGCGTGGTCCTTTTCTAGTCAAACCGATATCAGGAATGAATGGCGGAGGTTTGACAGTGATCGGGCGGGGAAGCTACCGCGAGTGACGATGGGAAGCACCGCGATCATCCTTGCCGCCGGCCTCGGAACGAGGATGAAGTCCTCGCTGCCGAAGGTGATGCATCCGCTCGGCAATCGACCGATGCTCCTGCATCTGCTCGCCAACGCATCCGCGGTGTTCGACCAGGTCGTCGTGGTGATCGGGCCGGAGATGGAGGCGGTGGCGGCCATCGCCGCGCCGCACGCGGTGGTGGTCCAGGACGAGCGGCGTGGGACGGCGCATGCGGCGCTGCAGGCGCGGGCCCTGTTCGGCGACGGCGAGGTCGCGATCCTTTATGGTGACAATCCGCTCATCACGCCCGAGACGATGCGCCGCCTGCTCGCGCATCGTCGCGGCGAGAATGCCGGGCTCGCGCTGCTGGCGATGCGGCCAGCGGATCCGTCCGGCTACGGGCGCGTGCTGGAGCGGGACGGGGCGGTGGCGCGGATCGTTGAGCATTCCGAGGCGGACGATGCCGAGCGTGCCGTCGGATTATGCAACGCGGGGGTGATGGCGGCGGAGGCGACGGCGTTCGCGTCGTGGCTGGCGCGGGTCGGCTGTGAGAACGCGAAGGGCGAATACTACCTGACGGACGTGGTGGGTCTCGCGAACGGGGACGGCGACCGGGTGGTGGCGCTCGAGGCGCCGGCCGACGAGTTGCGCGGGGTGAATTCGCGCGCCGAGCTCGCGCAGGCGGAGGCGATCCTGCAGCGTATGCTGCGCGCGGACGCGATGGCGGCTGGGGTGACGATGGTGGCACCCGAGACGGTGTTCCTGTCGGCCGACACGGTGCTCGCCCCCGACGTGACGGTCGAGCCGCACGTGGTCTTCGGGCCCGGCGTGTCGGTGGCGTCAGGGACGCGGATCAGGGCGTTCAGCCATCTGGAGGGATGCCGGATCGAGGCGGGTGCCGCGATCGGACCGTACGCGCGGCTGCGGCCGGGCACCGTGGTCGAGGACGGCGCGCATGTCGGCAACTTCGTCGAGCTGAAGGCGGCGACGCTGGGGCGTGGGGCGAAGGCCAATCACCTCAGCTACCTCGGCGACGCATCGGTGGGTGCGGGAAGTAATATCGGTGCAGGAACGATCACGTGCAACTATGATGGCTTCAACAAGCATCGGACGCTGATCGGATCGCACGTGTTCGTTGGGTCGAACAGCGTGATCGTGGCGCCCTTGTCGATGGGTGACGGCGCGATGATCGCGGCCGGGAGCGTGATCACCGGCGATGTGCAGGCCGATGCGCTCGCGTTCGGTCGGGCACGCCAGGTCGACAAGCCCGGTGGTGCCGCGGCGTTTCGAAGCGACAAGGAAAAATGATCGATGTGCGGGATCGTCGGCGTCATCGGGCTCAAGCCTGCCTCTCCGTTACTGCTCGAGGCACTGCGTCGGCTCGAGTATCGGGGCTACGACAGCGCGGGGATCGCGACGCTGGTGGGCGGACGGATCGAGCGGCGGCGCGCCGAGGGCAAGCTCGACAATCTTGCCGCCTCGCTCGCGGCGACGCCGCTCGCGGGAGTGACCGGGATCGGCCATACGCGCTGGGCGACGCATGGCGCGCCGACCGAGGGCAACGCGCATCCGCATGGCACCGGGCGCGTGTCGATCGTCCATAACGGCATCATCGAGAACCATGTCGAGCTGCGTCGGGAACTCGAGCGCGAAGGGCAGGAGTTCAGCACCGAGACGGATACCGAAACGGTCGTGCAGCTCGTCGATCTTCATCTCAAGCGCGGAATGGAGCCGGTTGACGCGGCGCGCGCGGCGCTCGGGCGGCTGGAAGGGGCATATGCGCTGGCGATGGTGTTCGCCGATCACCCGGAACTGATGGTGGGTGCGCAGTCGGGTGCGCCGCTCGCGGTGGGGTTCGGCGACGACGAGATGTTCCTGGGATCGGACAGCATCGCGCTGGGGCCGTTGACGCGGCGGCTCGCCTATCTGCGCGACGGAGACTGGACGGTCCTGAGCCGAAACGGTGCCGCGATCTTCGACGCGTCGGGGGCCGAGGTCGAGCGGGAGATCAGGCTGACCGCGATGTCTTCGGCCAGCATCGGCAAGGATGGCTACCGGCACTTCATGGAGAAGGAGCTGCACGAGCATCCGCTGGTGATCGGCCAGACATTGCGCCGGATGATCGATCCGGTCACGCGCGAGGTGATGCTGCCGGAGCTGCCGTTCGACCTGCGGGGGGTGCCGCGCGCGACGATCACCGCCTGCGGGTCGGCGTTCTATGCCGGGCTGGTCGGGCGATATTGGCTCGAATCGCTGGCGCGCCTGCCGACGGACGCGGATGTGGCGAGCGAGTTCCGCTACCGGGCGCCGCCGTTGCCGGCGGGGGGCCTAGGGATCCTGATCAGCCAGTCGGGCGAGACCGCCGACACGCTGGCGGCCTTACGCGGGCTGCGGAGCGCCGGGCAGTCGGTGCTGTCGGTGCTGAACGTGCCGGAGAGCACGATGGCGCGCGAGAGCGACGCGGTGCTGGAGACGCTGGCGGGACCGGAGATGGCGGTCGCGAGCACCAAGGCCTTCACCGCTCAGCTCGCCACGCTCGCGTGCCTGGCGATCGGGATCGCGCGTCTGCGCGAGGCGATCGACGCCGAGGAGGGGCGGCGGCTCGCTTCCTGCCTGCTGGATCTGCCCGGCCGGGCGTCGGAGGTCCTTGCGCGATCGAGCGAGTTCGAGGAGGTGGTCGCGATGGTCGCCGAGGCGCGCGACGTGCTGTTCCTCGGCCGCGGCGCCTGCTTCCCGGTGGCGCTCGAGGGGGCGCTCAAGCTGAAGGAGATCAGCTATATCCACGCCGAGGGCTACGCGGCGGGCGAGATGAAACATGGTCCGATCGCGCTGATCGACCGGTCGGTTCCGATCGTGGCGTTGGCGCCGTCGGGCAAGCTGTTCGAGAAGACGGCGTCGAACCTGCAGGAGGCGGTGGCGCGGGGCGGGCAACTGGTCGCGATCACCGACCCGCGCGGGGCGGAGCGGCTGCGGGCGATCGCACGGCACCTGATCGTGCTGCCGGAGGTCGATCCGTTCGCGGTGCCGATCCTGCAGGCGATCCCGGTGCAGATGCTGGCCTACCAGGTGGCGGTCGCGAAAGGCACCGATGTGGATCAGCCACGCAACCTGGCGAAGTCGGTCACGGTGGAATGAGCGGGTGTGCCGGTCACTGCGGGGACGCGACGTAGGCGCGCTTTCGCCAGTCGTAGCTCATCCTGTCGAAGAGGCGCGGTTCGCGCTGCCAGGATTCCTGCGGACGGGGCACGGTGTAGCAGGAGAGATCGATCGTCTGTTTCGAGATCTCGAGCCGCAGGAAGCCGAAACGATCGTCGTAGTAGCTCTCGAGCGTCGTGCCGGCGTCGTTGGGGACCTGATAGGGCGTCATGATCGGCTGGCCGCCCACCTTCGCCACCTTGTGCAGATTGTGGTAGCCGCCCTGGCCCGCGACGATGTGCGGCGTCACGCCGTGCTCGTCGGCAACCGTGAAGCGCTGGTAGTTGTGGACGTGGCCCGAGCACAGCATGTCGGGTTGCCGCTTGGCCCTGGCGCTGGCGTCGCTGACGAGCTTGGCCATCGTCTTGCTGCCGGAATGGTAGGTGTCGAGCGAATTGAGCGGGTGGTGCAGTGCCACGATCAGGGCGCGGTCGGTGGGTGCGGCGGCGAGTTCGCCCTCGAACCAGGCGGCCTGATCGGGATGGACGACGCCACCCTCGGGCACGTTGGTGTAGAGGCCTAAGATAGTGGCAAACGGCGTGTTGAGCGTCCAATAGACGTTGGGCTGGACCATCGCAGTCCGGTCCGCTTCACCGGCATCGGGGGATTTCTGTCCTGGACGGGCCGCGCAAAAGTTTCGCACGAAGGTCGCGAGCGACGGGAGCAGATTGGTCCGGGTGCCGTTGTCATAGACGTCGCCGTCGTGATTGCCGGGAATGCCCATCATCGGGAGCGGGTAGTTGGCGTAGGGGTCGTAGAACTGGGGGACGTATTCCGAGGCCTGGCCGTCGAAATAGATCACGTCGCCGAGATGATAGAAGAAGGCCGGTTTGCCATATGGCCCGGTGATGCCGGCGTCGGTTTCCAGCCCGTGGGCGACGAGCGTCTGGGGGTTGGGGTCTTTGACGCCGCCGGTGTCGCCCACCATGTGGAGCGCCATGCCGCCGGCCTTTTTCATGGCTGCCACCGCGTCGGGTACGATGTCGGCGAGGTCGAGCCGGTAGGGCGCCGTCCCGGTCGGCGGCGGAAGTGGCTGGAACCCGCTGCCCTTGAACAGGGGCGATTGCTGCGAGTGCGGTGTCGGCGTGGAGGCCCTCGGCTGGCCGAACCGATGGGGATGCGGTGCTTTCGTCATTTCATCCGTTTACCGGTGGTCGCAGAGAGGGAACATGACAAATCCGCGAACGATGGAGGGCGCCATCGCGCTGCCGCAGCCGGTGCGGGACGTGCGGACGTGGGTGTTCCGCGGCGCGGATCGGACGGCGGGACAGCGCTGCGTGGCCGAGGAGACCGCGGTCGCGCTGACCTACAACCGGATCACGCACGCGGTGATGATGGCGAGCCCGTCCGATCTTGAGGATTTCGCGCTCGGCTTCAGCCTGTCCGAGGAGATCGTCGGGTCGCCCGACGATGTCGAGGAGCTCGTGCTGGTCGCAACCGAGGAGGGCGCGATCGAGTGCCGGATGTGGATCGGCGCGGACCACATGGCGGCGCTCGAGCGCCGCCGCCGACGGGTGGCGGGTGCCACGGGCTGCGGGATGTGCGGGCTCGAGAGCCTGCGGGAGGCGCTCAGAACGGTGCCCGCGGTGCCGAAGGGCCGGGTGTTCACCGCGCGGGACGTCGCGGCCGCGGTCGCGTCGCTCGCGCCGGCGCAGGCGCTCGGCCGTGCCACGCGGGCTGTGCACGCGGCGGGTTTCTGGACCGAGCGGGAGGGGCTGGTCGCGCTGCGCGAGGATGTCGGACGGCACAACGCGCTCGACAAGCTGGGAGGCTGGCTGGCGCACGAAGGTCGTCGGGCGGCCGATGGGATCGTGGTGCTGACCAGCCGCCTATCGGTCGAGCTGGTGCAGAAGGCGGCCCGGATGGGGGCGCCGCTCGTCGCCGGCGTCTCCGCGCCGACCGCGCTGGCGCTGCGGAGCGCGGATGCGGCCGGCATGACGCTGATCGGGATCGCGAGAGAGGACGGGTTCGAGCTGTTGACGCATCCGGGACGGCTCGGGGTCGGCCACCCCGCCAAGCCGACGTTCGACGCCGCTTGAAATTCGGTGGCTTCGATATCACGCGGCCGTATGATCGAGGATCCGTTGGGCCTCCGCGAGCCTCACGTCGTCGACACGGGCGGTGACGAGGGAACCGCCGTTCTTGACGCCCTCGAGAGCCCCGTGCGCGTCCTGCTCGTCGACGCCGGCATGGGTAAGGACCCCGATCAGGCCGCCGCCGGCGCCGCCGAGGGCGGCGCCGATGCCGGCACCGCTCAGGGTGGAGACCAGCCAGCCGGCGGCGACCGCCGGACCGAGGCCCGGTATGAACAGCGCGCCGAGGCCGGCGAGCAGACCGAGGCCGCCGCCGACGACGGTGCCGATGCTGGCACCGCTACCGGCGCCGTGGGCGGTGGTGTCCGCCGAGGCCGCGCCTGGAACGTCCCTCTCCTCGTTGACGGACCGGTCGGCGACACCCCCGAGCGCTGATCGATGCGCGCCATCGCTGGCCAGGATGCTGACCTGCTCATGACCGAAGCCCGCCTCCTCGAGCGCGTGGACGGCGGCGACCGCCTCGGTGTGATTGTCAAAGAGGCGGACGAGGGTTCGCGTGGTCATCGGTGTCGGTTCCGGATGGTGGGGCTGTGTCGCGGACGCGGATCGCGGTGACGGGACCCACAATTTCGTCACGTTCGTGCTCTCTGCTGCGTCTTCGACTGAACGCCGCGGGAGGACAACGATGACGAACGTAGTCGGCTTGATCGGCGCAATGACAGCACTTTCCGCGGCCGGGGCGTCACAGGCGGCGGCGCAGACTCCGGCGACGGCCGAGACGGTGCTCGACGCCGGTTCGTATGCGGACCTGCTCAAGCCGATCCCCAATGCGGTAGCCCTGCTCCGCGAGGTCGAGGCGGCGCGGGCGCGCGACGAGGGGCGCCGGGTGCAGGAGGCGGAGGCGCGCGTTCAGGAGGTGCAGTTTTATCACCACCACCACCATCATCACCACCACCGGTATTACGGCCCCGGCTATTATTACCAGCCGCCCGTCTATCAGCCTCCGTTCTACCAGCCGCCGGTGCTACCGCCCGCGTATTATCCCCGGCCATTCTATCATCATCATCATCATCATCACCACCATCACCATCACCATCACCGTTTCTTTCGAGACTGACCGGTCTAGTCCGCGGCGGGGAAGGACGCCCCGAACGGACGGCGCTCGACCATGGATGGGTCGCCGGCGAGGATTTCGTAATTCGTCCTTGCGTCCTCGCGCCAGAATCGTATTGAGAAGTCCTGCCGCCCGACGGTCAGGTCCCGGATCGTGATTTCGGGCATCCATTCCGGGAGATCGGGATCGACGAAGACCTTCCGGTCGGCGGCATGTCCGGAGAGGCCCAGCATCGCCTGCAGCAGCATGAAGGCGGAACCTGCCGCCCAGGCCTGCGGCACGTTGGCGCCGAGATACTGAACCGGGAAATTGCTGCCGTCCTTGGTAATGCCGGCGTAGAGTTCGGGGAGTTGATTGCCGCGAAAATGGCTTGCCGCGTCGCTGATGTCGCGCGCGATGCGCGCGGCCTCGGCGCCGTAGCCGTAGCGCTTGAAGCCGAGCGCGATGATCGAGTTGTCATGCGGCCAAACCGCGCCGAGCTGATAGGCGTAGGGATTGAAGGAGACATGGTCGGCGGAGAGGGTGCGGATGCCCCAGCCGGACCACATGTCGGGCGCCATGAGGCGCGCGACGACGCGCCCGGCGCGTTCGGGCGGGACGATTCCCGACCAGAGGCAATGGCCCGGATTGGAGGCGACGGACAGGACCTTCTTCTTGTCGCCGTCGAGCGCGTAGGCGTAGAAGCCGGTGTCGTCGTCCCAGAACGCCTCGTCGAACCGGTGCCGCAGGGTGGCGGCCTTGGCGCGCAACTCGCGGGCGCGATCATGGGCGTCGAGAGCATCGTAGAGCTGCGCCATCCGACGCCAAGCGTCGTAGACATAGCCTTGCAGCTCGCAGAGCGCCTTCGGGCCGCGGACCAGCGTGCCGTCCGGATACATGACCGCCTCGCCGCTGTCCTTCCAGCCCATGTTCTCGTAACCGGCGGTCGAGCGGGTCTGGTACTCCTGGAACCCATCGCCGTCGCGGTCGCCGTCATGGTCGATCCAGTCGAGGCACGCCTCGGCAGTCTTGAGATGGCGCTCGACGAGATCGCGATCACCGGTCGCGCGCCAGGCCGCGTGCAGGGTGATGAGCCAGAGCGGCGTCGCGTCGGCGGTGCCGTAGTAGGGCGTGTGCGGGATCAGCTTGAAGTGCGCGAGTTCGCCGTAGCGCAGCTCGTGCATGATCTTGCCGGGCTCGGCGTCGCGGTAGTCGTCGCGTTCGGTTGCCTGCAGGGCGCCCAAGACCTCGAGCGCGCCGCGGGCGAATTCCGGATAGACGGTGATGTTCTGTAGCGAGACGATTAGGCTGTCGCGGCCGAACGGGGCCATGAACCATGGCAGGCCGGCGGCAGGCAGGAAGACCATGTGGTCGTGGTCATGGTCCGCCATCGGCAGCCGCAAGGCGGCCATGTCGGCGATGGCCTGATGGAAGTAGCGGTAGAACTCCTCGTTGGACGTGGTGATCTTGAGCACGCGGCGCTGCCAGTCGCGCAGGTCGGCGGCGCGAGGACTGTCGGCGTCGTGCTCGACGCAATCGACGGGAGCGGCCGTGCGGGTGCCGCCGTCGGTCAGGTCGTAGTGCAGGCAGCAATGCCAATGGGCTCCGGCCGCGAGGTCGACGTCGAAGGTGAGGCGCCCGTTGGCGTAGAGGCCGGTGGCACCATGGGCGGTGATGTCGACGGCGCGAACGAAATCCTGGTTGCGGTAGGTGTTGCCGAGGCGTTGCGCGCGGGGATCCCACTCGGTGCTGATCTGGCCGCGGCGGATGATGTGGCCGGCCTTGACCTCGAAGGTGTCGGCGAAGTCGCTGCGGATGGAGAGTTCGAGATTGAACCTGACCGGTCTTGAACCGTAGTTCACGACGTCGAGGTCCTCGTGCATGCCGCCGTCCATTTCGCGGCTGACGATCAGGGACAGGGTGCGTTCGGGGATGTCGCCGTCCTGGGTCGGGAAGCGGCCGTTGGTGAGGAAGATGCGGGACGCATAGTAGGTGATGGGTCCGCCGTTGAGCAGCGTCCAGGGCTGGCCGTTGGCGAAGATCGACCATGCGCTGATCACGCGGGTGTCGAGGAAGTAGAGGCCCTTGTCGGTCGGCCACGCGATCTGTCCGTCCTCTTCGGTGATCAGCACCGTCTGGCCCTGGTGGATGGCGATCTGTGGCGGACCGACCTGGACTTCGAAGGGCATCGGGCGACTTTCAGGGCGAGGCGGATGACGGCCGCAGGGGTCAATGGGTCACGATCGGTCCTCGTCGGGTCGGCCGCAAGCCGCATCGACCTGATGGACCGACATGAGCGCCTGGAGAGACAACCAGCAAGGCAATCCGAACTCCAGCCCCAGATGTCCGACGATCGGCTTGCGGCTGCGATCGAAGTCGATGGCTGGATCCGTCGTGAAGGTCGCCGGTCCCTCGCCGATCGACCGCAAGGGTTCGAGCAGCATGCCGCCGGCGACCGGAACCGCCTTGAAACCGTCGTTCTCCGACAGTTCCGTCTTCCCAACCTCCAGGCGATTGTCGCCACCGTAGATCGCGTCGAACGACCCCTTCGCGGGGACGAGGATGGCGTCGAGCGGTCCGTGCAGATCGCCCGTCAGGCTCAGAGCATGCGGGCCGGTGACGATGGGGTCGGCGAGACCCATTGATGGCCGCCACTCCGCCCGCCATGCGAAGAGTGCGACCGTGGCCGCGACCGTCGTCGAGAGCAGCATGGTCCGGCCCCGCGAGTCAGCCAGCCGCAGGACGAGCAGGACACTGTAGACCGCCAGTATCGATAGGACCGACTTGAAGTAGTGGTAGTTGTTGAATCTCCAGAGCCCCTGGGGATGAAGGTCCCGGTAGGCGAGGTAGAACATCATGTCCGTCGCCACGAACGCGCCGACGACGAGATGCCGCCGCCATCTCCCTCCGAGCAGGCCAGCGACTCCCGCGACCAGGGCAGCGATGCCGGGCGCAAACCACGGGAAGTGCTGGGCGAGGCCGGCGCCATCCGGAAATACGCCTCGAGGGCTGATCACGATGGTGACCCAGCGGAAGGGAACCAGGCGCCATTCGAAGCCGGTGTTGGCGGACTCGATGAGATAGCTTCCCTTCGTCCACCCGTGCACGGCGAGGTGGATTGCCAGGAGTGCCGTGAGCGGCGCGACGCCGCCGAGGGCGGCGGCGAGGATGATGCGGACGAGCTCCCGGGCCCGCTGCCGCATCGACGCCACCAGCACGAAGATCGGGCAGACGATGATCAGGACGAGCGCGTCGGTCGGCCGGAACAGCGCGACCGAGGCCGCGGTCAGACCGAGCAGGAACGCCGAGCTCGGCGCCGGCGCATCCTGCAAGCGCAAGACGAGCAAGATGGCGGTCAGCGTGAGCGGGACGACCGGCGTCGTCGACCACGGGATAATCCAGGATTCCCTGAACCAACCGGACGCCATGAAGATCACCGCAAAAGCCAGGGCTCCGAAGGTGCGAGCCCAGGGATGGTCGGGTGCAAGCCGCCTCGTCAGCTCGGCGCAGCATGCGAGGGTCGCGAGGCTGCACAGCAGGTCGGGGATCAGGAACGGATCGCCCGTCCGGAGGAACACGAACGGGGCCGCAAGAAGCGGGTAGCCGGGGAAGTACCAGTGCTCGGCCGGGTCGAGATCGCCGCGGGCCCAGGCGAGGGCCGCCTCCAGATATCGGTGCTGGTCGGTCCACCACCAGAAGCCGTTCCGGACGGCTGTTCCGGTCGGATGCAGCGGGTCGAGGTGGTGGGAGACGAGGAAGACGATGGCGGTCGCGACAAGCGCCAGGGCGGTGAGCGCTCTCGCGGTCAAGCGAGTAGCCTGCATACGAGTGGAGTTCGGCGGTTCACCTTCTTTCTCCATCAAGGGCGACGCGACGAAAGCTTGCACTTGAGGACCTGGCTGGGCCTCTGACTGAAAACGTCCTATTCGGGGGCCGGTCCGGTCGGGACGGAGGGCGGGAAGGCGATGGCTGCCGCGAGGAGCAAGACGGCGATGAGGATCAACACGTAGCTAACGCGTCCTCTCTCCACATAGGCGTTGTAGACCGCGATAGGAACGAGGAGGACCGCGAACACTACCGTTCGGTGTGCGTGTGGCGAAACGAATTCGGCGATCAGAAAAATCACGCCTATAGCAACGAACTCAGCGAAGCTGAGTGGCCTCCCTTCCCGAACGGTCGACGGACGGGCGGTCACAGCGAAACGATCTGCTTATAGTCACTTGACCAGGGATTCGAGACTCGCATCGATTGCAGGCTGACGGATTGGTCGTCGAATGTTATCGAAGTCGATCAGATCCGCCGGCACGCTCGAGTCCTTGTCTGGACACGCCGAAAATCTAACACGTCACGAGCCGCAACAAAATCGGTATCAGCGAATGCGGGTCTGGGGCGGCTCGCCCCAGCGGGGTTCAGGGGCGGCGCCCCTGAGCTTGCCTACGCGGCGGCCGCCTTGGCTTCGCGGCGGCGGCGGGTGAGGATGAATTCGGTGTAGCCGTTGGGCTGTTCGCGGCCGTGCAGGACAAGGTCGCAGGCGGCCTTGAAGGCGGGACCGTCATAGGTCGGCGCCATCGGCTTGTAGGCGGGATCGGTGCCGTTCTGCCGGTCGACGACGAGCGCCATGCGGCACAGCGTTTCGAGCACCTGTTCCCTGGTGACGATGCCGGCGTGCAGCCAGTTGGCGATGTGCTGGCTGGAGATGCGCAGCGTGGCGCGGTCTTCCATCAGGCCGACATCGTGGATGTCGGGGACCTTGGAGCAGCCGATGCCGGCGTCGATCCAGCGAACGACGTAGCCGAGCAGGCTCTGGGCGTTGTTGTCGAGCTCGGCGCGGACATCGTCGGGCGACCAGTTGCTGTCGGGGGCCAGCGGGATGGTGAGCAGGTCAGTGAGGCCGGTTTTCCGGGTTTGGGTGGCGTCGGCGATCTCGCGCTGGCGGGCGGCGACGTCGATTTCGAGATAGTGCAGCGCGTGCAGCGTGGCGGCGGTGGGCGACGGCACCCAGGCGCAGGAGGCGCCGGCGAGCGGGTGGGCGCGCTTCTGCTCGATCATGGCGGCCATCTGGTCGGGGGCGGCCCACATGCCCTTGCCGATCTGGGCGCGGCCGACGAAGCCGGCGGCGAGCCCGATCTCGACATTGCGGGCCTCGTAGGCTTTGAGCCAGGGCGTGTTCTTGATCTCGTTCTTGCGGATCATCGGCCCCGCCTCGAACGAGGTGTGGATCTCGTCGCCGGTGCGGTCGAGGAAGCCGGTGTTGATGAAGAAGACGCGCTCGCTCGCGGCCGCGATGCAGGCGGCGAGGTTGGCGCTGGTGCGACGCTCCTCGTCCATGATGCCGATCTTGAGCGTGTTGCGGGGCAGCGAGAGGAGGTCCTCGACTCGGCCGAAGACTTCGGTCGCGAAGGCGACCTCTTCGGGACCGTGCATCTTGGGTTTGACGAGGTAGATCGATTTGGCGCGGCTGTTGTGGATGGTGTTCACGCCGCGGACGTCGTGCAGCGCGATCAGCGCGGTGAAGACGGCATCGATGAGGGATTCGGGCAGCGGCGCCGCGTCCGCGCCGCGCACCATGTCGGTCAGCATGTGCATGCCGACATTGCGCACCAGCAGCAGCGAGCGGCCGGGCAGGGTGAGCGTGGTGCCGTCCGGCCCGGTGATCGGGCGGTCGGGATTGAGCGCGCGTTCGACGGTATGGCCGTCCTTCTCGAAGCTCGCGGTCAGCGTGCCGCGCATCAGGCCGAGCCAGTTGCGATAGACGAGCACCTTGTCTTCGGCGTCGACGGCGGCGACGCTGTCCTCGCAATCGATGATGGTGCTGAGCGCGCTTTCGAGCACGATGTCGGCGATGCCGGCGCGGTCGGTCGCCCCGATCGGGTGGCCGCGGTCGAGGACGATCTCGAGATGCAGGCCGTGGCGGACGAGCACGAGCGAGGATGGGGAGTGGGGGGAGCCGGTGAAGCCCACGAACTGGGCGGGATCGGCGAGCGTGGCCGGGTCGGGGTCGGATGTGGAGACGGCGAGCCGGCCGTCGCGGACGCTGTAGGCGGTGGCGTCGGCGTGGCTGCCGTGGGCGAGGGGTGCGGCCTGGTCGAGGATCGCGCGGCCGCGCGCGATGACCGTCTCGCCGCGGCGCGCGTTGAAAGTGCCGTCGGGATGGCGCGCGAGGCCTTCGTCGCCTTGGATGGCGTCGGTGCCGTAGAGCGCGTCGTAGAGACTGCCCCAGCGGGCGTTGGCGGCGTTCAGCGCGTAGCGGGCGTTGCTGACGGGAACGACGAGCTGCGGGCCGGCGACGCGCGCGATCTCCGGGTCGACGTTGGCCGTGGTCACGGCGAACGTGCCGGGCGGTTCGGAGGCGAGGTAGCCGATCTCGTGCAGGAAGGCCTGGTAGGAAGCGGGATCGTGGGGCTGGCCGCGCCTGTCGGCGTGCCAGCGGTCGATGAGCATCTGGAGCTCGTCGCGTCGCGCGAGGAGGCGCGCGTTGACCGGCGAGAGATCGGTCATGAAGGTGGCGAAGGAGGACCAGAACTCGTCGGGCTTGAGGCCGGAGCCGGGCAGCGCCTCGTCGTTGACGAAGGCGTGCAATTCGGCGGCGATCGTGATGCCGCCGATGGTGACGTCGGTCATGGTCGCTCCTCGTGTCCGGTGACGATCTCTATGGCTTCGGAGCGACTTTTTGAAGCTGGGTGGCGATCCAGGCCTGGGTGGTCATGTGCGCGGATTGGGCGGCCTGGTTGATGGTGTCGGCCATGTCGGGGGTCACGACGGCGCTGACGAGGACCTTCTGGGTGGATTGCGGATAGATGACCGCAACCTGCCTGCCGGCCTGGACGGCGAAGTCCGCGAGGCGCTGGCGCTTCTCGGCCTCGCCGATGCGCGGCGTGTTGGCGACCACCGGGCAGTAGGCCGCGACGATGGTGCGGAGCACGTCGGCGGGTGTGGCGTCCGGATTGTCGCGCTTGGCCCGGTTGGCCAGCGCGAGGATTGCGTTCTGGGCGTTGCCTTCGGCGGCCCAGCTCGCGATGGAGACCTCGTCCTCGGTCGCCATGGTGTCTGGGACGGTGCCGTCGCCGATCTTGCCGCAGCCCAGCGCGCGGGCCGGCGGTGAGCCGCCGAGGCCGGTCGGCGCGTCGGCGCGGGCGGTTGCGACGATCGCGGGCGTGGTGCTGGCGTCGGTGGTGTTGCCCCAGGTGGTGCGGACGTAGTTGACGACGTCGGCGACCTCGCGGTCGTTCAGCGCGCCGCCGAAGGCGGGCATGGCGCCATAGGTGCCCTGGCCTTCGAGACCGACCAGGATCGGCATGATGACGTCCTCGGAGCCGCGCTGGATGACGACCGAGTTTCTGGCGAGCATCGGGATCGAGTTGGCGACGCCGGCCCCGTTCGCCTGGTGGCACTGGGCGCAGTTGGTCGCGTAGATCGTGCTGCCGCGGGCGACCGACTGGCGCTGGTCGCGGGCGGGATCGATCAGCGTGTCGTGCCTGGGCGGCGTCGATTTCAGGTAGGTGGCGATCGCGTGCAGGTCGTCGTCGGTCATGTAGGCCATGCTGTCGTGCACGACCTCGCTCATGGGACCGAAGACGACGGTGCGGGCGGTGTTGCCATGCTTGAGGAAATCGACGATCTCCTGCTCGGACCATTCGCCGATACCGAACTTCGGGTCCGACGAGATGTTGGGGGCGAGGAAGCCGTCGACGACGGCGCCGGCGAGCGAGCGGCTGTCGGTCATGCCGCCGAGCGCATTGCGCGGGGTGTGGCATTCACCGCAGTGGCCGGCGCCGCTGACGAGGTAGGCGCCCCGGTTCCAGGCGGCGGACTGGCGAGGATCGGGTTTGTAAACGCCGCGGTCCATGAACATGATCTGCCAACCGAGCAGCGACGGGCGGATGTTGAATGGGAAGGGCAACGAGATCGGCAGCCTGGGCGCGTCGACCGGCTTGAGGGTCCGCATGTAGGCCCACATCGCGTGCACGTCGTCGCGGGTGAGCTTGGTGTACGAGGTGTAGGTCATCGTCGGGTAGATGTACTCGCCGAGATGTGGCCCCTTGCCGTTGTGCAGGACCTGCCAGAAATCGGCCTCGGTCCAGTTGCCGAGGCCGGTCACCTTGTCCTGGGTGATGTTGGGGCTCGCCATCTTGCCAAACGGCGTGTTGAGGATCAGGCCGCCGGCATAGGGCGTGCCGCCGGGACGCGAATGGCACGGCATGCAGTCGGATGCCTCGACCATGTATTCGCCGTGCCGGATGAGGGCCGCTTCAGCCTGGTCGGGGACGAGATGGCTCGCCTGCTGCGGGGGCGTGGGCTGAGCCATCGAGGCTGGATGGGCGTTGAAGCGATCATGCTTCGCGGCGGCGTCGGATTGAGGTTTGCCGCCTTGCCCCGGTTCGACGGCCGCCGGCACGCGACCCGGCGCCTGTGCGGTGGATTGGGCGTGGACGCGATGGGCACCGATGGCGAGGCCGGCGATGAGCGCCGTACCGCCGAGCAGGGCAGACAGGCGTCGAACCGTAGCAGCCATCAAGCACTCTCCTGGGGGCCGCCGGACCCCGTTCGCTGAAACGTCTCATCGCCAAAAGGTGGGGGTTTGTCCATCCACGCGAGGTTGGCCGCATCCGTCCTTGGCTGATGGTAGAGTTGGGGATGCGACGGTATGCCGGTAGGAGGGCGATCGATGGTTGGCTTGCCTGGCGTCATGCTGGCGATCGCGATCCTGCTGGTGCTCGTCAGCGTGGCGCAGCCGGTGGCGCGGCGGCTGGCGCTGCCGGAGACGGTGGTGCTGGCGGTGGTGGGCGTGGTGATCGGCGGCGGGGCCGACCTGCTGCTGCGCCAGCCCGGAACGCACGTGCTCGACCAGGCGGCGCGGACGGTGGTCGACCTGCCGATCGGCAGCGAGACGATCCTGCTGGTGTTCCTGCCGATGCTGGTGTTCGCGGGGGCGCTCTCGATCGATGTGCGACGGCTCGCGCACGACGGCGCGTCGGTGCTGGCGCTGGCGATCGTGGCGGTGATCGCGAGCACGGCGGCGATCGGGCTCGCGCTGATGCCGTTCACGCGCATGCCGCTCACGGTGTGCCTGTTGCTGGGCGCGATCGTGGCGAACACCGATCCGTCGGCGGTGACTGGGATTTTCCGTGACATCGGAGCGGCGTCGCGCCTGACGCGCCTGGTCGAGGGCGAGGCGCTGCTGAACGATGCAGCGGCGATCTCGATCTTCTCGATCCTGCTGGCCGGCGTGACCGAGCATCGGGCGGTGGCACTCGGGCCGGCGGCGTGGGTGTTCGCGCTGTCGTTCCTGGGCGCGCTCGCGGTCGGCGTGCTGCTCGGGAGGGCGACGCTGCTGCTGATCGTGGTGGCCGGCGAGACGGTGGCGGGCGAGGTGTCGCTGACGCTCGCACTGCCGTTCATCGCCTACATCGTGTGCGAGCACGGGCTGCATTTGTCAGGCGTCGTCGCGGTCGCGGCGTCCGGCCTGACGCTGTCGATGTATGGCCCGTCGACGATGCGGCCGCAGACCTGGCGGTTCCTGTCGGAGTTGTGGGCGCAGCTCGCGTTCTGGGCGGGTTCACTGGTGTTCGTGCTGGCGTCGATGTTCGTGGCCAAGCTGATGGTGGGCATTACCGGCCGCGACGTGCTGCTGATCGGCGTGACGGTAGTGGCGGGACTGGCGGCGCGCGGCGCCGTGCTGTTCGGTCTGCTGCCCGCGCTGGTGCTGGCGAAGATCTCGCGGCCGGTGCCGACGCCGTACAAAGTCACGATGCTGTGGGGCGGCCTGCGTGGTGCGATCACGCTGGCGCTGGTGCTCGCGGTGACGGAGAACCCGGCGGTGGCGGCGCAGACGGCGCATTTCGTCGCCGTGGTCGCCACCGGTTTCGTGCTGTTCACGCTGCTGGTGAACGGGACCACGCTCCGCCTGCTGGTGGTGCGGCTCGGTCTGGACCGGCTGTCGGCGCGCGACGAGGTGCTTAAGCGGCAGGTGCTGGCGATTGGGCTGGAGGAGGTCAGGGACAAGACGCGCGACGTCGCGGGCGAACTGGGCTTTTCGGCAGGGGCGGTGCGCCATGTCGTGGGCAGGATCGAGCACCGGGTGGAAAGCGAACAGGACGGGCACGATTTCGACGCCGCCATCGGAGACCGCGACCGGATCGCGCTCGCGCTGATGACGGTGGCGGCGCGCGAGCGGGCGATGCTGATCGACCTGTTCCGGTTCCGCGGACCATCGCGCGGCGTCGTCGAGCGGCTGCTCCGCACGGCGGACGCGATGATCGACGGCGCGCGGACGGACGGACGATCGGGCTTCATCCGGGCCGCGGGCTCGCGGTTGCGGCCTGGCCTCGCCTTCAGGGTCGCGCAATTGCTGCATCACGTGCTGCGGTTCGACGCGATGCTGGTGAGCCAGATGACGGCGCGTTACGAAATGCTGCTGATCAGCCATCTGCTGGCGTTGCGTCTGTCGCGGTTCATGCAGCTTCGGGTGGAGCCGATGCTGGGGGCGCGGGTGGCCGAGATCGTCTCTGAGGTGCTCGAGCGCCGGCGCAAGCTGCTCGGCGACGCGCTGGACGCGATGCGGCTGCATTACGCTGGCTATGCGGAGGCGCTGGAGAGCCGGGTTTTGCGGCTGATCGCGCTGCGGATCGAGACCGACGAGTACGACGGGCTGCTTGCCGAATCGCTGATCGGCGAGGAGCTGCATCACGAGCTGGTCACCGGGGTCGAGGGGCGTCGCCGCCGGCTGCAGCGGAGACTGCGGTTCAATCTGGCGTCGGGCGTCGACGTCAGGCTGCGGTCGTTCGCGCTGTTCGCGGGCGTGCCGGACGCGGTGCTGCACGATCTGGGGATGACGCTGTCGGTTCGCTTCGCGATCCCGGGCGAGACGCTGTTACGCCGCGGCCGGCGGCCGGGACTGGTCTACGTGGTGAGCTCGGGGCTGCTCGAGCAGCGGCTTGGCGAGGAGGATCTGACGATCGGCGCTGGACGGCTGGTGGGGGGCGCCGAGGTGCTGTCGGGCGGCCGCATGGCGGGGTCGGTGCGATGCCTGACGTTCAGCCATCTGCTGGCGATCCGCAAACGCGATTTCCAGCGACTGGTCGACGAGCATCCGGCGATCAGGGGCAAGCTCGCGGGCGTTTCCGCCGACAACGACGTCGTGTCGTCGATCGAGGTCGCGGGACCCGCGCTGCTGGCGTCGGACGGATAGGGATCGACGCCTGCGTCGCGCGGTCGCCGGTCAGAGCGCCTCTCGTTTCATTTCGAGGTCTAGCCATTGCGCTTCAGCGGCTTCCTTCTGCCTTGTGGCTTGTTCGAGCGAGCGGGTGAGTTTGTCGAATTTATCGCGGTCTTTCAGGTAGAGGGACGGGTTGGCAAGCTCGTCCTGCAGCGCGGCGATCTTGCTGACGAGCGCCTCGATCGTATCGGGCAGGGTCCGCAGGGCGTGCAGGTCCTTGAAGGACATCTTGGCGGAGGATGCCGATTTGCTCCGGGGCCGAGGCGTGGGGGCGCGGGGAGCGGCGGCGGGGGCGAACGGGGACACGCCGCGCTGAGACAGCATGTCGGTCCAGCCGCCGGCATATTCGAGCCAGCGCCCGTCGCCCTCCGCGACGAGGAGTGACGTCGCGACACGGTCGAGAAAATCACGGTCATGGCTCACCACCATGACCGTGCCGCCATAGGCGGCGATCAGGTCCTCGAGCAGGTCGAGCGTCTCGAGGTCGAGATCGTTGGTGGGCTCGTCGAGGATGAGAAGGTTCGAGGGCCGGATCAGGGCGCAGGCGAGTGCCAGACGGCCTCGCTCGCCGCCCGAGAGCGTGCCGACGGGCGTGCGGGCCTGCTCGGGACGGAACAGGAAATCCTTGAGCACGCCGATGACGTGACGGCGCTCGCCCCCGATCGCGACCATGTCGCCCGAGCCGCCGGTCAGGGTGTCGGCGAGGCTGACGGCCGGATCGAGGCTGGCGCGCTGCTGATCGAGCGTCGCGCGCTCGAGCGAGGCGCCGACGGTGATGTTGCCGCTGTCGGCGGGCAGCGTTCCGGTCAGCAGGCCGAGCAGGGTGGATTTGCCGGCACCGTTGGCGCCGACGACGCCGAGGCGGTCGCCGCGCAGGACGCGCAGGTCAAGATCGCGGACGACCTGCTTGCTGCCGCCCTCGGCGGTCGGCCACGATTTCGCGGCCTGTTCGGCGACGACGACGAGCTTGCCGGAGAGGCCCGCGTCCTGGCCTTGGATGTTCAGCGTCGCGGTGCTCGGCTGGGAGTCGCGACGCTTGCGCCGCAGGGCGGCGAGCTCGGCGACGCGGCGAACGTTGCGCTTGCGGCGAGCGGTGACGCCGTAACGCATCCAGTCTTCTTCGCGTGCGATCTGGCGGCCGAGCTTGTGGCGTTCCTGTTCCTCGATCTCGAGGATCTCGTCACGCCAGGCCTCGAAATGTTCGAAGCCGCGGTCCATGCGGCGGGTGCGACCTTCGTCGAGCCAGACGACGGACCGACCGACGCGCTCGAGCAGTCGCCGATCGTGGCTGATCAGCACCAATCCCGAGCGCATGCCGGCGAGCTCGGCCTCGAGCCACTCGATGGCCGGCAGATCGAGATGGTTGGTGGGTTCGTCGAGGAGCAGCAGATCGGGGGCCGGTGCCAGGGCGCGCGCAATGGCGGCGCGCCTGGTCTCGCCGCCCGACAGGGCGGCGGGGTGCTCGCGTCCGGTCAATCCGAGCGCGTCGAGCAGGGCGGTCGCCCGGTATTGGTCGTCGCCGGGTCCGAGCCCCTCCTGGACGTAGGAGAGCACGGTGTCGTGTCCGCCGAGATCGGGCTCCTGCGGCAGATAACGGATGGTCGCGCCTGGCTGGACGAAGCGGATGCCGCCATCGGTCGCGATCAGTCCGGCGGCCGCCTTGAGCAGCGTGGATTTGCCGGAGCCGTTGCGGCCGACGAGGCAGAGCCGGTCGCCGGCGCCGACCGCGATGCTGGCGCCGTCGAGCAGGCGTGCGCTGCCGAGCGACAGGACGGTGTCGGTGAGCGACAGGAGGGGTGGTGCCATCGGCGGGTTCTGGGGCCGGCATGCCGGCGGCGCAAGCGATCGCCCGGTCCGCGCGGCCGTGCGGATGGAACGCAACAGGCTGTCAGGCGAGCGTCTCCGCGAGCCGTGAGCGTTTCTGACTGGTCCTGGTCCTCATGATGCCGGCGATGAGCTTGGCCGAGCAAGGACGGCCGAAGAGGTAGCCCTGGATCTGGCTGCAGCCGGTGCGTTGCAGGATCTCGGCCTGGAGGGCGGTCTCGACACCCTCGCCGGTGGTGCGCATGCCGAGGCTGTCGGCCATGCCGACGATCGCCTGGACGATGGTGATCGCGTCCTTCCGGGTTCCCAGATCGCGGATGAAGGACTGGTCGATCTTGACCTTGTCGAAGGGGAAGGAGCGGAGGTAGCTCAGGGACGAATAGCCGGTTCCGAAATCGTCGAGCGCGATGTGGATGCCGCGCGCTCGCAGCGCATTGAGGCAAGCGACGGTCGCGTCGACGGCATCGAGAAAGACCGACTCGGTGATTTCGAGCTCGAGCCGTTCGGGGGACAATCCGGTCGAGGCCAGGACCTCGTCGATCAGCGACAGCAGTCCGGGATCGCGGAACTGCGCCGGCGACAGGTTGACGGCGATGCGAGCCTTCTTCTCCCAGTGGTTGGCGGCCTCGCAGGCCTGGCGAAGCACCCAGGCGCCGAGCGGCAGGATCAGGCCCGATTCCTCGGCGAGCGGAATGAACTCGCACGGGGGGATGCGGCCCTTGACCGGATGGTTCCAGCGCACGAGGGCTTCCGCACCCGTCACCTCGCGCGAGATCACGTCGACGATGGGCTGGAAGTCGAGGACAAGCTCGTCATGCCCGATCGCATGGCGCAGGTCGGTCAGCATGGCTTGGCGTTCCTGCGCGCGTGCGGCCATCGCGGGCGTGAAGACATGCCAGGTGCCGCGTCCCTCGGCCTTGGAGCGATAGAGGGCGAGATCGGCGCCTTTGAGCAGGTGCTCGGGGTCGAGACTGGCGTCGTCCGGGAAGACGATGCCGATGCTCAGACCAATGCTGGCGGTGACCATGTCGAGATGATAGGGCGCGGAGACGGACGCGATGAGGCGGCTCGCGAGCCGCTCCGCGCCGGGCCGGTCGTCGCTCGCGAGCAGGATCGCGAATTCGTCGCCCCCGAGGCGTGCTGCGATGTCGGCCTTGCCGAGGCAGGCGCGCAGGCGCTCGGCCACGGCGACGAGAAGCGCGTCGCCAACCTGGTGGCCGAGGGTGTCGTTGACCGCCTTGAACCCGTCGAGATCGAGCAGGAGCAGCGAGAGCGGCCTGTTGGCCTGACAGGCCCGCGACAGCGCCTCGCGGAATCTGGTCCGGTTGGGCAGGCTGGTGAGGCTGTCATACTGCGCGAGATGTTCGAGCCGCTGGTCGTAGAGGCGCATGGCGGTGATATCGGAACCGACGCCGCGATAGCCCGCGAAGCCGTTGGTGTGGTCGAAGACGGGCTTTCCGGTCAGCGAGAACCAGCGCGGCTCGCGGCCCGACGTGATGTGGACCTTGAGGTCACGAAACGGAGCGTGGTTGTCGAGCGCCGCGAGCAGTGCCAGGGCATCACCCGCGTCGTCGCTCTCGCGCAGGCCGCGCTTGATCCAGGCGCGAAGGGAGGCGCCCTGCAGCATGGTCCGCTCGTGGCCGAGCAGATCGGCGAGGCGTTCGGAGACGCGGCAAAGCTTCAGGTCGCCGTCGGTCTGCCAGAGCCAGTCGCTGGCGCTCTCCTCGAAATCGCGGAGCAGCATGCCGATGATCTCGCCCTGGTCGAGCACGGTCAGTTCGTTGCGGACACGACGCGCGAAGTCGCGGCTCTGATGGATGACGACGGTCGTCGTGACACCGGCGTAGATCAGGATCAGCATGGCATGATGGCCGATCACCGCGCCGTCGGCGAGAAAGGCGGCGACGAGCAGGCCAAGCGCGTTGATGCCGGCGAAGACGAGGGCGACGGGGAGCAGGGGCGCGAGCAGGACGCTGCAGGTGATCAGCCCGGTGCCGACGAAGGTCAGCATGTCGGCCTGCCTGCCATCGGCGATGGGCGTCAGCATGACCGGCACCGCAGCCCAGATCAGGGCGATCGTGGCCGCGACGATGGTGCCGGACACGCGTGTGCCCGCCCAGATCCGGTCCGGGGACCGTGTCATCCAGATGCCGCGAAGGATCGAGACCGCGTGCGCGGCGGACAAGGCTCCCATCAGGCCGATGAGGGTGCGGTGAGGGGCGGTGGGCCAGAACGACGTTACCACGACGAGGCAGGCCAGGATCGAGCCGATCGTGACGATGCGGCCGCGGCGCGCGACCGTTATCGCCTGCTCGATCAGCAGGGGATCGGCGAGACGTCGCTTGACGCCGGGCCCTTCATCGGCGTCCGCCTTGGCGCATGTCATCGGCATCGCAGCCCTTTCCCGGCTGCCCGAGTGTCGGCCACACTCGTGACGAAATGCTTAAGGCCGGCTAGCGCGCCTTGCGTCGGGCATAGCGCGCGTCGCGAGCGGCTTTCTGCTCGGCGGCGAGAGCGAGGGCGCGCGCCTTGTGCTCGGCGTTCGCGGCCGCGGCATCGTCGGCCTTGCGCGCGATATAGGCCGCAAGCTCGGCAGCCTCGCGCTGCTTCTCGGCCTCGATCAATGCCTTCTCGGCGGCGATCCGCGCGGCCTCGGCGTCCTTGGCGGCCTTGCGCTCGGCGGCACGCTTCTCGCGGGCGTCGGCAACCGCCTTGCGTTCGGCGACACGGGCCATGACTTCCGGATCGTCGGGGCCCGGCTGGGCACGAAATCTTTCGAGCATCGCCTTCTTGGCTTTGGCTTGTTCGGCGAGGCGGTCGGCGGCACTCTGATCTTTGTAGAACGGCATGGCCGGGGTTCTACTCAAGCCGGTGCGGTTTGCAAAGGGAGCGGACGCGTGTCCCCCGCCTGCTCAGTGCGCGGCCTGCAGATCGGTCGGCGACAGGGCCGGCTTGGGACGGGTTCGTTCGATCGTCGGGGCCTCGTCGTGGACGCGCGTCAAGGCGGAGACGAAGGAGCGGCCCCAGCCGAGCGTCGAGGTGTGGCCGAGTGCCTTGGACAGCATTTTCCACCGGTCCTGCCGCTCGGGCCGCGTCATGTTGAGCGCGGTGTCGAGCGCGTCGGCCATCTCGTCGGCATCGTAGGGATTGACGAGGAGTGCTGCGCCGAGTTGGCGCGCGGCGCCGGCGAACCGCGAGAGGACCAGGACGCCGGGGTCCTGCGGGTCCTGGGCGGCGACATACTCCTTGGCGACCAGGTTCATGCCGTCGCGGAGCGGGGTGACGAGGCCGACGCGGGCTTCGCGCATGTAGCCGGCGATCGCCTCGCGGGCGCCGCCGCGGGCGAGCAGGCGGACCGGAACCCAGTCGGGCTCGGACCATTCGCTGTTGATCGCGCCGGACAGCCGCTCGAGCTCCTCGCGAAGGTCGCGATAGGATTCGACCTCCGTGCGGCTCGATGCCGCGATCTGCAGCAGGGTCGTGCGTCGGCGCCAGGCGGGACGGGTGTCGAGCAGGCGGCGGAAGCCGGCGAGGCGGTGCGGCAGGCCCTTGGTCGGATCCATGCGCTCTGCGCCGAAGATCAGGGTCTGGCCCTGCAGGCTCCGACGCAGGCGCTCGGTCTCGGGAGAGCGCCAGCCGGTCTCGGCCATGGCGCGGAATTCGTCGAAGTCGATCTCGACGGGGAAGGCGCCGAGCCGGATCTTGCGGCCACCGTAGAACAGGCCGGTGCCCTGGATGCGTGTAGCGCCGGCATAGCGCGCGGCGGCAGCGGCGAAATTGTCGACGTCGTTGGCGGTCTGGAAGCCGATCAGGTCGGCCGCGAGGAGGTCACGGACCAATGTGCCACCCTCGGGGACGGAGGCGAGCATGTCGGGCGACGGGAACGGGACATGAAGGAAGAAGCCGATCGGGCCCTTGAAGCCGCCGGTGCGCAGCGAGGCCGCGAGCGGAATGAGATGGTAGTCGTGGACCCACACCACGTCGGTCCGGCGCAGCAGCGGCTGCAGTGCGCCGGCCATGCGTTCGTTGACGAGGCGATAGGTCTGCAGGTTGCGCCGCTCGTAGCTCATGTGCTCGAGGAGGGAGTGGAGGAGCGGCCAGAGCGTGGTGTTCGAGAACCCCGTGTAATAACGGTCGTGTTCCTCGCGGGTGAGGTCGATGGTCGCGTACTGGACCTCGCCTGCTTCCTCCGTCTTGACCTGGTGGACGATGCCGTCCTCGGCGATCTCGCCGCTCCAGCCGAACCACAGGCCGCCGCTCTGTTCCATCAGGCCGCGCAGGGCGACGGCCAGCCCGCCCGCCTTGGCTCCGGCCGAGGCGACCGGCACCCTGTTGGACACCACAACCAGGCGGCTCATTGACGGTCTCCCAGGGCCTGCTCGGGCCATTCGACGTGCCGCCCAGAAGAACCATCGCGGGGCATCAAAGTTTCGCTCCCGGAGTGTGTCGGGATCGGCCTCGTCGCCGCAAGGATTTCGCGGCCCCGCGCGCGACCGATCGGTTCATTTCGTGCGCCGGATGGCGTCCAGCGACCGCAGCCGCGCGGCCACGTGCGGCTCGTCGAGCATGTCGGCGGCGCGACCGGGCAGGCGCCGGCGCCAGTTCGGATGCTCGTCGACGGTGCCGGGGACGTTCGGCGCCTCCTCGATGGCGAGCGCATCCTCGAGCGGCAGCATGACGATTTCGCAAGCGGAGCGGCCGACATGGGCAACGGCGGCGTCGACGATCTCCCAGCCGTTCCATTCGCCCGGCGCCTCGCCGCTGCCCGCACCGCTGTCGCGCATCGCCTGCCAGAGCCGGCCACGCTCGCGGGCACGCTGCCGGCGCGCGGCGGCGGGATCGTCGGTGCGCCCGAGCCGCTCGTTCCAGTCGATGTCGCGGCCGCGCCACCACCCGGAGACGGTTGCGAGATCGTGCGTGCTGGTCATCGCCGAGGCGCCGCGGGTCCAGCGGGAGGGCGATCGGAACTCGTCGTCGCCATCTTTTTCGAACCAGAGGACGCGCATCCCGTCCACGCCCTGACGCAGCAGGCGGTCGGTGAAGCCCTCGGGCACGGTGCCGAGATCCTCGCCGAGCACGATCGCGTCGTGGCGGCGCGACTCGAGCCGCACCAGACGGAGCAGGTCGGCCTCCGGCATCGACAGATAGGCGCCGCGCGAGGAAGGCGCGCCATTCGGTACCACCCAGAGCCGATTGAGGCCCATGGCATGGTCGATGCGGATGCCGCCCGCGTGACGCAGAGCGGTGCGCAGCATCTCGACGAAGGCGCGAAAACCGTGCTGGCGCAGGCCGCGGGGCGAGAAGGCCGTGATGCCCCAGTCCTGGCCATCCCTGGACAGCAGATCAGGCGGCGCGCCGACCGTCAGGCCGATCAGGGTCTCCTCGGACCGGCTCCAGCATTGCGAGCCGCCGGCATCGGCGCCGACGGCGAGATCGGCGACGAGCCCCACCGCCATCCCAGCGTCGAAGGCGGCCTTCTGCGCGGCGGCGAGGCCGAGCTCGGCACGGTGTTGCATCCAGGCGTGGAACATGACGTCGCGCTCGTTGGCGCGGGCGAATGCAGCCACGGCCTCGGAGCCGCTCTGTTGCAGGGCCTGGGGCCAGTCCCGCCAATTCCAGGGGCCATGGCCGCCGGCGAAATGGTGCTGGTGCAGGGCCTCGAAGCGCGCATGGAGCTCGACGCCCTCGTCGGCGCCGGCGCGCCAGGAATCGAAGGCCGCGAGCTCGTCACGCTCGACCGCGCGGTCGAAGGCGCGGCGCATGGCCGCGAGCCGCATGCGGGCGGCCTGCGGCCAGTCGACGAGGTCGGCGGCTTCGAGGGAAGCGGCCTCGGCGCCGGTGAAGTCGACCGTCGCGTGGAGCACGTTCTGGGCGACGCGGCTGGAGGGCGCATAGGGGCTGAAACGGTCCGGGTCGGCACTGAACTGAGCGTGGACCGGACTGATCGAGACCGCGTCGGCGCCATGGCGCCCGGCGGAGCGGATGAGATCGGCGAGGCCGCCGAAATCACCGAGGCCGCCATCGCCCGGCCGTCTCAGCGAGTAGAGCTGGGCAGCGAGACCCCAAGCGCGCGGCTGGTCGCGGCCGGCGGCCCGGATGGCATCCTGGAGCGAGAAACATCGTTCAGGAGCGACGGCGAGGATGCACTCCTCGCCGTCGATGGCGAGACGGTGGTAGCCGGCCTCGGCAGGGGCATCGATGGTCGCGCCGGACCCCGTTTCGGCCGCGTGACCTTCGGCGATGCCGCCGCTTTCGAGGCGGATGACGTAGGCGCCGGCACGGGCAGGCACGGTGAAGGGACGGCCCGCGTCGGCGGTGACCAGCGGCGGCAGGCCGTCATGGGCTGCCAGCAGGTCGAGGCTGTGCGCGATGTCTCCCTCGCTGCCGGCGGGCAGTTCAAGGGCGGCCAGGACCGCGCGAAGCGTGTCGATCGAGACATCCTGCTGCTTGCCGAATGCGTCCTTCCATTTTGGCGCGAGGCCCGCCGCTCTGGCGAGCCTCCTGAGACCGTCGTCGTCCATGATGTCCCTTGCTATTCATCCCGCAGCAGGATGAGGGTCGACAGTGGCGGAAGCGTGAGCGAAACGGAATGGGCGAAACCGTGTTGTTCGCCGCCGTTGGCGTAGGCACCGCCGCTGTTGCCGGCGTTCGAGCCGCCATAGAGTCCGGCATCCGTGTTCACGATCTCCCGCCAGTGGCCAGGGGCGGGCACGCCGAGACGGTAGTGGGTGCGCGGCATGGGCGTGAAGTTGCAGACGACGAGCGCGGGCGGCGCACCGGGTGCCCGGCGTATCCAGGCGTAGACGCTCTGGTCGGCGTCATGCAGGACGACCCACTCGAAACCCTCGGGGCTGGCGTCGAGCCGGTGCAGCGACGGGTGGTCCCGATAGGCATGGTTGAGGTCGGCGACGAGGCGCTGGATGCCGCGGCGATTCGGATCGTCGAGGCTGAACCAGTCGAGGCCGCGATCATGGTTCCATTCGCGCTCCTGGGCGATCTCGCCGCCCATGAACATCAGCTTCTTGCCGGGATGGCCCCACATGAAGCCGTAATAGGCGCGCAGGTTGGCGAAGCGCTGCCATTCATCGCCGGGCATCTTGCCGATCATCGAGCCCTTGCCGTAGACGACCTCGTCGTGGCTGAGCGGCAGCATGAAGCGCTCGGAAAAGGCATAGACCAGACCGAACGAGATCTCGCCGTGATGCCAGCGGCGATAGATCGGCTGCTCCTCGATGTAGTGCAGCGTGTCGTGCATCCAGCCCATGTTCCACTTGAAGTCGAAACCGAGGCCGCCTTCGGAGGCAGGGCGCGAGACGTTGGGGAACGAGGTGCTTTCCTCGGCGATGAGGACGGCTCCTGGAACGCGCTCCTTCACCGCACGGCTGAGGTCCTGCAGGAAGGCGATCGATTCGAGGTTCTCGCGGCCGCCGTACTGGTTCGGGATCCATTCGCCTTCTTTGCGGGAATAGTCGCGGTAGAGCATGGAGGCGACCGCGTCGACGCGAAGGCCGTCGACATGCCATTGCTCGAGCCAGTAGAGCGCGCTGCCGATCATGAAGCCGCGCACCTCGTTGCGGCCGAGATTGAAGATGTTGGTGTTCCAGTCCTGGTGGAAGCCTTCGCGCGGATCGGCGTGCTCGTAGAGTGCGGTGCCGTCGAAATGGGCGAGGCCATGCGCGTCGGTCGGGAAATGGGCGGGAACCCAGTCGAGCAGGACGCCGATGCCGGCGGCGTGGCAGCGGTCGACGAAGCGCCCGAAGCCGTCGGGTGGCCCGAGGCGGGCCTGCGGCGCGAATTGGCCGAGCGGCTGGTAGCCCCAGGAGCCGCCGAACGGATGCTCCATGATCGGCAGCAGCTCGAGGTGGGTGAAGCCCATCGCTTCCGCATATGGAACAAGCCGGTCGGCGAGCTGGTCCCAGCCGACGGCGCCCTGGTCGCTGGCCGGGAGCCAGGAGGTGGCGTGGACCTCGTAGACGGAGATCGGGGCGGTGTCGGCTTGGGCGGCGGCGCGTCGTTCAAGCCAGGGAGCGTCGGTCCATCGCGGGTGCGGATCGGCGACGATGGAGGCGGTGGCGGGCGGGATCTCGGCGGCCCACGCGCACGGGTCGGCGCGCAGCGGCAGCAGTTCGCCCCAGGGACCGACGAGCTCGTATTTGTAGAGCGCCCCGGCGCCGAGGCGGGGGATGAAGAGCTCCCAGGTAGCGCTCGGCTCACGCCTGCGCATCGGATGGCGGCGGCCGTCCCAGTTGTTGAAAGCGCCGACGACGGAGACGCGCTGCGCGTTCGGCGCCCAGACGGTGAAGCGGACGCCGGTGACGCCCTCGGCGGTCACGACATGGGCACCCATCATGCGGGCGAAATCGTGGTGGCGGCCGGCGGCGAGCAGGTAGAGATCGAGATCTCCGAGCAGGGGCGGGAAACTGTAGGGGTCCTCGAATTCCTGCCAACGTCCCTGGCTGACGGACCGGAACCGGTAGGGCTCGTCGGTGGCGACGCGGCCGCTCCAGAGACCGTCGGGGTGGATCCGCGCGAGCCGGCCGAGCAGGAGGCCGCTATCGCGGCCGATGATGTCGATCGCGTCCGCGCCGGGCTGGAAGGTCCTAACAACGAGGCCGTCTTGGGTGCGGTGCGGACCGAGCAGCGAGAACGGATCGCCGTGACGGGCGGCGAGGAGGCTGGCGATGGCGCCGGCATCGGGTTCGGGGCCGGGGTCGGCGGCGGGCGTGACGATCTGGTCCATGTCTGACTTCCTAGGGGGCTGACTTCCTCGGATTCAAGGCGTCGATGGTCGGCCCGGTGCCGACCGATGTGAAGGCGCCCGGCGAGGGCGAGTTTCCTGTCGGTGACGAAGGCCGGGTCCGCGGGAGACTTGATTGGCGGCGGCAATCAAGTGCGGTTTTTGTCGCCCCGGCGCCGGCGGCGGGGGATTTCGCGGTGGAGGACGTTGGCCGGACGATGCCGCGGAGGCATTGGGCAGGAGACCGAAGATCCCCGGACTTAAATGTTTTTTTGTAATCAAGACAAGGAATTTGGTCTTTCACGGCCGAAGGCAGCGACTGCCGCTCGGTCTTACCGGTGGCTGCATGTCCAGGCCAGGGGCAAGGCGTGACGACGGCCCGACCGGCTCGAGCTCGTCGTCGTGCGCACTGGGGGTTACCCACGGCTCCTGGCGGTATTGGTTTGTCACCAGGGCACGATTAAATATCGGCGATGACCCGCCAGGAAGGCCCATCGCTGAAACCCGGGCAGACGCCTGCGCCTGTCCAGGCGCCGCCTCACCTTCCTGGAGCGTGCCAAGCCGTCAGCTCGATCCTGTCGCGCATCGGCGACAAATGGACGGTGCTGATCGTGATGACGCTGGCCGACGGACCCAAGCGCTTCAACACGCTCAAGCGCACCGTCGGCGGGATTTCGCAGCGCATGCTGACATTGACGCTGCGCGGACTGGAACGGGATGGGCTGGCGAGCCGGGCCGTCTTCCCGACCATTCCGCCAAGGGTCGAGTATGCGCTGACGCCGCTCGGTCGTTCCTTGTGCGGTCCGATCGCATCGCTCGGGGCCTGGGCGTTCGCACACATCGAAATGGTGCAAGAGGCCCGCGTCGCATTCGATACCCGTCGGGAAGAGACGCCGCGGAGAACGGTCTTGCCGGCAGGCGGCTGATCCCGCGGACGCCTTCCTGTTCCGCCGGCACGCGTCAAGTGACCGCCACGATGTCCCGGCGGCGCATACCGGTCAGTTTCGAACTCGGCAGCACACCCGCCTTGGCGGTGCCCGTCATGGTGTCGGCCTCAACGGTCACGTCGAACCGGAGCGTCAGCTTCATCGGCCTGGTGACGTGCTGCGTCCAGGTGAGCCGGTTGGCGGACGCAGCCAGACCGAGCAACGGCGTGACCTCGGCACCTTGCGTTGCCGTGCCGGTCATCTCGTCGTCGGCGACGAGAATGTCGTAGGTGACCACCTGCTTGCCGATCGGGGTCGCGATCGTGACGTCCCACCGGCCGGCGACGCCGGCGCGGACCGGTTCGGGCGCAGGACCGGGCGCATTTCGATCGCCGTCTGACACCAGAGGCGCCTCCCTGATCCGGGTCGGCGACGGCCCGCGATCGCGCCAGACGGTTCCCCGCCGCTCGTGCTCGAACAGCGTCTCGACGGCGTGAGCGATTCGCGGGCCCTGGAAGCGCTCGACGAGGTGGAGCGCGACATCGAGCCCTGACGTGACGCCGCCCCCGGTGACGAGGTCTCCGTCATCGACCACCCGGGCCTCGATCGGGATCGCTCCGGCCGTCTCCAGCAGCGCCATTCCCAGATGATGCGTCACCGCTGGACGGCCTTTCAGCATGCCCGCCATGGCCAGGATGAGGGAGCCGCCGCAGACCGTCGCGACCGTCTTGCCCGCCCTGGACAACATGGCGTCCGCGAAGCCAGGCAGCGCGCCGCCGGCCTCGCGCGCCAGGATCGCTGGTATGGTCTCAGGGCCGCCCGCTTCCGTCGGTCCCGCCGCGCCGGGAATGAGCAGGATGTTCGCCCGGTCCAGGTCCGGCTTGCCAGAAGCCGGGATCGGCAGACCGCGCGGGCCACTCGGCACGGCGCGGGCGCCGTCGGTGGACACGAACTCCACATCCATCACGTCGGCACCGTTCATGCCGGCCGCGATGAACACCTCGTAGGGCGCGATGGCGTCCAGCAGGTCGAAGCCGTCGAACAGGGCGATCTGCACGAGCATGGGGAGCCTCCGGTGAGAAGAGCCTGCGTTTCGGCCTAGGCCGGATCGAGACGGGGGTAATCGGGCAAGGTGACGAAGATCGTGGCGGGTAGGAGCTGAAAGCCCGCCAGGACAGCCAGCGTGCCTGCGGCGCCGATGGCGGCGGACGCGGACACGAACAGGACCGGCCCGATGGCCGCGCTGGCAAAGAAGCCGAGCAGGAGCAGTCCGAAGGCGGTGGAGACCGACCCGGTGCCGAAATACCGGCTGGCGACGTAGGGCATCAGGTCGGTCTGTCCCCCGCCGGCCGCGCCGAGCAGGAAAGCGCCGATCCGGACGCCGTCAAGCGTTCCGGCGAACGCATACAGCACCAAGCCGCATGCGAGCAGGCCGAGCAGCACGAGGAAGAGCCAGCGCGCCTGCATACGGTCGAGCAGGAAGCCGAAGCCGATCCGGCCCACGAGGAACGCGGCGCCGGCGAGGCTGATGATCCCGGCGATCGCATCGGGACCCAGTCCGGCTGTTTGCCGGAGAATGAAGGCGGTGTTGGGCAGGATGGCGTAGATCGTCAGTCCTTCCATCCCGATGCATGCCAGGATGCGCCAGAACACGGAACTCCGGAGAAAGCCGTCGGCCGGCGGCCGATTTTCCGTCACCCGCGATGCGGCCGGCGTCGCGGCCGGCCGCTCTGCCACAAGCAGCCAAACCGCAGGCAGGCAGACGAACAATTCGAAGCAACCGAGTGTCACGACCGGCGCCCCCCAGCCCGATCGCGCTGTCAGCGCGCGGGTGAGAAGCGGCATCGTCATCAGGCCGATCGCCTGCGAGCTCGCCACCAGCCCGATCGCCAGTCCGCGACGCCGGTCGAACCACGCGGAGATCGGGCGGGCGTAGGCGACGAAGTTGGTCGCCGCACTGGTCAAGCCGAGCAAGCCCGTCAACGCGTAGAAGATTGCGAGCGCGCCGGTCATGCGGCTCAGCCCGATCAGGAGCAGGCCGAAGAGGGCGATGCTGGCGCATGCGACCCGGCGCGAGCCCAGACGGTCGAGCAGCCAGCCGGAGACCGGGAACGCCGCGGTTTGCGCTCCGAGGTAGAGCGCCGCCCCCGCCGCCAGATCGCCGGCAGACCAGCCGAACACCCGCGTCCAGGAGATGCCCAGCAGCGCCTAAGCCGACGAGAAGAAGGGCGCGGATCCGAACGCCACGCCGATCGCGGCGCCGATCGCGGTCCGCACTCCTCTGGATGCGCCCGCGCCGGAGGCCTGGGCGTCCTGCGCCGGGGTGAAGGGCTGCATGTCGTGCATGACCCGGTGATACGGCAAGCGCGGCAGTCGCCGTGAGCGGCGAAAAGGACCATTGTCGCAGGATACCGGCCACTTCGCCGGCGGCGGAAGGGGGAGACGCATGCACATTGTCGCCGTCGTCGCCTATCACGGCGTGCTGCCGTTCGACCTCGCGATGCCGTGCGAGGTGTTTGCCCGTGTCGCGGTGCCTGGCGTTGCCGAGCCTTACCGCGTCAAGGTGTGCGGGACGGCCCGGACGGTGAGGGCAGGCCTGGTGGACCTGCGGGCGCCGTATCGCTTGGCCGATGTCGCCGGCGCGCGGACCGTCATCCTGCCGGGGATCGCCGACCCGGGAGTGCCGGTGTCTCGGGAGGTCATCTCGACAGTGCGCGACGCTGCTGAACAGGGCGCACGGGTCGCGTCCATCTGCACGGGCGCTTTCGTTCTCGCCGCCACGGGGCTGCTCGACGGGCTGCGGGCCACCACGCATTGGGCGGCAGCGCCGATGCTGGCGGCGGCTTACCCGGCCGTCGTCGTCGATCCCGGCGTGCTGTTCGTCGACAACGGCGAAATCCTTACCTCGGCCGGCGCCGCGGCCGGGCTGGATTTGTGCCTGCACATGGTGCGCCGCGATTACGGGCCGGCTGCCGCAGCGCACGCCGCCCGTCTGGCCGTGATGCCGCTGGAACGCGACGGCGGCCAGGCGCAGTTCATCGTGCGGCCGCCACCGACATCGGCTGCGAATCTGCAGCCGCTGCTGACCTGGTTGGCGGGGAATCTGCACCGGGGGCTCGGCACGGCGGAAGTGGCGCGCCACGCCGCGATGTCGCCGCGCACCCTGAGCAGGCAATTCAAGCAGCAGGTCGGCACCACGCTGCTGCAATGGGTTCTGACCGCCCGCGTGCGCCGTGCTCAGGAACTGCTCGAAACGACCGATCTGTCGGTGGAGCAAGTGGCGGCCATGACCGGCTTCGGGGCGGCGACCATGCTGCGCGACAGGTTCGCCAAGACCGTCGGCACGACGCCGACCGCGTATCGCCGCGCACTCGGGACACGCTAATGGCCGAAAAGCAGGTTGGACACGGCAGCTTCGATCGCCGCATGTGTCACTCCGTCACGCGCCTGTGTGGACATGCCGACGAGCAGCGCGTCCGCCAAGGTAGCCAAGGCTTCGGTGTGCATGCCGGGCAGCAACTCGCCCGATGCGACCGCGCGTTGGATGCAGTGCATGACGGCGGTGCCGGTGCGTCCTCGTTCGGCGGCGACGAGCGCCTGTAGATGGGTGTTCTCGGGCGATGCGTTGACGGCGGGAAGAACAATCATGCAGCCGGTTTGAGACCAATACGAAAGAGCCCCGCCATGCTCACCATCATCGCCTCCGTCGTCTCCGGTGTAATTGGTATCGCCATCATCCTCATCGGCGCTCGCTTCCTTTTGGCGCCGCAGGCTGCTGCGGCGGGATACGGCGTGCCGGCCGAACCGCCGGGAGTGCACGTCCCAGGCGGCAGCCGTTACCCTTGGCTTTACGTTAAGGGTGTGCGCGACATCGTTTAGGGAATTTGCATCGTCATCCTGCTGGCCAACCGGGCGCCGCACTTGCTGGGCGCCTTCATGGCGGCCGCCAGCCTCACCCCCACGCGTCCACGGCGCCACGGCGGGCTCGCCCTGGCCGCGAGCGCGGCGCTGCTCAGGGCCTGAGCCGCTCGTCGGGTGACGATGAACGCGCAGGACTGGACCGCAACGCTTGATCAGCGGCGATGGCTGCCACAGCGGGACGCTCGCGACTGCTACGCTGGGAACAAACCCCGTGCCTCTCGCCAGTGGAAAAATTGTCTAGACGACCGGTCTGTTTTATGCTCTACAGGGGCTATGAACAACCCGGCTTCCCAGGACAGGTCCGATGTCCGCGGGAGCATCCTCCAAACCGGCCAGCGCATCATGGCCAGCAAGGGCTTTTCTGCGGTCGGCCTCAACGAGATCCTTGCCGGGGCCGGAGTGCCGAAGGGTTCGTTCTACCACTATTTCGGCTCCAAGGATGCGTTCGGGGAGGCGATGCTCACGGTCTATTTTGAGGAATACTTGGCCGACCTCGACGAGATACTGCGCCGGCCTGGCATGACCATGGCGCAGCGCCTGATGGCCTACCTGCAGCAATGGCAGGAGACCCAGTCCTTCTTCGATTGCCAGGGCAAGTGTCTTGCCGTGAAGCTCGGCGCCGAGGTCGCGGATCTTTCCGAGGCCATGCGTGCGGCCCTGAAGCACGGCACGTCCGGGATCACCCAACGCCTGAAGCAGGCCATCGAGAGCGGCGCTGCGGAAGGGTCCCTTTCGATTGTCGGGGAGCCGGCCGGCGTCGCCCAGAGCCTCTACCAGCTTTGGCTTGGTGCCAGCGTGATGGTGAAGATCGTCCGCAACACCAAGCCCTTCGAGTCGGCCATGATGACGACTCGCCAGATCCTCCACCTCTCCCCCTAGGACGGGACGGTGTTGGCTGCGCCTCGATCCCGAGGCTGCTTTTCGCGCCTAATGTAGGCGACCGGTCTACTAAACCCGACGTTCAAAGGACAAGCGACATGAAAATTCTGATGGTTCTGACCTCCCACGAAACGCTCGGCGACACCGGGCGCAAAACGGGCTTCTGGCTCGAAGAGCTTGCTGCGCCATACTGCGTTTCGCGACGCCGGTGCGGAGGTCGTGCTGGCCTCGCCTAAGGGCGGCCAGCCACCGGTCGACCCCAAAAGCAACGAGCCGTCGTTCCAGACCGACCTGACCCGGCGCTTCGAGGCAGACACAGCCGCCAAGGCGCAACTTGCCGCGACGCTGCGCCTCGACAGCGTCTCGCAGGCTGAGTTCGCCGCGGTGTTCTATCCCGGCGGCCATGGCCCACTCTGGGACCTCGCAGAGGACCGGGCGTCCATTCGCCTGATCGAGTCGTTCGTCGCCGCCCACAAGCCGGTGGCTCTCGTCTGTCACGCGCCGGGTGTTCTCCGCCACGTCAGGGCGCCGGACGGCAAACCGCTGGTCGAGGGCAAGAAGGTCACGGGGTTTACCGACACCGAGGAAGAGGGCATGGGCTTGACCGGGGTCGTGCCCTTCCTGGTCGAGGATGAACTCAAGGCCAAGGGCGGCCTTTATTCCAAGGGTCCCGACCTCGCACCTTACGTCGTCAGCGACGGTCTCCTGATCACCGGACAGAACCCCAAGTCGTCAGGCCTGGCCGCGAAGTTCCTGATCGATCGGCTCACCACGACAGCCTAAACGGATCAGCGTCGTGGGTTGTCATTGATCGCGGGTCTGGGGCCGCGTGGCCCCAGCGGGGTCCAGGGGCGGCGCCCCTGGCCTTCCTTCGCCTACCCTCCAAGCAGGCGGGTCGCGATCTCGTCGAGACCGCCGAGCGGGATCGGCAGCCAAGTCGGGCGGTTGCTGACCTCGTAGCGGATCTCGTAGGCGGCCTTCTCGATCAGGAACAGATCGAGCAGGGCGTGCTGTGCCTCGGACGACACCCAGGGATGGGTGCTGGACGCAAGAACCTCGTCGTAGGCGGTCCTGAATGTGTTGACGGCGATGTCGCGAAAGGCGGCAAGGGCCGCGAGCTGGCGCTCGGCGCCGAGACCGGGCGCGGCGCGGGCCCGGATCTCGGCCGAGGATGCCGCGTAGTCGAACGAGCGGATCATGCCGGCGACATCACGGATTGGGCAGGAATGGGCGCGGCGTTCCTCCATCGACTTTGCGGGTTCGCCCTCGAAGTCGATCAGGAAGGCGTCGCCGCCGACGACGAGGACCTGGCCGAGATGGAAATCGCCGTGTACGCGGGTGACGAGCGCGCCTTCGCCGTGGGCCGCAAGCTCGCGGATCCTGGCGCGCAGCGCATCGGCGCGCGCGACCGTACGGTCGGCCATTTCGACGGTGGCCGTGTCGGCCGCGCTGGTGTCGCCAGCAAGGAAACGCGCGAGTGCGGCGACCGCGCCGTCGAGTTGGGCGATCGCGCCGTCGGCCCAGGTCTCGAGATCGACGCGCCGTGCGACGCGCGGGGTGAAGGCAGCGTTACCGGTGGGCGCCGAAAGGACGTCGTGGAGCTCGGCGAGACGCTTGCCGACCGCGGTCGCGAACGGCAGGTAGCCTTCGTAATGCTCGGCGATCGCCTCCTCGCCCTCCGGCGCGTCCCGCATGCCGATGTCATCGGTGACGCGAGCGAGATAATCGAGAGTCCAGCCCCAGCCATCGCCCTGGTTACGGACGAAGCCCTGCAGCAGGATCAGGCTATGCGGGGTGCCATCGGCGCCGATCCGGACGACCTCGCCGAAGAGGGGCGCGGTGTTGGTGAAGCCCTGCTCGGTGAGGTAGCCGGTCATCTCGCCCTCGGGATGGACGCCGGCGAGGACCTTGCGGATGATCTTGAGGACGAGCAGGTCGGAGATGATCTGCGAGCTGTTGGACTGTTCGGCCGACAGGCGCCGGATCTCGGGCGGATCGGGCAGGTCGAGCGCGTCGAACGTGGGGCCCTTTCGGAACTGGAGCTCGCCGCCGGCGATCGCGATGTGTTCCTCGCGCCGGATGAGGTCGAGAAGGGCGATGGTGAAGTCGTCTGAGGCGAAGCCGTCGGTCAGGAAGCCGACCAGGGCCACGCGTCTGATGCGGCTGAGCGCGAGCTGCTGGACGAGAGGGTTGGTGACGTTCTCGGCGACCGCGCCGAGCGGGAGGACGTAGTTCTCGGTCCGGTCGCCGATCCTGGCGGTCACCTCGGCAAGTGCGACACGATTGTTTCGCCGCCTGTCGAGCGGGACCGCGTAGGCGATCGCTAGACTGTCGATGTGTTCGCCCTTGGAGGCGAACCAGCGCCGCTTGTTGAGATATTCCGGCAGGACCGACTGCAGGCCCGACAATTGTTTGCCGTTCTCGAAGATCTCGGCAACCGAGTTCCTAACGACGAAGGTTTGCAATTCGGGGAGTGGCTCCGAGTTGGGTGCGTGCCAGTCGGGAAGGGCCTCCCTTTCCGCGAGCAGGAACCAGTAGAACGAGTAGGGCGGCAGGGTGAGGAGATAGGTAAGTGCGCCGACGGCGGGGAAGATCGAGCCGCCGACGACGTCGACCGGGATGCGGCCCTCGTAGTTGTGCAGGTCGAGCTCGACCGCCTGTGCGGTGCGCGACAGGTTGCTGACGCAGAGGATGGTTTCGCTGACGCCGTCGTGATATTCGCGCAGATAGGCGAGCACCTTGCGGTTCTGTGGGTAGAGGAATCGCTGTGTTCCGCGGCCGAAGGAGATGTGACGGCGCCGGACGGCGAGCATGCGGCGGGCCCAGTTCAGCAGCGAATGGCTGTCGCTGGCCTGGGCTTCGACGTTGAGTGCGAAATAGCCGTAGATCGGGTCCATCAGCGGCGGCAGCACGAGGCTTGCGGGGTCGGCGCGAGAGAAGCCGCCGTTGCGGTCGACCGACCATTGCATGGGCGTGCGGACGCCGTCGCGGTCGCCGAGATGGATGTTGTCGCCCATGCCGATCTCGTCGCCGTAGTAGATCACGGGCGTACCGGGCATCGAGAGCAGAAGTGCATTCATCAGCTCGATGCGGCGCCGGTCGCGCTGCATCAGCGGCGCGAGGCGGCGGCGGATGCCGAGATTGATGCGCGCGCGACGGTCGGACGCGTAAGTTTCCCAGAGATAGTCGCGCTCCGACGAGGTCACCATTTCGAGGGTGAGTTCGTCGTGGTTGCGCAGGAAGATCGCCCACTGGCAGTTGGCGGGGATTTCCGGCGTCTGGCGCATGATGTCGGTGATCGGGAACCGGTCCTCGCGCGCGATCGCCATGTACATGCGCGGCATCAGCGGGAAGTGGAACGCCATGTGGCATTCGTCGCCCTCGCCGAAATAGGCCTGGACGTCCTCGGGCCACATGTTGGCTTCCGCGAGCAGCATCACGCCGGGCGCGTAACGGTCGAGTTCGGCGCGGATCTTCTTGATGACGCCGTGGGTCTCGGGAAGGTTCTCGTTGGTGGTGCCGTCGCGCTCGACGAGATAGGGCACGGCGTCGAGGCGGAGCCCGTCGATGCCGAGATCCACCCAGAATCGCATGACGGCCATAACCTCGTCGAGGACGGCGGGATTGTCGAAGTTCAGGTCCGGCTGATGGCTGTAGAAGCGGTGCCAGTAATAGGCGCGGGCCTCCTCGTCCCAGGCCCAGTTCGACTTCTCGGTGTCGAGGAAGATGATCCGGGTCTCGTTGTATTTGTCGTCGTTGTCGGACCAGACATAGAAGTCGCGTTCGGGCGAGCCGACCGCAGCGCGCCGCGCGCGCTGGAACCACGGATGCTGGTCGGAGGTGTGGTTGACCACAAGTTCGGTGATGACCTTCAGGCCGAGATCGTGCGCGCGGCCGACGAACTCGCGCAGCTGCTCGATGGTGCCGTAATCCTCCGAGACGGCGCAGAAGTCGGAGATGTCGTATCCATCGTCGCGTCGCGGCGATGGATAGAAAGGGAGCATCCAGATCGCGGTGACGCCGAGGTCGGCGATGTAGTCGAGCTTCTCGAGCAGACCGGAGAAATCGCCGATGCCGTCGTTGTTGCCATCAAAGAACGACTTGACATGCACCTGATAGATGACCGCATCCTTGTACCACAGCGGATCGTCGGCGCTGGTGGGCGTGCTCGGGACCGGCGTGGTGGTGGAAATACTCATCGTTTCTGGGATGCCTCAGGCGAGACGCCAGATCGCATAGGGACGATCCGGTGCCAGTGTGATGGTCTGGTATTTGCCGTCGAGGCGGAAGCGCCGCTCGGCGAGAAGATCGTCGAGGTCGAGACCGGCGGTGTCGGGCAGGCGCGACTTGTAGAGCGGCAGCTCCACCGTCGCGGTCTGGGTGTTGAAAGGGTCGACGCTGATCGCGATCAGGACGACATTGTCGCGTGCGGGCGTGGCCTTCTCGAAGAACAGGATGGCGTCGTTGGCGGCGGGAAGAAAGCTGATCCCGAGATGGGTCTGCAGCGCCGGATTGGCGCGCCGGATCGCGTTCAGGCGCGTGATCTCGGGGACGATGTTGCCCGGCCTATCCCAATCCCAGGCGCGGATCTGGAATTTCTCGCTGTCGAGATATTCCTCCTTGCCAGGGCCGAGCGGTGTGCCCTCGCAGAGCTCGAAGCCGCAATAGACGCCCCACAGACCGGACATCGTGGCGGCGAGAGCAGCCCGGATCAAGAAGCCGGATCGGCCTGAATTCTGGAGGAAGAACGGGTTGATGTCCGGCGTATTGACGAAGAAATGCGGGCGGTAGAAATCGCGCATCGGGCCGTCCGACAGCTCCGTCAGGTATTCGGCGATCTCGGCCTTGGCGTTGCGCCACGTGAAGTAGGTGTAGGACTGGGAGAAGCCGACTTTGCCGAGGCGCGCCATGATCTTGGGACGGGTGAAGGCTTCGGCGAGAAAGATCGCGTCCGGATAGCGGGCGCGGACGGACCCGATCATCCACTCCCAGAACGGGAAGGCCTTGGTGTGCGGGTTGTCGACGCGGAACAGGCGCACGCCCTGCTCGCACCAGAACAGGACGGTCTCGGCCAGCTCGACCCAGAGACCCGGCACGGCGCCACCGGCGTAGAAATCGACGTTGACGATGTCCTGGTATTTTTTTGGGGGGTTCTCGGCGTAGCGGATGGTGCCGTCCGGCCGCCAGTTGAACCAATCCTTGTGTTGCCGGAGCCAGGGATGGTCGGGCGAGCACTGGATGGCGAAGTCGATGGCGAGTTCGATCCCGTGCGACGACGCGGCTTCGCGCAGGTGGCGGAAATCCTCGAACGTGCCGAGCTCGGCGTGAAGGTCGCGATGGCCGCCATCCTCCGCACCGATGGCGTAGGGCGAGCCGGGGTCGGCGTCGGACGGTGTGAGGGTGTTGTTGGGGCCCTTGCGGTTGGTGCGTCCGATCGGATGGATGGGCGGGAAATAGAGCACGTCGAACCCCATCGCCTTGATCCGAGACAGATGGCGTTCGACATCACGGAAGGTGCCGTGACGGCCGGCATCGTCGGACATCGAGCGCGGGAAGATCTCGTACCAGGCGGCAAAGCCCGCGCCGGTGCGCTCGGCGTCGACGGGAATCGGATCGCTTGTGATGGAGAAGGGCCGCGGATCGGCGGCCGCCATGATGGATGCGGTGGCGTCGGCGAGCAGGATCGTGCGACGCGCGTCATCGTCGGGAGCATCGGCGAGTGCCGTGCAGAGGGCATGGCCGGGCAGGATGCGGGTGACGAGGGCGACGCCCTCGCGGATTTCGAGCGCCGTCGGCACCGCGGCCGCGTGCTTCTTGGCAAGCTCGTCACGGAAGGTCGCGAACTCGTCCCGCCAGGCGACGATACGGTAATGATGCAGGCCCACGCGGGTGAGGGGGAAGGCGGTCTGCCAGCGATCGTTGCCGACCGGGCGGAGCGGGGTCTCCTCCCAGTCGCCGCCTGGACCGCGCCACTGCAGGACGCCGCCGAGCTTGTCGTGGCCGTCGCAGATCAGGTCGGCGCCGGCGAGCACGAGCTCGCCCGCGATGCGCTTAACCGGGAAGGCGCCGCCGTCGACCGCGGGGGAAGGCGCCTCGATGGCGATGCGGCCATGGGTATGGGCGAAGTCCAGTGCCTCCGCCGCGGCGAGAGGTTCGCGGGCGGGCATCTCGAGAGCACGGGCGGCGAACAGCTTGAACTCACCGGGCCGGAGCGGCTGCCCGATCCCGGGCCGGAGCGAAGCGCCGTCCGCCCCCTCGAACGTGCCGAACATGCCGCCAACGGCGGGCAGGAAGGAAGCCGGATCGATCGAGACCGATCGGGATGGATCGGTGTTGAGCAATGACAGGAAGGCCGAGCGGGCGGCGCGCGGATCGTCCGTCGGGGTGCGCAAGGTGGCGAGCACCGTGCCGTGCACGCCGTTCAGATGGACCAGTCCGGCGGATGCCATGCAGTGCGCGGCCGGCTCCTCGCCGAATGTCCGGTTGAGCGCGCCCACCTGTTCGACAGAGGCGAGCGGGGCGCCGGCCGGCAGGATCCAGCCGGCCCCGAGGGACGCGGCGAGACCCAGGTCGCGCGCGATACGGTCCTCGAGCCGGGCGGTGGGATCGGCCGGGACGGTGGACGCCGGAATCAATGGCGGGGCGAGGCGACGCAGCCGGTCGAGCTCGGCGTAGAACCATAGATCCTGCCGGTTCCACCAGGCGGAGGAAGCAACGCTGTAGTCGAACAGTCCGGTGTCGATCCGGTCGAGTTCATGCCACGGGATGCCAGGCGTGTCCGCGATCAGGATGATGTCGGGATCGGCGTTCCGGATCGCGCCGAACAGGGCGTTGATCGTGCTGGCGCCCCAGGCCTCGAGGCCGCGAAGACGCACGCCGTCGATGCCGGCCTGGCGCAATCCCGTGACCACGGCCCGCAGCACGGCGGCGTAGTTCGCGATGTCGTCGGCGGTTTCGAGACGGATCCGGACACGGTCGAGTTCGAGGGGAAGCCGGGGGTCGAGGCGGCCGCTATGGTCGACCGGGATGAAGCGGTCGGGCGCGCCACGGTGCAGGGGGGAGTCGGTGGCGACGATGCCGACCGGCAGGTCGACGACGATCAGCAAATCCGTCTTGGTGCGAACGCCGTGCAAAAGCGGCGCGATCGAGTCGATGGACCCACCGCCGTAGGCAGGCGCGGCGCGGCCCATGTCGGCGGGAACGCCGTGTGTAGAGGCATACGGACAGGGCAGCAGGATCGCGTCGAACCCTGCCTCCGCCGCCTCGGCCGCCGCGCGGGAGAGCTGCGCGGCATTCTCGTGCATGACCTCGCGCAACCGGAAAGGCAGGTCGGCGAGCGTGCGTGCGGCGCGTTCCACCTGCATGGTGTCCATCGTATCCCCCGTCTCGGCGGTCGCTTGGTGTCAGGCCAGCGAACGTGGCGGCAAGCTGGCGGGTTCCGGCCTTCAGCGCGAGCCGCTATGCCAGGGTGACCCCGCCGGTGACTGCCTGGTAGGTGGCGATGGCGAGCGTGAGCGGCTCGAACGGCTTGGTGATGACGAACGCGGGCTCGAGCGCCTCGCCGGTGAGCAGGCGTTCCGGGTAGGCGGTCACGAAGATGACCGGTGCGCGATGGTGGCGCATGATCTGAGTGATGGCCTGGGCGCCGTCGCCGCCCTGGCCGAGATTGATGTCGGCGAGAATGAGGCCGGGCCGGGTGGTTTCGGCGATGCGGATCGCCTCGGCTTCGCTGCTGGCGACACCCACGACGCGGTGGCCGCAGTTCTGGACAAGCTCCTCGATGTCCATGGCGATGATCGGTTCGTCCTCGATGATGAGGACGTCGGCCGCGGCCGAGGAGCGCAGATGGTCGCGCGCGACGGCGACCAAGCCCGCCGCTCGTTCGTAAGGGAGGGCCACGATCAAGGCGGCCTCGGCGAGCGGCAGTTCCTCGAGCGTCGTGAGCAAGAGAAGCTGACGCTGCTTGCTCGACAGACCCTCGGACGGGTCGATATCCGAGATACCGTCGTAGCGCCTGGTGATGTGGGCGTAGAGGACGCGGCGCGCGCCGTCGCCGCCGTTGATGGCGAGGATATCACGAATGCTCTCCGCGACCAGCAGGTCGCCGCGTGGTTGGCTTCCGGTGAGCGCGCGTGCATATCTTCGGGCGTAGGGAAGGGCCCTGATCAGGTCGTCGCGCCAGGAGCTTGTCATCGCCAAAGTGCCTCCATCCCCACCCGATCCGTCGAGCGCCCGCCTCGGTCCCGTAGCGATAGCAGTTTGAGCGCCGAAGCAAAGGGCCGGGCGGACGCGACGATGGAGGGAGAAGCGGCCGGCCGGCCGGCTGCCGACCTCGCCGGGCTTCGGCGGGAGCTCACGGCCTGTCTTTCCGATCTGCGCGGTTTCGCCCGTTTCCTGGCGCGCGATCCAACCGAGGCGGACGACCTGGTGCAGGACACCGTTCTGCGCGCCCTGGGTGCGCTCGAGCAGTTCCGTCCGGGAACCAACTTCAAGGCCTGGTTGTTCACCATCCAGCGCAATGCGTTCTTCGAGAGCGCACGCCGGCGCAAGCGCGAGAGGCGGATCCTGTCGGAACGCGGCGCGGATGCCGACAGCGAGGCGCCGCGCCAGATCAGTCGCGGGGACGTGTCGGACTTGCAACGTCTGCTGTTCGATCTGCCGCCGTTGCTGCGCGAGGCGCTGGTTCTGGTGGGTGCGCAGGAGTTGAGCCACGAGATGGCGGCCTCGATCTGCGGCGTGCCGGTCGGCACGATGAAGGCGCGCGTGTCACGGGCGCGGACGTTGCTGGCGAAACGCGCGGCCGACCAGACGACCGGGGTCGGCTGAGCGATCCTCTCGGTTTCGTGAGACCGATAGCGCAACCATCGGCGTTCGCGGGTCATTGCTTGAGCAACAGTCACCAGACAGGGACGCCAGATGACGATCGCTTTTCACGACCAGGTCATTTCCATTCTGCCGAAACTTCGCGTCCAGGCGCTTGCCCTGACCCGTAACCGGGCGGCAGCGGAGGATCTGGTGCAGGATGCGGTCTGCAACGCCCTGTCGGCGCAGTCGAGCTTCATCCCTGGGACGAATTTTGCCGCCTGGATGCACAGAATCTTGCGGAACCGGTTCATCTCCAACCTGCGCAAGCGCCGCGACACGACGGACATCGATGACGTTCCGTCCTCGGCGTTCGCGACCGAGGCGCCGCATGAGGACAGGTTGGCACTGAAGGATCTCGGCAAGGCGATGACGCGTCTGCCGCACGACCAGCGCGAGGCGTTGGTGATGGTGGTGGTCCACGGGATGAGCTACGAGGCGCTGGCTGAGGCGACCGGTTGTGCGGTCGGCACCGCGAAAAGTCGGGTATTTCGCGCTCGCCGCCAGCTCGAGAGCTGGCTGATGGGCGAGAAGGTCGAGCGCAAGGTTCAGGCGGCCGTTCGGGTGCCGCTGGCACGGGACGCGCGGGTCAGCCTGTCGGCGTAGTTTCCTCGTAGCTCTCTCCGGTGGGACTTCAGAGGTCCTGCCGTGGAAGTCGATTGGGTGATGAACTTTATCCTGATGACGTCGAAAAAGGGTCACGAGTGCGTTCCGCCCGTCCGTCCGTCGTCGCGGCGGGCTGGTGGTGCGTTCGATGTGTGGCTCACGCGCGGCCTGCACCAATTGTTCGACGACGTTGCCAACGAGCCGATCCCGGACGACCTGCTTCGTCTGATCGAGGATGATCGAGAGCGAGACAAGTGAGACGGGCGTCGGCGCGGGCCTGACCACACGACGCGAGGCCGTTCGCGGCAAGCGGACGCTGTCCTCGGTCAACACCCGGATCATTGTCGTTATCCTGTTGTCGATATTGCCGCTTGCCGCGAGCGCATCCCTTCTTGCCTGGCATGATTATCGCGAGCAGGTCGATCTAAGCGCACGGCGGGTCGACGCGGCTCTTTCAGATTACTTGGCTGCAGAGGGCGCCGATCTCGAATCAGCGCTGGGATCGGTCGATGTTCTGGCGGGGACGTTGGGCGCCGCGCCCGCCTCCGCATGCACGCATATCCTGTCGCTGGCACTTTCCTTAGGGACCGGTCGGTTCGACGATTTGACTGTTCGCGGGCCGGATGGCCATCTCGTCTGCTCGTCTTCGGCTTGCCCGCTCATTGATCTGCCCGTCGGTATGGGTAGTTTCGGCGAAATCTCGCGTCGGGCGGATGGTGCGTTGGTGCTTCCTGTCAGGCGCCGGCTTCGTGATGGATCGGGGTCCGTCCTGCAGGCGGATCTGCGGCTACGGCGCCCCGCGAGCCGCGCGACCCCGGTGGAGGCCTGGCTGATCGATCGAAGCGGCCGGGTCTGGCCGTTGACGGCATCGACCGCGATGCCGTCGTTGCCTCCGCTTGGCAGCCTTGGCCGCGCGGTGTTCTCGGGGCGGGGCGATGGCACGCAGGGCATCTTTGCCGTCGGACGGCTGGCTGGCGACAATGTGGTCGTCATCGGTGGCCGGGCGACCCGGGAAGAAGCGCGCGCCGCGTCGCTGCTGATCGAACGGATGGCGGCCATTGCCTCGATCTTGGCGTTCGGCCTGGCGCTGGTCACGGTGGGTGCGCACGTTACGGTCGCGGCGCCGATCCAGGCGCTGACGCGCCGCGTGACGCACTGGCGCAACGCGGGCACATTCGATGAAGGCCACATGAAGTTCGTGCCAGCCGAAATGGCCGAACTGATCGATGCGTTCGCGCTCGCGACACGGTCGCTGGCGTCACGCGAGCAGGAGCTGGAGCGCGCGCGGCTAGAGCAGGAGCTGGCGTTCAAGGAGATCCACCACCGGGTCAAGAACAACCTGCAGATCATCGCCTCGCTGCTGAACTTGCAGGGCAACCGGATCAGGCTCCCGGAGGCCAAGGCCGAATTCCAGTCGGCGCGGGACCGGGTCAGGGCGCTTGCGACGCTGCATCGTCACCTCTACGCGGATGCGGGACTGCACACGATCGCGATGCGCGGCTTCCTGCTCGAACTGTGCGGGCAGCTCTTCCAGGCGATCGGCGAGCGCGAGGGCCATCGGATCAGGCTCGATGTGGAAGCGCCGGAATTGCAGATGTCGAGCGACCAGGCGGTGCCGGTGGCCCTCATCGTCACCGAGGCGGTCAGCAACGCGGTGAAATACGCGTTTCCGGGCGCGCGTTCCGGCACGGTGAGCGTTCGGCTGTGCACGCTCGCGGGCGGGCGCATCTCGCTGACCATCGAGGATGACGGCGTCGGGATCCCCGCGGGCCAGGCCGAGACCGAGACCGGCGTGCGTGACGGTCTCGGCATCCAGCTGATCAGCGGCTTCGCCAAGCAGTTAGGTGCCTCGCTGACCGTGAGCCAGGGCGATGGGACCCGCTACCATCTGGAGCTGCTGTTGCGGCACGCCGACGCCGAGCGCGCCGGAACCGAGCGCGCGTGACGCGCGATCCGATTTGTCCCGGCGGGGGATGAAGCCTTATCCAGGAGGCGGATTGCGTCCTGGTGCTGTGCGATCCAGGGCCCAGATCGAGCGCATTGAGGGCGGTGAGATGAAGAGAGCGAGAGGCCCGCTCACGGGCGAGGCAGCCCGGGTCAAGGAGTGGATCCATTCGGAGACACGTCTTGGGCGCCGCGCCGTCAGGGCGATGCTGACACTGGGATTGTTGCAGGTGGTGTTGGCCTTGGCGCAAGCCTGGTGCGTGGCGCTGGTGCTGGGTGCGCTGGTGGCCGGGACCGCGGTCCCGGCGTGGCCGCTGGCGGGTTTCGGCATGGCGGCGCTGGCGAGGGCGGGATTGCAGTTCGTGCTGGGCGTGCGCGCAGCCGATGCGGGCGCCGGGGCAAGACGGCGCCTGCGGTCGGCAGCACTGGGACGCATTCTCGACGATGCGCCGGGTTCGTCTCGCGCGTCCACGCAGGGCGATCTGGCAACCCTGCTGGTCGACGAGGTGGAGGGGGTCGACGGATTCTACGCCCGCTGGCTGCCGGCGGCCCAGCTCGCGCAGGCGGCACCGATCCTGGTGCTGGCGATCGTGCTGCCGGTCGATCCACTCGCGGCGCTCGTTCTGCTGGCGGGCGGCATCGCGGTGCCGCTCATGCAGGCGGTCTTCGGCGTGGGGGCGGCGGCGGCGTCGCGCCGGCAGTTCGCGGCACTTGCGCGCTTGCAGGTCCGCTTCGTCGATCGGGTGCGCGGGATCGCGACCATCGTCTTGTCGGGTGCTGTCGAGGAGGAGGCGCGCGCGCTTGCCGCGGCCGCGGACGAGTTGCGCGCGCGGACGATGCGCATCCTGCGGGTGGCGTTCCTGTCCTCGGCGGCGCTCGACTGCGCGCTGGTGGCCTCGGTCGTGGTGATCGCGCTTGCCGATCGCCATGCGCTGCTGGATCATCCGACGGCGCACGGTGCCGCGCGCGCGCTGTTCGCGCTGATCGTGGTGCCGGAATTTTTTGCGCCGCTGCGCAATTTCGCGCTCGCCTACCAGGACAAGAACCGGATCGTGGGCGCGGCCGAGCGGCTGGCGGTGCTGCCGGTGGCCGGAACACGGCCGGTGCCGGCACTCGCGATCCGGCATGTCCAGGCGCATGGTGTGACGGTTGCCTTCGAGGATGTGAGTTTCGCCTGGGAGGGCCGTGGGCCCATCCTGCGGCATCTGAATTTCCGGGTGCCGGCTGGCGAGACGGCCGTGCTGGTCGGACCTTCCGGGTCGGGAAAGTCGACGGTGATCGAGCTGCTGCTGGGCTTCGTGGCCCCGCAGTCGGGCCGGATCACGATCAACGGCGCCGAGCTGGGAACGATCGTGCCGCAGGCGCTGTCGCGGATGACGTCGTGGATCGGACAGAGGCCGGTGCTGTTCGCCGGCAGCATGCGCGAGAACATAAGGTTCGCGCGGCCGGATGCGAGCGAGGCCGACCTCGCGGACGCGGTGCGCGCGGCGCGCCTCGACGAATTGGTCGGCGCCCTTCCCGACGGGCTGGAGACGGTGCTCGGCGAGGGCGGCTACGGGCTGTCGGGCGGGCAGGCGCAGCGGGTCGCGGTCGCGCGCGCCTTCCTGCGCAACGCGCCGCTGCTGCTGCTCGACGAGCCGACCGCGCATCTCGACCCGGCGACGGAGGGCGAGCTGCTGGAGAGCCTGCGCCGGCTGTCGCTGAACCGGACGGTGATCATGGCGAGCCATTCCAGCGCCGCGCACGTGTTCGCCGGCCGCAGGATCGAGCTCGGGATGGCCGAGACGCGGGAAGTCGTCGCGTGACGGCCTTGCTCGCGGCGGGGAGCGAAGTCGTGCGTGTGCTCGCATTGTGGCGCGGGCAGGCCCGGTTGCTGGCCGTTGGCGTCGCGATCTCGATCGCGGCGCTCCTCCTTGGGGTGGCGCTGACGGTCTGGGCCGGCCGCGTCGCCGTGGCTGGGGGTGCGATCGGTGCGGCGGTGGCGGGTGCGGCGATCCTGCGCGCACTCGGCGCCGGACGGATCGTGCTGCGTTACGTCGAGCGGCTGGTGACGCACGACGCGACGTTCCGGGCGCTGTCGGACCTGCGCGTGTGGTTCTTTCGTGAGGTGTCGGCGAGTGCGTCGAACGGGATCGGGTTCAGGCGCTCGGGGGATCTGCTGTCGCGCCTGGTGGGTGATGTCGAGGCGCTCGATTCGCTCTATCTCCGGATCGGCGTGCCGCTGGCGGGTGCCCTGGTTTTGCTGCCGTGCCTCGTTATTGTCGTCGGGCGTCATGACGTGACGCTCGCGGTGATCATCGGCGGGCTGTTCGCGACCGCGGCCTTCGTCGTGCCGGCGCTGGCGGCCTCCTTGACGCTGCGTGCCGGGGCGCGTCTGTCGCAGGGCCAGTCGGCCTTGCGAGTTTCGGTGCTGGACGCGGTGGTCGGGCTGCGTGAAGTGCGGGTGTTCGGAGCGGAGGACCGCGTCCTGGCCGGCGTGCAGGGACGGGAGAGCCGGCTGATCGCGGCACAGCTCGATCTCGCGCGGCGCGCGTCGGCGGCCGACGCGGTGGCTTTCGTGCTGGGCCAGGCGGCTCTGCTCGCGGTCCTGGTCGCGGCCGCGTCGGGGTTCGGGCGTGGTGATGCCGTGCCGGCGGCGGTCGCGGTATTCCTGGTGCTGGCCGCGTTCGAAGTCGCGAGCGGCATGCCGCGCGCGGGCGTGCTCGCCGGCTACGCGGCCGCGGCGGCCCGGCGGGTGATGTCCGCCGGGGGCGCACACCCGGCGAAGCGTGCCGAGGGGGGGAGCCCGGCGTCGGATATGATTCGATTCGAGAACGTGTCGTTCGGCTGGCGGCCGGGCCGGCCGGTGCTGCGCGACTTGACGCTCGAGATCGCGCCGGGATCACGCATCGCGGTGCTGGGGCCGTCGGGCGCGGGCAAGAGCACGCTGGCCAACCTGATGCTGGGGGTGGCGCGGCCGGACCAGGGGATCGTCACGCTGGGCGGAGTCGATCTGGCCGCTCTGGCGCCCGAGATCTTGCGGGCGCGAGTGGCCTTGCTGAGCCAGGCGACGCATCTGTTCGCCGATACGATCAGGGCGAACCTGCTGATCGGACGGCGTACGGCGAGCGATCCCGAATTGTGGTCGGCGCTCGAGTCGGCGGCGATCGCGGATTGGGTGAAGGGGCTCCCCGGCGGGCTCGACACGTGGCTCGGCGAGGCAGGTGCGACGATCTCGGGCGGTCAGGGACGCCGGCTCGCACTCGCGCGCGCGCTGCTTTCGGACGCGAAGGTGCTCGTTCTCGACGAACCGGGATCGGGGCTCGACGCGGAGACCGAGCGCGCGTTCCTCTCGACGCTGTTCGCCCAATCCGAGCACCGGACGATCGTTCTGATTGCGCACCGGCTGACCGGTAGTGAGCGGTTGGACCGGGTCTGGCGCCTCTCCGCGGGGCGGGTCGCGGCGGCGGCGGCTTGAGTGCATCCCGAGCCACGAATTGACGGGCTTCGCCGCGTGGCGCAATCAGGCCGCCCCCGACCGCAATAGATCAGAGGATGCAGGATGCGCCGGCTTTTGACCCTGTCAGTTGCCGCGAGCCTGGCGGCGTGCGCGATGAGCGAGCCGAGCCGGCCCAAGATCCTTGTCTTCTTCCAGCACGACTCGACCCGGCTCGACCCGGCCGCCCAGGCGCAGGTCGCCAGTGCGGCGCGCGAGGCGGTCGCTTCGCCGTCATCGCTGCTGACGGTGGCAGGCTTTGCCGCGGCAAACGGCAGCCTCGATGCCGATCAGCGGCTGGCGGCGTCACGCGCGCAGTTGGTGTCGGCGCTGCTGCAGCAGGACGGGGTGGCGGCCAGCCGGATCGAGGTCGTTTCTCGTGCACCGAGCAATGAGGACGCGGCGGTGGGCGCGCGCCGGGTCGAGATCAGCATCGGAGATCCGGCCGGCAGCTGAATCAAGGTGGCGGTCTCGCGGGGAACGCCGTCCGAGGTCCTGAAGGATGTTTTCGGATTTTCGGCGTTTCGCGGCCTGCAGGAGCCCTGCGTCTCGCGGATGATGGCGGGCGGCGATGCCCTGATGCTGATGCCGACGGGAGGCGGCAAGAGCCTCTGCTACCAGTTGCCCGCGCTCTGCAGACCCGGAACGGGACTGGTGATCTCGCCGCTGATCGCGCTGATGGACGATCAGGTCGCGGCCCTGCGGCAGCTCGGGATCGAGGCGGCGGCGCTGCATTCGGAACTGGAGGAGGAGACGCAGGCGCTGGTGCGCGACAAGCTCGCGGCTGGCCGGATCGAGCTGCTGTATGTGTCGCCCGAGCGGCTGCTTTCCGGCTCGCTGCTCGAGCGGCTCGGCCGTCGAACCTTGTCGCTGATCGCGATCGACGAGGCGCATTGCGTATCCGCCTGGGGGCACGAGTTCAGGCCGGAATATCGCGCGCTCGCCTGCCTGCCCGAGCGGCTGCCCGGCGTGCCGCGCATCGCACTGACGGCGACGGCCGACGCGCGGACGCGCGCGGACATCCTGGCCGCGCTGGCGATGCCGGAGGCCGAGACGTTCGCCGCCAGCTTCCACCGTCCCAATCTGCATCTGCGGGTGCTGCCCAAGGAGCGCGAGCTGTCGCAGCTCGCGACGTTGCTGTCGGCGCACGAGGACTCAGCGGGCATCGTCTATTGCGGTTCGCGGGAGAAAACCGAGCGTGTGGCGGCCGAGCTGCGCGGCCGCGGGCGCAACGCGGTTCCGTTTCACGCGAAGCTGTCGGCGATCGAGAAGCGTGCGGCGCTCGGTCGGTTCCGGGCCGGAGAGGCGATGACGATCGTGGCGACGATCGCGTTCGGAATGGGGATCGACCGGCCCGACGTGCGCTTCGTGGCTCATCTCGACATGCCGGACAGCCCGGAGGCCTACTACCAGCAGATCGGCCGGGCGGGCCGCGACGGGGAGCCTGCCGACACGCTGCTGCTGTACGGCAGTGAGGACATCGCACGCGCACGCTATTGGCTGGAGCAGAGCCAGGCGCCGGATCACCAGAAGCGCGTGATGGGCGACCGGCTCGAGGGCATGATCGCGCTGTGCGAGACGGCCGAGTGCCGGACGGCATCCCTGCTCGCCTGCTTCGGCGAGGTGCTGGGCGAGCGCTGCGGGCACTGCGACAATTGCCGGCTGCCTGCCCGCTTGTTCGACGGGACGGTGGCGGCGCAAAAGGCGCTGTCGGCGGTCTACCGGACCGGTCAGCGTTTCGGGGCCGCGCATATCGTCACCGTGCTGCGTGGCCGGGAGACGGAAGGCGTGCGGCGGCACGGTCACCAGACGCTGCCGACCTGGGGTGTCGGCCGCGACGGGTCGGAGCAGTTCTGGCGCGGCGTGATCAGGGCGCTGATGGCGCGCGGGGCGCTCCGGCGCGATCCGGATCATGGCGGGCTTGCGTTCGCCGGACCGGCGCGCGCGATCCTGCGCGGCGAGACGACGCTGATGCTCAGGGCGGAGGAGGAGCGTGTCCCGATGCCCGCGGTGGGACATGCGACGCTGCCGGCGGATCCGGGCCTGTTCGAGCGCCTACGCGCCTGGCGCGCCGCGGAAGCGCGTAGCCAGGCGGTGCCGCCTTACGTGATCTTCCACGACAGCGTGCTGCGCGAGATCGCGGAGGCGAGGCCGGAGACGCTCGGACGGCTAGCCACGATCAAGGGCGTGGGGACGTCCAAGCTCGATCGTTACGGGTCGGCGCTGCTTGCTGTGCTCAGCGGCTAGGGGAGGTCAGAGCAGGCGCTCGATGTCGGGGCGGATCCGTTCGGGACCGACGGCGGGGCCGAAGCGGTTGACGACCCCACCGGCCTTGTCGACGAGGAACTTGGTGAAGTTCCACTTCACCGCGCCGGATCCGAACAAGCCGCGCCTGGCGCTCCGGAGATGGTCATAGAGCGGATGCGCGCCGCTGCCGTTGACCTCGATGCGGCCGAACATCGGAAACGAGACGTCGTATCTGGCGGCGCAGAAGGCGGCGATCTCGTTGTCGGTTCCGGACTCCTGGCCGGCGAACTGGTTGCACGGGAAGCCGAGCACCGAAAAGCCGCGTGGACCCAGCGTACGCTGCAGATGCTCGAGGCCGGCATATTGCGGCGTGAAGCCGCATTTGCTGGCCGTGTTGACGACGAGCAGGACCTTGCCGGCATAGGAGGCGAGAGGGATTTCGCGTCCGTCGATCGAGGTTGCGGAGAACTCGTGAACATTCGCCATGACGGGCCTCTTGTCCGGTCGGCGGATCATCGCGCCCGACGCCTGGCGTGGCTAGTGCCAGCGGAAGCTTCGCGGCCGGTCATTTCTTCGCGCGACGCGGGATCGATCGCAGCGAGGCGCGTTCTTCAGGCTGGACGGTGTGCACCGTGCGCAACGAGACAGGGGCGAGAATGATGAAGGAACCGAAGAAGGGCGACGAGGTCAGCTGGGGCACCGCCCAGGGAAAGACCAAGGGAACGGTCGAGAAGAAGGTGACGGCGGAGACCAAGATCAAAGGCCATACCGCGAAGGCGTCGAAGGAGGATCCGCAGTTCATCGTCAAGAGCGCGAAGACCGGCGCCAAGGCCGCACATAAGCCGGGCGAGCTCAAGAAGAGCTGAGGCCGGGCACTTGACCAGCAAATCGATCACAGGGTCGTGATTCCGGTGTGACTGGCGCTCAGGTCGTTCGGGGCGATGTCACAGATGATGAGCGAACGAAAAGCCGACGGATGGGTCGGTGCGTTCCCCGCCGAACTTCTGTCGTTGATGAGAGAGATTGGCGAGTTGAAGCGGCTCCGGTCGGCCGGGCAAGTCGGCTCGTTTGCCGAACGGCTGTTTTCGAACGGCTGGTCTCGATTGGGCGGCGGAGTGTCACCTGTCGATGCCCTTGGGGAATGTGTCTTCGACGCGCTGCGTGGGACGCGGCTGGGTGACATCGATGCGGCGGTGATGCGTGATCTCGGGATGGCCGAGGCGGAGGTCGACCGCATTCTGGAGCGCGCGTCGAGTGATGCGGCGGGGGCGATCGACCCTTCCCTGGCGATGATCCTCCGACGCAAGCAGTCGAAATTGCGCACGGCATTGCCGGATTTCGCCCGGCTGCTGGCGAGACAGCCGCGCGCCGGCGTCACCTGTCCCGGGCGTCCGCGTCTGATCTTCGAGCCGGCCGAGAATCACGCGGAACATTGCGCCATCGTCGCCGTTTACGGCGTGCTGCTGTCGCCGCTGTTCGGCGCCGATCCCCTCACGGTGTGGCTGGCGTCGATGGCGCATCATTTTCACAATGCGTTTCTTCCCGACTCCGGCTTTACCGGTGAGGTTCTGCTCGGCTCCGCGCTGGAACCGGTCATGAGGTGCGCGACCGAGCGTTGCCTGTCGGAGCTTTCGCCGGCGCTGTCGGCACGGGTGGAGAACGCGCTCGCCATCCTGCCGGACGCGTCGACCCGCGAGGGCCGCGCGTTTCATGCCGCCGATACGCTCGATCGGGTGTGGCAGATCGACCAGCATCTGCGGACCGGCCGGATCGGACTCGATGTGGTGCTCGGCGAGATGGCGCTCGTGCACGAGGGGCCTGCGAAGCCGTTCCAGGACGACGTGCTGCGCGCGGCCGGATTGGCGGCATGAGCCTGGTTTCGCCCGCGTCGGGCATGCCGCTTCGCGCCGATGGGCCTGATGCGCTCACGGACGGCACGGCGCGCTGGCCGGTCATCGACGGCATCCCGTATCTGCGTGTCGGGCGGACAGCTCTGGTCGCTGGCATATTGGAACGCCTCGACGCTCGCGACAGGACCGGTGCGTTGGTCCTGGTTCTGGGCGACCAGGACGACTGGTGGCGCGGGCCGGTGGCAAATCCCGAGGCGATTGCTCGATTGGTGCGCGAACAGGATCGGCTCAGTCTGCGCGAAGCGATGGAATTGCTAAACTGGGGGCCGGTCGCGGATTATTTCGCCCATCGCTGGAGCGATCCGACCTTTATCGCGGGCCTGGGTCTGGTCGAGGCATATTGGAACGCGCCTCGGCGCGCATTCGAGCTCGCCTGCGGCATCGGTCATCACCTGCGCGCGCTCGCGCAGCAGGGCGTCGCAGTGTCCGGTGGCGACGTGGTGTTCGCCAAGCTGTGGATCGCGCGTCACTGGATGGTGCCATCCGCGGAGCTGATCTGTTTCGACGCCGCTGCGGAATGGCCTGTGGGGGATGCGCGGTTCGATCTCGTGGCCTGCCACGATGCGTTCTATTTTCTCGAACCCAAGCCATGGATCTGCGACAGGCTGCGCGCGATGACCAACGATCGCCTGCTCGTCAGCCATGTTCACAACAGGAACTGGCCTAATTTCTCGGCGGGCCACGCCATCGACAGCGCCGAACTCGAGGCGCTGTTTCCCGATGGCGTCTTCCATGACGATGCGGAGCTGCAGCGGGCGATGATCGAGGGGCGCGCGCCGGTCGCGTCGCGGCCCTCGAGGCTCGGCCGCGTCGAGGCGTTCTCGATCGCGGAAGGCCGTTCGCTCACGTCCGCGCGTCCGGTCACCGGGGGCGTTGCGATGCCCGCCATCGGGACCGCGCTGCGCCGCAACCCGCTCTACCGGGAGGACGGCGTCTTGCAGTGGCCGTCGGAACGTTACGCGCTCGAATACGGGACGCGGTCGACGCTCGGGCCGCGCACCGACTGCCCGCCAAACGCCGTCAACGACGCTTCCGTCGAGGGATGGGTCCGGCGTCGCGAGCTGGTCGATCTGCCGGAGCGTTGGTGATGGGGCCGGTCGGCTGGGGAATCGTTGGCTATGGCTGGGTGGCGCGCGATCATGCCGTGCCCGGCATCATGGCGTCGGGCGGTGTGGTCGTTTGCGTCGTCGATCCGAGCCTGGAGGCGCGCAGGGCCGCGTGTGCGAGGGGCGTCGTTGCGCACGAGGACATGGACGACCTGATGGCCGATCCGGCGGTCGAGGCGGTGTATGTCGCGACACCCAATGACACCCACGCGAGCGTGGTCGAGCGGGCGGCGGCGGCAGGCAAGGCGGTGCTGTGCGAGAAACCGATGGCGTCGACCCTCGACGGCGCAAAGCTGATCGCGTCCGCCGTACGCGCGAACGGCATCCTCTACGGCACCGCCTTCGACCAGCGGCACCATCCGGCACATTCGACAATGCAAGACGCGATACGGGAGGGCAGGGTCGGCGTGGTGACGGCCGTTCGTATCGTCTATGCCTGCTGGCTGGATCGGGACTGGGCCGCTCGCAACTGGCGCATCGAGGCGGGGCGCGCGGGGGGCGGTGCACTGATCGATCTTGCGCCGCACGGGCTCGATCTCGTCGAGTTCCTGCTCGGCGAGCCGGTCGTCGACATCGCGGCGTTCATCCAGAAGCGTGTGCAGGACTATGACGTCGATGACGGCGCGGTGCTGGCCGGATCCACCCGAAGCGGCGTGCTGGTGTCGCTGCACGTCGCCTACAATCATCCCGAGACTCTGCCGCGTCGGCGGCTGGAGATCGTGGGCACGCGCGGGATGCTGGTGGCGCACGATACGATGGGTCAGGACGCGGGCGGATCGGTGGTGCTGCAGGACGCATCCGACGGCCGGGTCGCCGCTCTTGCCGTCGGCGCCATGTCCCCGTTCGAGGCGCAGATGCGTGCGTTCGGAGCGGCGCTGCGTGGCGAGGGAGCCGTGATGTTCGATGTCGAGCGTGATCTCCACACGATGGCGCTTCTCGATCGGGCCTACAGGAGCGCTCGATGCCACTGACGATGTATGCGTGCGCGAATTGCGGCCATTGGCAACGCTATTTCGCCACGCCGCCGGATTGCCCGGTGTGCGTAGATACACGCAACGACCTGCCGGAGGATGGTTGGGATTTCCGGACGGAGATGGCGGTCGCGCGCGCGCTCGAAGGCGGCTGGCGCGTGCTGGCGCGCGACATGGTCGCGTTCTCGACCTCGCCGGCGTTCGGGTTGAATGGGACCGGCTGGTTGCTGCTGCATCCCGAGGGTAATGTCGCTTTCGAGGCGGCGCCCTACTACACGCCGCCGATGCTGGCGGAGATCAGGCGGCTGGGCGGGATCGCGATCCTGGCCGCGAGTCACGTGCACGGCTACGGTGCACTGTGGCAACTGCAGCAGGAATTCGCGCCCGCGCTTGCGATCCAGCGCGACGATTTGCGGATGACCAAGGCATTCCGTGTCACCTGGCCCTACGACCGGACGCTGACGCTGCCTTCGGGCCAGACGCTGCATCACGTGGCGGGCCATTATGAGGGGCAGGCGGTCCTGCATGACCCGAGGCGCCGGACCTTGTTCTGCGGCGATGCCTTCAAGATCGATCAGGATGAGGCCGGCGGCAATCTGGCGGTCTCGAGCCACAAGGCGTTCCACAAGAACATCCCGCTGACGCATGACGAGCTTCGGCGTTATCGCGATGTGATCGAGGCGCTGGATTTCGATACGGTCTGCACGCCGTTCGAGTATGCGCCGGGGATCGACACGGGCATGGCGGTTGCCGTGCTCGATGACGGGATGCGCGGGCCGCCCGGCGTGCGGCGGATCCCGGTGGCTGATCTCCGCCATGGACGCCCGTCGTGAGCGAACTCGCGCCGGTCGCGGCTTCGTTCCGGCGGTCGCTCGCCGGATACGAGATGTCGGCCGTCCGGATCGACGGGCTCGACCGGACCGGGGTGCCCGTCGTGCAGGGAAATCTTGCTCTGCCGGACAGCCCGATGACGACGGGACACGGCTACGGCTTCGATCCGGTGGAGGCCGAGGTGGGGGCGCTCGGCGAGTTGTGCGAGGAGGTGCACGGCACGCAGTGGATCGGCCGCGCCGAGACGGTTGTCGGCTCGTACGAGACGCTGGTCGGACGGCATGGCGAGTGCCGCGTGGTCGATCCGCTGACGCTCTGCCTCCCGGCAGGCTCGGATTACGCACCTGACATGCCGCTCGCCTGGGTGTGGGGCACCCGATGCCCGAGCGGCGAGGCGGTGCTGGTTCCGGACGAGTGGGTCGCATCGCATGGCTATGACCTGCGCAAACGTGCCGGCCTGATCACGCCGATCACCAACGGGCTCGGGGCCGGCCTCGACGTGGCGCATGCGGTCGCGCACGGCGTGATGGAACTGCTGCAGCGCGACGGCAACGTCGTGGCGTATCGGGCGCTCGACCAGGGCGTGGTGGTGGAGCTTGACGCGATCGGCGATCCGCTGGTCGGTTCGCTGATCGACCACCTGCGCGCGCTCGGGATCGACGTGACGGTCAAGCTCGCGTCGACGGAATTCGGGATCAGCAATCTCTACGTCGTGGGCGACGATCATGGGGATCCGGCGATGCCGATCCAGGTGACGGCATGCGGCGAGGCGGCACATCCGGACCGGGAGCGCGCGCTTCGCAAGGCGCTGCTGGAGTTCTGCGGATCGCGGGCCCGCAAGGCGGCGACGCATGGGACGGCCGATCAGTGCCGGCGGGTCATGTCCGACGCGCATGTCGCCGCCGGCGTTGCCGCTGTCCGGCTGGAGGAGGAGGAGCCTCGCGCGCTGGCGGCGATGGTCGAGTGGCTGGAGCAGGATGTGGCCGAGTTGCGGCGGCGTCTGCAGGACAGCGTGTTCGGCGAGCGGCGCACGGTCCGGTTCTCGGACCTGCCGACGGTGTCGGCCTCTTCGGTGCTCACTGCGGTGGACCGGTTGGGGCTGCTTGCCGAACGTCTGTCGGCAGCCGGCATGGACATCATCGTCGTCGATTGCTCGCCGACCGGCTCGCCGGTGCGCGCGGTGAAGGTCATCGTCCCGTTCCTCGAGAGCGAGACGATGAGCTACGGGCGGATCGGCTGGCGCGGCGTCGCGCGCCTGCGCGCGCGCGGCGATCCGTTGATCCTCGACGCGCCGGGTCCGGGCGCGCGGCCGGTGGTACTGCGGGCGGCCGACGAGGAGCGCGCCGGCGGGCCGGCCTGGTTCGACGCCGCGCGCGCCGATCGCATCGTGGGCCGGCTCTATCCGCTCTATCGGGAGCCGGGCTGCTTCTCGGCGCAGATGGCGCGACAAGAACGAAACAGGCGGGAGAAACGTCGATGACATTACGATACGCCTACAACACGAATGGCACGATCCACCATCGCATCGAGGATGCGATCGCGCTGATTGCAGACAGTGGCTACGACGGCGTGGCGCTCACGCTCGATCACCATGTGCTCGATCCGTTGTCGGAGGGCTGGGAGCGTCGCACGGAATTGCTCGGCGGGGATCTCGCACGGCGCGGCCTCGGCTCGGTGATCGAGACCGGCGCGCGATTCCTGCTCGATCCGCGGGCGTGCCATTGGCCGACCATGCTGAGCCCTGCCGAGGAAGGGCGGAACGCGCGGATCGGCTATCTGCAGCGGGCGACCGACATCGCGGCCATGCTCGGTTCCGAGGCGATGTCGTTCTGGTCGGGCCGGGTCGGACCCGACGTCGATCGGCGGCAAGCCGGCATCTGGCTGCGCGAGGGCGTGTCTCGCGTGCTCGACCATGCCGCGCGGCGCGGGGTGGCCGCCTCGATCGAGCCGGAACCGGAACTGCTGATCGAGACGCTGGATGACTATCAGGCGCTGGCCGTGGAGTTTCCCGCGCTCCGCCTGGCGCTCGATCTCGGGCACGTGATGGTGACGGGCGAGCGGGTGCCCGAGGCGTCGGTGGCCGAATTCTCGTCGTCGATCGCGACCGTCTCGCTCGAGGACATGAAGCGCGGCAAGCACGTCCATCTGGCGTTCGGCGACGGCGACATGGACATACGCGCATGCCTGCTCGCGCTGGAACGGATCGGGTTCGACCGGCTGGTCTGCATCGAACTGTCGTCCGACAGCCACCGCGCCGACCGGATGATCCCGTGGAGCCGACGCTGGCTGCGGGACTGTCATTCTTGAGGATCCTGTTCTGCTCGCGGCGCTATTTTCCCGCCATCAGCGGGATGAGTGTCTACGCGCAGAACCTGCTGGGCCAGCTCGTCCGCGCCGGCCACGACGTGACGATGGTCAGCCAGTACCGGGAGGATGCCGCCGGTACCGCGATCTATGGCGGTGGGCCGCCGCCGCCGGTGGAAGGAGTGAGGGTGATCGGCCGCCGCTCGCTCGGCGAGGAGGCGGGCGGGGATTTCGAGCGTGATGTCGAGGACATGCTCGAGATCATCGAATGGGAGCATGCACGCGCGCCGTTCGACGTGCTGCACGCGCAGTACGGCTATCCGAACGGATGGACGGTGCTGCGGGCCGCGCGATCGCTGGGCGTGCCGTGTGTGGTGTCGATCCAGGGCGGTGACGGCCACTGGGTCGGGTCCTGCTGCGAGACGCATCGGCTGGCGATGGTGCGTGTGCTGGAGCACGCGAACGCGGTGCTGGTCGGGTGCGAGAGTTTTGCCGCCGAGATCGTCGAGCGGCTCGGCGTGCCGCGCTCGTTGCTGACGATCATTCCGGGCGCTGTCGATGTGGAGCGTTTCGCACCGGGGCCGGGATGGGTGGCGGGGGCCGCGCACGATCCGGTGAGGTTGCTCTATCATGGCCGGGTCGATCGACGGAAAGGCGCGATCGACGTGATCGACGCGGTGGCCCTTCTGCGCGACGCGGGGGTGCGCTGCTCGCTGACGATGTCGGGCATCGGACCGGATCTCGACGCGGCACGCCGCCGGGTCGCCGAGCGCGTTCTCGAGGGGAGGGTCCGGTTCGGCCTGTATGCGGGATATGAAACCGCGCCTTCGGTCTATCGCGGGCAGGATGTGTTCGTCTCGCCGACCTATGCCGAAGGCTTCTCCAACACCGTGCTGGAGGCGATGGCGAGCGGCCTGCCGATCGTCTCGTGCGATGCGGTCGGCGTGCGCGACTGCCTGCGCGATGGTGAGAACGCCCTGCTCGTGGAGCCGGGCGACGTGGAAGGGCAGGCGCGTGCGCTCGGCCGGCTGATCGAGGATGGCGCGCTGCGTGCGCGTCTAGCGCAGGCGGCGTTGCAGGAATGCCGGCGAGTCTATGCCTGGGAGTCGGTTGGACGGGAGATCATGGCGGTCTATGGGCGCATTCATGGCGAGCGGCCGCCCGCCCAATTCGAGGCGACGCTGCCGATGACGCCCTGCCGGTTTCGCTCGGCGCCGCATCTGCTCTGAGGTCATGCCGCGCGCGATCGCCATCTCGCCGCATCTCGACGACGCCGTGTTCTCGTGCGGCGGCCTGATCGGGGCGCTGTCCGACGCGGGCTGGTCGGTAACGGTGGTGACCGTCTTCACGGCTTCGGTGGCGGCGCCTGACGGGTTCGCGTTGGCTTGCCAGCTCGACAAGGGCCTGGGGCCGGACGTCGATTACATGGCGATGCGCCGGGCGGAGGATCGGCAAGCGTGCGCGCAACTGGGCGCCGGGGCGCGATGGCTGCCGTTCGTCGAGGCGCCGCATCGCGGCTATGGGTCGGCGCGCGCCCTGTTCGGTCCGCGGCGAGCGGGAGACGACGTCGATCGCGCGGTCGCGTCGTCGCTCGGCCGGATTGCCGACGAGATGCGGCCGGACGCCATCCTGGCCCCGCAGGCGATCGGTGGTCATGTCGATCATCGTCTGACGGTGCGGGCGATCGAGCGCCTGGCGCGAGGGCCGATCGTCTGGTGGCGTGATTTTCCGTATGTGTCGCGCGGCGTGTCGCCCGCGGAGCCCTTCGCGGACCTGATGGCGAAGCTGCCGGAACGGTGCGTCGCGATCGATGTCGCGCGCAAGGCACGCGCGTGCGCGTGGTATGCGACTCAGATCGGCTTCCAGTTCGGCGGCGAGGACGGCTTGCGACGGGCGCTCGAGAGCGCGGGCGGGTTCGAGCGGGTCAGGCTCGACGGCGCGCTGGCACTGCCCTGATCGTGCACGCCTCGATCCCGGCCGGCGCGCGGGCGCGCCGGCCGGACGGCTCAGATCACGCCCAGAACGAGCAGCACGATCAGGATGATGACGATCAGGCCGATGCCGCCGCCGTAGCCGTATCCGGTCCAGCCGCCGAAACCGTATCCTGCGCCGCCGCCGAACAGCAGGAGGAGGATGAGGATGATGATCAGTAGGCGCATGCCGATCTCCCGGGTTGATCTTCTTGTCGGCGGGAGTGTCCACGCCTGTCGGGTCGAGGGCAAGGTGCGCCGGGACGCGGCCATGCGGCACGACGGGCGACGGTCCCGCGTCAAAAAAGGATCACGTGACGGCAGGGTTGCGAAACGTTAGCGGCACCGAGAGTCTGGGATGAATTTGCGGCCGGCACCGAGGTCGCGGACGACGCGATTGATTTGTTCCGCGACTAAGCCGGTCGTTGTGGCGTGCTGGAGGAGCCTACCCGGTCTCGATCACGAATGTTTGAGTTGTAACAAACATCGGGACGCGACTTTTGCCGCGACTGTGCAAAGGCGGCGTGAGTAGAACTCAGCCAAGGCAACGCCGCGGTGACTTGGCAGCAAGCGCGTTGTTGCTGTCGAAGTATTGACGGAAGTCGAAAATGTTCGACTAGAGGTATTGAATGCAGATTGGTGCAGTGGAATTGCGGTGGATTGCGCCGCCCGGTATCGACGCTCATCCCCGCCTGGCATTGGTAAGACATTCCGAACGTCTGTTCTCTTATTGCGAGCTTCTGCTCCGGACGCCGGTCGAACAGATCGTGGCATCACTCGACGCAGGCGCCTGGACGCCGCAGCAATGGTGGGATGACTTGGTGAGCCGGTCACCGGATACGGCGCGGGTCACGGCGTCGCTCTGCCGGCCGCTCGATTTCGAGGTCCTCGATCTCTATGCGGTGCAGCCGGTCGGCACTGCCTGACGTGATGGTAGGGTGCCGGCGGGCGATCTGGCGAGCCCTGGTGGATTCGAACCACCGACCCACAGCTTAGAAGGCTGTTGCTCTATCCAACTGAGCTAAGGGCCCGCTGATCGACGGCTGTGACGACCTGGTCAGTGTGTCCAGTTGAACAGGCGGCCGGGCTTGAAGTTGTCGGCGTAGGCCTTCGGTTTGACGATCCGGTCGGGCACGATCTCGATCTCGTAGGAGAGGTCCTCGCGTTTGGCGTAGGCCTCGGCCTCCTCGCGGCTGTCGAACTTCAGACGGAGCTGCGTGCGGGTGTCGCCGCTGCCCCACCAGCCCATGATCGGGTCGGCACGCTTGGGCTCGGTCCGCTCCCATTCGAGGACCCAGCCATCCTCCTTGGCATGACCTGACTGCATCGCGGACTTGCGCTGCTTGAAGATGCGGGCACGCAACGCCATTCCGGCTCCTTCACTGGTCGGGGCGGCCGGACTCGAACCGGCGGCCTCCTGTACCCAAAACAGGCGCGCTACCAGGCTGCGCCACGCCCCGCCCGGGCCGGAAGCTATGGGTGGGGAGAGGATGATGCAAGCGCCACGCGGAGATCGCCACCTGCGTGGGCCAGCGCAAGGTCGGCCTGCGCCGGCGTCCGACCGGCGGCGATCAGGATCGCGGGCTTGAGGCGGTTGCCGGACTGATGGAGCGCCGCGGCGGCCCGGGCTTCGTCGGCGCCGGCAAGATCGGCCACGATTCGGATCGCGCGGTTGCGCAGTTTGGCGTTGGTCGCGCGCATGTCGACCATGCGGCCGCGATGGGTGCGGTGCAGCCCGACCATGATGCCGGTCGAGAGCAGGTTGAGCGCCACCTTCTGCGCGGTGCCGGCCTTCATGCGGGTGGAGCCCGCGATCGCCTCGGCGCCGGTCGGGATCAGGACCGGATGGTCGACGGCGTCGAGCAACGGGGCGGGGGTGTTGGCGATGCCGATGGTCAGCGCTCCGGCGGCGTGCGCGGCACGCGCGGCGGCGATCGTGAAGGGGGTGGTGCCGCTGGCCGCGAGCGCGACGAGCACGTCCACCGGTCCGATGGCGTGGCGGTGGATCGCGGCCTCGGCTTCGATCGTGCCGTCCTCGGCGTTCTCGATCCCGCGGGTGAGGGAATCGAGGCCGCCGGCAGGCAGCAGGAGCAGGCGCGCCTCGGGCCAGTCGAAGGTGGGGGCGAGCTCGGCGCCATCCTGCGCGCCGAGACGGGCCGAGCTGCCGGCGCCGGTGTAGACGAGGCGGCCGGCGGGGTGCGCACGCAGGCGTTCCGTCGCGGCCGCGGTGGCGGCGGCGAGCGACGGGAGCGCCTGGTGGAGTGCCGCGACCGCGCCGAGCTGACCCTCCCAGAGCGCGTGGAGGAGGGTGGCGGTCGGCCACGTGTCGAGGGTGTCCGAGCGCGGGTCGAGGGCCTCCGTTGATTCGAGGCCTGTCATCGTCAGCCGACGGGGTCGCCGGTGCGCGGATCGGTGGTCAGGACCTGGGTGGCGAAGCGGGCGAAGAAGGCGAAGGTGCGGCCGGTGCCGTAGCGGATGAACAGCGCGCCGTCGCCATTGACGCGATTGTCGCTGGCGAACCGGCCTTCGTTACCCTGCATCATGTGGATGTCGTGCACGCCGCGCTCGGGTGAGAAGCCGAAGGTCTGGTCGGCGCCGGCATCCTGGAAGCAGGCGCCGAAGGCGATCAGGACGGCGTCGGGGTCCGCCCTGGCCGCGGCGATCCTGGCCTCGAAATCCGGTGCCAGGGTGGCGCCCGGGCCGTCCGGCGGGATCGCGGTCATGGCGGCGGGGTCGAACAGGTTGTCGCGGAGATAGTCGAGGCCCTGGCCACCCGGCCCGGTCGCGAGCGGCTGGAAGCCCCTGGAGCCGGCGGCCAGCGACGGGAGGTCGCGCTTGGTGGGGTTGACGAAATTGTCGGTCACAAGTGCCTGGACATCGCTGCCGTCCTGGGAGCGGACGTTGACCGCGATCCGGAACACACCCTCGGCCCGGACCAGGATCTCGTAGTGCGGCGAGCGGCCACTGTCCTCGCGCCCGTCCTCGATGGTGCCGACGAGGACGCCGTAGGCGCGCGGCGGGCCGGGGGGCTTGCGCCGTGCCTCGCTCATGAGGCGGTCCGGTCGGGGGCGGGTTGGCGTGCCAGAGGCGGCACGAACAGCGGTGCGGTGTCCCATGGGAACAGGATCCATGTGTCTTGAGACACTTCCACGACAAAACTGTCGGTGGCGGGACGGCCTTCCGGCTTGGCGTAGAGGCAGGCGAAGTGCGCGCGTGGGAGCAGGCGCCGGACGAGGCCCGCGGTGACACCTGAATCGACGAGGTCGTCGATGATCAGGAAGCCGTCGCCGTCGCCGGCGGTCGTGGCCGGCTTGACGAGCATCGGCTGCCGGCGGGTTTCCTCGGCGGAGCCCTCGGCGCCATAGGCCACGATGGAGATCGTCTCGACGACACGGCATTCGAGCTCGCGCGCGATGATGGCGGCCGGGATCATGCCGCCGCGGGTGACGGCGACGATGCCGCGGAACGGGCCGAGCGGCATCAGCTTGGTGGCGAGCAGGCGCGCGTCGCGGTGGAGCTGGTCCCAGGTGACGGTCGCGTAGGTGATCGCCATCAGTAGAGGCGGCCGCCGTCCGGAACCTGGTGGTCGGGACGGACCAGCACGACCTCGCCGTCGGCGTCCGGCAGGCCGAGCGTCAGCACCTCGCTCGAGAACGGTCCGATCTGGCGCGGCGGCAGGTTGGCCACGACCAGGACCTGGCGGCCGATCAACTGGTCGGTCCGGTAGTGGCGGGTGATCTGGGCCGACGAGCGCCTGGTGCCGAGCGGACCCAAATCGATGGTGAGCTTGAGCGACGGCTTGCGCGCCTCGGGGAAGGGCTCGGCATCGATGATGGTGCCCACGCGGATGTCGAGCCGGAGGAATTCGTCGATCGTGGCGCTCGTTGGATCGCTCATCGCTTCGTCTTGCCGAGTTGCGGCGTGCTTGCCAAGCATCGGGGTGGTGGGTAGAACGCGCGGGCTTGCTGGTCGGGCGTAGCTCAGCGGTAGAGCAACCGGCTGTTGAACGACTTTGACACTTCGGCGGGAAACCGTCGTCGATCTTCGGGTGAATTCGGTGGAACCCTCACGGCGCGATCATCTCGCGGCACGGGCAACGCCGAGCCGAGCCGGACGCAGGGCCATGCGACCGTTTCAACGGGAGCGTGTCGCGTACGGAAGGTGTAGAGACTAGGCGGTGAGGAGCCCTTCCGATAACCCGCCCTCGAGCGCCCGACACCCTAGCGGCCTGTTTCGAAGAAACAGGTGTCGTGGGTGAAGACATAGTCCGACACCGTCAGGAATGGCGGACACCGGTGAACCGGTTGGTCGTAGGTTCGAATCCTACCGCCCGAGCCACAAGCAATCCGTCGACGATCGGCCGGCGCGACCTCGCGCTGGCCGCCGTGGCGTTGGCTGGCGTGCCGGCCAACGCACATGCCGACGACGAACTTCGCCTGGGATGGCCGGCCGGATCGATCGCGGACCTCGCGGCACCAGCGGCGGCGCGGTTCGGGCTGTTCGCGCAATATGGTCTCGACGTCACCCTGGTGGGTGTCGCACCGACCGGGAAGTCGCTTTCCGACGCGCTGTCGAGCCATCGCGTGGACGCGGTCGTGGGCCCGGTCTCGCTGCTGCTCGAACCGCTGCGGCTGGGGCTGGACGCGCGGATCACGACCGGGATCAGCGGGGGCGGACTGCGCCTGCTGGCCGAGAAGCGTTCGGGGCTGCGCCACATCGAGGACATGAAGCACGCACGCATCGGGGTCGGGGACCTGGACGGCCCATCGCGCCTGTTCTTCTCGATCATGATGCGCCGGAAGGGGATCGACCCCTTTAAGGAGGTCGAGTGGATCGTGGTCGACCCATCGCAGCAGGAAGCGGCGTTGCGCGCGCGTCGGGTCGATGCGATAGCCGCGTCCGATCCGCAGGCGTTCTTTCTGCTGAGGGCGGTGCTGGCGGTCGAGATCGCGTCCAACGTGTCGGGCAGCTATCGGCAGCGTGTCGCCAACGTGCTCGCCTGCGGCGGCCGGCTGGTGCGTGACCGAAGGCGAGAGGCGACCTCGCTAACCCGGGCGCTCAGGCAGGCGGCGTCGTGGGGCGCGTCGCACGTGCGCGCCGCGGCCGGGTTGGTGGCACCTTGGGCGCCGAAGCTGGGTGAGGCCGACCGGATCGCGATGATCGCCACCGAAACGGTGGGCGAGCATCCGGCCGGTCACGCGCTGATCGACGACGTGGCTGAATACGCCGACGAGATGCGCCTGCTCGGGACGTTCCCCTACGAACTGAATGCCGAGACGTTCGCTCGTCAGGTGTGCGACGACGTGATGGCGTGATTACGGATTATAATACGCCCTAAAGGGGACTTTTTTCGCATCTCCTTTGCATCGCGGTTGTTTTGATACATATCTCCGCCCGGAGCGAGGTGACATGTATCAGACCGCGTATCGTCCACGTGCGAGCCAACTGGGTTCGCGAGCGTTCGACGTCCAGGTTGCATTCGATGTGCTGGCCGGTTCCCGTCTCGCGGACGAGGGCCTGCTGGATCTGGCGATCGCGCAGGGCGTTTCGGGCCGCACCGCCGTGATGTCGTCCTTTGGCGCGGATTCGGTCGTGTTGCTGTCGATGGTGGCATCCGTCGACCGCACCTTGCCGGTGCTGTTCCTGCAGACTGATCGTCATTTCGAGGAAACAATCGCCTATCGTCATGAGGTCGCGGCTTTCCTCGGCCTCGCCGACGTGCGCGACATCGTGCCCGACGCCTCCGATGCGGCGCGGCGTGACCCGACCGGGGATCTGTGGTGGTTCGATCCTGACGCGTGCTGTGATCTGCGCAAGGTCGTGCCGCTGGAGCGGGCACTCGAGGGTTTCGATTGCTGGATCACGGGACGCAAGCGGCATCAATCCGTGACGCGGGAGAATCTTCCGCTCGTCGAGCGCGAGTCGGGCCGTATCAAGCTGAACCCGCTGGCGGGCTGGAGCGGGCGCGATCTCGACTTGGCGATCGAGCGCATGGGACTGCCGCGGCATCCCCTGGTGGCGCGAGGCTACAGGTCGATCGGGTGCGCCAATTGCACCCGTTCGGTGGGATCGGGCGAGGCCGAGCGGGATGGGCGCTGGTCGGGGACGCGGAAGGTCGAGTGTGGCATCCATCGTGCTAGGCCGTAACGCCGCGCTGTTACAAGCCGTGGGCTGATCCGGGACGCTGACTGGTGTAAGCCTGCTGCCGACGATCCAGATGGGTGAGCATGGACAAGCTCGACGATCTCGAGAGCCAGAGCGTCTTTATTCTGCGCGAGGCTTATCGACGACTGAAACCGCTCGGCATGCTGTGGTCCCTCGGCAAGGACAGCAACGTGATGCTGTGGCTGGCGCGCAAGGCGTTCCTCGGGCGCGTGCCGTTTCCGGTGATGCATGTCGATACGGGCAAAAAATTTCGCGAGATGTACGAATTCCGCGACACCTACGCGAAGGCATGGGATCTCGACCTCATCGTGCGCGAATGCCCGCCGATCGAGGAGATCGATCCGACGCTGCCGCCCGCCGCACGTTCGGCGGCACGCAAGACGGCCGGGCTTGCGCGCCTGATCGAGGAGAAGGAACTCGCGGGCGTGATCGCGGGGATCAGGCGCGACGAGCAGGCGACCCGTGCCAAGGAGCGCGTGTTCAGTCCGCGCGGCGCGAGCAACCGCTGGGACACGCGCAACCAGCCGCCCGAGTTCTGGGGACAGTTCGTCGTTCCGTTCGAGCGTGGCGCGCATGTTCGGGTGCACCCGTTGCTGGCTTGGACCGAACTCGACGTATGGCGCTACATCGAGCGGGAGGGCATCCCGGTCGTCGACCTGTATTTTTCGCGGGACGGCATGCGCTATCGGTCGCTCGGCGATCAGGACATCACCTTGCCGGTTCCGAGCATGGCGTCGACGATCGCGGAGGTGATCGAGGAACTCCGACAGACCCGGACATCGGAGCGTGCCGGCCGGGCAATGGACAGTGAGACCGAGGACGCCTTCGAGCGGCTTCGCGTGGCGGGGTATCTATGATCCTGGATCTTGCACCACCGCCGCGGGTGGCGGTCGACGATACCACCCCGACGCCGATCGTGATCGTAGGGCACGTGGATCATGGCAAATCGACCCTGATCGGGCGATTGCTGCACGACAGCGGCAGCCTGCCGGAAGGCCGGCTGGAAGCGGCGCGCGCGTCGAGCCAGAAACGCGGGCTGGAGATCGAATGGTCGTTCCTGCTCGACAGTCTGCAGGCGGAACGCGACCAGGGTGTGACGATCGATGCGACCCGGCTGCCGTTCCAGGTCGACGGGCGGCCGTTCGTGATCATCGACGCGCCGGGCCATCGGCAATTCCTCCGCAACATGGTGACGGGTGCCGCCGGTGCGGCGGCGGCGGTGCTGGTTATCGATGTCGCAGAGGGCGCGAGGGACCAGACCCGGCGGCACGCGATGCTGCTGCGCCTGATCGGCGTTCGTCATGTCATCGTGCTGATGAACAAGGCCGATCTGCTGGACTACGACGAGGCGGCGATCGAGGCGGCCGCGTCGGCGGTGGGCATCCTGCTCGCGTCGCTCGGGTTGCACGCGTCGGCGCTGATCCCGGCGTCGGCCCGTCATGGCGACAACGTCGCCGCGCGTTCGACCAATCTCGGCTGGTATAGCGGGCCTACGCTGATGGAAGCCCTGGCCGCGGTGCCGATGCTTGCCTCGCAGGCCGACCGGGCGTTCCGGCTGCCGGTGCAGGATGTCTATCGCGACGGAGACGTCCGGACGATCGTCGGCCGGGTGGAGGCGGGCCGGATCGCGGTGGGGGACGAGGTCCTGGTCGGACTAGCGGAGACCAGGGCGCGGGTGGCATCGATCGTCGGCTGGCAGACGGGCGTGCGGTCGCATTCGGTCGCGGGGGAGTCGACCGCCATCGTGCTGGAGCCGGACGTGGTGGTCGAGCGCGGCGACATGATCTTCCGGCCCGGCGAGCGGCCGATCAAGGCGTCGCGAGTGCGGGCGCGGCTGTTCTGGCTGCGCGCCGAGGCGTTGCGGCTGGGTGAAGCGTTCCGGTTGCGGCTGGCGACGGCGGAGTATGCGGTCACCGTCAGCGCGATCGAGAATGTGGTCGAGATCGACGATCTGAGCGAGCGGACGACGCACGAAGTGCCTCCGGACGGCTTCGCGGAGATCGTGCTGGCGGCACCACAGGGCATCCTGTTCGACGTCTTCGAGCCGGGCGGCCGCGGTGGCCGCGGGGTCCTGGTCGATGCGTACGGGCGGATCGTGGGCGGTGTGCCGCTGCTGGGTGCCGCCGAGATCGACGGCACGCACGCGATCCACCCGATCGACAGCGCGGTGACGCCGCTCGATCGGGCGCGTGCTCGCGGCCATGCGGGTGGCGTGTTCTGGATGACCGGTCTGCCGGGCGCCGGCAAGAGCACGCTTGCCCGGGCGACCGAGAGCCTGCTGTTCTCGCGCGGGTCGGACGTGGTGGTGCTCGACGGCGACACGCTGCGGTCGCGCCTGAACAGCGACCTCGGGTTCTCCGAAGAGGACCGGACCGAGAATATCAGGCGAACGGCGTCGGTGGCGCGCCTGATGTCGGATGCCGGCCTCGTGGTGCTGGTCGCTTTGATCTCGCCGCTCGCGTCGCAGAGGGCGATGGCGGGTGCGATCGTCGGAGAGACATTCCGGGAGGTCTTCGTGGCGGCCGGCGCGGATGTGTGCGAGGCGCGTGATCCGAAGGGCCACTATGCGGCCGCCCGGGCCGGTCGTCTGCCCGGTTTCACCGGCGTCGATGGTGGCTACGAAGTGCCCGCCGACCCCGCGTTCAGGGTGGAGACCGCATCGCGGCCGGTGGCTGCATGCGCCGAGGCGCTGGCACTGTTCGTCGAGGCGGTGACCGCGGTTTCGGAGCCCGGAGTGCAGCGTCGGTCCCGCTAGAGTAGTGGACAAAACCTGACGGAAGAAACCGTCAGATTTGCCCACAGCCCATTGTTTTGGTGGGCCGATTCACCTGACGCTCGGGTAGGGAGCGTCAGGATCGGACCACTAGGAGACGCGGATGTCGGCGACGATCGCGATCGTTGGGGCAGGCTTCAGCGGGACGCTGGTGGCACTGCATCTGCTCAGGCGCAGTCCGGACTGGACGCGGATCATGCTGATCGAACGCAACGCGCAGTTCGGCAAGGGGCAGGCCTACGGGACCGGGAATGCGAGCCACCTGCTGAATGTGCCGGCGGGGCGGATGAGCGCATTTCATGATCGGCCGGACGATTTCATCGCCTGGCTGCGGCGCCAGCATGCGTCGTCCGGCGGGGATGCGTGCGGGCCTTGTCCGCAGGCGGATACGTTCGTGCCGCGCCGTGATTTCGGCGCCTATGTCCGCCACCTGCTCAACGAGGAACTCAAGCGGCCCGAATTGGGCGACCGGCTGGACCTGGTCCGCGGCGACGTGCGCGACATCGACACCGGCCAGCGGCCGATGCGGCTGTCGCTGGACCGGGGGCGGATGCTGGATGCCGACATGGTCGTCCTGGCGATGGGCAATTTCCCGCCCGAGCCGCCTTCGGTGGAGACACCCGATTTCTACGACAGCGTGTTCTATCGGGCCGATCCGTGGGCCGCGGACGCGCTCGTCGGGCTCAGTCCGGCCGACGCGGTGCTGCTGATCGGGACCGGGCTGACGACGGTGGACGCCGTCGTGACCCTGCTGGACGCGGGTCACACCGGGCCGATCCATGCGATCTCGCGACGCGGGCTGTTGCCACATCGTCATGGTGCGCATGCCGGCGCCCGGCCGGCCGAGCCGCTGTCGTATCCGACCTCGATCACCGCACTGTCGCGCATGCTGCGACGCGAGACGAGGGGGATCGTGGCGTCGGGTGGCGACTGGCATCCGGCGGTCGACGCACTGCGTCCGTTCACCACCGACGTGTGGCAGGCCATGGCGGCGGCCGACCGGCGGCGCTTCCTGCGGCATTTGCGGCCCTGGTGGGACATCCACCGGCATCGGCTGGCTCATGGCGTCGCGGACCGGATCGATGCGGCGCGCGCATCCGGTCAGCTCCTCGTGCGCGCTGGCAGGATGCGGTCGTTTGAGGTCGTCGACGGGGTCGTGCGGGTCACGTTCAGGGCACGTGGCTCGATCGACGCGATGGAGCAGCTTGAGGTGGCGCGCGTGGTCAATTGCGCGGGGCCGGGGGCGGATTACGACCGGATCACGCATCCGCTGGCGAGAGCCATGCTGCGCCGGGGTGTGGTGCGTCCCGATCCGTTGCGCCTCGGACTCGACGTGTCCGGGACCTGCGCGGTGATCGACGAGGCGGGCGCGATTTCGCGCCGGCTGTTCGCGGTGGGTCCGGTCACCAAGGGACAGTTCTGGGAGATGACGGCGGTTCCGGATATCAGGCGCCAATGCGAGGTTCTGGCGGCTCACCTCGCGGGCTTGGTGCGTCCGGCGAGGGTGCTGGTCGAGGACGGGGCGTGATCGCACTCTCGCGGCGCATTGGAGTTCCTGCTATTCCGGCCTGCCTCGCGAGAGTGACGGAACGGTAGACGTAGTCGGCTCAAAATCGACCGCCGCAAGGCGTGGGGGTTCGAATCCCCCCTCTCGCACCAGCCCACATCCCTTGGACCTGTTCATGCTTGCGCGTTCCATGCCGGCATCGAGGCCGGCGAGGCCGTTCTTTTCCTCGGGACCCTGTGCCAAGCGGCCGGGATGGTCGATGGCGGCCCTCGGGGAGGCGCTTGTGGGACGGAGCCACAGGTCCGGGCCCGGACGCGCCGCCTTACGCGAGGTGATCGAGAGGTCGAGGGCGTTGCTCGGGATGCCCGCGGATTGGCGGGTCGGGATCGTCCCGGGCTCCGATACCGGGGCGGTCGAGCTGGCACTGTGGTCGCTGATCGGCGATCGCGGGGTGGATGTCCTGGCCTTCGAGAGCTTCTCGCGGGCGTGGGCGGTCGACGTGGTGGACGAGTTGGCGCCCGCCGTCGCCCGTGTGCTCGAGGCACCTTACGGGCAATTGCCGGACCTCGGGGCTGTCGACTGGTCGCGCGACGTGGTGTTCGCCTGGAATGGCACGACGTCGGGCGTTCGGATGCCTGGCGCGGACTGGATCGCGCGCGACCGCGCGGGGCTTGCGATCTGCGACGCGACGTCGGCCGCGTTCGCGATGGCGCTGCCGTGGGACCGGCTCGATGTGGTCACGTGGTCATGGCAGAAGGTGCTGGGCGGCGAGGCGGCGCACGGCATGATCGCGCTCTCGCCCGCGGCCGCCGAACGGTTGCGGACGGAGCGGCCGCGCGGCCTGCCCAAGCTGTTCCGCCTGGCGTCGGGCGGACGGCTGAACGAGGGGATCTTCGCGGGCGATACGATCAATACGCCCTCGATGCTGTGCGTCGAGGATGCGCTCGACGGGCTGCGTTGGGCGGAGGCGATCGGCGGCTTGCCGGCCCTGATCAGGCGAAGCGAGGCCAACCTCCGAACGGTCGCGGATTGGGTCGCGGATTCGGACTGGGCGTCGTTCCTGGCGCTTGATCCGGCGACCCGTTCGAGCACCTCGATCTGCCTGACGCTGGGACGCGGTGACGTCGCGCCCCGGCTCGCGTCGATCGCAGCCGCGACGCTGGATGCGCTCGGCGTGGCCTACGACGTGTCCTCATATCGTGACGCGCCGCCCGGGTTCCGGATCTGGGGGGGTGCGACGGTGGAGGCGTCCGACATCGAGGCTCTGCTGCCCTGGCTCGATTGGGCGGTTCGGGATGCGGAGCGGCACCTGTGAGTGCGGGGCGCGGGCATGAGGCGCTGCTGCCGTCGGGATTTCGCGACCTGCTGCCGCCGGAGGCGGAGGCGGAGGCGCGAACGGTCTCGATCCTGGGGGAGGTGTTCGCCGGGCACGGCTACGAGCGGGTCGAGCCGCCCCTGCTCGAGTTCGAGGACACGTTGTTGTCCGGCTCCGGTGCGGCGGTCGCCGAGGCGACGTTCCGGATGGTCGATCCGGACAGCCACAGGACGATGGGCTTGAGACCCGACATGACGCCGCAGGTGGCGCGGATCGCGGCGACGCGGCTGGCCGGCGCACCACGGCCGCTGCGGCTGGCCTATGCCGGACCGTGCGTCACGCTGCGCCGGGGCCAACTGACGGCGGACCGGCAGATCCCGCAGGCCGGGATCGAGCTGATCGGCGTCGATCGGCCGGAAGCGGACGCCGAAGTGGTGGCGATCGGGGCCGAAGCGATGGCGGCGATGGGCCTGGCGCGCGCGAGCTTCGATCTGACGATGCCGCCCCTGGTGACCGCCCTGATCGAGGCGTCGGGCGTCGCCGACGGCGAGCGCAACGCCTTGCTGCACGCGCTCGATCGAAAGGATGCCGCGGCGGTCCGGCGGCTCGGCGGCCGCATGGCCGAGACATTGGAAGGCTTGCTGCTGGCGGCAGGACCCGCCTCGCGCGCGTGCGCAGCCCTGCAGGCGGCGCGTCTGCCGCCCGAGGCGCGTGACCTCTGCGGGCGCTTGCAGGCGACGGTCGCCGCGATCGAGGCTCGGTCGCCAGGAGCGACGCTGACCATCGATCCGGTCGAGTTTCGCGGCTGGCGCTACCACACCGGCGTGTGCGTGACGGTGTATGTGGCAGGACGGCATGAGGAGCTCGGTCGCGGTGGGCGCTATGGCGGGGGCGAGAGCGGCGAACCTGCCTGCGGGCTGACCTTGTTTCCGGCGGCCCTGCTGCGGGCCGCCCCGCCGATGGCGAAGCGGGCGCGTGTCCACCTGCCGGTCGGCACGCCGCCCGCGACCGCGCATGGTCTCCGGCGCGACGGCTTCGCGACCGTGGCGGCGCTCGGGGATGGCGACGGCAGCGACGAGGCGCGGCGGCTGCATTGCACCCACAGGCTGGTGGACGGGCGGCCCGTGACGATCGATCCGGAGGCGGCATGACGAACGTGACGGTGATCGGCGCTCAGTGGGGCGACGAGGGCAAGGGCAAGATCGTCGACTGGCTCGCGAGCCGAGCGGATATCGTGGTGCGCTTCCAGGGTGGGCACAATGCCGGCCACACACTGGTGGTGGGCAACCAGACCTACAAATTGTCGCTGCTTCCGAGCGGGCTGGTCAGGGGCAAGCTCGGGATCATCGGCAACGGTGTCGTGGTCGATCCGCAGGCGTTGCTCGACGAGATCGAGCGGCTGCGCGGGCAGGGGCTCGTGGTCACGCCCGATAATCTGCGGATCGCCGAGAACGCGACGCTGATCCTGCCGTTGCACGCGGCGCTCGACCGGGCACGGGAGAGCGCGCGGGGGGAGCGGAAGATCGGCACGACGGGGCGCGGCATCGGGCCGGCCTACGAGGACAAGGTGGCGCGCCGCGCGATCCGGATGTGCGATCTGGCGGAGCCGGCCACGCTGGACGGCAAGCTCGACGAGATACTCCTGCACCACAATACGCTTCTGGCCGGGCTGGGTGCCGGGATTTTCTCCAAGGACGCGTTGCTCGCCCACCTGATCGCGATGGGCGAGCGCCTCGGGCCGTTCATCGAGCCGGTCTGGGAACGGCTCGACGAGGCAAGGCGTGCCGGCCGGCGCGTCCTGTTCGAGGGCGCGCAGGCGGTTATGCTCGATGTCGATCACGGCACCTATCCGTTCGTGACCAGCAGCAACACGGTCGCGGCCCAGGCTTCGACCGGCAGCGGCGTTGGTCCGGGCGCGGCGGGCTTCGTGCTCGGCATCGCCAAGGCTTACGCGACGCGCGTGGGATCGGGTCCGTTTCCGACCGAACTCGACGACGCGATCGGCCTGAGGCTCGGCGAGCGTGGTCATGAGTTCGGCACGGTGACGGGTCGTCCGCGCCGCTGCGGCTGGTTCGATGCGGCTTTGGTTCGCCAGGCGGTCAAGGTCGGTGGCATCCAGGGCCTGGCGCTTACCAAGCTCGACGTGCTGGACGGGATGGCGGAGCTTCGTGTCTGCCATGGGTATGACGTCGATGGCGCGTCGTCGCGCCGGCTTCCGGCGGGGATGGCGGCGCAGGCGGCGGCACGCCCTCGCTACGAGACGATCGAGGGCTGGGCGGGATCGACGCGTGGCGCGCGATCCTGGGCGGACCTGCCAGCGCAGGCTGTGAAGTATGTGCGGCGGATCGAGGAGTTGATCGAGGTACCGGTCACGCTGCTCTCGACGTCGCCGGAACGGGACGACACGATCCTGGTCAGAGACCCGTTCGAGACGTGAGCCGTTAGGGAAGAATTCATCGGGCGGGATGAGACTGCGCGGAAACGGGTCACGAGCGCAGGCCAGGATGGCGAGCGGCAAGACTGTCAACGAACGTTATGTGATCGAGGCGGCCGCCGACCCGTCCTCGCCATTCGCGGGTCTGGTCGCGGGAGCTCGCGCGGCGCGCGACACCGCCAGCTTCGTCGCGGGCGCGCCGCTCGCCCTCTGTGCGCTGCCGGTCCAGCTTTCGGCGCCGCCACATCCCTGGCTCGACATGCTGTCGCGGATGTCGCTCGACGGGGTGATCCTGCCGAGCGCGCGCGTCACGGCGCACGGCATCGACTGGATCCTCTGCCCTCGGCCCGGCCATCCCACGGCGGAGCGTTCAGGCGGGCTGGACGAGCAGACGTTGGTGAACAAGGTGCTGCGTCCGGCAGCCCTGGTGCTGGACCGGATGGCGGCCCAGCAAATGACGCACCGGGCGATCAGGCCGGAGAACCTGTTCGCGTCCGACAGCGGCCTGGAACTCGGACCGTTCTGGCTTGCGCCGCCCGCGTGTCTGCAGCATGCGATCTACGAGACGCCCGCGGTGGCGTCGTCGCTGCCGCAGGCTCGCGGGCGCGGGACGATCGCGGACGACGTCTACGCGCTCGGGGTGACGATCCTGGCGCTGTTCCTCGGCGAGATGCCGATGGCCGGGATACCGGAAGCGGAGATCATCGAACGCAAGCTGTGGCAGGGCAGCTACGGTGCGCTGACCGAGGGGAGACGAATTCCGTTTGGTCTGGGCGAGATCATCGCCGCCATGGTCTCCGACCAGCCCTCACAGCGGCCGCCGCCGGACCGGCTCAGCCGGGCCTCCTCGCTGACGGGTCCCGCGACGAGTTCGCGAAAGCGGGTCAACGCCGCGATCCCGATGGCGCTCGCGGGCCGGGAAGTCTGGAACGCGCCACAGCTTGCCTATCTGATCGGCGAGGAGCCCGAGTTGGTCGCGACCGCCCTTCAGCTCGGGCAGGTCGATGGATGGCTCAGACGCGGCCTGAACGAGGTGGTTCTGGCGGAGCGGATCGAGACGGTTGTTCATCCCGGCGGCACGCGCCTGTTCGGCGGGAAGTCGCGCGAGCTCGATGCCCAGGCACGCACGTCCCTGCTCAGCCGGGTGGCGCGTCTTCTCGATCCGGAGGCCCCGGTGGTGTGGGATCGACTGCGCGTGATGCCGGAAGGACTGGGCGGCCTGCTGGCGGCAAACGGCAACGATCCTGCGTTGCCGCAGGCCTCCGTGACTGGCCTGCTGTCGAGCGAGGTGTTGATCGTTCGCGCGATGGACGAACCATCAGGCCCGAAGCGGGAGTTGGCTCTTGCATGGGCGCGCCGCGCGATGTCGGCCGTACGCAACCAGGCGGCATTGGCGAAGCTGACCTACGAACTCAACCCTTCGATGGCCTGCGCTTCCCCGTTGCTGGTAAGGCAGCCGGTGACATCGCTTCCTGATCTCCTGCCGGCGCTCGAGAGGATCTCGGAAGGCTTGCAGGGGGGCGCCGTGCTCGATCAGCATCTTCTGAGCTTCATCACCATCCGTCGCAGCGCGGCCGGGCTGAAGTCGGTACGGTCGGGCGATTCGTATGCCGATCTGCGACTGGTCGCGTCGTTATCGGCCGACTTCAAGGGAGGTGCGCTGCCGAACCTCACGCGCCGCTTTGCCGCGCCCATCCTGGCTGACGCGGAGAGCTGGCCCGGCACATCCCGTCGTGCCTCGCGCCGCGACGCCATCGGCCAAGCGATCACGTCCGGCGATCTGGGTGCGTTGGTCGCGATCGCGAACAATCTCGAGAGCCTGGCCGGCGAACGCGCGCTGCAGGCCGATGCCCACGCACGCATACGTGCCCTTGGCTTGGCGCGCGACGCAGTCGAGGCCGCGCACGCGCGACGAACTGCGAGCGCGCGTCGCTTCGGACGTGAGGGCGTGGCGGTGATCGGTGCGGCGGCTTGCGCGGTGATATTGCTGTTGCAGGTTCTGCCGTGAGCAGGCCGGCTGCAAGGCGCCGATTTCCGACTGGATGGTTAGGCGGCCTCGGCTGTGGCGCGCTCCTCATGGTCGATCCTGGCAGCGTGGTGTTCCTGGCGATCCTGCTCGCGCCGTCGATGCTGATGCGCATCAGTGATGAGCGCCCGGAGGGTGCCGGGGCGCGGGCGATACTGCTCTGGAACCTGGCCGCGGTCATCGGTCCAGTCTGTCGATTGTGGCAGGAGATGCCGCCGTCGCTCGCGCGCGCGCTCGACATGCTGTCGGGTCTGACGATCGTGGCCTGGGCGTGGCTCGCAGCGGGGATCGGTTGGCTGTTGAGCGAGGGGCTGATCTTTGTGGCGAGCCTGTGGCTGACGGCGCGTGATCGTCAGCTTCGGGAACGGCTGGAAGCGGAGATGGATGTGCTGACGGCGGAGTGGGGCAAGCCGGCGGACATGCAAAAGGCGCCAACTTAACGCTGGCGCCGTTTGACGATGGGTGGGCAACCTGCCTCAGGCGGCCAATGCGATCCGCTGTTCGGCGACCTGGGTCTTCATCGACTTCTGCAGCTTCTCGAACGCACGAACCTCGATCTGACGAACGCGCTCGCGGGAGATGTTGTATTGCTGGGACAGTTCTTCGAGCGTGGTCGGGTTGTCCTTGAGACGCCGCTCGATCAGGATGTGGCGCTCGCGGTCATTGAGGGTTCGCAACGCACCGCCGAGCAACGCGCGTCGGCCGGTAAGCTCCTCGTGCTGCGCCAGCACCTGCTCCTGGCTCTCGCCTTCATCGACCAGCCAATCCTGCCACTCGCCCTCGCTGTCGGCGCGGACGGGAGCGTTCAGGCTGTGGTCAGGAGCGGCAAGCCGCCGGTTCATACTGATCACGTCCTGCTCGGGAACGTCGAGCGCCTTGGCGATCTTGCCGACCTGCTCGGGCTTGAGGTCGCCGTCCTCAATCGCCTGCATCTGACCCTTCAGGCGGCGCAGGTTGAAGAACAGCTTCTTCTGTGCGGCGGTCGTTCCCATTTTCACCAGCGACCAGCTATGAAGGATGTATTCCTGGATAGCCGCACGGATCCACCACATCGCGTAGGTGGCAAGCCGGAAGCCGCGATCCGGATCAAACCTCTTGACGGCCTGCATCATGCCGACGTTGCCTTCGCTGATGAGTTCGCCGATCGGCAAGCCGTAACCGCGATAGCCCATCGCGATCTTGGCGACGAGACGCAGGTGTGAGGTGACGAGCTTATGGGCGGCCTGGGTGTCCTCGCTGTCGCGCCAGCGGCGAGACAGACTCAGCTCCTCCTCGGGGGCAAGCATCGGAAACTTGCGAATTTCCTGGAGATAGCGAGACAGGTTGCCTTCGGGGGCAACGTTGATGATGCTGGCGGCCATGACTGACGGCTCCTTTTCGCCTGCGCGGCGCGATCTGCTCCACCCATAAGGCATGGACGACAGACCGGTTTCGCGACGCAGCAATTAACGGGCGCGAGAGGGTTCACGTGCTCTCGACGGATGCCAAAGTCCGTCGGGCGCCGGCGGCGCGCACCATGTCGTCGGTCCGGCTTTCATACCGGACCCATGCGGTCCGGTCAAGATTTGTGCGATGCGGCGTGGATGCCGATGTCGTGAAGAAGGCACGCGAAGTCCGGGGGGACCGGAGTCTCGAAGCGCAGCTTCTCTCCGGTCGACGGATGGCGGAATCCGAGCACGGCGGCATGCAGCGCCTGGCGGGGGAAATCGAGCAGGGCGACCCTGACGTCCAGCGGAAGTGTGGTGGCGACGGCCGGAACCCGCCGGAGATAGAGCGGATCGCCGACGAGCGGATGTCCGTAAGCCGCGGCATGAACTCGGATCTGGTGGGTGCGCCCGGTCTCGAGACGGCAGCGCAGCAGCGTGACGGCGATGCCGATGCCTGTCACATGGGCGTAGTCGGTGATGGCATGTTTGCCGCCCTGAACCACCGCCATCCGCTTGCGGTCGCGCGGATCGCGGCCGATCGCACCGGTCCAGCGGCCGGATTGCGGCGCGGGCGATCCCCACACCAGCGCAAGATAGGATCGCTCGATATCGCGGCGAGCGAAATCCGCCGAGAGTGACGTGAGCGCTGGCTCGGTCTTGGCGACCACCATGACGCCGGAGGTCTCCTTGTCGAGACGATGGACGATCCCTGGCCGCCGTTCGCCGCCGATCCCTGGCAGTGTGTCGCCGCAATGCGCGAGCAGCGCATTGACGAGGGTGCCGTCCTCGTTGCCGGGCGCCGGATGGGTGACCAGGCCGGCGGGTTTGTCGAGCACGATGAGATCCGCATCCTCGAACAGGATGTGCAGCGGGATCGGCTGGGCGCTCGGCGTCGCGGGCACGGCGACGGGCATGTCGATGAGGTAGACCGATCCCGGACGGACCGGATCGGCCGGTTCGCGAAGGATGACCCCGTCGCGGGCCACACGCCCGTCCTCGATCAGGGTCTTGATGCGCGACCGAGACAATCCGGCCACCTGGTCGGCGAGAAAGCGGTCGATGCGCTCGGGCGCCGTCTCGGATGATGACACGACCCTGATCGCGTCGGGCTTGTCCGCGCTCGGAATGGCCTGCATGAGCAACGGTAGGCCTTCGGACGGCCAATGGGGAGAGCACCGCGATGGGCGGAACGAGGGCGCTGCTCGGTCTGGTGATCGGCCTGGCGGTGTTGATCGTGGGCGGTTTCGCGGTCGTGGTGACCACGCTGGCGCACAGGGTGCTGGCGCCCGAGCGCGCGCACCCGGTCGAGGCGACGATCACGCTCGGCGAGCCGCCGGGGACCCGGGTCAGCGCACTCGTCGCCAACGGGGACCGGTTGGCGTTGTTGCTGCAGGGGGGCGGTTCGGATCGGGTCGTCCTGATCGATACGCAGGATGGCCGCCGCGTCGGGACGATCTCGATCAGCGGGCCGATGCGTTCGCCTGGCGAGCCGCCGCGCTAGTCGAGCGAGGTTGCGCGAACGCGCGGCTGCGCACTTGCGAAGGACCGGCGGGTCGCGTAGGACACCGCGCCTGGCTCGCGTCCTGTTCGTCTAGAGGCCTAGGACACCGCCCTCTCACGGCGGTAACAGGGGTTCGAATCCCCTACGGGACGCCACCCGTGCGTTGCATGCAAAATAGTATCGCGTCGTCGCTCTGATCACAGTAGCGGTCGGGCTCGCGGGATGCCTATCATGTGCGCAACAAATCAACCGCCCGGCACAAGGGCGGAGCCGGGGAACGGATGCATGCTGAACCAACTCGATCGCCAGGACGGAGAGCGTCGCGATGAGCGATCGTGTCGCCCCCGAACCTGATCTGGAACTGGTGGAGGTCGGGCGCGGCCAATCGTTCCTGGTTTTCTCGCATGGCTATCCGTTTCGCACCGTGCGCTGGCACTTCCATCCCGAATACGAGATACACCTGATCACCGAGACGAGCGGACGGGCATTCGTGGGCGACTATATCGGTCGCTTCGCGCCGGGTAACCTCGTCATGACCGGTCCCGACCTGCCTCACAACTGGATCAGCGAGACCGCGGCAGATGCCGAGGTAGACCGCCGCTGCCTGTACGTGCAGTTCACCGCGTCGTTCATCGCCGGTTGCATGGCGATCTTTCCCGAGATGGGCGGCATCGACACGCTTCTGGCGGACGCGCGACGCGGGATCGAATTCACCCCCGCGACCGGTGGTGCGGCCAACCCGATCCTGGCCGAACTGTTGACCGCGCAGGGACCGCGCCGGATCGGCTTGTTTATGGAACTGCTTGGCTTGCTGAGCAGTGCCCCAGAACGGCGATTGCTGGCGAGCGAGGGCTACGAGCCGACGCCGGCCGACTACATGGCCGCGCCGCTCAACCATGTGCTGGCGCATATCAAGCGGAACCTGACGGGGCCGCTCCGCGAGGGTGAACTGTCCGAACTATGCGGCTGCAGCCGGAGCGCCTTCTCGCGGCGCTTCAGGCGGCACACCGGGATGTCGTTCGTGCAGTATGTCAATCGGCTGCGCATTCATCTTGCTTGCGGCCTGCTGTCGCAGAACAGGGACGCCCGTGTCATCGACGTCTGCTACCAGAGCGGCTTCAACAACCTGTCGAACTTCAACAGGCAGTTCCTGGCGCGCAAGAAGGTGACGCCGACGGCGTATCGGGAAAGTCAGCACGCCAACATGGCGTTGTCACCCGAGACTCCCCTGTCCGGACGCCGCCCGATGTCGCGCGCTCTCAACCACAGCAACAACGGGTGGACCTGACGGCCATGAATGACAAAGCGAGAGACCTGTGCGAGGCGTTCATACAGGGCGGGATCGGCAGGCGCGAGCTGACGAAGCGGCTCGGCGCGCTTGGCCTTGCGGCGGCTTGTGCCGACATGCTCGTCAACGCGACGGCCACGGGGGCGCTCGCCGCGGATTACGACTGGAAGGCCTACAAAGGCACCGGCATCAAGCTGCTGCTCAACAAGCACCCCTACGCGGACGCGATGATCGCGGATCTCGACGCGTTCAGGAACCTGACCGGAATGGATGTCAAATACGACATTTTTCCGGAGGATGTGTATTTCGACAAGGTGACTGCGACGCTGTCGTCACGCTCGAACGAGTACGACGCGTTCATGACCGGCGCCTATCAGACTTGGCAATATGGACCGGCCGGCTGGCTTGTCGACCTGAACGAGTATATCCATGACACGGCCAAGACCAACCCGCACTATGACTGGGAGGACGTGCTGCCCAACCTCCGCGCGTCCGACTCCTGGTCCGGCAAGCCGGGTGAGGCGCTCGGGGGTCCGGGTGCCAAGCAGTGGGCGCTGCCGTGGGGCTTCGAAGTCTATATCACGACCTACAACAAGGCGGCGATGTCGAAGATGGGTCTGACGCCGCCCAAGAACATGCACGAGCTCGTCGACATGTCGGCCAAGATCACCAAGGACAGCGGCGGCAGCATGTATGGCTGCGGTCTGCGCGGCAGCCGGTCGTGGGCCACGATCCATCCCGGATTCCTGTCCGGTTACGAGAATTATGGCGCCAAGGACTTCACCTTCGCGGACGGGAAGTTGATCTCGGCGGTCAACTCCAAGCAGTCCAAGGATTTCACGGCGCTCTTCGTCAAGCTGGTCCAGGAGGGCGGTCCGAAGAACTGGGCGACATACACCTGGTATCAGGTCAATCAGGACCTCGGCGCGGGTGCTGCGGCGATGATCTATGACGCCGACAGCCTCGGCTATTTCGCCAATAGCGGCAACGACAAGCTGCACGGGCAGCTCGCCTACGCGCCATTCGCCCCCAATCCGGCCGCGAGCGGGCCCACGTCGAACGTCTGGATCTGGTCGCTCGCGATGTCGAACTTCTCGCAAAAGAAGGATGCCGCCTGGAACTTCCTGCAATGGGCGACCGGAACCGACCATCTGCTGTTCGGCGCCCGCGGCAAGGATCAGATCGATCCGGTCCGGACCAGCATCTGGAAGGATACCGAGTTCACCGACCGGTTAAGCAAGAACTTCGAGAACTTCACGCAGACCTATCAGGCGACACAGCCGGACGCGAAGATCTATTTCACGCCGCAGCCGTTGTTCTTCAATGTCACGACGCAGTGGGCGGCGTCGCTGCAGCAGATGGTGGCACGCGAGGTGCCGGTCGACGAAGGTCTCGACAAGCTTGCCGACAGCATCAACGGTCAGATGCGCGACGCCGGACTCGGCTAGGCGTATCCAGCCCTGGATCGTGACGTGAGTGGTCTTCGGACCGTTCACGCGAGCTTCGGAGTGGTCGATGAGTGAAGCCGTTGCCGTCGATGGGTCGGTGCAGCGGCGTCGGAGATTGCTGTCGCGCGCTCTGCCGTACTTGCTGAGCCTGCCCGCGCTGATCGTGTGCATCGGGATCCTGGTGCCGTTCGGAACCGCGGTCTATTACAGCCTGGAACGATACAATCTGGCGCTGCCGTTCAGCCGGCGGTTCATCGGGCTCGGCAACTATGTCAGCCTGCTCCGTGCGCCGGATTTCTGGAACACCGTTCGCGTGTCCATGATCTATACGGCGGCGACGGTCGGGATCGAGCTCCTGCTCGGCCTCGGAATCGCGTTGCTGCTGCGCGAGCGGACACGGTTGAACAACGCGATCTCGATCGCGCTGCTCTTGCCATTGATGACGGCACCGGCAATCGCGGCCCTGATGTGGAAGTTGATGACCAATCCGGGATTCGGCATCTTCAGCTGGGCGCTCTCCACACTCGGTGTCGACGATTTCAAATGGGCGTCGGCCCCGTCGACCGCGATGTTCACCGTCGTTCTGGTCGATGTCTGGGTCTATACGCCGTTCATGATCATCCTGCTGCTGGCCGGGCTGCGCAGCCTGCCGCCGGCGCCATTCGAGGCGGCACAGCTCGACGGCGTGCCGGCGAGCTTCGTCTTCTTCAGGATCACGCTGCCGATGCTCACACCGTTCCTGCTGACGGCGATCCTGTTCCGGCTGCTCGACTCGATCCAGCAATTCGACATCATCTATGCGATGACCCAAGGCGGTCCGGGCGACAGTCTGCTGGTGTTCGAGGTCCGCGCATATCTGGATTTTTTCCAATACACGAACGTGGGCCGGTCGGCTTCGGTGCTGATGATCCTGTGGATCATCACCTATGTGCTGTCGAACGTCTTCGTCAAACAATGGCACAAGCTCCGGGAAAGGGCGCGCGGGCATGCCTGACATCGCGTGGCGCGTCCTGCGGGCGGTGGCGCTCGCGGTCGTCGTGGTCTTTTTCCTGTTCCCGATCGTCTGGATCCTGCGGATGTCGTTCGAGACGAACGAGGCTGTGCTGCAGATCCCGCCATCGATCGGATTTCATCCGGTGCTGTCAAACTATGCCGCCTTGTTCTCCGGCAAGCTGCAGACCGCCTCGGGCTCGCTCGACATCACGTTCCTCCATAATTTGTGGAACTCGGTGTTGCTGTCGGTCAGTTCGGTTGCGATCGCCCTGGTGCTCGGGGTGCCGGCCGCGTATGCGTTCGCACGCTTCCGGTTCCGCGGCGGCGAGGATATCGCGTTCACGCTGCTGTCGTTCCGCTTTGCGCCGCCTCTGCTGGTGTTGCTGCCCTTGCTGCTCTATTTCCAGGATCTGGGTCTGGCCAACACCTATATCGGCTTGATCTGGGTCTATCAGCTGATCTGCCTGCCGCTGATCCTGTGGATCGTGCGCGGCTATTTCGAGGATGCGAGTCCGGACATCGAATATGCCTATCGGGTGGACGGGCATTCCTGGTGGAAGGGTTTCACCAAGATCGCGCTGCCGCTCGCGGCTCCCGGGATCGCGTCGGCCGGTTTGTTGAGTTTCATCTTCGCCTGGAACAACTTCGTCTTCGCGCTGATCCTGGCGTCCGCGGACAAGCAGCCGGTGACGGTCGGCGCGCTTGCCTTCGTCACCGCGTCGGGCATCCAGTACGGGATCATCGCGGCGGCGATCGTGCTGTCGATCCTGCCGACCCTGGCGCTGGCGCTGTATGCGCAGCGCTGGCTCGTCGAGGGCCTCAGCCTGGGAGCCGTCAAGGGATGAACGAGACGGGACGAGGGCTTGCGTTCCGCGAGATCGGGGCGTCGTTTGGCAAGAACGTGGTGCTGCACGATGTCGGGCTTGCGGTCGAACCGGGCGAGACGCTGGTGCTGTTCGGGCCGTCTGGCGCGGGCAAGACGGTCCTGTTGCGGGCGATCGCGGGATTGGATCCGCAATCGACCGGCGAGGTCCGGATCGGCGGCCGCGACGTGTCGATGGCGGGACCGGAGGCGCGCGACCTCGGGGTCGCGTTCCAGAACTTCGCGCTCTATCCTCACATGTCGGCGCGCGAGAACATCGCGAGCCCGCTCCGGGCGCGCAGGCTGAGCGACGCGGAGCGCCACACGCGGATCGCGCGCGTGTCGGAGATGCTGCGCATCACGCACGTGCTCGACCAGTTGCCACGCGCGTTGTCGAATGGGCAGAAGCAGCGGACGGCGCTCGCGCGCGCACTGGTGGGCGAGCCCAAGGTGCTGCTGCTCGACGATCCCCTGCGCAATGTCGACGCCAAGCTTCGCTATGAGATGCGCCTGGAACTGCCTCGCCTGCTGCGCCGGTCCGGAGCGGCATCGATCTATGTGACGCAGGATTATCGCGAGGCGATGGCGCTCGGTGACCGGATCGCGGTGATGATCGAGGGCCGGATCGTGCAGTGCGATGATCCGGAGGAAGTCTATGACCGGCCGGCCACGACCGCGGTTGCGCGGCTGTTCGGCGACCCGCCGGTCAATCTGGTGCCGTGTCGTCCGGTCGCGGGCAACGACGGCGTCCGGGTCCGGGCGCTTGGTCTCGATTTCGGCCTGCATGCCGGACCCGCGCTGATCGGGCGCGACGCGTTGCTGGGTCTACGGCCCGAGGACATCGCGGTCACCTCGCACGCGGAGGCGGGCGCCGCCGAAGCGGTGCTGCAGGCGATCACGCCGCTGCACGACAAGATCATCATGCTGCTCAGGACGCCGGGCGGGGAGGAGATCCTGGCGAGCGGAGGGCAGGCTCTGGACGCGGGCACCACGCTCTGGTTTCGGCCGAACGCGGAGCGCGCGCTGCTGTACGACGCGTCGACCGGATTGCTCGAGCGGACGGGAAGCGCGCGATGAGCCTGACCCTCAAGAGCGTCAGCAAGGTTTACGGCAGGAGCGCCAAGGCGGCGGTCAAGGATCTCGACTTGCTGATCGAGGAGGGTGAGTTCATCGCACTCCTCGGATCGTCTGGATGCGGCAAGACGAGCACGCTCCGCATGATCGCCGGTTTCGAGGCGGTCACCAGCGGCACGATCGAGCTCTCGTCGCGGCGGATCGACACGCTGCCGCCGGCGCGGCGGAATGTCGCAATGGCGTTCGAGGCCTACGCGCTGTATCCGCCGCTGACCGTCGAGGACAATATCGGCTTCGGACTTGGACGGGACGGACGCGGCGCTTCCGCGGTCGATCCGCGGGGTCGGGTCAAGGAGATCTCCGACCTGCTCGAGATCGGCCCGCTGCTGGGCCGGAAGCCTTCGGGATTGTCGGGCGGACAGGCGCAGCGCGTGTCGCTGGCGCGTGCGCTGGCGCGCGATGCGGACCTGCATCTGCTCGACGAGCCGATGGGCCAACTGGAGCCGCAGCTGCGTTCGGTCCTGCGCGGCCGGGTCAAGGCGTTGACCCGCGCGCGCGGATTGACCTCGGTTCTGGTGACGCACGACCAGACGGAGGCGAACGCGATGGCGGACCGGATCGCGGTGATGGAGGGCGGGGTGCTGCAGCAATTCGCTGCTCCGTCGGAGTTGCGCGACCGGCCGGAGAATTTGTTCGTCGCCACCTTCTTCGGCGAGCCGCCGATGAACGCGCTCGCGGGCACCGTGGCGTCGGGCGGGGTCGAGCTCGCGGGCGCGGACCATCCCTTCGTCGACCTGCAGGGCTACGCGTTGCCGCCGTTAGGCCAGGATGTGGTGGTGGGGGTGCGGCCGCAGCATCTACGTCTGGGCGGCGAGGGTTGGCGGGCGACCGTGGTGTCGAACCACTGGCTCGGCGACGAGGCGCATGTGGCGCTCGATCTGGGTGGGCGCCTGCTGGTGGCGGTGTCGCCGGCGCGCGTGGCGGCGCGGACCGGCTCGGCGCTGGGTGTCGTCGCACCATCGGAGCATGTGCACCTGTTCGACGCTGCGAGCGGCAATGCGCTGATGCACGGGGCGGTGCGGGGGCGTCACGCGGCCTGAGACTTGCGGCGACGTTCCGATCCTCGTCTGGTGTCGTCATGCTCCTGAATGCTTTCGCGATGAATTGCGTGGGCCACCAGTCGGCCGGGTTGTGGACACATCCGCGCGACCGATCGGTCGATTTCACCTCTCTCGAATACTGGATGTCGCTGGCGCGGCTGCTGGAACGGGGCCTGTTCGACGGCGTCTTCCTCGCCGACGTGCTGGGCGCCTACGACGTGTTCGGCGGCAGTGCGGACGCCGCGATCAGGGCCGGTGCGCAGATCCCGGTCGGCGATCCGCTGTTGCTCGTGCCTGCGATGGCGGCGGTCACGCGCGACCTCGGGTTCGGGATCACGGTGTCGGCGTCGTACGAGGCGCCGTTCCTGCTGGCGCGGCGCTTCTCGACGCTCGACCATCTGACGCGCGGTCGGGTCGGGTGGAACATCGTCACGAGCTATCTCGACAGTGCGGCGCGCGCCGTCGGACGGACACGGCAGGTCGCGCATGACGAACGCTACGCGCTGGCCGAGGACGCGATGACGCTGCTGTACGGCCTGTGGGAAGCAAGCTGGGAGGAGGGCGCGGTGGTCGAGGATCGCGCGCGCGGCGTCTATGCCGATCCGGCGCGTGTGCGTGTGGTGCGCCATGACGGGCCGGCGGTCGCCAATTTCTCGGCGATGCACCTGTGCTCGCCGTCGCCGCAACGTACGCCCGTGCTCTACCAGGCGGGAAGCTCGACGGCGGGATTGGCGTTCGCGGCGCGTCATGCCGAGTGCGTGTTCGTGTCGGGACCGAGCGCGCAGGTGCTGGGGCCACGCGTGCGGGCGATCCGAGCTTCTGTGGCGGCCGAGGGCCGCACGGTCCTCGTGTTCTCCCTGCTGACGGCGATCGTGGCGCAGACCGACGCGGAGGCCGCGGATCTGCTGGCGGATTATCGGGATCATGCGAGTGTCGAAGGAACGCTCGCCTTGCTGTCGGGGTGGACCGGGGTCGATTTTGCCGGTCTGTCGCTCGACGATCTGGTGCGGCATGTCGAGAACGATGCCGGCCGTGCGGCGCTCGAGAATTTCACCCGGGCCGATCCGGACCGCCAGTGGACCGTGCGCGAGGTGGTCGCCCACGCGTCGATCGGCGGGGCAGGGCCGGTTCTGGCGGGCAGTGCGTCGACGGTCGCGGACGCGCTGGCGCGCTGGGTCGAGGCGACCGGTGTCGACGGGCTCAATCTGAGCTACGGGGTGATGCCGGCCGACTTCGAGGCGGTGGTGGAGCGGCTGGTGCCCGCGCTGCAGGACCGGGGGCTGTACAAGAGCGCCTATGCGCCGGGCACGCTGCGGGAGAAGTTGTTCGGTCAGGGACGGCTGCTGCAGGCGCCGCATCCGGCCGGGTTGCGGCGCGGCTGATCGTGTCTGCGTGCTCGTCCCGGTCGATCCGCATGACGGCGAGGCTGTCCGGGAGGAGGGCGATGAGGCCGATCGTGCCCGTCGTTTCGGTCGGCGCGACGGGCCGCCTGCCGAACTGCTGGCTGATCTCGGTGACGGACTCGATCGGCATGCGCACACCTTGGCACCACGCATCGTGACCGCGGCCGACGTCCGAGCGAACGACTTCGATGGCGCTTCCCGCAAGAGGAACCGCGGCTGGGCGGACGGCGACGGTCCAGAAGCGCATGCGGATCGGCTTCTCGCATCAGGAGAGGCGAGCTTAGGCAGCGACACGTTAACGAACGATGTCGGCTCCATTGCCGACAAAATCATTGCGAAACGCCCGGAAGAGGGATCAGGCTCCTCGGTGTTGCGCAATCCGCGCACGCGCTGCGGGAGGTTCGACCTTCTCATGAGCATGACCAACGGGCAGGCCGAAATCGCCGGCGAGCCGGTGATCGAAAGGCCGGAGATGAAGTCTTCGTACGATCTCGAACCGGAGAACTGGTTGTCGCGCGGGATCGGGATTTTCCTTGGCTTGGCGATCAGCGCCGCGGCCGTCGGTGGCGTGATCGGGTTGCTGCATCTGGGCGGCCGCCTCTGATCGAGCGCTAGACCGTCGCCCGCTGGTATTGCGGCGGAAGGAAGGGCGCGACACCGAGCGCCCGCGCGGCCTGCACCGGCCATGCCGGATTGGCCAGGATGGCGCGGGCGAGAAGGACGATGTCGGCGCGGCCGTTGGCGACGATCTCCTCGGCGAGTTCGGGTGACGAGATCAGGCCGACAGCACCGGTGGCGATGCCCGCCTCGCGCTTGATGCGCTCGGCGAACGGAACCTGGTAGCCGGGATGCAGCGATGGAATCGAGGGTCCGGGCACGGTGCCGCCAGAGGAGCAGTCGATCAGGTCGACGTCGCCACGCGCCTGGAGCATGCGCGCGAGTTCGACCGTGTCGTCGATGGCGAGGCCGCCCTCGGCCCAGTCGGTGCACGAGAGGCGAACGAAGAGCGGCAGATCGTCAGTCCATTCGGCCCGGACGGCGTCGATGACCTCCATCAGAGCACGCGCGCGGCCGGCGAGATCGCCGCCATAGCCGTCGTTGCGTTGGTTCGAGAGGGGCGAGAGGAACTGGTGCAGCAGGTATCCGTGGGCGGCATGGATTTCGGCGATCCGGAAACCGGCCAGGCGGGCCCTTCGGGCGGTCGCGGCGAACTCGTCCACGATGCGAGCGATGTCGGAAACCGGCAGGGCGTGCGGCGTGGGCGACGCCTCCGAGAACGGGATCGCGCTGGGCGCCACCGGAATCCAACCGCCGTCTTCGACCGGAACCGCGCTGCCGCCTCGCCATGGTTGGCTCGTACTTGCCTTGCGTCCGGCATGTGCGATCTGGATGCCGGGGATGGCGCCGGCCGAGGCGATGATCGTGGCGAGGCGTTCGAGCAGTTCCGCATGCGCGTCGTTCCAGAGACCTAGACAGAACGGCGTGATCCGGCCAATCGCGGAGACGTGGGTGGCCTCGGTGAAGACGATCCCGGCGCCCCCCATGGCTTTGGCCCCGAGATTCTGGATGTGCCAGTCGTTACCGAGCCCGTCATCGGCGCTGTATTGGCACATCGGGGCGACGGCGATCCGGTTGCGTGCGGTCACGCTCCGCCAGGTGATCGGCTGGAACAGTCTGGGCTCGCGCATTCGGCTCCTATCGGGCGGCTCGGGCAGCACTATGCGGGCGCGTCCTGGCGACAGCCAGACCCCGAGACCGTCAGGCGGCGCGGTCGCTGGTCCGGACGATGACCGATGTCAGCCGGTCCAGGTGCACCATCAGGGCGTCGAGGCTCAGCCCGTGATGCGTCTGGCGCCATTCATCGTGGGCGAGCACTGCGAGCGAGAAGCCGGACGGGGACAGGGTTGCGACATAGGAAGGCGATCGTTCGTCCAGGGAAGTCACGACGAGCGAACGCTGTCCATCGTAGCTGGTGAAGGTCTCGGCGCTCCAACCTGGCATGAGCCTGTCCTGGAGGATGCGGGTGAGCTTGTCATAGTGATCACGCATTCTGCGTCTCCGTCCCGGGCTGGTGCCTGACGCGTAATCGGCCGACGCCGACCTGCTGTGCCCGTTCCCCGCTGTGTCTGTGAGACGTGCAATGGCGTGGCCTTGTTGGTCGTCAGACGATGCAATCCGAAGAGATGTTGCTCGACATGAGCGGGAAAGAATTGCCCGAAAAAGTTAACGAGTCGTGAAGATCGGCCGGGGCGATCCGGGCTGATCGAACACAGTCGCGTGATATCCGATCCCCTCACGACATGAGGGGTGCGAATGTTGCTCGGCGGTTTGCTGATATGACACATGCAGGTCATCAAAGCTTGGAACGAGGACAATATGGCGCGTCGCTTTGCGTGGGCAGTCATGGGCTTGTTGGCGCTGACGTTTGCCGGCGCGCAGGCGCGAGCGGACGAAACTTTCACGCCCGGCTCCAGCAACACCGCCAATATCGAGCCGGCCGTGTCGCATCCAGCCGAGACGCCCTGTGTGGTCCCGCTCTTCTCCGGAGCGACATTCGGGGGCAACCCGGTGCCGTTCCGATACGCGCCTCCCCGATCATGCGGGACATCATGGGCGCGGGTGGTGCTGCGCACGACGATCGGCCTGAATGCCGGGCGGCAGTACGACCGGACCGGTTCGATCACGCTCGATGGGGTGTCGCTCTGGTTCGGCACGACGGCCGAACCGCGGACCGGCCTCGCCCCGAACTGGACGGTGGAGACGGACGTGACACGCGACACCGCATTGTTGCGCAAGAGCGGCGCCGGGCGGGTCCTGATCGGAAATTATACGAACGACATCGACACAAGCATCATCACGTCGAGCGCGGAATTGCTGTTCTATCCGGCGAACCCGCGCAATCCTGCCCCACCTGTCCCCGACCTGGTGATCCCGCTCGCGTCGAATTCCGACGGCGACAGTGCTGGCCTGAGTAATTCCGCGGCGACGCTGTCGGCGACGCTCAACCTGCCGAGGAACGTGGTCGAGGCCTCGCTCGACGTGACGCTTCAGGGCCAGTCGGGCGACGAGTTCTGGTATACGTGCGTGCCCGACCCGCTGATGAAGACGCTCAATTCGTGCGGGGGCGGTGCGTTTCGCGTGGGCGAGGTGACGATCGACGGACGACCGGCCGGTGAAGCACCCGTCTATCCGCTGATCTTCACGGGCGGGATCGACCCGTATCTGTGGGAGCCGGTTCCGGGTGTCACGACGTTGAACATTAGACCGTTTCCGGTGGAATTGACACCGTTTGCGGGAATGTTGTCGAACGGTGCGCCGCATCTGCTGTCCCTGGCGGTGGATGGCGCGAACAATTACTTTTCGGTGTTCGGCGCGCTGTATGTGACGCTGGATAAGGGGGCTGGCCTCGTGACCGGTGCGGTGACGCAGGACAGTCTGACCGGCGCGCCCACGGTCTCGGTGTCGACCAAGGCCGGCAAGGTTGGCAGTGGTGCTACGACCCATCTGGCGACGCTCGCCTCGAACGACTTCACGATCGGCGGCTACGCCGATACGTCGATCGGGCGAGTCGAGACGACCGTGCACCAGACGTTCGACTTCTCGAACGTGCAGGATTTTCTCATTGGCGGCCCAACCTACGACCAGGCGATCGTCCAGGGCACGAAGACGCATACGGTTGTGACGCGGGCGACGCGGCTGGGCGTCTTCAAGAGCGTGGACGACCAGAGTTATCCGCTCAAGGCGGCCTTTGACGAGGTGATCGCGCCGGACGGCAGTGCGACGCAGACGACCACGATCGAGCAGACGCTGCGCGCGAGCGGGCTCGACACGCTGGATGGATTTCCGGTCGCGCTGCATGATCTTCTCTGGACCGCCTCGCCTGTCGATACGGTCGCCTTCTCGGCGGCAGGCAGTGTCACCGGCCATTCCGGGGAGAAGGGGCAGTCGATCTATGCCGACGTCGATACGTCTGCCGGGTGCAACCTGGTCACGCTGGCGACGACTACGAACGTGCTGACGTCGGCGGAACGCAGCGCGTCGTGCGCGGCAGTCATCAAGGCGCTGTTTCCCTGACGCGGTGCAGTTCATTACGGTCATAGTCATTGTCATGAGGAGATCGTTGCCAGCTTAACTATTTGTTGAGGATGCTCGGCTAATTTTGTTGGGTCAGGAGAAAATCTCGCATGACCCAAAGCACCCTTGCCGGGGGCGAAGCCCTCGACGGCGCCGACATCCAGACCGCGTGGACCGACCCGTCGGTGGACGGACCGCGCCTTGCTTTCAATGACGGCCAAGTCACCGGGATCACGGAAGATCTCAACCCGGTTCTGCCAGGCATTCCGGGTCCAGTATCGGCGGATTGGCATCTCACCCAGTGGAACCCGGGGGCTTGGTTCGATCCCGCCGCGGTGAGCGTTGCGCCGCCCATCGTCGACCCTGTGCTTGGTCAGGCGGCCTATGGCTGGCAGGCCGGAGATTCGGCCGTGACCGTGTTCGGGACGCCGGGCGACTACACCTACGCCCTGACGGACGGGAACGGCAATCTGCAGGACCTCAACCTCGAGACGGGTGTGACGCCACCAGCCTCTTTCTCGTTCGACAAGCAGGTGATTTTCACGGCCGACGAACGCATCGCGGCGGCAAGCAATTTCGGCCCGGTCGACGGTGCATCGGCTGCCAACTGCTTCACGGTTGCCTTCAATCGCTACGACGCCGCGAATTACGATCCGCGCCTGCCCACGATCTCGATGTTCCTCCAGGTGGAACTCGCCGTGGCGGGCGGATCTTCCAAGGCGTACGCGAGCTTCGGAACACCGGGCGGCAACATCTACAACGTCGTCCCGGGTTCGGAAGGAAACCAATATTTGCCTGGCAATCCGGACGGCGGTCCCATGCACGCTGTCAGGATCGATCTCAGCAGTGCGGTCGCGCAGATGACGCAGTGGCTCGCGGGCGCCGATCCCGGCGCGGGCAGCGCGGTTCTTGACCTGTCAAAATGGAGCCTGACCGGGGAATATATCGGAATCGAGGCATCGACCGGGTCATCGATCACGCTCGACGTTGCTCATCCAATGGTCACGCGCGATTTGTCCATCGCGATCACGCATCCCGCCTCGCAAGTGGTCTCGATCGTCGGGGGGGCGACGGCGGCGATGCCGGTCCTGGTCGACGTGTCGGACGTGACGGCTTCGGCGAGCGAGACAGGCCCGCTCGGGGTTGGTGCGACGGTGACGTTCAACCTCACCGGCTCGAGCGCGTTGACGCAGGCGGGCGGAACGGAGACCTTGTCGCTCAGCGACGGCGGCCGAGCATTGTTTTCCGGCGTCACTGATGCGGGCGCGCTGACCTTCACGACCACCGTGGCGCAAGGCGATCAATCGGCTGACTTGAAGGTGGTCGGGCTGACATTGAACGGTTCGACGGTCGTGGACCGTTCTGGTGCCGTTCTCGATCCGGCGACGCTTCTATCGGCGCCAGGGATCGATACGGGGATCGTCGTCAACGCCGTGGCGCCGATGATCGTGGGCGACACAATCCACTTCAATGTGCCGACCGATAGCAACATCACGATTACCGGGAACAGCTTCGCGCGCGCTCATCTCGACCTGCTCGGATCGACCGGCGCCCAGACCGGTGCGGCCGGTTTGAACGTGCTTGGCGAAACGGGACCGCATGTCCTGATGCTGCCGAACGCTCTCGGCGACGTCGCGATCAGCGACAATGCCGGTGCGTCGTCGGTGATCGCGGGCGACGGCACGAACCTCTCGTATACGGGAGACAGTGACGCGCTCATCGTGGGCGGCGCTGGCAAAGACATCGTCGTCGCAGGGAACGGAAGCGATACGATCGCGCTCGGGAGCGGTGCCAATCAGATCTTCCTGGGATCGGGCAATTCGGTCGTCTACTCCGAAGGCACCGATCTGGTGCAGGCCGGATCGGGGCATGACACGGTTTCGGTCGGCGGTCGAAGTGCGACGATCAATGGCGGCTACGGTTCGAGCACGCTGCTGGTCGACGACAGCGCGGGCGCCGGGACGGTGATCAACGCAAGCACGGGTGCGACCGTGCAGGGATCGAGTTCCTCGGTCACGACGATCAATGCCTATGGCGATACCACCGTGCATGGCGGCGCGGGCGGCACGAGGTACAACGAGGAGAATGGCACGCTGAAATTCGTCGGCGTCGGAGGTTCGGTCACGATTGCCGGGAGTCAAGCGGCGGGCAACGACACACTGTACGGCGCGAGCGGCGCCAACATCATCCTGACCAGTCAGGCGCATGACAATGTGTTCGTGGCGAATGATCCGCGCTACTGCGACGGCGGGAACGTCACGCTGGATGGCGGCTTGGCCAGCGGCGGCAATCAATTCTGGGCTGGTTCGGGCAACGCGTCGCTGATCGGCGGAACGGGCGGCGACACGATGGTGGGCGGCGCCGGAAGCGTGACGATGGTCGGTGGCATCGGCTCGGCTGCGAATGCATTCGATCTGTTCGAGGATGGCTCCGGTCCCGCGACAAAGATGACAATCAAGGATTTCAGTGCGAACGCGGACAACACGATCACACTCTTCGGCTTCGGCCAGGATGCGGCAGCCGCTTCGTTGCAGGCGGCCACCGAGGCAGGCGGCGCCACGACGCTGCATTTGGTGAACGGGGCGACGATCATCCTCGATGGCGTGACGGTTGGTCAGTTGACGACGCGGAACGTGTTTTCGACGGGGACGACATGACAGGTCGTGGCTCGCCGCGCGCACTGGCCATGATATGGCCGACGAGATGTTCGGAGTCGCGCGCAACTCCGGAGAAGCGGCCCGAGCCCCAGGTGTGCAGCCAGGGCAGTCCAAGGAAATAAAGGCCTTCGACATCGGTCACGCCCCTGGTGTGGCGTGGTCGGTGCTTCTCGTCAAAGATCGGCGCGTCGATCCAGTCGAAATTCATCCGGTAGCCGACACACCATACGACGCTGGCGATGCCGTCCTGCCGTGTATCGAGCGTCAGCTTCAGATCGGCCGGAGGATGCCAGAGAGGCTGATAGAGCGGTTCGATCGGAGCATCGACATCGTTCTTGGCGATCCATGTATCGATCGAGCGCTTGATGGCCTCGTTGCTGGCGTCAGCCCGGTCGAGGTTCGCGCCGAGATCCGGATCGAAACGAATGGCGGTGCCGTGCGCCTCGGCGAGGCGGCCATGCAGGTGCATGCCGCTCGATGCATGCGCGCGCAAGTCGATGTCGCGACCGCCGTCGCGGCCGGTCACGTAGTGGTTGGTGTTGTCGCGCACGCCTTCACGAAGCGGATGGTTCTCGACGGGCATGTCGTAGAAGCTCATCAGGTGAAGCCACTCCACGACGTCACGGCCGCGATAGCGGCGGGCGACCCGGGGCGCCTCGCCGACGCAGAGATGGGTGATGCGACCGGCGAGATGCAGATCCTCGGCGATCTGGCAGCCGGACTGACCGCTGCCGACGACGAGGATCGCGCCTCGCGGCATCTGTGCGGGGTTCTTGTAGTCCGAGGCGTCGATCTGGAGGATCGCCGCATCGAGCGTATGGGCGGCCGGGAGCGTGACCGGATCGTGATAGCCGCCTGTCGCGACAACGACCCCCTCGGAGCGGATGGGCCCGGCGGTGGTTTCGGTCAGGAAGCCGCCGGACGGCTGGCAGCCGACGCGATTGACCTCGACGCCCGTGTGCAATGGCGGACCGAAGGAGGCCGCGTAGGATTCGAGGTAGGCCACGATGTCGTCACGCGGCATGAAACCGTGCGGATCATTGCCGGCGTAAGGGAAGCCGGGAAGCTGGCATTGCCAATTCGGGGTGACCAGGCAGAACGTGTCCCATCGCTCCGCGCGCCATGCATGGCCGGGCGCGTTCCGGTCGACGACCACGTGGGGAATGGCGCGCTGCTTGAGTTGCCAGCTCATGGAAAGTCCCGCCTGGCCGGCGCCGATGACGACGATCCCGGTCTGCGCTGGAAGGGTGGCCGGCAGGTGGCGCTTGGTTGACGCGTTCATCGCGCGGCTTCCCGGTCCGGGCGATGGAAGGCGAGGATGGTGACCCGGCCGCCGTCGAAGGCGGCGCCAAGCCGTCCGATGGCGTCTGACTGCGCGATCGCGCGATTGCAGGGCATGCCGTATTTCGCCTCGACGCGATCGCTCGCGACCCGCAGCGCGGCCCGGCTGCGCGCCAGGAAGTCGCCAAGCTCATAGGACTGGCCCGGGGAGAAATGCTCCTCGATCACCAGCGACGGCGAATAGTGCGTGGTCTCGCTGGCGTCTGGCCAGCGGAGACGGAAGAGCATTTCAGGCATGGGCTCGGGCGCTCGTGCGATAGAGTTCGAGATGGCGGTAGGCGACGTCGGACCAGGCGAAGCGCGAGGCGGTTCCGGGACCGGAGAGGCTCAGGCGCGCGCGGGTTGGGGGATCGAGCGCCATGCGCATGGCGGCCTCGATCGAGGAGACGTCGTGCGGGTTGGCCCAGATCGTTTCATGCCGCTCGAAATGTTCGCTGAACGGGGCAATGTCGGAGACGATGGTGGGCGTGCCGCAGGCCATCGCCTCGAGCGGACACAGACCGAAACCTTCGACGAGCGACGGAAAGACGAGGGCGTCGGCCACTCGGTAGAGCGCGGGCATCGCATCATCGTCGATGACGCCGGCAAGAGTAACGGCGTCCGAGTGGGCGAGGACGACGTCGAACTCACCGCGCGCCGCGCTGTGGTCGAGCAGGCTCGCGCCGCCCGCCACGATCAGCCTTGCGGCTGGAAGGTCGGCGTGGATGCGCAGGAAGGCGCGCAGGATCGCGGTCGTGTTCTTGCGCGCTTCGATGCCGCCGACAGCGAGATAGATCGGGAATGGCGGCTCTCTCGCATCGTGCTCGACGAGGTCGAGGCGCACACGCAGCGCGCCATCGTCGTCGCCGTTCGGCGCGAAGCGCGACCGGTCGACGCCGTTGCCGATGCAGGCGGCCTCGACCCCGTAGGTCTGCCTCAGGCATGCCTGGCAGCGCCGGCTGACGGTCAGGACCTGGTCGGCTTCCTCGATGCCGATTCGCTGCCAGGCGGCGAGTCGAGGGTCGGTGAAGTGGTCGAGGTGATGGACGGTTCGCGCGAAGCTGTCGATTCGTCCGAACCGTTTGAGCCGCGCGAGCGCATTGGCCGTGATCGAGCAGTGAGCGTGCCAGACATCGAACTTGTATTCGGGATGATCGAGAACATGGTCCGCGATCTCGATGATGCGTGTGGCGACAAGGTCGGGCAGGTCGGAGCAGCGGACTGCGGGAATGGTGTGCTGCCGGGCGGTGGTGCGACGGAAGAACCCGCGCCCGTCGATGGCGGGTGCGAGTATCGTCGCGCGGTGGCCGAGACCGGTCAGGGCCTCGGCCAGCTCGAGCGCATGGACGACGCCGCCGCGCGGATTGGTCGAATGGGCGAAAAGGCCGACCTGCACGGGGGATCTAGACAGAAGCGATCGGGCGGCACCCGATGAGGGTGTCGCGATTGAAGTCCCAGATGATCTCGCCGGTGGCGAGGCGGACCAGGCGGCTGTCGTCGCAGACGCCGATCGCGGCGCAATCGATGCCACGTGCGGCGAAACGGGCGATGATGGCGCCCGCGTCGGTGGATCGCGCGGTGAGCAGGTAGCCGAAGCTCGGAAAGCAGGTGAGCCAGAGCGCCACTTCGACGTGGTCCGGGCGAGGTACACGATCGGGATCGAACGCAAGACCGACACCGGAGGCTTCGGCGAACATGAGGGCGGTGCCGATCAGGCCGCCCATGCTGATGTCCTTGCCGGCGCCGACCAGGCCGGTCTCGGCGAGGGCGGGCAGGATCTCGAGGTCGGCACGCAGACGGCCCGGGTCGGTGACGTGGCTGCTTGCATCCCACCACGGAGCAGGCGTGCGCAGGCGGCCGCGCAGGTCGATCGTGGCGAGCAGGACCTGCCCGGGCTCGGCAGCGAAGCTGGTGATCAGGCGGCTGGCGCGGCCGAGAATGGCGACAGACAGTTGGCCGCGGTCGTTGCGGGTGTTGGTGTGGCCGCCGACGATCGGGATGCCGTAGGCGCGCGCGCCGGCGGCGAGACCGTCGAGGATGGGCGAGGCGGCCGCGTCGCTTTCGCTCCAGAGAGCGTCGACGACAGCGATCGGCCTGCCGCCCATCGCGGCGACGTCGCTCGCATTGACCATCACGCCGCAGTAACCGGCAAACCAGGGGTCGCCGGCGACGAATTCGTTGAGGAAGCCCTCGATGGCGAGAAGCAGGAAGCCGTCCCCGTCCGCGATGACGGCGCAATCATCGCCGACACCGATGTCGGGGCGGCCATCGATGCCAAGGCGCGCGAGCACCGGCGCGATGCTGGTCTTGTGGACGATGCCGCGCGAGGCGCGCAGCATGGTGGCGTCGAGCGGCATCAGGCGGCCCGGCGAGCCGGCCGGCTCGCCGGGCTCACGAGCGGCAGGTGGCGGATCGTCGGCAGCGAGATGGGCGGGTAGCGGGAGAGCTCGGCCTGCATCAGCGCGTGTGGACGGCCGTGCAGCACGAGTTTGTAGATCGTCCGCCAAGCAAGACTCTCGAACAGCGGAACGTTCTGCGACTGGACGTGGGCGCGGAAGCTCGTGCATCCCTCGGCATGCGCGGTGCCGACGGCGAAACGGATCAATTCGGCGCCGAGTTGCGCGGCGCCGCGCAGGTGGGAGGCGACGGCGAGGCGTGATCCCCACCACTGGCCGGCCGATGGCTCGTGGATGCGCACGGCACCCATCACCTCGTCGGGATCACCGAGCAGGCAGGAGACGGCAACGATCGGGATCGCGACATCGTCGTTGGCATCACGATCGTCACGCTCGAACAGAAGCTGTTCGATGACGAAGGTCTGGTGCCTGAGGCGATGGTGGCCGAGGATCTCGAAGGGCGTCTCGGCGCGCTTGACCTGGAAGTCGGCTGGTCGGAACGGGACGATCGGGTCGGTGTAGAGGTTCATGCGGCGATCTTCTCGTAGGTCGAGAGGCTGGAGCAGGCGCCGCATTTGCCGCAGCCGGCCTTGATGTCGGACGAGAGGAGCCGGGCGACGGCAAGCATTCGGCCGAGTGGCGCCAGGATGGCTGCCATGAGGGCCGGGGTCGGAGCGGGATGGTTCTCGAGAGGCGTGCCCGAGATCGGGACGAACGGGACGACAAAGGGATAGACGCCGAGCTCGATCAGGCGCCGGGACAGATCGAGGATATCGTCCGGCGTGTCGCCGAGGCCGGCGAGGATGTAGGTGCTGACTTGCCCGCGGCCGAAGATCTCGACGGCCGCGGCGAAGGCCTCGAGATACCGGTCGATCGGGATGGTTGCCTTGCCTGGCATGATTCGGCGCCGGACTTCGTCGGTCGCGGCCTCGAGATGCATGCCGAGGCTGTCCACACCGGCCGCGCGGAGGCGCTCGAACCAGGCGTGGTCCCGCGGAGGCTCGCACTGCGCCTGGATCGGCAGGTCGATGGCGGCCTTGATAGCGGCGGCACTGTCGGCGAGCACCGCGGCACCACGGTCGGCGAGGTTGGGCGTGCCGGTGGTGAGCACCATGTGGCGGACACCGTCGAGAAGGACGGCGGCGCGCGCGACCTCGGCGAGCTGCGAAGGCGTCTTGTGGGCGATGGTGCGGCCGGTCAGCAGGCTCTGGCCGATGGCGCAGAACTGGCAGGCTGTCGCGCGGTCACGATATCGAATGCACTCCTGAAGCACGGTGGTGGCCAGCACGTCGCGTCCATGCAGGAGGGCGATCTTCCAGTAGGGAATACCGTCGAAGGTCTGCAGGCGGTAGAAACGAGGCTGCGGCGGGAATGCGATGGTGGCGATCGGCATTCCGTCGCGCGAGAGGTCGCCGGACGCGTCGGCGGCGAACGGCGAGCGCGTCGCCTGCGCGGTGTGGATCGGGACCATGATCGTCTGGCCGGCGATGGTGACGGCGCGGTGATCCGAGGGGCCGGCACCCCCGCGGCGGCTGCCCGAGGCGGCCTCGTCAGTCAGCCGCATCCCGAACGACTGGAGCTCCGTGATCAGCATGCGGCTCGCGTGAGGGATCGAGGCTGGAAGGCTCATGGGCACTCCTGGTGCGGGCGGGCCTGATGTCGTGCTGGAGACTGAGCAGTTCCGGTCTGGCGTAGTGGCCGACGCTGTCCATCATCCGCTTTCGCTTGGTGATGAGCGTCATGTCGAGGTCGGCGATGACCATGCCTTCGCCCGCTGTGATCGGTGTGCCGAGCAGCCTGCCCTCGGGGGAGACGATGGCGGTAAAGCAACCGCCGCGCACGCCTCCGGTGAGAGGCGCCCGCTCTGCATCCGGGATGTCCCTGGTGACGAACGCGACCTGGTCGTCGGTCAGCCAGCCGCAGGAATTGACCACGAAGCAGCCGGACTCGAGCGCGTGATGACGGATGGTGACTTCCATCTGATCGGCGAAGATCTGGCCCACGAGCGAGCCGGGAAATTGGGCCGCGTGGATTTCCTCGTGCTGGGCCATGAGGGTGTAGCGGGCGAGCGGGTTGTAATGCTCCCAGCAGGCGAGCGCGCCGACGCGGCCGGCCGTGGTGTGGACGACGGCTAGTCCGGCGCCGTCGCCTTGGCCCCAGATCATGCGCTCGTGGTAGGTGGGCGTGATCTTGCGCCGCTTGAGCCTGAGGCTGCCGTCGGAGTCGATGATCAACTGCGCGTTGTACAGCGTGCCGTGATCGCGCTCGTTGATGCCGAGAACGACGACCATGGCCGCCGTGCGGGCGGCGTCGATGATGGCATCGATCGCGGGGCCCGGCACCGTGGGCGCGTTCTCGTAGAGGCGGAGATGCTCGGCCCCGATTGCGGCGGGTGGCCGGACAAAGGAGAAGTATGGGTAGTAGGGGACGAAGCTTTCCGGGAAGACCGCGAGTTCGACGCCGCGGGTCGCCGCATCGCCGATCGCGTTGCAGACTTTCTCGACCGTTCCGGTCGCGTTCTCGAGCACCGGCGCGAGCTGGATTGCGGCGGCCCGTATCGTCAAAGCGCCTGATGTGGGGCGCGTCATGGTGTGTTCAGACGGTCCAGGTATCGAGGACGAACGCGTTGTCGCGCTTGTGCAGGAGCAAGCAGTCAAGGACGTCGAGGGGATTGATCGGGCGCACACCCTCCATCAGCGAGGGTTCGCCGTGGCCATACAGGGCCTGAAGCGAGAAACGGCACGCGTAGACCTTGCCGCCCTCTTCCATGAACTTCTTGAGCTGGTTGTTGAAATTCTGATGGCCCGGAAAGGCCTCGTCGCCGAGGCGGGGGAAGCCGCGCATGATCGCGAGCGTCACACCGGGGCCGTAGAGCAGGACCGAGGTCTCGAAGCCCTTGCGCTGCAGACGGGTCGCCTGGAGCAGATTGACCAGGCCGATCGATCCCTCGAACGCGACAGTGTGGAAGGCGACGAGCGCCTTCTGGCCAGGTTCGGCCTTGACGTCCTCGAAGACTTTTTCCTCATAATCGACGAGCGCGTCTCCGGCTTTGTGCTTGGGATAATCGACTGCGGGCATAGGACACTCCCTGGCTTCGGCGATTGCTCCCATCGCCTCGCGATGCGAAGCGGGCAAGCAGCGTGCCAAGACGTCAACCTGGACAGTGAACGTCGTGCGCCATGAACATGCCGGCGATGAAGCGTTCGGCGACGAGATAACAGGCAAACGCCTACCGAACGGTCTTTCGGCCGGAGGCCGCTGCCGCAGCGGGGCGCCCAAGCTAGGCGCCAGGAGGCCGATCGGCGGCCTTGGGCGCGGATCTCGACGTGGAGTCGGGTCGTATCATGAGCGAGAGGTTCGATGATGAATTTGTCCGAGGAGACGGCGTGCGCGATCGAGGGGTGCGGGGGCGTGGTGCCGGCGGGTCCGGTTGAGGTCCGCACGCCGATCTCTGGCGAGGTGATCGGGCATGTCGCGTTCGGCGGCGTCGACGCGATGGATCGGGCGGTGCAGGCGGCCTCGGCTGCCTTTGGCGCGTGGCGGCAAGTCCCGGCGCCCCGGCGCGGCGAGCTGGTCCGCCTGCTCGGCGAGGAGCTGCGGGCGGCGAAAACGCATCTTGGGCGTCTCGTCTCGATCGAGGCGGGCAAGATCGTCTCCGAGGGCCTCGGCGAGGTGCAGGAGATGATCGACATCTGCGATTTCGCTGTGGGACTGTCGCGGCAACTGCACGGTCTCGTCATGCCGAGCGAGCGGCCCGACCATCGGATGCTCGAGCAGTGGCATCCAGCGGGCGTGGTCGGGATCATCTCGGCGTTCAACTTTCCGGTCGCGGTCTGGTCGTGGAACGCGGCGCTCGCCCTGGTGTGCGGCGATCCGGTGGTATGGAAGCCGTCGGAGAAGACGCCGCTCTGCGCCCTCGCGGTCGATGGCCTGATGCGTCGCGCGCTGGCTCGCTTCGGCGACGCGCCGGCGGGGCTCGCGACGGTCGTGCTCGGCGGCGCGGAGGCGGGCGAGGCGCTGGCTGCCGATCGCCGGGTGGCGGTGGTGTCGGCGACGGGATCGACGCGCATGGGCCGGGCCGTGGCGCCCATCCTGGCGGCGCGGTTCGCGCGCGCGATCCTCGAGCTGGGCGGCAACAACGCCTCGATCGTCTGCCGGTCGGCCTCCGTCGACCTTGCGGTCCGGGCGATCGCGTTCGGGGCGATGGGGACGGCGGGCCAACGATGCACGTCGTTGCGCCGGCTGTTCGTGCTGTCCGAGCTGCACGAGATGCTGCTCGAGCGGCTGGAGTCGGTGTATCGGCGCGTCTCGGTGGGCGATCCGCTGGTGACCGGGACGCTGGTCGGGCCGCTGATCGACGAGGCGGCGTTCGACGCGATGAGGGATGCGATCGAGGAGGCGCGCGGCGAAGGGGCCACGGTGGTCGGGGGAGAACGGATCACGGTCGCCGGACGCGAGCAGGGGGTCTACGCGCGACCGGCGCTGATCTCCATGCCGCGCCAGTCGGGCCCGATGCTGCGCGAGACGTTCGCGCCGCTGCTGTATGTCGTGACGGTTGGGACTCTCGACGAGGCGATCGCGCTACAGAACAATGTGCCGCAAGGTCTGTCGTCGTCGATCTTCACCAACGATCTCAGGGAGGCGGAGCGGTTCCTGTCGGCGTCCGGATCGGACTGCGGCATTGCCAACGTCAATATGGGAACCTCGGGTGCGGAGATCGGCGGCGCCTTCGGCGGCGAGAAGGAGACCGGCGGCGGCCGCGAGTCGGGCTCCGATAGCTGGAAGGCCTACATGAGGCGGATGACGAGCGCGGTGAACTACGGGACGGCACTGCCACTGGCGCAGGGCGTGACGTTCGACGTCTGACCGGGACCGGCGGGCGAACGCGACTGTTGTTGATTCTCCGGCCGCCGTCGGCTCTGTTCCCTTAAGAAATTTCTGCCTCGGCGGACGCTCTTCGATCGGCTTGGGCGGCAAGAAACCATGGGGGACGATTTGTTCCATCAACTCCTGACGCCCGTCGGCGGCAGTTTGTTTGCGTCGTTCCTGATGGCGAGCCTGCCGATCCTGACCGTGCTGGTGATGCTCGGCGTCCTGCGGCGGCCGGCCTGGCAGGCGTCGCTCGGCGGCCTGCTGGTGGGCGTGTTGCTGGCGGTGGCGGTCTGGCGGATGCCGGCGAGGCTCGCGCTCGACAGCGTCGCGGCGGGGATCGTGTTCGCGCTCTGGCCGGTGATGTGGATCGCGTTCAATGCGCTCATTCTTTATAACGTCGCGGTGACGTCGGGCCGGTTCGACGCGTTCAGGCAATGGATCCTCGAACACTTGCCGGCCGACCGGCGGGTGGTGCTGATCGTCGTGGGGTTCTGCTTCGGGGCGTTGCTGGAGGGGATCGCGGGATTCGGTTCGACGATCGCGATCTCGAGCTCGCTGCTGATCCTGGTGGGCTGGTCGCCGCTCGAGGCACTGACCTACACGCTGATCTTTGACACGGCCCCCGTTGCCTATGGCGCGCTCGGCATCCCGATCACGGTGCTCGGGCAGGTGACGCACCAGTCCGATACCGTGCTGGGGGCGATGGTGGGACGGCAGTTGCCGGTCCTGGCCCTGATCCTGCCGTTCTATGTCATGGCGGTGTTCGGCGGCCGGCGTTCGGTCAAGGCGCTCTGGCCGTTGCTGCTGGTGGCGGGCGGCAGCTTTGCCCTGATCCAGTTCAGCGTCTCGAACTTCGCCGACTACCGGCTGACCGATGTCGCGGCCTCGCTCGGCTCGCTGCTGATCACGGTGGGGTTCCTGCAGGTCTGGCGGCCTGCCAGGGACGACCGGTTCGCGGCAAGCCTGCAGGCGGCCTCGATGCCGCGCGCGATGCCGCGCTCGGTGAGCGCCGCCGCGACGCCGATCTCGCCCTGGCAGGGCTGGATCCCGTGGATCCTGGTGAGCGTGATCGTCGTGGTCTGGACCCACCTGCAGCTCTACCTCGTCGGCCAGCAGAAGATCCCGTGGCCCAGTCTCGACAAGGCGGTGTTCATCACGTTGTTCAACAAGCCCTATGCAGCGGTGTGGGTGTTCCAGCCGCTGGCGACGGGGACGTCGATCCTGATCGCCAACATCGTGGCGGCCTTGATCTTCCGGCTCAGCCCGCTTGCCTATCTGGACTGTGTCGTGAAGACCTGGCGCCAGGTGCGGCTCGCGGTGATGACGGTCTCGTTGATCATGGGGCTGGCTTACCTGATGAATTACGCCGGGATGACCTACACGCTCGGCGACGCGGCATCGCATCTCGGGTTGCTGTTCACGGTGGCGTCGGCCTTCCTGGGCTGGATCGCGGTCGCCCTCTCCGGGAGCGACACGTCCGGCAACGCGCTGTTCGGCAACCTGCAGGTGGTGGCGGCGCATCAGTTGGGGCTCAACCCGATCCTGTTCGCGTCGACCAATTCATCCGGCGGTGTGATGGGTAAGATGATCTCGCCGCAGAACATCTCGACCGGAGCATCAGTCACCGTGCTGAAGGGGCAAGAGGGGCTGATCTTCTCCAAGACCTTCAAGCACAGCGTGGCGCTGACGCTGGTGGTGGCCTTCATCACGGTGTGCCAGCAGTTCCTGTTCCCCTGGATGATCCCGCACTGAGCGATGCCTCAGTCCATGTGCCAGCCGTGGGTGACCAGCAGGGACTGGCCGGTCATCGCCATGGTTCCGAAGCCGGCGAGGAACAGGGTGGCCTCGGCAACGTCGTCGAGGCTGGTGAAAATGCCGTCGACCGTCTGGCCGAGCATGATGTCGCGCACGACCTCGTCCTCGGAGATACCGAGGGACGCGGCCTGCTCGGGGATCTGGCGGTCGACGAGCGGCGTGCGGACGAAGCCGGGGCAGACGACGTTGGCACGAACGCCATGCTCCGCGCCCTCCTTGGCGACGGTGCGGCAGAGGCCCAGCAGACCGTGCTTGGCGGTGACGTAGGGCGCCTTGAGTTTCGATGCGACCTTGGAATGGACCGAGCCCAGATAGACGATCGCGCCCTGGCCGTGGGCATACATGTGCGGCAGGCAGGCTCTGGTGGTGAGGAACGCGCCGTCGAGATGGACGGCGAGGAGGCGCTTCCAGTCGGTGAACGCCAGCTCGTGCACCGGCGCGATGATCTGGATGCCGGCATTGCTGACGAGGATGTCGATGCGGCCGAAGCGCTCGACGATGGCGGCGACGCCTCGCTCGACGTCGTCCTCGCTGGTGACATCCATCGTGAGCGTCATCGCGAACGGCGTCGGGGTGCCGTCGAGGTCGGCGGCTGCGACCTGCGCGCCCTCTCGGGTGAAGGCGTCGGCGATCGCCAAGCCGATGCCGCGCGCGGCGCCTGTCACGAGCACTACCCTGTTCTCGAAGCGCTTCAAGGCCTGATGCCGTCCAGTCGCGGTTTGAGCGTGTCGTCGAGGAGGCCCCGTCGCATGAACAGGTCGATCAGGACGAGGTTGACGTTGAACTTGAAGTCGTCGGTGTCGCGGACCGTCTCGAAGGCGCGCGCGAGCGGCCAGAGCTCGAAAGTCTCGACCTCGCCGTCGTGGGCGACCGGTTGCCAGGTCGCGGGAAGGACGATGTCGTAGCAACGCAGAACGTCGCGACGTAGCCCTTCGGGCCGCTGCATCGCGTAGCGGATGGTCGCGACCTCGCAGGCGGTCGCGATCTGGGCGCGGGTGAGACCGCATTCCTCGGCAGCTTCCTTGGCCAGGGTGCCGAAGGGTGTCAGTCCGGCGGGAACGCCGCCGGCGGCGAGATGGTCGAGCTTGCCCGGATCGAGCAGCTTGTCGGCGGCGCGGCGCGCGATCCAGAGGAAGGTTTCGCCGCCCCGCTCGACGAGGCCGTTGAGATGGACCCCGGTCGCCGCGATGCCGAAATTGGGCAGCGCGCCGCGGTCCAGCGTGGCGAGGACAGGGCCGTCCTCGCTTGCGCGGACATCGAACATTTCGTCACGGAGCACGATCAGGCCGGCGTCCGCGAGGAGATGCGCGGCGCGGCGGAGCGTCGTCGCGTCGATCTCGATGGTGCCATCGGGTTCGAGCGGGAGGAGGTCCGATAGCAACCCGCCGGCGAGCGACGGCTCGACATAGCCGACCGGGTGCGCGCCAAGGCGAAGCGGATGGCGGCCACCTGGCAGCGTGGTGTTGTTGCATCGGTCGAAGTGACGCCGAAGGTCTCCCTCGTCAGTCATTGGGTCGGGCGTCCTTTGCGTCTCGCTTCTTTGCAACCGTCGCGCCGAATGCCACATCGGCGGCATGACCGCTCATCGACGCGTCCAGCGCAGCACGTTCACTCCACATGCGTCCCTGGCCGGCGGCGAGGATGGTTCGAGCCAGGCTCCGAACGGCAGCATTCGCAGCCTGTTGCCCTACCTGTGGCCGAAAGGCGACATCGCAACGCGCGCCCGGGTGGTCGGCGCGATGTTGTTCCTGATCGCTGCGAAGCTGGCGACGGTGATGGTACCGATCTATTACGCGCGGTCGATCGACGTGCTGTCGCATCATGCCGGACGGGCGCAGATGCTGGTGGTGCCGGTGGCCCTGATCCTGGCATACGGGGGCCTGCGGATCGCGTCCGGGGCGTTCGGGGAACTGCGCGACGCGGTGTTCGCGCGGGTCAAGCAGCGGATCGTCCGGCGCGTGTCCCTGCAGACATTCAGGCACCTGCACTCGTTGTCGCTGCGGTTCCACCTCGACCGGCAGACCGGCGGAATCAGCCGGGCGATCGAGCGGGGCCAGATCGCCATCGAGGCGATCCTGCGGCTCGGCGTGTTCAACATCGTGCCGACGCTGGTCGAGGCGGTGCTGGTCGCGGGCTTCATCTGGGTGAAGACGGACTGGCGGTTCGCGCTCGTCGTGATGGTGGCGATCGTTGCCTATATCGGGTTCACGCTCGGCTTCACGACGTGGCGGATGAAGATCCGGCGCGCGATGAACGAGGTCGACAGCGAGGCGAGCAGCAAGGCGATCGACAGCCTGCTGAACTACGAGACGGTGAAATATTTCGGCAACGAGGCGCACGAGGCGCGCCGGTTCGATGAGGCGCAGCAGCGCTACGAGCGAGCCGCCGTGCGGACGCAGGTGTCGCTGAACGCGCTCAATATCGGCCAGCAGGTGATCATCTCGGTGGCACTGGCGGCGGTAATGCTGATGGCGGCTCGCGGCGTGGTGGCGGGCCACCTGTCGGTCGGCAAGTTCGTGCTGGTGAACACCTATCTGATGCAACTCTATCTGCCGTTGAACTTCCTTGGCTTCGTCTACGGCACGCTGCGGCAGAGCTTTGTCGATGTCGAGCAGATGTTCCGGTTGTTATCCGAGCCGCAGGAGGTGTCGGACCGCCCGGGGGCGGCGGTGCTGGAGGGGCATCTGTCGGCCGCGCCGCCAGCCCTGGTGCGGTTCGAGAACGTGCGTTTCGGATATCGGCCGGATCGGGAGATCCTGCGCGGCGTGTCGTTCGCGGTGCCGGCTGGCGGCAAGCTCGCGATCGTGGGGCCGACAGGGGCCGGCAAGTCGACGATCAGCCGGTTGCTGTTCCGGTTCTACGACGTGACGGAAGGAGCGGTGACGATCGACGGCGCCGATCTGCGCGATGTGTCGCAGACGAGCTTGCGGGCCGCGATCGGCGTCGTGCCGCAGGATACCGTGCTGTTCAATGACACGGTCCGCTACAACATCGCCTATGGCCGCATCGGCGCGAGCCAGGACCAGATCGAGCAGGCCGCGCGGCTGGCGCAGGTGCACGATTTCATCGTCTCGCTGCCCGAGGGATACGAGACACGGGTCGGCGAGCGCGGGCTGAAATTGTCGGGTGGCGAGAAGCAGCGCGTGGCGATCGCGCGAACGATCCTGAAGGATCCGCGCGTGCTGATCCTCGACGAGGCCACGAGCGCGCTCGACACGGCGACCGAGCGCGAGATCGAGGCGGCGCTGAAGGCGGTCTCCGCGCGCCGAACGACGCTGGTGATCGCGCACCGGTTGTCCACTGTGGTGGATGCCGACGAGATCCTGGTGCTGGACCAGGGTGCGGTGGTCGAGCGCGGCACCCATGCCGGTCTGCTGTTGGCGGACGGCCTGTACGCCACGATGTGGCGTGTCCAGGCGGAGGCGGCCGAGGAGAACGTGCCTGTCTGAGAAGGGTGCGGCACAGGAGGAAATGGTTATGGCGACGGGACTTGATCCGGACGAACTGCCGCAGGAACTCAGTCAGGCCGGCGAGATGGTCGATCGGGTGATCCAGCATCTGCTGGAGAAGAAGCTGCCGCCGCTTGCGATCGCATCCGCGTTGCTCGGCGGTTCGATGGGACTCGTGGCAAGGTCGATAGGGAATGCTGCCCTGCTGAACGTGCTGGACCAGGCGCGTGAGTCGGTTCGGTCGGGTGATTTCGGACATGTGTCGGAGACGCCATCGCACGGCCGTGCATGAAGCGGCGATCTTGACCTTTGATGGCGCGATCGTCATACATCCTGCTTCCGTTTGACTAAGGTTCATCTCATGTCACGCCGCTGCCAGATCACGGGCAAGGGTGTGCTGACAGGCAACAATGTCAGCCATGCCAACAACAAGACTCGCCGCCGTTTCCTGCCCAACCTGCAGCAGGCCTCGCTGGTGTCGGACGCGCTTGGCGGACAGGTGCATCTGCGGCTGACAACGAACGCGCTCCGGACGATCGAGCATAACGGCGGTCTCGACGCGTTCCTGATCGGGACCTCGAACCGGAATCTTCCCGAGGAGGCCAAGGCGCTGAAGCGCCGGATTGTGCGCGCGCGGGACCGGCGCGCGGCCGCTCAGCCGGCGGCCTGATCGGCGGCGCCGATGCGGGCGTTGCTGTGCCGGGCCTTCGGCCCGCTGTCGGATCTGCGGGTCGAGGACGTGCCATCTCCGGCTCCGGGACCTGGCGAGGTTAAGATCCGCGTCGAGGCGTGCGGCGTCAATTTTCTCGACGCGCTGATCGTCCAGGGCAAATACCAGGTTCGCCCGCCGCTGCCGTTCTCTCCGGGCGGTGAGATCGTGGGCGAGGTGATCGCCGCCGGCGAGCGGGTCGAGCACATCAAGCCGGGGGATGTGGTGGCGGCTGCCGGCGTGTTCGGTGGCTTTGCCGAAGAGGCCGTGGTGAATGCGCGCGGCGTGCTGAAGGTCTCGCCGGAACTCGATCGAACGCTCGCCGCCGCCGCGGGGATCGCCTACGGCACGGCGCTGCATGGTCTCGAGGATCGCGGCGCTCTGCAGCCCGGCGAGACGCTGCTGGTGCTGGGTGCGTCGGGCGGCGTCGGGCTGGCGTCGGTTCAGGTCGGGAAGATGCTGGGGGCACGGGTGGTCGCCGCAGCATCGACGGTGGACAAGCGCAGTCTCTGCATCGCGCATGGCGCGGACGCGGTGGTGGATTACACACAGGCTGACTGGCGCGAGGCGCTCAAGCAGGCGGCACCCGAAGGGATCGACGTCGTGTTCGATGCGGTCGGCGGTGCCTTCACGGAGATCGCGATTCGGAGCCTGAACTGGCGCGGGCGGCATCTGGTGATCGGTTTCGCCGCGGGCGCGATCCCGGCGCCGCCGCTCAACCTGCTGATGCTCAAGGGCGCGTCGTCGGTGGGCGTGTTCTGGGGTGGCTTGATGCAGCGTGAGCCAGCCAAGGGTGCGGCGACCATGGGCCGGATCCTGTCGATGGTGGCCGAGCGGCGGCTGGTTCCGTTCGTGTCGGCGACTTATCCCCTGGAGCGGTCGGTCGAAGCATTGGCGGCGATGCTGGAGCGGCGCGCCATCGGCAAGCTGGTCGTCACGCCAGGATAGACGGTCAGATGCGCAGCAGTCCCGATTGCGGGGCAGCCTCGCGGCTGTGCGGGAAGATGCGCGAGAGCGAAGCGGCTCCCAGGTCGAGTTGGCCAGCGAGGAGGCCCTTGATGACGCTGCGCAGGTCGCGGGTCGGCTGAAGATCGCGATCGTCGAGGAGACGGCCCGCGCCGAGGCCCGGCCAATCGGCGAGAACGCGGCCGCCGTTGACCGAGCCGCCGGCGAGGAAGGCTACCGTCCCGGTTCCGTGGTCGGTACCCTTCGTGCCGTTGATGTGGGCGGTGCGGCCGAACTCGGTCACGGCGAGGATGGCGGTATCGCGCCACGCCGCGCCGATCGCCGCATGAAGTGCGGCGATGCCGCTGTCGAGATCCGTGAGGGCTGTGGCGAGCTGCCGCTCCTGGTTCTGGTGGGTGTCCCAGCCGCCGATTTCGAGCGCGGCGATGCGTGGGCCGTCCGGAGCGGCGAGGAGCCGGCCGGCCGCTTCAGCCAGCACAACGAACGGGCGGCGGTGTTCCGGGAGGGCAGATGGCGTCGGTGCCAGTGTGCGTCGGGCGAAGTCGCGCTCGGCAATGCCTTCGACAAGGGCGGCGCGCAGGAGCGGGTCGTGACTGTCTAGCGCCACGATCTTGGCGAGAAGTGAGTCGTCGGCAGCCGGCGTCTGGCTCGGAGCCCATGCGCCGATGGCGGCCGGTCCGCGCGCGATGAGCGGCGTGCCGTTGCCGATGGTGATCGCGCCCTGGTCGCGCCGCCGCACGGGGAGTGCGATGACGGCACGGTTCAGCCAGCCGCTGGAGAGGCGCTGATCGGCGCCGCTTTCGAGATAGTCCTGCGCCTCGAAATGGCTGCGGCTGCGGTAGTGGCCGGCGACGGCATGGACCGGCAGCATCTCGCTTGCCTGGTAGAGAGTGTGCAGGGTCGCAAGCGCCGGATGCAGGCCGTAGAAGCCCCCGAGATCCCTCAGACCGCCGGGTTGGCCGATCGCGGGCTGCGGCAGGAGACCGGCGCGGAGACCGGCGAGCGCCGGATCGCCATAGGGGACGACGGCAGCGAGCCCGTCCATCGCACCGCGCAGGATGATGACGATCAGACGCTTGTCGGTGGGCGCCGGGGCGAGCGCGAGCGCGCTGCGGCCGAGCGAGACGGCGCCGCCGAGGCCGAGCAGGACGGTGCGTCTGGTCAGGGTCGGGATCATGTCATCGCCTCTGGAATTCGGCGCTCGCCAGCAGGAGGGTGAGCGCCTCCTGTCGGGAGCTGGCGTGGTTGATGCCTGCGGCCGTGGCAGGGCGCAGCAGCGGGCCGAGGGACGCGCGGGCGACGGCGAGCGGGTCGAGGCCGGGTGCCGCGTGAGCCGCCAGAATGGCGGCGGCGTCGGCGCGGCGCAGGATCGGCAGCGGCCCGGCCCAGTCGGCGGCGCGGTCTGGCCAGCCATTGGGGAGCGGCGCCTCGAACATCGGCTGGCCGAGATAGGCCAGGAGGTCTGGACCGTTCGGGAGCGGTCCGGGCGGGAGCGATAGTGCGCGGAAAGCACCCAGCAGATAGTCGTTGGGACTGCGCAATTTCGTCCCCGGCCGGGTGGCCGAGGGAAGGCGCAGCAGGGCCAGCGAGGTCGCGCGCAGGTCGCCGCCGGTGTCACGCAACGTTGCCTCGATCAGGCTGACTTCGCGCGGATCGGGATTGTCGGCACCAAAATGGGTGACGAGCTGGCGGGCGATATGGGCATGTGTCGCGGGATGGGAGGCGAGGAAGGCGAGTGCGGCGATGCCGCCCTGTTCGCCCTCGGGGAAGGTGTGGCCGATGAGGGTCTTGGATCCGGGCTGGTGCGCATTTGGCCGGAAGACGAAGCCGTAAGGCAGGTCGTGTTCCTGGACCGACCAGCCGGTGAGGATTGCCGCGAAGCTGGTGACGTCAGCCTGGGTGTAGCCGGAGGCAGGGCTGAGCGTGTGCAGTTCCAGGCATTCACGGGCGAGGTTCTCGTTCAGGCCGCGGTGGGCGTGCTGGCCCGCGCGGCTGTCGGGACCGACCGAGCCGACATTCTCTAGATAGTGGAGCATGGCGGGGTGGCGCATGACGGCGAGCAGCATGTCGCCGAAGCGGCCGGTGACGTGAGGCGCGATGGCCTCGCGCCGGAAGGCGCCGGCAAGCGGCCGGCACGGGCCCTGGCGGACGCTGACGGTGAAATGGTTGGTCCAGAAGATGGTCAGGCGCTCGCGAAAGCCGAGTGGTTCGGACAGGCCGCGGGTGAAGGTGTCGGCCCGGTCCGCGAGCAGGATGTCGCGGACGGGGTTCTGGGACAGCGGAGCAGCCGGATTGCCGCCGAGCTGCCGCGCCTTGCGGAGCGCACGCTCGGTCTTGAGCGCGGCCAGTCCGTCCGATGCGCTGGCGAGCGGCGCCGACGGAGCCATTGGCGTGGAGGCGAGGTCGGCCGCGAGCCGGCCGGTCGTGTCCGCGCCGAACTGGTCGCCGAAGCGTGGACCGAGCCCGAAACGAATACTTTGCGCGATGGGTGGCGTCTTCATGAGCATATAATATCGGGACACGCGCGTGCCTGGCGTTTCATGGCGTATCGAAGTGCGACAGCCCTGATCGCTTGCAAATCAGGGCAGGGTCGCGCATGTGAGGCGCGAACGTGGGGACGGAGGCCGGTATCCCGGAGAGCCCGCGCGCCCATCCGCGCGCCGGGCCACCTGTCCGTCATTCTGGAGGTACTAGCGTGTCCGGCCAACACTCCGATCTGTCGAAAATCCGTAATATCGGGATCACCGCTCACATCGATGCGGGCAAGACGACGACGACCGAGCGGATCCTGTTCTACACTGGAGTGTCGCACAAGATCGGCGAAGTCCACGACGGCAACACGACCACCGATTACATGGACCAGGAGCGCGAGCGCGGGATCACGATCACCTCGGCGGCGGTCACGTGCGAATGGAAGGACCACCGGATCAACATCATCGACACGCCCGGGCACATCGATTTCAACATCGAGGTGAACCGGTCGCTGCGCGTGCTCGATGGGGCGGTGTTCATCATCGAGGGCGTGGCCGGGGTGCAGCCGCAATCCGAGACGAACTGGCGGTTGGCCGACCGCTATAATGTTCCGCGCGTGATCTTCATCAACAAGCTTGACCGGACGGGGGCGGATTTTTATCGGGCGTTCGACACGCTCAAGGAGAAGCTCGACATCGTGGCACTGCCGCTGCAGCTGCCGATCGGCGTCGAGGAGAATTTCATCGGTGTGGTCGACCTGGTCGAGATGAAGGCGATCATCTGGGAAGGCGGCGAGCTGGGTGCCAAGTTCCATGACGAGCTGATTCCGGACGACCTGCTCGAGACGGCCAAGGAGCATCGGCAGACGCTGCTCGACACCGCGCTCGCGGTCGATGATGCGGGCATGGAGGAGTATTTCGAGCACGGCGACGTTTCGGTGGCCACGCTGAAGCGTGCGATCAAGACGGGCACGATCTCGGGCGCGTTCCGGCCCGTGCTCTGCGGAACCGCGTTCAAGAACAAGGGCGTGCAGCCCTTGCTTGACTCGGTGCTCGATTATCTTCCGGCACCCGACGACGTCGAGGGCATCCGGGTGGCGCCGCCGGAGGACGAGGAGGTCGACGAAAACACGCTGCAGGTGATTCCCATTGATCCGAACGGAAAATTCGCTGGGCTCGCGTTCAAGATCATCAACGACAAGTACGGCACCCTGACCTTCGTGCGGGTCTATCGTGGGGTGCTCAAGTCGGGCGACCAGGTGATGAACACGACCAAGGGCCACAAGGAGCGCATCGGGCGGATGTTCCAGATGCACGCCGACAAGCGGGCCGAGATCAAGGAAGTGCACGCGGGCGATATCGCGGCGTTCGTCGGGCTGAAGGATACGGTGACCGGTGACACGCTGGCCGACGGCGCCGATCCGGTGGTGCTGGAGCGGATGGCGTTCCCGGTGCCGGTGATCGACATCTCGGTCGAGCCGAAGACCAAGGACGGGGTCGAGAAGATGACGCTCGGCCTGCAGAAGCTGGCCGGCGAGGATCCCTCGCTCCGCCTCAAGACCGATCAGGAAAGCGGGCAGACGATCCTCTCGGGCATGGGCGAACTGCATCTGGAGATCATCATCGATCGGCTTCGGCGCGAGTACGGCGTGGATGCCAATATCGGCGCGCCGCAGGTCGCCTATCGCGAGACAATCAGCAAGGAGCATACCGAGACCTACACCCACAAGAAGCAGTCGGGTGGTTCGGGGCAGTATGCCGAAGTGAAGATCGTGTTCTCGCCGCGCGAGCGCAACGAGGGCGTGCTGTTCGAGAACAAGGTGGTCGGTGGCACGGTGCCGAAGGAATACATCCCGGCGGTGGAGAAGGGGATCAGGGTGCAGGCGGAGACCGGCGTGCTGGCGGGCTTCCCGACGGTCGATTTCAAGTACACGCTGGTCGACGGCAAATATCACGACGTCGACAGTTCGGCGCTGGCCTTCGAGATCGCTTCGAAGGCCTGCTTCCGCGAAGGCATGAAGAAGGCCTCGCCGGTGATCCTGGAGCCGATCATGGATGTCGAATGCACGACGCCGCAGGATCATGTGGGTGATGTGGTCGGCGACCTGAACCGGCGCCGCGGGATGATCCAGAGCCAGGAGAGCTCGGGCTCGACGGTCATGGTGCGCGCGCACGTGCCGCTGAAGGAAATGTTTGGTTACATCTCGGACCTTCGCAGCATGACCAAGGGTCGGGCATCCTTCACGATGCAGTTTCACCATTACGATCCGGTGCCGCGAAACATCGCCGACGAAATCATGGCGAAGTCGGCCTAAGCGCGGTTCCGGGATCAGGAGATCGTCTCGTGCGCGTCAGGATGCGTCTGCTAGCTGTGACCTGGGTCGGTGTGCTGGCGGCGGTCGGAACCGTCGGCGGAACGCTGGAGGCCCTGGGCGCCCCCGAGCCTGCGCCAGCGCCGTCGGCCACCGTGACAGTTCATGCGGCGTCCGCGTTGCCGGCGGCGACGCCCACGGCACTGGCGCAAAGCGCGCTACCTGCGGGACCTCTCGAGGGGCCTCTGGGGCCGTCGAACGGTTCCGGCAGCGCGTGTTGTCCTTGCCGGCCCGTGCATCACGTGGTGCATCATCGGGTGGCGCGCCGTTCGGCGCCCGTCGTCGTGGCGCAGGCTCCGATCGTGCCGTTGGTGCCGTATCGGCCCGTTTACGTCTATCGGCCGCTGATCGCGTACCGACCACTGGTGCCTTTGTACGGTTACCGCCCGTTCTTCTATCGCCCGTATATCTACGGGCGCGGTTTCTACTGATCAGAACGAGGGTGGAGTCGGCTGATCCCGCCGCCACACGACTTCACCAGGGCCGATGAGGGCCTCTTCCTCCAGGCGTGCCAGGTGGCCCGCAATATTGGCGCGGGCCGCGAAGTCGAGGCCCGGCTTCAGCGCGGGATAGAGCCGCGCCAACAAGTCATCGATCGTCCTGCTTCCCGCTCGCACGAGCTCGGCGACTTCGCGTTCCCGACGCAGTCGCTGGGTGATCAGGTTGGAGACCATCTTGCGCGGGTTCTCGATGAGAGGGCCGTGGCCGCTGAAATAGACGCGGTCGTCGCGCTCGAGCAGCAGTCGCAGGCTCGAGAGATATTGGCCAGCGCTGCCTTCGGGCGGTGGCGGGACAACGGATGTCGACCAGCCCATCACATGATCGGCGGTGAACAGGCTGTTTCGGTCGTAGGCGAAGCAGAGATGATCGGTCGCATGGCCCGGTGTGTGGAGGGATGCGAGGCGGCCCAGGGTGAAGCCGTTGTCGATCGGGATGTCGGCCTCGATCCCGACACGAGCCACCAGGGGATGGGCATGGATCGGCAGGTCGAGCGCGCGGGATAGTCTGGGCGCGAGCGCGATGTGATCGCCGTGCGCGTGGCTGACCAGGAGGTGGGTGATCCGGCCGGCGCCGGCGGCGATGATCGCGGCGAGATGCGCGTCGTCGTCGGGGCCGGGATCGATCACGGCGAGCGGGCCGCCCGGCTCGGCGATCTCGGCGAACCAGGTGTTGGTGCCGTGATAGGTCATCGGCCCGGGATTGGCGGCCACCACCCGGAACACGCCGGGATGCTCCTGGATCGGTGCACCGATCCTGGGGGGCGGCTCGAGCGCCCTGACGGATCGCGACGTTCTGTCACGCTCGACCGGCGTATCAACCAAACGCGCCGACCTCGTGCATGATCGCGGTCCCGAGTTCTCGCACCAGGGCGAACAGTTCGGCGATGGGCCGGAAGATCTCGTCGTGCTCGCGCGCATAGGCCTCGCCGGATTGCGGCGCGCGCGGCTCGTGGAAGTCGAGCTGGCTCGACTGGTCGGGGGCAAGCGGAAAGATCCGCGCGAGGTGGGCCAGGGACGCGGGAATGTCGAGGCGCAACATCTGGTCGCCGAGCGTGTCGCGCGTCGTGCCGTGACGCGGGGCGAAGTAGGGGATGCGCGCCGCGAGCAGCCAGATCCTGGCGATCAACGCCTGGCGGAGCGCGTGAAGCAGGATCTCGCGGCAGGGCATGTGCGGCGCGTCCGGCCAGGCGTCACGGAGCATGAGGTAATCGTTCTCGATGCGATGCGACATCGCCTGGGTGGCTGCCCAAAGATCGAGCCGTTCAAGCCCGTGGGCGACGGAGACGAGTTCATGGCGCCGTCCGGGTTCGGCCGCATGCGCGGCACGGTCGAGCCAGGTGGCGGGGTCGAGCAGCATGATCGTGGCGCGCAGCACGTCGCGGTCGGAATGGGCGAGAGCGTGGGCGGCGAAATCGAGTGCCCGGCGGAAACGCGGACTGTTGGCGAGCAACCGATCGAATGCCTCCGGGTGGCGGGCCGCGGCGGCGCCGAGCCCTTGGAGGGTGTTGGCGCACCAACCGAGCTGCTGGAGGATGGCGTTGTTGGGAATTGCACGCAACTCGCGCGGGTGGCGGATACGCGCAGCGGCGCCGGTCGCGTCGGTGATGCGTGCCGACGGACGCGAGCCGGTCTTGTCGATCAGGGCCGGCCCGAAGGCGCCGAGCAAGGCAGCGTAGCCGGGATCCTCGACGAGGAGCTGCATCGAGCTGCCGATGGCCGCGAAGAAGTCGGCCGAGAAGTCGGGGTCGTCGTAGATCGGGTCGGGGAGCTCGACCGGGGCTTCGAAGACGTGGGTGGCGAGGCTTGCAATGGTGGCGTTGGCCAGGGACGCGGTGCCGAACAGCGCGTAGCCGTCGCCGCCCTGGAACGCGCTCTCCTCGCGCAGACGGATCCCGGCCTGAGCGAAGCTCGCGCGCGCCTGGGCAGGCGAGAGATAGGCGAGGCGATCGGCGAGCGAGCCCGGATGGCCGCCCCGGCCGATGCTTTCGCCATGGGTGTCGAAGAGGACGACCTCGATATCGGTCAGGCCGCGCTTGAGCAGGAGCTCGCCGATCTTGAGGCGCAGGCGCTCGATCTGGTAGGTCGCCGCCAGCTGGCCCACGTACCGGCCGGAGTCCGAGTAGCCGAACTGCAGGCACAGCCGTCCGGTGCGGCGGAGATAGTCCTGGAAATGCGGCGAGCGGACGGCTTCATCGACGACCCGGATGCCGCGTTCGAGCGCGTCGGCGGTCTCGAACAGGGGACTGATCTCGATATGGTCCTCGACACCGAAAAGGCGGGCGAGCCAGAGGGCGACAAGGAGCGTGTAGCCGCTTTCGGTCTCGGCGATCAGGAAGCGGACCGGCGATGCGGCATCGATGTGCTTGACGATCTGGGCCGCGGTCATCATCAGCCGGGCCGCCGACACCTGTTCGACGAGAAGCGAACCGAAATCGACCGGCACCGGTTGGACGACATCGAGCGCCTCATTGATGCGAGCAAGCAGGGAGCGGCGCCTGGATACGTCCTCGGGGCTGTCGGTGATGCCGAGACGCTGGCGGGCGACGTTGTGGATCTGGGTCGCGTTCAGGCGCGTGTGGCTGTGGGCGAGACCGAGACCGTGCGAGCGGAGCCCTGCACGCGCGACCGCGAGAGGCAGGTGCAAGGCCGGGACGAGCGCGCGGAAGGCGGCGTCGAACAGCGGTTCGAGATCGTCCGGATGCAGGATCGCTCGTTGGCGCTGGTCGATCAGGGAAGCGGCGAAGCGTGCCACCTGGTCCGCGTCCGCGGTGATCGGGCAGGCCTCGATCTGGCCGTGAACCGCCTCGACCGCGTCGCCGAGGCGGCGCGCAAGCTCATCGCAACCCTCGACAGCGGCAACCTGGTCCCGGCCGCGCTGAAGCTGCAAATGCTTCATCTTCAAGCGCATGCGAATTGTGTCGTACCAGTCGATGTCGGTGCGCCCGTCGGTGTCGTAGCCGACCCAGCTCGCGAGGATGATCGGCCGCGGCGTCACCGTTCGCCAGGCGCCCGGCCAGATCGAGCGCGCGGCTTCGAGCAATGCCGTCGTCAGGAGGTCGAGCGCATCGCGGCCGCGACGGATGGCGGCGACCGCCTGGGTGAACTCCTCGTCGAGGGTGATCGGACCGGGACGATGGGAGATCTCGCAACGCGCGAGGCCATCGCCGCTAGCGAGGCCCGCGAGGGCCTCATACAGGTGTTGCGGCATCGCGAACGTGGGGTGGGCGGTAAAGACGGCGGCGAAGCGGGTGCGCGCGACGCCGTCGCGGAAGGTGGCGAGCGGGACCGGGCTGTCATATGGATCAGGGCGGACGAGGTGCTGCGCGATCGCGGTGAAGCGAGCGGCGGCATCGAAGCCGGGCGTGAGACCGACATAGGCGGCGAGGCGGGCGGCGCGGCGCTCGAAGGCGACGTCGCGGAGATGGCGGACGAGAGCTGCGAGTTGCGGACCGTCGAGGCTGCCATCCTCGAGCTGACGCGAGACGAGAAGGGCAGTCGAAAGGACCGGGTTGGCGAACGGGTCGTCTTCCTGGCGGGCGACGAGCTGTTCGACCAGGCCGATATAACGGGAGGCGAGAGAGATGGCCTCGTTGTCCGGCATCGGTCGCCCTGTGAATGTTGCGTTGCGAAAGCGTAGGCCACGGCCTGCTCGCCTGAAACCCTTGATCGGAACCATCACCGGCTGCTTGCGATGGCTGAGTGGTTGCAGTCGAGCCGCTGGCCGGTCAAAGGGAGCGCATGAGCCCGATCGACCATGACGCGACGCTCAGGCGCCGTCTTTCGCGCCATCGGTGGTTCGCCACCGGGTTGCTCTTGGCGATGGCGGCGTCCGCGGTGGGCGGTCTGTGGCTGCCGCACGGGCGCTGGTTCGACATGTTTCGCGCGAGCACGCGGGCAGGCTTCATCGGCGGGGTCGCGGATTGGTTCGCGGTGACGGCGCTGTTTCGCAGGCCATTCGGATTGCCGATCCCGCACACGGCGGTGATCCCGCGCGAGAAGGCACGGCTCGGCAAGGCGCTCGGCAATTTCATCGCCAACCAGGTTTTCACCGAGGGTGAAATGCTGCGGCTGGTGGCGCGGCTTGATCTGCCGAGAGAGGTTGGGCGGCTGTTGTCGGAGGCCGAAGTCAGGGCGACGCTGGTGCCGACGGTGGCGGGCACCGTTCCCCGGCTGTTGCGGACGATGTCGGACGGTAGCGCGCGGCGGCTGTTCGCGACGATGCTGCCGACGCTGTTCGACGGGCCCGAGGTCGGACGCGTGTTCGCACGCGCGCTGCGAGCGCTCGTCGAAGGGCAGCGGCATCAGGCGGTGGTCAGCTTCGTCGTCGAGCAGTTGCGGGTGGCGCTTGCCTCCAAAGAGATACAGCTGCGTGCGCTGATCGCCGATCGGGTGCGTGAGCAGGGCGGCCGGGTGGTCGGATGGGCGCTGGGCGGGTCGATCGCGAGCCGTGTGCTGACGGCGATCAGGAGCGAACTCGACGGGATCGATCCGGATGGTTCGGAGATACGCGAGGCGGTGACGACCTGGATCGAGGCGCAGATCGCAGGCTTCGAAGTCGATCCTGAGCGGGCGACCGAGCTTGGCCGGACGCTGCAGACTCTCTTGACGCACGATGCGGTGTCCACGTGGGGCAGTGATGTGTGGAATCGGCTCAGGATGGGGGTCGAGCGTGACGCGGAGCGGCCGGATGGACATCTGTCGAGACTGGTCGACGATGGTCTGTCGCGTCTGGGTGGTCTGCTCGAGAACGACGCATCGACCCGCGCGCGGGTCGATGCGTCGTTCGCGCGCGGCGTGGTGCGGGTCCTGCCAGGCGCGCGGTTGAGACTGGCGGACTTCATCGGCGGGGTCGTCGCCAACTGGGACGACCGGATGGTGGTCGACCGGCTCGAGCTACGGGTCGGACGTGACCTCCAGTATATCCGGATCAACGGGACGCTGGTGGGCTTCATCGTGGGCGCGCTGGTGTTCGCATGCCTCGGAAATGGCTGATACCTGGCCCATATGGACGGCAATGAAGCTGTCCGTTCTCGATCAATCGCCGATCAGGCAGGGTGTCACACCCGCCGATTCCATCGTCGAGTCGCTGGAGCTCGCGTCGCTGGCCGATCGGCTCGGATATGCGCGCTACTGGGTGAGCGAGCATCATAACTCGCCGAGCGTCGCGGGAACGGCGCCGGAAATCCTGATGGCGGCGATCGCCGCGCGCACGACGCGGATACGGGTCGGCAGTGCCGGGGTTATGCTGCCGCATTATGCCAGCCTGAAGGTCGCCGAGCAGTTCAGGGTCCTCGAGGCGATCGCGCCTGGGCGGATCGACTTGGGACTCGGCCGCGCGCCCGGTTCGGACATGGCGACCGCTCTCGCACTCAATCCCAATGCAAGGGGGCAGGCCGAACGGTTCGGCGGCCAGGTCCAGGAGGTGATGGCGCTGCTTGACGGACACGCGCTCGCAACGCAGTTCGCCGGCCATACGGTCACCGCCGAGCCGCGCGGCCAGACGTCGCCGGAGGTCTGGATCCTGGGCAGCTCGGAGTGGGGCGCGCAGGCGGCGGCCCTGCTGGGGCTGCCCTATTGCTTTGCGTATTTCTTCAGCGACGGCCTCGGAGCGGAAGAGGCGATCGGGCTCTATCGACATCATTTCCGTCCCGGCGACCGCCTCGCATCATCGCACGCCGCAATTTGCGTCTTCGCGATCGCGGCCGAGACGGAAGCGGAAGCCTGGCGGCTGAACCGATCGCGTGAGATCTGGCGGCTCGAGCGCGACCGGGGACGGTATCTGCCGGTCGTGCCGGTCGAGGAGGCGGAGGCCCGCACCCTCTCGGCCGCCGAGGAGGCGAGCATGGCGCGGCTACGAGAGCGCGCGCTGGTGGGCACCGGGTCCCAGGTGGTGGCGAAATTGCAGGTTCTGCAGGACCGGCTCGGAGTCGACGAGATCGCCGTGGTGTGCGCGACTTACGATATCGCGGCCCGCAGGCGATCCTACGCGCTGATCGCTGAGGCGGCGGGGCTTTCGTCGCGCTCATAGGCGCGAAACCACTCGATGAAACGGGCGACGCCTTCCTCCAGCGGAATCGAGGGGACATAGCCGGTCAGCGCGCGGATCGCATCGGTCGATGCGAAGGTCGCTTCGACATCGGTCGCCGGGCGCGAAACGCGCTCGATGATTGCCTGACGGCCAAGGTGATGCTCGAGAATGGTGATCAGCCGCGCGACGGGCTCGGATCGTTCGTTGCCTATGTTGAGAATGCGCGCCGGATCACCGGAAGGGGGCGGACGGTCGAGACAGCCGACAACCCCCGACACGATATCGTCGATGTAGGTGAAGTCGCGGGCGAGCGCGTCTCCTTCGTAGAGGGCAATCGGGCGTCCGGTCGCGATACGTCGAGCGAAGTCGTAGACCGCCATGTCCGGACGGCCCCAAGGGCCGTAGACGGTGAAAAAGCGCAGGCCGGTCTGCGGCAGCCCGAACAGATGACGATAGGTCTCGCTCATGAGTTCGTCCGCGCGCTTGGTGGCGGCGTAGAGCGAGACCGGCCGGGAGACGTCGTCGGTCTCGCGGAACGGCATGACGTGATTGCCGCCGTAGACGGACGACGAACTCGCGTAGACGACGTGGCGAAGGCGCGGAAGATGGCGGGCCGTCTCGAGCATCACGAGATGCCCCATCACGTTGGCCGTTACGTAGATGAACGGGTCGACCAGCGAGTGACGGACGCCCGGCTGGGCGGCAAGATGGACGATCCGGTCGATCTCGGGATGGGCGTTCGCGAGACTGGCCATTGTGTCCCGGTCGGCGATGTCGGCGCGATGGAAGGCGAAGTTCGGGTGGTCGACGAGCCGGTCGAGACGGGCCTGCTTGAGGCGTACGTCGTAGTAGGCGTTGAGGTCGTCGACGCCGATGACCCGGTCGCCGCGCTCGAGCAGGGCGGTTGCCGTGTGCATGCCGATGAAGCCCGCACAGCCGGTCAGCAGGATCGTCACCGGCGGGTGGGCGGTCGGGGAAGGACCGGCCCGGAACCGGCCCGGACGAGGAGGGTCACGAGTGCCAGCGCGATCACCACCGGCACAGCGACGATCAGGATGCCGACGAGGAAGACCGCCAGGGTTGCCAGCACGATGATCGCGACGAAAAGGGCTGGAACGGTGCCGCGCGGCAGCACGCGCCAGATCCTCAACGCCCTGGTCCAGAAGGAGGGCGGAGCGACGACATCGCCCTCGAGCGTCATGTCGATCGTTGGCGGACGATGGTCGTTCGGGGTGCCCATATCCTCAAGATCGGTCGGAAGGAGATACGCCGCAAGCGGTGCGCACGTCTTGACGATGCCAAGCATGGGGCTCATCTGCCGGTAATCCGGACCAGCGCCGTCCGCGATGGTTCGAGCCGATGAGGCGTCAGATGTTGAAAGTGTCCCGGTTGGCCGACTATGCGGTCGTGGTCCTGGTCAATCTCGGCCGGAGGCCGGGCGTGACGAATGTGACCAGCCTGGCCGGTGAGACCGGTATCCCGGAACCGACGGTCTCGAAGGTGCTGAAGGCGCTGAGCGGCGCGGGTCTGGTCGTGTCGCAGCGTGGCGCGCGTGGCGGATACCAGATCAGCCGGCCCCTGCGCGAGGTCAAGATCACCCACGTGATCGCCGCGATCGATGGGCCGATCGCCTTGACCGCCTGCGTCGACGGTGAAAGCGGCGCCTGTCAGTCGGAAAGTCGCTGTCCGATTCGCGGGCGGTGGGACATGGTCAACGACGCTGTCCGGTCCGCGCTGGAGCGAATCACACTCGATGAGATGGATATGATGTCGATGCCGGAATTCGCGCGCCTGCCTGAGGTGACCTCGCCTTCGAGGCTGGCGGACCGCGTGTCCGCCTGAAGTTCGTCGTCGCAGCTTTTGAAAGCAGGATTGCCATGCCAGCCGTTGCCGAGACCCTTCACGCCGTCGAAAGCCTCAGCGATGGCGGCTACAAGTACGGGTTCGAAACCGACATCGAGATGGAGTTCGCGCCGAAAGGCCTGTCGGAGGACACGATCCGGCTGATCTCGGCGAAGAAAGGCGAACCCGAGTGGCTCCTCGAGTGGCGGATGAAGTCGTACAGGGCATGGCTGACGATGGTCGAGCCGACATGGGCCCTGCTGGGTTATCCCCAGATCGATTATCAGGACGCCTACTACTACGCCGCTCCGAAGAAAAAGGATGGTCCGCGCTCACTCGACGAAGTCGATCCGGAATTGCTCCGCACTTACGAGAAGCTCGGCATTCCGTTGCGGGAACAGGCGATCCTCGCGGGCGTGCGAGGCGCCGGGGAGCGCGAGGACGAGGACGAGGATGACGAGGACCGGGGCGACAGGCCGCAGGTGGCAGTCGACGCGGTCTTCGACAGCGTGTCGGTCGCGACCACATTTCGAAAGACACTGGCCAAGGCAGGCGTGATCTTCTGCTCGATCTCCGAGGCGGTGCGTGAGCATCCGGAGCTGGTGCGGCGATACTTGGGCAGCGTCGTGCCGGCGGGCGACAATTATTTTGCCGCGCTGAATTCGGCGGTGTTCACCGATGGTTCCTTCGTCTTCATTCCGCGTGGCGTGCGCTGCCCGATGGAGCTCTCGACCTATTTCCGGATCAATGCCCGCAACACCGGGCAATTCGAGCGGACGCTGATCGTGGCCGAGGACGGTGCGTCGGTAAGTTATCTTGAGGGCTGCACCGCGCCGCAGCGCGACGAGAACCAGCTTCATGCGGCCGTTGTCGAGCTCGTCGCACTCGATGATGCCACGATCAAATACAGCACCGTGCAGAATTGGTATCCGGGCGACAGCCAGGGACGTGGCGGGATCTACAACTTCGTCACCAAGCGTGGCGCATGCCGCGGAGCGCGGTCGAAGATCTCGTGGACGCAGGTCGAGACAGGCTCGGCGATCACCTGGAAATACCCGTCATGCATCCTGCAGGGTGACGGCTCGGTGGGCGAGTTCTACTCGGTGGCCGTGACGAACAACCACCAGCAGGCCGATACCGGCACAAAGATGATCCATCTCGGCCGCAACACCTCGAGCACGATTGTCTCGAAGGGGATCTCGGCTGGCCACTCGAGCAACACGTATCGCGGGTTGGTGCGGATCCAGCCGAAGGCCTCGGGCGCTCGCAACCACACGCAGTGCGACAGCCTGCTGATCGGGGACCGGTGCGGGGCACACACGGTCCCCTACATCGAGAACCGCAATCTTACCGCGAAGGTCGAGCACGAGGCGACGACCTCGAAGATCGCGGATGACCAGCTGTTTTATTGCCGGCAGCGTGGTCTGTCGGAAGAGGACGCGGTCGGCATGATCGTCAACGGCTTCTGCCGTGAGGTGCTCAAGGAGCTGCCGATGGAATTCGCTGTCGAGGCGCAGAAGCTGCTTGCGATCAGCCTCGAAGGCAGCGTCGGCTGAGGATGACGAGGATGAGCGACGGGCTGACGATCGAGGGGCTGCACGCGGGCATTCCGGAGCGCGAGATCCTGAGCGGCGTGGATCTGATTGTTCCCCCCGGTGAAGTGCACGCGATCATGGGACCGAACGGTTCGGGGAAGTCCACGCTCAGCTACGTTCTGGCTGGGCGGGAGGATTACGAAGTCACGGCCGGATCCGTTCGCTTTGCGGGACAGGATCTGCTCGCGCTGGAGCCGGAGGAACGCGCCGCTGCCGGCGTATTCCTGGCGTTCCAGGCGCCGATCGAGCTGCCGGGGGTGAACAATGCGACCTTCCTGCGCACGGCGGTCAATGCGGTTCGGCGTGCACGCGGCGAACCGGAGCTCGACACGGTGCAGTTCCTGAAATCCGTCCGCGCCGAGTGCAAGCGGCTGTCGATGGCAGACGACATGCTCAAGCGCAGCGTCAATGTCGGTTTCTCCGGGGGCGAAAAGAAGCGCAACGAGATGCTGCAGTTGGCGATGTTGCGGCCCATCCTGGCTGTGTTGGACGAGACCGACAGCGGCCTCGATATCGATGCGCTGCGTATCGTGGCCGATGCTGTCAACGTGCTGCGCGGGCCAGCATTCTCGGCCCTGATCATCACGCATCATCAGCGTCTGCTCGAGCTCGTGGTGCCGGATCGTGTCCATGTCATGGCGCATGGGCGCATTCTGCGGTCCGGTGGTCCCGAGCTTGCCATCGAGCTCGAGCGAACCGGCTATGCGCAGCTTCTGGCGGACGCCGCATGAGCGAGACGCTGTTGCCGCCATCGGCCGGGATGAGTGCCGAACAGTTCATCGGACGCTATGAAGGCCTGAAGCGGCGGCTGCCGGGCGAGGCGATGGTGCGCGAGGCGGCGGCCAACCGGCTGCGTCATGTGGGCCTGCCAACGGTACGCGACGAGGATTGGCGCTATACGAGTTTGCGGATGCTGGAGACGATCCGGTTCGACGAGGCGCTGACGCCGGTGGGTGATTCGGGCGATGCGCCAGCCGCTCTCTCGGCGTTGGACTTGCCTGCGCAGCCGAGCATGGTGTTCGTCGATGGGAGGTTCGCGCCGTCGTTGTCGACGCTGCCGGATCATATCGGGATCACGAATTTCAGCGGCGATCCGAGCTTCGGATCAATGTCACGGCCGGACAGCGAGCAGTTGGTGGCCCTGAACACGATGCTGGCCGAGGACGGTGCCAGCATCGTGCTCGACGCCGGAGTCGATGGCGGGACGCTCGTTCTGGTCTCGATTGGCGCGCACGCGGGCGTGCGGTCGGTGGCATTCCATCCGCGACATCGCGTGACCCTCGGGGAAGGCTCGCGGTTGACCCTGATCGAGATCTCGGCGGGATCCGGCGCCTACCTGCACAATCCGGTCTTCGAGATCGCGGTGGCGTCCGGTGCGGCGCTGACGCATGTCAGGTTGCAGGACGAGAGCCTGCAGGCGATCCATCTGTCGACGACGTACGTCGAGATCGACGAGGACGGTGTCTATGACAGCTTCGGTCTCAACCTCGGTGCGGCGCTGACAAGGACGGAGATCCATGCAGCACTGCTGGGTGAACGCGCGATGGTGCATCTGAATGGGGCGCAGTTGCTGACCGGTCGTCAACATGCGGACTTCACGACGGCGGTATCCCATATCGCACCCAGTTGCGGCTCGCGACAGACGGTGAAGAACGTGCTGGCGGGGCATAGCCGCGGCGTCTTCCAGGGACGGATCAATGTGGCGCGCGAGGCGCAGAAGACGGATGGCTACCAGATGAACCAGGCGTTGCTGCTGTCGGAGCATGCCGAGATCGACAGCAAGCCTCAGCTTCGGATCTTTGCCGACGACGTCAAATGCAGTCATGGCGCGACGGTTGGAGAACTCGACCAGGAGCATCTCTTCTATTTACGCAGCCGCGGCGTTCCCGCGGCGGAGGCGAAAGCGATGCTGGTCAGGGCGTTTCTGGCAGAAGCGATCGACGGCGTTTTGGACCAACAGGCGCGCGGCGTTCTCGAGCATGCCATCGCGAAGTGGTGGGATCGCAACGAAACCGGGTTGATCGCCGCATGAACGTCGTCTCACCGCTCGAACTCGATGTGTCCGCCCGCCGCGCGGACTTCCCGATTCTCGGCCAGACGATCCGCGGCAAGCGGTTCGTCTTCCTCGACAGTGCGGCGTCGGCACAGAAACCGGTCCAGGTCATCGATGCGATGGCGGACGCGATGCGGACCCAGTATGCGAATGTCCATCGCGGCCTGCACTGGATGAGCGAGCGGACGACGGACGCGTACGAGGAAGCGCGGGGCCTGGTGGCAGGGCTGCTGAATGCGGTCTCGCACGAGGAGATCGTCTTTGTGCGAAATAGTACCGAGGCGATCAATCTGGTTGCCCATTGCTATGGACGCGGCACGATGCGGCGCGGCCAAGCGGTGGTGATCTCGGAGATGGAGCATCACGCCAACATCGTGCCGTGGCAGATGCTGCGCGATGCGCATGGGATCGAGCTGCGGATCGCCCGGATCAGCGATGCGGGGGAACTCGACATGGCGCACCTGGCCGAGCTGCTCGATGATGGTCGCGTCGGTCTGGTGGCGGTGACACACATGTCGAATGTGCTAGGCACGATCACGCCAGCGGCGCGGATCGCGGCACTCGCGCACGCGGCGGGTGCCAAGGTGCTGTTCGACGGATCCCAAGCGGTGGTTCATAGGGCAGTCGACGTGCAGGCGATCGGGGCCGATTTCTATGTGTTCACCGGCCACAAGCTCTACGGACCGACCGGGATCGGCGTGCTTTGGGCGAGGCGAGCATTGCTGGAGGAGATGCCGCCATTCCTGGGCGGCGGCGACATGATCTCGAGCGTGACGTTCGAGCGGTCGCGCTGGGCGCCGGTGCCGAACAAGTTCGAGGCGGGGACACCGGCGATCGTCGAGGCGATCGGACTTGGGGCCGCCGTTCGCTACGTCCAGTCGATCGGTTACGAGGCGCTCGAAGCGCACGAGGAGGCCTTGACCGAGCACGCCCTGTCGCGGCTCGGGACGCTGCGCGGCCTGCGCGTCTATGGGACCGCGCAGGATCGTGGCGGCGTGATCTCGTTCACCGTCGAGGGCGCGCATCCGCATGACATCGCGACGCTGCTTGATCTATCGGGCATCGCGGTCCGGGCTGGCCATCACTGCGCGGAGCCATTGATGAACCGTTTGGGGGTCGCGGGAACAGCGCGGGCGAGCTTTGGCCTCTATACCGCTCTCGACGAAATCGACTTCTTCGCCGAGACCTTGGAACGCGTCCGCGACAGGCTCACCTGATGGACGTGAACACGATGCCCCGAGACGAGACGCTCTACCAGGAGCTGATCCTGGACCGGGCTCGTGCACCGCGGAACGGCGCACCGCTCGCCTGTTTCGACGCGCAGGCCGAGGGGAACAACCCGATGTGCGGCGATCGTCTCAGGTTGCAGGTCAAGCGCGATGCGCGCGGCGCGATCGAGGCCGTTGGGTTCGAGGCCCGCGGTTGCGCGATCAGCGTGGCATCGGCCGATCTGATGGCCGACTCGGTGCGCGGCTTGTCGGTCCAGGACGTACGCAGGCTTCGGGCTCGCTTTGGCGACATGGTCTCGACTGGTCATATTCCGGCTGATCGCGAGTTCGACCAGCTCGGTGCGCTTGCGGGTGTGCACGAATTCCGCTCACGTGTGCGGTGCGCAACGCTGGCGTGGTCGGCGCTGGAACAAGCCCTGTCAGAGGATGATCGATGACTGAACAGGGTGCACAGGACCGGGTGGGCACGTGGACGCCGGACGGAACCACGGAACCGGCAATCAGCGAGGACGACGTGATCAACGCGATCGCGACGGTGTTCGATCCGGAGATCCCGGTCAATATCTACGAGCTGGGGCTGATCTACGCGATCGACCTGCATGAGGATGGACGCGTCAAGGTCGAGATGACGCTGACCGCACCCGGTTGTCCGAGCGCGCAGGAGCTGCCGGTGCAGCTCCGCGACGCGGTGATGACGGTATCGGGTGTGATCGATTGCGAGGTCGAGACGGTGTGGGACCCACCATGGGATCCGAGCCGAATGAGCGACGATGCCCGGCTCGCCTTGAACATGTATTGAGCGTCGTGAGGTCGATGATGAGTGTTTCGGTCGAACCAGGACGAACCCGCCGGGTGCTACCGCCCTTGATGTCGGTATCTGACGCTGCCGCCGCACGATTGAGGGCGCTCTACGAAAACGGTCAGAACGGCAAGCTGCTGCGAGTGTCGGTTGGCACGAAAGGTTGTTCCGGCTTGTCGTACAACATGGACTGGGTCGACGGGGCTGGCCCCGGAGACGAGACGGTGACCGACAACGGCGTCACGGTCCTGGTCGATCGAAAGGCGACGCTGTTCCTGATCGGAACCGAAATGGACTATGAAGTCGTGCAGTTGACGTCCGGCTTCACGTTCAGGAATCCGAACGAGAAAGGACGGTGTGGCTGCGGCGAGAGCTTCCACGTCTGAAGACTGACACGCTCTCGATCCGCGGCGAGAACAGGAACTGATCGATCGTCGTCGAACGTTCATGCTGAAAGCCCACCTTCTGGAGGGTCCCGGCCTCGCGGCTTAATGCGGCCGGATTGCAACTGACGAGAATGACGGTTCCGACCGATGTGCGGACCACTTCGTCCATCTGGCGGCCGGCGCCGGCATAGGGTGGGTCGAGGACAATGACGCCGGCGTCGCGGATTTCAGACGCGGCGACCGGATTGAGGGCGAGGTCCCGTCGCCTGACCTCGATCCGCATGCCGCCGCTGGCGCTGATCAGCGCGGCGGCCGCGCCGGGGTCCCCTTCGTAGGCAACCACTCGGCCTGCCGTCGCGAGCGCCAGGGTAAGAGTTCCACAACCCGCATAGAATTCGACGATGCGCGACTTGGGCGGCAGCGTCGATGGCAGTCCTGCCATCACGGCGTCGATGATCGCGGCCTCGCCCTGTGCGGTCGCCTGTAGAAAGGCGCCGGAGGGGATCTCGACCGCGCGCCCCCTCATCAACACCCTCGCCGGCGCAAGCTGCGCGACGGTTTCAGGCGCCGACCGGTGGCCAACATTTTCATGCTGCCAGGCGACACGACAGACATCGTGGGCGGCCGCAAAGGCCGCGAGACGGGTCCGATCGTTGGTATCCGGCGCCCTGTCGGTGCGGAGCAGCAGGTCGGACCCGCTGTCGAGACGGTTCATGACCAGGGATCCCACCCTGGTCAGGCATCGCAGTGAGCGAAGGGCATCCCTGGTCGGCGCCAGCAACGCGAACAGGGCGGGATCGAGGATGTGGCATTCGGTCATGTCGACGATGTCACGGTGCCTGCGACGATGTAGCCCGAGTTCGATCCGCCCCTCGGGGACCCGGATGACACCGAGATCCATGCGCCGCCGCGACCCAAGGTCGACCTGGATCGGCACCGACATCATCGGGTCGTTGAACCCGGCGAGCTCGAGTGCGCGGGCAACACGGGCTGATTTCCAGGCAAGATTGGCTGCTTGAGCCTGATGCTGCAGCGCGCACCCACCGCAATCGGGGACAAGCGCGCAGATCGGTTCCACCCGATCCTGGCTGCGGGTAAGCAGCACCTCGAGCCGGGCCTCGGACCGGCCGCCTGTCCCCGACACCACGACACGTTCCCCAGGGAGAGCGCCAGGCACGTGGACCAGTCGGTTGCCATCGACCGCACGGACGGTTCCGTCCGCATCTTCGCCGAGAAAACCGATCTCAAGCGTCTGATGGCTGGGTTCAGGGATTGTCGGTGCTGGGGTTGCCGGCATTGGGCTCGCCGCTGAGCTCCGGTCGCGGCCCGTTCTCGGTCAAGGTGTCAGGCACTTCCGCGTCGAGATCGCCAGGCTCGATACGATCGAGTTCGCTGGTGACCGCGGCAATTCTCCTGGGAAGGAGCATGAAGTCGGGGGTCACGTCACCGAAGCCGAGCACGGCCGGTCCAAGATCCTCCGGACGACGCGGCATGTCCCGCCCGGTCTCTCGCGCGGTCGACGGTGCCGTCGGACGGACCGGGACGATCTCGGGCCGAATCGGCGGTTGCCGCCTTGGTTCGGCTCGCGTTCGGGGCGGACGAGTGTTCGCCGTTGCCGCCGGGCTGGCCGGTGCGACTGCCTTGGCGGGAGGCTTGGCTCCGCGGCGAGGACGGCGCTTCCTTCCATCGATGTCCGACCAATGCGCGGTCTCGACATCAGGGACAGCCATGCGTGGAATGGGTGCGCCGGTGAGCTTCTCGATCGCATCGACGAACAGCCGGTCGTCAGGGGCGGCGATCGTGTATGCATGACCAGTACGGCCGGCGCGACCGGTCCGCCCGATACGGTGGACATAGTCCTCGGCGTGAATCGGGACGTCGAAATTGAAGACATGGCTCAGACCGCCGATGTCGATTCCGCGTGCAGCGACGTCGCTGCAGACCAGAAGTCTGACGTCGCCTGCCTTGAAGCCTTCGAGTGTGGCGAAACGCACCGGTTGAGGCAGGTCCCCGTGCAGGGCACCAGCAGAGAAATTGTGCTTCTGGAGGGACTTGGCGAGGATATCAACGTCTCGCTTGCGGTTGCAGAAGATCAGCGCGTTCTGGACATCCTGCGTGTTGAGGAGCGAGCGGAGCGCGCGCCTTTTGTCGGCCTCGTCGACGAGGGCGAGACCCGCTTCGATGGTGGTGGCCACGCTCGCGGCCCGCGAAACCGTAATGAGCTTCGGGTTCTGCAGGAACGCGTCTGAGAGGCGTTTGATCTCGGGTGCCATCGTCGCCGAGAAGAAGAGCGTCTGCCGCTGCGGTGAGACCAGGGATGCGATGCGCTCGACATCGGGGATAAAGCCCATGTCCAGCATGCGGTCGGCCTCGTCGATGACCAGGACCCGTGTGTCGTTGAGAAGCAGACCGCCGCGTTCAAAAAGATCGAGAAGACGGCCCGGCGTGGCGATCAGGACGTCGACACCACGCGCGAGAGCCTCCTTCTGGTCAGACATGCTCTCGCCACCGATCAGGAGGGCATGGTTGAGCTTCAGATAGCGGCCGTAATCGACAAAATTCTCGGCGACCTGCAAGGCGAGCTCACGGGTAGGCTCCAGAATCAGACTGCGTGGCATCCGCGCGCGTGCCCGTGAACCGGACAGGACATCAAGCAGAGGCAGCGTGAAGCCCGCGGTCTTGCCAGTCCCGGTCTGGGCGACACCGAGAACGTCGCGTCCCATCAGCACATAAGGGATCGCCTGTTCCTGGATGGGCGTCGGATGGAGGTAACCCTTCTCCTCGACAGCACGGACGATTTCGGGCGAAAGACCGAGGTCGGTGAAGCGGATCCGAGGAGCTTCGGTTGCTTCGCTGTCATCCTGATCCGTATGGGGATCGACGGGCAGCACCTCCTCGAAGTCGTCGGGTTCCGCGATGTCGACTGACGGCGAAACGGCATCGGAAGACGACACGTCGGAGCCGATCGTGTCTCCAGCGGCAGCGCCGGTGACATGGACGGGGTGTTCGCCCTCAGGGTCGTCCGTAGACGGTGCGGCACGCGTTTCGTTCAATACTCTCTCGATTTCAGCGACTGGGCAGCCCACCGATCGGCTAATGGGGCCTGGTAAGCCGGCGCCTCGGGCGACCGCACGCGGTCGAGCAACGGCGCCACGGTTGGCCCACTTGCCCTCGGCGTCCTGGATATCTTCATCGCCGGACCGAAAGTCAAGCAGGCCGGGTCGGGGCTCGGGGAGGCAACCGAGCGGTCGTCCGTTCGTATTGTCGGCGCCTGCGAACCGAGCGGGGGTTTGGGAGCGAGGTGTCGATGGCGTATGTTCCTCTTGACATCGCGGATTACGGGCTGATCGGCGATTGCCGGTCCTGTGCCCTGGTCGGCCGGAATGGATCGATCGACTGGTTATGCTGGCCACGGTTCGACGGTCCTGCCTGTTTCGCCGCTTTGCTCGGCAACGACGACAATGGAAGGTGGCTGCTCGCACCGGCTGACAACCACGCGACGATCACACGGCGATACCGCGATGACGGCATGGTGCTCGAGACTGTCTTCGAGACCGCGAGCGGCACCGTCGCGCTGATCGACTTCATGGCGATCGGTTCGGATGATCCGACGCTGGTGAGGATCGTCGAGGCCCGGCGGGGCCATGTCGCAATGGCGATGGAGGTCGGCCTTCGGTTCGACTACGGCAGCGCAATCCCCTGGGTGACGCGGATTGGTGACGGCAACGGGATTGTGGCGATCGCAGGTCCCGCGCAGGTCGCGTTGCACGGCGACGTCAAGCTGCACGGCAAGCACATGCGGACGGTGGCGAATTTCAGCGTCGAGGCGGGCGAACGCCGCACATTCACCCTGTCGTGGCGTGCGTCGCACCGGTCGGCCCCGGGTGCGATCGATGCGATCGCCTCACTCGATGCGACGGAGCAGTTCTGGCGCGAATGGGCCGGGCGATCCGGCTTGGGCGGCAACTATCAGGCGGCGATCCGACGGTCATTGCTGACATTGAAGGCGCTGACCTTCGACGAGACCGGCGGGATCGTGGCGGCGGCGACAACCTCGCTGCCCGAGCAACTGGGAGGTGCGCGGAATTGGGACTACCGGTTCTGCTGGCTGCGAGACGCGACGTTGACGCTGTTCGCGCTGATGCGTGGCAACTACTACGAGGAGGCGCGCGCCTGGCGGGATTGGCTGCACCGGTCGGTGGCCGGTAGTCCGGCCCAGATCCAGATCATGTATGGCATCGGCGGCGAGCGGCAATTGTCGGAATGGGAGGTGCCCTGGCTGTCCGGCTATCAGGGCGCGGCACCAGTGCGCGTGGGCAACGCGGCATCGGCGCAACTGCAACTCGACGTGTATGGCGAGGTGATCGGGGCGCTGCATCAGGCGCGGATAGGCAATCTGCGCGATCCGAAGGCCGGATGGCCGTTGCAGCGCGGGCTGATGGAGCATCTCGAGACGGTCTGGCGGATGCCCGATGAGGGCATGTGGGAGGTGCGCGGCGGTGCAAAGCAGTTCGTCGCCTCGAAAGCATTCTGCTGGATGGCCTTCGATCGCACAATCGAGGATGCCGAGCGGTTTCACCTTCCGGGTCCGGTCGCGCACTGGAGGACGATCAGGCAGGAGATCCATGACGAGGTGTGCGCGAAGGGATTCTCGCCCGACAAGAACAGCTTCAGGCAGAGCTACGAGAATGACGGGCTAGACGCGAGCCTGCTGCTGCTGCCGGCGATCGGCTTTCTGCCGGCCGATGATCCGCGGATCGCCGGGACGATTTCGGCGATCGAGCGTGAGCTGGTGCAGGATGGTTTCGTGCTCCGCTACCGGACCGAAGACGGTGTCGACGGATTGGAGGGTGTCGAGGGAGCGTTCCTGGCCTGCTCCTTCTGGCTGGCGGATGCCTACGCCCTGCAAGGGCGGATGGAGGAGGCACGAAATCTGTTCGAACGTTTGTTGTCGCTACGCAACGATCTTGGATTGTTCTCCGAAGAGTATGATTCCGCGGCTGGACGTCTGGTCGGGAATTTTCCCCAAGCATTCTCGCACACCGCGATGATCGGAACGGCCGCGCGGCTGTCAGATCCGCTCGGTGAGGAAGCGCAGCCGCGCGGGTAGCTCAGGAGGCGGGGAAATGACCGAGGCATGCGACAAGCACGGTCGCGCAACCGAGAACCAGGTTGGTCGTCAGCAGTGACCGGACAGCATCGAGTGCCCGTGGTTGCGGACGGATGGCGCGACGCAAGCGGCGATAGGGTCCGTAGAAGATCCAAAGGAAGGTCGCTGCCATGAGGATGGCCAGCCCCTGCATTCCGTTCACATACCAGGGGGCGTGGGCGAAACCGCCTTCCTTTCCGGCGAGCATGGCCCAGCCGCTCAGCAGGCTGATCGGCATGACGATCCAGACCAGGCGGAAGAAGCGACGCAGCGACTGGAGGTTGACGCTCATGCGGGCGGTCGCATCCAGCAGCCCGAGGCTCGGGCTGAGCACGATCAGCGTGTAGGTGAGGCCCCCGACCCAGGCTGCCATGCACAGCAGATGGGCCGCGAGGACGACACCCCAGGCCGCATCGGCGGTGGCGAGGTTCTGGGGCATAGTCATCGTCGTCGCTCCGTCTGTTGGCGGTCGGGCTGCTCCGGGAGTGTGCCTTACGTCCAACCGCCGGGTCCGGTCCACGTTGACGATCTGCTGCGAATGGAGGGCGGAATGGTCGCGGGCGCTGCGAGCCTGGAACTGCTGACCCCGATCGAGATGAGCGACGTGGATCGCCTCGCCGGCCGGTGGATATCACTGACGAGCTTGATGGAGAATGCCGGCCGGGCGGTCGCCAGCGTTGCAATGCGTCACTTCTCGCCGTGCCGGGTGCTGGTGCTGGTAGGGCCAGGAAACAATGGCGGCGACGGCTACGTCGCCGCAAGGAGGCTGGCATCGCGCGGCTGGCCGGTCGCGGTGGCTGCGCTGGCCACGCCGCGACCCGGTGGCGAGGCAGCGGCGGCGGCGGCTCGTTGGCGCGGCCCGACGGTGGCTTTCGCGGCCGAGGAGGTCGCACGTGCCGAGCTGGTGGTCGATGCGGTGTTCGGCGCAGGTCTCGCGCGGCCGCTGGACGGGAATGTGAGCGACGTGCTCGCGCCCGCCAGGCGTGTGCTGGCGGTCGATGTTCCGAGCGGTGTCGATGGAGGAACCGGCGAGGCGCGTGGCGCGGTGCGAGGAGCCGACGTCACGGTGACGTTCGTCCGGTTCAAGCCGGGCCACCTTCTTTATCCCGGGCGCGGCCTTTGCGGCCGGCTCGTGCTGTCGGACATCGGAATGCCGCCGGGCGCCCTGGCCGGACATGGGCGGCAGGTGTCGCTTTGGCGCAACGAGCCGGAACTCTGGCCGCTGCGGACGCCAGGCGCATCGGACCACAAATATGCGCGCGGCACGGTCAGCGTGATTGCGGGCGCATCGATGGGAGGGGCGGCACTGCTTGCGGCCAACGCCGCGCGCCGGGCGGGAGCCGGCCTGGTCCGCATCGCCGCGCTGTGGGATCCGGCGGGCCTGCAGCAGCGGGAGCCCGGACTGATCATCGATCGCGGCTCGCTGGCCTCGATGCTTGCGGACGATCGGCGCCATGTCTGGCTGTGCGGATCGGGCTTGTCTCCCGAGGAGGCGGCCGCCTGTCTCCCGACCTTGTTCGAAGCGGGCCGGTCCGTGGTGGCCGATGGCGGAGCGTTGGTCGCGTGCGCGGGTGCTCCGATGCGGTTGCGCGGAAGCGCGGTGCTCACGCCGCACGCCGGTGAGTTCGCGCGCGTGTTCGGACCACCGGGCCCGGACCGGCTTTCCGCGGCCCGGTCGGCAGCGCGCGAGACCGGGGCGGTCGTGGTGATGAAGAGCGCGGACACGATCGTGGCGTCGCCCGATGGACGGGCGACGATCAACGCGCACGCGACGTCCGCGCTGGCGACCGCCGGGACGGGCGATACGCTCGCCGGCATTGTCGCCGCACTCCTGGCCCAAGGGATGAAGCCGTTCGAGGCCGCGTCGGCCGCGGTCTGGCTGCACGGCGAGGCCGGGATCCGTGCCGGAGACGGGCTGATCGCGGAGGATCTGGCCGAGCATCTGCCTGGTGCCCTCGAGGCGGCCCGGCGCGAAGCGGTCGCGGACGGCCGGTCACTTGAAGGCGGAACGTCGCTGACGTAAGGCATCCGGCTTGGCCGCGGGCGTGGTGGAATTGGCAGACACGCCAGATTTAGGTTCTGGTGGCGCAAGCCGTGGGGGTTCAAGTCCCTCCGCCCGCACCAGCGTCGCGTCCTCCGGAACAAGCTCAGCGATTGTGGAAGGCTTCTTGTCATGCAGGTTACCGAAACGCTCACCGATGGGCTGCGGCGCGGCTTCTCCGTCGTCGTTCCTGCCGACGAGCTGAAAGGGCGGCGTGACAAGCGGCTGGCCGAGCTCGGTCATGGGCTGAAGCTGCCCGGTTTCCGGCCGGGCAAGGTGCCGCTATCGGTCGTCAGGCAGCGCTACGGGACAGCCGTCGAGGCGGAGGTTCTCGAACAGAGCATGAGTGAGGCGACCGAGAAGCTGCTGGGCGATCGCGGGTTGCGGCCGGCGATGCAGCCGAAGGTCGACCTGCAGGGCGGATCGAACGGTGGTGCGGACCTCGCCTTCACGGTCGAGCTGGAGTTGCTGCCGGAGATCGCGGTGCCGGATCTTGGTGCGATCACGCTGACCAGGCTCGTGGCGTCGCCGAGCGACGAGACGATCGACAAGGCGCTCGCGGAGGTCGCCAAGCGGAACAGGACGCTCGAGGATGTCGAGGACGTCCGTCCGGCGGTCATCGGCGATGTGCTGGTGACGGACTTTACCGGCCGGATCGACGGCGTGGCGTTCGAGGGGGGAACTGCCACCGACACGCCTGTCGAGGTGGGCGGGGACGGCTTCATTCCCGGCTTCACCGAGCAGCTCACAGGCATGTCGGCGGGAGAAACACGCACGATCGACGTCACGTTTCCAGCGGAGTATCAGTCAGCTGAACTCGCGGGCAAGCAGGCCCAGTTCGAGATCGTGGCCAAATCGATCAAGCAGTCGGTGGTCCCCGGGATCGACGACGACCTGGCCAAGCGCGTCGGCTTCGAGGAGATCGGGCGGGTTCGCGACGCCGTGCGCGACCAGATGACGCAGGAATACGCGCAATTGTCGCGCATGCGGATCAAGCGCGATCTGCTCGATGCGCTGGCGGCCCAGACGGGGTTTGAGGCGCCGGTGTCGATGGTGGAGGCCGAATTCACGCAGATCTGGACCCGGATCGAGGCCGATCGGGGAGCTGGGCGGCTCGACGAAGAGGACCGGGACAAGGACGAGGGGACGCTCAGGTCGGAGTATCGGGCGATCGCGGAGCGGCGGGTGAAACTGGGCCTGCTGCTCGCCGAAATCGGGCGGCTCAATACGATCCAGGTCGGCCAGGACGAGATGTTCCGGGCGATGCGCGCCGAGGCTGGTCGTTATCCTGGACAGGAGCAGCAGGTGATGGAGTTCTTCCGCACCAATCCACGCGCCGCCGAGACGCTTCGCGGCCCAATCTACGAGAACAAGGTCGTGGACTATGTCCTTGAGCTGGCGCAGGTGTCCGAGCGCGAAGTCTCGGCCGAGGAGCTTGCCGCGATGCCGGACGAGGCGGCGTAGGCAAGCCCTGGTTCGGGTGTTGGGGCTCGCAAACGCGTGCGCGTGATCTATGTTGGATGACGGTCTGATTTGTATCAGGGTTCTGCCGATGGCGGACCGATCGAGGGGCGGAGCAGGGGCATGAGAGACCGAGATCCGGTCGAGATCTACAATAACGCCCTCGTGCCGATGGTGGTCGAGCAGACCTCGCGCGGCGAGCGGGCCTTCGATATCTATTCCCGGCTGCTGCAGGAGCGGATCATCTTCTTGACCGGACCTGTCTACGATCAGGTCGCGGCCTTGATCTCGGCACAGTTGCTGTTTCTTGAGAGCGTCAATCCGTCGAAAGAGATTTCCTTCTATATCAATAGCCCCGGCGGCGTTGTTTCCGCGGGCCTCGCGATCTACGACACGATGCAGTATATCAGAAGTCCGGTCAGCACGGTCTGCATCGGGCAGGCCGCATCGATGGGGTCGTTGCTGCTGGCCGCAGGCGAGAAGGGCAAGCGCTATGCCCTTCCGAACGCCCGCATCATGGTTCATCAGCCGTCCGGCGGTGCTCAGGGACAGGCCAGCGACATCGAGATCCAGGCCCGTGAGATCCTTTATCTGCGACGCCGGTTGAACGAGATCTACGAGATACACACGGGCCGTACGTTGGAGCAGATCGAGCAGAAGCTCGACCGGGACACCTACATGTCTGCCGAGGAGGCATTAGGCTTCGGCTTGCTCGACGAGGTCGTGCAGAAGAAGTCCGGTGGTCCGGACGACGACCAGAGACGTTGAAGACACGCTGGCACCGAGAAGCGCCGGCCATGTTCTTGCGACTTCCGAGGCGAGGCGGCTGATGGCGCCGTCTTGTCAGGTCCTCGTGCCAGGGGCAGCATACCGTTTTGATGACTTCCGCCATTGGTCGGGGGCCCGGCAAAGGCCGGGGCAGGAGTGACGATGAGCAAGGCCGGCGACTCGAAGAATACCTTGTATTGTTCGTTCTGCGGCAAATCGCAGCATGAAGTGCGCAAGCTCATCGCAGGGCCGACGGTGTTCATCTGCGACGAATGCGTCGAATTGTGCATGGACATCATTCGTGAGGAGCACAAGACCCACCTTGTGAAAAGTCGGGATGGGGTTCCGACGCCGAAGGAAATCTGCAAGGTCCTCGACGACTACGTCATCGGGCAGAGCCACGCGAAAAAGGTCCTGTCGGTCGCGGTGCACAACCACTACAAGCGCCTGGCGCACGGCCAGAAGAACAACGACGTCGAGATCGCGAAATCCAACATCATGCTCGTGGGACCCACAGGGTCAGGCAAGACGCTTCTCGCCCAGACCCTTGCACGGATCCTCGACGTGCCGTTCACGATGGCCGATGCGACGACGCTGACCGAGGCCGGCTATGTCGGCGAGGATGTCGAGAACATCATTCTCAAGCTGCTGCAGTCGGCCGACTACAATGTCGAACGCGCGCAGCGAGGCATCGTCTATATCGACGAAGTCGATAAGATCAGTCGCAAGTCCGATAATCCCTCGATCACGCGCGACGTCTCGGGCGAGGGCGTGCAACAGGCGTTGCTCAAGATCATGGAGGGGACGGTCGCCTCGGTGCCGCCGCAAGGGGGCCGGAAGCATCCGCAGCAGGAGTTCCTGCAGGTCGACACGACCAACATCCTATTCATCTGCGGCGGCGCCTTCGCAGGGCTCGAAAAGATCATCAGCGCGCGGGGCAAGGGCTCCGGGATCGGGTTCGGTGCCGATGTGCGGGGGCCGGACGAACGCCGGACGGGCGCGATCCTGCACGAGGTCGAGCCCGAGGACCTTCTGAAATTCGGGCTCATCCCGGAGTTCATAGGACGCCTGCCGGTGGTCGCCACGCTCGAGGACCTCGACGAGGCGGCGCTGATCGAAATCCTGACCAAGCCGCGTAACGCCCTCTCCAAGCAGTATGCGCGGCTGTTCGAAATGGAGGGCGTGAAGCTCTCGTTTACGGAGGACGCGCTGAAGGCGGTGGCGGTCAGGGCGATCGCCCGGCGGACCGGCGCACGCGGGCTGCGTTCGATCCTCGAGGCGGTCTTGCTGCCGACGATGTTCGAGCTGCCCGGGCTCGAGGGCGTGGAGGAGGTGGTGGTGAACCGCGATTCCGCGGAGAGCCGGGCGCAGCCGGTTCTCGTCTATGGCAAGGAGCGGGCGGCAGAGCACTCCGCCTGATCCTCGGCACCCGGTCGGACCTTGCTCCCCAGCTTCGGTCTGCCGATATCGACCGTTGTCGGATCGTGAGCCAGGGCGGCTGACGGACCGGGTTCCACGTGCCGCTTGGCGGGCGTCGAGGATCGAACGACTGTCCATCAGGAGGTCAGCATGACCGAGGCTTCACCAGAGAAAGACAAGGACGTCGCGATACGCCCGGAGATCTTGGCTGTCCTGCCGTTGCGCGATATTGTCGTTTTTCCGCACATGATCGTGCCATTGTTCGTCGGACGAGAGAAATCGGTCCGGGCTCTCGAGGCGGTGACGAAGGATGACCGGCAGATTCTGCTGGTTGCGCAGAAGAACGCGTCGCAGGACGATCCGGCACCGGACGACATCTATCGGGCCGGAACGGTGTCGACGATCCTGCAGCTGCTCAAGCTGCCCGACGGCACCGTCAAGGTGCTCGTCGAGGGGCAGCGTCGGGCACGGATCACGGAGTTCCGCGAGACCGACAGCCACTTCGAGGCTGAGGTGGAAGCGCTACCGGAGATCGGCAGCGACGACGCGCCGGAGATCGAGGCGCTCGGACGGACGGTGGTGTCGCAGTTCGAGCAGTATATCAAGCTCAACAAAAAGATCGCACCCGAGGTTCTCGTCTCGCTCAACCAGATCGAGGAGCCCAGCAAGCTCGCCGACACGATCGCCAGTCACCTGTCGCTGAAGATCGCCGAGAAGCAGGAGCTGCTGGAGACCGAGAAGGTCTCGGAGAGGCTCGAGCGCGTTTTCGCGCACATGGAAGCCGAAATCGGCGTGCTTCAGGTCGAAAAGCGCATCCGCAACCGCGTCAAGCGGCAGATGGAGAAAACACAGCGCGAATACTATCTCAATGAGCAGCTCAAGGCGATCCAGAAGGAGCTTGGCGAGGGCGAGGACGGCAAGGACGAGACCTCGGAGCTCGAGGAGCGGATCAAGTCGACAAAGCTCAGCAAGGAGGCGCGCGACAAGGCGCTCGGTGAGCTCAAGAAGTTGCGCACGATGAGTCCGATGAGTGCGGAGAGCACGGTCGTTCGCAACTACCTCGACTGGATCCTGTCGATCCCCTGGAAGAAGCGGACCAAGGTGCGCAATGATGTCGAGGAGGCGGAGGCGTCTCTCGATGTCGACCATTACGGGCTCGAGAAGGTCAAGGAGCGCATTCTTGAGTATCTCGCGGTGCAGTCGCGCTCGAACAAGCTGAAGGGTCCGATCCTGTGCCTGGTGGGACCGCCTGGTGTCGGCAAGACGTCGCTCGGCAAGTCGATCGCCAAGGCTACGGGCCGGAACTTCGTCCGCATGTCGCTCGGCGGCGTTCGCGACGAGGCGGAAATCCGCGGGCATCGGCGCACCTATATCGGCTCGATGCCGGGCAAGATCGTTCAGGGCATGCGCAAGGCGAAGAGCTCGAACCCGCTGTTCCTGCTCGACGAGATCGACAAACTTGGCGCCGACTGGCGCGGTGATCCATCCTCGGCGCTGCTCGAGGTGCTCGATCCGGAGCAGAACGGGACGTTTGCGGATCATTATCTTGAAGTTGATTATGATCTCTCGGACGTGATGTTCATCACGACGGCCAACAGCCTGCACATGCCGCAGCCGTTGCTCGACCGGATGGAGATCATTCGCATTCCCGGCTACACCGAGGATGAGAAGGTCGAGATCGCCAAGCGGCACCTGATCGCCAAGCAGGGAGAGGCAAACAGCCTTAAGCTTGCCGAATGGTCGATCACCGATGAGGCGCTTCGGGAACTGATCAGGACCTACACGCGCGAGGCGGGTGTCCGAAACCTGGAGCGCGAGATCGCGAACCTCGCCCGCAAGGCGGTCAAGGCAATCGTGACGGGCAAGGCCAAGCAGGTGACGATCACCGGCGAGAATGTTGGCAAGTATGCGGGGATCCCGAGGTTCCGCTACGGCGAGACCGAGGCCGAGGATATGGTCGGCGTGGTGACCGGTCTCGCCTGGACGGAAGTCGGCGGGGAGATCCTGACGATCGAAAGCGTGATGGTGCCTGGCAAGGGTGCGATCAAGCACACCGGCAAGCTGGGCGACGTGATGCAGGAGAGTGTGACGGCGGCACTGAGCTATGTCCGCTCGCGGTCGACGCATTTCGGCATCAAGCCGACCCTGTTCGAGCGGCGCGATCTGCACGTGCATGTGCCGGAGGGCGCCACGCCGAAGGACGGCCCCTCGGCTGGCATCGCGATGGCGACTTCGCTGGTCTCCGTTCTGACGGGTATTCCGGTGCGGCGCGACATTGCGATGACCGGAGAGATCACGCTTCGCGGGCGGGTGCTGCCGATCGGAGGGTTAAAGGAGAAGCTGCTCGCGGCACTCCGGGCGGGTATCACCACGGTGCTGTTCCCGAAGGACAACGAGAAGGACCTCGCCGAGATTCCTGACAACGTGAAGAACGTGATCACGCTGATCCCGGTCGCGCATGTCGACGACGTCATTGCCCAGGCTCTGGTCCGGAAGCCGGAGGCGATTGAGTGGGCGGAGCCGGCCGAGCCGGTCACGACGCCGGCGGGAGCTTCGGGCACGGCGGCCTTGACGCACTGAGGCGGTAGACGGCGGCTTTCGTTGAACAGGATGGAGCTCATCGCGAAGGTCGCCGAGGATACCGACTTATCCCGTGCCAAGGCGGAGGAAGTGGTTGTCTCGCTCCTCGCGGCCATCGAGGCGGCGCTTCAGCGGACCGAGGACGTGCGGCTAAGTGGATTCGGCACCTTCGTGACGACCACTCGGAAGGCGACCAAGGGACGCAACCCGCGAACCGGCGAGACGATCGACGTGCCGGCTTCGGTGTCGGTTCGGTTCAAGGCCGCGAAGGGCTTGAAGGATACTGTGGGTTCGTCATCCTGAGGTCGTTGAGGGGCGGTTAGCTCAGAGGCAGAGCGTCTCGTTTACACCGAGAGGGTCGGCGGTTCGATCCCGTCACCGCCCAGGTCTCCAGTTGTCTGCGAGGCGAGGGGGCCAGCTTGACGGAACGCGAGGCAGGGCTTAGTCGACGGGCCCTTGATGCGGGTGTAGCTCAGTTGGTTAGAGCGCCGGCCTGTCACGCCGGAGGTCGCGGGTTCGAGCCCCGTCACTCGCGCCACCGAGGGTAGCCTGACCGAACCCGACATGCTGGTCGTGATGGTGTTTCGGAGGTAGAAGTCGGGCCAGTTTCGAGGTCCCGCCATGCATCCCGTGATCGCCAGCTACTTTCCGGTTGCCGTGTTCATCGTCATCGCGGCGGTGATTTCGGGAGCGATGGTCGGGGCATCGCTCCTGGCCGCCTGGCAAAGGCCTGATCCGGAAAAAGTATCGGCTTATGAATGCGGGTTCGAGCCATTCGATGATGCCCGGCGACGCTTCGATGTGCGCTACTATCTGGTGGCCATCCTCTTCATCATTTTCGATCTTGAGATCGCCTTCCTGTTTCCGTGGGCCATCAGCCTCAAGCACATCGGCGGGTTTGGTTTCCTTTCGATGCTTGGGTTCCTTGCCGTGCTGACCGTCGGGTTCATCTACGAATGGAAGAAGGGCGCTCTCGAGTGGGAGTAGGGCGGCGATGAGCATGACCGAAACGATGTGGAACCGGGAGCACCTGCCCGCGGGTCAAGAGCAGGACGCCGTGGTCAAGGGGATCACGGGCGAGATCAGCGACAAGGGCTTCGTCGTGGCGAACGTCGACAAGGTCGTCAATTGGGCACGCACGGGCAGCCTGTGGCCGATGACGTTCGGTCTTGCCTGTTGCGCTGTAGAAATGATCCATGCCTACATGCCGCGTTACGACCTCGACCGGTTCGGCATCATCCCGCGCAACAGCCCGCGCCAGAGCGATGTGATGATCGTCGCGGGCACGTTGTGCAACAAGATGGCACCGGCCCTGCGCAAGGTGTACGACCAGATGGCAGAACCGCGCTGGGTGATCAGCATGGGAAGCTGCGCGAACGGGGGCGGTTACTACCATTATTCCTATTCGGTGGTGCGAGGTTGCGACCGGATCGTTCCCGTCGACATCTATGTGCCTGGTTGTCCGCCGACCGCGGAAGCCTTGGTCTACGGGATCCTGCAGTTGCAGAAGAAAATCCGCCGTACGGGAACCATCCTGCGTGGCTGAGGCGGCGAACCGAGCGCAGGCACGAGCGGCGGCGCTCGCGGTGGACATCGCGGGTTCATTGCCCGGGGTCCGATCCGCATCGGTCGATCGAGGCGAGCTGGTGATCCATGCGGAACGCGACCATCTGACCGTCCTGATGGCCGCGCTGCGTCACGATCGACGGTTCGCCTTCGAGCAGATGATGGATTTGTGCGGCGTCGATTTTCCCGAGCGCGAGAACCGGTTCGATGTCGTCTACAACCTCCTGTCGGTCAGCAAGAATCAACGCGCACGGATCATCGTGACGACGGACGAGGTGACGCCGGTTGCGTCGGTGCACGGGCTTTGGCCATCGGCGACTTGGTGGGAGCGCGAATGCTACGACCTATTTGGCGTCTTGTTCTCGGATCAACCCGACCTCCGCCGTATCCTGACCGACTATGGTTTCGAGGGCCATCCGCTGCGCAAGGATTTCCCGCTGACCGGCTTTGTCGAGCTTCGCTACGACGAGGACCAGAAGCGGGTCGTCTACGAGCCCGTCAGGCTGTCGCAGGAATTCCGGAGCTTCGACTTCGAGTCCCCCTGGGAAGGCGTGGTGACCTTGCCCGGAGACGAGAAGGCGCACGAAGACCGCCACGACGTGGATGTGCGGCGCGCCATGATCAAGCGTGCTGATCTGCAGCCGAGGGGCACCGCGCGATGAGTGATCTTGTGGTCAAGCGGGACATTCCTGACACGATGGAGCCGGACGGACGCCGCAAGCACGTTGTCGAGATCGACAGCCACTCGATCAATATCGGGCCCCAGCATCCGGCGGCTCACGGTGTGCTGCGCCTCATCCTGGAGATGGACGGTGAGGTGGTCGAGCGTGCCGACCCTCATATCGGGCTGCTTCACCGCGGGACCGAGAAGCTGCTGGAGTACAAGACCTACACCCAGGGGCTGCCGTATTTCGATCGTCTAGACTACGTCTCGCCGATGTGCATGGAGCACGCGTTCACCTTGGCCACCGAAAAGCTGCTCGGCATCGAGGTGCCTGAGCGTGGCCAGTGGATACGGGTGCTGTTTTCCGAGATCACCCGCGTCCTCAACCATATCCTGTCGGTGGTCTCGATGGCTCTCGATATCGGAGCCCAGACCGTCTCGCTTTGGGGCTACGAGGAGCGCGAGCATCTGCTCGAATTCTACGAGGCGGTATCGGGAGCTCGTTACCACGCCAACTATTTTCGGCCAGGCGGCGTTGCGCGTGACATGCCGGCGGGCCTCGCCGAGCGGATCATGGACTGGTCGAAGCGGTTTCCATCTTTTCTCGACGACATGGAGAAGTTGCTGACCGGCAATCGGATCTGGAAGCAGCGGACGGTGGGCATCGGGGCGTTCACGGCGGAGCAGGCACTGGCTTGGGGATTTTCCGGTCCCAATCTGAGGGCGAGCGGCGTGCCTTGGGACCTGCGGCGCGCGCAGCCGTACGACAAGTATGACGAGGTGCGCTTCGACGTCCCGGTTGGTGCCGCCGGCGATTGCTACGACCGGTATCTGGTGCGGGTGGCCGAGATGCGAGAAAGCGTCAAGATCATCCAGCAGGCGCTCGCCGCGCTTCGACCCGGCCCGGTCAAGCTCCAGGACAGGAAGATCACGCCGCCGCCACGCCACGAGATGAAGCGCTCGATGGAGGCGCTGATCCATCATTTCAAACTCTACACTGAGGGCTATCACGTGCCGCCTGGCGCCACCTACACGACTGTCGAAAGCCCGAAGGGAGAATTCGGCGTCTATCTTGTGTCGGACGGCGGCAACCGGCCTTACCGGTGCAAGGTGAGGCCGACTGGTTTCTCGCACCTGCAGGCGATCGACGAGCTGTCGCGCCACCATATGCTGGCCGATGCGGTTGCGATCGTGGGCTCGCTCGACCTGGTGTTCGGCGAGGTCGATCGATGAGCGGCGCCGGTAGCGGGTTCGGCGCGACCGGCGGCCCCGGCGGCGGGTTCTCGGACTCGGAAAATATCGGGCATGGTGCGCCGGGACACTCCCCGGAAGCGCGGGCGATGCCGGCGATCGCGGCCTTCGAGTTCGACGCGCGGTCCGAGCAGGACGTGGCGGCCGCAATCGCCAAGTATCCCGACGGACGGCGAGCGTCGGCGGTGATGCCGTTGCTCTACATCGTGCAGCACCAGATGGGACGAACGACGGGAAGTGCCTGGATACCTCGCGTCGCGATGGATCTCGTCGCGTCGCGGCTCGGGATGGCGCCGATCAGGGTCTACGAGGTTGCGACTTTCTATTTGATGTTCAACACCAAACCGATCGGTCGGTATCATCTGCAGATCTGCACGACGACGCCGTGCTGGCTGCGCGGATCGGACGCGATCGTGAATGCCTGCAAAAGGATTGGCGGCGTGCCTGGGTTCGGCGAGACAAGTGACGACGGCATGTTCACCATGACCGAGGTCGAGTGCCTCGGCGCCTGCGTCAACGCACCCATCCTTCAAGTCGATGACGACTACTACGAGGATCTCGACGAGGAGCGCTGCGCGGTTCTGCTCGACGCCCTGAGGCGGGGCGAGCGTCCGAAGCCGGGCCCTATGATCGACCGGCTCAATTCGGCGGCCGCCGGCGGCCGTACGACGCTGCTCGGCGAGACGCAGACGGAGGAGGCGCGCTGATGCTCGGCGACAAGGACCGCATCTTCACCAACATCTTCGGGCAGGCTGAATGGGGGCTTGAGGCCGCCAGACGGCGGGGAGATTGGGACGGCACCGCTGCGATCCTGGCACGTGGGCGGGGTGGCATCATCGACGAGATGAAGGCGTCCGGTTTGCGCGGGCGTGGCGGGGCGGGATTCCCGACTGGTCTCAAATGGTCGTTCATGCCCAAGGAGAGCGATGGACGACCGGCCTACCTCGTGATCAATGCCGACGAGAGCGAGCCGGGAACCTGCAAGGATCGCGACATCCTTCGACACGAGCCCCACAAACTGGTCGAAGGCGCGCTGATCGCGTCCTTCGCGATGGGTGCACACGCCTGCTACATCTATGTGCGCGGCGAGTACTACAACGAGATCCACAACCTGCAGGCTGCGGTCGACCAGGCCTACGAGGCGGGATTGATCGGGCCGGATGCCTGCGGCTCGGGTTGGGATTTCGACCTGTTCGTGCACCGCGGCGCCGGCGCATATATCTGCGGCGAGGAAAGCGCACTTCTCGAGAGCCTCGAGGGCAAGAAGGGGATGCCGCGCATGAAGCCGCCGTTCCCGGCGGCGATGGGCCTGTATGGTTGTCCGACGACGGTGAACAATGTCGAGACGATCGCGGTCGTTCCCGAAATCCTGCGCCGCGGGGGCGCCTGGTTCTCGGCACTGGGAAGGCCAAAGAATTCGGGAACGAAGCTGTTCTGTATCTCTGGCCACGTGAACCGGCCGTGCAATGTCGAGGAAGAGCTCGGCATGCCGTTGCGCGAGGTCATCGAGCGGCATGCGGGTGGCGTCCGGGGCGGTTGGGACAACCTGCTCGCCGTCATACCGGGCGGCTCCTCGGTGCCGGTCATTCCGAAGTCGGTCTGCGACACGGTGCTGATGGATTATGACAGCCTGCGCGACGTGAAATCGGGTCTCGGCACGGCCGCGGTGATCGTGATGGATCGATCCACCGACATCATCAAGGCGATCGCGCGCCTGGCCAAGTTCTACAAGCACGAGAGCTGTGGCCAGTGCACGCCCTGCCGGGAAGGCACGGGCTGGATGATGCGGGTGATGAACCGCATGGTCGAAGGAAGAGCGGAGCTCGAGGAGATCGACATGCTCGAGCAAGTCACGCGGCAGGTGGAGGGCCACACGATCTGCGCGCTTGGCGACGCGGCGGCATGGCCGATCCAGGGACTGATCAGGCATTTCCGGCCGGTGATGGAAGAGCGCATCAATGCGGCCAAGCAGCGCGGCGGACGCGGGCGGATCGTCCCGACCGAGACGAACCTTCCGGCGGCGGCGGAGTAGGGCGCGATGGCAAAGGTCACGATCGACGGCCAGGTGATCGAGGTTCCGGGCGGGTCGACGGTATTGCAGGCGTGCGAAGCCGCGGGGCGGGAAATCCCGCGCTTCTGCTATCATGAGCGGCTCTCGATCGCTGGCAATTGCCGGATGTGCCTGGTCGAGGTTGAGCGTGCGCCCAAGCCGGTTGCGAGCTGCGGCTTTCCGGTAGCCGACGGTATGGTCGTCCGCACCGACAGCAAGATGGTGCGCGACGCGCGTCGCGCGGTGATGGAATTCCTGCTGATCAACCACCCGCTTGATTGCCCGATCTGCGATCAGGGCGGGGAGTGCGACCTGCAGGACCAGGCCTACGGCTACGGCATGGATCACTCGCGCTACGCCGAGAACAAGCGCGCGGTGAAAGACAAATATCTGGGTCCGCTGGTCAAGACTGTGATGACGCGTTGCATCCAGTGCACGCGCTGCGTCCGGTTCGCGACCGAGGTGGCCGGCGTTCCCGAACTCGGTGCCACCTCGCGGGGCGAGAACATGGAGATCGGGACCTATGTCGAGCGTGCGCTGACGTCGGAACTCTCGGGCTGCATGATCGACATCTGTCCGGTGGGTGCGCTGACCTCCAAGCCGTATGCATTCGTGGCGCGGCCGTGGGAATTGGCCAAGACCGACAGCATCGACGTGACCGACGCGACCGGGACCAACATCCGGGTCGACACCAGAGCGGGCGAGGTGCTTCGCATCCTGCCGCGCACCAACGACGAGGTGAACGAGGAGTGGATGGGCGACAAGGGCCGGTTCTCGTTCGACGGATTGCGCCGTCGACGGCTGGACCGGCCCTGGGTCCGGCGCGGCGGCAAGCTGCAGGCCGCGTCCTGGAGCGGAGCCTTCGACGTTATTGCGGGCCGGATCAAGGCGGTCCGACCCGACCGGGTGGGCGCGATCGCCGGCGATCTGTGTGATGCGGAAAGCATGACGGCGCTACGCGACCTGATGGGTGCGATCGGATCATCCAATCTCGATTGCCGGCAGGACGGGGCGGCGCTCGACGCGTCGCGACGCGACTTCTATCTATTCAATACGACGATCGTCGGGATCGAGGAGAGCGACGGGCTGCTGCTGGTGGGCTGCAACCCGCGCCGGCTGTCGCCCGTGATCAACGCCCGGATCAGGAAGCGCGCGATCGGAGGCAATTTTCCGATCGTCGCGATCGGCGATGCCGGCGTCGACCAGACCTATCCTGTAACGATCCTGGGTGACGAGACGGAGTTGTTCTCGCGGCTGCTCGAGGATCACGGGATACTTGCCGGCTGCAAGCGGCCGATGATCATCGTAGGCGAAGCGGCGCTGGCGCGGGAGGACGGAGCTGCGATCCTGTCGGCGTGCTGGCGGCTTGCCGAGGCGATCGGCGGGCTGGCGCCGGACTGGCACGGGTTCAACGTGCTGCATTCGGCGGCGGCACGCGTCGGTGGCCTCGATCTCGGGCTGCTGCCTGGTCCGGGTGGCCGCACTGCGCGCGGGATGATGAGCGGCGGGGTCGACGTCCTCTGGCTGCTCGGGGCAGACGAATTCGACATGTCGTTGATCGGGCCGGAGACCTTCGTCGTCTACCAGGGAAGTCACGGCGACGCCGGGGCGGCGCGCGCCGACGTGATCCTGCCTGGTGCGACCTGGGTCGAGAAGGAAGGCACCTACGTCAACACCGAGGGGCGGTCGCAGATCGCGTTCCGGGCCAGCTTCCCGCCGGGAGAGGCGCGGGAGGATTGGCGCATCCTGCGCGCGATGAGCGACGTGCTCGGGTGCCCGTTGCCGTATGACGATCTCGTCGGCGTGCGGGCTCGGATGGTCGCTATCAACCCGGTGTTCGCACGCGAGCATTTGCCAAGGTTCGGCGCGTCGGACAGGACAGGTCCCGCAGCCGGCACCATCGGCCGCGCGCCGATCCGGGCGAGCGACTTCGATTATTATCAGACCAATCCGATCAGCCGTGCCAGCATGACCATGCAGTCCTGCACGGCGGTCATCGGATCGCCGTTCGGCGGCCCGCCCCTCGCCGATGCGGCGGAGTAGGGCGGTTGAGCGACTTTCTTCTGCACACCGAGGCGGGCGACGCCATCCTGACGGTCCTGCAGACGGTTGCGGTGCTGGTGCCGGTGCTGATCGGGATGGCGTACCTGACCTATGCGGAGCGCAAGGTCCTGGGCGCCATCCATCTGCGCAAGGGGCCCAATGTGGTGGGGCCGTTCGGCTTGCTGCAGGCGTTCGCGGACGCGATCAAGATGCTCACCAAGGAGACGATCATTCCTTCCGGCGCCAACCGGGCGCTGTTCCTGCTGGCGCCGATGATCACCTTCGCGCTGGCGATGATCGCCTGGGCGGTGATCCCCACCAACAACCACTGGGCGGTCGCAGACATCAATGTCGGCGTGCTCTATCTGCTCGCGATCTCCTCGCTCGGGGTTTACGGCATTTTGATCGCCGGCTGGGCGAGCAACTCGAAATACGCGTTCATGGGCGCGATGCGGGCCGCATCGCAGATGGTCAGCTACGAGGTATCGATCGGGCTCGTGCTGGTGAGCGTCTTGCTGTGCGTGGGCAGCCTCAATCTGAACGACGTCGTGCTGGCGCAGAGGCATGTCTGGTTCTGCCTGCCGCTGCTGCCGATGTTCGTGATCTTCTTCATCTCCGGCCTGGCGGAGACGAACCGGCCGCCGTTCGACCTGCCGGAGGGCGAGACGGAGCTCGTGGGCGGGTTCATGACCGAATACAGCTCGATGACGTTCGCCCTGTTCTTTCTCGGCGAATACACGAACATGATCCTGATGAGCGCGATGACCGCCGTGCTGTTCCTGGGAGGGTGGCTCGCCCCGTTCGGCATCGCCCCGTTCACCTGGGTGCCGGGGCCGATCTGGCTGATCCTGAAGATCATGTTCGTGCTGTTCGTGTTCATCTGGGTACGGGGGACGTTTCCGCGGTTCCGCTACGATCAGCTGATGCGCCTGGGCTGGAAGATTTTCCTGCCGGTCTCGCTGGGCTGGATGGTGTTGACGGCGGGCTTCCTGACACTGACCGGCTGGTTGCCGGACGGCGTGTGAAGACACCGAATTTCAAGGGATTCTGGCGATGACGGTTCTCGATCGCGCCGCCCGCAGCTTTCTTCTGACCGAGCTGCTGGGCGGCATGGCGCTGACGCTGCGTACCATGTTCAGGCCTAAAGCGACGCTCAACTATCCGTTCGAGAAGGGGAACTTATCGCCACGCTTCCGTGGCGAGCATGCGCTGCGCCGGTATCCGAACGGGGAGGAGCGGTGCATCGCGTGCAAGCTGTGCGAGGCGGTCTGCCCGGCGCTTGCGATCACGATCGAGGCGGAGCCGCGCGAGGACGGGTCACGCCGGACCACGCGCTACGACATCGACATGACGAAATGCATCTATTGCGGCCTGTGCGAGGAGGCGTGTCCGGTCGACGCGATCGTGGAGGGGCCGAACTACGAGTATTCGACCGAGACACGCGAGGAACTGCTGTACGACAAGGACCGGCTACTCGCGAACGGGGACCGATGGGAAAGCGTGCTCGCGCATCGACTGGAACAGGACGCGCCCTACAGGTAGGGTCCACCATCGTCGGTCGGGACCGCTCATGATCATTTCGCTCGTTTTCTACCTGCTCTCCGCTATCCTGGTTGGTTCGGCTGCCATGGTGGTCACGGCGCGAAACCCGGTTCATTCCGTGCTGTTTCTCATCCTCGCGTTCTTCAATGCGGCCGGGCTGTTCCTGATCGCCGGCGCCGAGTTTCTGGCGATGATCCTGGTGATCGTCTATGTCGGCGCGGTCGCCGTCCTGTTCCTGTTCGTCGTGATGATGCTGGACGTCGATTTCGATCAGCTTCGGGCGGGCTTTCAGAAATACACGCCGATCGGGATGGTGCTCGGCGCGGTGCTTCTTGTGGAGCTTTTTGCGACCGTCGCAGGATGGAAGGCCGTCGCCGGAACGCCCGTCCTGCGCGCGATTGCGTCCTCACCCATGCCGGTCGGGGTGACGAACACGTCCGCACTCGGGCGGGTGATCTACACGGACTACGTGTTCCTGTTCCAGACCGCAGGGCTGATCCTTCTCGTCGCCATGATCGGGGCGATCGTTTTGACGTTGCGCGAGCGCCGGCCGGTAAAGCGTCAGGATGCGTCGGTTCAGCATCGTCGACAGCCGTCGGACACCATCCGGATGATCGACCTGCAGATCGGCGGGACGGTCGGACAGAATGGCGGGATAAGGCATTTCGATCCGGCGAAGGTCAAGGAGCCGAGCCTCGGAGAAAGCCCGCGATGACGATCGGGGTCGGTCATTATCTGGTACTGTCGGCCATCCTGCTGGTGCTGGGCGTCTTCGGGATATTCCTTAACCGAAAGAACGTGATCGTCATCCTGATGTCGGTCGAGCTGATCCTGCTGGCGGCAAATCTCAATCTGGTCGCGTTCTCGGCGGCGCTGGGCGATCTGACCGGACAGGTGTTCGTGCTGTTCGTGCTGACGGTGGCCGCGGCGGAATCGGCCATCGGGCTCGCGATCATCGTCGTTTATTTCCGCAACCGCGGCTCGATCCAGGTCGAGGATGTCAAGATGATGAGGGGCTGAGCCGATGCTGGTCGTTGCGGTGTTTGCGCCCGGCATCGGCGCGCTGATCTCGGGTCTGCTCGGCCGCGTGCTTGGCGACGCGGCGGCGCGGCTGGTGTCCATCACGCTGATGATCGTGGCCGCGCTCGCTGCTGTCATCGCGCTGGCGGGGTTCCAATCGGGCGCGCGCGGTCATCACGACATCGGGATCGCAGACTGGATCAGGGCGGGCGGATTTTCATGCCGCTGGACGCTCCGGGCGGACGCGCTCTCGACGTCGATGGTCGCGATGGTGACGTTCGTCTCGACGCTCGTTCATGTCTATTCCGTCGGCTACATGAGCCATGAGGAGCGCCCGGTATTCCGTTTCTTCTCGTATTTGTCGCTGTTCACCTTCGCGATGTTGATGCTGGTCACGTCGGACAATCTGATCCAGCTCTTCTTCGGATGGGAAGGGGTCGGATTGATGAGCTATCTGCTCATCGGTTACTGGTATGACCGGCCGTCGGCGAACGCGGCAGCGATCAAGGCATTCATCTTCAACCGGGTGGCCGACTTGTTCTTCATGGTCGGGATCGCGCTCACCTTCCTGGTGTTCGGCTCGGTGGAATTCGACGTGATCTTCAGGGCGGTTTCCGGCCACACCGGCGACCTTTATCACGTGGCGGGCGTCGCGATGCCGGCACTCGAGGTCATTGGGGCGCTGCTCTTCGTCGGCGCCATGGGCAAGTCCGCGCAGTTGTTCTTCCAGCCTTGGCTCGCCGACGCGATGGAGGGACCGACGCCGGTCTCCGCGCTGATCCATGCGGCGACGATGGTGACGGCGGGCGTGTTCCTGGTCGGCCGGTTCTCGCCGTTGCTGGTTGCCGCACCGGTGGCCTTGTCGTTCGTGGCTTTCATCGGCGCGAGCACGGCGTTCTTCGCCGCGACGATCGGGCTCGTGCAGACGGACATCAAGCGCGTGATCGCCTGGTCGACCTGCTCTCAGCTCGGCTACATGTTCCTGGGCTGCGGCGTCGGCGCCTTCGACGCCGGGCTGTTCCATCTTTTCACCCACGCCTTCTTCAAGGCGCTCCTGTTCCTTGCGGCTGGATCGGTGATCCATGCGCTCTCGGGCGAGCAGGACCTGTTCCGGATGGGCGCGCTCTGGCGCAAGCTGCCGGTGACGTATGGCACGATGTGGTGCGGCGCCTTGGCTCTCTCGGGCATTCCGCCATTCGCAGGTGCGTGGTCGAAGGACGCGATCCTGGATGCAAGCTTCAAGGCGTCGGGCTGGGTGGCGATGTATGGCTGGCTGCTCGGCGTCTCGACCGTGGCGCTGACCTCGTTCTACACGTTTCGCCTGATCTTCCTCGCGTTTCATGGCCGGTCGCGGATGTCCGGGTCCGCGCATCCGCATGAGAGTTCGCCTGTCATGCTGATCCCGTTGGGACTGCTTGCTGTGGGCGCGGTCCTGTCCGGCCTGCTGCTCGATCATGCGCTGGTCGGCCAGGGCGCATCGCGGTTCTGGCGCGGCGCGATCGTGCTGTCGCCGTCCGGGCCGGCTGGAATCCTCGTTTCGGCACTTCCGACCGTCCTCGGACTTGGAGGAATTGCGGTCGCGGCATTCTTCTATCTGGTCTCGCCGGAGGTTCCCGAGAGCCTCGCATTGCGCCTGGCGCCGCTGCACCGGTTTCTGCTTAACCGGTGGTATTTCGATGAGCTGTACGATCTGGTCTTCGTGCGGCCGTTCAGGGTGATCGCGGGCGGTCTTGCCCGTGTCGGCGACAAGGGCATGATCGATGGCATCTCCTCGGGGGTCGCCAGCGCGACGCTCGGCGGGTCGGGGGCGGTGGTTCGGATCCAGACCGGGTCGATCGCAGTCTATGCCTTCACGATGTTGATCGGGCTTGTAGTTCTGCTTACGACCTTCCTGGTTGCGGGAGCGGGTCTGTGATGGGTCGGGTCGGGGTCGGACATTGGGGTCTGGCGACGCCCGAGATCGTGCTGGCGCTTGTGGCGATGGCGGCCTTGATGTGGGGGGTGACACGCAAGCGAGGCGGAGAATTGTCCGGCAGCGTGATCGTGCTGTTCGGTTTCCTGCTCACCGCGATCCTGGTCGCGACCGGAGGAACCGGAACCGGCTATCACGCGACGTATGTGGCCGACGGGTTCACGCGCTTCCTGAAGATACTGGTGCTCACGGCGGCCGCGCTGACGACGCTGCTCTCGATCGACTATAATGGTCGCGAACGCGTCGGACGCTTCGAATTCCCGGTGCTGCTGGCCTTCTCGACGCTCGGTATGTTGATCATGGTGTCGTCGGACAACTTGATGACGGCCTATCTCGGGCTCGAGCTTCAGAGTTTCTCGATCTACATCCTCTGCGCGTTTGCGCGGGAACAGGTGCGATCGTCCGAGGCGGGGCTGAAATATTTCGTTCTCGGGTCGCTGGCTTCCGGCCTTCTGCTGTATGGGATCTCGCTGGTCTACGGCTTCGGCGGATCGATGGAGTTCGGCGCCCTCGCGCATGCACTGAGCGGTACGGCGCCGGCGTCGCCGGGCCTGGTGGTCGGGATAGTGTTCGTCATCGTGGGCCTGGTTTTCAAGCTTTCGGCGGCGCCGTTTCACATGTGGACGCCCGACGTCTATGAGGGTGCACCCAGCTCCGTGACCGCGTTCATGAGCACGGCACCCAAGGTCGCACCGTTCGCTGTCCTCATGCGCGTGATGATCGGGCCGTTCGGGCACCTCGTTGGTGAGTGGCAGTTGCTGCTCGAGATCATCGCCATTGCCTCGATGGTCGTGGGTTCGTTCGCCGCGATCTCGCAGGCGAGCTTCAAGCGCATGATGGCCTACTCGTCGATCGGCCACATGGGCTACGCGATGATCGGGGTTGCCGCCGGCACCGCGGCCGGGGTCCAGGGCGTTCTCGTCTACCTGATCTTCTACGTGTTCATGAATGCCGGGGCGTTTGCCTGCATCATCGCCATGCGTCGACACGGACACGCGCTCGAACGGATCAGTGATCTGGCCGGATTGGGTCGGAACGATCCGGCGCTTGCCGTTCTCCTTGCCGTGTTCATGTTCTCGATGGCCGGAGTGCCGCCGCTCGCAGGCTTTTTCGGCAAGTTGTATGTCTTCCTCGCCGCGATCCAAGCGGGGCTCTGGACGGTGGCAGTGGTGGGCGTGCTCACCAGCGTGGTCGGCGGGTTCTACTATTTGCGGGTCGTCAAGGTGATGTGGTTCGACGTCCCGGCCGAGCGGTTCGACCGGCGGGCGTTCCCGATTGCGCTGGTCTCGTCACTCGCCGGCGGCTTCACGCTGCTGTTCATCGTCTTCGGAGGCCCGGTCGTCGCGGCGGCGGCGACGGCGTCGAGAGCGCTGTTCGATTGATCCCGCCCTTGCCTGCATGGCGTCTCGAAGTCGTCGACGAGATCGGGTCAACCTCGGACAGCCTGATCGAGCGTGCCGCCATGGGCGAGGCGCCCCGTCTGGGGTTGCTGGCGCGACGGCAGACCAAGGGGCGCGGAAGACGGGGCACGACCTGGGAGGCGCCGCGCGGCAATCTGTCGATGTCGATCCTGCTGCGTCCCGACTGGGCTGCCGACGAGGTCGGCCGCGTCACGTTGCTCGCTGGATTGGCGATGCGGGATGCCCTTCAGACCTACAGCGATCGTGGATCACTGGTGCTGAAGTGGCCCAACGACATCCTGTCGGACGACGGGGGCAAGCTCGCCGGTATCCTGGTCGAGAGCGCTGTCACGGCGGCTGGCCGGGTCGAATGGCTGGTGATCGGGTTCGGCGCCAACCTCGCACAGGCGCCGAGGCTCACGGGTCGCCGCACCGCCTGCCTGGTGGCTGGCGCGCCGCCCGATCCGGAACCGGTCGCGCGGCTGATCCTGGCCCGCTTCGATGACTGGTTGGGGTTGATGGAGCGGGACGGGTTCGCCGCGATCCGAACGGCCTGGATGGAGCATGCGCACCCGATCGGCACGGTCCTGACGGCGGATGGATACCCCGGGCGGTTCGCCGGCTTGTCGTCCGACGGTCTTCTGCTGTTGGACGCCGCGGAAGGCTTGCAGGTGGTCAGGACCGCAGACGTGGTGGCCGGTGCGCGCTGATCGGCGTCTTTGATCTGGCGCATGTTGGCGGGGCGGCGCCTCGCCCCCAAATTGACGAGCGGGAGAATGCGCCCGATGGCGCCCATGTCTGAAATTTAGGAATTAGCGCCCTGATGAGCTCAAACGCGGGCGATCTCGCCTTCCTGCCGCTCGGCGGGACAGGCGAGATCGGTATGAACCTGAACGCCTATCGCTGCAATGGGCGGTGGCTCGCGATCGATTGCGGGATCGGCTTTGGCGGAAACGAGCTGCCTGAGGCGGAGATCTTGCTGCCCGATCCGGAATTCCTTGTCTCTCAAGGAGATCGGTTGCTCGGGCTGGTGATCACGCACGCGCATGAGGATCATATCGGTGGCGTCGCGCATCTGTGGCCGCGGCTGCGGTGCCGGGTGTTCGCATCGCCTTTCGCCGCCGCCATCCTGAGGCGGAAGCTCGGGGAAGCGGGTCTGCTCGGCGACGTGAAGCTGACGGTCGTTCCTGCAGGCGGGACGCTGGAACTGGCGCCGTTTTCGCTCCAGTTCCTCCGGGTCGCGCATTCCATCCCGGAGGCGCAAGCGGTCGCCATTCGCACACAGTACGGTCGGATCCTGCACACAGGCGACTGGAAGCTCGATCCCGAGCCGCTGGTGGGCCCGCTGACCGATGAGGCGGGGTTTGCGGCGTTTGGGCGCGAGGGCGTGCTCGCGATGGTGTGCGACAGCACGAACGCGATGGTCGAGGGCCATTCCGGATCGGAGGCGTCGGTCAGACGAACGCTGACGCGACTGATCGCAAGCATCAAGACGGGGCGGGTCGCGGTGACGTGCTTCGCGAGCAACGTCGCGCGCGTGGAGAGTGTCGCGCTGGCCGGACTGGCTGCCGGGCGATCGGTATGTCTGGTCGGACGCAGCCTGCGCAACCTCGATGCGGCGGCGCGCGAGACGGGCTATTTCAAGGGGTTGCCGGAGTTCGTTCCCGAAGGAGATGCGGGCAGCATACCGGACGATAATCTGTTGATGCTGGTGACCGGGAGCCAGGGAGAGCCGCGGTCGGCGCTCGCGCGTATTGCCGCCGACAGTCATCCCAATATCGCGCTTGGCGAGGGCGATACCGTGCTGTTCTCGAGCCGAATGATCCCCGGCAACGAGCGGGCGGTTGGCCTCGTGCAGGACAATCTCGTCCGGCGTGGGGTTCGCGTGATGACCGACGAGGATCATGCGATTCATGTGTCGGGCCATCCGGCTCGCGATGAGTTGCGGCGACTGTATGAACTCGTCAGGCCGCGGTACGCGGTGCCGGTTCATGGCGAATGGCGGCATATGGCGAGCCATGCGGCCTTAGCACGCGAAGTGGGTGCCGAGCCGGTGGTCCTCGAGGATGGCGATGTGCTGCAATTACTGCCGGACGCGACGGAGGTGATCGACACGGTGCCGGTCGGACGCCTGGCAATCGACGGCAAGCGTGTGGTCCCGCTGTCGGGCGGGGTGCTCGCGGCACGCAAGCGGATGCTGTTCAACGGGATCGTGCTTGCAAGCATCGCGATCGACATCGATGGACAGGTTCGTGGCATGCCTCGAGTCTCTGCACCGGGACTGCTCGAGCAGGACGACCCCGAACATGGCCGGGTGGAGATCGATTTCGCGGAAGCGATGGCGGATCTGCCCGCGCCGCTGCGGCGCGATGACGTCGCGTTCATGGAGGCTGCGAAGACCGCCTTGCGACGAACTCTCGGGCGGCGGCTGCAGAAGCGGCCCATGGTGGATGTCCACCTGCTTCGGGTCTGACGAGGCTGGACGCTGCACATGGGCTGGTTCACTGGAAGCGTTCTGTTCGTGCTGATCTGGTGGACGGCGTTGTTCGCGGTTCTGCCGTTCGTGGCGAGGCCAACCGCCGATCCGGATCCAATCTCTGGTGTGAGAGGGGCACAGGGCGCGCCGTTTTTTGTCAGGACGATCGTGCTGACGACGATGGTGTCAGGGCTGATCTGGCTGTCATTGCTGTTGATGCTGGAGAGCGGTTTGCTGAGCTTTCGCCATGGCTGGTTGGCAGTGCACGGCCGTTGTGCGACCGATGTCAGATTCTGCTCATAATGCTGCCAGCTTTGTCTACGATGCTCGAATTTGAGGCTTCGAATATCGTTTTTATGTGGACGGAGGATACGCTGTCGCGCAACCATCACGGCAGGATGAGGAATGGTCCTCATCCTGCCGTGTGACTGGCGTTTCCTCCCTAAACTTTGGCCTGCGCGCCGTCCGGCTGCGCGGGCCTTTTTTTACTATCTTTCCAATCCCGTGATGTCACGCGCTTTCTATCATTCTTGAATTTATTCAGATCGTTTCCAGTCGTTACTTGTGCGATGCACCATGGATGTCTCTTGCGGTCGGCGATCCGATCACACAAGAAGCGTGTGGAACATCGACGAGCCAGCCATGCGATTGTCACGTAGCTTCTTGCCGACCCTGAAGGAGAACCCAGCCGAGGCACTGGTCGCCTCGCACAGGCTCATGCTGCGGGCCGGGTTGGTGCGCCAGGTGACTGCCGGGGTCTATGCGTGGCTACCGGCCGGAGCGCGCGTCCTGCACAAGATCGCGGCCATCGTGCGGGCCGAGCAGGACGCCGCCGGGGCGCAGGAAGTCCTGATGCCGACCCTTCAGCCGGCGGAGCTTTGGCGGCGGTCGGGCCGCTACGATGACTACGGCGAGGAGATGCTCAGAATTCGCGATCGCCATGAACGCGACCTCCTGTATGGACCCACGAACGAGGAGATGATCACCGACATCGTCGGTCAGACGGCGCGGTCGTACCGGGATCTGCCTCAAGTCCTGTATCATGTTCAATGGAAATTCCGCGACGAGGTGAGACCGCGCTTCGGCGTGCTGCGCGGCCGAGAGTTCCTGATGAAGGATGCCTATTCGTTCGATTTCGATCACGCGGGCGCCGTGAACAGCTACAGGCGGATGATGCTCGCCTATATGCGGACGTTCCAGCGTCTGGGGATCCAGGCAATTCCGATGCGGGCCGCAACGGGGCCGATCGGTGGCGACTTGAGTCATGAATTCATCGTGCTGGCGCCGACAGGCGAGAGCGGCGTGTTCTATGATGCTGCTTTCGAGGATCTCGATTGGGTGGGTTCGGACATTGACTATGCGAGCGAGGCCGACCTGTCTCGTTTTTACGAGGAGGTCACGTCGATCTACGCCGCGACAGACGAGAAGCATGACGAAGCGGCCTGGGCCGCGGTGCCGGCGGCACGGCAACGGGAGGGACGCGGGATCGAAGTCGGCCAGATTTTCTATTTCGGTGACAAATACACGCGTTCCATGGGTGTGACGGTGATCGGGCCCGATGGAGAGAAGGTGCATCCGGAGATGGGGAGCTACGGGATTGGTGTGTCCCGTCTGGTGGGCGCGGTGATCGAGGCGAGCCACGACGAGGCGGGCATTATCTGGCCGGACGCGATCGCCCCATTCGACGTGGCCATTCTCAATCTCAAACCGGGTGATGCGGCCTGCGATGCGATCTCGGAGCGGCTCTATCACGCGATGCCGGGCCGGGCATTGCTCGACGACCGTGAGGAACGGGCAGGGGTGAAGTTCGCGGACGCCGACCTGATGGGCCATCCCTGGCACCTGGTCGTTGGGCCGCGTGGCGCCGCGTCCGGTCGCGTCGAACTCAAGCGGCGGCGAAGCGGAGAACGAGTCGAACTGACGGTTGAGGACGCGATCGCGCGTCTGGCCTGAAGGCGATGTTTGGTCGCTTCGAGCGGATGGTCGCCGCGCGTTATCTGCGTGCGCGACGTGGAGAGCGGTTCGTGTCGGTGATCGCGATCTTCTCGCTGGTCGGGATCGCGCTCGGTGTCGCGACGCTGATCATCGTGATGTCGGTCATGAATGGGTTCAAGTCGGATCTTCTGTCCCGGATCCTCGGTTTCAACGGCGACCTCAGCGTCTACGGTGAAGGCCAGTCGATCGTCGATTACGAGACCCTTTCGGCTCGAATTGCCAAGATAGCGGGTGTGGTGTCGGCATCACCTGTGGTCGAGGGACAGGTCCTGCTGTCATCGGGCCCATATTCTGGTGGCGGCGTGGTCCGTGGAGTGAGCGAGACCGACCTGCGACGGTTTCGTCCGGTGAGCGGAAACATCAAGAGCGGGACGCTTGACGATTTCAAGGGCGATGACGCGATCGCGATCGGCCTGACCCTGGCACAACGGACGGGCCTCGTCGTCGGGAACCGGGTGACGTTGATTTCGCCTCATGGTGCGGCAACCGCCTTTGGTACCGTGCCTCGAGTCAGGGCCTATCAGGTGGTCGCGATCTTCCAGGCCGGGGTCAACGACTACGATGCCAGCTACGTGTTTCTTCCGCTACACGCAGCACAGCTCTACTTCCAGCTTGATGAACCACCGCAAGTCTCGCAAATCCAGGTGGGCGTCGCGGACCCGGAGAGGGTGGAGCCGGTCACGCGCCGTATTTCCGAGGCGTTGTCTGATCAGCGCCTGCGGGTGCTGGATTGGACGCAGAGCAACAACAGTTTCTTTGGCGCCGTCCAGGTCGAACAGAACGTGATGTTCCTGATCCTGACGCTGATCATCGTGGTCGCGGCGTTCAATGTGATTTCCAGCCTGATCATGATGGTCAAGGACAAGACACGCGACATCGCGGTGCTTCGGACGATCGGCGCGCGACGTGGCGCGATCATGCGTATCTTTTTGATGTGCGGCGCCTCGATCGGCGCGACGGGCACAGTGGCGGGAACGCTGTTGGGTGTCGTGTTCTGCTTGAACATCGAGCGGCTCAGGCAATGGCTGCAGTCCGCCACCGGGACAACGCTGTTCAATCCGGAGGTCTATTATCTCGAGCATCTGCCGGCGAAACTCGAATGGGATGAGGTCGCGAAGGTGATCGTGATGGCATTGTCGCTCTCGGTTCTGGCGACGCTCTATCCGAGCTGGCGCGCGGCGCGCACGGATCCGGTGGAAGCCTTGCGCCATGAATGAAGCGGCAATCGAACTGCGCGGTCTCGAACGACGCTTCCGATCGGGCGACGTGATGTTGGAGGTGTTGCGCGGAGCGGATCTTGCGATCGGACCAGGAGAGGTGGTGGCGCTCGTGGCACAGTCCGGCACAGGCAAGTCGACCTTGCTGCATCTGGCCGGGCTGCTGGAACGTCCGGACGGCGGCGAGATCATCGTCTGCGGCAAGCAGGCGGGCGGCCTGTCGGATGCGGAGCGCACGGCAACGCGGCGGTCTCGGATCGGCTTCGTCTATCAGGCGCATCATCTTCTTGCCGAGTTCACGGCACTCGAAAACGTCGTCTTGCCCCAGTTGATCGCCGGGACGGATCGCCGCGCGTCGGTCGCGCGTGCGCGGGCCTTGCTTGCGGCCTTCGGGTTGCAGCGACGGGAAGGACATCTTCCCGGTGCGCTGTCGGGTGGCGAGCAACAGCGTGTGGCGGTCGCCCGGGCGTTGGCGAACCGGCCGGCGGTGCTACTCGCCGATGAGCCGACCGGCAATCTGGATGTGGGAACATCGGAGATCGTGTTTGCGGAGTTGCTTCGGGTCGCGCGCGATCATGGTGTCGCGGCACTGATTGCTACGCACAACCGGGATCTCGCGTCACGAATGGACCGGGTGGTGACGCTGCGCGATGGACGCGTGGGTCCGCTGTGAGAGAACTTCTCCAAGGCCTGGCGAAGGTCGCGCGGACGGGCGCGTACGATTTTGGCGGCATCATCGTCTTCTATGCCTTGCTGGAGACGGTTGGCCTCAAGCCGGCGATCGCGGGCACGCTGGTGTTCGCGGCGTTCGACATATGGCGGCGCCGTCGCTGGGGGATCGGCTTTCCCCGGCTCTACGTTCTGACGACGATGTTGGCGATCGTCTTTGGTGTGGTCGATCTGGCGGCGAAGACGCCCTTCATGCTGAAGTTCGAGGGGGCCGTGAGCGCGTTCCTGGTCGGGGTGTTTTTTGCCTTTGGCGCGCGCGGGCGCTCCGTGATCGAGGAGTTGCTGACCCAACAGGCGGGCGCGGAGGCGGTGGCGTTTCCTCATGCGCGCCGGTTCTACCAGCTCATGACACTGACCTGGGCGGCTTACTCGGTGCTGATGTCCGGCTTCTATCTCTGGGTCGGTTTGCACTACCCCTATTTGAAGGCAATCGGGATCAGGCAGGTGGGAGGCTTCGTCGGGATCGGCGTGATGATGATCCTGAGCGTGAACATGATGCGTCTCTACGCGGGCTTCAGGCGTGTGGGTCTGATCCCGTCGGGAGAAGAAGGCGCATGAGCTACGCCGACTTCGTCCATCTGCGGGTTCATTCCGCCTACTCCCTGAGCGAGGGGGCAATTCGTATCGGAGAACTCGCCGCGCTCGCGAAAGCCGCCGCGATGCCCGCTGTCGCGATCACCGATACGGGCAACCTGTTCGGGGCACTCGAATTCTCCGATGCATGTAGCAAGGTCGGCGTGCAACCGGTGATCGGATGCCAACTGAGCGTTGCAAGGCCGGAGCGCGAGGTGGGTGCGTTGCCTGCGGGAGCCGATCCCTTGGTCGTGTTGGCGCAGAACAGTGTCGGCCTCGCCAACCTGCAGCACCTCTCGACGGCGGGATTCCTCGAGAGCGACCCAGGAGCACCTTCCATTCGACTTGAACGGCTCTGCGCTCGTGGCGAGGGGCTGATGTTGCTGACCGGCGGAGCAGGCGGACCGATCGGCCGGCTTCTTTTGGAGGGACAGGAGGCGGAAGCCTCGCGCGTGCTGGCGCGGCTCGCGGAGGCTTTCCCGGGCCGCGTGGCCGTCGAGCTGCAAAGGCATGGGATGAGCGCGGAGAGCGCCGTCGAGGGCGGCCTGATCGCACTGGCCGACGATGCCGGCCTGCCGCTGGTCGCGACGAACGAGTGCTTCTTCCCACGGCCCGAGATGCACGAGGCGCACGATGCGCTGCTCTGCATTGCGCAGGGCAGAACTCTCGGTGAGAGGGCCCGCGTTCGGATCAGCCAGGAGCATTGGTTCAAGGATGCGGTCGGGATGCGGGCGGCCTTTCGCGATCTGCCGGAGGCTTGTGACAACACGTTGGCGATCGCGCGAAGCTGCGCGGTGATGTCGGAGGGCCGACGGCCACTGCTGCCGATCTGCCCGAAGGTCAGACCGGGAGAGACCGAGGCGCAGACGTTGCGTGCAATGGCGCTCGAGGGGCTCGAACGGCGCCTCGCGTCAATGGTGGTCGACGGGCGTCCCTATCGCGAGCGGCTCGCCTACGAGGTCGATGTGATCGAGGCGATGGGGTTCTCCGGCTATTTCCTGATCGTCGCCGACTTCATCCAGTGGGCGAAGCTGCAGGGCATCGCGGTCGGACCGGGACGAGGATCGGGTGCAGGATCGGTGGCGGCCTGGGCGCTGACGATCACCGACATCGACCCGCTCCGGTTCGGGCTGCTGTTCGAGCGTTTCCTGAACCCGGACCGTGTCTCGATGCCGGATTTCGATATCGATTTCTGCCAGGAGCGGCGCGATGAGGTGATCGACTATGTCAGGCGCGAATACGGCGCCGACCGGGTCGCGCAGATCATCACCTTCGGCAAGCTGCAGGCGCGTGCGGCGGTCCGTGATGTCGGTCGAGTGCTGCAGTTGCCGTTCGGGCTGGTCAACAAGGTGGCCGAGCTGATCCCGAACAATCCTGCCAAGCCGGTGACGTTGGGGCAGGCGATCGCCGGGGAAGAACGGCTTCGGCAAATGCGTGAGGGTGACGAGGGCGTCCGGCGGTTGTTGGAGATCGCCTTGCAGCTCGAAGGTCTCTACCGGCACGCGAGCACGCACGCCGCCGGTCTGGTGATCGGCGACCGGCCGCTGGCCGATCTGGTCCCGCTCTACCGCGATCCAAAGACGGACGGGCTGGTCACGCAATTCAACATGAAGTTCGTCGAGCAGGCCGGTCTGGTGAAGTTCGACTTTCTTGGCCTGACGACGTTGACGATCCTGGAGCGCGCGATCGGGTTCCTGCGCGAGACGGGAACGGAAATCGATCTGGCGAGGATCCCACTCGACGATACGAAGACCTACGCGATGCTGGGACGCGGCGACACCGGCGGCGTGTTCCAGTTCGAAGGGGCCGGCATGCGCGACGTGCTGCGGCAGATGCAGCCGGATCGGCTGGAGGATCTGACGGCCGCGGTCGCTCTGTATCGCCCCGGACCGATGGCGAATATCCCCGATTACTGCGCGCGCAAGCACGGTGCGGCGTGGATGGCGCCTCACCCGGAGATCCACGCGATCCTGGAAGAGACCTACGGCATCATGGTCTACCAGGAGCAGGTGATGCAGATCGCGCAGACCATGGCCGGCTACAGCCTCGGGGCGGCCGATCTGCTGCGGCGGGCGATGGGGAAGAAGATCCGCGCCGAGATGGACAAGCAGCGCGAGATTTTCACCGGGGGCGCCGTCGGGCGTGGTGTGCCGCAGGCCAAGGCGGTCGAAGTGTTCGAGCTGATGGCGAAGTTCGCCGACTACGGCTTTAACAAGAGCCATGCCGCAGCCTATGCCCTGGTGTCCTATCAGACGGCCTGGCTCAAGGCGAACTATCCGACGGCGTTCCTTGCGGCCTGCATGTCGCTCGCGATCAACAACACCGACAAGCTGGCGGCTCTTCGCCAGGAGGTCGGCCGGATCGGTATCAGGCTGCTACCGCCGGACATCAATCGGTCGGGCGCCGACTTCAGGGTCGAGATCGATCCGGAGGGGGAGGCGATCCGCTACGCACTCGCGGCGGTCAAGCGAGTCGGTGCGGCCGCGATGGAGATTGTTTGCGCTTCGCGGGGAGATCGCCCGTTCGAGGATGTGAACGACTTCGCGCTGCGCGTCGATCCCGGGCCGCTCAACCGGATGCAGCTTGAGAATCTGGTCAAGGCAGGGGCGTTCGACAGCCTCGAGCCGAACCGTGCGAGGCTGTTTGCCGGCGTCGAGACGGTGCTGAAGCGGGCTCAGAGCAACAGCGAGGAAGCCGCGAGCGGGCAGATTGGCTTGTTCGGAGGTGCGGGCGCGGCCGCGGGCGTGAGGCTGCCGGATCTGCCTGATTGGCCGGACGTCGAGCGCCTTGGCTTTGAGGCGGACGCGATCGGGTTTCATCTGACGGCGCATCCGCTCGACGCCTACCGGAGCCTTCTGCGACGGCTCGGGACGACGGGAACGGCGGACGTCGAGAGCGAAGCACGCGCCGGACGAGTGCGGGTCAGGGTGGCCGGCTGCATCGTCGATCGCAAGGAGCGACCAACACGGACGGGCGGCAAGATGGCGTGGCTTCGGGTGTCCGATCCCGACGGTCTGCTCGAGATCACCTTGTTCTCGGAAGTGCTTTCGCGGCGGCGGGATCTTCTGACAGCTGGCCGGGCGGTGCTGGTCACGGCTGATCTCCGTGTCGAGGGTGAGGCGGTGCGGATCACGGCACAAGACGTGGTCGATCTCGAGCAGGTCGCGGCAGACTCGGCCGGTGGCGCGCTGAGGATCTGGATTGATCGGGTGGATGCCCTGGAGCCGATCAGGTCGGTCCTCGCGCGCGGATCGCGAGGGCGCGGGCATGTGTTCCTGATGCCGAATATCGATGGCGCGCGCCGGGTGGAGATTGCGCTGCCGGAGCTGTATGCGGTCACGCCGCGTCTGGCGCAGGCGCTGAAGAGCCTGCCTGGCGTCGCGCTGGTCGAAGAGGTCTGACAGCAGGGCCGGACTTGTCTTGCGGGATCGGATGCGCGATATGAGCGTGTCGGCCAACCTGCGCGGTGGACGATAATTCGCACGCGGGGTGAAGTTTCGGTGTGGCGCGAGCGCCACTCAGGCCCTGCGGAGGTCCAACCGAACCATGAAAGGTCACGCCACATGGCGATGCCCGATTTTTCCCTGCGTCAACTGCTCGAAGCCGGTGTGCATTTCGGCCACCACACGCGTCGGTGGAACCCTCGCATGTCGCCATTCCTGTTCGGCGTGCGCAATCAAGTCCATATCATCGACCTGCAGCAGACGGTTCCGATGCTCGACCGTGCGCTTCGAGCGGTCCGTGACACGACGGCCGCGGGCGGGCGTGTGCTCTTCGTCGGAACCAAGCGCGCCGCAGCCGAGCATGTCGCCGAGGCGGCCAACCGTTGCGGACAGTATTACGTCAACCATCGATGGCTCGGAGGCATGCTGACGAACTGGAAGACGATCACGGGGTCAATCAAGCGTCTGCGGCAGATCGACGACATGCTGTCGGGCGATATACAGGGACTGACGAAAAAGGAGGTCCTGGAGATTACGCGTGATCGTGAGAAGCTCGAGCGCTCTCTCGGCGGCATCAAGGAGATGGGAGGTTTGCCCGACATCCTGTTCGTGATCGACACGAACAAGGAGAAATTGGCTGTCGAGGAGGCCAACAAGCTCAACATTCCGGTCATCGCCGTGCTCGACAGCAACTCCGATCCGGCAGGCGTGACCTATCCGATCCCTGGCAACGACGACGCGATCCGTGCGATCACACTCTACTGCGACCTCGTATCGAGTGCTGTTCTAGACGGCATCTCCGCGGAACTCGCTGGATCCGGCCAGGATATCGGTGCGTCCGAGACGCTGCCGCCCGAGGCGTTGCCGGAAATGTCCGAGACGGCGGCCTGATCCGTAGGTGGACGGGAAAGGGAGAGAGATGATGGCCGAGATCACGGCTGGCTTGGTGAAGGACCTGCGTGAGAAGACCGGCGCGGGGATGATGGATTGCAAGAAGGCATTGGGCGAGACCTCCGGCGACGTTGAAGCGGCAGTCGACTGGCTGCGCAAGAAAGGCCTGGCTGCGGCGGCGAAGAAGTCGGGTCGTGCGGCAGCCGAGGGATTGGTCGGTGTGGCGTCCGAGCCGAGAGCCGCGGCGATGGTCGAGATCAACGCCGAGACTGATTTCGTTGCTCGGAACGAGCAGTTTCAGGATTTCGTCGAGACGGTGGCTCGACTCGTCCTGGCAGGCGGGGACGATCTCGAGATCCTGAAGGCGATGCGTTATCCCTCGAGTGACCGCACAGTCGCCGAGGAACTTACCCATCTGATTGCCACGATCGGGGAGAACATGACGATCCGGCGTGCTGCCAGGATCGGCGTGATTGAGGGCGTGGTTGCAACCTATGTCCATCAGGCGCTCCGGCCAGGATTGGGCCGGATCGGTGTCCTTGTCGGCATACAGTCGGCGAGCGAAGTCGAGGCGCTCGAGGTGTTGGGGCGGCAGGTCGGAATGCATGTCGCGGCGACCAGACCGGATGCCCTCGATGTGGATGCGATCGATGCGTCGGCGCTCGAGCGCGAGAAGTCGATTTTGATCGAGCAGGCACGTGCCTCGGGCAAATCGGACGCCATCCTGGAGAAGATGGTCGAAGGTCGGATCAGGAAGTACTACGAGGAAGTCGTACTCCTCGAGCAGGTCTGGGTTCATGACGGAGAGAGCCGGGTGAAGGTCGTCGTGCAGAAGGCTGGCGCGGTGCTGGCGGGTTTCGCGCGTTATCAGCTTGGTGAGGGTGTGGAACGGGAAGCGTCGGATTTCGCAGCCGAGGTCGCGGCCGCCGCCGGGATCGTGGCGCCCGTCGACTAACGTGCCGTCGCGCGTCACGACATGGAGTGGGAGGGCGTCGGCATCGTTTTGTCATCCGCCCCTTTCGGGGAGGCTGACGCTGTCGTCACGCTTCTGACGAATGCGCACGGCGCGCATCGTGGTCTGGCACGCGGCGCGCGATCGCGAAGGCCATCCCGGTCGATCTGGGAAATTGGGAATATCCTGTGCGTGACGTGGACGAGCCGTGTGGCTGACCAGCTCGGATCGTTCAATGCCGAGATGCTCGAGGCGCCGTCGTCGGAATTGTTTGATGCGCCGCTGCAGATGGCAGTCCTCGCATCAGCCTGCGCGGTCGGCGCGGGCGCCCTGTGGGAACGTGCTCCCCATCCTCGGACATACGACGGTCTGGTAGACTTGCTGGCAAGGCTCACGAAAGGCGGTGCTGGCGTGCCAGCGCTGATACGTTGGGAGATGACTCTGCTCGGCGAGTTGGGTTATGGCCTCGATCTGTCGCGATGCGCTGTGAGCGGCCAGACGGATGAGCTGACGTTTGTCTCGCCGAGGAGCGGTTGCGCGGTCTCCGCAGCCGTTGCGGCACCTTGGCGGGACAAGCTCCTGCGATTGCCGACGTTCCTGACCGAGGCCGACGAGGACAGCCACTCGACTGTGAGAGATTGGGTCGACGGTCTAAAATTGAGCGGACATTTTCTGCAGCGGGACGTCTTCGGACAGCGCCACCAGCCGATTCCTGCGGCACGGCATCGGCTTGCCGACATGGTTACGCGACTTGAGGATTCGCCCGGAAACATGAGTTGAGGTCAGCACCCGTGCGTCGCCCTGCCGTGGACATATTGGCTCTGGTCATGACAGCGATGTTTGCGCCAGCGCTGGCCGATGATCTGGATCGCGCGGAGCCGTATCGTTCGACCATCAACGGCGCGATCGATGTTCTTGCCGCTTCCAAGGCGGCGCCATCGCAGTCCTGCGTTTCGGCGATCGATGAGATGCACGTCACCGATGGCCAATTGAAGGACTTGACCGGGCGGATCGATGAAGGGGGCGAGGCGCCACAGGCGGCGAGTGGTCAGCAAAGCGAAATCGACGTCGCACGAGACGTGCTGGCAAGCGATCTCCAGTCCGCGGCGAATGCTTGTACTCCAGACACCGAGCGAGTGTGTGCGAATGTCGAGTCGGCGTCGGTGGCCAAACTGTGCACGGCTTTCGCGAAAGATATGGCATCGGAGAGATCAGCGAAGCGATAGGATGATCACACCGGCCTGGCGCTTGGTTTACCGGGCACGAGCTCAACAAGATTGGATGATGGGCTTCGGCCAAACCCGCTTGAAGTCACTGTCGAGCGGGTTTGGCTGTCGATATCCGGGCCTATCTAATCGGGCTTGGTCGCAATCCCGAGATCGGTAATTCCGTCCTTCCTGACAACATCCATGACAGTCATCAGCTGCTGCATAGTGGTTCCCTTGTCGCCGGCAACGATGACGTTAAGCTTTGCCGTGGCCTTCTGCTGGTCGAGATACTGAGTCAATTCGTCGGTGGAATAGGTCTTGTCCTGGACGTGGATGTCCCCGGCTTTGTCGATGACGATGACGACTTGAGTGTCGGGAAGCTGTTGGGTCGTCGTTGCGGTCGGTAACGACAAGCTCACACCGGCGTCGGGGATCATCCGAAGAACGAGCATGATGAAGAACACCAGAAGAAACATCATGATGTCGATCATCGGGACGACTTCGAGTCGCGGATGCGGTCTGTCGTGCTGTCGTCTGCGGTTCATCATTCCTGTCCCTCGCGATCAGCGGCGTGCGGCGGCGGTGCGAAGATCGGCGACCGTTCCGCCAGCATTCTGCGAGACGCCGCCGCCGTGCGTGCGGTTGATCAGGGTGATCTTGATGACCTCCAACTGGTGCGTGACCTGACCAACCAGCGTGTTGAGATAATTCATGGCGTAGACGGCGATGATGGCGATAAGGAGGCCGGCGCCGGTCGAGACCAGAGCGTCGGCGATACCGCCTGTCACTTCGCTCGGGCCGCCGTGGTTGGAGAGGACGTTGAAGGCCTGGATCATGCCGATGATGGTGCCGAAGAGGCCCAAGAGCGGTGCGATCGTCACGGCCGTGTCGAGGATCCACATCAGGCGGGTCACACGTGGCAAGGCATACAGGATCTCCTCTTCGAGATGGTACTCCATCTCGTCGGAACTCTCGCCGCGCGATGACAGCGCGGTGATCATGAGATGGCCTTGAAGCGTTTTGGCGTTCGTCTCCGCCAGCGTTCGAATGCTGTCGATATCCTGATAAGGGATCGAACGCATGCGGTTCATGATCTTCCGGCCGGTGCTTAGGGTCTTTTTCAGCAGCCAAAGTCGCTCGATGATGACGGCGATCACGACGATCAGCAGGATCGGCATGATGGCCAGCAATCCTGCACTGAGTGCGACATAATGGAGGAACAATTGGATCATGGCGTCATCTTTCGTTGGGAAGCGGGAGGTGCTCGTGTCACCAACCCGGTTGCTGTCTGGCCCTCAGGGGCCAGACAGCACGCTTGACCGGACGCAGACAATACAGGGTCACGAAAGCCCGTTTTCGTGCAACGTATGCCGCGCATACCCTTTGATAGCCCATAAGCTGAGCACATGGTTGTGCTCAAAACTTTGGCATGTCTACCTTTAGAATGCTGGTCGCTACTCTCCTCCCGACCCGGTGATCTCGACCGGAATATTGAAAGAGGCCGTTTGGCCGGTGAATGACCGGTAATGATGCTGCTTGACGCCGGCAAGCGCGGCCTGATCGATCAGGGGATTGCCACTCGAGCGGGCCACGCGTGCACTGACAAGCCTTCCATCCGGTGAAACCGTACACGTGATAAGCGCCGTCCCTGAAAGCCCAAGCTGCTGGATAGCGGCGGGTACTTCGATAGCGCTTTGGATCTGGTCGTGGAGTTCCTGGCCATACTCATGCATGTCGGTGCCACGCTGCTCAGGTGCAGGAGGGGGTGGGTTAGTGACCCTCGGTGCCTGAACTTGCGGCTGCGGCGGCGGCGGCTGGGGCACGACATGGTGTTGCGGCGGATGTCGCACGACGCGCTTGATCGGCTTCGGCGGCGGCTTCTGGATCTGGATCTTTGCGGGCGCAGGCGCTTCCGGCGGCGGGGTGATCGGCGGCGGCTGCAACGGCTCGGGCGGCTGAACGATTTCCGGGGGTGGTGGCGGTGGCGGCGGCAGGGTCACCATCCTCGCATGCGTGACGAGAGGGGGTGGCGCATGATGCCTTGCCGGGACCAATGAGATGATCGCGACAACGATCGCGATGCTGAGGACGACCGACGCTGCGGTCGCCCGGACCATGCCAAGTTCGGGGGCCTCCCAGTGAGGATAGGTAGTCGGCGCATATTTCATGAGGAGGCCGACGCAAGCGGCGTACCAACATCGGCGTAATGCACAATCGGGGCGGACACGATTTCGTTCGCTCCCGGCTTGCTGCAACGCGAGGTTGTAGTGGTTTGGCGCACAATCGGCGGGGTTCTCCCGGTAGGCCTCGCAAAAGACAAAGCCGAGTCTTCGCTTGCACGAATACTGCAAAATTTTATACGGTTTAAATAACGAAATCAAGGAACATATTCCGATAACGGAATTTTCTTGGGCCGAGGGCCGTGTTCGCGCTTGTACGGCGCCAGAACCGCAGCCACCTTCTAAACCGCTGAAACACATGACTTTCTGGGGGTATTTCATGCCTAAGCCGGTGGAGTGGTCGTTCGAGCTTGATACGGCCCTGCATGATTTGCTCGCGAAACGCCGCGTAAGTCTCCGTGTCGCCGAGCAAGCACTCGGCGTCAGCCGAAGCGTTCTCGCCAAGCGCGCCTACGTTATCGGTGCCCGACAGATGGATGTCGCCGGGGAACGGGGTTTCAGTGGATCAGCACCACTTCCTGCGGGCCATCCGATCACGTGGGGTGCAATCTGCGAGGCGATGTCGGGACAGGGGGATGCCTATCCATTACCGGTCTTCCTCTGAAGCCGGGCTTTGGCCTGTCCAAGCAGTTGCATGGCGATCATCACGACACGCCGCTCCCGTGTCGGAAATCGTGGAGTCCTTGATGTCGGCCGCTCTGATTAGACGACGGAGACCGCACTGTCCGACGGACCGGCTTCCGGTCAAGATCGAGCAAACTAGGGCCGTTGGGACCGGGACCAGAACCGCCAGCGCTCTCTCGGCCTTGCGACGGTCGAACGACATTGACGACACCCGTATGGCCGCAGCCGACCGATGGCATCGAGATTGGGTGATGGGCGTTGTGGGAGCTTGTGACCCATCGATCCAGCGGTCCGGTCAGGCAGCAGATCCGCACGCTCGAATGCTTGCTCGAATTGCGGCGTCATCGCGCTGCACCGCCGTCCGCGCGTATCTGGGCACGCAGGCGGAGCAGCGGCTGCGCATGATCCTCGTCGAGGAATTGTCGTTTTCCGAGATTGGTCGGCGATTGCTGCCGGGAGACGTCAACGGCCGAAAGAAGATCGCCGCGCAGACAATTCTTCTGCTGGAGATGCTGGCCGAGCACTATGAGAACCGTGATCACTGTCGTCACGCTCGGGAGACGACTTCAGTGCGGTCAAGCAACATAAAAGTTGACGCCGGGTCCAGACACAGTTAGACGACCTTCATACTGAAAAATCCGTGTTCGGCTGAGTTTGAACTTTTTGCTGGGGGCGCCCATAAGCGGGGGCCAGGATCAATCGTCTCCGAAAGATGAAGAGCTTGCGACCACAAAAGGCGTTGGATGTTGGCGAGACCTCGAGCCAAAGGAACGCCTTCTTGATCATCCCCATCTCCGGAAATCGAGATCGCGCCATTCCCATTACTCGAGATTGTCGTGCCGACCTTTATGACCGGTTGAATATCGGATGCGGGCTGACTGACATGACTGCGTGGGCCGTGTATGATATTCACAGCCAATCCGCTTCATTCAGATTGTTCGAAGCAGCTATGGACTGCAACTGAGCGACGCCGGCGAAGCGGCGGGTCAAGTGACATCGCTGAGCGGAGCGCCCTTACAGACTAGCGAGTTTCTGCAGGGCTCCGACCTTCGCTCCGTCGGCTTCGCGGATCGCGAGGCGGCAGGAGTGGCACGACAACACGACGGCGATGGATCAGGGAAGGATGACGATCCCGGCACTTCGAGACGAACGACGGAGCGATGCTTCGAGAACTGCAAACGTGAGGCGCACCGCAGAGCGGTTCGTGGCGCTCCAGAAGCAGTCGTCAAGTCTGGCGCAAGTGCCACGAACCCCGCGACGGGAACACCCATCACCGTCCGGAAGTATAGCGATGCACTTCTCATCATGCTGCTAAAAGCAAATCGAGCCAAGTCTATTCAAGACGATGGTCAAACAGAACGAGGAGTGCTCGAGGAGATCGCGACCGACCCTGAACCTCAACGGTCAAATCGTGGGAGAGCCGGGTGAAGCCCAGCACCCACCGCGCCGCGCTGACTCTGCCGCAGTGGGAAATCTACCGGCATGGGTGGTCTCCTGATGCGCGGTTCCGGGTTGCTGTCTGTGGCCGCCGGTTCGGGAAGAGCTTCCTTCTCGCGGAGGAACTTCGCAGAGCTGTCAGGCTTGCCGTCGCGAGATCTATCGGAACCGAAAATGAGATCTGGTACGGAGCACCTAACTTCGTCCAAGCCAAGCGGGTGATGTGGAGCCGCCTGAAGAAGACGATTCCTCGCCACTGGATGGACGGTGACCCGTATGAGACAACGTGTTCGATACGCCTACGGTCCGGACACGTCATTCGCCTCGTTGGACTCGACCACCATGACGGCCTCCGGGGTTCGGGCTTGTGGTTCTTCGCAGGAGACGAGTGGGCAGATTGTCGCCCGGAGGCTTGGCTCGAAACCGTGAGGCCTATGTTGTCGGTCTCACGGGGTCACGCTCTCTTCGTCGGCACCCCAAAAGGCTTTGACCACTTCTACGAAGCATATCTCCGTGGCCAGCCAGGTGGTGAGAGCGACTTCAAGTCCTTTTTGTATCCAACGCTCGACGGTGGAAACGTGCCCGATGAGGAAATTCGAAGCGCCGAAAGAATGTTGGATGCCCGAACATTCAGACAAGAATACAATGCGAGCTTCGAGACTTATGCCGGACGAGTGATCTATGCATTTGACCGATCGTACAACATCGTGACACGCGAAATCGAGATGAGTTCCGTCTTCCATGTCGGGATCGACTTCAACATCAATCCCATGTCGGCAACCATTTGGCAGGAGCACGGATCAGACGTCTTCCAGGTTGACGAGATCATCTTGCCAACCTCGAACACTGACGAGATGTGCGACGAGATTATCAGACGGTTTGGGCGCCCAAGTCATGACCCAATGTCAAGAGACGTCTCGCACATCCACGTCTATCCGGATCCAGCAGGTGCGCAGAGGAGAAGCTCCGCGCAAGGGCGGACAGATATAAGCATCCTCAAGGAGAGAGGGTTCAAAGTGATCGCTTTGACAAGCCATCCCCTGGTTCGAGATCGGATGAATGTTGTCAACAGCCAGTTTCAGAGCGCCGATGGTCAGAGGCGTGCGTTTGTTGCATCGACATGTAGTCAATCGATCGCGGCTTATGAACGATTGGTCTTCCGAGCCGGAACAAATGAACCCGACAAGACAGGCGGTTTTGATCACTTGGTCGATGCGACTGGTTATTTCCTGTTTGCAAGACAGAAAGCGGATGGGTTCAGGAGCAGATCTCGCGCGCACAGCCTCGGGCGATAAAGCATGGACTGGATCTCTCTTCAGTCACGCTTTCCTTCCGATCCCGACTTGCCGCAGCGGACCGGGCGTCTGATGGCACTTGAGGCGGTCCTGGATGGTCGCCTCTATGACGTCTTGCCGTATCCCTTCTCCTGCGAGCGGACGGCGGCTGGAGAGTATGTGCCGTTGAGCGAGAGACGACCATCAGTACGCACCGGCCTGTGCAGGGTTGTTGTTGAAGACTCGGCGTCCCTGTTGTTCAGCGATGGCCATTTTCCGACGATCCAGGCTGTGGATGGCCGTACGGCACAGGTCGCGCTTGATCTGATCAAGGAGTGCCGCCTGAACGAGACCATGCTGGAAGCGTCGACACGCGGCAGTGTTGGCTCAGTGGCGATCTTGTTTCGCACGTTCGAAGGTCGCCCTTTTTTCGACGTGCTATCATCCGCCTACTTGACACCCGAATGGGCAATTGAGGACTCACGTAGACTTATCCGCGTCACCGAGCTGTTCAAAACCAGAGGCGCTGATCTTGCGGCCCAGGGTTATGATGTCGATCCAAGCCAGCGTTACTGGTTCCGGCGGGTCTGGGATGAACAGCGCGAGGTATGGTATGTGCCCAGTCTAGTCAGCACCGGCGAGATTCCCCAGAAGGAGGACAAGACCAAGACGGTCGAGCACAACCTCGATTTTGTCCCGGTCGTCTGGATCAAAAATCTTCCGGCAAACTCGATGTCGGGCCCGGACGGAGCCTGCACGTTTGCCGCGGCCATCGATACAATTATCGAGACGGACTATCTGCTGAGTCAAGCTGGCCGCGGGCTCAAATACGGTTCCGATCCGACCTTGGTCCTCAAAGATGGAGGGGATGTGGCATCCGGAGCATCGGCGCGCGTCGGGGGGGCGGCATCGGCGCTGATGTTGCCGCCAGAAGGCGATGCGAAGCTCCTCGAGATCAACGGGAATGCAGCCGGTGCGGTGCTTGCTCATGTGCGCGAGTTGAGGGCGATTGCACTCGAGGCGATCCATGGAAATCGTGCCCACGGCGACCGCGTGGGGGTACCACAGAGCGGGCGGGCGCTTGAGCTGATGTGTCAGGGCTTGATCTGGCTCGCGGACCGCCTGCGCATCTCGTACGGAGAGGGGGCGCTGCTTGGCCTGGTACGCATGGTCTGTCTCGCGTCTTCGCGCGTGCCGGGTGGCGTCGTGATCATGGGCAAACGGTATGTGGGATTAGATCCGACCGGCCTGGGTCTACGATGGCCAGACTGGTTCGCGCCCGGGTTCGCAGACCGACAAGCTCAGGCCAGCACGCTGTGCATGCTGGTCGATGCGGGAATCCTAAGCAGAGAGACCGCAACCGCGTCTATCGCGGCAGTCTATGACGTTGAGAACCCGGCTCAGGAAACGGGAAAAATTGTCCTTTCGGCAAATGATGATGGCGAGGCGTGAGGCGGATGAGCAGTGACGATCACAATGATGAGCCAGATCGTGGTTCGGTGCAGCGGGACGAGAACGCTGCGGCGACTCCCCGGGGTGAGGTGCAGACGTCGGACGTGGAGTTGCGCCTTCGTAAGGACATAGCGAGATTTCGTGAACAAGCTCGGTCGGCACAAGCGGAACGAGATGCTGCCATCACGGCAATGCGGAGTGAAACCGATGCCCGACTCATACGATCGGAGCTGCGCGTCGCCGCGATGCGGAATGGTATCATTGACGTCGATGCTCTGCGGCTCGTTGATGCCGATAGTCTTACGGTGGGACCAGATGGAACGATTGATGGCGCCGAGGGTGTGATCGCTACACTGAAGACCAACAAGCCATATCTCTTCGAGGATGGGAGGATCGCGTCGTCGACATCTTACACGACGAGTCAGGTGAGGCGCGCGCCGGCGCCGGCAGAGCCGGCGATGATCGACGCAAGGACGCTATCGCGTGAGCAGTGGCAAGCTGAGCGAGCCAAGATGCTCTCCCGTCATCGGTTCTAATCATGTCCGAAAGTCCGGATTGACTTGTCTCTGATAGCGAATTGTTCGTCAGTCGAAAATCCATAGTGGAACACAAAATGGCAATACAGAATTTCCCGACTCAGTTGCAGCCCATCGTCCAGCAAGGCTTCCTTGCGCGGGAGTTCCAGGACGGTCTGACCTCAAGACTTGGCTTCCGGGCGATCGCTGACCGGGAGACTTTCCCAAACCGTATCGGTGAATCGATCACGAAGACACGCAAAGGCCTCAAGGCACCGGTTACCTCACCGATGTCACCATCTTCAAACACCAACTTCGACAACGGGCTCTCGCCGTCAAGTTGGTCGGTCGAGCAGTATGTCTTGGCAATCAATCAATATGGAGACACTATCGACCTCAACATGGTTGCCGAGGGCGTGGGAATAGCGTCGCAGTTTCTGGCAAATGCCCGGACCAATGGTCTTCAGGCCATGCAATCGCTCGACCGTCTCGCCCGAAATGCATTGTTTGGGGGGACACAGGGCGGCGTTGGCGGATACCTCGGCGGCAATACACGTGTCTTGACGACCCTAGGTTCGGCGGCGACCGCAATTCATGTCGACGACATCCGCGGGTTCCAGGCTATATTCACCCCGCAAGGTCAGATCGCGCCCACTGCATCCACAGCGGGGATGGTGGTCACGGTTGGATCGAACGCGTACACCCTGATCGCAACGGCCCCGGATGGCATCAATGTCTCTTCAGCGCCATCCGGCATCTCGGGCACCTTGACTTTTTCCAGCAATATTATCGTGTCGGATGGGACCGCGGGGCAAGCAGTCGTCGCTTCGACCGCACCGCTCGTGCTGCGGCCCAACGGCCGGCTGACCACTGCCGGACTGACGGCTCCACTTGGCACCTATGGCGCGTCAAATTATATTCCTGGAGACACGCTCGGGATCCAGACCGTATTGACAGCGGTCGCTGCGCTACGGTCGAACAACGTGCCGACCGTCAATGGTGCCTACAATTGCTATTTGGATGATGCTCAGTTACTCGGATTGTTCCGCGACGCCGACTTCAAGTATCTTTATCGTGGTGCCTACGGATCGGAAGCCTACCAGGCTGGAAGCGTGATCGACTTGCTAGGCGTCCGCTTCGTGCCAACGACTGAGGCTCCGCAGCAGGCATCATTGGGTTCGGGACTGATCCATCGCGCGATTGTCTGCGGACAAGGGGCCTTGATCGAAGGCGACTTCGCCAACGTCGGCAATATGGACATACCCGACGCCGAACAGTCCCTGCTGGAGATCATCGACGGTGTCTGCATGGTCACGAGGGAGCCTCTGGATCGATTGAAGCAGGTCATCGCCCAGAGCTGGTACTGGATTGGCGGCTTTGCCCTTCCCACCGATTTGACAGCAAACACGACGATCATTCCGACCGCAACGAACAGCTACCTAAAGCGCGCGGTTGTGATTGAAAGTCTGTAGTCGGCTCGGAACGGCATCGCTTTCCCGTCGGCGGGACCATCTTACTGGCCCCGCTGACGGCTCGATATAGTGCGGCCGGCAGGGATCCGGAAAACACAGAGGTAACGGCCAGCGGGGGCACATGTCAGACACAGCAAGCGCACCTCTGACAGACGCGGAACGAACCGATACCCGGCGATTTTGCGGTTACCCAGCTTACGGTTCCGGCGCGAGTGGCTTCGAGTCCTGGCGGTTCTTTCAGACTTATGGAACTCTTGAATATCGTCTGAGCAACCTCGCGCCAGATGAGTTGTCAGTCGTTCGGACTTATCTCGGGCAGCTGAGCGCTCTTGAACTCGCAGTCGTGATTGCCGGCCAGAATCTGGACACCGATCAAGCGGCCGTTTGGCACCGAAACAGGGATGAGGTGCGAGACCGCGCCGCCTTGTTGAAATCGTGGTGCATTCGGCTTTGCGGCTTCCTCGGGGTGCCACCTGGTCCAGGCATGACAATCACCAGAGACATTGAGATTTAGGTCCCTGTTCCGATGAGTCAAGCTGTTGCATTCTTTGTAGGTTGGCTCGGCTACGGCAGTTCCTTGCAGTCGTTGCGCCTTGTCGAGCCGTCGGACCCGTCCTATGCGAGACGTCCCATTCTTTACGGGCCCCTCAATGGCGTTGACGTGGTCGATGAAAGCACAGGATCGATAGGACCAGCCGGACAGCCTTGGGTCGGTCTGGACTATGCCGGCCTTTTCGACGCCGCGATGGCGGGAAATCAGATCGCGGCGATCAGGCTGACCCGCCCTGTCAGCATATCGGCTGGAGGGACGCTGACCGACAGCGGACGGTTCGGCTTCACGCTGGCCCAGATGGGCAATGGCTATACGGCTACATCATCTTGGGTCGCCGGGTCCACTCTCGGGTGGACGATCGATGGGTCAGCGGTGGTTGCGTGTAGCAACCTTCAATTGTCTGGCGGCTCGCTTGCGGTCATCGGGAACCCGACGTCGGCGATGACTCTGGCTGGCCTTCCTGTTGTTGCGCCGGCATCGGGCTCCGGCCTCCTTTGGAACAACGGTGGGGTGATTTGTATTGCGTGATCATTTATTCCAGAGAGCACGTCAATGAACCAGAGACGACTGGCCGTCCTCATTGGGGCAGGATTGGGACGCGCCGCGGACGTGATCGGCAGCGCCTTCCTCGTGTATCGGCCGATCGCTGTTGAGAGCCCTGTCACTCAGACTCCGATCTCGACAATCAACGGATTGTTCGATCCAAGCGACCTCCTGACCGTGGTCACATCCGACTTCAGGCACCAGAACCAAGCGTCCTTTCTCGGAGACGCCACCGTTTTGCAGCCAGGTGACTATCTCGTTGGCTCACAGACGTGGTTTGTTTCTCACGTTGAAGCGCTAAGAGCGGCATCGTGCATCCTTTGCAACAGGATGCTCACGATCAGCAAGCCGGCAACGCCTGCTTCTAATGGTGCCAACGCCTATGGCGGGACGACTGTCGCCACGAATGTAACCCTCGCGGCCGGATGGCCGGCAAGTGTCTTGGCAAAAACCCATATTGATATCGACCCTACGCGCCTTCCGGCAGACACGAAGACGTCGTATTTCGAGGTTCTTCTGCCACCGATTCCCGGTCTAGACATCGTTTTTGGATTTTTGCTGACTGATGAGATCGGACAGACCTATACAATATCGTCGGCGGAACTGTCACTGACAGGTTGGCGTCTGCTCGCCGGCATTCAAACGACCTAGCAACGTTAGAGGTCGCCGTGGCTGATTTATCGGACGTCGAGCGTGAAGTCATGAATGTCGTGGTTCGTGCGATCTACCCAGGGGGGACTACCGTATCAAGCATCACAAACGGCGACGTCAAAATCTATCGCGGCTGGACTTCTCCGATCGGACTGAACGCTGATTTAGCGAAGGGGATCAGCACAATCAGCATTTTCTCGGATCCAAAACTCACACGCGAGACAACGCGCTATCCAAGGGTTTGGCGGACTTCCACCATTACTGCTCCTTCGCTGACGGTGTCGACACTTGGAAGGACAATAACATTTGGGGGGATCGGAGGTGCCGGACAAGTTGCGGGTATCAGATTGGAAGCCAATTGCTACGCATTGGCACTCGATGACAATGATACGCCGAGCAGCGTTGCCGCCTTCTTTGCCAAGACAATCGTTGGTGCCATCGTGACTGGCCCCAGTATTGTTGTTCCCGGACCGGGAGATTTCAGTTGTCGAGTTGTTGGGAGCGGTGTTTCGATCATGGAGACGCGGCGACAGGAGCAGAGGCTCGTTGTCAGTATCTGGTGTGCTGATCCTGTCTCTCGCGACGTGTTGGCAAGCAATCTCGATTGTGCCTTTTCTCTCATCGACTGGCTGCAGTTCAACGATGGGTCGGCCGGAAAGCTGAGCTACCGGCAAACATCAGAAATCGATTCAAGCGAAAACGCCAGTCTTTATAGACGAGACCTTTGTTATGATGTCGATTACCCAACGATCATACGGAAGACATCCAGCGAGATGTTGTTTAGTGCGGGGACGCTGACCGGGCTCGTGGCTGGCGGAGCGTCAACAGCGCCTGCGGGAGCCGCAGTGCGACCGATCCTTGGGGCTATTCGTTTTGATGCTTGGTACGATCCAATGGACCCAATCGATCAACAGTGCGCGGCCGCTTTGTCGGATCCGGATTGGTCGATGCGGCTTCCATCCAATGCAAATGTCTCGTCAGGTGGCGTGAACTGGCCGCTGGCCGACCAAGCCGTTATTGATGGAGAGATCTCAGCGGCGGTGACAGCAGGACTGGATTTCTGGGCGTTTGATTCATATCAGCCCACGGATGGACTCAGTCGAGCGCTGGATCTCTACCTGCGAAGCCCGTTCAGATCGAACCTCCGGTTCTGCATGCTCGGTCAGATCTCGAATTGGTCCGATCCGCAGGGAGCCGACGGCTATTCGGCCGCGCTGCTGCGTGATCTGGCAATGATGGGTGAAGCCGGCTATCTCGCGACAGCTGACGGCCGCCCTGTATACTTCGTGCTTGACGCAGATGCCGCGCAAGTATCAAGCCTGCCCGGGAACGGTATCGTCGATGCCATCCTTTTTATTCGACGTTGCGCGGCATCGCGGCAAATACGTGATCCCTATATCATCTGGCTGTCGGCCGCAGCCTTGGCGGACTATGACAATACGATCGCGGCCAAAGAGGCGGGGGCCGACGCTGCCGGGGCTTATGCCTGTCCTCGCCTGTCTGGCGAGACATTGACCTATGCCGACCTGGTCCGATCAGCGGAAGCCGACTGGTCGGCTCGGGCTCGAGCTGGGTTCAGCATGATACCGACCGCCATGACGGGCTGGGATCAGCGACCGCTGATCGAGACACCACAGCCATTCTACCCGATCGAGCCGGCGCTCAATGCGGATGACTACTACCTGACAGGCAGTGACACCGAAATTGCTCAGCACATTTGTGATCTCGCAACTTTTGTCGCCGTTCATTCCGTAGCTTGTCCCGTCGGCATCGGTCTCGTCTACGCGTGGAACGAACTTGCTGAAGGGGGATGGCTGATGCCCACCTCTTCGCAAAACGGCCCTGACACGTCGCGTGCAAGCGCTCTTGGTCGTCAACTTTCATCCTGGCAGATGCCAGACCGGCGATCAGTAATCTTCACCGCATAATCGAGGTCTTGAATGGCAATCAATGAACAGAAAGCTCTGGTCGTCGTGCATCCATTTGCAGGATTTACGAAGGGTCAGCTGATCACAAAGGCCTCCGACATCGCAGCCGTGATGGAGAATGGTCAAATGTCGTTTGTTGTGGCGACGCAGGTGGCTGTGAGTGGCGAAGCGACAGCCGAAGAGGGTAAATGACGTCATGGCGCAAATCACCCAGGCGGGAAGCCTCAACACCACCGCTCTCAGCGTTCCAGATCTTTACGTACAGATCGTTCCTCCCCAACAACTCCTGCTGAACGGCCTTACGAGCAACGTCATTGGAATCGTTGGCACCGCGTCGTGGGGACCGGTTAATCAGGCTGTGGTTTTTGGCAGCATCGCGCAGCTGGCTTCGATCTATGGCGCGCCCGTCCCTCGGAAATACGATCTCGGAACACATGTCGGGACAGCGGCTGCACAAGGCGCTGCTGCCTTCGTCGGTGTCCGTGTGACGGATAGTACAGATGTCGCGGCGAACTATGCCTTGCTCTTCGGTTCGGGAAGCTACCCCGTCCTGCTGACTGCTCTTTACACCGGCAGCCTGGGAAACCGGGTTGCCGTTGACTTGGAACCGGGCTCACGCGCTGGAAGCTGGCGACTCGTGTTGTCGCTTCCAGGAAATATTCCAGAGGTCTTCGATAATATCGATGCAACAGTGGGAGCCGCCGTTTTCTGGTCGAATCTTGTTGCCGCAATCAACGGGGGGGTCGGCGTTCTCCGCGGGCCATCGCAACTGGTGGTGGCGTCACTCGGAGCGGCAGTTTCGGTACCTCCATCAGTGGTGCAGGCACAGACACTGATCGGCGGTACAGATGGCGCGTCCGGTGTCGTAGCCGAGACGCTGGTGGGTGGCGACGGGATCCCAAGATCGGGTATGTACGCGCTGCGCGGACAGGGATGTGCGCTTGGTATCCTCTCCGATGCTGACGACAATTCGAGCTGGTCAAGCCAGGTCGCCTTCGGCGTTTCAGAGGGGATCTATATGATCCTGACCGGACCCGCCGGACAAACGGTGGCGGCCGCCATTTCGGGCAAACAGGCAGCGGGCATCGACAGCTATTCCGCAAAGCTGATGTTCGGCGATTGGCTTGCCTGGTATGACCAAGCTAATCAGCAAACGCGACTGGTCAGTCCGCAGGGATTTGTGGCCGGGCGGCTCGGCAATCTTGCGCCTAGTCAGTCCAGCCTGAACAAGCCTTTGTATGGCGTTGTCGGCAGCCAGCGTTCAGGGGCAATCGGAAGCAGCCAGACGAGCACATACTCCACAGCCGAGTTGCAGACGCTGTTCAGTAGTGGGATCGATGTGATCTGCAATCCGGCTCCTGGCGGTCCCTACTGGGCGGTCCGATGCGGTCACAACTCATCCAGCAATGCAGCGATATATGGAGACGGCTACACTCGTCTGACAAACTACATCTCGGCGACGCTTGCCGCCGGCATGGGGAGTTACGTCGGGCAGTTGATCAACCAGTCACTGTTCGCGAATATTCGCGCGACGCTGCTTGGCTATCTTGGCAATCTGTTGTCCCAGGGCATCTTGGGAAGCCCGGATGGGTCGACGCCGTATGCTGTCAAATGCGACCTGGCAAACAATCCACAAAGCCGAACCGCGCTCGGTTATGTGCAGGCAGATGTTCAGGTTATCTACCAGGGGATCAACGAGAAATTTCTGGTCAACCTCCAAGGCGGTGCCGGAGTTCAAGTGACCTCCACATCTTCCAGCACATAGATACGACTCGTCACGGCTTTGATGGAGAACACAGATGGCCAACACCTACACAATTGGCAGAAATTGCCAACTGATTCTTCTATGGAACGGGTCGAGGATCGATCTTCGGGATGTGACAGGTTTCAGCGCCGCCCAGGAAGTCAAGCATCAACGGGCGGATCCGCTCAACAGCGTCCCGGTGGAATTCACGACCCCCTCGGGGTGGAGAGGTCAGTTTCAAGTCGACAGGGGAAGTTCGGCGGTTGACGACCTTATCGCGTCGATCGAGGCCGCCTTTTGGTCTTCGGGCCTGATCGGAACGGGAACGATCTATCAATATGTGAGTGAGCCTGACAACAGCGTGAGTACTTACGAATTCATCGGTGTGTCTCTCGTTTTGTCGAACGCGGGGAATTTTCAAGCTGACAACATCGTCAAGCAAACAATCGGCTTCTTCGCTAGTCAGCGTATCCGGATGTAAGCAAAAGAAATGGAAGAAGCATCGATCAAGGTCGAAAAGACCAATTTTGTCATCAACAATGTCGCCAGGTCGGGGGTCAGGGTCGGCGTCGGGAACTTAATCATCGAGGCTGTCGACCTCGACATCGCGGACCAGTGGGATTTCATGGAGTTGGCTGGGTCGCAGATCGACAACCAAGCTTGGGTCAATGTGGCCCTGTTGGCGGCGTCCGTCATCAGCATCAATGGCACTCCACAACCTAGCGCTCTGAAAACGCGAGAAACGATACGAAGCATACTTCGGAGACTGGGTTCCGAGGGCCTGGAAGCTTTGCGGGTGGCGTTCGGGGAAGATCCGGCTGACGTCAAAGGGCACGAGATGCTGGATGAGGCGATAGCAGCGGGAAACTGATCAGGCACGTCGGCTTTCGTGAGATCATCGTTCTTGCGAAACACGGCGTGCCTTGGCAAGTGGCCATCGGTTGGTCCTCGGGGCGTAGACAGGCCGCCTTGCGGATCATTGATGATGAGTGCGAGCAGCAAGCGTACAAGTTTTGGTCGTTCTCAAGACGAGATTGGTAGTCGCAGGGGTAACGATGGTAGGCACTCCTTTCTCCGCAATGCGAAGCCGTCTTGCGTGCCAGTCGCGGCCGGGATTGCTGCGGGCGATCGTCAGATCGATGCCGACAGCCGCGCGTCTTCAGAGGTTGCGAGGCCCGCTTCGGATTGCACGTTTTCTCCGGTCGAGATCGGTCCAGAGAGGCGGTTCATCGTCCGGCTGGAGCGAACCATTATTCGAGGCGCTACACTCGGAGGCACGGACGTCAAGTTCCCTATCAACGTTGCTTCGTCGATCTCAATCGAGCGATCGGCCGCTAGGTTCAACGCGGCCCCCCCAACATTCTTCAGCACGACGGCTTCAGGCGCGATTGAGCGATGCGCCTCGGGTCGCCGACCTGGGCGTGCAACTCGACCCTCAACTCGCACAGCCGATCGACAGGGCCGGCGCCGCGAACAACAGCTTAGGTCAGATCCCGCAGGAAGGCGACTTTGCTCCATCTAGACTGATGTCTTTGGTCGATATCCGGAGACATGCCGTGCCGGGGGCAATGCAGTCGTCGCTGAGGGAGCAACTGATTGGGAGCGCATCGCGCTCAAATCTGCGCTCAGACAGTCACCTATCGCGTCATCTACGGAGAAATCTGGTTGATGACGGGACCGGCCGTCCGAGCCGACGGAACGAACAGCCTCGCCTATTACGAGACGCAAATGGTCCTATCGAGCGGCGCGTTCCCAGCGCGACGTCGCCGCACCTCAATCGAAGCTCGGTTGGGCAGATCATGAGAAGGCCGCCTGCCAGGGAGTTCGGCCTGAGTGGGGACAGCGCCAAGAATGTCGAGGGATCAGGGTCGGACAGTCAATCGAGCACGATGATTCTGTCCGGCGAGGTCATTATTGATGGCCGTCGCCTGGGTGAGATCGTGGCTGCTCATCAGGCACGCGCTCTCACGAGCGAGCCAGCAGGTTCACGTTTCCTTAATCTGCGCGCGTCGCCCTTGAGTGTCGGGTCAAGCGTTCCTCCTCCCTAATCCAAGTAAAGGTCAGCAGATTGCTAGGCACGTCACCTGTCGTCCTCGGTCCGCTCGAGCTTGTGGGTATGGAGGTTCCAACCTTCTTTGACCACGGCGGCCGGATGCGCGTTGCTGTTCATCACGTCATTGGTGGTGACCGCGTCATTCAGATCTTGGGGGCTGATCCACAAAGGCGGGGTTTGCAGGGCTGTTTCATTGGTCCAACTGCTGCCGAAAGGGCACAGCTGCTTGAAGCCCTTCGTGATGCCGGACAGCCACTCCAACTCACGATCGGCGCGTGGACGGAGCTTGTCCTCATCACCGGTGTCGTGGTTCGTTATGGCGAGAGAGGTAGCGTCATCCGCTACGCCGTAGAGGCGGAGGCGATCTCGCAAGGCTCAACCTTTGACATCACCTCAACAAGCGCAGGGTTGAGCGGCATTCTGGATGACCTCGGCCGCGCCACGAGTGCTCTGGGAAACATCCCCGACTCGACATTATATTTTCCATTACTGGCGGCAGGACTGACAAGTGCAATCAACAGCCTGACGACTACGAGAACCCTGACGTCATCGTCCGGGACTTCTCTCGTCGTGCCCGGAGAGATAATTTCCGCAAGCTTGATTGCCGCGAGTTCCTCTCTGACATCGCTGTCTGCAAGCTCAGCAGCCGGAAGCATCATCGAGGGTTCGGTCAGCTTGGCCCAGGCAACTCAAGATGCGCTGATCATCGCCACTGCTTGTCAAGTGGGAGGTTACGTAAACCGGGCTGGTTCGAGCTTGGCCTCTCTGAACGGCACAAGCTTCAGGCCAGTTATCCATTCCTAATTCCACGTGGATTACTTCGGGCGGAACAAATGCAGGTCACTGTAACAGACACAACGCTTTTCCATGTCGCGGCGACATGGTTGTCGGACGCCACGTCTTGGGACCGGATTGCAAACCTCAATGGCCTAGACGACCCGATGGTCATCGGAACAGTCACGTTGACACTGCCGGCACTCAGTGCTCCCCTGATCATGCCGACCAATCAGCTCGCATGACCCAAATCCAAAGCGCTGCGGCCAGATTGCGGATCAACGGCCTCGTCTGCGAGAGATGTCTGAGTGTCGGCATCGAGCAGACCAGGTATGCCGAAGCCGGCACATTCCGGGCATGCGTCGTTCTTGATGACAGATCTGATTCCGCACCTGTCTGGTCAGCTCTCATCCCGACGATCTCGAGCCAGCGTCAAGAGATTCTGGTCGAAATAGCGTTCGGAACGACAGGTTCTGCTTCGACACCGGCTACTTGGGAGTCAATGATGGTCGGTCGGGTCGATCACCTGGCGATGGATGTCGAGAGTGGGATCATAGAACTCGAGGGACGCGACCTTCTTGGTCGCTTGATGGATCTGCCGTCGACCACGAGTTTTGTCAATCAGACGTCTTCCCAGATCGTGGCTGCTCTCGCGGCCGAAGCCGGACTAGTGGCGAATGTCCAAGCGACTTCTACGATCGTCGGCCAATTCTATGAACTCGAGCACTCACGCGGATCGCTAAACGCTTTCACGAGGTTTTCCACCGCGTTCGACATCGTCTCCTATCTTGCACATGCAGAAGGCTTCGATTGCTGGGCTGACGGGCAAATCCTGAATTTCCAGCCGAGCGGAGGCGTCGGATTGACAGCATTGACCATAGATCTATCGCGGCTTGGACCCTTCATGGAGACGGCGACGCCGTTCAAGCGACTGAGGCTCAACCGGCGTGTCGGTCTTGATAACGGCGCACGCGTAACCGTGCGAAGCTGGAACAGTCGGCAACGAGTTGCGGTTGAGGGAAGCAGCTCGCTCACATCCGCCGCGGCAAACTTTACCTTTGTTTCCCCCAATCTGACGGGTGAAGCAGCCTCGGGACGAGCGTCGGCTTTGTATAACGACATCGTGCGCCATCGTCGCAGCCTCTCGGGCGACATGACAGGTGACACCCTTTTGATGCCAAGATCGACTTTGCAGATTGTTGGCAGCAACGGCTGGGACGGCCTCTACATTGTCGACTCGATCAGTCGGCAGCTTGATGCCACCGGCGGATTCTCGCAGTCATTCATAGCTAGACCACAATAGTCAGCTGATAATCCAGGACAGATGACATCATGAACAGCCTCGTACACGCGAACCGTCTCCAGGATGCAGGCCTATCCGGTCAGCAGGGCCGTGCTCGTCACGGGATCGTTACGGCGGTCGATCCAGCTAGTCACTCTGTCAAGATCACGATCCAGCCGGAGAATGTGGTCAGCGGGTGGCTTCCCGATGCGGGCCTTGCATGCGCTGGTCTGCGAATATGCTGTCCGTCGGAGATCGGAACCCAGGTTCTTGTTGTGCCGGTCGAGGGGGACGCTGAACATCCTGTCATCGTTGCGCGCGTCTTCGACACCATCATGTCGCCACCTATTTCACCGGTTACTGGCAAGCCTGTGCAGCCTGGGGAAATCGGCTTCTTTCTTGCAAATGGCAATTACCTGCATCTGCTTGAAAATGGGATCGCAATCAAGGGAGATGTCAGCATCGAAGGGACCGTGCGAGTCACGGAAGACGTTTTGGTGCAGGCAGTCAGCGCTGTCGACCATGTGCACGGTGGTGTTGCCGCTGGTTCAGCGACGACGACGGCTCCGGCTCGTTGACCATGCCGGACATTGCGCATGTGTTTGGCGACGATCTGAACGTCGGAAGCAGTGGCGACCTCGCTTGCGTGTTTGACGACGAGGCAGTGAGGGAGCGTGTCCTGAGGCGCCTTCTCACGTCGCGAGGGACATATATCTGGCAGCCATCGTATGGAGCCGGCTTGGCGTCATTTGTCGGTGACATCGCGAATGCTGCGCTCCTCTTATCAATCGTCCGGGGTCAGATGCTGCTGGAGGCGGACGTGGCAAGGAAGCCGCTACCGACCGTGTCGGTTTCTGCTGCGGACAGCGGTATCGCCACTGCCATGATCACTTACGTCAGCGCGATGACGGGTCTGACACAGCAACCTGTGTTGACACTTGGGAGCTGATAATTGCAACTCTCCTTTCAAAGCTTTACGACACTCGTCCAGAACATGAGTGCAAGCATTCAGGGTGCCTGCTCAGTGTTACTGGACGTCTCAGTCGGATCGGTGACCAGAGCTCTGCTCGAGGCATCCGCGTCAGTGGCGCTGTGGCTGCAGTACTTGATCCTGCAGGTTATGGCGATGTCGAGATTGGCAACATCTAACGGAACGGATATCGACAGCTGGGTCGGTGATTTTGGCTTGACACGCTTGCCCGGGACTGTCGCGGTCGGCGCTGTGACGCTGACATCTCTGGCACCACAATCACAGTCTGGCGTGGTGCCAGCCGGGACGACCGTCAAAACGTCGGATGGACAGTTGGTGTTCACGGTCTCTATCGATCCCGTCAATCCGTTCTGGTCATCAGCCGCCAATTCCTACATCAGGCCGGCGGGAACTCTGTCTGTCAATGTCCCGATCAGAGCGGTGGCAGCGGGCTCCTCAGGCAATGTTCAAGCCGGAACGATCAACCTTCTCGGCACATCGCTGGTCGGGATCGATGTCGTGACAAATCAGCAGGCGCTTTTCGGCGGACTTGATGCAGAGACAGACGCGTCACTGAGAGCGCGGTTTGTTAGCTACATTAACTCACGATCCCGCGCAACCATAGCGGCAGTTGAGAATGCCGTGACGAGCGTGCGGCAAGGTCTAACGACGGCCGTGATCGAGAATGCCGATGCCTCTGGAGACGCCAGGTTGGGGACCTTCACGGTCGTCGTTGATGATGGCTCTGGAGCGCCACCTGCCGATTTGCTTGCATCCGTCTCGGCTGCGGTCGATGCTGTGAGGCCGATCGGGTCGATCGTCCTGGTTGTTGGTCCATCCCTGATCATTGCCGACATTTCGTTGCAACTCTTGGTGTTGCCTGGTGCAGACGTTGGATTGACGCGGCAACATGTTGCGACCGCCCTGACGCAATTTGTTGACGGATTGGCAGTGGGTGCATCGCTTCCCTACACAAGGTTGGCGAATGTGGCTTACCAAGCGGATGCCAACGTTGCAAACGTTCTTGCTTTGTCAGTGAACAACGGCACGGCCGATCTTGGTGGCGGCATCGGGCAGGTCGTCCGGCCCGGCACCATCACGGTGTCCTGACGTGGCGCCCGGTGATGTCGATGACATGGCTTGGCGGATGTTCAGTGTCCTGCCGCTTCGTTGGTTCGGGGCACTTGAAAGTGCGCCCACGCTGCGCGGGATTTTGTCGGGCATCGGCACGGCTTGGGCCTACATCTTTGCTTTGATCACCTATGCTCGGAAGCAGGCACGCATAGCAACTGCGACAGGCGCTTTCCTCGACATGATCGCGGTCGATTTTTATGCATCGACGCTGAGACGGCGCAATCAGGAAGACGATGTTAGCTTTCGAGCCCGCTTGACCGCCGGATTGCTTGCGGAACGGGCGACGCGGGCCGGCGTGATTTCGGCTGTGACGTCGCTCACAGGTTCACAGGTCGAAGTCTTTGAGCCGGGGAGACCAGCCGACACCGGCGGTTATGCGTCACTTCAGGAGCCTGCGGACGGCGGGGGACGAGGATACAATTTTTCTGGTCTCGCGTATGGGTCGCTTCTACTTCCGTTTCAATGCCTGATCAAAGTGAGGCGACAAGCGGAGACCGCCGATCTGCTTCAGGTGGCCGGCTATGGGCATCCCGGAGAAACGAGTATTCTATGGGCATCTGGTGGCTACAATATCGGGGCAATCGAGTACGTGACAGACACCTTTCTCGGCGACACTGTGACAGATGATGACATCAGGAATATCATCATAGACAGCATGCCAGTGAACACAATCGCTTGGTTATCTCTGATCTGACTGTTGTGTGGTCGGACTTCATCAAGAGGATCCGCGCACGATGGCAATACCACCTTCGTCGCGCGTGACCGGATGAGGGCATCCAAACCATTGGCGCCTAATCACCCTGGCGGTGATTGCTCTGCTTCTGTCGGCGGCCGGACTTTTCATCGGGGCCGGGTTTAATTTCCGATCGGTGAGGCCCTCACTCAATCAGGACACACGACGACTGGCTCGAACGAGTAGGTCGTAATGGCAACAACAATCCCGGCAATAGGTGCGTGAATGGGGACAGATGGTGTTTTTTCTTGCTGCTTGGATTTCACCCGGCGTGAAGAAGGAGGCTACACTTGTCTACCCAAGGATTCCGGCAACTGGTCGAGCGGGATCAGTGGCCAAGGCCGTCTCATCGGCTCGAATATGGGCGTCAGTGCACCCACTCTCATCTCGTGGCTGGGTCGGGAAGATGCAGACACTGTAACTCAGGATACAATGAAGTCGTTGCCACAGGCCACTTATCAGGCTATCGCGCGCGCGCGATATTGGCGCAGCCTTGGTTGTGATGGGCTTGCTCCAAGCATCGCGTTGATGGTCTTCGACTTCGGCTGGAACGTGGGGATCGGAAAATCAGCGCGTTTGCTGCAAACGACGCTGGGTCTAGATGGTGCAGCAGTTGATGGAGATCTTGGAAGGCAAACGCAAGCGGTCGCTGCTGTCCCAAACTGGTCGCGTCTTCTTGACAGTCTTCACGCGGACTCGATCCGTAAACTGCAGGGCCGATGCCTGCTCGAACAGGATGGAATTTGTGGTGCACGAACGATTTCCGCTCTTTCGAACCGAGGCGATCTCTGGCCTTTTGCAATCGCGCTTAAGCTCGGGCAGGAGCAGACGACTGTCTATCAGAGGTTCACGAACTTTGGCGAATTTGGGGCTGGTTGGGTTTCGCGCACAGCGCGTCGGGTCGATGCGGCATGCGCCTTGGTAACAATCTAGAATCGCGCAACTATCCGCTACATACGCCAACGAGCGATCGGATTTCCAAGAAATTCACTCATTCCGCAATGAGAGAGTTCCGACCTGGTGTCGAGCCAGATCTCGCCCCTGATGCGTCGCCAACGAGAGCAGAAGGCGTAATCTTCCGATAGATAATGGCCGGTATCCGGATCGATTAAGCAGTCGAACAATGCATGGACTTGAAAGGGGCCGTCCTGGCTGGCGACGTGCGCATGCTGACAAAGGGTCTCTGGGTATTTCTCGATCATTTCGGTGAAGGCATACCTGGAGATCAGCAAAAATCCCGTGCCAGCATACTTCGCCTGGACGAAACCATCTTTGTCAGGTTCGCCAAATGGCTCGCCGACATAATCCAAACCTGCACTGGCGAGGGATTCACCACCTCTCACCCGCGCGAGTGACCTGTCGTCCCAACGCGTGGCGCGGAGTGGATAAAGTCCGCCCACGACGTGCCGACCCGACGCGACCAGGCGCAGGACGTCGTTCACGCCAAAGCCAATGTCTGCATCGATGAAGAGAAGATGCGTCGCCTTCGATCGCAAAAACTGGGCCACCAGGGTATTTCTGCTCCGAGTGATCAGCGCGTCTTGACCAAGAAGACCGAGTGTAAACTCCATTTTGATCTGGTGAGCACTTGCCACGAGCGATAGCACTGACTGCATGTATGTTTGCGTGACCAAGCCACCGTAGCACGGGGTTGCTATGAAGACGTGCGGTGACATCTGCATCCGGCTCCTCTTCTAAGGACGTCCTTGCCTTTGAGTAGATGAACCAACCGCCATCGTCATCAAAAAGCTGCGAAAGATCATCGGAGGGCACTGCCGATGAGTGGGTTGATCAGATCCGCGATCCGCTCTTGCGCCTGCGCGGTGGGATGAAGCGCCGGCTGCGGGGGTTCAAGTTTTGGATCGATGAACTGATTGGGATCTACCGAGCCGTCCTTAATGAAAATCGGCGATGCGTCCACGAAAACAACATTGGTCAGCTTGGCGGTCGCGGCTTTGACCTTGTTGTTTGCTTCGACTGTATTGACGTCAACCCATCGGGATCGTACCGATGGCAGTATCCCGAGGACAATGACCTTCGTTCGCGGGAGGTGTCGCGTTAGAAGCGACACGATGGATAAGATGCCGTAGGCCGTCTCCTCGCCTGCGGTGTGGATATGGCCGAAATTGTTGGCGCCGATCAAGAGGACGATCACCTTCGGGTGCATAGCAGACAACTCGCCGTTCTCGAGGCGCCATAGCAGATGACACGTGCTATCGCCTTTGAAGCCGAGGTTGACGGCTCCGATCGAGCCGTAAAATCTTTTCCAGATCGACCTGAACTGCAGCCATGGCTGGGGTCCGTCTCTCTCCCAATCCTGTGTGATCGAGTCACCAAGCCAGACAACCGACGAAGGACGTGAGACGAGCTCGACCTGCTTGTCCATGAAGCGCGTCTTCCACCAGGAGGTCTGCAAACGCGATACGGGCGTCGTTGCAAGATTGCTCGATGATGCCGCGATGACGACGGAGCAGGCCAAGCTAATCAGCGTTTGCCCGATACTAGGTCTGGAACAGACTAAAAGCGGCGCAAAAACCTCCTGCCAGGAAGCAATAGATCGCGAACGGGCGCAGCGGTTGTCTATCGTCACTACGGAAATACCTCATCAATACGGAGAGACTAAGAAAGGCGACGATCGCCGCGACGATCGCTGCGAGCGATGCGAGCCCGAACACGTGTAAGCCCGAAGAGGAATGGAGAAGCTTGGGGATCTCTAGTACAGTCGCGGCAAGAATGATTGGAAATGCGATCAGGAACGAGAAATGTGCTGACACCTCATGGTTGACGCCCTGAAGTAGTCCACCAACCATTGTTGCACCAGATCGAGACATTCCAGGAAGGAGCGCCAGACACTGCCAGCATCCCACGAAAAACGCGTCTGCCATCTTCATCTTCGGAATGCCCTTGTCAGGCATGGACTTCGCCATTCTACCTCTCAGATGCTCGCCAAAAAAGAGCATCATGCCATTCAACATTAGGAAGATGGCCGCCAGCGCGGGTGTCGCGAAGAGGCGGCGGATGGTGTGTTCCAGTACGCCGCCCAGCACGACAGCGGGTAGGGTGGCCACGATGATCAAGACGGCAATACGCCGGCTTTCGGACACTCTCCAAGTCGGTGCAAGACCGAGCACGCCGGTGGCCAGCCCTGTCCAGTCGCGCCAGAAATAGGCGAGGAGCGCGGCCCCGGTCCCGACGTGCAGCATGACAAGAAATGGCAGGAAACTCGCTCCTAGCTCGTCGAGCCTCCAGCCGAGCAGCCAGGGTATGAGGACGGCGTGCCCGAGACTGCTGATCGGAAATAGCTCGCTCGCGCCTTGCATGATTGCGATGATCATGGCTTGCAGAGTGGTCATCCTGATATCCCGTGGACTATCAGAGTGGTGAACGATTTCACGGTCGACTGCAATTGCACTATCATCGGTTTTGTCTCTGGAGGACCAGGATTGGCGAGCAGGAAGTTCAGTTCATACATCGCGAGTGGTGCCGTCGTCTGCGTTACCGCCGGTTTCCTGGCGTTTGCTCTAAAAGAGACGCACGAGGAGCACGGTAGCGGGATCAGTCTGGTCGGGTATTTTTCGTCGAGCAACGGACTGCCGATCAACGCGCCTGTCGAGGTCGGCGGCGTGAAGGTCGGTCATGTCGTTTCGGTAGACCTTGACCTCAAGTCGTTCTCATCGCGAGTGGTTTTTACCGTCGACCGCAAAGTCTGCCTCCCGGACGACAGCAGTCTCGCACTTGAGAACGGTGGGACTTCGAGTTCGGCGGTTCTTTCCCTTAGTCGGGGCAAGTCGCTCACATGCCTGCTTGCGGGATCAGTGGTGCGTCATACCGTGCCGGCCGCCAGTCTCGAGCACGACATCGGCGACTACATCTTTGGTAATGGTGGCCTTGCAGATACAAACTGATCGTTCTGATCAATCGCTCAGCGGGTACGAGGCCATCAGACGTGTTTGCCTGCGCCAGAGCCTTAGAAGGGCGAGGGCCGATGTTGGGCGATAGCCGGTCTGCCGCATGAGGCTCCCGATCGTGAAGGCTGTCTTGTAGTGCTGGAACTGTACTCGATAGGCCTCGACCAAGCTTGTGCCTGGGTCCCAGATGTGAGTCGCTTCTGACCCGACGCCATTGATCTCGATGATACGAAAACCTTCACCTCTGCGTAAGCTAGCCGTGTCCGCGAACCGCAGATCAATCCGACCAAAATGGAAGTTCGGCATCGCACGACATATTCTATCGATTCGAGATGTAAGGCTTGTCGTAATGTCCGCCCGGCCGTCCCTGAATTCCGAACCCTTGCAATGGTTGCCGGTGAAGACGAGCCGGACCGGCTGATTCAAGGCAACTATCGTATCAAGGCGGTCCTGCAGGCGAGGGAAGTAAAGATGCGAGATTTCGCGTGTCCGCGGCTCAGCGAGGATAAGTTCCCGAAGCGTCGAGCGGCCGTCTCCGACAACGGATGGAGCATGCTTTAGGGTGAGCGACGTGATCTGCGGCTCGGCACCTGGAACCCTCACGTAAAAGACGCCTGCTTCCCCTTCGAAGGCGATGTACTGTTGAAGAAGTAGCGAGGTGCCGCTTTCAAAGCTGTCCAAGACCCCTTTAAGCGCCCCTGGTTCTACAACCAGGCGGACTCCGTCTCCATGACATCCGATGTCAGGCTTTACGACGACCGGAAAGGTTATTCCGCGAGCCTCGACCTGGGCCAGAAGCGTCTTGATGTCGCTTGTCCCGGTTGCGATCTTGATGTAGTCAGCCAACCACGCGCGCTGTTCGGGCGCGACCTGGTCAAGTATCGCCGATTTACTTTCGCCGCAGAGACCGCCGGCTTCGATGGAGGGGTTGGCAGCGGTCGGCAAACAGAAACTCCTATGTCGAAGTCCCAGTAGCAGCCAATACACGACGACAGGTGTATAGAAGAGCCATCCGGGCCAGAACTCGAAGCTGGAGAGAATGGGAGGGCCGGAGACCGGCCGTCTAGACGTCAGAACGCCGCTCACTCGGGTAGCCTCTGCAGCCCAGCAGCAAGACGCCCGGCAAGAAGGACCACAACGATGAAGGTAATCGCTCCGAGCCATCGCCAAGCACCAAGATGGTTCATCAGCCATTCTCCAACGCGAAGCGATATGCCGAACAACGTTGTGGTCCAGAGAAGCGTCGCCAGTGACGCCGCGGCCGAGAAACGCAGGAAACCGGCAGACAGAAACCCGCAGGTCGTGTAGGTCGGAAGCCGAGCCCCAGGCAAGAACCGACTGATGAAGACAACCCTGAAGACGCGTCCTTGGAGCCACTCCTTTCCCCTGGCCCGGCGATCAGGCCTGATGATCCGAAAGAGCATCGGCCAAAGGGCGGCGAGCTTCCCGAGCCCGTAGAGCCCCATATCACCGAGAATGACACCGACATACAAGGCGGCGAGAGCGAGCGGCCAGACAAGTTTTCCGTCTTGAACCTGCATCCCGGCAACGACCGTCGCAGCATCTTCTAGGATGAATGTGCCGAGGATCAAGGCGGCCGCCTGGGCCAAAGGTCGGCCACTGGCACCCTGGAGGATGGCGGAGACGGAAAGACTTATCACGCTGAGCGCTTCGCGTCTTTCAGGACGACGACGCAGACGGGCGGTCGGGCTTGTCTGGGCTTGGTGATGTTGAGTATGAGAGAAGATACAACTCCTGCGCCACCCATGCGTTGCCGACGGTAGACCGTGGGTCTGCCTCGGTTGATATGTCGAGGAGGGGTGGTAGCGGGTTTCCATCATGCCGTCACCCGGGCAGGCGCTCTCGCCCCGACCTCTGAAGTCGATGCCGAAGGGCTTCACGCGTGAGGTCCGGATGGGTGAGGTGTCGCGTCCATCGACGTCCGGTGATTTTCGGCAGCCGCATTTTCGTAGTATGTCGAGACACCGGGACAGTAGGGCAGGCCAAGGTGTGGGGCTCTGATTCAAAATGGGCATGTCGTTATGAGTGACCATCGCTTCCCGACGGTCGTCCACGGGAGCGAGGGCAAGAAGAAGAAGATGAATGAGCCAGCGGTTGGTTCTTCGCGTGTGGTTGGGGCCTCCCTGCAATGGGCTGGCGCGCCCGAATCGGGGAGGACGAGGGCCGGACGGAAAGTCGACCCGAAGGGCGAATGGGCGAAGGCCTGCACGCAAGAGGCCCGAGCGAACACCGAGGGAGTAAATGCCGGAGTTGCAGAACCGGGCGCTGGACCCATCGAGTCGGAGCAAGCGCCGCGATCGTCAGCCGATCTCCCGGAACTCGAGCCGGGCAGCGTTGATCCACCTCACCACAGCGATCAGTCGGCCGATCAAGGTTTCCGGTATCATCAAGCGCAGAAGTCCAGGCCGTTCACAATTGACGTCCGATCGCTGGTGTTCGACCCGACGTGGTATCTCGCACAGTATGAAGACGTCGCTGCTGCCCAGCTCGACCCCGTTCAACATTATCTCAATAATGGAAGCGATGAAGGTCGAGATCCGAACCCCTTCTTCAGCACGGTCTACTATTGCGATCGAAATCCGGATGTTGTCGCGTCTGGGATGAACCCGTTTCTCCACTATGTTCTTTATGGTGCGAGGGAGGGAAGGGTGCCCCGTGCATAGGCAACTAGTCCTGCAATCGACACGCCGGATGGTTCTCGTCGCCGGTGCTGGCTTTCTAGCGTCACCAGCGAGGGCCGACGGCGGCTTTTTGGACTTTGTCGCTTCCCTCAAAGCGGAAGCCGCCGCATCCGGCATCAGCAGGCTCACGATCGAGACAGCCTTGATGATCTCTTCGCCTGATCAGCATGTTCTTGCGCTTGACCGTCATCAGCCCGAGTTCACGCTCACGTGGCCTGAATATCGCGCGCGGGTTCTTCCGCAAACGCGCTTGGTCCGCGCCGCGGCAGCCTTCAGCGCCAGAAAAGAGGTGTTCAGTCAGATCGAAGACCGATTTGCTGTCGATTCGGGCGTGATCGTCGGCATATGGGGTCTGGAATCGAGCTTCGGGGAGAAGCAGGGCAATTTCAATATCTGCGAGGCTCTGACGACATTGGCGTATGACGGTCGACGGAGGAGCTTTTTTCGTACCGAGCTTATGAATGCATTGTCGATCATCGACCGACGCGGCATCAGCGCGCGAGACCTGACGGGAAGTTACGCTGGTGCGATGGGGCAACCGCAGTTCATGCCGAGCGCGTATCTCAGATTCGCCACATCGTTTTCAGGTAGTGACCGGGCCGACATCTGGCGAAGCGAACCTGATGTGTTTGCTTCCATTGCAAACTACTTGGCGCGATCCGGCTGGAGGCTGAACGAACCTTGGGGGCAACCGGTTCGCGTAACGAGGCCAATCTCGGTCTCGCTCCTCGGACGCGATAAACGCCGTCGGTTGTTGGAATGGGCCGCGCTCGGCGTCGAACGAAGTGACGGCCGGAAATTTTCACGAGGAGATGTGGTCGGCGGACTGTTGATGCCCGATGGGGAAGGCGGAGATGCGTTCATGGTCTATCGGAATTTCGACGTCATTCGTCGATACAATCCATCGGACTTCTACGCCCTTGGCGTCGGTCTGCTGGGTGATCAAATAGGTTGACCCTGAGCCGTAACCCGCTGGTGGCCGGCCTTCTTGTCCTTGCCGTTCTCGATCAGGCCGCATGCAGAAGGCAGCCGATCGGGACTCGGACGGCTGATCTGCGGTATGTGGTCGGACCGGCCTGGCTCAGCACCGATCAGGCCTGGTTCTATCCCAAGGAGCAGTTCAGCGGATCGTTCACTGGCCTTGCAGTGGTAGAGGCCGATCATGATCCGGGGGGCCTGACCGCAGACGGTGAAGCACGCGATCTGTCAATGCCGCAAGCGGCCATACAATCGCTTCAACTGCCGATCATCCTGATCGTGACAAATCTCGAGAATGGTCGAGAGATTTCCCTCCGCGCCAACGACCGGGGTCCTCAATCACCAGGCCGCTTGATCGCACTGAACAAGCGTGCCGCTGACATGCTCGCTATGTCTCCAGTCACAGCAACCCGCGTCCGTGTCGACATCGACCAAAGGCTCAGTGAGGCTGCGATCATCGGCCTGCCGGGACAACTCGGCCCCGATATCGCGGCTGCTCCAGAACCGAGAGTCGACGAACGGCCGCTCGACAATCCATTCGCGTCGGCCGGGCCACCGCTCCGATTAAATGATGGCCGCGAAGAGGATGCCAGCCGGCCGATCAACGTGAACGACATTCTTCATGTCGAGACGATCCGCAGCCAGCCCGTGCGTCCGACTGTTTTATGGGTCGACATCGGGAGTTTCAGCAGTCAGCTTGTCGCCCATGAGGTCGCATCGTCCACAGGAGGAAAGGATGCGGCGGTTCGTTCCGGACCAACCGTGACGTCCATCGTAAGATCGGGCCCGTTTGCCTCAATCGCCGAGGCCGATGCTGCCTTGAAGCGGGCTCATGACCGAGGGCAAGCAGGTGCCAAGATCGTAGTCGAGGAGGAGAGTAGCGTTGAGAAGTAGGCGATCATTGCTACTGACAAGTTGTTGCATCGTTGCAATGAACCGGTCCTCCGCTCGCGCCGCTGGACGACGCCTACGGCATGAACCGCAAACACGTGCATCGCCCGACGCCGGATCCCCGGCGCAGACCTCGATCGGCCCACTCGATACGATGGCGACGTGGGCGATTATCGTCGACCACACAACCGGGTCGGTGATGCTGGAAAAGAGCGCCGACGAGACAATGCCTCCATCGTCCCTGACCAAGCTGATGACGGCATATGTGGTCTTTGGTATGTTGAAGGCTGGTCGCCTGCGTCTGGATCAGACTCTTCCCGTGAGTGAGCGCGCCTGGAGGATGCAAGGATCGAAGATGTTTGTGCCTCTGGGTCAGCAGGTCAAGGTGGAAGACCTGATCAGGGGAATGATAATCCAGTCGGGAAACGATGCGTGCATCGTGCTGGCTGAGGGCATCGCGGGATCGGAGGAACAATTCGTCAGCCGGATGAATGAGGCTGCACGGCACCTCGGGATGACGCATACCGTGTTCACGAATGCGACCGGCTGGCCGGATCCGGAGCATCATATGAGCGCGCGCGACATCGCGACCTTGACCTCGGCCCTTCTCGCGGAATTTCCTGAGTATTATCATTTCTTCGGCGAGAAGAGCTATAGCTTCAACAATATCGATCAGGGCAACCGAAACGTCCTTGTCGACAAGGGGCTGGCGGATGGGTTGAAGACGGGCCACACCGACGCGGGTGGCTTCGGCCTCTGCGCAAGCGCTGAGCGCAACGGACGCCGTATCATCCTGGTTTTGAACGGGATGCCGACTTCGAAGGCCCGGATCGAGGAAAGTGAACGTCTGCTCGATTGGGCGTTTGCCAATTTCGAGGATGTGAGGCTCTACGCTGCCGGTGATCCGGTGGACAAGGTTCCGGTCTGGCTTGGGGCTAAGTCGACGGCCACTCTCGTCAGTCGCACGGATGTTGTCGTCACGATGCCGCATGGCTGGCAGACAGTGACGAAGATCGCGATTTCGTATCTATCGCCTGTCGCAGCACCCGTTTCTGCGAACCAAACCCTTGCGACGCTGTCAGTGGGGATGGCTTCGGTGTCGCCGCGGGTCTTCCAGTTGGTGTCGGCTGAGAGCATCGGTCGGATGGCACTCCCGCTTCGGTCCATTGCTGTTCTCGAGCACGCGGTCCTCGGTAGTTGACGTCTCTGCTCGAGCCGCGTGCGAATCCGGTCCTGTTCGGTCATGCGCGCCAGGAGCTCATGTTACGGACCGCAGCACAGGGTCACCATCTGCATCATGCGTGGCTTGTGACCGGTCCGGAGGGCGTGGGAAAGGCAACTCTGGCATTCCGGTTCGCACGTGCACTGTTGGCCGGTTTTCCCGGCCCGTGTTTGGAGGTGCCGCAGTCGCACAAGGTTTTTGCCAAAGTCGCGGCCGGAACTCATCCCGACTTGGTGACAGTCGAACGGGGCTGGGATGAGAAGCGGCAGCGTGCAAGAAGCGCAATGGTTGTCGATGATGCCCGACAAGCTTTGGAACATTTCGCGCTGACGCCGATCTCCGACAGTTGGAGGGTCGTCATCGTCGACGGCGCCGATCAACTGAATACGAGTGCTGCCAACCTGCTCTTGAAGCTGCTGGAAGAGCCTCCGGATCGCGCGGTTTTTGTTCTCACTTCCTCTGCTCCAAACAGGCTGTTGAGGACCTTGCGGAGCCGTTGCGTGCAATTGCGACTTCGCACGCTTGACGCTCTCAGTCTTTCAGCGGTGCTTGAACATTTGGGTTTGGCGTTCGGCCCGGATCAACAGTCGGTGCTTCTCCGGGAGTCCGGGGGTTTGCCTGGCAAGATGTCAAAGATTGATGGCATTGGCGCCGGACTGGTCGCCTCATTCGCGGACGAAGAGGACTCAGGCGATCACGCGAGGGAGGCTGCTCCTCGACGACCGGACAGGGCGCTCTTGGCCGGTGATCGTGATATCGCCGGTGCGATCGCGGCAGTCGACGAGAGCCTTCGCTCATGTCTTGGCCGCGCGAGGACCGATCTCGAGATCGTCGGATCTGGCCTTGGGCTCGATTTGCGTCGGTGGCATGAGGTTCGAAGTGATCTCCTTCGCTTGGTCGCCGCGACGGACCAATTCAATCTCGATAAGCAACAGTTGACGTTCGAGATTATGAGCGCGGTCCGATCATGAGTGATACTTACTTTGTCACCACGCCTATCTACTATGTCAACGGGGCCCCTCATATCGGCCACGCTTACACCTCTGTTGCGGCAGACGTCCTGGCTCGTTTCAATCGTCTTGATGGAAAGCGTGTCTTCTTCTTGACTGGCACGGACGAGCATGGGCAGAAGGTCGAGAAGGCGGCGCGGGATGCGGGTTTGTCTCCGTCCGCCTATGTCGATCAGGTCGCTGCGGAATTTCGTGCCGTTGCGGACACACTGGGTATCTCATTTGACGCATTTATCAGAACCAGCGAGCCGCGCCACGCTCGAGCATGCGCGGCTCTCTGGAAACTCCTCGCGGACGCCGACCAGATCTACAGCGGCTCTTACGAGGGATGGTACTCGATTCGCGATGAGGCCTACTACGGTGAAGATGAACTCAGTCGCGAGGCGGACGGATCTTTGTATGCGCCTACAGGGGCTTCCGTCGAATGGGTCTCCGAGCCGTCATACTTTTTCCGCCTGTCGTCGTGGCAGACGGAACTTCTCAAGCTGTACGAGGAGCATCCGGAGTTTCTGGGTCCGGCCAGCAAGCGGAACGAGGTGATATCCTTTGTAAGATCGGGGCTAAAGGATTTATCCATAAGCCGAACGAGTTTCAGTTGGGGCATACCTGTACCAGGTGATCCGGCGCATGTCATGTATGTCTGGTTCGATGCACTAGTGAACTATCTGAGCGCGCTCGATTGGCCGACAGAAGGTGGTCATCAAGGTGCGGGATGGTTGTCGTTCTGGCCTGCCGATCTTCATCTGGTCGGAAAGGAGATCGCCCGTTTTCATGCGGTGTATTGGCCGGCTTTTCTAATGGCAGCGGGTTTGGAAGTACCGCGGCGAATTTTCTCTCACGGCTGGTGGACGGTCGAAGGAGAGAAGATTAGCAAATCTGTCGGCAACGGCGTCGATCCAAGAAGAATGGTTGCCGAGTTCGGTCTTGATCCTGTGCGTTTCTTTCTTCTTCGAGAGGTGCCGTTCGGCCGCGATGGGGACTATAGCCGACGCGCATTGATCGGACGGATGAATGTTGATCTTGCCAATGACCTCGGCAATCTTGCGCAACGTGTCTTGTCCATGGTTGCGCGGCAGCTTGGCGGGATCATTCCGGATGCTACGGATCAGAGGGACGAGGGTCGGCAGCTCGTCGAGGACGCCGACCTTCTACCGGACCGGCTGCGTGTTTTGCTGGCTCAACAGCGGTTCGGTGACGCGCTCGACGAAGTTTGGCGCGTCGTGAGGGCCGCCAATGTGTATGTCGACAGGCAGGCACCTTGGGCTTTGGCAAAGACGGATCGGAGCCGGATGGGCGAGGTTCTTGGCACGCTCCTAAGCGTGCTTCGTGCCGTTGGCGTGGTTCTCCAGCCATTCATGCCTGGCAGCATGGAAAGTCTCCTCGACCAGCTCTCGGTCTCTAAAGGGCTTCGATCCTTTTCCATTCTGGATCATCCTCTAGCTCCTCGTCTCCAACTTCCTAGACCGCGGCCAATATTTCCGCGGTTCGTTGAACCGCCGCCGCCGGCCGACCTCACCTCCGAGCCGATCTGATGGAGGGTGAAGGCCTGGTCGATAGTCACTGTCACCTCGATCGCTATGACGAGGAGGAACGACACGGCGTGATCTGTCGCGCCGCGGCTGCCGGCGTGAGGGACATGGTGACGATAGGAACACGCCTGTCAGAGGTCGCGACCGGTCTTGCGATCGCCCGCGTCTCGCCCGAGCCCATGAGGATATGGTGTACTGTCGGAACGCATCCGCAGTATGTGGATGATGAAGTGGCGGTCTCGCCGGACGACATCGCCGCGTTGGCTGATGAGCTTGAGATCATCGGGATCGGCGAAACTGGCCTTGATTTCGCTGTCGCTGCGTCCGATCGGCACCTCCAGGAAAAGTCGTTCCGTTTACATATCGAGGCTGCTCGTCTGGCTAGAGTGCCGTTGATCATCCATTCACGCGGGGCTGACGCGGACACTGCGAGGGTTCTCCGGGATGAGCAGAGCGCAGGCACATTCGATTTCGTCCTGCACTGCTTCAGCGCCGGACGAGCGCTGGCTGAGACCGGGATCGAGCTTGGCGGCTATCTAAGCTTCTCCGGAATACTGACGTTTCCGAAGTCGACGGAGCTTAGAGCGATTGCAAGCTCGGTTCCGAACGACCGATTGATGCTGGAGACCGACTCGCCTTTTCTTGCCCCGGTGCCCTTTCGCGGCCGACCGAACGAGCCAGCCTTCCTCTTCCATACGGCTCGTGTCTTGGCGGAGACTATCGGTTGCTCGCCCGGGGAAATCGTCTCTATGACAAGTCGGAACTTCAGGCGCTTGTTTCGCAAGGCGCGCTAGATGCGCGTGGTAGTCCTTGGTTGCGGGGGGTCGTCGGGTGTGCCGATGATTGGCGGCGAGGATGGGCGCGGTGATTGGGGCCTTTGTGACCCGCTTGAGCCACGCAACAGAAGGACACGAGCGTCCATCGTCCTGCAGACAAGCGGAGGGGCGACCCTGGTCGACACCGGGCCCGATATGAGAGAGCAACTGCTTGCATGCGGCATCCCGAGCATCGACAGCATCATTTTCACACACGCGCACGCGGATCACGTGTCCGGGATTGACGATGTCAGAGGGCTCAACCGCGTCGGCGGACGTCCGATTGCGAGCTACGGCTTTCCTGAAACTGTCGCCGAACTGCGGCAGCGATTCGGCTTCGCCTTCTTGCCATGGTCGCCACCAGGCTTCTTCAGGCCCGTCCTGGACGCTCATTCTGTCGAGCCCGGGACGTCGATCGACCTCGGTGGAAGTCGCTTTGCTCTCTTCGAACAGACGCACGGACGCACCCGGACACTCGGCTTCCGAGTTGGCGGCTTTGCCTACTCGACCGATGTGGTGGCGCTGGAGCCACGCGCTCGGGCGATACTCCAGGGGGTCGACACCTGGATGGTCGATGCGTTCCAACGGGATCCCCATTCGAGCCATGCGCATTTGGGGCAGGCGATCGATTGGGCAAAACAGTTCGGGGTTCGGCGGACCGTGCTGACCCATATGGGGATTGACCTCGACTGGGCGTGGCTGAAGGCGACCTTACCGGAGGGTGTGGAGCCGGCTTTCGATGGGATGGAGTTCCAGTTTCCTGGGTGAGGCGTGTGGCGGGCAGGCAACGCTCGCCCACTTCAGGAGGTTCGGCTCGCAACCGCGTGATTAAGGTTGAAAGCGGTTGCAGGCCAGCGATAGCCTTCCAGATGTCGTGTCAGGTACGGCTACAGGATTGGTTGGTCCGATTGGCTCACGCGAGACAGAAGTGGCTGAGTGACGGGCATGCGCCTTATGATGCTGGCTGTCTCGCCAGGAGCGCTCCCGAGACGGAGTGTGTCCTTCGGTCACATCATTCACAGGTCCGATTACCGGACGGAGCCTTGTGGTTTATCCGACTGTGACATCGGATCATTCGACCGATCGGGGGCAAGAGTATGGCGCCACTTGATGATGTTTTCTCCTTAGCGACGTCCCTGCGGGAGCAACGCCGCGAAATCGAGATCAGCCTCTCCGACTATCTTGATTTATGTGCGAAGGACCGATCCTGCTACGCCAGTCCTGCCGAGCGGATGCTCAAGGCGATCGGCGAGCCGGAACTGGTCGACACCTCGCGTGAGACACGCCTCGCGCGGGTGTTCCTGAACCGCACGATCCGACTGTATCCGGCGTTCGCCGACTTTCACGGCATGGAAGAGACCGTGGAGCGAATCGTAGGCTTCTTCCGGCATGCTGCCCAAGGTTTGGAGGAGCGCAAGCAGATCCTTTATCTGCTCGGACCGGTTGGCGGGGGCAAGTCGTCCTTGGGCGAGAGGCTCAAGCAGCTGATGGAGCGCGAGCCGATTTATGTCCTGAAGGCGGGTGATCAGGTCAGCCCGATTTTCGAGAACCCGCTGGGTCTGTTCGATCCGGAGCAGTTTGGTCCGATGCTGTTGAGCAGGTATGCCATCCCGCGACGGGTCTTGACTGGTGTCGCAAGTCCGTGGGCGCTCAAGCGTCTCGAGGCATTCGACGGAGACATGTCACGCTTCAGGGTCGTGAAGTTGTTTCCCTCCCGGACACGGCAGATCGCAATCGCAAAGACGGAGCCGGGCGACGACAACAATCAGGACGTTTCTGCGTTGGTTGGCAAGGTGGACATCAGGCAGCTCGAACATTTCAGTCAGAACGACCCTGATGCTTACTCCTTTTCCGGTGGCCTGAGCCGGGCAAATCAGGGCGTGCTCGAGTTCGTCGAGATGTTCAAAGCGCCGATCAAGATGCTCCATCCGCTTCTGACCGCAACGCAAGAAGGTAATTACGTCGGGACAGAAAACATCGGTTCGATCCCGTTCACGGGTATCATCATCGCCCATTCCAACGAGGCCGAGTGGCAGACATTCCGAAACAATAGGACGAACGAGGCGTTCCTTGATCGGGTCTGTGTCGTGAAGGTCCCTTATTGCCTCCGGGTGTCCGAAGAGACCAAGATCTATGAGAAACTGCTCGAGCATTCCGAGTTGAGTGCGTCGCCCTGCGCGCCGCACACCTTGGAAATGTTGGCGCGATTCGCAGTGCTGTCGCGCTTGAAAACTCATGCGAACTCGACCCAATGGGCGAAGATGCGCATCTACGATGGAGAAAATATCAAGGAGACGGATCCGAAGGCGAAGACCATGCAGGAATACCGCGACGCCGCCGGCGTCGACGAGGGCATGGAGGGGATATCGACGCGCTTTGCCTTTAAGGTCTTATCCGCGACCTTCAATCACGATCCGAACGAGATCGCCGCTGACCCTGTTCACCTCATGTATGTCTTGGAGCAAGCAGTCAAGCGGGAACAGTTTGCCGCCGAGATCGAGGCAAGCTATCTCGCGTCGATAAAATCCGATCTAGCTGCTCGCTATGCCGAGTTCATCGGCAACGAAATACAGAAAGCGTACCTAGAGAGTTACCATGACTACGGACAGAACCTCTTCGATCGATACCTGGAATATGCCGATGCTTGGATCGAAGACCAGGACTTCAAGGATCCGGACACCGGACAACTTCTAAACCGTGAGCTGCTTAACGCCGAGTTGACAAAAGTCGAGAAACCGGCCGGCATTGCCAACCCGAAGGACTTCAGAAATGAAGTCGTGAAGTTCGCGCTTCGATCAAGAGCTCAACGTGGTGGTCGCAATCCTTCTTGGACGAGTTACGAGAAGATACGGGACGTCATCGAGCGACGGATGTTCAGCCAGGTGGAAGACCTGCTTCCGGTAATCAGCTTTGGATCAAAGAAGGATGGGGATTCGGAGCGGAAGCACGCTGACTTCGTCGAACGGATGGTTTCGCGCGGCTATACCGAGCGGCAGGTCCGCCGGCTGGTCGAGTGGTACATGCGCGTCAAGCAGTCCGCTTGACCGATCGAATCAGAGACGCTCTTGGACATAATTGACCGCCGCCCCAATCCCCACGGCAAAAACCTCGAGAATCGACGAAGGGTGTTTCTGCGCGCCCGAACAGCAATGCTTCGGGCTGCACGCGATGCGATATCAGCGGGCAAATTGAGAGATGTCGGCAAGGGGGAAGCGGTCAGCATACCCGCTGACTCTCTGCATGAACCGAGTTTTCGCCCAATTTTCACTGGCGGTGAGCGTGATATTGTTCTCGCCGGGAATCGAAGTTTCTCCACCGGGGACCGGCTGAAGAGACCCGAGGGGTCGGAGAACCGAGGCGGCGGCGCTTCTGGCGAGGATGGGCAGGACGAAACCGACGAATACAGGTTCGTGCTGACCCGGGACGAGTTTCTCGACCTTTTTTTCGAGGATCTGGAATTGCCGGATCTTATCAAACGGCAGATTTCTTCGACTGACACCATGGCTCTTTCTCGAGCTGGCGTCTCGAGTGATGGCGCGCCGATCCAGCTCGATTTGAGCCGTACTATGCGGTATTCGATGGCGCGGCGGATTGGTCTGAGGCGTCCAAAATCTGAAGAATTACTTGAATTGGAGGATGAGATAAGCCGCCGAGACAGCGACGGCGACGACACAAGTGAATTGCTCATCACGCTTGCGGCGATGTCGAGAAAATTGTCTCGGGTGCCGTGGATCGATCCGATCGATCTACGTTATCGGCGTTTCGTAAGAACCCCGAAACCAAATACTCGGGCCGTCATGTTCTGCCTGATGGACGTCTCAGGTTCTATGACTGAGCAGATGAAGGAGTTGGCTAAGCGCTTCTTTCTTCTTTTGCACGTGTTCCTAGAGAGACGCTACAAACAAGTTGATGTCGTGTTCATTCGTCACACAGAGGCCGCCGAAGAGGTTGACGAGCAGACGTTCTTTTCCGATCCTCGCACCGGAGGAACCATCGTCTCGAGCGCTCTTCTGGAATTCTCGAAGATCCAGGCAGACCGTTATCCGGCCGATCGGTGGAACATCTACGTCGCCCAAGCGTCAGATGGTGACAATTTCTCCGGCGACACCCATAAAGCGGCGGCTTTGCTCGAGGAGTGCATACTTCCCCTGGTCCAACACTATGCCTACATCGAGATTTCCGGCTCAGGCGCGGTAATTCGAGGGGAGACGGATTTGTGGCGCGGATATGCGAAGGTCGCCGAAAAAGCCTCGCATCTGGCAATGCGGCAGGTGGGAGACCGGCGTGACATTTTCCCTGTTTTCAGGGAGCTGTTCGCGAGGAAGACCCTCTCAGGAGAACGCGTTTGACGTTTGTCTCATCTGGTGGACGGTCGGAATCACTGTTGTTCAAGGGTGTCGATTGGACCTTCGAAACCATTCAGAAATCCTACGACGCGATTGAGCGCATCTCCTCGGACGAGCTCGGCCTTGAAATCTATCCCAATCGGATCGAGCTGATCACCGCGGAACAGATGCTGGATGTCTATACATCAAGCGGCATGCCGGTGATCTACAAGCATTGGTCATTTGGCAAGCGTTTCGTAAGCAACGAGAATGCCTATCGTCGCGGCATGATGGGGCTGGCCTACGAGGTTGTCATCAACTCCAACCCCTGTATCTCGTATTTGATGGAAGAAAACACGGCGACAATGCAAGCTCTGGTCATTGCTCATGCCGCGTTTGGCCACAACCATTTTTTCAAGAGTAATCGGATTTTCCAGCAATGGACCGAGCCATCGGGTATACTTGACTACCTTGAGTTTGCTCAAAGTTATATTGCACGATGTGAAGAGGCCCATGGCCATCGAGCAGTCGAAAGGATCATCGATGCTGCTCACGCCTTGCAGGGCCAGGCCGTCCACCGGCATTCTGGAGCACGTCCTCTGGATCTCAAATCCGAGCATCTACGCGATCAGCAACGTCGCGATCACGAGGCGCGAACGTTCAACGATTTGTGGCGCACGCTGCCTCTGTCACGGTCAGCGGATCGCATCGATCCCTCAAATGACAGGCGAAGGCGGCTGGGTCTCCCCGAAGAAAACGTCCTCTACTTCTTGGAAAAAAGCGCTCCGAAGCTTGAACGTTGGGAACGCGAAGTCATCAGGATCGTCCGACTTATTGCGCAGTATTTCTATCCTCAGCCCCAAGTGAAGATGATGAACGAGGGCTGTGCGACCTGGGTCCACCATCACGTCATGCAGAGGCTCTACGAGACAGGGCAGATCGATGACGCCGCGTTTCTTGAGGTGATGCACTCAACGACAAATGTCACGATGCAGCCATACTACGACCACCCGGCGGCTTCCGGTTTCAACCCGTATGCGCTTGGTTTTGCGATGATGTCGGACATTAGCCGGGTGTGCATGGAACCCACAGACGAGGATCGCCGGTGGTTTCCGGACATCGCTGGTTGTCAGGAACCTCTCAAGATCCTCAAGCACGCGTGGGCAGAGTACCGGGATGAGAGCTTTATTCTCCAGTTTCTCTCGCCGACCGTCATGCGGCATTTTCGGATGTTCAAGCTGCTCGACGATGCCGCGAAGCCATATCTTCTCGTCGATGCGATCCATGACGAGGCGGGATACCGCGAGATTAGACGCTCGCTGTCACGAGCATATGATCCCAGTCGATACTCCCCCGACATCCAGATCGTCGATGTGGATCTCGCGGGAGATCGGTGTCTGCATGTCGAGCATCGCACCAAGACAGGCCTGACGCTGCATAAGAAGGATGCCGAGTTCACGTTACGCGCATTGGCTGATCTTTGGGGCTACGAGGTGAAGTTGGTCGAGACAGATGACCAGAGCGAGGCTTTACTCGCTCGCTACGCGGCCCATCCTTCGGCGGACAGGAAGGTAAACTGACGACCTAGATTGGCATAATACATCTTATGCGCTTTCGCCGCTCTCAAGTCAGTCTGTTGGGTCGATGGCGTTGTCCTCGGGCGTGTGCCTCTCGAACCGGCCTCGGTCAGATGGAAACAACCTGACCTGAAGTCTGATCCCCTCGTCACTATCATTCCGGCTGATCACCTCGCCATGGTCGTACAACCACGACAGGCGTGCGCCGTCCGATTGGTCGAGTGTATACGACACCATCTCCATGCCAGCGGATAGCCGACCGTCTATGGCTGCAAGCAATGCAGAAATGCCTGCTCCAGAAAAAGCCGAGACTTGGGCAACCTCAGGCTCCGGATTGGGCGGATCAATTGTCTGGAGAAGGTCGATCTTATTGAGAACCTCGATGGTTCTGATCGGCCAGTCGGCGTCGAGGATCAAGTCTTCCACCATGCCTTCCAGAACGGCCTTGACGTCGCTTCGCTGTGCCAAGCTGTCGGGATGCGCTGCGTCACGAACGTGCAGTATGATGTCGGCTGCGCCAACCTCCTCCAGAGTTGCCCGGAATGCGGCGATCAGCTCGGTGGGCAGCTCACTGACGAAACCAACCGTATCGGACAAGATGGCCCTGCGACCCGATGGCAGACGAAGCTCTCGCATGGTCGGATCCAGAGTCGCGAAGAGCTGGTCTCTTGCCGTGACCGATGCTCCTGTCATCACGTTGAACAACGTGGATTTCCCGGCATTTGTGTATCCGACCAGGGCGATGACAGGCAGCGGCACCTTCTCTCGAGCTGTTCGATGCAGTCCCCGCGTTCGGCGTACATCGTCCAGTTCTCGTTTGATTCTCACCAGACGTTCATCGATTAGCCGTCGATCGGCTTCGATTTGTGTTTCGCCTGGGCCGCCAAGAAAACCAAATCCACCACGTTGCCGCTCGAGATGCGTCCATGATCGGACAAGTCGCGACCGCTGATACGCAAGATGTGCCAGCTCGACCTGAAGGACTCCCTCTCGGGTCGCCGCCCGTTCACCAAAAATATCGAGGATGAGACCGCTTCGATCGATGACCTTACAGTTCCAAGCTCGCTCGAGATTACGCTGCTGTACGGGGCTGATGAGCGCGTCCAGGACGACAAGGGACACTTCCACCGCCACGAGCTGTTCGCGGAGCTCCTCGATCTGTCCCTCACCGAGCAGTGTCGATGGCCGGCGTCGCCGCAGCTGGAGAATGTTTTCGTATACGATGAAGAGATCGATCGACCGGGCAAGCCCAACTGCCTCGGCTAATCTCGCATCGGCGCTTCTCAGGCCGCCGTGCTGTCCCCACGGAAGCAGAACCGCCGCTCTCGTTCGCGCGTCAATGGTCTTCAAATGGCCTGATCAGGTGGCTTCGCCGGTCAATCCGGGTTCACGGCCTGGATTGACCGGCGCACCGACCGCCTCTTTGCTCGGATCGAAGAGCTGGATCGGAGCGCCAGGCATGACGGTACTGATCGCGTGCTTGTAGACAAGTTGCGTATGACCGTCTCGCCGCAGCAAAACCGAAAAGTTGTCAAACCAAGTTATAATGCCTTGAAGCTTTACCCCGTTGACAAGAAAAACGGTGACCGGGGTCTTTCCTTTCCGGACGTGATTGAGGAACACGTCCTGGACATTCTGTGCTCGTTCGTTTGCCAAGGCTGATCCTCTTGCTTCTCAGGAGCGGCACCATCTGCCGTTGGACTTCGTCATGCCTTGCTGCTCCGCAACGCCTGAATGAAAAAGGGTTGGTCGAACAGACCAACCCGGGCGGCTAGCTCGCCTGCCGCTCCTCTGAATTAACACCTAGCTGTTTAAGTTTCCGATGCAAAGCACTGCGCTCCATGCCGACGAACCCAGCGGTCCGGCTGATGTTGCCTCCGAAACGGACAAGCTGAGCTTGCAGGTACTGCGTCTCGAACAGATCGCGCGCCTCGCGAAGTGGCAGCCCGATCACGTCGGCGCCCGGATCGAAATTCAGCAGGATCGGTGCCCCCTGGCTGATTTCTGGTGGGAGCATCTCTGCTCTGATCGGTTCCGCCGACGTTCCCGGGGCCATGATCAATAGCCAGTCGATCGTATTGCGCAATTGGCGAACGTTTCCGGGCCAATCGTAGCTTTGCATTGCCGCGAGGGCATCCGCCGACAATTGACGGCGCGGTATTCCAGCCGTCTCGGCCGACCGAGCAATGAAGCTCCGCGCCAGCTCAGGAATGTCTTCACGCCGTTCCCGCAATGATGGCAATCGGAGCGGGACGACTGCCAATCTGTAATAGAGGTCTTCCCGTAGCCGACCTGCTGCGATTTCCGTCTGCAGGTCGCGGTTTGTGGTCGCAAGTACGCGAACGTCCACCTTGACGCGCGAGGAACCGCCGAGTCGTTCGAAGGTCTGATCCTGCAACGCCCTGACGATTTTGCCCTGGGTCTCGATTGGCATGTCACTGATTTCATCGAGAAGGAGCGTGCCACCATGGGCACGTTCGAGCAGGCCGGTCCGTCGCTTGACGGTTGCGTCCGCACTCCCTTCCAGACCGAAAAGTTCCTCTTCGAAGCGTCCGGGCGCCAAGGTCGCGCAATTCAAGGCGACAAAGGGTCCGTCAGAGCGCCGCGAGCGCGCATGGACCATGCGGGCGGCAACCTCCTTGCCGACCCCCGCTGCGCCGGAGATAAGGACTCGGGAGCCGGTCGGCGCAACCCGGTCTATCTGCTGACGGACGGCGGCAATGGCCTGACTGTCGCCTTCGAGACGATTGTCTGGTCCGGCCCTCAGACGCAGCTCAGCGTTTTCCCGCTCGAGCCGAGCGGCCTCCAACGCACGATTCAGACAAAGAAGGAGGCGGTCCGACTGGAACGGCTTCTCGATGAAATCGTAGGCGCCGCGCTGGATTGCGGTCACGGCCGTCTCGATGGTCCCGTGACCGGAGATCATGATCACGGGAATCGGTGGCGTTTCATCACAGATTGCCTGCAAAATACCCAATCCATCGAGTCGGGAGCCTTGCAGCCAAACGTCAAGCACAACGAGCGCGGGGCGGCGTGCCCGGAACGCGGCAATAGCAGAATCCGAGTCACCCGCCTGACGGGTCTCATAGCCCTCGTCCCGCAGGATTCCCTCGATGAGTAGCCGGATGTCCGGTTCGTCGTCGACGATCAGAATTTCATACGCCATCGCCGTCTCTTACAGGCAAGGTCAAGGTCGCGACCGCTCCTTCATCGTCCGCTCGGTTATCGAGCGCGAGCGATCCGCCATGGTCCTCCATTATCTTCTTCACAATGGCAAGCCCTAGGCCGGTGCCCTTGGGTTTGTGGGTAACGTAGGGCTCCGTAAGACGTGCGTGATCGTCGTCGGGAAGACCTAGACCATCATCCTGGACCGTGAGAGAAACCGTGCGCGCGGCTTGGTGAACTGACAGCCGGACGTGTCCAATACCTTTACGGTCACTCATCGCGACAGCGTCGGCGGCGTTCAGAAGAAGGTTGGTCAGGGCCTGCCCGATGAGGCGGCGGTCGCAGGGCACGATCGGCCCCACCTCGGGAATGTCTGTCTGCCACGCGATTCGCGGGAAGGCGTCACGCTGCAGAATGATGGCCTCCCGGGCGATCCGTCCCACATCTTCGTGCTTGATCGCCGGCTGGGGCATTCGGGCGAAGGCCGAGAACTCGTCGACCATCCTCCCGATGTCGCCGACGTGACGGATTATGGTGTCGGCGCACTGAGAGAACGTCTCCGGATCGGACGCGATCTCGCGCAAGAAGCGACGCTTGAGACGTTCGGCAGAAAGCTGGATCGGCGTCAGTGGATTCTTGATTTCATGCGCGATCCGCCTGGCGATATCTGCCCAGGCCGCCTTCCGCTGAGCGGCCTGCAACTCGGTGATGTCGTCGAAGGTGACGACAAAGCCGTCGAGGTGTCCGCCTCGGACTTCTGTTCCAATACGGACCAGCAGGGTACGCCGCCGACCTGCAGGACCGATCTGAACCTCCGCGGTATGGGCGCGCTCCGGCGCCTTCGCGGCGACTTCCAGCAAAGGCGTCAGCTCAGGTGCCAAGTCCACTAGTTTTCGTGCCACCGCCGCCAGAAGATCGGTACCCAAGAGATCGCTGGCGACACGGTTTGGAAGCTCGATCCGCTGCTCGACGTCCAGCCCGATCACTCCGGCCGAAACGCCCGACAAAACCGTCTCCGTGAAGCGCCTTCGTTCATCGATCTGGCTATAGGCTGCCATCAATTCCGTGCGCTGGGCGGCGAGTTGATCCGTCATTCGGTTGAAGGCGCGCGACAGGCCTGCCACCTCGTCGTCCGCGTCCCGCTCGGGCACACGAACCGCCAAATCGCCGGTGCGCACCCTTTCGGCTGCAACGATCAATGTCCCGAGCGGGCGGGCGATCTGATTGGCAAGCACGAGGCCGAAAAGCACCGCCGCGGATAGAACGAGAAGTGCGACAAGGATAAAGATCAGGACGAAGGTGACCTGCAGGCCGGACCGGTGCCGGTCGAGCCTGTTATATTCGCCGACTGCCTCCTCAGTGCGTTGCATATGGCCGAGGATCGTCGAGTCGACCGGCCGCGCAATCATCAGGACCAGCATCTCGGGCGATTTGAGGAGGATCAGCGCACGCACGGTCGTATGGTCCGGACTATCGATGACGGCCACTTCGCCCGATCGGGCCTTCAACAGAGCAGAGGCTGGCGGCAATGGCGCCGGCCTGCTGCTCATGGATGCCATGATCTGCCCGGTGACCGGATCGAAGATCATCGCCTCGGAAAGCCCGTTCAATGCACTCTGATCGAACAGGATCCGTGTCACCTCTTCCGGATCTGAGATCACCAGTTCGCCGGCGTGCGCCATGGCAAGATCGTCGGCCAAGTTGACGGCGTCCGACCGGATCGCGTCATTATGCTCAGTCAGATAACCGCGGGCCGCCTGCAGGCTTTCTGCGAGAGCCGTTCTGACACGGTCATTGAACCAGGCCTGTATCCCGACCTGGAACAGGACGGTCGCGAAGAGAGCGACGACCACGGTCGGGGTGATCGCGACGACGCTGAACAACATGACGAGACGCACGTGGAGGCGGGCTCCGGCCAATCCCCGGCGTCGATCGATCCAGACGCGCGCGACCCGGCCCGCGAGAGCCAGCCCGAGAAGAAGCAGCGCCGCGGTGTTGGCAATGAGAAGGAAGATGTCGACATGCGGATGGCGGGTCAGCGACAAACCGCCGGACAAGAGGATGAACGTAGCGATGCCGGTGATGAGTGCCACGCTCGCCAGCACGAACGTCGCGACCTTCCCGGGCAGCAAGTCGACAAGCAGATTCCGCTTGCGCTCGGCAATCGGTCCCTGGGCCCGTGGCGAGGATGGCAGCGCGTCCATCACGTCCTGCGGCCGACGCCAGCGGACATCGCCTGCATCCCTACCCAAGCCCCCTGACGACAGGGATTTCAAGATCCCTGATTTTTTTCCTCAACGTGTTGCGGTTCAGGCCGAGTACGGCCGCCGCCTTGATCTGGTTTCCCTTGGTTGCGGACAGCGTCATCGCGATCAGGGGCCGTTCGACTTCTGCGATCACGCGATCGTAGATGTCACGCATGGGCATGCCGTCTTTGCTCGCGGACAAGAATTGCTTGATGTGCCGTTCGACCGATACTGCGAGTGTTTCCTGTCGCCCATCATCCGGCTGATTGTGGCCGTCGGAGAACGAGGTGGCCTCCGCTAGTTCGCTGGAGATGATGTCGTCGCCAATCGTTTCCTGCGGATAGAGCGCGGCGATCCGGCGCATGAGGTTTTCAAGCTCACGGACGTTGCCAGGCCACCGATGCGTGCGGAGGCGGTCGAGCGCCGCTTCGGTGAGAGTCTTGCTCTGAAGCCCGTGCTCATGGGCTCGATCGAGAAAGTGGCGAGCGAGAACCGGGATGTCTTCGACCCGCTCGCGCAAGGGGGGCAGCCTGATCGGCACGACGTTCAAACGGTAGAACAAATCTTCCCTGAACGTTCCGGTCCGGATCGCCTGCCTGAGATCGCGATGGGTCGCGGCGACGATGCGGACGTTCGCCTTGATAGGTTGCCGCCCACCGACGGTGCTGAACTCGCCTTCCTGCAGCACGCGGAGCAGGCGGGTTTGCGCCTCGGGTGGCATGTCGCCGATTTCGTCGAGGAACAATGTCCCCCCGGCAGCCTGCTCGAACCGTCCCAGATTCCGGTTAGTCGCACCGGTGAAGGCACCGCGCTCGTGGCCGAACAATTCGCTTTCGATCAACTCGCGGGGAATGGCCGCCATGTTGATCGCGACGAAGGGCCCCGAGCGGCGGCGGCCATAATCATGCAGCGCGCGCGCGACGAGCTCTTTTCCGGTCCCGCTCTCGCCATTGACCATGACCGTCAGGTCCGCCGTCGTGAGACGTGCGATTGATCGATAGATCTCCTGCATCGCCATCGACCGCCCGAGTAAGGGAAGCTTTTCCTCAGCGTCCCGCACCTCGGCGGCTGGCGGTGCCGGCGGAGGGGCAGCGAGCGCCCGGCCGACGACGGCAAGCAATTCCTTCAAATCAAACGGCTTGGGCAGATATTCGAAGGCGCCGCGCTGGGTCGCCTTGACCGCCGTGATGAGCGTGGACTGGGCACTCATCACAACGATCCGAAGCTCCGGCCGAATGCGCTTTATCCGCGGGATGAGATCGAGACCGTTCTCGTCGGGCATGACCACGTCGGTGATCACGAGGTCGCCCTCGCCGTCTTCCACCCATCGCCAGAGCGTCGTGGCATTGCCCGTGGTCCGGACCTGGTAGCCCGACCGGCCGAGGGCCTGTGTCAAGACCGTCCGGATCGAGCGATCGTCATCAGCGACGAGGACTGTCGGCAGGGTCATGGTCTCAGTCCGTCAGCTCGGGTTCGGGTCGTAATCTTCCGAGAGCACCGGGAGATGCAGACGCACCTCGGTTCGACCGCCGTGACTGTCGATCTCGATCATGCCGCCGTGATCGCCGATGATCTTGGCGGCGAGCGCCAAACCGAGGCCGCTGCCTGACGGCTTGGAGGTGATGAATGGCTCGAAGAGATGCGGCTTGATGTCCTCGGGAATGCCCGGTCCCGTATCGCGAACCGTGACGAGGAGTGGAAGGTGAACGCGCTCTGCGGAGCCCGGCATGACGAGGCGCAGGCCATGCCGATAGGCGGTGGTCAGTGTGATCTCGCCACCCGATGGATCGGAGCTGATCGCTTCGGCCGCGTTCTTGACGAGATTGAGGAGTACCTGGACAAGCTGGTCCCGATTTCCAAAGACCGACGGCAATGACGGATCATATCGCTCGACGATCCGGATGTGGGCGGCGAATCCGGAATGAGCCAGCATTCGTACATGCTCAAGCACGCGGTGGATGTTGACCGGCCGGCGTTCGATTGGCTTCTCGCCGAACATCTCCATCCTGTCGACGAGCAGTCTTATGCGATCGGCCTCTTCCCGGATCAGAACAGCGAGTTCGCGATCGCCGACTGACGCCACCGTTCCCTCCAGCAACTGCGCAGCGCCGCGAATGCCGGAGAGCGGGTTCTTGACCTCGTGCGCGAGGATCGCTGCCATGCCAGCCACGCTACGGGCAGCGTTGCGGAATGTGAGCCTGCGATCGAGTGCCCGAAGGCTCGAACTGTCCTGCAATGTCAGAAGGACCGAGGCTGGATTCTCGCTCAGCAACGTCCCTTGCGCGATGACTTCGTGCTTCGACAGGCGTGGACTCTCCAGTGTCAGATCGTGTTCCACAATCGTTCCGCCGCGCGACCGCACCTGGCGAACCATCATGAACAGCGGGCTATCGCCCGGAATGATGTCCTGCAACTTCATCTGCGTGAGCGACGCGATCGACAGGCTGAAGAACGGTTCGGCGGTTGCGTTGGCTGCCTCGATCCGATCGTCACTGTCGAGCACTAGGACAACCAGCGGTAGGGCGTCGATCACCTGCCGCGGGTCGATGTCGGTCTTTCGCGCAACGGTTTGTCCCGCCGGGACGCGCCGGAGAGTCAGCGGCTTCAAGCTGCCCAAGCGATCGGCTCCGGCTCAGCAGCCTGGTGCGCAACATGCCGTGGCGGTCGCACGAACGACCGATCGATCAGATCGTCGTAGAACCTCGCGATGGTCGACTTAGCGACCCCGCAATCGTCAATCCGGTTGAAGACGGCGCGGAACGAGGCGGAACCGGGCAGACCTGCCGAATACCAACCGACATGCTTGCGTGCCATCCTCATGCCCGGCACCAGGCCGAAATGGAGCAACATCGCCTCGTAATGCTCGGAAAGGATAGTTTTCTCGGCCGTTAGATCGGGTTCATCGGGAAACGCGTCACCGCCAAGATATCGGCCGAGCGAACCGGGCAGCCAGGGGCGGCCATAGCAGCCCCTTCCGACCATGATGCCATCGGCGCCGGATGCGGACAGTGCGTGGTCCGCATCCTCGGGAGACCTGATGTCGCCATTGACGATGACCGGAATGCCGACGGCCGACTTGACTGACCCGACGAACGCCCAGTCAGCATCTCCCTGATAGAATTGCTGCCTGGTGCGGCCATGGATGGTGACCATGCGGATGCCGCATTTCTCGGCGGTCCGCGCCAGAGCGGGCGCGTTCAAGCGCGAGTGGTCCCATCCCATCCGCATCTTCAAGGTCACGGGCACGGGCACGGCGCGAACCGTCGCCTCGAGAAGACGCGCCGCAGCCATCTCGTCGCGCATCAGCGCGGAGCCAGCGTGCTGGCCGACAGCGACCTTCTTGACCGGACAGCCGAAATTGATGTCGATCAGATCCGCCCCGCGGCCGACGGCGATGCGCGCGGCCTCCGCCATGGCTGCCGGCTCGCAACCGGCGAGCTGGACCGCATTCAGTCCGCCCTCCCCGACTTCCGCCATGCGGAGGGTCGCCGCGTTTTCGTGCACCATCGCCCAGGACGCGATCATCTCCGATACGACGAGTCCGGCTCCGAGGCGCCTGGCCAAGCGCCTGAATGGCAGATCGGTGACACCCGACATCGGCGCCAGGATCACCGGAGATCCGATCGTCAACGGCCCGATCGAGATCGGCTTGAGTTCAGATTTGCCCAGCATTTGTGCAAAATAGACGGATCACTCTCGTGGCGCAATGCGAGGGCCGGTCGTTGACGAGGGGTCGATCACGTGGCAGCCGCTGAGATAACAGACAGGGACGGCTTCGATGACCCCTCGCATCGGGATCGGTTACGACGTGCATGCGTTGCAAATTGGCAGGCCGCTGGTTCTCTGCGGCGTGACGCTACCTCACACGCACGGGCTGACCGGGCACTCCGACGCGGATGTCGGGATCCACGCTCTATGCGATGCGATCTACGGGGCGCTTGCCGAGGGCGATATCGGACGGCACTTCCCGCCGACGGACGCGCAGTGGAAGGATGCGGATAGCGCGCGCTTTCTCAACCACGCCGCACTGCGCGTCGCCGCACGAGGGGGGACTTTGACATCCGTGGACGTCACTCTGCTGTGCGAGCGGCCCAGGATCGCGCCCCATGTGCAGGCCATGCGTGACCGCCTCGCCAGCCTGCTCGATGTTCCAGTCGGCCAGGTTTCGGTCAAGGCGACAACGACCGAACGCCTGGGTTTCGTCGGACGCGAGGAGGGAATGGCAGCCCAGGCGGCCGTCATCGTGATGCTGCCAGACTGACGGGCCGGTCGCCGATCGACCGCCTAAGCGCTTTGCATCGCGAGGCATTCGACCATCATGGCGACAGGATGCGCCAGTTCGACCCTGACCATGCCTGAGCAGAAATCTTCTCGGATCACCGTGCTTGCGTTGATCAGCGCCGCCACGGGCTCAGATCGGCCTTCAATGAAGATGATCTGGCCAGGACTGACGACCAGATCACGACAAGGCTGCATCGGGCCGAATGCATCGCGCCTGATCCTGACGGCGCGTCCGCGCAACGCGACCTGGTGCGAGTGTGGCTGGAGCACGACGCTGCGTGATCTGACCTTCGAGAACCGGCCGCACGACGTCAGGACCTGTTCTCCGATATCGAGGTGCTCGATAAGGATTTCTCCGCGTCGTGTCTGCAGCCGGCTGCCGATTGCGATCCCGGCACGCGCGTCGGTGGAAAATGATGCAAGACCTTCCGGGAGATATCTCGCAAGCCCGGGTCGAATGTCCACTCTGCTTTGGATCGACATGTCTCTCCCCCGCCCCACGCGTTCTTTGCCGGTTGGAGCAGAACAAGCAGGCATCCGGTCCGGAGGATGCGTCAAGTATTCTGATGCGCGAGCGGGTCGATGCCTGGCGATGAGTGTCTATCGTGTGACGGCACGGCCAAAGCTGAGCAGTGCATCACCGGCGATGCATCCCGCCGCGAAGACCTGCATCGAGGATCGAGATGTCGCGCCGGCTGCCCTGATCCAGATTGCCCTGGTCGACAGGCCGGCGAGGATTGCCCAGCCGGCGAGCGGCGCGTGCAACAGCAAGCCCGTCGCGAACATGACACCCAATTGACGGCGCGGTCCGCCGGCCAGTTGCAGCAGCGCGCCGGGGATCGCCCAGATGAGCAGGACATGCGCGACAGCTTTGTTCGAGCCCGCCTTAATTGCGTCGACGAAGACATGGTCGACGGGCGCAATCTGGCCGCGCATGAAGTAGCCATGGAACGTGACCATCACGACGACGCAGGCGATCAGCAGGGCGAACATGGCGGCGATATATTGCTGCCGCCGACCATCCTGCTCGAAATCCGAATCGCTTCCTTCGCCTCGCAAGAGAAAGCCTGCCTTCAGGTCACAGCCCATGTCGGCGAAGGCGGGGCCGGTGGATGCGGTGAAGCCCGTGAGCAACGCCAACGGTGCGGGAGGAAATCCGATCAGCAGGCCGATCCCGAGGCTGACGACGGCGACCGCGAAGGCCGGGAACCAGCCGGAATGCATGCCGGCCAAACCGATGATCAACTCGTGCAGCAGGGCCGCGAAGGCGGCATAGAGTACGAAGGTGATCAGCAGGCCGACGGGCATCGCGGTCTCGAACCCGGCTGCGAGCGCGATGATGGAAGCAATCGCGAGGTAAAGGGCGGCGCCGACGCCGAGGGTTCTCGGCAATAGGCGGTCGATGCTGTGGCTGGCTTCCGACCCCGCGTCGCGGCGGCGGGAGAGCGTGTAGATGACCTGACCCAGAGCCAGCAGCCCCGCGCCGAGCATCATCGCCTGGGGAATGTGCGTCCGGCCGAGATCGCCGCCCGGGACGATGCGCGAGAACAGGCTGGCGTGAGCCGAGACGACATCCGGATATCCGCGAAGCAGCAGACCGGTCGCGAATGCGAACAGGGCAGCGGCGTTGCCGATGAATGCGACGCCGAAGCCCGCCATCGGGACACCCGCGAGCGAACCGGTGACGCCCAACGCGAGGCCGCCGCCCAGAATCACGGTGCGTTTTCCGCCCTTGTCGCCGGCTTCGATCGCCTCGGCCGCTGCCACGCCGGGTGGCCACGCACCATCGGCCGGAAAGACGCGCGATCCGAACATGCGGTAGAGCAGGGTCGCGTCGAGCAGCATCGCGAGCATGGCCCCGATCAGCATCGGCCAAACGAGGTCGGATCGCCCGAGAAGAAACGGGATGCCGATCGGCAGCATCAGGCTGTTGGCGGCGCCGAACGTGCTGGCCGAGATCGCGCTCTGCGCGAGGTTCTGGACATGCGGCGAACGAAAGACGCGCAAGCCAGCGAATGGCAGGCGGCCCAGTGCCATGCCGGCAAGCGCACCGATCAGGGACGTGTTTGTGGTCACCCCGAGCCGGACGAGAACCTGCACCCCCACGATGGAGCCGAGGACGCACAAAGGCGTCACGAGCAGGAGAACGGGTGCCGAGAAGAAGCGCGGATGACGCCGGGCGGGCGTTACCTCTTGCTTGAGTGCTGCGCTCAGGTCAGGGCCACGATCGCGACAACCATGGGGATGGCGGCAAGCACGACCCAGGATCCCATTGCGAGGATCGCGAAAGCACCCGAAATCCGATAACCGAGACGACGTGGCGGCCTTGGTTGGCTGTCGTGATACTCGTCCATCGCGCCGCTCCCGCTTCAACCTGTGGCGAGGCTATCAGCCGCGCGCATTGCCGTGTGTAACCATACGTCACGTCGTTTCAAGGCAGACCAAGGTTTGGCCCGACGGCGTGCCGGCGCAAGAGCAAGCCGGGCTCGTCGTGGAGACGCCGGCAACGTTCGGAAGGCTACGCGAATTGCCCGCCCACGCGCCGATGCTTTACCCTCAGCCACTTAAATCCCATTTCCGTGATCGAGACAGGTTCCGCGCAGTCCAATCACTTCCTCGTGAGAAGCCGCGCGTCGTCCGGCATCTACCGGAGGATGCCGAGCGCGCGCAGAAAATCGGCCGGCTTGGGCGGCTTGCGCGGTCGGTCCACCGCTCCCGCGCATCGCCCGAGATCATCACCCTGCACATGTCCGATTTGAAAGCCGACGCGGCCGTCATTGGACTCCAGCGTTGCGATCGGTGATGTCGTGGTTCCAGACAGGGCGACGCTGGTCGCGAGATCCGTCGGGCCAAGGCGGAGGATCGGCTGCAGATGAAAATCCAGCACTCCACGAGGCAGGTCGACGTTCCCGCGACCAGTCATGATGAGTGCTGGAGATGCAACTGCCAACTGCTTGATCGCCACGGTGCCGTTGGTGATGACGCCGACGCCGTCGGCGCAGCGTATTCGGGCCGATGATGACGCCATGTTCGGCAGGTGCGCCGTTCGCGACACCTCGCCGAGCACGCTCTGCAGCAGGGAAGGTTCCAAACTCGCATCGACCAGGGTCATGTCGAACGGACCGTTGATTGTCGCGTCGTCTAGTTTGGAACCGGTTGCGTTCGCCTCGATCATCGCGTTGATCGCGAGCTTGCCGTCGACCACCGGCCGGCCTGTCGCCAGCGAGAACAGCGGAGCCGCGGGCAGGCTGCTTCCCTCCAGCCTGATGACGACATGGTGCGGGACCTGGCCAAGGTCCTCCCGCCAGATGATCCATGGCGAGGCGCCTGCGAACGAGGACTGCAGGACCAGAAGTCCCGGCGTGATCGTCGTTTTCAATCGCGAGCCGGACAGGTCGGCGTTCCCGACCCGCAGCGTCGCCGCATCGAGCGAACCCGAAAAGTCGGTCGGCTGGCGGCCAGCCATTGCGAACGTGCCTTCGATCGTCGCGGGCTTGAGCGCGAGGCCGAAGCCAGCGTTCAGGCGTGAAGGATCGGGTAGATGCAGCGAGATAGCGGCCGTGATGCCGTACTGCCGGCTGTCCTGGCGCGACAGCGATCCTCGGACCGAGGCGGCATTGTCGGCCGTCGACATTGCCATATCGATCGGCGCACGGCTGGTTTGCGCCTGCCAGAACTCAAGCGACCCGAGTAAGCCATTGATAATGAAGGGAACTTGTTGGAGCTTGCCTGCGACGTCAATCGAGAGCGGCGTAACGGGCGTGCTCGCCGTGGCAGTGACGCGATCCACGAGAAGGCCGGCGCGATAGGCGGTCAGATCGAGCCGTCGACCCGCGCCGGCGAAGCGCGAGATCCGCCATCGTCCCGATCGATCGGCGACGAGGTTCGCATCGAGGGTGACGTCGGAGGCCGTTGGCAGGGCGGCATGCGGGAACAGACCGTTCAGATCCGCCACTTGCGGCAGGACGGCATGGATACGCAAGTCGACCCGACCGGCCTCGAGATCGACATTGCCGTCGAGATGGAGCCGGTCGCCATTTTCGCCATGACCGAGCGACAGCGTGGCGCGAACCGGCATCGGGCGCCCCGACGGTACCGCGAGGGAGCGGGGTCCCGCTGCGAGCGAGAGCGAGAACGCCGTCTGTCGGTGGTGACCGGCGACGAAGAGCGTCGACGAGGATCGGTCCTGCTGCTGGGCGTGCAGGCGGTCGATCGTGACGGCGCCGCTTCCGGCCTTCCCAAGTCCCTGCCAGGCTAACCTGCCTCCCGCAGCATCGAGCTCGCTGATGCGGTAGCCGGGTCTGGCTGCGGGATGGGCTGAGGTCGATGCGCTGCCACCTTGGGTCGGCGAACGCTGGAAGCGCCAATTCGGTCGCCCGCCGACCTCCTCGAACAGGATATCCGGATCGGTGAGCGTCACGCTCTCGACGTGGATGGTCCGGTCGAGCAGGGCGAGCAGATCGACGCTTCCGGTGACTTTTCGCGCCACGAACATGGCGGGTCGCGAGCCGCCCGGAAGGTTGTCGATCGAGACCTCGTCAGCCACGAACCCCGGTGAAGGCAGCAGGCTCAGACGGAGCGGACCGGCGATGCGCAAGACGCGGCCGGTGGCACGCTCGAAGGACGCCTCCAGCCGTGGCTTGAGGGCGTTTGCATCCAGCCGGCCGACCACGATCGAGGCGACCGCCAGCGACAGCGCCAATCCAAGCAGGACGAGGATCGGCCAGATGCGGGCGGACTTGGAAGCGGGCATTCAGGAACGCTCGACGGCCGGCGTCCGGCCCGGCGCGAAGCCGAGTTGACGAAAGGTCTCGCTCATGTGCGGCGGGAGCGGCGCGGTGACGGTGAATGCCGCACCGTCAGGATGGACCAAGGACAAGGCCCGAGCGTGGAGATGCAGGCATGTCGGGAAACCGTCCATGCGCGAGCGCCCCTCGCCGTATTTCGGGTCGCCCAGTATCGGCACGCCGATCGCCTCGCAATGGACCCGCAGTTGATGGGTGCGCCCGGTCAGCGGCACCAGCTCAAGCCAGGCGAGACGGCGGGCCGCGGCATCGACGGTCCGGTATTCGGTGCGTGCGGCCGCCGCGTCCTCGTCGCCGCGTTCCGCAAGCACGGTCAGCGCCCCGGCGCCGCCGCCGAGCCGTGCGAGCGGCGCATCGATGACGCCATCGGCCGGGACCGGCTTGCCGACGACGACAGCCCAGTAGGTCTTTCTCATCTGTCGCGTCCGGAACAGTGCCGCGAGACGCGCGGCATTCGACGGTCCCTTCGCCAGGAGCAACACGCCCGACGTGTCGCGATCGAGGCGATGGACCAGCAATGGCCGGCGGCCGCGTCCATCCCGCAACGAGGCCGCCATGCCGTCGACATGATGCATGATGCCGGGGCCTCCCTGCGTGGCGAGCCCGCTCGGCTTGTTGAGTACGAGGAGATCGTCATCCTCGTGGATCGTCATGGCGGCGAGCGCTTGGACGTCGCGGTGATCGATCCGTCCATCGGGACATGGCTCGAAGCGGGGCAGCGGCGGGATCCGGACCGACTGACCCGGCGCCAGCCGGGTCGCTGCTTCCGCCCGATGTCCATCGATCCGGATCTGGCCGGTCCGGCACAGCTTCTGCAGCGTCCCCTGGGTCAGGCCGGGATGTCGGCGACGGAACCACCGATCGAGCCTGATGCCTGCCTCCTCGGCGGACACGATTTCGGTCCCAATGGTCACTGCGCGTCCCCGCGCGAGCGGCTCTCCCTCAGGCGTGACCATTCGGCCAGCCTGGATTTGATCGCGCCCTCGAGCCCGCGGCGGGTCGGCGTGTAGAAGGTCTGACGGGGCATGTCGTCGGGAAAATACCCTTGTCCGGAGAAGGCATCGTCGGTGTCGTGATCATATTCGTAGCCCTTGCCGTAGCCGAGGTCGCGCAACAGCCGCGTCGGCGCATTCCTGATATGAGCCGGCGGCATGAGGCTTCCCGTGGACCTGGCCGCTCGCATTGCGGCGCCGAAAGCCTTGTAGACGGCGTTCGACTTCGGCGCGACAGCGAGGTGGATGACCAGTTCGGCAAGGGCAAGCTCTCCCTCCGGGCTGCCTAGCCGCTCGAACGCTTCCCACGCAGCAAGGGCGAGGCCGAGCGACGACGGGTCGGCGAGGCCGATGTCCTCGGCGGCGAACCGCGTCAGTCTGCGGGCGAGATAGCGCGGGTCCTCGCCGCCGACCAGCATGCGCGAGAACCAGTAGAGCGAGGCATCCGGATCGGACCCGCGAAGCGACTTATGCAGCGCGGAAATCAGGTTGTAGTGCTCCTCCCGGTCGCGGTCGTAGAGCACCGCCCGACGGGCCAGCAGTGAAGCGAGGTCGGCGGGACCGAGGTCGATCGCCTGTTCCGGACCGAGGGCGAAGATCTGTTCGGCCATGTTGAGCAGATAGCGGCCGTCGCCGTCGGCCATAGCGCGCACGGTCGCGCGAGCTTCGTTGTCGAGCGGCAGCGTCCGGCCCTCGAAGGCTTCGGCCCGGCCCAGCAGATGTTCCAGTGCCGCGTCGTCGAGGCGCTGCAGGACAAGCACCTGGCAGCGCGACAGCAAGGCGCCATTCAGCGCGAAGCTCGGGTTCTCGGTCGTGGCGCCGATCAGCACGATCGTGCCGTTCTCGACGACCGGCAGGAAGCCGTCCTGCTGCGCGCGGTTGAACCGGTGGATCTCGTCGACGAACAGGAGGGTGCCGAGCCCGGTCGCCTGCAATCTGCGAGCGGCCTCGTCGAACAGCTTCTTGAGATCGGCGACGCCGGAGAAGACGGCGGAGAGCTGCATGAAGCGCAAGTTCGCAGCCTCCGCCAACAGCCTCGCGATAGTGGTCTTGCCGGTTCCGGGCCCGCCCCACAGGATCAGGCTTGCCAGGCTGCCACGTGCCAGCATGCGCCGGATCGCCCCATGCTCGCCCACGAGATGGTCCTGGCCCACGATCTCGGCGAGCGTTGCGGGCCGCAGCCGGTCGGCCAGCGGCCGGAAAGAGGGTTCGATCCCCTGCCCGGCTCGCGCGCCCGGCTGGTCCGGATCAGGGAACAACTGGGCGGCCGACGCGCCACGAGGCTTGGGACGGGTTGTCACGCGACGCAGGATAGCCGCAAAACGATCACGGTGAACTGCCGCCCTCGGGCGGGTTTGATCGAACCCCGAGCCGAGCGGAAACAGCATGTCCGATGAGAAGAGCAGCGCGAAGCGGGGCTTGGCGGCCGGTGGCCTCGCGGCCCTCGGCATCGTGTTCGGCGATCTCGGCACGAGCCCGCTCTACACCCTGCAGACGGTGGTGGGCGATGCGGGGGGCAAGATCGACCACGACGCGCTGATCGGCAGCCTGTCGCTGCTGGTGTGGTCGCTGGTGATCGTGGTGACGCTGAAATACGCGACCCTGGTGATGCGCGCCGACAACCATGGCGAGGGTGGCATCCTGGCGCTGCTGTCCCTGATCGGCCCGCGTTTCACGGGAAGCCTGTTCTCACGGGCGACCTTGCTGACGTGTGCCGGCCTGTTCGGTGCGGCCCTGCTCTACGGCGACGGCGTGATCACGCCGTCGATCTCGGTGCTCAGCGCGCTGGAGGGGACCGAGACGGTCACGAGCGTGGTCAAGCCCTACATACTGCCGCTTGCCGTGGTGATCCTCGCGGGCCTGTTCGCCGCACAGCCATTCGGGACCGCGTCGATCGGAACCGTGTTCGGTCCGGTCATGCTCGTCTGGTTCGGTGTGATCGGCGCGCTTGGGGCGATCAACCTGCTCGCCCGCCCGTCGGTGCTGATCGGTCTGGATCCTGTCATCGGGCTGCGTTTCCTGGTCCATCATGGCTGGGGCAGCTTCGTCGTGCTCGGCGGCGTATTCCTGGCATTGACCGGTGCGGAGGCGCTGTACGCCGACATGGGCCATATCGGCAGGCGCCCGGTCAGGGGCGCCTGGCTCGCGATCGTCTTTCCGGCGCTCCTGCTGAGCTATGCCGGGCAGGTCGCGTTCGTGGATGCGCACCAGGGCGTCAAGGGCAACCCGTTCTTCGTGTCGATCCCGCATCCGCTGGTGTTGCCGGTCGTGGTGCTAGCGACAGGCGCCACGATCATCGCAAGCCAGGCCATCATCACCGGGACGTTCACGCTGACCCGGCAGGCGATGCAGCTCGGCTGGTTTCCGGGACTGAACATCCGCCAGACCTCCGACAAGGAGTACGGCCAGATCTACGTCCCGGTGGTCAACTGGATCATGATGCTCGGCACGATCGCGATCGCCATCGGCTTCAAGAGCTCCGATGCTCTCTCCGGGGCCTACGGGACCGCTGTGTCGACGACCATGCTGATGACCACCGCGCTGATCTACGACGTGATGCGTGTCCGCTGGCGGTGGAGCGTGATGATCGCCGCACCGATCGCGCTGTTCTTCCTGCTGGTCGATGTCTCGTTCTTCGGCGCCAACCTCCTGAAGATCATCCAGGGTGGCTACGTGCCGCTCGCCATCGGCGTCGCGCTTTTTACCATCATGCTCGTCTGGCACAAGGGTATCGGCCTCATGCGCGACGGGTTGGCTCCTCTCGGAGAACGGGCCGAGGAGGTTCTGGCGAAACTCAGGAACAACGAGATTTTCCGCCCCCCAGGCTCGGTGGTGTTCCTGTCACGCTCGGAATCGGTGGTGCCGCCGCTGATGGCGAGGCATATCGCGGACTTCCACTCGCTTCCCGAAAAGGTGGTCGTGCTGTCCGTCCGCTTCACCGAGGACGCCCGTGTTCCGGACGACGACCGGATCAAAACGCGCGCCGTGATGGACGGTATCTGGCAGGTGACGGTCTGCTTTGGGTTCGTAGAGGTCCCCAACCTGTCGCAGGCGCTGGCGAATGCGAAGGAGCTCGGCTGCGACATTGATCTCGACCAAGTGCTGTATCTGGCCGGAAAAGACGATATCGTCCCTCACGAAAAACGGCCCAATATGCCGCTTTGGCAACGTGTCCTGTTCGGGCTGATGTACCGAAACGCCGTGCGAGCGTCCGACAGGTTTGCCCTGCCGAGAAGTCGGCTGATCGAGATCGGGCATCAGGTGGAAGTGTGAAAGCCTGACGGGCCTGGGCTTTGTCCCAGGCCCGTGCCGACCCTACTTCGCTTCGGCGTGAGCCTCTGCCGAGGCATGCGACAATGCGTCGCCGAGCGCCTTGATCTTGGTGGCCTTCTCGCCGTCGGCCTTGCCGGCGATGCCGACGGTCTCCTTGCCGAGCTTGGCGACGAGCTTTGCGATCGCGTCCCCGTCGAGCTCCTTGGCGTGCAGATGCTTCTTGAGAGTTTCGAGATCGCGCACGATCCCCTTCACTCCGGGCGCATCGATTTTTTCGAGCGTGGCTTCCCAGCCCTCAATGTTCTTCGTCGCGGCGGCGACGGTGAACCCCTTCAAGCCTTCCTTGATGTGTTTGATGGTGGCGTCGAATTGCGGCATTTGCGTTTCCTTGTTCGGGCGCTGCTGACGTGGCGCGGGAACAGAAAACCGGTAGACTAGTGAAGTTGCCTATTTTGCATCCGTCTTCAGGTGAGGCCGAACAAGAACGCGTCAGGATGCGTCGACGAAAGCGGTGTAGGCTGCGGCAACGATCGCTGGAGACGACAGGACCATGATCCGTCCGGTCCGGCGGGACAGCGCGAGACCGGCCGCGAGCCCGAGGATGTTGGCGACGAGCATCGGGCGCGGAAGATGGACGGTGCCGACGGCGGCCAGACCCGCCAGACCGACGAGTACGACGAGACCAGAGGCGGCGGTGGGAAGTGCTCCCCTGCGTCCCCCCGCCGCAACGTCACTCCACAGCACGCCGCACAGCACGACAAGGCAGGTCAGGCAGAGCGGGATTGCCGCCGACGGTGTGACCGCGGACGTCAGGGTTGCGGCGGCGAGCAGGATCCGCAAGGCGCGGCCGCGCATCGGCGCGCCACCGGCGGGGGGCACCAGCGCGAGGCAGGCGAGCCCGATGACCGGCAGCAAGCGACCGGCCGCCGGGGCGATCCCTGTCTCGGTGGCGCGGATGTGCCAGCCGCGTGGCAGCAGGACGTCCGGCCAAGGCAGGCTTGCCGGCACTGCTCCGGACAGCAGCTCGGCAGCCCCGATCGGCGACGCGAGGACAGCGCCAAGGACGGCGCCCAAGCCGATACGGCTCAGGGTTCGCCATCGGGATCCCTCCTCGACGGAGGTGAGGCGCACGACGAGCCAGGCAAAGCCGAAGCCGAAAATGACGCCGGCGGCCGGCGTCTGGCTGAACGCATCGACGACGCCGATCGACATCGCCAGTCTCGCGATCCCCGATCGGCGCCCCCTGATGCATCGCTCGAGAGCGGCGAAGAACGCCGGGCAGACGATCAGGGCAAGCAGCGGACGCCAGCCTGTCGCGCCGACGGCCAGCGACGCGCATTCGAACAGGAGGCCGCCCGCCAGCGTCGCCCGAGGCAATTCGAGCGTTCGCAAGAGCGACGCGCAGGCCAGGCCGCCGGCTCCCAGCAGGAGCGCGTGGCCGGCCAGCATGGCGAGGCCTGCGTCCCTCGCCGTCTCGATCGGCAGGATGAGCGCGCCGCGGAGAATCGGGTACGCCTGGACGAACGACGCGACCATGTCGAGCGCGGTGCGGTTGCCGAGGCCGAACAATGCGGGCGCCGCGGGGAGAAGCGGCGCCAGCAGCAGCAGGAGAAATTGGATGCCCTGCCGAGTTCGCGCGTCCGGCCGGAGAATGGCTGTCAAACGGTCGAGAATGGGCGCCATCGACCGGCGAAGAGGTCACCAATGTCGGTCATGAGCCTCTCCCCGCTTTCAAGGACCGGGCCTGGACGTTCAGAGCAATAGATCCTCCACCCGGATCGGCAAGCGGCGGATCCGGCGGCCGGTCGCGTGGTGGACCGCATTGGCGATCGCGGCCGCGGTGCCGACGATGGGAAGCTCACCGATGCCGCGCGCGCCGAGAGGATCGACGATCTCGTCGGACGACGCGATGGTCGCCACCTCGATCGAGCCCACATCGGCGTTCACCGGCACGAGGTAGTCGGAGAGGTTGTCGTTGACGATCCTGCCGGTTGCGAAATCAGGTATCGCCTCTTCGAGCAGGGCCTGGCCGATGCCGAAGACGATGCCGCCGATGAGCTGGCTCCGGCCCGTGCGAGCGTTGAGGATGCGGCCCGCATCGTAGACGCCGACGAAGCGGGAGACGCGCACGGTGCCGAAATCGGGATCGACGCGAACCTCGGCGAACTGGGCGCCGAAGGAATGGCGCGAAAAACTTGCAAACTCGGCGCCGGGCTTGGCCCCGGCTTCCGCCTCGATCGATGGCAAACGCGCGCGCGACAACAACGACGCATAGGACATCCGACCCGCCGGCCCCGCGACGGCGCCGTTCTCGCAGCGAAGATCGGCGGGCGTCAGTCCGGACCAGCCAGGGCCACCGGTCGCGAGCGCCAGTCCGAGCAGACGCGCGCGAACGGTTCCCGCGGCCATACGAACGGCGGGGGTGACGCTCGCCGCCGTCGTCGAGCCACCCGATGTGGGTGCGTCGGGCAGCGAGGTATCGCCGAGCTCGCCGCGGACATAGCTCATCGGCAGGCCAAGGATGTCGGCGGCAACCTGTGCCATGATGGTGTAGGTCCCGGTGCCTATATCCTGGGTGCCGGACTGGACGAGCGCGTTTCCGTCGGCCGATAGACGCACACGCGCGCTGGCGGGTGCCCGGTTGGCGGGATAGGTCGACGTTGCCATGCCCCACCCGATCAGAACGCGGCCGTCGCGCATAGAACCGGGCGTGGGCGAGCGCGGGTCCCAGCCGAACATGTGAGCCCCTTGCGCGTAGGCCTCGCGCAGGTGCTTCGACGAGAACGGCTTGCCGCGGTCACCATCGCGATCGGCGTGGTTCTTCAGCCGGAGGGCGATCGGATCCATCCGCAGTCGGATCGCAAGCTCATCCATCGCGCATTCGAGCGCGAAGACGCCCGAAGCCTCGCCTGGCGCACGCATGTAGGTGGGCAGGCCATAGTTGGTGGCGACGAGACGATGCGAGGTCGCGACGTTGTCGCATGCGTAGAGCATGCGCGATGCGGTCGCGACCGGTTCGGCGAATTCGCCAAGCGCCGGATCGGACATCTGGGTCAGACCGTCATGGCGCAGCGAGACCAGCGTGCCGTCTTGCCGCGCGCCGAGCCTGACAGTCTGGCGGGTGCGCGGGCGATAGCCGTTGTTGGCATACATCTGCTCGCGGGTGAGCTCCAGGCGCGCCGGCCGCCCGACCTGGCGGGCCGCGATGGCTGCGAAAATGATCGGCGGCCAGGCATTCCCCTTGCTGCCGAAACCGCCGCCGACATAGGGGCAGATCACGCGCACATCGTCGGGCGGCAGCCGGAAGAAGGCGGCGAGTGTTTTCTTGACGCCGCCGACTCCCTGCGTCGCGGTCCAGACGGTCAGCCGGCCGCCTTCCCAGGACGCCACCGTCGCGTGCGGCTCCATCGGGTTGTGGTATTCGGGCGGCGTCTCATAGACGGCATCGATCTTGACCGGGGCGCTCGCGAACGCGGCGTCGGGGTCGCCCCGGCTGCTGTCGGCCGGCAGGCTGCCGCCGCGGAAATCCTTCGGAGGATAGGCATCGTCGAGCACGGCGTTCATGTCGGTGACGGCGGCGCTTCGCGCGTAGTGGGTGACGACGAGGGCCGCGGCGTGTTCGGCCGCTTCATGGGTTTCAGCGACAACGAGCGCCATCGGCTGGCCCTGGAAACGGATCCGGTCGTCCTGTAGCAGCGGCCCGGTGACCGTCTGCTGGGAGGCCTTGGTCACATGCAGGCGATCGGCGTTGTCGGGCGTGATGACGGCCAGCACGCCGGGTGCGGCCCGGGCGGCGCCGGTATCGAAGCCGGTGACGCGTCCGTTGGCGATCGTGCTGGTGACCATCGCGACATGGGTCATGCCGGATTGCGTGAATTCCGCGGCGTAGCGCGCGGCGCCCCGTGTCTTGAGCGGCGCGTCGACACGCATGACGCCGTCCCCGATCATGCCGACACCGTTTCGAGCGCGCGCCGCGTGACGTTGACCAGAAGGGGCAGCTTGAAGCCGTTCTCCGACCGGGGATTGGCGCCGGTGATCGCCAGCGCGGCGGCCGCGCGGATGTTCTGCTGTGTCGGCGCCCTGCCGCGAAGGGCGGCTTCGGCATCCTTCAGGCGCCATGGCCGGGTGCCGACGCCGCCGGCGGCGAGACGGACGTCCTGGACCAGTCCGCCCTCGATCTGGATGCCGGCGGCGACGGACACGAGCGCGTAGGCGTAGCTCTGGCGGTCGCGGACCTTGACGTAGATGGAGTTCGTGGCAGCCGGGGCGGCCGGCACCAGGATGGCGGTGATGAGCTCGTCCGGTCCGAGGACGGTCTCCAGCCAGGGCGTGCGGCCGGGCATCCGGTAGAACTCTTCGATCGGGATGCTGCGGCCGGCGTCGGTCTCGATCAGCGCGTCGAAGGCCGAAAGGGCGACCGGCATGTCGGACGGATGGGTCGCGATGCAGGAGGAACTGGCGCCGAGGATGGCGAGCTCGCGGTTGCGCCCTTCGATGGCTGGGCAGCCGGAACCGGCCTCGCGCTTGTTGCAGGAGAATGCGACGTCACGGAAATAGAGGCAGCGCGTGCGCTGCAGCAGGTTGCCACCCATGGTGCCGAGATGGCGGATCTGCGGCGAGGCTGCGGCAAGGAGGGCGTCGGAGATCGCGGGCCAGTGGCGGCGAACCTCGGGGTGTTCGCCCACCTGCGCCATGGTCGCCAGCGCCGGGAGCCGGAGCACGCCACCCGAGACCGCGACCGGATGCCTAGCCGCGACGTCGAGGCTGCGCAAATGCGTGGGCTTGATGACGCCGTTGCGGAGCAACTGCACCATGTCGGTGCCGCCGGCGATGACCATGCTGCCGGGTTGGGCGGGCCTTGCGGCCGGATCGATGCGGAACGGATGCATCAGCCCCTCTCGACGTGGCTGTCGCGGTCGGCGCGCTGGCCGGCGGCTTCGCGCACGGCGGCCACGATGTTCGGATAGGCGCCGCAGCGGCAGAGATTGCCGCTCATCCATTCGCGGATCTCGTCGTCGGAGCCGGCGTGGCCCTCGTCGATGAGGGCGGCGGCAGACATCACCTGGCCCGGCGTGCAGTAGCCGCATTGCAAAGCGTCGTGCTCGGCGAAGGCGCGCTGAACCGGATGCAGCGTGCCGCCCTCGCCCAGGCCTTCCACGGTGCGGACCGAGCGGCCGCCGAGTCGTGCGACCAGGACGAGGCAGGAGACGACGCGCTCGCCATCAAGATGGACGGTGCAGGCGCCGCATGCGCCCATCGCGCAGCCCTTCTTGGTGCCGGTCAGTGCCAGATGGTCACGCAAGGCGTCGAGCAGCGTGGTCCGCGGATCGATGTCGAGGGCGACCTGACATCCATTAAGCGCGAAGGCGACATGCTGCGTCCGAGGCGGTTGGCCGAGTTGGCTCGAAGCGGCTTCGCCGGCGTCGAGCGGCAGGAGAGCAAGACCGGAGGCGGTGGCGCCGAGCACATCCCTCCGGCTGACGATCGGATCTTTCATGGGCAACTCCCACCTCAAGCGGAGAGGTAGGGTGGTCCCTGAAGCCGTTCTGTCTCTTCAAAACCTCGCGATGAGGCGGCTTGAACTTGGATTATTTTTTCTATGAAGATGGGATAAAAATCATACAGCTTCGGTGTCCAGGGCATAACCCGCGGCCCGCACCGTCCGTACTATGTCGGTGTCGCCGTCCGAGTTGATCGATTTGCGCAGGCGGCGGATGTGCACGTCGACGGTGCGCGGCTCGACGTGGATATCGAGGCCCCACACGGCGTCGAGCAGCTCCTCGCGGGCGAAGACGCGGCGCGGGTGCTGCATGAAGAATTCCAGCAGGCGAAACTCGGTCGGTCCGAGATGGACGGCGCGGCCGCCACGTTGAACGCGATGAGCGGCGAGGTCCATGGTGATGTCGTGAAAGGCGAGCATGCCCTTGGATGGCACGGCGCGCGCGCGCCGCAGCAAGGCACGCATCCGCGCGACGAGGGCTTCGACGTTGAACGGCTTGGTGATGTAGTCGTCGGCCCCGGTGTTGAGCCCCCGCACCGTGTCCTGGTCCTCGGTGCGGGCGGTGACCATGATGACGGGCAGGTCTCGGGTGGATGGGCGCCTGCGGATCTGACGGCAGACCTCGATGCCCGACATCGACGGCAGCATCCAGTCGAGCAGGACGATGTCGGGGGCAAGTTCGGACAAGCGGGTCAGCGCTTCCTGACCATCGCCCGCTTCTTCGACACGGAAACCCTGCTTCTCGAGATTGTAGCGGAGCATGGTCAGGAGTGCGGCTTCGTCCTCGACGACGAGGGCGAGCGGTCTCGTGGATAGGGCAGCCTCGGCGTTGGTGATGCTCATCGCGTGATGCCCTCGCCCTCCGGATCGCGGTTGACCGCGCTCTCGCCTTTCGGCCGCGCGTCCGGGAGGTTTTCGCCCGTGGAGGCATAATAGACTGTCTCTGCGATATTGGTCGCGTGGTCTCCGATCCGCTCGAGGTTCTTCGCGATGAAGAGCAGATGGGTGCAGGGCGTGATGTTGCGCGGATCTTCCATCATGTAGGTGACGAGCTCGCGGAAGATGGCGGTGTAGATGTCGTCGACCGCCTGGTCGGCGCGCCAGACCTGCTCGGCCCTCCCGGCGTCCGCTTCGCCCAGCGCGTCGATCACCAGCCTGAGATTCTCCTGCACCAGGCGGGACATGTGGGCGAGGCCGCCGAGCCGATGCGGGAAGTTCGTCTCTCGCAGCACCAGGCTGCGCTTGGCGATATTGCGCGCGTAGTCGCCGATCCGCTCCAGCGCCGCGGTGATGCGCAGCGAGGCCACGATCTCGCGCAGGTCGCGCGCCATCGGCTGGCGCAGGGCCAGCATCTGGATGACGAGCGTCTCGACCCGCCGCTCAAGCTGGTCGACCTCCATGTCCTGTTCGATGGCGCGATCGGCGGACGCCCCGTCGTGCTCGAGCACGGCGCGCATCGCGAGCGTCACCTCGCTTTCGACCAGGCCGCCCATGTCGGCGAGCTGATCGCGCAGACGTCGGAGCTCCTGTTCATAGCTCGTCACGATGTGGGCGGCGTTCTGGGACATGGGGCGTGCTGCTCTCGCGGCTTGTGATCGTTTCAGCCAAAGCGGCCCGTGATGTAGTCCTGCGTGCGCCGCTCGCGCGGTGCGGTGAACATCTTGGCGGCCGATGTGATTTCGACGAGCTCGCCCAGGTAGAAGAAGGCGACCTGGTCGGCGCAGCGCGCGGCCTGCTGCATGTTGTGCGTCACGATGGCGATGGTGAAGTCGCGCTTGAGTTCGTCGATGAGTTCCTCGACCTTGAGCGTGCTGATCGGATCGAGCGCGCTGGTCGGCTCGTCGAGCAGGATGATTTCGGGACGCGTGGCGATGGTGCGCGCGATGCAGAGTCGCTGCTGCTGGCCGCCCGACAGGCCGGCGGCCTGTGTGGCGAGCCGGTCCTTCACCTCGGTCCAGAGTGCCGCCCTCGTCAGCGACCATTCGACGCGTTCGGCCATTGCTGCGCGGCCGAGACGCTCGTGCAGGCGGATGCCGAAGGCGATGTTGTCGAAGATCGACATCGGAAACGGGGTCGGCTTCTGGAACACCATGCCGATGCGCGAGCGCAGCCGGTTGAGGTCGATGTGGCTTGCGATGATGTTCTCGCCGTCCATCATCACCTCGCCGGTCGCGTGCTGGCTCGGATAGATGTCGTACATCCGGTTGAGCACGCGCAGCAGCGTCGACTTGCCGCAGCCGGACGGCCCGATCATGCCGGTGACCTGGCGGGCGGGGATATCGAAAGTGATGCCCTTGAGCGCCTGGTTGCGGCCATAGAAGAAGTCGAGCTGCCTGATGGAGAGGCGGGCAGGATTGAGCGCCGCATTGCGCGAGGCGGTGTCCCCGAAACCCACTTCGGGGACGCGCCGCTCGGGAGCCGGTACGGCGGATTGCTCCTTCATCGGATCTCCTTGCAGGGTCGGTCTCAGCGTCGGCGAAGCACGAAGCGCGCGGCGAGGTTGATCGCGAGTACGCCGAGCGTGATGATCAGCGAACCGGCCCAGGCGAGGTCGACCCAGTCGGCGTAACTAGAACCGGCATACTGGTAGATCGTGACGGGCAGGCTCGACATGGGAGCCGCGAGATTGGTCGACCAGTTGAGGTTGCCGAGCGAGGTGAACAGCAGCGGCGCGGTCTCGCCGGCGAGGCGCGCCATGGCGAGCAGGATGCCGGTCAGGATGCCGTCGCGCGCGGCGCGTACCGAGACCTGGACGATGGCCCGCCAGCGGGGCGCGCCGAGCGCGATCGCGGCTTCGCGAAGCGAGACCGGCACCAGGCGGAGCATGTCCTCGGTCGTCCGGACGATAATCGGCACCGCGATGATGGCGAGCGACACGGATCCTGCCCAACCGGAGAATCCGCCGAAAGGTTCGACGAGAAGCACGTAGACGAACAGCCCGACAAGGATCGACGGCGCCGACAGGAGCATGTCGGAGACGAACCGGACCACTCCGGCCACGCGGCTGCCGGCACCAAACTCGGCGAGAAAGATGCCCACCGCGAGCCCGAGCGGAACGGCGCCGGCAAGGCCCAGGATGGTCTGGATCAGGCTGCCGATGATCGGATTGAGTAGACCGCCCTGGCCGCCCGGCGGCGCGGTCATGCGGATCAGGGTGCGCAGATGGAGTGCGCCGAGACCGCGCCAGAACAGGGTGACGAGAATGGAGACGAGCAGGACGAGGGCCACGGCCGTGGCGGCGGTGCAGAGTGTCGAGACGAACAGGTTGGTTCGCTTGCGTCGCTGCCCGAGCGCGGCCGCGACCCGCTCGTGTTGCGCGACGGCGGTCCCGCTCATGCGACCGCTCGGGCGCGCTTGAGCAGCAGGCGCGAGATCGTGAGCGTGACCAGGCTGATGACCATCAGGATGAAGCCGAGCGCCAGCAGGGAGGCGAGGCGCAGGCTGCCGTTCTGGGCCTCGGAGAATTCGAGCGCGATCAGGGACGCGATCGTATTGCCGGGAGAGAACAGGCTGGCCGAGATCCGATTGGCGTTGCCGATGACGAAGGTCACCGCCATCGTTTCCCCCAGCGCGCGGCCGAGGCCGAGCATGATGCCGCCGACGACCGCCCCCCTGGTGTAGGGAAGCACGATGTAGCGCATAACCTCCCACGTGGTGCAGCCCAATCCGTAGGCGCTCTCCTTGAAGACCGCCGGGACGGTCAGGAACACGTCGCGCATGGTGGCCGCGATGAACGGCAGCACCATCACCGTCAGGATCAGCGAGGCGGTGAAGATGCCGGTGCCATAGGGGGCGCCGAAGACGAGGTCGCCGATCACCGGGACGTCTCCCAGATTGTCCGACAGGAATGGCTGGACGTCGTTGGCGATGATCGGCGCCACGACGAAGAAGCCCCACATCCCGAAGATGATGGACGGCACGGCGGCGAGCAGCTCGACCGCGGTCCCGATCGGCGGCCGTAGCCAGGCGGGCGCCATCTCGGTCAGGAAGAAGGCGATGCCGAATGCGAGCGGCACGGCCATCAGCAGCGACAGGATTGCGGTCACCAGCGTGCCGAAGATCGCCGTCAGCGCGCCGTAATGGTCGGTGACAGGGTTCCAGGCGGCGGTGGTGAGGAAGGCGGGACCGAAATTGCGGAACGCCGGCAGGCCACCATACAAAAGCACAAGGATGATCGCGCCGAGCAGGGCGAGGACGAGCAGGCTCGCAATACGGACCGCGCCGGAGAAGACGGCATCGGCATTCAAGGGGGGAATGTCGCCGAGTTTGCGGACCGGAATGGGAGCCGCGTTCTGATGCACGCGCATGTCCTTGTCTGGACGCGGTTGGATGTCCGGCAGGACGGATCCGAATGTTAGAAGGACAGTTTCCGGCCGTCCGGACCCTTGATGTCGGAGGTCCAGGCGGCGCGGACCGCGCCTTCGACCGCCGCCGGCAGGGTGACGTATTTGAGGCCGGTCGCGATGTCGGCTCCGCTCCGGTAGCCCCAGTTGAAGAATTTGAGCACGGCCGCGGCCTTGGCCGTGTTCTTGGGCGCCTCGGGGACGATGATGAAGGTCGCCGAGACGATCGGCCAGCTGGCACTTCCCGGCTGGTCGATCAGGCTGACGGCGAAATTCTTGGCCCCTGCCCAGTCGGCATGGGCGGCGGCACTCTGAAATCCGGCCAAGGCCGGCACGACGAACGAGCCGGCCGGGTTCTTGAGCGAGACGGTGGTGAGATTGTTGGCCGAGGCATAGGCGTATTCGACGTAGCCGACGCCGCCGCGCGTGTTCTTGACCGTTCCCGCCACCCCATCATTCCCCTTGGCACCGGCGCCGGTGGGCCATGCGACCGATGTGCCGGCGCCGACGTCGGACTTCCACTTCGCGTTCTCGGCCGACAGGTAGGACGTGAAGACGAAGGTCGTGCCGGACCCGTCGGCCCGATGGACGGCGGCGATCGGCAGTCGCGGCAGATGCAGACCGGGATTGAGGGCTTTGATCTTGGGATCGTTCCAGGCGACGATGTCACCGTCGAAGATCGCGGCAAGGACGTCGCCAGTCAGCCGGAGCTGATCGGGCTTGATGCCCGGAATGTTCACGATCGGAACGACGGCACCCATCACGGTCGGGAACTGCAGCAGGTGGTTGGTGGTCAGCTTGTCCACGCTCATCGGGGCGTCGGACGCACCGAAATCGACCGTGCCCTTGATGATCTGGTTCTGCCCGGCTCCGGATCCGAGTGCCTGGTAATTGAGTGTAACACCGGTCGCCGCACGCGCGGCCGCGCCCCATTTCGTATAGACCGGCGCTGGAAACGTGGCCCCTGCGCCAGTGATGTCCTGCCCGTTGGCGGCAGCCGTCACGCCAAGCGATGCGCATGAAGCCGTGAGGGCAAGCAAATGGGCGCCGAACTTCATGAGACCTCCGAGGATTCGCGTGATCGCCGGCCACGTTCCTGCCTTATCGCGGACGTAGAACCGGATCGGTGACAACGGGCGGACCCTAGGTGCGAGCGATGACGGTTCGATGTCGATTCGGTGAAGGTTCTATGACGGTTCCGCGCTGATGACGTCCGTCAGCCGACCCGGCCGTAGGATGGCGCACCCAGGCCCGGGCATGAGCAACGGCTGCCGAGCGGAACCTGCTGGGGCAAGTTGCACTGGTAGAAACCGGCGTGGCAGACATAGCCATAGCCGCCGGCGGCGCCGATGCCTTCGGCGCTCGGCGCTCCCTCGCAACCCGACAGAATTGCCGCGATCGGCAACACCGCCAAAAGCCACAGATACCGGGCGGCGGCCTGGCGGGACAGAGCGATTGCGTTCGAACGCTGGCGGGTCGACATATTCATCTCTCCTCGAGAATCGTCTTGTGGCGGATACGAAGCGATGACGGAAAACGTGAGCCGAACGTCCATCGACGGCGACGGTTCGATGATCTTGCCGGTTGGCGGCGTACGCGGGCCGCATCTGCTGGTCGCGGCGCTGTGCACAATCGCCGGCCTGGCGACGCGGCTGCACGGATTGGGGGCGAAGCCGTTCTGGCTCGACGAGGTGACGACGTTGAAGCGCTCGGCGCTGCCGTTTGCGGCCATGGTGCGCGACTCGCTAAGCTTTCATCATCTGCCTGCATATTTCTGGCTGAGCTCGTTCTTCCTTCCCTTCGGCTATGACGAGACGGCGCTCCGGCTCCCGGCGGCGCTGTTCGGCGCGCTGTCGTGCGGACTGGCCGCGATGGTGGCCGCGTCGCTGGCTGGCGCCGAGGCGGCCCTGCTGTCAGGGATGCTGATGGCGGCCGCGCCGATCGAGGTGCAATACGGCCAGGAGGCGCGATCGTACACGCTGGTGATCTGCCTGATCCTGATCGCGCTGTGGGGCCTGATCGGGTTGATGAGGGATCCGCGGCGGGCGGCGCTTCCATTTCGGGACAAGCGGATGCCGCGCGCATCCTGGGCCGCCTACGCGGGTGGCAGCCTGTGCGGGCTGATGGTGCTCGGGGTCGCGATTTCATGGTTCCTGGTCGCCAACCTAGCCGTGCTGCTCCAGGCCTGGCGTGTCGGATTGCCACGGCGCTTCGTCGGGCGCTGGCTGGTGGTGCAGGGGATCGTCGCCCTGCTGGCGGCACCCGGGTTCGTCGCGATGTTCGTGTTGGTGATGCGGGCGCACGGCACCTTCAAGAGCGGGCTCGACTGGATCCCGCCCGTGTCGTGGCACAACCTCGCGACCTCGTTCGAGGCGCTGTACATGCTGCGTACCTCGAGCCTGATCGCCGATCGGCTGTTTGCGTCACCGATCCCGATCCTGGGTCCCGCGGTGCTGGCCCTGGTGGCGGCAGGGATCGCCGTGCTGCGGCCCGATCGGAACGCGTCGCGCCTGCTTCTGGTGAGCTTCGCGGCGCTGCCGCTCGGCACCATCGTCTTGTCGTTGGTGCAGCCGATGTTCATGCCGCGCTACGTGCTCTGGAGCACGGCACCGTTCATCGTGTTGGCCGGCGTCGGCGTCGCCATCTTCCCGGGGCGGGTTCGGCTTCCGGCGGCCGCCCTGGTGATCGTGGCCCTGTTCGCCAATCTCGTTCCCTATTACCGGACCGAGACCAAGCCGCGCTGGGAAGTGGCGGCTACGACCGTGACGTCGTTGCTGGGGCCAAGGGACGTGCTGCTGATCGACGATCCGGGTGCGGTCGAGATGATGAATGTCTTCCTGCGTCAGCGGGACCGCGATCCGATCGGTCCCTCGGCCTGGACCGAGAACGTGACCGAGGCCTCCTGTGTGCTCTATGGCGGCGGCCGCGTCTGGGCGCTGCAGGGGCGCGTGGGCCAGGTCGACCACGAGATGCTCGATGGCTTCCTCAGCCGGCTCGAGCCGCTCGGCCAGCCGTCATCGATCCAAAAGATCGGCCTCGACATCACCCTGATGCGGTTCGACCGGGCCGCCGGCCCGTGTCGGGCCCAAGGTTGAGGCAGCGCGCGCGATGATCCCCGTCGTGGACTGACCGCCGATGAGGTCGGCGAGGACGATCCGGCCGCCGGCGGCGCGCACGATGTCGGCGCCGACCACGGTCTCGATCGTGTAATCGGCACCCTTGACGAGGACGTCCGGCATCAGGGTTTCGATCAGCGCGAGTGGCGTGTCCTCGGCGAATGCCACGACGCAGTCCACGTGCCGGACCGCGGCGATGACGGCGGCGCGTGCGGCCAGATCGTTGACCGGCCGCTTCGATCCCTTGAGGCGGGAGACGCTCTCGTCGGTGTTCAGCGCCACGACGAGCCGGTCGCATTGCGAGCGGGCGGCCGCGAGCAGCGACACATGGCCGGCGTGGAGGATGTCGAAGCAGCCGTTGGTGAAGCCGACCGACATTCCCTGTTCCTTCCAATGCGCGACGAGGCCGGCGGCGCGGTCGGCGGGCTGAAGCGGGGAGATCGTGCCGCTGTCGTGTTCACCGGCCTCGAGTTCATGGACCACCTCGGCGATGGTGGCGGTCGCCGTGCCGAGCTTGCTGACGACGATGCCGGCGGCGGCGTTGGCGATCCGCATCGCCTGGGCGAGGCTGCTGCCGGCTGCGCTCGCGACGGCGAGTGCGGCGATGACAGTGTCGCCGGCGCCGGAGACGTCGAACACTTCACGCGCGCGCGCGGTTACGCTCACCACGTCGCCGGATCGGGCGACGAGGGTCATGCCCTTCTCCGACCGTGTGGCGAGAATGGCGCCCGTCCGCACGCGCGCCATCAAGGATGTGCAGGCGGCGACGATGCCGGCCTCGTCGTCGATGGGCATGCCGCTCGCGCGCCCGAGTTCTCTCCGGTTCGGCGTGATGCAGGCGGCGCCATCGTAGCGTGCGAAATCGTCGCTCTTGGGGTCGACGAAGACCGGGATGGATCGGCCGGCGGCGAGATCCATGACGCGGCGGATCACGCGGGCGCCGAGCGTGGACTTGCCGTAGTCGGAGAGAATGACCGCATCGGCGGCGCCGATCCGCGCGGCGACCGCGTCGAGGAGGGCGTCCTCCTCGGCCGGCAGCAGGGGGGCGAGGCTTTCCTCGTCGATTCGGACCACCTGCTGACGTGCGGCGATGAAGCGGGTCTTGCGGATCGTCGGGCGCGCGTCCGACGCGATCAGGACGGCATCGATCCGTCCGGAAGCGGCGAAGGCGTGGGCGAGGCTGGTCGCGGCGTCGTCGCGGCCGACGAGGCCCACGAGGATCGCATGCGCGCCGAGAGATGCGATGTTGCTCGCTACGTTGCCGACGCCTCCCGGCATTTCCCGGGTGCGTGAGAGGCGGAGCACCGGGACTGGCGCCTCGGGCGAGATGCGCTCGATCTCGCCTTCGACGAAGCGGTCGAGCATGACGTCGCCGACGGCGAGAACGGTGATGTGGGAGAAGTCCATCAGCGCCGCCCTATCACGCGGGCGGCCGGATCTCCAATGCGCGCTTGTGGAAGAACAGCATGACGCCACGCGCATACCAGGGCGGATCGTCGCCCATGTCGAACCGACCTGCCGGGAGTGCCGCGCCGTGGATGATCGGACCGTCGGGCGGCGAGAGGAAGACCATCGCGTGACCGGCGGAGGACCCCGAGCGCCAGGTCCTGTCGCGTGCTTCCGACGTGGCTTGGACCAGCCGGTGCTCGGCGAGGAGGCCGCGGCCGGCCAATGCGAGCGGGAGGGGCGGCTGCGATCATCAGGAGCAGCGGACCGGGCCAGGCGGGCGGCCTGCGCACGGGAGGACAAGCGGCGGCGATCGCCGCGAGTGCCAGGATGAACCAGCATTGCCTCAGGCTGCTGTGCCGGCTGCAGCACAGGCCGCCATAGGCGTAGAATTGCGCGGCCAGCATCCCGCCGCTGGCGAAGGCGACGGCGGCGGCGAACGCCAGCAGGGACGCCGGGCGCGGCCGAACGGGCAGCGCCTCTACAGCCGAAAGCCGGACGCCGGCGAAGAAGGCGAGCTTGAGGGTCAAGCCGAGCAGCACGACCCATGGTGTCAGTGCGACCGCGTCCGGCGCGACGAGCTCGGATCCGAGGGCGCGCCAAGCGGCGGCGAGGCTGCCGAACGGTCGATGGAATGTGCGTGACCCGGGAAGCGGGATGTTTCCGGAGACGCGTGCCGAGGTAGCGATGACGAGGAGGCAGGCGGACGCGACGACAGCGGGGATGCCGAGCATGAGCAGGCTGGCGCCGCGCGGCCTGGTCGCGAGCAGGCAGGCGGCGAAGGCGGCGACGAACATCGCGCCGCATTCGGAGGCGGCGGCGGTGACCCGTCAGGGCGGCCGCGGTGGCCAAGACGCCCGCTCGGCCTTGATCCCGCCGGTCGAGGACGAGTGCCAGCGTGAACATCATGCCGGCAAGCGTGGTGAGGTAGGGTGCGGCGCCGGCCGGCCAATAGAACAGCTCCGAGACCGCATGACCGACGAGGAGCATGGCAAGCATGCCGGCGCCGATCATCGTTCGCCACACGCACTGGCCGACAGTCGCCGGTCGCATCGTGATGAAGGCGCTTGCGGCCAGGGCCAGCCAGTGCAGCGACAGGAATGGCCCTATGAGCGGGCGATGGAGAGCCGCAACCACGCGATAATAGAGGAAGAGGGTGAGCTCGGAGGATGGCCGCGGACTGAAGTCCGACAGGCGATCGATGTAGTACGACCAGCCCTGGGCACGGACCGCGGCTGCCTGGATGTATTCGTCGGCCTGCCACCGCCCGAGCGGGAGCAGGGCAGCGTATGCGGCGACGATCGCGACGAGGCCGACCGCCGCACACGAAGGCCAGCGGAGCGGTCGCGACAACCGACGCTCAGCGATCTTCGAACGGCTCCACTGTATGGCGGCGTCCCAGCGCGAAGGCATCCGACGCATGCATCAGCGGCAGGATATCGGCGTCCGACGTGAGGCTGCCGACGAGGCTCACGAATTGGCGGTAAAGGCCACGGTATTCGTTTGGGGACAGGCCGTCATGGACGATCGGCGTCTCCTCGACGATGACGGCGTCGTCGCGGGTCAGACGGGCCCCGCCGTCCGACAGCGTGAACCGGCCATCGTCGGTCTGGATCTGGATGCTCCAGATGCGTGGCTCGCGGTGGCGGAAATCGAAGTCGGCGGTGATCGGCACGCCACTCGTGTCGGCGAATGCCAGCGAGGCTGCGATCGGCATGGCCCGATTGGCGGGGACGAACAGGTCGGCTTCGGTCAGGAAGAACGGACGCGGCAGGATGCGGGTCGCGATCGACAGCGCGTTGATCCCTGGATCGAAGACGCCGAAGCCGCCCGGCTCCCAGATCCAGTCCTGCCTCGGGTGCCAGAAGCGGACATCCTCCTTCCATTCGATCGCGACCGACCGGATACGGGATCGCGCGAGATAATCACGTGCCGGCTCGACCGTGACGCCGAAACGCGAATGCCAGGTGGCAAACAGCACGCGTCCAGCCTGGCTGGCCCGCTCGAGCATCGGCGCCATCTCGGTCAGTGCCGCGACCGGCGGCTTTCCGAGCATGACGTGCTTGCCGGCCGCCAGGATCTGCTCGACTTGGCTTCGGCGTCCCTGCGCCGGCGTGCAGAGCGTCACCGCGTCGAAGGCGACAGAAGACGACAGCAGGTCGTCGAGCGTGCGGAAGCAGGTGACGCCATCGAGGCTCGCGTTGCGGCTGGCGACGGCGACCAGGTTCACGCCGGTCGTGCCGGCGATGGCTGGCAGGTGATGGTCGCGGGCGATCTTGCCGAGGCCCACCAGGGCAAGACGAACCGGCTGGATCATGTCAGTCCTCCGCTCCACCTGTTGCCTCAGGGCGCGCGCGTTGGACAGGCCCCTTTGTGCGTCGCCGATAAAATGGTGGGCATGGTGGCTTCGAGCGTGATCGGGCATCGCAGTTCGCCGATCGTCAAAATGGCCTCCTGGCGTGGCCCGGGGACGTCACGCTGGATCGCGATCGTGTCGTCCTGGTCGAAGCGGAACAGCGACACATCGCCGCGGGGCCCGGTCGCGGTCGCGACCGCGGCGAAAGGCTCAATTTGCGTGCGCAAGGCCGGCGTGTCGAAGGAGGTGACCCGCTGGACCATCGAAGCGAGCGGACTCGTCGCTCGGCGACGCCCGGTGTCGTCCCACTGGCCGGGCTCGATGTCGGCGACCAGGCGGCCGCCGCGGGCCGCGAAGGTCCGCAGCGCGGCGAGGGTAGCGTCCGGCAGCGCGATCGCCTGCGGAAGGATGATCGTGTCGAGATCGTCGAGCCGCTTGATGTGCGCGGCATCGATCCAGACCGGATTGCGGCCCAGATGGCCGAGCGAGGCCGCGAGGTCGATAAGCGCGTTCCGCCACGGACTGTCGCCGAGATCGGTGTCGTTCGAGCGGCGGCTCCAGTCGAGCCCGCGCGCGTGCTCGGTCCGGCGGTCGAGCAGCCAGCGCATGCGGAACGAGGCCTGGCTGTAGAGCACGCCGATCCGGTCGGTGATCGGGGTCGATGCGAGCAGCCTGCGACCGGTTGGGCCGCTCAGGGGGCCAAGGGTCGTCCGCAGCCAGTCGCCGCGCACTTCCGGCTTGCCGGATGGGTCGACGATGGTGTGGTCCGGGTCCCACAGGACGACACCACGTCCGCCCAGCAGGACGAAGCGCCAGAGGCGCAGCGCCTCGGCGTCGCCGGTGGAGGCCGATGTCGTCAGCATGATGAGGTTCGGGTTGAAGCCGCGCGCGATCAGGGTCGTGACACCGACCTCGCCGATCTCCATCACGTCGACCGCGGGGGCGAGATCGGGATAGTTGTAGCCGCCCCAGCCGGGACGCTGCGCGCCCTCGATGCCGGCGCGTGCGGCGGCGTCGGCGCGATGGACGGCGTCGGTCCCGAGTGCCACGTCGCGAGCGAATTGCCGGTCGGTCCAGGACTTGAAGTCCATCCAGGCCGGTACCGCGCCGGTCGCGTCGATGGCGTCGTCCGTTCGCATGGGTATCGCGTCGTTCCACTTCGTCCAGTGCGTTCCCCAGGCACGGTCGAGGGAAGCGACGGTCCCGACGCGCTGTCGCAGCGTCGCGCGCCAGGCGGCGATGCTCGCGGGTGCTTCGTCCAGATCCGAGGCCGCCGAGAGATCACCGATCCCCGTCTCGTCGCCGAGCGACAGGTAGAGTGCGGGATGCTGCTCGAGCCCCCTTGCGTGTGCGGACAGGCGGGCTTCGATGACTGCGAGAGCCCGCGGGTCCGACAGGCCCGGATCGCGAGACCAGACCTGACCCTCGCGATCGGCACGGAACCTCGCGAGCAGGGCAAGAAAGGCCGCGTTCACCGGACGTTCCGGTCCCTGCCAGCGGTGATAGGGCGCGTAGAAGTCGGTGGCGACGTTCTCGACCATGATGTCGAGACCGGCATGTCGCAGCGGCGCGACCGACTGCTGGAACCGATGCGGGTCGAATGCGCCGCGCTCCCCGAACACGCGCCCGGCGGTGATGCCGAGCGCTGGCAGTAAGGCGAGCGAAGCCGCCGGCAGATCGCTGTGCCAGAGGATCGCCGCGAATTGGCGCCACGGGCCGGGGGCGGCTCTGGCGGGTGCGCAGGAGAGCAGGAGTGATGCCGCGAGCAGCGTCCGCTTCACGGCGGATCTCGTGTGGCGGCGGCGATCGAGGGAGAGGCGGAGAGTGCCATGGCTTCCACCGTCTGGCGTGCAGCCGATCCGGTGCCGGCGATGGTCACCACGACGGGCAGGGATGCTCCGCCGGTCAGGCTGGCGCGCGCGCGCGTCAGCCTGCCTCGCAGGTCGAGCGCGAATGGATGGCCGCCGATCCAGACGGCGCTCGCGGTCGTCTGCTTCGGCAGGTCGGTGGATTGAAGTGTCCAGAGGCCGCCCTCGGCGCGAAGGGTCGTGGCCGCGACGTCCTCGACCTCGCCGCGCGCGTCGGGCCGCGGCGAAGGATCGTTTGCCCGCAGCGCCGGCAGGAGCAGGCCGACGCCGGCGTGCGGTCCGAAGAAGCGCACGCTGACGGCAATGCCGGCGTCCGGACAGCGGAGACGCAGCAGGCCGTCCGCAGGAGGAGAACGGGACAGGCAGCCGAGCGGCAGATCGAGATGGCCGAGCAGGGTGGCCGCGACCGGCGGGAGCGGTTCGCGGCGCGCGCGCCGATCGAGTGCCATGGACAGGGCCGGCCCGAGCGACGCGAGCAGGACGGCGAGCGCGCAGGATGCGAAGAGGGAACGCGGGTCCGTGGGCGCCTGCCCGTCACGCCGAAGGCGTGCTGACGCACGGCGGGTCCGGGGCAGAGCCCTGGCCTTGATGACGGCCTCCCGGCCGTCCTCGCGGAACGGCAGGCCGACGACGATCAGCGACAGGATCACGATCGAGAAGAACAGCCAGCCATAAAGCACGTGATCGACCGCGCCGGCCTCGGCGCTGCCGCGCCAGTGCCCGAGCATGACGATGCCGAGCGCACGCAGGCCGTTGGCGAAGACCGGAATGACGACGGAGGCGGCCAGGAACAGCAGGCGACGGACCGGCGAGCGGTAGAGTGTCGCGGCGTAGAGCGCGCCGAACGCGATCGAGGCGATCAGGAAACGCAGGCCGGCACAGGCCTCGGCGACCCGGAACGTGCCCTCGGGGATCTCGATCGAGACCTGGTCGACGATATGCGGCACGTCGAGCAGGCCGAGGCCGGCATCGACGAAGCCGGCCGTCACCTGCTGCAGGGCCGGGACGGCGAAGGCGCCGAATGGCACCAGGAAGACGAGATAGGCGAGCGGGATCGCCATTGCGCGCGCCAGTTCGGGACCGAGACTGATGAGCGCCATCACCCAGACCATGAAGAGGGCCGCGAACTGACGCCCTTCCATGACGCCGATACGCTCCGCGCAGAGCCAGGCCAATCCGCAGGGCAGCATTAGCAAGGCGGCCATCGCCAGCGGCCGGGAGCGGGAGGCGCGCAGCCGGTCGCGCCGTTCCCAGGCAAGCCACGCCGCGATCGGCAGGACGAGAAAGCAGTGGCCGTAGGCGGTCGAGGTCAACCAGACCGCGACGGCGGCCGCGATCTCGCGCTCGAACATGACAGCGAGGATCAGGAGGCAGAGGGCAAATGCCGCGAACGGTGCCCAGGCGATGCGTTGGGCGCCGGCCCGGACTGCCACCGTCGGCACGAACGGCATGGTGTTCTAGCCGACGCCGCGGACGAGATGCGGACCGAGCAGGTTGGCAACCGGCATCGGCAGTTTCTTCCAGGCGGCGATCATCATTCGGTATTTCGGGTTGAGCGGGTTGTGCTCAGGGATCTCCTTGCCCTCGCGCATCAGGAAGCGGTAGGCGAGCGGCGTGGGCTCGAAGCCCCAGTTCCGTTTGAAGGCGTAGGCGCCGGTGCCTTCCTTGCTGCGTCCGAAATCGAAGATCGTGGCGCCGCGCGACGCGGCCCGGCACATGACGTTCCAATACATGATGTCGTAGGCCTGGCATTCGCGTGCGGTGGGCAGACCACCGCCATAATAGGGCAGGACTTCGTTGCGCCAATGCAGGTTCAGGACGGCGCTGACGGGGCGTCCGGCGTCGACGACGATGGTGGCGTCGGCCCCGTCCTGGAAGGTCGCGAGCAGCCCTTCGAACCATGTGCGCGGGAAGACCGGGCTGCCGAGATTGCGGACGCTCTCGGCATAGATGCGCCAGACGGTCGATGCGTCGCGGACGTTCTGGACCGCGAGCCGGCGCTCGATCCCCTTGCGGACGACGGCGCGCTGCTTGCGGGGAATTGCCTTCAGGTTCGCGGCCTCGTCAGCGACGATCGCGCGACGAAAGGTGGCGTAGAGCCCGGTCCGCTGGCGCCAGGAACCGTTCTCGGCAAACCATTCCTCGCTCGCCGCATAGAGACTGCGAAGTTCCAATGTGTCGGCGCCCGTGCGCCGTCTGAGGTCGGCAGCGTACGCGAGCAATGCCCGCCCTGCCCCTGCCTCGGCCGCGAGCGGCCCGGCATAGACGCAGAACGGGAGCGAGGTCAGGGCATGGCCGAATAGGCGGGTGCGCAGTTCCACCAGCGGCAGGATGCCGACGACGTCGCCGTCCTGCAGGACCATGAGCGAGCGGTCGCGGTGGCCGAACACGCGGGCGATCAAGCCGGGCATGGCCGCCTGGTGGAAGAACGTCGCCTCGGGCCTGCTTGCGACGAAGCGGTCCCAGGCCTCGTGCAGGCCGCGCTCGAGCGGGACGAGGCGGACGCTCACGATGCGAGCTCGTGGACGGCTTGGTCGATGCGTGCCCAGCGGAAATCCCGCAGCAGTTTCGCCAGCCGGCGCTCGGTGCGGCCGAGGTTGACGCGATGGCGCCAGCGCGCGCCGCGGTGCGCCGCCGGGACGTCGGGTTGGCCGGGATCGATCTCCCAGGGATGGAGATAGAAGATCCGGGTGCCGTCGCAGCGGGAGAGTGCCGCGTGAAACAGCGGATAGGGCGTGATCCGGAACCAGCCACCGCCGGCGCAAGGCAGGTTGCGTCCGGCGACCCGCAAGGTGGTCATGGGGATCTCCCACAACGCGCCGCCGGCGCGCCGGTGCGGGACGCGCGGTGCAGCCGGATCGCCGTAGAGGTCGTGCCGCACCGGGAAGAGGCTGGACGAGTAGACGTGACCGGTTTCGGCGAGCACGTCCCAGACCCACGGCGTTGCTGGGCCGACCGAGAAGGTGGGCGCGCGGTAGCCTCGCACCGCGGTGCCGGCCGCGTCCTCGAGGCAGGCGCGGGCGCGCGCGACGTCGGCGTGGAAGGCCGTGCGGTCGTCGCTGTCGACGCGGCCGTGCCAGTGGCCGTGACTGGCGATCTCGTGGCCGCCGGCGACTATGCGGCGGACAAGAGCAGGATGGCGTTCGGCGATCCAGCCGAGGGTAAAGAAGGTGGCGGTGATGCCGGCGCCGGCGAACATGGCGAGCAGCCGGTCGGTGTTGGCTTCGACCCGCCGCGGCAGATGCTCCCAGTCGTCGCGCGCGATCACGCCTGCGTAGCCCTGGACCTGGAACCAGTCCTCGACGTCGATCGTCATCGCGCCCACCGGTTCCGGGTCCCGGGTCATCGCTGCGTCTCGAGCAGGTCGATCAGGCGGCGGAACACGCCATCGCGTCGCGCGACGGTGCGCTCGAGTGCCTCGACCCTGGCCACGAGATCGCCCCTCTCCACGGGATCGCCCCTGACCACGAAATTGCCCTGCAAGGGGACGGCTCTCCTGACCGGCCCGTCGAGGTCGGCGGCCAGCTCGCCGGCCGTGTCCTCGACCATCGCCATGGTGACCGTTTCCGTCTCGTCGAGTGCGGCGAGGAGGAGGACGCGCGAAAACAGCCGGTTGATCCGACGCGGAATACCGTCAGTGATCCGGTGGACGGCGTCGAAGGCGCCGGCTTGAATCGCGGGCCTTCCGGACCAGCCGGCGGTCGTCAGGCGGTGCTCGATGTAGGCGCGGGTCTCGTCGGGAGCAAGCGAGGCCAGGTGGAATGAGGCGATGACGCGCTGACGCAACTGGTCGAGCTCGGAAGAGGCCAGCATGGTGCGGAACTCGGGCTGGCCGAGCAGGATGGTCTGGACCGCTGCATGCCCGTCATCGGCGATGTTGGAGAGCATGCGGAGCTCCTCGAGCGCAGGCCGGGAGAGGTTCTGCGCCTCGTCGACGATCAGCACGCAACGCCGTCCGGCGGCGCGGTGGGTGCGCAAGGCATCGGCGAAACGGAGCAGGAGCGCTCCCTTGTCGAGGCCCTGGGCGCGCTCGTGGCCGGTCTCGACGCCAAAGCCGGCCATCGCGAGGCGGAACAGATCATCGCCGGAGAGCTGCGTCGTGGCGATCCGCGCGACGGCAAAGGCGCGATGATCGAGCGACGACCAGAGATGCTCGATCAGGGTGGTCTTGCCGGCGCCGACCTCGCCGGTGATGACGACGAACCCCTCGCCCTGGTCGAGACCGAAGGTGAGATGGGCGACGGCGCGCTTGTGGCCGCGGCTGGCGAAGAAGAAGCGCGCGTCAGGGGAAAGCTGGAACGGCGGGGCGCTGAAGCCGAAGACCTTCTCGTACATGGGCATCCATCAGGGCGGCCGGCCCTTCTTAGCGGAATGATTTTGTTACCGTAAAGAGAACGACGTTGGCGGAATAGTTCGATGCATGCTGTCCGCTCGAGACGTTGTTATAGCTGTAGCGCAGTTGCGCCGAGAGCGTCTGGCTGAGCGTCTTGACGAGTGCCAGCGAGAGGAATGTCACGTCATCGGTCGTGGCGAGCGGGCCGGCGTCGGTGCGGACGCCATACTGCCCGTCGAAAGTGAGGCTGAGGGTAGGCGACAACTCATGCGACCAGTCGAGCGTGCCATACACGCCGTTGTTGCTGCCGAGGCTGCCGGGAACGCCGCTCGACGAGATCAGCTTGTTGTCCTCGAATTGAAAACCGGCCGAGACGATGTCGCGATCCTCGGTCAGCACCGCGGTCGCCGAGGCGAGCTGTGTCCGGTAGAGGTTCTGCTGGGCACCGAAGAAATTGTCGCTCAGGAGCAACGGCGTGCCGGTGCTGTGATCGACCGGATCACCGATTTGGTCGAGATCGGTCGTGGCAAGCGCGTTCTGCAGCAGTTCGCTTTCGGTGCTCAGACCCTTGGAATAGCGCAGGTAGATCGTGGTGCGCGCGGTCGTTTGCAGTGCTGCGTCGAGGGTGGCGGCGTCGAGCCCGTCATGGTGGCCATAGCGGAGCTCGAGCGAGCTGTCGGGCGCTGGCCTGAGACGAAAGCCGACGTCCCAGGTAGCATCGTCGATACGCAGCGGCGACGTCCCCGCGTAGCGGATGTGCTCGTAGCCGGCCTCGACGAGTGCTGTGATGTTGCGGGTGACCGCGTAGCCGTTGTCGATCGAGGCGGTGTCGCGCGTCGCACTCGACAGCACGCCGGTGCCGCTGGTGTGCGCTCCGTCGATCAGCACGGTGCCGCTGTAGCGCCCGAACGCTTCGCCGGTCGCGAAGGCGGCGTGGCCGCTGGCCGTCGTGGCATCCTGGTTGCCCGGGTTGACGAAGGGCGAGACCGGACCCGCCTGCGGTGAGAAGACGCCGTTGACGCTGTCCTGGGTGGTCCGCTCGATCGTGCCGCCCACCTCGCCGGTGCCGAGCGTCCCGAAGCGGTGCAGCACATAGGGAGTGGCGGCGAGATCGACCGTCTGGGTGGCCTGGTTGGCGGCACTCGGGCCGATGCCGAACTGTCCGCCGGGACCGGTTCCGGGCTGGCCGCCGAGGCCGTTGGTGGTGACGGCACCGTAGCCGCGGAGATTGACGAAGACCGTGCCTGGAACGATGGCCGCCCGGATGTTGCCGCTGAAATTCTGGTCGATCTGGGTCTGGCTGGAGTTCCGGGCATAGATGTCGATCTCGGGATTATAGGACACGCTCCCCTGTAGCCGCGGCGTGTCGCCGGCGATGTTCAGGCCGGGAAGCAGCAGCGTGATCAGGTCGCTGCCGCGTCCGGCACCTCCGAATGCAAGAACGTTGTCGGTGTATTCCTCGCCGGCGCCGATGCTCGGCGTGAAGGTCCATGGCCTGGCCGCAGGTTCGAGCGTCTGGCCCTGGAGGTTGGAGGCGCGCCTGTCGTCAAAATCGCGGGTCCCGGCGGCGGCGGCGGTCGCGGGCAGCAAGGCGTCGGGTCCGGCGAGCGGCGGCGGGATCGCGCCGACCGAGCCGGCGCCGGCAGGAGCGGTGGAGCTGTCGGTTGACGAACCGATCAGCGGGTTCGAATCGAGCCCGGCCTGTTGCGCGTGGGCGTGGGAGGTCGCAACGAGAAGGGCAGGCACCGCGAGAAGCGACCGGACGGGTGCGGCGGCTCTGCGCTGCCGGGCGCGATCAGGAGTGCCTCGCTGCTGCGGCGCCATCGCCGATCACCGCTTTCCGCCGCCGTAATAGCCGCCATAGCCGTAGTAGCCGCCGCCGAAATGTCCCCTGGTCGAGGCTCGGCTCTTGTTGAGCACGAGGTTGACGCTGGGACAGGTCTCGAGGAGCCCGAGCGCCGCCTCGAGTTCGGTGCGCTGGGTCCGCTCGGCCTCGACCACCATGGCGATCTGGCCGACATGCGGCGCGAGGGTTGCGCCGTCGCTGGTGGCCAGGCACGGCGGCATGTCGAGGATGAGCATGTGGGCCGGAAACCGGCGTCCGATGCGTTGCAGTGCGGCAAGCACGGGCGCAGTCACGCCAGTCTCGGCGCGTGCGTCGTCCGGCTGCCCCAGGGGAAGCAGACCCAGGCGGGCGATCTCGGAGGTCAGCACGAAGCGAGCCGGATCGATCCCCTGATCGCGCGACAGGTCGAGCAGCCCCGGACGATGGCCGAGACCGAGAACCGCCGAGAGGGCACGCGGCTTGCCATCGAGGTCGATCAGGATGATGTCGGTGCCGGTGCTCGCCAGCGTCGCGGCGAGGTTGAGCGCGCAGAAGCTCTTGCCCTCGGCGGGCTGACAGCTCGTGACCATCAAGGTGTTGGGAATCGTGCTGCCGGGCGCGGCACCGGACGGGTGGCTGCGAAGCAACGAGGCGGCGGTGATGCGCCACTCCTCCATCACTCGCGAGCGTCCGCCGATCGCGACGAGGCCGGCCTGCCGCAGGACGTCGATCGGGACCGATGGATCGATATAGGCACTGATCGGTTCCGGCGACGCAGCGCGCTTGTTCGTGATCGGCGCCGCCGCGATCGGAGCGGCATTGGGCGGTGGTGCCTCGACCGGTGCCGACACGGGCTTGAGCTGGGCGATCCGGTCCGCTGCCCGCTCGATGAGGTGTGCCGACGGGGTTTTCACGTCGTCAAGCTTGGCCGGGAATGTTGAGCGAACGGTAAATGAGGCCGCCATAGGCGAGGCAGAGCAGGCCGACCGCGACGAAGGCGCCGGCGATGCCCACGCGGCCGGAACGACGGCCGCTGGTGACCGCGAGCAGCGATATGCTCCCTGCGACCGCATAGCCGAGTGCGCGCAGATCCTTGATCGAGCGGAAGGACCGGTCGAGCCTGCCGAGAAGAAGCACGCTGCCGACGCCGCTGCCCAGACCGGCGAGCAGGACGAAGGAGAGCAGAAGCGGCCGCCGGGGCGAGACCGGGATTTGCGGGACCTGCGGTGGATCGATGACCTCGACCTTCACCTTGTCGGCCTCGGTGTCGGCGGCATCCGACAGCCGCATCGACTCGCGGCGCGCAAGCAGCTCCTCGTAGTTCTTGCGCAGCACGTCGTAGTCGCGGTTGAGGTTCGACGATTGCACCTGCACGGTGGGAACGTCGCGCGCGATCCGCTCCAGGCGGGCGCATTCGGAGCGGGCATCCGCGACCTGGCGCGTTAGCGACGAGATGTCGGAGTCAGACGTGACCAGCATGACCTTGAGCTGCTGGTAGACCATGTTCGGCTCGCTGCGGCTGCGCGCCGGACGGCCGGGTCCGCCGCCCCCGCCATGGCGCAGCGTCTCGACGAGCTCCTGTTGACGGATGACGTCCGGATGCTGGTCGGTCAGGGTCGTGCGCAGCTCGCGCAAGCGCGCCTGCGCCTCTGCGAGCGAGGCATTGCCGCCCGGACCGCCCGGGTCGGTTTCGGTGACGACGGTCGCCGCGGTGGCGGCGAGCTCCTGTCCGAGAACGAGACGGCGCGCCTGCGCATCGGCAAGCTCGCCACTCAGGCGGCGCAGGTCGGAGCGCGCTTGGTCGAGCCCGCTGGTCCCCGAGACGGCCGGCAGGAGCTCGAGATATTTCGCGCGGAAGTCCGCGCGCTTGGCCTCGGCCTGACGAAGCTGACGCTCGTAGCTGGCGATCTGCTCGCCAAGAAAGGCGCGCGCGTTCGTCATGTCGCTGCGGCTGGTGCCCGCCTTCTCCTCGATGAAGATGCCGAGAATGGTTCGGACAACGTCATAGGCGAGGTGCGGATCGGTGTCGCGGTAGGTGATGGTGAAGAGGTCGTTGGACTGCGGCACGACCGCGATCCGGTTCGCGAGCCCGGCCACCATGCGCTCGAGGTCGCTCGGACCGCCGACCCGGAGAGAGAGGTCGGTCTTGGAGATCAGCTTCTCGAGGTTCGGCCGGCTGAGCAGGGTTCGCTGCAGGACCTCGATCTGGGAGGCGAGCGAATTGTCGAGCGCCAGGCCGCGCAGCAGGGGTGTGAGAACGGCGTCCGCGTCGATGTAGACGCGGGCGTCGGACTGGTAGCGGTTCGGCATCGACGAGACGCCGATCCAGCCGGCGGCGCAGACGAGCCAGGCGAGGCCGACGGCGAGCCATTTGTGACGCAGGAGGATCGCGAACTGATGGGCGATCTCGGCGCGCAGATCATCCATGGGGCACCAACGCCGCTAGAACCAGGCCTGCGGGATGATCAACGTGTCGCCCGGCTGCATGTCGACATTCTCCGACACGTCGCCGTCCTTGATCAGGTCGGCGAGATGCACCTTGAAGGTGATCTCCCGACCCGGTGCCACCCGACGGACGATGACGGCCCGGTTGCCAGCGGCGAACCGGGTCAGGCCACGCGCCTGGATCATCACGTCGAGCAGGGTCATGTGCTCGCGATACGCGATCGCCTGCGGGTCCGCCGCCTCCCCGATGATCCTGATCTGCCGGTCGACCGGTCCGACGAAATCGTGGACCATCACGGTCACGTTCGGATCCTTGACGTATTTGGCGATCCGGCTGGCAATCTCGTGCGACAGTTCCGCCGGCGTCCGGCCGGTCGCCGGCAGGTCCTGGATCAGCGGCAGCGAAATGAGTCCGTCGGGCTGGACCGGGATGTCGGTGACGGAGATCTGCGGGTTGTCGTAGACGAATACGCCGAGATGATCGCCCGGACCGATCACGTACGGCGCGGAGGTCGCCGACGCGGACGCCGCCGGCGCGTCCGATGCCGTGCGGTCCATGCAGCCCGCGGACAGCAGGGCGACGAGCAGCACGGTCAGGGCTGACAGACCGCGGCAGAGAAAGGCCGACACTGCTGCCGACCCTTGTTGGCCGCCGCGGCTGGGCCGCGTTCTCATTTCTGACATCCCCGGACCCGGCTCTGCACAGCCACGTCCTTAGTTGAGCGAAACGCCCTTGTCCAGGAAACTAACATCATATCATGGCATAACGTCACATGTTTTGAGACAGATGCGGATAAAGTAACGAGAAACCGGCTGACTCCTCAAAAACCATCTTGACCCGGCTGTGTGGCGGATGTAACAAAATAGAGACGCCCGAGAGGCGGTTGGCCGTTAGCGCCGTTGGCCGGATGCCAGTCTTGCATGCCGCAAGTCGAGTGCGTTCGCAGCCCCGGTGGCGAGCGAGTTCCGCCCTCTGGCGATCATGGTTCCGAGCGAGGTCTGGCTGTCCGGCGCACGTGTCGCCGTTGGTGTTGCATCAGCAATGAACATGCGGCGGCCGTTCTCCGCAATCGGGGATGGCTGTCGCCTGCGGAGACGTCAGAGTCATGACTCGTATCTTTGGACAATATGTCCTGGCCGACATGGTCGTGCTGTGGGCATTCGAGACCCTTGTCTGCTTCCTGCTGTTTCTTGCGGCCCTCGATCATGTGGCACTGGTGCCGGCGGCGGCGGCGCATGCGGATGCGGCGGACAGCGCCTGCCTGCTGTCGTTGCTCGCGGGACTGCTGTGCATCGTCGTGGGCCTCTACAAGCCGTCCTTCATCCTAGCGACGCGCACGCTGCTCCCGGCGGCCTGCGTCGCGGCCCTTGGCACTGTCATGATCCTCTGGGCGGCGAGCTCGGCCGACCTGATCGACGCCGGTGCCCTGCTCGGCGCGCGGCCCGCCTGGCTTGGCGAACTGCTCGCGATGTGGCTCGGCCTGCTCGTCGGCACGCGGCTGCTCTATGCCGCTTGCGTGCGCAGCGGATTGCTGGTCCGCGAGGTGCTGGTCCTGGGTGACGGACCGTCCGCCCGGAGCACCGTTAAGGCGATGTCGGAAATGCGGCCGGCACTGTTCCGCGCGACCATCGCGTCGTCGCCTTCGCCGCTGGCGTCGAGCCGGTTGAGCTTCCTGCGGATCGTCATGGCGACCGAGGGCGACGTGATCGGGGAAGTGCCGGCCGTCTGGGCCGGCAGGCTCGCCCGGCTGACCGACGCCGCCACCTTCTGGGAGCGTCATCTCGGGCGCGTCGATGTCGACGCGCTCGGCGACGCGCCGGGGGCGGTCCATGTTCCGCCCGCCTCGAAGGGGTTCGTGGACGGGATGCGGCGCGCGATCGACATCACAATCGCGGGCGTCCTTCTGTTCGCCGCCGGTCCGCTGATGATCGTCACGGCGATCGCGATCGCGATCGGCGGTCCGGGACCGGTGATCTATCGGCAGGAGCGGATCGGGCTCGGCGGCCGGTGCTTCACCATCCTCAAGTTCCGCAGCATGCGGACAGACGCCGAACGCGATGGGGTCGCACGCTTCGCGCAGCCTCGCGACGCGCGGACCACGATGGTCGGCCGTTTCATACGCAAGGTCAGGATCGACGAGCTTCCCCAACTGATCAACATCATCCGGGGCGAGATGAGCATCGTCGGTCCGCGTCCGGAACGGCCCGAATTCGTCGAGCGGTACCGCGCGGTCATCCCGGGTTACGATATTCGCCACGCCGTCAAGCCAGGGCTGACCGGCTGGGCGCAGGTCAACAGCTCCTACACCGCCAGCGAGGCCGAGACGCGCGAGAAGGTCTCGTACGATCTCTACTATGTGCGCCGCCGATCGCTGGCTCTCGACCTTTCGATCATGGTCTCGACCGTCCGCGTCATCCTGTTCCAGATCGGAGCGCGCTGAATTACGTCGCCATCGGCGACGTAGGCCATTATGGTCAAGAAATGATCGTCCTGCTGACGTACGCGTCGTGCGCCGCCATCTATCTGCTGCTGGGCGCGATCATCCTCGCTCAAGCGCGTCGCAGCCGAGCAGGGTGGCTTCTCGCCGCCGCGTCGATCGCGACAGCCGCCTGGGCCGCGTCGGTAGCCGTCTTCCCGGGCTGGTCGAGCCGGACGCCCGCCCTGCTGGAGATCGTGCGCGCCGGCGCCTGGTATGCGGTCACGCTCTATCTGTATCGTCGCACGATCGGAGACCGGGTCCGTGCCGTCCGGCTGGCCTGGGTCGGATTGGTGCTCGTGCTCGCGTCGGTCGCGTCCGTGCTGTGGGCCGGCCCGTCGGCGGTGATACCGCTCAGGATGCTGCTCGCGGTCGGGCAGCTGGTCCTGACCGAAAACCTCTATCGCGGCGTTGATCATGACCGTCGCTGGCACGTCGGGCTCGCGTGCGTGGCACTTGGCGGTCTCGCCCTGTTCGACCTCGTGCTGTGCGCCGACGCGGTCCTGTTCCATCGTGAGGCGGCCGGGCTGGTCGGCGGCAGGGCCGCCGCCGCGATCCTGGTCGCTCCGCTGCTCGCGGTCGCCGCGGCGCGAAACCGGGACTGGAAGGTCACGCTGCATGCTTCGCGCGCCGCCGCCTTCCATTCGGTGGTACTGATGGGGACCGGCGTGTTCCTGATGTCGCTCGCAGCCGTCGCGGAGCTGGTCGGCCATTCGCGCTGGGCACCGGATCCCGGCTGGACGACCCTCATCGAGGTTTGCCTCGTGTTCGGCGGCGCGATCGGCATGGCGGCCGTTCTGGTGTCGGCCTCGACGCGGCACTGGATGGCTCGTCTGGTCGCGGATCATTTCTTCACATACCGTTATGATTACCGGCGTGAATGGCTGGCCTGCATCGCCACGTTGTCGGCGCACGACAGTTCGGATCCGGACGGATTGCGCGAGCGCGCGGTTCGCGCTCTCGCCGACATCGTCGACAGTCCGGCGGGGCTTCTGCTCGAGAGCGAGGTTGGGCACGGCGGCTTCTGCTGGGCCGGCTCATGGAACCTGCCGGCGACCGGTCCCGTCCCGCCGGGACATCCTCTGCCGGCGGCGATCGCCACGAACCCGTGTCTGGAGCTCGACCAGGATCTCGTCGGCTGCCCGCCGTTCGCCGGCCTGCGCCTCTGGCTGGCGATCGCGCTGCCCGGGCAGGCGAACGGTCCGGCCGCCGGGATCGTGCTCCTGGCACCTCCGCGCGGCCCGTTCCGGGTCGACGAGGAGGTGACAGCCCTGCTCGGGGTGGTAGCGCGCGAGGTCGCGACGAGGCTTGCCGAGCAGCGGGCGATGCGGACGCTGGTGGAGACCCGCGACCTGCGTGCTTATGGCGAACGCTTCGCCTTCGTCGCGCATGATATCAAGAATGTCGCCGGACAATTGCGGCTGCTGACGGCCAACGCGCGCACGCATATCAGCAATCCTGAATTCCAGTCCGACATGCTGGCGACGATCGACGCGTCCGTCCGCAAGATCGGCGCCCTGATCCGGCGTCTCGAGCTCGTGGAGGGCACGGCGGAGCCGGCGGCCGCAGCGCTATGGCCCCGGCTCGAAGCGGCCTGCGCCGCACGACGCGCGATCCGGATCGTCGCGCCGGCTTCGGTCGACTGGCTGGTCGCGATGGCGGAGGCCGATCTCGATGCCGTGCTGACCCACCTGATCGACAATGCGGTCACCGCGGCGGGACCTGCCGGCACGGTCCGCTTGGCTGTGGACCGGCAGGGCAGCCGGGTGCAGGTCGACATCAGCGATGACGGGCCGGGGATGACGGCCGCGTTCATCAGGGATGAGCTGTTCCGGCCGTTCAGCAGCCGCACCGAAGGCGGCAGCGGCATCGGGGCCTTCCAGTCCCGCGAATTGATCCGGCGTCATGGCGGCGATCTGGTGGTGATGAGCCGCGAAGGGGAAGGCACCACGATGCGGCTGCTGCTTCGGTTCGTCGAGCGGGTGGAGAATTTTAAGCTTTCAGCGTAACGATGGCTGACGATGATGCTCGCTTCCGACAATGCGTTGCCGAAACTTCTGATCGTCGAGGACGATCCCGGGTTGTGCGGCCAGTATCGCTGGGCCTTCGACGGCACGCGAACGCTGTTTGCCGGCGATCGCGCCCAGGCGCTCGCGATCGTGTCGCGCGAGCAGCCACCGGTCGCGATCGTCGATCTGGGACTGCCGCCGGATCCGGACGGTGTCTCGGAAGGGTTCGCCACGATCGGCGAGATCCTGGCGCGCGCGCCGCATACCAAGGTGATCGTCGCGACCAGCCACGGCGACCGCTCGCACGCGCTGCGCGCGATCGGAATTGGCGCGTACGATTTCTGCGAGAAGTCCGGCGAGATCGAGCTGTTGCAGGGTGTTGTCGCGCGTGCACGCCATGTGGCTGACCTGGAACGGGAAAATCGACGGCTGGCATCCGTGGTGCCTTCAGGGCCGATCAAGCGCATCGTCACGCAGAGCGGCGTGATGCTGAAGGTCTGCCGCGACGTGGAGCGACTGGCGCCCACCGGCGTGACGGTGCTGCTGGCGGGCGAGAGCGGAACCGGCAAGGAGGCGCTCGCGCAGGCGCTGCACGAACTCGGCACGCGATCGAAAGGACCGTTCGTCGCGATCAATTGCGGCGCGATTCCCGAGAACCTGCTCGAGAGCGAGCTGTTCGGCCATGAACGGGGCGCCTTCACCGGGGCGGTGGCGCGCAGCATCGGCAAGATCGAAAGCGCGCAGAAGGGAACGCTGTTCCTCGACGAGATCGGCGATCTGCCGCTGCCGCTGCAGGTCAAGCTGCTGCGTTTCCTGCAGGAACAGGTGATCGAGCGCGTCGGCGGTCGCACGACCATTCCGGTGGATGTACGGGTGGTCTCGGCGACGAACATGTCACTCGATGCGCTTGTTGCGGAGGGCCGGTTCCGTTCGGACCTTTTCTACCGGCTCAATCCGGTCACAGTCCGGATCCCGCCGCTGCGTGAACGTCCTGGCGATGCCCTGCTGCTGGCGCGCTTCTTTCTCAATCGCTTCAATGCGGAATTCCGCCGCGACATTCGCGGCTTCGGCGACGACGCGGCTGCCGCCATCGAATCCCACGCGTGGCCCGGCAATGTCCGCGAACTCGAGAACCGAATGAAGCGCGCGGTGATCATGGCGGATGCGAAGCTGATCGAGGCTGCCGACCTCGAGTTGGCCGCCCAACAGACGGCGTCGCTCGACTTGCGTGAAGCCAGGCTGCGCATCGAGCGCGATCTGCTGACGCGCGCGTTGGCGCGCAGCGACGGCAAGCTCGCCGTGGCGGCCCGCCTGCTGGGTGTGAGCAGACCGACGCTCTATGACCTTCTGCTGACGCACGGGCTCGGCCGTGCCACGGCCGCCGAAGCGGCCCATGAGTGACGCGCTCCCGCGCAATGGCGGAAGGGCCGATCAGAAGCGGAACGAAATCATGCGTCGTGCTCGTCTCATCATCCTTGCCCTGCTCGTGTTCGCGCTCGCCGCCGGGGTCGGCTACCACCGGTGGACGCATGATCCGATGGCGGATGTCCGATCGATGCTGCAGCGCGGTGATCTGCGGGGCGCGCAGCTCACGCTGAGGCAGATCGTGCGCAATCATCCGGACCGCGCGGAGGCGCATCTTCGCCTGGGCCAGGTTCAGCTCCAGCTCGGCGATCCGATCGCTGCGGAGCACGAGCTGCGCGAGGCCGCAGAGCGCGGGGCCGACGAGCACGCGGTCCGTCCGTTCCTGGCCGAGGCGCTCGTCGGTGAGGGCCATGGCGACGTCGTGCTTCGTGATGACGACGATCGCGGGCTCGACCCGGGCCAGTCGGCGACGTTGCACATTGCCAGGGCAATGGCGGCATTGGCAGGCAAGCAGCCGTTGCTGGCGCGTGAGGAGGCCGATGCCGCGCGACGGGCGGCGCCGGGGTCGAAGGATGCCGCCTTGAACGCGGCCAGGGTCGCGCGTGCCGTGGGCGATCTCGACGGCGCCCGTCGCGCCGTCGATGACGCGCTGGTGACGGATCCGGCCTTCTCGGCCGCTCTGCAGTTGCGTGCCGAACTGCTCGCCCAGGCGGGCGAGACGGCTGGCGCGATCAAGGCCTATAATGCCGCCATTGCTGCGGTGGGGCCAGTCACCGCGGCTTCGGTGCCGTCTCGTCTCGCGCGTGCGAACCTGCTGATCGGCATCCACAACGATGGAGACGCCAGACGCGATGTCGACGCCAGCCTGGCCATCGCCCCGCGCGATCCGTTTGCCAACATGCTGTCATCCGTTCTCGAGGCGCGGGCCGGCCGCTGGAATGCGGCGGACGAGGCGCTGACGCAGGTCGGAGCCGCGATCGACCGGTTCCCACGGGCGGACCTCCTGATCGCCACTGTCAAGGCACGGATCGGCCAGCCGCAGCAGGCGCTGGCGGCCGCCGAGCATTTCGGCCTTCGACATCCGGATGACCGCGCGGGTGCCATTCTGCTTGGATCCCTCGAACTCGGGGATCATCGTCCCGCCGACGCGATCCATCTGCTCGAGCCGTGGGACGTTCCCGGCCGGGTTGATCCGGATGTGCTGGCTTTGCTCAGCCAGGCCTATGCGATGGCGGGCGACCGCACCCGTGCCGACGCGACTTTGCGCCGCGCCGGCGATGCGGGCGGCAAGAACGATCCGCGTGGCCTCGACCGCCTGGCCGCGATCGCTCTGGGCGAGAACGATCCCGACCTTGCCGCCGATGATCTTTCCAAGGCGCTCGACCGGAGCCCGAAGCCCGAGCTGGTAGACGTACCTGCCCGGACCGGATCGGGCGAGGCGTCGCCGTCGATGAGCCAGACGGTGGCCGCGCTAGTCGTCACATCCTTGCGTGCCGGCGAGATCGATCGAGCGGCGGCCGCGCTCGGCCGACTGCGCCAGACCAACGCGGCACCCGAGCAGATCGACCTGCTGACCGGCGCAGTCAAGCTCGCCCAGTTCGACGTGCGCGACGCAAGGGTCGCGTTCCAGAGCGCCCACGCGCGCGACCCGGGATCGGTCGAGGCGACCGTGAACCTAGCGCGGGTCCTGCGTCTCGAGGGGGATATGGACGGCGCCGCCGGCCTGCTGAACGATGCCCTAGCGAAACAGCCCGCGGATTCAAGGCTGCTCGGCGCTTTTGTCGATCTCTCGGCGGCGCGTGGTGGGGCGGATGCGATGAAGGCGGCGCTCGACGCGGCCGAGGCGGCGCACAGGGCGTCGCCCGGCGATGCCGGCATCACCGGCGGCCTGGCGACGCTGGATCTTCGGATGGGCCGTGCCGCCGAGGCGCTGGCGCTCGTCAATCTGCTGCCAGGAGAGACACCGCTGAAGCTCGGACTGCGAGCGGACGCGCAGCGCGAACTCGGGCGAATCGACGATGCGGTGGCGACGTGGCACGCATTGCTGGCGCGGTCGCCGTCGAACATCACGCTTCGGCACGGGATCGTTGGCCTGCTGATCGCGGCCAAGCGGTTCGACGATGCGCGGTCGCTCGTCGATGACGGGCTCGCGGCGACGCGCGACGACCCGACGCTGCAAGCCGATGCGGTCCGGCTGGCGTCCGCAAGGGATGGGCTCGCTGCCGGTATCGCGCGCGCCGAAGACATGGCGGCGCGGTCGGCCGATCGGCGCGCGCTGCTGCTGGAGGGTGAATTGCTGCTCTCGGCGGGCAAGGCCGATGAGGCCGCGCGGGCGTTCGCGGCGGCGAGAGCGAAGCTGGGCAAGGACGGGCCCGCCGATGTCGGTCGCACGCTGATCCGCCTCGAGGCAATCGCGCGTGTCGAGGGCGGCGACCGGGCGGCCGGCGCGGCGCTGCTGGAGGCCGGACTGTCGGCCGACCCGAGTGCCGCGAGTCTCCAGGAGACCCTCGCCGAGATGGAGATCGGCAGCGGCGACCTTCCCGCGGCCAAGCCGCGCCTCGTCTCCGTGCTCAAGTCGGATCCGGACAACGCGGTTGCACTGAACGATCTTGCGTGGATCGAGCAGCAGCAGGACGATCTCGCCGGCGCTCATCGTGATGCGGCGCGCGCCTACCGCATCGGACCGACGCCGCAGATCGCCGACACGCTGGGCTGGGTGCTGCTCGCGCAGGGTGACACGGACGATGCGCTGGCACTTCTGCGCCAGGCGGCATCCCAGACAGGCGATCCGGCGATCCGATACCATCTCGCGTCCGCGTTGCAGAAGGATGGGAAGTCCGCTCAAGCGAGGGCGCTGCTCGGACCGGTTCTGGACGGCCGCATTTCGTTCATGGAGCGGCCCGCGGCCGAGAAGCTCATGCGGACACTCGCGTCTCCTTGAACCTGCTTACTTTCTCGACCCTCTTTCCGAACGGCGAGCGGCCGCAGCACGGTGTGTTTGTCGAGACGCGGTTGCGGCAACTGGTCTCGACGGGCGCCGTGGCGAGCACAGTGCTCGCTCCCGTGCCGTGGTACCCGTCATGGGCGCCACGCTTGAACGGCTGGGATCGATATCGGCGCGTGGCGGGCGTCGAGCGTCGGCATGGATTGACGGTTCACCATCCTCGCTACGTCACGGTGCCGCGGATCGGGATGAGCGCGGCGCCGCTGCTTCTGGCAGGTGCGGCATTGGCCTGGGTTCGAACCTGTCCGGAGGCGGAACGTATGCGCTTTGATCTTGTCGACGCGCACTACGTCTATCCGGACGGCGTGGCCGCGCTGGCGATCGCGCGAGCGCTCGGCCGGCCGCTGGTGATCACCGCACGCGGTTCTGACGTCACGCAACTTCCTGATCATGCCGGACCACGCTTGATGATCCGGCGTGCGCTCCGGCGGGCGGACGCGCTGATTGCGGTCAGCTCGGCGCTTGGTGCTCGCCTGGTCGAGTTGGGCGCCGATCCGGCGCGCGTCCATGTACTTCGAAACGGTGTCGATCTGAACTTGTTCCGTCCGCCGCCGGACCGGCAGGCCGCCCGGCGGGTGCTTGGTCTGACAGGACCCACCCTTCTGTCGGTCGGTCACCTGATCGAGCGGAAGGGACATGATCGGGTGATCGGCGCGCTCGCGCAGCTTCCGCCCGACGTCTCGCTGCTGATCGCGGGCGACGGACCACTCGAGCAGACGCTCCGAAGCGTGTGCGAGCGCCTCGGTGTCGGAAGGCGCGTGCGTTTCCTCGGGCTTCTGGCGCCCGAGGCGCTTCCGGCGATCTATGGTGCCGCCGACATGCTCGTCCTGGCGTCGAGCCGGGAGGGCTGGGCGAACGTCCTGCTCGAATCGATGGCATGCGGCACGCCTGTGGTGGCGAGCCCGATCCCGGGCAATGTCGAGGTGGTGGGCGACCAGGCCGCCGGTATCGTCGCCGCCTCGAACACGGCGTCAGGCCTCGCCGCATCGATCCGCCTGCTGCTGGATGCCGCGCCCGCGCGCGCGGCGACGCGGGCCTATGCGGAAGGATTTGGTTGGGAGGCCGTCAGCGAGGGGCAGTTGCGGGTGTTTCGCGGCGTGACACGGGGGGCTTGATCGTTGCCTCAGCCGTCGAGACAGACGCGGATGAAGGATTCGGTACGACGCGTCCAGTCGGCCGCGCGCGCGGCCGCGAGGCCGTTCATCGACAGCTCTTCGCGAAGGGCCGGATCCGAGCGCAACCGGTGCATCGCGGCCGCGATCTGCGCCACCGACCGGCCGTCCACGACCAGCCCGTTGTCGAGATCGCGAACGGCATCGACGCTGCCGCCGTCGCGTCCGGCGATGACGGGAAGGCCGCAAGCGTTGGCCTCGAGAAAAACCAGGCCGAAGCCCTCGGTGTCGCCGTTCGCCAGCGCGCGGTTCGGCATCACGAAGACGTCGCCAAGCCGGTAATGCGCGACGAGTTCGTGGTCGGTCACGTTGCCCGCGAAGGTGACCGAAGCGTCGATCCCGAGTTCGAAGGCGAGGCTTCGCAGTGCCGGCTCGTAGGGCCCGGTGCCGACGATGAGGTAACGCGTGCCCGGATGCGTCGCCAGCAGGGACACGAACGCACGCAGCGTCTGGTCGACACCCTTCTTCTCGAGCAGGCGGCAGACGGTCACAAACACGAAGTTGCCAGCAAGGCCGTAACGCTCGACGAGGTTGGCGTTGCGCGCGGCTCGGCTGAAGCGCGCAGTGTCGACGCCGTTCTCGACCAGCACGATCCGATCTTGTTCGCGAGCGCCAAGAAGATCGAGCAGTAGACCCTGGGTGAAGCGGCTGACGACGATGACGCGGTCGGCTGCCAGGAGGGCTCGCCGTCTGCGACGAAAGTCCAGATCGTAGGAGTCCGCGGTGGTGATCTCCTCTCCATGTACGTAGACGATGCGGCGCAGCCGCGGGAGACCGGGCATGACATCCCAGAGGTTTGCCAGCAGGACGATGAGCCAGCCGCTGGCGGAGAGCTCGCCGATGCAGATCGCACGTGGGCGGGTGCGCGCGACGGCGGTGAAAATATGACTGGCGACCCGCGCGCGTATAATGACATCGGCGGCGGCCAGACGGATTTTGGCGATCGGACCCTGCTGATTGCCGATGATGGTGCGCAGCAGACGCAGGCGAGTGATCCGGAACGGAGCCGAACGGTCGTGTTCGCGCCAGCCGATCAATGGCAGGCCGTCCGCGTAGCTGACCTTGGGGGCGAGAATGCTGATCCTGCCGCCGGCGCAGCGCGCGAGGCTCGCATAGACCGAGCCCGAGCCGCCACGCACGGGGGGGAAGTTGTTGGCGATCAGCAGGATGTCGGATCGGCTCATGGAGGTGGCACGCCACCGAGGACCGCCGGCATTTCGCCCAGGGTCGCGAACTGGAAACCGTCGGCCGACATGGTGTCGAGGACTTCCGAAAGACGATCGTAGAAATGGTGCAGGTCGGATCGGGAACGCACGTAGGGATTGCGCCCCGGCAGGAGCGACGAGCTGTGAAAGCTCAAGGAGAAGACGTTCTGGCCGGCCCGGCGGCGGTGACGGAGAAATCGCTTCATCGCGGCGGCATCGTTGCCTTCGGGCGACAAGGTGACACGTTCCGCGCAACGCAGCCGGCTGAGGACCGCCGTGAGATGCCAGCGCTCGATCCTCGGCGAGGCGGCCGTCTTGTAGAGGATCGAAGCCAGCTTTCCGCTCCAGCCGACGAGGCTGCGGCAAAGCGGCATCTCCAGCAGCGATCGTCGTTCGCCGAACCAGAAAGGATCGCATTCGTAGCCAGAGAAGTCGGGTCCGCCGGCGCCGCGAAAGTCGGTTCTCGGAGCGAGGCTGGTGTCGATGGCCAAGCCGTGCTTCTCGAGCAGACGAGAGGTTGAGTGGCTGAGGCCGTAGCGGCCGGCACGGAAAATGGTGGGCGGGATGCTGAACACCGTGCGGAAACGTTCGATCAGCGTGACGAGCTTGTTCTCCTCGAGCGTTGCGTCGAGTTTGCCGAGATAGGATGATTCCCTGAGCTGCTCGTCGAACGGTGGCGTCACCCAGGGATGGAGCTGGATCCCGATGTCGCATTCACCCCGCTCGTATTGGTGGCGGATGATTCGGACGGCCTCGATGTCGTCGAGGACCGGATAGGTGAGAAGATAGGTCGGCCGCAAGCCGTAGGCTGCGACGATCTCCCGAAGATCGACGATCCGCCGCATGCAGTCAGTCGAATAGACGATCGAGCGGATCGGCCGTTCCCAGTCGAAATCCTCCTCCGCGTCGATGGCGAGGCAGCAGACAGGGATGCTCGACGATCGTGAGGGCGCACGTGTCTTGCCGAAGAGGCTTGTGTGCGGTGGTCGATAGGCGTCACCGTCCAAGGCGGGATGCCTGGATGGTCCGGTCGAACAGTGCCGCCCAATCCTCGATCATCCGCCGCTGATCGTAGCGCTCGACAGCCAGCGCGCGATTGGCTCCACCGAGCTCCTTTGCGAGGCCGGGTCTCGTCGCGAGCGCGCCGAGCGCGGCCGCGAGGCCGGCCGCGTCGCAGCGCGTGATGAACGGGCGGTTCGCCTCGGCCACCATGCGCTTGACGTCGCCGACGTCGGTCGAGACGACCGGCAGGCCGCTCGCCATCGCCTCAAGGAGCGAGAGCGGCATCTGTTCGGTGTCGGACGACAGGCCGAAGACATCGAGATGCTGGTACACGGGCGCCGGGTCCGCGGTATGGCCGAGGAAGGCATAATGGCCGGGCCCCAAGGCGGCCTGCGCCAGGCGCTCGAGCGAGGCCCGTTCGGTCCCCTCGCCCGCGATGACGAGGCGGATGCCGTGCGCACCGGAGTTTCGTGCCGATGCCACCGCGTCGATCAGACGGCCAAGATTCTTCTCGGGCCGGAGCGCGGCGACCGTGCCGATGACGATGCCGCCCGCCGACAGGCCCCACTGGCTGGGCGGCGTGCCACGGGTTCGCGGCGTGAAGCGTGACACGTCGATCCCATTCGGGATGTGGTGCAGCGCGACTTCAGGGAGGCGCCAGCGCTCGCGTGCGATGCCCATGAGCGTGAGCGAGGGCAAGGCGACGGCCGCATGGCGGAGTGCCAGCCGCCTGGCCCAGACGCGCCGCGGGAGCTGCCGTGCTCGTTCTTCCGGTCCGAATCCGTCCTCCGCATGAAGATGTGGCACGCGACGGACCGACAGGAGATTCGCGAGACCCCATTCGATGCTGCCCCAATTGTGGGTGAGCAGCAGATCGGGTTGCCACGCGCGAAGGGCTGCCTTGATCCGCAACAACAGGCGGCCCGCGTCTCCCTTGATGGGCCGGAAGACCGGAAAGACCGCCTCGAGTTGGGGATCGAGGCGCGCGCGGCAGTCATGCCTTCCGTCCATCGACACAATCATGTGCCGCCACCGGACGCCCATCGCATTGGCGATCGTGGCGAACCGCATCTGTGCGCCGCCGTCGACGAAGGTTGGAAAGACCGACAGCAGCGTAGGCACGGGCATGGCCATCACGCCGCGAGTTCGGTGGCGACGAAACCCGCGAGGACCAGCAGCTGCCAGATCGTCTGCGCGTGGTCCAAGCGTCCGCTGGCGTGTTCATCGAGCAGACGGACCACGGCATCGGGCCTGACGAGGCCCGCGTCGAGGAAGGTCGGATCGGAGAGGCGGTCGCGCACGCGCGGCATGCCTTGCCGAAGCACGGCGTCGAGCGGCATCGCAAAGCCCTGCTTCGGCCGGTTCAGGATCTCGGCGGGCAGCCAGGGAGCGACCGCCGCGCGCAGGACGGTCTTTCCGCGACCGTGCTGCAGCTTGTGCCGGGCCGGCTGGGCGAGCCCCCAGGTGACGAGGCGATGATCGAGCAGCGGCGAGCGGACTTCGAGCCCGCTCGCCATGCTGGTGCGGTCGACCTTGGTCAGCATCTGGCCGGGGAGCCAGGTCTCGATATCGACACGCTGCGCCTGAGAAAGGGCGTCGGTGTCTTCGAACTGAGCCATCAGGGTGACGAAGCGATCCGCGGGGTCGTGACCGTCGAGGGTGACAGCCATGTCGGGATGAAGCAGGGAGCGACGCCGACCGTCATCGGTCCGCGCCATCGTGCGGTAATAGCCGAGGGCCGACGAGAGGCTGAGTTCGGTGAGCGTGTGCTTGGCGCGCAGGAAGCGCGGTGCGCGGTCGAGTTTCGGGTAGAGGCGCGCGAGTACCGAGATGGGTCCCTCGCGCATTTTTCTCGGCAGGGTGCGGCGGCCGGCCTCGACCAGCATGTGCCAGCGATGACGCCGATAGCCCGCGAATACCTCGTCGCCGCCGTCGCCCGAGAGGGCGACGGTAACGTGACGGCGGGCGAGCGAACAGACCTGGGCCGTCGGGACGGCCGAGCTGTCGCCGAAAGGTTCCCCGAACACGCGGCCCTGCCGGGATGCGGCGTCGATCCAGTCGATCTGGTCGGCGCGTTCGACTGTGTGCGCGGCGCCGCAATGGCGCGCGATGGCAGCGGCCGGCCCGGTTTCGTCGTCCGCTCCGGGGAAGCCGATGGTGAAGGTCGAGAGTGGCGCGCCGGGGCCGCGGTCGCGGGAGGCCGCGGCGACGACGGACGCGCTGTCGAGGCCGCCCGACAGGAAGGCGCCGAGGGGAACGTCGGCCACGAGCCGGTCGGCAGTCGCGCGCTCGAGCGCGTTTCTAAGCGTGGCCACGGCCTCTGCGAAGTTGCCGGGGGCGCCGGCCGTGCCGGGGCGCCAGTAGCGCACGGGCGCCGGAAACGCGCGCCCCGTGCGCAGTTCGTCGACGGAGATCGTCAACGCATGCGCGGGCGGCAGCTTGGTGATGCCGGCGAAGATGGTGGAAGGGTCGGGGACATAACCAAGGGCCAGATAATCGTCGAGGGCGGCGGGGTCGATCCGCCGGACCAGGCCGGGTAGTGTCGCGAAGCAGGCGAGTTCGGAGCCGAACGCCAAGCCACCGGGCAGGACGACGAGGTGCAACGGCTTCTTGCCCAGACGGTCGCGCGCGAGCATCAGCAGGCGCCGCCTTCGATCCCAGATCGCGAAGGCGAACATCCCGTCGAGGCGCTCGACGATTCCACCGCCCCATTCCTCCCAGCCATGAACGATGACTTCGGTATCGCTGCGAGTAGCGAAGCGGTGGCCGCGTGCGGCCAACTCGTCCCGCAGCGCCATGAAATTATAGATCTCGCCGTTGAAGACCGTCATCACGGTGCCGTCTTCGTTTCCCATCGGCTGGGCGCCCAACTCGATGTCGATGACGGAGAGCCTTCGATGCGCCAGGCCCAGGCCGGGTTCGATGTGCAGGCGTTGGCCATCCGGACCGCGATGGGCGAGAGCAGAGGCCATGCGGTTTAACCGGTCGGGATCGATCGGGCCGCTGTCCACGCGCAGGAGGCCTGCGATACCGCACATCGTCTTCTGTCCTTGGGAACCGGAACCCGGCCTGATGCCCCTCTACACGGCGCGGGGTGGATCGGCAACGGAACGATTCCGCGGATCGGGCCGCTCGCGAGCGGGACGCGGATCTAGGCCGCGACAGGTGCGGTCGCGCGAGAGATCGATTGTTCGTGCGCCACGCTGATTTGGCGTGCGACCACCGAACGGGTGGCGGCGATGAGGCAGACGAGCAGATAATCGATGTCGTAGTAGGCGGCGCTGAGAAGACCGCCGGACACCAGGAAGGCGAGCAGCGAGACGCGCAGCTTGGACGCGAGGTCGGCGGCCCAGGCGAGATCGTCGCGTCTGGACGCTCGCACCATCGTCACGATCGCCCCGGCGTCACGCCAGGCGCAGCCGAACAGCAGGAGGAACAGGCCGAGGCCGAGGAAGCCCATGTCGCCGAGCACCTCGAAATAGATGCTGTGGGCCGCGCGAGCAATCGCACCTTGGGGTGCGGTCGGCACGATGTCGAGTGAAAGAAAATTGCCGGCCTGGCTCGCCCAGACGTCGCCATGCTGGATGGCGTGGAAGCCGCCGCCGGTGAGCGGGCGCTGGATGGCAAGGGCGGTGCTGACCTTCCAGGCGATCACGCGGCCCATGAAGGAGCTGTCCTCCCGCGCGTCCTGGACAGTGTCGACCCGTGCGGTCCAGTCGCTGCCGACGACCTGGGAGACCAACAGGCCGGCCAGCAGGACCAGGATGATGCTGGCGCCCTTCCGGCGGCTGACGGCGATAGTGGCGATGGCGACGATGGCGAGACCGACGGCGCCGCCGCGCGAGAAGCTCGCGATCACGGTGACGACGGCGAGCAGTCCGGTGCCGACGCAGGCTGCCCGCACGGCCCAGAACGTTGCGGCCCCATATAGATATTGCAGGATCGGGATGATCAGGAGAACGTCCAGCGCGATCTGGTTGTTGTCGCCGAGCGACGGCGATCCGAGGATCTTGTGGCCGCTGCCGGAGAGGATGAACTTGGCGCCCTCGTCGACGGCGATGTAGCCGAGACCGAGGCATATCGCCATCAGCAGGCCGTGGATGCGCAGACGGTCGGTCATCGTCCACAGGACGGCGAGGCCGAGTGCCAGGATTTTCAGATATTTCTCGCACAGATCCCAGCCGGATGCGGTGTCGGCCATCACGGCGACGGACTGCGACAGCACTGCGACGCAGGCAAGGCCAACGAGCAGCAGGCCGGTGCGGCCGACGCGGATGCGAGCCTGGCCGGCCGGTCCGAAGACGAGGAGGAGGAGGGTGGGGACGGCGGCGACCTTGGCGAACGGGACGGCGGCGCCGAGCCCGTACAGGAGGTCGTTCGGGGCGAGAAGCGAGGTCCAGGCCCACAGCATGACGCCGAGATGCGCACCTCGAAAGGCGAGCGGCAGGAGGGCGATCCAGAAGCCGAGGAACATGAGGTCACGCATGGTGGTTCAGCGGCGCAATCGGATGTCGGCTTTTCGCATGGATGGCGGTTGGCGCCATTTGAACAGCCCCTCGCCGGTTCGGCCGGACCCGACCCAACGCATCGCGAGGAACATGCCGATGCACTCAAGCAGCAGCAGGACGGCGTCCATATCGATCCATTGCCTTGACCTAAATCAGTATAGTTCGGGGCTCGCCGATCGACCATTCATGCGCGCGAACCGGCGTCTCTGGCGGATGATCTCCGCACGGAGGGTCGACGTGATCCCGTCATGGGCCAAGCGCGAACCCGATCTGCCGCATATCACGCCGAGGTGTGCGCTGACCACCCAATGAAGACGATCCAGGCGGAGGAGATCGCTGTGACCACCTCCGGTCCAGGCGACGACGATCCGCTGGACCGGATGATGAACTGATCGGTTGATCGGGGGCGAGAACCTGCCGCAGAAGTGCACGACGCCTGCGCAAGCGGCCGCCTTGCGCCTTGTTACGTTCAGATAAACACTGAACGATCAGGCAACCGGCATGCGGATTGGGGAAGCTAACGTGCTGTATCGGGTCAGAAAGAATGTCGCGCGCAGGATCTTCGACTTGCAGATACGCAGGATCCTGAAGACGCAGCCCGTCGAGGTGGTCGAGGGGCCGCTGACTATCGTTACTATGGTGGCGAAATCCGATGTTTTGATGTATCTACTGTCCATGAAGTCCTTCTACAGGGCCATTGGGTTCGGCAAGATCGTCGCAATCATCGATCGGGATATGCCGGACCTCGGTCATCGGTTGCTGGAAGAGCACTTTCCCGGGATCCGTTTGGTGGTTCTGGAGGATATCGATCCCGGTCCGTGCCAACGAGGGGGCACTTGGGAACGTCTGGTCTATGTCGTCGCTCTGTCCGAGCAGGATTACGTCATTCAAATCGATTGCGACACTCTGTCGATCGGGAACGATCTGGGCGAGGTCATGGAATGCATCAACAACAACATTGCTTTCGCGTATGCCGACAACAACTGGTCGATCAAGTCTCTACTCGATTACTCGCGCGAATCGGCGGAGATTAAATCAAATTATGTCGGGATCGTATTGGAACAAGCTTTTGCCACTTGGGCGGACTCCGAAACACTCAAATATGTCAGGGCGTCTTCAGGGTTCGCTGGTTTCGCAAAGGGAGGTGCGTCGATCGATCTTCTGCATTGGTTTCACGCACAGATGCGGCAGTCGCTGCTTCATCGTTGGCGTGACTGGGGGACCGAGCAATCAGGATCGAACTTTATCATTGCGAATACTACGGGCGCCGTCACGCTGCCTTACCCGTCGTATGCGACCTTTCCACTGCCGACTGCAAATGAGAGAGCGAAGTTCTTTCATTTTATAGGAAGCAACCGGTTCGACGATTGGTTTTTCGCTCGGCAGGGGCGACGCATCATCGAGCTTCTTCTCGCCGAGCAGGCTTGAGCAGCGTGCAAACGTTTCCAGTCGGGTCAGCCGGGCTTGTCCAGTTATTGCAAAATTACCGCCAGACGCTGGGCGAGGGCAGAGGGTCGCCGGCTTTCCCGCAAGCGGCGCAGGTTGTCCTGAAAACCGGCGTAGGCTGCTTCGTCTGACAGCCGTGCGGGCTCCGCCAGGAGCGCCTGCATACTCTCGAGGTCGTCGCACACGAAACCCAAGGGGCCGAATTCGGTCACGAGATCGAGCAGGGCCGGAAAGGCCACCGCGATCATCGGCTTCAGCCCACAGACTGCATCCAGCAAGGATCCGCTGGCGGTGAATTCGTAGATCCTTGGGTCGAAGGGAAGACAGGCGTAGTCGATGGCGGAAACCGCATCGAGGAAATTTTCGCGTGACAATTCCATGCCGGGACACGCCACGGCTTGAAGGTCTTCTGCCGGGAAATCTTCCGCAAGGAAGCCGGCTAGCACGAACTTGTATGGCTGTTTGTAGGTCTTGGCATGACGGGCCAAGCCGAGGAACTCCGTGAAGCCCTTGCTTCGCTTGGCATGTCCAATGTAGCCGAGCGTGAGGAACGACGCGTCCGGAAGCCCGACCTTTCCTCGGAACTCAGCCTCGTCCACAGGATGCGGGATCACGCTGGTCCGCTCCCAACCAGGGATATCATGACGTTCCATCGAACGTCTGATGGCTGGCTCCAGGACGACGAGACGAATGTTGGGATGGACGGCGACGCCCAGGCCTGCGCGATAGTCGAACAGTCGACGCCGTGGATCGCGGGAACGCCACCCGGCCGCGCTCTCGAGGTTGCCGTGCAACACGATCGCGATCCGCAGATGCCGACGAAGCAGGCAAAGAAGCTGGCATACGAAGAACGTTTCGGGTCCGCTGGAGAGTACTAAAAGGAAGTCGGTTTGGCGAACGCCACCCCATAGAAGCGCGAACTGACGAATGCCACGGCTCAGCCTGACGCCGCCGGGCGGCCCGATCGCTGCCGCGTGCGTCTCGATCAGGCGGTGGCAGCGGTCGGGCAACCTGGCCATGACGGCCTTCTGCTGGGCCGGCGCGGCAACGAAGCGGATGCCCGTGAAGGCTCCCGAGCAGGCCACGGCTTGGATGACAGCCGCGTTGAACGGAGCGTGTTGGCCGTTGCCGAACGTGGGCTCAGCGATGGTAACAACAGATGCAGTCAAATGTCGGCCTTTAGATTAGGTGTAGGAAGCGGGATCACTGAATGACCGCCTCGATTGCCGTGGCGATCTGTAACCCGAGGTCGGTCCCGGCCAAAGCCAATCATCTCCGTCCTGAGCCGGGAGCGCGGCTCAGGTTGGCCGGGAGCTTAGCATGAACCATGTGGATCGCTTTGGAACGTCGCCGCAAAGCCGTAAGCTGCTGTAACCCAAGTCGAGCATAAAGAGGCTCCTCGAAAGTCCACTTCGTCCATGGCTCTGAACAACCTTTCCGCACGAGGATCACTGACCCGCAAAACGGTCGTCGGCGCGGCTTGGCTCGTGCTTTGGCGTGCCGCAACCCGATCGCTGGGTCTGGTCAGCACACTGGTGCTCGCGCGGCTGCTGATGCCGGCGGATTTCGGCCTTCTGGCGATGGCAACAACGTTTTCGTACGGCATCGAGGGTCTGTCCCAACTGGGGCTGCAAGACGCCTTGGTTCGCCGACGTGAGGAGGGTTTCAGTCTTCACCCGACCGCGTTCACGCTCCAACTCGGGCGTGGCTTACTGACTGCTCTTGTCATCGCAGCGATGGCGCCTGCCGTCGCGTCTTGGTTCGGAGAACCGCGGCTCATCGCGGTGCTCATCCTGCTGGCGGGCGTCACTGCTCTCAACGGCTGCGAAAACGTCGGAATCGCCGAATTCCGACGCACGATGCAGTTCGACATGGAGGTCAAGCTCATGTCGGCCGCGCGCTTGGGGGGATTTCTTGCCACCATCGGGTGTGCGGTCGTCTGGCGCAGCTACACCGCTCTCCTGGCCGGCATGCTGATGACGTCGGTCATACGCGTCGCGATGAGCTACTGGATGCATCCGTTCCGGCCATCGATCCAGTTGTTGCACTGGCGCGAGCTGGCAGGGTTTTCGGCTTGGACCTGGGCTGCTGCGACAGCGAGCCTGGTGTGGGACAGGTGCGACCCGTTCGTCCTTGGCCCGTTGTTCGGACCGGCGAAGCTCGGACTGTATCTGCTGGCGATGGAAATCGCGCAGTTACCGATCACTGAAATCATTTCGCCGGCGGCCGATGCCCTCTTTTCAGCTTTCTCTCGGGCGCGGAGAGATGGCGAGTCGTCACTGCATCACGCTCCGGAGGTGGCGGGGGTGATCCTTCTCGGAGTGGCGCCGGCGGTCTTGACCGTGTCGGCTGCGTCGGGTCCCATCGTCGAGGTGATACTCGGCGGAAGATGGGCTGCAGCTTGGCCGGTCGTCGCCGTCTTGAGCTGGAGCTGTGTCTTCTCCCCGTTCAGTTTCATCGGCAGCAAGGCGTTGGTCGCGAATGGGTGGGTTCGCCGCAACTTCTGGGCGAACGTCATCATGTCCGGCGTCAAATTGACGGCATTGCTCGTGGCGGTGTCATGGACCGCCAGTCCCATGATGATTGGATTGGTGACGGCCGGTTGCGTCGCGATCGAGTCGGTAACGTTCCTGACGGCCTTGGCGTTTGCCACGAACATCGCCCTGCGTCCGACTTTTCATGGACTTGCTCGATCGGTGTTCGGTCTGGGCGTCGCGAGCCTTGCGATCCATTTGGCAGGAATCGGCTGGCATGGAGGCCTTGGATCCATCAGGCTCGATCTTGCGCAAGGTGTACTCATCGGGGCGATGGGATCGCTTTCATTTGGCGCTACCGTCCTCTTGTGCTGGCAGATCGCTGGACGACCGGAAGGGGCAGAAGCCCGGCTGTGGCGGCTTCTTCTCATCCCGCTCGCCAGGCTTCGGATGACGCGCCGTATCGCGTCGGTCTGACCGTCGTGATGAGTACACCGAAGGCAGCCCTGTTTGCGTCTTTCCTCGGTCGTTATTCGACCATCATGGTCTATGCGGCATCGAACGTCGTGTTGTCGCGGCTGCTGACGCCGCACGATACCGGGCTGTTCACGGTGGGCTTCGCCCTGACCGTCATGATCGGGACGCTCCGCGATTTCGGCGTGGGCACGTATGTGATCCAAGAGCGCGACCTCACCGACCTCAAATGGCGCTCCGCTCTCGGCATCAGTGTCGTCACCAGCTTCGCCGTGTTCGCTGCCGTGGTCGCGGCGAGCTTCGTGGCCGGACGAGCGTATCACGATGCCGCGGTGACACGCGTGATGCTCATCTCCGGCCTCACTCTCCTCCTCATCCCGTTCAACTCGGTCGTGATGACGTGGCTTCGGCGAGAGATGCGCTACGGCACCCTCGCCTGGATCGGTCTCGCGGGCGCGGCGGCACAGAGCGTGATCACGATTGGATTGGCCTGGGCAGATCAGGGCGCCATGAGCATGGCGTGGGGGAGCGTTGCCAACTCTTCGGTCACGCTAATCGGGAGCATCGCGTGCCGGCCGCGCCATTTCAGCCATTGGCCGACGCTCGCTGGCTGGCGGCCGATCGCCGGGTTCGGCGTCTATTCGACCGTCGCCCTGATCTGCAACGAGATCACGCCGAACGGAGCCGATCTCTTCATCGGCGCTTTCCGCGGGCTTGCCTCTGTCGGCGAGTTTAGCAAGGGCGTGGGCCTCGTCGGCTTCGTCAACCAAGGCCTGACGAGCGCGATTCTGCCGGTCGCCCTGTCGCTGTTCGCCGCCAAGCGCCGGGCCGGAGAGACCCTCGCTCTGGCATTGCCGCAAGGGCTCGTCTTGCTCACGGGCATCACATGGCCCGCCTTCGCGGGCCTTTCGCTGGTGGCCGCGCCAACGATCCGGCTGTTGTTCGGACCGCAATGGGACCGGGCGGCAGCGCCAGCGCACGTGGTGGTGCTGGCTGCCATGCTGACATCGATGACGGCGCTGCACGCGACAATCTTCGCCGCGACGGGCGCCATGCGCGCGCGCATGCTCGTTCAGCTCGCGGTCACGCCGGCGCAACTGGCCGTCCTGTTTCTTGCGGCGCATGGCACGTTGGTAGAGGCCGCCTTCGGCACCGTCGCCAGCGCCGCCATCGAGTTCGTGCCTTCGCAGATCATGGTGAACCGCATCTGCGGGACCAGGATGCGGTTGATCATTGGAGCGCTCGTGCCGAGTGGCGTCGTGACCATCTGCACGATCATCGGCCCAGCGATCATCGCTGTCCTGATGCCTTCACGTCAGTATTCCCTGCTCCTGTCGCTCGGCGCGATGCTGGCGAGCGGTGCGGTAGGGTGGTTTGCAGGTCTCATGATTTCCGCCCATCCACTTGGGAAGGAAATCGTCTCCGTGCTCCGATCCGCACGAGCTTTCCTCGGTCGGCGGGGACCGGCTGGTTCACCCAAACCTCCCTGATCAAGCCATGGATCCCGGTTGGCGTGATCGAGACAGCAAACTGTCCATGCGGCCGAGCAGCACGGACCAGGCGTAATGATTCTCCATCGCCGCTCGTGCCATCCGTTGCAGGTGCGGATGCTTGCCCTCCATTATCTCGACGACGGCGTCGACGAACCCGTCGCACCGATCGGCCACCAGCAGATCCCGGCCGGCTTGCGCCCGCACACCTTCGAACGCTGGAGATGAGGCTATCACCGGGCGACCCATTGCCATTCCCTCAAGCACTTTGTTCTGGATGCCGCGCGCGATGCGGAGCGGACAAACGACAGCGGCGGCGTGCGCCACATAAGGTCGCACATCCTCGACCCTGCCGGTCACGTGAACACCCGGCAGGCGGGCAAGTGCCCTCACCTCGGCACCTGGGTTCGCGCCCACAGCCCAGAACTCGATCCCGCTGATTCGAGCGCGCAAGGCGGGCATGACATCGCGCGCGAACCAGGTCGCTGCATCGGCGTTGGGCCAATAATCCATGTTGCCGGTGAACACCAGACACGGTGCATTGCCGAAAGGAGAGTCGAACCTGAGCATCGGTGAAAAACGGTCAAGATCGACCCCATTCTCGACTGCGACCACGCGCGCCGCGAGTTGAGGCGCGAGCTCGGAGAAGCGGTGTGCCTCGGGTTCCGATACGAAAAAGGCCCAGTCGCAGGCCGACGCGGCAGCGCATTCGTACTGAAAAAGATTACGAGCCTCGCGTGCCCAGATCGCGCGCATCGGCCATCGCGTCGTGGTGGCATATTGCGCCCACTTCTCGGAATCGATGTCTTGCGCATCGAGGATCTTGCCAAAATGGTCGAGATGGATCGCGTAGGGACCCATGGCAACAGAAAAGATGTAGACAACGTCGATCGACATTTTCGCGAGCGTGTCATCTACCCAATTTTTCAGGGCCGGAGAGAAGTAGAAATCCGGCATGAGCGGCCTGCCCGGCCGAGCGCTGAGCAACGCACGCAGTTTCTGCAGTCGTTTGTCTATGGGAAAGGCGCCGACACTGGCGCAGACCTTCCGGAGTCTAGGAATGTGATCCCGGTCCTCGAGGTTGTCGATGACGCAGCCCAGGTGGACATGGAAGTCACGCGACAAGTGATTGATGACGTTCCAGGCGCGGATTTTCTCGCCCTTGTCGAGAGGCCATGGAAGGCGGTGGCTGATGAAGAGGAGGTTGCGCATGCCAGTCTCTACCTGGGAGACAGTGAGCCGGCGATTTCGATGACGCGTTGGGCGTTATGGACCCAGGTGAGCTGTCTGCTCTCGATGGTTCGCGGCGCACTGCGCGAGAGCCGCTCGCGCAAGACGGGATCGGTGCACAGGCGCAGCAAGGAAGCCTCCATCGATTCTGGTGTCGCGGGGTCGAATAGGAGAGCGTCTTGTCCGTCTGTGAGGATTTCACGGATGTTATCGCTGTCTGGCGCAACGATGGCTCGCCCGAGGCGGAGATACTCGAACAGCTTGAGGGGTGACGAGTAGGGTGTGACGCCGGGAAGCACCGCGATGTCGAAGGCGGCCACATGACGGGCTACGTCGTCACGGCCGACGATGCCGGTGATGGTAAGCCGGTCGGGGATGCCGCGGGCTCTCGCATGTGCCTCCAGCGAGGAGCGCGCCGGCCCGTCGCCGACGACGAGAACGTGCAGATCATGCTGACGGTGGTCGGCGGCCACGTCGATCAGCCGATGGACCGCGTTCCAGCCGCGTACGAAGCCGGTGAAGCCGAGCACGAGCCGCGGCGGAATGCCCAATGCCACCTTGGCTTCCGTCGTCGTGGGCACAGAACCGAAGCGGGCCGCGTCGATGCCGTTCGGGATGACGGTGATCCGTGACTCGGGAACGCCGTTGTCGGCCACCATGCGCGCGAGAACCGCGGTGACAGGCAGGACATGGTCTGCACCGCGCCACAGCGCTCGCTGCGCCCGACCGCCGAGGGCGCGAAGCCGCAGGCCGTCGTTGGCGGTCCGTTCCTCGCACAAGGGGGAGTTCACCTCCAGCAGAAGCGGGATGCCGGACGCACGCCGAACCCACAGCCCCGCGAACAGGAACAGGCTGAACCGCTCGTAGATTAGGTCGGGCCGATGACGCCGCACGGCGGAGCGGAGGCGGAGGAAGGCGCGGAGATTGTAGGCGAGCTCACCGATTTCGTAGGTGACCGCAGGTGCGAAGCGCTTGATCAGGTCGATCAGGCGGCTGGAGCCTCCAAAACCGGTGTCGAGCAGGCCTGGTGGCCCGACGAGGATGATCTCGTGGCCGTGAGCGCGAAGGGCATCCATCATCTCCTCGATATGGACCGCCTGTCCGTCGCGCGAGGCGATCCGGTGATGGAACAGGATACGCACCTTGCCAGATGTCAGAGCCGGCTGCGGAGCGCACTGAGATCATGGTGGAGAGTTCCGAGCGCTGCATGCGCGCGGGACTTGGTCGCGATGATCAAAGCCGCGAACCATCCCCCTCCAAAGGGCGCACCTGCCCGACCAGCGTGTCGCCGATCAGTTGGACGGGGGTCGCGGTGACGTTGCGGACGAAGGTGGTCGACCGCCCTGTGTCGTTGTGGAAGACATCGCGCCGCAAAACGATCTCGTCCGTCGGTCGATCGACCCCCTCCTCCCCGATCGACACCGCGGTGCCGCGGTTGGTGCAGTTCGGACCTTTCTCAAGCCTGCTGTCGGTGATAGTCAGCGCACCCCCATTGGGCACATCCACAAGGTAGCTCGACGTTCCATTGGGGCCGTCCTCGATCGTGCTGGCGGTGATCTCGGTCCGGAGCGCACGGGATTTGATGTCATGGCCGTCCCGGGTGTCGTTGAAATGCGAATGGTCGATGTGCAGGAGCGCCAGCCTTCCGGCGTAGACGGCATGGGCGCAGCCGCCGGACGACAGGCAGACGCCATTCTGCTCGAAATCGCTGAAGCTGATCCGCAGATTCGCGGCCGTATTGTCGGCAGTCAGGATGCCGTTCTGATTGTTGATGAAATGAACCCCTGACACGGTCAGGTTGCCGCCTTCGGCACGGATGCCGGCGCCGTTGCCATCCGGCACACGGGCACGTTGCAAGGTCAGGTTCCGGATCGTCACGTTGTTCCCATCGACGACGAGCAGCGCTTTTCCGCCGCAGGTCTTGTCCGTCAGAACAGTAGAGGGGCCCTCGCCCTCGATTGTCAGGCTGTCGCGCGCGACAAATGCGCAGTCGTAATAGGTCCCGCCGGCGATGTGGATCGTGTCGCCGCCGCGTGACGCGCCGATGGCGGCGCTGGGGGTCTGAAATTGTTGTCCGTGGCCAACCGTCAACGTCGAAGCATCCGCCGCGGCGGGTGCCAACACGCTGAGTATCGTCGCCGCACACATTACTGGCCGCGTAGACATTTAAGCCGCCTCTTCACGAACACGTCATACTAGCGGCGATCGCTGACCGAGGGAATGAGGTGTCAGAGCGGGTGTCTGGCGACCTCGACGACGAGGAACCACGTCAAGGCGCTGAGTGCTGCGATGGTCAGGACCGCAGCGGGCCAAGCGAGGGACGATCCGCTGGTTGCCGGGTGCAAGGCAGGTTTGGCCGGGCTTACCGAGCGGCTCGCAGATCGGCGCATCGAGTTCCCTCTCTGCAGCTATTCTCTGGCCATATCAGCAGAACGCTTACCAAATGTAACCACCGATCGGTAGTTCCGCGATCTTTATCATTTGTCTTCATTTTGAGTGGCTGCGCTTGTCGTTGATCCAGCGCAAGACCGTCTGCGGCCAGCCCCGAATGCTCCACCATCCCGCGGCTTCGATCCAGGCGAGATCGACCGATTCGTTCGCGAGGCTACGCTTGTGGCGCGATTCGCCCGCGAGAAAGTCATAGCGTGTGAAGCCTGCCCGAATCGCATGCTCGAGCGCATGGGCATGCGCGAGAAGGCCAGGCGAGACGTTGGCGGCGGCGTCGCGATCGATCCCGCTCTGATAGGCGATCACCGAGCCGCGCCATCGGAAGTCATAGAGGTAGCAGATCGCCCGGCTACCGACCGACAGGTGGCCGATCGAGATCTCCCCACGAGAAAAGGAGCACCGGATCAGATCACGATGGAATTGGAGGAAGGTGGGGTTGGTGAACGCACCGGGCAGGCCGCTCTGCTTCCAGCGCGCCTGATGCAAGGTCGCAAGCCGGTCGAGATCCGCGATCGCTTCGTCGACGTCGGTGGCGATCCGCCAGCTGACCGGCCCGATCGCGTCGAGACGATGTTGCGAGCGTTTCAACTGGGCACGGGTCGAGGAGCCGAGCCCGGCTCGCCAACCAGACGGGCTGGTTCCCGCCAGTGCGGCGAATGGCGCCGGACGGATGTTGCGAACGTGACACCGTGCCACACTCTCAGCGGCCTGCCTCGTGTCTGGTCCGACACCGTTCAGGACGACGACTCCGCCGGCATCCCGCAGGGCCGCACGGATGATCGCGCGCATGGCCGACTTCCGTCCGCCCACGATCAGAGGGCCGTTGTGCTCGATGAAGACGCTGTCTTCGGCGGAATCTCCGGTTTCGTGCAGCCAAAGGGCCCGCCGGGCGAATGGCAAAGCATGGCGATTGAACAGGGCGATCCCGACCAAATCAGCATGCCGGTGCGCGCGGACCAGACGCGGCCGATCGAAGCGACTTGCGATCCTGCAGCCGATCCAGCTCCACGATTGAAAGAATGAGCAGTCGCAGCGGGCTTCGAGCGCGCGCCAGTCCGCTTCGAGAGCATCGAGCGCCGATCCCGTCAGCGTCGGCGTCTCGATCGTGATCCGCATGTCCATGTCCATGGCGGGGAGATATCGTGTCGCGCGATCGGTTGATATTGTTTCGGCCCCGGGAGCGAGATCATGTTGCGATGACGAAGACGACCGTCGCGGCTGTTCCGCTCGAAGCGCTCGACGACCTCGCCTTGCTGCGCGAGGTGCCGTTCCAGTCGAGTGCGGGATGGTGGCGTTGCGTCGTCCGGGCCGGACTGCCGTCATCGGCGCGCGCACGGTTCCTGCTTGTTTCGCAGGATGGTCGAGCGGTGCTGCTGATGCCGCTGATGGTCATCGGCAACCGGACGGAGTCGCTGACGACGCCTTACACATGTCTCTATCAGCCTCCTGCCAGTTCCGCGTGCGACTTCGAGGCAGCCGGCGCGCTGCTCGGGAAGCGGTTCGGTCCGGTTCTGCGGCTAGACGCGATCGATCCCGCTTGGCCCGGATGGGATGGGTTGAGCCGCGGCTGGGGACGAGCGGGCCGATCGGCCATGCGTTTCGACTGCTTTGCGAATTGGCGCGAGCCGATGCTCGGCCGCGGTTGGACTCGCTATTTGGCGGATCGGCCGGGGACGCTGCGAGAGACGATCCGACGTCGGCTCGGGAAGGCAGAGCGCGATCCTGGCATCGCGATCACGGTGTTCCGACCAGGGGACGCGGTCACAAGCGGGTTTGCCGCCTACGAGGCGGTTCATGCGAGGAGCTGGAAACCGCCGGAGCCATTCCCGAATTTCTTACGCGCCTGCTCGACGGAAGCCGCTTCACGGGGCGTCCTGCGAATCGCGGTGCTGACGTCTCAAGAACGACCCCTCGCCGCCCAATGGTGGACTGTCGAAGGCGGTGTCGCCACACTCCACAAGCTTGTGCACGACGAGGCGGCCGGCGCTCTGTCGCCGGGCACGGTGCTGACAGCCTGGATGATCCGTCGCCTGATCGAGGAGGAGCACGTGAGGATGCTCGATTTTGGCAGGGGAGATGATCCCTACAAACGATCATGGACGACTGAGCGCCATGTTCGCGCCGGAATGCTGATTGTCGATCCGCTTTCGGTAAGAGGAAGCCTGACGATGGCGCGACAAAGAATCGGGGCGGCGTGGAGGCGGCTCGCGCCCGGCCCTGGGCGATGAGTGCCGCGGGGCGGTCGATGCTGGTGACCGGGGGCGCCGGCTTCATCGGCTCGCATCTCTGCGACTCACTTCTTGACGACGGCTACGACGTGCGTGTGATCGATGATCTCTCGACGGGCAAGCGGGTCAATCTTGATGAGCGCATCACGTTGATCGAGGGCGATATCACGCGACAGGATGTCGTGAGGACGGCTACCCGAGGTGTTGACGGAATTTTCCATCTCGCGGCGATCGCTTCGGTTGCGCGCAGCAATGAGGACTGGCCGGGGACGCATAGGGTCAATCAAACCGGCACCGTGATCATGCTCGATGCTGCTCGTCGCGCCTCGAGAGGTAGCGGTCCGATTCCCGTGGTGTTCGCATCGTCAGCTTCGGTCTATGGCGACACGCAGGGGATGATTGCCGCGGAGGACATGGCACCAACGCCGTTGACCGCATATGGGGCGGACAAGCTCGGATCCGAATTGCATGCCCGCGTCGCATCGATGGTGCATCTGGTGCCGACGCTGGGGCTGAGATTTTTCAATGTCTATGGCCGGCGCCAGGATCCGGATTCGCCCTATAGCGGCGTCATTTCGATTTTCGCGAAGCGGATCGCCGCCGGACAAGAAATTTTGCTTCATGGAGATGGCGGCCAGACCAGGGATTTTGTACACGTGAAGGATGTTGTTGCCCATTTGCGGGCATCGATGGACCATCTTCAGGCTGGCGGACGGTCGATGATCCTCAATGTCTGTAGGGGCGTGCCGACGTCCATCGCATCTCTCGCGCAAATCATCGCAGACAAGAGCGGTCGTTTATTGGCGGCGCAACATGTCAAGGCTCGGCTGGGGGACATTCGATATTCGTGTGGCGACCCCACGCAGTCTCAACGAATACTTGGCGTCCGGGCAACCATCGTCTTGTCGGAGGGTCTGTCCGACCTGCTGTGACCAGGGAATTTGCGGGGACAGGATTTGAACCTGTGACCTTCAGGTTATGAGCCTGACGAGCTACCGGGCTGCTCCACCCCGCGTTGGTTGATTTGTTGGCGTGTGCTGTTCTGGAAGACCTGGCGGCGACCGACTTTCCCGCGGCTTAAGCCGCAGTATCATGGGCGCTGGGGGGTTTCACGGCCGAGTTCGGGATGGGATCGGGTGGTTCCCTCCCCGCCATGGCCACCAGGTCGTCCGGGGCAGCCCGTCCGATGCCTTGTGGCATGGGGATTGGCTTGTGGACGGGTTCTGGCGCGTATGTGTGCATGGTGTGTGGCTGACTGCTGTGCATGGTGTTTGTTGTGTGAGCGATTGCCACCCGGCGAACGGGGTTCGCTGGGATCCGGCTTGTTTGAGCCTATCGGGCGATTAGGACCGCTCGGCTGCGGGCATTGCTGCCCTTCCACCTGCGGCCTATCGACGTGATGGTCTATCACGGCCCTTGGGGAGACCTGGTTTTGAGGAGAGTTTCCCGCTTAGATGCTTTCAGCGGTTATCTCGTCCGCACGTAGCTACCCGGCTGTGCCGCTGGCGCGACAACCGGTGCACCAGAGGTGCGTCCATCCCGGTCCTCTCGTACTAGGGACAGCGCCTCTCAAGTCTCCAACACCCACGGCAGATAGGGACCGAACTGTCTCACGACGTTCTAAACCCAGCTCACGTACCACTTTAATCGGCGAACAGCCGAACCCTTGGGACCTGCTCCAGCCCCAGGATGTGATGAGCCGACATCGAGGTGCCAAACCTCCCCGTCGATGTGGACTCTTGGGGGAGATCAGCCTGTTATCCCTAGAGTACCTTTTATCCGTTGAGCGATGGCCCTTCCACGCGGGACCACCGGATCACTATGGCCGACTTTCGTCTCTGCTCGACCTGTCGGTCTCGCAGTCAGGCGGGCTTATGCCATTGCACTCAGCAGCCGATGTCCGACCGGCCTGAGCCCACCATCGCGCGCCTCCGTTACACTTTGGGAGGCGACCGCCCCAGTCAAACTGCCCGCCATGCAGGGTCCCGGACCGGGATGACCGGCCGCGGTGAGACATCAGAAGAGCCCAGGGTGGTATTTCAAGGTTGGCTCCACCTGAGCTAGCGCCCTGGCTTCAAAGCCTCCCACCTATCCTACACAGTGCTCCCCTGATGCCACTGCAAAGCTGCAGTAAAGGTTCATAGGGTCTTTCCGTCTGACCGCGGGTACCCCGCATCTTCACGGGGAATTCAATTTCGCTGAGCCGATGCCGGAGACAGCGGGGAAGTCGTTACGCCATTCGTGCAGGTCGGAACTTACCCGACAAGGAATTTCGCTACCTTAGGACCGTTATAGTTACGGCCGCCGTTTACCGGGGCTTCAATTCAGTGCTTGCACACCTCCTCTTAACCTTCCGGCACCGGGCAGGCGTCAGACCCTATACGTCGTCTCTCGACTTCGCAGAGTCCTGTGTTTTTACTAAACAGTCGCTACCCCCTGGTCTGTGCCACCCGCCCATGGTTGCCCACGAACGGGTCCTCCTTATCCCGAAGTTACGGAGGCAATTTGCCTAGTTCCTTCGACATCGTTCTCTCAAGCGCCTTGGTATGCTCTACCAGTCCACCTGTGTCGGTTTCGGGTACGGTCTATGCGCCAGAGCTGTTTCCTGGAAGGCTCGTAAAGCCGGATCAATCCGATAAGACCCGACAACAACTCGCCTTCGTCACTTCTGGCAGGCCCAGGAATGTTAACCTGGTTTCCATCGGCTACGGCTCTCGCCCTCGCCTTAGGGGCCGGCTTACCCTGCGCGGATTAACCTTGCGCAGGAACCCTTGGACTTTCGGCGACAGAGTTTCTCACTCTGTTTGTCGCTACTCATGTCAGCATTCGCACTTCCGATACCTCCAGGAGGGGTCGCCCCACTCCCTTCACCGGCTTACGGAACGCTCCGCTACCGCGCATCTTGCGATGCACCCACAGCTTCGGCTCGTGGCTTGAGCCCCGTTACATCTTCGGCGCAGGGTTTCTATTAGACCAGTGAGCTATTACGCTTTCTTTAAAGGATGGCTGCTTCTAAGCCAACCTCCTGGTTGTTTTGGAATCCCCACATCCTTTCCCACTTAGCCACGAATTGGGGGCCTTAGCTGGTGGTCTGGGCTGTTTCCCTCTCGACGACGGACCTTAGCACCCGCCGTCTGTCTGCCACGCTGTACTCCTGGGTATTCGGAGTTTGGTTAAGTTTGGTAGGGCTTTGGGCCCCCCTAGCTCATCCAGTGCTCTACCCCCCAGGGTAA